>NZ_JAMJWD020000002.1:489434-1046003 GCF_023554255.2 Phyllobacterium sp. 21LDTY02-6 | reverse complement strand
ACAAACCATGCCGCCCACGTTTCTCTTTCTTCTGTATGAAATTGTCAAAGAACCGACAACGATAGAACCGCCGTCAAAATCAACCGGACAAAAAACACCGAAAAGGACCAAAGCCCTCCCCGACAATACCAATCCATCCAGTCAGGAACCACCGAGAACCTTAGGGCGCAACCAGCAACCGCCAGCGGCGTCCCGCCCTCGTTGGTGCCGTATATAGACAACCTAACTCATAAGTGTCAACTCCAACCGACAAGTTTTTTCTGCCTTTTTGCAACTATTCCAAAATCACCCTCAATCATCCAGGCCCAAACCCGCTTTCGGCCCACGTTCAAGCTGCATTTGGACCGCCTGCTCCGCCGCAAATCCCTCAAAACCAACGAAAATCCAGCCAGACCGCCCCAGCCCCGCAAAATCCATACTTATCCACAACCCCACCATCGCGGGCAGCCAGCCGAGAAACAGCACAAAACAAAATGGCGGGGCAAACGCCCCGCCAGCATGGCAGACTAAAGTTTCAGACCTCAGGCCAGCGTATAGGCCGTCTTCACCGTCGTATAGAACTCGGCGGCATATTTGCCCTGTTCGCGCGGTCCATAGCTCGATCCCTTGCGCCCGCCAAAGGGCACATGGAAATCGACGCCCGCCGTCGGCAGGTTCACCATCACCATGCCGGCCTCGGCATTGCGCTTGAAATGCGTCGCATGCTTGAGGCTCGTCGTGGCAATGCCGGACGAAAGACCGAACTGCGTGTCGTTCGCCGTATGCAGCGCCTCCTCGTAATCCTTGACGCGGATGACGCTCGCCACCGGCCCGAATATCTCCTCGCGGGAAATGCGCATCTGGTTGGTCGCCTCGGTGAACAATGCCGGCTGCAGGTAGAAGCCGGGCGTCGCCCGCTCCAACCGCTCGCCGCCATAGGCCAGCCTGGCGCCTTCCTGCTTGCCGATCTCGATATAATCGACGTCCTGCTTGAGCTGGCCCGCATCGACGACAGGACCGATATGCGTGCCGTCCTTCAGCGCGTCATCGACGACCACCTTCTGCAGGCGCTCGGTCATGGCCACGACGAAACGGTCATGGATCCCTTCGGTGACGATGATGCGCGAAGATGCCGTGCAGCGCTGGCCCGTCGAGAAGAACGCACTGTTGACGGCAGCATCGACGGCGACGCCGAGATCCGCATCGTCGAGCACGACGAACGGGTTCTTGCCGCCCATTTCCAGCTGGAACTTGCGCATGTGTTCGATGGAGGCCGCAGCGACGCGCTTGCCCGTGCCGACCGAGCCGGTGAAGGTGATCGCATTGACGTCGGCGCTGTCGAGAATGGCCTGGCCAACCACCGAGCCCTTGCCCATGACGAGGTTGAGCACGCCCTTGGGCAGGCCGGCGCGATGCAGGATATCGACGATCGCCCAGGAACAGCCCGGCACGAGGTCGGCAGGCTTGAACACGACCGTATTGCCATAGGCCAGCGCGGGCGCGATCTTCCAGGCCGGAATGGCGATCGGGAAGTTCCACGGCGTGATGATGCCGACGACGCCGACTGGCTCGCGGGTGATCTCGACGCCGATATTCGGCCGGGCGCTCGGCAATACCTCGCCGGCAAGCCGCAGCACTTCCCCGGCGAAGAAATCGAAGATCTGCGCGGCCCTCACGGTTTCGCCGATGCCTTCGGCGAGCGTCTTGCCCTCCTCGCGCGACAGGAGGCGGCCGATCTCCTCCTTGCGGGCGGTGATCTCATCGGCCGTCTTGCGCAAGATGGCATGGCGTTCGAGGATGCCGCTGCGCGACCATGCGGGGAGCGCCGCCTTGGCTGCAGCGATTGCCTTCAATGTATCGTCTGCCGTGGCGCGGGCATATTCGCCGACCACGTCATTTGTGTTGGACGGATTGATATTGGCGATCGCGTCCCCACCGACCCATTCGCCGGCAATCAGATTCTGGTGTAACGTCATTCTCTCATCCTCTTTGGCTGAAACAATAGTATAGGTACCGAGAGCCTCAACACCAAGTTGCAGCTCCCATTCTGTTCGAACTTTCTCCCCGGCATCGCCTGACGACACTCCCTGGTTGACTCGCACATAGGCGAATCGACCAAAGCGTGTAATGTGATCGCTCTGAGTGCATTATCGTAGGAACTCCCGTCATGCCATACCCTCTGTTCAGTCTCGAAGGCAGACTGGCGCTCATCACCGGATCCAGCCAGGGGATAGGCTTCGCCATCGCCCGCGGACTGGCGATGCACGGCGCCGCCGTCATCATCAATGGACGCGACGAGGCCAAGGCCGGGACCGCCGCGGAGGAATTGCAGCGCGAGGGCCTGACGGCCCATGTCTCGGCCTTCGACGTCACCGATCCGGCCGCCGTGCACGCTGCAGTCGATGCGATCGAGACCGAAAAAGGCGCCATCGACATATTGGTCAACAATGCCGGCATGCAGCATCGCGCGCCGCTGGAAGAGTTTCCCCATGACAAATGGCATCAATTGCTGGAAACCAACATATCGAGCGTGTTCTATGTCGGGCAAAGCGTGGCGCGGCACATGATCGGCCGCGGCCGCGGCAAGATCATCAATATCGCTTCGGTCCAGAGCGAGCTTGCCCGCCCGTCGATTGCCCCCTATACGGCGACCAAGGGCGCCGTCCGCAATCTGACGCGCGGCATGTGCACCGATTGGGCAAGACATGGGCTGCAAGTGAACGCGATCGCACCGGGCTATTTCAAGACACCGCTGAACAAGGCGCTGATCGAGAATGCCGAATTCTCCACCTGGCTCGAAAAACGCACCCCGGCGGGACGCTGGGGCGATGTGGAAGAGCTTGCGGGCGCCGCGGTCTTCCTGGCAAGCGACGCATCCTCCTTCATCAATGGCCAGGTCCTGCATATAGATGGGGGCATAACGGCTTCGATATGATTCGCGTGATCGTGATGGGAGTGAGCGGCTCCGGCAAATCAACCGTGGGCGAGGCTGTCGCCAAGGGACTTGGCCTGCCATTCGTCGAAGGCGACGTGCTGCACCCGAAAAGCAATGTGGAGAAGATGGCGGCGGGCATTCCGCTGACCGACGAGGATCGCTGGCCCTGGCTGCGGCGGATCGGGCGTGAACTGGCCGAGGCGGACAATGGCATCGTCGTCTCCTGCTCGGCGCTGAAGAAGAGCTATCGCGACCTGTTGCGGCAGGAGGCGGGCGGCCCCCTCGCCTTCATCTATCTCGATGGCAGCCTCGAGGTGCTGCGGGACCACATGGGCAAGCGGACCGGCCACTTCATGCCGCTTTCCATGCTCGACAGCCAATTGGCGACGCTCGAGGTTCCGACGGGAGAACCGCTGGTATTGCGGCAGGACATTTCGCACAGGCCGGAAGATATCATCTCGGCGAGCATGGAGTGGTTGCGGGAGACGAACGGCTGACAGGCGAGGTTCAGGCGCGCGCCATCTGCTGCGCCCGCGTCGTCATCAACACGCCGGCGACAATGATCGCCGCGCCGAGCCAGGTGGAGAGCCGGTAGGTCTCGCCGAGGAACAGGGTTCCCGCCAGCAGCGCGACCGCCGCGCCGACATAGCCGATCTGGCTGAGATAGACCGGGCCGCCGACTGCCTGCAGCCGGAAATACAGCGCGAACATCGCCGTCGAGGCGACGACCTGCAACAATACGAGCAGCGGCGCATTGCCGAGCGGCGCCAGCGGGAACGATCCCGTCAGGACGAGAATGGCCGGCACGAGCAGGACCGCCGTCATGATGTGGCTGCCCGCCGCAAGCTCGGTCGGATGGGCATCCTGCGGCCAGTCGAGCGTGCGATAGACATTGCCCAGCGCCAGCAGCACCGGGATGAGCAGCCCGACGATCACCCACAGCGTCTCGGCCGGCTGGCCGACCTGGCCGCGCGTGAACGCCACCACCACGGCACCGGCGAAACCGGTGAAAATACCGCACAGCCCCAGCATGTTGGGGCGGCGCATGCCGAACAGCAGCGACAGAAGCAGGGTGAAGATCGGCGAGAGCGTATACATGATGCCGGTATAGCCGGCGCCGAGATGGGGTATGGCGGAGAGCGTCATCACATTGGGCGCGGCATAGGATATGAGCGCCGCGACGAGATAATAGCGCAGCCTGTGCCCATCGAGGCGCGGCCGGCCGCCGGCGAAGAGATGGGCCGCCAGCAGGACCACGCCGGCCCCCGTCGATATCACCCAGGCCCAGACCGACGGGCTGATGCCGGCGGCGAAGGCAAGCTTGCCGAATGGCAGGGTGAGGCCGAGGAATGCGCCCGTCAGGACGAGAAGAACCGGCGCGGAGTTGAAAAGGGGCATGGCTGGCTTCCGCGCTGGGACTGGCTTCGAAAAGATCAGTTGTGGTCTTCCGGGAAGACCGGCAGAGGCATCACCTCGACCCCGTCATCCAGCAATTCCTCCACGTCGTCAGGCGTCGCTTCGCCATAGATGCCGCGCGGCGCGATCTCGCCGAAATGCATCTTGCGCGCCTGCTCGGCGAATTCCGCGCCGACATAATCGGCGTTTTCGCGGATCCTGCGCGCCAGTTCCTTCATTTCCCGGGTCATCTGGCTGACGGCGACGGCAATCTTCTCCTTCTGCCGCCCGGTCGAGACCGAAGGCGCCATCAGCGCCTTGCCGATCGCGCGCGAGCCGCAATTGGGGCAGGAGATCAGGCCTTTTTCCGTCTGCGCGTCGAAATCGGCATTGCTTCGGAACCACCCCTCGAATTCGTGATCCTTGTCGCAATGCAGCGAGAACCGTATCATGATGCAGCGGCCAGCCTCTCCGTCTCGCCCTTGTTCTCGACGATCACGCCGAAGGGCCGTGCATTCTTCAGATTGGGCACCTTGCCGCGTGCGGCGAGACTCAGCGACGGGTCGATATCGGCGACGATGACCGCAGGGTCGGCATGATCCGCCTCGGCCAGGACGTCGCCCCATGGGCCGACGATGATCGAATGGCCATAGGTCTCGCGGCCGTCCTCATGCACGCCGCCTTGCGCGGCCGAGATCATGAAGGCGCCGTTCTCGATCGCCCTCGCCCGTTGCAGCACCTGCCAATGCGCCTCGCCGGTCTGCCGGGTGAATGCCGCGGGCGCGGTGATCACCGCCGCGCCGGCCAGCGCCTGCGCCCTGAACAATTGCGGAAAGCGGACGTCGTAGCACACGGCAAGGCCGATCCGCGCGAAGGGCAGGTCGAGGACGACCGTATCGAGGCCCGGCTCGTAGGCTGCCGATTCGCGCCAGCTTTCGCCATTGTCGAGATCGACGTCGAACATGTGGATCTTGTCGTAGCGGCCGATCACCTTGCCGTCCGGGCCGAAAACAAAGGCCCGGTTGGCGATCTTGCCGTCGTCCCGCGCTATGGCCGTCGAGCCGATGTGAAGATGGATGCCGTGCCTTGCCGCAAGCTCGGAGGCGGTGCGAACGATGACGTCGTCACGCTCGTCCTTCAGCACGGCGCGCAGCGCGGCCCGGTCCCGCTGCAGCGAGCCGGTCATTTCCGGCGTCTGCACATAGGCGGCGCCCTTGCCGGCAGCCTCGGTGACAAGCCGGGTCAGGTCGGCGGCATTGCGCTCCGGATCGACCCCGGATCGCATCTGTATGGCGGCAGCTCGAAAAACGCTCATCTTTCTACCTCAAACCAGTTCGCCGGTGGCGAGGAGGCTGTCGAGCCGCCCGGCATTTTCCAGCGCATAGAGATCGTCGCAGCCGCCGACATGGGTCTTGCCGACGAAAATCTGCGGAAACGTCGTCCGGCCATTGGCTCGCGCCAGCATCTCCTGCCGCGCCGATGGATCGATGCTGGCATTGTGCTCGACGAATTCCGCCCCCTTCTTCTTCAGGAGGCTCACCGCAGCCGTGCAAAAGCCACAACCATTTCGCGTATAGATCGTTACATCAACCATAACACTCTCCACTTTAGCCCTATATAGGCAGCAAATAATGCGACGAAAAGAGCTGTTTTGCCGGATCGGTTGGGAGCTTGAGTATGAAACTTCGCAGAACCACCACCCTGCAAACCTCCATTTCCCTCATGCTGAGCTTGCCTCCCTCATGGTGAACTAGTCGAACCACGAACCACGCACGATCTTGATGCGACCAAAAAAAGAGATTGCACAAACGTTGCTGCGCCCTTCGACAAGCTCAGGATGAGGGAATTGGGTGTTTGGTAGGGGGATAATTCTGCGAGGTTTCCAATCTGGGCTCCCTGCTTTTCTGCAATCAAATCAATCATCCTCATCCTGAGCCCCTCATGCTGAGCCTGTCGAAGCACGAAGGACCCCACAACAGTAATGCAACACACGTCGCCTCTGGTGGGATAAATGGAAACTTATCCCACCACTTTGAAACCGGGTTATTGTGATTCGGTCCTTTCCAGTGGGGGAGCAGCTTCCGGTGCTGTTTCGATTGCTGGGAAAGGGTGGCGTTGCCGAATGGTCGGAAGTGACAACCCCGACCGGCCGGCAAACTGCAGAAGGAAACGGAGGTGGCGCTTCGTTTTCCGGGTTGTTGCGTCTGACAAGCGTAACAATAGCAGGCAAAGACGTCGCGGGCGGTCTTCGGACCTCGACCCTGATATAATACTGACGCGCTGAAGACCGCCCGTCTCCCCCATTTCAATGACCAGACGCGATTTCGCGGGCGTGGTGCGGATTTTCCGTATCCAGCATCTCGAAAAGGGATTGCACCCCACCTCCCTCATCCTGAGCTCCCACCTCCCTCATGCTGAGCTTGTCGAAGCACGCACTATCTTGATGCAGCTCTAGAGGGATTGCAGCAACGTTGCAGCGCCCTTCGACAAGCTCAGGATGAGGGGAAATAGAGTTTTGCAGGGTGGTAGTTCTGCCAGCACGCGGGAAGTGGCTGGCAAAAGCGGAAGAAGCTAGACCGGCAGCTCCTGTTTTATCGCGCGGCCGAATGTCAGCACGTCGACCCGCGCCGCGCCCGATCGCAGCAGCGCGCGCGCGGCGGCCTTCACCGTTGCGCCCGTCGTATAGACATCGTCGATCAGCAGCACATTGCGGCCGCGAACCAGTATTTCCCGGTCCGGCGGCACCTTGAAGGCACCCTGCACATTGGCCGTTCGCTGGCTCAGGCCCAGCCCGACCTGCTGGCGCGTGCGCTTCACGCGTTTCAGCGCGTCCGGCTCGAAAGGCCTGTCGCTCCGGCGGGCAACATGGCGGGCAAGTTCGGCGGACTGGTTGGAGCGGCGCATCCAGAAGCGGCGCGCATGCAGCGGCACCGGTACGATCACATCGCAATCGGCCAGCAGCTCGGCGCCGGCCCGCGCCAGCCACGCCGCCATCCAGGGAGCGAGATCGAGCCGGTCATTATATTTCAGGCTGTGGACCATCTCGCGGATGATGCCCTCATGCACCGCGACGGATCGCGACCGCGCGAATGGCGGCGGGTCGGCTATCGCTTCGGCCGAGAGAATCTCGGCACCGAGATCATGGCTGAACGGCGTGCCCAGCACGGGGCAATAGGGCTTGTCGATAAAGCGGACCTCGGCCCAGCATGGACCGCAGAGGCTGCCGGCCCGGGCCAGATGCTCGCCGCAGCCGGCGCAGGAGGGTGGGAACAGCAGGTCGGAAGCCGTATTCGCCAGCCGCAGAAAAGCACCGCGTGCCACCGCCAGGGAAGTTTTCAACCATGCCTCATTGCAATTCTCCCGGCGACGCCGCATTTAGCACGGGACTACTCATACACCAGCGATAAGAGACGCGAAACTTGGCAAAGGACAGCCACGCAATTTTCGATCGGGACCTGCTCCTCGCAAGGCAGAGGCGGGCATTGCGGCAGCACGGCCATGCCGGCGATTTTCTTCTCGCCCGCGCCGCCGATGACCTCGGGGAGCGGCTTTCGGCGGTCGAACGCCAGTTCGGCATTGCCGTGGCGCTGGCCAGTCTTGGACGTCACGCCGCCGACGCCGTGCGGCAAAGCGGCAAGGCCGATGCCATCTACCGGGCCGAACGCGACCCTGCCCTGCTCGACCCGGCCTATCCGGCGATCGTCGCCGATGAGGAATTCCTGCCGCTGCGGCCCGCCAGCGTCGATCTGATTGTCTCGCTGCTCTCGCTGCACCTGACCAACGACACGCCGGGAACGCTGCTGCAGATTCGCCGCGCGCTGCGGCCCGACGGGCTCTTCATCGGGGCGATGGCGGGCGAGGACACATTGTCCGAGCTGCGCCAGTGCATGATCGCCGCCGAGGCCGAAATCAGCGGCGGCGCCGCCCCGCGCGTCGCGCCCTTCGCCGATGTGCGCGACGTGGGCGGCCTGCTGCAGCGCGCGGGCTTCGCCCTGCCGGTCGCCGATATCGAGACCTATACGGTGCGCTATGATTCGGTATTCGGGCTGTTTCGCGACCTGAGGGCCATGGGCGCCCAGAACATCCTGTTCGGACGCTCGCGCAAGCCGCTGACCCGGCGCTTCTTCGCCCGGGTGGCGGAAATCTATGCCGAACGCTACAGCGATCCGGACGGCCGGATCAGGGCGACATTCTCATTCATATGGATGTCCGGCTGGGCCCCTCACGAATCGCAGCAGAAGCCGCTGAAGCCCGGCTCGGCCAAGGCGTCGCTTGCCGATTTCCTCAAGAATGCCGCCTCGGAGCCCGATTAGGGGCTTCAGCAGTCGCCCGACCTCGTGCCGTCGCGTTCGAGGATGCAGACCGCCGTCGGCGTGTTCTGCAGCACGCTGCGCCGGATCGTGGAGATGGACGGTTCCGCCCGCTTGATCGAACCGGTCGATATCTGGTCGATGGATTGTCCCGCCGAAACGTCGACGAGCGCGTCGCTGGTGCGATGCGCAAGGGGCGCGATGATCAGCGCCAGCGCAACTGCCGCCGAGCCGAACAGCAAGGCGCAGCGCAGCACGCTTCCCGCCGCCCGCTTATAGCCCCTCTGTTGCAGAAGATCGTCGTCAAGATAATCGCTCTTGCGCTGCATGCCCCACCTGAAATCACGTCACAACTATTGATTAAACCTCTCTTAAACCGGTGAAAGTTCCCTTAAGCATCAGGGTTAACGGGGAGATTTAGCGCGTGTGGTCGGGTGGGACGGGTTCTATGGATTGCATCAACATAGTGCGTGCTTCGACAAGCTCAGCATGAGGGGGGTGGTTAGAGCAGGTCGATCAGAAACGGGATCAATGGCAGGTCGGCCGGCGGCATCGGATAGTTGCGCATGTCGGTCGGGCGCACCCATTTGAGCGCCTGGCCTTCAAGCGGCTGGGCGATGCCCTCATAGCGCCTGCAGATGAACAATGGCATCAGCAGATGGAAAGTCTCATAGCCGTGGCTGGCGAACGTCAGCGGGGCGAGGCACGCCGGTTTCACCGTCAGGCCCAGTTCCTCCTTCAATTCGCGGATGAGGCTCTCCTCGGGCGATTCGCCCGGCTCCACCTTGCCGCCGGGGAATTCCCACAGGCCGGCAAGGCTCTTGCCCTCGGGTCGCTGCGTCAACAGCACGCGTCCGTCGGAATCGACGAGCGCGCAGGCGGTGACCAGCAGGATCGGCAGGGGGGCACTGCTCATCGGCCTGCCATCCGCATGTAATGATATCGGTAGATGTCCTGGAAGCCGAAGCGATGGTAAAGCGCGATCGCCGCGCCATTCGACAATTCCACCTGCAGCCAGGCCTTGCGCGCGCCCCTTTGCGCGGCCCAGTCCAGCGCTGCCCGCACCAGCCGCGTCCCGACGCCGCGGCGGCGCACATCCGGCGCCGAGATGATGTTGAACAGTCCGGCAAGGGCTCCGTCGCGCACGCAGATACCCGCCGCGACGACGCGCCCGTCATCGACGATCGTCAGCAGGGCCTTTTCCGGCTGGATTGCGTCGAGGGTCCCGGTCAGCCCGCGCCTCAGGCCGTCATTGCCCGGTTGCAGGACGAGATAGGCATCGACGAAACCGTCGACATCATTGTTCGTCACCCCGACGCCGGAAGCCGCCGGCAATGTATCGGCAAGATCGAAGGCCATGACCAGCGAATCGTCGAACCGCTCCCAACCGGAAGCCGCGAGATGCGCGGCCAGCGGCGGCGGGGCCAGCGGCGACAGGCGGAACATCGGTTTCACGCCCTGCTGCCGCATGCGCTCCACATCGGCGGCGATGCGCGACTCCATATTGCCGATATCGGAAGGATCGAGCGGATTGATGGAATTCAGCCGCTTTGCCGGATGGTTCGGCGTCGTCCGCACCGCCCAGCTGCCATCATAATGAACATGCGCCGCCGGCCAGGCGCGGAAGCCCGCTGCTTCGAATTGCCTGATCTGCGGTAATTCCATCATTCCTCCGATCAGCTGCGATAATCGCCGTTGATCGCCACATATTCCTTGGTGAGGTCGCAGGTCCACACCGTCGCCTTGCCCTTGCCGAGGCCAAGGTCGACGCGGATCCTGATATCCTCGTTCTTCATGTAGCTCGAAGCCGCGCTTTCCGAATAGTCCGGATCGCGCTCGCCCTCGCGCGCCACGCGAATATCGCCGAACC
Organism: Phyllobacterium sp. 21LDTY02-6; assembly: GCF_023554255.2. Classification (GTDB taxonomy): domain Bacteria; phylum Pseudomonadota; class Alphaproteobacteria; order Rhizobiales; family Rhizobiaceae; genus Phyllobacterium. The sequence continues at coordinate 1,035,514 of NZ_JAMJWD020000002.1, read as the reverse complement.
AGATGGCAAGCCGGTCGCGATCCGCCGGCTCCCCGGCCTTGCCCACGGCCATGACGACGCGGCCCCAATTGGCATCCTCGCCGGCGGCAGCTGTCTTCACCAGCGGGGAATTGGCGATCGACAAAGCGATGCGCTTCGCCGATTTCGCCGATGTTGCGCCGGTAACGGTGATCTCGAGCATCTTGCGGGCGCCCTCGCCGTCGCGCACCACCTGGAGGGCGAGGTTCTTCAGCACCCGCTCCAGCGCCCTGGCAAACGGCTTGAGCCGCCTGTCGGCGGCGTTGTCGATGGGTGCCGCGCCGCGCTCGGCGGCAGCGCCGGTGGCAAACAGCAGCAATGTGTCGGATGTGGATGTATCGCTATCCACCGTGACGGAGTTGAAACTGCCGCCCACGGCGGACGAAAGCAGCTTCTGCAGCACGTCGGCGGCAATCGGCGCGTCGGTGGCGACGAAGCTGAGCATGGTCGCCATGTCGGGCGCGATCATGCCTGCACCCTTGGCTATGCCATTGATCGTCACGGGCACGCCGCCGATGAGCACGGTTTCCGTCGCCACCTTCGGAAAGGTGTCGGTGGTCATGATCGCCTCGGCCGCCTCCTGCCAGCGGCCGGGGACCGCCTGCTTGGCCAGGCCGCCGAGAAGATGGCTGAACTTCGCCGCATCGAGCGGTTCGCCGATCACGCCGGTCGAAGCGAGGAAGACCTCGCTTGCCTTGCAGCCTACCGCCTCGGCGGCGGCGGCAGCGGTGAGATCGGTGGATTCGCGGCCCTTCCTGCCGGTGAAGGCATTGGCATTGCCGGAATTGACCACGACGGCGCGCGCCACGCCGCCGGCAAGGCTGGAGCGGCAGAAATCAACCGCCGCCGAGGGGCATTTCGACCGGGTGAACACGCCTGCGACGGCGGCCGGCCGGTCGAAAACCAGCATCATGACATCGGTGCGGTTCTTGTATTTGATCCCTGCTTCCGCCGTCGCAATGCGAAGACCCTGTATTTCGGGCATTGCTGGCACATGTCTGGGCGCCAAGGGGGAGACCGATGTCGACATCTGGAACCTCGAAATGGGCTGGCTTATCGTGGAGGTGGGACGAGCCCGGACGGATGCCGGGCTCGATGGAACGTTACTTCTGGGCTTCCGTCGCGGCCTTGAAGGCCTTTTCCACTTCCGGATCGGCATAGACGATCTTCAGGGAAGCGCGTTCCTTCTTGATCAGGTCCATGTAGCGCTCGCGGATGACCATCGACTTGACCTGCTCCTTGACCTGGTCGAATGCCGGCGGCTGCTTCGCCCGCTTGTCCTCGAGCTTGATGACGTGGAAGCCGAACTGAGTCTGCACCGGAACTTTCGTATATTTGCCGATTTCCAGCTCGTTTGCGGCCTTGTCGAACTCCGGAACCATCTGCCCCTGGCCGAAATAGCCAAGATCGCCACCCTGCGCGGCGGAACCGTCGGTCGATTTCGTCTTGGCGATCTCCTCGAAATTGGCGCCGCTGTCGAGCTGCTTGATGATCGCCTCTGCCTCTTCCTTGGTCTTCACCAGGATGTGACGGGCGCGGACTTCGTTCTCGGCCGGCATCGCGGCGATTTCCTTGTCGTAGCGGGCGCGAACGTCCGCATCGGTGATCTTGTCGACGATCTGCTGCTTGAAATATTCATTGTGCAGCGCGCGTTCCTTGAGGAAGTCCATGCGCGACTTGAATTCGGCAGTCTCGTCGAGCTTCTCGGCCTCGGCCTTCGTCGCGAACGACTTGATGTCGATGATGGCCGCAAGGGCGGCCAGACGCCGCTGGTCCTCGGGCAACTGCGAAATCTGCGGGTCGAGATCGGCGGAAGCCTGGTCCAGGTCCTTCTGGGTAATCTCGGTGCCATCGACCGTGGCCAGCACCTTGTTCGGCTCCTGCGCCAACGCAAAGGTTGAAACGCCAGCCAAAATAGCGGCCGTGGCCAGCAATGAAATTTTATTCTGCAAACGGGTCATCATCAATTTCTCCTTGGGAGGAACGGTACGAGCCATGAATATGGCAGAATTTGGCCATTTTGAAGCATTGGGCCGCAGCGCTTCAACATTGACATAATTCAAGGCCCCTCTTATCTGTCCAACGGCTTTGCGTCCAGATAGCTTGGCGGAAGATGCACTTATACCTTGGGAGTGGTGCCCGGGTCTATCGCAGCTTCTTGGTCTCAGTCCGGTGGCTCCACTCCGGGGTCCGCCGATGGAACGAATTATAGAGAGGACCAGGGATGGTCAGTTTCGGCGGCCTCGCCCGCAAGATTTTCGGCTCGTCAAACGAGCGTCGCGTCAAAGGTTACAAAGCGCGTGTGGACGCCATTAACGCATTGGAGCCCGAAATCGCGGCCCTGAGCGATGAGCAGTTGCAGGCAAAGACCGCAGAGTTCCGCGAAAACCTCGCTTCGGGCGTAAAGCTCGACGATCTTCTCGTGCCCGCCTTCGCCGTCGCCAGGGAAGCTGCAAAGCGCGTCCTCGGCATGCGGCCCTTCGACGTGCAGCTGATCGGCGGCATGGTCCTCCACCAGGGCGGCATTTCCGAGATGCGCACCGGTGAAGGCAAGACGCTCGTCGCGACGCTCCCCGTCTATCTGAACGCGCTCGAGGGCAAGGGCGTGCATGTCGTCACGGTCAACGACTACCTCGCCAGCCGCGACGCCCACTGGATGGGCCAGATCTACAATTTCCTCGGCCTGAGCTATGGCATCATCGTCCACGGGCTCGACGACGAGGAACGCGCCCGCGCCTATAATGCCGACATCACCTACGCCACCAACAACGAGCTCGGCTTCGACTATCTGCGCGACAACATGAAGTATGAGCGCTCGCAGATGGTGCAGCGCGGCCATCATTACGCGATCGTCGACGAGGTGGATTCCATCCTCGTGGACGAGGCGCGCACGCCGCTCATCATCTCCGGCCCGCTCGACGATCGCTCCGACTTCTACAATCTGATCGACACGTTCATCCTGCCGCTGAAGCCGGAGGACTACGAGATCGACGAGAAGCAGAAGACCGCGATCTTCACCGAGGAAGGCACCGAAAAGCTCGAGAACCTTCTGAGGGAGGCCGGCCATCTCAAGGGCGAGAGCCTCTACGACATCGAGAACGTCGCCGTCGTCCACCATGTCAACAATGCGCTTCGCGCCCACAAGCTGTTCCAGAAGGACAAGGACTATATCGTCCGCAATGACGAGATCGTCATCATCGACGAGTTCACCGGCCGCATGATGCCGGGCCGCCGCTTCTCCGAAGGGCTGCACCAGGCGCTGGAGGCGAAGGAACATGTGACGATCCAGCCGGAAAACCAGACGCTGGCCTCGATCACCTTCCAGAACTATTTCCGCATGTACAAGAAGCTTGCCGGCATGACCGGCACGGCTTCGACGGAAGCCGAGGAATTCGGCAATATTTACGGCCTCGAAGTCACGGAAATCCCCACCAACAACCCGGTGCAGCGCATTGACGAGGACGACGAGGTCTACCGGACCGTCGAGGAGAAATACCGCGCCATCGTCCGCGATATCCGCGAGGCCGCGGACAAGGGCCAGCCGGTCCTCGTCGGCACGACCTCGATCGAGAAATCCGAATTGCTCGCCGAGCGCCTGCGCAAGGAAGGCTTCAAGGATTTCCAGGTGCTGAACGCGCGCTACCACGAGCAGGAAGCCTATATCGTGGCGCAGGCGGGCGTGCCGGGCGCAATCACCATTGCGACCAACATGGCCGGCCGCGGCACGGACATCCAGCTCGGCGGCAATCTCGAAATGCGCACGCACCAGGAACTGGGCGACATGCCGGAAGGCGAGGAGCGCAGCGCCAGGGAAGCGGCGATCCGCGAGGATATCGCAAGGCTGAAGGAAAAGGCGCTTGCCGCCGGCGGGCTCTATGTCCTCGCCACCGAGCGCCATGAAAGCCGCCGCATCGACAACCAGCTGCGCGGCCGCTCCGGCCGTCAGGGCGATCCGGGCCGGTCGAAATTCTTCCTGTCGCTGCAGGACGACCTGATGCGCATTTTCGGCTCCGAACGCATGGACGGAATGCTGCAGAAGCTCGGCCTGAAGGAAGACGAGGCAATCGTCCATCCCTGGATCAACAAGGCGCTGGAGAAGGCGCAGAAGAAGGTCGAGGCACGCAATTTCGACATCCGCAAGAACCTGCTGAAATATGACGACGTCATGAACGATCAGCGCAAGGTGATCTTTGAGCAGCGCATCGAGCTGATGGACGGTTCCGATCTCAGCCAGACCACCCGTGAAATGCGCGAGGATGTCGTCGACGACCTGATCGCACGGCATACGCCCGAGGGCGCCTATGCCGAGCAATGGGCGGTGCAGCAGCTGGACGAGGATGTCCGCAACATCCTCAATCTCGACCTGCCCGTCACCGAATGGGCGATGGAAGACAATATCCAGCCCGACGACATCAGGGAGCGCATCATGGAAGCGGTCGAGAAGGCCGCCGCGGACCGCGCCGAACGCTTCGGGCCGGAAATCATGGCCTATGTGGAGAAGTCGGTCATCCTGCAGAGCCTCGATGCCCTGTGGCGCGAACATCTGGTCAATCTCGACCATCTGCGCTCGGTCGTCGGCTTCCGCGGCTATGCGCAGCGCGACCCGCTCAACGAATACAAGACCGAGGCCTTCGAGCTGTTCCAGGCGATGCTGGCGAACCTGCGCCAGAACGTGACATCGCAGCTCATGCGGGTCGAACTCGTCCGCGAGGCCGCCGATGCCCCGGAACCGGCGCTGCCGGCGATGGAAGGCCATCATATCGACGGCACCACCGGCCAGGACGATTTCAACGAGGCCGAGGAGGATCTGCGCATCGTCGATCCCGTCGATCGCGATCCGAACAATCCCCGCACATGGGGCAAGGTGGGGCGCAACGAGCTTTGCCCCTGCGGCTCCGGCAAGAAGTACAAGCACTGCCACGGCTCGTTTGCCTGATGAACAAGGAGGACCGCAGTTCAAAAGGCTGCGGTCCTTTTCTTTGCAGGAGGAGCCCGCCGCGCTGTAAACCGTCGTCCGGGCGCTAGAACCGTTTCTAAAGGTTTAGCCCCTTATAGAACTTGCGGTTGCAACATTTGGAGAGCTCCTTGCGAAATACTGCGGTCAAAACTGCAGGCCGGCTCCTGCCCGACAAGATGGCGCAGCGGCTGGTTCCCTTGCTGGCGAGGATCGACCAGGTTCTGGAGGGCAGCGGCGAGCAGGCCGTCGCACAGCGTGTCTCCCTTATCGCCTTCGCCATAAGGATCGTCAGTGCCGCCATCGCACTTCTGTCGCAGGTGGTTTTCGCGCGGTGGATGGGCCAGTTCGAATATGGGATTTTCGTTCTCGTCTGGGTGACCGTCGTCATCCTCGGCAATCTCTCCTGCCTTGGCTTCCAGACCAGCATCATCCGCTATGTGCCGCAATATCTGGACAGGAACGAGCCCGACCTGCTGCGCGGCATCCTGTTCACCAGCAAGACCTTCGCCGTTTCCGTCACCACGCTCATCGCGCTGCTCGGCGCCGCGGGCGTCCATGCCCTGCGGGACTCGCTCGAATCCTATTACGTCGCGCCATTCCTGATCGGCTTCATCTGCCTGCCGATGATCGCCCTCGGCGATACGCTGGACGGCACGGCGCGCTCGCGCTCCTGGGCGCTGATCGCCCTGACCCCGACCTATATCGTCAGGCCGCTTCTGACGCTGCTGATGATGAGCCTCGCCCACGTGGCCGGTTTTCCGCCGACTGCGGTCGTGGCCGTCATTTCCGCCATCCTTGCGACCTATCTCACCACGCTGACGCAGCTCGCCATCGTCTGCCGGCGTTTTGCCGAGGTCGTTCCGCCGGGGCCGCGGGAAATCCACTTCGCCGAATGGTTCAAGGTCTCGCTGCCGATATTCCTCGTCGAAGGCTTCTTCTTCCTGCTGACCAATGCCGACGTGCTGATGGTAGGGCGCTTCATGCAGCCCGACGAAGTCGCCGTCTATTTTGCCACCGTCAAGCTGCTCGCCCTCGTGCATTTCGTCTATTTCTCGGTCAAGGCCGGCGCCGCGCAGCATTATTCCGTGCTCATGCAGGGACAGGACCACCGGCAACTGGCGAAATTCGCCAGCGACACGGCGCGATGGACCTTCTGGCCCTCGCTCGCCATGGCAATCATCCTGCTCATCCTCGGCAAGCCCCTGCTCTACCTCTTCGGCGCGCAATTCACGGCCGGCTATCCGCTGCTGTTCATCATGGTTGTCGGCGTCGTCGCCCGCGCCTCGATCGGCCCCGCCGAAAGCCTGCTCAACATGGCCGGCAAGCAGAAGATCTGCGCGACGGTCTATGCGGTCACGCTGGCCGTTAACATCTCTCTCAGTATGGTGCTGATACCCTTGTACGGACTTGCGGGAGCGGCGATCGCCACGGGACTGTCCATGGTGTTCGAAGCCTCCGCCCTGGCCTGGACGGTTCGCAACAGGCTGAAGATAACCATGTTCGTTTTCGCCGGCAGTTCTGATCGAGAACCCGTCAAGGAAGAAATCTGATGGCAGCTATACCGATTCTCGAGGAATTGGCGGCGGGACCCTCCGCGCAGATCATCGCGCAATTGTCGGGCCTGGAGCCGATCCGGGAATCGACCCGCCATATCGAGGAGACCCTCGGCAGCACCCCTGGCAGCACCCTTGGCAGCAGAAACATTCCGCGCAAGCTTTCCATCTATTCGGCCTCGGCCGGCTTCGATCTTCTCGAAGAGCTGGACTATCTGACCTACCGGACCATCGAGCCGAACGTCTTCTTCAATCCGCGTTTCCTCGCGCCGGCAATGCCGCGCCTCGACGATCGCCAGGTTCGCCTGATGCTGATCCGCGACGAGAACGAGGTGAAGAGCCGCCTGCGTTTCCTCATGCCCTATACGATCGAGCGCGCCGGCTTTGCCATGTCGGGCGCGATCATGCGTGCATGGGCGACGCCTTTCGGGCCGCAGAGCACGCCCCTCATCGACCGGGACGATCCGGTCGGCGTGCTCAACGATCTCTTCGACATGCTGGGCCGCAAGCACCTGAAGCTGCCGGACATACTGGTGCTGCCCGAAATGCGCCTCGACGGGCCGGTCGCCCAGCTGATCCGCACCATCGCCATCGACCGCAACCTGCCGCTTGTGACGGCGAGCCAGGTCGAACGGCCCATCCTCCAGAGCGCCATGGACGGCGACGACTATCTTCGCCAGGCAATCGGCGGCCGCCGCGTCAAGGAATATCGCAGGCTTTGGCGCAGGCTCGCCGAAAAGGGCGACCTCGCTTATGTCGTCAGCCGCAACGAGGACGATATCCGCATCAAGCTCGAACAGTTCCTCGTCGTCGAGGCCAGCGGGTGGAAGGGCCAGCGGCGTTCGGCCATGGCCGTCGATCGCTTCCGCGCCGCCTTTGCCCGCGAGGCGGTCAACAATCTCGCGGCGCGCGACCTGGTGCGGATCCATTCCCTCGAACTCGATGGCCGGGTGATCGCCATCCTCATCGTCTTCGTCGAGGCCGGCGAGGCCTGGACCTGGAAGATCGCCTATGACGAGAAGCTCGCCGCCTTTTCGCCGGGCGTTCTGCTGATGGTCGAAATGCTGAAGAACCATCTCGACGACCCGAACATCGTCAGGACCGATTCCTGCGCCGTCCCCGATCATCCCGTCGCCTCCCGCCTGTTCAGCGAGCGCGAAAAGATCGGCACATTGGTGATCGGCCTCAATCCCGCAGCGGACCGCGCGGCCCGCAAGGCCGCCTCGCAGCTGCATCTCTATCGCCGCACCCAGAACCTGGCGCGGCTGGTGCGCGAGCGATTGCGCCAGATGACGGGACGCGATTAGGCGCCATCCCCTGCGACGCCCGCTAGCCTGCCGGCTCCGTCAGCGCATTCGCCTCCATATAGCCGAGCGCCCGCAGATGGCGCATCGCGCCTGCCGGAATATCGGCATCGGAGAACTGGTCGTGATAGGCGCCCTTGTGCTTGAACGGGTTCTTCGACACATAGTCCGCCGGCGACTCCGCATCCGCCCCGAGCACGACATAGCCGGCATGATCGGCACTTCTGAGCGGGAACGAGCAATATCGGGCGATATCGACGGCAACGCGCTCGGGCTGGCCCAGCAGGTCCTCCTGCCGGATGGCGAGATGGTCGAATTCCTTTTCCCAGCCGCGCCACGCCTCGATCGTATCGACCCAGAGGCGGAAGGCCTCCGCCACCGAGCCTGCCATGCCCTTCCTGAGCATGCTTGCAGCGACATCGCGGCCGTCACGGTAGATGTAGAGTATCTTCGCATCGGGAAAATGCGCCTTGATATCGCGCACGTGGAACACATAGTCCGACCATTTGTCGCCCCAGGTCCAGCGCGGCCTGTTGCCATAGACCGAATGCAGCGCGGGGGCGAAACCCTTGTCGGCCTCGTCGCCAGCAAGCACGATCTTGAGGTGCCAATGCTGCAGCCACGGATCCTGATCGACCGCCGCCCGCTTGTTCTCCAGCCATTGCCGCAGGGAGAGCTTGTGCTGCCAGCTCGGCCAGGCGAACAGCGCCCATTCGTTGGAGATCATGATGCCATTGTCATTCATGATCCGCACCAGGGCGGTGGTGCCGCTTCGCTTGCAGCCGCAAATGATGATAGGGGCAGATTCGCCGGAATTTGTCTCGCTCATTGGAAAATCATTCCACGGCGCCGCCAATCGCCGCAATACACATTGCGACAAACCGCCATAAAATAGTGCGGGGCGCGGTGAGGCCGCCGGCCGGCACCGACGATCGATTGTTCAGGCGCGTGGATAGGTATGGTGCCCCCTGCCGGAATCGAACCAGCACTCCTTTCGGAACCTGATTTTGAGTCAGGCGCGTCTACCAATTCCGCCAAGGGGGCCGCAATGAGCGCGGACCATGGCTCGCCATGATCCGAGCAGTGAAATACATGTATAGGCCGGCATCGGTCAACCGTCCTGAACGGTTTTCTTGCGAGAATGCACGCATGCGCCGGGGCCCCTGAAAGCTTCGCGGGAGCCGGCAGGGGCGCGACGGTCGCGATAGCGGCCGCCAGCTCGCCTGCTATTCCGGCTCGAAGCATTCGTCGAAGAACCGCGCTATCTCCACATAGGCCTGCATGCGGTTGCTCTCCATGAGCGCCAGATGCGTCGCCTCGCCCAGCTCGAGCCAGCGCCTGTAGCGCGCGCCGGTCAGTTCGCCGAAATAGGCGCGCGCCAGGTCGAGCGGCACGTCGATGTCCCATTCGCCATGCAACAAGAGCACCGGCGCTCGAATCTCGCCCGGCTGATAATAGGGGTTCCCGGCTCGCCAATAGGTCCGGATATCCTGTATCGGCCCATTCGTGGCCCGTATATGGCCTCGTTCCCTGTCGGCTTCCGACACTTCCTCCGCAAGGACGAACCTTGCCCAGAGGTCGAACCAGCCTTGCGGAACAAGGCGCTCGCGCGCATGTTCGGGCGCGGTGCCGAGCCAGCGCGCCAGCGCCGCATGGACCGGAACAAGCCTGTAGCAACCAAGGGCGCCACCGGAATCGATCGGAATGGGGGCTTCGCTCAGCCATTGCGGCGCGAGCAGCGCGAGCTTGAGCACCTTGTCGCCATTGCGCGCGGCGTAAGCGCCGGCCACGCTGCCGCCCCATGACATGGCGAACACATTGACTGCCTGCAAGCCGCGAAGCCGAAGGACGAATTCCACAGCCGTTGCGAGATCCGCGACGCCGGTGCCGGTGTCCACCAATGGCGGGTTGAGGTCGGGGGCTACCTGCATTTCGGGCGGGCGGCCCGATTTCCCATAGCCGCGCACATCGACCGCAAAGACGTCGAAACCCTGATGCGCGAGATAGTCCATGAAGGACATTCCGTTGAAGGGAACATCGTAAAGGCTTCCCGACGAGAAGGTTGCCCCGTGCATCATCACGATGGTCTTCTCCGCGAGAAATTCCTCGTGGTCCATCCTGCGCTTGTTGCGGAGATAGAGCTTGATGCCGTCGGTTCCGCTGTCGACATGATGCTCATCGAATATAATTTCGCCCGCGTCGAAGCTTGACGATGTGAGTTTGTCTTTAGGCATAGGACCACCTGAACCGGTTACCGTTGCGGGTGACATGACCCGCGGACGAGCCGGGGAAATGCGTGGAGAAATAAAGGGCGCGATTGTCGGCAGCGAGTTCGAGGATACGCCGTCTGGACCGGGTAGCCTGATCTGCGAATTCGCAGAAGACAGTGTTGAGATCGGGACGCTCCACCTGGATCGGATGGTGCATGACATCGCCGCCGAAGATCGCCGCTTCGCCGCCTGCTTCCACCAGAACCGACATGTGACCGATACTGTGGCCGGGCGTCGGCAGGAAGGTGAACCGATCCAGGAACGAACCGCCCGTGCTGTCGATGAAGTCGGCGAGCCCGCCGTCGATTATCGGCCAGACACTGTCCTCATAGACGCCAAGACTGGGAATGTTCACGTCATTGTGGCTGGCCGTCGACGAGTAATATTCCTGTTCGGCCCGCGGAAAGACATAACGCGCGTTCTTGAACGTCGGCACCCATTTTCCATGCTCCAGCACGGTATTCCAGCCGGAGTGGTCGACGTGGAGATGGGTATTGATGACGAAATCGACATCGCCCGGCTCCACGCCTGCATGGTGCAGCCGCTCCAGAAACGGAATGGACTGATGGTGAAAGCCGGGATTGCGCGGCCTTTCCTTGTCGTTTCCCGAGCCCGTATCGATCAGGATGACGTGATCGGGCGTCGTCACGAGCCAGGTGTGAATGCTCACGACCAGAGTTTCGCGCTCGTCGTCCATGTCAGCCGCGGCCAGACCGGGTTCGATCGCCTCGATCTCTTCTACCGTGGCGGCCGGATAAAGAAAGGAAGGCGCCACCTGGCGCAGATATTGCTCCTGCACCTTCCGCACCGTCACTCCGGCAATATGATATTCTTTTCCAAGATCGCTCATGGAATCTCCTGTCATTGATACTGAACGGGGACAGCGCTGCCTGATCGCTATGGACAAGTAGGGCATGTTCGTGCAACGATCAAATCGATGAATGAGATAGCCTCCATCGATCATTTCAATCTTTGGTCCTTCGACCTGAACCTGCTCGTCGCATTCGATGCGCTGATGCGCGAGCGGAGCGTGACGAAGGCGGCAGCCCGGCTGAAAATCCAGCAGCCGGCCATGAGCCACAATCTCGCAACGCTTCGCACATTGTTTCAGGACGAATTGTTCGTGCGTGTCGGCCAGGTCATGCAGCCGACGCATCGGGCCTTGCGCCTCGCCGAAGCCGTGGAGCAGATTCTGAGCCACACGCAGCAGACGATCGTCACGCCCGCGGCGTTCGAGCCTGCGCGGGCAAGGCAGATATTCCGGATCGGGTTTTCCAGCGAACTGGAGGTACTGCTCGTGCCTCGCCTTGCCGCGGTCCTGAACGAAGCTGCGCCCGGCATCAAGGTGCTTGCCCGCGCGGTCAACCCCGAACTGGTCCACAGGCTTCTCGACGATAACGTCATCGACCTGGCCGTAGGCTGCTATGAAGACGGCAGCAACAGGCATAGGCGCCGCCTGCTGTTCGAGCAGTCGCTCATGTGCTGCTACAATCCGGGCCTGCTCGACCTGCCGCAGGCGCTGGACCGCGATCTGTATCTCACGCTGAAGCATGCCCTCGTTTCACAGAAGGACGCGATCGAAGGCTGCATCGACGATGCTCTGAAGCGCGCCAACGTCCGCCTGGACGTATCGGTCGCGGCGCCGGAGTTCCTCACCGTGCTTACGGCCGTGCGCGAAACACCGTTGATCGCGACCCTGCCGACCAGAATCGTCAAGCGCTATGCCGGCCTGTTTGGCCTCGCAATGGCCGAGGTGCCGCTCGATTTGCGGGTCAGCCCGATTTCCATGGTGTGGTCAGCGGCAACGGACAACGACCCCGCCAACCGCTGGATGCGCGATCAGGTGATGCAGGTCGTTGCAGAATACAGCTAGACGCAGGCAGGCTCGCCTTCAGCGATGCCGCTGGAACAGGGAACAACCATATTGCGGAAACGATCCGGGCCGATGATGATCGCGACCATTCTTGGCCTCGTCTTGCGGGTCGGATTGCCGATCATGTTACTGCCGATAGTGGGGATGACCATGGCTGAAGCGACGGAGCAGGGATTGATCGAAGCCGCAGGCCGCGGCGATGCCACGACTGTTCGGCAGTTGCTGGCGGACGGCGCACCCATCGATGCGCGCGACGGCAGGGGGCGGACGGCCCTTCTCGCCGCCACCCATGCCAACCGGATCGAGACCGCGAAACTGCTGGTAGAGGCCGGAGCCGATGTCAACGCCAGGGACGACATCAACGACAGCCCCTATCTTTATGCCGGTGCGCGCGGGCATCTTGAAATCCTGCGCATGACGCTGGCCCATGGCGCCGATCTCAAAAGCACCAACCGCTATGGCGGCACCGCCCTGATCCCGGCCGCCGAGCGTGGCCACGTCGAGACCGTGCGTACCTTGATCGCCGCCGGTGTCGATGTGGATCATGTCAATAAACTTGGCTGGACGGCGCTGCTTGAAGCCATCATCCTCGGTGACGGCGGCAGCCGGCATTTCGAGATCGTCCGCCTGCTCCTGGAGGCCGGGGCGCGGCCCGACCTCGCGGACAAGGATGGCGTCACTCCGCTGCAACATGCGCAAGCCCGCGGATATGACGACATCGCCGCATTGCTGACGGCCGCCCGGCGCTGATACGAGCAGACCGCGATCTTGCCCGCGACCGAGGCAAAATCGACGCCCCCGATTCCCATCGGCGATAATTTGCTCTAAGAGACGCACCAGACCAACCCAATACAGGACCTCACATGCTGCGCAGACTCTATGACTGGACGATGTCCCTTGCTGCGCGCAAATCGGCCGAGGCCTGGCTGGCCGTCATTGCCTTCATCGAAAGCTCGGTGTTTCTGGTTCCCGCGGACGTGCTCTATCTGCCCATGGCGCTGGCCCGGCCCGACCGCGCCTATCGCTATGCGATCGTCGCCACCGTCGCTTCGGTGCTCGGCGGCATCGCCGGATGGATGCTCGGCTATTACGCCTATGAGGCGCTGGCGAAGCCCATCCTCGAAGTCTATGGCAAGCTCGATACCTTCGAGCAATTGCGCGGCTCGACCAGCGCCGACGCCATCCTGCTGCTGCTCATCACCTCCGGCCTGGCGCACCTGCCGCCGATCAAGGTGGTGACGATCCTTTCCGGTGCCGCCGGCATCAACATCTGGCTCTTCATCGTCTCGGCGGTGGTGGCGCGCGGCGCACGCTTCCTTTTCCTGGCATGGCTGCTGCGCCGCTATGGCGAGCCGATCCGGGAATTCATCGAGAAGCGTCTCGGATTGATTGCCGGAGCAGTGGCCCTCGTCTTAATTCTGCTCTACGCGCTGTTCCACTATCTCCATCTCTAGCAGGCTCCCTTCATACCAGACGAGGAATATCCACATCATCATGAGCAGCCAAAGCGCCCATCTGAAAACCGCCCTCTTCCTCCTCGTCGCGATGGCGGCGACGGTCGGCGCGGCCCTCGGCTTCCAGTATCTGGGCGGTTACCTGCCCTGCAAATTGTGCCTGGAACAGCGCTATCCCTATTATGCCGGCATACCGCTGATGCTCGTTGCCGCCGCTGCCGCGGCGTTGCGCTGGCCGGCCGGCCTGACACGGCTGCTGCTGGCACTGGGCGGCGTATTGATGCTGATCGGGCTCGGACTGGCGATCTTCCACGCCGGCGTGGAGTGGAAGTTCTGGGCGGGACCAGCGGATTGCACGGCCGTCTCGATGTCCATAACCACCGATGCCGGCAGCCTGCTGAACGACATGAACGCGATCCGTCCGCCCGCCTGCGACAACGCGGCGCTGCGCGTCCTCGGCCTGTCCTTCGCCGGATGGAACGCCATTGCAAGCTTCGTCCTGATGATCGTGGCGTTTCGCGGCGCCATGATCCCGGGCAGGCGCTAACCGACCCGGAAAAACGGACGAACCGGAAGATCAGGGCTCCAGTTCGACATCCCAGTAGAGATAGTCCATCCAGCTTTCATGCAGATGGTTCGGCGGGAAAAGCCGGCCATTATTGTGCAGGTCGTGCACCGTCGGCTGGTAGGGTTTCTGCCGCGGCCACATCTTGGCCTGGTTGGGCATCATGCCGCCCTTGCGCAGATTGCAGGGCGAGCAGGCCGCAACCACGTTTTCCCAGATCGTTTCGCCGCCCGCGCAGCGCGGCACGACGTGATCGAAGGTCAGATCCTCTTCGGAACCGCAATACTGGCATTCGAACCGGTCGCGCAGGAACACGTTGAACCGCGTGAAGGCCGGGTTGCGCGAGGGCTTTATGTAACTTTTAAGCGAAACCACGCTCGGCAGACGCATCGCGAAGGATGGCGAGGAGACCTCATGCTCATATTCGGCGACGATGTTCACACGGTCGAGAAAAACCGCCTTGATCGCGTCCTGCCAGGACCAGAGCGACAAGGGGTAATAACTGAGCGGACGATAATCCGCGTTGAGCACCAATGCCGGCAACCCGTCCGGCGAGACGGCTATTGTCAAGGAATCAACTCCCGTTCCAACCATCAGGCCCTAATATTGTAAGCCGGACGTGACAGGATTGTGAAGCAAATAGCGTTGGGGCCGTTGGAAAAACACCACAAATTCAACTTCATGCGACAGGTGTGCCATCCCGGCCACGCGTCGCGGCGTAATAGGCCCATAAAAGCCTGGCCGCAACGCCCCGCCAGGGGCTCCATCGTTCGGCAAAGGCGCGCAGGGATTTCGAATCGGGCCGCGCTGATTCGCCATAGGCATGGGCATAGGCATGCTGGAGCGCCACATCGCCGGACGGAAACACATCCGCATGGCCGGCTGAAAACAGAAGATAGACTTCCGCCGTCCACGGCCCGATGCCTTTCACCCGGGTCATCTGCTCGATCGCATCCTGGATCGGCACTTCCGTCAGGGCGGCAAGATCGAGCCCGCCCGCAAGGATGGCGCGGCTGATCCGTTCCAGCGTCGCCTGCTTGGCCCGCGACAGGCCGGCGGCGCGCCATATGTCCTCGCCGGCGGCGAGATAGGTCACGGGCGTCAGCGGCTGGACCAGTTCGTTCAACCGGCGCCACATGGAATCGGCGCTGGCCCTGGAGACCTGCTGCGACACGACGATCGATGCAAGACTTGCAAATCCCGGCTCCGAGCGCCGCAGCGGCAATGGCCCCGCCCGCTCGGCAATGGCGGCAAGTTCGGGATGCGTGCCTATGAGTTCGCTCAGTCCCTCTGCTATGTCGTCGAGCGTATCGATCCGCCGCATCGGCCGTTCCTTTGCACTTGCAACTGAAACACCGTATCAATCCGCGTCCCGTCCTTTCAAGATCATGCGTCGATGCTCATGACAAAACCGGTGTTCCGCTTCGCTCCAAGCCCCAATGGCCATCTCCATCCGGGCCATGCCTATTCGGCGCTGCTCAACCGGAAATTCGCCGATGACCATGATGGCCGGTTGCTCCTGCGCATCGAGGACATCGACCGCGAACGCTGCACGCCCGCCCTCGAACGGGACCTTCTCGACGATCTCGCCTGGATCGGATTCGAATGGGACGGCACTTTTCGGCGCCAGTCCGAGCATTTTGCCGATTATTCCGCCGCGCTTGGCAGGCTCGTGGAGCTTGATCTCGTCTACCCCGCCTTTATGAGCCGGAGTGAACTCAGGCAGCGTGTCGGAACCGGCGACTGGCCGAAAGACCCCGATGGCGCGCCGCTCTATCCGCATGACGAGCGCGAAATCTCCCGGCGGGAGAGGCAGGAAAGAACGACCGCCGGCATGCCTTTTGCCTGGCGGCTGAACATGGACAAGGCCGTGGCCCATATCGGCGCGGCGCTCGCCTGGGACGAGTTCGGTCCGGAAGGCGTGCGCCAGGTCGCGGCAAAGCCGGAGGCATGGGGCGACGTCGTCGTGGCGAGACGCGACACGCCGACGAGCTATCACCTCGCGGTGGTGGTGGACGATGCGCTGCAGGGCATCACCCATGTCGTGCGCGGCAGGGACCTGTTCTTCGCAACGGCGGTTCACCGCGTCCTGCAGCAGATCCTCGGCCTGCCCGCGCCGGTCTATCACCATCATGAACTCATTCTCGACGCATCGGGGGAGAAACTGTCGAAGAGCCGCCGCGATACCTCGCTGCGCTCATTGCGCCAGGCCGGGAAAACACCGGACGACATCAGGCGGATGGTAAATCTCTAGCGCCGCCGCTGTTCGCCGCCGCCGCGATGGTATATTGGAAAGCCCTCCGCTCCATCCAATCTGGTTCCCTCCCATGCCGGTCAGCCTGTTCCCCGCCTTGTTCGTCGTTCTCTGGGCCACCGGCTTCATCGGCGCGCGCTATGCGATGCCCTATATGGAGCCGTTTCTGTTCCTCATGCTGCGCTTCGCCATCGCCGGCGCCATTCTCGGCGTCTGGGTCGCCGTCACGGGCAACAAATGGCCGGACCGCCGCGGCGCGCTGCATGCCATCATTGCCGGATGCCTGATCCACGGCGCCTATCTCGGTGCGGTATTCTGGGCCATCCACAATGGCCTGCCGGCCGGCATGTCGGCGCTCGTCGTCGGCCTGCAGCCATTGATCACCGCCGTGGTGGCGGGCATCGCGCTCGGAGAGACGATCGAGCGGCGGCACTGGGCCGGCCTTGCAGTCGGCTTTATCGGCGTGTCGATGGTCCTGTGGCCGAAGCTTTCCATTTCGGCGCAAGGCATAACGCCGGTCAACGTCGCCGCGGCGCTGTTTTCCGTCGTCGCAATCAGCATCGGCACCGTCTGGCAGAAGCGGTTCGTCGGCCAGATCGACCTGAAAGCCGGCACAACGCTGCAATATTTCGGCGCGATGATCCTCATGGCGGCGATGACCTTCGCCTTCGAGACCCATCAGATCGTCTGGTCCGGCGAACTCGCATTCGCGATGGCGTGGCTGGTGCTGGTCCTGTCCATCGGGGCGGTCCTGCTGCTCATGGTGCTCATCAAGCAGGGCGCGGTTTCCAGGGTGGCGTCGCTGTTCTATCTCGTCCCCGCCGTGACGGCGCTGATGGCCTATGCACTCTTCGGCGAGACGCTTTCGCCGTTCCAGCTCGTCGGGATGCTGATAGCGACGCTCGGCGTCGCGCTCTCCACGGCTCAGAAATGCTCCGCCCGCTTGCCCTCCCGGTAACGGATGATGGCGGCATTGATCTCCGCGCCGATGATGAAGATCGCCGCGATGATATAGAGGAACACGATGGCGGCCATGATCGAGGCGAGGCCCGCATAGGTGGTCACATAGGAGGCGAACGTCTCGAGATAGCTGGCGAAGATGGTGGCGCCGATGGTCCAGGCGAGCAGCGTCAGCAATATGCCCGGCAGGATATCGAACAGGCCGCGCCTGCCCGCCGGCAGCCAGAGGTGAACCACCAGCAGCGCCACGATCAGCACGGCCGAGGCAATGCAATAGCGCCAGAAACGGATCGTCCCGGAAATCAGCGTCAGTTCGGGCAGCCATCGTGTGGCGATGCTCATCGCCAGCGGCGCGAGCACCAGCAGGAAGCTGATCGCCATGATGCCGATCGTGGCGATGATCACGTAGCCAAGGCTTTGCAGCCTGCAATAGATGATGGAGCGCGTGTCGATGACACGGTAGGCGCGGTTCAGCGCCACCCGCAGCGCTTCGACGCCGTTGGAGGCGAAATAGGCGGCGGCGATGACGCTGATCGTCAGCAATCCGCTGCGCTGGACATTGAGGACATTGCGCACTTCCTGGGCGATCGGCGTCGCTATGACCTCGGGCCAGGTGTCGAAAACCACATGCACCGCCGTATCCGTAAAGGCGCTGGCGCCGAGAAAGCTGGCGAGTGCCGTGGCGAAGATCAGGAACGGGAACAGCGCCATGATGCCGGAAAGCGCGACATGACTGGCCAGGGCCCAGCCATCATCGGAGTTGAAATGACCGAGCGCATCTGCGGCTATGCGCCAGGTGAAGGTCAGGACTTTCCGTATTCCCAATGATCGGCCCCTCTGATTTGATAAGCGAGATTGCAAGCCACAGGCAAATATGTGAAGTCATTTTCTGCGCAATCGATTGATTTAGATACCAAAACATGACCCCATCCAAAACGATCCTGATAACGGGAGGTTCCAGCGGAATGGGCGCCTATTGCGCCCGGGCCCTGAAGGCCGATGGCTGGACCGTGTTCGTCACCGCGCGGCGGGAATTCGATATCGATGCGCTGCGGGACGAAGGTTTCTCCGCCCATTACCTCGATTACCGCGATTCCGCCTCGATAGCATCGACCCTGGCGGCAGTCCTCGAAAGCACCGGCGGAACGCTGGATGCGCTCTACAATAACGGCGCCTATGCGATACCCGGCGCGGTGGAGGACCTGCCGGTGGCTGCATTGCGCGAGCAGTTCGACGTGGCATTTTTCGGCTGGCATGAGCTGACCCGGCTCGTCATACCCGTGATGCGGCGCCAGGGTCACGGCAGGATCGTCCATTGCTCGTCGATCCTCGGGCTGGTGCCGATGAAATGGCGCGGCGCCTATGTTGCGGCGAAATTCGCGCTGGAGGGGCTGATGACGACGCAGCGCATGGAGCTGGAGGGTAGCGGCATTCATGTCTCGCTGCTGGAACCCGGTTCCATCGAAACCCGGTTCAGGGCCAATGCGATCGAGCATGTCGAGAGCCATATCGATACGGGCAGCTCGCCCCATGCCGACGTCTATCGCAGGGAAATCGAGCACGCCCGCACCGGCCGCAGGCAGCCATTTGCCCTCGGGCCCGAAGCCATCTACAAGGTGCTCAAACACGCGTTGGAGAGCAAGCGGCCCAGACCGCACTACATCGTGACCCTGCCGGCGAAATTCGCCGATCTCGCCCGCCGGCTGCTGCCGTCACGTGCGTTATATCGTCTGCTTGCGGGCAAATCATAACAGGAGCAGACTGGCCGACAGTCTGAGGAATAGAGTTATGGACGTCATTTTCAAATTCCTGGCGGTTATCGCCATCGCCGCGGTCACCGTCGTGCTGCTCGTCGGCCTCCGCAACATGATGCGGGGCGGCGATGCGAACTTCTCGAACAAGATGATGCAGTTGCGGATATTCCTGCAGCTCGTCGCCATCATCCTGATCGTCGGCGCGATCTATTTCCACCGCACTGCGGGCTAGATCGGCGAATGGTAAAGCTCAACAAGATCTATACCCGTACCGGCGACGACGGCACGACAGGACTGACGCAGGGGCCCCGCCGGCTCAAGCACGACATCCGCGTCGAAGCCTATGGCACGGTGGACGAGGCCAATTCCTGCATCGGCCTGGCGCGCATCCATACGCAGAACCTCGATCCCGAACTGGATGCCGCCCTCTTTCGGGTGCAGAACGACCTCTTCGATCTCGGCGCGGACCTCTCGACGCCCGATACCGGCGAGGCCATGGCGCATGAACCGCTTCGGATCGTCGAAAGCCAGGTGCTGCGGCTGGAGCAGGACATCGATGCGCTCAACGAAAGGCTGAGCCCGCTTCGCTCATTCGTGCTGCCGGGCGGATCACCGGCGGCGGCGGCGCTGCATCTGGCGCGAACGGTGGCGAGACGCGCCGAGCGCCGCATGGTGGAACTGTCGCAGGTCCCCGGCGAGCGCGTGACGCCTGCCGCCCTGAAATATATCAACAGGTTGTCGGACCTGCTGTTCGTCGCGGCGCGCGCGGTCAATGACAATGGTGCGACGGACGTGTTATGGGTTCCGGGCCAACATCGTTGACATGGAGACCCGGCGCCAATGTTCATTCCCCTGCATGACGCCAACAGTCTCAAACATATCCGGCTTCAATATGTAACCCTCGGGCTGATCGCGGCGAACGTTCTGGTATATGCGCTCGTCAACATCAGCGGCAGTCATCTCGAAGCCGCCGTCCTCGGTTTCGGCTTCATACCGGCGCTCGTGCATGATCTGGCGACGCTTCCCGCCTCCTACGAGGTGATCCCGGCCGATTTCAGCTATGTGACCTATGCCTTCCTTCACGCCGATATTTTCCACCTCGGCGGCAACATGCTGTTTCTCTGGGTATTCGGCGACAATGTCGAGGATGCGCTCGGCCATCTCAAGTTCCTGCTGTTCTACCTGCTCTGCGCGGCGGCGGGCGCCTTCCTGCATGGGGTGATCATTCCGCAATCGGAAGCGCCGCTGATCGGCGCGTCGGGCGCCATAGCGGGCATCGTCGCCGCCTATCTCCTGCTCCACCCGCGCGTGAAAGTCTGGGTCCTGGCCTTTGGCCGTATCCCGCTGCGCATACCGGCGCTCTACCCCCTGCTTCTGTGGATCGCGGCGCAATTCCTGATGTTGTTCTGGAAAGGCGACGAGCAGGTTTCCTGGCCCGCCCATGTCGGCGGCATCGTCGCCGGCGCATTGCTGACCCTCGTCCTGAAACGCCGGAACGTGCCGCTTCTCGACCGCGAGGTCGTTTCGCCGAAAGCCGTCATTTCGGCACCGGTGGAGGATTCTGCCGCCGTGCCGCCGGAGCCGGTCAAATGGGGGCGCTGAGCCGCATATAATAATCGTTTGAAGTCGCAAAACTCCGGCGTTTCGCATTGACGTGTCCGGAAGTCATATTTACGGTCCCGCGCTGTTCGCACTGATGTGCGTCGCATTTTTTACCTCAATGTCGGCATCCGGCAAGCAGGTACCTTCGAATGGCGGCTAAAGCTGTCAAAGGTTCATTGAGAGGGAGTCCCCATGAAAGTCCTCGTACCGGTAAAGCGGGTGGTCGATTACAACGTCAAGATCAGGGTCAAGGGAGACGGGTCGGGCGTAGAACTGGCCAATGTCAAGATGTCCATGAACCCGTTCGATGAAATCGCGGTCGAGGAAGCGCTCCGTCTGAAGGAAGCCGGCAAGGCCGAAGAAGTGGTCGTGGTCTCCATCGGCCCGGCCCAGGCGCAGGAAACCATCCGTACCGCCCTTGCCATGGGCGCCGATCGCGGCATCCTCGTCAAGGTCGACGATGTGGTCGAACCGCTCGCCGTCGCGAAGATCCTGAAGGGCGTCGTCGATGCCGAACAGCCGCAGCTCGTGATCCTCGGCAAGCAGGCGATCGACGACGATGCCAACCAGACCGGGCAGATGCTGTCGGCGCTTCTCGGCTGGAGCCAGGGCACCTTCGCCTCCAAGCTGGAGCTGGATGCCAGCTCGGCCAAGGTCACCCGCGAGGTCGATGGCGGCTTGCAGACCATCGAGATCAGCCTCCCCGCGATCGTCACCACCGACCTGCGGCTCAACCAGCCGCGCTATGCCTCGCTGCCCAACATCATGAAGGCAAAGAAGAAGCCCTTGGACGAGAAGGCTGCGGCTGACTATGGCGTCGATACCGCGCCCCGCCTGAAGGTCCTGAAGACCGAAGAGCCGAGCGGACGCAAGGCCGGCGTCAAGGTGAAGGACGTCGCGGAGCTCGTCTCCAAGCTCAAGAACGAAGCTGGCGTGCTCTAAGGTCAGGAAAGGATTATTTGACATGGCTATTCTTCTGTTTGCCGAACACGACAACGAGGCGCTTTCCGACCAGACCGCCAAGGCCCTGACCGCCGCGCTCGCGATCGGTTCCGACGTCCACGTCCTGGTGGCCGGCAAGGGTGCACAGGGCGTTGCCGATCAGGCCGCCAAGCTTCAAGGCGTGACGAAGGTCCTGCTCGCCGACAGCGACGATCTTGCCAACCGCCTCGCCGAGGCCACGGCCGCACTGATCGTTTCGATCGCGGGCAACTACGACACCATCATTGCGCCCGCCACCACCAACGGCAAGAACGTCCTGCCCCGCGTTGCCGCCCTGCTCGACGTGATGCAGGTCTCGGACATCGTCGAGGTCGTCTCGCCCGATACGTTCAAGCGCCCGATCTATGCCGGCAATGCGATCCAGACGGTGCAGGCAACGGACCCGAAAAAGGTCATCACCGTGCGCACCGCGACATTTGCGGCGGCACAGGAAGGCGGCTCGGCGCCGGTCGAGACCGTCTCGGCAGCAGCCAATCCCGGCCTTTCCAAGTTCATCGAGGCAAAGCTTTCGGGCGGCGACCGGCCGGAACTGACTTCGGCGAAGATCATCATTTCCGGCGGCCGCGCGCTCGGCTCGAACGAGAAGTTCAAGGAAGTCATCCTGCCGGTGGCCGACAAGCTCGGTGCCGCCGTCGGTGCTTCGCGCGCCGCGGTGGATGCCGGCTACGCGCCGAACGATTGGCAGGTGGGCCAGACCGGCAAGGTCGTGGCACCGGATCTCTATATCGCGGTCGGCATTTCGGGCGCCATCCAGCACCTCGCCGGCATGAAGGATTCGAAGGTCATCGTCGCCATCAACAAGGATGAGGAGGCCCCCATCTTCCAGGTGGCGGATTACGGTCTCGTCGGCGACCTTTTTGTCGTATTGCCGGAGCTCGAAAAGGCGCTCTGACCGCTTAGCCACCGGGCGCGCCGCAACGGGATGCGCCCCGCAACGAAATTGTCTGGCCGGGGTAGACGAACGCTACCCCGGCCATTTAGTTTGTCTTTCGTCAAAACAAAAAATGGATGGAAACATGGCCGGGACAATCAAGACTGTAGGCATTATCGGCGCGGGCCAGATGGGCAGCGGTATAGCCCATGTATGCGCCGTCGCCGGCTATAAGGTCTTGATCCACGACCAGGCCCCGGAGCAGCTTGAAAAAGCCATCGCCACGATCAATGGCAACATGGCGCGCCAGGTTTCCCACGGCAAGCTCAGCGAGGCCGACCGCGTCTCGGCGCTCTCGCGGATAAGCCCGGCCTTGCGCATGGAAGACCTTTCCAGCGTCGATCTCGCCGTCGAGGCGGCGACCGAGGACGAAACCGTCAAGCGCAAGATTTTCGCCCAGCTTTGCCCGACGCTCAACCCCGAGGCGATACTCGCCACCAATACGTCCTCGATCTCCATCACGCGGCTTGCGGCGACGACGGACCGTCCGGAGCGCTTCATCGGCATTCATTTCATGAATCCCGTGCCGGTCATGAAGCTCGTTGAGCTTATTCGCGGTATCGCCACCGAGAATTACACCTTCGAAACGGCGCGCGATTTCGTCAACAGCCTCGACAAGACGCTGACCGTCTCCGAGGATTTCCCGGCCTTCATCGTGAACCGCATATTGCTGCCGATGATCAATGAGGCGATCTACGTGCTCTATGAGGGCGTCGGCTCGGTCGATGCCATCGACACGGCGATGAAACTCGGCGCCAACCACCCGATGGGCCCGCTGCAACTCGCGGATTTCATCGGCCTCGATACATGTCTTTCGATCATGCAGGTCCTCTATGACGGCCTGGCGGATTCCAAATACCGCCCCTGCCCGTTGCTGGTCAAATATGTCGAAGCCGGCTGGCTCGGACGGAAGACCGGGCGCGGCTTTTACGACTACCGTGGAGAGACCCCGGTTCCGACACGCTGACGGCACGCCACTTGACCCCGGAAAGCCAGCCTTTGCCGCGACTTTCGACGATCCTGCTGGGCCTGGCCGATGGACCGGCGGAGCGCGTCTCGTTCGACGATATCCTCACCGCCCTGTCGGACAGGAGCTTCGGCGCGTTGCTGATCCTCTTTGCCGCGCTCAACCTGCTGCCGCTGCCGCCGGGTTCCTCCACCATCTTCGGCATCCCGCTCGTGCTATTGTCGATCCAGATGCTGATCGGCTTCAAAAAGCCGTGGTTTCCCGCGTTCCTCCGGCGCAAATCCATGCGTTCGGCGACCTATCGCAAGGCCATTGCGCGGCTGGAGCCGATCCTGATGAAATTCGAGCGGCTGGCCCGGCCGCGCTACTGGCTCGTGCCGCAGATGATCGCCGAGAGGATCGTCAGCATCGTGGCGCTGTTCATGTCGCTGATCGTCCTTCTGCCGATCCCGCTGATCAACCAGATTCCGGCCTTGAGCATCGTTCTCCTTTCCATCGGCCTCGGCGAGCGCGATGGCGTCTGGCTGGGTACCGGACTGCTCGTCGCGGCGCTGGCGGCCGGGATCGCCATCGGGCTCGGCGCTTCGCTTGGCCTCGCCGCGCTGCAGATATTCGGATAGGCTGGCGCAATGGACCTCAAGCCGATCACAATCTACGTCGACGCGGATGCGTGCCCCGTCAAACCTGAAATATACCGCGTGGCGGAGCGGCACGGCCTGAAGGTCTATGTCGTTTCCAACGCGATGATGGCCATTCCGCGCGACCCGATGATCGAGCGGGTGATCGTCAGCGACGGGTTCGATGCGGCGGACAACTGGATTGCCGAGCGCGTATCGCGCGGCGACATCGTGGTAACCGCCGATATTCCGCTGGCGAGCAGATGCGTCAAAGCCGGCGCCGACGCCATTTCGCCGACCGGTCGCGCCTTCACCGAGGCTTCCATCGGCAATACGCTCGCAACCCGCAACCTGATGGAGGAACTGCGTTCCGCCGGCCAGATAACCGGCGGGCCAAGGCCATTTTCGCCGCGCGATCGCTCGGCATTCCTCTCGGCGCTGGACCTCGCCATCGTAAGGCTGAAACGGGCTGGCCATCCCGGCTCTTGATGCGGCTTCCGCAAGATGATCTGTTATCGCACATGGCTCGCGCAAAGCCGCAGCCGCCGGGATTGGAGGGCCCTGGAAAGGTCCGGCTGCAGGGGAGCTATGCGTTCCTGCCATTGACGGATGGCACGCCAAGCACTAGGGAGAGCGCAACAACGCGATTTATGTGCCGCTCGTCTCGATTGACGCCGCACACGCATCACATCACTGAAAGTTTGCAATGACCTCTTTCGATTCCATCGCTCCGGCGCTTTCCGGTGCATTGACTGCCCGTGGCTACACAAGCTTGACGCCTGTGCAGACCGCCGTTCTCGCACCTGAAGCTGCCGGCGCCGACCTTCTCGTTTCCGCCCAGACCGGCTCCGGCAAGACCGTTGCCTTCGGTATCGCCATTGCTCCGACCCTGCTCGGCGACAGCGACCGCTTCGCCACGATCGGCGCTCCCTTCGCGCTGATCATAGCGCCGACGCGCGAGCTCGCACTTCAGGTAAGGCGCGAATTCGAATGGCTCTACGAGAAGACCGGGGCGCGCATCGCTTCCTGCGTCGGCGGCATGGACATGATGAAGGAGCGCCGCGCCCTGCAGCAGGGCGCTCATATCGTCGTCGGCACGCCCGGCCGCCTGCGCGACCACATTACCCGCGGCTCTCTCGACATGTCCGAACTGCGCGCCGTCGTGCTCGATGAGGCCGACGAGATGCTCGACCTCGGCTTCCGCGAAGACCTTGAATTCATCCTGGCCGAAGCGCCGGAAGACCGCCGGACGCTGATGTTCTCGGCAACCGTGCCGAAACCCATCGCCGCGCTTGCCAAGCAGTTCCAGAACAATGCCCTGCGCATCTCGGCGACGAGCGAGCGGGAGCAGCATGCGGACATCGAATACCACATCATGCCCGTTGCCCCGCGCGAGCGGGAAAACGCGATCATCAACTCGCTGCTCTATTACGACGCCCAGAATACGATCATCTTCGGCTCGACCCGCGAGGCCGTGAAGCACCTGACGAGCCGCCTTTCCAACCGCGGATTTTCCGTGGTTTCGCTGTCGGGCGAACTCAGCCAGGCCGAGCGCACCAATGCGCTGCAGGCAATGCGCGACGGGCGGGCGCGGGTTTGCGTTGCCACCGACGTTGCCGCCCGCGGCATCGACCTGCCGAATCTCGATCTCGTCATCCATGCGGACCTGCCGAACAATTCCGAGACGCTGCTGCATCGCAGCGGCCGCACCGGGCGCGCCGGGCGCAAGGGCATCTGCGTGCTGATTGTCCCGGCATCGCGGCGCCGCACGGCGGAACGGCTGTTGCAGGGCGCCAAGCTCGCGACGACGATGGTGCCGCCGCCCAATGCCGATGCGATCAACCAGCGCAATCGCGAGCGGATCTTCAATGACGCCCAGCTGCGCGAGCCGATCGTCGAGGAAGAGGCGGAAGACGTTGCCGCGCTGCTCGAACTGCATTCGGTCGAACAGATCGCCGCCGCCTATCTGCGCCAGCAATTTGCCGCGCGCCCGGCTCCCGAAGAGCTTTCCAATACGCCGGCGCATGTGCTCCAGCCGATCCGTGAATCAGGCCGCAGGGGGAGTGACGACGACCGCCCGCAGCGCGGCGAGCGCGGCGCGCGTTCCGAACGCCGCGACCATTTCGAGAGCGGCGGCTGGTTTGCCCTCAATGTCGGCCGCAAGCAACGCGCCGAGCCGCGCTGGCTGCTGCCGCTGATCTGCAAGGCCGGCGACATCACCAAATCCGACGTAGGCTCGATCAAGATCCTCGATGGGGAAACCCGTTTCGAGATCTCCGCCGACAAGGCCGACGCCTTCCTCGCCCGCATCAAGCAGTTCGGCTCGGGTGAAAAAGGCGTGAACATCACCCGCAGCGACGCTCCCGGTTTCTCGGGACGCGGCAGCGGCGATTTCAAGCCGAAGAAGCAGTTCGGTCGCGAGCGCGACGAACGCGGCTACAAGCCGGACCGCACGTTCGAGCCTGCCGGCAAGCCGGGCGGCTGGACTGCCGAAAAGCCGGCAAAGGCGAAGAAGGCGCCGAAGGAACGCAAGCCAGGCGATCCTACCGGCTTCGAAAAATATCAGGCCAAGAAGGCCCGCAAGGCTGCCGCCGGCGGCGGCGACAAGGCCGAATAGGCCTCGCCTAGAGCTTTTTCGCCGCGTCTATCAGCCGGACTGCGTCCTCGCCGGACCAGTCCGCCGGGCCGTTCATCGCCGCCACCTGGCAACCATCCTTGTCCACCAGCATGGTGACAGGCAGCCCGAAGGCGAGGTTCTTGCGTTTCAGATCGTTGAAGACGCCCATCGTCGCATCGCGGTAGAGCGGTAGCGACTTCACGCCGATCTCGGTCATGAAAGCCTGCGGTTTCTCGGCATCGCCGGTGTCGATATTGATCGTCACCACCTCGAAATCGGCGCCGTTCTTCTTCGCGGCGAGCGCGTCCAGCGCCGGCATTTCTTCCCGGCACGGCGCGCACCAGGTCGCCCAGAGATTGACCAGCAAGGTCTTGCCCTTGAAATCGGAAAGCCGGGCGGGCTTGCCGTCCGGCGCCATGAACGAAAGCGACGCCATCGACTGGGGCGTGTCCGCACCGCGCATCGCCGCCACAGCGCCGGTCGCCAGTCCGTCCAGCGACTTTGCCGCTTCGGTCTTGAGGCTGCATTGATCGGTCGAAGCTACCCCAGCAACAATATTGCCAGATGGCCGTTCCATCACGTATACCCCAAGCGCACCGGCGGCGATGCCTGCGAGCGCAGCAAGAGCGATGATCTTCTTGCTGCTGTTGCGTGTCTGTTTCGGTGTGCCGTCGCCGTCTATCATCCTATTCCTACCCTTTCAGCCAAGGCTCATCATGTCCGACAAGAAGAACAGCAACGAAATGTGGGGCGGTCGTTTCGCTTCGGGTCCGGCCGCGATCATGGAAGAGATCAACGCTTCCATCGGCTTCGACCAGAAACTCTACGCCCAGGACATTCAAGGTTCTCTCGCCCATGCGGCCATGCTTGCAAAGACGGGCATAATTGCGGCGGACGATTACGACAAGATATCGGGTGGCCTGAACACGATATTGTCAGAGATCGAGAGCGGAAACTTCACTTTTTCACGCAAACTTGAAGACATTCACATGAATGTCGAGTCTCGCCTCGCCGAACTCATCGGCCCCGCTGCGGGCCGCCTGCACACCGCGCGGTCCCGCAACGACCAGGTGGCGGTCGATTTCCGCCTTTGGGTCAAGGCGGAGTTCGAAAAGACCGCCGCCGCATTGAAGAGGCTGATCGAAGCCTTCCTCGAAAGGGCTGCCGAACATTCGGCCACGCTCATGCCCGGCTTCACCCATCTTCAAACGGCGCAACCGGTGACATTCGGCCACCATTGCATGGCCTATGTGGAGATGTTCGGACGCGACGTCAGCCGCGCCAGGGACGCCATCGAGCGCATGGACGAATCGCCGCTCGGCGCAGCGGCCCTCGCCGGTACCGGCTTTCCCATCGACCGCCACATGACGGCGAAGGCGCTCGGCTTCCGCGAACCCACCCGCAACTCGCTCGACAGCGTCTCCGACCGCGACTATGCGCTCGAATATCTGGCGATGGCTGCCATTGCCGCGACGCATCTTTCCCGTCTTGCCGAGGAGATCGTCATCTGGTCGACGCCGCAATTCGGCTTCGTGCGTCTTTCCGACGGCTTCTCCACCGGCTCCTCGATCATGCCGCAGAAGAAGAACCCCGATGCGGCCGAGCTCGTCCGCGCCAAGACCGGCAGGATTACCGGCTCTCTCGTCGGGCTCCTGACCGTCATGAAAGGTCTGCCGCTGACCTATTCGAAAGACATGCAGGAAGACAAGGAAGCCGTGTTCGACGCCGCCGAGACGCTGGAACTCGCCATCGCGGCCATGACCGGCATGGTGCGAGACATGACGATCAATACCGCCGCAATGAAGAAGGCGGCGGGCTCGGGCTATTCGACGGCGACCGATCTCGCCGACTGGCTGGTGCGCGAACTCGGCCTTCCCTTCCGCGAGGCGCATCATGTCACGGGGCGCGCCGTGGCGATGGCGGAGCAGAAGAAGGTCGATCTGGCCAAGCTGTCCCTCGAGGACCTTCGGCAGATCCACCCTGATATCACCGATGCGGTGTTCGGCTTCCTGACCGTCGACAAATCCGTGCGCAGCCGCAAATCCTATGGCGGCACGGCCCCGGATCAGGTGCGCAGGCAGATAAGATCATGGCACAAGCGCCTCAGGACACTCTGACGGGCCTAAACGAAGTTTGAAAGGCAATGGGGGATGCAAACGCCGCCCCCATGGGCTAGAGATAGATACCTTGCTGATTACAGGATAACCCATGCGCCGTTCCTTACTGACGACAGTTCTGATGATTGCCGCGATCGCCGGCGCCGTTACCGCCTGTGGGCGAAAGGGACCTCTCGAAGCGCCGCCCGCTTCCTTGACCACCGCGCCGGGCGAGCCGAAGCCCGCGCCACAGCCGGCACAGGACAAACGGTTCATCCTCGATCCCTTGATCTGACAGCAATTCATTTCACCGGGCGTCGCTGAGCGGCGCTGTCTATCAAGCCAGAAGATTGCCAGGCTGTTTCGTGAACCATTTTCATTATATCGATGGCGTGCTGCATGCCGAATCCGTCAGCGTGGAAGAGATCGCACGCGCGGTCGGAACGCCGTTCTACTGCTACTCGACCGCCACCATCCAGCGTCATTACAACGTCTTCGCCGCAGCATTCGCCGATATGGATGCGCTGGTCTGTTATGCCTTGAAGGCCAATTCCAACCAGGCCGTGCTGACCACCCTCGCGAAACTCGGCTCCGGCGCCGACGTCGTCTCGGGCGGCGAATTGCGGCGCGCGCTTGCCGCCGGAATTCCGGCCGAAAAGATCGTCTTTTCGGGCGTCGGCAAGAAGGCCGACGAGATCGACCTCGCTCTTTCCGCCGGGATCCACTGTTTCAACGTCGAATCCGAGCCGGAACTGGAACTCCTGTCCAGCCGCGCCACCGCGGCGGGCAAGACGGCGCGCGTTTCGCTGCGCATCAATCCGGATGTCGATGCGCGCACCCACAAGAAGATTTCCACCGGCAAGTCCGAAAACAAGTTCGGCATTCCGCTCGCACGCGCCAGCACCGTCTATGCCCACGCCGCAAAATTGCCGGGGTTGAAGGTTGCCGGCGTCGACGTCCATATCGGCAGCCAGATCACCGATCTCGAACCATTCGACAACGCATTCCGGCTGCTCGCCGAACTGGTGGGGCAATTGCGGGCCGATGGTCATGACATAAGGCATGTCGATGTCGGTGGCGGGCTCGGCATTCCCTATCAGCTCGACAATGACCCGCCGCCCCTGCCCGATGCCTATGCGCAGATCGTGCAGAAGCACCTCAAGCCGCTCGGGTTGAAGACCATATTCGAGCCGGGACGGCTGATCGTCGGCAATGCGGGCGTGCTGGTAACCGAAGTGATCTTCGTCAAGGAGGGTGACGCGCGCAACTTCGTCATCGTCGATGCCGCGATGAACGATCTGATCCGGCCGACGCTCTATGAAGCCTATCATGCGATCAAGCCGGTAAGGGAACCGCGCGCCGATCATCCACGCATTCGCGGCGACGTCGTCGGCCCGGTATGCGAGACCGGAGATTATCTCGGCCTCGACCGGGACCTGCCGCGGCCGGCCGCGGGTGAACTCCTCGCCATCGGCAGCGCAGGCGCCTATGGCGCGGTGCAGGCGGGCACCTACAATACGCGCCTGCTGGTGCCCGAGGTGCTTGTCCATCAGGACCGTTTTCATGTCGTCCGGCCCCGTACGACCTATGAGGAACTGATCGGCCTCGATTCCGTGCCGGATTGGCTCTAGTTGTGAGCTTTCAAGGGCTTCGTTGACCCGCCCGCTGACCTGAACGCGGACCTACAACACGGAAGTATGATCGCATTTGGCGCCCTATGGCCTCGCCTTTGCCATTTTGAGTGCTATTCTTTCCCTGAGTTGACGGCCACCAAGCGGATGGAGTGAGAATGACCGGTCAACACCCCGATCATCGGGAAGAGGCCAAAAGGGGCATTGCGGCATTCGGGAAACCGGATGGGCCGCGCCTCTTTGCCTGGCTTGCCATTGCGCTGGAACGCCTGTGGCCGCTGCTTCTTCCGCTGCTGCTGCTGGGTACGGCCTTCCTCATTCTTTCCTGGTTCGGCATCTTCCGCGCTTTGCCGGATCTGGTGCGCATGGGGCTGCTTGGCGTGTTCGCGCTGGCTGCAGCAGCGGCGGCCTACCTGCTTTTCAAGTTTCGCCTGCCGAACCGGAGCGATGTCACCCGGCGGCTCGAAGGCGTCAATGCGCTCGAGCATCAACCGATTTCAATCCAGACGGAGGCGCTGGCCTCGAGTTCGGACGATCCCTTTGCGGTAGCATTGTGGAACGAGCATCGCCGGCGCATGGCCGAGCGCATCAACAATCTGAAGAGCGGTCTGCCGGCGACGCGCGTCGCCGAGCGTGACCCGCTGGCGCTGCGCGCCATCCTGGGCCTGCTCCTGATCGTTGCCTTCGCCTTTTCGACCGGACCGTTCGGAGGACGCATCAGCGACGCCTTCGTCAGCCATGCCCGCAGCAACGCCGTCCCGCCGCGGATAGACGCCTGGGTCACGCCTCCGCGCTATACCGGGCGGCCGCCGGTGTTCCTGACATCCACGGCCAATGCCGGGGATCAGCAATTTTCCGTTCCTGAGGGCAGTACGCTCATCGTCCGCATCATCGGAGGCTCGGGCTGGGAGAAACTGACGCAGACGCTGGACGGCAAGACGGTCGATGTCGAGGCGCGCAAGGCAGAGGGAGAGGCCACCCCGGAGGCCGCGAGCCAGAAGCCGCGCAACTTTGAATTGACCCTCGGTGCCAACGCAACCGTTGCTCTGGCCGATGGCGGCACCAGCCTGTCCAGCTGGACCTTCAACGTGAAGCCCGACGCCGCCCCGACGATCCGGTTTACCAAGGACCCGACCAGTGCCGCGAACGGCACCATGGACGTGTTCTACGAGATCGGCGACGATTATGGTGCGGCAAGCGCCGAGGCGAAGTTCGAGCAGGCGGTTCCGCCGTCGAAAGATGCCCGGCCGCTGTTCGCGCCACCGGAATTGCCGCTTGCCTTGCCGCGCCGGGGCGAGCAGCCGAAGGAGACGAAGACGACCAAGGACCTGACGGAACATCCATGGTCCGGCTCCGAAATCCGGATGAAGCTCGTAGCCGCTGACGATGCCAAGCAGGAAGCCAGCAGCGAGACCAAGACGCTGGTGATGCCCGAACGCCCCTTTGCCAATCCCCTGGCGCGGGCGGTGGTCGAACAGCGCCGCAATCTTGCGCTCGACGCCAATGCCAAGCAGGACGTGCTGAACGCGCTCGATGCGATCACGATGTGGCCGGAGGAGACGATCAACAACGCCACCCATTACATTGCCTTGCGCAGTATCCATACCCGGCTGCAGCTGGCGAAATCCGACGATCAGCTGCGCGAGGTCGCCGCCTATATGTGGCAGGTGGCGCGCGGCATAGAGGACGGCGCGCTATCGGATGCGGAGCGGCGCCTGCGGCAGGCGCAGGAGGCGCTGCGGCAAGCGATCGAACAGGGGGCGAGCCCCGAGGAAATCGAGAAGCGCATGGCCGAGCTGCGCGAGGCGATGAACCAGTACCTGCGCGAATTCGCCCAGAAGAACCAGAACAATCAGAACATGGCGCAGATGCCCAATCCCAATGTGCAGGAACTGCGGCAGGAAGACATCGACAGGATGCTCGATCGGATAGAGGATCTGGCGAAGCAGGGTTCCCGCGACCAGGCGCAGCAATTGCTGTCCGAACTCGAGAACATGATGAACAATCTGCAGATGGGCCAGCAGCAGGCGCAATCGGGCCAGCAGAACCCGATGAAGCAGCAGATGGACAAGCTCGGCGATCTGATGCGTCGCCAGCAGGACCTCATGAACCAGACCCATCGCCTCGAGCAGCAGCGCCAGAACGGCCTGCAGCAGGGCTTCGACCAGGAAGGCGAGCAAGGTCAGCAGGGCCAGCAAGGCCAACAAGGTCAGCAAGGACAAGAGGGGCAGCAGGGCCAACAGGGTCAGGAAGGGCAGATGTCGGAGGAGGACATCGCCCGTGCCCTGCGCGACCTTCAACAGGGCCAGGGCCAGTTGCAGTCCGAGCTCGGCCGGATGATGAAGGAGCTGGAAGGCATGGGCATCCAGCCGGGCGAAGGTTTCGGCGAGGCGGAAGGCTCCATGGGCGATGCGGGCAAGGCGCTCGGGCAGGCCGATGGCGGCCAGGCGCTGGATCGCCAGAGCAATGCGCTCGACGCCTTGCGGCGCGGCGGCCAGGATATGATGCGGCAAATGCAGCAGGCCATGGGCCAGGAGGGCCAGACCGGACAGTCGGGCCAGCAGCGCGGCGAAAACCGCGATCCGCTCGGCCGGTCCAACCGCTATGGCGGCCCGTTCGACGAAGGATCGCAGACCAAGGTTCCGGGCGAGATCGACGTGCAGCGGGCAAGGGAGATCCTCGATGCCATCCGCAAGCGGCTCGGCAATGCCCTCAGCCCCCAGATGGAAAAGGAATATCTGGAGCGGCTGCTCAACTTCAACTGAGGCCTAGTCGGTGACGATGCCCACATAGGGCAGTTGCCGGAACGAATGACCCACATCCATTCCATAGCCGACGACAAAATAATCGGGACATTCGAAGCCCTTGAAATCCGCCTCGATATCCATCTTGCGCTTGACGCTCTTGTCGAGCAGCACCGCGATATAGACATGCCGCGCGCCACGCTCCAGCATGAGTTCGCGCGTGAATTTGAGCGTCTTTCCGGATTCCAGTATGTCATCGACGAGAAGGACGTCGCGGCCGTGGACATCGCTGTCGATATCCCGCAACAGCCGCACCTCGCCGCTCTCGGTACCCTTGCCATAGCTTGAAACGGTGATGAACTCGACATCGGGCTCGGCCCCGGCATCATGCATCGCCCGGATGAGATCGGCGGCGAAGATGAAAGAACCCTTGAGGATCGAGATCACCAGGAGGTCCTTCATGTCATGCGCGCGGATCGCCTTCGCAAGTTCCAGATTGCGCGCCGCAATCTGTTCGGCGCTGAATAGAACCTCTATGTTTTTCCCGCCGACCTTTGGCATGCTGATTCCCGTTTTTTCCGATCTCGCCTGGGCGCAGCTATGCCCGATCCCGCCTGAAATTGCAAAAGCTGCTCCCGCCACGGTCTCGCCCCACAAATTTCATGTTTACGTCGATGGTGTGCACCATTGATGGGTGGTCAAACCCGCTCGGCCTGAATAAAACAGCGTCACGATGGCAATGGAATTCAACACTTGATTCGTTTTGAAAATGTCGGGTTGCGCTATGGAATGGGCCCGGAGGTATTGCGCGATGTCAGCCTCCACATTTCACCGCGATCCTTTCAGTTCCTGACCGGACCATCCGGAGCGGGCAAGACCTCGCTGTTGCGGCTGCTGTTCATGTCGCTGAAGCCGACGCGCGGGATGATCACCGTCTTCGGCAAGGACATTGCGACGATCTCTTCGAAGGAAATGCCACTCCTGCGGCGGCGCATCGGCGTCGTCTTCCAGGACTTCCGGCTGCTCGACCATATGACCACCTACCAGAACATAGCCCTTCCCCTGCGCGTGCGCGGCAAGGAGGAGGCTACCTACCGGGCGGAGGTGGAGGAACTCCTGCACTGGGTGGGGCTGGGCGAACGCATGCACGTCCTGCCGCCTGTGCTTTCCGGTGGGGAAAAGCAGCGCGCTGCCATTGCCCGCGCGCTCATCGACCAGCCGGAGATCCTTCTTGCGGACGAGCCCACCGGCAATGTCGATCCGCCGCTCGCCCGGCGGCTGCTGCGGCTCTTCGGCGAGTTGAACCGTTCCGGCACCGCCGTCGTCATAGCCACGCACGACCTGACCCTGATGGACCAGATCAACGCGCGCCGCATGATCCTCGATCAGGGAAGGCTGGACATCTATGATTGATGCCGCCGCACTGAAGGACCGGGCGGTCGATCTCGCGGCCGTGCTCTACCAGCGCCTGCGGCAGGGCAGCGGCCAGGCGCCAATCGTGCCGGCCGGCAATGTCGTCGGCCATGCGCTGATGATCGTCATCGCCATCATGACCTTTCTCGCCTGCCTGACCATCGGGGCGGTCAGCCTGGTGCAATCGACCGCCGCGACCTGGCAAAGCCAGATATCGACCGAAGCGACGATCCAGATCCGGCCCGTCGAGGGGCAGGACATGGACGAGATGCTCAATCGCGCCAGTGCCATCGCCCAGGGCTTCGCCGGCGTCACCGCGACGCGTATCGTCGATCGCGAGGCGACTTCGCGGCTGCTGGAGCCATGGCTCGGAACCGGGCTCGACCTCGATGAGCTTCCAGTCCCCCGCCTGGTGATCGTCAGCCTCGATGAAGAAACGCCGCCGGATTTCGGCGCGCTCCGGGCTGCCCTCGTCGGCGAAATACCGGCCGCCAGCTTCGACGACCACCGCAACTGGGTCGATCGGCTGGTATCCATGGCCCGTTCCACGGTGCTGATCGGCACCGGGGTGCTTGCCCTCGTCCTCGCCGCCACCGTGCTGACGGTGATCTTCGCCACGCGCGGAGCCATGGCAGGCAATGGTCACATCATCGAAGTGCTGCATTTCATCGGCGCGGACCAGAAATTCGTGGCACGCCAGTTCGAACGGCACTTCTTCTG
The DNA here is from genome assembly GCF_023554255.2 of Phyllobacterium sp. 21LDTY02-6. GTDB lineage: Bacteria > Pseudomonadota > Alphaproteobacteria > Rhizobiales > Rhizobiaceae > Phyllobacterium. The sequence goes on along the minus strand of NZ_JAMJWD020000002.1, from coordinate 1,000,212 downwards.
GACCGCGCTAAAGGGGGCGCTTTGCGGCGGTGCGCTGGCAATGCTGATCTTCCTGATCATCGGCTGGTGGTCCTCGCGCAATCTCGCCACGCCCGAGGCCGACCAGGCGACAGCGCTGTTCGGCAATTTCTCGATCGGTTCTGGCGGCTATACGGGCGTCATCCTCATCATACTTGCCGTCAGTGTTCTAACCATGATTACGACAAGAATGACGGTCATTGCTCATCTGCGCCAGATTGACGGGCGCATGGGTGAAAGCCATGATGGGTAGGCGTCCATTAGAACCTTATTTCAATTGATATTGTAGCCATTCCCGAATTTACACCAACAAGGCAATTGCAGCGCAGATGGACCGCAACGACGACAGCAACGGACCACAGCCTGGCCGCCAGAGCAGAAGAAAGCGGGTGCTTTCACTGCTGCGCCGCAGCGTCGCTCCGGTGATCTTCATCCTGCTTGTCGGAGCCATCGGCGTCTTCATCGGCGGTTTCGTCATCTTCAGCGACAGGGTGACGACGCTCGACGTGCCTGAACTGGCGCAGCCGGCCGATGGCATCGTCGTGCTCACCGGCGGTTATTCGCGGATCGAGGGGGCGCTGGACCTGCTGAAATCCGGCCACGGCAAGCGGCTCTTCATCAGCGGCGTGCATTATTCGACCAAGCGCAGCGAACTGCAGCGCGTCACCGGCGGCGACCCCGAACTGTTCGAATGCTGCGTGGATATCGACAGGTCGGCGCTGGATACGGTCGGCAACGCCGAAGAGAGCATCAAATGGGCGACATCCCGCGGCTATCGGCGCCTCATCATCGTTACCAACAATTACCACATACCGCGCGCGATGGTCGAACTGGGCCGCGCGTCCAAGGATATCGAGTTCATCCCCTATCCGATCGTCAACACGGATCTGCGCCAGGGCGACTGGATTTCGCGCGGCCAGGTCGTAAGGGTGCTTTTCGTCGAATATGTCAAATATGTCGGCGCCCTCGCGCGCTCCTACCTGCCGGAGAACTGGTCGCAATTTGCATTGGACCTCGTTCATAGAATTAGACGCTAGCGAGAAATCAGGGTAAATCCACTTCACGCTGTGCCGCACCCAGGCTCCGCGGGCAGCAATCAGCACTCTTCCGGGATTTCCATGACGATCATCCGATCAATTCTCTTCAACACCTTCTTCTACGCCAATCTGATCGTGCAGATGATCATCTTCACGCCCTATTACTTCCTCAGCCCGCGCAAGCGGGCCTGGGCCATACCGAAGAACTGGGCGCGCTCGAATCTGTGGCTGCAGAAGGTGCTGGCGGGCACGGACATCAAGATCGACGGATTGGAGAATATTCCCGTTGGTCCCTATATCTGCGCCCCGAAGCACCAGTCCTTCTGGGACGTCTACGCTTTCCTGCCCCATATTGCCGATCCGGTCTATATCCTGAAACGCGAGCTGATGTGGATACCGCTCTTCGGCTGGTATGTGCAGAAGATGCGGATGGTGCCGATCGACAGGGGCAAGCGCTCGGCGGCCATGAAGGCGGCGGTGCGCGGCGCGCGCCTGGCCGTCGCGGAAGGCAGGCAGTTGATGATCTATCCCGAAGGCACCCGAACGAGCCCCGGCGCGCCGCCGAACTACAAATATGGCATAGCGCATATCTATGGCGAACTCGGCGTTCCCGTGCTGCCCATCGCCCACAATGCCGGGCTCTACTGGCCGAGGCGCAAATTCCTGCGCCATCCGGGCGTGATCCATTGCAAGATCCTGCCGCCGATCCAGCCCGGCCTCGACAACGATGCCTTCCTGAAAAAGCTGGCGGAGGTCACGGAGGCGGCGTGCGATGAATTGCTGGTCGAAGCGGCGCGCTCGCCCAATCCCCCGCCGATGCCGCCCAGCGCCATAAAGCGTCTGGCCGAGCTTGGCGTCACCGATATCGGAGCCCCGTAGTAGCCGGGAGCTTCAATTCCCGGGGCTATCCATGGCGGCAGCGACGGCTTCCATCCAATGGTCGCTGATGTTCATCTTGTGCATATGTTCGAGCGTGTTGCGGACGTAGTCCTCGTTCCGGCCCGATTGCCCCACCGAGCCGCGCACTGCCGCGGCGGCCTCCTCGACGGTCAGCGATCCCGCATATTGCACATGCTGCCTGTCGACGATGTAGGTCAGCGCTTCGACCTTGCGGCCATCGGCCAGGCGAATACCGAGCTTGCGCTCAAGATAGACGTGGGTGACGAGCTCGCGTTCACGCAGATAGGCCACCACTTCGTCTTCCAGTTCTCCCGGGACACGAAAGGCCATGCCCAGACAGGAACCACCGCGATCCAGCCCGAGCACGAGACCGGGCCGCTGCGGCGTGCCCCGATGCACATGCGAACGCACGCAAAGCGACCGGCGGTAGCCATGCAGACGGGCATGATGCGTCTCGACATGTGCAAAGCCGGGCTTCCACATAAGAGATCCGTAGCCAAAGACCCAAAAATCGCCCATATCCATCCTGATAGCTCACCTGATAGCTCAAATGACACATCTGACCGATAGCGAGGCCCGGACCATGCCGTCAAGCACTGCCGACACCGACCGCAAGCGAGGAAGGCTCGTCCTCTACATTCTGGCCTTCCTCGTCGCATTGGCCGTGATCTATACCGGCGCCTGGTTCTATTTCGCGCGCGAACTCGAAAACCGCGTGGCAACCAATCTCGCGGCATTCAAGGAGAGAGGCATAGACGCCGCCTGCGAGAATGCCAATGCGAGCGGCTATCCCTTGCGGCTCGGCCTGCATTGCACGCGCGTCATTTGGGCCGATCAGGCGAAGAACCTGTCGATCGCGACCGGCAGCCTCAACGCCTCCGCCCGCATCAACGACCCGATGCGGATCGTCAGCGATATCGAAGGCCCCGCCACGATCGATGCGCCCGGATTGATGCCGCTGGAGGTCGTTTGGGCGAAACTCAATTCCGACGTCCGGCTGGACAAGCCATTGCCCCGGCAACTGGCCGTCGAGGGCGCCGATCTGGTCGTGAAGGAGCGCGGCGCGGCGGCAGAATCTCCACCCCTGGCGGTCCTGAAGCAGGGCAGCCTGGCATTTTCGACCAATGAGCCGGAGATGAATGTGGCGCTTGCCTTCGCCAATCTGAAGCTTTCGGACAATGTGGTGTTCGATCGCCCCCTGCCCGAGCTGACGGGTTCGGCCGATATCCAGCTCGCCAATGGATTTGCGCTGCTTGGAAAGCCGGAGCGCGATCTTTCTGCCCTTCGCGGCCAGAGTGGCGTGCTGCGCAATGTCGATCTCGGCCTTGCCGATGGCAGCGGCCTTGTGGTGAGCGGCCCCTTCTCCATCGCCGAAGACGGACGCATCACCGGCGAGTTCAACATAACGATGCGCAATGCCGAGCGCGTGGCGCAGGCGCTGCAGGCCGTCTTTCCCGAGGAGAAGCGCACGATCTCGTCGGCGCTTCAGGCAATGGCGTTCATGCCCCGGGACGCCAGCGGCTCGCCGACGCTCCCCCTGAGCGTCAAGGAGGGCAAGATGTCGATCGGTTTCATCCGCATCGGCCGCCTGCCCCCCGTATAATTTCGAGGACTCAGCTCGGATTTATCTTCTGACGGCCGAAATCCGGTGCATCTATTTCCTGGCCGGCATCGATGATGCCTCGCCTTACGGCGCGCGTCCGCGTGAACAGATCGAACAATGCCTCGCCGTCTCCCCACCGCACCGAACGCTGCAGCGATGCCAGGTCTTCCGAGAAGCGCGCAAGCATCTCGAGGATGGCATCCTTGTTGTGCAGGCAGACATCGCGCCACATCGTCGGATCGGATGCGGCGAGCCGGGTGAAGTCCCGGAAGCCCGAAGCGGAATATTTGATCACTTCGGAATTGGTGACTTCCTCGAGATCGCTGGCGGTGCCGACGATATTATAGGCGATGAGGTGCGGCAGGTGCGAGACGATCGCCAGTACGCGGTCATGATGAACGGGGTCCATCGTGTCCAGCCGCGAACCGCAGGCCTCCCAGAACGCGCGCAGGCGCGCGAGAGCGTCGGGATCGGTGCCTTCGAGGGGTGTGAGGATGCACCAGCGATTGGTGAACAGCTCGGCAAAACCCGCATCCGGGCCCGAATACTCCGTGCCGGCCAGTGGGTGCCCCGGAATGAAATGGACATTGTCCGGCAGTTCGGGCTGCATCTGCGCTATGACGGAGCTCTTGGTCGAGCCGACATCGGTGACGATCGCTCCCGGCTTCAGGCTGGCGGCGATTTGCCTGGCAACGGCACCCGACGAGCCGACCGGCACGGATATGATGACGAGATCGGCATCATTAACCGCTTCGGCGCCGTCGATGGTGTAGGCATCGCCGAGGCCGAGTTCACGGGCGCGCGCCAGGGTGGCTTCGCTGCGCGTGGAAATGACGATGCGCTCGGCCAGCCCCTCGCGCCTGATGACGCGTGCCAGCGATGATCCGATCAGCCCGATGCCGATCAGGGTGATGGTGTTGAAATGTGCTTTGGACATTGTTTACTTCAGGAATTCGGAGAGTGCAGCGACTACGCCGCGATTTGCTTCTTCGGATCCAATGGTAAGGCGCAACGCGTTCGGAAATCCGTATCCCGTGACGCGGCGCAAGATATAGCCCTTGCTCGTCAGATATTCATCGGCCGCCGCCGCGGATTTCGAAGCGGCCTCGGGGAAGTGCACGAGCACGAAATTGGCGACGGAGGGCGTCACCCGCAGGCCGAGCGCCGTCAGCTCGGCAGTAAGCCATTCGCGCCATTCATCGTTGAACGCCACGGTTCTGTCGACATGGGCCCGGTCGCGGATCGCTGCCGCCCCGGCCTTGATCGCCGCCGAATTCATGTTGAACGGGCCGCGAATGCGGTTGAGCGCATCGACCACATGCGTCGGCGCGAACATCCAGCCGATCCGCAATCCGGCAAGCCCGTAGATCTTGGAGAACGTCCGCGTCATGACGACGTTTTCGAACGAAGAGACGAGCTCCATCCCGGATTCGTAGTCGTTGCGGCGCACATATTCGGCATAGGCCGCGTCGAGCACGAGGAGAACGTGCTTCGGCAGCCCGGCATGAAGCCGGCGGACCTCCTCGAACGGCAGGTAGGTGCCGGTCGGATTGTTGGGATTGGCCAGGAAGACGATCTTCGTACGCGGCGTCACGGCAGCGAGAATGGCGTCGACTTCCGCCATTTCATCGCGCTCCCTGGCGACGATGGGCGTACCGCCCGCCGCCATGATGTAGATCTTGTACACCATGAAGCCGTGTTCGGTGTAGACAGCCTCGTCCCCGGGCGAAAGATAGGTCTGGCACAGCAGTCCCAGCAATTCGTCCGAGCCATTGCCGCAGAGAATATTGGCGGTGTTCAGCCCATGCACTTCGGCAATCGCTTCCTTCAGCGCCATGGCCTGCCCGTCCGGGTAGATTTCGAGATTGGCCGCCGCCGCCGCGAACGCCTCGACGGCATGTTGGCTCGGCCCGAGCGGCGTCTCGTTCGAGGACAGCTTGTAGACCTTCGCCACCCCATGCGCATGCTCCTTGCCCGGCACATAGGCTGCAATATCGAGCAGTCCGGCTTTGGGGGTCGGTCGCAAGGGCTGGAGCGTCGTCGTCATGGCTTTCATCTGTCCCATGTCTTCGGGGTTTGGCGGAAAATGGACCGTGCGGACATACCGCTCCCCGGCTCATATGTCGAGAGCTACTATCGGCTGCGGCGGGCGGAACTCAAAGAAGCCATTGACTTTGCTGGCCGCACCCCGATAGCTACGCTCGGAAAAACCAGATACATGCACAATGACAAAAGCGGAACGACCCACAGCTCCAAACAGCCGGCACAATGAAGCGACGCACCCCCACAGCCCCGTGGTCGAGTTCGGCGCCGACAAGCCGTTGCAGCTCGACAGCGGCGTGCAGCTTTCACCCTTTCGCATCGCCTATCAGTCCTACGGGACGCTGAACGCCGACAAATCCAACGCGATCCTGATCTGCCACGCCCTGACAGGCGACCAGCATGTCGCCAATGAACATCCGGTGACGGGCAAGCCCGGCTGGTGGGAGCTGCTGGTCGGCCCTGGAAAGCCGATCGATACGGATCACTACTTCGTGCTTTGCTCCAATGTGATCGGCGGCTGCCTCGGCTCTACCGGTCCTGCCTCGATCAATCCTGCCACTGGCAAGCCCTATGCGCTGGACCTGCCGGTGATCACGATTGCCGACATGGTGCGAGCCCAGGCGATGCTGGTGGATCATTTCGGCATCGACCAGCTCTTTGCCGTCGTCGGCGGGTCGATGGGCGGAATGCAGGTGCTCGAATGGGCATCCAGCCATTCGGACCGAGTGTTCTCGGCCGTGGCGCTGGCGACGGGCGCCCGTCATTCATCGCAGAACATCGCGTTTCATGAAGTCGGACGCCAGGCTATCATGGCCGATCCCAAATGGAACAATGGCCGCTATCTCGACGCCGGCGCGCTGCCCCGCAAAGGGCTTTCCGTCGCCCGCATGGCAGCGCATATCACCTATCTTTCCGAGGCCGCCCTGCACAGGAAGTTCGGGCGCAACCTTCAGGACCGGCAGAGCGTCACCTTCGGCTTCGACGCGGATTTCCAGATCGAGAGCTATCTGCGCCATCAGGGCACGACTTTCGTCGATCGTTTCGACGCCAACTCCTATCTCTACATGACACGGGCCATGGATTATTTCGACCTGGCGGCCGAGCATAATGGCCGGCTGGCCGACGCGTTTGCAGGGACCAAGACCCGTTTCTGCATCGTGTCCTTCACCAGCGACTGGCTGTTCCCGACCAGCGAGAGCCGCACCGTGGCGCATGCACTGAACGCGGCAGGCGCTTTCGTTTCGTTCGTCGAGATCGAATCCGATCGCGGCCACGATTCCTTCCTGCTCGACGAGCCGGAGATGTTCTCCGCCATCAATGGTTTCATCCGCTCCGCGGCACGTGCGAGAGGGCTGGCGATATGAGCGTCAACAGCCACCCGCGCGTCGATTTCACCGTCATCGCATCGCTCGTCGAGCCGGGTTCCCGCGTGCTCGATGTCGGTTGCGGCGATGGCGAGCTGCTGGAGCTTCTGCAGACGACGAAGGCGGTCGATGGCCGCGGCGTCGAGCTTTCGCAGAAGGGCGTGAACGAATCGGTTGCGCGCGGCCTGTCGGTGATCCAGGGCGATGCCGACAGCGACCTGAAATATTATCCCGATTCCGGCTTCGACTATGTCATCCTGTCGCAAACGCTGCAGGCGACACGAAACCCGAAATATGTCCTGACCGAGCTGCTGCGTATCGGCGGGAAGGCGATCGTTTCCTTCCCCAATTTCGGCCATTGGCGCGTGCGCGCCTCGCTGGCCGTCAACGGCCGCATGCCGGTGACGCTGGACCTGCCCTATAGCTGGTACGATACGCCCAATATCCATTTCTGCACGATCAACGATTTCGTCGACGTGACGAAGGAAATCGGCGCCCACATCGAAGCCGCCGTGGCGCTGAACGCCATGGGCGAACGGCTGGCATTCAACATGCCGTGGGGCTTCTGGAACCTGTTCGGCCAGCAGGCGGTATTCCTGCTCCGGCGCTGAGGGCGCCGATCCTGCCTCAGGCGCTAGGGCGCCGGTCGATCCTGCCAAAGGCGCTAGGGCGCCGGTCGATCCTGCTTCTCGCGCCGCATCGCGGTGCCCTGGGGCGAGAGGACTGGCACGAATACGCGACGTGACGAGCGCTTGGCGACGGGCAGGCCCTGATAGACCCGCTTCTGCGCCTCGACGATCAGAACCCCGGAGAACATCGGCCAGAGGCGCCTGCCCATGCGCTCGATCAATGCGGATGGCCGCATCATGAGGCGACGCGAAGACGGGGCGAAATAGAGCGCCTCGCTCCACGGGCCGGGCGTGAAATTCGTCTCGCGCAGCAGCCGCGTCAGCTGGCTTCGGCTATAGGGCCGGCCGCTGCCGAACGGCGTATGTTCGAACCGCGCCCACAGGCCGCGCCTGTTCGGCACGATGATGACGAGGCGGCCATTGGGCGCCAGGACGCGCCACATTTCCTTGAGCGTCTCGCGGGGATCTTCCGCATGTTCCAGCGCATGAACGAGCAGGATCCTGTCCACCGCCGAATCGGGCAGCGGCAGTTCCTCCTCGAAGACCAGCGCGGTGGAAGATGCCTCGGCGGGAGGCCAGCTCGCGGCACCCTGCCCCGCCGGCATGAAGGCGAAGGTGCGTTCCGTATCGCCCCGAAACCTGTCCAGATAGGGCACGGCATAGCCAAGGCCGACGAGCCGCTCACCGGGCAGCTTCGGCCATAGGGGAACCAGCGCCATGGTGATGGACTGCTCGGCCAGATGCCCGAGCGTCGAGGCGTAGAACGAACGTAGATCGATAATATCGAGATGCATGCGCGGCACCGTAGCACGCGAAATGACAACTTCAAGAAAAGGCCGGTCAAATAGCTTGCGATTGAGCGCGGCCTGCTTATCCTGCATCCGAAGAACCAACAGAGCAGCAGCATGTCAGATTTGCAGATCGAACAATTTCCGGCACGTACCGACAATTACGGCGTTCTCGTCCATGATCCGGCCGCGGGCCTCACCGCCGCGATCGATGCGCCGGAGGAACAGGCCATCCTCGCGGCTTTGAAGCGGCGGGGCTGGAAGCTGACCCACATACTGACGACGCATCATCACAACGACCATGTCGAGGCCAATCTCGCTCTGAAGCAGCGCTTCGGTATCGAAATAATCGGTCCCGAGGCAGAAAAGGCCTCGATTCCGGGCATCGACCGCACCGTGAAGGACGGCGACCAGTTCAAATTCGGCAATTACGACGTCAAGGTGATCTCGACGCCGGGCCATACGGCCGGAGAGGTCTCCTATTTCCTGCCCGAGGCGAAGGTGGTGTTCGCCGGCGACACGCTGTTTTCGCTCGGCTGCGGCAGGCTGTTCGAGGGAACGCCCGCCACGATGTTCAGATCGCTGCAGAAGCTCGTGGCCCTGCCCGTCGAAACCACCGTCTATTGCGGCCACGAATATACCGAGAGCAATGCCCGCTTCGCCCTCGCGATCGATCCGGACAATTCGGCGCTCAAGGAACGGGCAAGGGAGGTCCAAGTCCTGCGCGAAGCCGGCCTGCCGACGCTGCCGACGACGATCATGCGCGAGATGGCGACCAATCCGTTCCTGCGCTGGCATGATCCGGCCATCCGCCGCAACCTGAAGCTGGAGCATGCCTCCGACGAGGCGGTCTTCACCGAGATCCGCAAGCGCAAGGACAATTTCTGATGGCTCTGACCGCCGACGACATCAAGCGCGTACTTGGATTGGAGCCGCATCCGGAAGGCGGCTGCTACGTCCAGACCTTCCGTGACAATCGTACCGAGTGGCCGGTTGGCGGGCGCGGCCATTCCACCGCCATCTATTTCCTTCTGGAAGAGGGCGAAGTATCGGCCTGGCACCGGGTGAAGGACGCAGCCGAGGTCTGGCACTGGTATGGCGGCGCGCCGCTGCTGCTTTCCATTGCCGCCGACGACGGCGTCACCGAAACGCACCGGCTGGGCATGTCGCTTCTCGAAGGAGAGCGCCCGCAGGCCATCGTTCCGGCGGGACATTGGCAGATGGCCCGCTCCCTTGGCGCCTGGACGCTCGTCGGCTGCACGGTCGCCCCCGGTTTCGACTTCGCGCAATTCGAAATGGCCGAGCCCGGCTGGGCTCCGGCTTCGACGAAGGACTGAGAACGGGCTTCCCGCTAGCGCCTCTTCAGCAGCATGTCCTTGGCGGCCAATGCGGCGCCAAGCGTGATGAGCAGGCAGGCGAGGAATATCCGCCAGCTCGGCTCGGTCGCCCCGGCGAAGATCAGCACCAGTGTCGACAGCAACGGTGCGGCATAGCTCGACGAGCCCAGCACCTGTATATTGCCGTGCTTCACGCCGTAATCCCAGGCATAGAACGCCGCTCCGACCGGAAACAGGCCGAGGCCGAGCACCGCCAGCCATTGCACGATCCCTTCGGGCCAGATCGTCTGCTCGAGCAGCAGGTGCGAGATCAGCGACAACAGCGCGGTAGCAATGCAGAAGCCGGTGACGGCATCGGTCGGCACCCGCGAAAACCGCCGCGACAGCAGCGAGTAGCCGGACCACGTCAGGGCACACAGGGCGGCCATGGCGTAGCCGAAGCCATAGCGGGCATCGAAGCCGAACCCGCCGCCCTTGGTGATGATCAGCACCGTTCCGGCAAGCCCGAGCAGCGTGCCGGCCACATGGAACCAGCGCAGCCGCTCGCCGGGCATCAGCGCCGAACCGACGACGATGAACAGCGGCCAGAGATAGGCGATGAGGCTGGCATCGATGGCGGGCGCATTGCGCAACGCGGTAAAATAAAGGAAGTGATAGCCGAACAGGCCTGCAACGCCGAGCAGCCACACCTTTGCCGGTTGGCGCAGATGTCGCGCAGCGCCGGGCCGCCAGAGCCATGAAACCAGGCCAAGGCAGGAACCGATTGCGAATGTCATGGCCGTCAGCTGGAAAGGCGGCACCTTGCCCGACACATCGGTGAAGAGCGCAAGCATCGCCCACATGATGATTGCCAGAAAACCGATTATCGTCGCCAATTGCCCCCTCCACAATCGAAGGCGGGCCCGGCGGCCCGCCTATTTCAGAACTTCGAGACGGGTCGCAGCAACCTTGACCGTACCGATTCGCGTGCCGATCGACGCCTGCACGGGCGAATAGATAGCGGAGTTGCCGAACGATGCAAAGGTGAGGCCGATCTTGCTGCTGTTCTTCAGATATTCGATTGCCTTGCGGTCAGAACGGTAACCGGAGATGGGGACGAACTTGGCGGCGCAATCGATCGATTGCCCCTTGAAGCCCTTAATGTCCAGGGGCTTCGGCCCTCCATTGGCCGAAAGCACGAGATCGACGCGGGTCTGGCCGTCATAAAGATGCAGCGTCCGGTTGCATATCTTGTTCAAATCGTCCGTTACGACCATTACGCCGGAAATGGGATCGAACACCGATCGCAGGTCTTCGGGCTTCAAATCCACCCATTTTCCCTTCTTCCTGACCGGCGGCACGTTGACGGTGTTGGCGACATCGCCATTGTTGAAGGCGATCGTCGTGCTCTTGTCCTTGTTGCCATGCTTGTATTTGACGACGTAATTGCTAGGCACGGGCCCTGACTTGCCGATGCGGCCTTCTACGTCCAGCGTACCGCTGGTATCGTCGAACAGGCTGCCTATGCCCGAGCTCGACAGGTGTCCCTTGACTTTAAAGGCCCCGTCGGGCGCGAGATCTGTCGAAAAACTCGCCTCCGCGATCGACAACCCGTAAAGCGAGACACGATAATCCGCCTTGTACGCGCGCGGTTGCTCCGCATGGGCGCCGCTCGGCATGAAAGCTGCGAGCATCAGCGTGAAAGTGAGATTCAAGCGAAGATTCATGGCTCTTTTCCTGCAGCCACGGCGTGGCGCGTGTTCATCCTTGCCCCCACTCATGGGTAGAATGCGGGCAAAGTTGTGTTAAACTCAAGCATCGATGCGTTATTGCCGCCAACCGGCTCGCAATAAAACACAAGCAGACTTGACGCAGAAGCCTCATATCACTATAGAAACGCGACTTCCCAAAAGGCCGCCTGTCCGATAGCGCGCCGCTGCATGGCAACGTGCGATGGTTCAACGAGACATTCGGACGGCCTGGTAACGAAATTTGAAGGTGAGACCAAAATGTCCCGCACATGTGAATTGACCGCCAAATCGGTACAGTACGGCAACAATGTAAGCCACGCGAACAACAAGACGCGCCGCCGCTTCCTGCCAAACCTGTGCCATGTCACGCTTATCTCCGAAGCCCTCGGACAGAGCTTCCGCCTGCGCGTTTCGGCAAATGCCCTGCGCAGCGTCGAGCATCGCGGCGGCCTCGATGCCTTCCTCGTCAAGGCTGACGAGAAGGAACTTTCGCAGCGCGCCCGCCTCTTGAAGCGTCAGATCGCCAAGAAGCTGCTCGAGGCTCCTGTCGCCGCTTGATAGGCTGACACTTCACGCTCGTTCGAAGGCCAGCCACGCGCTGGCCTTATTGCTGGTTCCATTACCCAGGATAAAAAAATGCCGGTTTCCCGCGCTTATACCCAGTCTGACTATATTCTTCCGGTCATCGCCATGTGCGCGGTCGTCGCCGCGTCGAACTTTCTGGTCCAGTTCCCGTTCGATCATTTCGGCCTCGGCCAGGTCCTGACCTATGGCGCGTTCACCTATCCGATAGCGTTTCTCGTCAACGACCTGTCCAACCGCCGCTTTGGCCCGACCTTCGCGAGACGCGTCGTCTATGCCGGCTTCACCATCGCCGTCATCCTGTCGATCTGGCTGGCAACGCCGCGCATCGCCGTTGCCTCAGGCACGGCGTTCCTCACGGCACAGCTCCTCGACATCACCGTGTTCAACCGGCTGCGGCAGCTCTCCTGGTGGAAGGCGCCCTTCGCCTCCGCCATCGTCGGCTCGATGCTAGACACGCTGCTGTTCTTCTCCATCGCCTTCGCCGCGCGCTTCGCCTGGATCGACGCCATGACGGGGCAACCGGATTCCTCGCTGGCGATGCCGGTACCTTTTCTCGGCCAGGAAATACCGCTCTGGGCATCTCTCGGCCTCGGCGACCTGGTGGTGAAGATCGTCATGGCCGTGGTCATGCTGGTGCCCTATGGCGCCATCCTGGCGATTTTCGCGCCGGCCATTTATTCCGCCAGCCGGAACTCAAGATAGAGATTGCGCTGCACGATCGAACGATTATCGTCCGAGATCATCGACAGATGCGTGCTTCCATCCTCGGCCTGCCATATGTCGAGCCCCTCCATGTTGTCGATCTGCGAGCGCAGATCGGCTTCCAGCATGGTCGTGCCCTGCAAGGTAGCACCCGCCCGGATATCGTCCGCCGCGATCCGCCGCAGACGAATTGAGACGCCGCTGATGACGCGGAACTTGCGCTCCAGCAGCACAAGATCACCGTTCGGAAGGAAATCGCCGTCGCTGATGTCGAAATCGTCGCGGCGAGCCACGTAGAACACGCCTTTTCGCGGCCCCTCCAGCACGGCGCCGAACATGTCGCCGGCGGCATTGAGGCTCATTTCGCTGACGGCGATCCGCGCGCCTTCGAGCGGGCTGGCCGCGGGCGATCGCGCCACTGTCTCGATGCCGCGATTGGTGCGCAGCTCGTGGCGGGGCATCGGCAGCGGCAATGTGACCGGCGTGGAGGCGAATTTATCGAGGTCCAGCGCATATTCGGCGATACGATGATTGCGTTCGAAGGAAATTGTAGCGATCCCATCGCTTACATCGAGCCCTTCCGCATCGCCATTACGCTTGCCGCGCACCGCGTCGCCCTCGCCGCTGCGTATGGGTGCCAGCCGGAAATCCGCGACTGAAACAGGCCTGCCATCGCCGTCGCGCTGCATTGTTCCGGCATACCAGAAACCGGTATCCGTCACTCCGACGAAGCTGCGGCCAACGTCGAGATAGCGGAAGGCGGAAAATCCGCCGAAATCATCATTGCTGGCGCGCAACTCCAGCCCGCCGACGAACTCCAGCGGACCGAAGCGCGTTTCGGCCGATCCGATGCGGAACTGGCTGAACGTCGCCGACCGAACGTCCAGCGCCGTGACATCGGTTTCGCTGGCGCAGGCGCTGATATCGAGCGCGAGCGAACACATCAACAGGATCGAGAAATGCAGCCGCTTGCGGCTCACCGGCTGCCATACTTCCTGGCGGCCCGCTGCTCCTGCTCCTCGAAGAGCGAAGCAAGCTGCTCGGTCATGGCGCCGGCAAGTTCTTCGGCATCGACGATGGTGACGGCGCGGCGGTAATAGCGCGTCACGTCATGGCCTATGCCGATCGCGATCAGTTCGACCGGCGAACGCGTCTCGATCTCCTCGATCACCGCACGCAAATGCCGCTCCAGGTAATTGCCCGGATTGACCGACAGCGTCGAATCGTCGACCGGCGCGCCATCCGAGATCATCATCAGGATGCGCCGTTGCTCGGGACGCGCCAGCAGTCTCTGGTGAGCCCAGATCAGCGCTTCGCCGTCGATGTTTTCCTTCAGCAGGCCCTCGCGCATCATCAGGCCGAGATTGCGCCGCGACCGCCGCCATGGCGCGTCGGCGCGCTTGTAGACGATGTGCCGCAGATCGTTGAGCCGCCCGGGCGTCGCGGGCTTGCCGCGCTCCAGCCAGGCCTCGCGCGCCTGCCCGCCCTTCCAGGCCTTTGTCGTGAAGCCCAATATCTCGACCTTGACGCCGCACCGCTCAAGCGTCCGCGCCAGGATGTCCGCGCATGTCGCAGCGACGGTGATCGGCCGGCCACGCATGGAGCCCGAATTGTCGATGAGGAGCGTCACCACCGTATCGCGGAAATCCGTATCGCGCTCCTGCTTGTATGAAAGCGGCTGGGTCGGATCGATCACGATGCGCACGAGCCGGGCAGAGTCGAGATATCCTTCCTCCAGATCGAAATCCCAGGAACGGTTCTGCTGGGCCATCAGCCGGCGCTGCAGCCGGTTGGCGAGCCGTCCGACGACACCGGAAAGATTGGCGAGCTGCTTGTCGAGAAAAGCCCGCAGCCGATCGAGCTCCGCCTCGTCGCAGAGCTCTTCCGCATCGGTCATCTCATCGAATTCCTGGGTGAAGACCTTGTAGCCGCTCTCCGCGCCGAGATTGGAGAAGGGTGGATTGGGCCGGCGCGCCTCGCCCGGAATCTCGGCATCCGCATCGGAATCATCATCCATGTCGTCGGAGGATGCTTCCGCCGCTTCCGTCTCGCCGGCCTGGCTGTCGTCGCTGGCATTCTCGGAATCGTCATTTTCGGACGAATCGCTGCCCTGCTCCTCTTCCGAGCCGCCCTCATTGTTCTCCTCGGGCTCGGGGGCATCGTCATCATTGTCCTGGCTCTCGTCTTCCTGGCTGTCCTGCGCCAGGTCCTCGGCCATTTCCATCGATGCGAGCATTTCCCGGATAACGCGGGCAAAGGCATTCTGGTCGTTGATCTTCTCGGAAAGGTGCTCGAACTTGGTGGCAGCCTTTTCCTCGATCCAGTCGCGCCAGAGATCGAGCACGTTGCCGGCCGTTTCCGGCGCCTTGCGACCCGTCAGCTTCTCCCGCACCAGAAGCGCAATCGCCTCTTCCAGCGGCGCTTCGTCCTTGTCGGTGATCGCCGGAAAATTCGCCCGGGCATATTTGTCGCTGAGCATCGAGGTGATGTTCTCGGCCACGCCATCCATGCGCAGCGAGCCGATCGCCTCTACCCGCGCCTGTTCGACGGCATCGAAAATGGCGCGCGCCTGCTTGCCTTCCGGCGCGAGCGTGGCGTGAATCCGGTCATTATGGCACGCACGGCGCAACGCCATGGAATCGCCGATGCCGCGCGTGACGGCGATATCATTGGCGCTCGGCCGCTTCGGCAGATCGGGGAGCCGGGCACGATGACCCGTCAGCGCCGGCTTGTCGTTGCTGAAGGCGACTTCCATTTCATGATCGCCGGCGATGGCGCGAACACAGGCCGTGACGGCGCGCTTGAACGGCTCGGCGTCGACCAAACCCTTCGCAGTCGCTCGTGAATTGTCTCCGGGTCCCGCCATGTTATCCCGATATTCCTACTACGCCATCACCACGTTGGCGGTGGATTCCGGCAGTTCCTTGCCAAAGGCGCGCTGGTAGAATTCAGCGACGATCGGCCGCTCCAGCTCATCGCATTTGTTGAGGAAGGTCAGGCGGAAGGCGAAGCCGACATCCTTGAAGATGTCCGCGTTTTCGGCCCAGGTGATGACCGTGCGCGGGCTCATCACCGTCGAAAGATCGCCATTGATGAAGGCGGCGCGGGTCATGTCGGCGACACGCACCATCTTGGAGACGATCTCCTTGCCTTCCTTGTTCTGGTAATGCTTCGCCTTGGCCGCAACGATGGCCGCTTCATTGTCATGCGGCAGGTAGTTCAGCGTGGTCACGATCGACCAGCGATCCATCTGCGCCTGGTTGATCTGCTGGGTGCCGTGATAAAGGCCGGTCGTATCCCCAAGGCCGACCGTGTTGGCGGTGGCGAACAGGCGGAAAGCCGGGTGAGGCCGAATGACGCGGCTCTGGTCGAGCAGGGTCAGGCGGCCCGACGATTCCAGCACGCGCTGGATGACGAACATGACGTCCGGACGCCCGGCATCGTATTCGTCGAATACCAGCGCTACATTGTGCTGATAGGCCCAGGGCAGGATGCCGTCGCGGAATTCCGTGATCTGCATGCCTTCCTTGACGACGATCGCATCCTTGCCGACGAGGTCGATACGGCTGACATGGCTGTCGAGATTGACGCGGACACAGGGCCAGTTGAGCCGTGCTGCCACCTGCTCGATATGGGTCGACTTTCCGGTGCCGTGATAGCCTGAAACCATGACCCGGCGATTGAAGGCGAAGCCGGCGAGAATGGCGAGCGTCGTCTGCTTGTCGAACAGGTAATCGGGATCGATCTCCGGCACATAGGCATCGCCGGCCTTGTAGGCGGGCACCCGCATGTCAGAATCGAAGCCGAACACTTCGGCAACGGAAACCGTCGTATCCGGCAAATTCGCAATATCGCGATCAACCTTGTTCATCATGCCTCCTGCGCGACTGCGGGCGCAGACGCATAAAGATAGTCACAGTCGTAAAACCCCGAAGGGTTTCGAATTCAGCCCGAGCGTGGTTAGCAGAAACCGGCCGTCTTGAGCAATTGATAGGCTTGGATCACGTCACGGAAACGGTCCTCGGAAGCCCGATCACCGCCATTGGCGTCCGGGTGATGGCGCTTCACAAGTTCTTTATAGCGCGACTTTATGTCTTCGCCAGTAGCTTTTGCACCGAGCCCGAGCGTATCCAGCGCTTTTGATTCGAGCGGCTTCAATTTGCGCACGTGAGTCCGCACGCCGCCGAACACGCTGTTCGGGTCGCGGAAGCGGTTCTGGTAGGCCGCCCGGCCGGAGCGCATCTTCGAGAAATCCGGCGATGCCTTGCCGGTGCCG
The DNA here is from genome assembly GCF_023554255.2 of Phyllobacterium sp. 21LDTY02-6. Classification (GTDB taxonomy): domain Bacteria; phylum Pseudomonadota; class Alphaproteobacteria; order Rhizobiales; family Rhizobiaceae; genus Phyllobacterium. Next base: position 983,200 of record NZ_JAMJWD020000002.1, on the reverse strand, counting down.
CCGGCGCTGGCGGATCGGGCGCTCGGTCCGGCGCCGCTCCCCGGCAGGCCCGCAACGGTCCATGTCGGACGGTCGCCGGTCAGCGCTTCCTTCTGGTAGCGCGCCACTTCGACATCCGACAATCCGGAGAAGTAATTATAGCCCTTGTTGTATTCGCGCACATGATCGATGCAGAAATGGAAGAACTCGCCCTCCTTTTCGCGTCCGACAGGCGCGCGGTGCGGCCCCGGCTTGTCGCAGCCGTCCCACTGGCAGATATGCTTGTGTGATTTCTCCTCCTCTGCCTTTTTGGGGCGGATTCGGATACTGTCAAAATATTTCGAGTTCGAAGTCATCTATTCAGAGGATCGCTGCCTGATTGGTTAAGGACACAACAATTGACATTTGCCCATGGTTCAACCTAACGCCTGAAATGGCGGTAAATTTGTGATCATGTTCGGATTTGCCAAGTGAAACTACCATATGGGCGCAGGAGAGCGAAATGTCCACACAGTCAGCCATCGAAAACAAACTGACGAAGGCTTTTCATCCGATTTCATTGGCCGTGATCAATGAAAGCCATCTTCACGCTGGCCACCACCATTCCGACGGCGAGCATCATGCCACATTCGACGGCTCGGGCGAAACGCATTTTCGTGTGCGGATTGTCGCGGAAGCCTTTTCAGGCATGTCGCGTGTCGAGCGTCACCGTTCCATCAACAAGGTTCTAGAGGACGAGCTCAAGGGCACCGTGCATGCGCTGGCGCTGGAGCCATCGGCGCCGGACGAGGCGGCACGGCGCTAGGTCGAGCGAGACCACGCTTGCGGCTTTGCGGCCTGGGGCCTATTTGCCCCGCTTCTCCTGCAGAAAGCCCAGGACGGCCGAAGCGGGCACGTCCCTGGCGATGAACGAGCGGCCAATTCCCCGCGTCAGGATGAAGGTCAGCGCACCGCGCGAAACCTTCTTGTCCTGCGCGATGTAATCCATCAGCTTTTCCGCCGGCGGTATCTCCCCCGCGATCGCGTCGATCGAGACCGGCAGGCCGACCTCGCTCAAATGCGCCTCGACGCGGGCGGCATCGTCAGGGCTCGCAAGGTTCATCCTGGCGGAGAACTGATGCGCCAGCACCATGCCGATCGCCACGCCTTCGCCATGCACCAGGCGGGCGGAATCATATCCGGTCGCCGTTTCGAGCGCGTGGCCGAAGGTGTGGCCGAGATTGAGCAGCGCGCGGTCACCCGTCTCGCGCTCGTCGCGGGCCACGACATCGGCCTTTGCCCTGCAGGAAACGGCGATGGCTTCGGCTCTTTCGGGGCCGCCATCGAAGATGCCCTGCCAGCTCCGCTCCAGCCAGGCGAAGAAGTCCGGCCTGTCGATCAACCCGTATTTGGCGACCTCGGCATAGCCCGCCCGGAATTCGCGCTTCGACAGCGTGTCGAGCACGTCCATATCCGCCAGCACCAGTTGCGGCTGGTAGAACAGGCCGACGAGGTTCTTGCCGTGGGCGGTATTGATACCGGTCTTGCCACCCACCGAACTATCGACCTGGGCCAGCAGCGATGTCGGCATCTGCACGAAATCCATGCCGCGCCGCGCAATTCCCGCGGCAAATCCGGCCAGATCGCCGATCACGCCGCCACCAAGGGCGATCACGATATCGCCGCGCTCCAGCCGTGCCGAAAGAATGGCATTCGTGACCGTCTCCAGCGTACCGAAGCTCTTGGATTTCTCGCCGGGCGCGACGAGCACCGGCGTCGACTGGATGCCGGCCGCAGCCAGACTGTCCGCAAGGCGTCCGAGATGGAGCGCGGCCACGGTCTCGTCGCTGACGATCGCCGCCTTCACCTTGCCAAGACGGGCAGCGATCTCCTGCCCCGCCCGCTCCAGCAGGCCGGAGCCGATCAGAATGTCATAGGAGCGGTCCCCGAGCTGCACGGGTACGAGCGTCGGGGCATCATGCTTGGACATGGGCGTCTGTTCCATCATTGGCGGCGTCGAGAAGGTGGGCGGCAAGAGCCTGCATGGCTTCCAGCGCGATTATTTCTTTCTTTTCATCCCGCGAATGGATGGTCAGATCCGCCTGGGCATAGACCGGATAGCGTTCGGCCATCAGGCGCTCCATGACGCCGCGGGGGTCGCTGTTCTTCAGCAGCGGGCGGTTCTGCTTGCGCTGGACGCGCGCCATCAGGATGTCGAGCTCCGCCTTCAGCCACAGCGATATGCCTTCGCTGGCGATGGCGCCCCTCGTCTGCTCGTTCATATAGGCGCCGCCGCCGGTCGCAAGGACGATGGGGCCCTCCTCCAGCATGCGGGCGATGACCCGCCGCTCGAGATCGCGGAACTCAGCCTCGCCATAGGCCTCGAACAATTCCGGTATGGTCATCGTCGAGACTTTTTCGATCTCGTGATCGGCATCGAAAAACGGCAATTCGACCATCGACGCCAGCTTCTTGCCGACGGTCGACTTGCCGGCGCCCATCAGGCCGACAAGCACGATCGACCGATGACCCAGCTGCTCGCGGATCGATCGGGCGAGTTCCGGCAGGTCGGCAGGAAGCGTTGCATCGTCGGTCGTGTTCATAAAGCGTTTCGACAGGAAAACCCGGGCGGCGTCAAGCAGACTGTAGCGTCGATTCATCAAATGCTAAGGCTTTTTCGGCAGGATTATGGAACCGAAATCCGTATGATCGCTTCGCAATGCCAACGCTTACCAGATTGATCATCGTCCTCGCCGTTCTGGCCTGCATCATTTATGCGGGCATGCTCGCGCTTGCCGCGTTCGTGGAGCCCAGGCAGGCCGAGATGACGATTCGCGTTCCGAGCGAGAAACTCAACCCCAAGCCGCAGAAACCGTGACCATGCGTGCCGCAGCCGCTATCGAAACCTTCCTTGAGATGATGAGCGCCGAGCGCGGCGCCGCCCAGAATACGCTCGACTCCTACCGGCGCGATCTCGAGGATGCCGCCGCATTCACATCGGCGAAGGGAACGCAGCTGACCGTGGCCGGCTCCGACCTGATCCGCTCCTATCTCGACGATATTGCCGGGCGTGGCTTCGCGGCCACGTCACAGGCGCGGCGGCTTTCTGCCCTGCGCCAGTTCTTCCGCTTCCTCTACGTCGAGAATATCCGCACGGACGATCCGACCATCACGCTGGACGCGCCGAAAAAGGGCCGCAGCCTGCCGAAAATATTGAGCGAGGCGGATGTGGGCAAGCTTCTCGCGCGGGCGGAACTGGAAGCGCAATCGCCGGAAACCGCGCCGGGCGGACGGCTCCAGGCGCTTCGCCTGCATGCGCTGCTCGAAATACTCTACGCATCCGGCCTGCGCGTTTCGGAACTGGTCGGATTGCCGGCCACCGTGGCCCGTTCGGACAGCCGTTTTCTGATGGTCCGCGGCAAGGGCGCCAAGGATCGCATGGTGCCGCTTTCGGGCAAGTCGCGGACGGCGATGGCCAGCTATCTTGCGGCCCGCGATGCCATCGATAGCGCCGCCGACAATCCATGGCTCTTCCCGGCGCTGTCGGAGACCGGGCACCTCGCCCGGCAGGTGTTCGCCCGGGAACTGAAGGGACTGGCTGCCCGCGCCGGCCTGCGCAGCACCGCCATATCGCCACATGTGCTGCGCCACGCCTTTGCCAGCCATCTCTTGCAGAATGGCGCCGATCTGCGTGCCGTGCAGCAGCTTCTCGGCCATTCCGACATTTCCACCACGCAAATATACACACATGTGATGGAAGAGCGGCTGCACCAGCTTGTCACCGAGCATCACCCTCTGGCAGACTGATGAGGGAGGCGTCCGATGATCGGCGCCAGAGGCAAAGCCGGCCATGTGGCGCTTGTTGAAAAGGTTGTTCGGATCTGAAGCGGCATCCGCGCCGGCAGCCGACGACCGCGAGATGATCCGCATCGATGCGCAGGGCTTCCATCGCTCCACTCCGGCGACGCGATCGATGCGATGGCGCGAGGAATGGAGCTGGGACGAGATCGATGGCTTCGGTTTCTCGTTCAAGCCGGCATTGTTTCCCGACCCCTGGTTCGGCGACTATATGGAGAGCGAATGGTTCTTCATCGTTTCGAGCGGCAGCGGCCCGGAAAAGATCCATTTCGACGTGACCTGGCTGGATATCGACCGGCTTCCGGCGGCTCTCGCCGAAAACATGCCGGATATCGATCTCGGCAAATTGCGCACCGGCCTCGCCACTGCCGCCAGGGGCCCGCAACATTATGAAGGCGAGGGCGAATGGCTGGCCTGGAGCCGGCCGAAACGCCGACGGAAGAAAGCCGCACCCGCCAGGAAGCCGCGGCAGACGCGCACCAAGCGGGCCGGCTAGCCACCACACCTTTGCCCGAATCCGCCCTATAAATCCGCTGCCGGAGTTTCTTCCCACCATGCTTCCTTGACATGAGCGCCGGCAGCAGCCAGTTAGAAACAAAAAATTCACCGTTTGCAGGCAGACATTTCGCCCATGTACAACTATCTCGATTTCGAAAAACCGGTTGCCGATCTCGATGGCAAGATTCTCGAGCTGAAGAAACTCGCCGAAGAGGGCGGTGCGCTCGACACGAACGACGAGATAGCGCGGCTGGAGAAACGTTCTGCCGAAGCTCTGCGCGATCTCTATCGCAAGCTGACGCCATGGCAGAAGGCGCAGATCGCCCGTCATCCCGACCGGCCGCACTGCCTGGACTATATCGGCCGGCTGTTCACGGATTTCACCCCCCTCGCCGGCGACCGCAATTACGCCGACGACGAGGCGGTCCAGGCTGGCCTTGCCCGCTTCAACGGCCAGGCTGTCGCCGTTATCGGACAGGAGAAGGGCAGCGACACCAAAACCCGCCTGAAGCACAATTTCGGCATGGCCATGCCCGAAGGCTACCGCAAGGCGGTGCGCATCATGGAACTGGCGGACCGCTTCCAGCTTCCGGTCCTCACGCTCGTCGATACCGCCGGCGCGTTTCCGGGCATCGCCGCCGAGGAACGGGGACAGGCCGAGGCGATCGCCCGCTCCACGGCCGCCTGCCTCAATGTGAAGGTGCCGATCGTTTCCGTCATCATCGGCGAAGGCGGCTCGGGCGGCGCGATCGCGATCGCCACGGCGAACCGGGTCTACATGCTCGAACATTCGATCTATTCGGTGATTTCACCGGAAGGCGCCGCCTCGATCCTCTGGCACGATTCGACCCGGGCGAAGGACGCCGCCACCTCCATGCGCATCACGGCCCAGGATCTCTATGAACTGAAGATCATCGACGGGATCATCCCCGAGCCGGTCGGCGGCGCGCATCGCGGCAAGGATGCGGCCATCGAAGCAACCGGCAACATCATCAATGCCGCATTGAATTCGATGAGCAACATGGACGGCGAAACATTGAAGCGCGACCGCCGCGAGAAGTATCTCGCGATCGGCCGCAATCTCTAGAAACGACAGGCCGGCGATAAATTGTTGCGGTTTTTTGTCAAACCGGCTTGCAATTCATCGACCGACCCATTAGGAACCGCGCTGCGCAGACAAATGCGCAATGTGGCACGCGCCCGTAGCTCAGCTGGATAGAGCACCAGACTACGAATCTGGGGGTCAGAGGTTCGAATCCTTTCGGGCGCGCCATTTTTTCCCACTGTTGTCGAATGACACGATATTTGGCCTTTTGGCCACTATCTTGCCTTTCGGTCAGGATTGCTGACTTTTTCTCCGGTCGAAATCCCATCTGGCCAATGAAGTCCGAGCTGGGTTGCTCCATCGACAGCGATTTCGAACCCGATTGGGAGTACCTGGTCTCACGGCTGGACACTACGTAGGTGGCGAAGATCAGACGCCAGGCGGAGATAGAAAATACCCTTGTCCTGATTGATCATAAGGCCCTCGGAGACGAACCCTCGGAGTTCGGGTCCACCGGTAGGCTGACCTATCACGGGCGTCACAAAGCCCCTTCAAAATAGTCGTCGCCGACGCCTCCAGGATTGTAGCTATGTATTCGCGACATTTGCTTTCGGGGCCGCTGCCGCTAGTAATCTGTCCTAGCCCCCCCCCAGAACTCCGTCGAACACTGGACCTTACGCATGAATTTCCGGATCGCCCGACCATCTGACGCTCCAATACTGGCCGCCATATCAATCGAAGTTTGGCTCGGAACCTATATCCGGCGAGGAGTGAACGCCTTCTTCGCAGAATATGCGCTGAATGAGTTCACATCGGATAAGCTCAAAGCGTTGCTCGAAGATCGGAATGAACATGTCATCGTGTCAGAGAACGAAGATGGCCTTGATGGATTCATTCGCGTCAGTCACGGGAAAGCAGCACCCGTCGCGAATTGTCCCACCATGGAAATATCCACCCTTTACGTTCGGCCACGCCACCATGGGAAAGGACTTGGAAAGGCTCTCCTAGAACAAGGGTTGGATTACGTGCGGGCTAGTGGAAGCCCGTCGGTCTGGCTGACTACCAATTCCGAGAATACCTCGGCCATAGCTTTTTATCTGAAGCAAGGCTTCGAAAAAGTTGGCACCACGCACTTTCGCATACAGGATCAGGCATATTTGAACGATGTATTCAAACGTGCCTGTTGATTTCCGTTGAGTATGCCCCTCGGCACCAGAGGCTCACATCGCCAATTCATTGTCGCCGATCCTGATGGCTACCTATTGCGCTTTTACGAAGAGCTGGGAACGCGACATCGCTTGATTCCGAAGTCGTGAACGAAAGGACAATCTTCGCTTACGATGTTCATCGTCGAGCTTCGCGCATTAAAGCCAAATCTTTGTCCAAGGCAGCGCACTGCGATCGCCGTTTATGATAGCTTGATATGCGCTTAGGGTGGGCAGTACATGACAATAGAATTTTACAATTCCAACGCCGCTGAATATGCAGCCGATTGGAATACTCATAATCCAAGACTCTTTTCTTTCCTGAACCGCTGCAAACCGGGTGGCAGGATTCTTGAGTTAGGCACAGGCGGGGGCGTCGATGCCCAAGCGATCCTCAATGCAGGGTTCCATCTGGATGCTACCGATGGGTCTGCCGAACTGGCTGCAATTGCCTCGGCCCGCATAGGTCAACCCGTAAGAACGATGGTGTTCAACGAACTCTGTGCCATCGAAGAGTATGACGGCGTATATGCCTGCGCTTCACTGACTCATGCCCCCAGAAACGAATTGGGCCCTGTAATCCAGAAAATCTATTCTGCGCTTGTAGATGGCGGCATTGTCTGGGCCAGCTTCAAGACAGGGACGGCTGAGGGGCTGGACGGCCTTGGCCGATATTACAATTATCTGTCGGTCGCAGATCTTATGAAATGTTGGCACGATAACGCACCTTGGACCAGTCTCGATATAGAATGCTGGACAGGAGGTGCTTACGATCAGCGACCTACGGAATGGGCGGCGATCACCGCCGTTCGATAGAGCATTCTTTCCTTAATTCCTAAATTTCGCAGCGAGATCACCGATGCTGATTTTCCAGGGCAGTATGGTTGCCACGGCACGTGTCTCCGCCGCACCACCCTTGGGTCAGGATTGCCAACATTTTCCAGTGATTTCAGCCGTTGCCAGGCCGATACCGTCGCTTCCGCCGGTGATCACCACGACCTTGTCTTCAAAGCGCTTCGCCATCTGAATACCTTTGCTGAAAATGGAGGGTTGCTCCACTTATAATATGGAGGCTGTCTCCACTTAGCAAGGCCGTGCGGGAATGAGTTTAATCGCGTGGCTCTTCGTTGAGCCAGAACAGGGCGACGATCGTACCGATAGGCGGCATAACCCATGTGACGAGCTGAAACCAACCGCTTCTGTTCGTATCGTGCAGGCGGCGGGCGGTGACGGAGAAGAACGGCACCATCGTGACCACCAGCAATATCGTAACAACGAGGTCCGGGAGATTGAACAGGGCCAGCACGAACAGCAGCAACACATAGAAAAGCATGGCATACCAGAATTCCGTACGGCTCGCCCGGCCCTTGAAATCGAAGTATCCGGTAAAAAATCTCCGCACCGCGGTTTGAAAATTGACGGGCGAAGCCGCCATGCCGAAGCGGTTGGGGCCTTGCGGTGGTTTGTTCTTGTAGGACACCACAAACACAAAAAGCAGCGAAACCAATATGCCGAACGCGAAAACCCAATGCATTAATCCGGAATCTCCTTTTTACCCCACAAGCCGGAAATACCGTCAGACACTTGGCTTCGCAAGGAACCGATATCGAATATCGGTCGAGTGTCGTTCCACACGATTTGTGTCGAATGCAATGCTAAATTGCGTTCGCCTATAGTCCCAGGGCAAATGCGCCGAGATGCTGGCGGACCCATTTCGCCTCTTCCGAAGCGGTACGGCGGAAGTGTCGTTTGAAGTCGCGGCTGAACTGGGCGGGGCTGACATAGCCGACCGAGAGAGCGACTTCCGCGATCGTCCTGTCTTGGCGCGCCAGCATCAGTCTGGCCTCGTGAAGCCGCATGGCCTTGACATATTGCATCGGGCTGCTGCCCGTCAGCGCCTTGAAATGCGCGTGATAGGACGGAACGCTCATGCCGGCGTCGCTGGCCAGCGCAGCAACGGAAACCTCCGAGCAGCAGGTCTCGCGCAGCCGGGCAAGGCTTTGCACGATTTTCCCGGCCGTACCTCTCTGCTGCAGCGCCGCTATCATCGCCGCGCCCTGGGGACCGACGAGAACCCGATAGTGCAGTTCGCGCAGGATGCCTGGGCCCAGCACCGCCGTTTCCATGGGATCGGCCAGCACCTTCAACAGACGCAGCAGCACATCCTCGATATCGGGTTCCATCCTGCTGGAAACGAGGCTTTTCGCCCTGGCGGCCGACGGTGCCGAAGATCGCTTCTCGATTTCCGAGGCAATCTCGGCGGCCAGCGGCATGTCGAATTCCACATAGATCGCAAGCAGCGGCCGTTCCGCGCTGGCGACGGATTCCATCCGGAATGGAACGGGCACTGAAACCGCCAGATAGTGCTCCTCGTCATAGCGATACACATCGCCTTCAAGCATGCCCTGCTTGCGCCCCTGCAGCACGAAAACGGCTCCCGGCCTGTAGAGCACGGGAACATCGTGAAGGACCGCCTCGGTCCTGAGAATGCGGACATTGGCAAGCCCCGTCGGGTTGTATCCCTCGCCAGTGGCGATATTTCCGGCCAATTGCACCAGCGCCTGGCGCGTCGCCTGCGCGCACTCCAGACTCATAGGATTTGGCAAGATATTCATAGATTTTGCCCTCGGCACATTGAATATTGAAGACTATCAGTCAATAGCACCATCAAACAAGACCGGAAAGTGGAAACATGTCCAGGAAGACCTTCTTCATCACCGGAGCCAATTCGGGCTTCGGCCTTGCCATCGCCACGGCGGCCAGCAATCTCGGCCACACGGTTGTCGGCACCGTCCGCTCCGAGACATCGCGGGCAAGCCTTGCGGAGAGCCTGCCGGCGGTCCGCACCGTCCTGTGCGACGTCACCGAATTCGACCGGATAGCCGAAATCGTCGAACAGGTGGAGACAGACCACGGGGCGGTGGACGTCCTCATCAACAATGCCGGCTATGGCCACGAAGGCATTCTCGAAGAATCGCCGCTCGAAGAGATGCAACGCCAGTTCGATGTGAATGTTTTCGGCGCCGTCGCGGTCGCAAAGGCCTTCCTGCCGCGTTTCCGGCAAAGACGTCGCGGTTTCATCGTCAACGTCACCTCGATGGGCGGCATGATCACCATGCCCGGCATTGCCTATTATTGCGGCAGCAAGTTCGCCCTCCAGGGTATCTCCGAGGTCATGCGCGCCGAAATGGCGCCGTTCGGCGTGCATGTCACCGCGCTGTGCCCCGGCTCGTTCCGAACCGACTGGGCCGGGCGTTCGATGACCCGCACGGAGAGGTCTGTTGCCGACTACGATGCGCTGTTCGATCCGATCAGGCAAGCGCGCCAGGAAAAGAGCGGCAGGCAGCTCGGCGATCCGGCCAAACTCGCAATGGCCGTGTTGCGGCTGATCGCATCCGACGCGCCGCCGCCGCAACTGCTGCTTGGCAGCGATGCGCTCGAACTCGTCTCCGACAGGATCGCGCGCTTGCAGCAGGAGATCGAAAGCTGGAAATCCGTCACTGTGTCGACCGACGGCTGATGGACAATGCAACCATAGCGGCAAGCGCGTCCTTGCCGCAACTTGCCAATCAGGCCGGCGGCGCGCAAGCGAGCTGGATCGTGAATTGTCCGTCGGTAAACGAGGCTGCATCGGTCGCAAGCACCAGCTCTCGCCGTCCGCCGGCTGTGAGGCCAAAGGTTCCCTGCTGCACGATCAGTTGACGGCCGCCCTGCTCGACGCTGCTGACATAGGCCGCCAGCGCCGACTTGCAGCCGCACTCCGCAATCGAGCTGTTCAATTGAAAATCGGCATCGACGCGCAGGAGATTGACGGTCACAACCGGCTTTCCCGCGTCGACTTTCACGCAGGCCGCCAGCTGGTTGTCGATCGTGACGCTTTTGCCGCTGGCGCCAAAGGCCGATCCGCATACGAGTTGCACGAAAATTGCAGCGGTAATGAATTTACGCATAGATATCCCTGCGTTACCTTCCACGCGGAACTTGAGTCGGGTCTGCACTGAACCACTCGCCAGCGGCTGATAGTGTAGCCTGCGTTCGACGGCGCCGGCAAGCGCCGCCAATCGATCCGATGCTTACGCTTTTCGCCAGGGTGAGCTACCCTTGGCGTTGCAACGATCCCGAGGATGTCTCCCATGCTGTCTCCCATGCCCAGAACCTGCCGCCTTTTGCCCCTCCTGCTCATCGGCCTGCTGCCGGCCCTGGCGTCATGCCAGAACGACGTTGCCGCGACACAGCCATCTGGCGGCCCCTGCAAGGCCGAAGCGGCGCAGGCATTGGTCGGCAAGCCGAAGCCGACCGACGACGAGGCGATGCGCCTGACAAATGCGAAGACGGTGCGCCAGATTACGCCCGGCCAGATGGTCACGCAGGATTTCCGCGAAGACCGCGTCACGATCGAAACGGACCCTGCCACCGGCCGCGTCGTCGCTGCAAGATGCGGCTGATCGCCGGGGCCTGGCTACTGCTCGGCGCTATCCTGCTTGTCCCGGCCGGTACGCGCGAAAGCAGGTCGCAGGATGATTTCGCAGCGATGACGCCGGCCGAGCTCAAGAGCAATATCGAGGCCAGTCATCCGGCAGCCTACTATGTTCTCGCGTCGAAGCTGTTCAGTGGCGGCACGCGCGACGAAGCCGTCGTCTGGTTCTATGCCGGCCAGCTGCGCTATCGTTTTCATCTCGCCGCCCATCCCGACCTGCCGGCAGATGGCGACCGGGCGCTTCTCGCTTCGCTGTCCGAGGTAGTCGGCCGTCCGATCAATGAATATGCGGCCGGCAACGTCGAGGAATGGGCAAGCGCCATGCAGGGCGCGCTTGATTGGGACGAGCAGCACGACAACGGCTTCACATCCAAGTCGGCCTATGCTGAACAATGGTTGCAACAGCGCGCCGGCCTTGCCAAACTGCGCGCCAATGTTCGTGCACAGGCGGCCGAGATCCGCCAGCAGCGCCTGGAGAACGGCCTTGAAAACCGCTGAGCCGTCCTAGACGACAGTTTCCGACAGTCCCGGCCCGCCCAGCGTGCTGCGCAGCTTGCTTGCGTGCCTGGCCGGAGGCATGCCGAAAAGCCGGGAATAATCCCGGCTGAATTGCGAGGGGCTTTCATAGCCGACGAGAAAGCCGGCACTCGCCGCGTCGCTCGATCCGGTGACCATGAGACGGCGAGCCTCCTGCATGCGAAGATGCGTGCGGAATTCGAGCGGGCTCATCGTGGTGATGGCCTTGAAGTGCAGATGAAAAGTCGAACGGCTCATCCCCGCGACATCTGCCGCCTGGTCGATCGGGCAGGCATCGCGGAAATTGGCGCGTATCCACAATATCGCCCGCGATATCTGGTTCAACCGGCTGTCGCGGCGCGCCATGTGGCGAATGACGTTCCGGCTGCTACCCGTGAGCAGGCGGTAGAGCATCTCGCGGATTGTCAGCGGCCCCAGCGCCTCCAGATCCCGCGGCGCGTCGAGCAATGCGGTCAGCCGGACAGCCGCATCCAGCAGCTCCGGCGAGGTTGCATTCAAGGTCAGCCCGGCCGGCGAGATCTTCGGTTCGGCCTGTTCGTCGGGATAGCGGATCGCCAATTCGCCGAGCTCCGCCATGTCGAGGTCGAGCTGCAGGCAAAGATAGGGGCGATCCTCGCTTGCCTCGACGACCGAGCCCATGACCGGCAGGTCCACCGAGGCGACCAGGAAGTGGGCGGGGTCGTAGACGAAGGATTTCGTGCCCAGTGCCGCCTGTTTCCGTCCCTGCGCGACGAGGCAGACCGTCGGTTCGTAGATGACCGGCATCGGCGTGGTCGGCTGGGATGCCCGGATCAGCTTGACGCCCTTGAGGCCACATTCATGGGTACCGTCCGCGGGCGCGTGGCGGGCTATCGCGGCGGCAAGGATATCGAGCTTCCCGATGGTCATCTTCTTGCGCGTTCCTTGATCTGGACAGAGGTTTTTTACACCAATCGGATGATCCGGCAAGTTTTCCAGACAATCAAGCTACCCCATCGGAGGCGGCAATTGCGAGGCTGGAGGCATCGCAACTTCTGAAGGAGGCAAACATGGGCAACCATTTCAAGTCCACCAATTGGCTGATGGCCGTCATCCTGCTCGCATTCACGCTTGCCGCGGCCCCGGCCAGTTCCAATACCGCCGCCGACACGGCCGAAAGCCGCAACGAGGCGATCGTTCGCGAGGCATTCGACGGCTGGAGCAAGGGCGAGAACGTCTTCAGGATCCTGTCGCCGCAGGTGAAGTGGACCATCATGGGATCAGGCCCGATAGCGGGCGTCTATAACAGCCGGGACGATCTCGTCGGTCGCGGCGCCGGGCCGCTGGTGAGCCGCCTCGCCGGCCCATTGAAGCCCGTCCTGCATCATGTCTGGGCTTCGGGAGACAAGGTGATCATCAGGTTCGACGCCAGTGCGCCGACATCCTCGGGCGCCACCTACAGCAACAGCTTCGTCTGGATCTTCACGATGAAGGATGGCGAGGTGACGGAAGCCGAGGCATTCCTCGACCTCGTCGCCTATCAGGACGTGCTCGACAACAATTCGCCACGGTCGCAGTAATCTCGCCCGTTTTCCCCGGCCGGGACTACCCGGCCAAAGCGGCCGGCGCGCCTCGTACAAGGCCGCCTGCCGATTCGATGAAGCCGATGACTTCGTCCAGCCCTTGCCGGCGCAGCATGTCGGTGAAGACGAACGGTTTCGCTCCGCGCTGGACCTGCGCATCGCGGTTCATCACATCGAGATCGGCGCCGACATAGGGCGCGAGGTCCTTCTTGTTGATGATCAGCAGGTCGGAGCGCGTAATTCCGGGGCCGCCCTTGCGCGGGATCTTTTCGCCCTGGCACACCGAAATGACATAGATGGTGATATCAGCCAGATCCGGGGAGAAGGTCGCGGCCAGATTGTCGCCGCCGGACTCGATGAACACGATGTCGAGATCCGGGTGGCGGCGGTTCATCGCCGCTATCGCCTGAAGATTGATCGTCGCATCCTCGCGTATGGCGGTGTGGGGACAGCCGCCTGTCTCCACGCCCATGATCCGGTCTTCCGGCAGGGCCTGCAGGCGATTGAGGATGAGCGCGTCTTCCTTGGTGTAGATATCGTTCGTCACCACGGCGAGCGAATAATGCGCGCGCATCGCCTTGCACAGCATCTCCGTCACGGTGGTCTTGCCCGATCCCACGGGTCCGCCTATGCCGACGCGCAAGGGTCCATTGTTGAAGCTCATGATCTGAAAATCCTCGAATATTGCGTTTCATGCCGCATGGCCATGATTTCGGACATGATGGCGGCGCTGCCGAGATCGGCGAGCGACGAGCGGCAGCCCCGCTCCGCAACGCCCACCAGGCGATGCTCCAGGCCGGCCAATATGGCCACGCCGTCCTTCTGGCCAAGGGGAACGAGCCGGATGGCGCCCTGCACCAGATTGGCGACGAAACTGTGCAGATAGGCCGAAAGCGAAGCCTTCATGTCGATGCGATGCGCGCCGGCCAGCGCGCCGACCGCGACCGGCATTGCCGCTTGGCTCGGCAGGCTCTGCAGGATCGGATGCGGCCAGGCGCGGGCGGCAGCGAGAAAAGCCTCGCCCTGCAGCATCGTCTCCATATGGCGCTCGCTTGAACCGGCCATCGCTTCGGCAAGTTCGCAGATATCCACCCAGTCGGACTGTTCCCGAGCCCCCTGCTCGCGGTTGGCCAGCCGGTAGCTCCCGGCAAACAGCACCGCATCGTTCCAGGCCGAGCCATGGCCGAGGAGATCGACCAGCCATTCATGCAATGAACCGCGATCGACGACCAGCCCGTCATGCACCGCCCGCTCGATGCCATGGCTATAGGAGAAGGCCCCGACCGGGAACGCCGGGGACAGCCATGTCATCAACCGCAGCAGGGCGACATTATCAATCATGATGGTGGTCGTGCCCATCATGCCCATGCCCATGACCATGCCCGTGATAGGCGCCGCGCAAGGGCTGGAACGTCCCGACGACTTCCTTTACCTGCGCGCCCAGTCCCTCGAGCATCTGCTTGATGACATGGTCGCGGAGGATCAGGATATGGTCGTCCTCCAGCTGCGCCGGCAAATGCCGGTTGCCGAGATGCCAGGCCAGTTCGACGAGATGCTGCCGGTTGCGCGGCAGGACTTCGAACAGCGCTTCCTCTGCCGCGACGATCTCCGCCATGCGGCCGTCTTCAAGGACGAGAACGTCGCCATGGGCAAAGGCCACCGGCTCCGGCAGGTCGATCAATATCCTTTCGCCCTGCTGCAGGCTGATCACCTTGCGCCGCAGGTGACGTTCATCATGGGCAAGCACGACGCGATCGAAGGGAATGCCGTGATATTGGCCGTGATGATGGTCGATGACACGTTTCATTTCATATTCCTCCACGGTTGGGCTTCCGGCGGCGCCTAGAACAGGAAATAGCGCTGCGCCATCGGCAATTGGGTCGCGGGCTCGCAGGTGAGCAGTTCACCATCGGCACGCACTTCATAGGTTTCAGGGTCCACCTCCACATGCGGCGTGGCGCTGTTGTGGACCATCGACGCCTTGGATATGCCGCCACGGGTATTTTCGACGGCGACGAGCTGCTTTTCCACGCCGAGCCGCTCGGCAAGACCCGCCTCGATGGAGGCCTTGCTGACGAAAGTCACCGACGAGGCAGTAAGATTCCTGCCCAACGCGCCGAACATCAGCCGGTAGTGCACCGGCTGCGGCGTCGGTATCGAGGCATTCGGATCGCCCATGGGCGCGGCGACGATGGAACCGCCGAGCAGCACCATATCCGGCTTGACGGCAAAGAAGGCAGGGTTCCACAGCACCAGATCGGCGCGCTTTCCAACCTCGACGGAGCCGATATGGGCGGAAACGCCATGGGCGATGGCGGGATTGATCGTATATTTGGCGATATAGCGCTTCACCCGGTAATTGTCGTTGTCGCCGGTTTCCTGCGGCAGCGCGCCGCGCTGGCGCTTCATCTTGTCGGCCGTCTGCCATGTGCGGATCAGGACTTCCCCGACCCGGCCCATGGCCTGGCTGTCCGACGATATGATCGAAAAGGCGCCGATATCGTGCAGGATGTCCTCGGCGGCGATCGTTTCCTTGCGGATGCGGCTTTCGGCGAAGGCGACATCCTCCGGTATGGAGGCCGACAGGTGATGGCAGACCATCAGCATGTCGAGATGTTCCGCAATCGTATTGTGCGTATAGGGCCGGGTCGGGTTGGTCGACGAGGGAATGACATTGGGCAGGCCGCAGATCTTGATGATGTCCGGCGCATGCCCGCCGCCCGCGCCCTCGGTGTGAAAGGCATGGATGGTCCGGCCCTTGAACGCCGCGACAGTATCCTCGACGAAGCCGGACTCGTTCAGCGTGTCGGTGTGGATCATCACCTGCACGTCGAAGGCATCGGCGACCGCGAGGCAATTGTCGATCGCCGCCGGCGTCGTGCCCCAATCCTCATGCAGCTTCAGGGAACAGGCGCCGCCGAGGATCATCTCCTCCAGCGCCTGCGGACGCGAGGCATTGCCCTTGCCCGACAGGCCGAGATTCATCGGAACGCCGTCAAAGGCCTGGATCATGCGGCCGAGATGCCATGGCCCCGGCGTGCATGTCGTCGCCAGCGTGCCATGGGCCGGGCCAGTGCCTCCGCCGAGCATCGTCGTCACGCCCGACATCAGCGCCTCGTCGATCTGCTGCGGGCAGATGAAATGGATATGGGCGTCCATTCCGCCCGCCGTCAATATCCTGCCTTCGCCGGCGATGATCTCCGTTCCCGGCCCGATGACGATGGTCACGCCGGACTGCGTATCCGGGTTGCCGGCCTTGCCGATGGCGGCGATCCGCCCGTCGCGCAGGCCGACATCGGCCTTGTATATGCCGGTCGCATCGACGATCAGCGCATTGGTGATGACGGTATCGGCAGCGCCTTCGGCACGGGTCACCTGGCTCTGCCCCATCCCGTCGCGGATCACCTTGCCGCCGCCGAACTTCACCTCCTCGCCATAGAGCGTGAGATCCTTTTCGACCTCGACGAAAAGCTCCGTATCGGCAAGCCTCACCTTGTCGCCGGTGGTGGGGCCGAACATTCGCGCATAATCGGACCGGGAGATATTCAAGGGCATGGTAATTTCTTCCTGTTCAGAGCTTTCCCATGATCTTCTGCTGAAAACCATAGATCGTCCGGTTGCCGCCGATGGGGATCAGTACGACGTCGCGCTCCTGGCCCGGTTCGAACCGGACCGCGGTGCCGGCGGCGATGTCCAGCCGCTTGCCCCGCGCCCGTTCCCGGTCGAAGACAAGCCCCGCATTCGTCTCGTAGAAATGATAATGCGAGCCGACCTGTATCGGGCGGTCGCCGCTATTGGCGACCTTCAGGACAGTGGTTTCCGCACCGGCATTGAGCTCGATGTCGCCGGCGGCGGTGATGATTTCTCCCGGTATCATCGCTCAGCCTCCGATACCGGCTGCCAGGCACAGGCTGGCGAGCGCGGTAGCGGCGCCCGCGGTGCGAATGGCGATCCTGCCGAGGCCGTCGCCGAAGGCGATGCCGACGCCGTGCAGCACTGCCGTGGCGAGGGCGAAGCCGCCGGCATAGGCAAGCGCTCCGGCCGATCCCATCTCGCCGCCATGGGCATAGCCATGGAACAGCGCGAAGAAGCCGACGAGCGCGGCGCCGACGGCAATGTCCACCTTCAGCGCGACTGCCGCGAGCAGGCCGATGACCACGCCGGAGGCGAGGATCGCCGGTTCCACGAAGGGCAGGCTGCCGCCGAGAAGCGCGAGGAGGAAGCCGGCCATCATGGCGACCACGAAGGCCGCCGGCACGAGGAAGCGACCGCGCGGCGGAAGCAGTGCTGCCCACAGGCCGACGGCGACCATCGCCAATATATGATCGAGGCCGGAGACCGGATGGGTGAAGCCGGCGGCAAACGAGCCGTGCTCCACCGGATCGAGATGGGCGAGCGCCGGCGTCGCCAGAAACAGCATTGGCAGGAGGATGAACGCAGTTTTTCTCATGTCGGGTATCCCTTCTGGTCTCGCAGATTATCGGATCGGTTCGTGAACGGTGACGAGCTTGGTCCCATCGGGAAACGTCGCCTCGACCTGCACGTCATGGATCATTTCGGCGATGCCTTCCATCACCTGGTCGCGCGTGATCACATGGGCGCCGGCCTCCATGAGCTCGGCGACCGGGCGGCCGTCCCTCGCACCCTCGACGACGAAATCGGTGATCAGCGCTATCGCCTCCGGATGATTGAGCTTCACCCCCCTTTCGAGGCGGCGGCGTGCCACCATCGCAGCCATGGATATCAGCAGCTTGTCTTTCTCGCGCGGCGTAAGGTTCATTCGTTATTCCTCTATATCGACCAGACTCTGGGCAATGGCCGCCCCCGGTTAAGCAATGCCAGCAGCGGCAGCAGCCGCTTGCGCAGCTGGTAGGCATCGACATCCACCAGTCGGGCGAGCAGCTTGCCCATCCAGAAGGAAGCGCCGCCAAGCGCGCCGACGATCGAGCGCACCGGCTCCAGCAGCTTCTCGGCAGCGTCCGAAACCAGCAGGATCGTCGCCACCGCGCCATTGCCGCCGATGAGGGCGGGCCGCTGCATCGATTCGCCGTTGCTGGCGTTCAGCACAAAATTCTCCGCATGGATCAGCCGGCCGTTGCGGCGGATGCGCCATTGATCGGAAAAGCGCACATCGTTCACGACCTCCCCCATGGCCCGGCGGCCGAATATGGTCGATTCGACCAGCAGCGCCTCCGCATTTTCCGCAAGATCGACCTCGAGCCGGCGCTGCAGCGCGGAATTGTCGAAGAGGATAGCCTCCTGCGGCAACCATGCGGCATAGGCGCCGCGCCCGGCCCTTATCGAGGTGGTTACATTTGCAACCATCCCGTCCGAAGCCCGGTAGATCTTCTCGCAGGCCTGGGTCGTGAGCTGCGCGGAACAATGATCCGCGAGGTCGAAAGACCATCCGAGCCTGTCGCCGCCGGTCAGGCCACCGGCGGTATTGATCATCACGGCCTCCATCGCGCCGGTTTCGGACTGCGGGAACCGCAGTTTCGCACAGCCTTCCTGATAGAGGCCGGCTATGCGCGTCCTGCCGTTCGCCTGCTTCAACGACAGGGAGCCCTCGCCCGACGCACGCTGCGCCGACGGGCGGAGCAGCGGCCGCTCTTCAGTCGTTGCAAGGTGATGAATGTCCAACCGAGCCCCCAAAAGCCTAGACGGTCAAGTGCCGCCGCGCCGCTGCCGTATCCAGAATATCGGCAGCGCCTTCCAGCACGATCTCGCCACGATCCATGATGAGGACATGGTCGGCGAGTTCGCGGCAAAAGTCGAGATATTGTTCGACCAGAAGAACGGCCATGCCCATGGAATCGCGCAGATAAACGATGGCCCGGCCGATATCCTTGATGATTGAAGGTTGTATTCCTTCCGTCGGCTCATCCAGAACGAGCACTTTCGGACGCATCACCAGCGCGCGGCCAATCGCCAGCTGTTGTTGCTGCCCGCCCGATAGATCGCCGCCGCGCCGCGCCATCATGCTGTGTAGCACCGGAAACAGGCTGAAGACATCGTCCGGAATGGTTCTGTCCCGCCGCGCCAGCTGCGCAAAGCCGGTTTCGAGGTTCTCCTTCACCGACAGGAGCGGGAATATCTCCCTGCCCTGCGGCACATAGCCGATGCCGCGCCTGGCCCTCGAATAGGGCGCGAGGCCATCGATCGGCCGGCCGTCGAGGGATATGCTGCCGGAGCTGGTCGTGTGCTGGCCGGTGATGGCGCGCAACAGGCTGGTCTTGCCGACGCCGTTGCGGCCGAGCACGCAGGTGATGCGGCCGGGCGCCGCCGTCAGCGAGACCCCGCGCAGCGCCTGCGCCGCGCCATAATGCAAACCGATATTGTCGACCGCAAGCATGTTTCACCTGCCCAGATAGTTTTCAATGACGTTGGGATCGTTGCTGACGAAATCGATCGAGCCTTCGGCGAGCACCGATCCTTCCGCCAGGCAGGTCACCCGCACATCGAGATCGCGGATGAAGCCCATGTCGTGCTCGACGACGACGACCGCCCGCGTCCTGGCGATCTCCTTCAGCAGAACGGCCGTTTCCGCCGTTTCGGCATCGGTCATGCCGGCCACCGGCTCGTCGACGAGGAGAAGCTTCGGCTCCTGCGCCAGCAGCATGCCGATTTCCAGCCATTGCTTCTGGCCGTGGCTCAGATTGGCGGCAAGCTCGTCTCTCCGGCCGGTCAGCCGGATGGTCGCCAGTATCTCGTCGATCCGGTCGCTGTCGCGCGCGGTCAGCTTGTAGAACAGCGTCGCAAACGGGCTGCGGCCACGGTTCAGCGCCAGCTCGAGATTGTCCCAGACCGTATGGCTCTCGAACACGGTCGGCTTCTGGAACTTCCGCCCTATGCCCAGCCGCGCGATGCCGGCCTCGTCCCGGGTGGTAAGGTCGATCGTATCCTCGAAGAACACCTGGCCGCTATCGGGCCGCGTCTTGCCGGTGATGATATCCATCATCGTGGTCTTGCCGGCGCCGTTCGGCCCGATGATGGCGCGCAGTTCGCCCGGCGCAACCACGAAGGACAGCGCATTCAGCGCCTTGAAACCATCGAAGGAAACCGAAACATTGTCGAGATAGAGCAGGCTTCTCGGGCTTGTGTCCATGATGGGCTCCTATTCCGCCGCCAGAGGTTCGGCATCGGCCACGGCCGGCTTCGGCCGTTCAGCCGCCGGTTCGGCCTTCTTTCGCGGCGTCATCTTGTCCCGCAGGGTGCCGACGATGCCCTTCGGCAGGAACAGCGTCGTCGCGACGAACAGGCCGCCCAGCGCGAATAGCCAGAATTCGGGGAACTCGGCGGTGAATACGCTCTTGCCGAGATTGACCAGCACCGCGCCGAGCACGGGGCCGATGAGCGTCCCGCGGCCGCCGACCGCCGTCCAGATGACCACCTCGATCGAATTGGCCGGGGCGAACTCGCCGGGATTGATGATGCCCACCTGCGGCACGTAGAGCGCGCCGGCGACCCCGGCCATCATGGCCGAGACGGTGAACATCAGCAGCTTGTAGTTCTCGGGCCTGTAGCCGAGGAACCGGGTGCGGCTTTCCGCATCGCGGATGCCGACGAGGACCTTGCCGAACTTGGACCGCACCAGCAGCGAACTCACCAGCAGCGCCAGCGACAGCGCCAATGCCGAGGCGACGAAGAGGCCGAGCCGCGTGCCCTGCGCCTGGAGGTTGAAGCCGAGCAGCTCCTTGAAATCGGTCAGGCCATTATTGCCGCCAAAGCCCATCTCGTTGCGGAAGAAGGACAGGAGCAGCGCATAGGTCATGGCCTGGGTGATGATCGACAGGTAGACGCCGGTCACCCGCGAGCGGAAGGCGAGCCAGCCGAAGACGAAGGCAAGCGTTCCCGGGACGAGGAGGACCATCAGCGCCGCGAACCAGAAATGGTCGAAACCATACCAGTACCACGGCATTTCCTGCCAGTTGAGGAAGACCATGAAATCAGGCAGCAGCGGATTGCCATAGACGCCCCGGGAGCCGATCTGGCGCACGAGATACATGCCCATCGCATAGCCGCCGAGGCCGAAGAACGCCGCATGGCCGAGCGACAGGATACCGCAGAAGCCCCAGACCAGGTCGAGCGCCAGCGCCAGCAGGGCATAGGTCAGGTATTTGCCGAACAGCGATACCGCATAGGTCGGCACGTGGAAGGCGCTCTGCGCCGGCACCAGCAGGTTGAGCGCCAGCACCAGAATTGCAACCGCCATGATGGCGCCGGCAAAGAGCACGATGTTTCGGTGCGACGAACGTCTTATGGATGCTGAAATCATGCTTCGACCGCCCTGCCCTTGAGTGCGAACAGGCCGCGCGGCCGCCTCTGGATGAAAAGAATGATCAGCACCAGCACCAGTATCTTGCCGAGCACGGCGCCCGCATAGGGCTCCAGCAGCTTGTTGACGATGCCGAGCGAGAACGCGCCGACGAGCGTGCCCCAGAGATTGCCGACGCCGCCGAAGACCACCACCATGAAACTGTCGATGATGTAGCTCTGGCCGAGATTGGGCGACACATTGTCGATCTGCGACAGCGCCACGCCCGCCATGCCGGCAATGCCCGAGCCGAGCGCGAAGGTCAGCGCATCGACCCACGGCGTCCTTATGCCCATCGAGGAAGCCATGCGCCGGTTCTGCGTCACCGCCCGCATCTGCAACCCGAACCGCGAATGCTTGAGCAGCACGAGCAGCGTCACGAAGACGGCGAGCGAGAAGACCACGATCCACAGGCGATTATAGGTCAGCGTCAGGCCGCCGAAATCGAAGCCGCCAGACATCCATGTCGGATTGCCGACCTCGCGATTGCTCGGCCCGAAGATCGAGCGGATGGCCTGTTGCAGGATCAGCGATACGCCCCAGGTCGCCAGCAGCGTCTCCAGCGGCCGGCCATAGAGAAACCGGATGACACCGCGCTCCAGCAGGAACCCGGCAAAGCCAGCGACAAGGAAGGCGGCCGGCAGCGCCAATGCCAGCGACCAGTCGAACCATTGCGGAAAGGAGGCGCGGATGACGTCCTGCACGACATAGGTCGTATAGGCGCCGATCATCACCATCTCGCCATGGGCCATGTTGATGATGCCCATCACGCCGAAGGTGATGGCGAGGCCGATCGCCGCGAGCAGCAGCACCGAGCCGAGCGAGACGCCATACCAGACATTCTGCCCCATGTCCCACCATGCCTGCCGCGCCTGAAGATCGCCGATGGCGCGGTCGATGCCGAGGCGCAGATCGCCATCCGCGCCGGCGCGGAAGGACGACAGAATCGACATGGCGTCCCTGTCGCCGCGCGCGGCTATCCGCTCTATCGCGCCCTGCTTTTCCGCTATGGACCGGTCCGACTTCAGCAGTGCCGCCGCTTTCGCATCTTCGAGGGCGCTGCGGATTTCCGCATCCGTCTCGCTTGCCAGCGCCGTCTCCACCAGCTCGAGGGAATCGTCCGCCGGCGCCGCGAACACCGCTTTCGCCGCCTGCAGCCGGGCGGCCCTGTCCGGGCTCATGAGGCTCAGCGCGCCGATGGCGGTCCGCACCGCGCGGCGAAGATTGTTATTGACGCGGATGCGCTCGAACCCGGCTTTCGGCGCATCGCCCGCCGCCGCTCCCGTCAGCGCATCGGTCAGTGCCAGGCCGGAACCCTTTTCGCTGGCGATGAACACCGTGCCGTCCGACTTGCGCGCATAGAGCGCGCCATCGCCAAGCGCTTCGAAAACCGGCACCAGACGCAGATCGCCGCTGCGCGCGAGTTGCTGCACCCCTTTCGCGACCTGCGCGAAATTGCCCTTGCCGAGACCGTCTATGCCCGCGCGCAGGTCGTCAGCCCGCGCGCCTGCTGCGGCAGCGACGGCGAGAAGGAGCATCAGGACGATTCTGATTGCGATCTGCATGGCTAACGAGGGCGACGGGCCCTGTCCTCTGTGAGATTGAAGTGGGGGCCGCGGCTGATCCCGCGACCCCGCTGGAAGCGTGTCAGGAACCCTTGCCGCCGCACTTGCCGCTGACGACGTTGAAGTTTCCGCACGACATCGGCTTGCGCCAGTCGGAGATGAGATCCTTCGAGTCCGGCAGATAGTCGGACCATTCGTCGCCGACCACGAGGCCGGGCGTTTCGAACACGGTCTCGAACTGGCCATCGGTCTGGATTTCGCCGATGAGCACCGGCTTGGTGATGTGGTGGTTGGGCATCATCGTGGAATAGCCGCCGGAAAGGTTCGGCACCGAGACGCCGACGATCGAATCGATCACCTTGTCGGGCTCCGTGGTGCCGGCGGCCTCGACGGCCTTAACCCACATGTTGAAGCCGATATAATGCGCTTCCATCGGGTCGTTGGTCACCCGCTTGTCGTTCTTGGTGAAGGCCTTCCAGGTCTTGATGAACTCCGCATTGGCGGGCGTGTCGACCGACTGGAAATAGTTCCAGGCCGCGAGATGCCCGACCAGCGGCGACGTGTCGAGGCCGGCGAGCTCTTCCTCGCCCACCGAGAAGGCGACGACGGGAATGTCCTCGGCCTTGACGCCCTGATTGCCGAGCTCCTTGTAGAAGGGCACGTTGGCATCGCCATTGATGGTCGAGACGACGGCGGTCTTCTTGCCGGCAGAGCCGAACTTCTTGATGTCGGACACGATCGTCTGCCAGTCCTTGTGGCCGAACGGCGTGTAGTTGATCATGATGTCCTCGGCCGCGACGCCCTTGGCCTTGAGATAGGCTTCGAGGATCTTGTTCGTGGTGCGGGGATAGACATAGTCGGTGCCGGCCAGAACCCAGCGCTCGACGCCTTCGTTCTCGGCAAGGTAGTCGACGGCGGGAATGGCCTGCTGGTTCGGAGCGGCGCCGGTGTAGAATACGTTGCGCTGGCTCTCCTCGCCCTCATATTGCACCGGATAGAACAGGATATTGTCGAGTTCCTCGAAGACGGGGAGGACCGATTTGCGCGAAACGGAGGTCCAGCAGCCGAAAACCGCCGCCACCTTGTCCTTTTCGATCAGGTCGCGGGCCTTTTCGGCAAAAAGCGGCCAGTCGGACGCCGGATCGACGACGACGGCCTCGAGCTTCTTGCCGAGCACGCCGCCCTTCTTGTTCTGCTCGTCGATGAGCATTAGCATCGCATCCTTGAGCGTCGTCTCGGAAATCGCCATCGTTCCCGAAAGCGAATGGAGGATGCCGATCTTGATCGTGTCTTCCTGGGCGAAGGCGCCTTGAAACGCCGTCGCGGCCAGCATGCCGGCCAAGGCCGCCGCATGGATGCTTGTCCTGATTTTCATGTCTGATCCCC
The DNA here is from genome assembly GCF_023554255.2 of Phyllobacterium sp. 21LDTY02-6. Lineage (GTDB taxonomy): Bacteria > Pseudomonadota > Alphaproteobacteria > Rhizobiales > Rhizobiaceae > Phyllobacterium. The sequence continues at coordinate 958,816 of NZ_JAMJWD020000002.1, read as the reverse complement.
TTTTTTGCTTTGTCTGGCGCCGGAGGGCTGTGGCTTCAGCCGTTCGGGCGTGCTACCGGCCACTATCGGACAGGCGGGATCGAAGCCACATACGTTAAACGACGTAGCCGGCATGACCGAACATTGCATGTCGGCGCTTCCTTCCCGCGGCAAAGCCGTGCTTAAGTGGCCCGGATGAAATCAGGGGAAGCCAGGGTGTATGGTTGCGCGTCAACGCATCATTCCCGTAAGACGCGAGTACAATCGCTGGGTTGCGGATCAGACGCTGGAAGACTACGCGCTGCGCTTCACCGCCAAGAGCGCCCGGCGCTATTCCTCGCAGCGCATCGCGCAGACGGCGATCGGGGCGATATCGTTTCTCGCGCTTGAGGCGATCGGCGCGACGATCACCCTTTCCTACGGCACGACCAATGCCATTGCCGCAATTCTCGTCGCCTGCGCGCTGATGCTCGCGATCGGCCTGCCCATATGCCGCTATGCGGTTCGCCACGGCGTCGATATCGATCTCCTGACGCGCGGCGCGAGCTTCGGCTATATCGGCTCGACCATCACCTCGCTGATCTATGCGAGCTTCACCTTCCTGCTCTTCGCCATCGAGGCGTCGATCATGTCGGGCGCGCTCGAACTGGCATTCGGCATTCCGCTGTGGGCCGGCTACATCATAAGCTCGGTCGCGGTCATTCCCCTCGTCACCTATGGCGTGCGGATGATCAGCAAGTTCCAGCTGGCGACGCAGCCGTTCTGGATCATCCTGAACGTCGCGCCCTTCATCGTCATTGCGCTGGTCGACTGGGAAAAGTTCGACCTCTGGCGGGCATTTGGCGGCATAGCATCGCCCATGGCATCGTCCATGGCATCGTCCGGAACCGGGGAAGAACAGCGGATGATCGCGCCCTTCGTCCTGGCGCAGTTCGGCGCGGCGAGCGCGGTGATACTGGCCCTGATGGCGCAGATCGGCGAACAGGTGGATTTCCTGCGCTTCCTGCCGCCCGACGGCCACCGCAACTGGCGCCAGCGCATCGCGATCTTCCTCGCCGGCCCCGGCTGGGTGATCATGGGCGCGCCCAAGCTCCTCGCCGGCTCCTTCCTCGTGGTGCTGACGCTGAGCAGCGGCGTCCCCCTCGAAAAGGCCGCAGATCCCTCATGGATGTACCTGACGGCATTCGGCTACATGACCCCTTCCACCACCCTCGCGCTCGTCCTCATGGTCGTCCTCGTCGTGGTCTCGCAATTGAAGATCAATGTGATGAACGCCTATGCGGGATCGCTCGCCTGGTCGAACTTCTTCTCGCGCCTGACCCACAGCCATCCCGGACGGGTGGTGTGGCTGATGTTCAACGTCATGATCGCGCTGCTGTTGATGGAACTCGGCATCTACCGGCTGCTGGAGGAGACGCTCGGCATCTTCTCGCTGGTGGCGATGGCATGGCTCTGCACCATTTCCGCCGATCTCTTCGTCAACAAGCCGCTGGGGCTGGCGCCGCCCGGCATAGAATTCAAGCGCGCGCATCTCTACGATCTCAACCCGGTCGGCCTCGGCGCGATGGGCGCCGCCACCGCCACGTCGCTTGCCGCGCATTTCGGCCTGTTCGGCGCCATGGCAGCGGCGCTGGCGCCCTTCATCGCCCTTGCCGTGTCCTTCCTGGTCTCGCCGCTGATAGCCTGGTGGACGAAGGGCAGATATTACCTCGCCCGCACCGCCCCATCCCAATGGCGGAAGGTGCAGACGCTGCAATGTTCCATTTGCGAGCATCCGTTCGAGACGGAGGACATGGCCTGGTGCCCGGCCTATGCGGCGCCGATCTGCTCCCTCTGCTGCTCGCTCGACAGCCGCTGCCATGATCTGTGCAAGCCGACGGCTTCCACCAATGCCCAGGTCAGCGCCGTTGCCGCGTCGCTGTTGCCGGAAAGGGCGATCCGCGCCCTCGGCTCGCGGCTGGGGCGCTACGCCCTCACCGTATCGGTCTCGCTCACCGGCATAGCGGCGGTGCTGGCGATGATCGCCTACCAGACCAGCGGCCCGGCCGACGCATCCGCCGTGGTGCACCGGACGCTGCTGATCGTGTTCTTCGTTTTCGCGGTGGTGAATGCCATTGCCTGCTGGTTCTACGTGCTCGCCCATGACAGCAGGGTCTTCGCCGAGGAGGAATCCTCGCGCCAGAACACGCTGCTGCTCAAGGAAATCGCCGCGCATGAGAAGACGGATGCCGCGCTGCAGGAGGCGAAGGAGGCCGCCGAGGCCGCAAACCGCGCCAAGAGCCGTTATGTCGTCGGGCTGAGCCATGAACTGCGCACGCCGCTCAATGCGGTGCTGGGCTATGCGCAGATATTGGAGCGCGACGAGACGATACCCGCGCCGCGCCAGGCCGCGATCCGCGTCATCAAGCGCAGCGCCGACCATCTCTCCGGGCTGATCGACGGATTGCTCGACATTTCGCGGATCGAGGCCGGCCGCCTGAAAGTGTTCTCCAACGAGATCAATCTTGGCGATTTCCTCGACCAGATCGTCCAGATGTTCCAGCCGCAGGCGGATGCGAAGAAGCTCATCTTCAAGCACAGCCGCTCCGCCGGAATGCCGGTCTTCGTGCGCACCGACGAGAAGCGCCTGCGCCAGATACTGGTCAATCTCCTGTCGAATGCGATCAAGTTCACCGATGGCGGCACCGTCACGTTCGACGTCTCCTACCGCAGCCAGGTCGCGACCTTCACCATCAGCGATACGGGGCGCGGCATCCCCGAAAGCGAATTGCCGAGGATCTTCGAACCGTTTCACCGCGGCGAGGCCGAGAACATTCGGCCCATGCCGGGCCTCGGCCTCGGCCTCACCATCACGCGGCTGCTGACCCAGACGCTCGGCGGCGAGATCCTCGTCGACAGCACCCATGGCAAGGGTTCGACCGTCCGTGTCCGGCTCATGCTGTCCGCCGTCCTGCGGCCGCAGATCCCGGCATCGCCGTTGCGCAGGATCCGCACCTATTCCGGCCAGCGCCGCACCATCGTCGTCGTCGACGACAATGAGGATCATCGCGAAATGGTGCGCGAAATCCTTGCGCCGCTGGATTTCGTCGTCCTCACCGCCGCCAGCGGGCCGGAATGCCTGACGCTCATCGAAGGGGTGAAGGCGGATCTCTTCATCATCGACATATCGATGCCGCAGATGAATGGCTGGCAGCTCGTCTCCCGCCTGCGCGAGGCGGGAGATAAATCGCCCATCATCATGCTTTCGGCCAATATCGGCGATGGCCCTTCCTCCGAGCAATCCGACCAGCACAACGACACGCTGGCCAAGCCCTTCGACGTGCGGCAGCTGCAGGACCGGATCGCCCGCCTGCTGGGGCTGGAATGGGTCTATGAAGACGCCTCGCCCCAGCCGCCGGCACCGGAAGACCGCCCGCTCGTCAGCCCCGGCGAAACCCACCTGCGCGAATTGATCCGCCTCGGCGAGATAGGCTATGTCCGCGGTATCGAGATGAAGCTGACGGAACTTGCCAGGCTGGAAGAACATCGCCCCTTTGCCGACGAAGTGAGGCATTATGTCCAGGCATTCGACATGGCCGGCTATGAACGTTTCCTGCTCGACCTGGTGCACAACAAGGAAAGCGGCCACCGTGACTGAAGCCACCCCGCGCGATATCGTGCTGATCGTCGACGACTCGCCCCAGACGCTGGGCTTCCTGACCGACGCGCTGGAGCAGGCGGGATCGTCCGTGCTCATCGCCACCTCCGGCGCGGCCGCGCTGAAGGTCGTCGAGCGCATCACGCCCGACCTCATCCTCATGGATGCGGTCATGCCCGACATGGACGGCTTCGAGACCTGCCGCAAGATCAAGAGTACCGCCTCGGTGGCGCAGGTGCCGGTGATCTTCATGACCGGCCTTTCCGAGACGGAGCACATCGTTCATGCGCTGGAATCCGGCGGCGTCGACTACCTGACCAAGCCCATCAATATCGACGAGCTGCGGGCGCGCATCCGCGTCCACCTCGGCAATGCCCGCTCCGCCCAGAACGCCCGCGTGGCGCTTGATGCGGCGGGGCGGCATCTGCTGGCGATCGGCCGCGACGGCAGGCCGCGCTGGACGACACCGCAGGCGACGCATCTGATGGAGCAGACGCTGGGCAGGGCCGAGGAGGCGCATCGGCTCATCAGCGACAAGGTGGCGGCATGGCTGCGGGAGCGCGCGGCCGAACGCGCCGGCGCCCGCGACGAAACCGTCGAGATCGACGGCGCCATGGGCGGGCTGCACCTCACCTATCTCGGGGCGCTGACCGCCGACGAATATCTGTTCCGCCTGACGCTGGCGAACCAGGCCAGCGGCGATGAATTGCTGCGCCAGAGCTTCGGCCTCACCCAGCGCGAATCGGAGGTGCTGCTGTGGATAGCCAAGGGCAAATCCAACCGCGATATCGGCGAGATCCTCAATCTCAGCGCCCGAACCGTCAACAAGCACCTGGAACAGATCTATGTGAAAATGGGCGTCGAGAACCGCGCCACGGCAGCGGTCAAGGCGGCGCATGTCCTGCACGACCGTTGAGGCGGGCTTTCCAGGGCTCGATCGTTACTGACCCGTGAATACTGCCAATTGTGCCGCAAAGGCGCGTGCATAGGCCGGGCGTGCTTCGCCGCGGGCGACATAGGCCGACAGATTGGCATGGTCTTCCACGATACCGGACCCGCCCAGCCGTTGCAGCACCGAGATCATCAGCAGGTCGCCGGCGGTGAAGGTGCCCTCGAGCCATTCCTTGTCGCCAAGCCAGCGGGAAAGCTCGCCGAGCCGTTTGCGCACGTGCTCCTCGACGACGGACAGGCGCTGTTCGTACCAGGGCTCACCGCGCTCCAGCAACACGGTCGTCGACCGGTCGATAATGGGCGGCTCCACCGTGTTGAGCGCCGCGAACATCCAGGTGATGGCGCGCGCCCGCCCCTTCGCATCGTGCGGCAGCAGACCGCCATGGCGCTCCGCGACATGCAATATGATAGACCCGGATTCGAACAGAGCGAGATCGCCATCCTCATAGGTCGGGATCTGCCCGAATGGCTGGAGCGCGAGATGCGCCGGCTGCTTCAACGCCTGGAACGACAGAAGCCTGACATCATAGGGCTGGCCCACTTCTTCCAGCGCCCAGCGGACGCGCGTATCGCGCGCCAGGCCCTTGCCTCGGTCCGGCGACCGTTCGAATGCGGTGATAATGGCGGTCATCGGCGACCTCCTACGGTTGATCTCATGGCGTTTCTCCTTCGTTCCATTGCTCAAAGGACGAAGGACAAGGCGAGATCCCGACATCCGGCCGCCAATTAAACCGGGGACTGCCATCTCTCGTTCTCCGGGCCCTGAACGGGGGCAAACTGGCCCATGCGGTGGGATAGATTCTCGGCCTAAAAAAATATTTTGCCCTGCAAGCCAATGATTTCGCTCATTCTTCCTTCCGGCACGCAAAAAAACTTATCCCCCCTGTTTGAAGCCGGGGTATTCTGCACAAATCCTTTCCAGTGGGGGAGCAGCTTCCGGAGCTGTTTCGATTGCTGGGAAAGGGTGGCGTTGCTGAATAGTCGGAAGTGACAACCCCGATTGACCAGCAAACTGCAGAAGGAAACGGAGGTGGCGCTTCGTTTTCCGGGTTGTTGCGTCTGACAAGCGCAATGATAGCAGGCAAAGACGTCGCGGGCGGTCTTCGGACCTCGACCCTGATACCACTACTGACGCGCTGAAGACCGCCCGTCTCCCCCCATTTCAATGACCAGACGCGATTTTCGCGGGCGTGGTGAGGATTTTCCGTATTTAACAGGTGTTGCACCACCGTTGCTGCGTCCTTCGACAGGCTCAGGATGAGGGGTTGGGTTTGATTGCAGGGTGGTAATTCGCCAGCTTGAACCTCAGCGCCGGGTTTCATCGTGCGGCGAGACAACCACCGCACGATAGAGATGCCATGTTGCATGGCCGAGGACCGGAATGATGATGGCGAGGCCGACGAACAGCGTCAGGAACCCCACCGCCAGCAGGACCGCGACGATCAGCCCCCACAGCAGCATGGGCAGCGGATTGGTGAACACGGCCCTGGCCGATGTCGCCACCGCGGCATAGGCGCCGACGTCCCGGTCGAGCAGCAGCGGGAACGCGACGACCGTGGTGCACAGCACGAAGAGCGCGAAGACGAAGCCGATCGCATTGCCGACGAGCATCATGTTCCAGCCCTCGGGCGTCGTGAACAACTGGTCGAGGAAGACCGCCAGCGATGCGGGCGCGCTGTCGCCGAAATGGCTCGTATAGACGGCCTGCGCCGTGAGCAGCCATGCCAGAAACGTCGCGAAGAGCATGACGCCGACGGCGATGATCGAGGGGAGCGCGGGAGAGCGCACCACGTTCGTCGCATGGCGCCAGGAGGCGTCCATGTCCAGCTCGCGCCGCCGGCTGATTTCATAGAGGCCGAGCGCCGCAACCGGACCGATCAGCGCAAATCCCGACATCAGCGGAAAAACCAGCGGCAGCGCATTGGCCCCGGCCGACAGGCGCAGCAGCACCAGCCCGGCCACGGGATAGATAAGGCAGAGGAAGACGTAATGCGAAGGCTTGGCCCAGAAATCGCCCAGGCCGCAGCGCAGCGCCGTGAATATGTCGCTAAAGCCGATCTCCCGCACCTCGGGATGAATGATGGTCTCGCCATCGCCGGCTATGACGTGAAAATGTGCCATGATGGTACCTCCCTGATTCATAGAACCGGACAGTCCATGTGGCCGTGCCTGGCCCACAGGGACCCTCAGCATCATCGCCAAGCATACGCCTCCCGCCGACGTTTTTAAAGGATTATGTCGGCGCGAGCCGCACCCGGACTGCCGCAACCGCAACTGGAACCGCAACCGGAACCATTGCAGTCGCATTCCCGTTTAAGTGCCACTGCACGCTGATGCACGGTCTTCGGGGAGTCGCCACATTGAACCAGTTCTTCACCAATATCGCCAATTACGTCGCGATGCTGGCCGGGCGGCCGCTGACCTTCATCCTGTGCGTGACCATCGTCATCGTCTGGGCCGTAAGCGGGCCGATCTTCGGTTTCAGCGATACGTGGCAGCTCATCATCAATACCGGCACGACGATCATCACGTTCCTCATGGTGTTCCTCATCCAGAATACACAGAACCGCGACAGCGTGGCGCTGCAGACCAAGCTCGACGAATTGCTGCGGGTCAGCAAGGCCAAGAATTCCTTCATCGGCATCGAGCATCTCACGGAGGAGGAAGTGGAGGCCTATCGCGAACAGTCGGAAGCGGCGGCGAAGAAAGCCGATGCCGAAATGGAACGCCGCTCCCGCAAACGCGCGAGCAAGCGCACCGGCCCTGCAAAATCGGCGAATGCCCAGACGGGCACCAAGGCAAATGCCAGGGCGAGAGGCCAAAAATCGGGCAGCCAGGCGGCCAAAAGCACCGTTTGAGCCTGCTCCGGCAGCGCGATGATGCGGGATTCATGCCGCCAAAGCCGAATATGGTCAATTTGAAGGCATAATCCGCCGCAAACGAAGGCATTCAGCCCATATTTCTTGCAAACCAGCTATGCAAACTTGTCACTGCAAGTCTCGCCGGCACTCGCCTATATGCAGCTCAACAGAATGATCCACAAAATTTAAATCGCAAGGTGAGTGAAATGAACCTGATCCGCTCTTACAATAACTGGCGCCGTTACCGCGACACTGTCAACGAACTGAGCCGCCTTTCCGCACGTGAACTGAACGACCTCGGCATCTCCCGCGGCGACATTTCCTTCGTGGCAAAGAAGGCCGCTTCGGCGTTCTAAGAAATACCCCGATCGCGGCGACCTCCTCCTCCCAAGGCCGCGATTACCCAAGACGGTTTTCCTCCCAGAACCGTTCTTTGTGCAACACCCATCGCTCCTCCCAGCGGTGGGTGTTTCTTTTTTGCCTTCCGCCCAGACCTTGCGAGTTGCGCGCCGGGGACATTCTCCCTATCACTCCGGCCAGCAACGAGGACGCTTCCATGGCCGGCATTCACCACATCACGCTGATCGCGCGCAAGGTTCAGGCCAATGTCGATTTCTATGCCGGGTTTCTCGGGCTGCGGCTCGTCAAGCGCACCGGCGGCTTCGAGGATGCGGCGCAGCTGCACCTGATTTATGGCGATGCGATCGGCTCGCCCGGCACGCTGGTCACCTTCCTCGTCTGGGAAGACGGCTCGCCCGGCCGCGTCGGTTACGGCCAGCCCAGCGAGATCGCGCTGGCGGTACCGCTGGAAAGCATCGGCTACTGGCTGACACGGGCGATGACCCATAATGTCGCCGTCACCGGTCCCGCGCAGGAATTCGGCGAACCCGTCCTGCGCTTTCACGATCCCGACGGCGTCATCGTCAAGCTCGTCGGCGTGCGGCAGGCACGAGCCACGGAGCCATGGACGGGCAGCGGCATCCCCGCCGAAAGCGCGATCCGCTCCATCCATGCCGCAACGGTGCTGACGGAGCAGCCGGAAGCGACCGCGCAATTCCTCCAGCATTATTTCGGTTGCGATGCACGGGAGCAGAGCGGCACCATCACCCGCCTGACCTCGCCGGCCGGAGACCATGTCGACGTGCGCGATGCCTCCGGCTTCTGGAGCTCGGCGCCGGGCACCGGTACGATCGACCACATCGCCTTTCGCGCCGACGACATTGCGGCGGTCTCGACCGTCTTCGACAGGTTGATCGCGGATGGGGCCGATGCCACCGCCATACATGACCGCAAATATTTCCATTCGATCTATGTGCGCGAACCGGGCGGCAGCCTGCTCGAGCTCGCCTCGGACGGGCCGGGCATGCTGCTGGACGAGCCCTATGAAACGCTCGGAACGAAGCTGTTCATCCCGCCGCATTTCGAGGCCGAGGCGGAGAATTTCCGCATCGTCCTGCCCCAGTTCGGGATGCCCGGCGAGAAAAGATTCATCTACCGCGACCTGCCGTTCATCCACCGTGTCCATCTGCCGGAGGAGGCCGAGGATCTGACGCTCGTGCTGCTGCATGGCTCGGCGGGAAGCGAGACCAGCCTCATGCCGCTGGCGGCAGCCGCCGCACCCGGGGCAAGGCTGATCGGCCTGCGCGGCCGCAGCACCGAGGAGGGCATCGCCCGCTGGTTCCGCCGCTATGGCCCGCTGAGCTTCGACCAGGCCGACATCCGCTCCGAAGCCGAGGCATTCAATGCCTTCGTCGAAGGCGCGGTGGAGGCCTATGGGCTCGATCTCGACCGCACCGTTTTCATCGGCTATTCGAATGGCGCAAACCTGCTCGCGGCGATGATGCAGCTTCACCCCGGCCTCGTGAACAACGCCGTGCTGCTTCGTGCGGGGAAGGTGCTTAAGGAGACGCCCGGGGCGGATCTGTCGGGCGCGAAAATCCTGATGGTGGTCGGCGAACATGACGTCTTCGGCGCCCACGCCGCCGGCCTAGAGGCGGATTTGCGGGCCGCAGGCGCAGAGATCGACACATTGAGGATCGATGCGGGGCACGAGACCGGACCGCTCGATATCGAGGCGGTCCGGTCGTGGCTGGCGGGCTTCAGAGCGGCTTGAGGCCGGCTTCGATGGCTTCGCGCTTCGGCTCCAGGAATGGCGGCAGCGACAGAGCCTCGCCCAGCGTCTCCAATGGCTCGTCGACGGTAAAGCCGGGTCCATCCGTTGCGATCTCGAACAGGATGCCGTTCGGCTCCCTGAAATAGAGCGAGCGGAAGTAATAGCGCTCCACCTCGCCGCTGGAAGGCACGCGGAAGCTCTTCAGCCGCTCGGTCCATTCATGCAGCTGGGCGATGTCGGGCGCGCGGAAGGCCACGTGATGCACCGCTCCGGCGCCCTGCCGCGCGGCGGGAAGCTTGGGTTGGACCGCCACGTGAAGTTCGGCCGCCGGGCCGCCCTCGCCCATGGCGAACACATGCACATCCCCTTCGCCGTCCGGCGACGGATATTCCCGCACCTTGCTCATGTTCATGATGTGCACGAGGATGGCTTCCGTATTGGTTATGTCCGGCACGCTGATCACGATGGGTCCCAACCCCCTGATCTGATGCTCCGCCGGCACCGGGCTCCTGTCCCAGGGATAGGCTTCGCCGCTGCCGCCATCATCGACGAGGCGGAACCTCTGGCCTTCCGCATCCTCGAAATCGAGCGATGCGTGGCCGCCGGTTTCGGTGACCTCGCCCGATGTCACGCCGAGCTGCGCGAACCGTGCCTTCCACCAGTCGAGGCTGGCGCGGCTGCCGACCCTCAGGCCCGTGCGGGCGATGCTGTGCGTGCCCCGGCGTTCAGGCGTCGCCGGCCAGTCGAAGAACGTAAGATCGGTGCCGGGCGTCGCCTTTCCATCCGCATAGAACAGATGATAGGCGCTCGTATCGTCCTGGTTGACCGTCTTCTTGACCAGCCGCAGGCCGAGGGTCTGCGTGTAGAACCGCACATTCTCCGGCGCATTGGCCGTGATCGCGGTCAGATGATGAATTCCCGTCAGTTGCAAGCTCATGAGAGCCTCCTTGGTTCGATTGGGCCGGGCAATATTGCCGTTGGCTGCAATATCGAGGCTTCCGGGCGCCGCATAAAGCCCGCAAATTCCGTATCCGGGTTCGACAGCATCGAACCATAAGCGCTGTTTGCGCTGTTCCCGGTCGATCTTGTGCGATACAGTCGCACCATGAACTGGCGTTTTGACGATCTTCTCACTTTTCTCGACGTGATGGAAACCGGCAGCATCACGGCTTCCGCGGCACGGCTCAACCTGTCGAAATCCGTGGTCAGCAAGCGGATAGCCGATCTCGAGGCCGCGCTTGGCGTCGAATTCTTCCAGCGATCGCCGCGCAAGCTGCTGCCTTCGGCGCATGCGGTGGATTTCATGGAGCAGGTTCGCCCGCTGGTGAAGGACATCATGGACGCTGCCGAGACCGCCGGCCGGCGCAGCGGCGCCGTGCGGGGCACGCTGCGCATCACCGCGCCGATGACCTTCGGCACGCTCTATCTCGGCAGGATGATCGCCGACTTCGCCCGCCAGTACGGCGAGCTGGAACTGGCCGTGGAGTTCGACGACCGCATGACCGACCTCGTCCGCGGCGGCTATGATGTCGGCATCCGCATCGGGGTGCTGAAGGATTCCAGCCTCGTCGCCCGCAAGCTCTGCGAGGACCCGCGGATCGTCTGTTGCAGCCCGTCCTTCGCGCGCGAACACGGCCTGCCGCAATCGATCGAGGCGCTCGGCGATTATAGCTGCATCGATTATTCCAACGTCAATACGAGCCAGCTCTGGCAATTCGAGAATCCGGCAGATCCGCACGAACCGATCGCGGTTGCGATGCGCGGCAGGATCGTCACCAATAATGGCGAGGTGATGCGCGACATGGCCGTTGCGGGGCTTGGCCTGGCGCTGCTGCCCATGTTCATCGCCGCCGAGTCCCTGCGCAACGGAACGTTGATCCCCGCCCTGCCGGGCGCCACGCCGATACCCTATGCGATCCATGCGGTGTACCCGCCGACACGCCACGTTCCGCCGAAAGTTCGCGCCTTCATCGACCATGTGGTCCGCCATATCGGCAACCCGCCGATCTGGCGCCTCAGCGCGCAGTCACCGGCTTCCGGCAGCTGAATGCGATACAGGCAAGCCGAATCACTTGACCCTGCCCGGCGGCGACCGACGCGCGCATGGAGCGGTTTTTGGCGTCACTTTGCGAAAAAACCCCGTAAACACTGGGTATAAACGTGCATTTTGGGTTGTGCTGCTGATGACAGACCGGCCGCCCCATGCCATACAGACCCCTCCGATCAACGAATATACTGAGGAAACCGCCAAATGAATACGTCCGATCTCGTTGAAAAGCTCGTAGCTGATCAGGGTCTTACAAAGGTTCAGTCAAAGGCGATTGTTGACAGCATTCTTAAAAACATCACCGATTCAGTTGTAGCTGGCGATGAAGTTTCGCTGCCAGGCTTTGGCAAGTTCAAGGTACAGGCGCGCGCTGCTCGTGAAGGCCGCAACCCTGCAACAGGCGCAACCATCAAGATTGCAGCTTCCAAGAAGGTCGCGTTCCAGCCCGCAAAGGCGCTCAAGGATGCGCTCAACGGCTAATGTCGCGATCAATGGCATAAATTAACAAGGCGGCCTTTGTGCCGCCTTTTTAATTTTGCCGCTTTAGGTTAAAAATCATCCGCTGCTTCGCCATAAATCCGCCCTCACTCCATGACAGGGGACATCTGCGTGATCGCGAATTTGTGTGGTCGCAGTAAGTCTTTATCAACTATAACGGGTGCATTTAGTAGATTGGACCCGCGGTCGAACCGACCAGACGGACGTTTTTGTGGCCACTGCAACAGTTGAAGCGATGAAGATACCGACCAAGATCCTTGCGCCCCTGATGCTCACGCTCTTCCTTGCCGGCTGCCAGGGATCGTCGATCGACGACATGGTTCCGAATGGCGCGAACACGCCCATCCCGCCCAAGCTGGTGAAGGTGATGAAGACCAAGGGCATGACGACGACATCGCCGATCATGGTCCGCATCTTCAAGGAAGAGAATGTCCTCGAGATCTGGAAGCAGAAGGACAATGGCCGCTACGACATGGTGACCAGCTACCAGATCTGCAAATGGTCGGGCAAGCTCGGTCCCAAGTTCATCGAAGGCGACCGCCAGGCACCGGAAGGCTTCTACGCCGTCCGTCCCGCCCACATGAATCCGAAATCCAACTATTACCTCTCGTTCGACACCGGCTTCCCCAATGCGCTCGACCGTGCGCTTGGCCGCACCGGCGCCAACCTCATGGTGCACGGCGCCTGCTCTTCATCCGGCTGCTACTCGATGACGGATGCCCAGGTGGCGCAGATCTACGCCTTCGCGCGCGACGCCTTCAAGGGCGGCCAGCAATCGATCCAGCTGCAGGCATTCCCGTTCCGCATGACCGCCGCCAACATGGCGCGCTACAAGGATGACCCCAATTACGCCTTCTGGAAGAACCTGAAGGAAGGCTATGATCATTTCGAGATCACCAAGGTGCCGCCGAAGGTGGATGTGTGCGAGAAGAAATATGTCTTCAACCACACGACCGATCCCAATGCTCCGATAGCCGCCACCAGCATCTGCCCGCCGGCGAACCAGCCGGAATCGCTGCGCATGGCCTATCAATCCTATCAGAGCACCTATGAATCCGCTTTCTCGTCCATGGCCGGCAAGGGCAAGACCCAGCCGCCGAGCCGCTCGATCAAGGGCCTCGAGGAAGCCCGGATCATCGCCGACTGGAGCGCACGCCGCGCCCGCGGCGAACGGGTGACGATGGAGCCGCCATCGCTTTCGCCGCAGGACGAGGGCTCTGCCTCGAAGCCGCAGGTCATGGTGCGGCTGGCTTCGGCTGTCGCAGCCGACAAGGCGAAAGAGGAAAAGGAAGGAAGGCGGACCCGCATGAGCCGGCCAGCCTCCCAGACCGCAGCGACCACGGCAACGCCGCCGGGCACTTCGCCGCAGACCACGGCGTCGATTGCGCCGGCGCAGCCTGCCCAGACGCAGGCACAGCCGACGCAGGCACAACCGACGCAAACGCCCGCCCCCGCCAAGAAGGCCTGGTGGAAGATCATGGGCGAATAAGCCGATGACGGACCAGGAAATCTATGATCTGCGCGGGCTGAACTGCCCGCTTCCGGTGCTCAAGACCCGGCGGAAATTACAGGATTTTGCGCCCGGCGCGCGTATCTGGGTGGAGACGACCGATCCCCTCGCCGTCATCGACATGCCGAATTTCTGCATGACCGAGGGCCACCGCCTGATCGAAACCGTCAATGTCGATGGCGGGCACCGCTTCCACATCGAGCGCGGCTGACCTACTGCGAAAGCTTCATGCCTGAAATTGCCAGCGGATTGTCCTGCATCGCCGCCCGGTCGGGCGTGTCGATCTGCGGCTCGTTGAGGAACGCCGCGAACAGCTGCCGCACATAGGTTTCCGGCAGGTCCTTGACGATCATCACCAGCCGCGTTTCCCGCTTTCCGGCCGGCCAGGCCGGCAGCCGCGCCGGCGGATGGAATATCTGCTGGACGCCATGCAGCACGAGCGGATGTTCCGGATCGTCTTCCAATTGCACAATGCCCTTCACCCGCAGCAGCTTCTCGCCATGCGCCGAGCGCAGCAGGTCGATGAACATGTCGAGCGCCGACAGCGGTATCGGCCGGTCATGGGTCAGCGAGAACGAACGGATCGACGCGTCGTGCCGGGTGACGTCATGATGGTGATGATCGTGCGAACCATGGTCGTGATCATGATCATGATCATGGTGGTGATGATCGAGACTGTGATCGAGACTGTGATCGAGACTGGCGCGCTCCCGGTCCCTGTCGCGATAGGCCTCGCTGTTCAGCCAGCGCTGCACATCGACGGTCTTGGTCTCGGGATTGTAGACGCCGCATTCGAACAGCCCGGCATAGCCGGCGCGCTGTTCCGACGCGTCGATGATCTCGGCGCCGGGATTGAGATCGGCCAGCCGATCGCGCAGGAGCCTGCCCTGCCCCGCCGCCTGGCGCAGGTCGCCCTTGGTCAAGACGATGCGATCGGCCACGGCGGCCTGTTTCACGGCTTCCTCATGGGCATCCAGCGTTGCCATGCCATTGACCTGGTCGATGGCGGTGATCACGCCGTCGAGGCGGTAGGCATGCAGCAATACGGGGTGGCCCATGATCGCATGCAGCACCGGCGCCGGATCGGCGAGGCCTGTCGTCTCGATGACGACGCGCTTCAGCCGTTTGATCCTTCCGGTTTCCAGCCGGTCGATCAGGTCGGCCAGCGTGTCGACGAGCTCGCCGCGAACCGTGCAGCAGAGGCAGCCATCGGACAGTTCGATAATGCCCTCGCTGGCCTTCTCCACCAGCAGGTGATCGATGCCGACATCGCCGAACTCGTTGATGATCACGGCGGTATCGGAAAGCGCCGGGTCCTTCAGCAGCCGGTTCAGCAGCGTCGTCTTGCCGGCGCCGAGGAAGCCGGTCAGCACGGAAACGGGTATCGGCGCGGCAGCCATCAGTTGATCGCGGCCCTAGCCGCATTGCCGGCATCGCTCAAGGCGCGTTCCGGCCGCTGTCTCGGCACGGGAATGCGGTTCATTTCCATGCCGAGCGCATTGAGCTTGGCCGGGAGCAGCGCCACCTTCTCCGCCACGGGCTGGCGGTCCATGCGCTTCATATAGGGCGAGCCCGCGACGATATGGCCCTCGAGATCCTTGCCGTCCCAGCTGTCCGAGCCGGACGTCTTGGAGCAGACCTCGGGCCGCATGTTGATCGCGACATCCCTGGTCGCCTCGCCATAGGGCTGCAGCGTCTCGATGGTCTGCCCGGTGCCGCGCCCGGAGGCGCTCGTCTCGAAGCCTTTTGCCAATAGCTCCGCGGCCTTGGTCGCCCGCGAGGAAAGCTTCAATTCGCCGAGGACCACGGCGACGATCGTCCTGCCATTGCGCGTTGCGGAGCCGATGAGATTATAGCCGGAAGGGCAGACGAAGCCGGTCTTCATGCCATCGGCGCCCTCGAACCGGCCGATCAGCGCGTTGAGATTGGGCTGCGGTTTCTTGCCGCCGTAATCGATCGCCTCGATATCGAAATAATGGGCGAATTGCGGATAATCGCGGCGCAGATGCCATGTCATGATCGCAAGGTCGTGCGCCGTCGTATAATGATCGTCGGAATGCAGCCCGTTGGGATTGACGAAATGCGAACCGGTCATCCCGATGCGCCGGGCCTCCTCGTTCATCAGCGCCGCGAACTTCTCCGAGGAACCGCCCAGCGTTTCGCCGACGGCCATGGCGATGTCATTGGCGGATTTCACCATCATGATCTTCAGCGCGTCGTCGAGCGTCAGTTCCGAGCCGACCTTGTAGCCCATCTTGCTTGGCGGCTGCCTGGCGGCGAGCGCGGTGATGCGCACGGGCGTGTCGAGCCTGACCTGGCCGGATTCCAGCATGCGGAAAGCGACATAGACGGTCATCAGCTTCGTCAGCGAAGCCGGATACCAGCGCTGGAACGCATCCTTTTGCGACAGGATCTCGCCCGTGCCGGCATCGAAGGTGATATTCGCCTCGGCGCGTGCCGAAGAAACGGCGCCAGGGGCCGAAAGCGTTGACAACGCCGCGCCAAGTAGAAAAAGTGCTACAGTTTTCCGCATTCCTGAAACCCAGCCTGTCTGTATAAACGTGGAAGGCGGCCGATGCTGCGCTTCACGTGGGGCGGCAATGGCCTTATCTATCTTATGTGGCAGGCAAAAGGCAAAGCCCTTTAATCGCCATAAAAATTGCAATGAACCTGGAGTGATCCCCGAATGCCCTTGCTCAATCGCGCCATCGACATGCAGGAAGAAGTTGCGCAGTGGCGACGCCATCTGCACCAGCATCCGGAATTGATGTTCGACGTGCACCAGACAGCGCAATTCGTCGCGGAAAAGCTGCGGGAATTCGGCTGCGACGAGATCGTCACCGGCATCGGCCGCACCGGCGTGGTCGGCATCATACGCGGCGCGCGCGGCGAAGGCGCGACGATCGGGCTGCGCTCCGACATGGACGCCTTGCCGCTCGTCGAGATCACCGGCAAGCCCTGGGCATCGCGGACAGCGGGAAAAATGCACGCCTGCGGCCATGACGGCCACATGGCCATGCTGCTCGGGGCGGCGCGCTACCTTGCGGAGACGCGCAATTTCAGCGGTTCGGTCGCAATCATCTTCCAGCCCGCCGAAGAGGGCGGCGGCGGCGGCCGCGAGATGGTCAAGGACGGCTTGATGGAGCGCTTCGCCATTTCGGAAGTCTATGGCATGCACAATATTCCGGGCCTTGCCGTCGGCGAATTCGCCATCTGCAAGGGCCCGATCATGGCCGCCACCGACGAATTCAACATCACCATCGACGGCAAGGGCGGCCACGCCGCGCAGCCGCATACGACCATCGATCCGGTCGTCATCGGCGCGCAGCTCGTCGGCGCCCTGCAGACGATCGTTTCGCGCGGCACCGATCCGCTGGATTCGATCGTCCTGTCCGTCACCAAATTCCACGCGGGCGACGCCCATAACATCATCCCCGAAAAGGCCGAGCTGGCCGGAACGGTGCGGACATTGCGCGCCGAATCGCGCGACTTCGCCGAACGGCGCATCAAGCAGGCGGCGGAGGGCCTGGCTTCGGCATTCGGCGGCAGGATCGAGGTCGAATATATGCGCAATTATCCGGTGACCTTCAATCACGGGCGCGAGACGGAATTCGCCACGAAAATCGCCCGCACCGTCGCCGGCGACGGTCTGGTGGACGATGAAGCCGCACCGATGATGGCGGGCGAGGATTTCTCCTACATGCTGGAAGCGCGTCCCGGCGCCTTCATCTTCATCGGCAATGGCGTCAGCGCATCGCTGCACAACCCCGCCTATGATTTCAACGACGAGGCCATCCCGCACGGCATAAGCTATTGGGTGCAGCTGGCGGAAAATGCACTGGCGCCCGCCGCCTGACGCCATTTTCGCCATCTTCGGACTTGGCCTTTGCGACGAAAAACAGTATGTCTCGGCCGATGGTCCCGTAGCTCAGTAGGATAGAGCGACAGATTCCTAATCTGTAGGCCACTGGTTCGAATCCAGTCGGGATCACCACCTCCATCGCTCCCAGCCCGATACTCATGTTGCATCGTGTTGCGACTGGCGGAAGCTGATTTCCATCGATCTTCTGCGACACTCGGTGGCAAGCGCAAGCCTGCACATCGAAGGGCTGCCACGGCGCTGGCAGTTCGATATTTCAAATTTAATTCAATAATGTATATGGTCCGACTCGCACTCTGAATGCCGCGATCTGGAAAAATTAGCGCCTTGATAAGAAAAGTGTGTTGACTTATATGGCAACAATACATCAACTCGAAAGAGAGGGAGTGTTAGCAAGAATCCAGTTCAAACTAACGCGCTTTGAGTTTCCTTCTCGGGAGCTATACGCATCTCCTGGTCTTGTCGAGTGGATCAAGGGACCGCTGCACAAAATGAAACCGATCGACAATTTGAACAGTCAACCGCGCGAACAAGCTCATGCGCTGTTGAAGAAGTTTGTCCTTGGGGGAAGTTTTACGACACCACGGATGTTTAGACAGCTTCGGCCCTTGGAAAGCGACGTCTACGAACTGAAAACTCCGGACCTGCGCTTCTTTGGTTGGTTTCATCAGCGAGACAGGTTTCTGGCAATATGCGCGGAGCATATCGAAGTGCTGAAGGAACCAGAGAGCGGTCCCCTGCGATACGACGCTTTGATACGAGAGGTTTGTGCTTTTCGCGATACGATAGACTTGGATGAACCCAAATGCCTGACGGGAGCGCGTGTTAGCGATGTCATATCTCTTTGAACTAGACCCGAAGGCGGAAGCAGCATCTGCCCTCATTTCCGATGTTGGATCGCAGCTTCAAGAGGCTGTTCTTTGCGAGCGGGCTAAAAGAAAACTTACTCTGCAAGAAATTGCCAACCGCTTGGACATTGGCCGCGCCCAAGTGCATCGTATGCTGTCAGGACACAGCAATCTAACCTTAAGATCGCTGGCCGAGATAGTTTATGCACTCGACTATACCGTGACGATCAATATCGAACCGAAGACCAACGAACGTGACTGTAACTTTTTCGAACCACATGAGTTCAGAACCATATTGGGAAAGACTCCGCCGTCTCAGAGCCTTTCGCAAGTGATTTATGAGTTTGACGATGCCTGACCTGTCCGGACACGTAGTCTTCTGCGAAGATATTCGATCGGAACTTGGGGACCAGGTAAGTTATATCGGAGTGTATCCCCGAAACCGGGGGACATTCGAGGTTGATGACGATGGCGATATTGTTCTTTCGAGATTCGCTTTAGCCTGTTATCTGGCGATGCCAGTTGAGTTTAAAGGCGAAAGCCCATCGTTAACGATAACCCAAATAGATAAAAATAAACGGGAAAAGCAAATCGCGTCAGAAATACTTCCTGAAATTCCGGATCGATCAGAACGGGAAGTAGTTACCGCAATGCTGCACTTTCAGTTCCAAGGTGTTCTCGCAAAGCCAAGCGATATAATTGTGGTCGATTTGTCGGTTGCTGGAGAAACTGCCAGGATCGGTTCGTTCCGGTTCGCTCCCAAGAAGCCCTCTGCGGGCTCCTCGAAGCCAGACGAAACGAATCCATAGTCCGCATTGTGCTTGCATTGCGAGGGTATCTTACAGCTCATTATGCTGGAGCACGTTAGCTTTCCAACAAGGTTGACATGACTTGTAGGATCGCCCGTACGCCGAAGTCGGGATCACCACCCTCCATCGCTCCACATCGGAACCATCTTTTCGCTCCGTGGTTCGTTTTCAAACGGAGAGAGTGGATGACAGAATATTTCTGGTTTTTCGTCGTCGTGGGTGGGCCCGTCATCCTGGGCATCGTCATCGCCTATGGCATGGCCAGGCGGCGGCGGCTGACGGCAGCCGAGAAGACGGCGCGGGATCGCCAGACCCGCGCGGGCTATCATGACCGCAGCGACATGTGACCCCGCACAGTAAGTGTGGCCGGCTCAGGAAATCCGCAGCGCCAGGATCAGCAGATAGCCGATAGCGGCAAGTGCCCCAAGAGAGAGCGTGGCGGCGGCTATCACCCTGCCGCCGGCATGGGCGATAGTGCGGATATTCACCGACAGGCCAAGCGCCGCCATCGCCACCAGCGTCAGCGCTTCGGCCGCGTCGGCGACGGGCCTCTGAACCGCATCCGGCAGGAGCCCCATCGACTGCATCGCCATCATCAGCCCGAAGCCGACGATGAACCAGGGCAGGACAGGTGCCGACCGCCGCGCGCCTGCATCCCTGCTGATCGTTCCGAGAACCATCAGGACCGGACCAAGCATCAACACGCGGACGAGTTTCACCAGCGTGCCGATCTGCACGCTCAGCGCTCCCGCGGGAGCGGCGGCCGCCAGCACCTGCGGCACGGCATAGACGGTCATGCCCGCGAGAACGCCGTATTTCGATGCGCCCATTCCGGCATAGGCGTAAAGCAGCGGCAGGAGGAAGACCGTGGCGATCCCCAGCACCGCGGTGAACGCCAGCGCGGCGGCGATTTCCTCGCGCCCGGCCTTGATGACCGGGGCGACGGCGACGATCGCCGAGTTGCCGCAGATGGAATTGCCACAGGCAATCAGCGTGGCAAGCCTCGGCGCAAGGCCCATCCAGCGGCCGATCATATAGCTGACGCCGATCGAGACGAACACGGCCAGCGTGATCCCGGCGACGAGAGCCAGGCCGGCGCCCTGCAATGCCTGCAGGCTGATCGAAGCCCCGAGCAGCACGATCGCGACTTCGAGCAAGGTCTTCGAACTGAACATTATTCCGGCCTCGAAGCGACCGCCCGGCGCCAGCGCCTGGGCGACGACCAGCCCCAGCGCGATAGCCAGGATCGGCCCGCCCAGCCAGACAGCACCGGCAAGCGCGAACTCGGCCTTCGTCGCGACAAAGGCGGCCGCGGCGACGCCGAAGGAAAGGGCCATGCCAGGCAGGCAGTTGATCAGGTTTTTGCAGGACGGAATTTCATTGTGCATCGTACCTGAAGAATAGGTCACTCGATATATCGACTTCCATCGAATATTATTCTACAAATCATTCGATAGGATCGAACGATCATGACATTCGAACAATTGGCCATCTTCGTTGCCGTCGCCGAGCGCGAGCATCTCACCCGCGCCGCTGCCGATATCCATCTCACGCCGTCCGCCGTCAGCAGCGCGATCAGGAACCTCGAGAATTTCCATGGCGTCGAGCTTTTCCATCGTGTCGGCCGCCGCATCGAACTGACCGAGCTCGGCCGCGATTTTCTCGGCGAGGCCAAGGCGACATTGGCGCGCGTGCGCTCGGCGGAACTGCTGCTGTCCGAACTCGGCGGCCTCAGCCGGGGCCGGCTGGCGCTATGGGCGAGCCAGACCATTGCGAGCTACTGGCTACCCCCGGTCCTGATGCGTTTTCACCGGTCCTATCCGGGCATCGAGATCGACCTCAAGATCGGCAATACCCGCTCGGTCGCCGAGGCAGTATTGAATGGCGAGGCGGAACTGGGCTTTGTCGAAGGGGTTTTCGACGCGCCCGTGCTGGCCTCGCGCGAAATCGCCGAGGACGGGCTGATCGTCATCGTCGCCCCGGATCATCCATGGGCGGCGGGCGAGCCGCTCGGCGTCGACGATCTCGTGCAGCGGACGAGCTGGGTCTTTCGCGAGGAGGGTTCGGGGACGCGCTCGGAATTTCTCGCCGCCATAGCGAGAATGGGCGCCGATCCGCGCGAATTCCGGGTGGCGCTGACACTGCCTTCCAATGAAGCCGTGCTTGCCGCCGTGGCGGCGGGCAGCTGCGCGGCCGCGCTTTCCGGCGCCGCCGCCCGGCCCTATCTCCAGCAAGGCTTGATCCGCGTAGCGTCGTTCGATCTTCCGCCGCGCCGCTTCCGCATGCTGCGGCACAAGGAAAGGCGCGGCAGCAAGGCGTCGAAGATGCTGGAAGACCTGTGCACGGCGCGGGGCTGATCGCGCCTAGGCCATCCTTCGGTAGAGGCTGAGGCTCGCATAGTTCTTCCTCGGCCCGATCACGCGCCAGCGCTCCGCCCATTCGTCATTGCCGCGAAAGAAGAAGCGCCCGCGATAATCATCGGCGCCGCAGAGATGATGCACCCGCTGGTCCGGCATCGCGGCAAGCGTTATGAACGGACGGCCATCGGCGAAAAACACCTCGATGCCCGTGTCCTTCGCCACGAGATCATACTGTCTCGTCGCAGGAAACTCGTTTGCGCCGAGTGAAACGGTTCCGGTTTCGGCGAAGCTGCCGCCGTCGATCGTCGCCGTACCGGCGAAGCGGTAACTCGACCTCGCCAGATAGTCGATGACAAGGCGGCGGACCATCCACCTGCCTTCATAGCGGGGCGCGGCGTTGTCAGCCGGCATGTTCTTCCCATTTGCAGGCGGCGACATAGATGGCGGCCAATTGCTCGAAACCCGCCCGGTCGAGGACGTCGAAGCGGCCCGGCGAGGGACTGTCGAGATCGAGCACGCCGAAGACCCGATCCCGATGGATCAGCGGCACGACAAGTTCGGAGCGCGAGGCGGGATCGCAGGCGATATGTCCGGGGAAGGCGTGCACGTCTTCGACGATGATGGATTCGCCCTTTTCCATGGCGGTGCCGCAAACGCCGCTGCCGATGGCGATGCGAACGCAGGCCGGCTTGCCCTGGAACGGCCCGACGACGAGTTCGCCTTCCGGCCGGAGAAAATAGAACCCGGCCCAGTTCAGGTCCGGCACCATCTGGAAGATCAGCGCCGCGGTATTGGCGGCATTGGCGGTCGGGTCGCTCTCGCCATCCAGAAGCGCGCCAAGCTGTGTCGCCAGCTCGCGATAGAACTCGGATTTGTCGTCCTGGACGATCTCTTGTGCCGCAAACATCGCTGGCTCCTCTGTCTCGCTTTTCGGCCCCTGCCGCGGATCATGTACAATCACAGTTCGATCGTTATAGATAGGGTCTCGATCATTGCGGTCAATATGAAGAGAGGGAGCAAGTGCGAGGCGGCCTGAAGACCCATGTTCGCATCGATTTCCCCGACAGGCAGCGCCTGGGCCCGGGCAAGATGCAGCTTCTCGAACTCATCCGCCTGACGGGCTCCATCTCCGCTGCCGGCAGGGCAATGGACATGTCCTATCGCCGCGCCTGGCTGCTCGTCAGCGCCATGAACGCGATGTTCGCCGCGCCCGTGGTCGATTCCCAGCGCGGCGGCAGGCAGGGCGGAGGCGCCGCGGTCACGCCATTCGGCGAAGAATTGCTGCAGCGCTATCGCGCCATGCAGGAAAAGGTGGATCAGGCGCTGGCGGGCGATTTCGAATGGATCAACGCGAACCGCGCGCCCGACGCTGACGATTGAAGCTGACCCTGTAATAAAGCCCGCAGGTGAGCGCTGCGAACACCAGCGCAAGTGCGCCGACGATCGCCGCGCCGCCCCAGAGCGACAGCCAGTCGCCGACCTGGGCCGAGTGCGGATCTTCCGGATCATAGAACACCTTGACGATGTCGCCGGCTTTGTTCGTCGGTTCCGATGAACTCCATGCCGAGGAAAATTCGATCACTTCGCCGGAACCGGAGCGGAATTCCACCACCGGATAATAGAGCATCTGCCGCTTGCCCGGCTTCTCTTCCAGCCTGACCACCCGGCCCTCCGCCTGTTCGGCATTGCGAATGAAGAGGCGTTCCTGGATGACGCAGAAGCCGAACACGCCGAACAGGATAGTGGTGACTGCAATGAGCAGTCTTCTATGCCAGACCGTCGCTTTCATGGCGTCCCGAATTCCTCAACCGCGTTCCAGATAACGCATCACCGGCGTCACCGCAATTCCGTGCAGGATGATGGAGATCAGCACTACGAGCGAAACCGTCACCCAGAGAACATCCGCTCGGGCGAAGCCGGCATGGCCGAGCGCATAGGCGAGGTAATAGAAGGAGCCGAGGCCGCGAATGCCGAAGAACGAAATCGCGGCGGCCTCATGCGGCGGTATGCGGCTGCCGATCAGCCCGATCCAGCCGCAGATCGGCCGCACCAGAAAGATGATCGCGAGCGCCGTGGCGAAGATGCGCCAGTCGAGCGCCGCAAACACCGTCCCCTCGGCGATGGCCGCGCCGAAGCAGACGAGGACGACCATCATCAGCAGCCGCTCGATCTGCTCGGCGAAATCATGCAGGTCTTCGTGATAGCCGCTGTCCCGCTCGGCATTGCGCAGCGTCAGCGCGGCGACGAAGACGCCGATAAAGCCATAGCCATGCGCGATCTCGACGAGCCCATAGCTGAGGCAGGTTATGCCGAGCGCCACGAAGCCGTCGCCGGTTCGCGCCAGCTTTGCCGGTTGCGGCAGGCGGAATGTCAGATAGCCGAGAATCTTGCCGACGCCCCAGCCGATGCCCGCGCCTGCGCCGATCCGCCAGATGACGTCATAGAGCATCCAATGGCCGAACCACGCGCCGTCATGGGCCGATATGCCGGCAATCGCTATGGCGAGATGCACGAAGGGAAAGCTCAGCCCGTCATTCAGCCCCGCCTCGGATGTGAGCGCAAAGCGAACCTCCTTCTCCTCGCCGGACTGGGGCGGACCGACCTGAACGTCGCTGGCCAGCACCGGATCGGTCGGAGCGAGCGCGGCGCCCAGCAGCAATGCCGAGGCGACGCCAAGCCCGAGATAGCTCCAGCCGAGCACCGCGATCGCAAGGATCGTCAGCGGCATGGAGATCGCCAGCAGCCGCCACGTCGTCTGCCAGCTGCGCCAGCCGAAGATCCTGTCGATCTTGAGCCCGGCGCCCATCAACGAGATGATGACCGCAAATTCCGTGACTTTCTCGGTAATATAGCGGCTATCGAGCGGATTTTCTCCGAGAACGCCGGATAATGGCGGCCAAACGAAGATCGTGCCGAAGGCGATGCAGATGATGGGCAGGGAAAGCGGATAATCCTTCAGCACCATCGGCAGCCACGCCGTCAACAGCACGACCAGTCCAAACAGCGCCAGGAGGAGAATGTGGGTGTCCAGCGGCGGCATGGCCGGTTACGCCCGGGCCGCGGAAAAAGACCGGCGACAGGTCAAGGCGCCCCCGCGGCATCGCCTGGCTTTACGGTGGCAGTGAGGGTTTCCATGGCGTTTTTCCTTCGTGGGGACTGCTCAAAAACCCTCCGGAAGCGGCTTTGGTTCCACCATGGCAGGCGGGAGCGCTGGTCCAGACGCGGCGGCTCTTCAATTTTATGAATGAATGGCTGAAATCATCTGAATATTCACGCTCTGCCAATTGCTGTAGAGGAGAGGTCAATCCGGAAACATGACATGGCCACTTCCTCGTCCGACGCTGCCCCAGCCACCAATCATCTCGCCCTGGCAGCATTGCTGCTCGGCGGCATGGCCATCGGCGGTTCGCCGATTTTCGTTCGCCTGTCGGAAGTCGGGCCCATGGGCACGGCCTTCTGGCGCGTGGCGATCGCGTTCCTGCCGCTGCTGCTTTGGCCCAATCCGGCGGGAGCCATTGTCAGGAATGCCCGCCCGCAGGGCCTGTCCGATTATTTCTGGCTGGCGGCCCCGGGTGTCTTCCTTGCCGCCGATCTCGCGGCCTGGCATCTCGCGCTCCACATGACGTCTGTCGCGAACGCTACCCTTCTGGCAAATCTGGCCCCGATCTTCGTCACGCTCGGCAGCTGGCTCCTGTTCAGGTCCAGGGTCAGCGGCGTCTTTCTGATGGGCCTCGCCCTTGCCGTCGTCGGCGTCATCGTGCTCAAGGGCGGGCCGGCCGCGCTTGGCGACGGCCACCTCGCCGGCGATGCGACGGCCGCTTTCGCAGCGGTGTTCTATGCGGGCTATATTCTGGTCATCGG
Source organism: Phyllobacterium sp. 21LDTY02-6 (assembly GCF_023554255.2). Classification (GTDB taxonomy): domain Bacteria; phylum Pseudomonadota; class Alphaproteobacteria; order Rhizobiales; family Rhizobiaceae; genus Phyllobacterium. The sequence goes on along the minus strand of NZ_JAMJWD020000002.1, from coordinate 933,462 downwards.
CCGCCTGCGCTCGCGCTTTTCCACGCGGACGATCATGCTGTGGAGTACGGCGACGGCTGCGGTGTGCATGCTGCCGATCGCGCTGATCTTCGAAACCGATCTCCTGCCGCTGACAATGTTCGGCTGGGCGATGCTGGTCGGCCTCGCCTTCGTCTCCCATGCGGGCGGGCAAGGCATGATCACCTTCGCGCTGGCATTTCTTCCCCCGGCCTTCTCCTCGCTGACGCTGCTGCTCCAGCCTGTCGTCGCAGCGATCCTCGCCTGGGTCCTGCTCAGCGAGCCGATCGGTCTCGTTCAGGCGATCGGCGGCGTCATCGTCATCTGCGGCATCCTTGTCGCCCGGCGCGGATGATCAGGCCGAAAGCCGCGCCAGGAACGCCTGATCTAGCCCGGCCTGGCCGAACCAGTTCAGCCGGTTGATACAGACATTGCCGCTATCTATAAGGTCGTTCTCGTCGCCGGCTTCGGTGCTGTGCGCCCGGCCGCGCGGCACGATGAGCGTGGTCAAGTCGCCATCGCTGGCCGTGACTTCAGAGCGGGTCGCGATCTTGTCGCGGCCGATGCGCGGCTGCCGGATCGGAGCGGGCAATGAATGCGGGAGATTGACGCCCAGCCAGTGGCCCTCCAGCACCCAGTCCTGCCGCTGCTGCCAGGCGGCCCGGATGAAAGCGGCGAGCCATTCGACATCGCCGTCGCCGGGTTCGAAATTCTTCACGCGGGAAAAGCCGATCGCCGGCACGCCCCAGAACGATGCCTCGCGGGCAATGCCCAGCGTGCCGGAATAGACGATATCCTCGGCGACATTCCGGCCATCATTGATGCCCGACAGAACGATGTCGGGCCGTTGCCGATCCTTGAACAGCCAGGTCATCGCGGTCACGACGCAATCCGCCGGCGTTCCCGAACAGGAAAAGCGGCGCGGCTCGATCTCGCGCATCACCAGCGGCCGGCCCACCGTTATGGATGCGCTTGCCGCAGTGCGCTTGCCGTCCGGCGCCACGATCCAGACATCGTCGCTGATCCTGGCGGCAGCTTCGGCAAGCACGCCGAGACCCGGCGCCTCTATTCCATCGTCGTTACAAACGAGTATTCGCATGCGCATGCCTCACAGAAACAGATGGTCGCCGGATATAATGGCGTCGTCGAGCCTCGGCATATGCGCTTTCAGGGCTTGCAACGCGCCACGCTCGCAGGAATGGCCGACCGCCAGTGGCTGACCGGCCTCGTGCCAGATTTTCACGTTTGCCGGCCTCGTCGGGTGCGTCGGCAGGCGGATCCACGCCGCGCGGCCCGCCCCGTGCAGCGAACTTGCCGGCGTATTGGCCGGAATATGGCCGGTCAGCAGAACGGGATAGTCCTGCGCGGCGGCGGCGGCGATGGCTTCAACCGAGGGGCCGGCGCTGCCCATGCCGTCAAAGGTCAGCAAGGGGCAATCGGGCAGCGCATCGCCGTCCGACCAGTCCACCGCCCGTTGCAGCTTGCGCTCAAGCAGCGCGCGGGCGCCATGCTTCAGCGCATTGCCGGCGGAGACCTGCGCCGCAATGGCGTCGCGCATCGACGCATGGACGGCGAAGCGCTCCGGCAGGATGGCGATCAATTCCAATGGCTTGCCCGATAGCGGTACCGGCAGGAGGCAGCCGCTGGACTGTTCTTCTATCCAGGCCTTTATGGCATGGGCGCGATCCGCCCCTGAAATGGCGTCATCGCCATAGGAGGCGTCGAAGACCAGCAGGTCGCAGGCCGGTATCGGGTCCATGGCGAAGACAGCGCTGTCGGGAACGATGTCGGCGGTGTAGACGATGCGCCTGCCCTCCAGCCTCGCCGCATACCAGACCCCGCCGGCGACATGGCCGGAGCGGCCGGTGCCGACCTCGATGCCGCCTATGGTGATATCGTCGCCGGGTTCGAACAGTTCGACATGCGCCGCAAGCTCCGGCAGCGCGCCGAGATGCTCGGCCTCGCCATATTGTGCGAGCATGGCCGGCATCTCGGCCAGAGTTTCCGCCGTCATGGCGATGCGGCCGCGAAAGCCCTGCGCCCAGAGCCAGGCCAGGCCGCCAATATGATCCTCATGCGCATGGGAGATGAACACCGCGTCGAGTGCCGCCGCGGCGTCGGCCTCGATCATGGGGTAGTAGTCGCGCCCCTTCGCGCCGACCTTGATGCCGGCATCGAAAAGCAGGTTTGAATTGCCCTCGGATATGCCGAGGCTGGTGCGGCCCTTTTCACCAAAGCCGCCATGGAAGTCCACGCGCATCAAGCTGCCCCCTCGGCGGGTATGACCCAGCCCGACCCGATGGAAATGCGCGCGGTGGCGCCCTCCTCCAGCCGGTGCGGATCGGCGAGCTCGAAATGCAGGTCGACGGATTCATCCGCCTTGGCGACTGCCTCGATGCGCGAGCCGCCGCCCTTGTAGACGCTGCGCCTGACGATGACGCCGATGGGGCCATCGCCGCCGGCGCTGATATCGGCCGAGCGTATGCACACCTTTGCATCAGCGGTCACGCCTTGGCCTTTGCGGCAGCGGAATTCCGCCTCCTGTCCCAGCACCCGCACCCGGCAGCGACCGTTCGTCTCGTTGGAGAGAACTTCGCACGGTACGACCATGCCCTGCGCGATGAAGGAAGCGACCATTTCCGTTGCGGGCTCCTCGTAGAGTTCGCGCGGCGTCGCGAACTGGATCAGGCGGCCGCGATCCATCACCGCAATCCGGTCCGCGAGGGCCATGGCTTCCGCCTGGTCGTGGGTGATGTAGATGATCGTCGTGCCGGTGCGCTTGTGAAAGGCGGCGAATTCATCCTCCATCGCGGCGCGGAGATGCACGTCGAGATTGGCAAGCGGCTCATCGAATAGCACCAGCGACGGCGCGGATACGAGGCAGCGCGCAAGCGCCACGCGCTGGCGTTGGCCGCCGGAAAGATTGGCCGGCCGGCGGTCGCCATAACCCTGCAGATCGACCAGTGCCAGCGCATCGGCCACCCGCTTCTCCCGCGTCGCCCTGTCGACCTTGGCGACTTTCAGGCTGTAGCCGACATTTTCCGCCACGGTCATGTGCGGCCACAGCGCGTAGTTCTGGAAGACGATGCCGACGCGCCGCAGTTCCGGCGGCACGCTCTGCCCGGGCGCGGACATCACCTCGCCGCCGACGATGATCTGCCCGGCGTTCAATTGCTCGAAGCCCGCCACCAGCCGCAGCAGCGTGGTCTTGCCGCAGCCCGAAGGGCCGAGCACGGCAACGAACTCGCCATTGGCGACATTCATGGAGACATTCGAGACGGCGTCATGATCGCCGAATGTCTTGGTGACGTTTTCAAGCTTCAATCCCGCCATGGGAGTACTCCGGATGGTAGATGCCGTGCAAAGAGGTTGGTGAAGAGCATCAGCACGAAGGTGACCAGCACGGTCAGGGTCGAGACCGCGGCGGCATAATTGGAATCGCCGCCCTGTTCGAACGAGAAGATGACGACGCCGATCGTCTCCGAGCCGGAGGCCCAGAGCAGCGCCGAAACCGTCAATTCGCTGAAAGCGGTCATGAATATCAGCACGCCGCCCGCCAGCGTCGCCGGTGCGACAAGCGGGAATACGATGGTCCGCAAGCGGCGATACAGACCGGCGCCGGCGACCTGCGCCGCCTCTTCGAGCGACCTGTCGATCTGATGCAGCCCGCTGATGGTCGGCCGCAGCGCAAGCACCAGGAAGCGGGCAAGATAGGCATAGAGGATGATCCAGATCGTATTGTAGATGTGGAGCCCGATCACCGGCAGCGGCTTGAGAAACAGCAGCAGCGAGGCGATGGCCAGCACCACGCCCGGCAGCGCATAGGGAAGCTCGGCGGAAAGATTGAGGAAACGTGTCCACCAGCGCTTGCGCCAGGTGATGAGATAGGCGAGCGGCACCGCGATCACCACGGCGAAGGCCGCGGCGGCCAATGACAGGCCGAAGCTGTTGAAGAAGGCGCGCCTGGCGGCCGCGTGCTCGAACAGGACGAACTCGTAATTGGCGAGGGTGACCGTCTTCATGGTGAGCGGCACGCCATAGGCCGCGACGAGCGAGGTCAGCAGCAGTCCGAGGATCGGCAGGACCAGCACCACGATGACCACCAGCCACATCAGCAATTCGGCGAGCGGCCGCCACTTTCCAAGCGTGAATGGCGCGGCGGTGAGAGAGGCGGATGTGATACGATAGTCGCGCCGCCTGGCGGCGAAATCCTGCGCCAGTATCCCCGCCATCGCGATCAGCCCGATCAGCATGGAGAGGACGGCGACCTCCGACAATACTGCGGGCCCGCCGCTTGCAAGCCGCTGATAGATCAATGTCGGCAGGACGAGATAGCCGGCGGGAATGCCGAGAAAGGCGGGAATGCCGAAATTCCCGACGCAGGAGACGAAGGCAAGGGCGGTCGCCCCGATGATGGAAGGCGTCATCAATGGCAGGATGATCGTGCCGACCACCGTCCACCGCCCGGCGCCGCTGCTCAAGCCCGCCTCGACCAGTTCGCGCGGCAGCTTGCGCAGCCCTGCCCGCACCATCAGGAACACCAGCGGCGCATATTGCACGCCGAGCAGCGCGATGATGCCGCCGGTCGAATAAAGCGGATTGCGGGTGCCGAGCGGCGGCGCCATGCCGATAAGCTTCAGGAAGGGGCTCGCCGGGCCGAAAAGCTGCAGCCATGCAAGGGCGGTCACCTGCGGCGCGATCAGCAGCGGCACGACGTAGAAAAGCACGAAGGGGCCACGGCCGCGCACATCGGTCAGGCTGACGAGAAGCGCAACCGCCGTGCCGAGCACGACGGCAAGCAGGGTGCCGCCAATGCCGACCTGAAGCGAATGCAGCGTCGCCGTCCAGGTGGCCGAACCCGAGAGCGCGGCGATGGTGGGGGCCGCCGAGAGGCTGCCCTGAGGCATGACAATTTCGAATGCGAGACGAAACATCGGCACGATGGACAGCATCGCCACGATGATCGCCACGCCGGCAATCAGGGCTCCATCCGAGCCCTGATATTTCCTTGCGCCAGTCAATGGCAAATCAGCCACCGAACATTTGGCCGAACTTCGCCTTGTCGGCATCGGTCTGCTGCAGAACCTTCTGCGTCTCGATCGGCATGACCTTGACCTCGACGCCTTCCGGCAGCCAGCCCGGCCGGCCGATGCTGGGCTTCGCCGGCAGATATCCCTGTTCGAGCGCCAGTTTCTGGCCTTCGTCGGACAGGATGAAGTCGACGAATTTCTGCGCTGCCGGTACGTTCTTGGCGCCGGCCATGATCGCAACCGGCTCGGTGACCGCAGGAACGCCTTCGCTCGGGAACACGAACTCGATCGGCGAACCCTTGGCCTTGGCGTTGAGCGCCATGAAGTCGACGAGAATGCCATAGGGCTTCTCGCCGCTGGCGACCGACTTCAACACCGCGCCATTGCCACGGACGCTGACCGTTTCATTGGCCTTCAGCTTCTCGAAATAGTCCCAGCCGAACTCGGGATTGGCGACGAAGCCGCTCAGGAGATAGGCGGCAGCGCCCGAGTAAAGCGGGCTCGGCATCACGATCGCGCCCTTATATTCCGGCTTCGCCAGATCGGCCCAATGCGCGGGCTTGCTCGGAGCGGCCGAATTGTAGGCGATGCCGGTGGTGATCAGCTTGCTACCGAAATAGGTCTTGCCGGGATCGTAGGAATCAGCGGCGAAACCTTCGACATTGGCTTTCTCGTAAGCCTGGAGCTTGTCCTGCTTCTTCAGGCTTTCCATGCTGACGGCATCGGCGATGAGCAGGACGTCGGCCTGGGCGGCACCGGCGGCGAATTCCGCCGCAAGCTTGCTCATGATCTCGCTCGTGCCCGAACGATAGACCTGGACTTCGATATCCGGATTGACCTTCTTGAACGCTTCCACCGTCTTGGCGGCATCGGCATCGGGTTGCGACGTGTACAGGGTAAGATTTTCCGCCCAGGCACTGCCCAGGGCCAGCGAAGCTGCCAGCAGTACCGGCGCGCCCAACAACATTCTTGCGACTTTTTTCATTTTCTTTCTCCTCCCAGGGATTCTGGTGTTCGGTGGAAAGGTTGCGGTTCCACGAAAATCATCCTCCACGCATGGCCGGCCATTGTATAGCTTCGACCATGCTGGCAATGATAGTTCATGTTCATTTGTCACTTGTCAAATACATTTGAACAATGAAGCTTATATGACAGTTTGGGCATGCTAGCAGATATTCCGAAGGGGGAGATTGGGATGGAACAGGCGGAACTTCCGATGACTTCGTCGAATTTGAAGGTGAAGACGGCCTGGCTCTATTATGTCGAGGGGCTGACGCAGGAACAGATCGCGGAAAAGCTGCAGGTGAGCCGGGTAAAGGTGATGCGCACGCTGGCGGCGTGCACGTCCGAAGGCATTGTCGTCACCACCATCAACGGCGTGACGGCAGAGCAGATCGCGCTGGAGCGGGAACTCGAAAAACGCTGGAACCTGTCTTCGGCCATCGTCATCCCGACGCCCAGCAGCGAAGAACACCTCGAAACGGCGATAGGCCATGCGGTGGCCTCCTATCTCGGCGAATCGATGCAGGACGGCATGACGCTCGCCATCGGCGGCGGCGCCACCCTCTATGCCAGCCTGCGCTTCATCGAAAAGCGCCAGCTGAAGGATGCGTCGGTCGTGGCGCTCGTCGGCAGCCTGCCGCATTCCCGCTGGGTCAACCCGTCGATCGTCGCCGCCCGCGTCGCGGAGGCCTATGGGGTCGACAGTTACCAGATCACCGCGCCGGTGGTGGTCGACAATGCTTCCTTGCGCGACGCACTGTGGCAGCAGGAGTCGCTGAAGGACGTCAAGCAGCGCGCGGAGGCGGCTGACATCGCCCTCCTGACCGTCGGGGGCATAACGCCGGAATCGACCATATTCAGGCATGACATCCTGTCGGCGAGCCTGATCGGGCCTTTGACCGCCAAGGGCGCGGTGGCGAACATATTATGCTACGTCATCGACGCGGAGGGGCGCCTGATCGACCACGAGGTGAACCGGCAGATCATGGCGATCGACCTTCCAACAGTGGCGCGCATTCCGAATGTGGTGCTTGCCGCCGGCGGAACTGCCAAGACCGAGGCCATCCGCGCTGCATTGAAGGTCGTCGCCGCCAAGGTGCTGATCACCGACAGCGATACCGCCGCGGCGCTGCTGGCGAAATATTAGAGGACGCCGCGGCTGCGCAGGAAATCCATCAGCCCCATATGCGTGATCGCCTCGAACTCCGCCGCCGCATCGGCAAACTTCTTGCGCTGCTTGATCAGCATGCCGAATACCTGCTTCATCTCCGACGACACGCCGAAGCGCTCCCAGCGCTCCGCCACATGCGCCGGCAGCTCCAAATCCTTGCAGAAATCGGAAATATTGCCGTAGCCGAGTTCGGCGAGATGGGATTTCACCTCGTCGGCCGGCATGCGCTCTTCCACCGCATGATCGTGAAGCCGCTGCGCCATGAGCCGCAGATCCGCCGGCGACGAACCCATGACCCGGTTGAGAATGGATCTGACCTCATTGGGAAATGGCGGCATGGTGGACTCCAGATTTGCTGTGCCGCCAGTCTAGCCGCAACCGGTTGGCCGGACCAGAGGATTCTCAGATGAGGTGGCGCTGTTTCAATTCATCCTTGGCGTAGGCGTAGTAGATCGGCGCCGCTATCAGCCCCGAAATGCCGAACCACGCCTCCAGCACGATCATGGCGAGCAGCAATTCCCACGCCCGCGCCTTGATGCGCGACCCGATGATCTTCGCATTCATGAAATATTCGAGCTTGTGGATGATCACCAGGAAGGCCAGCGAACCGACCGCGGCGACGAAGGAAACGCTCAGCGCCACGATCACGATCACCGTGTTGGAGATGAGGTTGCCGATCACCGGCAGCAGCCCGACCAGGAATGTCACGGCGATCATCGTCTTGACGAGAGGCAGATGCACGCCGAAGGCCGGAAGCACCCCGGCAAGGAATATCGCGGTGAAGAAGGTATTGAGCGCTGAAATGCGCAGCTGCGAAAAGACGATGTTGCGGAAGGCGTTGCTGAGGAATTCCGCCCGCTCCGTCAGCGCCACGGCCAGCGGCCCGGGCCACCTGCTGTCAGCAAAGGAGGTCAGGGCAATGAGGCCGCCGACGACCATGCCGAGGACGACGCGGATGATCAGCACGCCGATGTCCCTGCCGACGAGCTGCAGTTGCCCGGCATGATCGCGGAGCCAGCGGGCTGCGAGACTCTCGAGTTCTTCGAGATTGCTCGGGAAATATTCGCGCGCCCAGGCCGGCAGGTGAACCTGCGCCGTATCGATGATCTCCGCCATCTTCTGAAACAGCGACACGATGCCTTCCGTATTGTCGGCGAGCAGCGAAACGGCGCTCGTCACCCCGACGACGATGAGCACGATGAAGATCAGGCTCAACAGCGCGAGAGCGAGCGTCCGCGTGAATCCGTTCGACACACCGAGGCGGCCGAGAACGGGAGCCGCCATGTGGACGAGACTGTAGACCAGCAGGCCCGACAGCAGGGCCGAGAGCAGACCGAGTTGCAGCACGCCGAACAGGGCGGCCGCGGCCAGAACATAGGAAGCGATCTGGGACTTTGACAATGTTTGCAAATCTGGCACCGGCAATGAGCGATTGGGTCTTGAGTTTTTGTCGCACAGTCAATCCAGCGATTGGCCCGCCCAGTCAAGTAATATCTCCAATCGGCGCCGCACGGCGGACTAGTCCGGATAGGCCAGCTTCCTGATCTGCCGCATATCCCTGACGAACTTCGCGGTTTCCATCTGCTTCGAACCGGCATCCGGAATCCGCAGCAGATAGGAAGGATGAACGGTCGTATAGAGCTGCTGGCCGTCACCGAAAGCCACGGCGCGGCCGCGGAAATCCGCAAGCCTTTCCGTTCTTTGCATCAGGGCGGTCAAGGCCGTTGCGCCGAGCGCGACCACCAGCTTCGGCTTGACGATGCCGAGCTCATGTTCGAGCCACCAGCGGCATGGCCGGATTTCGCCCATGTTCGGCTTCTGATGGATGCGGCGCTTGCCGCGCGGCGTGAACTTGAAATGCTTGACGGCATTGGTGACATAGACCTGCGACCGGTCGAGTTCCGCCTCCTTCAGCGCCGCATCGAGCATCTTGCCCGCCGGGCCGACGAAGGGCTGGCCGGCAAGATCCTCCTGATCGCCCGGCTGCTCGCCGACGAACATGATCCTCGCATCCTGCGGCCCTTCGCCGAATACGGTCTGCGTCGCCGATTTGTAGAGATGGCAGCGCGTGCAATGTTCCGCCTCGTGCCTGACCTCTTGCAATCCTCCCGGCAGCGTTTCGACTTTGGACGCACGCGGTCGGGCGTTGCCGGCCCGGGCGGCGGGGCCGTTCGACGCTGCAATGGTCCAGCCCATGAGCAAGCCTCCTTTGGCAGAACGGAGCTTCACGTCTCCATAAAGCCCGACGGCACGGCAAATGTTCCCCGGTCCGCGCACCTGGGCATTTTCCAGGGCGCAAAAGGAAAGGCGCCGGACTTTCGCCCGGCGCCTTGCGAAACCTCGAAAGAGCCTGCCTGGACTTCAGGCCGCTTCCACCTCGCCGTTCCGCCGCCGATAGACGATGGACGAGAACAGCGACATCAGGATCAAGGCAGCGCCGATCAGGCCGGTGATGACCTCGGGGATGTGCACCAGCGTCTGGCAATACATGATCACGGCGAGCACCAATATCGCGTAGAATGCGCCATGCTCGAGGTAGCGGTACTGGCCGAGCGTCTGTTTCTCCACCAGCATGATCGTCAGCGAGCGCACATAGAACGCGCCGATGCCGAGACCGATGGCGATGACGAAGAGATTGGTCGAAAGCGCGAAGGCGCCGATGACGCCATCGAAGGAGAAGCTCGCATCGAGCACTTCGAGATAGAGGAACGCGCCAAGGCCGCCCTTGTGCACGCTGTCCATCTGCTCCTGGGTCGCGTCGAGAATGGCACCGAGACCTTCGACCACGAGGAAGGTGAGCAGGCCATAGATGGCGGAGGTAAGGAAGGTGATGGATTCCGCTCCTTCCAGCTGGCGCGAGAAGAAGATGATCAGGGCCAGCACCACGCCGACCTCGATGCCCTGGATGGAGGCAAAGCGCGAGGCCCGGCTTTCGATGACCTTGATCCAGTGAATGTCCTTCTCATGGTCGAAGAAGAATTTCAGCCCGACCATCATCAGGAACGTTCCGCCAAAGGCGGCGATGCCCACATGGGCTTCATTCATGATGCGCGCATATTCGCCCGGATTGGAAATCGCGAGCTTCAAGGCCGAAATCGGATCGATCCACGCCGCCACGGCGACGATCGCCAGCGGAAAGATGATGCGCATGCCGAAGACGGCGATGATGATGCCCCAGGTCAGGAAGCGATGCTGCCATTTCGGCGTCATATCCTTCAATATCTTGGCATTCACGATGGCATTGTCGAAGGAAAGCGAAATCTCGAGAATTCCGAGTACGGTACAGATGAACAGAACCGACAAGGCGCCCTGCAATGTTCCCGAATAGACGAACCCTATCCAGGCTCCCAGCGCCAGACCCACGATCGTGAACATGATGGGCCATATGAAGTACCTGTAAGTTGCCATGCGTGTTTCCTGCTCCTGACTCCCGATCTGCATGGGATCCCCCTGCCTAGCCGAAGCTAAGAACAGGAATAGTCGCCCAAATGCAATCTCCCGCCTCCCTTAGAGAGCATAATCCTGTCGTAATCCTGTCGCGGGACGAGGCCGAACAAGGCTATCTCTGCTTGCGAACGCTATAGATAGTGACGGGAAGCGCCGCCCGCCAGCCATCAAAGCCGCCAATTGCCTGAATGTGCGAAATCTGCAGCTTGGCGAGATCGCCGCCATGCGTCGACCGCCAGTTGAACAACAACATCTCGCTTTGCACGGTGACCGCATTGGCGACGAGCCGGCCGCCGGGTTTCAAGGCCTCCCAGCACGTTTGAATGACGCCTTCATCCGTGACGCCGCCGCCGATGAAGACAGCGTCGGGTGCCTCGAGGCCGGTCAGTGCCGCCGGCGCCTCGCCGCATATCAATGTCAGGCCCGGCACGCCGAGGGAGCGGGAATTATGCGTTATGAATTCCTGCCGCGCCTGATTGGCCTCGATGGCGATGGCCCGGCATGATGGATGCGAGCGCATCCATTCGATGCCGATGGAACCGCAGCCCGCCCCCACGTCCCACAGCAGCTGGCCGGGCAGCGGCGCAAGATGCGACAGCGTAACGGAGCGGATATCCCGCTTCGTCAATTGCCCGTCGTGGCGAAAAGCCCCGTCGGGCAGGCCCGCCACCAGCGGCAGGCTGTCCGTGTCAGATGAAGGCTCGCCGCATTCGATGGCGAGGACGTTGAGATCGGCGCAGCGTCCATGCGGCCAGTCCCTCGCAGTCGCGTCGATGCGGCGCTCGCTCCCGCCGCCCAGATGTTCGAGCACCGTAAGCCGGGAGCTACCGAAGCCGGCATCGCAAAGCAGCCGCGCGGCCGCGGCGGGCGTATCGCCATCATTGCTCAGGACGAGCAGGCGCGCACCGGGCGCAAGATGGGCGCGGATCGTTTCCAGCGGCCGGCCATGGACGCTCAGAAGCACGCTGTTCTGGATCGGCCATCCCATGCGCGCCGCGGCCAGCGAGAAGGATGACGGCGCCGGCAGGATGTGCATTTCCTCGGCGGCGACATATCTCGTCAGGGTCGCCCCCATGCCGAAATACATGGGATCGCCGCTCGCCAGCACGGCGACGGGCTCGCCGCGCCGTTCGAGCAGCAGCGGATAGGCATCGGAGAAGGGCGTCGGCCAGGCTATGCGCCGCGCCGAAACCTGCTCGGGCAGATGGTCGAGATGGCGCTGTCCGCCAAAAACCGTTCGCGCTTGCGCCAGCGCATTGCGCGCCGCCTCACCCAGCCCCGAATAGCCATCTTCCCCGATGCCGATGATTGTCAGCCACTGTCTCATCATGTTTCCCGAAACTCGCTGCGCCCCTGCATGCCCGAAACCGCGGAACCGGTCAACGACAGGGTGATGGCGGCAGTTGGCAGGCGCAAAGCCATACTGTAGTTTCGCCCGATGATTTCCGCTTCCACCATAGACCGCCCGCGAAGCAGCGGCGACCGGCGCTCGGCCTGTCCAGGCCTGTTTCGCATGGTCGAAGCGCGCGATGGCGGCATTTGCCGGCTCAAGCTCACCTTCGGCGAACTGACGGCGCAGCAGGCACGCGGCATCGCCGATGCAGCGCGACGCTTCGGCAATGGCATCATCGATATAACCAACCGCGCCAATCTGCAGCTGCGCGGCGTCGCGCCGGAGCACCGGACGGCGCTGATCGATGCGCTGCTGGCGGCCGGACTCGGTCCCTTGACGGATGAGGGCGACGATGTCCGCAATGTCATGATCAATCCGACGGCGGGTTTCGAGCCGGCGCTGATCGATGCCCGGCCTCTGGGCCTGCAACTGCTCGCGGCGCTGCAAACCCGCACCGATTACCAGTCTCTTTCACCCAAATTCTGCATCCTGATCGATGGCGGCGAAACCGTCGCCAAGCTCGATCACCCGCATGATCTATGGCTCTCTGCCGCCGATATCGCCGGATCAGGGCCGGGTTTCTGCTTCGGCTTCGCCGGCGTGCCGCCGATCGCCGCCGACGACAGGCCGGCCAGCGGTTTCGTCATGCGCTCCGGGGCCGGCCACTTCATCGAAGCAGTGCTCGATCTCTTCCTGGATTGGCGCGCCGATCGGCCTGAATCGCTGCGCATGCGGCATTTGCTGGCGGAAATGCCGGCGGAAACCATCGTGGCGAAGCTCCGGCAGGGCGCAGGGATAGAACCGGCCGGGAACTGGCGGCGCGCGGCGCCGGACCGTGGCGGACATCTCGGCCGGATCCATGCGGCAGGAGACCATCATCTTGTCGGCGCACTGCCTGCGCTGGGGCGGCTATCCGCGGCATCGATGCAGCGGCTCTCCGCGCTCGCCCTTTCCCATGGCGACGGCCGCATCCGCATGACCCCGTGGCAGAGCGTGCTCATCGCCGCCACATCGCCGGATATTGCGGCGGCGCTCATTGGCGAGCTGCAAGCGGCTGGCTTCACGACCGATATCCGTGCGCCGCTTGCCAACATGATCGCCTGCTCGGGCTCGACCGGATGCGGCGCGGCATTGGCCGATACGCAGGCGGATGCGGCGCAACTGGCCGACAGGCTTGCCGGCGTACCGGGTCTTCCGCATGTCCACCTGACCGGCTGCGCCAAATCATGCGCTTCGCCATTGGCGCGGCAGGTGACGCTCGTCGCCACTTCTCCCGGGCATTATGACATCTTTCTGCATGCGACCGGTGGACCGTCGCGATTTGGCAAGCTATTGGCTGGCGACCGCACTATCGAGGAAGCCGCCGAATTGATCGGCGCCAGATTTTCCGGCTCCGGGGGGCCATTTGATGCTTGACTATATCCGCGATGGCCAGGCGATCTATGATCGTTCATTCGCCATCATCCGCGCCGAAGCCGACCTCAGCAGGATCCCGGCCGATCTCGAAAAGCTCGCCGTGCGCGTGGCCCATGCGAGCGGCATGGTGGATGTCATCGACGAACTGGCCTTTTCCCCGGGCGCCGGTGATGCCGGCCGGCAGGCGCTGCTGCGCGGCGCCCCGATCCTGTGCGATGCCCGCATGGTATCGGAGGGCGTGACGAGGGCCCGCCTTCCGGCGGCAAACGAAGTCATCTGCACCCTGGGCGAAGCGTCGGTGCCCGAACTTGCCCGCAAGATCGGCAATACGCGCTCGGCGGCCGCGCTTGAATTGTGGCGGCCCCGGCTCGCAGGTTCGGTCGTCGCCTTCGGCAATGCACCGACCGCGCTTTTCCGCCTGCTCGAGATGATCGCGGAAGGTGCGCCGAAACCAGCGCTCATCCTCGGCTTTCCAGTCGGATTTGTCGGCGCGGCGGAATCCAAGCAGGCGCTGGCGGAGAATGATTTCGGCATCCCCTATGTCGTGGTGCACGGCCGGCGCGGCGGCAGCGCCATGGCCGCCGCCGCGGTCAACGCGCTGGCTTCGGAGAAGGAATAATGCCGCACAAAGGACGGCTTTTCGGCCTCGGCGTCGGTCCGGGAGACCCTGAACTCATCACCTTGAAGGCCCTGCGCCTGCTGCGGGCGGCACCGGTGGTCGCCTATCACGCGGCGCGCGGCAAGAAGGGCAATGCCCTTTCGATCGTGGAAGAATACCTGACGGCGGAACAGCAGCTGGTCCCGCTGATCTATCCGGTGACGACGGAGATCCTGCCGGCCCACATGAATTATGATGCGATCGTCAGCGACTTCTACGGCGACATAACGAGGCTGCTGCGTGAACACCTCGATGCCGGGCGCGACGTCGCCGTCATCGCCGAGGGCGATCCGTTCTTCTACGGCTCCTTCATGTATATCCACGACCGCCTGGCCGAACATTACGAGACGGTGGTCGTGCCCGGCGTCTGTTCCATTCTCGGCGGTGCCGCGGTGCTCGGCGCGCCGCTCGTCTACCGGAACCAGACGCTGACGGTTCTGTCCGGCGTGCTCGAAGCCGACGAACTGAAAAGCCGGCTGGCCAATACGGAAGCCGCCGCCATCATGAAGCTGGGCAAGAACCTCGACAAGGTGCGCGGCGTCATCTCCGAGCTTGGACTGATGCAGCGGGCCCTCTATGTCGAGCGCGCCACCATGGACGCGCAGCGTATCCTGCCCTTGAGCGAGGTCGATCCCTCCAGCTCTCCCTATTTCTCGCTGATCCTCGTCCCGGGCGAAAAGTGGAAGGGAACCGGAGAATGACCGCTCCGGCGCCGATCCTGATCGTATTGTCGGCACTCGGGCTCGAAACCGCCCGAAAGATCAAGGCTGGCCTGCCGCAGGCGATCATCCACGGCCTCGCCAGCCGCGCTGCCGGCGCGGACGAGCCATTCGACGATTTCGGCGCCACGGTCCGCGGCAAATATCGCGAGGGGCATCCGATCGTCGCGCTCTGCGCGGCGGGTATCACCATTCGCGCCCTCGCGCCCATCCTCGGCGAGAAGGGTGCCGAGCCGCCGGTGCTGGCCGTCGCCGATGATGGCAGCGCCGTGGTTCCCCTGCTTGGCGGGACGACAGGCGTCAATCCGCTCGCCCGCACCATTGCATCGATCCTCGGCATAGCGCCCGCCATAACGACATCCGGGGAATTGCGCTTCGGCACGTGCCTGCTCAACCCGCCGCCGGGCTATGTGCTGAAGAACCCGGAGGACGCCAAGACCTTCATCGCCGACATGCTGGCCGGAAAGAAGGTCCGCATCGAAGGCGACGCGCCGTGGCTGGCCGATGCCCGCCTGCCGGTCGACGACGAAGGCGAGCTTCGCATCCGCATAGGCAGCGACGACGCGGCGCCCGGCGAGGCGGAACTCCTGTTCGTGACAACGCCCGAAGCGGCGCCGGCATCACCCCGGCGAGGTCGGCTGGTCGTCGTCGGCCTCGGTCCTGGCGATCGCGACTACATGATCCCCGCCGTTCAGCAGGAATTGCAGCGGGCGGAAGACGTTCTCGGCTACGAGACCTATGTGCGCATGGCCGGGCCGTTTCGCCCGGATCAGCGCCTGCACATGACCGACAACCGGGAAGAGATGCAGCGGGCGCGGCACGCGTTCGAACTTGCGGCGGGCGGACGTTCGGTGGTGATGATTTCTTCCGGCGACCCCGGAATCTTCGCCATGGCCGCCGCCGTCATCGAAGCGCTGCACGAATCCGCCGACCCGGCCTGGCATGAGATCGAACTCGTCGTTCTGCCGGGTGTCTCGGCCGCGATGGCGGCAGCGAGCCGCAGCGGCGCGCCGCTTGGCCATGATTTCTGCATTCTGTCGCTCTCCGACAATCTGAAGCCCTGGGAAATCATCGAGAAGCGCATCGCCCTCGCCGCCGAAGCCGATCTCGCCATGGCATTCTACAATCCGATTTCGAAGCATCGCCCCTGGCAATTGCCGCGCGCCATCGAAATATTGCGGCAACATCGTTCGCCCGCGACACCCGTCGTTCTCGGCCGCGACATCGGCCGCCCCGGCGAAGCGCTCACCACCATCGCGCTCGGGGAGCTGACGCCGGAACAGGTGGACATGCGGACTGTCATCATAGTCGGCTCCTCGCTCACCCAGCGCTTTCCGCGCGCTGCGGGCGGCGAATGGGTCTATACGCCGCGCTGGTACGGCGCCAAACCGTAGACCGTGACCGCGCCGAAATTCATCGCCGGATGAGCAAACTTCGTTTGACGCCGGCGGACGATGCCGGAAAAAGGACTATGCGCTTCGCTTTTGCATCGCCGGAAGCCGGGCGCGCGCCCTATCATCCCGCCACATTCATTTGACAGCCGGAGTTCCCATGCCAGACAAAAACTACGTTCTGACCCTCACTTGCGAAGACCGTCCGGGCATCGTCGCCTCCGTCACGACCGAGCTGGCGGGGATGGACGCGAATATCGCCGAGAGCAATCAGTTCTGGGACCGGCAGACCAACAGGTTCTTCATGCGCATCGCCTTCACCGCCGCCGAGGGCACCACGAAGGACGACGTGGAGCGCGGATTGCGGCCGGCGATCGAACGCTTCGACATGAAGACGACATTGGTCGATCAATCGAAGAAGCCGAAGATCGTCATCATGGTTTCACGCTTCGACCACGCGCTGCAGCACCTGATCTACCAGATCAATGTCGGCTGGCTCGATGCCGAAGTCGTGGCGATCGTCTCCAATCATGAAGACAGCCGCCGCTTCGCCGATCATGAGGGAATTCCCTACCATGTCCTGCCGGTATCGCGGGAGAACAAGAAGGAGCAGGAAGACGCCCTGCTGAAGATCGTCAAGGACACCGGCGCCGATCTCGTGATCCTGGCGCGCTACATGCAGGTCCTGTCCGACAATCTGTCGAAGCGCCTGTTCGGCAAGGTCATCAACATCCACCACTCCTTCCTGCCGAGCTTCAAGGGTGCAAAGCCCTATCACCAGGCTTTCGAGCGGGGCGTGAAGCTGATCGGCGCCACCGCGCATTACGTCACGCCGGACCTCGACGAGGGCCCGATCATCGAGCAGGAGACGGAACGCGTCACCCATGCGATGAGCGCCGAGGATTTCGTGGCGACCGGCCGCGACATCGAAAGCCGCGTCCTCGCCCGCGCGGTCAAGAAGCATCTCGAATCCCGCGTCATGCTCAACGGTCACAAGACCGTGGTCTTCGGTTGAGCAGAATCGCGACGGCACAGCGCTGACCGCCGGGCCGCCAAGCGCCCGGCGATGTGGAACAGGCTCTACTTCGCGGCGAAATAGGCTTCCAGATTGGTCACGACGCGGTCGGCCATGGCCTTGCGCGTCTCGACGGTGGCGCTGCCCATATGCGGCTGCAGCACGACATTGTTGAGCGCGAACAGCGCCGTCGGTACATTCGGCTCATCGACGAAGACATCGAGCCCTGCCCGGCCAAGCTCGCCGGATTGCAGCAGCTCGACCAGCGCCTCCTCGTCGACCACCGTCCCGCGCGCGACATTGACGAACGTGCCTTGCGGCCCGAGCGCCTTCAACACGTCGCGCGAGATGACGCCCCGGGTCGCTTCGCCGCCGGGTAGAATGGCTATCAGCGCCGCGCAGTCGCGCGCCATTTCGATCAGGTCGCCATAATAGCCATAGGGGCTGTCGGTGCGCTGATTGCGCGTGTGATAGACGATTTCACAACCAAATGCGGTGAGCTTTGCGGCAATGACGCTGCCGATCCGGCCGAGCCCGACGAGCCCCACCTTCTTGCCCTCGATGCCCTGGGCCAGCGGCGCCGTCTCGCCGCGCGCCCAGCGGCCTTCACGCACGAAACGGTCATTGGCGACGATGTCGCGCGTCGACGCCAGCAGCAGGGATATCGCCATATTGGCCGTATCCTCGTTCAGGACGTCCGGCGTATTGGCGATCTTGATGCCCTTCGTCGCGGCATAGGCGACGTCGAGCGAATCCATCCCGACGCCGAAGGAGGAAACGATCTTCACCGCGGGCAGCAGATCTATCATATCCGCCTTGAGGCCGGTAAAGGTGCTGGTGACCGCAGCTTCGAAGCGATGCGCATTTTCCTGGAGATATCCGAGCGCATCCTCTTTCTCATAGAGCTTTTCCAGCGCATATCTCTTTTCGAGCTCCTCGATCAGATAGGGCATGAGGGGTCCAAGCACGAGAATGGGTGGTTTCGCCATTGTATTTCCTGTGGGTTGCGGGGATGCGGACAGCAAGGCATACAACATAGACAATGTTGCGGATGGACAACAAGCCATTTACTCGTGAAGCGCCTGCCCGTATATGATTATCCAAGCTCCAGGCTTGCCTACCAGCCTGCAACAGGTTGAAACAACCTCGTCGAAACGAAGAGAATAATCCATGGCCAAGACAGTAGAGATCGCCGATCTGAAGCGGATTGCAAAGCGCCGGGTGCCCAAGATGTTTTTCGACTACGCCGATTCCGGCGCCTGGACGGAAACCACCTATCGCGCCAATGAGGCGGATTTCGCCAAGATCCAGCTGCGCCAGCGCGTGGCGGTGGACATGACCGAGCGCACGCTGGAAAGCACCATGGTTGGCCTGCCCGTTTCGATGCCGGTCGCGCTCGCGCCCACTGGCCTCACCGGCATGCAGCATGCGGATGGCGAAATACTGGCCGCACAGGCCGCCGAGGAATTCGGCGTGCCGTTCACCCTGTCGACGATGAGCATCTGCTCGATCGAGGACGTGGCGGCAGCGACCACCAGGCCGTTCTGGTTTCAGCTCTATGTCATGCGCGACCGCGAGTTCATCTATAATCTGATCGATCGCGCCAAGGCCGCAAAATGTTCCGCGCTGGTGCTGACGCTGGACCTGCAGATACTCGGCCAGCGGCACAAGGATTTGCGCAACGGCCTTTCCGCCCCGCCCAAATTCACGCCGAAGCACATCTGGCAGATGGCGACGCGGCCGCAATGGTGCCTCGGCATGCTGAACACGAAGCGCCGCACCTTCGGCAATATCGTCGGCCATGCCAAGGGTGTCGCCGATCTCTCCTCGCTTTCCGTCTGGACCGCCGAACAGTTCGATCCGCGCCTTTCATGGAGCGATGTCGGCTGGATCAAGGAGCGGTGGGGCGGCAAGATCATCATCAAGGGCATTCTCGACGTGGAGGATGCGAAGATGGCCGCTGCGACCGGCGCTGATGCCATCATCGTCTCCAATCATGGCGGACGCCAGCTCGATGGCGCCCCCTCCTCGATCTCCGTGCTGGCCGAGATCGTCGATGCGGTAGGCGACAAGATCGAGGTGCATTTCGATGGCGGCATCCGCTCGGGACAGGACGTGCTCAAGGCGCTGGCCATCGGCGCCAAGGGCACCTATATCGGGCGCGCCTTCCTTTACGGCCTCGGCGCCGGCGGCAAGCGCGGCGTGACCGAGGCCCTCGAGATCATCCGCAAGGAGCTCGACATAACCATGGCGCTTTGCGGCGAACGGGACGTGAAGGTGCTCGATCGCAACAATCTCTACAAGAGCGGCCTCGAAACCAAGCCGCGCATGGCGCAGGTGAAGAAGAAACGCCAGGGATGAGCGGCAACCCGGCGAAGCGGCCGGAAACACGCGTCGTCATCGCCGTGGCGCATCCGAAATCCGACCTTCTGTCCCGCCTCGGGCCGGATGGTCGATTGGACGCGTAAACGCTGGAACGGATCGATCGGCCGAAGCCAGGCCTCGGCAGCCGAGGCTGTGATAGGACAATATATTTGGAAATTGGTACGCCCAAGGGGAATCGAACCCCTGTTTGCGCCGTGAGAGGGCGCCGTCCTGACCGCTAGACGATGGGCGCAAGCAGTTTGTGAGCGCGATATAACCAAGCGGAACGAAAAGTGCAATGACTAATATGCGGTTCGTTCCATGCGCGGCCGACCAAACCTCCGGGCTCGACGCTAGTTGATGGCCTCGCCGATCCTTGCGACCACCCGCTTGGTGGCGATGTCATAGATCAGGATCTGCCGCGTACCGTCGACGAGGCGCGTTTCCAGCGAAAGCTGCCCGCCGGAAAGATTGTGCGACAGGATGCGCGTGCCGGGATCGAGCGTGATCGCCTCGCCAGCCAGCGCGTCGCCGAGCGGCTGGCCAGGGACCGCCGGCGCTGCAGGCCTCGCCACCTCGCCGATCGGCTGGTTTATCTTGTAGACAATGGCGGCGAGCACAGCCATAAGACCAACGACCATGATGCCGATGGAAACAGCCAGAAGGCGGATCATCTTGCGGCGCACCCGCTCCATGGTCGGGTCCAGCGGCTGTTCTTCGCCATCCATATCTGGGCTGATATTCGCCATGCAAGGCATCTCCGAGGTTTCAGTCGAGGCCTCTGTAACGAAGGGACCGGTTTTTTGAAAGTCTTAATTGCCGATACGGAAGCGACTGGCAAGCGGCTGGATGCCTGGCTCACCGCGCAGCTTGCGCCGGATCTTTCGCGCAATCGCATACAAGCTCTCATAGCCGATGGCCAGGTCCAGGTCGACGGCCGCACCACGCTCGAGACGAAGCACAAGCTTCGCGAAGGCAATGAGGTCGCCATTGTCATCCCGGAGCCGGCGGAAGCCGAGCCCAAGGGCGAGGAAATCCCGCTCGACATCCTGTTCGAGGACAATGACCTGATCGTCATCGACAAGCCCGCCGGCCTCGTCGTGCATCCGGGCAATGGCAATTGGACAGGCACGCTCGTCAATGCGCTGATCCACCATTGCGGCGATACGCTTTCGGGCATAGGCGGCGTCAAGCGGCCGGGCATCGTCCACCGCCTCGACAAGGATACCAGCGGCGTCATCGTCGTGGCGAAGAACGACAATGCCCACCGCCATCTCAGCGCGCAATTCGCCGATCATGGCCGCACCGGCGATCTCGAACGCGCCTATCTCGCCCTCGTCTGGGGCGCTCCCGACCGCGCGACCGGCACGATCGATGCGCCACTGGGCCGTTCGCACAAGGATCGCACCAAGCAGGCCATCGTGCACGAGGAACGGGACGATGCCCGCCATGCGGTGACGCATTTCGAAGTTCTCGAACGCTATGGCGCCAGGGAAGATGCCACCGCCTTCGCCTCATTGGTGGAATGCCGGCTGGAGACCGGACGGACGCACCAGATCCGCGTGCACATGGCGCATATCGGCCACCCGCTGGTCGGCGATCATGATTATGGCAGCGCGTTCAAGACCAAGGCGAACAAGCTCGGCGAGCCGCTGCAGACTTTGGTGAAAGGCTTTGCCCGCCAGGCGCTGCACGCGCGCCTCCTCGTCTTCGAACATCCGACGACCGGCGAGATCATGGAATTCGAGGCGCCGCCGCCGAAAGACATGGCAGAGCTTCTGGCAGCGTTCCGCACGCATTTTTCCTGATCTGGCGGGAACTTTTCGGCCCTTTGGCCGTTCACGAGAATAAATGCAAACATGAGCGCGTCGTTCACATTCATGTGACGGTTTGTTTCGCGACGCAATGCACCGTGTTTTTGCCAAAATACTACCTATATATGCATAGCATCAGAGTGTCCGCGCCAGTTCCTGGGCGGGCAGACGCTGCGAACCTGCCGAAAATGGAGGTTCATATTCTAAATGAGGAGGGGTGCTAAGTGGCCCAAAATCTTCCGACTATCCTGAGTGGTGACGGTGGACTTACCCGCTACCTGGAAGAAATCCGTAAGTTTCCCATGCTGGAACCGCAGGAAGAGTACATGCTCGCCAAGCGGTATCTGGAACATACCGACGCCAAGGCGGCACACAAGCTGGTGACAAGCCATCTGCGGCTCGTCGCCAAGATCGCCATGGGCTATCGCGGCTATGGCCTGCCGATCGGCGAAGTGATCTCCGAGGGCAATGTCGGCCTGATGCAGGCGGTCAAGCGCTTCGAACCGGAGCGTGGTTTCCGTCTGGCGACCTATGCAATGTGGTGGATCAAGGCTTCGATCCAGGAATATGTGCTGCGCTCCTGGAGCCTGGTCAAGATGGGTACGACCGCCAACCAGAAACGCCTGTTCTTCAACCTGCGCAAGGTCAAGAGCAAGATCCAGGCGCTGGACGACGGCGATCTGAACCCTGAGCAGGTCAAGGAAATCGCGACGCGCCTGAGCGTTTCGGAGGACGAGGTCATCTCGATGAACCGCCGCCTGTCCGGCGATGCCTCGCTCAATGCTCCCATCCGCTCGTCGGATGGCGAAGCGGGCGGCGATTGGCAGGATTGGCTCGTGGACGACCATGACAGCGCCGAGACCATGCTGATCGAGCAGGACGAACTCGAAAACCGCCGCGAGATGCTGACCGGCGCAATGTCATCGCTGAACGACCGCGAACGCCGCATCTTCCAGGCGCGGCGCCTGTCGGACGATCCGGTGACGCTCGAGGACCTTTCGACCGAGTTCGGCATCAGCCGCGAGCGCGTGCGCCAGATCGAGGTCAGGGCGTTCGAGAAGGTGCAGGACGCGGTCAAGGCGGCCGCGCTGAAGCAGCAGAAGGCTCTCGTCAGCACGGGGGCCGACGCCCGCTAGGAACCGGAAATTCGAATGATGAAGAAAAGGCCGCGGATGCGGCCTTTTTGTTATCTATTCCCGCCGACTATTGTGTGCCGGCAGATTATTGTGTGCCGGCAGATTTGGCGGCCCAGGATCGCAGCACTTCCTCGAAGGCTTTTTCACCCGGCAGGCCCTTCTCCAGCGTGATCAGGGCACGGCGGCCGGTCTTGTAGGCGATGGGGATGTCGATCCAGGATTGCCGGCGCATCAGCGACATGTTGGTGTCGATCGCGGTCTTTGCGTCGTTCATCGCGATGATGAAGAAATTGTCGGCGATCTTTGCCGGAATGGCGACGAGCGGGCTTCCCGGCGCCTGTTCGGTATCCTTGAAGGTCATCCGCGACACGGTTTCGATCGCGCCGCCGGCAAAGCCTTCGGGCACGGTGAAGATCATCTCGATCAGATGGCTGGCCGGCAGGGTCTTGTCGCCATTGCGGCGAATGATCATGCGCAGGTTGATGCCACGCTCCGGCACCGTGACTTCCGCCTTGATGGCCGGTTCCGGCGGCAGATCATTGCCCGGCGATTCCTGGACGACCGACCAGACGACACCGCCCGATTCGGCAGTGCCCGCATCCTGTCCCGAGCGCTCCTCGTAGAAAAATGCCTTCTGGCCGATCGGCAATGCCGCCGGTGCCTGTGCGTTCGGCTCGTTCGGCGCGGCAGGCTGGTCCGGCGTCGAGGTCGCTACGGACGTGCCCTCGCCGAGCGACGGCGTGTCATTGGCCCGGCCGGGATCGACCTCCTGCCCATCCGGCAGCAGGCGCTGCGTCAATTTCGGCTCGGCCTGCGGCTCGGGCGTTGCCGGCGCGGGCGAAGCCTCGTTCGTCGGCGCAGGCTGCCCCGGCGTTGCCGGCTGCGGCTCCTGGCTGGCCTGCTGTTCGGCGGGCGCTGCCGGTGGCTGCTGCCCGCCCTCGTCGCTCGACGAAGTGAGGCTGGCGAGATAATCCTTGGCCGCGCCCGCACGCTCGACGAGCGAATCGCGCCAGACATAGCCGGCATAGCCCAGGCCGGCCAATGCTATCAGCACGACGGCGGCGGCGATGATCGGCGTCAGCGAACGGCGCTGCGTCGGATGCTTGAGTGGTTTGCGCGTATAAACGCCGTAGTCGCTGCGGTCTTCACCATCAGCGGCGATGGCTGGTTCGCCCTCCACGCGGTGGTCGGCAAGATCGTCCTGCCACTGCGGTCCCGTCGAAACGGGCTGGTCTTCCTGCGGTTCGTCACGCTTGTCCGCCTGACGCTGGCCGGTAAGAAAATCCTCCAGCGCGTCCGGCTGCGACTGCACCGGCGTGTAGTTGGACGGCGCGTAACTGGTCGGCGCAGCCTCTACGGGCACGTCCTCGCGATCGAACTCATAGCCTGTCTCGCCCTTCTCCGCCCGCAGCAGCTCCGACATTTCCGACGAAGGAGCCGGCTCGGGCACGGAAGACGGTGCGGGTGCCACGAAAGACGGCGGAGCGACGGGCGTCGGCGGCAGTGGCCGGGGCTGGGGTTGGGACGCTACCGTTTCGGGTTGAGGCTCGGGTTGGGGGCCCTGTTGGGACTCGGCGGGTGCGGGTGGTGGTTCGACCGGTTCGGGAGCGGCGGCCGCCGGCGGCGGCGGTGCGAAGCTCGATTCGACTTCGGCGATTGCATCGTCCAGCGCCTGCGTCTGCCGCGCAGCCACCGCTTCGGACGCATTGAGGGCGACCAGTTTCTGCTCAATCGTTGCACGAGCCTTGGCATATACGCGTTGCCGGAGCTCCGGCGTAGGATCCGCGAGACCGTCAATTGTCTTTCTCAATACTGCAACGAAATCGGCCATTCACCCAAACCTATGGTTTTACTGCGAGATTGCTTCGTAATTCTCGCGCCCGAGTCTAATCATGAAACGGGTCAGTAACAAGTATCGTATCGTCCCGCTCCGGACTGGTCGAAAGCAGCGCGATCGGCGCACCGATCAGTTCCTCGACATAGCGGACATATTTGACGGCCTGCGCCGGCAATTCGCTCCAGCTGCGCGCGCCGGCAGTGGTGCCTTCCCAACCTTCCATGGTGGTGTAGATGGGTTTCACCCGCGCCTGCTGGCCCTGGCCCGCCGGAAGATAATCGATGGTCTCGCCATCGAGCTCATATCCGGTGCAGACCTTGATCTCCTTCAATCCGTCCAGCACATCGAGCTTTGTCAGCGCAATGCCGCTGATGCCATTATTGGCGACGGCCTGGCGCACCAGCACCGCATCGAACCAGCCACAGCGGCGCTTGCGGCCGGTGACCGTGCCGAATTCATGGCCGCGCTCGCCGAGGAACTGCCCGACCTCGTTGTCCTGCTCCGTCGGGAACGGCCCTTCGCCGACGCGCGTGGTATAGGCCTTGGTGATGCCGAGCACGTAATGCAGCGAACCCGGGCCGATGCCCGAGCCGGCGGAGGCCTGGCCGGCAACGGTGTTCGACGAGGTGACGAAGGGATATGTCCCATGGTCTATGTCGAGCAGCGTGCCCTGCGCGCCCTCGAACAGGATGCGTTCGCCCGCCCGCTTCTTCTGGTCGAGAACATACCAGACGCGGTCCATGAAGGGCAGGATGTGCGGCGCCGCCTCGTTGAGTTCCGCAAGCAGCTTCGCCGCATCGACTTCTTCTATGCCGAGGCCGCGGCGCAGGGGATTGTGGTGCGCAAGCAGCCTTTCGATCTTGGAGGGCAATGTTTCGGGGTCCGCCAGATCGAGCACATGGATGGCGCGGCGGCCGACCTTGTCCTCATAGGCCGGGCCGATGCCGCGGCCGGTCGTGCCGATCTTCGTGCCCGAATTGGAGGCCTCGCGGCGGCGGTCGAGCTCGCCATGGATCGACAGGATAAGCGTGGTGTTCTCGGCGATTTTCAGCGTTTCGGGCGTGACCTTCACCCCCTGCGCCTCAAGGCGGCTTTTCTCGGCGATGAACGCATGCGGATCGAATACGACGCCATTGCCGATGATCGAAAGCTTGCCCTGGCGCACGACGCCGGAGGGAAGCAGCGAGAGCTTGTAGGTGACGCCGTCGACGACCAGAGTATGGCCGGCATTATGACCGCCCTGGAAGCGAACGATCACATCGGCGCGCTCGGAAAGCCAGTCGACGATCTTGCCCTTGCCCTCATCGCCCCACTGCGAGCCGATCACAACCACATTAGCCATTCAAAACTCCTCGAGCCACATCCTCTTATCGCGCATTTTTTCGGTAAATGCGGTGCTTCTATACAGGCTGGATTGGAAAAGTGCGACCATTCTTTGAGTTCGGGGGGAAATTGTTAAGCAAAACCATGATCCGGAGGCATGGGCCGCGAATGGTCGCGCAACTGAGCCGCCGAAGCGTCAGCGAAGCCGCCGCAGCATGAACCGGGCATCGTCCGAATAGGTCCTGAGCTTCGCTTCGAGCTCGGGCCGGTCGTCGATCTCGAAGCCGTGCTTCTGCCAGAAGCCGGCCGAATTATTGACCGCCACCAGCGACATCGTATCGAACCCCTGCTCGCCGGCATGAGCCGCCAGGAGCGAAACGATCCTGCCCGCCGCGCCGGTGCCGCGCGCCGCCGGCATCAGGGCGATGTCGTGCAGGTAATAGGTGCTCGGCGTCGTCGGCAGCCGCTCCAGCATGCTGTTGAGCGCCGGCATGGAATAGAGGCGCCAGGGATGGGTTATGGCATAGCCGAGCGCCTCGCCCGACGCCGCCTGCAGCAGATGGCAGCCTTCGGGATAGAGTTCGAGGCGCTCGCTGTAGATCGCGTCTTCCTCGAAGAAGCCGGTATGGATGATGGCGGCCATGCGGCTGACGGCGGCGAGATCACCCGCCGCCATCCTCCGCCAATGGAGTGCATTGCTATCCGCCGACATCACCCTCTCCGTCAGGCGACGTCGAATTCCAGCGGCTTTGCCGAAACGATGACCTTGTTGACCCGCAATTCCTCGAGGACGTGATCGGGGATGCGCTCGTCGAGATAGAGCATGGCAATGGCATTGCCGCCCGGATGATCGCGGCCGAGCGCGAAGTTTGCGATGTTCACATTGTTCTTGCCGCAGATGGTGCCAAGCAGGCCGATCATGCCCGGCGTATCATTATTGGTCGTATAGAGCATGTGCTGCCCGACTTCCGCATCGAGGTTGATGCCCTTGATCTGGATGAAGCGCGGCTTGCCATCCGAGAAGCAGGTGCCGGCTATGGCCCGCGTCAGGGAAGCGGACTTGACCGTGAGCTTGATATAGCCGTCGAACACGCCCGACTTGTCGCGCCGCACTTCGGAGAGGATGATGCCGCGCTCCTTCACCATGATCGGCGCCGACACCATGTTGACGTCCGCCACCTGCGGCCGGATCAGTCCGGCAAGCGCCGCGCTGACCAGTGCCCTGGTGTTCATGCCCGCCGTCGAACCGTCGAACAGGACCTCGACTTCCTCGATGGGCTCTTCCGTGACCTGGCCGACGAATGCGCCGAGAACTTCCGCGAGCTTGACGAAAGGCTTGAGGCGGGGCGCCTCTTCCGCCGTGATCGAAGGCATGTTGATGGCATTGGAGACGGCGCCCTTGATGAGGTAGTCCGACATCTGCTCGGCAACCTGCAGGGCGACATTCTCCTGCGCCTCGCTGGTCGATGCGCCGAGATGCGGCGTGCAGACCACGTTGGGCAGATGGAAAAGCTCGTTTTCCGTCGCGGGCTCGACCTCGAACACGTCGATGCCGGCGCCGGCGACCTTGCCCGACTTCAGTGCCGCCACGAGGTCCTTCTCGACGATCAGGCCGCCACGCGCGCAATTGATGATCCGCACGCCGTCCTTCATCTTGGCAAGGGCTTCGGCATTGATGATGCCGCGCGTCTTGTCGGTCATCGGCGTGTGCAGGCTGATGAAATCGGCACGGGCAAGGAGTTCGTCGAGCTCGACCTTTTCGACGCCGAGCTCCTCGGCGCGATGATCGGAAAGGAAGGGATCGAACGCCACCACATGCATCTTGAGGCCGACGCCGCGGGTAGCGACGATGGAGCCGATATTGCCGCAGCCGATGACGCCCAGCGTCTTGCCGGTGATCTCGACACCCATGAAGCGGTTCTTCTCCCACTTGCCGGCGCGCGTCGAAGCATCGGCTTCCGGCAGTTCCCGGGCAACGGCGAACATCAGCGCGATGGCATGTTCGGCCGTGGTGATGGAATTGCCGAAAGGCGTGTTCATGACGATGATGCCGCGGCGCGATGCAGCGGGAATGTCCACATTGTCGACGCCGATGCCGGCGCGGCCGATCACCTTGAGGTTCTTCGCGGCGGCGATGAGCTTCTCCGTGACCTTGGTGGCCGAGCGGATGGCCAATCCGTCATATTGCCCGATGACCTCGAGCAGTTTCTCCTTGTCCTTGCCGAGATCCGGCAGGTAATCGACCTCGACGCCGCGATCCTTGAAAATCTGCACGGCAGTGGGCGAAAGTTTGTCCGATACGAGTACGCGCGGTGCCATGAAGGCCTCCATTCATGAAAATCGAAAGGGATGATTTGTCGGTGGCGGCCATTGCCGCCACGCCTGGTCAGGCAGCCGCTTGCCGCAGCGCCGCTTTTTGCGTCTGGAATGCCCATTCGAGCCAAAGCGTCAACGCCTCGAGATCGGAGGCCTCCACCGTGGCGCCGGCCCAGATGCGCAGGCCCGAAGGCGCGTCGCGATAGGCGCCGATATCATAGGCGACGCCCTCTTTCTCGAGCAGGGCGACCAGGTTCTTGGCGAAACCGGCCTGTGCCTCGGCATCGAGCGCGACGATCTCGGGATCGGCGATCGTCAGGCACACCGACGTGTTGGACCGGGTCTCCGGCACGCGGGCGAGATTGGCGGCCCAGGTCGATTTCGCGACGAAATCGTCGAGCACGGCGAAATTCGCCTCTGCCCGGGCGACAAGCCCGTCGAGGCCGCCGATGGACTTGGCCCAGTTGAGCGCGTCCAGATAATCCTCGACGCAGAGCATCGACGGCGTATTGATGGTCTCGCCGGCAAAGATGCCTTCGATCAGCTTGCCGCCCGATGTCAGGCGGAAGATTTTCGGCAAGGGCCAGGCCGGCTTGTAGGTGAGCAGGCGCTCTACCGCGCGCGGGCTGAGGATGAGCATGCCATGGGCGCCCTCGCCCCCGAGCACCTTCTGCCAGGAATAAGTGACGACATCGAGCTTGTCGAAGTCGAGACGTTGCGCAAAGGCCGCCGACGTCGCGTCGCAGATCGTCAGGCCTTTGCGGTCGGCCGGGATGAAATCGCCATCGGGCACGCGCACGCCGGAAGTCGTTCCGTTCCAGGTGAAGACCACGTCGCGGTCGAAATCGATGGAGGAAAGGTCCGGCAATTCGCCATAGCCGGCCTCGATCAGCCGCGTGTCGGCCAGCTTGAGCTGCTTGACGACATCCGTCACCCAGCCGGCGCCGAAGCTTTCCCAGGCGACCATGTCGACACCACGTTCGCCAAGCAGCGACCACAGCGCCATCTCGACGGCGCCGGTATCCGAAGCCGGAACGATCCCGATGCGGTAATCCGCCGGAACCTGCAGAACTTCACGTGTCAGATCAATGGCTTGCTTGAGCTTTGCCTTGCCGACCTTGGCGCGGTGGGAGCGGCCGAGGGGCGCATCGGCAAGCGCTTCGAGCGACCAGCCGGGACGTTTGGCGCAGGGGCCAGATGAAAAATTGGGATTGGCCGGGCGCAATGCCGGCTTCGAAAGCGTCGTCATGTTTTCTCCTATCCTCTCAGATAGCACGCCTTTCGTTGGGGAAAGGTGGCCCGCTGCGGGAATTAGGAGAAATGTCGCTGACAGTCAAGAAATATGTTCCGCGGCGACACGATTTCCCTGCCGCCCATGAAAAATGGCGGATCCCGTGGGACCCGCCATCCAAATAAAGCCTGTGCGACCGGCCTAGAAGGCGTAGCGCACGCCCAGCTTGAAATCATGCGAGGTGATATCCTTGAACGTCACCTGCTCGCCGCGCGTCGAGCCATTGTCATTGTAGAACGTGCCCGTCTTGGCATCGCCCAGATCGACATAGCTGTAGCCGAGATCGATGGTCATCCGCTCGGTGGCCTGGATGCCGACACCGGCATGAAGCGCCCAGGCAAGGTTCCATTCGGAATTGCTGCCCGCATAGCCACCGCCGGCATTGAGGACGTTGACGTCCCTGAATTCGGAGATCGTATTGCGCGAGGCGCCGATACCCGCGCCGATATAGGGCGTGATGCCGGCATAGGTGCCGAGATCGGCATAGGCATTGGCGAGGAACAGCCATTCGGACTTCTTGGCGCTGTATTCATTGGTGCCCGATCCGAACGCCGGATTGCTCGGGTTCGAATAATAGTCGAGCGCGCTGAATTCGGTCTTGCCGCGATACTGCGCCGTGACGTCCGCACGCAGCCAGTCATTGAACTGGTAGCCGACGCCGATCTGGCCGGTGATGCCGGCATCGAAATCGCCATCATTGTGCCAGCCGAAGATTTCCGGCGCGTCGAAGCCGGAATAGTCGAGCTTGTCGAGACGCTGGTTGCTCATGCCGATATCGCCGCGCAGATACCAGCCGCCGAATTGCTGGACCTCGACGACGGGCGCCTCCTGAATGTCCGCCGCGAGGGCCGGAGCGGAAAGGAGACAGGCGCCCAAGGCCGCCAGTACATTGTATTTAGTCAGGATCGTCATTTCCGTTTCCCTCGTCAGGCCCATGGACCGGTGCACGCGATGCAGCCGGTGATTGCAGCCGACTATCGAGGAAAAAAGTTAAATCCCGCTTAACCGTGTTTGTTCACCATATCCGTTAAGGAAATTGCCCGCATGGTGGCGCAACCTGGCGCTATTCAGGACAAGCCAAACAAAAAGAGCCCCGCGAGGGGCTCCTTGCATGTTCTCGTCGGCAGGGCCGATCAAGCCGCCGATGAAATGACCGAGATGATGTCGTTGACGACGGTTTCGACCAGCTTGCGGTCGTCGCCTTCGGCCATGACCCTGATGAGCGGCTCGGTGCCGGAGGGGCGGATGACCAGGCGGCCGGTATTGCCCAGCCTGTTGCGCGCCTCGTCGATGGCGCTCTTCACCTGCTTGTTCTCCAGCGGCTTCTTGCCGGTCGTACGCACGTTCTTCAACAGTTGCGGCACGGCGTCGAACTTGCGGCAAACTTCGCTCACCGGCCGTCCCTGCTCCTGCACGACGGCAAGGATCTGCAGCGCCGAAACCAGGCCGTCGCCCGTCGTCGAGAAATCGGAAAGCACGATATGGCCGGATTGTTCGCCGCCGACATTGAAGCCATGATTGCGCATGTGTTCGACCACGTAGCGGTCGCCCACCTGGGTGCGCGCCAGCGTCAGGCCGCGATCGCCGAGGAACCGCTCGAAGCCGAGATTGGACATGATCGTCGCCACCACGCCGCCGCCGACGAGGCGGTCCGATTCCTGCCAAGACTGCGCGATGACCGCCATGAGCTGGTCGCCGTCGATCACGGCGCCATTCTCGTCGACGATGAGCACGCGGTCCGCATCGCCGTCCAGCGCGATGCCGATATCGGCCCGCACCTCATGCACCTTCTTGATGAGGCCGAGCGGATGGGTGGAGCCGCAATCCTCGTTGATATTGGTGCCGTTCGGCTCGTTATTGATGGTGACGACTTCGGCGCCGAGTTCCCAGAGCGCCGCGGGAGCCACCTTGTAGGCGGCGCCGTTGGCGCAATCGACAACGATGCGCAGGCCGCTCAGCGAGATGTTCTTCGGCATGGTGCGCTTGGCGAACTCGATATAGCGATAAATGTCGCCATCGACGCGTTTGGCGCGGCCGAGCGCCTCGGAACCGGATAGCCGGTCGCCCAGATCCTCATCCATCAGCCGCTCGATATCGAGCTCGATCTCATCGGAAAGCTTGAAGCCGTCCGGGCCGAAGAGCTTGATGCCATTGTCGCTGAAAGGATTGTGCGAGGCCGAGATCATCACGCCGATATCGGCACGCAGCGAGCGGCACAGCATGGCGACGGCCGGAGTGGGGATCGGGCCGAGCAGGAATACGTCCATGCCCGTCGAAGTGAAGCCCGCGACCAGCGCGTTTTCGATCATGTAGCCGGAAAGCCGCGTATCCTTGCCGATCACCACGCGATTGCGATAATCGCCTCGCTTGAAGGCGAGGCCGACGGCCATGCCGACTTTCATCGCGATATCGGGGGTCATGGGATAGGAATTCGCTCTGCCGCGGATTCCATCTGTGCCGAAATATTTGCGCGCCATATTGAAGGTCCAGTTACGGGGCGAGGACCGTCCCAATCAAGTCTGTTCTGCTTATGGCAGAAGGCCGGTCATGCCGCATTTCACAAATTGTGTTGCTAATATACTAAAAGCAAGAGGTGAACAATTAGTACAAAATGGCCGGAAATGACCGGCCATTTTATCTATGTATTCAAGCTCAGGATTGCGGCTGAGGCTCGAAACCCTTGTCGGGCTCGTCACCCTTGCGCGGCTTCTTCGCCCCCGCCTTCGGCACGGCGGAGCCCCGCGAAGGCGGCGTATCGTCGCCGAGATCGCGCGCAGGCTTGTCGCCGGCCATCAGCGCCTTGATCTCCTCGCCGGTCAGCGTCTCGTATTCGAGCAGCCCCTCGGCAATGGCGATCCATTCCTTCTTCTTCTTGGTCAGGATGCTGCGCGCATGCGAATAGGCATCGTCGATGAGCTTGCGCACCTCGGCATCGATGAGCTGGGCGGTCTCTTCCGAGACGTTCTGGGTCCGTGCGACCGAGTGGCCGAGGAATACTTCCTCCTGGTTCTCGCCATAGGCGACCTGGCCGAGCTTGTCGGAAAAGCCCCAGCGGGTGACCATGGCGCGGGCCAGTTTCGTCGCCTGCTCGATGTCGGAAGACGCGCCGGAGGTGATGTTCTCCTTGCCGAATTTCAGCTCCTCGGCGATACGCCCGCCCATCATGATGGCGAGGCGGGAAATCATCCATTTGTAGCTCATCGAATAGCGGTCGGCTTCGGGCAGCTGCATGACCATGCCGAGGGCACGGCCGCGCGGGATGATCGTCGCCTTGTGCAGCGGATCGGCCGCCTCGACATTCAGCGCGACAATGGCATGTCCGGCCTCATGATAGGCGGTGAGTTCCTTTTCCGCCTGCGTCATGGCCGTGGATCGCCGCTCGGCGCCCATCATGATCTTGTCCTTGGCGTCCTCGAATTCCAGCATGGTGACGAGGCGCTTGTTGCGTCGCGCGGCCATCAAGGCGGCTTCGTTGACGAGGTTCATCAGGTCGGCGCCGGAGAAGCCGGGCGTGCCGCGGGCAAGCACCTTCAGATCGACATTGGGCGCCAGCGGCACGTTGCGCGCATGGACCTTCAGGATCTTCTCGCGGCCGGAAACGTCCGGGTTCGGCACGACGACCTGGCGGTCGAAGCGGCCCGGGCGCAGCAGCGCGGGATCGAGAACGTCGGGACGGTTGGTGGCGGCGATCAGGATCACGCCCTCATTGGCTTCGAAGCCGTCCATCTCGACCAGCAGCTGGTTCAGCGTCTGCTCGCGTTCATCATTGCCGCCGCCAAGTCCGGCGCCGCGATGGCGGCCGACGGCGTCGATCTCGTCGATGAAGATGATACATGGCGCGTTCTTCTTCGCCTGTTCGAACATGTCGCGGACGCGCGATGCGCCGACGCCGACGAACATTTCGACGAAGTCCGAGCCGGAGATGGTGAAGAAGGGCACATTGGCCTCGCCGGCGATGGCGCGGGCAAGCAGCGTCTTACCGGTACCGGGAGGGCCGACGAGCAGCACGCCGCGCGGAATCCGCCCGCCGAGCCGCTGGAACTTCTGCGCATCGCGCAGGAACTCGACGATTTCCTCAAGGTCTTCCTTGGCCTCGTCAACACCGGCCACGTCCTGGAACGTCACGCGGCCATGGGCCTCGGTCAGGAGCTTCGCCTTGGATTTTCCGAACCCCATGGCGCCGCGCGAACCACCCTGCATCTGGCGCATGAAGAATATCCAGACGCCAAGGATGAGGATCATCGGCAGCCAGGAAATCAGCATTCCGACCAGCGAGGTCGAACCATCGGATTCAGGCCGTGCGGCGATCTGTACATTCTTGCTTTCGAGGCGGCCCACAAGCCCGGCATCGCCCGGCGAATAGGTCTGGAAGCTGGCATTGCTGTCGGAATATACGCCTGTAATGCGGTTGCCCGAGATCGTTACCGATTTGACGCGCCCGCTGTTCACATCGCTGATGAACTGGGAATAGGGAACATCGCTCGATCCCGAACGCGATGTGGGGCTCTGGAATAGGTTGAACAACGCGATCAGGAGCAAGGCGATAATCGCCCACAGCGCGAAGTTCCTGTAGTTAGGATTCATATCGGGTCCCATCAATTGCAACCGCACATGCGGAATTCTATCGTAACATAGGTTCGAAGCGTGGCCTTGCCAAGGCTAGCAGTCCAACTCGGGTCAATTCTTGTTAATCTGGTTTACAGGCGGCGCCGGATAGGCCTGCAACTTCAAGATGTGCGCAAAAGATTGAGCCAGTGCCACATCATATCCTGAAAGAACCCGGTCGAACAGGGAAAGGTGCCGGGTGACGCTGACGCAGGCCGAGGCGAAGTCCTCGACCAGCGTGCCGTCGCTTCGCACGAGCGAGGGCGCCGATGCGGCCGCCCGCCGCTGCAATGGCGAAGGCTGGCCCGCCGCATCCGCCCGGTAGCCGCGCGGCATGATCGTGACCGGCGTATGGCCGCCATTGCTCACGCGGTAGCGGCCGTCCCAGACGATCGTCGCGCCGGGCTCGACGATATGGGTCGGGATTCCCCGCAATTCACGGTAGATCGCGGTGGATTGGCGCCGGCTTTCGAGGATGCAGCGGGCAAGCGAGGCTTTCTTGCCGGCCTCGCCATCGGCCAGAAACGCAACTGCCCTGTCGCATTGCGCGGCAGCGGGCAGGAATTCCTGGCCGCCGATGATGGCGAGAATGGCGCCGGTCGCCAGCCGCTGCGGATCGGGCCCGGCAGGCTGGCGCGAGACGACCGCAAGGTCGTCACCCTCCATCGCCAGAAGCGACGGCAGCAGCGTCGCCGCATCCGCGCTCAGCCCCTGCCGCCGCGCTGCATGTCCGGCAATGTGCTGCTGCAGCGGCGCCCGGTCGCCGCCGCGCAGCCGGTTTCGTACCCGCACGCGCTCATAGTCGACGTTTTCGTTGCTCGGGTCGTCGCGCCACTCGATACCGGCCTGTTGCAGATAGCGACGCAGCGTCTCCCGGGACGTGCCGAGCAAGGGCCGGAGCAGCCAGTAGCGCCGCTCGAGCAGGGTCGCCGGCGCCATTGCGGCAAGGCCGCGCGCATCGCTGGCTTCCTTTGCCCGCTCAAGGCGCATGGCATAGGTTTCGATCTGGTCGTCGAGCGTGTGGCCGGTGAGGATCGCCTGCGCGCCAAGATCGGCGGCAGCCTCGCACAACAGCCGGTAGCGCGCTTCCCTGGCCTTCGACGAAAGTGCACTATCGGGCTTCGGCCCCTCCCACCGCATGGTGCGATGGGCGATGCCGGCCCGTTCGCACAGCTGCGCGACATAGGCTGCCTCGGCGGCGGATTCAGGCCGCAGCCCGTGATCGACGGTCACCGCGGCGATCCTCGGAAAAGCCGCTTCCCGCTTCGAACGGTCGAGCAGGAGATATAGCAGGGCCAGCGAGTCGCTGCCGCCGGAGACGGCGACCACGACCGAGTTCAGGCTGGCGAAGTCGATGGACGCGAAGGCTGCCGCAGGATCAGCACTTGTTGGCGGCACGTTCATTCTTCACGCGCTCTTTAACCGCCTGCGAAACATTGGGGTAGCGCGATGTGACGGAGGAAAAGGTGGCGCAGGCCACTTCATGATCCTTCATCCTGGCCAGCGTCATGCCGAGCTTGAGCAGATTTTCCGGGCTCTTCTTGGCGTCCGGATATTGCTTGTGATTGTCGAGAAAGACCGACGCCGCCTGCTGGTAGCGCCCGAGGCCGTAGAGCGATTCTCCCAGCCAGTAGCGGGCATCGGGATTGGCCGGATCATTGGGGAAACGCTCGACATGGCTGCGGAACGCCGCCTCGGCGCTGCGATAGTCGCCCGAGAGGAAAAGCTGGTAGGCCTGGTCGTAGAGCGATTTCGGATCGTCGGTCTGCGGCAGGGCGGCGACGATGGTATTGTCGGCACCGGCCGGCGCATTGCTGGCCGTTCCACCGATTACGTTGCCATTGGCATCAAACTGTATCTGGCCGAGCGTGCGCGGCGGGGCGCCGAACAACACGTCGCCGGAAGAATCAGGCTGATTTTCAACAGCAGCGGAATCGGTGGCGGAGGCATCGTCAGATGCCTCCCCATCGTCCGGCCGGGCTGGAGCGGAGGCGACGGCGCGGTCGCTCTTCTGCCCGGCATCGCTGCGCTTGCCCTTTTCGATTTCCTCGAACCGGAATTCATTGTCTTCCTGGACCTTGCGCATCTGCTCCTGCATCTGCAGCAGCTGGAAGTTCAGTTCCTCGATCTTGCCCGTCAGCTGGCGCACCTGCTCTTCAAGCTGGCTGACACGCGGATCGCCCGCCTGCGCCATGATGATCGGGGCGCCGCCCTGGCCGATATCCGTCTTCGGCGCGGGCGGAAAAAACCCGCCGCCAATGCCGGCCGCATGGCTCGCGCCGCCAGCCAGAAACGGCACGACGGTCATCGCCCACACGAAATACTTCAAACGTCTCTTCATCCTTCACCGCCCTGAAAATGGGAAATTACCTTGGATTTTCATCCTGGCGTCGTATTTAACACGAGCAGTGTGACTTCGGCCAAATTTTGTTTCAAGACAATACAAAACGAAAAAAGCGGCCGTTACAGCCGCTTTTTTCCTGGTGTTGTTGCTTTGTATCAGCTGCCGGCGCCGCCGAGAACGGTGATGGCGCGGCGGTTCTGCGACCAGCAGGATTCGCTGTCGCAAACGGCGACCGGGCGCTCGTTGCCGTAGGAAAGCGTCTTGATGCGCTGGGCCGGGATGCCGCGGGCGGCAAGGAAGTTGCGGGTGGCAGCCGCACGGCGCTGGCCGAGCGCCAGATTGTATTCACGCGTGCCGCGCTCGTCGGCATGGCCTTCGATCGTGATCGAGTAATTGGGGTAGCGCTGCAGCCACTGGGCCTGCTTGGACAGCGTCTGCTGGGCATCGGCACGGATGACGGACGAGTCGACATCGAAGAAGATGCGGTCGCCGACATTGACGGTGAAGTCCTGCGTCGAGCCGGGCGTGGCGCTTCCGGCAAGACCAAGATCACCGGCGTTGTTGATGTTTTTCTTCGAAGCGCAACCTGCAACGGCGAGCGACAGGAAGAGGGCGACGAAAACGGGACTGCGGGCGATCATTTCGAAGCGGCGCATAGCCTGGACTCCTTAGGAATTGAATTGTGTCTGTCAGCAAGCAGTAACCATATCGAGGTTAAGGCTCGCTCAAGAAACAGGGTTAATCCACTCTTAACACCAGGACTAACGGCGAATTTATTGGTTGTGCCGCATCCTTAAGGGGAGGAATGCGGCGGAAAAACGACGATCGCGGCGAAGTGGGAACTCCGCCGCGATTAACCTTGCAATGATCCGCCATCCTATTCGAGCAAAGGCGACCAGGCCGGGTCGGACGCCAGGTTGGGCGTCTGGATCTGGCGGAGATTGCGGCCGGTCAGGTCCACGGTCATCAGATGCGGGCTGGCGCTGCCGGGAGGCATCCTGAAGAACATCAGCACGCGGCCGTTCGGCGCCCAGGTCGGGCCCTCGTCATGATAGCCGCTGGTCAGGATGCGCTCGCCCGATCCATCCGTCTTCATCACGCCGATCGAGAACTGGCCGCCCGACTGCTTGGTGAAGGCGATGAGATCGCCGCGCGGCGACCAGACCGGCGTCGAATACGAGCCGTCGCCGAAGGAGATGCGCTGCGGATTGGAACCGTCGGCGCCCATCTTGTAGATCTGAGGGCGGCCGCCGCGATCGGATTCGAACACGATCTGCGTTCCGTCGGGCGAATAGGACGCGCCCGTATCGATGGCGCTCGTGCTCGTCAGCCGGGTCGTGGTGCGGCTGCGCAGATCCATCGAATAGACATTGGCACTGCCATCTTCCTGCAGCAGGCTCATGATGACCTTCTGCCCGTCCGGCGAGAAGCGCGGCGCGATGGTCATGCCGGGGAAATTGCCGACAAGCTCGCGCTGGCCCGTTTCCAATTGCAGCAGGTAGATCTGCGGCCGGCCATGCTCATAGGACATGTAGGTGATTTCCTGGCGGCTCGGCGAGAAGCGCGGCGTCAGGACGAGATCCTTGCCATTCGTCAGATAGCGCACATTGGCGCCGTCCTGGTCCATGATCCCCAGGCGCTTGATGCGCTTTTCCTTGGAACCGGACTCGTCGACGAACACGACGCGCGTATCGAAATAGCCTTTTTCGCCGGTAAGCCGCTCATAGATCGCATCGGCGATGATATGGGCCACCCGGCGCCAGCTGTCCGGCGAGGTGAAGAACTGCTGCCCTTCCAGCTGCTGGCCGGCAAACGTATCCCAGAGACGGAATTCCGCCTTCAGCCTGCCGTCGCCCTGCTTGGTCACCCGCCCGGTCACCAGCGCCTGCGCATTGATGACCTTCCAGTCGTCGAAGCGCGGCTGTGCGTCCGGGTTGGAGATCTTCTCGATGAAGGCGCCCTTGTCGATCGGGGCGAAGAGCCCCGACCTCTCCAGATCGGCGGCGACCACGCTCGATATCTGCGCGCCCAGCTGATCGCCCGACAGGAAGTCGGTGATGGCGATCGGCAGCGGCTCGACCGTGCCCTTGGTGATGTCGATGACGACTTCTGCCCGGGCCGCCGCATTCATGGTCATGACCATGGCGAAGACCGCCGCAAAGGTTGGAAGAAGTATCCGGATTAGTTTCATCATAGCTTGGGGGCCCTCATCTGGCTGGCCGATTGGTTCAGAACATGTCACGCGGGTCGAAATTGACCGTCACGTCTGCCCAGGTGTCGTATTTCTCTTGCGGCAGGGAGTATGGTGCACAGCGCAGCACGGCGCGGCGTGCGCTCTCGACTGCCGCGCGCTGTACAGGCGAACTTCCCGAACCCGACACTTCGGGCGTGCCTTCTATCTCGCCGGAACGGGTCAGCCGCATCTTCACGGTAACCAGCAGTCCGTCGGCATCTTCCGCGCCTGCCGGAACGTTCCAGCACTTCTGGATGGCGCCCTTCAGAGCGTCCATCTCGCTCTGGCTGAGCTTCTCGCCCGTGCTCGGCTTCTGCGAACCGAGGGATGCCCGATCCGTCGACCGTTTGGCACCGCCGCCCGCCGGCTTCTGATTGTTGAGGAGCGCCGCGACCTCGTCGGCAATGCCCTTGTCCTTCGAAGGCGTCGAGGCCGTCTGCGTCTTCTTCGGCTTCTCGGTCGGTTCCTTGCGCTCCGGCGTCTTGGCGGTCTGGGCCGGCGGCGTCGGCTTTGCCTGGGGCATCGCCACCTTTTCCGGCAGCTTCATCTGTTCCTCGGCCGGCTTTTCGGCCACCGGCGCAGGCTCCGCCTTCGGCGCCTCGGTGGGGATCGTCGCCGTCCTGGTCTCGTTGATGGCTTCGGCAACGGGGTCGGGCTTGACCTCCTGCTGCGGCTCCGGTTTCGGCTTCACCTCGGTCGCGGGCACCGGCGTCGGCTCGGGCTGCACTTCGGGCTTCGGATCGGGCTGCGGTTCGGGCTTCTCGACCGGCATCTCGGAAGGCTTCGGCGCCTCGGCCGCCTCGACCGGCTTGGGCTTGGTCTCCGGCACCGGCTTGGTGTCGGTATCCGTATCGCTCTCGCCGATATTCTGCGCGTCGGGCACGGTCTGCGGCTTCTCGCTCGGCTTCGGTGCCGGCTTGTCGTTCTTCGCAGCGGTCTTGTCGCCCTGCTGCAGCTGGCTGACATCCGAGATGATTTCCACGGGCATCGATTCCGAATTCGCCATGTCCATCGGGCTCGGGGCGGAAAAGGACAACAGTCCCCAGCCCAGCACGACGGCGTGGATGATTGCGGATGATGTTATGCTGGCCCGCATTTGGATCAGTTGCCTTCCGGAAGGCTCACAAGGCCTATATTGCTGAAGCCCGAGCCCGAAATCCTGGCCATGACCTTCATGATGGTGCCGTAATCGGCGGCCTTGTCGCCCTTGACGAAAATCCGCTCCTTATAGCCTGTCTTGGCAATCGCCTGCAGCCGCGGCACCACCTCGTCGATGGTGATCTCGGTTTCCTGCAGATAGATCTGGCCCTGCGGATTGATCGTCACATAGATCGGGTCGGCCTCGCTGTTCAGCGTCTGGGCCGACGTCTCAGGCATGTCGATCGGCACGCCGACGGTCATCATCGGCGCGGTGACCATGAAGATGATCAGCAGCACCAGCATGACGTCGACGAGCGGCGTCACGTTGATCTCGCTCATCAAACCCTTGGAATGACGTCCGCGGCGCCGGCGCCCGCCGGCAGAACCGCTGTTACCCACTGACATGCCCATATCGTCAATCCCGTAAATGATATTGTTGCGCCATCAGTCCGGTACTCACGCCCGCGGCAGCTTCTCATCGATTTGCCGCGAGAGTATGGCAGAGAATTCATCGGCAAAGCCTTCCATGCGCGCGGTCAGCTTGCCCGCATCGCTCGACAGCTTGTTATAGGCGATGACCGCCGGAATGGCCGCGACGAGGCCGATCGCCGTCGCCAGCAGGGCCTCGGCGATACCGGGCGCCACCACGGCAAGGCTGGTCGATTTCGAACCGGCAATGCCCATGAACGAGGTCATGATGCCGATGACCGTTCCGAACAGCCCGATGAACGGGCCGGCCGATCCGATCGTCGCCAGCGAAGTGAGCCGTGCCGACAGGTAGTCGCTCTCGCGGGCCAGCGCCACGTCCATCGCCTTGTCGATACGCATCTGCAGGCCGATCGGCGAGCGCGCGCCCTTTTCGAACGATTTCTTCCATTCGCGCATCGCTGCGACGAATATCGCGCCCATGCCGACCGTTCGCTTGTCGCCGAGATTGCGATAGAGCTCCTCGAGCGACTGGCCCGACCAGAACACCTGCTCGAACCGGTCGAAGGCGCGCTTGGCCCGGCCGAAGCCGAGCATCTTGTCGATGATGATCGCCCAGGTCCAGATCGAAGCGCCCAACAACCCGATCATCACCAGCTTGACGATGAGGCCAGCCTGCCAGAACAATCCCCACAAGGATACGTCCGACGCTTGAACGGCAACCGCTAAATCTTCCATATTATCCTCGAATCCGAAAACCCGGCTTGGCGACCGGGCTGCAATCGTCTCTCATCCAGTAAACCTTAACGCGGCTTCTTGACGTTAATTTTGGTAAAACGAAGGCGTTAACGCCAAACGCCTCGTTCCCTGCCGTCTATTCATGATTTGTTATGGTTAAGGATCAGTTATGATTCAAATATTTGTTCGATTATAAGTTTTTTTACTCGAACTCACCGATGCGGGCGGAAAAGTTCGACCCATTCGGCCGGAAACCGCCGCGGCCGCCCTGCCCCGTTGACCAAGGCGGCTTCCACCGTCGCCGTCAGCAGCAGCTCGTCGCCGCGGCTGATCGACTGGGCCATCTTCACCCTCGCGCCGGAAATGGCTGCCGTATGGGTCTCGACGGTCAATATGTCGTCGATGCGCGCGGCCGAGCGGAAGTCGATCTCCATGCGCCGCACCACCCAGACGATGCTCTCGCCGAGCTTGCCCTCCGCAAGTTCCGAATGATGGACGCCGAGCAGGCGCAGGTAATCCGTCCTGCCGCGCTCGAGGAATTCGAGGTAGCGGGCATGGTAGACGACGCCGGAGAAATCCGTGTCGGCATAGTAGACGCGCGCCTGGAGACGATGGCCGTCGGCCGTCAGTTCACCAGCCAGCGCTGCGGCTGCATCCATCGGTTTGTCGGCCATCATTCGTCATCCTGGAACAGTGCGATCTGCTGCTGCACGATATCGGCCGGCGCGCTGAGCCCGAGATGCTTCCACGCATTGGCAGTCAGCACCCGGCCGCGCGGCGTCCGCTGGATGAACCCCTGCTGGATCAGATAGGGCTCGATAATGTCCTCGATCGCATCGCGCGGCTCCGACAGGCCCGCGGCGATGGTCTCGATCCCCACCGGCCCGCCGCCGAAATTATGCGCGATCATCGCCAGGTAGCGGCGGTCGAGCTGGTCGAGCCCGAGCTTGTCCACCTCGAGCCGCAGCAGCGCGCTGTCGGCTATCTCGCGGTCGATCCTGTCGCGGCCGTCGACGATGGCAAAATCGCGCACGCGGCGCAGAAGCCGCCCGGCAATGCGCGGCGTGCCGCGCGCCCGCCGCGCCACTTCCAGCGCGCCGTCATCGGTCATGCCTATGCCGAGGATGCGGGCGCCGCGGCGCACGATATGTTCCAGCTCCT
The DNA here is from genome assembly GCF_023554255.2 of Phyllobacterium sp. 21LDTY02-6. Classification (GTDB taxonomy): domain Bacteria; phylum Pseudomonadota; class Alphaproteobacteria; order Rhizobiales; family Rhizobiaceae; genus Phyllobacterium. The sequence continues at coordinate 891,495 of NZ_JAMJWD020000002.1, read as the reverse complement.
CCACCGTATAGAAATTGAGCCGCACCGGAATGCCGAAGCGGTCGCGCAGCGGCGTCGTCAGCAGGCCGAGCCGCGTGGTGGCGGCGACGAGCGTGAATTTCGCCAGGTCGATCTTCACCGAACGCGCCGCAGGTCCCTCGCCGATGATCAGGTCGAGCTGGTAATCCTCCATCGCCGGGTAAAGGATCTCCTCGACAGCCGGATTGAGCCGGTGGATCTCGTCGATGAAGAGAACGTCGTTCTCTTCGAGATTGGTCAGAAGCGCCGCCAGATCGCCGGCTTTCGCGATGACCGGCCCGGAAGTGGAGCGGAAATTGACGCCGAGCTCCTTCGCCATGATCTGCGCGAGCGTGGTCTTGCCGAGGCCGGGCGGCCCGACGAAGAGGACATGGTCCAGCGCCTCGCCGCGAGCCTTCGCCGCATCGATGAAGACCTTGAGATTGGCGCGCGCGGCGGCCTGGCCGACGAAATCGGCCAGCGTCTGCGGGCGAAGACTGGTATCGAGGTCCTCTCCGCGTTTCTCCGGCGCCAGAAGGCGGTCGGTCTCACTCATTGGCGCCTCCCGCATGCGCTGCGATTGGGTGGAAGGTCGATATTGCCATGTGACGTGCGCTCAGCATGTTCCATGCAGCCTTATAGAAACTCTTTGCCGCAAATACCAAGCCCGGGCCGCCCGGCATAGTCGGGAACAGGTCTTTTCATCGTTCATCGCGCCAGTTCTTTGAGCCCCAGGCGGATCAGCTTGGCCGAATCGGCGCCCTCCCCGGCATCCTTGAGCGCGGCGGCAACGGCATTGGCGGCCTGGTCGCGGGAATAGCCGAGATTGGTCAGCGCCGAAACCGCATCGGTCACCGGCGCGGCGGCGACGCCTTCGCCGAGTTCCTGCTTCAGGCCGATCGTGCCCAGCGCCTCGCCCGCAAAGGCCGGCGCCTTGTTCTTCAGTTCCGTGACGATCCGTTCCGCCACGCGCTTGCCGACGCCCGGCGCGCGGCTGACCATGGCTATGTCGCGCAACGCGATCGCATTGGCGAGGTCCGATGGGGACAGCGTGCCGAGCACGCTCAGCGCCACCTTTGCGCCGATGCCCTGCACATTCTGCAGCAGGCGGAACCATTCACGCTCCAGCACCGTGCCGAAGCCGTAGAGGCGGATGAGATCCTCCCGCACATAGGTCTCGATCAGCAATGTCGCCGCTTCGCCCGCGCCGGGCAGGCTGGACAGCGTCCGCATCGAGCAATAGGCGACGTAGCCGACGCCGTGCACATCGAGAATGACGTGATCTTCGCCGATCTCGTCCACCGTGCCCTTCAACTTTCCGATCATGCCGCCACCCCGTGTTCAGAGCATCCCGATTGTCATGGTGCCGCCCGGAATCGGTGCCGCCCCAAAATTCCACCGCTTCCGGCAGCCTACAGCGCCGCCAGCTTCTGTTCTATCGCCAGCCGCCCGATCGCGCTCTGCCGGTGGTGCGCATGGCAGATCGCCACCGCAAGGGCGTCGGCCGCATCGTCGGTGTCGAATGTCGCCTTCGGCATCAGCACTTTCACCATCATGTGTATCTGCGCTTTTTCGCCATGGCCGACGCCGATCACCGCTTTTTTCACGGCGTTCGGCGCATATTCCGCCACTTTGAGGCCGGCCAGCGCCGGCACCAGCAGCGCTATGCCGCGCGCCTGCCCGAGCTTGAGCGTCGCCGTCGCATCCTTGTTGACGAAAGTATGCTCCACCGCCGACTCATGCGGCACGAGCTGGTGGATCACCGCTGCGAGGCCGTCATGAAGCTGGCAGAGCCGCGAGGCGAGGTCGAGCTTCGCATCCGAGCTGATCGTGCCCGAGGCAACGAAGCGCAGCGAATTGCCGAGCGTCTCGATAATGCCCCAACCGGTGCGCCTCAGCCCCGGATCGATGCCGATGATGCGAATCGCTTCTTTCATGTGCGGACCTTAATCCCGTGTCAGGCGACTTGACAGCAGAAAGGTGAACAAAAGAGAAACAAATTGTCGTTTCGACCGGCTTTTTACCGATGACCGAATGCGGTGGCGAGCAGGCTGATCTGGTCCGAAACCGGATTTGGCGTCAGGAAGCTCGGGCGCGGGGTCCTGCCGCCGCTGTAGATTTCGTCGTCCATCTGCCGCACCCGCGCCTGCAGGCGCAGCGAGCGGTGGACGATACCGCGATAGTCCTCCGGGATATCTTCCCAGCCGGCGGCGCTCTCGGGCGCCGAATCGGTATCGAGGCGAACCTTGGCCTTTTCGGAGAGGACCTGCTCCAGCGTCATTTCCCCGCTGCGCGAAGCCCGCTGCAGCAGCAGCCATGAGGCGACCTGCATCAGGCGCGTCGTCAGGCGCATCGATTCGGCCGCATAAAGCGTCGCGGCCGTGCGCGACATCGAGCGCGCCGCCTCGCGCCCCTCGCCGTCGAGATAGGCCGCAGCCTCCTCGACCAGGTTCATGCCCTCGTCGTAAAGCAGGTTGAAGCCCTCGGAGCGGACCATGCGGTCCGCCAGTCGAATCGTATTGTCAGCCCGAAATTCGTGTTCACCCATCATATGCCCTGTCATCTAATGCGCTGCCGCAATCCGCAATTTCGTCAAAGCAGTGCTTCTTACTGGCGCAGCAGGTCGAACATCACAACGGTTGGCGGGCGGTATTCCCCAGCAACCTGCCCGGTCGGATACATCAGCGCAAGTTTATCCTTAATAAAGGGTTAACGGCAGCGTGCCCGCGAGGATATGAACATAAAAAAAGAGCCGCAAAACGAGGCGGCTCTCAGGAGTCTAACAGGGAGGCGTCAAACAAAGTGGCCAAACCACTTGGTAAGAATCCAGAAAACTGGATGATCAATTTATAGATTGTAATGCTTAATGATCGGTTAACGCCGACAAGCGAATTGCATTTTCGCAGCCGCCCGGCCTCATGCGGACGGCCGTGCCTCCTGCCCGGCCATGGCGAATTCCTCCGCCCGCCTGCGCAGGGCGAATTTCTGGATCTTGCCGGTCGACGTCTTCGGAATGTCCTCGAACAGGACATGGCGCGGACATTTGAACGGGGCGAGCACCTTCCTGCAATGGGCGAGGATTTCCGCCGCCTCCGCCGCATGTCCCGGCTTCATCTCCACGAATGCCAACGGCGTCTCGCCCCATTTTTCGTCGGCACAGGCGACCACGGCACAGGTGCCGACACCGGGAAACTTGTAGATGGCATCCTCGACCTCGATCGACGAAATGTTCTCGCCGCCCGAAATGATGATGTCCTTGGAGCGGTCCTTCAGCTGTATGTAGCCGTCCGGATAGAGAACGCCGAGATCGCCCGAATGGAACCAGCCGCCGGCGAAGGCCTCGGCGCTGGCCTTGGCGTTCTTCAGATAGCCCTTCATGACGATATTGCCGCGGAACATCACCTCGCCGATGGTCCTGCCATCGGCGGGAACCGGCTCCAGCGTCTGCGGGTCGAGCACCGCGAGGTTCTCGAGCGAGGGATAGCGCACCCCCTGCCGGGCCTTGCGCGCCGCCCTTGCGCCCGGCTCCAGCGCATCCCACTCCTGCTGCCATTCATTGACCACTGCCGGGCCATAGGTCTCCGTCAGCCCGTAGAGATGCGTCACTTCGAACCCCGCCTCGGCCATGCCGGCGAGGATCGCTTCCGGCGGCGACGCGGCGGCGGTATTGAACGACACCGTATGGGGGAAGCGCCGCTTCTCCTCCTCCTTCGCATTGATCAGCGTCGACATGACGATGGGCGCGCCGCACAGATGGGTGACGCCATGATCGGCGATGGCATCGTAGATCGGCTTCGCCCGCACCCAGCGCAGGCAGACATGCGTGCCGAACTGCAGCGCCAGCGTCCAGGGAAAGCACCAGCCATTGCAGTGGAACATCGGCAGCGTCCAGAGATAGACGGCGTAGCGGCCGAGCCCCGAGGCGACGATATTGCCATAGCCCATGAGGGCGGCGCCACGGTGGTGGTAGACGACGCCCTTGGGATTGCCCGTGGTGCCGGAGGTATAATTGAGGCTGATCGCGTCCCATTCGTCGTCCGGCATCGACCAGGCGAATTCCGGATCGCCGGAAGCAAGGAAGCTCTCGTAGTCGAGGTCGCCGATCATCGCCCCCGCCGGATGCGGGGCATCGGCCGGATATTGCCCGTCCACCACATTGATGACCAGCGGCTTGACGCTGCACAGGTCGAGCGCGGCGGCGAAGACCTCCGCGAATTCCGTATCGACGATGGCGATCCTCGTCTGCGCATGGTCGAGCTGGAAGGCGATGATCGCGGCGTCGAGCCTGGTATTGAGCGAATGCAGCACGCCTTTCGTCATCGGCACGCCGAAATGCGCCTCCAGCATCGGCGGCGTATTGGGCAGCATCACGGTTACCGTGTCGCCCTTGCCGATGCCGGCGCGCTGGAGCGCCGATCCCAGCCGGCGCGATCTCGCGTAGAAGGTGGCGTAGTCCGTGCGTTCGGCGCCGTGGATGATGGCGGTGCGGGACGGATAGACCCGCGCGGCACGCTCCAGGAAGGAAAGCGGCGTCAGCGGCTGGTGATTGGCTTCGTTCCGGTCAAGATCCCGATCGAACATTCCACCCATGCACTGCCTCCCACATCACCAGACGACTCCCTGATGCGATAGAAGCAGGTCCGGCCGCCCTTGGCCAGTCTCTTTAGCCGAAACCTAGGCGAGGACGTTGCCGGCAACCTTGACCGAACCGGCCACCTGCACCTTGCCGGCGACAGGGCCCTTGGCCGGCAGGGCCGGCTTCGGAGCGGCCTTGGCGCCCCAGCCGATCCGCGGCAGCCATTCGAGGTAATAGGCAAGGGCGAACTGGGCCATGATGCCGCTGGCGATCAGCAGCGTATCGTCGAGCAGGCCGCCGGGATTCATCACCTTGACCACCTGGGCCACCATTGCGAGGATCGTTCCCGCCACGAAGACCGGCAGCGAATGCTTGCCGAGAATGGCCAGCGGATGATCGACCGCGGTGCGGGCGAGATTGGAGATCGCCGGCACCGAAACGATGATATAGGCCAGCGCAAGCACATGGGCGAGCCGCGTCAGCGACAGGAAGGTCTTGTCGAAGCCGGTGACCACCATCGGCAGGCCGAGCGAGGTATCGACGCCCCAGAGCGGCCAGCGCACCCAGACGAGCGCGATGAGGATATAGGCCGCCGACAGGGCGAACAGATATTTGTTGAAGGCGATGCTGCCGCCGCGGCGCACGTGCATGATGCCGGCGATGCCGATGACGAACAGGAACTGCCATGACAGCGGGTTGAGGAACCAGACGCCATCGGTCGGATAGTTCGGCGGCGCGATCTGGTAGACGCCGGAAACCAGCCACAGCACGCCCGAAATGCCGACCATGGCGCTGATGCTGACGCTGCCTATCGCCAGGAACAGCGGCAGCATGAGCAGGAGGACGCCATACATCGAAAGGATGTTGTTGTAGCCGAGCTGGTGGCCCATCGTCGCAAGGCCGATCAGCGCCTTGGCCGGCTCGTCCATCAGCGGGCCGATATTGATGAAGGACATGAAATCCGGCCGCTTCAGGTAGATGCCGGCGGCGCAGAAGATCGCCAGCGTCGCGATCGTCGTCAGTATATGGGTGCTGTAGAGCGTCGCCGCCCGCCGCCATGCCTTCAGCGTCATCAGGAAACGGCTGCCGGCCGAGAATTTGGAGCCATAGGCAAGCCCGACGGCTATTCCGGAGATGAGGACGAAGGCCTCGGCCGAGTCGGAAAAGCCGAAATTCTTGTGGGTCAGGTGCTCGTAGATCGTTCCCGGCACGTGATTGATGAAGATGGTCAACAGCGCCAGCGCCCTGAAGACATCGATGCGGGTGTCCCGCTGTTTTGTCTGGCTCTGTGTCATGTTGTTCACCACTTCCTGTCAGCAATCCGCAAGCTCGATGCCCGGGATTCGGGCTAGCGATTCAGCTTGGCTAGTCGGTTTGATTAATGTCTTCCTAAGGCAAAAGTTGCGGTATTGCCGATCAACTTTAGTTCAAGAATATAACAGGGCGACCACTCCGTCATATGTGAGCTTCAGCCCCATCAGCAGAATCATGCCGTACATGAAGGGGTAGAAAATCTCGGGTCGCATGCGCCTCACGATCCACGCGCCGGCGAAGGTCGCCAGCGGCGCCAGCGGCATCAGCGCCGCCGAGGCAAGGAGGTTCGTCCGGTCGAACTGGCCGAGCGCGAAATAGGGAATGACCTTCACCGCATTGATGATGGCGAAGAAGATCACGCTGGTTCCATTATAGACGCGCGGGTCCTGCCGCAGCGGCAGGGCATAGATCTGGTAGGGCGGCCCGCCGGCATGGGCGACGAAGCTGGTGAAGCCCGCAAGGCTGGACCACAGCGTCGCGGAGCCGGCATTGTGCGGCTGCGGCGTCGCGCGTCTTGCAGGGCTCGCCAGCATGTAGCGCGCGAAAAAGATGATCGCGATCAGCCCGACGATGAGCTTGACCATGTCGTCCGAGATCACCGAGGCCGTCAGCCAGCCGACGAATATGCCGACGAGGCCGCCGGGCAGCATGAGCCTGAGCGTCTGCACGTCCCTGAAGCCGCGCCAGGTCCAGAGGCTTGCGACATCCATCACCAGAAGAATCGGCAGCATGATCGCCGCCGCCTGCACCGGCGGCATGACCAGTGCCATCAGCGGCACGCCGATCTGTCCCATCGCGCCGCCCAGCCCGCCCTTGGAAAGGCCGATGAGGATGGTTGCGGGGACCGCAGCGGCAAAGAACCAGGGATTCGTCAGAAGATCGGGCATGGCGGAGATATCCGGGCGGGAGACACTGCCGTTTACGCCTGTTTGCGCCGGTTGAAAATGGCTGCGGCCGGCAAATCCCCTGTTTTGGCTGCAAAAATTCGCCGCCGCGCCAAATCGCGGCCTGTTCAAAACGCGCCCTATCCTTTATGCCCGAATTCCATCACTATTCTTGGACAGAACGGCCGACAGGGTAATCAGCATGAGTAACGACACCATTCCCCACCGTTGCCGCATCGTTCTTGTAGCGCCTGAAGCCGCTACCCCGGAAGAGCTGGCCGCGCGCCTGTCGCAGGCCCTTGCCGGGGGAGATGCGGCGTCGGTCCTGTTGCCGCCATACGATCTGGACGAGGCGCGTTTCCAGGATATGTGCGAGGCCGCGGTGCCGGTCATCCAGCAGGCCGGCGCGGCCGCCATCATCGTCGGCAACACCCAGATCGCCGGGCGCATCAAGGCCGACGGCGTGCATGTGGAAGGCAAGGCCGCCGAAATCGCCGACCTCGTTTCCCGACTGTCGCCGCGGCTGATCGTCGGTACGGGCAATATCAAGAACCGGCATTCGGCGCTCGAAATCGGCGAGGCGCAGCCGGACTACGTCCTCTTCGGCAAGATCGGCGCGGATGCCAGGCCCGATGCGCATCCCCGCAATGTCGAGCTCGCGGACTGGTGGGCCTCAATGGTCGAGATCCCCTGCATCATCCAGGCCGGCAGCAGCATGGAGAGCATAGGCGATGCGGCAAGCACCGGCGCCGAGTTCATCGCGCTCGGCTCGGCCATTTTCGGCGGCGACGACCCGGAAGCGGCGATGCGGGAAGCCAACCGGCTTCTGGACGAGACCGCGCCCATGTTCGAAGACCAGGAATGAAGGAGAGCAGATTGATCCGCTCCAGCCGTCTTGCCGCCAGAAACACAGCGCTCGCCCTGGTGCTGCTGGCCCCCGGCATGGCTTTCGGCCAGGACGCTTCCCCTGCTGCTGGATCGCCTGCTGCCCCTCAGGAACAGGCACCGGCGACGGCGCCGAAGCAGGACAAGCCGAAATCCGCCAACGAGAATGCGCAGGCGGTCAATCCGACGCGTTTCGGCAAGCCGCCGGAGGACGACGCCTTCGGTGCCTATCAGCGCGGCCTCTACAAGACCGCCTATAATCTCGCCCTGCCGCGGGCCGAGGCGGGCGACGCCGCGGCGCAGGTGCTGGTGGCGGAGATATTGTCGCGCGGCCTCGGCGTGCCGTTCAATCCCGCCGAAGCCGCCAAATGGTACGGCAAGGCAGCCGAACAGGGCTCGCCCGAAGCGCAGTTCCGCTACTCCGCCATCCTTCTCGACGGCCAATATGTGGCGAAGGACCCGGCAAAGGCCCGGCAGCTGACCGAGGCGGCCGCCAATGCCGGCAATGCCGCCGCCCAGTTCAATCTCGGCCAGATGCTGATGCAGGAGAAGCCCGGTTCGACCGGGCTCGACAATGCCTATCCATGGTTCGAGAAGGCGGCGAAGAAGGGCCTCGCGGACGCCGAATATGCGGTGAGCCAGGTTCTCGCCAATGGCACGCCCGGCATCAAGCGCGACGAGGCGCGGGCGCGGGTCTTCCTCATCAGCGCGGCGATCAAGGGCCACGATACGGCGCAGCTCGATCTCGGCACCTGGCTCGTCGAGGGGCGCGGCGGCAAGCGCGACTACAAGACCGGCTTCGGCTGGATGCTGCGGGCGGCGACCGGCGGCAATGTGGCAGCGCAGGCGAGGCTGGCGAAGCTCTATCGCGACGGGCTCGGCGTCGAGGGCGACAGCGTCAAGGCGGCCGCCTGGTACATCGTGGCACGGCGCGCCGGCTTGAACGATCCCGACCTCAATTCCTTCCTCGACGGGCTGGACGACAGCCAGATGGCGGCCGCCATCTCGGAGGCCAACAGGCTGCGATAAACCGCGCCCGGCTGCGGTTTTTCGCGCTTTCTCTTGCCTATCGCGTGATTTTGTGGTCTTGGAGCGCCATTATCGGTCGCCGCGGGCGCCAGTTCAAACTTCAATCCGGATAGACAAATGAAAATCAACGGCAATGAAATCCGTCCAGGCAATGTGATCGAACATGATGGCGGCCTTTGGGTCGCGGTCAAGACCAATGCCGTGAAACCGGGCAAGGGCGGCGCCTACAACCAGGTCGAGCTGAAGAACCTCATCAACGGCACCAAGCTGAACGAGCGTTTTCGCTCGGCCGAGACCGTCGAGAAGGTCCGCCTCGAACAGAAGGATTTCTCCTTCCTCTACGAGCAGGGCGACGCGCTGATCTTCATGGATACCGCAAGCTACGAACAGCTGGAACTGCAGAAGGATTTCGTCGGCGACCGCGCCGCCTTCCTGCAGGACGGAATGATGGTCACCGTCGAACTCTACGACGAGCGCCCGATCGGCATTTCGCTCCCCGACCAGGTGACGCTGACGATCACGGAAGCCGACCCGGTGGTCAAGGGCCAGACCGCTGCATCGTCCTACAAGCCCGCAGTGCTGGAAAACGGCATCCGCGTACTGGTTCCGCCGTTCATCTCGTCCGGCGAGCGCATCATCGTCGACACCAACGAACTCACCTATGTCCGCCGCGCGGACTGAGCATCGGCATGCGGCGACCGCATGTTGCCGCAACCCATCCTGACTGACGGAGATAAATTCGAATGGCGCGTTCAGCGATCCTCAATGTAATGGTGCAGGCTGCCATGAAGGCTGGCCGCTCGCTGGCGCGCGATTTCGGCGAAGTGCAGAATCTCCAGGTGTCGCTGAAGGGCCCGGGCGATTATGTCAGCCAGGCCGACAAGCGTTCCGAAGAGATCGTCTTCAGCGAATTGAAGCGCGCCCGCCCGGATTACAGCTTCCTGATGGAGGAGACCGGCGCGGTCGAAGGCAGCGACGGGCAGCATCGCTGGCTGGTCGATCCGCTGGACGGCACCACCAACTTCCTGCATGGCATCCCGATGTTCGCGGTATCCATCGCGCTGGAGCGCCAGGGGCAGATCGTCGCCGGCGTCATCTTCAATCCGGCCATGGACGAGCTCTATACGGCCGAGCGCGGCGGCGGTGCCTTCCTCAACGACCGCCGGCTGCGCGTTGCCGGGCGCACGAAGCTGGTCGATGCCGTCATCGGTACCGGCGTGCCGCATCTCGGCCGCGGCGACCATGGCAATTACCTGCTCCAGCTTCGCAATGTCATGGGCGAGGTTTCCGGCGTGCGGCGCCTCGGCGCAGCGGCTCTGGACCTCGCTTACGTGGCGGCGGGACGCTTCGACGGCTTCTGGGAAGACGGCCTCCATCCCTGGGATACGGGCGCGGGCATCGTCCTGATCCGCGAGGCCGGCGGCTTCGTCACCGATCTCGACGGCGGCCAGAACGTCATCGAGAGCAAGGCGCTCGTCGCCGGCAACGAAGCCATCCAGCGCGCGCTGCTGAAGACGCTCAAAAAGCCGGTCTGATCCGATTTGAAAGGCTGCGGCGGACAAAATGTCTTGCCGCCGCATTCCAACCTTCCAATTCGACCATATTTTCGGTTAGGCTCCGCGCAACCCCCTTGGTTTGCATACATATGATGTATGTACGGGCGATGCGGAGACGAGAATATGGCCGATTTCAGTTCGACCCATCACGGTCTGGACAATGATGATTACGACCCCTACCGGCTTTCAAGCCCACGTTTCGTACTTCTCTCCATGGCGATCTTCCTCGTCATCGTGGGTTTCCTCGGGGCAATCCTTTTTCGGCAGATATCGCAGTTCTTCACCACCAATCCCGGTCTGAACGGGCTTATCCTCGGCGTGCTGCTCGTCGGCATCCTGCTCGCCTTCGGCCAGGTCATCCGGCTGTTTCCGGAGGTGCGCTGGGTCAATTCCTTCCGCCGCGGCGACCACGATACCGACGCGAAGCCGACCATGCTGGCGCCGATGCGGGCGCTGATCGGGCGCCGGCAGTCCATGGCGCTTTCGACGAGCGCCATGCGCTCGATGCTCGACTCCATCGCCACGAGACTTGACGAAACCCGCGACATCTCGCGCTATCTCATCGGCCTGCTGGTATTCCTCGGCCTGCTCGGCACGTTCTGGGGCCTGCTCGAAACCATCGGCTCGATCGGCCAGACCATCCAGTCGCTCGATCCGCGCGCCGGCGACGCCAACAGCGTGCTCGATTCGCTGAAGGCGGGGCTGCAATCGCCGCTGCGCGGCATGGGCACGGCCTTCTCGTCGTCGCTGTTCGGCCTGTCCGGCTCGCTGATCCTCGGCTTCCTCGACCTGCAGGCCGGCCGCGCCCAGAACCGCTTCTATACGGAGCTCGAAAACTGGCTCTCCAGCGTCACCGATCTCGGTTCGGACCTTCACGCCCTCGATGCCGCAAGCGCCGGCACCTCGGATGAGCTGCGCGCGCTGGCGGAGCGCCTGCAGAACATGCAGGAGAGCGGCGGTTCCAACCAGCGCACCACGGCCGCGCTCGCCAACCTTGCCGAGGGCATCCAGGGCCTTGTCAAGAACATGCGGTCCGAACAGCAGATGATGCGCGACTGGGTGGAGAAACAGGCCGACGACCAGAAGGCGATACGCCACACGCTCGACCGGCTGGCCGACGCCATCCAGCGGAAAGAGCCCTGACGATGGCGCTTGCCCGCAACCGCAGACCTGTCCGCCATGTGGATTACTGGCCAGGTTTCGTCGATGCGCTGTCGACGCTGCTCCTCTCGATCATGTTCCTGCTCTCCGTCTTCGTGCTGGCGCAGTTCCTGCTCAGCCAGGAGATCACCGGCAAGGACGCCGTGCTCAACCGGCTGAACGCCCAGATCAACGAGCTGACGCAGCTTCTGTCGCTCGAACAGGGCAACAAGCAGGACCTGGAGGATACGATCGCCAACCTGCAGGCGTCGCTGTCCAATGCGCAGAACGAACAGTCGCGGCTGCAGTCGCTGCTGTCGCAAGGCGCTGGCGCCGGCGCGGCGGCCGAGGGCAGGATCAACGAGCTTTCCACCGGGCTCGAGAACGAAAAGCAGATCAGCGCGCGGGCGCTGTCGCAGGTGGAGATATTGAACCAGCAGATCGCGGCGCTGCGCCGGCAGATCGGCGCGCTCGAGGAAGCGCTCAATGCGTCGGAATCCCGCGACCGGGAGTCGAATGCCAAGATCGCCGATCTCGGCAAGCGCCTCAATGTCGCGCTGGCGCAAAGGGTGCAGGAGCTCAACCGCTACCGTTCGGATTTCTTCGGCCGCCTGCGCGAAATATTGTCGGACCGCGAGAATATCCGCATCGTCGGCGATCGTTTCGTCTTCCAGTCCGAAGTCCTGTTCGCCTCCGGCACGGCCGAGCTGAACCCTGCCGGATCGGAGGAGATGAAGAAGCTCGCGGTCGCCCTGATCGACCTGCAGCGGGAAATCCCCGAGGAGATCAACTGGGTATTGCGCGTCGACGGCCATACCGACGATGTCGCGCTGTCCGGCACCGGCCAGTTCAAGGACAATTGGCAGCTTTCCTCCGCCCGCGCCATCTCGGTGGTGAAGTTCCTCATGGCCAATGGCGTTCCCGCCAATCGGCTGGTCGCTGCGGGCTTCGGCGAATTCCAGCCATTGGAGCCGGGGAATTCGCCGGAAGTGCGGGCGCGCAACCGCCGCATCGAATTGAAGCTGACGGAACGCTAGTGACCCGAATCTGAAGTTCATCTGACGCTGCTGCAATAATGTCGTGAACTTCAGATTCGAAAGGATCACTAGCAACTATATATTTCTAGTGTGACCCGAGCTGAAGTTCACTCCAAGGGCTACCGCTATTCGGCGGCGCCCCTGAAGGCATTCGCGCCGGCCTCGAATTGCAGCTTGGCGAGGCTCGCATAGACGCCATTGGCCTTCACCAGCGTCTGGTGCGTCCCCTCTTCGACGATGCGGCCATGCTCGAGCACCAGTATGCGGTCGGCCTTCAGCACGGTGGCGAGGCGATGCGCGATGACGAGCGTCGTGCGACCCTGCATCAGATGGTCCAGCGCCTGCTGCACCAGCATCTCGCTCTCCGCGTCGAGGGCCGAAGTCGCCTCGTCGAGCAGCAGGATCGGCGCGTCGCGCAGGATCGCCCGGGCGATGGCGATGCGCTGGCGCTGGCCGCCGGAGAGCATGACGCCGCGCTCGCCGAGCTGCGTGTCATAGCCATGGTCGAGCTCAAGGATGAACTCATGCGCCAGCGCCGCCTTCGCCGCGGTCTCGATTTCGGCATCGTCGGCGCCCGGCCGGCCAAAGCCGATATTCTCGCGCGCCGTCGCGGCAAAGATCGTCGTATCCTGCGGCACGATGGCGATGCGGCTGCGTATATCGGCCGGATCGGCATCCTTCAGGTCGACGCCGTCGATGAGAATCCGCCCCGAAACCGGATCGTAATAGCGCAGCAGCAGCGCGAAGACCGTGCTCTTTCCCGCCCCGGACGGGCCGACGATGGCGATGGTCTCGCCGGGCCTTGCGGCAAAATCCAGCCCGTTCAAGGCCGGCGCATCCGGCCGCGCCGGATAGTTGAAGCCGACCTTCTCGAAGCTGATGCCGCCCCGGGCAGGACTCGGCAGCGGCACGGGCCTTGCCGGCGCGCGGATGGCCGGTGTCTCGTCGAGTATCTCGGCGAGGCGCTCCGCCGCGCCGGCAGCCTGGCTGAGTTCGCCCCATACCTCCGACAGGGCGCCGAGCGCACCGGCGGCGAAGACTGAATAAAGCAGGAACTGGCCGAGCGTCCCCGGCGTCATCGCGCCGGAGAGCACATCGCGCGACCCGAACCAGAGCACGGCGACGACGCTCGAAAAGATGAGAAAAATGGCAAAGGCGGTGAGGAATGCGCGGGCGAGCACCGAGGCGCGCGCCGCCGCGAAGGCGTCCTCCACCGCCTGGCCGAAGCGCGAGGTGGCGAGATGCTCGTTGGTGAAGGCCTGCACCGTGCGCATGGACACGATCGACTCGCTGGCATAGGCGGTGGCGTCGGCCAGCTGGTCCTGCGCCCGCCGCGAGCGCCGCCGCACCGAACGGCCGAAGGCGATGAGCGGTATGATGATGACCGGTATCGCCAGGATGACGAGGCCCGACAACTTGGCGCTGGTGATGATCATCATCGCCATGGCGCCGAGCGCCAGGATGATGTTGCGCAGCGCGATGGAGGCTGTCGCCCCCACGGTGGATTTGATCTGCGTCGTGTCGGCGGTCAGCCGCGAGACGATCTCGCCTGAGCGGCTATTGTCGAAGAAGGACGGCGACAGTGTGGTCAAATGTCCGAAGACGTCGCGCCTGAGGTCGGAGACGATGCGCTCGCCAAGGGTAATGACGAAATAATAGCGGCCGGCCGAGGCAATGGCGAGCAGCGCCGCGAGCAGCACGAGCATGCCGAAATAATTGTTGATGAAGGCGCCGTTGGACCCGGAGAAGCCGTGATCGATCATGCGGCGCACCGCGAGCGGCAGCGTCAGCGTCGTCCCCGCCGCAAGCGCCAGCGACACCAGCGCGCCCGCCAGCCACGGCTTGTAGCGCGTCATGTAGGGGATTATCCGCCGCAACGGTTTCAGCGTCCGCCGCTTCTTTTCGGCATCTTCAAACGCCAGTTCGGCCATTACCTCGATCTTCCTAACGCCGCGATGCGACTTTGCAGCCATACGGCCTTGTTATTGCTCCAAGGCTGATGTATAGGCTCGCCAACAGTTTTGGAAGCCCATGCCCTTGCGGCGTTTGGCTTCATCTCTAACAATCGGCACATGACCGACCAAATCCACGCAACCTCGTGGAACCGGTCCTGCGCCCACCAGTTCAGGAATAGACCGATGAAAGCCAATATTCATCCCGACTACCACAACATCAAGGTCGTCATGACCGACGGTACCGAATACATGACCCGTTCGACCTGGGGCAAGGAAGGCGACACGATGAACCTCGACATCGACCCGTCCACCCATCCGGCATGGACCGGCGGTTCCGCACAGCTCACCGATCGTGGCGGCCGCGTTTCCAAGTTCAAGAGCCGTTTCGCCAATCTCGGCATATAATATCTGCCTCCATGGCTTGTCTGACGGCTCCGATCTTTCGGGGCCGTTTTCTTTTTGGGGCCATTTTATTTGTGGCCACTTTATTTTGGGAGAGTGCAGTGCAGCCTTCCGGTAGATTGCAGTGATGTACCGCGTGCTTCGACAAGCTCAGCATGAGGGGTGTGGGCTGGTGGCAGGGTGGTAGTTCTGCAAGTCCTCACCACTTGCAAGCTCGCACAGCTACAACCCTGCAAAACTCTACTCTCCCTCATCCTGAGCTTGTCGAAGGGCGCAACAACGGTGATGCAGTCCCCTTACAGCGCTGCATCGAAATAGTGCGTGCTTCGACAGGCTCAGCATGAGGGAGGTTGGCTCACCATGAGGGAGGTGGGGTGCAATCCCTTGTTGGAGATGCCGGATACAGAAAATCCGCACCACGCCCGCGAAATCGCGTCTGGTCATTGAAAATGGGGGGAGACGGGCGGTCTTCAGCGCGTCAGTAGTGGTATCAGGGTCGAGGTCCGAAGACCGCCCGCGACGTCTTTGCCTGCTGTTCCTGCGCTTGTCAGACGCAACAACCCGGAAAACGAAGCGCCACCTCCGTTTCCTTCTGCAGTTTGCCGGCCAATCGGGTTTGTCACTTCCGATCTTTCGGCAACGCCACCCTTTCCCAGCAATCGAAACAGCACCGGAAGCTGCTCCCCCACTGGAAAGGATTTGTGCAGAATACCCCGGTTTCAAACAGGTGGGATAAGTTTCCATTTATCCCCCACGGAGGGCCGCGCGTTGCATTACTGTCGTGGGGTCATTCAACAAGCTCAGGATGAGGATGATTGATTTGATTACAGAAAAGTCGGGAGCCAGGATCTGAAACCTCGCTGAATTATCCCCCTGCAAAACTCTACTCTCCCTCATCCTGAGCCTGTCGAAGGGCGCAGCAACGTTTGTGCAATCGCTTTTTTATAGCACCGCATCAAAATAGTGCGTGCTTCGTGGTCGACGAACTCACCATAAAGGGCTCAGCATGAGGGACGTGGGTTGGTGGCGGGAAGGTTGGGAACCAAGATCTGAAACCTCGCAGAATTATCCCCCTGCAAAACTCTACTCTCCCTCATCCTGAGCTTGTCGAAGGGCGCAGCAACGTTTGTGCAATCGCTTTTTTATAGCACCGCATCAAAATAGTGCGTGCTTCGTGGTCGACGAACTCACCATAAAGGGCTCAGCATGAGGGACGTGGGTTGGTGGCGGGAAGGTTGGGAGCCAGGTTTGAAACCTTGCAGAACTATCCCCTCTGCAAAACTCTACTCTCCCTCATCCTGAGCCTGTCGAAGGGCGCAGCAACGTTGCTGCAATCCCTTTAAAGCGCTGCATCACCAGGCCTGTTTGACAAGTTTCTGATTCGCCAATAGCTTTTCCAACAGTTGTGGCGCGCAAGGGAGGATTATCCATGGCAAACGCGGCTTCCGCGACGAGCAAGACTGGCGCCGAAATCGAGCCCAGTCTGCATAGGGTCATGGGACCCTGGCTACTTCTTCTCTTCATAGTCGGCGATATTCTGGGCACGGGCATCTATGCCCTGACCGGCCAGGTCGCCAAGCAGGTTGGCGGCGTGGTCTGGCTGCCCTTCCTCATCGCGTTCGTCGTGGCCGTGGTGACAGCCTTCAGCTATCTCGAACTCGTCACCAAATATCCGAAGGCGGCGGGCGCCGCGCTTTATACCCACAAGGCTTTCGGCATCCATTTCATCACATTCATCGTCGCCTTCACCGTCATGTGCTCCGGCATCACCTCGGCGTCGACGGCATCGCGGGCATTCGCGGCCAATCTTTCAGGCGCGTTCCAGCTCAATCTCGAGGCGGGCATAGGGATCTCGCTTGTCGGCCTCGCCTTCATGGCGCTCGTCGCGATCATCAATTTCCGTGGCGTCGGCGAAAGCGTCAAGGCCAATGTCGTATTGACCATGGTCGAACTCACCGGCCTGCTGATCATCATCTTCATCGGCCTGTGGGCCATCGCCGGGGGACAGGGCGATGTTTCCCGCATCACCCAGTTCGCCTCGACGCCGGACAGCAGCATATTCTGGTCGGTCATGGCGGCAACCACCCTCGCCTTCTTCGCCATGGTCGGTTTCGAGGATTCCGTCAACATGGCGGAGGAATGCAAGAATCCGTCGGGCATCTTCCCGAAGGTTCTCCTTACCGGCCTGCTGATAACCGGGCTGATCTACGTGCTGGTCTCGATCTCGTCGATTACGCTCGTATCCCCCGCAGAGCTTGGCGAGGGCGAGACGCCCCTGCTCAAGGTGGTGCAGGCCGGAGCGCCCGGATTTCCGATCTGGATCTTCGGCTTCATCACCATGTTTGCCGTGGCGAACAGCGCGCTCATCAACATGCTGATGGCGAGTCGCCTCGTCTATGGCATGAGCCGCGAACATGTGCTGCCGCCGCTTTTCGGCAAGGTGCATCCGACGCGCCGCACGCCCTATTGGGCCATCGGCTTCACGACGCTGCTCGCCTTCGGCCTGATATTGTTCGTGGGCGAGGTGCCGGCCCTCGGCGGCACCACGGCGCTTCTGCTGCTCTTCGTGTTCACGATCGTCAATGTCGCGGTGCTCGTCCTGCGCCGCGAGAAGGTGGAGCACGACCACTTCCGCACCCCGACCCTGCTGCCGATCGTCGGCGCCATCTCCTGCGCCTTCTTCGCCGGCCCTTGGACCGGGCGCGATCCGGTACAATACAAGATCGCCGGCGTGCTCATCGCCGTGGGCGTGGTGCTGTGGGTCGTCACCGTGCTGGTGAACCGGGCAACGGGCGTGCAATCCACCGGCGATCTATCGGCGCTCGGCGGCGACGGGCCGGTAAACTAACGCGCACTCCTGTCTCCGGACGCTCAAGAAAACAAAAGCCCTGCCCGACACGCGTCGGGCAGGGCTTTCATCATCTGGTCGAGGCCGCGGTTCAGGCGGCGCTGAGCTTGGCGAGAACCTCGTCGCTGACTTCGAAATTGGCATAGACGTTCTGCACGTCGTCATCATCGTCGAGCGTCGCGATCAGCCGCAGCACCGATTGTGCCTTGTCTTCATCGACGGGAGCGGTGGTCGCCGGCTTCCAGATCGCCTTGACCGATTCGGCCTCGCCGAGCGCAGCTTCCAGCGCCTTGGAGACCTCGCCAATATCCTCGAAGGCGCAGAGGATGACATGGCCGTCCTCGTCGCTCTGCACATCCTCGGCGCCCGCCTCGATGGCGGCTTCCATGATCTTGTCGGCGTCGCCCGCCTCGGGCTTGTAGGTGATTTCGCCGACGCGGCTGAACATGAAGCCGACGGAGCCGGTTTCGCCCAGCGCACCGCCGGCCTTGGTGAAGGCGGCGCGCACATTGGAGGCGGTGCGGTTGCGATTGTCGGTCAGGGCTTCGACGATGACGGCGACGCCACCCGGGCCGTAGCCCTCATAGCGCACTTCCTCGTAATTGTCGCCATCGCCGCCGGCCGCCTTCTTGATCGCCCGCTCGATATTGTCCTTCGGCATGGACTGAGCCCTGGCGTTCTGCACCGCCAGGCGCAGGCGCGGGTTCATTGCCGGGTCCGGCAGGCCCTGCTTGGCGGCGACGGTGATTTCGCGCCCGAGCTTGGAGAAGATTTTCGACCGCACGGCGTCCTGACGCCCCTTGCGATGCATGATGTTCTTGAACTGTGAATGGCCGGCCATGGCGCCCCTGCATAGATTATCGCGATTTTGGAATGGCGCCCTTATAGGGAAAAACGCCCTGTTCGTCTACTGTGCCGTGTGCCGAACCGCACCGGCCACCAGCCTGACATTGTCGAAGCCCGATTTCGCCACGCGCGAGCAGAGATCCGCCCATTCGCAGCCGCCGCAGGCGCTGCGCGTCGCACCCTTGGCAAAGGCGTCGCGAAACGCCGCCAGCAGCCCGGCATCGAGCCGCATCGTGTCGCCGACGGCAAGGGGCCGCCCCTGCAGCAGCCCGACTTCGCGCAAGGCGTTGCGGTCGCGGACGGTTACGCTCTCCCGGTGGCAATGCGCATCGGCGGAAACGAGCAAGGGGCCGCAGACATCGTCCGGCCCCTCACATATCAGCACATCCTCGCCCGCCGAGAGCCTTGCTATGATCCTGTCGTAATTGTCGACGAAGGCCTCGCTATAGCCCTTGCCGACATAGGTCAGCATGCACAACAAGTGATGCGGGCGAAGCCTGACCGTCAAGACAGGCGCAGACCCCGGCGGCGCATGATCTCGATCGTCGCGGCCGCCAAGGCGGATTTGAGCACCGCGCCGGCAAGGAACGGTGCAACGCCGCTCGTCCAGGCGATTTCGAATCCGAACAGGTAGCTGAGCCATGCCGCGCCGAGCGCCAGGCAGATGACATTGCCGGCGAGCATGACGAGCGACGACGCCAGCGGATTGCGGGTCAGGCCGCGCTCTGCGAGGAAGCCGGCCGCTGCGGCTGCCGCCACGAAGCCCGCGAGATAGCCGGCCGTCGGCCCGACGAAATGGACGAAGCCGCCTGCCCCGCCGGCAAGAACCGGGAAACCGATCATCGCTTCGCCCAGCCAGGCGAGCACCGTGACAGCGCCGAGGCGCCAGCCATAAAGCGCGCCGACAAGCGTCACCGCGAAGGTCTGCATCGTCACCGGCACCGGATACATCGGCACCTCGATCCACGAGCTCGCGGCGAGAAATGCCGTGCCGAGGAGGACGGCGAGAACCTGGTAGGCGAGGTTCCCGTTCGCCAGTTTCAGCGGCACATAGGCCTCTGGCAGCACATTCGGGGTCATTTGGTACTCCTTGAAATCCGTTCGTTTCTAATGCTTCTTCTTGCGGCGCCGGGCAAGCATGTTGAGCCCTTCGACCAGTGCGGAGAAGCCCATGGCCGCGTAGATATAGCCCTTCGGCACGTGGAAGCCGAAGCCATCGGCGATCAGCGTCATGCCGATCATCAGCAGGAAGCCGAGCGCCAGCATCACGATCGTCGGATTGGCGGCGATGAAGCGCGAAAGCGGTTCCGCCGCGAACAGCATGACGCCGACGGCGGTGATGACCGCGATGATCATGATGACGATCTCATCGGTCATTCCGACCGCGGTAATGATGGAATCGACGGAGAAAACCAGGTCCAGCAGCAATATCTGCGTGATGGCGCCGCCCATCGTCAGGGTCACCTGCTTGCCGATCACGTCTTCCTTGGCATCCTCGTGGTCCACCGTGTGGTGGATCTCCTTGGTAGCCTTCCACACGAGGAAGAGACCACCGGCGATGAGGATAATGTCGCGCCAGGAGAAGCCATGCCCGAACGCCTCGAAGACCGGCTCCGTCAGCTGGACGATGATCGAAATGGTGAACAGCAGCGCGAGCCGCAGGATGAGGGCGGCGCCGATGCCGAGCCGGCGGGCACGGGCCTGCTGCTCCTGCGGCAGCTTGTTGGTCAGGATCGATATGAAGATCAGATTGTCGATGCCGAGCACGACCTCCATCACCACCAGGGTGACGAGCGCGATCAGGCCGGCTGGCTGATAGATGAAATCGAAATGAGAGAGCAGGGCTTCCATGGGGTCTTACATTCCTTGTTGAGTGACCGGATGGTGCGAAGCATTTGGGCGAATTAAGTCTGCATGTGCTGAAATGGTCAACTTATTTCCAGAATGCCGGTATGGTTTCTTCAAGCCGCGGTCCGATGCGCAGCGGTGCAATCCTTTCGGCAAGGCCGGTGCGGTCGGAAATATCGACACCGACGCCGCAGATCGTGGCCGGGCCGCTGGCGGCTTCGAAGCGGCCTTTCGGCACTTTCGACAGGAAACGGTTGAGCGGCTCCTCCTTTTCCATGCCGAGGGAGGAATCATAATCGCCGCACATGCCGGCATCGGACATATAGGCCGTGCCGCCATTGAGTATCTGCGCGTCGGCGGTCGGCACATGCGTATGGGTGCCGACGACGAGACTGGCCCTTCCATCGACGAAATGGCCGAAACACTGCTTCTCGCTGGTGGCTTCCGCGTGAAAATCGAAGACGACCGCATCCGCCTGCTCGCCGAGCGGACAGGCGGCGAGGATCTCCTCCGCCACCGTGAAGGGGTCGTGCAGGTCGGGATGCATGAAGACCCGGCCCATGATGTTGGATACGAGGATGCGCGCGCCGTTCCTGGCGAGATAGACGCCCGAGCCCTTGCCGGCCGTGCCGACCGGAAAGTTGGCGGGGCGCAGGAACCGTTCCTCGCGGGCGGCGAAGATGAGCGCCTCGCGCTGGTCCCAGACGTGGTTGCCGGTCGTCACCACATCGGCGCCGGCGCCGATCGTATCGCGGAAGATTTCCTCGGTAATGCCGAAACCGCCCGCCGCATTCTCACCGTTGACGATGACGAAATCGAGCTTCAGATCGACGATCAGCCCCGGCAGCTTCTCATGGACCGCGGTGCGTCCCGTGCGTCCAACCATATCACCAAGAAAAAGTAATCTCACACATCCATCCTGAAGGTATTTTCACTGGCTTTATCGGTCGTTGCGAAGCGGCGCAAGCCGCTTTCGGTGAGGATGGCCGCCAGCGGCACATCATGCGGCTCGTCGGGCACGGTCGCCACCTGCTGGCAGTCGAAGGCGATGCCGACGAGGCGCGGCCGGGCGCCCTTGCGGCGAAGCGCGGCGATCGCCCGGTCGTAATAGCCGGCGCCATAGCCTATGCGATGGCCGCGCGCATCGAAAGCGGCCAGCGGCACCAGCATCAGCCGCGGATCGAGCACGGGCGCATCCTCGGCGGGACCCGACGTGCCGAAGCCCGTCTCCACCATCGCCGCATCGTCGCGATGCTCGCGGAAGACAATGGTCTGCTTGTCGATGATGGCCGGCAGGCAAAGCCGCGCACCGCCCTGGGCCAGCGCGTGCAGCAGCGGCCGCAGGTCGACCTCGGAGCGGATGGGCCAGAAGCCGGAGACGATTTCGCCGGGCGCGACAGGAATAGTCTCGAGCCCCGCTGCCGCGATCCGCTGCGAGGCCTGCGCCCGATATTCGGCGGACAGCGCGTCGCGCCTGGCCAAAGCCTCGAGACGCAGCGTTTTTTTCAGCTCTTTGACGGAAGACGGATGATGCACGCGCTTGTTTTCATGAGGCGCCGGCAAGCCGGCTCGGGATGAAACAGTGGCGTCCACACAACCGATGGAGAAGTCGATCCCGGGAACCTACAAAGTAGGTGGGCGCCGTGTGAAGAGGCCCACGGGCCTCCTCAGGGACAGCTCCCTAAGGGATCATTAAGGCCCCGGGGAATATGTCTCTCCTGTCGAGAAGCGCAGAGCGCCGCGACGAATATAGGACGGGGCACGGTTTTCTGCCAGAGCGCCGATGACGATTTCTGCCGCCGGCGCCGGGCGATGCTTGTTGAAGGCCGGACACCGGACTACGATGCCGCACCACAGCGCTCACCCGCCCCCTCACACCCGACCCCACACACCCATGAGACGAGGAAAATCATGACCATCCTGATCCGCCCCCTGCGGCGTTCGGACGAGACCGAATGGCGCCGCCTCTGGACCGGCTATCTCGACTTCTACGAGACCAGCGTTGCCGAGGAAGTCTACCGGACGACGTTCGCACGCCTGAATTCCGCCAGCGATGGCGAATTCCGCGGCCTCATCGCCGAATGGGACGGCAAGCCGGTCGGGCTGACGCATTTTCTCTACCACCGCCACTGCTGGAGCGTGGCCAATGTCTGCTATCTGCAGGATCTCTATGCCGATCCGGACAGCCGCGGCAAAGGCGTCGGCCGCGCCCTGATCGAGGCGGTCCACGCGCAGGCGAAGGCGGACGATATCCACTCCGTCTACTGGATGACCAACCGGGACAATGAGACGGCGCGCCTGCTCTATGACCGGCTGGCCAAGGTGACGCCCTTCATCAAATATGTGAAGGCGATCTGAGCCATCCCAAGACGGGCGGCGCGCCCGCTGGAATATGCCCTGCCGGCAAACGCCTAGCCGAATGAATAGCCGGCGCCGCGTACCGTGCGGATCGGGTCCGGCGAGCGGCCGACATTGATCGCCTTGCGCAGGCGGCCGACATGGACATCGACCGTGCGGTCGTCGACATAGATATCGGCGCCCCAGACATTGTCGAGCAACTGGCCGCGCGAGAAAACCCGCCCCGGCGATTGCATGAGGAACTCCAGCAGCCGGAATTCGGTCGGCCCGAGCTTCAGTTCACGCTCCTTGCGGAAGACGCGATGCTGCTCGCGGTCGAGCTTCAGATCGCCGAAGCTGAGGACGTGCGACAACAGGCTTGGATTGACCCGGCGCAGCATGGCCTTGATCCTGGCCAGCAGTTCCGGCGTCGAAAACGGCTTGACCATGTAGTCGTCCGCGCCGGTGGCAAGGCCGCGCACCCGCTCGCTCTCCTCGCCGCGCGCCGTCAGCATGATGATCGGCAGCGTCTCGGTTTCGCGGCGCGTGCGCAGCCGGCGGCATAGCTCGATGCCGGAAAGGCCCGGCAGCATCCAGTCCAGTATGAGCAGGTCCGGAACCTTCTCGCGCAGGGCGATTTCCGCCTCGTCGCCACGGGCGATGGTGTCGACGAGATAACCCTCTGCTTCAAGATTGTATCGAAGCAGGACGCTAAGCGCTTCTTCATCTTCAACTACAGTGATCTTCGGAGCTATGGCCATGAGATTATCCGCTGACTAGAGCAAATCCTGGACGGTGGAACCGGCTTTCCGCGCGGGAACCGAGTGTGACAGGAGGCACCGCAAGGCGCCTCCTCCTGAAAACACCGGCATTCCCGATCCTGGGATCGCCGGTACCGGGTTGCGACGGGTTGCGAAATTCGGCATTGCGATCCTAGGACAGGTTGGCTTCATCGACCACGATGCTGTGGGTCTGGTCTTCCTTGGGCCGCTCGGCCGGCAATTGCGCACCGGTGACGATATAATAGACCGTTTCCGCGATATTGGTCGCGTGATCGCCGATCCGCTCGATATTCTTGGCGCAGAACAGCAGATGCGTGCAGGCCGAGATATTGCGTGGATCTTCCATCATATAGGTCAGGAGCTCGCGGAAGAGCGAGGTGTACAGCGCGTCGATCTCGTCGTCGCGCTCGCGCACGATATTGACCTGCTGGATCGAGCGCGTCGCATAGGCGTCGAGCACGTCCTTCAGCTGCGTCAAGGCGAGTTCGGCGATGGTCTGCAGGCCGCGATAGACGGAGAGCGTCTGCCGCGTTTCCGTCACGGCCACCACGCGCTTGGCAATGTTCTTGCCGAGGTCGCCGATGCGCTCGAGATCGGAGGAAATGCGGATCGTGCCGATGATCTCGCGCAGGTCGATCGCCATGGGCTGGCGCTTGCCGATGATGGTGATCGCCCGCTCGTCGATCTCGCGCTGGCCCGCATCGAGGATGAGGTCGTCCGAGATGACCCTTTGCGCCAGCGCGTTATCGGCATTGACCATGGCCGTGATGGCCTGTTCGACCATGCGCTCGGCATGGCCGCCCATCTCGGCGATCTTGTGGGTGAGGAACTTCAGTTCCTCGTCGTAGGCGCGTACCGTATGCTGGGATTGCAGGTCGGTCATGATTGTTCCTCCACCGCTTAGCCGAAGCGTCCGGTAATGTAGTCCTGTGTGCGCTTTTCGGTCGGATTGGTAAACATCGTCTCGGTATCGCCGACTTCCACCAGATTGCCGAGATGGAACATCGCCGTGCGCTGCGATACGCGGGCGGCCTGCTGCATCGAATGCGTCACGATGACGATCGTATAGTTCTGGCGCAGCTCGTCGATCAGTTCCTCCACCTTGGCGGTGGCGATCGGATCGAGTGCCGAGCAGGGCTCGTCCATCAGGATGACTTCCGGGCTGACGGCGATGGCGCGGGCAATGCACAGGCGCTGCTGCTGGCCGCCGGAAAGACCCGTGCCGGCCTCGTGCAGGCGGTCCTTCACCTCGTCGAAGAGGCTGGCGCGGCGCAGGCTCTTCTCGACGATTTCCTCGAGCTCCTGCTTGCCGCGGGCAAGGCCGTGGATGCGCGGGCCATAGGCGACGTTCTCGAAGATCGACTTCGGAAACGGATTGGGCTTCTGGAACACCATGCCGACGCGGGCGCGGAGTTCGACCACGTCGATCTTCGGATTGTAGATATCCTCGTCGTCCAGCGTGATCTGGCCGCCGACACGGCAACCTTCGATCGTATCGTTCATGCGGTTCAAGCTGCGCAGGAAGGTGGATTTGCCGCAGCCGGAAGGCCCGATCAGCGCCGTCACCATCTTCTCAGGAACATCGAGGCTGACACCGAACAGGGCCTGCTTGTCGCCGTAATGGACGGTGACATCCTTGCCTTGCATCTTGATCGCGTTGAACTGTGCGTTCATTTTTTCATTCACCGCTTTTTCGAGATTTCGTTCCGTCATCAGGTTCATAGGACAAGCCTTTTCGTTTTACCAGCGACGCTCGAAGCGCCGGCGCAAGATGATAGCCGTTATATTCATGACCGCCAGGAACAGCAGCAGGACGATGATCGCGCCGGAGGTGCGCTCGACGAAGGCGCGCTCCGCCTCGTTCGCCCACATATAGATCTGCACCGGCAGCGCGGTTGCCGGATCGAGCGGCGTTACCGGGCTGTTGGCGACGAAGGCCACCATGCCGATCAGCAGCAGCGGCGCCGTTTCGCCCAGCGCATGGGCAAGGCCGATGATCGTGCCGGTGAGGATGCCGGGCGCGGCGAGCGGCAGGACGTGATGGAACACCATCTGCGTCTTCGAGGCGCCGACACCGAGCGCCGCCGAGCGGATGGATGGCGGCACGGCGCGCAAGGCCGCGCGGGTGGCGATGATGATCGTCGGCAGCGTCATCAGCGTCAGCACCAGTCCGCCGACCAGCGAGGCCGAGCGCGGCAGGTTGAAGAAGTTGATGAAGACCGCGAGGCCGAGCAGGCCGAAGACGATGGAGGGCACGGCCGCGAGATTGTTGATATTGACCTCGATAATGTCCGTGAGGCGGCTCTTCTTGGCGTATTCCTCCAGGTAGATCGACGCGGCGACACCGATCGGCAGCGACAGGCCGAGCACGATCAGCATCATGTAGAGCGAACCGACCAGGGCGACGCCGAGGCCCGATGTCTCGGGGCGGCTCGACGCGCCATAGGTGAAGAGCCCGGAATTGAAGCGCTGCGTCATGGCGCCCTCGCCCTTCAGCTGCTCCATCCAGCCGAGCTGCCGGTCGGAGACCTTGCGGCGGCTTTCCTCGACGCTGATGTCGATCTGGCCCTTGAAGGCTGAATCGATGTCCGCGCCGGTCAGGACCCAGATATTCTGCGTCGTGCCGATGAGCGACGGATTGGCGGCAACGAGCTCGCGCAGCTGGCCGCGCACGCCATCCGAGAACAGCTTGCTCATCTCGCGCATGGCCGGGCGGTCCGTCTTGCTGACGCCGAGCTTCTCGGCCAGCGCATTGCGCGCCAGGACCGGATAATTGGCCGTCAAAAGCACCGAGGGATCGGTCGCGCGCTTGTTGTCGGGATCGATGACTTCCGGATCGAAATTGATCGCCAGGTTGACCTCGGTCTGCCAGAACGCCGTGTAGCCGTTCGAAATGACCGAATACAACAGTGCGGCCAGGAAGAAGATGCCGATGGCGATGGCGATGATCCCGTACATCTTGAACCGGCGCTCGGCGGCATAGCGGCGCTTCAGGCCGATATCGCGCCGGGCCGGCCTGGCCGCAACGGCCGGGGCATTGAGTGTCGTATCGGTCATTCGTATTGCTCCCGGTACTTGCGCACGATGTAGAGTGCGAAGATGTTCATGGCCAGGGTAATGAAGAACAGCGACAGGCCAAGCGCGAAGGCGACGAGGGTCTGCGGCGAGTTGAATTCGAGGTCGCCCGTCAGCTGGTTGACGATCTTGACCGTGATCGTGGTCATCGCCTCGAAGGGATTGATGGTGATCCGCGCGGCGACGCCCGCTGCCAGCACCACGATCATCGTTTCACCGATGGCGCGCGAGGCCGTGAGCAGCAGGGCGCCGACAATGCCTGGGAGGGCGGCGGGCAGGACCACCCGCTTGATGGTTTCGGAAGGCGTCGACCCGAGGCCGAGCGAGCCGTCGCGCAGCGAACGCGGCACGGCGGTGATGATGTCGTCCGACAGCGAGGAGACGAAGGGGATGAGCATCACGCCCATGACGATGCCGGCGGTAAGCACGCTCTGCGCCTGGATGAAGGCATAGCCGCCCGCCAGCGCCGCGCTCAAATCGCGCAGGAATGGCCCGACCGTGACGAGGGCGAAGAAGCCGTAGACGATGGTCGGGATGCCCGCCAGCACCTCGAGCAGCGGCTTGACCACCGAGCGCACCTTGGGACTGGCATATTCCGCCATGTAGATGGCCGCGAAAAGCCCGACCGGGACCGCGAAGAGCATGGCGACGAAGGCGATATAGAGCGTACCGGCCAGAAGCGGGATCAGGCCGAACTGGCCCTGCGAGCCGCCGGAGCCGGCATCGGCAAAACGCGGATCCCAGACGGTGCCGAAGAAGAAATTGAGCGGCGATACGGACTGGAAGAATGTGATGGTCTGGAACAGCATCGACAGGATGATGCCGACCGTGGTCAGGATGGCGATGGTCGAGGCTGCGAGCAGGCCCCAGAGCACGATCCGCTCGACATTGTTGCGGGCGCGCGAGCGCACCCCGACGCGCGACAGGCCGAATATCGCGCCGGCAAGCGCCAGTCCAATGGCGATCGTGCCGCCTATGACGCTCAGCCGCGTGGCATTCCTGTTCCATTCGACGGCGATCGGGATCATGAAATCCTGGCCTTCCGTCGCGAGAGCCACGCCCTTGCTGGAAAGAAGCGGCCGCAATTCGGCGAAGGTTTGCGGCAGGCTGGCCTTTTCCTCCTCGCTGAGGCGGGCGAGGCCGCGCGCAATGCCGCTGACCATGCCGATCTCGAGGCTCTGGCTGGCGATCACGCTTTCCGCATTGTGGACGGGAAGTTTCGAAATGGCGTTGCGCTCCAGATAGAGGCTGGATGCGGATGCCCATATGCCGAGGAAGATGATTGCGGGCAGGACGGAAACGAGAAAGACCCACCATCCGTGATAGTGCGGCAGGGAATGCGCCTTGGCGCCCGACTTCTCGTTGTGCACCGCGCGTTGCCGGCCGATGAAATAGCCGACGATGCCTATGGCAACGACA
Source organism: Phyllobacterium sp. 21LDTY02-6 (assembly GCF_023554255.2). Taxonomy (GTDB): domain Bacteria; phylum Pseudomonadota; class Alphaproteobacteria; order Rhizobiales; family Rhizobiaceae; genus Phyllobacterium. The sequence goes on along the minus strand of NZ_JAMJWD020000002.1, from coordinate 863,565 downwards.
ATCACAAATACCAGCAATGTGGACATCAGGGCTTCCTCGATCCGTCCGCCAATTCAGATTTTACAAGACCATGCGGCCACCTCGCGGCGGCCGCATGTTTCGATCATGCTTAGTTCTTGAGCGTTTCGCCGGCAGCGAAGGCGTCGCGCTGAGCCTTGCGTTCCGCTTCCGGGGCAGCGACGAGACCGTATTCGACCAGCGGACCGTCTTCACCGACCATCTGGTCGTCGAGGAAGAAATCCACATATTCCTTCAGGCCGGGGATGACGCCGAGATGTGCCTTCTTGACGTAGAAGAACAGCGGGCGCGAAACCGGGTACTTGCCCGAAGAGATGGTCTCGGTGCTCGGCACGATGCCGTCGACCGTTGCGACCTTCAGCTTGTCGGCATTGTTTTCGTAAAATGCCAGGCCGAATACGCCGACGCCGGTCTTGTTTGCATCGATGCGGGCGAGCGTCTCGGCATAATCGCCGTCGATGTCGATCGCCTTGCCGTCCTTGCGCACGGCGATGCAGGCTGCGGCAGCAGCCTTCTTGTCGAGGCCGAGCGTTGCGATGGTCTCGGATGCCTTGGTGGCTTCGCAGCCGGCAGCGAGGAGCTTTTCCTCGAAGACTTCACGGGTGCCGTGCTTTTCGCCCGGGATATAGGCGGCGATGTCCCAATCCGGCAGCTTCGGATTGACCTGGTTCCACTTGGTGTTCGGATTGTCGACGAGCTTGCCGTCGACGACGACCTTGGCTGCGAGGGCCAGGTATACGTCGCTCGGGCTCAGTGCCCAATCGGGGCCCTTGATGTCCGTGGCGAAGACGATGCCGTCATAACCGATGCGAACTTCCTGAACGTCCTTGACGCCGGCATCGACGCACGACTTCAGCTCGGTATCCTTCATGGCGCGCGAAGCATTGGCGATGTCGATGGTGTTTTCGCCGACGCCCTTGCAGAATTCCTTGATGCCTGCGCCCGAACCGCCGGATTCAACGACCGGGGTCTTGAAGTTCGGGAAGGTCTCGCCGAAAGCCTCGGCAACGATCTTGGCATAGGGAAGAACCGTGGAGGAACCTGCAACCTGGATCTGGTCGCGGGCGGATGCGGCGCCTGTCGAGGCGGCCACCGCAATGGCAAGCAAAGCGGCTTTGGAGAAATATTGGGTCATAGGAGCAGCTCCTGGGGTTGTAAAATCCGTGTGACGACTGCCGTCTATAGGACCAATATAACAGTCATATGACAGTTATTTAACAGTTCTGCGCACGTCGCCGGGATTCCCGTCGCGGACGCCCGTTGCGCCTGTTTGACGGCGGCCGGATTATCGTCTAATGATCAAATCATCAGATGACTTGAGGACTTCGCATGCAATCCGTCAACCGCACCAATCTTGCGGATGCCGCCATCGACAATATCCGCGCCGAGATCGTCTCGCGCCGCTGGAAAGTCGGCGAACGCATCCCCAACGAGACCGAACTCGCCGCCATGCTCGGCGTCAGCCGTGGCCCGGTGCGCGAAGCCGTGCGGGTGCTGGCCGCCAAGGGGCTGCTCGAGACGCGCCAGGGTTCCGGCACCTATGTGAAATCGACGCTGGACGTCGAAGAGGGCATGCTGCGCATGCGCCGCACCAGCCTGCGGGACCAGGTCGAGACCCGGTGCGCGCTGGAAGTCGAGGCAGCGCGGCTTGCAGCGCTGCGCGCCAACCCCGACGCCATCACCGACCTGCGCGTCCTGCTGGCGCGGCGCGGCGAATACGAACCTTCCCGCCGCTCGGTTTATATCCAGCGCGACTTCGCCTTCCACCGCGCGGTCGTGACCGCCTCCGGCAACAGGGCCTTGCTCGAAGTCTACGATTTCTTCTCGGCCTCGATCAGCGACGTCATCCAGGCGACGGTGACGGGCGAACTGCCGGAGCCCGACATGGCGGCGCATGTCGCCATCATCGACGCCATAGCCTCGGGCAAGCCGGACTTCGCGGCGGAGACCGCGCGCAAATTCATGGCGCCCATCATCGCCAAGCTCGACCGGTTGCTGGCATCATGAACCGCCAGATCGCCACCGACCTGTCGGGCGAACAGCTGATCGATGCCGAACTGGACAGCAAGCCCAGTCCGCGCCCGCCGGTTTTCCCGAACCGCGCCATCGCGATCGCCACCGGTCTCAGCCTCGTGCTGATCGCGCTCAACCTGCGACCGCTGTTTTCGAGCGCCTCGGCGCTGCTGCCGGAAATCATCGAGCAGACACGCCTCTCCTCCTTCGGCGCCGGTGTCCTTACCACGCTTCCCGTGGTCTGCCTCGGCGTCTTCGCGCCGCTGGCGCCCAAGCTGGCGCAGCGGATCGGCGCCGAGCGCACCCTGCTGGTCGTGCTTCTGCTGCTGGCGCTCGGCACGGCGCTGCGCGGTTTTTCGTCCCTGCCGCTTCTCTTCGCGGGGACGGCGCTTGCCGGCGCCTGCATCGCCACCGGCAATGTCCTTCTGCCCGGCCTGGTGAAACGGGATTTCCCCTCGCGCATGGGCATGATGACCGGGCTCTATACGATGGCGCTCTGCGCCGGCGCTGCCGGGGCCGCCGGCCTCACCGTGCCCTTGCGCAATCTCGCATCCGGCTCATGGTCGCTGGCGCTCGGCCTCTGGGCGGTCCCTGCCCTTGCGGTCGCCCTGCTCTGGCTGCCGCTTGCCGCCGGACGCAAGGTGCGGGTGAAACGGACCGGCTTCAAGGTGGAAGGCCTCTGGACGGATCGCCTCGCCTGGCAGGTGACGTTGTTCATGGGCTTCCAGTCGTCGCTGGCCTATTGCGTCTTCGGCTGGCTGTCGCCCATTCTTCGCGACCGTGGGCTCGATGCCGTCGCCGCCGGCGGCCTCGCATCGCTGTCTATCATGGCGCAGGTGCTCACCTGCCTCGCCATCCCTTCCATTGCCGTGCGCTGCGCCGACCAGCGCCTTATCGGCGCCGCGCTCGTCGCCTGCGCGACGGTCGGCCTCCTCGGGGTGCTGTTCGCGCCGATTTCCAGCCTCTGGGTCTGGGGCATCGTCCAGGGCATCGGCCAGGGCGGCCTCATCGCGCTGGCCATGACGATCATCGTGCTGCGCTCGCCCGATCCCCATGTCGCCGCCCATCTTTCCGGCATGGCGCAATGTATCGGTTACATGCTTGCCGCCATCGGCCCACTGCTGGTAGGATTGATCCACAGCCTGACGGAGAGTTACGGAGCGACTGCCTTTCTGTTCGTTTTTCTTGGCCTTGCCGCGGCGATCTTCGGGTGGGGCGCGGGCCGCGCCCTCCATGTCGGAGCACGCACGGTGGAACTGGCGGACAGAGACTGACCGGGCCATAGATTGCAGAGGCCCGGAACAAAATGCGCTCCACCGGCATTCCCTTCGTTGGTGAGTATGGGAGCGTATCGTGGCACCAAGGGCAAACTGGAAGGGCTTTCTCAAGGTCGGTGAGCTGACGGCGCCGGTAGCGCTCTACACCGCCGCATCCACCTCGGACCGCATCGCCTTTCACACGCTGAACCGCGAGACGGGCAACCGCGTGCACCGGCAATTCATCGACAGTTCTACCGGCAAGCCGGTCGAGCGCGAAGACCAGACCAAGGGCTACGAGGTTTCCGGCGGCGAGTATATCGTGCTCGAACCTGAAGAAGTGGCCGCAGCCGTGCCCGAAAGCGACAAGACGCTGGCGGTCGATGCCTTCATCCCCAGCGCCGATCTCGACGACGTCTATTTCGACAAGCCCTATTATCTGGCGCCGAGCGACAAGCATGGCGAAGAAGCATTCAACCTCATCCGTGAGGGCCTGAAGGCCAAGAAGGTGATGGCGCTGGCGCAGACGGTCATCTTCCGCCGCGTGCGGACCTTCCTCATCCGCGCCGAGGGTCGTGGCCTGGTGGCGACGACGCTGAACTTCAATTACGAGGTGCGCTCGGCCAGGGAAGCCTTCAGCGACATTCCAGACATGAAGATCAAGGGCGAAATGCTCGATCTTGCCAAGCATATCATCGAAACCAAGCATGGAAGCTTCGATCCTTCCGAATATGAGGACCGCTACGAGGCGGCGCTGGCCGAGCTGGTCAAGGCGAAGATGGAAGGCAAGGCCATCCCGAAGCAGAAGCCGCGCAAATCCGAAAAGGTCGTAGATCTCATGGAAGCCCTGCGGGAAAGCGCCGGCATCGGCAAGAAGACGGCGGCGCCGAAGAAGAAAACCGCGCGCAAGGCCACGGCAGAACCGGCCCGCCGGAAAGCGAGCTGATCCATGCCCGCGCTGGAGACCTATTGGAGGAAGCGCGACTTCAAATCGACCCCGGAGCCGCGCGGCCGCAAGGCACGCAAGGCGGGCAACAGCTTCACCATCCAGAAGCACGACGCCACCCGGCTTCATTACGATCTGCGCCTGGAAATGGACGGCGTGCTGAAAAGCTGGGCCGTGACGAGAGGACCGAGCCTCGTGCCGGGCGAGAAGAGGCTGGCGGTCCATGTCGAGGATCATCCGCTCGACTACGGCGATTTCGAAGGCACGATCCCGAAGGGCGAATATGGCGGCGGCACCGTGCTGCTGTGGGATCGCGGCACGTGGGAGCCCGTCGGCGATCCGCACCGCGGCTACAAGAAGGGCCATCTCGAATTCGAACTGCATGGCGAAAAGCTGGGCGGCCGCTGGCATCTCGTGCGGATACATGGCAGGCCGCGCGAAAAGCGCGAGAACTGGCTGCTGATCAAGGCTGAGGACGAGGTTGCCCGCGCGGCCGACGCCCCCGACATCCTCGAAGAGGAACCGGATTCGGTGAAGACCGGCCGCGATCTGGAGGAAATCTCCAAGGACGCGCCGGGCTGGTCGTCCAGGACCGGCAAGATCGAAAAGAAACCCCGTGCCAGGCAGAAAAATGGGGCAAGGAAAGCGAATGGAACCGGCAATGCCGGCGAGGCGGCCGGCACGACGGAAACCGATGCCATGCCCGATCCGTCATCGCTCAAGGGCGCGAAGAAGAAGCCGTTGCCGGATTTCGTCGAACCGACGCTTGCCTCGCTTTCGCCCAAGCCGCCGGAAGGCGACCGCTGGCTGCACGAGATCAAGTTCGACGGCTACCGCCTCCAGGTCCGGGTGGAGGCAGGCCGGGTGAAGTTCCTCACCCGCAGCGGCCTCGACTGGACCAAGAAGTTCGGCAAGGAGATAGCCGCCGCGTTCCAGGCGCTGCCGATGGGAACCGCCCTGATCGATGGCGAACTGGTGGTGGAAAACGCCGGCGGGGCCTCGGATTTCTCGGCCCTGCAAGGGGATCTGAGCGAGGGCCGCACCGACCGTTTCGTCTTCTACGTCTTCGACATGCTCTATCTCGACGGCTATGACATCACCAATGCGCCGCTGATCGAGCGCAAGCGGCTGCTGGAACAGCTCGTCGGCGCCGGCGCCGAGCCGATCCGCTATAGCGGCCACTTCGAAGCAAGCGGCGCCACCGTCCTCAGCCATGCCTGCCGCCTCAGCCTCGAGGGCATCGTCTCGAAGCTGCGCGACGCGCCCTATCGCTCCGGCCGCAGCAAGAGCTGGATCAAGTCGAAATGCTCGTCGCGGCAGGAATTCGTCATTGCCGGCTATGTGCCCTCCACGACCTCGCGCAAGGCCATCGGATCGCTGGTCATGGGCGTCTACAATGGCGGGAAGCTGGAGCATGTCGGCAGGGTCGGCACCGGCTACAGCGCCAGCGTCGCCGAGGATCTGTTCAGGCGGCTGGAGCGCATCCGCATCCCGTCCAGCCCCTTCGCCGAAAAGCTCGGCGCCGACGCCGCGCGGCAGGTGCGCTACACCAGGCCGGAGCTTGTGGCGGATGTGGAGTTCCGCGCCTGGACAGCCGACAACAATCTGCGCCATGCGGCGTTTCGCGGCCTGCGCGAGGACAAGGAGCCGACGGAAGTGGTGCGCGAGACGACGGCGGCCACTGCCAAGGCCGAACCCAGAGAGGAGAAGCCCGCCGTGAAGCTCACTCATCCCGATCGGATCTACTGGCCGGACGAAGGCGTGACCAAGCAGGGGCTGGCGGATTACTACACCGAGGTCTGGGATTGCATGGCGCCCTTCGTTACCGGACGGCCGCTGGCGCTGCTGCGCGGTCCGGAAGGCATCACCGGGCAGAGCTTCTTCCAGAAACATGCGTGGAAGGGGCTCAACGAGAACATCGTGCTGGTCAAGGACGCAACGGACGAGGAGAGCGAGGAGCCGCTCATCAGCATCAACGATCTCGATGGGCTGCTGGGGCTCGTCCAGTCGGCCGTGCTCGAGATCCATCCCTGGGGATCGACCGTGGCCGATTGGGAACATCCGGATACGATCATCATGGATCTCGACCCGGGCGATGGCGTCGAATGGCAAGACGTCATCGAGGCCGCGCAGGAGACGCGCCAGAGGCTGGAACAGGCGGGCCTCAACGCCTTCCTCAAGACCTCCGGCGGCAAGGGGCTGCATGTGGTGGCGCCGCTCAAGCCCAAGGCCGACTGGCCGCAGGTGAAGGAATTCACCAAGGCGATCGCCGATTCCATGGCGGCGGATACACCGGACAAATATGTCTCGACGATCACCAAATCGAAGCGCAAGGGCAAGATCCTCATCGACTATCTGCGCAACCAGCGCGGCGCAACGGCGGTGGCGCCCTACTCCACCCGCGCCCGTCCCGGCGCCGCCGTTTCCATGCCTCTCGACTGGGAGGAACTGACGCCGGGGATCGGGCCGGCCTATTTCACCGTGCTCAACACGCCGACGCGCCTCGCGGCGCTGTCGAAGAATCCGTGGGCGGATTTCAGGAAGGCCGAGGCGCCGCTGGCGCGCAAGACGCCATCAAAGCGGCGATAGCGAGGCTCCCATATGCGGCCTAGCCCTTCTTGCCCTTGCCTTCCCTGGCGAGGCTCTTGCGCAGCGCGTCCATGATATTGATGACATTGCTCGGCTCTTCCGCCCCGGCCGCCGGCTTCGGCTTGGCAGCGCGCTTGCCCTTTTTCTTGGCCGCGATGATATCGAGCAGCCGGTCCTGCACCGGATCCTCGATCATCTTCGGTTCCCATGATTTCGTCCGTTCGTCGATCAGTTTCTTGACCATCGTCATCAATTCGCCATCGGGCTTGCTGTCGCCGATCTTCTCGAAATAGGCTTCCTGGTCGCGCACCTCGTCGCCATAGCGCAGGGTCCAGAGCACGATGCCCTTGTCCCGCGGCTCGAGCATCACCGCGCGCTCGCGCCGATACATGACCAGCCGCGAAATGCCGACCCGGTCCGTGGCTGCCATCGCATCGCGTATGACGGAAAAGGCTTCCTCGCCCACCGGATCGTCCGGCACGAGATAATGCGGCTTGTCGTACCAGATCCAGCCGATACTGTCGCGCGGCACGAACATCTCTATGTCGATGGTGCGGGTGCTTTCGAGCGCCACGGCATCGATCTCGTCATCCTCGAGGACGATATATTCGTCCTCGCCGCGCTGATAGCCCTTGACCTCCTCGTCCTCGTCGACCGGCTTGCCGCTGACGGCATCGACATATTGGCTGACGACGCGATTGCCGGTCTTGCGGTTCAGCGTATGGAACTTGACCTTCTCATTGTCGGTCGTCGCCGGCGACATCGCCACCGGGCACGTTACGAGCGACAGTTTCAGATACCCCTTCCAGAATGAACGCGGCGCCATGGGCGTACCTTTCCGATCCAGTGCCGACAACGGACAGCCGGCATATTTGGTTCCACGGCGGGAACCGGTGTCGTGCGTCCGGCATTTCAAGGGGCCGGCACAGGAACAGTAAAACGCAGTTCGACCACCCCCATCATGCAGCAACTATCGGTTACAATCCAGGCGATCCGCAAAGGCGGACCGCCGCGCCAGAACCTGGCCGCGACCCTTCCTGCAAATTCCCGCCGCGGCTTCGCGATGATGCGGTGCGGTAAGTCCGCGACCATGCAGGCGAATCATTTTCGGTTTGATGTGGCAGGAAAAATGCGCTTAGCTTCATCATCATTGCCGAGCGCGGACCCGACGATCGCAGCGTCTGTCACCCCTCGCGCTTGCGCCACAAAAATGGAGGCGTGTAATGGCATTACTTGACAAGGATCGACGAATATTCGCTTCGAGCGATTGGGAAATCATGCAGGCGGCCCATGAACGGGCGTCGCGCATGCTCGACCGTTGTCCCAAGACTCATCCAAGGTGCAACGAGCTGGCCCGTACCATATTGACGCTGTTCGACAGCGGCATCCGGGACGAGGAGGAACTGGCGGCCATGGCCGCCAACCGCGAGCTCGGCGTACTCGCGGCGCGTGGACATTTCCACAAGCCGTTCCTGGCCCGCACCGCGGCCTCGGGGCTCACCTCCGATACCCGGCATTAGCACCCTGGCGAGACAGGCATTGCCCGGCGCAACCGGGCAATGCGGAGTACGGTAATATGAGGTCTCAGCGGCTGAGGACGAGCGTTGCCGCGCTCTGTTCGGCCAGCAACCGGTCGCCGATTGCCGCGGCGGCCGCCGGATAGGCAATGGCATAGCCCTGCAGCGTATCGCAGCCGAGGCGGCGCAGCAGCCGTGCATGTTCGGGCGTCTCGACGCCCTCTGCAATGACGCCGATGCCCAATGCCTTCGCAATGTCGACGATCGAGCGGACGAGGATGCGCTGCTCGCGCGATGTGGTGATCGGCATTACCAGCCGGCGATCGATCTTGAGCCGCTTCGGCTTCAGCTTCAAAAGGCCGATGATGGAGGCATGGCCCGAGCCGAAATCGTCGATCTCGATATCGACATCCATCCGCTCGAGCGTGGCGATGTTCATCAGCACGTCGTCGTCGATCTCGTCGAGGAACACCGATTCCAGCAATTCGAAGGAGATGGAGTGCGGCTCGATCCGAAGATGGCGCAACTGCTCGGAAAGACCGGGATCGGACAGCCGCGACGCGGATGTGTTGACGGCGATGCGAGGCACCGAAAGGCCGCACCCCTGCCATGTCCTGCGATCCTTGAGCACATGTTCGAGAATGACGGTGTCGAGTTCGGCCATGAGACCAAGCGTCGCCATGACCTTGAGGAAAGCTTCCGGGTCAAGCAAACCGCGCGTCGGGTGCTGCCAGCGCGCGAGGGCTTCCATGCCGACGATCTGCTGGGAACGGGCATCCACCTGCACCTGGTAATGCGGAATGAACTCGCCGCGTTTCAGGCCGAGTTTCACGTGTTCGGCGATGCGCCGGTCCCGCGAAAGCTCGACCTTGTGATGCGGCGCGAAGAATTCGACGCGGTTGCGGCCCCGCTTCTTGGCGCGGTAGAGCGCAAGATCGGACTCGGCCAGGAGATTTTCCGACCGGCCGTCATCGGTCCAGGCGACGCCGATCGAAACACCGGTCTGCAGCAGGACCTCGCCATAGGTCACGCCCTGCTTGAGCAGCCGAACGATATGCTGCGCCACCATTTCAAGTTCGGCCAGCGAGCCGAAATCCGGCAGGACGACGACGAACTCGTCCCCGCCCATGCGCGCGACGAAGCCGCTGGACGGCACCACCGACGCAACCATCAGCGCCGCCGATTTCAACACGAAATCGCCCGCCGCATGGCCGGCCGTATCATTGACCTGCTTGAAATAGTCGAGATCGACATGCAGCACCGCCAGGCGCTCGACATCGGCCTTGACCAGTTCGCGCAGGCGCTTGTCGAAATAGCGGCGATTGGGCAGGCCGGTCAGGTAGTCGTGCTCCGCCGCATAGGCGATCTGCGCCGTGCTTGCCTCCAGCGCGATCGAGCGCGCCTCGGCGATTGCCGTCTGGTTCTGCAACTCACGATTGAGCTGCACATCCGCGCTCACGTCCCATTCCGCGCCGATATAGGTCGTCGCCGCACCGTCTTCGTAGCGATAGGCGCGCGAGCGCATGTAGTGAATGCTGCCATCCGGCCAGACGATGCGGTAATCCGAGGAATAGTCGCCATGATTGCGCGCCGCCCGGTTGAAATCCTCGAGAGCCCGCGCCCGGTCGTCCGGGTGGATGGAATTCAGCCACAGCGCCGAATTTACCTTCTGTACGGAGAGGCCGGTGGCGTAGAGCCGGTGCATCTGCACGTCCCAATGCAGCTCTTCCGTATCGACATTGTGCTCCCATACGCCGATCTGCGAGGCATCGAGCGCAAGCTCCAGCCGCCGCAGAATGGCTTGAAATTCCCGTTCCGATCTGACCATCGTTCTGTTTTGGCTTCTTATACCTGCTCCCCTGCGAGCTTATCCTGAATGTATTCGTTTAAGAAACCATTGTTTTTCAAGGCGCAGTTGCATTTTCGTCCGGGCGCCGGGCCACTTACCGAGACCTGCGGATTTGGCTATAGATCGGGTTGGCGCCTGCGCCATGTCAAGGATCCAACCAGCGAGCCGCCCATGCCGACACTCTATTCGATCAAGCCCGCCTTCCAGAACCTGTTGCGTCCGCTCGTGAGCCACTTGGTGAAGGCCGGCATGACCGCCAACCAGGTGACGCTCGGCGCGGCGGCGCTGTCGGTGGCGGGCGGCATCGCCATGGCGGTCTTTGCCGCCAATCCCGGCATCTTCTGGATCGTGCCGGTCATCCTCTTCGTCCGCATGGCGCTCAATGCCATCGATGGCATGATGGCGCGCGAGTTCGGCCAGGCCTCGAAGCTCGGCGCCTATCTCAACGAGATCGGCGATGTGGTTTCCGATGTGGCGCTGATCCTGCCCTTCGCGCTCGTCGCGCCTTTCGGGGCTGCCGGCGTGGTCGCCTTCGCCATCGCCGCGCTGCTCGTCGAATATGCCGGCGTGCTCGGGACGATGGTCGGCGCCGGGCGCATCTATGACGGTCCGTTCGGCAAGAGCGACCGCGCGCTGGCGCTGGGCGTGCTGGCGGTCCTCATCGCCCTGCAACTCGTCCCGCGCTGGTTCGAGTGGCTGTTTCCGGTGCTCGCCCTCGTCTCGCTCTATACGATGGTCAACCGCATCCGCGCCGGCCTCGCCCGCGCCGGCTGAGCGGCGACCCGCATCCATCGAAACGGCATCTTGCTTTTGCCTCGCCGATTGTTCTATCTGCCAATCGGCCGGCACCCGACAACGACCGGCATTGGGGGGAAATTCACGTGAAAGCGGCGATCCAGCGGCTTGCGGCGATGGGACTGGCGGGCCTGGCGCGCGCCATAACCGGCGTGCGTCCGATATGGCAGGGCTGCGCGCCATCCGGCCGGCAGCGCATCTATTTCGCCAATCACAGCAGCCATGGCGATTTCATCCTGCTCTCGTCCAGCCTGCCGCCCTCCGAGCGCAGCCGCACGCGCGCCGTGGCGGGAGCCGATTACTGGCGCCGGAACAAGGTCCGCCATGTGCTGGCGCGGGACATTCTCAACACCGTGCTGGTGGAGCGCAACTGGGTGGAGCGGTCCGAGGACCCCATGGTCATCATGCTCGGCGCGCTCGAGCAAGGCAGCTCGCTGATCTTCTTTCCCGAAGGAACGCGCAACATGACCGAGGAGCCGCTGCTGCGCTTTCGCTCCGGGCTCTACAATCTTGCCGTCGCCCGCCCGGATGTCGAACTCGTGCCCTGCTGGATCGAGAACATGTCGCGGGTCCTGCCGAAGGGCGCGCTGCTGCCCGTACCGCTGCTCTGCCGCGTGATCTTCGGGGCGCCGGTCGTCCTCGAAGAGGGCGAGGACCGGCATGTTTTCCTCGACCGCGCGCGGGAGGCTCTCCTCGATCTTTCGCCGGAACGGCAGAAGGCGCTGGCCCATGGCTGAAACGATCTGGCTTTTCCTCGGGCTCCTCGGCGTCCTCACCCTCGCAAGCGCCATCGCCACGCTGCTCAGCTGGAAGAGCCGGCGCACCAGCGATGTCCTCCCCTCGACATTGGTCAATCTCAACGCCCGCATAAAGGCGTGGTGGATCATGATCGCGGCGATTTCCATCGCCTTCCTCTTCGGCAAGGGCGGGGTGATCTTCCTCTTCGCCTTCGTTTCCTTCGCCGCCCTGCGCGAATATGTGACGCTGACCCATACGCGGCGCGGCGACCACCGCATCCTGATCGGCATGTTCCTGGTGGTCATCCCGGTGCAGTACTACCTGCTCTGGATCGAATGGTACGGGCTCTATTCGATCTTCGTGCCAGTCTACTGCTTCCTCGCCATGCCGGCCCTGACCGCGATTTCCGGCGATACGGAGCGCTTTCTCGAACGCGTCAGCGAGCAGCAATGGGGGATCATGCTTTCCGTCTACTGCATCAGCCACGTGCCGGCACTGCTGACGCTCGCCATTCCCGGCTTCGAGGGCAAGGGCCTGCTGCTCATCGCATTCCTCATCGTGACGGTTCAGGGCAGCGACGTGCTGCAATATGTCTTCGGCAAGCTCTTCGGCAAGCGCAAGGTGGCGCCCAAAATATCGCCCTCCAAGACGTGGGAGGGCCTGATCGGCGGCATTGTCAGCGCCTCGCTGCTCGGTGCGGCGCTGGCCTGGCTGACGCCATTCGCACCGGCCGAGGCAGGCCTGATGGCGGCGCTGGCAGCGATCATGGGCTTCTTCGGCGGGCTCGTCGCCTCCGCCATCAAGCGCGACCGAGGCGTGAAGGACTGGGGCCACATGATCGAAGGCCATGGCGGCATGCTGGACCGCGCCGACAGTCTCATATTCGCCGCCCCGATATTCTTCCACATCGTCCGTTATTTCTGGACCTAGTGACCCTATGTTTCTAGTGTGCTGGAATTGAAATACGCCTCACTATGGCGGCAGGGGCCGGAGCGTATTTCAATTCCGAAACCCACACTAGAGAAGGCCCGCCTTCGCCAGATCGCGCATCAACTGGCTCGCGCCATAGGTCCAGGGCGCACATTCCGTCGAGAGCCGCACCCGGTTGGCCAGCGTGCCGAGCGTCGGCGTCGAAATGGAAACGACGTCGTTCATCTTGTGGGTGAAGCCCATGCCCGGGCCATCGCGATCCTTCACCGGCGCAAACATCGTGCCGAGATAGAGCACCAGCCCGTCCGGATACTGGTGATGCCGGCCGATCGTCGCCTCGACCAGCGATTCCGGCGTGCGCGAAATCTTCGCCATGTTGGAGTGACCTTCGAGGACAAAGCCGTCCGTACCTTCGACGCGCATGCTCAGCTCGGCGGATTTCACCGTTTCCAGGGTGAACGAGGCATCGAATAGCCGGATGAACGGCCCGACCGCGCCGGAAGCATTATTGTCCTTGGCCTTGCCGAGGAGAAGCGCCGAACGGCCTTCCACATCGCGCAGGTTCACGTCATTGCCGAGCGTCGCGCCGATGATCTCGCCCCTGCTGGTCACCACGAGCACGATTTCCGGCTCCGGATTGTTCCAGCTCGATACGGGATGCAGGCCGACATCGGCGCCATAGCCGACCGTCGACATGGGCTGGCCCTTGGTGAAGATCTCCGCATCGGGGCCGATGCCGACCTCGAGATACTGGCTCCAGACGCCGCGTGCGAGCAGTGCCTCCTTGACCTGCATGGCCGAGGGCGAGCCCGGAACGATCTGCGAAAGATCGGCGCCGATCAGTTCGAGCACCTCGCTGCGCAGAAGATCGGCCTTGGCCTTGTCGCCCTTGGCCTGTTCCTCGATAACGCGCTCCAGCAGCGAAGCGACGAAAGTGACGCCGGATGCCTTGACGGCCTGGAGATCGATCGGCGAGAGCAGGCTGGGCGCGGCCTCGTCGTGTTCCTCCTGCCAGCTGTTGGCGATGAGGGCGTCGATCTTTCCGACGGGCGTACCCGCAGCGCCGGCGACATAGGCGGCCGGATTGTCCAGTTCGCCGATATCCCGCACCGTCGGCGCCGCCTTGGCGGTAATGTCGAAGACTTCGCCGTTTCGCACCGTGACGACACGCGGATGATCATGGCCGGGCACCCTGGCCCTGCCGAGAAGAACAGCATTATCCGGAACGATTACATCAGGCATGGCGAAGCTTTCTGAATTGACTTGTGTTGCGTGAAGTGGGTGTGAGTTGCACTGCTTTATGCGGCAGGCCGCCCCCGCGATCAAGGCTGAAACCACTCCTGACATGGGGATGGCAGCATTGCACGCCGCGCCGCTTGCCAAAGGGCCGCACCGGCCCCACCATGGCCGCCACGCTCGCAAAGGACATCCATGACATCCGCATCCCGCGCCCTCGGCCTCGTTCTCGTCGCGCTTTCGGCGCTGGCCTGGAGCCTCGCGGGCCTCTTTACCCGCGTCATCCCGCTCGACAGCTGGACGATCCTTGCCTGGCGCGGCATTTTCGCGGCGCTCGGCCTGGCGCTGGTCGTCGCCATCATGGAGCGCGGCCGTACATTCCGGGTGTTCCTCGACATGGGCGCGGCGGGATGGTCTTTCGTCGCCGTCTCCGGCCTCGGCACGCTATTCTTCATCACCTCGCTGAAGGAAACCACCGTCGCGCATGTCGCCGTCGTCTACGCGACCATTCCCTTCGTCGCGGCGCTGCTCGCATGGCTGGCGCTGGGCGAACGGCCGCGGCGCAGCGCGATCATCGCCAGCGCCACCGCGCTCATCGGCATCGTCATCATGATCGGCATCAACAATGAGGGCACCATCCATGGCGATCTCCTCGCCTTCGGCATGACGCTGTGCATGGCGGTGCTGATGGTCATCGTCCGCCGCTCGCCCGACATCGCCATCATGCCGGCGGCCTGCATATCGGCGCTTGCGAGCGCGCTGGTCTGCTGGCCGATCGCCGCCGCCCCGCTCTCCGTCGCGGGCCCGGACCTGTTGATGCTGGCGCTGTTCGGACTGCTCGTCTCGGCCGTCGGGCTCGCCTTCTTCACCCTCGGCGCACGGCTGCTGCCGCCGGTCGAAACCGCGCTGCTCGGCTCGCTCGATGCGCCGCTCGCACCCTTGTGGATATGGCTCTTCTTCTCGGAAATGCCGGGCGGCAGCACTATCGCCGGCGGCACCGTGGTGTTTGCGGCCGTTCTCGCCTATGTGGCGGCGGAGGCGGCGCGGGCCGATCCGGTACTGGCGCAGCGACAGGAACCATCCACCGAATAGCGCTACTCCAGGTTGACGTTCTGGCTCCCACGGGTCAATTTGCGCTGGCCTGTCGATACGGCACGAACCCTAGCAGCAACGGTCGAATGTTCAGCACCAGATCCAGTTTCGCCCGCTCCACCCTCATCATGATTTCGATCGGCGGACTGATCCTGCTCGGGATCGTCGGCTCGACCATCTGGCTCGTACAGCAGAGCCGTCACTATTTCGACGAAGTCGTCTCGGCGCGCGCCATTCGCAGCGGCTCGACCGACCTGTTGTCGACGCTGCAGGACGCCGAAACCGGCCAGCGCGGCTATCTTCTTTCCCAGGAGGACAATTTCCTCGAGCCCTACAAATCGGCGCTGGAAAGTCTTTCCGCGCGGCGCGATACGCTCAGGCGCAGCGTGACGGGCAGGCAAAGCTATGAGAAGGACTTTCCCCGGCTCGACCAGCTGATCACGCAAAGGCTGGACGATCTCAATCATACCGTCGATCTCGCCATGGAAGGCAAGGCCGCGGAGGCCATTGCCATTACCCGCCGCGGCGCCGGCGAGCAAACCATGTCCGGCATCCGCGAGATCCTCAACAATTACATGGTGGCCTCGGAGATCGATCTGCAGGCCGCCCTCGACGAACAGTCGGAGGCGCTGGCCACATTGCAGCGCGCCACGATCATCGGCGCCGGCGCGATCGTGCTGGTGCTGGCCGGCGCCCTTTCCGTCATCTACCAGCACATCCGCGATCTCTCCCGCGCGCGGAGCGAGGTCGAGACCCTGAATGCCAGCCTCGAGGAGCGGGTGAACGAGCGCACGGAAGACCTCATCCGCGCCAACCAGGAGATCCAGCGTTTCGCCTATATCGTCACGCATGACCTGCGGGCGCCGCTCGTCAACATCATGGGTTTCACCAGCGAACTCGAAACGTCGCTCAATGCCATCCAGCCCTATGTCCTTTCCGAAGGCGAAATCCTCTCCGAGGACGAGATAAAGCTTGCCCGCGTCGCGGCGGAGGAGGACCTGCCGGAAGCCATCACCTTCATCCGCTCTTCGACCAAGAAGATGGACGGCCTGATCAACGCCATCCTCAAGATCTCGCGCGATGGCCGCCGCCAGTTGAAGCCCGAGCCTATCGACCTCAGGGAATTGCTCGAGACGAGCGCGGCGAGCATCCAGCATCAGGTCGCCGACCTCGACGGCAGCATCGAGATCGGCGGCAGGATGCCCAAGATCACCACCGACAAATTGTCTCTGGAGCAGATTTTCGGCAATCTCTTCGACAATGCGGTGAAATATGCCAGCCCCGACCGGCCGCTGCACATCGAAGTGCATGCCAGGCCGCAAGGGCCGAGGTTCATCCGTGTCGAAGTCAGCGACAATGGCCGGGGCATCGCGGAGGAGGATCTGGAGCGGATTTTCGAGCTCTTCCGCCGTTCGGGCCAGCAGGACAAACCGGGCGAAGGCATCGGGCTAGCCCATGTCCGCTCCCTGACCCGCAACCTCGGCGGCGACATCACGGTCCAATCCGAGATTGGAAAAGGTTCCACCTTTGTGCTACGGCTTCCCTCGGATTTGACGAAAGTCGCAGGAGTATGATGGCGTGAAAGGCACCGGCAAAGAAGTTACCATTGTCATGGTGGAGGATGACGAAGGTCACGCGCGCCTGATCGAGAAGAATGTGCGCCGCGCCGGCGTCAACAACGAGATCATTCCGTTCACGGACGGCAATTCCGCGCTCGATTTCGTCCTCGGCAAGGATAGAACCGGCGAGACTTCGAAGAACAGCTATCTGCTGATCCTGCTCGACCTCAACCTGCCGGACATGTCGGGCATCGACATCCTCGCCAAGATCAAGTCCAACCCGCACACGAAGCGACTTCCCGTCGTCATCCTCACCACGACGGATGACGAGGGCGAGATACAGCGGTGCTACGATCTCGGCGCCAATGTCTATATTACCAAGCCCGTGGAATATGACAGTTTCGCCAATGCCATCCGGCAATTGGGGCTGTTCTTTTCCGTCATGCAGATTCCTTGACAGGTAGGATCGTGCCAGGCCGCATTCTTTATGTCGATGATGATCCGGCATTCGTCCGCCTGGCGCAGAAGGCGCTCGGCCGCGCCGGCTATGAAGTCGTCCACGCCGCAACGACCGCCTCCGGCCTCGAAATCCTGGGCGGCGAGCAGGTCGACGTCATTGTCCTCGACCACTACTTGCAGAACACCACCGGCACTCAATTTCTCGGTGTGCTGCGCGAACATGGCATCACCGTCCCCGTCGTCTATGTCACCGGATCGAGCGAGGCGAAGATCGCCATTGACGCCCTGAAGGCAGGCGCTGCCGACTACGTCATAAAGACCGTCGGCGACGAATTCATGCCGCTGCTCGAAAGCGCCATCGCCCAGGCCATCGCCACCGCCGAGCTGCACCGCGACCGCGAGCGCGCCGACATGGAGATCCTGCGCGGCAAGGAACGGGCCGAAGTGCTGCTCGCCGAGGTCAATCACCGCGTCGGCAACAGCCTCGCCCTGGTGGCGGCGCTCATCCGCCTGCAGATCTCGAACAGCGAAGACGAAGCCGTGAAACATGCGCTGACGGAGGCGCAGGCGCGCATCACCGCCATCGGCGGCATGCATCGCAGCCTCTACAGTTCCGACGATGTGCGGCAGGTCGAGATGGACAAATACCTGACCAGCCTGATTTCGGAACTGCGCAGTTCGCTCGAACATGCCTCGCAGCGGCTGGAGATAAAGCAGGACGTCGAGGATATCCGCCTCTCCTCCGACCAGGCCGTCTCCATCGGCATGATCGTCACCGAACTCGTCACCAATGCGTTCAAATATGCCTATCCCGAGGGATCGAAGGGCACGATCCGCGTCTCGTTCCTCAAGAAGGGCGATGGCAAGGCCACGCTTTCGGTCGAGGATGACGGCATCGGCTGGTCCGAGGGCACCCAGCCCAAGGGCACTGGTCTCGGCACGCGGATCGTCAAGGCGATGGCGTCGAGCCTTGGCAGCAGCATCGAATATGTGACGCGGGACCGCGGCACGCGGGCCGAACTGACCATCGAGGCGAAAGCCTGAGGATTGCTGCTCACAGCCCACGCTTGGCCTATTCACGGCCCGTTCATTGGCCCGGTCAATGGCCCGTTCAATAGCATTGCATCACGCTGATCCATGGGGTAACTCTGTCGCCATCACAAGGCGGGCCGATACGAGCAAAGGGACGGTCGGCCCCGGCTCTCTTCATGTCGGCAATCGGGAGGGGATCAATGGCGCGGTGGCTCAGGGTCACAGGGTGGATCGACGAATTCAACCGTCGCATCGGCATCATTGCCATCTATTTCGTACTGTTCGCATCCATCGTATGCGCCTTCAATGCCCTGCTGCGCTACAGCATCGGCACGCTGATCTGGCTCGACCAGACCGTCGGCGCCGGCGGCATCTTCCGCGGCATCCTCGCCGTCTATGGCAGGAACTCCAATTCGCTCTCCGAACTGCAATGGTATCTCTTCGCCGGCATGGTGATGCTGGGCGGAGCCTGGACGCTCAAGCTGAACGAGCATGTGCGCGTCGATCTCGTCTATGGATCGGTCAGCGAGAAGACGCGGACGTGGATCGACCTTCTCGGCACGCTGCTTTTCCTGCTGCCGATCTGCGCGCTGATGATCTATTTCACCTGGCCATGGTTCGTTCTTTCCTATGTGACGAATGAAAGTTCGTCTAATGCCGGCGGCCTGCCGCTCTGGCCGGTCAAGCTCAGCCTGCCCATCGGCTTCTTCCTCGTCGGACTGCAGGGCGTGTCCGAGCTCATCAAATGCTATCTCGCCCTCACCACGGATTACGTGCGTGAGTTCGCCTACGAGAAACCTGTTCAATGATGCAATTCTTCTCCGACAACCTCGCCCCGTTGATGTTCTTCGGGCTGGTGATCTTCATGGTCATCGGCTACCCGGCTGCGTTCTCGCTGGCTGCCGTCGGGCTGTTTTTCGGTTTCGTCGCCATCGAGATGGGCGCGATCGGGCCGGATTTCCTCGGCAACCTGACCTATCAGATGTTCTCGGTCCTTTCGAACGAATTGCTGCTCGCGATCCCGTTCTTCACCTTCATGGGCGTCATCCTGGAGAAATGCGGCCTCGCCGAGGATCTTCTCGACGGCTTCGGCCAGCTCTTCGGCGGCGTCCGCGGCGGCCTTTCCTATGCGGTCATCCTCGTCGGCGCCATCCTCGGCGCGATCACCGGCACCGTGGCCGCATCCGTCATCGCCATGGGCCTGATATCCCTGCCTGTCATGGCCAAATACGGCTACAATATCCGCCATGCCACCGGCGTCATCGCCGCGTCCGGCACCATAACCCAGCTCATTCCGCCGTCGCTCGTGCTCATCGTCCTCGCCGACCAGCTCGGCAGGTCGCCCGGCGACATGTATATCGGCGCCACCGGAGCCAGCATCGTCCAGGTGCTGCTCTTTGCCGGCTGGGTCTTCGTCCTCAGCATCATCCGGCCGCACCACCTGCCGGCGCTGCCGCCGGAAGCGCGCACCCTGCGCGGCTGGCCGCTGTTCCTGCGCTGCGCGCGCGGCATGATCCCGTCGCTCGCGCTGATCTTCGTCGTCCTCGGCACGATCTTCCTCGGCCTCGCAACACCGACCGAGGCCGGCGCCATGGGCGTCGTCGGCGCCATGTTCATGGCGTGGATCAATCGCCGGCTGACCTGGGACCTCGTCTACCAGGCGATGACGATGACCATGCGCCTGACGGCCATGGTGGTCTTCATCCTGCTCGGCGCCCGCGTCTTCAGCCTGGTCTTCCAGGGCGTCGGCGGCGGCCACTGGATCGAGACCATGCTGACCTCGCTGCCGGGCGGCATCGTCGGCTTCCTGATATTCGTCAACATATTCATCTTCGTGCTGGCGTTCTTCCTCGATTTCTTCGAGATCGCCTTCATCATCATTCCGCTGCTGGCGCCGGCGGCAAGCGCGCTCGGCATCGACCTCGTCTGGTTCGGCGTCATGATCTGCGCCAACATGCAGACCAGCTTCATGCATCCGCCCTTCGGCTTCGCCCTGTTCTACCTGCGCGGCATCGCGCCGAAATCGATCAAGACCAGCGATATCTACATGGGCGCCATACCCTTCCTGTGCCTGCAATTGCTGCTGGTCGGCCTGCTGATCGCCTTCCCGGAAATGGTGACCTATTTCCTCGATGTCGCCGAGCCGGTGGACCTGAAGAATTTCCAGATCGAGCTGCCCAATGCGCCGGGGAACGATCTCGGCAGCCCGCCCTCGTTCGATCTCGGCCAGCCGCCGAAGTTCAACTGATCAGGCGAACCGGCGGCTGAGGAAAGGCGAGCCCTTCAGCCCGAAGCGCCACGGCGTTTCGGCGCCCTTGCTGATGCCGATGCGCGGCCCGAACGCGATTTCGCGCGCTGCGCCGGGCATCAGCTCGAAGGGCGGCTCGAACAGCGAAAGCCCGTCATGCGCCTTCGTCACGCCAAGCGCCTGCGCCAGCTTTCCGGGCCCCGAACAGAGCTGCGACGGCAGTTCGACGCCCCGCCTCAGCCGCATCGGCTCCAGCCCCGCCTGCGGCTCCAAGGCGCGGATGAGCACGGCGGAATCCGGCAGGCACACCATGTTGAGGCACCAGTGAATGCCATAGGAGCGATAGACATAGGCGTGGCCGGGCGGGCCGAACATGCTGCGGTTCGACGGCCCCTCGCCGCGAAAACTATGCGAGGCCGGATCGTCCTGCCGGTAGGCCTCGGTCTCGACGACCATGCCGCCGACGCCATCGACGAGCAACGTCGTGCCGATGAGCTCGCGCGCGACGACCACCGCATCACGGTCGAAAAAGTCGGGATTCATCCGCGCCGGGCCCCGCCTCCCGCCTGAAGCCCTGCTCGCCTCAAGAGGGAACGGCGCAGACGCGCGAACGGGTGAGGAACCGCACTTCGCGGCCATTGTCGAGCGAGAACATGCCGCCCCTGCCCGGCACGACGTCGATGATCAGTTCCGTATGTTTCCACACATCATATTGCGAGGCGCTGATATAGACCGGCGCACCGCCGATCTCGCCGAGCTTCACGTCATTGTCGCCGACGATGAAATCGCCCTGCGCATAGCACATGGGCGATGAGCCGTCGCAGCAGCCGCCCGATTGATGGAACATGATCGGTCCATATTCGGACTGCAATGTCGCGATGAGTTCGAGAGCCGCCGGTGTCGCGCTGACCTTGTCTTCCATGCCTGCGTCTTCCATCTCTGCCTCCTCGCGCGCCGGTGCCGCTGCTGCGGGCCGGCGCGCGGGCTGGTCCTGTCAGAAGAAGCCGAGCTTCTTCGGGCTGTAGCTTACCAGCATATTCTTCGTCTGCTGATAATGTTCAAGCATCTTCAGGTGGTTTTCACGGCCGATGCCCGATTGCTTGTAGCCGCCGAAGGCCGCATGGGCCGGATAGGCGTGGTAGCAATTCGTCCAGACACGGCCGGCCTGGATCGCCCGCCCGAAGCGATAG
The DNA here is from genome assembly GCF_023554255.2 of Phyllobacterium sp. 21LDTY02-6. GTDB lineage: Bacteria > Pseudomonadota > Alphaproteobacteria > Rhizobiales > Rhizobiaceae > Phyllobacterium. Next base: position 842,098 of record NZ_JAMJWD020000002.1, on the reverse strand, counting down.
GTGGTGTTGACGTCGCGGCTCCAGATGCCGGCGCCAAGGCCGTAGAGCGTGTCGTTGGCGATGGAAAGCGCCTCGTCCTTGTCCTTGAACGTCGCCACCGAAACGACCGGGCCGAATATCTCCTCCTGGAACACCCGCATGCGGTTATGGCCCTTGAACACCGTCGGATGCACGTAATAGCCGCCGGCGAGATCGCCCGCGAGCATGTTGCGCTCGCCGCCGATCAGCACTTCCGCGCCCTCCTGCTTGCCGATGTCGAGATAGGAGAGGATCTTTTCCAGCTGCTCGCTCGACGCCTGCGCGCCGATCATCGTTGCCGGATCGAGAGGATCGCCCTGGACGATGGCCTCCACCCGCTTCAGCGCCCGCTCCATGAAGCGGTCATAGATCGACTCGTGGATGAGCGCGCGGCTCGGGCAGGTGCAGACTTCGCCCTGGTTGAGCGCGAACATGACGAAGCCCTCGATGGCCTTGTCGAAGAAGTCGTCATCTTCGGCAACGACGTCCTCGAAGAAGATGTTCGGCGACTTGCCGCCGAGTTCGAGCGTCACCGGAATGAGGTTCTGGCTGGCATATTGCATGATCAGCCGGCCGGTGGTGGTTTCGCCGGTGAAGGCAATCTTGGCGATGCGCGGGCTCGATGCGAGCGGCTTGCCGGCCTCGAGGCCGAAGCCGTTGACGATATTGACGACGCCGGGCGGCAGGATGTCGGCGATGAGCTCCATCAGGACGAGGATCGACGCCGGGGTCTGCTCGGCAGGCTTGAGCACCACGCAATTGCCCGCCGCGAGCGCAGGGGCAAGCTTCCACACCGCCATGAGGATGGGGAAATTCCACGGGATGATCTGTCCCACCACGCCGAGCGGTTCATGGAAATGATAGGCGACCGTATCATGGTCGATCTCGGATATCCCGCCTTCCTGCGCCCTGATGACGCCGGCAAAATAGCGGAAATGGTCGATGGCGAGCGGGATGTCGGCCGCGGTCGTCTCGCGGATCGGCTTGCCATTGTCCCAGGTCTCGGCCTGGGCCAGGACGGAGAGATTGTCCTCCATCACCTGCGCGATCCTGTTGAGCATGACGCTGCGTTCGGCAGCGCTGGTACGGCCCCAACCTTCCTTGGCGGCATGGGCGGCGTCGAGCGCCGCTTCCACGTCGCTGGCGTCCGATCGCGCCACCTCGCAAAGGACCTGGCCGTTCACCGGCGAGGTGTTCTCGAAATATCTGCCGGCCTTCGGTTCGACGAACTTGCCGCCGATGAAATTGCCGTATCTGGCCTTGAAGTTGGGTTTTACAGTGCGGTTGAATTCTACCTTGTTCATGGTTTCCTCCCTTGCGCCGGCTCCTGCAGCGGACTGCTGCAGATGCAATACGCGCGAATTTCCAGGCCGCCTCCTGCGGCTATGGAGAGCTTCGCGCGCCATGGCGCGGCTGTCATCCCGCCATGGCGAGTTGATGCCGGCATTTGTCGCATATCTGCGACAGGCGATCATCCCACACTAGTTCAGGCCGAGCTTCTTCAGCTTGCGGTGCAGCGTGGCGCGGCTCATGCCCATCATGCTGGCGGCAACGGAGACATTGCCATTGGCCCGGCGCAGCACGCGCTGGATGACGCTGCGTTCCGCCGCGGCGAAATCGGCGGCGGCGTCGCGTTCATGGCCCAGCAGATTGGCTGCCGGCAGCGGCGTCCGCAGGTTCTCGTCGGTGAGGCCCAGCAATTGCCGGGCGGAGCGCGACGCGCCGATGACGAGATCGTCCTGGTCGACCGCGATCAGCGCATTCAGCGCGCGCTCGCTGCCGGGGTCGCCCTCGGCCATGACGATGCGCGCCCGCGGGAAGGCCAGGCGGAAATTCTCGGCCTCCACCCGCCGCGCCGCGTCTGAGACCGCCATGCCGATCAGCCGCACCACGCCCTCGGTCAGGTCGGCGCGCGCCGAGGAAACGTCGATGACGGCCATCAGCCGGCCGCAATGATCGAAGATCGGCGCCGACGTACAGGAAAGCGCCGTATTACGGCTGCGGAAATGCTGGTCGCGATGGATCGTCAGCGGCCGCTGTTCGGCGATCGCCGTGCCTATGCCGTTGGTGCCCTCGCTTTCCTCGCTCCATACGGCGCCGGTCCACAGGCCGACCTTCGAGAAAGTCGCATCATCGCCCTCATAGCCGCGCCGGTCGACCGGCACGCCGTTCTTGTCGGCAAGCAGTACGCAGCAGCCGGCGCCGCCGACGGCGGAATAGAGGCGGTCGAGGGAAGCGGAGGCGGTGGATATCAGGGAGCCGAGCCTCTCGCGCGCTTCGCGCAATTCACGGTCGGTGAGGATGATGGTCGGCCTGCGCTCGTCATCCGGCTGCAAGCCATAGAGGCGCATCGATCGCCCCCATGAAGCGACAAGCGCCGATTTCGCCGCTGCATTGCCGGTCAGCGCCGTCTGAATCTGTTCGGCATGCAAGCCGTTCTGACTTTTCTCCAAGTCCCTCCTCCCGAAGTCTTGGTCATCAACTTCAACACTAGGCCAGAACCGCCGCAGGTCAAGCCCTGACGGGCGTTTGCGCCATCGATTCAGTGCTTCGGTTGCGCTCGAAAATTCAGTTCAACCTTGCCGTGTAGCAGCCATGGGCTGGAGGACGAGCCCTTGGGGCGTCTGCTCGATATGGGCCTCGATGCCATAGACGGACCGCAACCGTTCCGCGGTCAGCACTTCGCCCGGCGGTCCGTCGGCGACGATCCTGCCCTTGTCGAGGAGGACGAGCCGCGTGCACCAGCGTGCCGCCAGTCCGAGATCATGCAACGAGGCGATGACCGCTGATCCATCCGCCGCTATGTCGGCGAGCGATTGCATCAGCGCGATCTGGTGCGCCGGATCGAGCCCCGCAGTCGGCTCGTCCGCAATGAGCAGCGGCGCATCCTGCGCCAGCGCGCGGGCGATGAGGACGCGGGCTTTCTCGCCGCCGGAAAGCTCCGTCACCGGCCTTTGCCGCAAGGCGTCGAGCTCCATGCGCCGGATCGCCCTTTCGACGACTGCCCTGTCATGTGCGCCGGCCGCGGCGAAGAAGCCCGTATGGGGCGTGCGGCCAAGGGCGACCAGCTTTTCGACGGAGATCGCCCAGCCGATCTCGCGTTCCTGCGGCAGGAGCGCAACGAGCCTTGCCCGCTCGCGCAATGGCAATCGCCGCGCCGGCCTGCCATCGATGGCGATCTCGCCGACGGAAGGGACAAGGCCGAAGACGCTGCGGATGAGGGTCGATTTTCCCGCGCCATTCGGCCCGATGAGCCCGACCAGTTCGCCGCGCGAAACCGATAGATCGATCCCGTGCAATATCGGCCTCGGGCCGAGGGACACGCCCAGATCTGTCAGCTTCAGCAGGCTCACAGCATGGCCCTCCGCGTGCGGAAGACGAGCCAGAGGAAAAAAGGCGCGCCGACGAGTGCGGTCAGCACTCCGAGTTTCAGGTCCTTGCCCGGCGCGATCACCCGCACCAGCACATCGGCGAGAAGCAGCATCGACGCGCCACCAAGCGCGGACGCTGGCAGGAGCCGCGACGGTTGCGAACCGACAAGCGGCCGCAGGATATGCGGAACGACCAGTCCGACGAAACCGATGGCGCCGGCGACGGCGGTTGCCGCGCCGACGGCGAGCGCCGTGCCGGCAACCGCGACAAACTGCACCCGGCCTGTGTCGATGCCCATGCTGGCCGCGGCATCCGGCCCGAGCGTCAGCGCATCCAGAGACCGGCCGAGCCCGAGCAGCATCAGGCAGCCGAGCAGCATGAAAGGCGCCGAGAGCTGGACATGCAGCATCGACCGATCCGTGAGCGAGCCCAGCAGCCAGTAGACGATTTCCATGGCTGCGAAGGGATTGGGCGAGAGGTTGAGCGCCAGCGAGGTCATCGCCGCTGCGAAGCTCGAGACCGCGATGCCGGCAAGGATGATGGTGAGCGTGCCTGATCCGCGTCCCGCAAGTGCCTGCACGACAAGAACCGCAAGCCCGGCTCCGACGAGCGCCATGAGCGGCAGTGCCAGCGGGAAGACGAGGCTGAGCCCGGTATAGAGGGCGATGACAGCGCCGAGCGAAGCGGAAGCGCTGACGCCGAGCAGCGCCGGCTCCGCCAGCGGATTGCGCAGATGGCCCTGCAGCGCCGCGCCGGAAAGGCCGAGCGAAGCGCCGATCATCAATCCCAGCAGTGCGCGCGGCAGGCGGATCTCCCGCATGACCAGCGCAATCGCCTCATCATTGCCGGTCACGATCGCGGACAGACTGGTGCCGATGTCGAGCGCGGCAGGGCCGGTAAGCATCGACAGCAGGAACAATAGCAGCGTCAGCACGGCGAGACACAGGATGAGGGGGCCGGCGCGGTCCTTCATCGGCTCGCCGCCAGGATGCGAACCGCGGTCGCCGTGAACGGCCCGCCGCAGATCGTATATCGGTCGGGCACGTCTATCAGTCTTGACTCGCCCGACAGGGCGCGGAACGCCGGATGAAGCTGCGCCTCATAGGCAAGGGCCGGCGCCTTGTAGGGATTGTGCATGGCGATCAGGTCCGGCCGGGCCATGATCATCTGTTCCAGCGAGAGTTTCTGCGTACCGGACAGCCCAAGCTTCGCGCCGAGATTGACCGAGCCGGAATGCCGGATGACGTCATCGACCAGCGTGCCGCTGCCGGCCGTATATTGATTGGCGTAATAGAAGGCGACCAGCGGCACGCGTCCTGCCGGCGGCTGCACCCTGGCCAGCGTGGCGTCGAGCCGGAGCACCAGATTCTCCGCCGTCGCCTCCCGCCGCAACAGGGCGCCGATACGGCGCAGCTGGGCCCGGATATCGGCGAAGGACATCGCCGGTTCGAAAAGCTCTACCCGGAAGCCGAGCCGCTTCAGCATGTCCGTCGTCGGCCGTGCCGTATAGGAGCCAGCCAGGACGAGGTCGGGCTTCATGAGGAATATCTCCTCCGCCAGCCCGTGATTGGCGACAAGACCGCGCGCCCGCTCCGCCAGCACCGAGACATTCTCGTCGAGCGCCATGTCGGAGACCGAGTGCAACTGCCCCTCCGCCGCGACGAGCATGGCCAGTTCGTCGGTGCAGAGATTGAGCGAAACCACCCGCTGCGGCGCCGCCATGACCGCGCCAGCCAGGAGCAATAGCGCCGCCAGCGGCAGGACATGGCTGGCGATACCGCCGATCCAGCCCATGCGGGCGGAGTGTTTCGCTGTCATCCGCGTCAGAAGCTCCCCTTCAGGCCGACGAAAGCCGTGCGGCCGGGGGTGTTATAGCCATAAACTTCCTCATATTCCTCATCGAAGAGATTTTCGATACGGGCATAGGCTTCGATCCTGTCGTTGAACTTGAAGCTCCCGCCCAGATTGACCAGCATATATTCGTCCAGCGCCACGCGCCGCGCAACCGCCGTCCTGTAGCTGTCGTCCTGCATCCTGCCGTTGAAGGTCAGCTCGCTGAATATCCGGGCGCGGTCGTCGAAGAATTCATAGGCGGCATTGACCGAACCCGCATGTTTCGGGCGGCGGACCTCCTCTCGGCCGTCGGGATCGGTCGCATCGGTATAGGTATAGCTCAGGCCGGCGCTGAAACCGTTCATCAGGTCGAGCGTCGCCGATATTTCGATGCCCTGCCGCTCGCTGCTGCCACCCTGGTTGACCGGCATGTAGCGGAAATCGGCCGAGGGCGTCGTGATGATCTCGTCGGTCAGGTCCTGCCTGAAATAGGTGATGTCGAGCACGAGGCGTTCGTCGAAGAATTTCTGCTCGACGCCGATATCCCAGCCGAAGCTCTTTTCCGGCGCCAGATCGGGATTTCCCCGATAGGTGGAAGGGATGAAGCCGAACTGCTCATAGAACGTCGGGTTGGTCACGCCCGTCCCGACCGACGCATGCAGGCGCGTGCCCATGCCCGGAACCTGCCAGGCCGCCGCCACGCTATAGGTGGAAGCATCGCGGAACCGGTCATTGGCATCGCGCCTGATGGCGGCGTTGAGGTAGAACTGCTCGAGGAATTCGCCGCGATACTCGCCGATGGCCGAATGCACCACCCGTTCATGCTCTTCGAACTGCGTCGGGTCGTACCAGGGGCTGGCGATATCGATCTCGGTCGGCATCTGCCGGAAGTTCTCGCGCTCGCCCTCATAACCGGCGGTGAAACGATGGCTCGAGCCACCCAGAAGTTCGCTATCGAGCTGATAGCTCGCCTGATAGGAGCCGAGCAGCCGGCTGCCCTCATTGCCGGCAATCACATCGCTGTTCTTCAGATAGTCGCGGCGGGTATCGCTGTCCGATATGCGCGCCTTTTGCGTCAGCGCGCCGCCCAGCGATGTCCAGGTGAGGCCGATCGCACCGAGCAATTCGCGTCTCTCGGTCTGGTCGTCGCCATCGATGATGATGCCCTGCAGCGGCGTGCCGAACGTCCCCTCCGGGTCGAAATCGCTTCGGCTGACGGCGTAACGTAACGTGCCGTCGAGAACGATGTCGGGCGTGATGTCGATCTTGAACTTGCCATTGAGCGTGCCGTTGCGGTCGCCATCCTTCTCCGAGCCGAAATCGGAGATGTTGAAGCCATCGGCCTGCCTGTAGGCGCCGGACAGCGCGAAATCATAATTGTCGGCGCCGCCCTGCAGCAGGACATTGCCGAGCCAGGTTCCATCCGTTCCGGCCTCGCTGCGCCCGCTGATCCTGTAGCCGTCCCGCGTGCCGCCCCTGGTGATGATATTGACGACGCCGGCCATGGCATTCGAGCCCCAGAATGCGCTCTGCGGCCCGCGCAGCACTTCGATACGGTCGATGTCGGCCACCTGCAGGCCGCCGAAATCGAACTCGCCATTGCCGGTCTCGCTGGCCTCGATGCCGTCGATCATGACGAGGAGATGATTGGATTCGGCGCCGCGCACCCTGACCGATGTCTGGCCGCCATAGGAGCCGATGCGCGACACCGCAAAGCCCGGCACCTGCCGCAACGCATCCGCAACGTAACGCGTCTGGCTGCGCGCCAGCTGCTCGCCGCTGATGATGGTGAAAGCACGGCCGGATTTCTCCGCCTCGACCTGCTGCTGGCCGAGCTGGATGTAAATCGGATCGAGCTTGATGGATTTGCCCATCTCCGCCTCCTGTGCCGTTACGACACGGCAGAAGGCCAGGAGCATGGCTCCGGCAATATGAATTGGTCTGAACATCGATATCCTCATCGGGAAGCAACGGCGAAGACGCTCACTGCATCGCCGGCGTCTGCGCCTCGATCAGCGCACGGAACAATTCGTGCAGCCGCCGCGCTCCTTCATGCCGGCTGGCGGGAGATTCAAGCCGCGCCACTTCGCGCCGCGCCGCCTCGGCAATATCCGAGCCCTGCGGGCGCGACAGCAGCCAGCGCATGAAAACATCCTCGGGCGCGGTGGAGGCATCGACATCGCGGCGGATGCCGCTCCTGTTTTGGCAGAAGGAAAGACTCATGATAAAAACCCCGATCATCGTGATGGACGGGGCTTTGCGTCTGAATTGCAGCAGCGGGCCGATGCAAAGCGACACAGGACACCCCGCCCGTGGACATTCAACATGTTTCGGCAGGTCTCCTGGCTCACAGGTCATCATTGCTGGCCGGCCTTCCCGAAGCGGAAATTGCTTCAGTGGCTTACCGCACCATCCGCGAAACCCAGGGTTTGCGAATGGACGGGGACAGCAACTCGCTGTTTACAGTTGCGGGGGCAGCGTCAGCTTCGGCAGGCGTTCAAACCTGCCTCACGGACTTCCCTCTTAGCTCCCTGCCTTGCGGCAGGAAGAACCGGAACGGCGCTATAAGAGCCACCGCCGGCCGATCCGTCAAGGGAGCATCGGCGATATACCGGGGAAACTCGGGCATGGCGGAACCCGCCGGCCTTGCGGCGCTCCCGGAGGCCGGCCCCATTCTCCGCCTTTGCCATTGCTTCTTGCCTCTCTCGCGCTACAATCCCGGCGAAATTGGCGTGAACGGGAGCTTTTTGCGCGAGGAACGCGTCAAATCCTTCCGTTCTGGTGCCTGAACTCAGCGAAAATGGAGACAGCGATGGGCTTACGCATTAACGACACTGCGCCGGATTTCACTGCCGATACCACCCAGGGCGAGATCAGGTTCCACGACTGGATCAGGGACAGCTATGCGGTGCTTTTCAGCCATCCGAAGAATTTCACCCCGGTCTGCACCACCGAACTCGGCTATATGGCCGGTCTTGCGCCCGAATTCGAGAAGCGCAACGCCAAGATCATCGGCATCTCCGTCGATCCGGTCGAGAGCCATTCGAAATGGAAGAACGACATCAAGACGGCGACCGGACACGAGGTCGACTATCCCCTTATCGGTGACAAGGACCTGAAGGTCGCCAAGCTCTACGACATGCTGCCGGCCGAAGCCGGCGATTCTTCCGAGGGCCGCACCCCCGCCGACAACGCCACCGTGCGTTCGGTTTTCGTCGTCGGCCCCGACAAGAAGATCAAGCTGATCCTGACCTATCCGATGACGACCGGACGCAATTTCGACGAGATCCTGCGCGCCATCGACAGTATCCAGCTGACGGCAAAGCACCAGGTGGCGACCCCGGCGCAATGGAAACAGGGCGAGGATGTCATCATCACCGCCGCCGTTTCCGACGAAGACGCGGAAAAACGCTTCGGCGGTTTCGAGCGCGTCCTGCCCTATCTGCGCAAGACCAGGCAGCCGGCAGGCTGAGCGGCATCATCGCGACTTGATGGCTTGCGGGAGAAAATTCTCCCGCAGGCCGCTCCCGCGCAATGACATGCCCTGACGGGCGGGCCGAAACATGGTCTAATCCAACGTCGGAAGATCCGTGGAGGGATGTCTCCGATGAAGCCGTGCAAGAAGGTGAAATATTCCGACGGGGACCTGTATCTGCGCCTGCGGGAACTCCGCGACATGCTGCAGGCGATCGAGCCGGACAGCGTGAGCGCGCGGCGCGAACTGGCGATCATCCGCGACGCCATCTCCTTTTCGCTGACGCGCCTGGCACTTCCCGGCCGCAACGACGCCGCCAATGACGATCCCCCGGTAAAACCCGTGAGCTAGGGTTGGGCCCGTGAAGCCTGCCCCGGCAACTAGACCCGCGTGATGAATTGCGGTGCACCGCGCAGCGTGTTGCTGACGGTGCAGATTTCCTCGGCGGCCTCGACGATCCTGTGTTTCGTCTCGTCGTCGAGTTGCCCGTCGATCTCGATCTCGATGATGAAGCGTTCGACCCGCGACGGCTCGTCGGCGGCCTTCTCGCCCGTCACCCGCACCCTCACCTCGCCGAGCCGTTCGGCGACGCCGAGCCGCGCCGCCGCCATGCGCGCGCTGAGCGCGATGCAGGCCGACAGCGAGGCATAGATGAGGTCGAGCGGGCTGAAGCCGGGTTCCGACACGGCGGTGACGATATCGAGGACGCCGCCGGTATCCGAGGTGACGACCGGAAGTCGCCCGGGCGCCATGGCGGTCTGCGCGCCCACCGCGCGGGTTCGAATCTTCAACGCTGCCATCCCTTGATTGCCTGCCAGACGAGCCTGTTTTCAGGCTTCAGTCTTTCCATGAAAGTACCGCCGCCGCAAGGCGCCCCGGACAGGAGCACCTCGCGGCTTCGGCCTCAGAAGGGGCTCGCCGTCGGCCGCACGATGATCTCGCTCACATCGACATCGTCCGGCTGGCTGACCGCATAGGCGATGGCCCGGGCGATCGCCTCGGCGCTGATGGTGATGGCCCGGAACGGCGCCACGGCATCGCGTCCGGCAGGATCGGTTATGGTATTGGCAAGCTCGGATGTCGTCGTGCCGGGAGAGACGACGGTGACGCGGAGCCTGTCCGTTTCCTGCCGCAGCCCGTCGGAAATGGCCCGCACCGCGAATTTCGTGCCGCAATAGACGGCGCTCATCGGCCAGACGATATGGGCGGCGATCGACGAGATATTGACGATATGGCCGCTGCCCTGCTCCTGCATGATCGGCAGCGCGGCGGCAATGCCATAAAGCACGCCCTTCACATTGACGTCGATCATGCTGTCCCATTCATCGACCTTCAGCGCGGCGAGCGGCGAAAGCGGCATGATGCCGGCATTGTTGACGAACACATCCAGCCGGCCGAACTCCGACAGGGCAAGGGCGGCGAATTGCTCCATATCGGCCCGCCGCGTCACATCCACGCCGAGAAAGCGCACCGATCCGCCGCGCGACGAAATCTCTTCGGCCAGCTTTTCCAGCCGGTCCGTCCGCCGGGCGCCGATGACGAGCCGCGCGCCCTCCGTCGCCAGAAGCCTCGCCGTTGCTTCGCCGATGCCGCTGCTGGCGCCGGTGATCGCGATGACCTTTCCTTCAATTCCAACCATTTTGCTTCTCCATCATCTGTTTCTGAACGGGCTTCTAGCGGCGCCTGAAGACCATGCCGCCATGATGCAGCGTATCGGCATCGACAAAGGTGCCGTCGGCGGTGAAGCCGGTATCGTCCCAGTAGCGGATTTCGTTGCCGCTCACCTCGTAGCGCCCCTGATAGGCGCTCTGGCGCGTGCCGCGCGCTTCGTCATAGCGGCCATTCTCCAGGAGTTCCTGGCGTACATGGCCGTCATCGGTGACCCACATGCCGATATAGGGGTGTTGAGACATTGCTTCCTCGTTTTCGGATTGTTGCACTGGCAAGGCCTGCCCGGCATGGCCCGTTCCGGCCAGAACCAGCGCGGTGCCGCCAAGGATGGCCGCGCGAAGCATGGCGCGCCGCGCCGGTGAATTGCGTTTCGGTGCCCTGAACGTCTTGATGAACGTCTCGACGAACGTTTCGATGAACATTTCGACCTCACCTGTCTTGGTTGTTGCCTGGGGGTATTTGCTTGCGGTTGCTGCATGTTCGGGGCGCCTTCCGGCAGGCCCGCAGGCACAAGATAGGTCGCGGTCTGCGGCTGAAAAAGTTGCCAATTCCAAACAGACTGGTTAGTGATGCTAACCAATGAACAATGATCTCGATGGTATTTCGGTCTTCATGGCGATTGCGGAAGCGGACAGCTTCCGGCTCGCCGCCGAAAGGCTGGGCGTGACGCGTTCTGCCGTCAGCCAGGCGCTGCAACGGCTCGAGGACCGGCTGGGCGTGGCGCTGGTGCAGCGCACGACGCGAAGCGTGCGCCTGACCGAGGCCGGCGAAAAGCTTTATGAAAGTGCGCGTCCGCCGTTGCTCGATCTCGCGGCGGCGCTGCAGGCGACACGGGAATTGCGCCAGGAGCCATCCGGCATGCTGCGCCTCGCCGTTTCCTCCATCGCCGAGAGTTTTCTCTCCGGCCCGTTCATTGCGGAATTCCTCGCGCTCCATCCGGCGATCGACATGGATATCACGATTACCGACGAAACATTCGACATCGTCGCTGCCGGCTATGATGCGGGCGTGCGCCTCGAGGAAGTGATCGAGCAGGACATGATCGCCGTGCCGGTCTCGTCCCGGCAGCGCCAGCTCGCGGTGGCTTCACCGGATTACATCGCGGCACGGGGCGCGCCGCTGCATCCGCGCGATCTCCTCGACCACAGTCTCGTCGGCTGGCGCCCGCGGCCGGACACCGCGCCCTATCGATGGGAATTCACCGAGGACGGGCGCGACTTCGATGTGGCGGTGCAGCCGCGACTGACGACGAACGACATGGAACTGATGCTGCGCACGGCCTGCGCGGGCGGCGGCATCACCTTCGGCATGGAGGAAACCATGCGGCCCTACATGGCAAGGGGCGAGCTCGTGCCGCTGCTCGAGCCCTTCTGCGCGCCGTTTCCGGGTTTTCATCTCTATTACCCGCGCCGGCAGCACCAGCCGGCCAAGCTGCGGGCGCTCGTGGACTATCTGCGGCGCTGGAATCGCCGGCCCGATCAGCCCGATTCATGATGAGCGGCCCGCTCTCTCATGGCGACCGTCGGGTCGTCACACCATGCCGAGGGCGTTCATGTACAATTCGAGGATCGCTTCTTCTTCCTTGCGTTCATTGGCGTCCTTCTTGCGAAGGCGCACGATGGTACGGATGATCTTCGTGTCGTAGCCCCGGCCCTTTGCCTCGGCCATGACTTCCTTGATGTCATCCTGCAGCGTAGCCTTTTCTTCCTCGAGCCGCTCTATGCGCTCGATGAACTGCCGCAATTCCGCTGCGGCAACACCTTCTACACCCGCCGGCGCCGACATATCATCCATGGTCATCTCATGCTCCGTGATCATTCAACTGGCGACTCGACTGGCCGCGCTCGACGTTCCGATGCCCGACCACGACCCGCGGAGTCAAGCCAATAGAGTCCGCGACGGCGGTTTCTCATGCCGGGGATCAGTGCGAAGGGATCGCGAAGGGATCAGTGCCAAGGGGACTCAGTGCGAAGGCTTGCTGGTCTCGAAGGCCGCCTTCTGTTCGTCGCTCGCCTCGCGCTGGTGCTTGGCCTGCCACTGCGCATAGGGTTCGCCATAGATCAGCTCGCGCGATTCATCCTTGCCAAGCGCGATGCGGGAAGCCTCGGCCGCCTCCCTGTACCAGTTGGCGAGGCAATTGCGGCAGAAGCCGGCGAGATTCATCAGATCGATATTCTGCACGTCGCTGCGGCTGCGCAGATGCTCGACGAGCCGGCGAAACGCCGCGGCTTCGAGTTCGATCTTCTGCCTTTCGGTCAGTTCAGTCATGTTCCAGTTCCATCTTCCATCGGCCCGGTGCGCGACGTGTAATGCCGCACCACATGGATGTCGGGCGTTGCGTTCATGCCTTCAAGGATCGGCGCCAGCAAATCGCGCCACCGCGTGGTGCCGGCATCGTCGCCGATGAGATCCTGCCGCACCTCGATCAGCGCATGCGCATAGCCCGGCACCACGCAGTGGCGGAACATCGTATCGTTGCGCAGGGCGCCATCATAGGGCTCGTTGTCGCCCACCACCAGCAGCGGATCGGCGCGCAGCCCGGCCAGCAGCGGCAGCACAGCGCGCGGGTCGCTGTCCCACAATATGCCCGCATGCCAGGGGCGCGGCGTCTCCTTCCAGAAGGCGGTGAAGGAATGGACCGAGATCACCAGCGGCGCTGCGCCACTCGCCGCCGCGACGCGGGCGATGGCGGCGGACACGGCATCGTGATAGGGGCGGTAATAGCGCTCGATGCGCCGCCGCCGTTCTTCCGGCGGCATCGGATTGTTGCGTGGAATGATGGCGCCGTCCGAAAGCCGCATGATCAGCGTCGGATCGTCCTCGCCGCGGTTCGGGTCGATCAGCAGGCGCGAGAAGCCGCCCAGCACCGCCGGCACGCCGAGCCGCGCGGCGAGCTTGCGGGTCAGGTCCTCGACGCCGATATCATAGGCGATGTGGCGGTCGAACTGCGCCGCGGGCAGGCCGAGCGAACCATATTCCTCCGGCAGATCGCGCCGCGCGTGATCCGCGAGCAGGACCATTCCCCTGGCATCGTCGCCATCGACATGGTGAAAGGGGGCAAAGGACATGCGGCTACTCTGTATCCATGGCAGGTCGGTCCTGTTTTCCACGCGCCGCCCCGCTTTGCAAGCCTTCAACTCACCGCCAGCACCGCTTCCGTATCGTATTGGCGCACGAAATCCACCCGCGTGCCGTTCCAGTGATAACAATAGTGCCGGCCCTGGACAGGAATGGGGATGACGTCGGGCCAGAAGATGCCGATGCAGCGTCCGCCGCGCATTCGCACGCTGTTCCACAACAGGCCGTCGCTGCCCGCGGCCCGGAGCTCGCGGCCCTCGATGTGGGAAGCCGCATAATCATGCGGGTCAAGGACGCCCGGCACCGCGTTCACATCGTCCAGTGCCCGGTCGATGCTGCCCACCAGGACGCGAAAATCCGAGGTCCAGCCCGGCGGCTGATCGGTCGAACGCATGAACTTCTGGTGGTGATGGATGGTTTCGGCGACGGCGACTTCCTCGCTCTCGCCGGCATAATAGATGCCATAGCTCCCGTCGGAGAAGCGTCCCGGCCGCGCGGTCGAACAATGGACGAAGGGGGCCATGACAAGGCTGGCGCCGGTGCCCGAAACGCGGCGGTTCGCCGGCACCTTGCCGAGATCGCCGACCTCGAAACGAAGACGCGGATTGGTTTTCGCCTCGACGGCGACAAGCGCCTCCCAGTCGCGGGGATCGGCGATGTCTTCAAACAGGTCCACCGGCGGATATATGGAGCGGATGATGCGGTAGGTGCCGGGCCATCGTACAGGGGATCGGACGGCAAGCCCGCTCACCATGCGCTCCGCTCCGCATCGAGCCACTCCCGCATCACGGCAAGATCGGAAAGCTCGCCCTGCAGCATCATTTCGAGCGCCGACTTGCCGCCGAAAGCCGCATTGGGCGCCTTGATCCACGCATAGCCCCTGGCCGGGTCCTTGAACAGGTATCGCAGCCCCTTGTGGATACCCATCAGGTGAGCCAGCCGCATCTTCAGGTCGCGATCGACACGCCCGATATTGCCTTCCTTCCAGCGCGCCCAGGTGCGAGCCGACAAACCGCCGAGCAAGGTACAGGCCTGTGAATCGGTGAGCTTCCACGCATTGAAGAGATTGACCGTCGTGCGGGCGAGCGCGCCGGCTTCCTCCTCGGTGATTTCGGCCGAAGATTTGCTGGATGGGGTCGACGCAATGGGCTGGAGCTGCATGGCACTCTCTCTTTCTGGCATAAAAATAGCACAATATTGCCATTTGGCAAGATGCGTGCCGTGAGAGTGCTGCATCGACAGGCTCGGCATGAGCGAAGCAGGCCCGGCGATGCGGTGGGCTCGGCATGAGGGAAAGCGGGCGATTGCAGCGCGTGAAAACCAGCGGATTGCGAGATAAATGGTGCACCCAAGGCAAGAAAGGCTATACGACTTATTCCCGCGTTGACAATGGGTGCGAAACTACCGAAAAGAAGGTCAAAGACCGGACGGAGGCAATATTGAGTAGGGGTATTAAGGCGAGATCGGGCACTTTCCTCGCGGCATTTCTATTCATTCTCATTGCGGGCAGTATTTTCAAGCCGAGTGAAGCGAGGGCGGATTTCCGCGTTTGCAACACGACGCAGAACCTCGTGGGTGTCGCTATCGGTTACCGCGCCAAGTCGGGCTGGATCACGGAAGGCTGGTGGCATGTCAATGCCTCCTCCTGCACCACGCTCCTTGTCGGGCCGCTGACATCGCGTTATTATTATCTCTATGCAGAAGACGCCCAGAGCGGCGGACGCTGGGACGGCAAGATCAACATGTGCGTTGCCGAAAACCAGTTCAAGATCACCGGGATCAATGATTGCTTCGCGCGCGGGTTCCAGCGCGCCGGCTTCCAGGAATACGATACCGGCGAACAGACGAGCTGGATGGTCCAGCTGACCGAAGAAACCCCTCCCTCCTCCCCAATTGTAACGGATACCCCTCCTCAATGAGACGCCGCCGTAAGGTAAAGATACTCGCCACCCTTGGCCCCGCTTCCTCCGACGAAGCGATGATTCGCAAGCTTTTCGAAGCCGGTGCCGACGTGTTCCGCATCAATATGAGCCATGCGAGCCACGAATTGATGCGCGAGCTGGTGCGGCGCATCCGCAATGTCGAGAAGGAACTCGGCCGCCCGATCGGCATTCTCGCCGACCTGCAGGGTCCGAAGCTGCGCGTCGGCAAATTCGCCAATACGCGGGTCGACCTCGTGCCGGGCCAGACCTTCACGCTCGACGACAATGAAGCGCCGGGCGACGAAACGCGGGTCTACCTGCCCCATCCGGAGATTCTGGCGGGGGTCGAGCCCGGCCACCGGCTGCTGATCGACGACGGCAAGCTGGCGCTGATCGCCGAGGCGACCGATGGCAAATCCATCCGCTGCCGCGTCGTTTCCGGCACCAAGATTTCCGACAAGAAGGGCGTCAGCCTGCCCGACACGACGCTCGGCGTCGGTGCGCTGACCGAGAAGGATCGCCGCGATCTCGATGCCGTGCTGCAGGAAGAAATCGACTGGGTGGCGCTGTCCTTTATCCAGCGGCCCGAGGATCTTGCCGAAGTACGCAAGATTTCCCGTGGCCGCGTCGCTCTCCTGTCGAAGATCGAGAAGCCGCAGGCCGTGGCGCGTCTCGACGAGATCATCGAATTGTCCGATGCGCTGATGGTGGCGCGCGGCGATCTCGGTGTCGAAATGCCGCTGGAATCGGTTCCCGGCATCCAGAAGCAGATCATCCGCGCCTGCCGCCGTGCCGGCAAGCCCGTGGTCGTCGCCACCCAGATGCTGGAATCGATGATCACCGCGCCGGTGCCGACGCGCGCCGAAGTGTCGGACGTCGCGACCGCCGTGTTCGAAGGCGCCGACGCCGTCATGCTCTCGGCTGAATCCGCCGCCGGCGAATATCCGGTCGAAGCCGTGGCCACCATGGCGCGCATCGCCGAGGAAGTCGAACTCGATCCGAACTATCCCGGCATCATCCACGCCCAGCGCCCGGAGCCGAACGCGACCGGAGCGGACGCCATTTCGCTCGCTGCCCGCCAGATCGCCGAGACGCTCAACCTTTCGGCCATCGTCACCTATACGGCATCGGGCACCACGGGCCTGCGCGCCGCGCGCGAGCGGCCGCTGCTGCCGATCATCGCCCTGTCGCCGGTCGTCGAGACCGCCCGCCGGCTGTCGCTCGTCTGGGGCCTGCATTGCGTCGTGACCGAGGATGCCACCGACCTCGACGACATGGTCGATCGTGCCTGCCACATTGCCTATCAGGAAGAATTCGGCAATCCCGGCGATCGCATCATCATCTCGGCCGGCGTGCCGCTGCGCACCCCCGGCTCGACCAACATGCTGCGCATCGCCTATATCGGTTCGGATGGGCTGACCGGCATCTGATCTGCCGCGAAAAGGAGCTGGTGCCGGCGCCCGCTGCCGGCGCCGGTTCAGGTGCGCTGGCCGGCCAGTTGCTCGGCGAGTTCCCCGGCTTCCCGCTGCGCCTCGCGCAGCATGGGATAGACTTCAAGCGCGCGCTCCAGTGCATGGAACGCCGCTTCCGTCTGGCCATTGCTCTTCAGGATCGCCGCCATGCCGGTGATGGCGCCGAAATGGCGCGGCTCCAGCGCCAGCGTTCGCCGTATGTCGGCCATCGAGCGCCCATAATCGCGGTTGAGGAAATTCACCGTCGCCCGCCTGTTCCAGCCTTCGGCATAATCGGGACGCATGACGGTGACCTGGTCGAGGAAATCCATCGCCATCGCATATTTCTTGTCCTCGATGGCCTTCGCCGCCCAGCCCATCATCAGATCGACCGTCGCGCTGCCGGAATTCTGCCATTGCGACTGGATCTGCGTGGCGATGCGCGAAGCCTTGACCGCATTGCTCTCGCGCTTGAGCGAGGCAAAGAGCTCGTCCAGCCGGGCCGCCTTTTTCTGCGCCAGCGTCATGTTCGGCGTGGCCGGCGCAGCCGCCTTCACGGCGTCCCGGACCTGCTGGTTCAGCGCTTCCGGAGCCGGCGATTCCGGAGCTGATGATTGGGGGCCAGACGATTGGGGGTCAGACGATTCCTGCGCCGTAGCCAGGCCCGGCACGGCCAGAAGGAGAATGAGGGCAAAAAAAGCAAAAACGTTCCGCATGGCAGGAATGTTAGTTCCTGTCAGCGAAACGTCAAATGCAAATAAGCGTGAGCTTGGGCTCAGCCCTGGCGCGCCTTGAAGCGCGGAGCCGTCTTGTTGATGATGTAGATGCGACCCTTGCGGCGAACCAGCTGGTTGCCACGATGACGGGCCTTCAGGGCCTTGAGCGAATTCTTGATCTTCATTTTAGCACCGGTATCTTTACGCCCGAAACCGGGCATTACGAAAAAGCGCGCCTCAATCAGCGCGCCACAAACACGTTGCGGGGAAATAGCCAAGGAATGGCTGGATTGTCAACTCCCGAGTAGCGATCCAGCGTGCGATTCCTTGCGCTTTCGGCAAATTGTCGCGTCAGAGCCGCTTGGTGATGCGGGTGACATGGCCCATTTTCCTGCCGGGGCGCGATTCCGCCTTGCCGTAGAGATGCACGACCGCGCCGGGCTCGCCGAGGAGGTTCGGCACGCTCTTCCACTCGTCGCCGATCAGATTGTCCATCACGCAATCCGAATGCCGCCTCGTATCGCCGAGCGGCAGGCCGGCAATGGCGCGGATATGCTGCTCGAACTGCGAAACCGCGCAGGCCGCCTCCGTCCAATGGCCGGAATTGTGCACGCGCGGCGCAAATTCGTTCGCCAGCAGCGTACCATTGGCCAGCGCGAAGAATTCCACGCCGAGCACGCCGACATAATTCAGCGCTTCCAGGAGCTTGCGCGCCGCATCGGCCGCGAGGCCCGCCATGGTCGAGGAAACGGAGACCGGCACGGTGGACCGTATGAGGATGCCGTCCTTGTGGACATTCTCGGCGGCATCGTAGATGCGGATATTGCCGGCCTGGTCGCGCGCCGCGATGATCGAGATCTCATGGGTGAACTCCACCATCGCCTCGAGGATCGAGGGCGCATTGCCGACGGCCGCAAACCCGGCCGCAGCGGTTTCGCCGGGCGCGGCGCTGAACTTGTACTGGCCCTTGCCGTCATAGCCGAAGCGGCGGGTCTTGAGGATGCCCTTGCCGTCGAAGGCCAGCAGCGCCGCCTCGAGCTCGGCCTCGGTTTCCACCACCCGCCATTGCGCCGTCTTGATGCCGGCCTTCGCCAGGAAGCGTTTCTCGGTGACGCGATCCTGCGAAACCTTCAAGGCCTCGCAGGGCGGAAACACCGGCTTGCTGTCGCTGAGCTGCTCGGCGGTATCGACCGGCACGTTCTCGAATTCATAGGTGATGACGTCGCTGAGCTCCGCCAGTTGGTCGAGCGCCTGCGGATTGTCATAGGCGGCGGTGATGACCTCGTTCGCAACCTGCGCCGCCGGGCAATCCGGCTGCGGCTCGAGCACCACCGTCCGATAGCCAAGCCTTGCCGCCGCCATTGCCAGCATGCGTCCCAGCTGTCCCCCGCCGATTATGCCGATCGTCGCGCCCGGTAGTATCATCGTCATGCCTCGTCTGATGGCCGCAGGGCGACCTTTTCGCTTTGCGCCTGGCGGAACGCATCGAGCCGCCGGGCCAGGTCCTCATCGCCAAGGGCGAGCACCGCCGCCGCCAGCAGCGCCGCATTGACCGCGCCTGCCCGGCCGATCGCAAGCGTTCCAACCGGTATGCCCGCCGGCATCTGCACGATCGAGAGCAGCGAATCCTGCCCCGACAGCGCCTTGGATTCGACCGGGACGCCGAAGACCGGCAAGGGCGTGATCGCGGCCGCCATGCCCGGAAGATGCGCCGCGCCGCCGGCGCCGGCTATGACCACCTTGAAACCCGCGTCGCGTGCGCCCCTGGCAAATTCAACCAGCCGATCCGGCGTGCGATGCGCCGAAACGATCCTGTCATCATGCGAAACCCCGAGACTGTCGAGCGTTTCCGCTGCATGGCGCATGGTGGCCCAGTCGGACTGGCTCCCCATGATAATTGCGACGTCAGCGCGGGTGTCTGCCATTGAGCATCCTTCAATCATTGCTTTGGGAAACGGAGTGAAAGGCGCGCCCGGCGCCTCCTGATGAAATCATGCGATGATATCGGGAATGATCTTGTCTTCAAGCTCGATCAGCTTGTCCTTGATCACCAGCTTTTTCTTCTTCATGCGCTGAATGCGAAGCTGGTCGCAACCCACCTGAATCATCGCCTGTATCGCGGCATCGAAATCGAGATGCTCTTGTTTCAATCTTGCGACTGCCAGTCGAATGTCAGCCTGATCCTGGTCGGACATGCAGTGAATCCCGATCATTTATAGTAAAGGAATCGTGTTCGGCATGGACCAATTCCTGTTCCTTACCGGCGCGCTGCCATATCATATTTTACACCACAAGAAAATCCTACGAAACAAATTCGACATTCGCGCAAAGTGGTGGCACAGTGTCACGGCTCTGTCATAAAGTCGCCACGCGGCGGGCAGAGCATTTACGAGCAAGGACACCAACAAGGGAGAAGCTGCATGGCCATTGAGTCTCATCTTGAAACGCTTGAACGTAAGCATGGCGCACTCGAAAAAGAGATTTCCGACGCGCTTCTAAGTCCCGCCACCGACGACCTCAGAATCACCGACCTCAAGCGGCGAAAGCTTGTTCTGAAGGATCAAATCGAAAAGCTGAGATCAATCGTCACCCATCATTGATGACAAGGCCGACAGGCTCGACCAAGGAATTTCGCGTGCTTCCGGCACGCGCCATAAAAAGGGCCCGGCTCCGCATTGCGTGAGCCGGGCCCTATTCGCTCCAGAACTGGTCCAGCCAGATATTCAGGTGGAGAAAACCGTCATTGTCGACGGAATAGATCCTGCGCGTGCCCTCGGCGGCGACGCTCACCAGCCCTGCATCCAGCAGCGCGCGCAAATGCTGCGATACGGCCGGGCGTGAAATCGGCAGTCCGGCCGCAAGCTCGCTCACCGTCCTCGGCGCGCGGCGCAACTCCTCCAGCAGATAGCGGCGATTTGGATCGGCAATGGCCAGGAACGGGTCGGTTTGAACCATGATGCGCCAAGTTTCGGTTCAATCCTGCCCCGGAGTCAATGCGCCTTGTGTCGATCCGTCTATTCAGGCGCGCTTTCAGCCCGGGGATCGAGGCGTACGCCCTCCGGCGTCGCCCGCTCCGAATGGGCGGTCTGGAAATTGTCGCGCTGGTCGATCGGCACGGGAGCGCGCATCCGCGAGCGGATGATGGCGTGGACCATGATAGCCGCATGCGCCAGCGCGGTTATGGCGAACAGGCCTTCCGGCTTCACCGCCTCCATCGCCCAGGCGCCGAGAACCGGCCCGATCATCGTGCCGAAGCCATAGAGCAGCAGCAGGCCGCTCGTCACCTTCACGAAATTCTCCGAATCGGAAAAGTCGTTCGCATGGGCGACGGCGACGGGATAGAGCGTATAGGCGAGCCCGCCATAGATGGCGGTCATGATCAGGATCAGCGTCGCATTGTGCGGAGCGAAGGCGAAGATCATCAGGCCGATCAGCGCCGCCGCGCCGCCGACGCAGGCAAGCACGTAGCGCCGGTCGGTGCGGTCGGACATGCGCCCGACGGGGATCTGCATCAGCGCGCCGCCGAGGACCGCGGCGCTCATCATCAGCGCGATCTCGGCCGTCGATATGCCGGTCGCGGCGCCATAGACGGCGCCGAGCGTGCCGAATGCCCCATTGGCGACGCCGATGAGGATGCAGCCGAGAAATGCCACCGGCGAATTGCGGTAGAGCGCCTTCAGGTCCAATTGCACCTCCGTCAGCGGCTTGGGGCTGCTCGCGGTGGAAATCGCCGTCGGGATGAGGGCCAGGCAGAACAGGATGCCGGTCAGCATGAAGAAGGTTCCGTTGCGCACGTCGCCGAAGCCGATCATCAATTGCCCTGCCGTGATCGAACCGAAGTTGACCACCATGTAGAGGCCGAAGATCTGGCCGCGATTGGCGTTGCTCGCCCGCTCGTTCAACCAGCTCTCGATGACCATGTAGGAACCGGCCATGGCAAATCCCGTCAGGGCGCGCAGGGCGATCCAGGCGGTCGAATCGACCAGCAATCCGGTCATCAGCGCCACGATGGCGGCGATGGAGGCGAAGGCGCTGAAGGCCCGCACATGCCCGACCCGCTGGACGAGGCGCGGCGCCAGCAGGCAGGCGGTGATGAACCCTCCGGCCCAGGCGGTGCCGAGCAGGCCGAGCGAGGTGGTGGAGAAGCCTTCGACGCCGCCGCGCAACGGCAGCAGCAGGCCGTGCAGGCCCGATGCCATGACGAGGAAGGATGTGCCGCAGAGCAACGCGAAGACCTGTACGAACGAACGGAACACGGGAGAATCCCCTCTGGCGAATCAAACTGACCGGTGGCCGATCACGTTCATCTACATGTATTGCGGAGAGTTGATGGCCGCATGAACATTCAGCGGAAAAGCGCTTCGGCGGCAAGCTTGCTGCTGCCCTTGCGGCCGCGTTCCTCTTCCAGGCGGACGATCTCGGTCTTGAGCAGTTCGATCCTCTCGTCGAGTTCGGCAACGGACAACAGGGACAGGTCCTGGCCGATCTCGTGAGCGACCTTGCGCCTTGGCTCTTCATCGAAAACTGACATCGTCTCCTCCGCTTGCCGTCCGAAGCGGTCAGGATACAGCGCAACCGCTTGGAACCGCAAATATTTTCCTGAGCTGCTACTTTGCGATCAATCCACCTGCCTCATGCTGAGCCAACTTTCCGATTGATTGCATCACCATTGCTGCGTGCTTCGACAGGCTCAGCATGAGGGGATTGATTTGATGGCGGTAAGGTTGGGAGCTTGGGTCTGATACCTTGCAGAACTAGAACCCTGCAAAACTCTACTCTCCCTCATCCTGAGCTTGTTGAAGGGCGCAGCAACGTTTGTGCAATCCCTTTTCGAGATGCTGGATACGGAAAATCATCACCACGCCCGCGAAAATCGCGTCTGGTCATTGAAATGGGGGGAGACGGGCGGTCTTCAGCGCGTCAGTAGGTATCAGGGTCGAGGTCCGAAGACCGCCCGCGACGTCTTTGCCTGCTGTTCCTGCGTTTGTCAGACGCAACAACCCGGAAAACGAAGCGCCACCTCCGTTTCCTTCTGCAGTTTGCTGGATAGTCGGGGTTGTCACTTCCGACCATCCGGCAACGCCATCCTTTCCCAGCTTGTCGAAACAGCACCGGAAGCTGCTCCCCCACTGGAAAGGACCGAATCACAATAACCCGGTTTCAAAGTGGTGGGATAAGTTTCCATTTATCCCACCAGAGGGGACGGGCGTTGCATAAATAAAGTGCGTCCTTCGACAGGCTCAGGATGAGGGAAGTAGAGGCTTGCAGGATGGCAGTGTGGAGCGGCCCGGTCCGACCATTGCCGTCTCCACGGCGATTTGTGCCTTGTGTCCACGCAAGCGGGCTCCTACGATTTCGCCGAGTCAATGCAAGCAATCAATACAAGCAGTCAATGAAAGCGATGCTGGAAGCGAATATGAGCGAGACGATCCCCACCGAGATGACGGCAATCGAAATCACCGCGCCGGGCGGGCCGCGCGTCCTGAAGGCGGCGGAGCGCGCGGTACCGGAGCCGGGCGACAATGAAATCCTGGTCCGGGTCCGCGCCGCCGGCGTGAACCGCCCCGACGTTCTGCAGCGGCAGGGGCATTATCCGCCGCCGCCCGGCGCGTCGGATATTCCCGGGCTCGAAATCGCCGGCGAGATCGTCGCCACCGGCAGTCGCGTGACGCGCTTCCGGCCGGGCGAACGCGTGACCGCGCTCGTCGCCGGCGGCGGCTATGCCCAATATTGCGCCGTCCACGAAACCAATGCGCTGCCCATCCCGGCCGGCTACGGCTTCATCGAGGCGGCTGCGATACCGGAGACCTATTTCACCGTATGGCACAATGTGTTCGAGCGCGGGCGATTGCAGGAGGGCGAGGATTTCCTCGTCCATGGCGGTTCATCGGGCATCGGCACCACGGCGATACAGCTCGCCGCCGCCTTTGGCGCGCGCGTCATGACCACGGCGGGCTCCGACGAGAAATGCGAGGCCTGCCGCAAGCTCGGCGCCGAAACGGCGATCAATTACCGGACGGAGGATTTCGTCGATGCGGTCAAGCGCGTCACCGAAGGCCGGGGCGCCAATCTCATCCTCGACATGGTCGGCGGCGATTATATCGGCCGCAATTACGACGCAGCCGCGATGGACGGGCGGATCGTCCAGATCGCGTTTCTGAACGGCGCCAAGGCCAATGCGGATTTCACCAAGCTCATGGTCAAGCGCCTGCAGCACACCGGCTCGACTCTGCGCGCCCGGCCCGTGGAGTTCAAGGCCGGCATTGCGCGCGAACTCGAATTGAAGGTCTGGCCGCTGCTGGTGGAACGGCGCGTGGCGCCGATCATCGACATGGTCTACCCGCTGCAC
This sequence comes from Phyllobacterium sp. 21LDTY02-6, assembly GCF_023554255.2. Classification (GTDB taxonomy): domain Bacteria; phylum Pseudomonadota; class Alphaproteobacteria; order Rhizobiales; family Rhizobiaceae; genus Phyllobacterium. The sequence goes on along the minus strand of NZ_JAMJWD020000002.1, from coordinate 818,213 downwards.
GAGGCATGGCGCGCGCATGAGCGCATGGAGGACGGCAGCAATATCGGCAAGATCGTCCTCGACGTCAGCTAGTGGAGACAAAGGAGGGACGGCCGGGCCGCCCCTCGCCTTGCAGAGCTCAATGCGTCGCCGCTACCTTGCCGATGTTGAAGAACAGCGTTTCACCGGATGAATCGTCGACCCCATCATTGTCGGTCACCGCGAAGCCATTGCCGTCGGCGTCGATTGCGAAGCCTTCGAGCTTCTCGGCGACATAGCCATTGGTGCCCTTCAGGTCGCCGAGGAAATCATGGGCGAGCGCCTTCTTGGCCACGGGCAGCTTTTCACCCAGCTTTGCCGGCTTCAGCTCTTCCAGCGCCACGCGATAGAGGCGCTTGTTGGCCGCCTTGCCGCCAATCTGGTTGTCCCTCTCGATCAGGTAAAGCTGGCCGTCATGGGCGGTTATCTCCGACAGGCCGACCCAGCCGGCATCCGTCTTGTCCAGCGGATAGGCCACGGCGCTCCAGCTCTTGTCCTTGATGTCGTAGCGAAGCAGCTTGGTGAAGCCCTTTTCGTCGTCGGACCATTCGCGCTGTATCGCCATCCACAACACCGCATCGTCGCCCTCGCCGACCCGCGTGATGCCCTCGAGGCCAAATCGCGTCTGATGCGCGAGAAGCTCGGCGGGAAGCGCGATCTCCTGCTTGATCTCGCCCTTGGCATTGACGTTGAGGATCGCATGGGGAACGAGCTTGGCCGCATCGCCCTCATTGGCGAGCCAGTAGCCGCCATCGCCATCGGTGGTGATGCCTTCGAGGTCGAGCTTCTGCGCGGCAGCGCCGCCGCGGGTGACGGGCAGCGCCTGCGTGATGCGGGCCGGGCTGCGGTCCGCCTCGATGGTGAAGATCGTCGGCGCGGCGGAATAGAACGAGTCGGCGACGGCGTGGAGCCTGCCCGGCTTCTCCGCATCGGCCGACAATCCGGACAGCGCGCCCCAGCCGAGCGGAACATCGCCGGTGGCTTCGGAAACGATCTGCGGATAGTTCGGCGCCTGCTCCTTCAGCTCGTAGACCATGACATGCGCCCTGGCGCCGCCATCCTCCACCAGATCGGTCTCATTGGCCGTCACCAGCAGATTGCGCGACGGGATGGCGAGGATGCCCTCCGGGCCGACGCCCGAGGGCAGAAGCTGCACGAATTCCGGCTCCGCCTTCGTATCCTTGTAGACGCCGACGATCGAAGCGCGCTCGCTGGCCACGAACAGATAGTTCGTCTCGCCGAAACGACCGACTTCCGCGCCTTCGAGCTCGACGCCCTTCTTGTTGCGCTTGTCTGGATAATGCCCGGCGGCGGCGATCCGGTGTTCGAGTGAAGCGCCCGATTCATACGCGACCTTGCCGTCCCTGGTGAAGATGGTGAAGCTGCGCGATCCGCCCTTGTAGTCGCCCTCATTGGCCGTAACGAGGCGCTCCTCATCCAGCCATTTTACCGCGTCCGGCTCGCGCAGCGCGCCCTTGATGCTGCCATCGAAACGCAGCGCGCCATCCTTGCCGGTGTCGATGCCGTCAAGATCGACCGCGCCGGCGGAGAAATGCGAGGCGATCTTGCCGCTTGCCGCATCGACGATGGCGATGTGATTGTTCTCCTGCAGCGTCACGGCGATCTGGTTGCCGGCATTGATGGAGACGAATTCCGGCTCCGCATCTTCAGGGGCGATCTCGGCAATACCGGTAAGATCGACGGTTTTGGCCGCCGCGCAATCCGGCAGGCCGTCCTTGAGCGCGAAGATCTTCAGATTGCCGGACGGCAGCTGCGGCAGGGCGCCCTCGTTCAGCTCTTCGTCGCGCTCGTTCTCGATGGCGATGGCGGCGAAGGATTTGTCGGGCGAAATCGCCACCGAGTCCGGCTGGCCGCCAAGGTCGCAGCTCAGCACGGATTTCTTCGACGCGAGGTCGATGATTTCGAGCTTGCCGGACGGATTGGCCTTGTCCTTCGACGTGTTGATGGCGGCGAAGATGTTGCCGCCGACGATGGCGACGGAGGTCGGCTCGCCATCCACCTTGTGCTGGCCGCCCGGCTTCGGATGGGCCGCATCGGTGATGTCGACGAAGCCGATCGCCTCGTTCGGACTGTCGGAATAGACGAGCGTCATGCCGTCTTCCGAAGCTGTGATGATCTCCGCCGAAGTCGGCTTCGACCGGTCGGCGCTTTCGGGCAGATTATCGATGACGGGGAAGCTCGCGATGCGGTTGAAAACCGGGTCGGCCGCCGCCGGCAGCGCCACGGAAGTGGCAAGCGCGGCAAGGAGGGCGAGTGAAACTGTCTTGTGCGACATGGGTCCGTGCTCCATTGAAGATTGCCATCAAGATGGCCAATAAGATGGAGTGACTGTTCTCGCGGCTCTATTTCAATCTGATGACGGATGCGTGACAGTTTGATGAACATTCGCGAGCCCGGTGCGCAGCCAAAAGGCTTTCTTGCCCATTGGCGAAAATACCGCTATATAACGGCCCGAATTCCCGGAAATTGTGGTTGAACCCACGTCCCGCGCCACCGGAGCGGACGAACAAGAGGACTATATTCATGGCCACCCAGCTTCTTATGCCAAAGGCAACGGCCGTCTGGCTTGTCGACAACACCGCGCTCTCCTTCGACCAGATCGCAGCCTTCTGCAAGTTGCATCCGCTGGAAGTAAAAGCCATTGCCGATGGCGAGGCGGCGCAGGGGATCAAGGGTCTCGATCCCCTGATCACCGGCCAGCTGACGCGCGAGGAAATCGCCAGGGGCGAAGCCGACATCAATCACAAGCTCAAGATCTCCGATCCGAAGGTACGCGTGCCGGAGACCAAGCGCAAAGGCCCGCGCTATACGCCGCTTTCCAAACGTCAGGACCGCCCGAACGCCATTCTTTGGCTGGTCCGCAACCATCCGGAACTGAAAGATGCCCAGATCTCGCGCCTGATCGGAACGACGAAATCGACGATCGAGCAGATCCGCAACCGCACCCACTGGAACTCGAACAATCTGCAGCCGATGGATCCGGTAACGCTCGGCCTCTGCTCGCAGATCGACCTCGACATCGAAGTCGAGCGTTCCTCGCGCGGCCGCCCTGCGCAGGTCGAGACCGGCGATACGCTGCTGCCGGCTTCCGCCACAGAGAACCTCGATATCCAGCCGGCGCCCCGCGAAGAGGATGAGGAGCTCGATGCGGACAAGGTGTTCGCCAAGCTGTCCTCGCTCAAGGGACGGCAGGAAGACGAAGAAGACGAAGAATAAGACAAAAGGGCCCGGTTCTGCCGGGCCTTTTTCACGAAGCGCGGGCTTCCGTATCGGGCGTTTCGCTCAATTCCACCCGCCGGTAGAAATCCGCCAGCGTCTTACCGCGCTCCGGGCGGAAGATGCGGTCGGCCTTGTCCACCCTGGCGATACGGTCGATGCGGAACGTGCGGAAATCATTGCGCAGTTCGCACCAGCTGATCAGGGTCCAGACCTTGCCCCAGAACCACAATCCCAGCGGACGGATGTCGCGCTGGCTCTCATTGCCCTCGAGGTCGGTATAGGTGATGGTCAGGACGCGGCACTGGTCCGCCGCCCGCTCCGCCAGGTCGATCAGGTCCCGGTCCCGGTCGCTGATATTGGTGCCCGAGGCGTGGATATGCGTATTGGTGATGCGCGGACGCTCTTCCTTCGGCAGCACCGCGCCGATCTTGATGATCGCTTCTTCCGCAGCCCGCGCCATCGACGCCCCGCCCCAGGCAGTGATCAGCCGCGCGCCGGCGACCAGTGCGACGACTTCGTCGCGGGTGAACATCAATGGCGGCAGGTCGAAGCCCTCGCGCAGCAGATAGCCGACACCGGCCTCGCCGTCGATCGGCACGCCGGTGGATTGCAGGTCGGCTATGTCGCGATAGATCGTGCGCTCCGATACTTCGAGTTTCTCGGCCAGCTGGCGCGCGGTGACCAGCCTGCCGCCCCGCAATCTCTGCACGATCTGGAATAGACGGTCTGCTCTGCGCATGGGATATCCTTCAAATCCATTCGAGGGCCAGTTCGGCCATTGCGGCGCTATGCCCGTTCTTCACCCGCTTCATATTCGCGCCCGACCAGCTGGCGCATCTCGGCGACCTGCGCCGCCTGTTCGGGAAAGACAGCTTCGAGGAATGTGGTGGCGAAAGTGCCCGGAGCCGTGCCCGCGGCACTGACGACATGCCCGTCGCGTATGGCATAGGGCACGTCCTGGTAGAATTGCGCGCCGACATAGCGGCCGATCCTGGATTCGAGCCAGCCCGGCCCGTTGCTGGTATGTTTGCGCCCCTCGAACAGGCCGGCACGCGCCAGCGCCAGGGTTCCCGCGCAAATGCCGCCGACGATCCCGCCGCGCGACAGCACAGTCTTCAGCAATTCGCCGATGTCGGGGGCGTCTTCATCGGACCATTTATCCGATCCGATGACCGCAACCGCGTCGAGATCTTCATTGTCGGCAAGGCCGGTGCCGCGATCCGGCAGAAGGCGAAAGCCGCCTATGGATTTGAGCGGGCCGGGTTCAGGAGACCCCGAGCCAGGAGACCCCAAGACGGGAGACAATGCCACCGCGCGACCGCCGAACCAATCGGCTGTGGCGCCCGACAGCATGCCGAACTCCCAGTCCGCGAAGCCATCGATGAAAACAAAGCCGATCGTCTTCCTGTGGTCCATGGACATTGTTCCTCCCGTTCGGGCTCCTGCCATATCAGCGCCGGCCATTCCGCTCAGCAGCCTATCTCGACGGTATTCGATTTGCGCCGCCGCAGGCGTTCATATTGATGCGGCCAGTCGAGGCTCCACGGCTGATGCCCGGCGCTATCCGCCTTCTGCGTCTCCGCAGCATCGTCTTCCCGCCGTGCCAGCCGTTCCGCATAGGCGTCCGGCCAGCCGATATCCTTCAACAGGTGTTCCGGAAGTTCGCTGATATGCCGTTCCGTCCGCAGCTCTTCCCGATAGGCGGCGATGTCAGAATACCACCGAGCGACCGTGCGAAACATTCCGAATAGATCCTTTGCCATATCCCTATCTCCTCTGCTTACAGTGAAGACTATGACACAGGGCTGCTGACAACCTTCTGTCAGGAGCATGTCATGAGGGGGTACAAAAGTCGAACCTCGGCGGCGGCGCCCGGACTCAGGTGTTGACCGGGACCATATAATTGAGCGGCAGCCTGCCCCCATCGGCAAAAATCGTCTGGCCGGTAATGTAGCTTGCATCGTCGGAAGCGAGAAAGGCGGCAATCGCGGCGATCTCCGCGGGATCGCCGGCACGTCCGAGCGGCGTGCGCGACAACATGCGTTCCTTGGCGGCCGGATCGGACAGGACGTCCTCCAGCATGTCCGTGCGGATCGAACCCGGACCGATGGCGTTGACGCGGATGCCATATTCCGCCAGCGACAGCGCGAGAACCCGCGTCAACTGGGCGATGCCGCCCTTCGACACCGAATAAGGCACCTGATCGGGGATGGCGACGACCGCATTGATCGACGACATGTTGATGATCGAGCCGGGGACCCCGCCATTCCTGACCCTTTCGACCATGTGGCGCGCCACCGCCTGCGAGCACAGGAACGGCCCCTTCAGATTGATGCGCAGCACGCGGTCGAAATCTTCCTCGGCAAGATCGAGGAAATCCGCCGCATGCACGACGCCGGCATTGTTGACAAGGATATCGACATCGCCGAAGGCCTCCACGGTGGCGGCCACCAGATTGTGCACGTCGAGCCTGCTGCTGACATCCGCCGCCATGAAGCGGGCATCGCCGATGGCGGCGAGTTCCCTGAGCGTCGCTTCGCCGCGCTGTTGATTGGTGTCGCCGATCATGACCCGCGCGCCGTCGTGGAGGTAGCGCTTGGCGATCGCCGCACCGATACCCTGCGCGCCACCGGTGATGATTGCTATCTTGCCTTCCAGCATTCGGCTTCCTTTCGCATGTTTGGCCGTCTCGTCATGGGCTTGCCGGCGCCCGCCCGAAGCCGCGCTGCTGCAGCTGTTCCGAAATCTCGTCGAGGATCGCCGGATCGTCGATCGTCGCGGGCATCGTCCAGTCCTGCCCGTCGGCGATCTTCTGCATGGTTCCGCGCAAGATCTTGCCGGAACGCGTCTTCGGCAGCCGCTTGACCGTGATCGCCGTCTTGAAGGCGGCAACCGGGCCGATCTTGTCCCTGACCAGCGCGATGCACTCGGCCTCGATATCCTCGGCCTTGCGCTCCACGCCGGCCTTGAGAACGAGGAACCCGCAGGGAACCTGGCCCTTCAGTGGATCGGCGATGCCGATGACGGCGCATTCGGCAACATCCCTGTGGCTGGCAAGCACCTCCTCCATGGCGCCGGTCGACAGGCGATGGCCGGCGACATTGATGATGTCGTCGGTGCGGCTCATGATGTAGATATAGCCGTCTTCATCGATGATGCCGGCATCCGCCGTCTTGTAATAACCCGGAAACTCGCTGGCATAGGCCTCGTGGAAGCGCGCATCGGCGTTCCACAGCGTCGGCAGGCAGGCCGGCGGCAGCGGCATCCTCACGACGATATTGCCGAGTTCGCCCGCGGCGACGGGATGGCCCGCATCGTCCACCACCTGCACGTCATAGCCCGGCATCGGAACGGTGGGCGAACCATGCTTCACCGGGAGCATGCCGAGCCCGGCGGGATTGGCCGCCATGGGCCAGCCGCTTTCCGTCTGCCACCAATGGTCGATGACCGGGACGCCGAGCTTCTCCTCCGCCCATCTGATCGTATCCGGATCGGCCCTTTCGCCGGCGAGGAAGAGATATTTCAGCGATGAAAGGTCGTAATTCCGGATGAAGGTGCCGTTCGGGTCTTCCTTCTTGATGGCGCGGAAGGCCGTCGGTGCGGTGAAGAGCACCCTTACCTTATGATCGCTGACCACGCGCCAGAAGGTTCCGGCATCGGGCGTGCCGACGGGCTTGCCTTCATAGACGATGCTCGTCGCGCCGATGAAGAGCGGCGCATAGGCGATATAGGAGTGGCCCACGGCCCAGCCGATGTCCGAAGCCGCCCAGAAGACGTCGCCGGGCCTGGTGTCGTAGACCGCGGCCATGGACCAGGCCAGCGCCACGAGGTGGCCGCCATTGTCCCGGACGATCCCCTTGGGCTGCCCGGTCGTGCCGGACGTATAGAGAATGTAGAGCGGGTCCGTGGCCTTGACCGGCACGCATGGCACCCGCCGGCCTGCCGCAGCGGTGACGGCTTCGGCAAAATCATGATCGCGCCCTTCCACGAGTTCGTGCGGCTGCTGCGGGCGGACGAGGATGAGGCAGGCGGCGACCTTGTGACTGGCGAGCTCGATCGCCTTGTCCAGCATCGGCTTGTAGGCCACCACCCGCCCCGGCTCCAGGCCGCAGGAGGTCGCGATAATCATGACCGGCTTGGCGTCGTCGATGCGCGTCGCCAGTTCATGGGCCGCAAAGCCGCCGAAGACCACCGAATGAACGGCGCCGATCCGCGCGCAGGCCAGCATGGCGACGATCGCCTCGGGCACCATGGCCATGTAGATGATGACGCGGTCGCCCTTCGCAACGCCCTTGTCGATGAGAACCGCCGCCAGCGCCTCGACCTGCGAGAGAAGCTGCGAATAGGTGATGGTGCGCTTCGTTCCGGTGATGGCGCTGTCGTGGATCAGCGCCGGCTGGTCGCCGCGGCCCCGCTCGACATGCCGGTCCACGGCATTGTGGCACGTATTGCACTCCGCACCCGGAAACCAGCGGCCATAGGGGCCGGTATTGGCGTCGAAGATCGTTTCCCAGGGCCTGAACCAGTCGATGGCCTGCGCCGCCTTGGCCCAGAAGGCCATCGGATCGGCCTGCCACTCCCGATAAACTTCAGAATATTTCGATGTCATGGACGTCCTCCCGCCGGCCAGCATCCCCAATAGAGGCCGCGAAGTCAAAGGGCGAATTGACAAATCCGGTGCTCTGACCCACAGCTCTGGCCTGTCCTGCCGGAGCCGAACATGCTCAAGATCATTCCCCTGCTGCTACTGATCCTGATGGCGCTTCACATCGTGAAGCCCCTCGGCTGGCCGGGCTTGAAAAAGCGTGGCGATTTCTGGAAGATCGCGGCCTTTGCCATACTGGCGATGCTGGCCATGGTGCTGCTGAGCCATGCGGGGCTGTGAGGGGCCTCACTTGCCCATGGGAGCGGCAGCCTCGGAATCCGGCATGTTGAGCACATAGGGCACCAGATGCCGCGCCCAGGCATCATAGCCGAGCGCCGAGGCATGGAAACCATCGGTGGAGAAGCCCTCGGCCGCTTCGACCGGGAGCCGCGAGGCGGGCACGGCGCGGCGTTCGCGGCACAGGGCGGTACCGAGCGCATTGATGGCAGAGGCGCGCCCCTCCAGTATCCGGCCGAGCAGCGGCGGCATGGCAGGCACGTCGCGGAAATCGATGATCTGCGACCAGACGATATGGGCATCGGGCCATTTGGCGCGGACGGCGTAGAGCAACCCGCCGAAATCGCGCTTGAAGCGCGGCAGGGAGTGGAAGTTCTTGGCGTCGTTGGTGCCGATGGTCAGCACGATATGGGTCCACATCCCGCGCTCGAGATTGGGCACCACATGATCGCGCAGCTGGCCGGACGTCGCCGAATTGAACCCCGCCGCCCGCCAGATCACCTTGCGGCCGGTGCGGCCCTGCAGATGCACCGCCAGCCGGACGCAGATGCCGTGCCAGGCATCGGTCACGCCGACGCCCGCCGCCGAGGAATCGCCAAGCACGAGAAGCCGGATCGCCGGGTCCTTGCCGGCTATCTCACCCACCGGCAGGCCGGTCGGCGGAAGCAGCCGCTCCCTGCTCCTGCGCACGCCCAGGCCCTGCCACGCATAGAGCGGGAAAAGCAGCCAGCTCACCAGCGGATGAAAGGGTTCTGGTTTCATGGCGCGGCGAAATACCTCCAAAGAAAAAGCCCGGACTGATTCCAGCCCGGGCTCCATGAGACAGGTTTTTGGATAAGAAACGCTTAAGCGGCGATTTCCAGGTCTTTTTTCCAGCCGCCCGTGGCTGCGAGCGCGTTCATCTTTGCCCGGTGGGCGAAGGCGCGCTGGCCGGCGGCGACATTCTCCGACTTGCCGTTCCAGGCGCTGAGCGCAGCGGCCTGCAGGGCACGGCCATAGGAGAAGGTCAGCTTCCACGGCATGGTGTAGTTGGCGTTCATCGCGGAAAGATGCGCCGTCGCTTCCTCGTCGCTCTGGCCACCCGACAGGAAGGCGATACCCGGCACCGCCGAAGGTACGGTCGACTTCAGCAGCCGCACGGTCTTTCCGGCAACTTCCTCGACGGAAGCCTTGCGGGCATTCTTGCCGTCGATCACCATGTTCGGCTTCAGGATCATGCCTTCCAGCACGACGCGGGCGTCATAGAGTTCGGCAAACACCGTCTTCAGCGTCCATTCGCTCACTTCATAGCAGCGATCGATGGAATGCGTGCCCGGCGTGCCGTCCATCAGCACTTCCGGCTCGACGATCGGCACGATGCCGGCTTCCTGGCACAGCGCCGCATAGCGGGCGAGCGCCTGCGCATTCTGCTTCACGGCGCCCCAGGTCGGCAGGCCTTCGGCAATGGCGATGGTCGCCCGCCATTTGGCGAAGCGCGCACCGAGCTTGTAATATTCCTTAAGGCGTTCGCGCAGGCCGTCCAGTCCTTCGGTGATGGTTTCGCCGGGGAAGCCGGCCAGCGGCTTGGCGCCCGCATCGACCTTGATGCCCGGAATGCAGCCATAGGACTGCATGACCTTGACCAGGCTCGTGCCATCCTTCGCCTGCTGGCGGATCGTCTCGTCGTAGAGAATGACGCCGGAGATGTAGTTCTTCATCGCGTCTTCGGAACGGAAGAGCATCTCGCGGTAGTCGCGGCGGCTATCGGCCGTCGATTCCAGACCGATCGAGTCGAATCTCTTCTTGATCGTTCCTGAACTTTCGTCTGCGGCAAGCAGTCCCTTGCCATCAGCAACCATTGCAATCGCGATATCCTCAATGCGTTCGCTCATCGAATACTCCACTCCAGTTTCAAGGTTCATCTGGCCATAACAGAAGCCCGGGATAAACGGAATGGCGATCCAACTAATTGAAACGATTGAAATTTTTTCAAACGATTTAAGGAGATAACATTTTCTTTTGGTTTGTAAATCGGGCCCTGCAGCGGGCCCGATCGAGGCTCGAAACCGCTATTTCTTCAATACTTCCACGCCGGGCAGCGGCTTGCCTTCCATCCATTCCAGGAACGCGCCGCCAGCCGTCGAAACATAGCTGAAATCATCGGCGACACCCGCATGATTGAGGGCTGCAACCGTGTCGCCGCCACCGGCGACCGAGACCAGCGAACCGGCCTTGGTGCGTTGCGCCGCATGGCGCGCCGCCGCAACCGTCGCCTTGTCGAACGGCGAAAGCTCGAAGGCGCCGAGCGGCCCGTTCCAGACCAGCGTGGCGGCATCGTCGATCGCGCCCTTGACGCGCTCGATCGATTGCGGGCCGACATCGAGGATCATGCCGTCAGCCGGAATGGCATCGAGCCCATAGGCCTGCGACGGAGCATCCGCCTGGAAGTGCCAGGCTACGATGGCATCGACGGGAAGGATGATGCTGCAGTTCGCAGCGTTGGCCTTGGCCATGATCTCGCGCGCTGTCGCGGCGAGGTCGTGCTCGCACAGGGATTTGCCGACGCCGACGCCCTGCGCCGCAAGGAAGGTGTTGGCCATGCCGCCGCCAATGACCAGCGCATCGACCTTCTGCACGAGATTGCCGAGAAGATCGAGCTTGGAAGAGACCTTCGCGCCGCCAACGATCGCCACGACCGGCCGCTTGGGCGAGCCGAGACCGTTTTCCAGCGCCAGCAATTCCGCCTCCATGGTGCGTCCGGCATAGGCGGGCAACAGATGGGCGAGGCCTTCCGTCGAGGCATGCGCCCGGTGGGCGGCCGAGAAGGCGTCATTGACATAGATGTCGCCATTGGCCGCCAGCGCCTTCACATATTCCGGGTCGTTCTTTTCCTCGCCCTTGTGAAAGCGGGTATTCTCCAATAGCAGGATTCCGCCATCCTTGAGCTTCGCGACCGCTTCGGCGGCTTTCTCGCCGATGCTGTCCTCGGCAAAGTGAACGCTGCGGTCGATGACCTTGGCGACGGCGTGGGCGATGGGCTTGAGCGAGAATTCGGGCGTCGGACCATCCTTCGGCCGGCCGAAATGCGCCAGCAGGATGACCTTGGCCCCCTTCTGCGCAAGCTCCAATATGGTCGGAGCGACCCGTTCGATGCGCGTCGAATCCGTCACGATGCCATCGGCCACCGGAACATTCAGATCCACGCGCAGCAATACGCGCTTTCCGGCGACATCGGCATCATCAAGCGTCTTGAAAGCAGTCATGGGGGCAATCCTCGTCAACGGAACAGGTATCAAAAACAAAAATGGCGGGTATGTCGACCCGCCATTGATCAGTCAAAGCGGCAAGGCCATGCTCAGATCAGCTTGCCGAAGGCAACGGCGGTATCGCCCATGCGGTTCGAGAAGCCCCACTCATTGTCGTACCAGGAAAGCACGCGCACGAACGTGCCGTCCATGACCTTGGTCTGGTCGAAATGGAAGATCGACGAATGCGGATCATGGTTGAAATCGACCGAGACATTCGGCGCATCGGTATAGCCGAGAATGCCCTTCAGCTTGCCATCGGCCGCTGCCCGGATCGCATCATTGACCTCGGCAACGGTGGTGGAGCGCTTGGCGATGAACTTGAAGTCCACGACCGAGACGTTCGGGGTAGGCACGCGGATCGACGTTCCATCGAGCTTGCCGTTGAGTTCCGGCAGCACGAGGCCGACGGCCTTTGCCGCACCGGTCGATGTCGGGATCAGCGACAGCGCCGCAGCGCGGCCGCGGTAGAGATCCTTGTGCATCGTGTCGAGCGTCGGCTGGTCGCCCGTATAGCTGTGGATCGTCGTCATGAAACCATGGTCGATGCCGAGGGCTTCATGCAGCACATAGGCGACGGGCGCCAGGCAGTTGGTGGTGCAGGAAGCATTGGAAATGACCTTGTGCTCCTTGGTCAGCTTGTCGTCATTGACGCCATAGACGACCGTGAGGTCGGCTCCATCGGACGGCGCCGAGACGATGACGCGCTTGGCTCCGGCCTCGAGATGGACCGCAGCCTTGTCGCGGGCGGTGAAGATGCCCGTGCATTCCAGCGCGATATCGACGTCGAGTTCCTTCCACGGCAGTTCGGCCGGGTTGCGGACGGCGGTTACCTTGATCGGGCCGCGGCCGACATCGATCGTATCGCCGGCGACGGTCACCGTGCCGGGAAAGCGGCCATGAACGCTGTCATAACGCATCAGATGGGCATTGGTCTCCACGGGTCCGAGATCGTTGATCGCCACCACCTCGATGTCGGTACGGCCCGACTCGATGATGGCGCGAAGAACGTTCCGCCCGATGCGCCCAAATCCGTTAATAGCAACGCGAACTGTCATATCTGTGTCTCCCTAGGCTCGATGGCGCCCATTCTATTCTTCAATTCCGAGAAAATTACTTCAACCGCGCTTCTGCCGCAGTGACGATGTGTCCCGGTGTGATGCCGAAATGTTCGTACAGCGCCTCGATCGGGCCGCTGGCGCCAAAGCCGTTCATGCCGACAAAGATGCCATCGACGCCGATGAACCGGTCCCATCCGAGACGGATCGCCGCTTCCACCGCGACCTTGACCGGCGCATTGCCGATGAGGGTGCGCTTGTATTCGTCGCTCTGGGCTTCGAACAGCTCGAAGCAGGGCACCGAAACGACGCGCGTCGCGTGGCCGTTCTTCTCCAGCTGCGCCTGGGCATTGAGCGCGATCTCGACTTCGGAGCCGGTTGCGAAGATGGTCACCTTCGCCTCGCCGCTTGCCGGCGACAGTTCATAGGCGCCGTAGGCAGAGCGGTTCTCGTCGGAGTGGACCGTGCGCACCGTCGGCAGGTTCTGGCGGGTCAGGGCGATGGTCGAGGGCGTCTTGCGCGATTTGAGCGCGATTTCCCAGCACTCCGCCGTCTCGACCACGTCGGCCGGGCGGAACACGTAATTATTGGGGATCGCCCGCAATGCCGCCAGATGCTCGACCGGCTGGTGCGTCGGGCCATCCTCGCCGAGACCGATGGAATCATGCGTCATGACATAGACGACGCGGATGCCCATCAGCGACGAAAGGCGCATGGCGCCGCGCGCATAGTCGGAGAAGGTCAGGAAGGTGCCGGAATAGGGGATCAGGCCGCCATGCAGCGCGATTCCGTTCATGGCCGCCGCCATTCCATGCTCGCGTATGCCGTAATGGACGTAGCGCTGGCCATAATCGCCGGCATTGATGCTCTTCGTCTGGCTCGTCTTGGTATTGTTCGAGCCGGTCAGGTCGGCCGAACCGCCGATCGTTTCGGCGACGACGCCATTGATGACTTCCAGTGCCATTTCCGAAGCCTTGCGCGTCGCGACTTTCGGCTTCTCCTCGGACAGCTTCTTCTTGTATTCGATGATGGCCGCGTCGAAGCTCGCCGGCAGGTCGCCGCGGATACGGCGTTCGAATTCGGCGCGCGTCTCGGAATCGACCTTCGCCAGCCGCTCCTGCCACGCCGTGTGTTCCTTGGCCGAGCGCAAGCCGGCAAGGCGCCATTCGTCGAGGATTTCGGACGGCACGACGAAGGGTTCCGACGACCAGCCGAGCGCCTTGCGGGCACCGGCGATTTCCTCGGCGCCGAGCGGCGATCCATGCACCTTGTTGGTGCCGGCCTTGGTCGGCGCACCGAAGCCGATCGTGGTCTTGCATGCGATCATCGTCGGCTTGTCGGACTTCTGCGCGCGCTCGATGGCGGCAGCGATAGCATCCTGGTCGTGTCCCTCGACGCGGATCGTGTTCCAGCCGGAAGCTTCGAACCGCGCGCACTGGTCGGTGTTGTCCGACAGCGAGACCGGGCCGTCGATCGAGATATTGTTGTCGTCCCAGAACACGATGAGCTTGTTGAGGCGCAGATGGCCGGCAAGCGCGATCGCCTCCTGGCTGATGCCTTCCATCAGGCAGCCGTCGCCGGCGATGACATAGGTGAAGTGATCGACGAGATTGTCGCCGAAATGGGCATTGAGGATGCGCTCCGACAGCGCCATGCCGACGGAAGTGGCGAGACCCTGGCCGAGCGGACCGGTGGTCGTCTCGATGCCCGCGGCATGACCATATTCCGGGTGGCCGGCGGTGCGCGAACCGAGCTGGCGGAAATTCTTCAGCTCCTCGATCGGCATGTCGTCATAGCCGGTAAGATAGAGCAGCGAATAGAGCAGCATCGAACCATGACCGGCGGACAGCACGAAACGGTCCCGGTCGGGCCAATGCGGCGCCTTGGGGTCGTACTTCAGAAAGCGGGTATAAAGCACCGTCGCAATATCGGCCGCGCCCATGGGCAGGCCCGGATGTCCCGAATTTGCTTTTTCCACTGCATCCGCCGAGAGGAAGCGGATCGCATTGGCCATTTGGTTGGATTTCTCAGAATTGGTCATAGCCACCGTCTTTCGAAGTGAGAAGGATGCCGTTTCTGGACGCCGGTCAGACAAAATCCAAAAGGCACGCGACACATAGCAGGTGTCTTGAGGGAGTCAATCAAACCTAAATCAAAATTGGGTCAAACCATGGCAAAGCTCCCTCCGGCGACGAGTGCTGTTTCGGCAAAGGATTATTATCGGTGCATGAACAGCGTGTGACGCCCCGGCTTGATTGACGCGACGCCGCACCAGCCTCTAGACTTCGGCGTCATAAGTTGTTCGTCTTTTTGCGATTCGCTGATGCATCGCCCGGAAGATAGAAGACAAGGGGAAACGCTGAAAATGGCATCGGAAGCCACCCTCAAACAGGTGCTCGAACGATTGGGAAAGGCACTTTCAACCCTTGAGAACGCGGTGGACCTGCGTCTTGAGCGCGAGGGTGATTTTGCCGAAGCCGAAGAGGAAGTTCAGCGCATGAACATGGATCGGCGCAAGCTCGCCCAGGAACTCGATGCTTCCGAGGGGCGGGCAGAGCGCCTCGAAGCGGCGAACAAGGAGGTCTCCCGCAGGCTCGTCGCCGCGATGGAATCGATCCGAACGGTCCTCGACCGCTAGCGCTGAAAGAGAAGAGTCATGGCAACTGTTACGGTAACGATCGACGGCAAAGCTTACAGAATGGCCTGCGACGAGGGCCAGGAGCAGCATCTGACCGGGCTCGCGGAACGTTTCGACCGTTACGTTACGCATCTGAAATCATCCTTCGGCGAGATCGGCGACCTCAGGCTCACCGTCATGGCCGGTATCATGGTCATGGACGAATTTCACGAATTGCAGATGCGGGTGACGGGCCTCGAGAACGAGGCGGACGCCCTGCGCAAGAGCCGCGACGAGGCACTGGCCAAGGCGGACAAGAACGATACCGCCATCACCGGCGTCCTGTCCGAAGTGGCGACCAGGATAGAGACGCTGGCGGCACGAGTGGCGCCCAAGGCAAGCTGAGCCGGTCGCCTCAGCCTTCGATTTCTTCGCGAAGCATCTCCAGTTCGAGCCATTCATGCTCGAATTTCTCCAGATCGGCCTGTTTCGCGGCCGATTCCGCAACGGTTTTCTGGAAAAGCGCCGGATCCTTGCTGAAAAGCTCCGGGTCCGCCAGTCGCTTTTCGAGGACCGCCAATTCCTTCTGCAATACTTCGATCCTGCCCGGCAGGGATTCCAGCGCGAATTTCTGCTTGTAGGAGAGCTTGCGTTTCTCCTCGCGCGCCGGAGCCGCATTCGCCGGCGTCGCGGCCGCCTCGGATGTGCTGGCCTGTTTGCCGCCGCGCAATTCCTTGCGCGTGGCAAGCGCCTCCTTGCGCTGGGCCAGCATGTCGGTATAGCCGCCGGCATATTCGAGCCAGCGCCCATTGCCCTCCGGCGCGATGACCGACGTTACGGTACGGTCGAGGAAATCGCGGTCATGGCTCACGAGCAGGACGGTTCCGGCAAAGCCGGCGACGAGTTCCTGCAGCAGGTCGAGCGTCTCCATGTCGAGATCGTTGGTCGGCTCGTCCAGCACCAGAAGGTTTGCCGGGCGGGCCAGCACGCGGGCAAGCATCAGCCGCGCCCTTTCGCCGCCGGACAATTCCCGGATCGGCGTACGCAACTGCTCGGGCTGGAACAGGAAGTCCTTCATGTAGGACGCCACGTGCCGCTGCTCGCCATTGACGATGACATTCTCGCCGCGGCCATCGGTGAGATAATCCGATAGCGTCTGGTCGAGGTCCAGGCTTTCACGCTTCTGGTCGAGCGTCGCTATTTCAAGGTTCGTGCCGAGACGCAGCGTGCCGCTGTCCGGCTGCAGCGTGCCGGTCAGCATGGAAAGCAGCGTCGTCTTGCCCGCTCCGTTCGGCCCGACGAAGCCGACGCAGTTTCCGCGCTGCACGCGCGTCGAAAAATCGTTCACCAGGACGCGGTCGCCATAGGCTTTCACCAGATGTTCCGCTTCGATGACGAGCTTTCCGGATTCCCGCGCATCGCTGGCCTTCAGGACCGCCTTGCCCTGCGCGCCGCGATGGGTGCGGAACTCGGTGCGCATCGATTGAAGTTCGCCGAGACGCCGCATGTTGCGCTTGCGCCGCGCCGTAACGCCGTAACGTAACCAGTGTTCCTCGCGCACGATCTGGCGGCCGAGCTTGTGCAGATCCCGCTCCTCTTCCTCCAATATCTTGTCGCGCCATTCCTCGAATGCGCCAAAGCCCCGCTCCAGCCGTTTCGTAACGCCGCGGTCGAGCCAGACCGTCGAGCGGCTGACATTCTCCAGGAAGCGCCGGTCATGGGAAATGACCACCATGGCGGAGCGGATCTGCCGCAACTCGTCCTCGAGCCATTCGATGGTGGTCAGGTCGAGGTGGTTGGTCGGCTCGTCGAGCAGCAGGATGTCCGGTTGCGGCGCAAGTACCTTGGCAAGTGCCGCGCGGCGGGCCTCCCCTCCGGAGAGCTGGCCCGGCGCCTCGTCGCCGCTGAGCCCGAGATGTTCGAGCAGGTAGGAAACCCGGTAGATATCGTCGGCCGGCCCGAGGCCCGCTTCGACATAGGCCCTCACCGTGTCGAAGCCCTCCATGTCCGGCGCCTGAGCCAGGTAGCGGACCGTGACCGCCGGATGCTTGAACACTTCTCCATCGGTCGGCGTCACCATGCCGGCGGCGATCTTCAGCAATGTCGATTTGCCCGAGCCGTTGCGACCGACGAGCGCTATGCGCTCATTCTCGCTCACCGACAGGGCAGCATCGGTCAGGAGCGGCGTCCCACCGAATGTGAGAGCGATCTTGTCAAGGCGAAGAAGCGGTGGAGAGGCCATCGGGGATACTATTCTAAAAAGCTATGGGTCTAAATGCCATGGGCGCAGATCATGGGCGGAGATCAAGCCGCTTCTCGGCGAGATTTCATCGTCTGTCAAACGAAACAGGCCGGTTTTACCCGGCCTGTCTGCACAAATGCTGAATTGTCCGGATCAGTAGCCGCCGTCCGAATCGCGGTAATAGCGGTCATCGCGATAGCCGCGATCATAGGCCCCGCCGCCATTGCCTTCGCAAGGCGCATTGTAGATGGAACCGTCGCGACGCTGGTAGCGGCAGAGATTCTCATTGCCGCGGCGCGGCGTCGTTGCAGTACCGACAGCAGCGCCGAGAATACCGCCGGCAGCGGCACCGACGACGGTGCTCTTCGTGTCGCGGCCAAGCGCCTGTCCTGCCAAAGCACCCGCTCCGGCACCGATCAACGCCCCTGTCCCGGCTCGCTGGTTCTGCTCTGTGGTCTCGCAGCCGGCGACCGAAATCGCCAGAAGTGCGGTCGCCGCGATGGCGGCAATGCGCATATTCATCATATTACCCTCTCAAATAACAACCGATCCATGCTGCAATCCCAATGCGGCAGAACAAAGATCGGTAGAAGCTGGCCTCTTAATGAAAACAGGCCGGTTGCCCGGCCTGCCTGGTCCAATATGGATCATGTTATCAGCGGCAAGGCGCCCGATAGCGCTCGCCATAACGATTTTCATAGGTGCAGTAACGCCGTCCGTCATTCGACGTGGCCGCGCCGACGACGACGCCGGACGCACCGCCGATTGCCGCACCCGCCAATGCGCCGCGACCGCCACCGATGGCGCCGCCGGCCAATGCGCCGAGAGCAGCACCACCCACGCCATAGCCAGCTGTCCGCTGCTCGCTGGTTGTGCAACCGGCTACTGAAAACGCCAGGACCGCGGCGACTGCGACTGTAGACAATGTTTTCAACATGGAAGACCTCTCCCGTTCTAATACCAAACTAACCCAGCTTGCGTCCCCAACGCTGTGCGGCGAAGATTGCATTTTCCGCTTTTCTTTACAAGCGGGACGCAATCGGCGGCGCAGCGATCAGGATTGCCTTGCCTGAATGGAGCGATACGTGGAGGCGTCCACATACGGCATTCGACACTGTAAGCGATGAACCGAAGGAAAGTTCCATATTTTCCAACGGCCAGGACGCGCCGCTGATAAAAAGACCGTGTAGTTCCGAGAATGCAACAATGCTGAACGGCGTTCCATCCTCGAAGTCGAAATCATAATCGCCCGCAACGACCGGATGCGCCTCCTCCGTGCCGCTGCACAGCGTCAGCAGCCTTCCCTCGGCGGCGAATCGCACCGCCATGGTCAGATGCAGCAGCATGTGATCGGTCCGCTCGCCGCCAAAGGCGCCGCAAAGGATGACATGCGTCGCCCCTCGCCGGAACGCTTCCTCGACGGCCAGTTCGCCATCGGTCATGTCCTTCCTGGCCGGGAATGTCTGGCGCGGCACCTCGGCATATTGGCGTTCGAGTTCGGGCGAGGTGGAATCGAAATCACCAAGCCAGAGTTCCGGCACCAGTCCGAGCGGTTCGGCATGGGCCGCGCCACCATCGGCTGCCAGCACCCGCGCACCCTCCACCAGCCTGAGGAGACGGGGCGTAACGACCAGGGAACCACCGAGAAGCACGACGAATTTGCTCATGCAGGCCCATTACCACGCGTTTTGCGCAAGGGCCAGCCAAGGAACAGCCCCAAAGGCGAAGGAACAGGATGCCGGAAGAACTGCGGTTCACCGGGCGGCGAATTCAAGTATCATGGCCGCAACCAGCCGCCTCAATCCGGGAGATCAACGTGCAATTTGCCGATATCAACGGTATCAACATTCATTACCAGCTCATCGGCGGACCGGCCGGCGCGCCGGTTCTCGTCTTTGCCAATGCGCTCGGCACCGATTTTCGCATCTGGCGCGATGTCGTCATCCGCCTCGCCGGCGATTTCCCCATCATAACCTATGATCTGCGCGGACAGGGCCTCTCGGATATCGGCACCTCGCCCTATTCCATGGATGATCATGTCGATGATCTGATCGGCCTGCTCGACCTGCTTGCCGTCAGGAATGCGGTGATTTGCGGGCTTTCGGCCGGCGGCGTGGTCGCGCAGGGCGTCTATGCGCGGCGGCCGGATCTCGTGCATGCGCTCGTTCTTTGCTGCACGGCCCACAAGATCGGCACGGCAGACAGCTGGAATGGCCGCATCGCCGCGGTCGAAGCCAATGGCATCGCCAGCATCCTCGACGATGTCATGCAGAAATGGTTCACGCCCGAATTCCGCCAGCCCGGCAATGCCGAACATGCCGGCTATCGCAACATGGTGGCGCGCCAGCCCGTCGCCGGCTATGTCGGCACCTGTGCCGCCATTCGCGATGCGGACCTGACGCAATCGTCGGCGCGCATCGCCGTGCCGACGCTTTGCGTGGCGGGCGACCAGGACGGCTCCACCCCGCCCGAAACGGTTCTCGGCCTGGCGCGGCTCGTCCCGGATGCCCGCTATGAGCTCATAAAGGGCGCGGGCCACATGCCCTGTATCGAGCAGCCGGACCATCTCACCGCGATGATCCGCGCCTTTCTCCAGGAGGTCGACGCCGCCTGAAAGCGCGCTTGCGCCCGGAACAGGTTTTCTCTAGTCTTTGCAATGCTCTAACGGGGTGCCCATCCGCAAGATGGGCTGAGAGGCATGAGTCATTCGCGCCAACCCGCGGAACCTGATCCGGCTTGTACCGGCGGAGGGATTAGATGCGGCGATGAACAGCCCGCCTATCCTCTTGAAACATAGAATAGGAGGCGCTGATGCGGCCAGTTCAGACGATCCATGCACTCATGCTTGCGCTTGCGGCGACGCTCGGTGCGAATGCCGGCGCCCATGCGGCGGGCAAGCTTACGGTCTATACCTATGAGAGCTTTACCGCTGAATGGGGCCCCGGCCCCAAGGTGAAGGAAGCCTTCGAGAAGGAATGCGCCTGCACGGTGGATTTCGTGGCCGTTGCCGATGGCGTCGCCCTCCTCAACCGGCTCAAGCTCGAAGGCGCCTCGACCAAGGCCGATATCGTTCTCGGCCTCGACACCAACCTCACCTTCGAAGCGGCAAGGACCGGGCTTTTCGCTCCGCACGAAACCGATGTCAGCGCGGTCAAGATACCGGGCGGCTTCGAGGACGACGTCTTCGTTCCGTATGATTACGGCTATTTCGCCGTGGTCTATGACAGCGAGAAGATGAAGGACCCGCCTGCCAGCCTCAAGGCGCTGATCGAGGGCGATCCCGGCGAAAAGATCGTGATCCAGGACCCGCGCACCTCGACGCCGGGCCTCGGGCTCCTGCTATGGGTGAAATCCGTCTATGGCGACGATGCGGGCAAGGCATGGGAGAAGCTGAAGGGCCGTGTACTCACGGTCACGCCCGGCTGGTCGGAAGCCTATGGCCTGTTCACCAAGGGCGAAGCGCCGATGGTGCTGTCCTATACGACCTCGCCCGCCTATCATCTGATCGCCGACAAGAGCGACCGCTACAAGGCCGCGTCCTTCGACGAAGGTCACTATTTGCAGGTCGAGGTGGCCGCTCGCACCGTCAATGGCGCCAAGAACCCGCTTTCGGCGCAATTCCTGAAATTCATGATCGGAACGGCGTTCCAGGATGCAATTCCCGAAACCAACTGGATGTATCCGGCGGCTGCGACGAGCGCCCCGCTCAACCCGGCATTCGACCAGCTTGTGAAACCCGCCAAGACGCTTGCGCTTGCCCCGCAGCAGGTGTTTGAAAACCGCAAGAACTGGATCGACGAGTGGCTTCTGGCGATGAGCAAATAATGCCATTCCGGGCGAGACAATTGTCGGGCATCCTCGCTCTGGTCTTGCTTTCGCTTCTCGCCGGCGGGGCCCTCATGGGTCTCGTCTTCGAAGTCCTGGGCGGCGTCGGCGGCTTCACCGGCTTCGACTCCTATATCTGGCGGATTGCGCGCTTCACCCTGCTCCAGGCTTCGCTCTCCACCCTGTTGTCCGTCATCCTCGCGCTGCCGCTGGCCCGCGCGCTGCATGCCCGGCCGGATTTCCCGGGGCGCAGCATGATCCTGCGCCTGTTCGCCCTGCCGCTCGCCTTGCCGGCGCTGGTGGCGGTGCTCGGCATCACCAGCATCTATGGCCGCAATGGATTGCTCGCGGCCGGCATGGCCTATCTCGGCATGCACCAGATTCCCGACATATACGGCCTGACCGGCATTCTTCTGGCCCATATATTCTTCAACCTTCCGCTCGCCACGCGGCTCATTCTTGCCAGCCTCGATACGATCCCGGAAGATTACTGGAAACTTGCGGCACAGCTCGGCATGAGCGAACCGACCCGGTTCCGCCTGATCGAATGGCCGGCAATATTGCGCAACCTGCCCGGTATAGCGGGGCTCATCTTCATGCTCTGCGTCACCTCCTTCACCGTGGTGCTGACGCTCGGCGGCGGACCGCGCGCAACCACGCTCGAAGTCGCGATCTATCAGGCCCTGCATTTCGATTTCGACATTGCCCGGGCCGTGGCGCTGACGCTGCTGCAGCTTGCGCTGACGCTTGCCATCCTGGCATTTCTCGGCCTGGCAGGGCGGCCCACCGAGGAAGGCCAGACCTTCCGCACGACCACGCGCAGGTTCGACGACCCGGAGAGAGCCACCCGGCTCTTCGGCAGCGTTCTCATCGCCTGCGGCTTTCTCTTCGTCGCCGCGCCCATCGCCGGCACCGTGGTTTCGGGCGCCTCGGCCGATTTTGGCCGGCTGCTGTTCGAGCCTGTCGTCTGGCGCGCCATCATGACCAGCATCTGCCTCGGCGCCGCCGCGGCTTTTCTCTCGGTGCTGCTGGCGCTCGCGCTGGTCTCTTCGCGGGAACATGTGGCCACGGCGCGCGGCTACGGCCCTGCCCGCCCCCTGGAGCGCGTGCTGGACCTCGGCGCCAGCCTTATCCTCGTCGTGCCGCCCATCGTCATCGGCGCGGGCTGGTTCATCCTTTCGCGGCATTATGTCGATCCGTTCAGCCTCGCTCCGGTGATGGTCGTCGCCGTCAATGCCGCCATGGCGGTGCCCTTCGCCTTCCGGGTGCTGCGCCCGGCATGGGATACGATGGCAGCCAGGAACAACCGGCTCTGCGCTCAGCTTGGCATCGCCGGCTGGACCCGTTTCCGCCTGATCGACTGGCCGGGGCTGAAGCGATCGCTCGGCGCTGCCTTCGCCTTCGCCATGGCGCTTTCGCTGGGCGATCTCGGCACGATTGCGCTTTTCGGCAATGATACCGTACAGACATTGCCCTACCTCCTGTTGCAAAGGATGGGCAGCTACCGCACGGCCGATGCGGCCGGATTGGCCTTGATCCTCGGAATATTGTGCATGGGGCTGATGATGCTTGCGGATCGGGCCCAGGGAGACGCCGATGCAGGACGATAGAGCCGATATTGCCAAGGGCGGCGCCTCCGTCAGGCTTGACAATGTCACCTTTCGCTATGGTTCGATGGAAATGCTTTTCGACCTCACCGTCGAAGGCTCCGCGATCGCCGCCATCATCGGCCCGAGCGGCTCCGGCAAATCGACCCTGCTCAATCTCGTCGCCGGCTTCGAGAAGGCGGAGTCCGGCCGTGTTTGGATCGGCGGCAAGGATGTCACGCTGCTTCCGCCATCCCGCCGCGCGGTATCGATGGTGTTCCAGGACAACAATCTCTTCGCGCATCTCGACGTCTTCTCCAATGTCGGCCTCGGGCGCCGCCCGGATCTCAAGCTGAGTTCGGCCGATGAGGATGCGGTCTCGTCGGCTATCGCCAAGGTAGGGTTGGCCGGCAAGGAGAAGCGCAGGCCGGAAGCGCTGTCCGGCGGGGAACGGCAAAGGGTGGCGCTGGCCCGCACGCTGGTGCGCAACAGCCCGGTCCTGCTGCTGGACGAAGCCTTTGCTTCGCTGGGACCGGCGCTGCGGCATGAAATGCTCGATCTGATCGGTGATCTTCGCGACGAAACCGGCATGACCGTGATCATGGTGACGCATCACCCGGACGACGCGCTGCGCCTTTCCTCGATGCTTTTTTTCCTCGAAGAGGGCCATATCGCCGCCTCGGGGCCCGCCGAACAGATGCTTTCGCCGGACGGTCCGCCGCTGTTGCGAAAATATCTCGGTTCGCAGGAGTCTGAAGTTTGACATATTTTCGGCGCCTTGCCTCCCTTAGACAAGGCAATGAAATCTTGCCCCAAACTCTTTACCGGGCTAGCAAGAACAACGACATACGAGTCTCCCGACGCGTTCACACGAGGAAATGATTCTGAGGCCGCACACCGCATCACCCATGAAGGGCTGGTTACAGCCCGCCAGCCGCAGCCGGAATCCCGCCGCGGCCATGCTGGTGCTCGCCTTTCTTTCCGGCTGCCAGGTGCTCAACGTTTCCAAGGAAGATGCGCTCGGCCCGTCGTCGAATCCCGTCACCGTCGACAATGTCAACAAGAACGACCGCCTGGCGCGGCTCAGCGCGGAGCAGCATCCGCGCATCCTCGCGACCTATGGCGGCGAGTACAAGGACGCCAAGCTCGAGCGGATGGTGGCCAAGGTCGTCGGCAATCTGACCACCGTGTCCGACAATCCGACGCATACCTATCGCATCACCATCCTGAATTCGCCCAATATCAACGCCTTTGCCCTGCCCGGCGGCTATCTCTACGTGACGCGCGGATTGCTGGCGCTCGCCAATGACAGCGCCGAGCTTGCAGCGGTGATCGCCCACGAAATGGGCCATGTGATCGCCAATCACGGCATAGAGCGCCAGCAGCGCGAACAGGAAGCCGTCATTGCCGGGCGCGTCGTTTCGGAAGTCTTGCAAGGGGACAGGGCGGCGCAGGAAGCGCTGATCCGCGGCAAGTTGCGCATGGCGCAGTTCTCCCGCAACCAGGAACTCCAGGCGGATGCGATCGGCATCAAGATGATCGGCGAGGCGGGCTATGATCCCTTCGCCGCGCCGCGCTTTCTCCAGTCGATGGCGTCCTATTCGGATTTCCGCAATGTCTCGGGCGCAACCGATGCCAGCCTCGACTTCCTCGCCAGCCATCCCTCGGCTCCCCAGCGCATCGAGCTGGCGCGTGGCCATGCCCGCCGCATCGGCGCACCCGGCATAGGCACGACAGACCGCGATTCCTTCCTGCAGGGGATCGACGGGGTGCTCTATGGCGATACGCCGGAGGAAGGCTATGTGCGCGGCCGCACCTTCGTCCACCCGCTTCTCGGCGTGAGTTTCGCGGTGCCGGAAGGCTTCACGATCGATAACAGCGCCGACGCGGTCATGGCGACGGGGCCGGGCGAGATCGCCATCCGGTTCGACGGAACGCAGGTTTCCGGCACGCCGTCGATGACCGACTACATGCGCAGCGGCTGGGTGACCGGCCTCGACGAGGCCAGCGTGACCGCAACGACATTCAACGGCATGCCTGCGGCAACGGCGCGCGCCAAGGCGGATCGTTGGGAATTCGACATCTTCGTCGTCAATGCGGGAAACAGGATTTACCGGTTCCTGACCGCCGCACCGACCGGAAGCACGTCGCTGCTGCCGGTATCGCAGGCCGTCACGCAGAGCTTCCGCGTCCTGACAGACCAGGAAAAGGCGGCGATCAAGCCGCTCCGCATCCGCGTGGTCACCGTCAAGCCGGGCGACACATTGCCCAGCCTTTCCAACCGCATCATGGGAACGGACCGCAAGCTCGACCTGTTCAGGCTGATCAACGCCATGCCGCCGGGCGGTACGGTCTCCGTCGGCGACAAGGTGAAGCTCATCAGCGAATAAGAAAGCCCGGCAACAGAACCGGCTCCATAAACGGACTGGCCCCCGAAGTTGGGTGTCCAACTTTCGGGGGCCAGTTCAAGGCTTGGCTTTTCGAGAAGTCGGCGTTGTTTACGCTGCTTCTTCCTGTTCGTCTTCCACCAGCGTGTCGGCATCGGCCTCGACATCGGCATCCGCCTTGGCGCCGCGCTTCGGACCTTTCGCGAGGTTGACCTCGATCAGTCGAACCGCTTCAGTCTCCGACATCTTGTTGACGGCGGAAATCTCGCGAGCCATGCGATCGAGGGCTGCCTCGTAAAGCTGACGCTCGGAATAGGACTGTTCGGGCTGGTTGTCGGCGCGGAAAAGATCGCGCACCACCTCGGAGATCGAGATCAGATCGCCAGAATTGATCTTCGCATCATATTCCTGCGCGCGGCGCGACCACATGGTGCGCTTGATGCGCGCACGGCCCTGGACCACCTTGAGCGCGCGCTCCACATAATCCGTCTCGGAAAGTTTGCGCATGCCGATTGCAGTCGCCTTGGCAACTGGAACTTTAAGACGCATCTTGTCTTTCTGAAAATCGATAACGAACAGTTCGAGCTTGTGGCCCGCGACTTCCTGTTCTTCAATATTGACGATTTGACCCACGCCATGCGCCGGATATACAATGAATTCACCGGTCTTGAATCCAATCCGCTGGGCGGTCTTTTTCTGCTGAACTGCTGTCATGCGCTTCATTACTCCCTGCTGCGCCCGGCAAAACGCACCGGTTAAAAACCAACCACTGGAAGCCGGAAAACCCGGTTTGTCGGCCGTCTATGATGTCGCGCAAAAGCATTCCGGATGGAGCAGTTGGATGCGGTGAATACACGACCATATCCTGAACTGTTACGTCCGGAAAAAATCTAGCCTATTGGTGATTTATGCCTTAGCGCCACGAAATTGACGTCCAATGATCAACATTTCTGTGACCATATCACAAAATGTGCCTAGAATCAAATTATGCTGCGTTTGCTCAGCAAACACAGGCCCTTGCAACCTGGAGGCGATGCGATCAATCGCCCTCGCCCGGCTCCGGCGAAAAGAACTTGGCGAATTTGTCCGGAACGCCGTCCATGTCCTTGGCATCCGCCGGTGCATCGCCCTTGGTTGAAATATTCGGCCATTTCTCCGAATATTCGGCATTGAGCTGCAACCATTGATCCAGGCCCGGCTCGGTGTCCGGCTTGATCGCCTCGGCCGGGCACTCCGGTTCGCACACGCCGCAGTCGATGCACTCGTCCGGGTGGATGACGAGCATGTTCTCGCCTTCATAGAAACAGTCGACCGGACAGACCTCAACGCAATCCATATATTTGCAGCGGATGCAATTGTCGGTCACAACGTAAGTCATTTGCAGGCTCCAGAACACCACGGTCAGCGGTACAAGAGTGGAGGTAGCGGTTTGCCACTTGCCTGACAAGGGGGAAGCACAAACTGCGGCACCAGAACGCAACTTGGCAGGAAAACTGCCGGCCCGGGCCAAATCCCGCCGCAAGATCCCGCCACTGCGCTCGCGCGGCATTGATCGCACTCCGATACCGGCCATACAAGGAATTGTAGTCCGCGAAACGAGCAAATGACGGCTCGGATGTTGCTCCGCTAACCAATTCCTTGGAAATTTGTTCCAGCAAGTAACCGCGATGGATTACACGCCGGAATTATCGTCCCTGTCGATGAGGCGGTCGATCTCGCGCCGTTCCTTCTTGGTGGGCCTGCCGCTGCCCGGATCCCGGCGCGGCAGCGTGTCGAGCGCACTCTCCGCGTCCCTCGGCAATGCCGGCGGTGAGATGTCGCGATAAAGCGTGCGCGCCTCGTCGGCCGGGCCGCGCCGCGTGCCGCCATCCACCACCTCATAGACGAGAATGCGCCGGTCGAGAGTGATCGTGAGAACGTCGCCCGGCTTCACGATCTGCGCCGGCAGATCGATCTTCTCTCGATTGAGCCTGACGCCGCCGCCCGTAACGAGCTTGGCGGCGAGTGATCGGGATTTGACCACCCGCGCGAAAAACAGCCATTTGTCGATGCGCTGCCGTTCGGTCGCCGCCATCTATTTCTTCATCTGCTCCTTCAGCGCAAGCAGCTTGGCGAACGGCGAATCCATGTCGATCTTCACGGGCCGTTCCTGGCGCTCGGGCCGTTTCGCGGTCATCGGAGGCTTGCTGCCACCACGATTCCGGTTGCCGTCCTGCTTGCCCTTGCCCTGGAAGTTGTCCTTCCGGTTGTTGCGTTCATTACGCCCCTTCGCCGCCTGATCGGCATTGCGTTCACCCGCTGCAGCATTACCGCGCTCCGGGCGACCGCGCCTTTCCTGCCCGCCGCGATGATTGCCACGGCCCTCGAAGCGGGCCGGCTTCCACACGAGAACCGGCTTTGGCGCCTCTTCGGCATCGGTTGCGGGTGCGGGCCGTTCGGCCGCCGGCGCTTCCACCGCGGCTTCGCTCGGCCGAACCCAATCGGCCCACATCGGCCCGACCGTCTCGGCGGCGGGAACATTGCCCGCAGCGGCAGGCGCCGCGTCCTTCTGCACCGCATCGAGTTCCGCCAGCTTCGCCGCGACGGCGGCCGCTTCCAGCGGTTCCTGGCGATAGCCGAGGCTCTTGAGAATCTCCTCCATATCGTCGGGCGTTGCACCGAGTATGGACATCATGGCCGGCACGACGATGAAACGGGAGCCGTCATAGGCCGCGTCCGGACGCGGGCCGGAACCGGGCTTCCAGGCGAGAGCCGGCCGGATGAGATCGGCGAGACGCTCAAGAATGTCGATCCGCACTGCCCGGCGCCCAAGCAGCCTGTAGCCGGCGAGCTTGTAGAACATCGGATCGAAGCCGGGATCGGTAACCACGGAAGTACGCCCGGCGGCAAGAACCTGCACGACGTCGCCATAGCCGGGGCGATCTTTCGCGTCCTCTTTCAGGGCCCAGAGCAAAGTCAGGAGACCGGCCGGCGCAGGCTTCAGCAAGGCCGGGAGGAACACATGATAGGCGCCGAAGCGCACACCGAGGCGGCGAAGCGCCGCGCGCGATTCCTGATCGAGGCCACGGACCTCCTCGGCCACTTCGCGGCGCTGCAGAATGCCGAAATTCTCCACCAGCCGGAATGCCAGGCCCTTGGTGATGCCGGTCAGCGCATCGGCGCCCGACAGGTCCACCAGCGGCTTCAGCAGCGTCTCGATGTGATGCGCAAGAAACCGGTCCACCCGTGCCGCGACCTTGTCGCGAGCCGGCCCGGTCAATTGCTCGTCGGCCAGAAGCACGGCGCGCGGACGCAGCGGCTGCTCGCCGGCCACGACGGTAGCGATCGGCGCGCCGATCCATCTCAGTGTGCCATCCGAGGCCAGCGCGAAATCGCCATTGGCGGAAGCGGCAAAGCGCTCCGCCCGACTTTCGAACTCGGCAGCCAGCGCTTTCTGCGCGGCCGACCTTATCGCCTTGGCGTCGCTGCCATCATCGTGAGCATCCGCCGTAAACCGGAACCCATCCAATCGTCCAACATGGTGCCCTTCGACGATGACGTCCCCGGTAGGGCTAATTTCGGCTTCTAGCATTGTATTCTCTCTCAGGCGCCTCATAAGCACGCTTGTCCTGCGGTCTACGAAGCGTTTCGTCAACCGTTCATGCAGTGCATCGGATAATCTGTCTTCAATTTCACGCGTCTTTTCTTGCCAATGTGCCTGATCTGCAAGCCAACCGGGCCTGTGGGACACAAAAGTCCAGGTTCTTATCTGTGCTATGCGGCGCGACAAGGCATCGATATCGCCGTCCGTGGAATCAGCCCGGCGCACTTCCTCCGCCATGTAGTTCTCGTTGACATGGCCCCGTTCGACGAGGTCCGTATAGATCGTTGCGATGATGTCGGCATGCTGTGCCGGCGCAATCTTGCGATAATCCGGTAGCGAACAGGCATCCCAAAGCAGCGCCACCCTCTCCGGCCCGCTCGCCAGCGGCGCTACGTCCGGATCGCGCGAAAGGAACTCCAGCGCCTGCTGATCCACCGCGGGCAAGGCGCGCGTCAGCCCCTCGCCCGGAGCGGGCGTATCGATCGAGCGCTTGAGGGCGTCGATGCTGGAAAAGTCGAAATTCGCGGTTCGCCATTGCAGGATGCGCACCGGATCGAATGTATGCGACTCGACCTTCTGCACCAGCGGCTCGGAAAACGCAGCGACCTGGCCGGTGACGCCGAAGGTGCCGTCACGCAGGTGGCGCCCTGCCCGCCCGGCGATCTGTCCGATCTCCGCCGGCGAGAGATCGCGGAACTGGTAGCCGTCGAACTTTCGATCCTGCGCGAAGGCGACATGATTGACGTCGAGATTGAGCCCCATGCCGATGGCGTCGGTCGCCACCAGATAGTCTACATCGCCGGATTGATACAATTCCACCTGGGCGTTGCGCGTGCGGGGGCTCAACGTGCCCATGACCACCGCCGCGCCGCCGGACTGCCGGCGGATCAGTTCGGCGATCGCATAGACCTCATCGGCGGCGAAGGCGACGATGGCGCTACGAGGCGGCAGGCGCGTGATCTTCTTCGACCCGGCATAGTGAAGGTTGGACAGCCGAGGCCGCGTGACGACCGAAATGCCGGGCAGCAGTTTTTCCAATATGGCGCGCATGGTGGCGGCGCCGAGAAGCAGGGTTTCCTGGCGCCCGCGCAGATGCAGGATGCGATCCGTGAAGATATGGCCGCGCTCGAGATCATTGGCGAGCTGAACCTCGTCGATCGCGACGAAGTCCATGTCCGTCTGGCGCGGCATGGCCTCGACCGTGCAAACCGCATAGGCCGCGCCCGGCGGGCTGATCTTCTCTTCGCCCGTTATCAGCGCGACATTGGCCGTGCCGACCCGCTCGGCGATCTTGTTATAGACCTCGCGCGCCAGCAGGCGCAGCGGCAGGCCGATGATGCCGCTGCGATGCGCCAGCATCCGCTCGATGGCGAGATGGGTCTTGCCGGTATTCGTCGGACCGAGAACGGCAGTGACGTCTCGGCCTGTCGGAAACCGGGAAATTTCGGGCATGGGCATCACAGTCATCGGCGAGTTCAAATCCGCAACTTGGGGAACCCATCAATTGCAGCCAGTACAGCTGAACGGGTCGTTTAAACCGTGTACAGAACCTAGGTGGGGCATTCCAGATAAACAATCACAAAACGATTCACGGAATATACCGTTAAGAAACAGAACGCGAGGAGAACGAATCGGCGACGAATCGCTTCCGCGTTCTGTTTCCCGTTTTGTTCACCGCTATATATGGATCTCGCAGCCGCATTCCAACCATATGCTGAATCGAATTTTCGCTGTCCTTCGGCGTTTTCGTGCCGATCTTAAGGATTTAGCGAGATTGGCGATGAAATATTAACCATGGCGGCGGAGGAATGCCGCGCCTCGCGGCGCGGCAAAGTCTCAACAGAAATACTGGCCGCCATTGGCGGAAAGGGTCGATCCGGTGATGAAGCCGGCCTCGTCGGAGGCGAGAAACACCACGCAGCGCGCCACTTCTTCCGGCTCGCCCAGGCGCCCGACGGGAATTTGCGGAATGATGCGCTCATTCAGCACCTTTTCATCGATGGCGCGCACCATCTCGGTTCCGATATAGCCGGGGCAGATGGCATTGACGGTGATTCCCGCCCTGGCCCCCTCCTGCGCCAGCGCCTTGGTGAAGCCGATATCCCCGGCCTTGGCAGCTGAATAATTAGCCTGCCCGGCCTGCCCCTTCTGGCCGTTGATCGACGAAATATTGATGATGCGACCGAACTTCCGATCCCTCATCCCGCTCCAGACCGGATGGGTCATGTTGAACAACCCGTTGAGGTTGGTATTGACGACCTCGTTCCATTGGCCAGGCGTCATCTTGTGGAACATCGCGTCGCGGGTAATGCCGGCATTGTTGACGAGCACGGCGACCGGGCCATACTCCTCCTCAACCCGGGCAATACCGGCGGCGCATTCCTCATAATTGGAAACGTCCCATTTGTAGATCGGAATGCCGGTTGCTTCCCTGAACTTCTGCGCTGCCTCGTCATTGCCCGCATATGTGGCAACCACATTATAGCCCGCTGTCTTCAGAGCCGTACTGATTGCAGCGCCTATGCCTCGCGTTCCCCCGGTTACGATAGCCGTTCTTGTCATTTTGCCTCCTCAAATTAACGCTTAAATCAAATCAACAAAATCTTGTGCCGCAGACCTCCACCTGCCGGCACCCGGCCCGAAAACGGCGGGCCGGGTCAGTACGGCGTCAATCCTTGACGCGTTCCACGCACAGGGCGACGCCCATGCCGCCGCCGATGCAGAGCGTTGCGAGCCCCTTGCTGCCATTGCGGCGCTTCAGTTCGAAAAGAAGCGTGTTCAAAACACGCGCCCCGGACGCACCGATCGGGTGGCCGATCGCGATCGCACCGCCATTGACGTTGACGATGTCCGTGTTGAAGCCGAGGTCCTTGTTGACCGCGCAGGCCTGGGCGGCAAAGGCTTCGTTCGCCTCGACGAGATCGAGATCCTCGACCTTCCAGCCGGCCTTCTCCAGCGCCTTGCGCGACGCCGGTATCGGTCCGGTTCCCATGATCGCCGGATCGACGCCCGCCGTCGCCCATGACACGATGCGGGCCAGCGGTTTCACGCCGCGGCGGCTCGCTTCCTCCTCGCTCATCAGCACCACCGCCGCGGCGCCGTCATTGAGGCCGGAGGCGTTGCCGGCGGTCACCGTGCCTTCCTTGTCGAAAGCGGGCCGCAGCTTGGTGAGCGAGTCCAGCGTGGCGCCATGGCGGATATATTCGTCCTCGCTCACGACCACATCGCCCTTGCGCGTCTTGATGGTCACCGGGACGATCTCGTCCTTGAAACGGCCGGCCTTCTGCGCGGCCTCCGCCTTGTTCTGCGAAGCGAGCGCGAAATTATCCTGCTCCTCACGCGTTAACTGCCATTTGCGCGCGATATTCTCCGCCGTTATGCCCATGTGATAGCCGTGGAATGCGTCCGTCAGGCCATCCTTGATCATGGTGTCGATCATCTTGTAATCGCCCATCTTCACGCCCGCCCGCAGATGCGCGCAATGCGGGGCCATGGACATGGATTCCTGCCCGCCCGCCACGATGATCCCCGCGTCGCCCGTGGCGATCTGCTGCATTCCGATGGCCACGGCGCGCAAGCCCGAACCGCAGAGCTGGTTCAACCCCCAGGCCGTCTTTTCCTGCGGAATGCCGGCTTCCATGGCCGCCTGCCGGGCGGGATTCTGGCCTTCGCCGGCGCTGAGCACCTGGCCCATGATGACTTCGTCCACGTCGGCGGCGTCCACGCCCGCACGTGCCAGCACCTCCTTGATCACCGCCGCTCCCAGTTCATGTGCAGGGACATTGGCAAAGGCGCCGTTGAA
This sequence comes from Phyllobacterium sp. 21LDTY02-6, assembly GCF_023554255.2. GTDB lineage: Bacteria > Pseudomonadota > Alphaproteobacteria > Rhizobiales > Rhizobiaceae > Phyllobacterium. The sequence goes on along the minus strand of NZ_JAMJWD020000002.1, from coordinate 785,689 downwards.
CGAGCCGACCGGCGTGCGGGCCGCGCTTGCTATGACGATGGACTGGGTCATTGGAAATTCCTCATTTCTGAAAGCAGGATGCACAGTTGGATGACAGAATTCCCTTCCCCACGCCGTTTGACAAGGGCCCCTGCGATGCTTTGTGGCGATTTATCCGCGCTGCGGCGCAGCATAATCGGGTTGCATGAAGTTGAATGCACTGCACAAATCACTTTGATTTGCGCGGCTTTGCACCTATCCTTCCTTATCTGTCCGTGGGACCTGCGGAACAATGTCGGCATGGGAGCGAGTGGGGAGCGAAGTAATGGCAGGAAAAACCGGCGAAATCATCATCAAGAAATACGCCAATCGAAGACTCTACAATACCGGCACGAGTACCTATGTAACGCTGGAAGACCTGGCCGGCATGGTCAAGCGCAATGAGGATTTTACCGTTCAGGATGCCAAGACCGGCGAGGACATCACCCATTCGGTGCTGACGCAGATCATATTCGAGCTGGAGAACAAGGAGGGCCAGAACATGCTGCCCATCCCGTTCCTGCGCCAGCTCATCGCCTATTATGGCGACCAGATGCAGGTCGTGCTGCCGACATTCCTCGAACAGTCCATGTCCGCCTTCGCCAGGGAGCAGGAGCGCATGCGCGAGCAACTGACCGCCGCCTTCGGCAAGACGCCGATGGACATGATGCCGATGGACATGATGAATGTGAGCGCGCCGATGAAGCTCGTCGAGGAGCAGGTACGGCGCAATACGGAGCTCTTCCAGCAGGCGATGCAGATGTTCGCGCCCTTCGGACTGAACAAAACGCCGGGCGGGGCACAGGCTCCGGCCGAGGCCGCCACGGACAAGGCTTCCGACTCGAGCGGGCTGGACGAACTGAAGGAACAGATCGCCGCCATGCAGCGCAAGCTCGACTCCCTCGACAAATAAGCGTCAGGAAAAGGCATCATGAGCGGTTCGGCCAAGGCCACGGTCTTCATCGACAATGAGAAGGTGATCGTCACCGAGTACAGATTTGCCGCCGGCGACAATACCGGCTGGCACCGGCATGAGCGGGATTATGTCGTGGTCCCCCTCATGGACGGCCGGGTAAAGCTGGTGACGAGCGCCGGAGAGAATATTGCCGAGATGAAGAAGGGCGTGCCCTATTTCCGCAGCGAGGGCGTCGAGCATGATGTCGTCAACGCCAATGAAGGCGAATACGCCTTCATCGAGATCGAGCTGAAATAGTCAGCGGAAATTGACGTCGCGTCCGGCGGAGCGCAGCGAGACGGCGAAGCCGGCCAGTATGTCGAAGAATGCCATCACCAGCAGGATGAAGAACAGCGCGTGCGACGCGGCGGGAACGAGCAGGAACTCCACCAGGAACGCGACGAAGACGAAGGTGGACAGAAGATGGTCGATCACCGAGGCATTGCTGGTGCGCGTCGATTTCATGATTTCGAAGAACAGCAGCGCCAGCGACAGCACGATCATCAGATCGCCGAGCGTCATGGTCCAGATGCCGCCCGATAGCATCGGCGTCGAATAGAGTTCCATAGCCCAGGGATCGGGGCCGCTCACACCTGCGAAACCGCCAATCACCAGATTGAAGACGATGAGTGGCACTACCATAAGGGGTATGTTCGAAACCATGCGCGTTCTCCCTCAATGCTCCCGCCAAAAAGAAAGACCGGCGCGAGGCCGGTCCTTCTAGCATGAAAGAACAGGAAGAATCAGCCTTCTTTCGGCGTCAGCACCTGACGGCCGCGATACATGCCGGTCTTCAGATCGACATGGTGCGGGCGGCGCAGTTCGCCGGAGTTCTTGTCTTCCACATAGGTCGGGGCCTTGAGGGCGTCAGCCGAGCGGCGCATGCCGCGCTTCGACGGCGAAGTCTTTCGTTTAGGTACAGCCATTGTTCAGCTCCAGTAACTCAGTCAAAATCCGGCACTGGCCCGATTGAGCCTGTCACAATGGACAAAATTCCGGAAAGTTCGGCTGGGCTATACACCGCTTGAGGGCTTTTGACCAGATGCGAGTCGTATTTTTTGCAAGCTGGCGCGCAGGTGGCCCTGCCATCAGCTCACGCAGCCGACATATGCCCCCGCACCGCGCGCTCGGCGTTCATTGACGCGGGCCAGCGTCTGCAGCCCGCGCCCGGGCTTTGCCGGGTTCCTGATCTTCGGATTTGGCAGCGTCACCGCGAGATAGGCTGCCTGCCTGGAGGAGAGCCTGGCGGCGCTGGTGCGAAAATGGTGCCGGGCGGCAGCTTCTATTCCATATATTCCAGGACCCCATTCCGCGATGTTGAGATAGATCTCCATCAGGCGCCGCTTGGGCAGCATGAGGTCGGTCATGACCGCAAGCGGTATCTCCAGCCCCTTGCGGATGAAGGATCGTCCGTTCCACAGGAACAGGTTCTTCGCGGTCTGCATGGGTATGGTGGAGGCTCCGCGCGTCTGCTCCCCGTCGATCGTATCCGAGACCACGGAGTTCAGCGCATCCCAGTCGATACCGGCATGGGAGCAGAATTTCGCATCTTCGGACATCATGACGGAATTCACCAGCACCGGCGAGATTTCGTCGAGCGAGACCCATTGCCGCTCATAGCCGGAAAAGGTGGCGAGGTCCTTGACCATCAGCGTCGATATCGGGTGGACGAACGGCAGCCGGTAGAGCATGAGCAGGACGATCGGCAATATCGCCAGGACGATGGCGGTCAGGATCAGATAGCGCATGACGCGCCCGAATGGCGAACGCCCGGGGTCCACAAGATAACCCCTGCCTCGCTTGTTTCTGACCAGAACTCTTGCCACGCCCACCTTCCATCTAACGCCCTGCATGGGACATAGAGCAAACCGGGCGGGAATGGAATTCTTTCTCGACACTCTGCGACTTTCGTGGCGGATATTTTTTGCGTCCGAACCGAGCTCCCCCATTGACCGGCGCAGCGTTTATTGATCATTGGCGGCATGACCGAAGAACACACTGCTCTCTTTCAGCTCAGCTTGCAGCAGCACGCTCTTGCCGTCGAAACGCTTCTGAACGAGGTTCTTTCCGACAGGACGCGCAGCGGGGAAATCTACCGTCCGGCCCGCCTCATGGCTGCCATGCGGCATGGCGTGCTCAATGGCGGCAAGCGCCTTCGGCCCTTCCTCGTCATGGAGAGCGCCGCTTTGCTGGGTGGAGACGCCATGGCTGCATTGCGCGTGGCCGCGGCCCTCGAATGCGTCCACAGCTACTCGCTGATCCATGACGACCTGCCGGCGATGGACAATGACGATCTCCGGCGCGGCCAACCGACTGTGCACCGCAAATTCGACGAGGCGGCGGCCATCCTTGCCGGCGACAGCCTGCTCACCTATGCGTTCGAACTGATCGCCAGCGACGAGACGGAATTGCCGGCGAAAGCACGACTGACCCTGGTGCATGAACTGGCCCGTGCAGCGGGCGTCGGCGGCATGACCGGCGGACAGGCGCTCGATCTCGAAGCCGAGACCGTCAAGCCTGACGAGCAGGGCATCATCCGGCTGCAGGCGATGAAGACCGGCGCGCTCATCCGCTTCGCCTGCGACGCCGGCGCGATCATCGCGGGAGCCTCCGATAGCGACCGCCAGCGCCTTGCCGAATATGGCTCGGCCATCGGCCTCGCCTTCCAGCTCGCCGACGATCTGCTCGACGTGACGGCCAATGCCGGGCAATTGGGCAAGGCCGTCGGCAAGGACGCAGCCGCGGGCAAGGCGACGCTGGTCTCGGTCCACGGCATCGAATGGACGCGCCGGCAACTCGCCGGGCTGGTCGATCAGGCGCAGGAGCTGCTGTCGCCCTTCGCTGATAAGGCCGGCCTGCTCAACGCCGCCGCCAGCTTCATCGCGGAGAGGGAAAACTGAGAGGACGGCTCATTCCGCCGCCTGTGCGCCCCGCCCAAAACGGTTTTCGATATAGTCCGCCACCATCTTCTGGAATTCGGTGGCAATGCCGGCGCCGCGCAGCGTCGCGACCTTCCGCCCATCGATGAAGACCGGGGCGGAAGGCGTTTCGCCCGTGCCGGGAAGAGATATGCCGATATCGGCCATCTTGGATTCGCCCGGTCCATTGACGATGCAGCCCATCACCGCCACGTTCAGCGCCTCGACGCCGGGGTATTTTTCGCGCCAGACCGGCATGTTCTTGCGGATGTCGCTCTGGATCGACTGGGCGAGTTCCTGGAATACGGTCGAGGTCGTCCGCCCGCATCCGGGGCAGGCGGCGACGATCGGAATGAACTGCCGGAAGCCCATCGTCTGCAGCAATTCCTGTGCGACCTGGACCTCGCGCGTCCTGTCACCGCCGGGTTCCGGCGTCAGCGAGATGCGAATAGTGTCGCCGATGCCCTGTTGCAGCAGGATTCCCATGGCCGCGGACGAAGCCACGATGCCCTTGGTGCCCATTCCGGCTTCCGTGAGCCCGAGATGCAACGCGTGGTCGCATCGCCTGGCAAGTTCGGCATAGACGGCGATCAGGTCCTGCACCTGGCTGACTTTCGCGGAAAGTATGATCTTCGAGCGCGCCAGGCCGATCTCCTCGGCAAGCTGGGCCGAGATCAGCGCCGACTGGACAATCGCCTCGCGCGTAACGGCGGCAGCCGTCAGGGGCGAGCCCGCGGCACTGTTCCGGTCCATCAGGCTTGTCAGCAGCTCCTGGTCGAGCGATCCCCAATTGACGCCGATACGCACCGGTTTGTCGTAGCGGATCGCCATTTCGATGATCGCGCCGAACTGGGCGTCCTTCTTGTCCTTGAACCCGACATTGCCCGGATTGATACGGTATTTCGCCAAAGCCTCGGCACAATCCGGATTATCGGCGAGGAGCTTGTGGCCGATATAGTGGAAATCGCCGACGAGAGGCACGTCAAGCCCGAGCCGGTCCAGCCTGTCGCGTATGCGCGGCACCGCCCTGGCGGATTCGTCCCTGTCCACGGTGATGCGGACGATCTGAGAACCCGCGCGCGACAACGCCGCCACCTGCGCCACCGTGCCGTCAATATCGGCCGTGTCCGTATTGGTCATGGACTGCACCACGACCGGTGCACCGCCGCCGACCATCACACCGCCGACATCAACGCCGACCGAGCTGCGCCGGGCAAAGGGGTGTGGGTGATATTCTGTCATCATCGAGCTCCAGAGATGCAGATCAGGTGGCGCAGCCATGGCCATTTGTCAACACTGCGCTTGCACCCGCCCTCGGCACGAGGTGCGGAATCATCGCCGGATTTGCACCGCCCTAGCATTTTTGCTGCAACGCAATATATTTAGACTATCCTAACAGGCAATGTCGCCGAACAAGAAAGAAATATCATGGGCAGGAAGACAGCTATCGTTACGGGTTCGAATTCTGGCATCGGGCTGGGCGCCGCCGAGGCGTTGGCCGCTGCCGGCTATAATGTGGTGGTCAACTCATTCACCGACCGGCCGGAGGACCACGCCCTGGCCCAGCAGATCGCCGAAAGGCACTCGACCGGCGTCGCCTATATCAAGGCCGACATGTCGAACGGGGCCGAGTGCCGCTCGCTGATCGACAAGGCCGTGGCTGCATTCGGATCCGCCGATGTGCTGGTCAACAATGCCGGCATCCAGTTCGTCGCACCTGTCGACGAGTTCCCGGCGGAAAAATGGGACGCCATCATCGCGATCAATCTCACATCGGCCTTCCACACCACCGCTGCCGTGCTGCCGCATATGAAGAAGGCCGGATGGGGACGCATCATCAATATCGCCTCGGCCCATGGCCTCAGGGCTTCCCCGTTCAAATCCGCCTATGTTGCCGCCAAGCACGGCATTGTCGGCTTCACCAAGACCGTGGCGCTGGAAACGGCTGAAAAGCACATTACCAGCAATGCCATATGTCCCGGCTATGTGCTGACCCCGCTGGTCGAGGCGCAAATTCCCGATCAGATGAAGGCCCATGGCATGGATCGCGAGACGGTCATCCGCGAGGTCATGCTCGACAAGCAGGCGACAAAGGAATTCGCCACCGTCGAGCAGATCGGCGCGACAGTGGTGTTTCTTGCCAGCGATGCCGCGGCCCAGATCACCGGCACGACGATCTCGGTCGATGGCGGCTGGACGGCAGCCTGATGAAGACGACCAAGAAGATCAATGTCGCCCTGCAGGGCGGGGGCTCGCACGGCGCTTTCAGCTGGGGCGTGCTGGACCGTATCCTGGAGGACGACCGGCTCACCATCGAAGGCATATCCGGAACCAGCGCCGGCGCAATGAACGCCGTTGCCATGGCCGATGGCTGGTCCAGGAACGGCGCCGATGGCGCACGCGCCAAGCTCTACGAGTTCTGGCGGGCGGTCGGCCGGACAGGCCGTTTCAGCCCGGTCCAGCGGGCGCCATGGGATGTGTTCTTCGGCAATTGGTCCGTCGAGAACGGCATAGGCTACAATCTCTTCGAGATGGTTTCCCGCATGCTGTCGCCCTACGAATATAACCCCTTCAACATCAATCCATTGCGCGACCTGGTCGAACGCGAGATCGATTTCGAGCGGGTCAAGTCCTGCTCGGCGCTCAAGCTCTTCATTTCGGCGACCAATGTCGAGACAGGCCGCTTGCGGGTGTTCTCGCAGTCCGAGCTCAACGCAGACGTGGTCATGGCTTCCGCCTGCCTCCCCTATATCTTCCAGGCGGTGGAGATCGATGGCCAGCCCTATTGGGATGGCGGCTATGGCGGCAATCCGGCGCTGTTTCCGTTCTTCTATTCCAGCGCAAGCGAGGATGTTCTGCTCATCCAGATCAACCCGATCGAACGGGCCGGAACGCCGAAAACCGCGCGGGAAATCAGCGATCGCATCGACGAAATCACGTTCAATGCCGCGCTTCTTCGCGAATTCCGCTCCATTGCATTCATAAATTCGCTGATCAAGGCGGGGCGGATCGAGCATGGCGAATACAGGAATATCCGCATGCACCGGATCGACGCCGATGAGGCTTTCAAGGGGCTGTCGGCGTCGTCAAAGGTGAATGCCGAATGGGCATTCCTCGAATATCTGCGTGACCTCGGCCGCGCCGCCGCCGAGGATTGGCTGGAAGAGAATTACGACGCCATCGGCCAGACCGCGACGCTCGACCTTTCCGACGAACTGGCGCCCGAGATGAATATCGGCCTGCGACAGTCGCGGCCGGGCCGCCGCGTCACCGATTTCCTCACCCGGCGCGCAAAGCCGGCGGTCGCATCACGGCGCTAGTCCGGACTGGGAAGTCTCGTCTACCGGGCGGTCTGCCGTCGCCGCTAGCCTTGCCATGATGGCGACAATGACGAGCAGGCCGGCCAGAACCATATAAATCGGTCCGAAGCCGGTCTTGCCGCCGACGAAACCGATCGCCGATGGGGCGACGAGGATGCCGGAATAGCCCATCAGCGTCACCATGCTGAGCGCGACACCGGACGAGGTCCCCGGCTGGTTGCCGGCGGCGGAAAAAGCAATCGGCACCATATTTGCGATACCGAGGCCGGAGAAAGCGAAGGCCAGTACGGCGATCCAATCGGTCGAAGCAAAGCTGGCGCCGAAAAGGCCCACCGCACCGATCAAAGCGGAGGCGCGCAGCGTCCTTACGGCGCCGAAACGATTGCGTACGCCATCGCCGAGGAACCGCATCACCGCCATCGTGCCGGAGAAGGCGGCAAAGGCAAAGCCGGCGGTTGCTATGTCGGCGCCCCGCTCCTGCTGCAGGTACAGCGCGGCCCAATCGAGAACAGAACCCTCCGGCACCATGGAGAAAAGCGCCATCAGGCCGAGCAGGTAGATCAGCGGATTGGATGGGAATGCCAATTTCTGGCGTTCATGAACGACCGGCTTGGTTTCGGTGATCATGTGGCGAAACGCCAGCAGGCCGATGGCAGCGGCGATGAGCGTCGCCACGATCGCATGGACGAGATAACCCTGCGCTTCGATCAGCAGGCCGCCGAGGCCGCCGCCGGCAAAGCCGCCAAGGCTCCAGAAACCGTGCGAAGACGACATGACGGCCCGGGAAAGCCGCTTCTCCACCTCGACGGCGTTGGCATTCATCGCCACATCCATACCGCCGATGACCGCGCCGAAGAAGAACAGCGCCGGCACGGCGATTGCCGGATTGGGTGCAAGAACGACAAGCAGCAATGAGAAGCTGCACAGCGCCGCGAAGGCAAGGACGACGCTGCGCGATCCGAAACGGCCGATCAGATAGCCGCACCAGGGCATCGAGCACAAAGCTCCAATGCCGAAAACGAGGATGAGCAGTCCAAGTACGAACTCGCTTATCTGAAGGCGCGTCATGAAGACCGGGATTTGCGGCGCCCAGCTGCCAATGAGAAAGCCGTTGAAGAAAAACGCGGAGGCGACAGCCCACCGCCCGTAAACGGCACGTTTCTGATAGACCGAGGCATCCATGATTACTGCTTCACCGTTCGACAGGAGGATTCCTGCACCCTTAAATCGGTTGAAGGCGAAGTCAATTCACTCTTTTTGATCTTCTCATACGCAATTTGACATGGATTGCCCGGGTCCGGCGTGGCCGTGACCCGGTTCCAAATCCACGCCTATTCGTAGATTATGAGCAGATCCTTGGCATCGATCTGGTCCCCTGACTTCACCAGGACTTCGCCGACAACGCCATCGCGTTCGGCGCGCAGGGCCGTTTCCATCTTCATCGCCTCGATCGAGAGCAGGACGTCGCCGGCATTCACCTTCTGCCCGGCAGAGATGCCGACCGTCGAAATGATGCCCGGCATCGGCGCACCCACATGCTTGTCATTGGCGAGTTCCGCCTTGCGGCGCACCCCGGCGCCGCCGGCCGCGCGGGTGCGGTCCGGCACCTTCACCCGCCTTGGCTGTCCGTTCATCTCGAAAAAGACCGTGCACATGCCTTTTTCATCCGCCTCGCCGACTGCCTGGTTGCGCACGACGAGCGTCTTGCCCTTCTCGAGGTCCAGAAACACTTCCTCTTCCTGGGCAAGGCCGTAGAAATAGACATGCGTCGGCAATACGCTGGTCGGCCCGTAGGTATTGTGGGTGACGGCGAAATCCGTATAGACCTTCGGATACATGAGATAGGAAGCGAATTCCTGGTCGCTGATCTTCCGCTCCAGCTTTTCCTCGATCTCCTTGCGCTCGGCATCAAGATCGGCCGGCGCCAGCAGCGAACCCGGCCGCTCGGTGAACGGCTTCTCGTCCTTCAGCACCTTCTTCTGGATATCCTTCGGCCATCCCTTCGGCGGCTGGCCCAGATCGCCGCGCATCATGGACACGACGGAATCCGGAAACGCGATGTCCTTTTCCGGGTTCTTCACATCCGCCACGGTCAGGTCCTGGCTGACCATCATCAGCGCCATGTCGCCCACGACCTTCGACGAAGGCGTGACCTTGACGATGTCCCCGAACATCTGGTTCACATCGGCATAGGCCTGCGCGACCTCGTGCCAGCGCGTTTCGAGCCCAAGCGAGCGCGCCTGTTCCTTCAGATTGGTAAACTGCCCGCCCGGCATCTCGTGGAGGTAGACCTCCGATGCCGGTCCCTTCAGATCGCTCTCGAAGGCGGCATATTGGGTGCGAACGGCTTCCCAATAGAACGAAATCCGGCGGATCCACTCTGTGTCGAGGCCGGGATCGCGTTCCGTCCCCTTCAGCGCCTCGACGATGGAGCCAAGGCAAGGCTGCGAGGTATTGCCGGACAGGGCATCCATGGCGGCGTCGACCACATCCACCCCCGCATCGACGGCGGCCAGTACCGTCGCAGCGGCGATACCCGAAGTATCGTGCGTGTGGAAATGCAGCGGCAGGTCCGTCGCTTCGCGCAAGGCCTTGAACAACAGGGTCGCCGCGCCGGGCTTCAACAGGCCGGCCATATCCTTCACCGCGATGATGTGCGCGCCGGCCTTCTCCACTTCCTTGGCGAGGCCGACATAATATTTGAGGTCGTATTTCGGGCGGGCGGAATTCAATAGGTCGCCGGTATAGCAGATCGCCGCCTCGCAGAGCTTGTTCTCCTCAAGCACAGCATCCATGCTGACCCGCATGTTCTCCACCCAGTTCAGGCTGTCGAATACCCGGAACACATCGATGCCGCCGCGCGCCGCCTGCTGGACGAAATATTTCACCACATTGTCGGGATAACTCTTGTAGCCGACGCCATTGGCGCCGCGAAGCAGCATCTGCAGCAGGATGTTTGGCGCCTGCTCGCGGATGGCGGCCAGCCTCTCCCAGGGATCTTCCGTCAGAAACCGCATGGCCACGTCGAATGTAGCGCCGCCCCAGCACTCGAGCGAGAACAGCTGCGGAAGCGCCCGCGCATAGGTGCCGGCGATACGTGAGACATCATAGGTGCGCATGCGCGTCGCCAGCAGCGACTGGTGGCCGTCACGCATCGTCGTATCCGTTACGAACACCTGCTTTTCGTTACGTAACCATTCCGCGAACTTCTTCGGACCCAAAGCATCAAGCCGCTGCCTGGTGCCGTCCGGTATGGAGGTTTCGACGAAAGGAACCCGTGGCAGGGCGGCTTCCTTCGGCGGCTTGGCCCTGCCCTTGGTCTCGGGATGGCCGTTGACCGTAACGTCGGCCAGATAGGTCAGCAGCTTCGTTGCCCGATCCTGGCGCTTGACCTGCTCGAACAGCTCCGGCGTCGTGTCGATGAACTTGGTCGTATAGGAATTGTCGGTAAATTTCGGATGCGTAATGATCGCTTCGAGGAAGGTGAGGTTGGTGGCGACGCCGCGGATGCGGAACTCCCGCAGCGCACGGTGCATACGGTGGATGGTCTCTTCCGCCGTCGGCGACCATGCGGTGATCTTCTCCAGCAGCGGATCATAATAGCGGGTGATGACCGCGCCAGAATAGGCAGTGCCGCCGTCGAGCCGGATGCCGAAGCCGGTCGCGCCGCGATAGGCTGTGATGCGGCCATAATCCGGAATGAAGTTCTGCTCGGGATCTTCCGTGGTGATGCGGCATTGCAGGGCGTGGCCGTTGAGCTTGATATCCTTCTGCGCGGGAACGCCGGATTCGGGCGTTCCGATCGCTGCACCCTCCAGGATGCGGATCTGCGCCTTGACGATATCGATGCCGGTCACTTCCTCCGTTACGGTATGCTCGACCTGGATACGCGGATTGACCTCGATGAAATAGAACTGGCCGGTATCGGCATCCATGAGGAATTCGATCGTTCCGGCGCCGATATATTGCGTCTCATTGGCGATTTTCAGCCCGTAGGCCGCGAGTTCCGCCCGCTGCGATTCCGTCAGATAAGGCGCGGGAGCACGCTCCACCACCTTCTGATTGCGCCGCTGGATCGAGCAGTCGCGCTCGAACAGATGGACCGCATTTCCATGGGTATCGCCGAGAACCTGCACCTCGACATGCCGCGCCCGCTCGACCAGCTTTTCGAGATAGACCTCGTCCTTGCCGAACGCCGCCTTGGCCTCGCGCTTGCCTTCGGTGACTTCCCGGGCAATGTCGTCCGGCTTGAAGATTGCGCGCATGCCGCGCCCGCCGCCGCCCCATGAGGCCTTGAGCATGACCGGATAGCCGATCTTTTCGGCGAGTTCCTTCACCGCGTCCATGTCGTCGGGAAGCGGGTCGGTCGCCGGAACGACGGGAACGCCAATCTCGATTGCCAGGTTGCGCGCCGCGACCTTGTTTCCGAGCCGCCGCATGGTTTCGGGCTTCGGCCCGATGAAGATCACGCCGGCCGCAGCACAGGCTTCGGCGAATTCCGGGCTCTCGGAAAGCAGCCCGTAACCCGGATGGATCGCATCCGCACCGGAGAGCTTTGCCACCCGGATGATCTCCTCGATCGAGAGATAGCTCTCGATCGGCCCCATATCCTTCGTCAGATGCGGTCCCCGTCCAACCTGGTAGGATTCGTCCGCCTTGAAGCGGTGCAAGGCGAGCTTGTCCTCTTCAGCCCAGATGGCAACGGTTTTCATGCCGAGCTCATTGGCGGCGCGGAAAACCCGGATGGCGATTTCGGAACGATTGGCAACGAGAATTTTCTTGATGGGCAAAACGGAACTCCGGGGCGCAATGATATAAGGCAGACGGCAATGGCGCCGACACTATGTTGCAGTGCAAACAAACTATATTGAGGAAATCGAATTTTCCAATAGCAAAATGCCCGGCGCAATGGCCGGGCATTTTTAAGTGGCAGGATGAAAATTACATCTGCTGCTGGTAGGAGAACTTGCCGTCGGCGTCCTTCTTCCACTCATACATGACGTAGCCCGGTAGCTTGGGATCGCCCTTCTCGTCGAAGGCGAGGTCGCCCAGAACGGTCTTGAACGGGCCGCTTTCCTTCATCGCCTTTCCGACAGCCTCAGGGTCATTGGACTTGGCTGCGGTTGCAGCGGCAGCGATGACCTGTGCGGCAGCATAGGAGTAGAGCGTGTAGGCTTCCGGCTCGAAGCCCTGGGCGCGGAACTTCTCGACCAGCTCCTTGTTGGCCGGGTTCTTGCTGGGGTCGGGACCGAACGTGTTGAGCGTGCCTTCCACTGCGTCGCCGGCGATCGAGGCGAGTTCGTTGGAAACGATGCCGTCACCGGAGATGAAGGTGACCTTGAGGCCCTGATCGGCCAACTGGCGGATGATCAGGCCGGCTTCGGTGTGCAGGCCGCCCCAGTAGAGAACGGTAACGCCGGCCTGTTTTGCCTTGGCGATAAGGGCGGAGAAGTCCTTGTCGCCGACGTTCACGCCCTCGTAGAGAGCCTCGGTGACGCCCTTGGAATTCAAGGTCTTCTTGGTTTCGTCAGCCAGGCCTTGGCCATAAGGCGTCTTGTCGTGGACGACGGCGATCTTCGCGTCCTTGAACTTCTCGGCGATGTAGCCGCCGGCGACGATGCCCTGCTGGTCATCGCGGCCGCATGTGCGGAACGTGTTCCACAGGCCGCGTTCCGTGAACACCGGATTGGTTGCGGCAGGCGTTACCTCCAGGATGCCGTTTTCGGCATAGACTTCCGACGCCGGGATGGAAACGCCCGAGTTGAAGTGGCCGATGACGAACTTCACACCGTCCGCGACGAATTTGTTGGCGACCGAGATGCCCTGCTTCGGGTCGGAAACGTCGTCGCCAAGTGTGATCTTGACCTGCTCGCCATTGATGCCGCCGGCTGCATTGATCTCGGCGATCGCTGCTTCCGCGCCCTTCTGTATCTGTGCGCCGAATGCTGCGTTCGGACCCGTCAGCGGAGCGCCGACCGCGATCAGAAGGTCAGCATAGGCCTGACCGCTCAGGGCGAGCATCGCAGCAAGCGCTACGCCTGAGAACAGTGACTTCTTCATTTGAAAACTCCCATTTTCCTAGCTATTTGCCAAACCCCTCGCGATGGTTCCGCATCGCTTGAAGATTACATTTGCCGATTTCCCGGCCGTTGTCACGCTGATTCATTTCGCACCAGCGAGATAGATCAAGCTCCTGTTTTTTCTCTCCATCCGAATGGAGAAGTTTTCTCGTAGAGCCAATGATACTGGCGAACCATCTGGTTCGTGCGGGTATAGCGATAGCCGAGTGTTCCGATGATCAGGAGCACGATCGTATCGACTATGTAATAGTGCAGCGTGAGCATGGTGCCGCCGAAGAGGGCGAAATGGATGAACCGCACGCCGACGCCCAGCAGCAGCATGTAGAACAGCAGGATGGGAAGCGGCCGCCATGTCTTGGCACAGGCGCGTCCCGCCATCCACGCGGCCCAGCCGCCCATGATGCAGGTAACGAGGATGAACAGCCAGATGGAGGGTTCTTCGTACAAAATGCCTTGCATGGCTTTCTCCTTGCGGCTTCTAGTGGCGTCCGCCTTCGAGGTAGGCTGCACGAACTTCCGGATTGGCGAGGAGGTCCTTGCTGGAACCGCTCATCGTGACAATTCCATTGACCATGACATATCCCCGATCCGCCAGTTTCAATGCGCCGAATGCGTTCTGCTCCACGAGGAACACGGTGAGCCCGGTACTCTTGTTCAGTTCCTTGATCGCCTCGAAAATATGCTTGATGATGAGCGGCGCAAGGCCGAGCGAGGGTTCGTCGAGCAGGAGCAGCCGCGGCCGCGCCATCAGCGCCCGCCCTATCGCCAGCATCTGCTGCTCGCCGCCGGACAATGTGCCGCCGCGCTGGTTGATACGCTCCTTGAGCCGCGGGAACAGATCGAAGACCATGCGCACGTCCTCGTCATAATATTCCATCTTGTCGAGGCCGGCACCCATCTGCAGGTTTTCCTGCACCGTCATGCGCGGGAAAATGCGCCTTCCTTCGGGCGACTGCGCGATACGCAGCCTGGCGATCTCATGCGCCGGCAGCTGCGTGATGTCCTTGCCGTCGAAGACAATGCGGCCGGTACGCGCGCGCGGCATGCCGAATATGGTCATCATGAGGGTCGACTTGCCGGCGCCGTTCGCGCCGATGAGCGTGACGATCTCGCCGGGATCGGCGTGGACGCTCACGCCGCTCAGGGCGCGGATATTGCCGTAATAGGTCTCGACGTTCTCAACGCTGAGAAGGGCTTTTTCCTGTGACATTATTTAGCCCCCCCAGTCTTTTTCCCCGCTGGCTTCGCGTTCCCCGCTGGCTTCGCACTGGCCGCTTTGGCGAGCTTCTTGGCCTGACCGATCCAGTCCTCGCGGGCTATGCGCCCGTCAAATGCCAGATAGGCTTCGGCGGCGACGATGTCCGCCTTCTTCCAGGCTGCGATCTGGTCGAAATGATAGATGCCGTGTTCGTTGAGCTTGCGCTCATTGACCGGCCCGATGCCCTTTATGTCGATCAGGCGATCCGGCACGCCGCCGCGCGGCGCGGCGATCGCGTTCGATGTCGCGCCTTTCTTGACCGGTTCCGCAGCGCCGGATGATGGCTTCGCCGGCGCCTTGGCGGTCGAAGGCCGCTTCGCCGCAGGCTTTGCCGCGGATTTGACTGCCGGTTTTGCCGCCCGCTGTGCCGAGGAAGGGCTCGTTGGCTTCAATGGCGCCACCGGTCCCGTCGCAACGAGTTCGACCGGCGCGACATCGGCTTTCGTCTCTTCGAGCTCATGGATGGCGTCGGTCGACAGAAGGTCCACGGCGGCCGTGATGTCGTCGGCACCGGCCGCTTCGGCCTGTTCGATCAGCTCTTCCATCTCCTCGTCTTCGACGCCGAGATAGGCGGCGATGACCTTCGGGTCGTTCTTGACCATCTCGGGCGTGCCGTCGGCGATCTTCGTGCCGTATTCGAGGACGACGACATGATCCGAAATCTCCATGACCACCGACATGTCGTGCTCGATGAGAAGGATCGATGTTCCGGTCTCGTCACGAATGTCGAGCAGCAGCTTGTTCAGCTCGGCGGACTCGCGGGCATTGAGGCCGGCAGCGGGCTCGTCGAGGCAAAGCAACTCCGGCTCCGTGCACATGGCGCGGGCGATTTCCAGCCGGCGCTGGGCGCCATAGGGCAGGTCACCGGCGGGATCGTCGGCACGATCGACAAGATTGATCTTTTCGAGCCAGAACCTTGCCTTCTCGATCGCCTGCGCCGCAGCCGCCTTGTAGGTCGGCAGGCCGAGCAAGCCGAGAATGGTGAAGCCCGACGACAGCATCAGCGCATTGTGCTGGGCGACAAGCAGGTTTTCCAGGACGGTCAATCCCGAAAACAGGCGGATGTTCTGGAAGGTACGGGCGACCTTCGCCTTCTTGGTGATGACGAAATCGCTCATGCGTTCGAGCAGGAACTGTTCGCCGCCCTGGCGCGTCAGCGTCAGCATGCCTTCGGTCGGCTTGTAGAAGCCGGTGATACAGTTGAACACCGTCGTCTTGCCGGCGCCGTTCGGCCCGATCAGCGCCGTGATGGCGCCGCGCTTCGCCTCGAAATTGAGGCTGTTGACCGCGACAAGGCCACCGAATTTCATCGACAGGCGTTCGACACGCAGTATGGGACCGCTATTGACTTGAACTTCAGACACCATCAGCCGTGCCCTTCTTTCGTAAATTCGCTCGAAACCATCTTGCGTTTGTGCAGGAACGCGCTCGGTTCTCGATTGCCGACGAAGCCGCGCGGCTTCCACACCATCACCACGATCATCGCGAGACCGAAGAGCAGCATGCGGTAAAGCTCGGGCGTGAAATCATTGCCGAATATGCGCTTCAGGAATTCAAGTTCACGCAGCAGCTCCGTGCCGCCGATCATTACCGCAGCGGCGACAGCGATGCCGACCAGCGAACCCATGCCGCCAAGGACGACGATGGCCAGGATGATGGCGGATTCGAGGAAGACGAAGCTTTCCGGGCTGACGAAGCCCTGGCGGGCTGCGAAGAACGACCCCGCAAAACCGCCGAACATGGCGCCGGTGGCAAAGGCGGTCAGCTTTGTGGTGGTCGTGTTGATGCCGAGCGAGCGGCAGGCGATCTCGTCTTCGCGCAATGCTTCCCAGGCGCGTCCGATCGGCATGCGCCGCAGCCGGATCGTGACCCAGGCGGTCAGCAGCGCAAGCAGAAGGATCAGGTAATAGAGGAATATCTTGTAGTAGACGCCGGACATCGGCAATCCGAAGGTCTTGGCGAAACCGCCGTCGCCGGCAGTGAAGGGGATGCCGAACAGCGTTGCCTTGGCGATGCCGGAGATGCCGAACGTGCCCTTGGTAACCACCGTCCAGTTGATCAGCACGAGACGGATGATCTCGCCGAACGCCAGCGTGACGATGGCAAGATAGTCGCCGCGCAGGCGCAGCACGGGGAAACCGAGCATGATGCCCCACAAGGCCGCGAATATGCCGGCCATCGGCAGAAGCAGCCAGAAGGACAGGCCGAACTGGGCCGAAAGCAGCGCATAGGAATAGGCGCCGACGGCGTAGAAGGCCACGTAGCCGAGATCCAGCAGGCCGGCGAGGCCGACGACGATGTTCAACCCCCAGGCCAGCATCACATAGATCAGTATCTGGATGCCGAAATTGTCGACATATTTCAGCGAACCCTGCAGCCCTCCCATCCAGGAGCCATTATAGGCGGCAAGGACGCCGATCACGACAAAGGGATAGAGAAACAGCAGCAGCAGGCCGATCTTCGGGAAGTATTTCCGTATGCTGGACGGCTCCCTGACAGCCGCAACGCGCTTCGTCCTGCTGCGGGCAGCAAACCATGGCGTGATATAGGCAGTCAGCAGGAAACGGCCGACAGCGGCGATGAGGACGAAGATGGCGAGGAGACCCCATCTCTGCGTCAGCACCAGCTCGTTGCGGATGTTCTGGTCGGTCCTGAAGCCGACGATGAGAAGGAAGAGCCCGAGGGCAAGCGCACCGGCGACGAAGCCCTCCTTGATCGCCTTGGCGAATACGGGGCTCCGACCTGAAACTTGAGTATCGGCCATGCGCTTAAACCTTTTCGACTTCAGGCCGGCCAAGAATGCCGGACGGCAGGAAGATGAGCACGATCGCGAGAATGGAGAAGGCTGCAACGTCCTTGTAGTCGATCGAGAAATATGCCGACCACAGCGCCTCGATCAGGCCGATCAGCAATCCGCCTATGACCGCGCCGGGCAGGGAGCCGATACCGCCCAGAACAGCCGCCGTGAACGCCTTGACACCGGGCGTGAAGCCGTCCGTGAACGAGATGACGCCGTAGAACATCAGGTAAAGCGTACCGGCGACGGCGGCGAGCATGGCGCCCATGACAAAGGTCATGGAGATTGTCTTGTCGACGTCGACACCGAGCAATGCCGCCATCTTGCGGTCCTGCTCGCAGGAGCGCTGCGCGCGTCCGAGCGTGGTCTTGTTGACCAGGTACCAGAAGGCCGCCAGCAGCACTGCCGTGACGATGATGATCACCATCTGCTTGTAGGCGATGCTGATGCTGGTGCCGGGAATGATGATGCCGCCATTGACCAGCGGGGGGATCGGCTTGTTGCGCGGGCCCTGCGTGACCTGGACGAAGTTCGAAAGCGCGATCGACATGCCGATGGCAGTGATGAGCGGCGCCAGCCGGAACGATCCGCGCAACGGCCTGTAGGCCAGCCGCTCGATGGTCCAGCTCCACAGGCCCGTCAGCAGCATTGCCACGATCATCATCAGCAGCAGCGCTATGACGACCGGCACACCGCCGAGGAATGTGACAAGAGCAAGAAAAACGATCATGGCCATGAAGGCGCCCAGCATGAAAACGTCGCCATGCGCGAAGTTGATCATGCCGATAATGCCGTAAACCATCGTGTAACCAATGGCGATCAGGCCGTAGATGGAACCAAGCGTCAACCCATTGATCGATTGCTGGATGAAATACTCCATTGCAACGATACCCCTCGTTTTATTGGGAAATTCTTATTCGGATTTTCTTATCCGATTTGTCTTTTGCCCCACGCGATACACCTACCCTTTGCGCTAAAGAAAGCAACTCATTTTTTGCCCCATTCGGCACACATTTATTTGCTTGCACACATTTGAAGAATTTTTTCACCAAATTTGACATGCCTTATAGTTTTTTGCCCTATGAATGGACGGATATGAGATTAATTCACCAGCACTGCCTTAATTTCAGACACCGGCCAACATTCGGTCATTTGACCACAAAACCGTGGGCAAAAGGATCCCTGTCGTCAATAAAGATTGTGTTGTAGCCGGTCATGCACGCCCAGCCTGCAATCGAGGGGATGATGGCGCCTTTTTCGCCCACGCTGGCCTCGCCCTCCACCCGGCCGTGGAACAGCGAACCGATGATCGATTCATGGACGAACTCCTGGCCAACCGCGAGTTTCCCCTTCGCGGCCAGTTGCGCCATCCGGGCCGACGTGCCCGTGCCGCATGGCGAGCGGTCGATGGCCTTGTCTCCGTAGAACACCGCATTGCGCGCATGCGCCTGGGGATTGGTCGGCGCGCCGGTCCACAGGATGTGGCTGAGGGCGTTGATATCGGCCTTTTCCGGATGCTGGAATTTGTAGGCCGCATTGAGCCGCTCGCGCAGAACCGGGCTCCAGCCGATCAGGTCGATCGCCCTGTAATCCGCCATGTCGCGGTAATTCTCCTGCGGTTCTATGATGGCATAGAAATTGCCGCCATAGGCCACATCGACGACCAGCCGCCCGAGGTCCGGGCACTCGACTTCGAGCCCTTCGGCATAGAGAAAAGCCGGCACATTGGTCAGGCGGACGCGGGTTACGTATTGGCCCTCTTGCTCGTATTCGGCGACGACGAGCCCTGCCGGCGTATCGAGCCGCAGGACACCTGGCGTCTTGGGCTGGACCAGACCGTGCTCGATGGCCATGGTCACGGTGCCGATCGTTCCATGACCGCACATCGGCAGGCAGCCGGAAGTCTCGATGAACAATATCGCGACGTCGCAATCATCGCGCGTCGGCGGATAGAGGATGGAGCCGGACATCATGTCGTGGCCGCGCGGCTCGAACATCAGGCCCGTGCGTATCCAGTCGAACTCCCTGAGGAAGTGCGCCCGCTTTTCCATCATTGTCGCGCCCTGGAGATTGGGCCCGCCGCCGGCGACGAGCCGGACGGGATTGCCGCAGGTATGGCCGTCTACGCAGAAGAAGGAATGTCGTGCCATGGGAACCTCAGAACCTTTGCGGATTGAATGGATCGAGTGCGATCGCCGGCTGCCTGCCGGCAACAAGATCGCCGACGAGCCGCGCCGTCGCGGCCGATTGCGTCAGCCCGAGATGCCCATGCCCGAAGGCATAGAGCACGTGCGGCGAATTGCGGGAGCGGCCGATGACCGGCAGCGAATCCGGCAAGGACGGCCTGTAGCCCATCCATTGGCGCCCGCCCTCGGATTTGAGGCCGGGCAGGAATTTCTGCGCCTTGGACAGCATCGCGGCCGCACGGGCGTAATTCGGGGGAAGCGCCAATCCGCCAAGCTCGACCGCTCCGCCGACGCGAATGCCGGTTTCCAGCGGGGTAACGACAAAGCCATGGCCGGAAAAGATCAACTGCCTGCGCAGGTCGAAGGCACCGGCGGGAAGCGTCGTATTGTAACCCCGCTCCGTTTCGAGCGGTATGATATCGCCAAGCCCCTTTGCGAGACGGTGCGACCAGGCCCCTGCCGCGACGACGATCTTGCCTGCGCGCAGGATGCTGCCATCCGCCATCGTCGCCTGTGCCCCCGCTGGCGCGTGCTCCACCGACATGGCCCGCGCCTGGCGAAATACCGCGCCGAGACGCTGCGCATGGTCCCACAGGCCCTTGCCGATCTGCTTCGGGTCGCTGACGGTCTTCCAGCCGGGGACGAAGGTACCAATGATGAAACGCCTGTCGAGCCCGGGCTGGCATTCTTCCAGCGCATTGCCACGCAGATGCCGGAAACCTATCCCGGCCTCGCGGCGGACGTCCCAGCCCGGAAGGGAAGCGTTCCATTCCCTTTCGCTTTCGTAAAGCTCCAGCGATCCGTCATGTCTTATCATGCCGGCAATACCGGCGCGCTCGGCCAGTTCGAGGAATTCCGGCTCCGCGAGGCGCATCATTTCCCCTTGCGTCCGCGCCGTTGCCGCCAGCATTGCCGGACGGCTCGCCCGCCAGAAGCGGTAGAGCCATGGCGCCAGCTGCGGCATGTAGGACGGCCTTATGGTGAAGGGCCCGAGCGGGTCCACGAGCCATCCCGGAACTTTCGCAAGAATGCCTTTGGAAGCCATCGGCAGGATATCGGAGAAGGCCAACGCCCCGGCATTGCCCGAACTCGTGCCCTCGCAGATGCCCTGCTCGTCGACGACAAGCACGCGGTGGCCTTCCTCGGCAAGACGGGCGGCCGCGGCAATGCCGACAATGCCGGCACCAATGATGAGGATCTCACTGTCCAAGGCGGAGACATCCCATGGAAATAGTTGCGACCAGCGTCGGGGCGCAAAACGGGTTCCGGCTGCCGCTCGCTGCGCTTCGATCCGCAGCACCAGCCGTTGCACCGGATGCACAACGCCTAGCAGCGCCTGTCTTTTGCACGAGATTTACCACGACATCAAGCACGGGAAAGCGCCGTTCCATTTCCGCATGATGAGGCATATCATGGGCGGCGTATTGGGTTTGCATTTTTGTTCGTGCCTGACCATGGTAACCGGGCCGCTGTTGATATATCAGAAATATATCTATACTGATGTTAGTGTCAATCCACGGGGGATTGGATCAATGCTGCAGAATATTGGTGAAACCACGGTTCAGACGGGAGAGAGCCAGGCGGAACTCGCCTATCGGCAGATCGAGGAACTGATCGTTACCTTGCAGCTCGAGCCCGGAGCCGTCGTCAACGAGCGCGCGCTCATCGATATCACCGAAATGGGCCGCACGCCGGTGCGGGAGGCGGTCCAGAAGCTTGCATGGGAGGGGCTGATGGAAGTGCGGCCACGCTCCGGCATAGCCATCGCAGCGCTCAACCCGCAGGATTTCGGCAAGGTGCTCGATGCGCGCGAGGGCGCGGAGAAGGTGCTGGCTCGAGGCGCGGCCCAGTTCGGCGCCGAACTTCATTTCAACAGGCTCAAGCAATCCGCCGCTGCCATGGCGGCCGCCGTTGCCACGAATGACGTCGGCGGCTTCCTCGTGGCGGACAAGACGCTCGACATCGCTCTCGGACAGGCCGCCGGAAACGTCTTCGCTGCACGGCTTGCGGCACCGCTGCAGACCCATAGCCGGCGCTTCTGGTTCCGCCTTCAGCGTCCGGGTAGCCTGCAGCATTCGGTCGATGCGCACAGGGCATTGATCGATGCGGTCATCCGGCGGGACGTCGATGGTGCGGTGGCTGCGGTGTCGCGCCTGATCGAACATTTGCGAGCTTTGGCACCCTGAAGGCAAGCGGAAACCGCCGCACCTGGGGCGCGGCGGTTGCCATTCCTTATTTCATGGTCGGCCCTATTTCATGGTCGGAATGACGAATTCCGCGCCGTCCTTGACGCCCGACGGCCAGCGGGAAGTGACCGTCTTGGTCTTGGTATAGAAGCGGAATGCGTCAGGGCCGTGCTGGTTCAGATCGCCGAAGCCGGAAGCCTTCCAACCGCCGAACGTGTAATAGGCGATCGGCACCGGGATCGGCACATTGACGCCGACCATGCCGACCTGGACCCGCGAGGCAAAATCACGCGCCGCATCGCCATCGCGGGTGAAGATGGCAACGCCATTGCCGAATTCATGCTCGTTGGGGAGGCGTATCGCATCCTCATAGGTGTCGGCCCGGACAATGCCGAGGACCGGCCCGAAAATCTCTTCCTTGTAGATGCGCATGTCCGGCGTCACATGGTCGAACAGGCAACCGCCCATATAGTAGCCGTTTTCGTAGCCCTGCATCTTGAAGCCGCGGCCATCGACGACCAGTTTCGCGCCTTCCTGCACGCCGAGATCGACATAATCGCGGATACGCTCGAGCGCCTGCTTGGTCACCACGGGACCGTAGTCGGCAGACGTGTCGGTCGAAGGACCGACCTTGAGGCTCTCGACCCGTGGGATGAGCCGCTCCACCAGCCGGTCCGCCGTCTCCTTGCCGACGGGAACGGCCACCGAAATGGCCATGCATCTTTCGCCGGCCGAACCATAACCGGCACCGATCAGGGCATCCACCGTCTGGTCCATGTCGGCGTCCGGCATGATGATCATGTGGTTCTTGGCGCCACCGAAACATTGCGCGCGCTTGCCGTTCGCCGTTGCGCGCGAATAGATATATTGTGCGATAGGCGTCGACCCGACGAAGCCGACGGCCTTGATGTCGGGATCGTCCAGCAGCGTGTCCACGGCTTCCTTGTCGCCATTGACGACGTTGAAGATGCCCGCCGGCAGACCCGCTTCGATGAAGAGTTCGGCAAGACGCATCGGCACGCCCGGATCCCGTTCCGAAGGCTTCAGGATGAAGGCGTTGCCCGAAACGATCGCCGGACCGGCCTTCCACAGCGGGATCATGGCCGGAAAGTTGAACGGCGTGATGCCGGCGACGACGCCGAGCGGCTGGCGCATGGAATAGACGTCGATGCCCGTGCCCGCATTGTCGGAATATTCGCCCTTCAGCATATGGGCGGCGCCGAGACAGACCTCGACGACCTCAAGCCCGCGCTGGATGTCGCCCTTGGCGTCCGGAATCGTCTTGCCGTGCTCGCGCGCCAGAAGCTCCGCCAGCGAGTCATATTCCGCTTCCACCAGTTCGAGGAACTTGCGCATCACGCGGATGCGGCGCTGCGGGTTCGTCGCCGCCCAGCCGGGCTGTGCCGCCCTGGCATTCTCGACCGCCGCGCGCACCTCGTCCTTGCCGGCGAGGGCAACACGCCCCTGGACGGTTCCGTCCATTGGCTGAAAGATTTCGGCCGTGCGGCCGCTGGTGCCGGCGACATGCTTGCCACCAATGAAATGTCCGACTTCGCGCATTGCGAGCAACCTCCCTGAGAAAAATCGAGTTGCACCATCATTGCGCTTGAAAATACATATGGCAAGAGCCGCAAAAGCGTAGCCGTTGTGCAAAAATCGATGTAAGAAGGCTGATGAACTGGGACGATGTACGCATATTCCTGGCCGTGGCGCGAGCGGGCCAGATTCTCGGCGCCGCCAGGCGGCTCGGCGTCAACCACGCCACCGTTGCCCGAAGGCTGACCGCGCTCGAGGCCGATCTCAACACCAAGCTTCTTACCCGCAGGACCAATGGCTGCGAACTCACACAGGCGGGTGAGGAGTTCCTGCTATCGGCCGAGCGCATGGAAGCGGAGATGCTTGGCATCCGTTCCTCCCTCGGCGATGCCGACGTCGCCATCGCCGGATCGGTGAGAATAGGCGCGCCGGACGGTTTCGGCGTCGCATTCCTTGCACCGCGCCTCGGCGCCTTCACCGCAAGATATCCCGATCTCAAGGTCCAGCTCGTGCCCGTGCCGCGCTCCTTTTCGCTTTCGCGGCGCGAAGCCGACATAGCCATCACCGTCGATCGTCCGGACCAGGGGCGGCTGGTGGCCCGCAAGCTCGTCGATTACAGCCTGTGCCTTTATGCGAGCAGGGCGTACCTGGAGCAGAACCCGCCGCCACGCGCCGTGGAGGAACTCGACCGGCACAGGCTCGTCGGCTATGTCGACGATCTCATCATCAGCCCGTCCTTGAACTACGCGCCAGAGATCAGCCGCGACTGGCGTGCCTCCTTCCAGGTTTCGAGCGCGCTCGGCCAGGTCGAGGCGGTGCGGTCGGGTGCCGGGATCGGAATCCTGCACAATTTCATCGCACGGGAATATTCCGAGCTCGTCCCGGTGCTGCCGGAGCGCCGGATCGACCGGTCCTATTGGCTCTCCTATCACGAATCGGTCCGCACGCTGCGCCGGATCATCTCGGTATCGAGCTTCATATCCGATCTCGTCGGCAACGAAGCCGGCAGGTTTGCATAAACACGGCGTATATCAACCTGGCGTTGATTTGTGATGGTCGCTCAACGAATGCAGATTGACGTTGGCCGCGCCTCTTGGTGCATTGTCGAAGCGTTCGAATCGCGTTGGAGAGGGTTAAATGTATCGAGCAATATTAGCGCTGAGCGTTGCGCTTGCCGGAGCGACGTTCATGACACTTCCGGCACAGGCGGACGATGTGAAGTGCGAATCCCGCAAGTTCGACTACAGGGAATGCCGCACCGATATTCGGCGCCCTCGCGTGGCGCGCCAGATTTCCAAGACGCCCTGCATTGCCGGCGAAACCTGGGGCTTCCAGCGGGGCCGCATCTGGGTCGATCGCGGCTGCGCGGCCGTGTTCAGCGATTCTCGGCGGGACCGCGACCGTGATCGCCCGCGCTGGCGCGACCGCGACAGGCATGAGGGCAACTGGGACGACAATCGGCGCCGCCGTCGCGACGATGATCGCTACGACGACGATTATTGATCATTCCGAGCTGAGGGCGACTGCCGGCTGGAGACGGGAAGCGTTTCTTGCCGGCAGATAGCCGAAGACGAGGCCCGTCAGGAACGAGCAGGCGAAGGCAAGCACGACCGGTCCGAGCGTGAAGCTGATCGGAGCGCCAAGCGCCTTGGCGAGAACGCCCGTCCCGAGGCCTGCCACCACGCCGATTGCGCCGCCGACGGCGGAAACCACCAGTGCTTCGATAAGAAACTGCAGCAGGATATCGCGCTGGCGTGCGCCCGTGGCCATGCGCACGCCGATTTCGCGCGTTCGTTCGCTGACGCTGACCAGCATGATGTTCATCACGCCGATACCGCCGACCAGCAGCGATATCGCCGCCACCGCCGCCAGAAAGAGCTTCAGGGTATTCGACGTCTCGGTGACGGCTTCCCGGATCGACGCCATGTTGACGATCTGCGTGTCCTCGCGCTTGTGACGCTGGTCGAGCAGGCCCTGGATCGCCGTCTGCGTAGCGTCGATAGCCGAACCGTCCTCCACCTGAACGGTGATCGTTCGCACGTTTCGCTGGCCGAAGAGCCGGTTGCTCCCGGTCGTCAATGGAATGAGCACCGTGTCGTCCTGGTCGTTGCCTCCGGGACCTGCGCCCATCTCGCTCATCACGCCGATGATCTGGAACGGTATCTTGCTGACGAGCACATATTTGCCGAGCGGGCTCTCGCCATCGGCAAACAGCTTCTTCGCCACGGTCTGCCCCAGAACGGCGACCGGCGCATAGGTGCTCATGTCGCGCGGATTGATGAATTCTCCCGCGCCGACCTTCCACGACTTGGCTTCGGTGAACTGCGGAACGGTGCCGTTGACGGTGGTCTGGTAGTCGATATTGCCGTAGCGCACGGTCACCGTGCTCGTCATCTCCGGCACCGCGAACGCCACATTGGGTACTTCAAGGATGGCGTCGGCATCGGCAGGTACGAGCGAAACGATGCTGCCGCCCTCCCCGCCGCGGAAATTCGCCATGTTCGGCCGCACGATAAGCAGGTTCGAACCCATCGAAGATATGCGGTCGAGCACCGAATTCTGCGCGCCCGTGCCTATTGCCAGCATGGCGACGACCGAGCCGACGCCAATGACGATGCCGAGCAGCGTCAGGATCGTCCGGAAGAGATTGGCGCGCAGCGCCCTTACCGCCATCTTCACGGCTTCGGAAACATCGGCGAGCGCTGCGGCGCCCTCGCCCATCTGCCGCGCCAGCACGCCCGCCGCCTCGGGGTTGCTCCGCCCCTTCTTGGTGCGGTCCGAGATGATGCGGCCGTCGCGCAATTCGATAAGGCGGTCGGCCTGCTCGGCGATCTCGCGTGAGTGGGTGATGACGATGATCGTATGGCCGTCCTCGTTCATCTTGCGCAGCAGCGCCATCACGTCTTCGCCGCTCTGGCTGTCGAGGGCTCCCGTCGGCTCGTCCGCCAGGATGATGCGGCCGCCATTCATCAGCGCCCGGGCAATCGACACGCGCTGCTGCTGCCCGCCGGACAATTGATTGGGACGATGGTCCAGCCGGTCGCCGAGCTTGAGCGAGGTCAGCAAGGTTTCCGCCCGTTCCTGCCGATCCCGCAGCGACAACCCCGCATAGACCGCCGGAACCTCGACATTCTCCTGCGCGCTGGCAGTCGGGATGAGATTGTAGTTCTGGAACACGAAGCCGAAGGTGCGCCGGCGCAGCGCAGCAAGCGCGTCGGCGGTAAACCCCGATACATGCTCGCCATCCAGCAGATAATCGCCGCTGGTGGGCTGGTCGAGACAGCCGAGTATGTTCATCAGGGTGGATTTGCCCGACCCGGACTGGCCGATGATGGCGACGAATTCTCCAGCCTCTATATCGAGCGAAATCCCATGCAGAACCTCAACGGCGATATCGCCATTGTGATAGGTCTTGGTGATATCCTTCAGCGAGACTACCGGCGATGCCATTGCCGCAAACCCTTTCTGTACCCGGCCTGCACTAGAACATCCTCGGCATGCGTGTTCGCCTTCCGCCGCCATCGCCATTGGCCTGCGGATTGCCGGCGGGTGCTGCGACGACCTTTTCGCCTTCCTGCAGCCCGCTGACGATCTCGACGCTTACCCTGTTGCGGATGCCAGTCTCCACCTGGCGCGCTGCGCTCTGGCCCGCGCCGTCGACGACAGTGACCTCAAAGGTCCTGGCGCCCGTCCCGTCTGCCGCCTTGACAGGGCGAACGGCGGAAGCCGGCACAAGAAGCACGTCCCGGGCGGCGGATTCGACGAAGAATACCTGCGCACTCATCGATATCATCAGCTCGCCATCGGGATTGGGCACGTCGAACAGCGCGTAGTAGAGCACGACATTGTTCTGGATGTCCGGCGTCGGCTGGATCTGCCGCAGCTTGCCGGCATAGCGCTTGCCGGGTTGGCCGAGCAGGGTGAAATAGGCGTCCATGCCTGGCTTCAGCTTGCCCACATCGGCCTCCGAAACCTGCGCCTTCACGGTCATGGTCGAAAGATCGGCAATGGTGACGATGGTCGGCGCCGTCTGCACCGCATTGAGGGTCTGCCCCTCCTTGACCGGCACGGCCGCAATGGTGCCGGTCATCGGCGCGTAGATCTTGGTATAGCCGAGATCGACCTGATCGCCCGCCAGCGTTGCCTGCTGCTTGCGTATCTGCGCTTCGAGCGCGTTCACATCCGCTTCGGCGACCGCAAGGTCGGCGATTGCCTGGTCCAGCGTCGATTGCGCTGCCGATCTCGTGCTGACGAGCGAGCGCTGCCGTTCGATATTGGCTTTCTTGAGAACGAGCTGGGCATTCTTGGAGACGAGCTGTGCCTGAAGATTGGCGAGTTCGGCCTGGTCGATCTCGATACGGTTCAGGATCGTCGCCGGATCGATCTCGGCGATGAGCTGGTTTTGCGTCACCTTGTCGCCGATTTCGACATGCAGCACTTTCAGCTGGCCCGATACTTGCGCGCCGGCATCGACGGATTTGATCGAGTCGAGCGTGCCTACGGCGGTGACGGCATTTTCGATGTCACCCCTGACTACGGGTTGCGTGACGACTGCCGCGGTCGTTGCCGATGCACCATATTGCTGCCAGCCGTAATAGGCGCCGCCAACGGTCACGAGCAGTACGACCGGCAGCCAGAACCATCTGCCTCGCCTGCGCCGTTTGCCGCGCGGTTTGTCGGCGACCGGTATGAAGGTCACATTCGACTGGCCGGGGACGGCTTCCTTGGCTGATCCTGTTGCCTTGTCCATTGACGGTTCAACTCCGAAACTTGCTCACACGCCTGTTCAATCAGTGAGGCCCATTCTAACAGTGAGCCCATTCTAACAGTGAGATAGTGATCCATCGCACAGCAAAAACCCTTGAGATCATTATATTTTGGTAATGATCGCCGCGGCGGATTATGGCCGAAGCGCCTGAACCCGCCATGAATGACGTCATTGTTGCGCCAGCCGGGCGCGTCACGGGCTCAGGCCCGGTGATATGGATGACCGGAGAGAATCGTGGTTGCGCGGTAAAGCTGCTCGGCCACCAGTATGCGAACGATCTGATGCGGCCAGGTCATTGCGCCGAGCGCCAGCACGATGTCCGCACGGTCGCGCAGCGAAGCATCATGGCCATCGGGACCGCCGATAGCGACGACAAGCTGGCGCTTGCCCTCGTCACGGAACCGGCCGAGATCGTCGGCGAACTTTTCGGAAGTGCATGTCTTGCCGCGTTCATCGAGCAGGATGAGCACGGCGCCGGGCTCGAGGACGGCCAGCAGCCGTTCCGCCTCTTCCCGCTTGCGCAATTGCGCTTGTGGTGCCCGGCTTTCGGCGATTTCGGAGACGCCGGAAAATTCGAGGCCAAGCGGACCGCAGGTCTTTTTCAGTCGGTCGAAATAGCGATCGGCCAGCTCTCGTTCGGGCCCGGATTTCATCCGGCCGACGGCAAATATACCGATACGCATTCAGGCTCCCAGCCAAAGGCACAAACATCATGCCGGGCTGCTCCAGGCCTCCCGCCAAATGTTCCATCGCCCGTCCTGCAGGACGGCGATCTCTTAGTGTACGGTCTCCCCGTCCAATTCCGGCGCCTGCCACATCTTTTCGATGTTGTAGAACTCCCGAACTTCCGGACGGAAAATATGGATGATGATGTCTCCGGTGTCGATCAGCACCCAATCACCGCTCGACAGGCCCTCGACCCTTGCATTGTGGCCATGGCCGCTTTCCTTCAGGGATCGCAGCAACTGATCGGCGACCGCCGTCACATGCCTGTGCGAACGCCCTGAAGCGATGACCATGTGGTCAGCGATCACGGATTTGCCTCGAAGGTCGATGGGTACGATGTTTTCAGCCTTGGAGTCGTCGAGACTGGCAAGAACTGACTGAAGGGCAAGAGTTACGGAATTGATTCCGCTGACTTCCGCCGTCGAAGGAGCAATGGCATCCCTCTTTTGAATTGCTGTTCTCAGTGTATTTCCTTTCTCTTAAGAACAACGCGAACAGTCTTACTGACTGTCACTATAAGATAGGCAGAGTCGCATGGCAGTTTCAAGACGGGCCCAGGTAATAGTGCGATCACGATTTACCGCGTCCATTGCGGATCGCCGTCGAGGACAGGAGCGACCGCGGACCATGGATGAATGTCCAGGCCGGCGCCCGTGAACGGGCCAGCAGGGGGGCATCGTCCTCGTCGATGCGGGCGAAATCGAACGTCTTGGCGACGCGTGACGAAAGAAACGCCAGCGTCGAGCCAGGCCTGTCGATGACGGCGATGGGAAACGTCGAGACGATCGTCCGCCATCGCTGCCAATGGTGGAAATTCGCCAGATTGTCGGCACCCATGATCCAGACAAAATGCACGCCGGGGTTGCGTGCCTTGATCAATGCAAGCGTATCTGCGGTGTAGCGGATCTGGTGCTCCGCCTCGAAAGCGGTGACTTTCACCCGCGGGTCGTGAATCATCGTCTCGCAAAGCGTCAGCCGTTCGCCGAGAGGCGCCAGTTCGCGCGTATCCTTCAACGGATTTCCGGGCGTTACGATCCACCAGAGCTGGTCGAGCTTGAGCCGCCGCAATGCGATCTCGGCGACAAGGGCATGGCCCGCATGGGGAGGATTGAAGGACCCGCCAAACAGGCCGACCGCCATGCCTTTTTCCACATGCGGCATGCGCAGATGCCGGGCGCTGACGCCTGGATATTCCTCCCGCCTGAAACTCACGGGCGGATTTGGCCGCTGCCGCGAACGCGGTATTTGAACGAGGTCAGCTGTTCGACGCCGACCGGGCCACGCGCATGCATCTTGCCTGTGGCAATGCCGATTTCCGCGCCCATGCCGAATTCGCCGCCATCGGCAAACTGGGTTGAAGCATTGTGCAGGAGAATGGCCGAATCGAGCTCATTGAAGAAGCGCTCGACGATGGCAGGATCCTCGGCAATCACCGCCTCCGTATGGTGAGACGAATATCTGTCGATATGTTCGATCGCGCCATCGATGCCATCGACGGTGCATACCGAGATGATCGCGTCCAGATACTCCGTGGACCAGTCGCTTTCGGATGCAGGCAGGGCAGCGGGGAAGAGCTGCTTGACCGACTCATCGCCCCTTATCTCGCAGCCCGCCTTCGCCAGGTCCTGCAGCAAGGGAACGAGATGCGTCGGCGCGATGAGCTTGTCGATCAACAGGGTCTCGGCTGCTCCGCAAACGCCGGTGCGGCGCATCTTGGCATTGACGATGATCCGGCGCGCCATGTCGAGATCGGCCGAAGCATCGACATAGACATGGCACAGGCCTTCGAGATGAGCGAAGACCGGTACGCGGGCCTCCGACTGCACGCGCGCCACGAGGCTCTTGCCGCCGCGCGGAATGATGACGTCGAGGTTTCCGTCCAACCCCTGCAGCATTTCGCCGACGGCCGCGCGATCGGATGTCGGTACGAGCTGAATCGCATCCTCCGGCAGGCCCGCTGCCGCGAGCCCTTCGAGCAAGGCGCCGTGGATGGAGGCGGCGCTGTGGCGCGAATCCGAGCCGCCGCGCAGGATGACGGCATTGCCCGATTTCAGGCAGAGGCTGCCTGCATCCGCCGTGACGTTGGGCCGGCTCTCATAGATCACGCCGATGACGCCAAGCGGCGTCCGCACGCGCTCGATATGCAGTCCATTGGGGCGGTCCCATTCGGCGATGATCTGGCCGACGGGATCGTCCAGCTCCGCAATCGTCCTTATGCTCGCGGCGATGGAGAGGACCCTTGCCTCGTCAAGCTTCAGCCGATCCAGCAGTGCCTCGGTCATTCCGGCCGCGCGACCATTGGCCATGTCGATGAGGTTCGCTTCGAGGATCTGCGGCATGCGCCGCGTCACGGCATCGGCCATCGCCAGAAGTGCGGACGTCTTGGTCTCCGCCGCAGCGATGGCGAGCGGCCCGGCGGCAGCCCGTGCCCTGCGCCCGATCTCGGCCATAAGCCCAGCGACGGAAATCTCTGCCTCGGCACGTATCAACATTGTTCACTCCCCGGCGCTTGGCCGCTTGGCGCGTACCACAAGATCATCGCGATGTATCATGGCAGAGCGGGCATCATATCCCAGAATGGTGGAGATTTCATTGGTCTTGTGGCCGGCGATCCGGGCAGCGTCAGCTGAATCATAGGCGATCAGCCCGCGCGCCGCCTCCTGTCCGTCCGGCCCATAGACCGCGACCGTATCGCCGCGCATGAAATCGCCTGCGACGTCGCGCACGCCGGCCGCCAGCAGCGATTTTCCCGAACGCAGCGCTGCCAGCGCGCCCGCATCGATGACGAGGCGCCCGGAAGGTTCGAGATTGCCGGAGATCCACGTCTTCCAGGCATTGACCGGCGTGGGACTCGGCCCGAACAATGTCGAGCGTTCGCCCGCATCTATGGCCGCGAGGGGATTGAGACGATTGCCCGAAGCAATGATCATGGCAGTGCCGGCGGCATTGGCGATCTTGCCTGCATCGAGCTTGGTCTTCATGCCGCCACGGGAATATTCCGACGCGGCAGCCCCTGCCATCGCCTCGATTTCCGGCGTGATCGCTTCGACGAGCGGCAGAAACCGCGCATCGGGGTTCTGATGCGGCGGCGCGGTATAGAGCCCGTCAATATCCGACAGGAGTATGAGCAGGTCGGCGCGCAGCATCGTGGCGACGCGGGCCGCGAGGCGATCATTGTCGCCATAGCGGATTTCCGTGGTCGCGACCGTGTCGTTCTCGTTGATCACGGGGATCGCCTTCATCCGCAGCAGGGTGCCGATGGTTGCCCGGGCATTGAGGTAGCGGCGGCGCTCTTCAGTATCCGAAAGGGTGAGCAATATCTGCCCGGCGCGCAACCCGTGGCCGCTCAGGACCTCGGCATAGGCCTTGGCGAGTTCGATCTGGCCGGCCGCCGCAGCAGCCTGGCTCTCCTCCAGCCGCAGCGCGCCTCTCGGCAGGCCGAGGACATTGCGCCCCAGCGCGATGGCTCCCGACGATACGATCAGCACTTCGACGCCGGCGGCGGCGAGCGCGGCGACATCCGCGCCGAGGCTGGCAAGCCATTGCTGTTTCAGGCCGCTGGCGCGATCGACAAGCAGCGCGGAGCCGATCTTCACGACGATCCGGCGATAGGAGCTCAGTTTCGGTCGCTGAACCACCCTGTCGAACTCATCCAGAACGTTTGCGGATTTCACGGACATGCTGCGACCTGACGGGACTATCGTTTGAAACGGGTATCTTCCTCGACAGGCGCCTCGGCCTCCCGGGATTGAACAATGATCGCCGAGAGAGCGCGCAGGACCTGCTCGACGCCTTCGCGCGTGGCGGAGGAAAGCAGCATCGGCTCGACGCCGGCAGCCTTCTTCAACGCCGCAAGCTTCTTCTTTCGCGTGGCTGCATCAAGAATATCGACCTGGCTGAGGGCGACGATCTCCAGCTTGTCCACAAGGCCGTGGCCATAGGCTTCGAGTTCGCCGCGCACGGTGCGGTAGGCGCCGGCGACATCCTCTTCCTGGGCAGAGACGAGATGGAGAAGCACGCGCGTCCGCTCCACATGGCCGAGGAAGCGGTCGCCGATGCCGACGCCCTCATGCGCGCCTTCGATCAATCCGGGAATGTCGGCGATGACGAGCTCCCGCCCGTCCACACGCGCGACGCCGAGATTCGGATGCAGCGTGGTGAACGGATAATCGGCGATCTTCGGCTTCGCCGCCGTGACGGTGGCGAGGAACGTGGATTTGCCGGCATTGGGCTTTCCAAGCAGACCGGCATCGGCAATCAGCTTCAGCCGCAGCCAGAGCGTGCGCTCCTCGCCGGCGAGGCCGGGATTGGCGCGGCGCGGCGCCTGGTTCGTCGATGTCTTGAAATGCGCATTGCCGAAGCCGCCATTGCCGCCTTTCGCGAGCCTGTAGCGCTGCCCGACGACCGTGAAATCGCAGATCAGCGTTTCATTGTCTTCCTCGAATATCTGGGTTCCGACGGGAACCTTGAGGATGACGTCGTCACCCTTGCCGCCCGTCATGTTGCGGCCCATGCCATGCATGCCGATCTTGGCGCGGAAATGCTGCTGGTAGCGATAGTCGATAAGCGTATTCAGGCCATCCACCGCCTCGGCCCAGACATCGCCGCCGCGTCCGCCATCGCCGCCATCCGGCCCGCCGAACTCCAGAAACTTTTCGCGGCGAAACGAAACCGAACCGGCGCCGCCATCACCCGAGCGGATATAGACTTTCGCCTGATCGAGGAATTTCATGAAGGTTCAGTCCTTTTTTATCGTCCGAGCCATTACAGCAATTTCAGACAGATGAAAACATATTGTCATAGCCGGAAGCCGCCCCGGCCAGACCGGGGCGGTCGGCGTCACGAGCTCCAGCTGCGCAGTCCGATCCATGTGCGCCGGTCGAGCGTATAGCGTTCGACCGGCACGTTGCCGGCATTGATCGAATCCATCATGCCGGTTGTCATGTACTGGAACCCGCTCTTGTAGAGCACCCGGCGCGAAGCGATGTTCGAGACGCGGCAGGAAGCATAGAGCTTCTCCACCTGCGTTGCCCGGAACACCAGATCCACCAGGGCATGTGCGGCCTCGGTCGCATAGCCCTTGCCCCAGAAAGGTTCGCCCAGCCAGTAACCGATCTCGAGCGTATCCCTGCCGTCGCCGGCATGGTCGTCCCGGTTGCGCCTGTAATTTATGCCGCAACAGCCGACGAAAGTCCCGGATTGCGCGAGGGTGACCGCATAGACGCATTTGCCGATCTCGCCCGCATTGGCGCGGCGCACGAAATCCACCGCATGTTCTTTCGTGTAGGGGTGGGGCATGCGGGAGAGCATTTCGGCCACACGAATATTATCGGCGAGATTGGCAATTGCATCGACGTCTTCGAAGTGCGGGGCGCGCAGAACCAGGCGCTCCGTTACCAGGACGGGACAATCTATCAGATCCAGCCGTTCTTCACTGTCCTCGGCTATTTCAGCAACCATTTTTCTATCCTCCAGATACGAAAAGGGAGACGGGCATCAATCCCATCTCCCCTTTTGATCTTTTGGCGGTTGCCATTGAGCCCGGGTCCGATGGGACGCCGGTGCTTCGAGCAGGACCGGCTATTCTGCTGCTTCGGCGATCGGGTTGATCGACACGTAGCTACGGCCGTTGGCTTTGGTGCGGAAAGAAACTGTGCCTGCTTCGAGCGCAAACAGAGTATGATCCTTGCCAATGCCGACATTGACGCCGGCATGCCACTTGGTGCCGCGTTGACGCACGATGATGTTGCCGGCGAGCACGCGCTCTCCGCCAAACTTCTTCACGCCAAGACGCTTTGATTCTGAATCGCGACCGTTACGCGAAGAACCGCCAGCTTTTTTGTGTGCCATTGGATTGCTCCTTCAAACTCTCTCTTACTCGCCCTTGGCGGGCTTCTCAGCCTTGGCAGCTGCCTTCTTGGGCGCTGCCTTGGCCTTGGGGGCGGCTTTCGTCTCGGTTGCCTCGGCGGCAGCCTCGGCTTTCGGCTCTGCCTTCTTGGCCGGCTTTTCAGCAGCCTTCTTGGAAGGCTTCGCACCACCGGTGAGGATCTCGGCGATACGGATCGTCGTCAGTTCCTGACGATGACCGCGCGTACGCTTCGAATTCTGGCGGCGGCGCTTCTTGAAGGCGATGACCTTGCGGGCACGACCCTGCTCGACGACCTCGGCGGTGACCAGCGCACCTTCGACGACCGGCGCTCCGATCGTTGCGTCTGCTCCGACGCCGACGACGAGCACCTCTGGGAATTCAACGATATCACCGGCATTGCCGGTAACCTTCTCGACCTTGAGAAGGTCATTGGCGGCAACGCGATACTGCTTGCCTCCGGTCTTGATGACTGCGAACATTTTTTGCCCTTTCGGCGTTCGGTCCGGTTTTCTGCCTTGATGGCAATAACCGTCTTTTTGTCAGTCGTGACAGATTGATCGAAAGGCGTTCTACCGGTAAAGGCAACGCCCACACTCACAAAACAAATGGCGCGGGAAAGCCCCACGCCGGTCGTTTGGCCGCATATAGGCGAAGCTTTGGCGCCGAGTCAAGAAATTTAACGCAAAATGCTCTTGTATCTGCGCGCTTTGCCCGCTATCTAGCGCGTCGCACACTCAAGCCAATGCCCTTAGGGCAGCGCGCCGGCAGGATCCATGATCCCGCCAACCCCAGGATCCCGATCCTTGACGCGGAGAGGTGGCAGAGTGGTTGAATGCACCGCACTCGAAATGCGGCATGGGGGCAACTCCATCGGGGGTTCAAATCCCTCCCTCTCCGCCATTTAATCTGGGTCTTTGATTTTGCGCCTGCGTGCCACCCTTCAGCCCGCCGATACACAAAGCAAAAACCGCCTTCGCAAAGCTGCGACGCGGCGAAGCTGTCCGAATTTCGCCCCCGCTCCGGCTTGAAGCGGGGGACATGGCGCGGCCTGGCTGGAGCTGGCTGTCTCAATGACTGCCGTGCAGCACTAAGAACTAGCTGCGGCGCTGCAACAGCGCCAGCACCAGTGTCGATGCGGCGAGTAGCGCGGTCAGCGTCAACGGGGCCGTGGCGCCATAAGTATCCACGGCATAGCCGCCGACGACAGCGCCAATGGTGATCGCAACCTGGAACGAGGTGACCATCAGGCTGCCCGCGGCCTCCAGCGCGTCGGGCGCGGCGCGCGACAGGTTGGTGGGCAGCACGACCGGCGCCATGCCGAAGGCGAAGCCCCACAATGTCGCAAAACTGAAGGCCGCGACGATGTTCACGCCCCAAAGCACCAGGGCGAGCGCCGCAAATCCCATCAACCCGGCGGTGGCAACCAGCGCCATGCGGATATCGGCATCGGCCAGACGACCGCCGGCGATATTGCCGATCACGGCGGCCACACCGAAGCCGAGCAGGGCCAAGGCAATCGGGCCAGTCGCCAGGAGCGTAACCTGTTCGAGGAAAGGGCGCACATAGACCGAGCCGGCGAAATGCCCCGTCATCAGCAGGAGGATGGCGAGCATGCCGATCTGAATGCCGCGGCGCCGCGTCAACCGGAAGACATCGGCAAGGCTGTTGCTCGTGGTGGCCGGCAGCGGCGGCAGGCTGAGAAACTGCAGCAGCATGGCCACCGCGGCCAGTCCCGCCGTCATTGCCATGGCAGTGCGCCAGCCCAGCCAGTCACTGATCAGCGCACCCATCGACGGCGCGGCGATGGTGGCAAGGGAAACGCCGAGCGTGACGATCGCCATGCCGCGACCCGTTGCACTGGCACCCACCAGCCGCGCTATGACGGCAACTGAAAGCGCCCAGAACGCGCTGAGGGCGATCCCCAGTCCGGCCCGGCCCAGCAGCAGCAGCCAGAAATCGGTCGCCACCGCCGCCAGAATATTGGAAGCGATCGCCAATGCGCTGAGGCCAACCAGAACCGCCTTGCGGTTCAGGCGCCCGATGAGAACATTGCTGAACAGGGCTGTCACGGCACCGACGGAAGCGGTTGCGGTGACGACCTGTCCCGCCGTGCCCTCGCTGATGCCGAGGTCCCGCGCCATTGGCGTCAACAGGCCGGCTGGCAGGAACTCGGCCGACACCAGCGCAAAGCTGGCGGCCGCCATCGAAAGAACCGCGCACCAGGTGCCGGCGCTCCATGTGGTCGGTGCAGTTGCCTCAAGGTCCGTGGCCTCAAGG
This sequence comes from Phyllobacterium sp. 21LDTY02-6, assembly GCF_023554255.2. GTDB lineage: Bacteria > Pseudomonadota > Alphaproteobacteria > Rhizobiales > Rhizobiaceae > Phyllobacterium. The sequence continues at coordinate 748,795 of NZ_JAMJWD020000002.1, read as the reverse complement.
TCTGGGGCCTCAATGTCTATCGCTGTATCATTGAGCTGTAATGTTGTGTCCGTCATGGCAGAATCTCCAAGGTTTGGGAGATAGTAATAGACGAGCCCCCTCGGATGATCTGTATCTTAAAATCCGAAATCCATGACTGTCCGTCCGGAAATTGTGCGGCGCACAATGCGAAATCGGTTATTGCCCCGACAGGCCGCTCGCAGCGCGATGTTTGAAGGCTTTGATGGCCCCGCTTCGCCTCAATCGATCGGCAAGGCGTAGGTCTGCTTGACGATCTGGCTGGGCACGTCGGTTTTCACATTCTGTATGCCATTTATCCGGGTCAGATGCGTCGATTGAAACCGCCGGTAGTCATCAAGGTCGGCGACCACAACCCGCAGCAGCGCGTCGCTCTCGCCCAGCATGATGTAGCATTCGACCACCTGCGGCAGCCGCTTCATTGCCGCCATGAAACGATCGATCGTTTCCGCATCCTGGGAAACCAGCCAGACGCGCGCGAACATCGACAGCGAAAGATTGACCTTGCCGGGGTTCAGCACCGCTACGTAACGATCGATGATGCCGGCCTCTTCGAGAAGACGCACCCGCCGGAGACAGGGCGACGGGGACAGGCCCACCTCCTTCGCCAGATCGACATTCTGCATTCGCGCATCCCTTTGCAGCGCGCGCAGGATCCGCTTGTCGATGTCGTCGAGGATCATTGGCATCTCCTGCTATATCAGGGTTATTTCATGGCAGAATATGCCAGTAATATCTCAAATTGCGCTATCTTTGCAATCCTGCGGCACCGGTTCCGAGCTAGGCTTCGCCCATGGAACCACAAATGATCCTGCTCTTCACCCTCACCGTCCTTCCCCTGATCTGCACGCCCGGTCCGGACATGATTTTCGTTACGTCACAGGCCTTGTCGGGCGGAACTGCCGCCGGCCTGCGCGCCACATTCGGCATCTGTCTCGGCTATGGCGTGCATTCAGGCCTGGTCGCAGCGGGCCTGGCCGCAATCATCGCGGCGTCGCCGATCCTGTTCGAAGCGCTGCGCTGGGTCGGGATCCTGTATCTGCTCTACCTTGCCTCGACCCTCATCCGCTCCGCGCTCGGCCACACAAAGGCGGGCGCGGCCACCGTTACTTCGGCGCGGCAGATCCGGCGTGGCTTCCTGACCTCGGTTCTCAATCCCAAGGGGATGATGATCTATTTCGCCATACTGCCGCAGTTCATCATCGATCGAGCCAGTGTCGCATGGCATGCGGTGCTGCTCTCGCTGGTCTTCATCGCCTGGTGCGGCATCGTCTATGCGGCGCTGAGCCTCATGCTCGGCAGAATCCGCACGCTTGGCGCAATCGACAATCGCGGCCGCCGGATCGTCGAGGGCAGCGGTGGTGGCCTGCTGATGATCGCCGCCGCCGCGATGGCGGTCCTTGGATAGCGCTATCGCCTGCCGCCATCCCAGCCGCGCAGCAGATCCAGCGGCTCCAGGCCATCGCAGCCTGGATCGGTGCGGGCGGGCGCGAGGCGCAAGCGCTGCATCAGCCGCCGGATAACGCCGTGATCATGCGCCGCCGGCCTCTGTTCGGGAGTGCTCGGCAGCAATATCCGCTCCTCATCGACCATGGACAATCCTCCCCGTGGTAGTTCTATGGTGATCGCCATAGAACTACCACTAGACCGATCGCCATACAACTGGCATAATCACGCAATGGCACGCCCCTCCGATGCAAAAGCCCGCTTTATCGATACCGCCGTCATTCTCTTCAGGGAACGCGGCTATCATGGCGTCGGCCTCGCCGAGATCATCGCACAGGCCAAGGCTCCCAAGGGCTCCTTCTACTTTCATTTTCCCGGCGGCAAGGAAGAACTGGCCGAATGCGCCATTCGCTATGCCGGCGGCTACCTGCCCTACATGCTGCAGAAGAGCCTGCGCGACGCTCCGGATTTCAGGACCGGCATCGAAGCGCTGGTCGGCCATCTCGCGCGGGCTTTCGAAGCTTCCAACTGGACGAAAGGCTGTCCCATCGCCAGCATATTGCTCGACACGGCGCCCTACTCGGAGCGCTTGTCGCAGGCGATACGGAGCGTGACCGATGAATGGATCACCGCCTTCGGCGAGGCGACGCGGCGTTTCGATCTCGGTGAAGACCCGCGCGCGCTGGCGATGAGAATCCTCGTCTCGCTGGAGGGAGCCTGGATCATGGCGCGCATCTTCAAGTCGCGCGAGCCGTTTCACGAGGCGGTGGACATGATCGTGGCCGGGCACGCTATTTCGGGAGCGCCGCCGCAGCCCGCCTCTGCAGGCTGAGCCAAAGTTTACAGCGCGGCTTTAAGGATATAGTATATCCATAATATTGGCCCGCGCCAATTCGCCGGCGCCGCAGCATGAGACGAGATACGCAATGATCCTCAAGAGCCAGGTGGAGTGGGCGCTGCATTGCTGCGCCATATTGGCCAGCGTGCCGCCCGGCCGCTACCTCTCCACCAAGGCACTGGCCGAATTTCACGGCCTGCCGAAGGAATATCTTTCAAAGGCGTTGCAGAGCCTGTCGCAGGCGGGGATCGTCGAAACCACGCTCGGCCCGAGCGGCGGCTACAGGCTGGCGCGGCCGCCGTCGGAGGTGAATTTCCTGCAGATCGTCGAAGCGGTGGAGGGCAAGGCGAGCACCTTTGTCTGCACCAACATCCGCGCCAACAATCCGTGCAGGCCGGCGGGCTTTTGCGATGACAAGCCCTGCGCGGTCGCAAGGGTGATGTGGCAGGCCGATGCCGCCTGGCGCGGCACGCTGGAGAAGGTCTGGCTGTCGGACCTTGTCGATACGTTGACGGACGAGGTGCCGGACGACATCTGGAAGGGCACCTATGACTGGGTGGTCAAGCGCGCCGGTTGAATATTGATCGCATCGAGCCAACCTTCCTCATGCTGGGCCAACCTTCCTCATGCTGCGCATGTCGAAGCACATGACTGCATCCCCGACAAGCGCGGCACACGAGGGAGGTTGGCCGCTCAATCTTTCCCAGATCAGTCCTTCCCAGATCAGTCCTTCCCAGATCAGTCCTTCAACGGGAACGTCAGTTCCTTTTGATTGGTGTCGACGACGAACACCGCCAGCAGGCGCGCAGGCTTGTCATCGCTGGCATTGGCGCTCACGCCGTGCCGGTCGCCTGGATATTCGGAGAAACTCTCGCCTGCCTTGTAGACCTTGACCGGCCCGTCATTGACCTGGCTGCGAATGGCGCCTTCCAGCACTGTGGCGTAGATGAAGGCGCTGCTCGGATGCGTATGGCCCTCGGACGATCCGCCGGGACCGTATTCGACGAGGACGCCGCGCATGCTCTTGCCCGGCACGTTGGGCAGCACATGATCGTAGACGAGCGTGACCTTGGCCGCCTTGCCGCTATCATGCGCGGCGACGGGCGAGATGCCGATGAGACCGCAAAGCAATGCGGCTGCTATTCTTCCGTACATTTGGATGTCCTTTACGCGGTTCGAGATTGTTTCTGCGCCGCGAACCATTGCTCGAACGTGATCGAGCCAAGGCGCTGCGCGTCGTCGGTGACGAGGGAATTGTCGCTGAGCCGCGCCCCGAAATAGCGCGCCTCGGGGTCGGGTTCGACCGTGCGCGCATCGCCGGAGGCGCGCAGGTAGCGGGCGACGAGATCGCTCAGTTTCGACCGTTCCGGCCCCGCGATCTCTATGGTCGCATTGGCCGGCGCCGACAGTGCGATCTCGGTTACGGCGTCGGCCACGTCGTCGGAGGCGATCGGCTGGACATAGGCAGGCGAGAGGCGAACGGTCTGGCCGACCGTTCCCGACTGCGCTATGCCGGCAAGGAATTCCATGAACTGCGTGGAATGGATGATGGTGAAGGGAATGCCCGATTCCCTGATCAGCTTTTCCTGCACCAGCTTGCCGCGGAAATACCCGCTCTCCTGCAGCCTTTCCGTGCCGACGACCGAAAGCGCGATATGATGCCGGACACCGGATTTCCGTTCGGCCGCAAGCAGGTTGCGTCCGGCCGTGTCGAAGAATTCCAGCACCGCCTTGTCTTCGAACGATGGCGAATTGGCGAGATCGATGACGACATCGGCGCCTTCGAGCGCCTCGGCCAGCCCCTCCCCGGTCATTACGTTGACGCCGGTATTGGGCGAGGCCACCACGACGTCATGCCCGCGCTTGCGCAGGCGCTCCACCGTTTTCGAACCGATGAGGCCGGTTCCGCCGATAATCACGAATTTCATGATGTTTCCCCTTCCGCAGCCGCAGCCGCAATGGTTACCCCTGGTTCAGGCCCTCTAGTTCAGGCCCGCCTTGTCGAGACCGAAGGCCTTGTCGGCCGAGCCCGGTACGGCCTTGAAGCCGATGCTGACGCGGTTCCAGCCATTGATCGCCATGATCGAGAAGGTGAGGTCGGAAATTTCCTTTTCCGACAACTGGCCTCTCACGCGCTCATAGGTTTCGTCGGGTACGCCGCCTTCGGGCAGCCTGGTCAGCACTTCCGCCCAGGCGAGCGCCGCCCGTTCCTTGGGCGCAAAGAGATTCGATTCGCGCCAGATCGCCACGTGATAGAGCCGCAGCTCGCTCTCGCCATGGATCTTCGCTTCCTTGACATGCATGTCGACGCAGAAGGCACAGCCGTTCAGCTGCGAAACACGGATGTTCACGAGATCGCGCAGGCGCGGCTCGATGGCGCCGTCGCGCAGGGCGAGGCTGAAATCCATGAACTTCTTGAGCAGGTCGGCCGATTGCTGGGAGTAGTTCAAACGCTGTGTCATTTTGGTCCCTCTTGGTATTAAGGATATTTGTTGTCCTTATGGATATTTAATATCCGAATTAGAAAATGTAAAGCGGATTTCGTTTCGGCCTGCACATGAGGCTCATGCTCACGGCGCGGCCAGGCAGGCGCGGCTTGCCAGACGTTGCCTGCCAGACGCCCTTGATCGCCGCGGCGGAAGCACGCTAAGTGGCGATGACGAACTGAACCAAGGCTGCCATGGTCCGCCCACATCTTCCCTTGAACGCCCTGCGCGCCTTCGAAGCCTCCGCCCGGCATCTGAGCTTCACGCGGGCCGCGATCGAACTCTGCGTGACCCAGGCTGCCATCAGCCATCAGGTCAAATTGCTGGAGGAACGGCTCAAGGTCAGCCTCTTCAAGCGGCTTCCGCGCGGCCTCAAGGTGACGGCGGAAGGCGAGGCGCTGCTGCCGGTCGTGCGTGATTCCTTCGATCGCATGGCCGACATGCTGGAGCGCTTCGAGAATGGCTATGTGCGCGAAGTGCTGACGGTCGGCGTCGTCGGAACCTTCGCCGTCGGCTGGCTGCTGCCGCGCCTCGGCGCGTTTCATGAGAGGCATCCCCACATCGACCTGCGGCTGTCCACCAACAATAATCGTGTCGATATCGCAGCCGAGGGCCTCGACTACGCGATCCGCTTTGGCAGCGGTGCGTGGCACGACACCAATGCGGAACGGCTGTTCGAAGCGCCGCTTTCGGCGTTGTGCGTGCCGGAAATCGCCGAACGGCTGCAGCGGCCGGAGGATCTGGCGGGTGAAACCCTGCTCCGCTCCTATCGCGCCGACGAATGGGCAGGATGGTTCGAGGCGGCCGGCATGCGAAGCGACCCGCCGATCGCACGGGGCATGACGTTCGATTCGTCGCTGGCCATGGTGGAAGCAGCGATCCAGGCCACGGGCGTGGCGCTGGCGCCGCCGAAAATGTTCGACCGCCTGCTAACCTCGGGCGCGCTCGTCAGGCCGTTCGACGTCTTCGTCTCACGCGGCAGCTACTGGCTCACATCGCTGAAATCGCGCGCCGAGACCAGGGCCATGGCGGCGTTCAGACATTGGCTGCTCGACGCCGCCACGGAGTGAGCCTGTTCGGCTACTCGTCCTCCAGCATGCCGAGCTCGCGCAATTCGCGTTCGCCTGCCGTTCGCGCATCGTCTTCGGTATCGTGCGGCCCGCTCACGGCGCCGGTCTCGCCATCGATGACGAGGACATAATACCAGTTGCCATCGCTTTTCTGATGGGTCTGGACAAGGCAGGTCTGCTCGCTGGTCATGCGGCCATCTTCGGCCGCCCGGCATCAAAATGCAAATGGCGGCATCCCGGTTTTGGAGGAAGAGCCTCAGTAGGAAGACAGGTCGCCATATATGCCGCGCGAGGCGAACAGCCGGTCGAGTTCATATTCGACGGCGGTGAAGAATGCGCCGATCTGTTCGTCCTGCTCGTCCTCGCACACGCCGGATTTGCTCAACTGCCGGAAAAGCGCGTTCGCCACCTGGTTCCTGTAGGCCTCGGCGTTGCGCTCGCTCGTCTTTTCCATGAGCCTCGCGGCGACTTCGCGTATCTTGGCCGCGCGGCGGGCGAGCGGAAAGGCGATGATCCGGCAGGGGGCGGCAGTTTCGGCGTCGTTCATGTGCGGTACTTTCCAATGCGGCCGAATCGCCGCGTTGCATTCTGATTCGCCGGAAGAATAGGGCCGAGGTTCCTAACAATTTGTTCAGCATGATAGCGATCGGCCGCCGCCGGGCGTTACGTAACCGGCGGTCATCTGTGCGTAACGGCAGCCGAAACTTGCTCGTAACGGCAGGGAGGCCTATCCCTGAATGGGTAGTGATTCGGGTTGTAACGACATATTTGCACAATGGCTCTTAGCAACGCAGAACGGCAGAGAAGGCATCGAGCCCGGCAAAAGCAGAAGCTGGCCGCGGTGGCGCCTGATCTCGATGCCCAGTACGAGAACGTCGGAGCGGACCTGCGCGACAGGCTCTACAAGCTCATCGAAGAGGAAAATGCCGAGCGCCAGCGTGCCGTAACGGACCGGCCGGCGGAGCTGACGGATTTTCGCCGCGTCATTCTCGACATCGCGCTCAATGAAGACCAGTCGGGCATAGCCGATGCCGCCTGCATGGTGCTGCTCAAGGCGCTGTGCATGGGCGAAAGCTCGGAACGGGAGATCCTCGAGGCCCGGCGCCAGAAGGTTCAGAGGGCGCTTGCCCGCAAGGAGGCGCAGCCGCGGGACCAGTTCACGCCTCTCCCGCATTTCGTCCGGGTGCCGAATTTCGGTTGATCCGAATCCCGCGCTGCCGCTGGATCATTGCTTGATGTTGTGACGGGCCGGGCTATGCTTGGCGCGGGCCATGCCTGGCCTGCAAACGTAACAGCATGGATTTGCGATGACTTCCCCGACCAAGATTTTCAATGTCGACCCGATCAAGCTGGACCGCCTGGCCGAAGTTGCCGTCAGGATCGGCCTTCAGCTGCAGCCCGGCCAGGACCTGCTGATAACGGCGCCATTGCCGGCGCTGCCGCTGGTGCGCCGCATCACCGAACATGCCTACAAGGCGGGCGCCGGGCTGGTGACGACCTTCTACAGCGATGAGGAAGCCACCCTCATGCGCTACCGCAATGCGCCGGACGACAGTTTCGACCGCTCGCCCTCCTGGCTGTATGACGGCATGGCGCAGGCATTCTCCGCCAATACGGCCCGGCTGGCCGTCGCCGGCGATAATCCGATGCTGCTCGCCAATGAAGACCCGGACAAGGTTTCGCGCGCCAACAAGGCGCAGTCCAGGGCCTACAAGCCGGCGCTGGAAAAGATCGCGGGCTTCGACATCAACTGGAACATCGTCTCCTACCCCAATCCTTCCTGGGCCAAGCAGATGTTCCCGGACGACGACGTCGAAGTCGCGGTGACCAAACTTGCGGATGCGATCTTCGCGGCGTCCCGCGTCGATATCGACGATCCTGTCAGCGCCTGGCGGGAGCACAATGCGACGCTGAACAAGCGCACGCTCTGGCTGAACGAGCATGCGTTTTCGGCGCTCCACTTCAAGGGGCCGGGCACGGACCTTACCGTGGGGCTAGCCGATGAGCACGAGTGGCATGGCGGGGCGGCGACGGCCAAGAACGGCATCAGCTGCAACCCGAATATTCCGACGGAAGAGGTCTTCACCACGCCGCACGCCCTGCGCGTCGATGGCCATGTTTCAAGCACCAAGCCGCTGTCGCATCAGGGCAGCCTGATCGAGAATATCAGGGTCCGGTTCGAGGGCGGCAAGATCGTCGAGGCGAAGGCCACGCGTGGCGAGGAAGTCTTCAACAAGGTGCTCGGCACGGATGAGGGTTCGCGGCGGCTCGGTGAAGTCGCGCTTGTTCCGCACTCCTCGCCGATCTCGGCCTCCGGCCTGCTGTTCTACAATACATTGTTCGACGAGAATGCCGCCAGCCACATCGCGCTCGGCCAATGCTACTCGCAATGTTTCGTCAATGGCGGCAAGCTCTCCGCTGACGAAGTCGCCGCGCGCGGCGGCAATAGCAGCCTCATCCATATCGACTGGATGATCGGCTCGGGCGAGATCGATGTCGATGGCATCGACAGGAACGGCGCGGCCATCCCTGTCATGCGCAAGGGCGAATGGGTCTGAAACAATCGCCTCGCTCGCCGTTGTAGCCACGACGGCGAGTGATCCGTCCTGATTCGGGCCCAGGCCAGATCAGGCCCAGCTCGGGTTAGGTCAGGCCCAGGTCAGGGTTAGATCAGGCAACGAGCCTTCCGGCTGCTTCCACCTGCGCATAGGCCTTGCCGAAACGGTTGGCGAGGAAGGTATCGAGGGCGATGTCCTCCTGCCTGATGAAACCCTGCTGCGGCAGGTCGCCATTGGCGAGCATGTCCAGCACGGCGCAGATGGCGGAGGCGGTGGTGATCTGGATACCGCTATAGAGCCGCGCCCCGATATGGCCGCTATAGACCTTGTTCGCATAGGTCTCCTGCAACAGCCTGCCCTTCTTGCGGCCGCTGACCGTCACGAAGATGACGACCACGTCCTGCATCGTCGTCGGCAGGGCGTTTTCCAGGATGTCCTTCAATATTTCACGCCGGTCGCGCAGGCCGAGATCATTCAGCAGCGCCTTCATGATCGCCGCATGGCCGGGATAGCGTATGGTGCGGTAATTGAGCGTGCGGACCTTGCCCAGCAGCGTCTCGCAAAGCGTACCGAGGCCGCCCGACGTATTGAACGCTTCGTAGGTAACGCCATCGAGGGAGAATTCCTCGCGCTCCTCGAGCGCCGGAACCTCCGTCAGCTCGCCATCGACGATCGCCTCGCAAGGTTCGCAATATTCGTTGATCACGCCATCGGTGGACCAGGTGAGATTGTAGTTCAACGCATTGGAAGGATATTGCGGCAGGGCGCCGACGCGCATGCGGATGCTTTCGAGCGAGTCGAAGCGCTTCGCCAGATCGTTGGCGACGATCGAGATGAAGCCCGGGGCAAGGCCGCATTGCGGGATGAACGCGCCGGCAGCCGTGGCGGCAAGCTGCTTGACGATCCGCGTGCTGGCGACATCCTCGGTAAGATCGAGGTAATGCACGCCGGCCTTCGCCGCAGCCTGGGCGATATGGGTCGTCAGATGGAATGGAGCGGCGCTGAGGACAGCGAATTTCCCGGCGAGCAGGGCTTCGAGCGCGCCCGCCTCCGTGATCTCGACCATGGCCGTCGCCACCGCCGACGTCACTTCCAGCGCATCGAGCTGCGCCTGCGACCGATCGACGACGGTAACGCGATAATCTCCTGAATCGGCCAGAAGATTGGCAATGGTTGCGCCGATCTTGCCCGCGCCGACGACTACGATGTCCTTCATGTGGAATCCCCCGGATTGATATGCGATCTGCCGATTCTGCCATATTGCCCTGCGCTTTGAAGCCTCTATACTGACGATACAACGACGCATTTTACGCATATTGCCGAGAGGATTTTACATAATGCTGTCCGAAGCGGATCATGCGCTCCTGTCCCTGCTGCGCGAGAACGCCCGCGCCTCCACCGCCGAGCTTGCCCGCAGGCTCGACCTTTCGCGCACGACGGTGCAGAGCCGCATCGAAAGGCTGGAGGCGCGCGGCGTCATTCGCGGCTATGGCGTCCAGCTTTCACCGGAGTATCAGGAGAACCTCGTCAAGGCGCATGTGCTGGTCACGGCGCTGCCCAAGCTCGCACCGCGGGTCGAGAACGCGCTGCGCAAGATCACATGGGTCCGCACCCTGCATTCGGTGAGCGGGCAATTCGACATGATCGTCATCGTCGAGGCTCCGTCGATCCAGGAACTCGATCGCCTTCTCGATGAGATCGGCGCGCTGGAGGGTGTCGAAAGGACGATGTCGTCCATCATCCTGTCGACGCGGATCGAACGCTAGTGGCCGAAGCTGACGTTCACCACACTAGCCGCCTGCGCCCCTGGCGAGGGCGGCGCGGTCGATGGCGGTGATCATGCAGATCTCCAGATCGCCCAGCCCGTCCTTGATCTCGGATTCGCTGATGCCGGCAGCCGCCGCGGCCGCGGCGCATTGTTCCGCCAGCTTCTTTGGCCGGCTGTCATGGTGCTCCATGTCCGCCGGGCGACTCGTATCCACATTGGCGTCTATCCAATTGTTGACGAAGTCGATTGCTCTCTGACTCATTGTCTGCTGCTCCGGTTCATAGATTTCGGCCGCGCCGGGCATAGGGTGCAGTCAGCGGCTGGAAACCGGCCGTAGCCGGTTCCCGATCGGCATCAGGCCTTGTCGATGACTTTCTTGACTGCGTCCTTGGCCTTGCCTTTTGCGTGCTGGGCGTCGCCCTTCATCTGCTGCGCCCTGCCCTCCGCCTCCATTTGCCGGGACCCGGTTGCCTGTCCCACTGCCTTTTTGGCGCCTCCGGCTGCCTTGTTGGCCATGCCGGACATCTTGTCACTCGTGCTTCCCATGGAAAACATCCTTTCCTGAAACGACCACGTCCTAGAACGCTGGCAGGCGCAGCTTGTTCCGGATCGTCCGCCTCGGGTGCAAGGAAAAATCGGGGGACGACCCGGCGCCCACGGGGGAACAGGCACCGGGTCTGGAGTTGCCGGCCGAAACTCGGCTAGCGTGGGCAACAACGAAGTAGGCCGGGCTTGGTTCCCGCCCCGCTCGGCCATGGCTCAAGAATTCGCTTCAGGTCGACATTTCATCGATGACCGTCTCCATCGAGGCGGCAAAAACGCAGTTGCGGGTCGAAGCGACGATCTTCTCGCCGTCGATCGTATCGCTGTCGTCGCCGAGGAATCCGAGGACGATCTTCATGCGCGCGTGACGCCGGCGCAGGCGCCGTACCAGATAGCGCGCATGGGCCACGGAAGCGGAGTCCAGGTAATTGATGCAGATGGCACTGACCCCGCTCAGGTCCAGCTTGCCTATGTTGGCGGCAACCAGCTCGTCATGGGTTATATCGCGCACCTCGAAGCCGCGCCGCTCCAGTATATCGCCGATGATGAAGCCGGCTGCATCGTCGAGATTGCTGCGCCCGCCGCCCGAAAGCACGATCTTCGGCTTCGGTGCGGCAGTTGACCCGGCCTTCGTCCTGGCCGCCCGGGTCTTCCCGCCGTTCTGCTCCTTCTCCTCCTTCGGCTCCTGCTCTTCCGCTTCGTCATCGTCATGATCGGAAAGATTTTCGACGAGGAAGGCCATGCCCTGGGCGACGCGGTTGCGACGCGGCACATCGAGGACGCCGCGCTTTCGATCGTGCTCGGCCAGTTGCAGCGACGGAATGGCGACCGAACCGTAATATTCGAGAATCGGCGCCGTCTGCAGATATTCCTCCGCCTTCTCCGTCGCTTCGTCCGGATCGCCGGAAAGCAGCCGCTGGTAGAGCTGCTGCGGCGGCATCAGCACCGGCTCGTTGCCGAGCAGAACGTCGAGAAACTCGAATTTCGGCACGTGCCGCCCGAGCACCACCAGGCACACGGTGAGCGGCGTCGAGAGGATCAGGCCGATCGGACCCCATATCCACGTCCACACGATGGCGGCGACCAGGATCGCCACCGGGGACAGCCCGGTGCGCGAGCCATAGAGCAGCGGTTCCATGACATTGTTGCTGAGAAGTTCGAGCACGATGAACAGCGCCGCCGTCCACACGAGCGTCATCCAGCCGGGATCGACCGCGATCGCCAGAAGCAGGGGAAACGCCGCCGCGATGATCGGCCCCACATAGGGCACGAAGCGGAACAGGATCGCCAGCAGGCCCCAGAGAACCGGATTGGGAATGCCGATCACCCACAGCCCGATGCCCACCGGCACGCCATAGCTGATATTGATGATGAGCTGCATGAGCAGATATTGGCCGACACGCTTGCCCGCGTCGTGCAGCGCGGTCGTCGTTCGATGGATATCGCTCGCACCGACCAGCTTTATGAAGCGGTCGCGCAGGTCCTCGCGCCGCATGAGCATGAAGATCACGAAGACGATGACGATGCCCACCGTCGCCATCGGCTGCACCAGCGGCCCGGCCACGGTCTGCAGGACCTGCAGAGGATCGGGCGGCGGCGTGCGGATCTCCACCGGCACCGGCTTGCCTGTCTCGGCGGGCCGGAGCGGTGCAGATTGCGCCGGCGGGTCCGAGGTCACGTTCTGCGGCGGCCGCTGCGCTTCGGCTGGTTCAGGCGCCGGCTCCGTCGCCGGCGAGAAGCGCTCGACCTCGTCGGATCGGCCGATCTCCTCGTTGAGCCGCCTGAACGTGCGCGAGGCACGGTCGAAGATGCTGTTTCCGGATTGGGCATCCTTCACCGTCCTGATCTTCGCCTGAATATTGTACTGGTAGCTCGGTATGTTCTGCGCCAGCACGCTCAACTGGCTGACAAGCACCGCAACGAAGAGCGCAATGACAAGGAAGGCGGCAATGACCACGCCGACGACCGCGACGCCCTTCGGCACGCCGCTTCGATGCAGGCGCGTCACCAGCGGCGAGAGGGCGAATGTCAGCAACAGCGCCAGAGCGAGGGGCACGAAGACATCGCTTGCCCAGTAAAGCGCCGCGACGATGGCGATGGCGACGATGACCGGCGGAAATTGCGTGCCGCCATCGGGCTCCGCCGGTACGGCCACATAGGCGGCCCGCCGGGTCACGCGCTCGACGGCGCGCTGCGGCACGACTTCCGGTTCATCCGCAGGCATGATCGGTCCCCACTTCGTAAGCCATCGGCAGTATCTCCCTCAACCCCGGTGCTGCAACGCGGATCGCGCCTTTTGGTTGCAGTCTCGCCATTCGCCCGGCCAGCGCCGCGGCCTGGAACGAAACCGGCGCCGGCGTGTTTTATGACACAACAGGTTCAACCGCCGGGAGACATCATGTCCATTACCACAATCCTAGTTATCATACTGATTTTGGCCCTCATCGGCGTATTCCCGACCTGGCCTCACGCCCGGAACTGGGGTTATGGACCGTCCGGCCTGCTCGGCATCGTCGTGGTGGTGCTTCTCATCCTGATATTGATGGGCCGCATCTGATCGAGCCCGATTTCGCTTAATCGAACGCATCGAAAGGAGAATGCGCATGTTCCGCGGTGTCCTGCTATGGCTTATCGGCCTTCCTCTACCGATCATCCTGATCCTCTGGCTGCTTGGATATCTGTCTTGAGCGACGACAGGCCCCTGAGAGGCGCGGCGACGAAGTCAGCCTTCGTCGCCGCTGCGCTCGCCCTGCTTGCCGTCAATGCCGCGGCTCAGGATACGAAGGAGACGCGCGGGCTGTTCGGGCAGATGCCGGAGAATGCGGACCCGCAGCAGAACCAGTATCTCACCGGCGAGGCGGGACAGGTTCTCGTCTCCAACCTGATCGGCCAGGACGTCTATAACGGAACAGGCGGCGATGCGGCCGCCATCGGCAAGGTCACGGATATTCTCGTCGGCGCAGATGGACCGCTGGCGGCCATCATCGGCGTCGGCGGCTTTCTCGGGATCGGCGACAAGGAAGTCGCAATCGGCATCGGCGAACTTTCCTGGGCGGGAGAAGGCGACCAGGCCCGGCTCGTGGTCGCAGCCGGCAAGGAGGAACTGCAGGCCGCGCCGGCGTTCGACCGCAGCGCCCTCACCAAGACGGAGCCGCTTGCCGGCGCCTCGCCCGCCGCGGAGCCGGAGCCTGCCGATCGCAGCGCGCTGAAGGCGGTGCCTTCCGCCGCGGTCAGTGCGGACCGGCTGATCGGTGCGGCCGTGTTCGGACCCGAGGATGAATCGCTCGGCAATGTCAATGACGCGCTGATGATGCCTGACGGACAGGTGGAAGCGCTGGTGGTCGACGTGGGCGGCTTTCTCGGCATCGGCAAGAAGCCCATCGCCATTTCCATAGAGAATCTCGACCTTCTGGCCGACGAGGCGGGCAAGGTTTCGGTGTTCACGCCATTCACCAAGCAGGAACTGGAGGCTCATCCGGCCTATAGCGCCGAAGCCTATAATGCCGACCGGGACAGGATATTGCTGCGGGGAACCGCGGAATAATAGGCGGAACCAACGCCGCCATATATTGCCCTCGGCAACGCAGCGTGGAACAAATGAAATTCACCTGCGTTCCAAACCCATGAGCGTTCCGAACCCATGAGTTGCAACCTCTCTCAGGAGTTATCGTATGGCCACTGTGTCCTCCAAGATCGACAAAGCAGTTAAAGAAGCCCAGACCGACCAGGATCTGCAGGCGCAGGTTGCGGCCTTGAAAGAGGACATAGCCAATATCGCCGCAACCCTTTCCAGGATCGGCAAGGATTCCACCCGGGGCGCGCGGGCGAATGCCGCCGAAACCCTGGAAACTGCGCGCCTGAAGGGCGAGGAAGCCCTTGACGACCTGCGGCTGCGCGCAAAGGATCTCGAAGAACAGCTTGCCGAAACGGTGCGGGAAAATCCGCTGACGACGGTTGCCGTCGCCGCCGGCATCGGGTTCCTTCTTGCCTGCCTGACCCGCCGCTAGAAAATGCTGAAGCTGCTGACACCATTCCTGACCAGCGTCGCCGCCGGCGAAGTTGGCACAGCCGTCAACCGTATCAAGCGCAATGCGCTTTACATGGCTGTGATCGCCGTTCTCGGGGCGATCGGCGTCGTCTTCCTTCTGGTCGCCGCCTATATTGCCCTGTCGGAACGCTACGGGCCGCTCTACGCCTCCCTTTCCATCGGCATCGGGGCGCTGGTGCTGGCGTTGATCCTGTTCGTGATCATGAAGGTAACGGCGGCCGCGGCCCGCAAGCGCCAGAAGGAACGGGCGAAGGTCGATACGTCCGCGCTGCTCACGGTCGCGGCAGTCGCCGCGGCCCCCGCCTTGCTCAAATCGCGCGGCCTGACATTGCTGGCCGTGCCGGCCATTGCATTGGGTGCATTGATGTTCCTCGGCGATAAGCCAGAACGCCGGGCGCGGCGCAAGCGCTCAGCCGGTGACGGTACTTGACCCATCCTCGATCGGCATGGAGATAAGCGCTTCCATGCCGGTCGGCGGATAGCTCAATCGCACGCTGCTCGATATGACCTTGTCGAGGCTTCGCTCGATCAATCGCTCGCCGAGCCCCCGTTCGTCCCGCGGCATGACCGGCGGGCCGTTCATCTCGGTCCATTGGATCACCACGCGCGAACCGTCCAGCCCCCGCTCCATCTGCCACGACACCCGCACCTTGCCTGCCGCGGCCGAGAAAGCCCCGTGCTTGGCGGCATTCGTCGCCAGTTCGTGCAGGGCAATGCCGAGCCCGAGCGCATGGTCCGGCGGCAGGATCATATCCTCGCCGACAAGCTCCAGCTGATGCGAATCGTAGAGCGCATAGGGTTCGACCTGCCTGGTCACGAGATCCACCAGGCTGATGCCGCTCCATTCGCGGTCGGAAAGCAGCGTATGCGCTTCTGAAATGGCGCGCAGCCGGCCGGAAAAGGCCTCCATGAACTCGGCGGGATCGGATGTCCGGTTGAGCGTCTGCCGCGCCAGCGATTGCAGCATCGCCAGCGTATTCTTCACCCGGTGATTGAGCTCGCGCAGCAGGAGCCGGGTCTTTTCTCCCGCGCTCTTCGCCTCGGTAATATCGATATTGACGCCGACCGCCACGGCCGGCCGGCCGGTCTCGTCGCGCTCGAATATGCGCCCGCGGCCAAGCAGCCACTGGCCGGAGGAAGCGGCGCGGAACTCGCCGACATAATCCTCATTATGAGCCATTGCCCGCGTGATCGCCATTTTCATCAGCGGAAAATCGTCGGGATGCATGGCGCGGAACACGTCCTCGCCGGTGACCGGATTCTCCTCGCTGAGGCCAAGCATGGAATAGGCCATCTTGTTGCCAGTGAAGAGACCGGTCTTGAGGTCCCAGACCCAGCTGCCGACATGGCCGGCTTCCAGCGCCACGGCGTTGCGATCCTCCTCGCGGTGAAGCGCTTCCATTGCCGATCTTCCGAGCCGCGCATTGCGCTTGAGCTCGACGAGCGAGCCTGCGAGCTTCGCCAAGCGCTCGAGCTGCTGCTGCCCCTGCCCCTGCTGCCCCTGATCGTCCGATTCGAAAGTGGGCTTGTCCACGGCGGAGAGGATGCTGATGACGCCGACCGGTTCGCGGGCCACCGTGAAAGGCGCCGTCGCCACGAAGCCCGGATTGCCGGAGCCGTCGCGGCGAACGAGGCAGCGCGCGCCGGTCAGCGCCTCGGCTTCGAGCGGCCAGAGATCGGGCAATTGCGCCGTGCCGGCGGATGCAAGCCGGTGGCTGATGTCCTTGTCCACGAGTGATATGCTGACGCCATCGACCGAAAACATGGCGAGGGCCATGCTGCAAAGGTTCTTCAGATCCGCATCGTTTTCATTCGTTGCTGCGAGCAGCGCCGAAATCACATCCTGCCGCGACTCTGCGGAAAGAAACGACTGAGTGCTTTCTGAGATTCCGTTTGACTTCATACTCGATGACGGCCCGCTCAGTGGCGCCCCCTGATTTCGGCTAAGTTATCTACGCCACGTCTTCAACGCAACGTTTTCGCCAAGGTTCCTCAACTCGGTGATTTAGTTACAATACTCCGCTGCTGCCGCCGAAACGGCGGGCAGGTCTGGCGGGTTCCATCCCCGGATTGCTGCCCCTGGCAAACGTTTCAGGCGGCCGTCGGTTCCGGCCCTCCTCGACGTCGAAAGCTCCATCGGGTTCCTCCAGTCCATATATATGCAGCCTAGATATAAGGCCGGGCCACTTCAGGGAGCCCCTGCCATTTTGATATGGCCATCAGGACCGAGATATCAAGCACCTCGCAGCCGCGGTCGATCCAGCGCAGCGCGCCGCTGGTCGCCAGCTTCTTCAATGTCTTGTTGGTGTGCACGATGGAAAGGCCGAGCGTATCCGCTACATGCTGCTGGCGCAGGGGGATGACCAGACGATCGTCGCGGGTCAGGCCCACCGATCTGGCGCGCTGATAGAGGAAGGCGAAGAGATAGGCCGCCCGCTCGAGCGCCGTGCGCCGCCCGACGCTCAACAATATCTCGTCGAGCATCTGTTCTTCGCGCGAGGCCAGCCATGTGATGTCATAGCCGAGGCTTGGAAAGCTCTGGAACAGCTTCGGCAGATTGTCGCGCCGGAAGACGCACAGGGTGAGGGGCGAGAGCGCCTCGACCGAATGCTGCATCTCCGTCATCAACGAGCCTTGCAGGCCGATCAGATCGCCCGGCAGCACATAGTTCAATATCTGCCGCCGCCCGTCTTCGAGCGTCTTGTGGCGGAAACCCCAGCCCGAAAGGACAGTGAACAGATGAGCGCTGGTGGCGCCCTCGACCAGCACCGTGGCGCCGGCCTCGACAACGAGATCGCCATTGCGGAAATCCGACAGGAAGGCGATTTCGTCCGGCGTATGGTTCTGCAACTGGCGATGGAACTGCAGCGGGCAATTCGCGCAAAGATATTTTGTTGCCGGGGCCGAAATGCTCTTCATGCTGCAATTCCGGACATGGCATCATTTTCCCTGATCATCGACCTTCCGACCCCCGCACATCCTAGCATGCCCCGCATGAGTTCCTTGTATTTCTTCACGTTCGACATGTCTTAGTTAAATGACAGGCCGTCCGGCCCTTTCCATAAGGACCCACAACGATGTGGAGAGACCATGGACCTGAACGGCCGGAAACTGGCAATTCTCGAGGACGAATATCTCATCAGGCTGGAACTGGAGCGTATCGTTCTCGAATGCGGGGCCGCATCGGTGCATGCCACCTCGACGGTGGACGAGTTGGCCCGCTGGCTGAACGAAGGCCATCCCTGCGACCTTGCCATTGCCGAGCTGACGGCACGCGGCCAATCCGCATTGCCGCTGATCCTGCGCGTGCGCGCACTGGGCATCCCCGTCATATGCACGACGGCATATGAGGTCGACGCCGCAATGATCATTGCCATGCAGGGCGTGCCCGTCGTGACCAAGCCTTACGGGAAAGCGCAGATCCTGCGGGCCGCGGCCTCGCTCGGCTGAGCCCTCTAGGCAAATTTGTTGGAAGTGACCTGCGTCGCGATAGAGTCTGGGCCATAATCCACCTCGCCCTGTACCTCCAGCAGCTCCTGCAGCCGCGTGCGGGCACGGCTTACCCGGCTCTTGATCGTTCCGACGGCGCAGCCGCAGATATCGGCGGCTTCCTCGTAGGAAAAGCCCGAAGCGCCGACGAGGATGATCGCCTCACGCTGATCGTCCGGCAGTTTCTCGAGCGCCTTGCGGAAGTCCTGGAGATCCAGCGAACCATATTGCGAGGGATGCACGGAAAGATGTTCGGTGAATATGCCGTCGGAATCCTGCACTTCACGCCCGCGCTTGCGCATCTGGCTGTAGAATTCATTGCGCAGGATGGTGAAGAGCCAGGCCTTTATATTGGTGCCGAGTTCGAACGAATCCTGTTTTGCCCAGGCTTTCATGATCGTGTCCTGGACAAGATCGTCGGCGCGGTCGGGATTGCCGATGAGTGAAACCGCAAAGGCGCGCAGCTTTGGCAGCGACGCGATCAGGTTCCGTTTGAAGTCTTTCGATTCATGTACCATTCACTGGTCCCGTTCTATTTCGAGGATTGTGAATGTTTGCGCTCGGCTTCGTCCAGTTTCTCCAGGAGATCGAGAAACCGGGTCGGTATTTCCTCATCCTGCACGGAGGCGTAGAGGGCGCGAAGCTTGAGGCCTATTTCGGTTTCTGCATTTTTTGTATCACGTCGACGAATGCGCGCTGCGGAAGCCGGCGCGTCAGAAGAGCTGTTCTTTGGGTTCATTGCCTGATCTTTTCCGATGTCAACGCTTTTTCACTAGACACAATACATGCCCTAATCCTGAACGAAGCGAAAAGTTCCAGCCATGGAACTTTTTTTTCACCAATGTGTTTAAGTCCGCTACTCTTTAAAATTCCGATACCATCTGAACATGGGAACCCATCATAATGTCATTGTCCACCCGGATAGCTCCACATTTGCCGTATCTCCGCCGTTTTGCCCGCGCCATCACCGGCTCTCAATCCTCCGGCGATGCCTATGTGGCGGCGACGCTTGAAATTCTCATCACGGATGTGTCGCTCTTTCCCCAGGCGGGCTCCGACAGGGTCGGGCTCTACAAGCTTCTGATCAAGCATTTCAACTCGGTCAATGTGCGGCCATTGGAACTGCAGTCGGAATTCGGCTGGGAGAAGCACGCCGCCGCCAATCTCACCTCCATCGCGCCGCGGGCGCGCCAGGCTTTCCTGCTCATCAGCCTCGAAGGCTTCAGCCAGGCCGAAACGATGGAAATCCTCGATGTGAGCGAGGAAGAGCTCTACGCGCTGCTCGACGAGGCTTCCGTCGGCATATCGCAGCAGATCGCCACCGATATCCTCATCATCGAGGATGAGCCGCTGATCGCCATGGATATCGAGCACATGGTCGAAAGTCTCGGACACCGGGTCGTCGGCATTGCCCGGACCCGGGACGAGGCGCTGAAGATCTATTCGACGACGCAGCCGAGCATGATCCTCGCCGATATCCAGCTTGCCGATGGCAGTTCCGGCATCGACGCCGTGAACAACATATTGAGCCAGGATTCGATCCCCGTCATCTTCATCACGGCGTTCCCGGAGCGGCTCCTGACCGGCGAGCGGCCGGAACCGACCTTCCTCGTCACCAAGCCGTTCAACCCGGACATGGTGAAGGCGCTGATCACCCAGGCGCTGTTCTTCAAGGAGAGCAGCCGCGCCAAGGTCTGAGCCGAACGCTGAAGGCGTCTCCCCGTGGAACCAATCCGGCACTTTCACCGTTGTCGGTTCAACAATTAAAGGGAGACGATGATGCTTTATTACGCGGTAATCTTTCTGATCATAGCATTGGTGGCGGGTGCCCTGGGCTTCGGAGGCATCGCCGGCGCCTCGGCGGGCATTGCGCAAATAATCTTCTACGTATTCCTCGCCCTTCTGCTGATTTCGCTGATCGCAAGCATAATCAGACGTGCCTGATAGTCTTTGACGACAATGACACCCGCCTCGCAGCGGGTGTTTTTGGTTGCCCAAAAGGGGCCCACAAAGGGCCCACAAAGAGATTGCACCATCGTTGCTGCGTGATTCGCAGTGCATCATTGCCATCTCTCGTTTCCGGGCCTTGAACGGGGGCAAACTGGCCACGTGGTGGGATAGATTTTCGGCCTCAAAAAATATTTCGCCCTGCAAGCCTATGATTTCGCTCATTCTTCCTTCCGGCACGCAAAAAAACTTATCCCCCCTGTTTGAAGCCGGGGTATTCTGCACAAATCCTTTCCAGTGGGGAGCAGCTTCCGGTGCTGTTCGAAAGCTGGGAAAGGATGGCGTTGCCGGACGGTCGGAAGTGACAACCCCGACTGGCCGGCAAACTGCAGATGGAAACGGAGGTGGCGCTTCGTTTTCCGGGTTGTTGCGTCTGACAAGCGCAGCAATAGCAGGCAAAGACGTCGCGGGCGGTCTTCGGACCTCGACCCTGATACCACTACTGACGCGCTGAAGACCGCCCGTCTCCCCCCATTTCAATGACCAGACGCGATTTCGCGGGCGTGGTGCGGATTTTCTGTATTTAATCCACTCTACCCTCATGACTCCTGCGCTCCCCACCGCTGATGCTGGTCACTGCAGCCCAACCGACAAACGGCCCCGCCGCAATTTGGCCATCTCGCTTACCCAGAACGCTACTGTCCAAACGGACCGCTTATGGTTAATGGTTCGTTAGTGGAAGCCGAATAGGCTCCGTATCGATTTGCATAGTCCGGACAGGGTGATGGTTTTCAGGCGATATCAGGCGATCCCCTTGGCGGGCCACGGCTCGCGGCGGCTTGCAATTGCCCTTCTGTGCCTGCTTTGCGCCGCGCCCGTCCAGGCCCAGACACCCGCACCACCCGCACAGGCCACGCTGCCCGCGGAAGCGAAGAAGGCGGAAACCCAGAAGGAATTGCAGGACCTGACGAACGCCATGTCGGTTTCGTCGGAAAAGCTGGCGCAGCTCGATCAGGAGATCGCCGGGCTTCGCAAGGACCAGACAACGCTCACCGCCGCGCTCATTCAATCGGCAAAGACCGAGAAGAAGATGAGCGAGGATATTGCCGGCTTCCAGGACAAGCTGACCGGGCTGCGCGAGCGGGAAGACGGGCTGAGGCTGTCGCTGCGGCAGCGGCGCGGCGCGCTGGCCGAGGTGCTTGCCGCGCTCCAGCGCATGGGGCTGAACCCGCCACCGGCCCTGCTCGTCCGCCCGGACGACGCGCTGTCATCGGTCCGCAGCGCGGTCCTGCTTGGCGCGGTCGTCCCTGAAATGCGGCATGAGACCGAGACATTGCTTGCCGACCTGCGCGAACTGACCCGGGTGAAGACCTCGATTTCGGAGGAGCAGGCTCGGCTGACGCAGGCGTTGGCCGGGCAGGCGGAGGAGCGGAAGAAGCTCGACCTCCTGCTGGCCGAGAAGAAGAAGCTGCAGGAGAGTTCGGAGGAAACCCGCCTGGCCGAGCAGAAGCGGGCGGAGGATCTGGCGCGGCGCGCCAATTCGCTGAAGGACCTCATCGCCTCGATTGAAAAGGAAATGCGCGAGGTGGAACGCGCCGCGAGCGAAGCCAGCGCGCAGGAGCAGGAGCGGCTTGCCGCGAGCCAGAAGCGCGCCGACGAATTCGCCTCCAACCAGAAGCGGCTGTCGTCGCAGGTGAATTTCGCCTCGCTGCGCGGCAGGCTCGCCTTTCCCGCGGCCGGCAAGCTGGTCCGGCACTTCGGCGACGATGACGGATTTGGCGGCACCGTCCAGGGAGATACGCTGGAAACCGGTGCCGGAGCCACGATTACAGCGCCCGTGGACGCGGTTGTCCTTTATGCTGGCGCATTCCGCTCCTATGGACAACTCTTGATACTTGATGCCGGGAACGGGTATCATGTCGTTTTGTCGGGCATGGCTAAGATCAATGTCTCGCAGAATCAGTTTGTACTGGCGGGAGAACCGGTGGGTGTGATGAACGAGCAACTTATCGCCAGCAGCACGCCTGTTCCAATTAGAAATGGAGCTCCAATGCTTTACATTGAGTTCCGAAAGGATACAAAACCCATTAATCCCGCTCCCTGGTGGGCGGATAGGCTTGCTGGAAGGACCGCAAATGATACGTAGACTGTCGCTTCTCTTGGCTGGAGCGCTGCTGGGCGCGACGGCTATGGTCGTCGTGCAGGGTGCTTTGCCCACCACCGCCGCGGAAGCTGCGGGCACCGATACCTACAAGCAGCTTTCAATTTTTGGTGATATCTTCGAGCGTGTGCGAGCCCAGTACGTCACGCCGCCCGACGACAAGAAGCTGGTCGAAAACGCCATCAACGGCATGCTCACCTCGCTCGATCCGCATTCGTCCTACATGAATGCGGAACAGGCGCAGGACATGCGCGTGCAGACGAAGGGTGAATTTGGCGGCCTCGGCATCGAAGTCACCATGGAAAACGAACTCGTCAAGGTCATCGCGCCGATCGACGATACGCCCGCTTCCAAGGCCGGCGTGCTCTCGGGCGACTACATTTCCAAGATCGACGGCGTCGAGGTTCGCGGCATGACCCTGACCGACGCAGTGGACAAGATGCGCGGCGAGGTGAATACGCCGATCGAGCTCACACTGATCCGCAAGGGCGCCGACAAGCCGATCACGCTGACGATCGTGCGCGACGTCGTCAAGGTGAAGGCGGTGAAATACCGCGTCGAGAACGATATCGGCTATGTCCGTGTCATCTCCTTCACCGAAAAGACCTCCGACGATCTGCAGAGCGCGATCAAGGACATCCAGAGCAAGATCCCCGAGGACAAGCTGAAAGGCTTCGTGCTCGATCTCCGGCTCAATCCGGGTGGCCTGCTCGACCAGGCCGTGGACGTCTCCGATGCGTTCCTCGACAAGGGCGAAGTGGTTTCGACTCGCGGCCGCGACCCGAACGACATCACGCGCTTCGATGCGCGCGCCGGCGACCTGACCAAGGGCAAGCCGCTGATCGTGCTGATCAATGGCGGGTCCGCCAGTGCCTCGGAGATCGTGGCCGGTGCGTTGCAGGACCACCGTCGCGGCACCGTGCTCGGCACGCGCTCGTTCGGCAAGGGCTCGGTGCAGACCATCATCCCGCTTGGCGAGAATGGTGCGCTGCGCCTGACCACGGCGCTCTATTACACGCCGGCCGGCAAGTCGATCCAGGGCAAGGGCATCGTGCCCGACATCACCGTGGAACAGCCGCTGCCCGACGAGTTGAAGGGCAAGGCCGAGGCCATCAGCGAATCGAGCCTCAAGGGCCATATCAAGGGCGCGGAGGAAGATGCGGAAGGTTCCGGCTCCATCGCCTATGTGCCGCCGGAGGCCAAGGACGACCTGCAGCTGATCCAGGCAATGAAGCTTCTGCGCGGCGAACAGGCCAACGCGGCCTTCCCTGCTGATCCGAAAAAAGGCGTTCCCAACTGAGACCAGAGGGCCGGATCATCATCCGGCCCTTTTCACGACAGCCGTCCGGTTTCAAACTTCCTCGATGTGCCGCCTGCCCGGGCCGGCAGCGTTCGGGCGGTATGGCCGGCTGCTTTCCGCGCTTGCCCGCACCTTGAGAAAAGACTAGCCAGATCCGGAGTGAATGATGAACAAGAGAGCCAAGATGGCCAAGATGGTTGACCCCGCATCTCTGCCCTATCGCCCCTGCGTCGGGATAATGGTGCTCAACCGGGATGGGCTGGTCTGGGCGGGACACCGCATCATCATTCCGAACGACGAGATGGACGGCGCGGCGCAGCTCTGGCAGATGCCGCAAGGCGGTATCGACCCCGGCGAAGAGCCGGAACCCGCCGCGCTGCGCGAACTTTACGAAGAAACCGGCATGCGCTCGGTCAAGCTCCTCGCCGAAGCGCCGGACTGGATCAATTACGACCTGCCGCCGCAGCTCGTCGGCGTGGCGCTGAAGGGCAAATATCGCGGCCAGACACAGAAATGGTTCGCCTACCGCTTCGAGGGCGACGAGAGCGAGATTGCTATCAACCCGCCACCCGGCGGCCACACCGCCGAATTCGACTCCTGGGAGTGGAAGCCGATGGCCGAGCTCCCGAACCTGATCGTGCCGTTCAAGCGCAAGGTCTATGAGGAGGTCGTGGCCGTATTCCGCCATCTGGTTGCATGAGGTCACAGGGAGAATGGCCGATGGAAGCGGCCATCCGAACAACAAAAAAGCAGGCCTGGAGCCTGCTTTTCCAATTGGATATGCGCCGCGCGATCAGGCTGTCTTGATCGCTTCCTGCAAGGTCATCAGCTGGCCGAGAAGGTCTTCGGCTCTGGCCTTGGCCTCACGCGTCGTCGCGTCCTCGAAATCCTCGCGGGCATCCTGGATACGCCGCTGCAATTCGTCAGCCTTTATATCGGTGACGTGTACCGCCGATTCCGCCAGCAAGGTGCAACCATCCGGCGTGATGTCGACGAAGCCGCCAAACACGACGTAATTATCCGGCTTGCCATCGGCTGTCTTGACCGAAACGACGCCCGGCTTGACCGTCGCCATCAGCGGAGCGTGATGGGCGAGCACCGTCATGTAACCTTCCGTACCCGGAATCACGACTTCGGAAACCTGCGCGGAAAGCAGCAGGCGTTCTGGCGATACGAGTTCGAACTTGAAGGCTTCAGCCATGATATTCACTCAGTTCCTGTGATCGTAACCTGATCAATTCAGGCAGTTCCGGGAGCAGGCGGTGAAACCTGTCCTGGAACTGCAATTCGGCAGCGGATAGCGGCTGAAAACATCAGCCGCTATCGAAACCTCATCAGGCCGCTTCGGCAGCCAGACGCTGTGCCTTCTCGATGGCCTCGTCGATCGAGCCGACCATGTAGAAGGCGGCTTCCGGCAGATGATCGTAATCGCCGTTGCAAAGGCCCTTGAAGCCCTTGATCGTATCGGCGAGATCGACCAGCTTGCCCGGCGAACCGGTGAAGATTTCGGCAACGAAGAACGGCTGCGACAGGAAGCGCTCGATCTTGCGGGCACGCGCCACGGCAATCTTGTCTTCTTCCGACAGCTCGTCCATGCCAAGGATGGCGATGATGTCCTGGAGCGACTTGTAGCGCTGCAGGATCGACTGGACCTGACGCGCAACCTGGTAGTGCTCTTCGCCGACGATGATCGGATCGAGCATGCGCGAGGTGGAGTCGAGCGGATCCACAGCCGGGTAAATACCCTTCTCGGAAATCGCACGGTTCAGGTTGGTCGTGGCGTCAAGATGGGCGAACGAGGTCGCTGGCGCCGGATCGGTCAAATCGTCGGCGGGCACGTAAATGGCCTGAACCGAAGTGATCGAACCCTTGTGGGTCGTGGTGATGCGTTCCTGCATCGCGCCCATGTCGGTTGCGAGCGTCGGCTGATAGCCCACGGCCGAAGGAATACGGCCAAGCAATGCCGACAATTCCGAACCCGCCTGGGTGAAGCGGAAAATATTGTCGACGAAGAACAGAACGTCCTGACCTTCATCGCGGAAATGTTCCGCAACCGTCAGGCCCGAGAGGGCGACGCGGGCACGGGCACCTGGCGGCTCGTTCATCTGGCCGTAGACGAGTGCGGCCTTGGAGCCTTCGCCGCCGCCTTCCTTGTTCACGCCGGACTCGATCATCTCGTGATAGAGGTCATTGCCTTCGCGCGTACGTTCACCGACACCCGCGAACACCGAGTAACCACCATGCGCCTTGGCGACGTTGTTGATCAGTTCCATGATCAGAACTGTCTTGCCGACGCCGGCACCGCCGAACAGGCCGATCTTGCCGCCGCGTGCATAGGGCGCGAGAAGATCGATAACCTTGATGCCGGTTACCAGGATCTGCGCTTCCGTCGACTGCTCCACATATTCCGGAGCAGGCTGGTGGATCGCGCGGGTCAATGTCGTCTTGATCGGGCCGGCTTCGTCAACCGGCTCACCGATAACGTTCATGATGCGGCCGAGCGTTTCCGGTCCGACCGGAACCATGATCGCGGAGCCCGTATCATAAACGACCTGGCCGCGAACCAGACCTTCGGTCGAGTCCATGGCGATGGTGCGGACCGTGTTCTCGCCGAGATGCTGCGCGACCTCGAGAACCAGGCGGTTGCCGAGATTGTCGGTTTCCAGAGCGTTGAGGATCTTCGGCAGAACACCGCCCTCGAAGGTCACGTCGACAACAGCGCCGATGACCTGGCTGATACGGCCGGAGACGCCATTGGCCTTCAACGTTGCCTTTGGAGCAGCCGTCGTCTTGGCAGCTGTCGTTTTGGCGGCCGGCTTCGCTGCAGCCTTGGGCGCAGTCTTCGCGGCAGCCTTGACCGGCTTTGCAGCGGCTTCGGTCTTGGCGGCCGCCGCCTTGGGCGCAGCTGCCTTTGCAGGCTTGGCTGCTGCAGCCGTTGCGGCTGCGGGTGTTTTCGGGGTCGCTGCTTTTGCCATCGATCCTTACCTTCGCGATTAGAGCGCTTCCGCGCCCGAAATGATTTCAATCAGTTCTTTGGTGATCTGGGCCTGACGCTGGCGGTTGTACGACATTGTCAGCTTGCTGATCATGTCACCGGCATTGCGGGTTGCGTTGTCCATGGCGGACATGCGCGCACCCTGTTCCGATGCCGCGTTTTCAAGGAGAGCGCGGAAAACCTGGACGGAAATATTGCGCGGGATCAGATCGCCGAGAATGGCAGCCGGATCCGGCTCATATTCATAAACTGCATCGCCCGCTGTTTCCGGCTCGGCATCGTTGATGGAGTTCGCCGGTATGAGCTGCTGGGCGGTCGGTATCTGGGAAATCACCGACTTGAACTCGGAGTAGAACAATGTCGCGACGTCGAAGGCGCCTTCATTGTACAGACCGATGATCTTGCGTCCGATCTCATCCGCATTGGTAAAGCCGACCTGCTTTACCTCACGCAGATTGACGTGATCGATGATGTGCTTGCCGAGATCGCGGCGCAGTATGTCGGCGCCCTTCTTGCCGACGGTGATGATCTTCACCGTCTTGCCATCGGCGAGCAGCCGGCGCGCATGTTCGCGGGCCAGACGCGCAATCTGCGCGTTGAAACCGCCGCAAAGGCCGCGCTCGGACGTGCAGACGACGAGCAGATGCACATCGTCCCTGCCGGTTCCGCTCATCAGTGCGGGCGCATCGTCACCATCCACGTTGGAAGCGATATTCGCCAGAACCGCAGCCATGCGCTGCGAATAGGGGCGTGCGGCTTCCGCAGCTTCCTGGGCACGACGCAGCTTCGCCGCGGCGACCATCTGCATCGCCTTGGTGATCTTCTGCGTCGCCTTGACCGAGGCGATCCGGTTTCTCAGATCCTTTAACGAAGGCATCCGTTCATCCCGTCAGTGGTTAAGCGAAGGACTTGGCAAAGGCGTCGATTGCCGCCTTGAGCTTGCCCTTGGTGTCGTCGCTGATCTGCTTGTCCTTGGCGATCGCCTGGAGAACATCCTTGCTCTCCGTGCGCAGCCAGGTCAGCAGGCCCTGCTCGAACTTGCCCACGTCGCTGACGGCCAGCTTGTCGAGATAGCCGTTGACACCGGCGAAAATCACCGCGACCTGCTCTTCCGTCTTCAGCGGCGAGAACTGCGGCTGCTTCAGCAGCTCCGTCAGACGCGCACCGCGATTGAGCAGGCGCTGCGTCGAGGCATCGAGATCGGAACCGAACTGGGCAAAGGCCGCCATTTCGCGATACTGCGAAAGCTCACCCTTGATGGAACCGGCAACCTGCTTCATCGCCTTGATCTGCGCCGAGGAACCGACGCGGGAAACCGACAGGCCGACGTTAACGGCCGGACGGATACCCTGGTAGAACAGGTTCGTCTCGAGGAAGATCTGGCCGTCGGTGATCGAAATCACGTTGGTCGGAATATAGGCGGAAACGTCGTTGGCCTGGGTCTCGATGACCGGCAGCGCCGTCAGCGAACCTGCGCCATTTTCGTCGTTGAGCTTTGCAGAGCGCTCCAGCAGACGGGAATGCAGATAGAACACGTCGCCGGGATAGGCTTCGCGGCCCGGCGGGCGGCGCAGCAGCAGCGACATCTGGCGATAGGCAACGGCCTGCTTGGAAAGATCGTCATAGGCGATCAGCGCGTGCATGCCATTGTCGCGGAAATACTCGCCCATCGCGCAGCCGGCGAATGGCGCCAGATACTGCATCGGAGCAGGATCGGAAGCGGTCGCGGCAATGACGATCGAATATTCGAGGGCGCCGCGCTCTTCGAGGATCTTCACGAACTGGGCAACCGTCGAACGCTTCTGGCCGATGGCGACATAGACGCAATACAGCTTGTCGTTCTCGTTGCCGGCATCATGGGCCGGCTTCTGGTTGAGGAACGTGTCGAGGATGATGGCGGTCTTGCCGGTCTGGCGATCGCCGATCACGAGCTCGCGCTGTCCACGGCCGACCGGGATCAGGGCGTCGATGGCCTTGAGGCCGGTCGACATCGGCTCGTGCACCGACTTGCGCGGGATGATGCCGGGAGCCTTGACGTCGACGCGCGAACGCTGGGTTGCCTTGATCGGGCCCTTGCCGTCGATCGGATTGCCGAGGGCGTCGACAACGCGGCCGAGCAGCTCCTTGCCGACGGGGACGTCGACGATGGCGCCGGTGCGCTTGACCGTGTCGCCTTCCTTGATGTCACGGTCGGAGCCGAAGATAACCACGCCGACATTGTCGCTCTCGAGGTTGAGAGCCATGCCGCGGGTACCACCCGGGAACTCGACCATTTCACCGGCCTGAACATTGTCCAGACCATATACGCGAGCGATACCGTCACCGACGGACAGAACCTGCCCGACCTCGGAGACTTCCGCCTCCTGGCCGAAGTTCTTGATTTGCTCTTTCAGGATTGCGGAAATTTCCGCGGCGCGGATGTCCATCAGCCGACCTCTTTCAGTGCAAGCTTAAGCGAAGAAAGTTTTGTGCGAAGTGAAGTGTCGATCTGGCGGGAACCCAACTTGACGATGAGACCACCGAGAATCGACGGATCAACAGTGACATTGATTGTCACGTCCTTGCCGGCCACGCCCTTGAGCGCCGCCTTCAGTTCTGTCTGCTGCGCAGCGGTGAGTGCATGCGCCGAAATGACGTCGGCGGCAACTTCGCCGCGATGCGCGACTGCGATTTGACGGAAAGACCGGATCATTGCCGGCACTGCGAACAGGCGGCGATTTTGCGCGACCACGCGCAGGAAATTGCCGACGAGGCCGCCGATGCCGGCCTTGGTGAGGATGGCGGAGACCGCCTTCACCTGATCACCGGATGAGAATACCGGGCTGGCAATGAGACGCTTCAATTCGGCGCTGCCATCGACAAGAGCCTCGAACCTGCCGAGATCCTTTTCCACTTGCGGGATGGATTTTGCCTCCAGCGCGAGGTCGAACAACGAGCCTGCATAACGCTGGGCAACACCGGAAATGAGCGACGAAGTTTCTGCCACGAACGACAAGCTCTCTGTGTTGGAGCCAAAAATCTGCAAACCGAAGGATAGAAACGGTCAAATCTTTGGCGTTATTGATTATTTTTCCGCCAAGAACATAACTCAAGAGCCGCCCCCGACGAGATTTGAATGCCGTCTAGCATAGGAACACTGGACTCGCAACAAGCGAATCCCCGAAAATGGCGGTGCGCATTGCCGCAACCTGCGTAATATGAGCGAACGATTCAGGAATGTGACGGCGTTACGCCACGAAACCGAAAGCGAAGAGCAGCGGCCCCGCTGCAAGCGCGAGTTCCAGGATCACGTAGACCCAGTTATAAAGGGTGTTGCCGCGATCCGACATCATCGAGATCAGCCTGCCGAACACGGTGAAGGCCCAGGCGACGCCGAGGGCGATCCAGAGGAAGGGCTGCGCGAATATCAGGGCGCTGAAACCGAGCCCGACATAGAACCCGGCGAGCGGTCCGCGCAGCGCCGACACCGCTTCCGGATGGGCGGGCACCGTCTGCAGCCGCAGGGCGCGCATGGCGAGGCGAGGCGCAAGAAAGGCGAACAGGCCGAGCAGCACCGTCACCGCCGCCGACAGGAAGGCCAGCCATTCGCCCTGGCTCGATGGCCAATAGAGTTCCATGATATTCGTCCCCCGACTGAGTTCCTGCTACTTGCTTATAGAAAGTTTTGCGGATCGACATCAACTTGGACACGCAATGATCCACGCTCTTTTGGCCCGGCCTGCAGCATCGCCCGGATGAAGCCCTGGATATCCGCCTTGCGGTCCGCATGGACGAGCAGCCTGAACCGGTGGCGCCCCCTGATGAGCGCGAGCGGCGCCTCCGCCGGGCCCAGCACCGCGATCTGCGGCGAAGCGGGGGCGGCGCGGCGCAGCGCGCGGGCGTGGCTCTCCGCCTCCTGCCGCGTCGGCGCCGATATGATCAGCGCCGCAAGCCGGCCATAGGGCGGCAGGCCGGAACGTTCGCGCTCCTCAATCTCCCGCTCGTAGAACGTCTTCGCATCGCCGGAGACGATGGCCCGCATGACGGGATGGTCCGGCTGGTAGGTCTGGAGCAGGCCGAGGCTCTTCTTGCCGGTACGGCCGGCGCGGCCGGTGACCTGGTTGAGCAATTGAAACGTGCGCTCCGCCGCGCGCGGGTCGCCATTGGCAAGTCCGAGATCGGCATCGACCACGCCGACCAGCGTCATGTTGGGGAAATTGTGCCCCTTGGCGACGAGTTGCGTGCCGATGACGATATCGGCATCGCCCCGGGCGATGGCATCGAGTTCCAGCCGCAATCGCTTGACCCCCATCAGGTCCGACGAAAGGACGATGATGCGCGCCTCGGGAAAGGATTTCTCGGCTTCCTCGGCGATGCGCTCGACGCCCGGGCCGCAGGCGACGAGATGATCGAGCGTGCCGCAGGACGGGCAGGCTTCCGGCCGCGCTTCGTGATGTCCGCATTGATGGCAGACGAGTTGCCCGCGGAAGCGATGCTCCACCAGCCAGCTCGAACAGCTGGGGCATTGGAACCGGTGCCCGCAGACGCGGCAAAGGGTCAATGGCGCATAGCCGCGCCGGTTGAGGAACAGCAGCGATTGCTCGCCGCGCTTCAGCGTCGCCTCGACCGACTCTACCAGTGCCGGCGAGAGGAACCCGCCCGGGCGCGGCGGCGACCGGCGCATGTCGATCGTCTTCAGGTCGGGCATCGCCGCCTCGGCATAGCGGCCGCTGAGCCTTATCCGGCTGTAGCGGCCCTGGTTGGCGTTGACCTGGCTTTCGATCGACGGCGTCGCCGAGGCGAGAATGACCGGGAACTGGCCGATATGGCCGCGCACCACCGCCATGTCGCGCGCATTGTAGAAAACGCGGTCCTCCTGCTTGTAGGCAGGATCGTGCTCCTCGTCGACGACGACGAGCCCGAGTTCCCTGAATGGCAGGAACAGCGCCGAGCGCGCACCCGCGACGACGCGCACCTGGCCCTCCATGACCTGCCGCCACACACGCTCGCGCATTCGGGGCGCAAGTTCCGAATGCCACTCCGCCGGCCGCGAGCCGAAACGGTCGTGGAACCGGTCCAGGAACTGCTGCGTGAGCGCGATTTCCGGCAGGAGGATGAGCACCTGCCTGCCCTGCTCCACCGCCTTGGCTATGGCCTCGAAATAGACTTCCGTCTTGCCCGATCCGGTCACGCCGTCGAGCAGCGACACGGAGAAACCGCCGGCCGCGACGGCTTCGACGAGCTTTTCGGCCGCCTGCGCCTGGTCGAAGGTCAGGGTCGGCTCGGCATAGGCCGGATCGGGCGTCGCCACCACCGGGCGCGGCGGTATCATCACCGTTTCGAATAGTCCCTGCGCGACGAGGCCGTCCACCACCGTCGCCGAGACGCCGGCGGCGTGGGCGAGGCCGGTGCGCGTCCAGGCCATGCCTTCCGCCGCCATCTCCAGCACGCGCGACCGCGCACCGGTGATGCGGTCCGGGCTGCCGCCCGCGAAGCGCAAGCCCGGCCCGGGCGGTTCAGGATCGAAGGCCGCCGGCACGCGCAGCACCATGCGCGCCACCATTCCAGGCGGCGAAATGGTGTAGTCCGCCGCCCATTGCATGAAGCGCAGCATGCCGGCATCCACCGGCGGGCAATCGAACAATGCGGATATCGGCCGCAGTTTCTTGGCATCGACCTTGTCGGTGCCGCCTTCCGTGACGATGCCCGCCACCTCGCGCGGCCCCAGCGGCACACGAACGATGGAGCCCGCCTTGACGTCCATCCCCGCCGGCACGACATAACTATATGGACGCTCGGCCGGCAAAGGCACGAGCACTGGAACTATTTTTTGCGGAATGGACGAATCCTCGGTCATATATGCGTGACCTTGGCGCAGCTTTCCGCTAAAGAAAAGCCAATTTTCGGGAGACGCCCCACGTCTCTCGTCATAGGCCACCTGTCATACTAGGAAGGACTGCTACGATGAAGTTTTTTGTCGACACTGCCGATGTCAAGGACATCCGCGAGCTCAACGACCTCGGCCTGCTCGACGGCGTTACCACGAATCCTTCGCTGATCCTGAAATCGGGCCGCAGCATCCTGGAAGTCACGAAGGAGATTTGTGACATCGTGAAGGGCCCCGTTTCGGCCGAAGTCACGGCGACGGAATATGATCAGATGATGAAGGAAGCCGCGGTTCTGGCCAAGATTGCAGACAATATCTGCATCAAGCTGCCGCTGACGCTGGACGGGCTGAAGGCCTGCAAGGCCCTCACCTCCGACGGCCACAAGACCAACGTCACCCTCTGCTTCTCGGCCCCGCAGGCCCTGCTGGCGGCAAAGGCCGGCGCGACGTTCATTTCGCCGTTCATCGGCCGCATCGACGACATGGGCGTCAACGGCATGGAGCTGATCTCCGAAATCCGTACGATCTACGACAATTACGATTTCAAGACGGAGATCCTCGCCGCCTCGATCCGTACCGTCAACCATGTGAAGGAAGCAGCGCTCATCGGCGCCGACGTCGCAACGGTGCCGCCGGCAACGCTGCGCGCGCTCGTCAAGCACCCGCTGACGGACAAGGGTCTGGAATCGTTCCTCGCCGATTGGGCGAAGACCGGCCAGTCCATCGCCTGACCCGATCCGAAGTCGAAAAAAAGGCGCCCGTTGCATCGCAGCGGGCGCCCTTTTCATTGGGCCGGAACGGGAAGAGTCATTGGGCCGGAACGGGAAGAGCCGCCGCCCCTCCGGCCGGCGATCAGAACTTGGCGAGATCCTGGGCGACGCTCAGATTGAGCGCTTCGGCCAGTTCGCGGGCAGCGCGGTTGTTTGCGTCGCGCTGTGCCCTGACAACGGCGAAACGCTGGCGCGGCGCGTCGTAATCGGCCGTGACGATGCGCG
This sequence comes from Phyllobacterium sp. 21LDTY02-6, assembly GCF_023554255.2. Lineage (GTDB taxonomy): Bacteria > Pseudomonadota > Alphaproteobacteria > Rhizobiales > Rhizobiaceae > Phyllobacterium. Next base: position 715,267 of record NZ_JAMJWD020000002.1, on the reverse strand, counting down.
TACCCCTGCCCACCACCTGGCCGTCCGAAACGCGCGTCAGCACGTAATTGCCGGTCATGCGGATCGAACCGGCGGTCGGCTGGCCCGACTTGTCGTTGATGGCGTTCTGGACGAGCGCCAGCGAAAGATCGCGCGCATATACGACCATCTGCAGATTGTAGGCCGGGCTTGCCGGCTGGCCTGCGCCTCCGGCGAAGAGGAAGATCAGATGGTTGCGCACTTCCTGCGTAACGCGGTCGCCGGGCTGGTTGATCGCCACGGTGCTGAGCTTGGAACGCACGCTGCCGCTTGCGCCGCCGCTGCCGATCGCCGGCGCCGCCTCCGAATAGAGCGGGCGCACCTGGCAGCCGGCCGCGATCAGCGACAGTCCGACGACGCCAAGGGACAGGAAGCGCTTTGCGGACAGGACCCGCGACCGGTAATCAGGCAACGACATTGACGATCCTCTGCGGTACGATGATGACTTTCTTCGGTGGATTGCCGTTGAGTGCAGCCTGGACGAAATCCAGAGCCAGGGCAGCCTTCTCGACGGTCAATTGATCCGCATCGCGGGCAATTGTCAAATCCCCGCGCTTCTTGCCATTGATCTGCACGGGCAGCGTGATGTCGTTCTCGACGATCAGCTCTTCCCTATGGGCCGGCCAGGGCTGCTGGGCGACGAAGCCCTCGCCGCCGAGAACCTTCCAGCATTCCTCCGCCAGATGCGGCATCATCGGAGCGATCATCGTCACCAGCATGGAGGTCGCCTCGCGGCAGGCGCCGATCAGCGCCGGGTCCGCCTCGCCGGCGGCGATCTTCTGCAACGGGCCGGAGAGCAGGTTGACGAGCTCATAGAGGCGGGCCACGGCCTTGTTGAAGCCCAGCTTCTCGATATCCTCGCCAACGAGCTTGACCGCCTTGTGCGCGGCTTTCGAAACCTGCAGTGCCTCGCCTTCGCCGGCCGCCACGGGCTCGACCGAGCGCAGCGCATCCGCCGCCTCCGAGATCAGGCGCCATACGCGCTGGACGAAGCGATGCGCGCCCTCGGCGCCGGCTTCGGTCCAGATCACGTCGCGTTCGGGCGGAGAATCCGACAGCACGAACCAGCGCGCCGTATCGGCGCCGTAGGATGCGATGATGTCATCCGGATCGACGACGTTCTTCTTCGACTTCGACATCTTTTCGATGGCGCCGATCTCGACCTCGTCGCCCGACGAAATCAGCACGGCGCGGCGCTTGCCGTCGATCTCCTCGAGGCGGACTTCGGCCGGCGTGACCCAGGCGCCATCGTGCCGGTAGGTTTCGTGCACGACCATGCCCTGCGTGAACAGGCCCTTGAACGGCTCGCTGACATCGAGATGCCCGGCGATCTTCATCGCCCGGGTGAAGAAGCGCGAATAGAGCAGATGCAGGATCGCGTGTTCGATGCCGCCGATATACTGGTCGACCGGCAGCCAGTGATTGGCGGCACGCGGGTCGGTGGGATCGTTTTCCCACGGAGCCGTGAAGCGGGCGAAATACCAGGACGAATCCACGAACGTATCCATCGTGTCCGTCTCGCGGCGCGCCGGCTTGCCGCAATTCGGGCAAGGCACGTTGCGCCAGGTCGGGTGCCTGTCGAGCGGATTGCCGGGGCGGTCGAACTCGACATCGTCCGGCAGCTTGACCGGCAGGTCAGCCTTCGGCACCGGGACGACGCCGCAATCGTCGCAATGGATCATCGGGATCGGGCAGCCCCAATAGCGCTGGCGCGAGATGCCCCAGTCGCGCAGGCGGAAGTTCACCTTGCGCTCGCCTTGCGGGCGGCCATCGATGGACTGCTTCTCCAGGCGCTCCGCCACCGCCTCGAATGCCTCCGCCGGCGTCATGCCGTCGAGGAAGCGCGAATTGATCATCACGCCGTCGTCGACATAGGCCGTATCGGTGATCTGGAATGTCGCGGCATCCGCCTCCTTCGGCATCACCACCGGAACCACCGGCAGGCCGTATTTATTGGCGAAATCGAGGTCGCGCTGGTCGCCGGAGGGGCAGCCGAAAATGGCGCCGGTGCCATATTCCATCAACACGAAATTGGCGACATAGACCGGCAGCGACCAGCTGTCGTCCAGCGGATGCACGACGCGGAGGCCGGTGTCGAAACCCTTCTTCTCGGCGGTTTCCAGCGCCGCGACGGACGTTCCCGCGCGCCGGCATTCCTCGTTGAACTGCGCCAGGGCGTCGTTGGTCTCGGCCGCCTTCTTCGCCAGGGGGTGATCGGCCGCGATCGCCAGGAACGACGCGCCGAACAGCGTGTCCGGCCTCGTCGTATAGACCTCGATCTCGCTGGTGCCATCCTTGGCCGATGCGCTATCCAGCGCCCAGCGGATCAGCATGCCCTCGGACTTGCCGATCCAGTTGCGCTGCATCAGGCGCACCTTGTCCGGCCATTGCTCGAGGCCATCCAGCGCTTCCAGCAGTTCGTCGCTGAAATCGGTGATGCGGAAGAACCATTGCGTCAGCTCGCGCTGCTCCACCAGCGCTCCCGAGCGCCAGCCGCGGCCATCGATCACCTGCTCGTTGGCAAGCACCGTCATGTCCTCGGGGTCCCAGTTGACCTTCGAGGATTTGCGCGTCACCAGCCCTTTTTCCACGAAGTCGAGGAAAAGCATCTGCTGGCGGTGGTAATATTCGACGTCGCAGGTGGCGAATTCGCGCGACCAGTCCAGCGACAGCCCCATGGACTTGAGCTGGCTGCGCATGGATTCGATGTTCTGGTACGTCCACTGCTTGGGGTGGACCTTGTTCTGCATGGCGGCATTCTCCGCCGGCATGCCGAAGGCATCCCACCCCATCGGGTGCAGGACATTGAAACCCTTGGCGCGCTTGTAGCGGGCAACGACATCGCCGAGGGCATAATTGCGCACATGGCCCATATGGATGCGGCCGGAGGGATAGGGAAACATTTCCAGCACGTAATAGGGATCGCGCGGGTCGTCATTGCTGGTCTCGAAGAGCTTGGCGTCCTGCCATGCCTTCTGCCAGTGCTTCTCGGCTACACGCGGATTGTAACGTTCGGTTGCCATGAACGGGATTCTCTTGCAAAGGAAAGGAATGTGTCGGCGGACCTTCACCACGTATTGGCGATAGGGTCAACCACCGGATATTGGGCGAGCGGGCGAAAATCCGCTCCAAACGGATAAATAGGATGAGAAGCTGCCATGTCGACCGCTGTTGAACAACTTTTTTCCGTTCGCTCCGCCATCGATGCGGCTGTCGCGCAGGCGGACAGGGGCGATGATCCGGTGACGCTGGTTGCGGTGTCGAAGACCTTCGCCGCCGACGAGATCCGCCCTGTCCTCGAGGCCGGGCAGCGAATTTTCGGCGAGAACCGCGTCCAGGAAGCGCAGTCGAAATGGCCCGGACTGCGCAGCGATTATGAGGATATCGAGCTCCATCTCATCGGCCCGCTGCAATCCAACAAGGCGGCCGAGGCAGTTGCCCTGTTCGACGTGATCGAGACGGTCGACCGCGAAAAGATCGCCGCCGTGCTCGCTGCCGAAATGGCGAGGCAGAACAGATTTCCGCGGCTCTATGTGCAGGTGAATACCGGCAAGGAGCCGCAGAAGGCGGGAATAGAGCCGGAACAGGCCGTCGCCTTCGTCAAGCGCTGCCGCGACGTCCACAAACTGGCGATCGAGGGCCTGATGTGCATTCCGCCGGCGGACGAGAATCCGGGGCCGCATTTCGCGCTTCTGCGCAAGATCGCGCGCGAGGCCGGCATTGCGAAACTCTCCATGGGCATGTCCGGCGACTACGAGACCGCGATCGGCTTCGGCGCGACGTCGGTACGCGTCGGGTCGGCGATTTTCGGCAGCCGCGCCTGAGTTTTTGCCGCCGGATGTCGCAAAACTGCGACGCCGGGGAAGCGCCTGCCACCATTTGGCGTATTTACGCGGTGAATTGCTTGGTGATAATGAACCCAGGCCTTCCGCGGTGCCATGCCTTCCGCGGTAAAGGATTTCCGGGTGGAGGCCCGCAGCATCGTTGGAGGAAATGAATGTCCGAGAAGGTTTATCCCGTGCTTGCCGGCGCGAAGAAAAACGCGCTCATCGACAATGATACCTATCTCAGCTGGTACAAGCAGAGCGTCAAGGACCCGGAGAAGTTCTGGGGCAAGCATGGCAAGCGGATCGACTGGTTCAAGCCCTACACCAAGGTCAAGAACACTTCCTTCACCGGCAAGGTCTCCATCAAATGGTATGAGGACGGCGTCACCAACGTCTCCTATAATTGCATCGACCGCCACCTGAAGAAGCGCGGCGACCAGGTGGCGATCATCTGGGAAGGCGACAATCCCTATATCGACAAGAAGATCACCTATAACGAGCTCCATGAGCAGGTCTGCCGTCTCGCCAATGTCATGAAGAAGCATGGCGTCAAGAAGGGCGACCGGGTGACGATCTACATGCCGATGATCCCGGAAGCCTCCTATGCCATGCTCGCCTGCGCCCGTATCGGCGCGGTTCATTCCGTGGTCTTCGGCGGTTTCTCGCCCGATGCGCTGGCCGGCCGCATCATCGATTGCGAATCCACCTTCGTCATAACCGCCGACGAGGGACTGCGCGGCGGCAAGCCGATCCCGCTCAAGGACAATACCGACAAGGCGATCGATATCGCCGCCAAGCACCACGTCATGGTGAAGAACGTGCTCGTGGTGCGCCGCACCGGCGGCAAGACCACCTGGGCCAATGGCCGCGATCTCTGGTATCACGAGGAGATCGGCACGGTTAAACCCGACTGCAAGCCGGAAAAGATGAAGGCGGAAGACCCGCTTTTCATCCTCTACACGTCCGGCTCGACGGGAAAGCCCAAGGGCGTCCTGCATACGACCGCCGGCTATCTCGTCTATGTCTCGATGACGCATCAATACGTCTTCGACTATCAGGACGGCGATATCTACTGGTGCACGGCCGATGTGGGCTGGGTCACCGGCCATTCCTATATCGTCTACGGGCCGCTCGCCAATGGCGCGACGACGCTGATGTTCGAGGGCGTGCCGAACTACCCCTCCGTTTCGCGGTTCTGGGAAGTCATCGACAAGCACAAGGTCAATATCTTCTACACGGCGCCGACGGCAATCCGCGCCCTGATGAGCGCCGGCGACGAACCGGTGAAGAAGACCTCGCGCAAATCCCTGCGCGTCCTCGGCTCCGTCGGCGAGCCGATCAATCCCGAGGCCTGGGAATGGTACTACCAGGTCGTCGGCGACAAGCGTTCGCCCATTGTCGATACCTGGTGGCAGACCGAAACCGGCGGCATCCTGATCACGCCGCTGCCGGGCGCGACCGCGCTCAAGCCTGGTTCGGCCACGCGGCCCTTCTTCGGCGTCCAGCCGCAGCTGGTCGACAATGAGGGCGATGTCTTGGAGGGAGCCGCGGACGGCAATCTGTGCATCGTCGATTCCTGGCCGGGCCAGATGCGCACCGTCTATGGCGACCACAAGCGCTTCGTCGAAACCTACTTCTCCACCTACAAGGGCAAGTACTTCACCGGCGACGGCTGCCGCCGCGACAAGGACGGATATTACTGGATCACCGGCCGCGTCGATGACGTGCTGAACGTCTCGGGCCACCGCATGGGAACCGCCGAGGTCGAATCGGCGCTCGTATCGCATGATACGGTGTCGGAGGCGGCGGTGGTCGGCTATCCGCACGACCTCAAGGGCCAGGGCATCTATTGCTATGTCACCCTGATGGCCGGGCTGGAAGGCAATGACGATCTGCGCAAGGAACTCGTCACCCATGTGCGCAAGGAGATCGGCCCCATCGCCACGCCGGACAAGATACAATTCGCGCCCGGCCTGCCGAAGACCCGCTCCGGCAAGATCATGCGGCGCATATTGCGCAAGATCGCGGAAGACGATTTCGGTGCGCTCGGCGACACCTCGACCCTCGCCGATCCGGCAGTCGTCGACGATCTCATCGCCAATCGCCAGAACAAGCGGGGCTGACCGCGCCAGAGAGCCGTGTGCCTTACCGGCACGCGGCGCTTTTCACTCAGCGATAAAGATCCGCCCGCGTCTGCGGCACGGCTGAAATGCCGCGCTTGCGCTTCGAAGCCAGGGTCTGGTTGATCTGGACGGTGCCGCGCTCGAAGGCAAGGGCGCAGCCGGTCAGGTAAAGCAGCCAGAGACGGGCCTTGGGCGCGCCGACTTCGCGGATCGCCTCGTCCATGCGCGCATGGAGCCGGTCCGCCCAGATGCGGCAGGTCTTGCCGTAATGCTCGCGCAGGTTCTCGGCGTCATGAACCTCGAAGCCATGGCCTTCCAGATTTTCGATCGTCATGCCGAGATGGTCGAGCTCGCCGCCCGGAAAGATGTATTTCACCAGCGCGAGATGCTCGGCGCTCTTGCGGCTGAACATCTTCTTGTTGCGCTTCATGCGCCGGGTGATGGCGTGATGGAGATAGAGACCGCCCGGCTTCAGCAGCCGGCGCACGCTGGAGAAATACGTGTCGTAATGGGCGATGCCGACGGCCTCGAACATGCCTATCGACGAGATCTTGTCGAACTGGCCTTCCAGTTCCTCATAGGACTTCACGTGGATAGTGATCTTGTCCTCGAGGCCTTCCGCCTTGATGCGCTCGCGGGCGAGAGCAGTCTGCGCTTCGGAAAGCGAGACGCCGGTCCCGACGACGCCATAATGCTTGGCGGCGTAGATCAGCATCGCTCCCCAGCCGCAGCCGATATCCAGCAGGCGCTCGCCCGGCTTCAGGCGCAGCTTGCGGCAGATCAGCTCCAGCTTGTCGGCCTGGGCCTGGTCGATACTGTTGTTCCAGTCGGTGAAATACGCGCAGGTATAGACCATGCGCTCGTCGAGGAAGAGCTGATAGAAGGCATTCGACACATCGTAATGATGCGTGATCGCCTCCTTGTTCGAACCGCTGACGAAAGGGTCCTTGCCGCCGAGGCCGGAAGCCGCGCTCTTGCCGCGGGCAAGGAGAAGCGCCGGTATGTCCTTGAGCAATTGCCACTTCGGCAATTTGTCCAGCCTGTGCTTCAGCTTGCCCTTGGGACCGCGCTCGACGAGATCGAACAAGGTGCCGTTGCGCACGTCGATCTGGCCGGACACCCACAATTCGACGACCGTTCCGATATTGGGCCGCAGCGCCAATTGCCTGACGACCGATGGGTCGTTCACGACGAAACGCACGCCGTCCGTATCCTCGCCGAGGCGCGTGCCATCCCACAACTCAACTGGGAATTGCGGCTGGATAACATCCACTGCCGTACGGATTATACGTGCTGCCCTGTGCTCAGCTGCCATTCCTGCCTCCAAACACCGCGCGAGTGCTCTTTGTGAAAATCCATTAATTCAACGGCGACAATCGGACCCGCTTTATGGCGGGAGTCGCCGATTTGCAAGCCGCCGCGAGCCGGCTTGCATATTTTCCCTTGAAACCCGGGCAGGATGGCACCATTCTAAGATCGTGTTCAACGAACGAAAAGGAGGTGATCCGATGTCTCGTGATTTCGCTAACGGCCACAAGGCGTCTGATGCTTTCCATCGGGGATCGTCTCTCCTTTGAGTGAGCAGCCCGGTTCTGCCGGGCAAGGCCAAAGACTGCTTTGTGCCAGACGGAATTGCGGGGCCACCCTTCGGGGTGGCCCTTTCCGTTTCTCGACTTCCCTCGTCGACTTCCCCCGGCGACTTCCCCCGGGGCCCCATGGCGCCCCGGATGGCAAGCCCCCGATGGCAAGCCCCCGATGGCCTTTGTAGCCCTTTGCTTCCCGGTCGAATCAATGATAGGAGGCAATGCCTCTAATCAGTGCAAATTGCCTTTTCGTTAGGCAGGCCCTCGGAAGTTTCAGAAATGGTTTCGCTCAGTGCTCAAGATGCCGTGTCGCGGCGGGTTTGGCGCGATGAAATAGTCGCGATGCTCCGGCTCGGCTGGCCTATGATCCTGACGAATCTTGCCCAGGTCGCCATGACCGCGACCGACGTGATGATGCTGGGCTGGATCGGCTCCGATGCGCTGGCGGCCGGGGCGCTCGGCACCAACCTCTATTATGTGCCGATGATCTTCGGCCTTGGCCTCATGCATGCGACGACGCCGATGATGGCGCGCGAGCTCGGACGCAACCGCTTCACCGTGCGCGAACTGCGCCGCACCGTCCGGCAGGGTCTGTGGATCGCCGTCACGATATCAGTCCCGATCTGGCTGCTTCTGTGGAACGCCGCGCCGATCCTGCGCGCCCTGGGACAGGACCCGGCGCTTGCCGAACAGGCCGGCACCTATGTCCGCGCGCTGCAATGGGCGGTGCTGCCCTTCTACTTCTACATCATATTGCGGTCGTTCATCGCCGCGCTGGAGCGTCCCGGCTGGGCGCTGGTCATCGGCATTCTCGCAGTGGGCTTCAATGCGCTCGCGAACTGGTGCCTGATCTTCGGCAATTTCGGCTTTCCCAGGCTCGGCGTCGTCGGTTCGGGCATCGCGACGACATTGTCGTCCTTCATGCTGTTCGCCGGCCTCGTCATCGTCATCGTCGTGGACAAGAAGTTCCGGCGCTATCGCCTCTTCGGCCGTTTCTGGCGCGCCGACTGGCACCGCTATTTCCAGCTGTTGCGGCTCGGCCTGCCGATTTCGGCCATCCTCAGCTTCGAAGTGACGATCTTCAACGCCGCTGCCTTCCTCATGGGCCTGATCGGCCCGCATCCGCTTGCCGCCCATGCGATCGCCATCCAGATCGCCGCGATCAGCTTCATGGTGCCCATGGGCGTCGGCCAGGCCGCGACCGTCCGCGTCGGCCGCGCCTTCGGGGCGCAGGACAGCGACGGCATCAAGCGCGCCGGCTGGGTGGCGTTCTCCGCCGGCACCGGTTTCATGGTGATCACCGCCCTGCTGATGATCCTCGTGCCGCACACGCTGATCCGCGCCTTCATCGACATCCATGATCCGGCCAATGCCGATGTCGTCGCGCTCGCGGTCAGCTTCCTCGCCTTTGCCGCCCTGTTCCAGATATTCGACGGCGCACAGGCAGTCGCCAGCGGCATGCTGCGGGGCCTGCACGATACGACGGTGCCGATGATCTATGCGGCCATCGCCTATTGGGGCATCGGCCTGCCGCTATCGCTGCTGTTCGGGTTCTGGCTCGGGATGGAAGGCGCCGGCATCTGGCTCGGACTGGTTTGCGGCCTCGCCGCGGCGTCGTTCCTGCTGCTTGGGCGCTGGCTGAGGCGCAGCATCTGAGCTGCGGCCATATCGATCAGGCTAGAGAAAAATGGGCTAGAAATCGATCGTCCGGCCCTTGATTTCCCAGTCTCCGAACCGGGCCGGGTCCTTGCCGCCGCGGCCGCCGATCTCGCGCGGGCGGGCCGGCTCCTCGCCCTCGCCGCGCGCCCGCCTGGCCTCGGCTTCCCGCAGGGCACGTTGCGCAGCCGGCGGCAGCCTGTCGAAAGATCTGCCTTTCTCGGCTTCTCCTGCGCCAGCTTCTCCTGTCCGGGCATCATCTGGTTTGGTTGCACTCATGCTATACTCTTCATTGAACCTTGCGACCTGAAGCACCATCATATACCGCAGGACCAACATTAAAAGGAACGATTTGTCCGTGAGTTCAACTGCGATAGAAGGATTTATGCCATGAATGTGATGCGCACAGCGATGCTGATTGCCTTCATGACAGCTCTGTTCATGGGAGTGGGCTTTCTGATCGGCGGTTCAAGCGGCATGATGATCGCGCTGGTGATCGCGGCCGGCATGAACATTTTCAGTTATTGGAATTCCGACAAGATGGTGCTGCGCATGCACCATGCCGTGGAAGTGGACGAGCGCAACGCGCCGGAATATTATTCGATCGTACGCGATCTCGCCGCGCGGGCGAACCTGCCCATGCCGCGGGTCTACCTCATACAGAACGACCAGCCCAATGCTTTCGCGACCGGCCGCAATCCGCAGAATGCCGCCGTTGCCGCCAGCACCGGCCTTTTGCAAAGGCTGAGCCCGCAGGAAGTCGCGGCGGTCATGGCCCATGAGCTCGCCCATGTCGAGCACCGCGATACGTTGACGATGACGATCACCGCCACGCTGGCCGGCGCCATATCGATGCTCGGCAATTTCGCCATGTTCTTCGGCGGCAACCGCGAAAACAACAATCCCCTCGGCTTCATCGGCATCCTTGTCGCCATGATCGTCGCCCCCTTCGCCGCCATGCTGGTGCAGATGGCCGTCAGCAGGACCCGGGAATATGCCGCGGACCGGCGCGGCGCGGAAATCTGCGGCAATCCCATGTGGCTCGCCTCGGCGCTCAACAAGATCGCAAGGGGCGCCGGCCAGATCGTCAACGAGGATGCGGAGCGCAATCCGGCATCGGCGCATCTCTTCATCATCAATCCCCTGAGCGGTCGCGGCGCCGACAATCTCTTTTCGACGCATCCAAGCACGGAGAACCGCATCGCCGCGCTGCAGGCCATGGCCGCCGAATTCCGCCAGGCTCCCGCGCAGCCGGCAGCGCCTGCGCCCGACGCGACCGATGACGGCCCCTCACCCTGGGGGCGCGACGGCGGCGGGCGCAAAGGCCCGTGGGCATGAGGCAGCAGCATCGCAGCAAGCGCAGTTCGTTTTCGTCGAGAGAGAATGCAGGCGCAGAGGATCGCCCGGGCCTGGCCGCGCGCCAATGCGCCGCTCGCCTTCTCGGCGCAGTGATCGAAAAGCACACATCGCTCGACGGGCTGACTGACAATGGCAATGGTCATCCGCAATATATGGCGCTCGAGGAGCGCGACAGGTCGCTGGTGCGGGCGATCCTCGGCGCCGCCCTGCGCAATCGCGGCACGATCGAAGCCGCTCTCGCCGCCATGGTGGATCGCCCGCTGCCCGAAAATGCCGTCGGGCTGCGCCAGCTGCTGCATGTGGCGGCGGCGCAGATCCTCTATCTCGACGTTCCCGACCGTGCCGCCGTGGACCTCGCCGTCACCGCCTCCAATTTCGACCCGCGCAACCGCCGCTTCGCCTCGATGGTCAATGCGGTGCTCCGCCGCCTGTCGCGGGAGAAGGAGGTTCTCGGTGCGAACACTTCCGCCCCGAACGTGCCGCAATGGTTCGAGCGCATGCTGGTCGATGCCTATGGCGCGGACAAGGCCGCCGCCATTATCGAGATCCAGCGCGTCGAGCCGCCGATAGACCTGACCGTCAAGGGCGACAGCGAGGCCCTTGCGCAAAGACTGGGTGGCATGGCCCTGCCGACAGGCTCGGTCCGGCTTCCGGTGTTCCAGGGTTCGCTCACGGCGCTCGACGGCTTTGCCGAGGGCGAATGGTGGGTGCAGGACACCGCCGCCAGCCTTCCGGCCAGGCTGTTTGGCGACATGGAAGGCAAGCGCATCGCCGATCTGTGCGCCGCGCCGGGCGGCAAGACAGCCCAGCTCGCTTACGCCGGCGCGCATGTGACCGCGCTCGACCTTTCCGCCAACCGGCTCAAGCGGCTGCGGTCGAACCTCGACAGGCTCGGCCTGAGCGCCGACACGGTGGAAAGCAATCTCCTCGACTACCGGCCGGCGGAGCTGCTCGACGGCGTGTTGCTCGACGCTCCCTGCTCGTCCACCGGCACGGTGCGCCGCCATCCCGACGTTCCGTGGACGAAGACGGCCGACGACGTCGTCAAGCTGGCGAAGCTGCAGGCCCAGCTTCTGGGCCACGCGGTTACCCTCGTTCGGCCGGGCGGCATCATCGTATTTTCCAATTGTTCGCTGTCTCCGCTCGAAGGAGAGGATGTGGCGCGCAACCTCCTCGCCGCCAATCCGGCGATCGAGCATGTACCGGTGACGGCAGAGGAGGTCGGCGGCCTGTCCGAACTCATCACGGCGGAAGGTTTCGTGCGATCGACGCCGGCCGATCTTCGCCATGACGATGCCGCTTTTTCGGGCATGGACGGCTTCTTCGCCGCACGCTTTCGTCGGAAATACTAAAGTCTTAACCAAATCGGCCGCATAAATGCGTCCTGTCGACGAAAATGAAGCAATATTGATATGGTCGCTCTGAGCGAAACACCGCAATTGTGGGGATTGGCCACAGCGCAACTGTGGCGGCGCTTTCGCCGGCGCGTGCGGATGGGCCCGCTCTATCGCTGGCGTTTCACCGGATTCACGCCGGAACGCGTGCTGATAGCGCCGCAAGATCTCCGCCCCGCCGATCCGCAACTGGCGGAAGAGTTCTACCATGGCCGATTCGCGCTGGCAGGCCGGGTCGTCGAGACCGGCGGCAAGTCGCCCTTCCTCGTCGAACCGCCGAACGCCGCATGGCAGGCGGCCTTGCACAATTTCGGCTGGCTGCGGCATTTGCGGGCGGCGGGCACCGAACTCGCGACGGCGAATGCACGCGCCCTGGTCGGGGACTGGATCATAACGCATGGCCGCTCCATCGGCGGCGTGGCCTGGGCGCCGGAAATCACCGCGCAGCGCATCATAGCGTGGCTGCAGCACTCGAACCTCATCCTCGCCGGCACCGATCTGCGCTCCTATCGCCGCTTCATGCGTTCGCTGGCCGTGCAGGTACGCTATCTGCGCACCATGGCGGCGGTCATGGACGATGGCGAGGAAAAGCTGCGCGCGCGCATTGCCCTCGCATTGGCCGCGCTTGCCCTTCCCGTCGCCGCCAGCACAAGCCGCTCGGCCCGCCGCAACCTCGAAATCGAGCTGACAAGGCAGATATTGCCCGATGGCGGGCATATTTCCCGCAATCCCCTGGCCATTCTCGAATTGCTCGCCGATCTGCTTCCGCTGCGGCAGACCTATGCCAGCGGCAACGAGCCACCGCCGAAAGCGCTGATCGAGGCCATCGAGCGGATGCTGCCCGCCCTGCGATTTTTCCGCCACCATGATGGAAACCTGGCGCTTTTCAACGGCGTCGGCGCCACCATGCCGGAACGCGTCATCGCCGTGCTGCGCCATGACGACATCGGCGGACTGCCGCTGGTCCATGCGGCCCATTCCGGCTATGAGCGCCTGTCGATGGATTCGACCACCATCATCGCCGATACCGGCCTCGCTCCGCCCGTCACCGCGTCGCGCGATGCGCATGCGGGCTGCCTGTCATTCGAGATGTCGTCCGGCCGGAACCGCTATATCGTCAATGCCGGGGTCGATCGCTACGGCCCCGAAGAGTTCAGGCCACTGGCGCGCTCCACCGCGGCGCATTCGACCGCCACCGTGAACGACACTTCCTCCTGCCGCTTCAGCACGACATCCGGCCTCGCCACCATGATCGGCACGCCGATCATCGCCGGTCCGACCAAGGTCAATGTGGAGCGTATCGAGCGCGAGGGCGCCGTCGGCTTCGTCGCCAATCACAATGGCTATGTCCGCCCCTTCGGCATATTCCACGAGCGCCAGATCGTGCTTTCGCACAATGGCAGCGTCATCGAGGGCATCGACAGCTTCTTCGCCGCCGGGCGCAACCCGTTGCGGCAGACGGGCGCGGAGGAAATCGTCATCCGGTTTCATCTCCATCCCGCCGTCAGCGTATCGATCGACGATCACGGCCTGATCATCCTGCAGGTGGAAAACGACGATGTCTGGATGTTTTCCTCCACCGTGCAGCCCTTCATCGAGGATTCGCTGTTCTTCGCCGGGTTCCGCGGTCCGGTGAAAACCCGCCAGATAACGCTCTCGGTCAATGCCGCCAACAGGCCGGAGATCGAATGGCAGTTCACGCGCACCAGCCTCGGCGCGCACAATTGAACGGCGCCTTCATCACCAAAGTTTGACATCGCGCCATGGCAATTTCCCGCCTGACGGTTTAGCATGCCGCCAGCCCGCACCTCTGCTGGCATTTCTGTCTCGTCACCATCGGCTTTATCGCGTCATTCTCTAAAACAGGGAGTTCCGGTTCATGGAATATCGTCAACTTGGCCGTTCCGGCCTCATGGTCTCCACCTTGAGCCTCGGCACCATGACCTTCGGCGGCAAGGGTAAATTCGTGAAGACCGGCGACACCAATCTCGAAGGCGCCCGGCGTCAGGTCGGCATGGCGCTCGACGCCGGCATCAATCTTTTCGACACCGCCGACGTCTATTCCAATGGTGCATCCGAGGAGATCCTCGGACAGGCGCTGAAGGGCAAGCGGGATGCCGTCATCCTCGCCACCAAGGCGCGCTTTCGCATGGGCGACGCGCCGAACGATGCCGGTCTGTCGCGCTATCATCTGATACGCGCCGCCGAGGCCAGCCTGAAGCGGCTCGGCACCGACCATGTCGACCTGTATCAATTGCATCAATGGGATGGCCTGACACCGCTGGACGAGACGCTGGAAGCCGTCGATCGCCTCGTCAGGGACGGCAAGGTGCGCTATGCCGGCGTCTCCAATTTCTCCGCCTGGCACCTGATGAAGGCGATGGGCGTCGCGGCAATGGAAAAGTTCATCGCGCCGGTAAGCCAGCAGATCCATTACAGCCTCGAGGCGCGCGACGCGGAATATGAACTCATCCCGGCGACGCTCGACCAGAAGCTTGGCGTTCTCGTCTGGAGCCCGCTCGCGGGCGGGCTGCTGTCCGGCAAATACCGCCGCGACCAGGCGGCGCCGGAGGGCACGCGGCAATTGGCCAATTGGGGAGAGCCGCCGATCCGCGACGAGAACCGCCTCTACGACATTGTCGACGTGCTCGTCCGCATCGCGGCGGATCGCGGCGTCTCGGCGGCGCAGATCGCCCTCGCCTGGCTGATCGGCCGGCGCGGCGTGACCTCGGTCATCGTCGGCGCCCGCACCGATGCCCAGCTCGCCGACAATCTCAAGGCTGCCGAGGTGATCCTGACGCCGGAGGAACGGGCCGATCTCGACCACGTCAGCCAATTGCCGCTGATCTACCCCTACTGGCACCAGGCCATGACGGCGTCGGACCGGCTGTCCGAGGCCGACCTTTCATTGATCGCGCCGCATCTGAACAGCTAGTGTGATGCAACAAGGGAGGATAACAAGTGAGATATAATGGCCTATTCATCAAAGACGTCCTCTCCCGCCGTCACGGCTGCTGAACCGCTGCCGGAAGCTGCCGGCCTCTCGCCGGCACTGACCTTCCTCTTCGCTTTCGCCTGCGGCGCGATGGTCGGCAACATCTATTATGCGCAGGCGCTGATCGGCCTCATCAGTTCCGATCTCGACCTGCATGGCGGCATGGCCGGCTTCATCGTGACGGTGACGCAGCTCGGCTATGGCGCGGGGCTCCTGTTCCTGGTTTCGCTCGCCGATCTCGTCGAGAATCGCCGCCTCGTGCTGATAACGCTGCTTGGAACCGCCGCAGGCCTGCTCGGCGCCGCGTTTTCGCAATCGGCGACGAGTTTCCTGCTGTGCTCCTTCCTCATCGGTTTCTTCGCCTGCGGTGCCCAGGTCCTCGTCCCCTTTGCCGCCCATCTCGCACCGGCGGCCAGTCGCGGCAGGGCCATCGGCAATGTCATGGCCGGCCTGCTGACGGGCATCATGCTGGCGCGGCCGATCGCCAATTTCATCGCCTCCGCGCTCGGCTGGCGCGCCATATTCTGGATCTCCGCCGCCGCGATGCTCGGAGTGATGATCCTGCTGCGGGCCGCGCTGCCAAAGCGCCGGCCCACCGGCGCCGCGAGCTACGGCGCGATCCTGCGGTCCATGCTGCACCTTCTGGTGACCTTGCCCGCCTTGCGCCGCCGCGCGCTCTATCAGGGAATGTTCTTTGCCAGCTTCAACCTGTTCTGGACCGGCATCCCGCTATTGCTGGCCGAGAAATTCGGCTACGGCCAGCGCCAGATTGCCCTGTTCGCCCTCGCCGGGGCCGCCGGCGCACTGGCGGCGCCCATTGCCGGCCGGCTCGCCGATCGCGGCTATACGCGCCAGGCAACGGCGATCGCCATGCTGACCCTGACCATATGGTTCGTCATTGCTGGCTGGGCCGGCACCGCGATTTCCATCGCCGCGCTGGTGCTCGCGGCCATTTTCATCGACAGTGCGGTGCAGACGAACCAGATCCTGAGCCAGCGCATCGTCTTCTCGCTCAATGACGAGGCCCGCGGCCGCCTCAATGCCGTCTACATGACGATCGTGTTCCTGCTGGGCTCGACCGGCTCTGCCATCGCTGCCGCCACCTATTTCTACGGCGGATGGTGGACCACGGCGCTTGCGGGCGCAGCCATGGGCATCGTCCTGCTCGGCATCTTCCTCACCGAGAAACGCACCTGAAGCAAAAGGGTAGGATTCCGCGGCCGCCTGTGCTAACCGGCTGCACATCCTTCCCCAATCCGCATGAACCGAGGACGAATCCATGGCCGTCGCCGCGAAATCAATTCCAGCTCCCGACCTGTTTCCAGTAAAGCGGGCGCTTCTTTCCGTTTCCGACAAGACCGGCCTCATCGCGCTCGCCCATGCACTTCACCGCCATGATGTGGAAATCCTCTCGACCGGCGGCACGTCGAAGGCCATCGCCGCCGAAGGCATCCCGGTCATCGACGTCTCGGATATTACCGACTTTCCCGAGATCATGGACGGGCGCGTCAAGACGCTGCATCCGAAGGTCCATGGCGGCCTTCTGGCCGTTCGCGACGATCCCGAACATCAGCAGGCCATGGCGACGCATGGCATCGGCGGCATCGATCTCGTCGTCATCAATCTCTACCCCTTCGAGGAAGTCCGCCATTCGGGCGCCGATTACGCCAATATCGTCGAGAACATCGACATTGGCGGCCCGGCGATGATCCGTGCTGCCGCCAAGAACCATGCCTATGTCGGCGTCGTCACCGAGGCTGGCGATTACGACATGGTCATCGCCATGCTGGACAAGCATGAGGGCTCGCTGCCCTATTCCTTCCGCCAGCATCTCGCGGCCAAGGCCTATGCCCGCACCGCGACCTATGATGCCGCCATCTCCGGCTGGTTCGCCGAGGCGCTCATGACCGAAACGCCCTCGCGCCGCGCACTTGGCGGCCATCTTCATTCGGTGATGCGCTATGGCGAGAACCCGCACCAGTCGGCCGGCTTCTACCTCACCGGGGAGAAGCGTCCGGGCGTTGCCACCGCGAAACAGCTCCAGGGCAAGCAGCTTTCCTACAACAATATCAACGATACCGATGCGGCTTTCGAGCTCGTCGCGGAATTCGATCCGGCACGAACCGCAGCGGTCGCCATCATCAAACATGCCAATCCCTGCGGCGTGGCCGAGGCTTCGGACCTGAGGCAGGCCTATCTCAAGGCGCTCGCCTGCGACCCCGTCTCGGCTTTTGGCGGCATCGTCGCCTTGAACCGCACGCTGGATGCCGAGGCTGCCGAGGAGATCGTCAAGATCTTCACCGAGGTCATCATCGCACCGGATGCCACGCCCGAAGCCCAGGCCATCGTCGCGGCCAAGAAGAACCTTCGCCTCCTGGTGACCGGCGGCCTGCCCGATCCGCGGGCGGGCGGGATCAGCGCCAAGACGGTTGCCGGCGGCATCCTCGTGCAGTCGCGCGATAGCGGCGTGGTCGACGATCTCGACCTCAAGGTCGTTACCAGGCGCGCGCCGACCGATGCTGAAATGGCGGATCTGAAGCTCGCTTTCCGCATCGCCAAACATGTGAAGTCGAACGCCATCGTCTATGTGAAGGACGGCGCGGCCGTCGGCATCGGCGCCGGCCAGATGAGCCGGGTGGACAGCGCCCGCATAGCGGCGCGCAAGGCCGAGGATGCGGCGGAAGCCGCCGGAAATGCGCAGCCTTTGACCAAGGGTTCGGTGGTCGCTTCCGACGCCTTCTTCCCCTTCGCCGACGGCCTGCTTTCAGCCGTGGCCGCGGGTGCGACGGCGGTGATCCAGCCCGGCGGATCGATGCGCGACGATGAGGTGATCGCTGCCGCCGACGAGCATGATATCGCCATGGTCTTCACCGGCATGCGGCATTTCCGGCACTAGACTAGCCCCTCCGGCAGATCGCCGCTCGTGCCTGGCACCAGCGGCGATGGCCAAGCCGTTACGACTGCCAAGCCGTTACGACAGGTCCGACAGAAGCCCGGCGGCGACCGCAAGCCGCGATACCGTCAGGTCGCCGGCCTCCACGATACTGGCCATGCGCTGGCGCACTTCGTCGATACGCGCGCCACGGCTTGCCAGCCACTCGGCGGCTGGCGTGGCATTCTTCCCGAACTGGGTCAGCGCGGCGACGGCTATCGCCCGTCGCGCCTGGCTGATGAGATCGGTGGCCCGCGCCAATGCCAGCCCGTCATAATAATCGGCGACGGAGACATTCCGCGCGGCATCCTCGATGCGGCCGATGCGGAAGGCTTCCGAGACGTCGAAATAGGCCTTGGCCGCATTGCCGATGTCGACATTGGCCTGCTGCGCAACGGCGGCGATATCCGGAATGATCGGCGCGATTTCGAGCCTTGCCATCTGCGCCGCCAGTGCCTGCGGCGTACCGAGCGCTTCGTTGCCGAGCGTATCCTCGCGGATGGCAGCCAGCGCCGAGGCGGGCAGAAGCTTGTCGAGCCGCGGCTGCAGGGCCTTGCGCGCGCCACGGATTTCCTCGACGGCATCGCCGATGGATGCGGCACGACGATTGCGCAGGACCCAGGCGGTCGTCCAGTTCAGCATCCGCGCCACGTTCTCGTAGAGGCCGTTCTGGACATCGCCCGGCATCACATTGTCGAGCGCATCGATGGCTGCGAAGAGCTTGTCGACCTCGTAACCGTCGCGGACGATCAGATAGGCCCGGACGATCTCGGGGCCCGACTGGCCGGTCAGATCGGAAAGGCGGCTGACAAAGGTCGGCCCGCCGCGATTGATGACATCATTGGCGAGCTGCGTCGCGATGATCTCCCGGCGCAGCCGATGCGTGCGCAGCTCGTCGCCGAACTGTTCCTTCATCTGCTTCGGGAAATAGTCCATCAATTCGCGTTCGAGATAGGGATCGTCCGGCACGTCGCTGGCCAGCAGCTGGTCCGACAGCACGATCTTGGCATAGGCCAGCAGCACGCCGAGCTCGGCACGCGTGAGCGGGATACCCTCGATCTGGCGCTCCGCCAGTGCCTTGTCGTCGGGCAGCGTTTCGACCTTGCGGTTCAGGAGCTTGCGCGCCTCGAGATCGCTGATGAAGCGCGCCTGGTAGGCAAGGTCGGCAAGCCCGCGCCGCTGGGCGAGCGACAGAGCCAGCGTCTGCAGGTAATTGTTGCGAAGCACGAGGCCTGCCACCTCTTCGGTCATCGCCTCGAGGATGGCGTTGCGGCGATCGCGCTTCAGTTTGCCGGACCGCATGGCCTGGGCCAGGGCGATCTTGATATTGACCTCGACGTCCGAGGTATTGACGCCGGCGGAATTGTCGATGGCGTCGGAATTGCAGCGCCCGCCGAGCAGGTTGAACTCGATGCGCGCCTTCTGCGTCATGCCGAGATTGGCGCCCTCGCCCACGACCTTCGCGCCGATATCGGCGCCGGCGATACGGATGGCGTCATTGGCGCGGTCGCCGACTTCCGCATCGTTTTCCAGCGAGGACCGGACATAGGTGCCGATGCCGCCGAACCAGAGCAGATCGACGGGAGCCTTGAGAATGGCCGTCATGATCTCCAGCGGCGTCGCCGTCGTCTTGCCGAGGCCGATGGCCTTGGCAGCCTCCCGCGACAGGGTGATCGATTTCTGCGCCCGGGAAAACACGCCGCCGCCGGCCGATATTTTCGACTTGTCGAAATCCTGCCAGCTCGAACGCGGCAGGTTGAACAGCCGCTGGCGTTCCTTCAGCGTGGCTTTGATGTTCGGCTCCGGATCGATGAAGATATCGCGATGGTCGAACGCCGCGATCAGCCGCGTCTGCGGCGAGAGCAGCATGCCATTGCCGAAGACGTCGCCGGACATGTCGCCGACGCCCACCGCGGTGAACGGCGTGGTCTGGATGTCGCGCCCGAGCTCGCGGAAATGGCGTTTCACCGCCTCCCAGGCGCCGCGCGCGGTGATGCCCATCTTCTTGTGGTCGTAGCCCGCCGATCCACCGGAAGCGAAAGCATCGTCCAGCCAGAAATCATGCGCCTGGCTGATCGCGTTCGCCGTGTCCGAGAACGTCGCGGTGCCCTTGTCTGCCGCCACGACGAAATAGGGGTCGTCGCCATCGAGCCGAACGATATTGTCCGGCGGGACCACGGTTTCGCCCTGCAGATTGTCGGTGACGGACAGGAGTGTGGCGATGAACGTGATATAGGCAGCCCTTCCCGCCTCGAATACGGCCGAGCGGTCGCCTCCGACCGGCAGTTGTTTCGGATAGAACCCGCCTTTCGCCCCGACCGGGACGATCACCGCGTTCTTCACCTGCTGCGCCTTCACCAGCCCAAGCACTTCCGTGCGGTAGTCCTGGGCGCGGTCGGACCAGCGCAGCCCGCCGCGAGCCACGGGGCCGAAGCGCAGATGCACGCCTTCCACCTCGGGGCCATAGACGAATATCTCGCGATAGGGCCGCGGCGCCGGCAATTCATCGATCGCGCCGGGGTCGAGCTTGAAGGCAAGGGATAGCCGCTCCGAACCGTCTTCTTCCGGTGCGAAGGCATTGGTGCGCAGCGTCGCATCGATGAGATTGAGGAAACGCCGCAATATCCGGTCGTCATCCAGGCTGGGCACGGTCTGGAGGGCCTGCTCTATCTGCGCGCGCATATCCGCCTGGCGTCGCTTGGCAGTCGAGGCGCCGGCCTTGCCCGGCGCCAGCTTCAGTTCGAACAGATCATAGATCTGGCGGGCGATCTGCGGATAACGGTTGAGCGTACCGGCGATGAAATCCTGCGAATAGGGGATGCCTGCCTGCTGCAGGTAGCGCCCGTAGGCGCGCAGGATGATGATCTGGCGGGCGGTGAGCTTGCCCGCCAGCGCCAGGCCGTTATAGGCGTCATTATCCGATGTCCCGCCCCAGATGTTGCGGAACACATCCTCGAAAAGATCGCCATTGTCGGCAAGATCGATGGCTGCGCCCGACGCACTGACAAGCTCCATGTCGTGCACGAAAAGCGGGCTGCCATCGGCGGCCGGCAGCGCGAAAGTCTGCTCGCTGATGACCCGGAAGCCCATATGTTCGAGCAGCGGGACCCGCTGCGACAGCGCGACCGCACCGCCATAATGATAGATCTTGAGCGAAGCAGCGTTCGGTCCATCCGAATGGTGCCGGTAGAAATCGACGAAAAGCGGATTGTTGCGGGTCAGGCCGGCAATGCGGCTTGCATCGAGCAATGCGTCTTCGGGCGAGAAATTCTCGCGGTAGGAATCCGGAAAGGCCGCGGCCAGTGGTGTGAATTCCGGCGTTCCGGCGCGATCGCCGACCTCGGCGACGGCATCTTCCCAGGTCCGGACGATGGCGCGGACATTTTCTTCCAGCACCTCGCGCTTGACCTTGGGAAAGTCACTATCCGCATGGCCGATGATGAAGTGGACGCGTGTCAGCGTGCCTTCCGGAAAGGCCGGGTAATAGGCCGATACGTGGCCATCATAGACTGAGGCGAAATAGGAGCCGATCTTCTCGCGCACGACGGAATCATAGCGTTCGCGCGGCACGAACACGATGATCGAGGCGAAGCGTCCGAAGGGATCGATCCGCGGCAGGACACGCACGCGCGGCCGCTCGCCCAGCGCGAGGATGGTCTCGGCATTGCGGGTAAGGGTCTTCACGTCGATCTGGAACAGGTCGTCGCGGGGATAGCCTTCGAGCACCTTGATCAGCGCCTTGCCGGAATGATCCTCCCGGTTGAAGCCGAGCCGGGCAATGACGCTTTCGGTCTTGGAGCGAAGATAGGGAATCTTCAGCACCGAACTCGTATAGGCGCCGGAGGTGAAGAGCCCGACGAAACGCAGTTCGCCGGCGATCCTGCCGTTCTGGTCGAAGGTCTTCACGCCGATATAATCCATGTAGCCGCGCCGGTGCACCAGCGACTTGGTATTGGCCTTGGTAACGATCAGCGGCTCGGGACCGGTGAGAAAGGCTATGATCTGCGGCGTGGTCGTCACGCCCTGATTGCCGCGCTTGAGCACGCGAACGTCGGGATCGCCGAGAATGCCGAGACCGGGCTTGCTGGAACGCTCCAGTTCCCCGGTGCTCTCATCGCCGAGATAGTCGTATTCGCGCACGCCGAGAAAGGTGAAATTATTGTTGCGCAGCCATTCGAGGAAGGCAGCGGCTTCCTCGGCCACGCCCTTCTTGAACGGGGTCCTGTCATTGCGATATGCGGCAATCGCATCGTCGAGCCGCGCCACCATGGCCTTGCGGTCGCTCACCGCTTCGCGCACATGCTTCAGCAACGTCGTCAGCGCGGCGGTAATGATCTCGCGCACCGGCGCATCCACGGCCGGCACATGAATCTGCATGACGCTGACGCGCATGACGTTCTCGCCCGGGTCTTCCGGCCCGGCGCCGCCGATGAGCTTGCGGCTCTTGCGGTCGATCTCCATGACGGGATGCAGGACGAGATAGACCGAGCTGACGCGCTCGCTGATTTCGCCAAGAACCGAATCCAGCAGGAACGGCATGTTGTCATTGATCAGCGTCACCACGGTCACGGGCCTGCCGTCACGGGAGATGGTGCCCGGCCCGGAAAATTCGATGACCGACTTGCCGGGCTCAAACCTGCTGAGTGCCTCTTCGGCGAGCTTGGCCGAGGCTTTCAGCGCATCGGCGTCATAGACGGCGAGATCTTCTTCGGGGGCGCGGGCAAAGAGCAGTTCGTAAAACAGTCCCACCTTGTTTTGAACAATCCCGGCTTTTGCCTGTTTTGTTGCTTTTGTGCCGGAATTCTTGCTGGAAACCATAAAATATCCCCTCCGATCCCCTGATTTCAGGCGATCATAGCGCTTCGAGAAGCATTTTCGACCCCAAACTGTCGCAATGGAGTGAAAATCGTGTGACACGCAACAAAATTATAATTCGACCAGATGATCGTCCAGTTCATTGGCCGTATCGGGGCCCGCGGGGAAATGTTTCTCCAGCAGGATGCCGGCCTTTTCGATCGCGATGAGGAACCCCTCGGCCAGACTGTCGCGCCGCGCGTGTCCGACAAGCACCGAGACGATGGAATTCCACTCGTCCTGCTCGACCTTGGCGTGAATGCCGGCATCGGCGATGACTTCCGCATAGCGCTCGGCCAGCGAGACGAACAGCAGGATGCCGGTGCGCTCGCTGGTCAGGTGCACGTTCCGCGCCAGGAATTGCTGGACGGCATTGAGATGCGCGCGCTTGTAGCGGATGCGCCGGGGAACGAGCCAAAGCGAAACGCCCGGCAGGAGCCAGAGCACCAGCATGCAGGAAACGAAGGCAGCCAGGATAGCGAGGCCGAATGTCGGCAGGGTGATGTGGGTCCAGTACCAGTGCGCGGCGATGGCCACGATCGCGGAGGCGAGCAGGACGCATATCGCCAGCGTGAAACCGGCGACGTAGAAATAGCTGTCGCTGCGGCGCGCCACGACCGCATAGATTTCGCCGCTCGTACGGATCTCCGCGGCGCGTATCGCTTCGGCTATGCGTTGGTGGTCGTCATCGGTCATCAGTTTCATGGTCTACCAGCTCCCCGAAGCGCCGCCGCCACCGGACGAACCGCCGCCGCCCGAAAACCCACCGCCGCCGCCACCCGACCAGCCACCGCCGCCGGACCAGCCGCCACCGCCGGAGCTCCATCCGCCGCCGCGCCCGCTGCTCGATGGACGTGTGTCGATGTTCATGCCCAGCCAGCGATAGCGGCCCGGGCCGATCTTGCGGCCGAAGATGGGGGCGAGAATGGCCATGGCGAAGCCACCGAAGAATATGGTGGCCCAGATGGTGATGAACGCCACCATGAACCAGTCAATATCGGATTCCGGCTCCTTCACATTGCGTTTCGCCCGAGCTTCCAATTCTGCGGTATCGCCGGAGAGGACCGTCAATATGTCATCGACACCCTTGGCGATGCCGCCTGAATAGTCACCGGACCGGAAACCCGGAATGATCGCATTCTCGATGATCAGCCGCGACAGGAGGTCGGTCAGCGTGCCCTCGAGCCCATAGCCGACCTCGATGCGCACCTTGCGGTCGTTCGGGGCGACCACGAGCAGGACGCCATTGTTCTCCTGCTTCTGTCCAAGCGCCCAGCTGCGGTAGAGCCGGTTGGAATAGGGTTCGATCGCCTCGCCCGCGAGGTCCGGCACCGTGACGACCACGACCTGATCCGACGATTTCGTCTCGAACGCCTCAAGCTTGCGGGTGATCGCCTGCTCCGTCGCCGCGTCGATGATATTCGCACTGTCGACGACGCGTCCTGTCAGTGCCGGAAGCTCCGCCGCAAGAGCTGCGACGACCAGCAGCGACAGCATGACGATCGAGGCTATCGGCCACAGCCAATGCCTCGTCGCCCATGACGGCACGGAAGGACGCGCGATCACCGCCTGCTACCGGGCTTAGAACTTCACCTGCGGATTCTGCGTTGCCGCATCATCGATCGTAAATGTCTGGTAAGGCTCGTTGCCGGTGAACCAGATCCAGCTCCAGATCATCGTCGGCATGGTCTTGAGCGACGTATTATAGACGCGGACCGCCTCGATATAATCGCGCCGGGCGACGGCGATGCGGTTTTCGGTGCCTTCCAGCTGCGATTGCAGCGCGAGGAAGTTCTGGTTGGATTTGAGGTCCGGATAGTTCTCGACCACCGCCAGCAAGCGCGACAGTGCGCCCGTAAGCTGCGCCTGGTTTTCCTGGAAGGTCTTGAAAGCATCGGGATTGGTCAATGTCTCGGCGGAAACCTGGACCTGCGTCGCCTTGGCGCGGGCCTCGACGACCGATGTGAGCACATCCTTTTCCTGCGCCGCATAGCCCTTTACCGTTTCCACGAGGTTGGGAATGAGGTCGGCCCGGCGCTGATACTGGTTGAGGACTTCGCTCCAGGCAGCCTTGGCGCGCTCTTCATTGGTCGGTATCGTGTTGAAGCCGCAGGCGGACACGAGAGGTGCCAGCAGAACGAGCGCAAGTATTGTGAGCATGCGCCGCGGCGCAACAGATATGGTCATAAGCTGCATGTTCCCTCTCCGGTTTGTCATCGCCGACTGGCGCTTGGACGAACTGCCGGAAATCTAAACAGTTTTTTCTCCAAAAGGAACTGGCAAAGCGCTATGCTGTTCGCGTAGCAGGGGAAGAGCGATGGCCGAGGACAAGAACGACAACGACGCAGCACGGATACTCGATCGCGTCGCCAGGGAATCATCATCCGACGGACGCTCGCTTGCCAGCCGCACCAGGGGACATTTCTCTGCCCGGGATGCCGACCCCGCGGATTCGATCGAGGTCTGGGGCACCCGCATCGGCCGGCTGCTCGGGCTGCTCGTGCTCATCGCCATGTTTGTATGGCTGATGGCCTCGATCTTCGGCTATGTTTGACGCGCCGGTGATTCCGCCACCGCCCCCCGGCTGCAAGCGATCCGCCCCTTCGAACACCGAACCTCTGTGAGCAAAGAATGACGACTGGAAATGCCAATGGATCTAACAATGCCATCCTCGTCATTTCCAGCCATGTCGTGCGCGGTTCCGTCGGCAACAGAGCCGCGGTGTTCGCGCTGGAGACGCTCGGCCATCCGGTCTGGGCCGTGCCGACGGTCATTCTCCCCTGGCACCCCGGCCATGGTCCGGCCAGGCGTATCGTGCCCGATGCGGCGCAATTCGACGAACTCGTCGCCGATCTCGAACGCGCCCCCTGGATAGGCGAAATCGGCGGCATTCTCACCGGATATCTCGGCAATTCCGACCAGGCGCTCGCCGTCGCCCGGCTGGTCCGCACCATAAAGGCCGGGAACCCGGCGGTGAAATATCTTTGCGATCCGGTCATCGGCGACGAAAAGGGCCTCTATGTGCCCGAGGCCACTGCCGTGGCCATCCGCGATCACCTGATGCCGCTGGCCGACATGGCCACGCCCAATCGGTTCGAGCTTGCCTGGCTCGCCGGGGCGGACCTGCCCGACAACCGCTCCGTGATGCAGGCCGCGCTTCATGCCGGCCCCGCAACGATGCTGGTGACCTCCGCCCATCCGATGATTGCCGGGGGCACCGGCAACCTCCTGGTCAACCACACCCTGGCGCTGCTCGCCGAACATCGTCTCGTCTCAGGGCCGAGCAACGGCCTTGGCGACCTGACATCGGCGCTTTTCCTCGCACGGATGCTCGGCGGCTCCGATCTGGAACAGGTGCTGCAACGCACGACAGCGGCCGTGTTCGAGATCATGGCCCGCTCGGCCAAACGCGGTGCGGACGAGCTGATGCTCGAGGCCGACGCCTCCAGTCTCGCCTCGCCCATGGCCATGGTGCAGATGCGCCGCCTCGTGCATCCGAGCAAAGGCGTTCGCGCCTGACCCCGACACGCGATACGGAAGTGGATTGAATTTCGCCAGGATCAGGAATAGACCACTTGCCATGACATTGCTTCCCGAGAAACTTCTCCGCGGTTATCGCAACTTCATGGAGCATCGGTATGCTAATGAAACCTTGCGTTACCGACAATTGGCAGAGCAGGGCCAGACTCCCGAGACATTGGTCGTCGCCTGCTGCGACTCCCGCTCCGCGCCCGAAATCATCTTCGATACTGCGCCAGGCGAAATCTTCGTCGTGCGCAACGTCGCCAATCTGGTGCCGCCCTACGCCCCCGACGATGAGTATCACTCGACGTCCGCCGCGCTCGAATTCGCCGTCCAGAGCCTCAAGGTCAAGAACATCGTCGTTCTAGGCCATGGACGCTGCGGCGGCATCAAGGCCGCCCTGGACCCGGATAGCCAGCCGCTTTCGCCGGGCGATTTCATCGGCAAATGGATGAGCCTCGTCGCCCCGGCGGCGGAGGCCGTCTCAGCCAATGAGCTGATGACGCCTTTCGAGCGCCAGACCGCGCTGGAGCGCATCTCCATCCGCTATTCCCTGAGGAACCTTCGCACGTTTCCTTGCGTCGATATTCTCGAAAAGAAGGGGAGGCTGACGCTTCACGGCGCCTGGTTCGACATTTCGACAGGCGAATTGTGGGTGATGAATCCCGAGACCGGCGATTTTCTCCGGCCTCACCCAAGCGAAACCGGCGCTGCTGCCGAATAGAGCACGACGCCCAGCGATTGGGCGCCACTGATGGCAATTTAGCCTCCTTGCATAGCTGCTATGCATTTTTCGTCATTGTTGCGCCGGCTGAATGGCCCTATGTCCACATCAGCCGGCGCGGTACTCCTCCCATTTTGCCGCGTCGGCTGTTCCCCTCTGGAGGTTTTTTGACCTTCAAAACTCAGGCCGGGCTTTTCAGTCCGGCTCTTTTTTTGCCCATTGCCCGGCCGAATTACAAAACAGTGACTTGAAACGTCGGCATTGCCGCCCCATCCTTGGCGAAGTTCCTTTCCCATTGACGGCAATCCCGAGGTATTTTCATGAGCCAACTGTTCCAGCCGATGAGTCTCGGCACAATGCAACTTGCCAACAGGATCGTCATTGCTCCCATGTGCCAATATTCGGCGGAGGACGGTGCCGCCACCGATTGGCACATGATGCATCTCGGCAATCTCGCCCAGTCGGGCGCTGGCCTGCTGGTCACCGAAGCCACGGCGGTTTCGCCGGAAGGCCGCATTTCGCCGGCGGACCTCGGCCTTTATTCCGACGAGACGGAGCAGGCGCTGGAGCGCGTCGTTCAGTCGATCCGCAAGTACTCCTCGATGCCGATCGCGCTACAGCTGGCACATGCCGGCCGCAAGGCCTCGGTCAAGGCGCCCTGGGAGGGCGGCAAGCAGATCGCGCCGGACGAACCGGGCGGATGGAAGACGGTATCCGCCTCTTCCATCCCTTTCCTGGCTGAATATGACGCGCCGGAGGCGCTGGACGCCGCAGGCCTCGCCCGTGTGCGCGAAGCCTTCGCCGAGGCGGCGCGGCGCGCGGACCGGCTGGGGATCGACGGCATTGAGGTGCATGGCGCCCATGGCTACCTGCTACACCAGTTCCTTTCGCCGCTCTCCAACCGGCGCGAGGACGAATATGGCGGAAGCCTCGAAAATCGCATGCGCTTTCCGCTCGAGGTGTTCGACGCGGTCCGGGCGGCCTTCTCGCCCGACAAGCCGGTCTGGATCCGGATATCGGCGACGGACTGGGTCGATGGCGGTTGGGATGCCGATATGAGCGTCGCCTTCGCCAATGCGCTGAAGCAGCGCGGCTGCGACGCCATCCATGTCAGCAGCGGCGGGCTTTCGCCATTGCAGAAGATGACGCTCAGCCCGGGCTACCAGGTCGGGCTCGCCCGCAAGATCAAGGCGGAGACGGGCATGACGACGATCGCCGTCGGACTGATCAACGAGCCCGAACATGCGGAGTCGATCATCGCCGGCGGTGACGCCGATGCTGTCGGCATTGCACGCGCCGTCCTCTATGATCCGCGCTGGCCCTGGCACGCAGCCGCCGCGCTTGGCGGCAGGATCGAGGCTTCGCCCCAATATCTGCGCTGCCAGCCCAGAAGCCAGCCAGACCTGTTCAAGCCCTTGGCGTGACCGAACGGAGCTAGGTTCGTTCGAGGCGCTCCAGGCTGGAATAGTGCCGGTGCTTGTCCTCATACATCATGAGGTCGGCGCGCTTCACCACCGCCTCCAGCTTCTCGCCGGCGGCGCTGGTGGCCCAGCCGATCGAGACATTGAGCGGTATGTTCGAATAGAACTGATTGTTGATCTCGATGAGACTGCGAATCTCGTCGATCATGCTGGTGGCGCCGAGCTCGTCCACCGCAGGCAGCAGTACGGCAAATTCGTCCCCGCCTATGCGCGCCGCATAGGAGGGATGTTTCACTGCCTCGCCGAGCACTTCGCCGACCCGGCGCAGCAGGCCGTCGCCGACACCGTGTCCCCATTGATCGTTGATCGTCTTCAGGCCGTTCAGGTCGAGGATGAGGATCGAGACCGGGAAATATTCACGCCGCTCCAGCCTGTTCAGCTCGTCGACATAGAAGGCGCGGTTGTGCAGCTTGGTCAGCACGTCGTGCTTGCCGAGATATTCGAGATAGGCTTCGGCCTTCTTGCGGGCCGTGATATCCGTCAGCGATATCTGCACCAGCGACCAATCCTCTTCCCGCCCCGGCAGGATGGAGAACTGCAGCAGCACGTGGCGTTCCGTTCCATCGAGGGCGTAGTTCAGCGTTTCGCGCTGGTGGAACAGGTTGCCGTTCCAGAGTTCGATCAGCTGCTCGCGGAAATGGGCGTTGACCTCCTCGCGCAGGATATCAGGCAGGCGGCGCAGCACCGTCACCTTGTCCGGCGCAAGGAACAGCCGCATCGTCTCCCGATTGATGTCGATGACGCGGATTTCACGCGCGCATTGCCCGACGAATTCCGGATGGACATCGGTGAATACGCGGAAATCGGTGATGCCGCGCTCCCGCAATTCGTCCAGCATCTTCTTGATGCGGCTGAAATCTTCCACCCAGAGCGAAACAGGCGAATGTTCGAAGAGACCCTCGGCATAAAGCTGGCTGTCCACCAGGCGGCGGCGCGCCTCCTCCCGTTCGGTCACATCCTCGATCGACAGCAGCACCCGGTCCCAGCCCGCTTCATGTCCCGGCAGGATAGTGCCGCGCAGCTGGATATCCAGCCGGCGCCCGGAAAGCGTGTAATTGACGGTGCTGCTTGAGAATTCGGTCTTGCCCTCCCAGAGCGCCGACAATTCCTGCACATGCGAATGCAGCATGTCGTCACGGAAGATGGTGGCGAGATTGGCAGTCAGATGGTCGAAATCATCGGCCTCGAACAGCGACAGCGTCTTCTTGTTGACCCTGATGACCCGGATCAGCGCCGAACATTCGCGGATGCGATTCACATCCGCCTGCAAATAGGCCTTGATGTCGGTGACGCCCGCCGCGCGCCATGTATCGAAAAGCTTGCGGACCGCGCTGAAATCCTCCAGCCAGAGCGAAATCGGC
Organism: Phyllobacterium sp. 21LDTY02-6; assembly: GCF_023554255.2. Lineage (GTDB taxonomy): Bacteria > Pseudomonadota > Alphaproteobacteria > Rhizobiales > Rhizobiaceae > Phyllobacterium. The sequence continues at coordinate 685,438 of NZ_JAMJWD020000002.1, read as the reverse complement.
GCGAGATCGAAGATTTCGTTCTCGCCATGGCTCTCGATTGAATGCGGCATGGGTCGCGCTCCGACGGTGGCGCAGCGCTGGGATCGGAAGCGGCCTGCGAAACAAACTGGTGAAGCGTGCCCCGATGGCCGCTTCGGCGATATCGGGCCGGGCGCCTGACGGCACCCGGCGCACTGGTCTTATTCGCCGTCGATCTTCGCGCCCATGATCGCGATCGCCTGCTGGTAGACGCTGGCGGCGTTCCAGCCCTGGATGGCGCCGAAATTGGCCTGGCCCGGCTGGTAGCCGGCACCGCGACGCCAGCCATGGCCGACGAGGAAGTTGGCCGTCGACGCAAGGGCGTCTGCCTTCGAGCGAACCATGTCTATGCGGCCATTGCCATCGCCATCGGCACCGTAGCGCAGCACATTGACCGGCAGGAACTGGGTCTGGCCGATTTCGCCGTGCATCGCTCCGCGCGCGTCTGGCGACAGGGTGCCATTGTCGACGAGCTGCAGGGCCGCATCGAGCTGGTTGCGGAAATAATCGCTGCGGCGGCAATCATAAGCGAGGGTGGCGACGGCCGAGAGCGTATTCTGGTTGCCCATATAGCTGCCGAAACCGGTTTCCATGCCCCAGATCGCGATCAGCGGCCCTGCCGGTACACCATAGCGCTGCTCCAGGCGGTCAAACAGCGCGGCGTTCTGTGCCTTGAACTTGCGTCCCCGCGAAATGATCGTCTGGGCGCCGCGAACCTGCATGAAGCGATCGAGCGAATATTTGAAGCTCTTCTGGTTGCGGTCTGCATTGATGGTCTTCGTTGCGTAGCTGAGACCGTCCAGCGCGCGTATGGCGCGGCTGCCGCGTCCCTGGGCCTGGGCGACCTGCTTGTAATCCTGGATCCACTCCTTAAATCCTGCAGAATTATTGCCACACTGGGAGGCGGCTTGCGCGATGCCTGCCGTGCTGAGAAGGGCGGCGGCCACGACCGCGCAAAATCTGCTTTTGGCACGAAATGCCATGGATATCTCCTTGAAAGTTGAATCGTCGTTTCTATCTGCCATTTTTCTCGACCGCTGTCATCTGGCTGTTTGAGCCGGTTCATGCCCAATTTTCGGTGTTTAGGTCTCGAATTGCGCCGATATTTCAGTTTTTGCACCAATCGGACCCTGGACGGCCGATCCGCAGCCCTGCGGCCAAGTGCACGCATAGAGTGCATAAAGCAACATGAAAGCTGGCGTGCGGGCCGGAAACGCCCATCCGCCGGCCCGCCTGCCAACTTGACTCTTGCCGCCATTTCCTGTTTAAGCCGTCCAATTCACCGCGACGAGACTTGTCCTCCGAGCAACCTACCGGGACCCCGCAAGGGTTCGACGATCCCGGCGGTCCACATCCGACAGCGCAATGCGCCCTCGGATGTCATATTGCTTTGGCGTCTTGCCTGGCGCGGATGATGGCTTACCTTTCAGGAACGAGTTCTGAAAGGATAAAGGAAGACGGATGTTCGAGAGCTTACAGGAACGACTGGGTTCGATACTGAACGGCCTTACCGGCCGTGGCGCTTTGTCGGAAGCGGATGTCGCTGCCGCATTGCGTGAAGTGCGCCGTGCGCTGATCGAAGCCGACGTCGCGCTGGACGTGGTGCGTTCGTTCACGGACAAGGTGCGCGCCAAGGCAGTCGGCGCCGAAGTTCTCAAGAGCATCAAGCCCGGCCAGATGGTCGTCAAGATCGTCCATGACGAACTCGTCGACATGCTCGGTGCCGAGGGCGTCACCATCGATCTCAATGCTCCCTCCCCTGTCGTCATCATGATGGTCGGCCTGCAGGGCTCGGGCAAGACCACCACGACGGGCAAGATCGGCAAGCGCCTGACCGAACGCCAGAAGAAGAAGGTTCTCCTCGCCTCGCTCGATACGCGCCGCCCCGCCGCGCAGGAGCAGCTGCGCCAGCTCGGCGTGCAGACCGGCGTCGATACCCTGCCCATCATTGCCGGACAGAGCCCCGTGGAGATTGCGGCGCGCGCCGTACAGGCGGCGAAGCTCGGCGGTCATGACGTCGTCATCCTCGATACTGCCGGACGCACCCATATCGACGAGCCGCTCATGCTCGAGATGGCGGACATCAAGAAAAAGGCAAGCCCGCATGAGATCCTGCTCGTCGCGGATGCGCTGACCGGGCAGGATGCGGTCAACCTCGCCCGCTCCTTCGATGAGCGCGTCGGCATTACCGGTCTCGTCCTTACCCGCATGGACGGCGACGGACGCGGCGGTGCCGCTCTTTCCATGCGCGCCGTCACCGGCAAGCCCATCAAGCTCATCGCCACCGGCGAGAAGATGGATGCGCTGGAGGAATTCTACCCGAGGCGCATCGCCGACCGCATTCTCGGCATGGGCGACATCGTCTCCCTGGTCGAGAAGGCAGCCGAGAACATCGATGCCGAAAAAGCCGCGGCGATGGCCCGCAAGATGCAGACCGGCAAGTTCGATCTCAACGATCTTGCCGACCAGATCGGCCAGATGCAGAAGCTCGGCGGCATGGGCGGCATCATGGGAATGATGCCCGGCATGGGCAAGATGAAGGACCAGATGGCTGCGGCCGGACTGGACGATTCCATATTCAAGCGCCAGCTCGCGATCATTGCTTCGATGACGCCCGCCGAACGAAGCAACCCGGATGTGCTGAAACATTCGCGCAAGCAGCGTATCGCCAAGGGCTCGGGCACCAATGCCGCCGACATCAACAAGCTGCTGAAGATGCATCGCCAGATGGCCGACATGATGAAGGCCATGGGCGGCAAGGGCAAAGGTGGCATCATGAAACAGATGATGGGCGGGCTCGGAGCCAAGATGGGCCTCGGCGGTCTTGGGGGCATGGGGGGCATGGGCGGAATGCCGGACCTGTCCAAGATGGATCCGAAGCAGCTCGAAGCTCTGCAGAAGCAGGCGGAGGCGGCCGGTTTCGGCAAGGGCCCCGGCCTGCCAGGTCTCGGCGGCGGAATGCCGGGGGGCATGGGCGGAATGCCGCGCTTGCCCGGATTGGGCGGCGGCCTGCCCGGCCTGCCGAAGAAGAAAGGGTGATCATGAGCACGCCATCTCTCCCGAAGGAACTGCTCGAACTGCGCGCTTCCATCGACAATATCGATGCGGCGCTTATTCACATGCTCGCAGAACGCTTTCGCTGCACCAAGGCAGTCGGCGTCCTGAAGGCACGAAACGGTCTTGCGGCCGCCGATCCGGCTCGCGAGAAGCTACAGGTCGAACGCTTGCGCAGTCTGGCGCAATCGGCGGACCTCGACCCCGATTTTGCCGAGAAGTTCCTGAACTTCATCGTCAAGGAAGTGATCAGACATCACGAAACAACAGCTGCCAGAGAGAACGGCGCTCGATAAAACTAGGAGACCAAGAATGTCATTGAAAATCCGCCTGGCCCGCGCAGGGTCGAAGAAGCGTCCTTACTACCACGTCGTCGTTGCCGACGTCCGCGCACCGCGCGACGGCCGCTTCCTTGAGGCAGTCGGCTCGTGGAACCCGATGCTGCCGAAGGATGGCGACCGCGTGAAGCTCAACGAAGAGCGCATCCAATACTGGATCGGCCACGGCGCCCAGCCGACGGACCGCGTATTGCGCTTCCTCGACCAGGCCGGCATTGCCAAGCGCGATGTCCGCAACAATCCTGAGAAGGCACAGCCCGGCAAGAAGGCCCAGGAGCGCGTTGCCCTGGCCAAGCAGGCTGAAGAAGATGCCCGTGCAAAGGCAGAGGCCGAAGCTGAAGCCGCCAAGGCAGCTGCCGAAGCTCCGGCGGAAGCCGCTGCAGAAGCTCCGGCAGAAGAAGCCGCCGCTAGCGAATAAGCTTGCTGCGCTAATGATGATTGAATGGGCGGCCTGGCCGCCCATTTGCATTTATGCCGCCAATTGCATTTATGCCACCAATTGCATTTATGATTGCGTCCCGGCGAGCCCATCCCAGGCTGCCATGGCCGCCGCTGCGGTTCTGCGCAGCTGTTCCAGCGATCCGCCGTCACGCGCCATGATCGACATGCCGTGCTGGACCGTGGCGTAAAACTCCGCGATCTGTCGGCAATCCACGCCCTCGGGCACGTCGCCATCCTCGATGCCCTGCGAAAGTCGTTCATGGAGAAGGCGAATATTCTCCAGCCGCTTCTCCCTCAGCATTCCGCAGGCGGGAACGATGTCCGCACCGCCATGCAGGGCGCCGAGCGCGATCATGCACCCATGCGGCTGGTCCGCCCGCGTATAGGCGAGCGCCGTCTGGTCGAGAAAATCGGCGAAACCCTGTCTGGCGGTTTCCGCTTTGGACAGCGCATCCCAGATTTCAGCGCCGACATGTTCCGAATAGGCTTCGACTGCAGCCTTGAACAGCTCCGCCTTGCTGCCGAACGCGGCATAGACGCTGGGCGCATTGAGACCCATGGCGCTGGTAAGCTCCGCCATGGACGTGCCCTCATAGCCTTGCTCCCAGAACACCCGCATGGCGCAGAAAAGTGCAGCATCCCTGTCGAAAGCGCGTGGTCGGCCCCTCGCCGGCATGTCGTGAAACTCCTTTTGTAACGATTGATACATAAATCACTTGACGGCGCGTTGCAAGCTTGCCATGTACTTCTGTAGTAATCATTACAGAAAGGAAACATGATGTCGCGCCTGCAGAACAAGACCGCTTTCGTCACCGGAGGAAGCCGTGGCATAGGTGCCGCCATCGCCTTGAAGCTCGCGGAGGACGGCGCCGATATTGCGTTGACCTATGCGAGTTCCCCCGACAAGGCGGATGCGGTCGCCAATTCGATCAAGGCGCTGGGCCGCAAGGCTATCGCCATAAAGGCCGATAATCGCGATGCGGTCGCGGTGGAAAACGCAGTGGAAGAGGCCCATCGCACGCTTGGCGGGCTGGATATTCTCGTCAACAGCGCCGGTGTGTTTTCGGTCGATACGATCGACCAGCTCAGCCTCGAAGAGTTCGACCGGGTGATGGAGATCCACGTCCGTGCGAGCTTCGTCGCCGCGAAGGCCGCCGCCGCGAAGATGCAGACCGGCGGGCGCATCATCACCATCGGCAGCAATCTCGGCGAACAGGTGCCATTCCCCGGCCTTGTCGCCTATTCGACCAGCAAGTTTGCGCTTCTCGGCCTGACGAAGGCTCTGGCGCGCGATCTCGGTCCGCGTGAGATCACTGCGAACATCGTCCAGCCCGGCTCGACCGATACGGACATGAACCCCGCCAGTGGCGATCACGCCGATGCCCAGCGCGCACTCATGGCTATTCCGCGTTTCGGCGAGGCGCGCGATGTCGCCGCGCTGGTCGCCTTCCTTGCGAGCAATGAAGCAAAATCCATCACCGGAGCAAGCTTCACCATCGACGGCGGGGCCAATATCTGAACCCGCCAGACGCTAGAACATCGAAGCCTGCGCCGTCACCGGATGAAACACCGGCGTCCCGGCGGCGGCGGCGCGGACGCGATGCTCGAGGTCCAGCAGATACCGTTTGCGGCGCTGGCCGCCGCCATAACCGGTCAGCGAACCGTCCGCGCCGAGCACCCGGTGACAGGGTACGATGATGGAGACGCGGTTCTGGCCATTGGCCGCACCGACCGCCCGGCTGGCGTGGGGATTGCCCAATTGCTGCGCCAGTTGACCATAGGTGCGCGTGTGGCCGAACGGCACGCCCTGCAGCGCTGTCCATACTCTTTGCTGGAACTGTGTCGCCGGAAGCGATAGCGGCGTGCGGAAACCCGTCAGCTCGCCGGCGAAATAGGCCCGCAATTCGGATTCCACCTGCCTGAGAACAGCATTGTCGCCCGGGCTGATCCGATAACAATAGCGCTGTTCGAGTTCATCCCTCTCGCGTGGCAAGGCGGGACGATCGGAGAACTCCAACAGCACCAGCCCACTTTCCCCGGCCATGGCGACCATGGGCCCAAGCGGTGTCTCTATCTCGCGGCTCACCAATATCTGCTGCACGAATCTGCTCCGCTGCGTCGAACTCCCCCGATGCTAGAAGGCTCCCGCCGTGCCGCCAATCCGTTTCTTGCCGTCAGGCGCGTGCAGGCGCGATGTGAACCGATACGCCGGCAGCCTTCAGCGCCTGCGCCAGTTCCGCCGGCGGCTCCCGCTCGGTGACGAGTTCATCGACGCCGCCCAGGCCGCACACCTGAACCAGGCCCCGCCGGCCAAATTTGGTCCCGTCCGTGACCGCGAGCTTGCGGGCCCCGCGCGACAGAACTGTCCGCGCAAATTCCGCTTCCTCGAGATCGTAGTCCATGATGCCGCCCTGCCTATCGATGGCGCCGACCGAGATGACGGCGTGGTCCACATGGAACCGGCCGACGAATTCCAGCGCCAGCACGCCGAAGGCCGCGCCATTGTCGCTGCGCAGTTCGCCGCCCGCCATGAACACCTTGTTGCCGTTCATGGTGGCAAGCGTGCGGGCAACATCGGAAGAATTGGTGACGACGGTAAGGTTGCGGTGCTGCAAAAGCTCGCGCGCCAGGAAGCTCGTTGTGGTTCCCGTGTCCAGCATGATCGAGTCGCCATCATGAATAGTGGCAGCAACGAATTGCGCGATGCTTCGTTTGGCCGCCGCATTCTCCCGCATGCGCGCCTCGAAGGGCGCCTCGCCAAGGTGCTGCGGCAGGCCCACCGCGCCATGGGTCCGCACGATCGCACCCTCATCGACGAGCGGCTTCACGTCCCGCCGGATCGTCTCCAGCGACACGCCGAGCCTATCGGCAAGACCGGAGATCGACAGGGCGCCATGCTCCTGCACAAGCTTTTTGATCTCACCGCGCCTTTTGGATGCCATTGACCGAATCCTGACCGTTTCTGGCTGTTAATGGTCTTGATTACCACAAGATCACAACAAAAGCGGTGCAAAAACCACATTATACCTCATATTTCTGTTGACAATACATTCTTCTTGGCAGAGCATCGGATCATAAAAATGAAGCGTGGTTCGACAGGCTCATCATGAGGGGAAGTTTCCGGTAAAAACCAAAAAGACCTTGATCCGGATGCACGAACTATCAATGCCATAGACACCGCCATTGTTCCGTGGAGAGCTCACAACCTCATGAAACGAATGCGTTGCTCATGGTGAGTCTGCCGAACCACGCTGCCCCGCCCGCTTTATATGCGACAGGCAATGTATCCGGGCTCGGGTGAGATCATGCCCGAAGCCACAGCGCACAGCCGGATTGCCTCCTTGCCGCTTTGGCAAGGCAAGCTGCATGTGTCGGCGCTGAAGGGCGGCATCAGCAATGAGAGCTATCTGGTGGAGGACGCGACGGGCAGGTATGTCGTGCGTTTCGGCCAGGACTACCCCTTCCATCACGTCTCGCGCCATCGAGAAGCAATGATCACGCAAGCCGCGCATCGTGCGGGTTTTGCGCCGAGGCTCTGCCATTCCGGCGATGGCGTCATGGTCAGCGAATATCTCGGCGCCAAAACCTGGGAAGCCACCGATGTGCGCGCGAACATCGAACGCGTCGCCAGCCTGATCCGCGATTTCCACCATACCATGCCGGAGCATATCGAGGGCCCGGGATTCATGTTCTGGGTGTTCCATACGATACGTGACTATTCCCGTACGCTGATCGCCGGCAAAAGCCGTCTCGCCGATCAATTGCCCGAATTCCTGCGGGTCGCAGCGGAGCTTGAAGCGGCGCAGAAGCCGCTGCCCATCGTCTTCGGCCATAATGACCTTCTGCCGGCGAACATCCTTGAGGATGCCCAGCGGCTCTGGCTGATCGATTTCGAATATGCCGGCTTTTCCACCGCCATGTTCGACCTCGCGGGCCTTGCATCCAATGCCGGTTTCGACGATGCGGAATCGGAAGCGCTGCTCAGTGCCTATTTCCAGGCGCCGCCAGACCCGGAACTGAGGCGCGCCCACGCCGCCATGCAATGCGCGTCGCTGCTGCGCGAGGTGATGTGGAGCCTGGTTTCCGAACTGTACCTGAACGCCCCCGGCGTCGACTACGCTGCCTATACCGACCAGAATCTCGACCGCTATCACGCTGCGCTGGCGCGATTTCGAATGAACCACACATCCTGATCTCTACTGGATCTATCCCTGTACAATGACGGAAAACAACATGAGCCTGCCCTCCCACGCGGAAATCATTGTCATCGGTGGCGGCATAATCGGCTGTTCCACCGCCTACCATCTGGCAAGAGACCACAAGGCCGATGTCCTGCTGCTCGAAATGGGGCAGCTGACATCCGGTTCCACCTGGCATGCTGCCGGGCTCGTCGGCCAATTGCGCTCGTCGGCGTCGATCACCCGCGTGCTCAAATATTCAGTCGATCTGTACAAGCGGCTGCATGAGGAAACAGGTCTCGAAACCGGCTGGAAGATGACCGGCTGCCTGCGGCTCGCGACCAATGATGACCGCTGGACGGAATATAAGCGGCTGGCGACCACGGCGCGCAGCTTCGGCATGGAGATGGAATTGCTCTCGCCCGGCGAGGTGAAGGCCATGTGGCCACTGCTGAACACCGATGATCTCATCGGCGCGAGCTGGCTGCCGACCGATGGGCAGGCAAGCCCTTCCGACATCACGCAATCGCTGGCGCGTGGCGCCCGCATGCACGGGGCGAGGCTTGTCGAAAACGTGCAGGTTACCGGCTTCGATCTCGTAGACGGCCGCATCGTCCGCGTCAGGACGGACAAGGGCGACATCGGCTGCGAAAAAGTGGTCAATTGCGCCGGGCAGTGGGCGCGGCAGGTGGGCGCGATGGCCGGCGTGAGCGTGCCGCTGCAGCCGGTAAAGCACCAATATATCATCACGGAGAGGCTGGAAGGGCTGGCTCCTGACGCACCCACGCTCCGCGATCCGGACCGGCGCATCTATTTCAAGGAGGAGGTCGGCGGCCTCGTCATGGGCGGCTACGAGCCGAACCCTCAGGCCTGGACCACGGGCGATGTACCCGATGACTGGCAGTTCCGCCTTTTCGACGATGATTACGATCATTTCGAACAGCATATGGTCCAGGCCATCGCCCGAGTGCCGGCATTGGCCGATGCCGGCGTCAAACAGATGGTGAATGGGCCGGAAAGCTTCACTCCCGACGGCAACTTCATCCTCGGCCGCGGCCCGGAATGCGCGAATATGTTCGTCGGAGCGGGTTTCAACGCCTTCGGCATCGCCTCGGGTGGCGGCGCAGGCTGGGTTCTCGCCCAATGGGTGGTGGACGGCGAGGCGCCGCTCGACCTCTGGACGGTGGATATTCGCCGTTTCTCCGAGCTTCACCGCGACCGCAACTGGGTGCGCGACCGCACATTGGAAGCCTATTCGAAACATTACACGATCGCCTTCCCGCACGAGGAATATGCGACCGGACGGCCCGCCATCACTTCCCCGCTCTATGAGCGGCTCAAGGCTCACGGAGCCGTCTTCGGCTCGAAACTCGGCTGGGAACGGCCGAACTGGTTTGCTCCCCACGGAACCGCGCCGGCGGACGTCTATTCCATGGGACGCCAGAACTGGTTCGATGCGGTGGGGCAGGAACATGCGCTCGTCCGGAAGGCGGTCGGCATCTTCGATCAATCCTCCTTCGCCAAATTCGAACTCGCGGGAACAGATGCCGCCCGGGCTTTGAACTTCGTCTGCGCCAACAATGTCGCCAAGCCGGCCGGACGATTGACCTACACGCAATTGCTCAACAGCCGCGGCGGGATCGAATGCGATGTCACGGTTGCGCGGCTGGCCGATGACCGGTTCTACATCGTCACCGGAACCGGGTTCCGCACCCATGATTTCACCTGGATCAAGGAACACATTCCGGCCGGCCTCGATGCAGAACTGAGCGATGTCACCGAGGAATACGGGACGCTGTCGCTCATGGGTCCCAAGGCGCGCGACGTCCTTGCCCGGCTGGTTTCGCTGCCTGTCGGCAATGACGGGTTTCCCTTTGGCAATGTGCGGCAGATCATGATCGGCGGCGTATCCGTGCGCGCCTTGCGCGTCACCTATGTCGGCGAACTCGGCTGGGAGCTGCATGCGCCCATGGCCGATCTCGGCACGCTGTTCGACGCGCTCATGGCGGCCGGCGAGGAATTCGGCATTCGCCCGGTCGGTTATCGCGCGCTTGAATCGCTGCGCCTGGAAAAGGCCTACCGGGCATGGGGCGCCGACATCACGCCCAATGATTCACCTTTCGAGGCCGGCCTTGGCTGGGCCGTGAAGCTCGGCAGCGGTGAGGACTTCATCGGGCGCGAAGCCTGCGAGATCACAAGTTCAGCGCCTTTGACGAAGCGCTTGATGACCTTCACGGTGGACGATCCCTATGTGGTACTCCTGGGGCGCGAAACCATATTGAGAAATGGCGAGCCGGTCGGCTATCTCACGAGCGGCGGTTTCGGATATACGGTGGCAAAGCCCATCGGTCTCGGCTATGTGCGCAATTCAGACGGCGTTTCCGACGAGTTTCTGTCCGCCGGGACCTACGAACTCGTGGTGGCAGGCGACCGTTTTCCGGCGACCATCCATTCAGGCGCATTGTATGATCCGCGCAATGAGACAGTCCGCTCATGACGCAACTTGACTTTTGGCGCCTGCGGAGCCAAATGACGCCCAGGCGGCTGCATTCCGGCAACCGCTCATTTTCAACCGGGAAAAGATCCATGCCCAACGACGACAGTAGTCGATTGTTTGCGCCGTCGATGGCGACCGTGGACTGATTGAAAATCAGCTCGCTCGGTCCCCTTTGACGGCGGATCGACAGAAAGCGAGCTATAATGAACGAAATCCGTATCAACGAACGGACGGCGCGCGCCGATTTCGACCTTGCAGCACGGCTTGCCGCGATGCACACCGCGGACGCGATCGAGCTCTTCGAAGAACTCGAACTGGACGACATCATCAATATTTTCACCGCCCTGCCACTCGATCAGGCGGTCCAGATACTTGACCAACCCGAGATGCGGCAGGCTCCGGCCGTACTTGTCGGATTGCCGCTACACACGGCCTGCGCGATCATCGAAGCAATGTCGACGGACCGGGTGACCGACATCTTCCACGAACTCGACCCCTCGCAGAGGGCAAGACTGGTGGAGGGACTGCAGCCCGAAACCATCGCCGCGCTGCGCAACCTGCTGCGCTATCCGCCCAATACCGCCGGAAGCCTCATGACGGTCGAATATGTCAGCGTGCCGTCCGATTGGACGGTCGCGGCAACCTTGCGGCACATCAAGGAGGTGGAGCGTTCGCGCGAGACCGTCTACGCCATCTATGTGGTAGACAAGCAGACGAAGCGCCTTCTTCGCGCACTCGCCCTGCGCACCCTGATCAGCGCGGCGCCGGATATGCCGATCATGCAGGCAGGGCGCGATATCACGCCCGTGACGGTGCATCCGCTGACAGATCAGGAGGAGGTCGCCCGCCTCTTCCGGCGACACGATCTTCTGGCCGTGCCTGTCGTCAACAAGAGCGGGCGCCTGCTCGGCATCGTGACGGTCGATGACGTGATCGATGCGATGACGCAGGAGATGACCGAGGACACGCATAAGTTCGGCGGCATGGAAGCCCTCAACCGGCCCTACATGCAGATCGGCTTCCTCCAGATGATACGGAAGCGGGCCGGATGGCTCGGCGTGCTGTTCCTCAGCGAAATGCTCACCGCCAGCGCGATGCAGTATTTCGAGGTCGAACTCGAAAAGGCGGTCGTGCTGACCTTGTTCATTCCGCTGATCATGAGCTCCGGCGGCAATTCCGGCTCGCAGGCCACGTCTCTGCTCATTCGGGCACTGGCGCTCAACGACATTCGCCTGAGGGATTGGTGGAAGGTGGCCCTGCGCGAAATACCGACCGGGCTGGTGCTCGGCTCGTTTCTCGGCGCGATCGGCATTGCGCGCATCACCACCTGGCAGATGCTCGGCCTCTATGATTACGGCCCGCACTGGATACTGATCGCCGCCACCGTTGGAACCGCGCTGATCGGCATCGTCACCTTCGGCTCGCTCGCCGGTTCGATGCTGCCCTTCGTCATGCAGCGGCTGGGATTTGATCCGGCCAGTGCATCGGCGCCATTCGTGGCGACTCTCGTCGATGTTTCGGGCCTCGTTATCTATTTCAGCATAGCGCTGCTCATACTTTCGGGCACGCTTCTCTAGGCCTCGGCGATGACGGGGGCGGCAGAAAGGCACGCCGCCCCCTTTCGCAAATGCGAAAAAACATGTATGGAGCGCGCAAATGTAGAGCGGCGCTTCCGTTTAGCCCCGATATTTCCAAAGAGACACTCATGAAACTGCGCAACATCGCGATCATCGCACACGTTGACCATGGCAAAACCACGCTTGTTGACGAACTTTTGAAACAGTCCGGCAACTTCCGCGATAATCAGCGTGTCGCCGAACGCATGATGGACTCCAACGACATCGAAAAGGAGCGCGGGATCACCATTCTTGCCAAGGCGACCTCCGTCGTCTGGAAGGATGCACGCATCAACATCGTCGATACGCCCGGCCACGCCGATTTCGGCGGCGAAGTGGAGCGTATCCTCAGCATGGTCGATGGCGCGATCGTTCTCGTCGATGCTGCCGAAGGCCCGATGCCGCAGACCAAGTTCGTCGTCGGCAAGGCGCTGAAGGTCGGGCTTCGTCCCATCGTCGCCATCAACAAGATCGACCGCCCGGACGCCCGGCACGAAGAGGTCGTCAATGAGGTGTTCGACCTTTTTGCGGCGCTCGATGCTACCGATGAGCAGCTGGATTTTCCGATTCTCTACGGTTCCGGGCGCAATGGCTGGATGGCGAAGGACCCGAGCGGTCCCAAGGACCAGGGCCTTTCGGCATTGTTCGACATGGTTCTGGACCACGTACCGGAGCCGACGGTGGGCGATGGACCGTTCCGCATGATCGGCACCATCCTGGAAGCCGATCCATTCCTCGGACGCATCATCACCGGCCGCATTCATTCCGGTACGGTCAAGTCGAACCAGCAGGTCAAGGTCCTCAGCGCCGACGGCACCCAGCTCGAGACAGGCCGTATCTCCAAGATCCTCGCCTTCCGCGGCCTCGAGCGCCAGCCGATCGATGAGGCCCATGCAGGTGACATCGTCGCCATTGCCGGCCTGCAGAAAGGCACGGTCGCCGATACTTTCTGCGCAACGGAAGTGACCGAGCCGCTGCATGCGCAGCCGATCGATCCGCCGACGGTTACCATGTCCTTCATCGTCAACGACTCGCCGCTGGCGGGTACCGAAGGCGACAAGGTGACGAGCCGCGTCATTCGCGATCGTCTCCTCAAGGAAGCTGAAGGCAATGTTGCCCTGAAGGTCGAGGAATCCGGCGACAAGGACTCCTTCTTCGTGTCCGGCCGCGGCGAATTGCAGCTCGCGGTTCTCATCGAGAACATGCGCCGCGAAGGTTTCGAGCTCGGCGTCTCGCGTCCGCGCGTCGTGATGCAGAAGGACGAGGACGGCAATCTTCTGGAGCCGATCGAGGAAGTCCTGATCGACGTCGATGAGGAATATTCCGGCACCGTGGTACAGAAGATGTCCGAGCGCAAGGCCGAGATGGTCGAGCTTCGCCCATCCGGCGGCAATCGCGTGCGCATGGTTTTCTACGCTCCGACGCGCGGCCTGATCGGCTACCAGTCCGAGCTTCTGACGGATACCCGCGGCACCGCGATCATGAACCGTCTTTTCCGGGCCTACGAGCCCTTCAAGGGCGAGATTGCCGGCCGCAATAATGGCGTCCTCATCTCCAACGACCAGGGCGAGTCCGTCGCCTTCGCCATGTGGAACCTCGAAGATCGCGGTCCGATGGTCATCGATGCCGGCGTCAAGGTCTATGCGGGCATGATCATCGGCATCCATTCGCGCGACAATGATCTCGAAGTCAACGTGCTGAAGGGCAAGAAGCTGACCAATATCCGTGCCGCCGGCAAGGATGAGGCCGTCAAGCTTACGCCGCCGATCCGCATGACGCTCGAGCGTGCATTGTCCTGGATCCAGGATGACGAGCTGGTCGAGGTCACGCCGAAGTCCATTCGCCTGCGCAAGCTCTATCTCGACTCCAACGAGCGCAAGCGCTTCGAGAAGAGCAGCAAGACTGCTGGCGCAGCTTGAACCTGAAAGGCGGTCCACGGACCGCCTTTTCTTTTCCTCCCGGTTTGCCCCTTTTTCTTCTCCACCCGGGTTCATTGCGTGTTGCGAACCGCCGGGCGGCGGGTTTATGCTCGCGGACGATGAAAACGCATGTCACCGAAATCCGGCGGGCAGCGCCTGCCGATGCCGTGACGATCTCAGCCATCCATATGGCTGCGTGGAAGGGCGCCTATAGCGGCATCATCCCGCACAAGACCCTTAACACCATGCTGGAGCGGCGCGGTCCGGAATGGTGGCGCCGGGCGATCATGCGCTCGACGCAGATCCTGCTGGCGGATGTGGGCGGCATCGTTGCCGGCTACGCCACGCTCGGCCCGAACAGGGCGCGGCAGCTGCCGCAACGCGGCGAGATCTATGAGCTTTATGTTCGCCCCGAATATCAGGGAACCGGCATCGGCTCCCGCCTGATGGCGGCGGCCCGCCAGAATCTCGCCGGACAGGGGCTCAAGGGCACCGTTGTCTGGGCTCTGGAAGACAATGAACTCGCCATCGCCTTCTATATCGGCGCCGGCGGGCGCGACATTGCGGAAGGCGTGGAGTGTTTCGAAGGGCGCACGCTGCGGAAAGTCGCCTTTGCCTGGAGCTGAGCCCGCCCGGCGATGGCTGGGCGAGGTGAGTTGCACCACCGCGCCGCGGCTCTCGAACGCTGCCGAACGGCCTTTTCCCTAGCCTAATTCAACCACAAATCGATTCTACCCAGGCCAATAGGCGTGCAATTGTTGCGCAACCGGCCAAAAATCAGTACAGCACTTCACAAACCAACAAGGACTCCCAGACTATGCGCATTGATGCCATTCCTGTCGGCAATAATCCTCCTGAAGATGTCAACGTCATCATAGAAGTTCCTGTCGGCGGCCAGCCGATCAAATATGAGCTGGACAAGGATTCCGGTGCCCTCTTCGTCGATCGCTTCCTGCACACGCCGATGACCTATCCGGGCAATTACGGTTTCGTGCCCCATACGCTGTCCGATGATGGCGATCCCATCGACGTGCTGATCTGCAATACCCGCGCCCTGATGCCGACCAGCATCATCAATGTCCGCCCCATCGGCGTGCTCGTGATGGAGGACAACAAGGGCCAGGACGAGAAGATCATCGCCGTGCCTTCGCCGCACCTGACGCTGCGTTACGAGAAGGTGCACAATTACACGGACCTGCCGGAAATCACCCTGAAGCAAATCCAGCATTTCTTCGAGCACTACAAGGATCTCGAGCCCGGCAAATGGGTCAAGATCGGCGATTGGGGCGATGAAGATGCGGCGCGCCAGCTTATCACCGAAGCGATCGAGCGCTACCAGGCCAAGGGCAACGACGCCTGAAACCGACGACATCGAAAATGCGGAGCGCGCCGGCTGGATCGCTCCGCATTTTTCATTGCACAGGTTCGACTAGACCAGCAGGAGCAATTTCTGCTCCAGTTCTCCGGGTTCGCCCTGCAGCCTGATTTGCTTCAGCCGCGACGTCATTCCCGAAATCACGCTGATCTCCCGTGGCGCAATCGCCAGTTCCTTCGCCAGCAACCGGATCAGGGCATCATTGGCCTTGCCGTTTTCGGGAACGGCGCGAACGCGCGCCTTCAAATGGCAACGTCCGTCCGCGGCAAGCTCCGGCCCTTCCAGACAATCGCGCGATGATTTCGGCGTCAGCCTTACAAAAAGCGTGACGCCCTGCGCGTCCTTGCGGAAGAAAGCGGCGGCCTGCACTTAAAGCAGCAGCGGGGCGATCGTCGTCCAGAGCAGTTGCCGTGCGAAGAAGATCAACAGCAAGAGCACGATCGGCGAAATGTCTATACCACCGAGATCCGGCAGGAAGCGGCGGATGGGGCGCAGGACCGGCTCGGTCACGCGGTAAAGGAACTCGCCGATGGAGGCGACAAATCTGTTGCTCGAATTGATGACGTTGAATGCATAAAGCCATGAAAAGATCGCGCTGGCGATAATGATCCACGTGTAGATATCAAGGGCCAGATCGATGGTGCGAATAAGAGCGAGCATATGTTTCTCCTGAAAACCCTGGGTTATGTAGCCATTGGGCCGCTCGCGGGCAAGGGGTGACCGGAAGGACCGTCTCCGAGTGCGGCATCCGATGCGGCGAAAGGCGCTATCCAGATGCCACGGCGCCATTTGTAATGGCCAAGTATTGAAGCCGGCAAAGCGGCATTCGGCATGTATATCCGCTGCTTTACTCCGAATATTGTTGAAATCCGCAAACCGGAATAAATTTACTCCTTGTGATTCGGTCCATCCCGGGCCGTTTTTCTAGGGGGTTTACCATGCTCAATAAGCTTTCTGCCGAATTCTTCGGTACTTTCTGGCTTGTCCTTGGTGGCTGCGGCAGTGCCGTTCTGGCCGCCGCCATACCGGATGTCGGCATTGGATATCTTGGCGTTTCACTGGCTTTCGGCCTGACCGTTCTCACCATGGCCTATGCCGTGGGCGGCATATCCGGTGGCCATTTCAACCCTGCCGTATCGCTCGGCCTGGCATTGGCCGGCCGCTTCGAGGCAAAGAACCTCATTCCCTACTGGATCGCCCAGGTCATCGGCGCGATTGCTGCCGCAGCGGTCCTCTACCTCATCGCCTCGGGCAAGGCAGGTTTTGCCCCCGGCGGCTTCGCCTCCAACGGATATGGCGAACTTTCGCCAACCGGATACGGCATGACCGCGGCACTCGTCACCGAAATCGTGCTGACGGCGTTCTTCGTGATCATCATTCTGGGAGCCACCTCGGCAACGGCGCCTGCGGGATTTGCGCCCCTTCCGATCGGCCTCGGCCTGACGCTGATCCATCTCGTATCCATCCCGGTCACCAATACTTCGGTCAATCCCGCCCGCTCCACCGGCGTCGCGCTGTTTGCCGAAACCGCTGCGCTCGGCCAGCTCTGGCTCTTCTGGGTCGCGCCGCTGGTCGGTGCCGCGATTGGCGCCATCATCTGGAAGGCGCTCCTCGGACGCGATTGATCCGACGCGGTTGCGCAAGCCTGAAACGAGCCGGCCGAACCGGCTCGTTTCCATCGCCTACCGACCGGGTCACAGTTCAACTTGATCTGCCAGCCACCGAGGCCTAAGAGATAGGTCCCCCTCCAGGAGCTATCCGTCCAAATGATTCCTTCCGAAACGAGCGCTGCAACGGACCGCTATGCGGCGTTCCGCAATTCATCATTTGCTCGCTACTGGCTCGCCCGCTTCTTTGGCTCCTTTGCCATCCAGATCATCAGCGTCGCCGTCGGCTGGCAGATCTATGATCTGACGCGCGATCCTTTTCATCTCGGCATCGTCGGCCTGGTGCAGTTCGCGCCGGCGCTCCTGCTGGTGCTGATCACAGGGGCAGCCTCGGACCGCTTCGGCCGGCGCCTCATCATGGGGTTGTCGCTCGGGCTCGAAGTCATCTGCTCCTTCCTTCTCCTGCTTCTGACCATTACCGGCGAATTCAGCCCGATACCGGTTTTCGCAGTGCTCGTCGGCTTCGGCATCGGCAGGGCCTTCCTCGGACCCGCCTCAGCCTCGCTCGTGGTCAATCTCGTGCCGACGGAAATCTTCGCCAATGCGGTTTCGTGGAATTCCTCCGCATGGCAGATAGCCACCATCGTCGGACCAGTCGCCGGCGGACTGCTTTACGGAATTTCGCCGATAGCCGCCTATGGCGTCGCCGCGGCGATGCTGACGATCGCGATGATCTCCACCTTCTCCATACCGAAGCCGGCCCAGCACAATCTGGCGGAAGACCGCTCGATGAAGACGCTTTTGGCCGGATTTCATTATATCTGGAAGGAAAAGGTCGTTCTGGGCGCCATTTCGCTCGATCTTTTCGCCGTCCTTCTCGGCGGCGCCGTTGCGCTGCTGCCGGTCTATGCGCGCGATATATTGCACCTCGGGCCCTGGGGGCTTGGCATGCTGCGCGCCGCGCCCGGGATAGGCGCGATCCTGACTGCGGTATGGCTGACGGGTCACCCGATCCGCGATCATGCCGGGCTGACGATGTTTGCTTTCGTCGCGCTGTTCGGCGTGCTGACGATCATGTTCGGTGTCTCGAACATCGGCTGGCTGTCGATCGTTCTCCTCGCTTTGATGGGTGCCGCCGACATGATCAGCGTCTATATACGCGAGACCCTGCTACAGCTGTGGACGCCCGATCATGTTCGCGGCCGCGTCAATGCGGTGAACATGGTCTTTGTCGGCGCCTCCAATGAGCTTGGGGAGTTCCGTGCCGGCATCATGGCTTCGTTGATCGGCACCATCCCGGCCGTCGTGTTCGGCGGCGTCGGCACTGTCGCAGTTGCCGGATTGTGGGCCTACTGGTTCCCGCAATTGCGCAAGGCGCGCAACCTGCAGGGCCGCACCTGACGTCGCCGGGTCAGGACCTGGCTGTCTCCTGTCGACTGCCCTCGAGCTCGGGCTTGCCGAACACCAGCGTGAGGAAGCGTTGCAGCCAGGCCTTCAACAGGGCGTCATGGATCATCCGGCCCTCCAGATGTTGCCTTCCATGCTGCGCTCCCGACAGCGAGAACCTCTCCCAGCCGCGTACCACCCACCGCTGCATCATTGCGCGCGTCAGCTCCGCATGGAACTGCACGCCCCAGGCATTGGCACCGTAGCGAAACGCCTGGTTGGCATAGCTGTCGCCGGTTGCGAGCAGCGTGGCGCTCGCCGGCAGCGCAAAGCCTTCCCGATGGAAATGATAGACCATCGACGGCCATTCCATCAGCTCGCTGCCGGCCTCGGTGGCCCGCAGCGGATACCAGCCGATTTCGACCAGGCCCTCGGGGTGGGGCGCGACCTCGCCTCCGAGATGTTTTGCCAGCATCTGCGCACCTAGGCAGATGCCGAGAAACGGCTTGTCCTCCGCCAGCGGCACTTTCAACCAATCGGTTTCGGCGTGGATGAATTCCTCGGGATCATTGGCGCTCATCGGCCCGCCGAAGATCACCGCACCGGCATGATCGGCCAAAGTCTCGGGCAGCGGGTCGCCAAGCGCCGGGCGCCTTATGTCCAGCGCGAAGCCGGCCTGGATGAGCAGCTGGCCAACCCGGCCGGCGCTGGAGCGTTCCTGATGTAGAATTGCCAGTATCTTCGGAGGGCGCAACACATCGCTATCGATCCATCCGTTCTGGAACATGCAAGTCCGGTCCTATTCGTCCTGTGCGATCTGACTGGCGCGCTCAGCCACTTTCTGCTTCATCGCAATCCGGTCGCGCGTCGAAACGCCGATCAGTTCGGCAACGCGCCAGACGACATTGTCCTCCAGCTCGTGCGCCGTGCCGTCAGCATAGACGACATCCCACATGAGCTCAATGAAGCGGATACGCGCTTTCTCGTCCAGATTGCGCTTGATGATGCTGGTGAAACTGTAGAGATCGACCGCCTCCTGATCGGCACGCTCGCCATCGTTCAGCAGGCGCTGCAATGCCTCGCCCTTCAACCCATAGGCATCGGAGATCAGCTGGGAGATGCGCTTGCGCTCTTCCCGGCCACTGTCTCCGTCGGCGTCCATGACATGGAACAGCAATGCCGCCGCCGCCAGCCGCGGATCGGAGCGCGAGAATTTCTCCTTTCCGCTTTCGCCTGAAGGGAGGGTCTTGAAGAAGGTGACGAGACGATCCAGCATCCATCCATCTTTCGTGTTCACGCAAGTTTGCTCGTTCATAACCTGCGGAATCCGCGACCGCCATTGTGCATCTTGCCGCAAAAGCCCGAATGACGCCTAGAACAGGCGGCCTTTTTTTGCGGTACTGCGCGATTGATGCTCCGGCCGCACTCCCGGATCGTCCGGCACCGGCGCGACGAATATTTCGTCGCTTGACCCTTGTTCGGGTTCGTCTTCCGCCAGGCGCGGCAATACCGAGGCCACCGGCCGCTGGTCGGTGCTGGTCTTGTCAGCCTTCTTCGGTTCCGGGGCGGTGCGCGCCGGTTCGAATGCGACGACCTCTGCCTCGGCGATTTCAGCCGGGGCTTCATGCGCCCGGGACCTGGCCGGCGCGGGCGGCGGCAATATCGGCTCCGACTTTGCATCGGCATTGGCTGCCGGCGCCGCATCGATATCCGGAATAGTCGGCAGATCGTCGTCGCCGACGTCGATGACGGGTCCGAGCTGCTCTACCGGAACCTTCCATTCGAAGGCGTTGATCCGGCCGGTGACCGGCGAGGCTGGGGCCCATTGCGGTGAAACGAACCCGTCGGCCGTCCAGGCGGGATCGCGCGGCGCCTTTACCGCGCGGGAGAGCCATTGGCGCACCCGGCCCTGATCGCCTGTCTGCGCCTCTTCGATATCGGCCAGAAGCAGATATGCCCCTTCCCTCGGCTTGTTCCGCACCACCTCTTCGGCGGCCTCGCGCGCGATCCTGAATTCGCCGGCATCGAGCGCCGCACGGGCGATAGCGAGGCCCGATTCCGGATGGCTCGGATAGAGGCCGGCGAGACGGCGGGCACGTTTCAGCCGGTCGACCGCCGAATCGCCGACACGGGCATGCACATAAATGTCCGCGGCATCGGGATGGGGCGTCCGTTTCCAGCTTTGCTCGATTATCTTCGAGCCCTTGCGCAGATCGCCCTGCTCGAACAGCGTCCTCGCGGCAATGATGGCGGCGGGAATGAGGTCGGGCGCAAGCTTGTTCGCCTCGATGGCCAGCGGCCGGGCCGAGAGCGGGTCGGTCTCGAACAGTTCTGTCGCCTTGGCCGTCAGGATGGCGGCGCGCTCCTGTTTTGCCTTGTCCTTGTCGATCTGCCGCGCCGATTTCTGCTTGTCGAGAAGTACCAGGGCGCCATCCCAATCGCCATGCGTCACCTTCTGGCCAAGCGCCGCGGTCGCAGCCCATTCCACACTGGGCGCGAGGGCCGCAGCCTCTTCGGCGTAGTGCCGCGAGGCATCCCTTGCACCAAGGCGCTGCGCCTCGAGGTAAAGCCCCCTCAGGCCCAGAAGCCGTGTCTCGGGATCATCGAGCATGGCCTCGAATTTCTGCCTCGCATCATCGGTGCGCCCCTCAAGCATCGCAGCCTGGGCATCGAGCAGCTTTATCAGCGGTTCCTGGTCGGAATTGAGAAGTTTCTCGGCCTGTTTGATCATCAGGCGCGCCTTTTGACCATCCCCCGCCCCCGCCGCTATCAGGCCGGTTGAAAGCGACTGGTAGCCGCGGTCGCGCTTGCGGGCGCGAAAGTGGCGGCGCAGGGCATAGGGCGAGGCGACGATGCTCTTGATGAGCCACCAGGCCAGCATCACGGTCGCAACGATGGCCACGACAGCCGTCGCTGCCACCATGAGGCTCACCTTGTACTGCATGCCGGAGAAAGTCAGCACCAGGTCGCCCGGCCGGTCCGCCAGCCAGGCGAAACCGACGCCCAGCATCAGGACGACGATGAAGAAGAAGAGAATGCGCATCATGGCCCGACTCCCTGGCTCGCCGTCGACTTGACACCGGAGAGAGCACCGGTCAGGGCTTCGGACATCGTCTTGTTGGCGTTGAGCCTCGCGGACATGGCATCTCCAAACGCCTGCGAGGCGGATTTCGCATCGGGCGGCAGCGAGTTCCATTCGTCTATGGCAGCCTGGAGGTTTCCGGAGCGGAGATGGGCTTCGATGCGCGCGGATTTCGCATCGACACCCTCACCCTCGACCATTCCAACCGGCCGCGCCTCGACGAGACTGGCGGCACTGGCCCAGAGCCGATCGACAATACCGGCATTGGGATCGACCTGGCGGGCACTGGCGACGATGCGCGGCGCAACATCGGCGAACTGATCGGCAAGCGCGGCAAGCGTCGGCACGCCCGCATCCGCTTGCGGCGCCAGCGACTGGATCGCCTTGTCCTCGGGCGCTACGGAAAGATAGGTATCGAGTTCGGCCCTGAACGGTTGACCGCGGTCCACCGCCGCTTTCAGCCCCGTTGCAGCCAATGCCAGCGCCATATTGGCCTGGCCAGCCGGATCATTGACCTTGGCTTCGATGGCGTCGAGCCGCTGGGTCAGGCCATTCAGGCCCTGTTCCAGCTGCTGCCGGGCCTCGGGCAACGAATTCTCGAGCCCTGCGATACGGCCGTCGAGCGCACTCGTATCCACGGGAGCAGCATTTGTGGCCGCATCCTTGACCGCGGCAAGCTCCTGCCGGATGGACGCGATCTCAGCATTGACGCCCTCGGCGCGTTCGACAGCGCTTCTGGCGTTGCCGGCCGCCTCTTCGATCCTGGCCACACTGGCCTGATCGAGCGCGGGAGCCGGCGCCTGGCGCAATTGGGCGATATCGGCTTCCAGCTTCGAAATATCCTGCCCCGGCGAAGGCAATACACCGCCCCATTGCAGCGCAGCGGCACCCAGCAAGGCCAGGATGCCGCCGGCAAGTCCGGCCAGGACCAGGCGAGCAGACGATTCGGCCCTTGCCGGCGGAACCGGCGTTGACGTCGATGCCGCACCCGGCCCGGCGGCAGGTCTTCCAAAGTTGTCGCCCGGCTGCGAAACGCTGGGCTTTTCGGTTTTCGGCGGCTGTGGCGGAGCGGCCACGCTTGGGCCGGACGAAGTTGGGCCGGACGAAGAGGCGGGATCGAAGCCGACAGGCTCGGGATCGGGAAGCTTTTCGTGGGCGGCCCGCGCAGTCTCTATGGATTCAGGCTTCAGTTCGATCGTCACCGGTTTTCTTGCGGGTCGGGAATGACGAGGAACGGATGATTTGGCCATGAATTCTCTCTTCTCAATAGGGCTGGCGGATCCAACCAAGGATAAGGCTTAAGCTAGCAAGGAAGTTCCATGGAGGAAACACCCGCGCGGCCGAACATCGGCGACCGGCTAGCCCTCGATCAATCGCAGCAGGGCCTCCTCCTGCGGTCGATTCGCGACACCGATTTTCGTCAGGCCATTGGCGTTCAATATTGTGGCGATTTTCTCGGAGAGGCAGAGAAACTTTGTATTGCTGAACGGCCCGGCCGCGCGTCGCACCAGCTCGACCAGCGCCTCGCCGCCCTTGGCGGAGTAGACGAGGCAGAAATCGAGCACGATGTCCTTGAAAATGGAGCGGATGTCATTCTCCTGATAGGTGATGAATTTCGTGTCGTAGAGTTCCACTGCGATCATCTGTCGCTCGCCAGCCATGACGAGGCGCTCGAATTCCGCCGTGCGCACCCGCCCGGTCAGATAGGCGATGCGGGCGCCCCGCGGCAGTTCCTCGCGCAACACGGCCGCCAGTTGCTCCCCGTCGCCAGCGCCCTCCGTCACGGTGCCGAAGCCGGCCTTGCGCCCCTCGTCGGCGGTCGCCTCGCCCACGGCGAACAGCGGCAGATGGGTCAGGCGCGCAAGCATATCCGGCGGTGCGTGCCGCAGGGCGTTGGCACTCGTCACGGCAACCGCATCGAAGTCCAGCCCCGGCAGCTCGCAAGCGATCGCCTCGATCGACGTCAAAGGAAGGACAATTGGCTGGTAACCACGCCTTTGGAGCCTTTCGGCCGTTCTGGTCGCTCCGGGTTCGGGCCTCGTCACCAGAACCGTCTTCAGCATCACACCCAGTCCGCGAAGAAATGTTGTCCTGCAACCGCGCGCAGGCGCCTTGCTGCATCCTGGCCGATGTCGGCGGCGTCCGACAACGCCCCCTCGAGCCGTATCTCATGCGCCTCGCTTCCATCCGGCACGAGTATCATGCCGTGAAAATGCAGCGTGTCGCCATCAATGGTGGCGAGCCCGGCTATGGGCGTACGGCATGAACCGTCCAGTTCGGCGAGAAATGCGCGTTCGCAGGCAAGGGCGGTGGATGTCGGCAGGTGATTGAGCGGCGCGAGAAGCCCGTCGATGCGGCTATCCCCGATCCGGCTTTCCACGGTGATGGCGCCCTGTCCTGGCGCCGGCGGAAAATCGGCCACGTCCATCAGCTCGGTCACCACATCGCCGAGCCCCAGCCGGCGCAGGCCGGCATTGGCGAGGAAGGTTCCGTCCACATCGCCATCGGCCAGCTTGCGCAGCCGCGTCTCCACGTTGCCGCGGAAGTTGACGACCTTCAGATCCGGCCTTGCCCGCCGGATCAAAGCCTGGCGCCGCAGCGAAGCAGAACCGACCGTGGCGCCGTGCGGCAGGTCGAGAAACGCGCCCGCATGGCGGCCTATGAAGGCGTCGCACGGATCCTCGCGCTCGAGATAGACCGAAAGATGCAGTCCGTCCGGCAGGAAGGTCGGCATGTCCTTCGACGAGTGCACGGCGAAATCTATCCTGCCGTCGAGCAATTGCTCTTCGATCTCCAGCGTGAACAGCCCTTTGCCGCCGACCTCGGACAGGGGCCGGTCCTGGATGCGGTCGCCGCTGGTGGAGATGACGATGATTTCGATCTGCTCCTGCGCGAAACCATGTGCTGCCATCAAGCGCGAACGCGTTTCCCCGGCTTGTGCGAGCGCTAGAGCGCTCCCACGTGTACCGATCTTGAGCGTTTTTGTTTGCATTGGCAGCTGTCCGTGTTAGGCGAATTGAATACGGCCCTCTACTAACGGGCTTTTATTGCAGGGGCAATGCGACGAAGGGTATGATGCGCGTACTGGGTATCGAAACGAGCTGCGACGAAACGGCGGCGGCTATTGTCGAGAGAGACGAGGCCGGCGGCGGCGCCATTCGATCCAATGTCGTTCTCAGCCAGATCGGCGACCATGCGCCCTATGGCGGCGTGGTGCCGGAAATCGCCGCCCGCGCCCATGTGGAAGTTCTCGACGGCCTCATCACCCGCGCCCTCGACGAAGCCGGCATGACGCTCGACGAGGTCGACGCAGTTGCGGCGACAGCGGGACCGGGCTTGATCGGCGGCCTCATCGTCGGCCTCATGACCGGCAAGGCGATCGCGATGGCGGCCAGGAAGCCGTTCTACGCGATCAATCATCTCGAAGGCCATGCGCTGACGCCGCGCCTCACCGATGGTATCGCATTTCCCTATCTTCTGCTGCTCGTATCCGGCGGCCATACCCAGATGGTGCTGGTGAAGGGGCTGGGCGACTATGAGCGCCTGGGCACGACGATAGACGACGCCCTCGGCGAAGCTTTCGACAAGACGGCGAAAATGCTCGGCCTGCCATATCCGGGTGGGCCGCAGGTGGAGATCGCTGCCCGTTCAGGCAATCCGGAACGCTTTGCCCTGCCGCGCCCGATGAAGGGAGAGAGCAGGCTGGATTTCTCGTTTTCAGGTCTCAAGACGGCGGTGCGGCAGCTTGCTTCCAGCCTGCAGCCTTTGTCGCAGCAGGACATCAACGATATCTGCGCCGCCTTCCAGAGTGCGGTCGCCGATACGCTCGATGACCGCGTTTCGCGTTCGCTGGCCCGCTTCCGCAGCCAGTTCCCGCAAATATCGGAGCCTTGCCTCGTCGTCGCCGGCGGCGTTGCAGCCAATGCCGTATTGCGCGATGGCCTGCAGCTTCTGTGCGCCCGCAACGGCTTCCGGTTCATCGCGCCGCCAATGGCGCTGTGCACCGACAATGCCGCGATGATCGCGTGGGCGGCAGCGGAAAGGGCGCATGCACAAATTGCAACGGACAGCCTGGACATCGCGCCGCGCTCGCGCTGGCCGCTCGACCAGCACTCGGTGCCGCTGATCGGAACGGGACGGCGGGGGGCCAAGGCATGAGCGGAAGCACGATCGCCGTGCTCGGCGGCGGCGCCTGGGGCACGGCGCTTGCCACCATGTGCGCCCGCCACGGCAATGATGTGACGCTCTACCTGCGCGATCCTCTGGTGGCGGAGGAGATCAATCGCAGCCACCGCAACGGAGCCTATCTTCCCGGCATCGATCTGCATCCCGGCCTGGCCGCCAGCACCGATGCAGCGGAAGCGGTCAAGCGCGCCGATCTCATCCTTTGCGTCATCCCCGCCCAATCGCTGGCGCAGGCGCTCGAATCCCTCGGCGCTGTGATCCCTGCCGACCGGCCGCTGGTGATCTGTGCAAAGGGGATCGAGCGCAGCACCGGCCGCCTGATGTCGCAGCTTGCCGGCGATATCCTGCCCGATCACCAGCTCGGCGCCCTGTCCGGCCCAAGCTTTGCGACCGATCTCGCGCGCGGATTGCCGACGGCGGTCACCGTCGCGGCGGAGGATGGCGATCTCGCCGATCGCATCGCCGCAACGCTGTCCGGCCCGACCTTCCGCTGCTATTCGACAGACGACCTGATCGGCGTTGAAATCGGCGGCGCCCTGAAGAACGTCCTGGCGATCGCCGCCGGCGCTGCCATCGGGCGCGGCTTCGGCGCCAGTGCGCAGGCTGCGTTGATCACGCGCGGTTTCGTGGAGCTGCGGCGGCTGGCCGGCGCATTCGGCGCTCGCCCGGAAACGATCATGGGACTTTCGGGCCTCGGCGATCTCATGCTTACCTGTTCGACACCGCAATCGCGCAACTATTCCTATGGAATAGCGCTGGGGCGCGGCGAGGACCTGACCGCCAGGCCGCTTGCCGAGGGTGTCGCAACGGCGGAAATTGCCGTGAAGCTCGCCGCCGCGCGTGGCATCGAGACGCCCATCCTCAGCGCTGTCGCAAACATTCTTGCCGGCTCCGTGACCATCGACCAGGCCATGGAGGCGCTTCTGTCACGCCCACTAAAGAATGAGGACTGAACCATGCTCTATGCACTCATCTGCAACGACAAGCCGGGCCAGCTCCAGCTGCGCCTCGATACCCGTACGGCCCATCTCGCCTATCTCGACGGACTCGGCGACGCACTGAAATTCGCAGGACCATTCCTCGATACCGACAGCAAGCCGAATGGCAGCCTCGTCGTCATCGAAGCCGCCGACGCTGCTTCGGCGCAGGCTATCGCCAGCGAAGACCCCTATGCGAAGGCTGGCCTGTTCGCCTCGGTCGATATCCGCCCATGGAACTGGGCCATCAAGAATCCAGCAGCGAAATAGGCGACATCATGGCATTCTGGTTATTCAAATCCGAACCGCACAAATGGTCGTGGGAAAAGCAGAAGGCCGCCGGCTCCAAGGGAACCCAGTGGGACGGCGTCCGCAATTATCTGGCCCGCAACAACATGCGCGCCATGAAAATCGGCGACAAGGGCTTCTTCTACCATTCCAATGAGGGGCTTGAGGTCGTCGGTATAGTGGAAGTCTGCGCCCTGGCCCACCATGACAGCACCACCGACGATCCGCGCTGGGAATGCGTGGACATCCGCGCCTACAAGGACGTTCCGACCCCGGTGACGCTGAAGGACGTGAAGGCCAACCCGAAGCTCGAGAAGATGGCGCTCGTGACATCCATGCGTCTCTCGGTCCAGCCGGTGACGCCGGATGAGTGGGAAGAGGTCTGCCGCATGGGCGGCCTGGTTCCGGCACCCGAATGAACGACGCTCCGCTGGACCCGGACAGCGAGCGTTTTCGGCAATTCGTACTGAACAACACGTCACTGCAGGCCCCTCCGCACGTGCCGGAGATAAGGCTCCGGCTGGCGGATGAAGCCCACGACCTATGGCACAAGACCGAAGAGGAATTGGCGGTTCTTGGGCTTCCCCCGCCCTATTGGGCCTTTGCCTGGGCCGGTGGCCAGGCTGTTGCGCGCTATGTGATCGATCATCCGGGTACCGTCGCGGACCTCGTCGTCCTCGATTTCGCCTCGGGATCGGGTCTCGTCGGCATCGCTGCCGCCATGGCGGGAGCTGCGAAGACGATTTCCTGCGAGATAGATCGCTTCGCCGGCCAGGCCATCGGCATCAATGCAGCGATCAACGAGGTCGGCCTCGAACTCTGCTCCGAGGATCTGATCGGCCAGGATCATGGCTGGGATGTCATCCTGGCGGGCGACGTATTCTACGAGAAGCCGCTGGCCGACAGGCTCACTCCCTGGTTCGACCGGCTGGCATCGCGTGGCGCGGTGGTGCTGGTGGGCGATCCGGGGCGCTCCTACCTGCCGAAAACGAACCTCGAGGCCCTCGCTACCTACACCGTCGCCGTTACGCGAGCGCTGGAAGATTCGGAGGTGAAGAAGACCACCGTCTGGGCGTTCAGGCCGACCGTCGCCTAGTTGGTGCAATCAGCGCACGACGCGGATGGACGCGCCGCTCGAAAGGTGCGGCAGCAGGCGGTTCATGTCGCGGCGGCTCAGCGCGATGCAGCCCTCGGTCGGCCCGTAGCCCGGCCTTGCCAGATGCAGGAAGATTGCGCTGCCGCGCGAACGCTTGCGCGGGCTGATGTTCCAGTCGAGGACGATGCAGATGTCGTAGAGATCGTCGGCGCGCCACATGGTCTCGTGGCTGACCTTGTAGGGGATGCGCACCAGCCTGTTGTAGTTGCGGTCGCCGCTGACCTCGCACCAGCCATCATTGCGCTTGAGCGGGCGCAAGCGCAGGCCCGTCGCCGCAGCGACCTTCTTGTCCGGGCGCTTGAAACCGTGAAGCAGGCGCATCGTCGACAGCGGCGTAGCCCCGTCTCCCTCGCGCTTCGAAGCGCTGATACCGCCGCGCCCGAGGGCGCAACGCAACACGAGTCCACCCGCGATAAGCTGGCCCTGCGAAGGGTTGCCGGGGCGCCGGCGTACCACGATCGTTGTCAATTTCCGTCCACGCATGCTTGCCTCACAAAACGCATTTTTATGCCAGACTGATGCGCCACATAAGCAATATCAAGTCGATGCCCTTTCTTTCCTGTCCAATTCGACTTAAATTCCAACGGCTTGTTTCCACTTGGCGGAGTTCAAATGACAGCACGTACCATTCTTATCGTTGATGACGATGCCGATCTGCGGTCGATCCTTGTTGAACAGCTGGGCCTCTATGAAGAGTTTCAGATCATCGAAGAAGACAATGCGACCAAGGGCATCCAGGCAGCCAGGAATGGCATCGTCGATCTCCTGATCATGGATGTCGGCCTTCCCGATATGGACGGGCGCGAAGCTGTAAAGGTTCTGCGCAAGGGCGGCTTCAAGGCGCCGGTCATCATGCTGACGGGCCACGACACCGATTCCGACACGATTCTCGGGCTCGAATCCGGCGCCAATGATTATGTGACGAAACCATTCCGGTTCGCCGTCCTGCTGGCGCGTATCAGGGCGCAGCTGCGCCAGCACGAGCAGAGCGAGGACGCGACCTTCGTCGTCGGCCCCTATACGTTCAAGCCGGGACAGAAGATGCTGATCGATGCCAAGGGCGGCAAGATCAGGCTGACCGAGAAGGAAGTCGCGATCATAAAATATCTCTATCGCGCGGGCGGCAAGGTCATCACCCGTGACGTGCTGCTGGAAGAGGTCTGGGGCTATAATTCCGGCGTCACCACCCATACGCTGGAAACGCATGTTTATCGTCTTCGACAGAAAATCGAGCAGGATCCCTCGAATTCGACCATACTGGTCACGGAAAGCGGGGGATACAAGCTCATTCCTTGATGTTGCGGCGGCCAATCTAGGTATATGTCTGTTCTTGCATGGCAATCGAAGATGATATTCGCATTCTGGAGACAGTGGGGCTGTTCGAGACGTTTACGCGCGATCAGCTGCGTCTGCTCGCCTTCGGCACCGAGCGTCTCGTCTTGCGTGAAGGCCGTGAACTCTACCGCGAGGGTCAATCGGCCGACTGCGCCTATGTGATCGATCGCGGCAGTATCTCGCTTTTTCGCGAAGGGTCTTCGGGCCGCGTGATCCTGAAAACGGTCGGACCCGGCGCGGTGCTCGGCGAGATGGCCATCATTGCCCAGACGAAGCGGCTGACCAGCGCCATGGCGGACGCGGAAACCGAGGTAATCCGGCTCAATCGCTCGCTTTTCCGCAGGATATTGGAAGAATATCCCGATCTTGCCGTGTCTCTCTATGAGAAAATCTCACTGGATCTCCAGGAACTGATCGATTCCATCGCCCGCTACGACAACTTGTTCAGCGAAAGCTAGGCTCTCAGTCCAGATCGAACCGCGCGATCACCGGGACATGGTCGGATGGACGCTCCCAGCCCCGCGCTTCCTTCAGCACGGTGATATCGCGCAGGTCGCCTTCCAGGTCGGGCGAGCCCCAGATGTGGTCCAGCCTGCGGCCGCGATCCGCCGCTCTCCAATCCGCGGCGCGATAGCTCCACCACGTATAAATCTTCTCGCTCGGCGGAATGTGATGGCGCATGAGATCGCTCCAGCCGCCGCTTCGGCGCAAATTCTCGAGCCCCTCGGTCTCGACGGGCGTATGGCTGACGACTTTCAGCAATTGCTTGTGCGACCAGACATCCGTCTCCAGCGGAGCGATGTTGAGATCGCCGACCAGCAACGAAGCCGATCCTTCACCGAATTCGGCGCGCATGGCCTTCATCTCGTCGATGAAACCCAGCTTATGGGCGAATTTCGGATTGATCTCGGGATCAGGCTCGTCGCCGCCCGCCGGGACATAGAAATTATGGATGCGTATCCGCTTGCCGCCAGCCTCGACGACGGTGCTGAGATGCCTGCAATCGGCAATGTTGCAGAAGCCGACGCGGGCGGGCTCGGTCAATGGCCGGCGGGAAAGCGTGGCAACACCATGATAGCCCTTCTGGCCGCTGATCTCGATATGGGCATATCCCGCTTCGTGGAAAGCCTCGCGCGGGAACAGATCGTCCGGGCACTTGGTCTCCTGCAGGCACAATATGTCGGGCTGGTGATCCTGCAGGAATTGCAGGACCAAGGGCAGGCGCAGGCGCACCGAATTGATGTTCCAGGTAGCAACGGAAAAGGGCATGAAAAGCGGCTCTTGGGGTGGGACGTGCGGCCGACACTAAACCATGTGCGGCCGTATGAAAACCGCACATGCCATTGTCAAACAGCCGCATGCCCGCAAGCTGTTATTTCCGCTTCATCGCGATGCGCGTGTAGTCGATGGCGAACATGTCCTTGGCGAAGCGCACGCCGGTGCGGACATTGGTGATCATCACCGTCGTATCGCGGCCCTGCGCATCGGTGATCGTCCATTGGCGCAACTCATAGCTGCGCGGGTCGAACATCATCGTGATGGTTGAGTTGCCGAAGATCGATTTGTCGCCGAGGACGATAGTCGTCATGTCCGGCTCTTCCTTGACCGATTTGACCGTATTGCCGGTCAGGTTGATCTGGTCGCTGAGGAGCAGCTTCAGTGGCGTCTTCGACAGCGGGATGACGTCCCACGTGTCGAGCTTGCGATTGTTGATTACGACCGATTCGCCATCAGAGATGACTCGGATCGGCGACGGCTTCTTGTAGTTGAAGCGGATCTTGCCCGGACGCTCTATATAGAACGTACCTTCCGTCTGCTCTCCCCGCGGTCCGAACTGGACGAAATCGCCCGTCAGCGTCTTCACGCTGGAAAACTGATTGGCGATCTGCTGCGCCGCGGCGGGAACAGCCGGCGCGTTCTGTGCGCCAGCGGCGGTGACCAGGAGCCCCATGCCGACGATGGACGCCACGGCCAGGTGGCGAACAAGGCCCCGCGCGGCACGTAACAATCTCTTCGTTCTCATCATGGTTCTGTCTCCTGTACTTGTGCTGACGCTAGCTGGTCAGTTTGTCTTGACTATGGCCAAGAAACGGCAGGTTACGGCATCGGTTCCGCCGCACCCGTAACGTAACGGCCGTCTCGCCGGTCACGCCGTTTCCGCAGGCCCGAACAGCGTGCCATGCAAGGCCCCGCGGTTACGTAACGTCAATAGTCGTCATCCTGTGTCGGCACGAGAATCTCCCGTTTGCCGGCATGGTTGGCGGGACCTACAAGGCCCTCCTCCTCCATGCGCTCGATGATCGACGCGGCCCGATTGTAACCGATCCCCAGACGGCGCTGTATATAGCTCGTCGAGGCCTTCTTGTCCCTCAGGACCACTGCGACGGCCTGGTCGTAGGGGTCGTCCGAATCCTCCAGATTGGAGGTGCCGGCGGGCCCGTTGCCGCCATCCTCGTCCTCGTCTTCCTCGGTGATGGCGTCGAGATATTCCGGCACGCCCTGCAGCTTCAGATGCTGGACGATCTTTTCAACCTCGTCATCGCCGACGAAGGGACCGTGCACGCGCTGGATACGGCCGCCACCGGCCATGTAGAGCATATCGCCCATGCCGAGCAACTGCTCGCCGCCCTGCTCGCCGAGAATGGTGCGCGAGTCGATCTTCGACGTGACCTGGAACGAGATACGCGTCGGGAAATTGGCCTTGATCGTACCGGTGATGACATCGACCGAAGGACGCTGCGTCGCCATGATGACATGAATGCCCGCGGCACGAGCCATCTGGGCCAGGCGCTGGACGGCACCTTCGATGTCCTTGCCCGCCACCATCATGAGGTCGGCCATCTCGTCGATGATCACGACGATATAGGGCATGGGCTTCAGATCGAGCTCCTCCGTCTCGTAGACCGCCTCGCCCGTGGCACGATCAAAACCGGTCTGCACCGTGCGTGCGATTCGCTCGCCCTTCTTCTGCGCCTGCTCCACCCTCTGGTTGAAACCATCAATGTTGCGCACGCCGACCTTGGACATCTTGCGGTAGCGGTCCTCCATCTCCTTGACGGTCCATTTCAGCGCGACGACCGCCTTCTTCGGGTCCGTCACCACCGGCGTGAGCAAATGGGGGATGCCGTCATAAATAGACAGTTCGAGCATCTTCGGATCGATCATGATCAATCGGCACTGTTCCGGCGTCATCCGGTAGAGCAGCGACAGGATCATGGTGTTGATGGCGACGGACTTGCCGGAACCGGTCGTGCCGGCCACGAGAAGGTGGGGCATCTTGGCAAGATCGGCGATCACGGACTCGCCATTGATCGTCTTGCCCAGCGCCAGCGCCAGCTTCGTCTTCGTCTGCTCGAAGTCGCGGCTGGCGAGCAGCTCGCGCAGATAGACCATCTCGCGCGTCTGGTTCGGCAGTTCGATGCCGATGGCATTGCGTCCAGGCACGACGGCGACACGCGCGGCGATGGCGCTCATGGAACGCGCAATATCGTCGGCCAGCGTGATGACGCGCGACGACTTGATTCCAGGCGCCGGCTCAAGCTCGTAAAGGGTCACGACGGGGCCAGGCCGCACGTGAATGATCTCGCCGCGCACGCCGAAATCCTCGAGCACGCCTTCGAGAAGCCGGGCGTTCTGCTCCAGCGCCTCCTTCGAAAGGCTTGGATTGCGCACCACATTCTTCGGCTCGCTGAGGAAATGCAGCGAGGGCATTTCGAAACCTTCCGGCTTGATCAGCGATGTCTGCGCCTCGCGCTGTATGCGCACGCCGGTCTTCGGCGCGGGCGCAGGCGTGGCGATGCGAGCAGTGCCGGCGAATTTGGGCGCAGGACGGAGAGG
Organism: Phyllobacterium sp. 21LDTY02-6; assembly: GCF_023554255.2. Classification (GTDB taxonomy): domain Bacteria; phylum Pseudomonadota; class Alphaproteobacteria; order Rhizobiales; family Rhizobiaceae; genus Phyllobacterium. The sequence goes on along the minus strand of NZ_JAMJWD020000002.1, from coordinate 652,149 downwards.
CGGTTGCTGCGCACCCCAGTCATCCATTTCCCCATCGTCGCTGAAGGCCACCGGATCGAAGCGTTCATCGTCGAAATCATCATTGCCGATGTCGATCGGCGGCGCAGCATCGCGCGCCGTGTCATCATAGAAGCCCGGCTCGCGCCGTTCGGCCGCGCCGCGACCTCGAACCGGTGCCTCGGCGAAGACCTCGTCGGCGCGCATCGCCGGGCGGGCGGCGGCATAAAGGCTGGCGCTGCGGCCGAAGATGCGGCGGAAAAATGCGCGGATGCTGTAGAACCAGTGGGCGAGCGCGCCAATGGCAAGAAAACCGCCGCCTTCGCTTTCCTCATCCTCGTCGTCCTCGTCGAAATCATCGTCGGGAACGACCTGCTTGCTGGTTTTCTTGGCAATGACCGGCTCGCTGCCGCGATAGGTCAGGCCGCTGGCAAAGCCGAAGACCCACAACGCCGGCACTGCCAGCACCGCGACGAGAATCATGGCAAGCCCGCCGCGCGGGAACGATCCCGTGAACAGGGCCGGGATCTTCAAGACGATATCACCGAGCACGCCGCCCAGGCCGATGGGCATGGGCCAGCTTTGAGGAATGGTGAAGCAACCCGCCATGGCAGCCGCCAGAAGCGAGGCGAAGAACCAGGCGACGGCACGGCGCGGCATACGGTCGACGCCGCGGCCGGTCAGGAACAGCAGCCCCCAGATGACGGCGGGCACCAGCGCGGCGACCGTCGACAGGCCGAAGAACTGCATGCCGAGATCGGCAAAGACTGCACCGGGATAGCCCAGCGCATTGCGTGTGGGATTGGACGTGGCATGGCTGAAGCTGGGATCGAGCACGTTCCAGGTCGCCAGGCTGCCGATGGCGAAAGCGACGAAGCACAGGATGGCAATGCCAACGAGAATATTGATCTGCCTGCGGAACAGGTGCGAGAACCCACCACGTTCGTCATTGATGGCATAAGAGGCTGAATATCCCTGACGCATGAAATCCGGTCCCACCTGAAAGCATCGACGCGGCAAGACGAGCCGCAATGTTTGATTCTAACGTTACGGCGCGATGGTTAAGGGGGCATTAACCATGGAACGGAAGCCGCGGACTTCGAGCGGCCGGACAACAAAAAGGGCCCGACGAGCGGGCCCTTTCTGCAGAATGATCGCCAGGATCAGCTGTGATACGCGGCTTCGCCATGTGATGTGAGGTCGAGGCCGATGGATTCGCTTTCGGCGCTTGGACGCAGGCCCACCAACACGTCAACCACCTTGTAGAGGATGAACGAGCCGATACCGCTCCACAGGATGGTCACGCCAACGCTCTTGGCCTGCACCCAGACCTGGCCGCCCATGGTCACGCCATCGGCAAAGCCGGTGCCGCCGAGGGCCGCGCTGGTGAAGATGCCGGTGCCGATGGCACCGATGATGCCGCCAATGCCGTGCACGCCGAAGACGTCGAGACTGTCATCATAGCCGAGCTTCGGCTTTACCACCGCCACCATATAGTAGCAGATCGCGCTTGCGATGGCGCCGAGCACGATGGCGCCGATCGGACCCACAGTACCGGCAGCAGGCGTGACGGCAACGAGGCCGGCAACGACGCCGGACGCCGCGCCGAGCATGGATGCCGTCTTGCGCGCCAGCGCTTCGATGATCACCCAGGCGAGGATCGCACCGGCCGTGGCCGTGAACGTGTTGATCATGGCAAGGGCGGCAGTGCCGTTGGCCTCGAGAGCCGAGCCCGCATTGAAGCCGAACCAGCCGACCCAGAGGATCGAGGCGCCGATCATGGTGAGCGGCATGGAATGCGGCGCCATCATGTCACGGCCGAGACCGGCACGCTTGCCGATGACGAGTGCGCCGACGAGGCCGGCCACGCCCGCATTGATGTGAACGACGGTGCCGCCGGCGAAATCAAGCGCGCCCCAGTTGAAGATGAGACCATTTGCATCCCAGACCATGTGGGCGATCGGGAAATAGACGAGCGAAACCCAAAGGGCGACGAACAGCATCACCGCGGAGAATTTGATACGCTCCGCGAAGGCGCCGACGATGAGCGCCGGCGTGATGCAGGCAAAGGTCATCTGGAAGCAGATGAAGACCAGTTCCGGGATGACAACGCCATCCGAGAACGTAGCGGCCGTCGAATCCGGCGTCACGCCCGACAGGAACACTTTGCCGAGCCCGCCCCAGAAGGCTCCGGTGCCGCCACCGAAGGCGAAGGAATAGCCCCAGAGGACCCAGATCACCATGACCAGGGCGCTGATGCCCGTGCACTGCATGAGCACGGAGAGAACGTTCTTCGCCCGCACCAGGCCGCCATAGAACAGAGCGAGGCCGGGAAGGATCATGAACAGGACGAGGATGGTCGCGACCAACATCCAGGCGGTATCGCCCTTGTTGGCCGTGGCGGCCACGGCAGCGGCAGCATCCGGAGCAGCCGGCGCCGCCTCCTGGGCAATGGCCGCAAGCGAGCCGAACGCGGCGACGGCCAGCGACCCCAGGAGGGTGCTGCGCGCCGCAGATGTCAAACTGGTGGGAATTTTCATTATGCTCTCCTTGAACCCCAAAATGTCTTACAGCGCTTCGGTATCGGTCTCGCCCGTGCGGATACGGACGGCTTGCTCGATGCTGAGAACGAAAATCTTGCCATCGCCGATCTGGCCGGTCTTGGCAGCTGTGGTGATGGCCTCGATGGCGGTGTCGACGAGGTCCGATGCGACCGCGACTTCCACCTTCAGCTTCGGCAGGAAGCTGACTGCGTATTCCGCCCCGCGATATATTTCGGTATGTCCCTTTTGCCGGCCGTAACCCTTCACTTCGGTCACGGTCAGGCCCTGGATGCCGACAGCGGTGAGTGCTTCGCGCACTTCATCCAGCTTGAACGGCTTGATGATGGCCATCACAATTTTCATCTATCTACCCCTGCGCTTTTCGCGGTGATCGCCCGGTGGAATTACCGGACTGCAGCCGACCGCTTGGAAACATCGCCTCGGCTCGCGCCATCGGTGACTATCAGGGATGATTCAAGTTTTGTGCCAGATTCGAATGACCCGGCTAACAGATTGAAACAAAAGAGTGATTTTTTGCGAGAGATGACCTCGCGCACAGAGCCAGTGCACACTGCCTAAAAAATGGGCGAGTTATGGTCGTGGTTTAAGATTTAACCTTGCCGATGCACACGAATTAGGCCTTCCTGTGCCGTGGAGGCGATCAGGGTGCCGTCGCGGCCATAAAGGGCGCCGCGGTTGAAGCCTCGTGCGCCGGAAGTGCTCGGGCTGTCGGCCGTATAGAGCATCCAGTCATCGAACCGGAACGGGCGATGGAACCACATTGCATGATCGAGGCTGGCGACCTGCAGGTCGCGGTCGAATATGGTCCTGCCATGGGCATAAAGCGAGGTATCGAGCAATGTCATGTCGGACAGATAGGCCAGCACGGCCGCCTGGATCGCCCGGTCCTCGGGCACCGGTCCCGTCGCTCGAATCCAGACATTCTGCTCCGGCGGAAGCTTCTCGCGCGATATGTAATGGGTCAACGACAGCGGCTTGATCTCGATCGGCCTGTCCTGCTCCCAATATTGCCGGATGATCTTCGGCGCGTTTTCCAGATATTGCTGCTTCAGGTCCTTGTCGCTTATCAGGCTTTCAGGACCCGGCACATTGAGCGGCTTCGGCTTCTGGTGCTCCAGCCCGTCTTCATCGACCTGGAACGAGGCTTCGAGCGAAAAGATGGCATGGCCGTGCTGGATCGCCACCACGCGGCGGGTGGTGAAACTCGAACCATCCCGGATCCTGTCGACTTCGTAGATGATCGGCACCTTCGGGTCGCCGGCGCGCATGAAATAGCCATGCAGGGAATGGACATGGCGCGCCGGGTCGACCGTCCGCTGCGCCGCGACCAGCGCCTGCCCGATCACTTGTCCGCCGAAGACCCTTTGCCAGCCGACCTGCGGGCTGCGACCTCGAAACAGGTTGTGTTCAAGCGTTTCAAGGTCGAGTATGGACAAAAGCTCTTTCATGGCGTCGGACATGATGGCGCGTCTCCTCTGCGGCGTTCCAACGCTTGCAACAGGAACAGCCGCACAAGTCAAGCGCCATATGGAAGCCAGACCCGGAGACGATAATGGTCAAGAAAAACGCAACAGAGCCGCAGATTTTGGACGTTGTCATCGCGGGTGCCGGCTATGTCGGCATGGCCACGGCCGTCGCCCTGAAATCATCGGCGCCGCACCTCGCCGTCACGGTAATCGACGCTGCTCCAAGCGGCGTCTGGCGCAACGAGACCCGGGCTTCGGCAATCGCCGCTGCCGCTTCGCGCATGCTGCAGCAACTCGGATGCTGGGATGAGATCCTGCCCGAGGCGCAGCCGATCACCGAAATGATCATTACCGATTCGCGCACCTCCGATCCCGTGCGGCCGGTGTTCCTGACCTTTGACGGCGAGATCGATGCCGGAGAACCCTTCGCGCACATGGTCGAGAACCGCGTGCTGAACGAAGCCCTGCGGAAACGCGCCGAGGTTCTGGGCGTGCGCCTGATCGAGGGCGTGCCGGTCCATGGTTTCGAGGAAACGGCGGAAGCGCTCACCGTGCGTTACGGCGACGGCGCGACGCTGTCGGCCCGCCTGCTGGTCGCGGCCGATGGCGTGCGGTCGCGGCTGCGCGACATGGCCGGCATAAAGACCGTCAACTGGGAATATGGCCAGTCCGGCATCGTATGCACCGTATCCCATGAGCGCCCGCACAATGGCCGGGCCGAGGAGCATTTCCTCCCGGCGGGGCCTTTCGCGATCCTTCCCCTCAAGGGAAATCGCTCTTCGCTGGTATGGACCGAGCGCACCGAGGACGCGCGACGCCTTGTCGAGGAGGACGAGTTTCTCTTCGAGTCGGAACTCGAGCAGCGCTTTGGCCTGAAGCTTGGCGAATTGCGCGTGGTCGGCGGCCGCAAGGCGTTCCCACTGGCACTGACTCTGGCGCGCGATTTCGTCAAGCCGCGCTTTGCCCTCGCCGGAGATGCCGCCCATGGCATTCATCCCATCGCCGGACAGGGTCTCAATCTTGGCTTCAAGGATGCGGCGGCGCTTGCCGAGACGATCGTGGAAGCAGACCGTCTCGGCCTGGACATCGGTTCGATGGCGGTGCTGGAAGGATATCAAAGCTGGCGGCGCTTCGACACGGTGCAGATGGGCGTCACCACGGACGTCCTGAACCGGCTGTTTTCGAACGACCACACGCCGGTGCGCGCCCTGCGCGACTTCGGGCTCGGGCTGGTCGAGCGCATGCCGCGCATCAAGAGCTTCTTCATACGCCAGGCCGCCGGCCTTTCGGCCGGCGCGCCCAGGCTGCTTCAGGGCAAGCCTATCTGAGCGCCTTCAGAGCGGACGGGGATAGGCGCGGTAGATCGCATTGATCTCCGATATCACCTGGTCCGACAGGGTCAGATCGGCCGCCGCGATGTCGGTCTTCAACTGTTCCATCGTCGTCGCGCCGATGATGACAGCGGTCATGAACGGACGCGACAGGGCAAAGGCGATCGCCATCTGGGCGATATCGAGGCCATGCCTGGCCGCCAGATCGATATAGGCCTGCACGGCCGGCGCCGAATAATCATTGTTACGCCACAACCCGCCGGGCTGTACCGTGGCGCGGGTGCCAGGAGGGACCTGGCCACCGAGATATTTCCCCGTCAGCACACCGGATGCCAGCGATGAATAGGCCAGCAACCCCACGTCCTCGTGATGGCTGAGCTCCGCCAGGTCGAGATCGAACACCCTCTGGATGAGGCTGTATTCGTTCTGCACCGATGCAACCCGTGGCAGGCCGCCCTGCTCGGCCAGATTCAGCCACTGGCCGATACCCCATGCGGTCTCGTTCGAGAGGCCGACATGGCGAATCTTGCCCTCCCGGACCATGTCGTCCAGGCCTTGCAGCGTATCGGCGATATTGTCCAGCACATCGGCCGTATCCTGATTTTCCGGCGCGTATTTCCATGCGGTGCCGAAATGATAGTGGCCGCGCGAGGCATAATGGACCTGATACAGGTCGATATAATCCGTCTGCAGCCGCTTCAGGCTGCCTTCGACGGCTTCGCGCACCGATTGCCGGTCCGGCCGCCTTCCCTCCCTGATCCAGTTCGTGCCGCCGCCGGAGATCTTCGAGGCGAGAATGAACTTGTCGCGCTTGCCGGTCTTCTTGAACCAGCTGCCGATATAGGTCTCCGTCTTGCCATAGGTGTCGGGGCTGGACGGAATCGCATAGACCTCGGCCGTATCCATGAAGTTGATGCCGGCATCCAGCGCGTAATCGATCTGCTCATGCGCGTCGGCTTCGGTGTTCTGCACACCCCATGTCATGGTGCCCAGGCAAATTTCCGTAACCTCAAGGCCGGTGCGGCCCAATTTTCTCTGTTTCAAGGGGATTTTCCTGTTCTGGTCAGGTGACGTCGAGGCCGAGCCTTTGCTTGAACCTCTTCAGTCGCTGATTGGAGTCGGGCGAAACTGTAACTGCGGCTGCAGCTTCGCCTATCATATCGATCAGATCGGACTTTTCCATATCGTTTAGCCGTCGCCGCAGGAATGGTGCGGTTTTATCGATAACCGTCGGCGCATTGTCAATCTGCTCGCGAGCCAAGCAATGCGACAAGAATATGCATTTGAACAATCTCGCATTAAAAATGCTAATCTCTGAAATGACGGCGGATACTCCGGCAGTCACACATTTTTCGTCAGGACGATCTATCGTCCGCCGAACAATCCCACACGGAAGGAGACGGACCCATGGATAGACAGGCAACGGCAATCTGGAAAGGCGCGCTCAAGGACGGCAAGGGCACGCTGGACACGCAGAGCGGCGCTCTGAAAGGTCTGCCCTACAATTTCAAGGCGCGGTTCGAGGATGAAAGCGGCACCTCCGGCACCAATCCCGAGGAATTGCTGGCTGCCGCCCATGCCGGCTGCTTCGCCATGCAGCTCTCGCACTTTCTCGCAGAAAACGGCACGCCGGCCGAAAATCTCGACGCGAAGGCCGTCGTTTCCGTCAATCCAGCCGCTGGCGGCGGATTCGAGATCACCAGGAGCGCCCTGACGCTGGTCGGCACCGTACCCGGCATCGACAGCGAGACCTTCACGAAACTGGCAAATCAGGCAAAGGCAAGCTGCCCGCTGTCAAAGGCATTGGGCGCCATCGAGGTAACGCTCGACGCCCGCCTCGCCTAGCGGGGCTTTCGCACAACCCTGCGCAGAAATTCATTCACCCAGGCAGCGCCTGGGTGAAGTCCGCGACGGCAGGCGGCGGGGTCAGACCCGGCGCTCCACCATCATCTTCTTGATCTCGGCAATAGCCTTCGCAGGGTTCAGGCCCTTCGGGCAGGTCTGCGCGCAATTCATGATCGTGTGGCAGCGGTAAAGCCGGAACGGATCCTCGAGATTGTCGAGGCGCTCGCCCGTGGCTTCGTCACGCGAGTCGATGAGCCAGCGATAGGCCTGCAAGAGAACGGCCGGGCCGAGATAACGCTCGCCATTCCACCAATAGCTTGGGCAGGAAGTCGAGCAGCAGGCACAAAGAATACATTCATAGAGACCGTCGAGCTTGGCCCTGTCCTCATGGCTCTGCAGCCATTCCTTGGCGGGCTCGGGCGAAACGGTCTTGAGCCACGGTTCGATCGAACGATGCTGGGCATAGAAAGTTGACAGGTCCGGCACCAGGTCCTTCACCACCGGCAGGTGGGGAAGCGGATAGATTTTCACCGCGCCCTTGATCTCATCCATGCCTTTCGTGCAGGCAAGCGTATTCGTCCCGTCGATATTCATCGCGCAGGAGCCGCAAATGCCTTCGCGGCACGACCGGCGCAGCGTCAGCGTCGGATCGATCTTGTTCTTGATCCATAGCAGACCGTCGAGAACCATCGGTCCGCAATCGTCGAGATCGACATAATAGGTGTCGATACGCGGATTCTCCCCGTCATCGGGAGACCAGCGATAGATGCGGTATTCGCGCAGATTGTTTGCGCCTGCCGGACGGTCCCAGGTCTTGCCTGGCCGCATTTTTGAGTTTTTCGGAAGTGCGAGTTCAACCATGGTGCTCTGGTTCCTGGATCAATAGACGCGCGCTTTCGGCGCGATCTTGGCAAGGCTGATACCGCCATCCTCTTCCTTGACCAGTGGGTCAAGGTGGACGGGGCGATAGCCGAGCGAGACGCTGCCCTCGGGGCTGAGCCAGGCAAGGCTGTGCTTGCGCCAGTTCACGTCGTCGCGATTGGGGAAATCCTCGTGGGCATGGGCGCCGCGGCTCTCCTTGCGTGCTTCGGCGGCCACGACCGTCGTCAACGCATTGGCCATCAGATTCTCCAGCTCCAATGTCTCCACCAGGTCCGAATTCCAGATCATCGAGCGGTCCGTCACCTTGACGTCCGGGAGTTCGCCCCAGATCCGGTGCATCCGCTCGACACCCGAGCGCAGCGATTCCGACGTGCGGAACACGGCGGCATCCTCCTGCATGGTCCTTTGCATCTTCTCGCGCAGCGCCGCTGTGGGCGTACCGCCCGAAGCGTGGCGGAGGCGGTCGAAGCGGTCCATGATCTTCGTCACGGACGCCTCGTTGATATCCGGCACCTTGCTGTTGCGATCGATCACCTGGCCCGCACGAATGGCAGCGGCGCGGCCAAAGACGACGAGATCGATGAGCGAATTGGAACCGAGGCGGTTCGCGCCATGGACGGAGGCGCAGCCCGCTTCGCCGACGGCCATGAGGCCGGGCTGGATGCGGTCGGGATCATCCGCCGTCGGGTTCAGCGCTTCGCCCCAGTAATTGGTGGGAATGCCGCCCATATTGTAATGGACAGTCGGAAGCACCGGGATCGGTTCCTTGGTCAGATCGACACCCGCGAAGATCTTCGCGGATTCGGAAATTCCGGGCAGGCGCTCATGCAGGACCGCCGGATCAAGGTGATCCAGATGCAGGAATATGTGGTCCTTGTTCTTGCCAACGCCGCGTCCCTCGCGGATTTCAAGCGTCATGCAGCGTGAAACGACGTCGCGGGAGGCCAGATCCTTCGCCGAAGGAGCATAACGCTCCATGAAGCGCTCGCCCTCCGAATTGACCAGATAGCCACCCTCGCCGCGTGCGCCTTCGGTGATGAGGCAGCCGGCTCCATAGATGCCGGTCGGATGGAACTGTACGAACTCCATGTCCTGCAGCGGCAGGCCGGCGCGAGCCACCATGCCACCGCCGTCGCCGGTGCATGTATGCGCGGACGTCGCCGAGAAATAAGAGCGGCCATAGCCGCCTGTAGCCATGACGACCATCTTCGCGGCAAAGCGGTGGATGGTGCCATCGTCGAGGTTCCAGGCGACGACGCCGGTAATCGTGCCGTCCTCGTCCTGGATCAGGTCGAGCGCGAAATATTCGATGAAGAACTGCGCATTGTTGCGCAGGCTCTGGCCGTAAAGCGTGTGAAGAATGGCATGTCCGGTCCGGTCTGCCGCGGCGCATGTACGCTGCACGGGCGGACCGTCGCCATAGTTCATCATGTGTCCGCCGAAGGGACGCTGATAGATCTTGCCCGCTTCGGTGCGCGAGAACGGCACGCCGTAATGCTCCAGCTCATAGACTGCTGCGGGAGCTTCGCGCGCCAGATATTCCATGGCGTCGGTATCGCCGAGCCAGTCGGAACCCTTGACCGTGTCATACATATGCCACTGCCAGGAATCAGGACCCATATTGCTGAGCGACGCCGCAATGCCGCCCTGCGCGGCGACCGTGTGCGAACGGGTGGGAAACACCTTGGTGATGCAGGCCGTCTTCAAGCCCTGCTCAGCCATGCCGAGCGTGGCGCGGAGGCCAGCTCCGCCGGCACCGACGACAACGACGTCGAACTTGTGGTCGATGAAAGTATAGGCCTTGCCGGCCTTGCTGTCTGTACTTGCCATAATGGCCTTAGCCTCCGAAGCTCAGCTTGAGGATCGCGAATATGCTCACGACCCCGACTGCCAGAGCGAAAAAGGTGTTCAGCATGAGCAACACCACCTTGGTGCCCTCCGCATGAACATAATCCTCGATGATGACCTGCATACCCAGGCGCATGTGGTAGAGCGCAGAGAGAAGAACAAGGAGTAGGGCCAATGCGGTGAAGGGATGTCCGAGGGCCGCTCGCGTTTCCTCATAGCTGGCGCCATGCAGCGAAAGGATCAGCCCTATGAAGAACAGGATCAGCGGAATGTTGGAAACGGCAGTCAGGCGCTGGCGCCAGAAATGCTCCGTCCCCTCCTTGGCGGAACCAAGCCCGCGAACCCTGCCAAGCGGCGTGCGCATATCGCTCATCGCTCAATATCCTTTCAAGCTATTGTGAACGCCACGACCCAGACGAGCACGGTCAGCGCAACCGACAATACCAGCGTGGCCCAGGCCATCCTTGTCGTGGTTTCCTTTTCGAGCCCCCGGCCCGTATCCCAGATCAGGTGGCGAATCCCGCCGATCATGTGATGTATGAGAGCCCAGGTATAACCCAGCAGCACGAGGAGGCCGATCCAGGACGAATAGACGCTGCTGACGATGTCGAACTGCCTTTCGCTGGTCGCCGTTGCGATCAACCACCAGGCGACGAGCAGCGTGCCGACGTAAAGAGCCGATCCGGTGATGCGGTGGACGATGGACATGACCATCGTTGGAATTGGCTTGTATATTTGCAGATGCGGCGACAATGGCCGGTTGGAATGCAAATTGGTCTTGCTCATAGCGTCCCCAATGATGTGCGCGGCGCCTTATGATGGTCCCGGAGGACGGGCAGGCAGACAGGCCTTCGAGGTAATTTAGAAGCGTTTTAATGCGCTTTTTGCACTGCGTCAAAGGCCCTTTGCTCACCCTCATGCGGCGAATTGGCCGCAATAGCAAGTGCTTCCGCTTTATCAAGGGAATTCAATCGTTTAAACGTCGGAAATGGCCGCTGGCGAGCAATAAAAATTGATCGCCGGCGTGGGCAAAAATAGTTGAGTGAGTCTGTCCGGATTGCGCAGCGCAAAGATGGGCCGCCCCATGGCGCGCCCCGATATGCGACCGATCCGGTCGCTTCCCGGGCACGCTGCAGAAGCGCCTATTGATTGCCGAAGCGGATGATGAAGCTCGTCCAGTCGGCGGGCGCCGCGACCTGTTCATAGAGTTTTCTGCCATCCTCGGGCACGCGCGGGGCGTTCAACGACAGCTTGGTCCAGCCGCGTTCCTCGGCCTTGTCGGCCAGTACGTCGATCAGCGCCTTGGCAATGCCCTTGCCGCGATGGTCGTGGTGCACGTAAATGTGGTCGACCTGTCCGGCACGCATGCCGGATACGGGTTCTGGCAGATCGTAGAAGATGACGAAGCCGACGAGAACGCCGTCGAGACGCGCTCCGGCGATTTCCGCTGCCCGGTCGCGCAGAAGATTCTCCGCGTAATAATCGTCCGGACGGCGCGGCGCGCCGCGCTTCAATGCCTGGGCGTAGCTCGCCAGGAGCGGGGCGAATTCATGCGCGTCGTTGAGGTGCAGAAGGGAAATATCGATCGCATGTTCGCTTGCAGCATTCTTGGTCATGTTTTCCGTCCCTTGTTTCTGCCTGCCCTGAGGATTGGTCGATTGTGGTGCGCGCGTCAACCATGGCGGCGGACCAAAATCGATTTGACGACCTGCCGGGCCGGCAGCGATGTACTGATAGATGGTCGATGGTCGCGGTTGCGACGGATCGGGAACGTGGTGGCGAAGTCCATTCCCCGGTGCTATCGGGCCAGCCGCGCCCGGACCGCGCCGCGCCGAAAGCGATTGCGCCCAACCCGGCAGCGCTGTATGCACGCCGCTTTGCAAGGAAAGTTGATCGAATGGCCAGGAATTCAGAGGGTGCCCTCGTTCTATTCTCCGGCGGCCAGGACTCCGCCACCTGTCTCGCCTGGGCGCTCGCAAATTTCGACCGTGTGGAAACAGTCGGTTTCGACTATGGCCAGCGACACAGGATCGAACTGACGGTCCGCGACGATTTTCGCCGAAGCCTTGCCATTCGTTTTCCGCATTGGGCCGCGCGATTGGGCGCCGACCATCGGCTGGACGCCACGGTGATCGGGCAACTGGGCGCGTCGGCGATGACCGATCCGATCGCTATCGAGATGGCCGAGAATGGCCTGCCGAACACTTTCGTGCCCGGCCGCAACCTGCTCTTCTTCACGCTTGCCGCCGCGCTCGCCTATCGTCGCGGGCTGCGGGTGCTTGTCGGCGGCATGTGCGAGACCGACTATTCCGGCTATCCCGACTGCCGCGACGACACCTTGAAGGCGCAGCAGGTCGCCCTGTCGCTCGGGCTCGACCGGCGAATGACGATCGAGACCCCATTGATGTGGCTGGACAAGGCGGAGACATTCGCCATGGCTCGCGACCTGGGCGGCGAGCCGCTGCTGCAACTGATAGTCGAGGAGACGCATAGCTGCTATCTGGGCGAGCGCTCCATACGGCACCAATGGGGCTATGGCTGCGGCACCTGTCCGGCTTGCGATTTGCGGGCGCATGGCTGGCGCAAGTTCAAGGCCGAACCCGCATGACCTACGCCGTGAAGGAAATCTACCTGACCTTGCAAGGCGAAGGTAACCACACCGGCCGCGCGGCGGTTTTCATGCGCTTCGCTGGCTGCAACCTCTGGTCGGGGCTGGAACGCGACCGAAACCGCGCGGTATGCCGTTTTTGCGATACGGACTTCATCGGCATCGACGGCCCCGGCGGCGGCAAGTTCAAGAATGCGGACGCCCTGGCGGATGCGGTAGCGGCGCATTGGCCCAGCGGAGCTACCAGCGGCGTCCCGAGCGTTGCAACGAATGGCAGGCCCTATGTCATCTGCACCGGCGGCGAGCCGCTGCTGCAGCTGGACACGCCATTGATCGATGCGTTTCATGCTCGCGGCTTTGAAGTCGGCATCGAAACCAACGGAACCCTGCCGGCGCCCGCGGGGCTGGACTGGATCTGCGTATCGCCCAAAGCAAGCGCGCCGCTGGTCCAGACATCCGGCAGCGAACTGAAACTCGTCTTTCCGCAAGCCGAGGCCGAGGCGCATCCTTCACGCTTCGTGGGGCTCGCCTTCGACCATTTTTACCTCCAGCCACTTGACGTGACTGGCGATCCGGCCCAAACCGCCGCCCATGTGGCTTCTGCAGCGGCCTATTGCCTCGCACATCCGCTCTGGCGGCTGAGCACGCAGACCCACAAATTGATCGGACTGCCTTGAGGCAGTCCGTGGCGGGCGCCTGTACTGCGCCAGTGCTGAAGAGGAAATCCATGAGAATATTTACCGACTTCACCTTCGAAGCGGCACATCATCTGCCGCATTCCTTTCCCGACGGCCACGTCAACCAGCGCCTGCATGGACATAGTTTCCGTGTACGGGTGACGCTGGAAGGCCGGCCCGATCCGAAAACCGGACTGATTGCCGATCTCGGCGCGGTGTATGCCGCTACGGACGCGGCTCGCGATTCGCTCGATCATCGCTACCTCAACGAAGTGCCGGGGCTGGAGCTTCCGACGCTTGAGACAATCGCCGTCTGGCTATGGCAGCGGCTTGCGCCCGCCATCCCTTTGCTGGCGCAGATCGGCATCTATCGCGACAGTTGCGGCGAAGGCTGCGAATATCAGGGCGAGTTCGAAACCGCCGGAGGCGTGGCATGAACCATTATTCCGAACAGGCGACCATGCTCGGCAAGGATGTCGCCCTTCCCGCCCATCCGGACGAAGCCCTGCTGGATGCGGTTCCCAACCCGCAGGCGGGTACGCTGTTTCTGGCGCGGTTCGCCTGCCCGGAATTCACGTCGCTGTGCCCGGTGACCGGACAGCCGGATTTCGGGCATCTGGTCATCGACTATGCGCCCGGCGAATTCCTGCTCGAGTCAAAATCGCTGAAGCTTTTCCTCGGCAGTTTCCGCAACCATGGCGCATTCCATGAGGATTGCACCGTCGGGATCGGCAAGCGCATCGTCGAGGCCGTCAAACCGCTCTGGCTGCGGATCGGCGGCTATTGGTATCCGCGCGGCGGCATCCCGATCGATGTCTTCTGGCAGTCGGGACCGGTGCCGGAAGGGCTCTGGCTGCCGGACCAGGGGGTTCCGGCCTACCGCGGACGGTGAAACAAGTCGATCTGGCTGCCTGAGCCGCCAGATCGCTTCCACCAGCTCACTTCCAGTTGCGGATATCGACGAAATGGCCCGCAATCGCGGCGGCGGCGGCCATGGCAGGCGACACAAGATGCGTCCGTCCCTTGAAACCTTGCCTGCCCTCGAAATTGCGGTTCGACGTGGAAGCGCAACGTTCGCCCGGTTTCAGGCGGTCGTCATTCATCGCGAGGCACATGGAGCAGCCCGGCTCGCGCCAGTCGAAACCGGCTGCCTTGAAAATCTTGTCGAGACCCTCGGCCTCGGCCTGTTCCTTCACGAGGCCCGAGCCCGGAACGATCATGGCATCGACCGTCTCGCTGACCTTGCGGCCTTCGACCACCTTGGCGACGGCGCGCAGATCCTCGATGCGCCCGTTGGTGCAGGACCCGATGAAAACGCGATCGAGCGCGATGTCGGTGATCGGCGTGCCGGGCTTCAAGCCCATATAATCCAGCGCGCGCCACTTGGAAGTGCGCTTCGTCTCATCGGCGATCTCGTCTGGATTGGGCACGGTGCCCGTGACGGAAACCACGTCCTCGGGCGACGAGCCCCATGAAACGATCGGCGGCAATTCGGCTGCATTGAGCACGACGACCTTGTCGAAATGCGCGCCTTCATCGCTCTTGAGCGTCTTCCAATATTCCACGGCCTGTTCGAATGCCGCGCCCTTCGGCGCCCGTGGCTTGCCCTTCACATAGGCGAATGTCGTCTCGTCCGGTGCGATGAGGCCGGCGCGTGCGCCACCTTCGATCGACATGTTGCAGATCGTCATGCGGCCTTCCATGGAAAGGCTGCGGATGGCTTCACCCGCATATTCGATCACATAGCCGGTGCCGCCTGCGGTGCCGATCTCGCCGATGATTGCCAGAATGATATCCTTGGCCGTCACGCCTTCCGGCAACTGGCCATCGACACGAACGAGCATGTTCTTCGCCTTCGACTGGATCAGCGTCTGCGTCGCCAGCACATGCTCGACTTCCGACGTGCCGATACCATGCGCCAGCGCGCCGAATGCGCCATGGGTCGATGTGTGGCTATCGCCGCAGACGATGGTCATTCCGGGCAGGGTGAAGCCCTGTTCCGGCCCGATAATATGCACGATGCCCTGGCGGATATCCCGCTCGGAATAATATTCGACGCCGAAATCGGCTGCGTTGCGTGCCAGCGCCTCGACCTGGATACGGCTCTCTTCGTTCTTGATCCCGTTGACGCGATCCGGCGAGGTCGGGACGTTGTGGTCGACGACTGCGAGCGTCTTTTCCGGGTGGCGCACCTTGCGGCCCGTCATGCGAAGGCCTTCGAAAGCCTGCGGGCTCGTCACTTCATGGACAAGATGCCGATCGATATAGAGAAGGCACGTGCCGTCATCCTGCCGATCGACCAGATGGTCATCCCAGATCTTGTCATAAAGTGTGCGTGGCGCAGTCATCTTCGATATCCTAGCCTCAAGCAGTCCCGGAAGTGATGAAGAATTCCGTCCGGAAATGCGTATCAAATGATCAGACAGGGCCGCTCCGAACTGGAATGGCTCTATCTTTCCGATTATGTCGTGGACATATGCACTCGAGCTTCAGTTCCGTCAAGAAACAAGCTCCAAAAGTAATAATCCGGCGACAATGCGCCGCTGCATATGCAGTGAGCGCCGGCTATCGGTGGCTGTTGTTCAAGCGTCGCTCCAGCCGCCGCAGCAGCAGGGAAAGGCTGATCGTCAGGAGCAGATAGACATAGGCGACGATGGAATAGGTCTCGAAGAAGCGGAACGAACCGGCGGCATAGACCTTGCCCATCTGCGTGATGTCCACCACGCCGAGCACCGATACGAGGGACGAATCCTTGACCATGGAGATGAAATCATTGCCATAGGGCGGCAGGATGATGCGCAGGGCCTGCGGCGCCACGATCCGGCGGAACCGCTGGTACCGCTTCAGCCCGAGGGCCTTCGCCGCCTCAAGCTGCCCCACCGGCACAGCCTCGATGCCCGCTCGAAATATCTCCGCCAGGAATGCCGCATAGGCAAGCATCAGCGCCGAGACGGCGCGCCAGATGAGCGGTATGTCGCGGACGAGCAGCGGTTCCATCCAGCCTCGCTGCTGCAAGGGCGATGCAGCCAGGTTGACGAGCCATATGAGTGCTGGTGCGCCGACGAAGGCGATGTAGAACAGGAGCACGAGTAGCGGGACGCCGCGTATGATCTCCACATAGAAGCGCGCCGCCTGCCGCAGGACGATGTGTTCCGAAAGACTCATCACCGCCAGC
This sequence comes from Phyllobacterium sp. 21LDTY02-6, assembly GCF_023554255.2. GTDB lineage: Bacteria > Pseudomonadota > Alphaproteobacteria > Rhizobiales > Rhizobiaceae > Phyllobacterium. The sequence goes on along the minus strand of NZ_JAMJWD020000002.1, from coordinate 635,756 downwards.
ACCAGTCCGAGAGCCGATGCGAGCAGGAATGCGAGGAGCGACACCCATATCGTGATCCACAGCCCCTTGGAAACGATGGCGAAGACCTGCGCATAGAGCGGGCTGACAAGGATGATGCCGGCAAGAGCCAGCGCGATCAGCCCTGCGACGACCAGCCACCAGGGAAAATCCTGCTCTTGGGGTGTTCGTCCGGGCTGGTTCATCGCTTGCCTGGCCCGTCAATGTCCAAGCTTGTAGTCCAGGAACCATTTCTTGTTCAAACGGTCGAATGTTCCATCATTCTTGAGCGCTGCGATCGCCGCATTGACGGGCGTCACGAATTCCGAACCCTTCGGGAATATGAAGCCGAACTCTTCGGCGCCAAGCGGCCCGCCGACGAGTTTCAGCGCACCGCCGGATGCCGCGGCATAGCCGCTGCCCGCGGTGCTGTCGGTCAGCACCATATCGACATCGCCGGTCTTCAGCGCCTCCACCGTCGCTCCGAACGTCTCGAAAAGCTTGATGCGTGGATTCTGCTCATTGCCGTCGAGCACCTCATGCGCGGCCACGTAGAAATTCGTGGTTCCCGGCTGGGCTCCGACCAGCGCATCCTCCGTTGCGGCAAAGCCCTTGGCATCGTCGAACCGCTTCTCGTCGCTCCGCACCAGCATGAATTGTTCCGACCGCATGTAGGGCTCGGAAAAATCCACCTTCTGCTTGCGCTCCTCATTGATGGTGATGCCGGTCATCCCGATCTGGTACTGATTGTCGGCGACGGCCTGGATCATCGCATCCCAGCTGGTGTTCAGATATTCCACCTTGAAATTGAGCCGCTTCGCGATCTCGTTCATCGCGTCATATTCCCAGCCCACCGGCTGTCCCGATTTCGGATCGATGAATTGCAGCGGCGGATAGGCGTTCTCGGTGACCACCGTCACCTGCTTGCCGCCGAGATCAGGCAGCGAGTCCGATTGCGCCGACAGGCACGACACAAACAAGACGACGATCGAATAGAGAAATGATCTGCAAGACATATCGGCCCCCGAACTCTCGTCCTGATGACTTTCCACGTTGGCGCGGACACGTCAATGCCCCCGGCGCATCCGCACAAAAGGCCGAGTTCAACAAAAAAGGCGGCTCGAAAGCCGCCTTTTCAGAGAATGTATCGGGATTACTCGGCAGCAGGTGCCGGAGCCACGGTGGCTTCCGAAACGGTCTCGCTGGTACCGGTCGCCGGAACGGCGGTCTTGCCCTTGCGATTGTCCTTCTTCTCCGCGATGCGGGCAGCCTTGCCCGTCAGGCCGCGCAGATAATACAGCTTCGCACGGCGTACCTTGCCGCGGCGCACGAGTTCGACGCCTTCGACCAGCGGGGAGATCACGGGAAATACGCGCTCTACGCCCTCGCCATAGGAAATCTTGCGAACGGTGAAGTTCTCGTTGATGCCGGCGCCGTTGCGGGCAATACATACGCCCTCATAGGCCTGCACGCGGGTACGCGTACCTTCGGTGACGCGCACGTTTACACGGACCGTGTCGCCCGGCTTGAAATCCGGCAATACGCGCTTGGCTTCGATTTTTTCTCTCTGCTCGAGATCGAGCTGACGAATAATATCCATCGTCTTCATCCTTTTCGTTCTTCTCGAACAGTCAGAGCGCTTTACTCTCGAAACGCAGCAGCATGGCCGTGTTTCTATGCCCGACGGGGCAGAAGCGAATTCACCATTCATTGATTAATGGACCGGGGTGTTTCCCCGTGTTGGCGGGGCAGATACACCATAAAAGCCGCTTTGTCACCTATTCGTGCGATTCTTTTTCAGCCGGGGCGCGCACGGGCCGGCGCATGAATAGCCTCTGCGCCTCGTCAAGTCCACGCTCCAGGTGCTCTGCTCCAGATGCTGCGGCCTGCAGCCGGCATTCATTTCCCGCCCGGCCCCTTCACCCTCTGCCAGAGATCAGGCCGGCGCTCGCGCGTGATGCGTTCCGCCTGCTCATGCCGCCATTTGTCAATCGCTCCGTGGTTGCCGGACAAAAGCACGTCGGGTATGCGCCGCCCCTCCCATTCCTGCGGCCTTGTGTAATGCGGGTGTTCGAGAAGCCCGCTCTCGAAGCTCTCGGTTTCGCCCGAGAGCGAATTGCCCATCACGCCCGGCAGCAGGCGTATGATGGCGTCGAGGACGACGATGGCCGCCGTCTCGCCGCCGGACAATATATAATCGCCGATAGACACCTCCTCGAAGGAGCGAGCCTCGAGCAGGCGTTCATCGACGCCCTCGAACCGGCCGCACAGGAGAACGACACCTGGGCCGGCACCGAGTTCGCGTACGCGTTTCTGGTCGAGTGGCCGTCCGCGAGGGCTCATGAACAATCTCGGTCGCCCATCGTCGGCGACGTGATCGACTGCCCGCGCCACGACGTCGGGCTTCATCACCATGCCGGCCCCACCGCCGGCCGGCGTATCGTCCACCATGCGATGCCTGTCGGTGGCGAAGTCCCTGATCTGCACCGTCTCCAGCGACCATGCGCCATCGTTCAGCGCTTTCCCCGCCAGCGAAACGCCGAGGGGTCCGGGAAACATCTCCGGATAGAGGGTCAGCACCGACGCGCGGAAGACGGGGCGGCCTGTCATGAACGCGGCTTGCCTTCGTCGCCCAATTGCCTCCTGCGCTCTTCATCATCGTCGGCATCGGGCAGGAGACCGGCGGCGACAGGATCGACGATGATGTGCCCCGCAGCGAGATCGACATGCGGCACGGCGGCCTGTGTAAAGGGGATGAGCATCGGGCGTTTGCCTGGAATCGTCAGCTCGATGAGGTCGCCGCCGCCGAAATCGAACATGGCGGAAATCCTGCCATAGCGCTGGCCCTGCGCATCCAGCGCATCGAGGCCGATCAGGTCGGAATGGTAATATTCGTCCTCGTCGAGATCCGCCGGAAGTTGCGAGCGATCGACGAAGAGCTCGGTACCATTCAGGGCTTCAGCCGCATTGCGGTCGTTGATGCCGCGAAAGCGCACCACCACGACCGTTTTCGCAGGCCTTATGTCGAGTATCTCGAAGGCGCGTCCCGTCGCATCATAGAGCGGACCGTAGTCGGCGATGGCGAGGGCATCTTCCGTGAAGGTTTTCACCCGCAATTCGCCGCGCGTGCCATGCGCCGCGCCGATGATTGCCAATTGTACAGGATCATTCAGTTTCTTCATCTGCCGTCTCTTTGTTTCCCTGTGGGATAGAACAAACCACGCGCAAAACCAAGGCGAAACGACTCCGTAACGACTCGCGTGACATCATGGACGCTCAAAAGGAAAACACCGACATGGGTACCCAATCGCAGGCTGGGGAATTTCTCGTATCCGCGCGCGCCGATCTGATCGATGCCCGCGAGGAGTGGCTCAAATCGCTGAAGAATACGCGCCGGCTGGCCGCCAATACACTGGAAGCCTATGAGCGGGACACGCGGCAATTCTTCATGTTCCTCACTGGCCATCTCGGCGAGCCGCCTTCGCTGCGCGATGTCTCGTCCCTGCGCATCGCCGACCTGCGCTCCTATCTCGCCCGCCGCCGCAATGATGGCGCCGGTCCGCGCACATTGGGGCGTGGATTGGCGGGCATCAGGTCGTTCCTGCGCCACTTGGAGAAGAAGGGCATGGCCAACGCGGCCGCTTCGATCGCCATGCGCGCGCCGCGGCAGCCGAAATCCCTGCCGAAGCCGCTTTCGGCCATCGATGCGCGCCGGGTCGTCGAACAGCACGAGCAATTGAGCGAGGAACCATGGATTGCGGCGCGCAATGCCGCCGTCTTCACCCTGCTCTATGGCTGCGGCTTGCGCATTTCGGAGGCGCTGGGGCTGGACGGCGCCGCGCTGACGGCCCCGGACGAACGCTCCATTCCGATCGCCGGCAAGGGCGGCAAGACCAGGATGGTACCGCTCCTGCCGATCGTCCACCGCGCCGTCGCCGAATACCGCCGGCTCTGCCCCTACCATCTGGAAGCGGGCAAGCCGCTTTTCCGCGGCAGCCGCGGCGGTCCCTTGCAGCCGGCCATCATCCAGCGGGAAATGCAGAAGATGCGCGGCGCGCTCGGTCTGCCGGACACGGCGACGCCGCACGCCCTGCGCCACTCCTTCGCCACCCATCTGCTCGGCAGGGGCGGCGATCTGCGGACTATCCAGGAGCTTCTTGGCCATGCCAGCCTTTCGACCACCCAGGTCTATACGGGCGTCGATACCGACAGGCTGCTCGAAATCTATGAGAAGGCGCATCCACGAGCATGACGCAGCCCGCCAGTTCCCCCATCGACCGCATCGCGGATGTTGCCCTGCGGCTTCTCGCTTATCTAGGCTGGCTGGTGTTCTTCTGCTGGCTTGCTGTCGCAATTCCCGTCGCCCGGGCCCGGGCTGCGGATTGCACCGGCAAGGATCTGCTGGCCGAGATGGCGACGAGCGATCCCGCCGGGCTCGAGGCCCTTCGCAGGGAAGCGGCCACGATCGCCAACGGCAAAGGCATCTTCTGGAAGATCGAAAAACCCGGCATCGCAGCCTCCTATCTTTACGGAACCATGCATCTGACGGATCCACGGGTTCTGGCGCTTCCTGCCGCCGCGCTGGATGCCTACACCAAGGCCGACACGGTCGTGATCGAAACGGATGAAATCGTCGATCCGAAAGCGCCCTTGCGCCTGATGGCCGAGGAGCCGGACCTTATGATGCTGCCGGCGGGGAGCACATTGGAAAGACTGCTGCCACAGGATCAACTGGAGGCCGTCAGGGCTGGCCTGGCCAAACGCGGCATGCCGCTCGGCAGTGTCAACAGGATGCAGCCATGGGTATTGACCAGCGTCCTTGCGCTTCCGGCATGCGAGCTGGCCCGGAAGAAAGGCGGCGCCGCCTTTCTCGATCTCCAGCTGGCGCAGGACGCTTTGAGCCGCGGGCAAAAGCTGGCCGGGCTCGAGACCATGAAGGACCAGTTGCAGGTCATGGCCGCGCTCCCCGTGCGGTTTCACGTCGGCAGCCTCGTCGAGCTCATCGCCCTCGGGCCCAGAATCGATGATCTCTTTGAAACGATGACGATCCTCTACATGCGAGGCGATACAGGCATGATCATGCCGCTGATGCGCTCCGTATCCCGCGAAGGGGCTCTGGACGACGCGGATTATGCCGATTTTGAACAAAGGCTGATCACGACGCGCAACGCGACCATGGTGGAACGCGCAATGCCGATCATTGACCGCGGAAATGCCTTCATCGCAATCGGCGCCTTGCACCTGCCGGGAGAAAAGGGGCTGATCGCGCTTCTGCAGCAACGAAACTACCAGGTTACGCCGCAGTAGCAGCGCTGCGGACATGGGAAGACTGGAACTTTGCCCGCCAGCAACCGTTGTCCCCCAAGATCGCAAGCATGGAGGACATCAAATGACGTACGATCCCAACTTGCAGAACAGGCCTTTGAATTCGGACCCGGCGGACCCCGCCAATCCGAATGCACCGGTCACGCCGACAAGGAGCAGCGGCGGCACCTATCTGATCGCCGGTATCCTGATCGCTGCGCTGGTCATAGCGGGCTATTACTTCATGAGCGGCAGTTCCGAAATGAACGCCCCTGCTCCGACGGCACCTGCAACCGACACGGCTCCGGCTACGCCGCCGGCCTCGACGTCGCCAGCAGACCCGGCGCCGGCTCCTTCGACACCGGCACCAGCTCAATAGACTTGAGGCCCGACCTGCTCGGGCCCTCTGCTACATATGTATAGGCTTCGCGAAAGTAGCCAACGCGGCTTCGCGTACCGCCTCGGACATTGTCGGATGCGCATGGGTGGTGCGCGCCAGATCTTCGGATGAACCACCGAATTCCATGAGCACCGTGGCCTCGTGGATCATTTCACCGGCACCATAGCCAAGAATGTGAACGCCCAGCACGCGGTCGCTGGCCTTGTCGGCCAGGATCTTGACGAAGCCGTCGGTATGGAGCATGGCCCGCGCGCGTCCATTGGCAGTGAAGGGGAACTTGCCGACCTTGTACTCCACGCCTGCGGCCTTCAACTCCTCCTCGGTCTTGCCGACCGATGCCACTTCCGGTTGGGTGTAGACGACGCTCGGGATGGCGTCGTAATTGACATGTCCGGCCTGCCCCGCGAGAATTTCAGCGACCGCGATACCCTCGTCTTCGGCCTTGTGCGCCAGCATCGCGCCCTTCACGACATCGCCGATCGCGTAGATGCCCGGAACATTGGTCTGCCAATGATCGTCGATCGCAACACGGCCGCGATCGTCGACCTCGACGCCAGCTTCCTTCAGCCCGGCCCCCTCCGTATAAGGCTTGCGGCCGGTCGACACGAGCACCACGTCGGCTTCGATCGTTTCGGCGTCTCCGCCCTTTACCGGCTCGAACGTCACCGTCGCACCCTTGTCCGACTTCTTGACGCCCGTGACCTTCGCGCCGAGCTTGAACGCCAATCCCTGCTTTTCCAGCATGCGCTGGAACTGCTTGGAGACTTCGCCATCCATCGGCCCGAGGATCTTGTCCAGGAATTCGACGACAGTCACCTTCGCGCCGAGGCGCGCCCAGACGGAACCGAGTTCCAGTCCGATGACGCCGCCACCGACGACGACGAGATTTTCCGGGACCGCGGAAAGCTCCAGCGCGCCGGTGGACGAGATGATCGTCTTTTCATCAAAGGCAACCTCGACGCCCGGGATGCCGGCGACATCCGAACCCGTCGCGATGACGATATTCTTGGTTTCGATTTCCTCGACCTTGCCGTCCTCGGAGGTCACCGCGACCTTTCCGGCCGCCAGCACCTTGCCGGTGCCGCGGAACGTATCGATCTTGTTCTTCTTGAACAGGAAGGCCACGCCGTTGACATTGGCTTCCACGGTTGCGTCCTTGTGGCCGAGCATGGCCTTGAGGTTGAGCTTCGGCGTGCCGACTTCGACGCCGAGCGCCGCATGGGAATGGCCCGCCTCGTGAAACACTTCGGAAGCGTGGAGCAGCGCCTTTGAGGGGATGCAGCCGATATTGAGGCAAGTGCCACCGAATGTGGCGCGCTTTTCGACAACGGCTGTCTTCAACCCGAGCTGCGCTGCCTTGATAGCGCAAACATAGCCGCCGGGGCCGGATCCGATAACGACGACGTCATATGCCATGTTTCATTCCTTTGTTCTCATTCGTTTTCACTGTTCGGCCCGCATTCCTTGAACCGGTAGACATCCGGCGGCATGGCTCCGAGCGGTTTGTCGAGCTTGAAGTCGAAACCGGCTGCCGTTCCCGCAAGATCCGGCAGGAGCACGGCCTGCGCCGCGGGTTCCGCCGCACGCGGCAGCAGCTCGGCATCGGCGCCTTCCTTCAAACCGTAGATAACGCCTTGCCAGACCGTGCAGGCGGCAAGCTCGGCGCCTGTTGCATCGCCGGAAGGGCAGTCATACATCAATGCGGCCTGCGGGCGGGACGCGGCGCCCTCGCGCATGACGACCCCGCTCAGCTGCAGCTGGCTCTCGCCGTCCTTCAGGAAGAACTCGCTCGCCAGGTTTTCCGCACTGTCGCCCGCCTGCCGCTGGAATGTCAGGGTGTAGCGATCATCCGCATCCGCATAGATCGCGCGGTCCTGGGTGCAGGCAGCAAAAGAAGGACCGGACAGCATCGTGCCGATAGCAATGATTGCGGCAGCTGCTGGACCCGGTCCCTTCATCGATCATGGCCCTTAAAGATCGAGCACCAGGCGCTCGGGATCCTCCAGGCTTTCCTTCACCCGCACGAGGAAGGTGACGGCTTCCTTGCCGTCGACAATGCGGTGATCATAGCTCAGCGCCAGGTACATCATCGGGCGGATGACGATCTGGCCGCCAACGACGACCGGGCGCTCCTGGATCTTGTGCATGCCGAGGATGCCCGACTGCGGTGCATTGAGGATCGGCGACGACATCAGCGACCCATAGACGCCGCCATTCGAAATCGTGAACGTCCCGCCCTGCATGTCGGCCATGGAAAGCGCGCCATCGCGCGCCGCCTTGCCGAGACGGCCGATTTCCTTCTCGATCTCGGCGATGGACATCTGGTCCGCATTGCGCACGACCGGGACGACGAGGCCCTTGTCGGTGCCGACTGCAACGCCGACATGCGCGAAGTTCTTGTAGATGATGTCCGTGCCATCGATCTCGGCATTGACCGCCGGGATTTCCTTCAGCGCATGCGTAACCGCCTTGGTGAAGAAGCCCATGAAGCCGAGCTTTACGCCATGTTTCTTCTCGAAAATGTCCTTGTAGCGACTGCGTAGATCCATGACCGCCGACATGTCCACCTCATTATAGGTGGTCAGCATGGCAGCGCTGTTCTGCGCGTCCTTGAGCCGCCGCGCGATCGTCTGGCGCAGGCGGGTCATCTTCACCCGCTCCTCGCGGCCTGCATCTTCTTCCGAAGACGCCGGACGGGCCACGGCCTTCGGCGCTTCGGCGGCAGGCTGGGACGTGATGCCCTTGGACACGGCGTCGAGCACGTCGCCCTTGAGCACCTGTCCGCGCTTGCCCGAACCTTCGACCTGGGAGGCGGCAATGCCTTTTTCGGCCAGGATCTTCGAGGCGGCGGGCGAAGCCGGCATGTCGCCGCCCTTGCGCTCGCTTATCTCCGGCTCCCCGGCGACATCGGCGGTCTTTTTCTCCGCTTCCTTGGACGAGCCTGCCGAAGCCGGGCCGCTCGCCTGCGCCGTGGCGTCGGGCTTTGCTTCTTCCTGCCTGGGAGCTTCCTTGGCGGCCGGCGCACCGGCGCCCTCGCCGATCATTCCGAGCAGCGCGCCCACTTCGACCGTATCGCCTTCCTTGGCCGCAATTTCCGCCAGCGAGCCTGCGGCAGCTGCCGGAACTTCGATCGTCACCTTGTCGGTCTCGAGTTCCACCAGCGGCTCATCGACCGCGATAGCATCGCCGACCTTCTTGAACCATTTGCCAATGGTCGCCTCGGAAACGGATTCGCCCAGCGTGGGGACGCGGATTTCGGTTGCCATTTTATCGCTCTTCCGTTGATCTTCTTGACTGATTAGGAACCCAAAGCATCTTCGAGGAATGCTTCGAGTTGTGCAAGGTGTTTGGACATCAGGCCCGTCGCCGTCGATGCGGCCGCCGGGCGTCCGGTGTAACGGACCCGCTGATGCTTGGCGTCGATATGAGCGAGCACCCATTCCAGGTAGGGGTCGATGAACGCCCAGGCGCCCATGTTCTTCGGCTCTTCCTGGCACCAGACCATCTCCGCATTGCGGAAGCGGGACAGTTCGGTGATCAGGGCCTTGGCCGGGAATGGATAGAGCTGCTCGACGCGCAGCAGGTAGACATCGTCGATGCCGCGCTTCTCGCGCTCTTCGTAGAGGTCGTAATAGACCTTGCCCGAGCAGAGAACGACACGGCGGATCTTCGAATCCTTCTGCAGCTTTATCGGCTGGTCCTTCAGAAGCTGGGCATCGTCCCAAAGCAGGCGATGGAACGACGAATCGCCCGTGAAATCGCCAATGGAGGATACAGCCCGCTTGTGGCGGAGCAGTGATTTCGGCGTCATCAGGATCAGCGGCTTGCGGAAGTCGCGCTTCATCTGCCGGCGCAGGATATGGAAATAGTTCGCAGGCGTCGTGCAGTTCGCCACCTGCATATTGTCTTCCGCGCAAAGCTGGAGATAGCGCTCGAGGCGAGCCGACGAATGCTCCGGCCCCTGGCCCTCATAGCCGTGCGGCAGGAGGCAGACCAGACCGGACATGCGCAGCCATTTGCGTTCGCCGGACGAGATGAACTGGTCGAACACGACCTGCGCGCCATTGGCGAAATCGCCGAACTGGGCTTCCCACAGCGTGAGCGCACGCGGGTCCGACAGCGAGTAGCCATATTCGAAGCCGAGAACCGCCTCTTCCGAAAGCATCGAATTGACGACTTCGTAGAGCGCCTGGCCCTTCTGGAGGTTGTTGAGCGGAATATAGCGCTGCTCGGATTCCTGGTCGTAGAGCACCGAATGCCGCTGGCTGAACGTTCCGCGCTCCACATCCTGGCCGGACAGGCGCACCGGATGCCCCTCGCTGACCAGCGAACCGAAGGCAAGCGCCTCGGCCATGGCCCAATCGAAGCCTTCGCCGCTATCGATCATCTTGGCGCGGTTGTCCTGGAAGCGCTGTATCGTGCGGTGCACGTTGAAGCCCGCGGGAACCTCGGCGAGCTTCTTGCCGATCTCCTTGACAGTCTTCAGCGGCAGCCCGGTCTTGCCCCGGCGCTGCTCGTCGGCATTGTCCGCCGTGCGCAGACCGCTCCAGGCACCATCCAGCCAGTCGGCCTTGTTGGGCTTGTAATGCTGGCCCGCTTCGAATTCCTGCTCGAGGCTCTCGCGCCAGGTAGCGCGTACCTTCTCGATTTCCGCCTCGGTGATCAGGCCTTCCTCGATCAGCTTGGACGAATAGAGCTGGACCGTCGTCTTCTGGCCGCGAATGGTCTTGTACATCAACGGCTGCGTGAACGCCGGCTCGTCGCCCTCATTATGGCCGAAGCGGCGATAGCAGAACATGTCGATGACCACGGGCTTGTGGAACGTCATCCGGTATTCCGTGGCGATCTTGGCGACATAGACCACGGCTTCCGGATCATCGCCATTGACGTGGAAGATCGGCGCCTCGATCATCTTCGCGACATCGGACGGATACGGCGACGAACGCGAGAACCGCGGGTTCGTGGTGAAGCCGATCTGGTTGTTGATGATGAAATGTACCGTGCCGGCGACACGATGGCCGCGCAGGCCCGAAAGACCGAGACACTCGGCGACCACGCCCTGGCCGGCGAAGGCTGCATCGCCATGCAGCAGCAGCGGCATGATCTTGGCGCGCTCGGAAAGCGGCAGCACCTCGTCACGCTGGCGGCCGGCAAGCAGATCTTGCTTGGCGCGGGCCTTGCCCATGACGACCGGATTGACGATCTCGAGATGCGAAGGGTTGGCGGTCAGCGACAGATGCACCTTGTTGCCGTCGAACTCGCGATCCGACGAAGCGCCGAGATGGTACTTGACGTCGCCGGAGCCCTCCACGTCGTCAGGGGCGTAGGAGCCGCCCTTGAACTCATGGAAGATCGCCCGGTGCGGCTTGCCCATGAACTGGCTGAGCACATTGAGGCGGCCGCGATGGGCCATGCCGAGGACAATTTCCTTCAGGCCCATCGATCCGCCGCGCTTGACGATCTGCTCGAGCGCCGGAATGAGCGATTCCGCGCCATCGAGGCCGAAGCGCTTGGTGCCCTTGTACTTCACGTCGATGAACTGCTCGAAGCCTTCCGCCTCGATCAGCTTCGACAGGATCGCCTTCTTGCCCTCGGCGGTGAAGGCCACGCCCTTGTCCGGGCCTTCGATCCGCTCCTGGATCCAGGATTTCTCGACCGGATCGGAAATATGCATGAACTCGACGCCGATGGTCGAGCAATAGGTGCGCTTCAATATGTCGAGCATCTGCGGGATGGTCGCATATTCGAGGCCGAGCACGTTGTCGATGAAGATCTTGCGGTCGTAATCCGCCGGCGAGAAGCCATAGCTCTCCGGTGACAGCTCGTTATAGTCTTCCTTGACCTCCGCCAGGCCAAGCGGATCGAGCTTGGCGTGCAGATGGCCGCGCATGCGGTAGGCGCGTATCATCATGATGGCGCGCACGGAATCGCGAGCGGCATGGATGATATCGGAATCGGTGACGGCAGCAGCTGGCGCGGTGGCGCCGTTCGTCGCAGCCGCGCCATTGGCTTTCGCCTTGAGCTTGTCGGTAATGTGCTTCTCGACTTCGCCCCAATTGCCGTCGAGGGCGGAAACGAGTTCGCCATTGCCGGCGATCGGCCAGTTCGACTTCTCCCAGGAAGCGCCCTTGGCGTTCTTGATGACGTCGTCCTTGCTGTCGTTCAGGTTTGCGAAGAAATCGCGCCATTCCGCATCGACCGACGATGGGTCCTGCTCATATTGCGCGTGAAGTTCCTCGATATAGTGGGCGTTGCCGCCATATAGAAATGATGTGAGGGCAAATAGATCGTTGGCCTGTTCTTGCCGTGCCATATTTGTGACCGGAGTACTCGCTCCGTCTCCCTTGATATGAGCGCACCGCCACTCCGGCGTCGCTCGGGTTGAGGCCGCTCTGGCCCCGTGGATCGTGAGGGGCGCCTGTCGCCCCGTCACACTTCTCGTCTGTCAGGGCTTGCGCCCGTCGTCTCAGCCCTTGAGGACTTCGACCAGTGTCTTGCCAAGCTGCGCCGGCGAAGGTGATACGCGGATGCCCGCAGCCTCCATGGCCGCGATCTTGTCTTCCGCGCCGCCCTTGCCGCCGGAAATGACGGCGCCGGCATGGCCCATGGTGCGGCCGGGAGGCGCCGTGCGGCCAGCGATGAAGCCTGCCATCGGCTTCTTGCGGCCGCGCTTCGCCTCGTCGGCGAGGAACTGCGCCGCTTCTTCTTCGGCCGAGCCGCCGATCTCGCCGATCATGATGATCGACTTGGTTTCGTCGTCGGCGAGGAACATTTCGAGCACGTCGATAAATTCCGTACCCTTCACCGGATCGCCGCCGATACCGACGGCAGTCGTCTGGCCAAGGCCTTCATTCGTCGTCTGGAACACAGCTTCATAGGTAAGCGTCCCCGAGCGGGATACAACACCCACGGAACCCTTCTTGAAGATATTGCCCGGCATGATGCCGATCTTGCATTCCTCCGGCGTCAGGACGCCCGGGCAGTTCGGCCCGATCAGGCGGGAGCTCGAACGGTCGAGACGCGCCTTGACGCGAACCATGTCCAGCACCGGGATGCCCTCGGTGATGCAGATGATCAGCGGGATTTCCGCTTCGATCGCCTCGATGATCGCTTCGGCGGCGCCTGCCGGCGGCACATAGATGACGGAGGCATTGGCGCCAGTCCGGTCCTTGCCTTCGGCAACCGTCGCGAAGATCGGAAGCTGGGCGCCGGAGCCGGTCGGCAACTGCCCTTCCCACGTCTCGCCACCCTTTTTCGGATGGATGCCGCCGACCATCTGCGTGCCGTAATAGGCAAGCGCCTGTTCGGTGTGGAAAGTTCCGGTCTTGCCCGTAAGGCCCTGAACGAGAACTTTGGTGTCTTTGTTGACGAGAATAGACATGCCTTAGCTTCCCTTCACTGCCTTGACGATCTTCTGGGCGGCGTCATCGAGATCATCGGCGGAAACGACGTTGAGGCCGCTCTCATTGATGATCTTCTTTCCGAGTTCCGCATTGGTGCCCTCGAGGCGCACCACCAGCGGAACCTTCAGGCCCACTTCCTTGACGGCCGCGATCACGCCTTCGGCGATCACGTCGCATTTCATGATGCCGCCGAAAATATTGATCAGGATGCCTTCGACGGCAGGGTCTGCCGTGATGATCTTGAAGGCCGCCGTCACCTTCTCCTTGCTGGCGCCGCCGCCAACGTCGAGGAAGTTCGCAGGCTCGGCGCCATAGAGCTTGATGATGTCCATGGTCGCCATGGCAAGTCCGGCGCCATTGACCATGCAGCCGATATTGCCGTCGAGCGCGACATAAGCGAGATCGTATTTGGAAGCTTCGATCTCCTTGTCGTCCTCCTCGGTCGTGTCGCGCAGTTCGACGACGTCCGGGTGGCGGAACAGCGCATTGCCGTCGAACGATACTTTCGCATCGAGGACGCGCAGGCGGCCATTGGTCATCACGATGAGCGGATTGACCTCGAGCAGGCTCATGTCCTTCTCGGTGAAGGCCTTGTAGAGGATCGGGAACAGCGTTTCGCCGTCCGTGCGCGCTTCGCCGGTCAGCCCGTAGGCGTCGCAGATCTTGGCGGCATCCTCTGCCGTCACGCCCTTTTCGGGATCGATGGCAACGGTGACGATCTTCTCCGGCGTATCGTGGGCGACAGCCTCGATATCCATGCCGCCTTCGGTCGAAACCACGAAGGAAGGCCTGCCGACCGCGCGGTCGACGAGGATCGACAGATAGAGTTCACGATCGATATCGGCGCCGTCCTCGATGTAGAGGCGGTTGACCTGCTTCCCGGCCGGGCCGGTCTGCTTGGTCACCAATGTATTGCCGAGCATTTCCCTGGCATTGGCGACGACATCCTCCACGGACTTCGCGAGACGTACGCCACCCTTGGCATCCGGGCCGAGTTCCTTGAACTTGCCCTTGCCGCGGCCACCAGCATGAATCTGGCTCTTGACGACATAGAGCGGCCCGGGAAGGGTCTTGGCCCATTCTTCCGCCTGCTCGACCGAGTAGACGGCAACGCCATTGGCAATCGGCGCACCGAAGGTGTGCAGCAGACGCTTGGCCTGATATTCGTGAATGTTCATATGGTAGTTCCTCTACGAATAATCCGAAGCGGATTGGCGCCGGATCGTTTCAGAATTGTCCCTGGCAGAATTACTTGAGGTTCGGCGCGATATTGACGCATGCTTCGCAGAGCCCGGCGACCGACGCCACGGAGGCCTCGAACTGCTTCTGCTCCGTCTTGTTCAGGTCGATCTCGATGACGCGCTCGACACCGCCTGCACCGATGACCACCGGCACGCCGACATACATGTCCTTGACGCCATACTGGCCGGACAGATGCGCGGCGACAGGAAGAACGCGCTTCTTGTCCTTCAGATAGGCCTCGGCCATCTGGATCGCCGAAGAAGCCGGCGCGTAAAAGGCGGAGCCGGTCTTGAGCAGGCCGACGATCTCCGCGCCGCCATCACGCGTGCGCTGGATGATCTGGTCGAGCTTTTCCTGGCTCGTCCAGCCCATCTTGACGAGATCCGGCAGCGGAATGCCGGCAACCGTGGAATAGCGGGCCAGCGGCACCATCGAATCGCCATGGCCGCCGAGAACGAATGCCGTGACGTCTTCCACCGAGACCTTGAACTCATCGGCGAGGAAATAGCGGAACCGCGCGCTGTCGAGCACGCCGGCCATGCCGACGACCATGTTCTTGGGCAGGCCGGAGAACTTCTGCAGGGCCCATACCATGGCGTCCAGCGGATTGGTGATGCAGATGACGAAGGCGTTCGGCGCATATTTCTTGATGCCGGCGCCGACCTGTTCCATGACCTTCAGGTTGATGCCGAGAAGGTCGTCGCGGCTCATGCCCGGCTTGCGGGGTACGCCGGCCGTCACGATGACGACATCCGCGCCTTCGATGGCGGAATATTCATTGGCGCCGACAAGCTTGGCGTCGAAATCATCAACCGGCGAAGACTGGGCAATGTCCAGCCCCTTACCCTGAGGCACACCTTCTGCGATATCGAACAGGACAATGTCACCGAGCTCCTTGAGCCCGATCAGATGTGCGAGCGTGCCACCGATCATACCTGAACCGATGAGGGCGATTTTGTTACGTGCCATTCTGATTGCTTCCTTGATCTGAAGTCTTGACGGACGCCAAAGGACGGTATCAAGAATGCCATAGGCAACTTGTCACCATATGCCCCTGCGTTGGGACGTTCGAATATGCCTCTTTCAAAAATAACTCAACCGAAAATTTTCAGCCCAATTATTTCAATCGTTTAGATTTGATGGGATTTACGTAAACGTAAGAGATTTTTACGTTTCCACGACAAAACTCAGCTTCATTCTGGGCCTGAACCATGTCAGCTTTATGAAGAAATGCCGGATTTGCGGCCGTGTGTTCCGCCCTTGTTTTTGCCGTCGGGCTCGTGCGCGATACCAGTTGGCGCCACCGTCGGCAGAGGCTTCAACCGGGCTGCTGCTCCGCCCCGGCCGCACCCTGCAGGTACTCCTCGCTCTGCATTTCGAACAGGCGGGAGGCAGTGCGATCGAATTCGAACGCCTCGGTACCGCTTTTTGCGCTGTAGAGCTTGTCGGGTGCCTCGGCGGCGGTGATGACCACATGCACATGCTGGTCATAGAGGATATCGACGAGGATGATGAACCGCTTGGCCTCGTTGCGGCGCGCATGATCGAGCACCGGCACGCCATCGACGAAGATCGTCTTGTAGCGCTCGACGATCGCCGCATAATCGCTGGCCCCGAGCGGCTTGGAGCAGAGATCGGCGAAGGAAAAGCGCGCCGCGCCGCGCACCGCACGTGGTATCGTCACGGTCCGGCCCTTGACGGTGACGTGATCCTCCGCGACTTCCGCACCTTCTGCCACGGCATTCCACGCCTTTTCCATCTGCCGGGAAGTCTCGTCGTTCAGGGGATGCAGATAGACCGGCATGCGATTGAGCTTCTCGAGCCTGTAGTCGGTGCGGGCATCGAGATCGACCACATCGACGTGCTGCTTGAGAATATCCACGAAAGGAAGAAACAACTGGCGGTTCAGGCCGTCGCGATAGAGATTGTCCGGCTGGACGTTGGATGTCGCGACCAGCACCACGCCCCGTTCGAACAGCGCGCGGAACAGGCGCGAGAGGATCATCGCATCGGCTATATCCGTCACCGTGAATTCATCGAAGCACAGCACCCAGGCCTGGTTGGCGAGTGCGTCTGCGACGGGAGGAATCGGATCGTCCTGCTTGGTCTCGCCGTTTTTGAGCGCCTGCCGATGGGCATTGATGCGCTCATGGACATCGGCCATGAAATCGAGGAAATGCGCCCGCCGCTTGCGCTTCACCGGCACGAGTTCATGGAACATGTCCATGAGCATGGTCTTGCCGCGGCCGACTTCGCCATGGACGTAAAGCCCCTTGATGGTCTCGTGGCGGGGCGAACGGCGGCTGAACAACCAGCCGAGCGCGCTGGATTTCGTCGCCACCCGCCGGGTCGCGACATCGGAAATGAGCTTGTCGAACCGTGCCGCCAGCGCCCTTTGCGCAGGATCGGCGGTGATGTCCCCCGCTTGCGCAAGCGCGTCGTAGCGCTCGCGCACGGAAGGATAAAGCTTCAGATTGTCATGCGACATGCTGGTAGCACCTCAGGCGTGCGGTCTGCCCGGAATCTAACGAAACGGGCGCTCCGGCCCCTGCCGCCAAAGTGAGGCGTATTTCAATTCCACCGCACTAGCGCGAAAGGCTCAGATTCTGGCCGCCCGACGTCTGCCCGTCGAAGCGGGATCCGCCGGAGGAGTAGAGCCGCGCCACGGTGCCGCCGGCTGCATCGTAAAGTACGAGCTGCTTGCCGCTGACCGACCAGGAGGAGAGATTGGCAAGTTCGCCCGGGCAACGCAGCGGACCGGCGCGATAGCCCTGGCCGAATTTCGTCTGCGGCGTGGCGATCTTGCAGCTCTGGCCACCCATCGAGGCGTTCCAGACGCCGGCAACGCTGCTGGCGGTGATGTCCGGCGCATTTTCCGGCGGCAAGGCTGCGACCTGCGTGCCAGGCTGGGCGCCGCCAGGTGCTGCCGCGGCGCCGGTCGTCGGCGCGGTCGGAAACTGGCCAGGAGGCGGAAGTTGGCTCTGGCTGACCGAACCGGATGGCGCCGGCTGCAAGGGCGCCGGGGCTGACGGCATGCCCTGCGAATCGTCCACCCGCGAGCTCTGGCATCCCGCCAGAACGACGCCAACGGCTGCGATCGCAAGCAAATTGACTTTTAAAGTCCCCATAACCTCAGTTCTCCATCTGCATAGTCTTAAAGTCTGGAACGTGATTCCGGTCGATCCGGCCGATACAATGCGATCCAAGCGAATTTCTCAACCCGGGCGGGCGGAGAAAGCGGTCGTTTGCAGGCCTTGGGGCCATTAGAACCGCGATAAACGGCGCTACCATGGCAATATCGTCACAGTCGCAGCCGGCAAATCGCGCATCGGCCCCCTTCTCGTTAACGACAATAAACCCGTCAAGGTGAATAAAGTATTAGTGACCGCCCGGCAGCACGCGACTGCCGTTTCCAGCCATGAGCGCCGTTGACTTGCAGCCACAGAGGTATATTTGTTGAATATGACACTCATGAATAAATCTCCCCAACGCATCCGCCATGAAACCCGCCTGCGCATATTGGAAGTGGTCTCGGTTCGGCCGGTGACCCCGCTCATGCTTCGCATCACGCTCGGCGGCGATGATCTCGAAGGCTTTGCCAGTCCCGGCCATGGCGACCATATCAAGGTGTTCTTCCCTCAGGCCGGTGAGGACATCATCGTTCCGGTCCTCGGCCCGGAAGGACTGGCTTTCCCGGCAGGCGCCCCTCGCCCGGAGATGCGGGATTATACGCCGCGCTACCATGATCCGCGGCGGCGGACATTGGACGTCGATTTCGTGCTTCACGGCGACGGACCCGCCTCCACCTGGGCAGCACAGGCAAGGGTCGGACAAAAGATCGTGATTGGCGGGCCGCGCGGGTCGCTCATCGTACCCGACGATTTCGACTGGTATCTGCTGGCGGGCGACGAAACGGCGCTTCCGGCGATCGGCCGGCGGCTGGAGGAACTGCCATCGACGGCGCGGGCGATCGCCTTTATCGAAGTGGCCGGCAAGGACGAGGAGCAGGTCATCCGGTCCAGCGCATCGGTCGACATCCATTGGCTGCACCGCGACGGGCAGCAGCCCGGCAATAACGGCTTGCTGCTCGACGCGATCAAGGCGGCCGAGTTTCCCGATGGCGATTGCTATGCGTTCATTGCCGGCGAAAGCAGCATGTCGAAAGCCGTAAGGGCGCATCTCGTGAGCGAGCGCAGCTTCAAGGACGAATGGATCAAGGCGGCCGGATACTGGCTGCGCGGCGTTGCCGATGCGCATGAGCCGCATTGATCGGCCTGCCTGGTCCTCGGGACTGGCAATTTCGCAGCTTTTCCGCCATATAGTGCCCGAAAGCCCTACAAAGCAGGATCCGGCACGATGGCAATGCGCGCAGCCTTTGCGAAAATGAACGGTCTCGGCAACGAAATCATCGTTGCCGATATGCGCGGTCGCGCCGATCGTATCACGCCGCGCGCTGCAATCGCGCTGAATGGCGATCCGGCGACGAAGTTCGATCAGATCATGGCGATATACGGTTCTCGCACGGCCGGAACCGACGCCTATGTCGAGATCATCAATTCCGATGGCACGATGGCCCAGGCCTGCGGCAATGGCATGCGTTGCGTGGTGCAGGTTCTTGCAACCGAGACGGAACGGCGCGAATTCACCTTTGAGACGATCGCCGGGATCTTGACCGCGCGCGAGCACGCCGACGGGCAGATCTCGGTCGATATGGGGATGCCCCGCTTCGACTGGCAGGAAATACCGCTGGCTGAACCCTTTGATGATACGCGCAGCATCGAATTGCAGATCGGGCCGATAGATGCCCCGGTCCTTCACTCCCCCTCGGCAGTCAGCATGGGCAACCCGCATGCGATATTCTGGGTCGAGGACGACGTCTGGACCTATGATCTGGAGAAATTCGGTCCCCTGCTCGAAAACCACCCGGTCTTTCCGGAGCGCGCCAACATCTCGATCGCGCATGTAACGAGCCGCAATGCCATAACCCTGCGCACCTGGGAGCGCGGCGCCGGACTGACGCGCGCCTGCGGCTCCGCGGCTTGCGCCGCGGCGGTAGCGGCCGCCAGATCCGACAGGACGGAGCGCGCCGTCACGGTCACCGTCCCCGGCGGGCCGCTTATCATCGAATGGTTGGAGGACGACCATGTCCTGATGACCGGGCCGGCCGAATGGGAGTTTGCCGGTGAATTCGATCCCGAAACCGGAGCCTGGCAGCGCGATGGCGCCGCTCTGGGAGCGGCGTAATGGCAGTCGACGTCGTCACATTCGGGTGCAGGCTGAACACCTATGAATCGGAGGTCATGAAGCGCGAAGCCGACGCCGCCGGCCTTGGCGCGCTGAAGGATGGCGCCATCATCTTCAACACATGCGCTGTCACGAGCGAGGCCGTCCGCCAGGCTCGGCAGGCCATACGCAAGGCCAGGCGCGACAATCCCGAGGCACGCATCATCGTCACCGGCTGCGCCGCGCAGACCGAGGCCGACGATTTTGCCGCCATGGACGAAGTCGATCTCGTTCTTGGCAATGAAGAGAAGCTGAAATCCAATTCCTATCGGATGCTGCCGGATTTCGGCGTCAACCAGTTCGAAAAGGTCCGCGTCAACGACATCATGGAGGTGCGCGAGACCGCATCGCACATGGTGGACGCCATCGAGGGCCGCGCGCGTGCCTTCGTCCAGGTGCAGAATGGCTGCGACCATCGCTGCACGTTCTGCATCATCCCCTATGGCCGCGGAAATTCGCGCTCGGTGCCCATGGGCGGCGTGGTCGATCAGGTCAAGCGGCTGGTCGGCAATGGCTATCGCGAGGTCGTGCTGACGGGCGTGGACATGACCAGCTACGGGCCCGACCTTCCGGGCTCCCTGCGGCTGGGAAAACTGGTGAAGACGGTGCTGAAGGAAGTGCCCGATCTCGAACGGCTGCGGCTTTCCTCCATCGACTCGATCGAGACCGACGAAGACCTCATGGAGGCCATCGCCAATGAGCATCGGCTGATGCCGCATCTGCATCTGTCGCTGCAATCCGGCGACAACATGATATTGAAGCGGATGAAACGGCGTCATCTTCGCGAGGATTCGATCGAATTCTGCCATGCGGTACGGGCATTGCGTCCCGACATCGTATTCGGCGCCGATATCATTGCGGGCTTCCCGACCGAGACGGATGAAATGTTCGAGAACTCCATCCGCATCGTCGAGGAATGCGGCCTCACCCACCTGCACGTATTCCCCTTCAGTCCGCGCAAGGGCACGCCTGCGGCCCGTATGCCGCAAGTCGACCGCCGGGCCGTGAAGGAGCGTGCAGCGCGCCTGCGGGCGGCCGGGGACAGGGCCTATGCGAACCATCTCGACACATTGGTGGGGACCAGGCAGAAGATACTTGTCGAACGCGAAGGCATTGGCCGCACGGCGGGTTTCACTCTCGCAGGCATCGGTACGGGTGCCGCGGGAACGATCGTCGAACGGCTTGTGACCGGCCATGATGGCGACAAACTTCTGACCGCTGCCCAAGACCTTCGCGCAGCATAATAACGAGAAAAAACGGCATTCATGGCTCTCGGTTTCATCAAGAAGATATTCTCTTTCGGCAAGAAAGAGGTCGAAGAAATCCCCGAAGAGGCGGTGCTCGCCGAACGGGAGCCCGAGGCCGGCTCCACGCCGGTCGAAAGCCTGGAGCCGCAGCCCGACGCGGTGGCCGTCGAGCCTGAGCCGGAGGCTTCGCCCGAGGCGATCGCTCCCGAACCCGAGCCAGAGCCGGACGAACCGGAGATCCTGCCGGAATCGCAGCCTGTCGTCGAGGAGCCGATTGAGCTTCCCGAGCCCGAGGATAGCGAACCCGTTGCGGCAGAAGCGAAGCACGAAGCGGATTCGGTACCGGAACGCGCGCCCAAACCCGCCATTGTCCCGGAATCGCCAGCGCCGCCGGTAGAAACAGCCGCGCCGGAACCGGACATCCCGGCCAGCGCAGCGGACGAAGAGTCCCGCCAGCCCCAGGCCCAGCCCGAACAGGACGAGCAACCGGCACGCCTTGAAGAGGCGGTGCCCGAGCCACCCGCGCCAGAGCCAGAGCCCGTCGAACAGCCTCCGCTGCCGGAACCGGTAAAGCCCGTCTCGCCCAAGGCAACAGGATCGCCCAAGGTAACGGTGGCCAAGACCGTCGAGGCCAAGCGCGAAGAAGAACCGGCGCCCGCACCGGCGGAAAAGCGGCTCTCCTGGTTCGAACGCCTGCGCAAGGGCCTGTCGCGCTCCTCGCAGCAGCTTGGCGACTCCATTGGCGGGATATTCACGCGGCGCAAGCTCGATGAGGACACGCTGCAGGACCTCGAAGATGTCCTGATCCAGGCCGATCTCGGCATGGAGACGGCGATCCGCATCACCGGCGCCCTGAGTGCGACACGCTACGGCAAGGATATCGGCACCGACGAGGTGCGCACGATCATGGCGAGTGAAATCGAAAAGGTGCTGGCGCCGGTGGCACAGCCGCTCGAGCTTGATCTCTCGCACAAGCCGCACGTCATCCTTGTCGTCGGTGTCAACGGTACGGGCAAGACCACGACGATCGGCAAGCTTGCGGCGAAACTGACCGCGGGCGGGCTCAATGTCATGCTGGCGGCAGGCGACACGTTCCGCGCGGCCGCCATCGAGCAATTGCATATCTGGGGCCAGCGCACCGGCTCGCCCGTCGTTTCATCGAAGCTCGGCGCGGATGCGGCCGGCCTGGCATTCGACGCCTGGCAGCAGGCGAAGGAAGCGGGCAGCGACGTACTCATCATCGATACCGCCGGCCGCCTGCAGAACCGGGCGGAACTGATGGACGAACTGGCAAAGATCGTGCGCGTGCTCGGCAAGCATGATCCGGAAGCGCCGCATACGGTGCTGCAGACGCTCGATGCCACCACCGGCCAGAACGCGCTGAACCAGGTCGAGATCTTCCGCAATGTCGCCGGCGTCAACGGCCTGGTCATGACCAAGCTCGACGGCACCGCCAGGGGCGGCATCCTGGTTGCCATTTCCGCGAAGCATAAATTGCCCGTATATTTCATTGGCGTTGGCGAACAGGTCGATGATCTCGAGCCTTTCGCGGCGCAGGATTTCGCCAAGGCCATTGCAGGAGTTGCATGATGGAAGAATCGGTATTCGAACGCGATCCGTCCGATCCCGCACACAAGCAGATCAATCCGCTGGTGAAGCTGGTGCTGGAACTCGGCCCGCTGATGGTCTTCTTCTTTGCCAATGCCCGCGGCGAATGGCTGATAGAGCGCGTTCCCGCCCTTGCCGCCATCGGCGGACCCATTTTCCTGGCAACCGCAGCCTTCATGGCGGCGACCGCCATAGCCTTGCTGGCATCATGGATTCTCATCCGCAGCCTGCCGATCATGCCGCTCGTCTCCGGCATCGTGGTGCTGGTTTTCGGCGCGCTGACGCTCTGGCTTCACAATGAGACATTCATCAAGATGAAGCCGACGATCGTGAACACGCTTTTCGGCGTCATTCTCCTGGGCGGGCTCTATTTCGGCAAGGCGCTGCTCGGCTATGTCTTCGATAGCGCCTTCAAGCTCGATGCCGAAGGCTGGCGCAAGCTCACCATGCGCTGGGGCGTGTTCTTCCTCTTCCTCGCGATCCTGAACGAGGTTGTCTGGCGCAGCTTTTCGACCGATTTCTGGGTGGCGTTCAAGGTCTGGGGCACCATGCCGATCACGCTCCTGTTCACATTCGCGCAAATGCCGCTGATCATGAAACACGCGGCGGATCAGCCGGCAACGGGCGACAAGGCCGGCTGATAACTCAATTGGCCTTCAGCGCCGCCTCGATGGCCGGCATGAGTTCGGCCGCAATGCTCCGTTCGGTGAACGGCCCGACATGCTTGTAGAGTATGGTGCCGTCTGGCCCGACGAGGAAAGTCTCCGGGACGCCGTAGACGCCCCATTCTATTGCGGCGCGGCCATCCGTATCGGCTCCCACCGCAGCGAAGGGGTTGCCCAGTTCTCCAAGGAAACTCGCGGCGTTCTCCGCCTTGTCCTTGTAGTTAAGTCCAATGAGCGTGATCCGCTCGTCGCCTGCGAGCCGCATCAGGAACGGATGCTCCGCCCGGCAGGGCACGCACCATGAACCGAAGACGTTGACCAAGGTGATCTTGCCCTTGAAGGCGGCGGGATCGATACCGGGCAGCGGCGATCCGTTCTTCGTCAACCCCGGAACCGGCGCCAGCGACACATTGGGTGCGGGTTTGCCGATCAAGGCGGACGGAATGACCGATTCATCCCGGCCCGACGCGAGCTGCAATGCGAAGATCGCGGCAAGAAGCCCAAAGATGATGAGTGGGAGCAAGGAGACGAAAAGCCTGCGCCGCCGTGCGGGCACTTGCACTGATTGCTGCTCGGTCACGATTTCTTGTCCGCCTTGGATTCGGAGCGACGGCGCACGCCGCGCGACTCCAGATCGCGCATGGCGCGCTTCTGGATGCGCTGGTCGAGCACTATCCAGCCAACAAGCCCGGCTAGCGCCAGGGCAGCGGCGGCATAGGAGGCGGCGACGAAAGCTGTATGGCTGTCCATCATTCTGCCCGCCCCCGTTCGGCACCGCGCGCGGCGATCCGGCGCATGGCGGTGATGCGGCGGCGCCAGATCTCGTTGCGCATCGCCATCACATGCAGCGTGAAGAAAAGCAGGGTGAAGCCGAGCGCCATCACCAGCAGGGGCCGCAGCATCGAACCATCGATCGTCGAGCCGCCCGCCCGCAGGACCGAGGCGGGCTGATGCAGCGTGTTCCACCAGTCCACCGAGAACTTGATGATCGGGATATTGATGAACCCGACGAGCGTGATGATGGCTGTCGCCCGCGCCGCCTTGGCTGCGTCGTCCATGGCCCGGTTGAGTGCGATGATGCCGAGATACATCAGGAACAGGACGAAGACCGAGGTCAGCCGCGCATCCCAGACCCACCATGTTCCCCACATCGGCTTGCCCCAGAGCGAGCCGGTGATGAGAGCAAGCGCGGTGAAGACGGCGCCGATCGGCGCGGCCGCCTTGGCGGATACATCGGCGAGCGGATGCCGCCACACCAGCGTTCCAAGCGCGGCCAGCGTCATGATCGTGTAGCACATCATCGACAGCCAGGCGAAAGGCACGTGGATGAACATTATCTTGACCGTCGATCCCTGCTGGTAGTCGTCCGGTGCCTGAAACGACATCCAAAGCCCGGCCACAAGCGCGAGTGTGGACAGGCCCGCCAGCCATGGCAACAATCTTCCCGCCAGGTCGAGGAACCTGGTCGGGTTTGCAATGTCTACCCATCTTCCCGATCGAGACGCCGCACTATTCATGCTTCTTCCTTGTCCGTGCCCAGCGGATTTCAACAATGGCGCTTCCCTATGGATCGCTCCCCGACCGACAATACGCCAATTGCGCGGCTTGCGGTCAATAGGGCATGGTGCCTCAATCAGCGGAACCCCGCAGCGCCGCGGCTGACGCTATCGGTCCCAATACTGCGAAGAACAACGTGATTGCGGCAAGGATGAGGAAGGGCGGCAGAAATGCCGCCGACGCATCCATGGCACCATAGGCGGCCGATACGCCGAAGATCAGCACCGGAATCGTCAGCGGCAATATGATGATGGATACGAGCAGACCGCCGCGCGGCAGGGCGACGGCAACGGCAGCGCCAACGGCGCCGATGAAAGTGATTGCCGGCGTCCCCACCAGGAGCGTAAGGGTCGTCGCTCCGATGGCTTTTGGCTCCATGTTCATGAAAAGCCCGAGCAGCGGCGCTGCGAGCACGAGCGGCAGCACGCTGACGAACCAATGGGCGAGACACTTCACCAGGACCGTCACCGGCAACAGATGACGGTCCGCCATGATGAGCAGGTCGAGCGAGCCGTCGTCGCGGTCGGCCTGGAACAGCCTGTCGAGCCCGAGCAGACTGGCGAGCAAGGCGCCGATCCACAGCATCGCGCCGCCGATGCGCGCCAGAAGCTTCAGGTCCGGGCCGACCGCGAATGGCACGATGGCGATGACGGCCAGGAAGAACAGGACGGCCACCAGCGCACCGCCACCGGCGCGCAGGCCCAACCGGACATCGCGAACAAAGAGCGCCATCATGATGCGTGCTGCTCCGCGCCAAGCCTGATCTCGCGCGATTTGCCAAGCTGCAAGGGTAGATGAGTCGCGGCGACGATAAGACCGCCATCGCCAAGGTGATCGCGCATCAACTGGCCGAAGCGCTGTTCCGACTGGCTGTCGAGACTGGAGGTCGGCTCGTCGAGCAACCAGAGCGGGCGATGGACCACGAGGAGCCGGGCGATGCTGGCGCGCCGCTTCTGCCCGGCGGAAAGATAGCTGAAGGGGAGATCATCGATCCCGGCCAGGCCGACCGCATCCAGTGCGTCGTCGATCGATCGCCGCCCTCTCCCCGGTCCAGCGCCGCCGAATTGCCGCCAGAATTCGAGATTCTCCCGCAGCGTCAGCGCCGGCTTCATGGCATTGAGGTGCCCGATATAATGCGCGGCATCGGCTATCGACCCGTATTCGTCGCCCAGCGCCTCCATTTGCAGACTGCCCTCGGACGGCGGCAACAGGCCGGCGATGATTCGCAGCAGCGTCGATTTGCCGGAGCCGTTCAGCCCTGTCACCAACAACGCCTCGCCCGCCGCAACGGAGAAACCAAGACCGGAAAACAGCACCTCGCCATTCCGCTCACCCCCGAGATTTTCGGCGACCAATCGCATCAACAACCCGCTTTTCCGCGCTCCGCGGCCATGCAGGATCATTTCGCCGCAGGGCCGCATTTTTGCCCTTTGCCGGTCTGGCACAAATTGAGGAAAAACTCTATATAGCTCTCAACCATGCCAGCGGTCGGCGTGGAAACAATTTTGGCCGATCTCGGCGCAGATGCCTTCAGGCTTCTGCCGCGGGACGGACAGCGGAAATGACTGCACCCGCACCTTTGGCGCGTCCTTGACACGCAGCGGAAGGCGTTCGTCCCGGGTTAGGCCGCAGCATAAGGACGAACGAGAAATGTCTCAGATCGACAGTTTCAATTGCCGTAAAACCCTTGTCGTGGGGGACAAGGAATATGTTTATTTCAGTTTGACCGAAGCCGAGAAGAATGGCCTCGAAGGCGTCTCGGCCCTGCCGTTTTCCATGAAGGTCCTGCTCGAGAACCTGCTTCGCTTCGAAGACAATCGCTCGGTCTTCAAGAAGGACATCGAGAACGTTGCGAAGTGGCTGGTCGACCGCGGCCGCGCCGGCGCAGAAATCGCCTATCGCCCGGCGCGCGTGCTCATGCAGGACTTCACCGGCGTTCCGGCTGTCGTGGATCTTGCAGCGATGCGCGACGCCATGGTCAATCTCGGCGGCGACCCCGAAAAGATCAATCCGCTGGTGCCTGTCGATCTCGTCATCGACCATTCGGTCATCGTCGACGAATTCGGCAATCCCCAGGCGTTCAAGCGCAATGTCGACCTCGAATATGAGCGCAATGGCGAGCGCTATCGCTTCCTGAAATGGGGCCAGCAGGCGTTCAAGAACTTCCGCGTCGTGCCTCCGGGCACCGGCATCTGCCACCAGGTCAATCTGGAATATCTGGCGCAGGGCGTCTGGACCAAGGAAGAGGACGGCGTCACCTACGCCTATCCCGATACTTGCGTCGGCACCGATTCGCACACGACGATGGTCAATGGCCTTGGCGTCCTCGGCTGGGGCGTCGGCGGCATCGAGGCCGAAGCCTCCATGCTGGGCCAGCCAGTCTCCATGCTGCTTCCCGAAGTCATCGGCTTCCGCCTGACCGGCAAGGTGAAGGAGGGCGTGACCGCAACCGACCTCGTCCTGACCGTCGTGCAGATGCTGCGCAAGAAGGGTGTCGTCGGCAAGTTCGTCGAGTTCTTCGGACCCGGCCTTGAAAGCATGACGCTCGCCGACCGGGCGACGATCGGCAATATGGGCCCGGAATATGGCGCAACCTGCGGCTTCTTCCCGATCGACAGCGAAACCATCAACTACATGAATATTTCCGGCCGCGACGAGGAGCGTCTTGCCCTCGTGGAAGCCTATTCCCGCGCCCAGGGCATGTGGCGCGAGCCCGGCTCGCCTGATCCGGTATTCACCGACACGCTGGAACTCGATCTTGGCACGGTCGTTCCGTCGATGGCCGGCCCGAAGCGTCCGGAAGGCCGTATCGCGCTGGAAGGCATCGCCTCGGGTTTCCGTGAATCGCTACAGAAGGAATACAAGAAGACCGAGCAGCTCGATGCACGCTACGCCGTCGAAGGCGAGAATTTCGATCTCGGCCATGGCGATGTCGCCATTGCCGCCATTACCTCCTGCACCAATACGTCCAATCCGAGCGTGCTGATCGCGGCCGGCCTTCTCGCCCGCAACGCCGCGGCGCGCGGCTTGAAGTCGAAGCCTTGGGTGAAGACGTCGCTCGCGCCCGGTTCGCAGGTCGTTGCCGCCTATCTGGAGAATGCCGGCCTGCAGAAGGAGCTCGACAAGCTTGGCTTCAATCTGGTCGGCTTCGGTTGCACCACCTGCATCGGCAATTCCGGACCGCTTCCGGGGCCGATCTCCAAGACGATCAATGAAAAGGGCCTGATTGCCGCTGCCGTTCTCTCCGGCAACCGCAATTTCGAAGGTCGCGTTTCCCCGGATGTGCAGGCCAACTACCTTGCATCCCCGCCGCTCGTCGTTGCCTATGCGCTGGCGGGCACGGTGACGAAGGACCTGACCACCGAGCCGCTGGGCGAAGATCCGAACGGCCAGCCGGTCTATCTCAAGGATATCTGGCCTTCCTCGCACGAAATCCAGGAATTCATCACCAAGAACGTCACGCGCACGCTGTTTGCGTCGAAATATGCGGATGTGTTCAAGGGTGACGAGAACTGGCAGAACGTCAATGTGCCGGCAGGGCAGACCTATGCCTGGGACGACAATTCGACCTATGTGCAGAACCCGCCTTACTTCGTCGGCATGGGCAAGACGCCTGGAACCGTCAACGATATCAAGGGCGCCCGCATTTTGGGTCTCTTCGGCGACAAGATAACGACCGATCACATCTCCCCGGCGGGTTCGATCAAGGCGGCTTCTCCTGCCGGTCAGTACCTGACCGAGCATGGCGTGGCGCCGGTGGACTTCAACCAGTATGGCACGAGGCGCGGCAATCATGAGGTGATGATGCGCGGCACCTTCGCCAATATCCGCATCCGCAATCACATGCTCGGCGAGAATGGCCGCGAGGGCGGCTACACGATCCACTATCCGTCGAAGGAAGAAATGCCGATCTACGACGCCGCGATGGATTATCGCCGCGAGAACGTTCCGCTGGTGATCTTCGCCGGTGTGGAATATGGCAACGGCTCCTCACGCGACTGGGCGGCGAAGGGCACCAACCTGCTCGGCGTCCGCGCCGTGATCGCGCAGTCGTTCGAGCGTATCCATCGTTCGAACCTCGTCGGCATGGGCATCGTTCCCTTCGTCCTCGAGGATGGCACCAGCTGGCAGTCCCTGGGGCTCAAGGGCGACGAGATGGTTTCCATCGAAGGCCTCGCCTCCATCCAGCCGCGCCAGAAGACCGTTGCCACGGTCACCTTTGCCGATGGTACGGTGAAAGAGGTTCCGCTGATCTGCCGCATCGATACGATCGATGAGCTGGAATATCTGAAGAATGGCGGCATTCTTCAATATGTCCTGCGCGATCTGGCCGCCTGACGCTACAAAACAAGCCTTGATATGGAAGGGTCGCCGGGTTACCGGCGGCCCTTTTCCATTGCCCGTCCCATTCGTTTCGACAGGCTCATTTCCCACTGACCGCGCAATGGCATATTCGTGAACAAATTCACCTCAAAGTGACTTCCCCTTGATGCACGCGGCTCTTATCAATCTTCTGGCAATAAATGACTGCCAGATTTGCATTTTTGAGAGAAAGCATGCCGCCTTGCCTCTGCGCATCACGTCAATCCTGGTCCTGATCGGCTCGCCACTTCTGGCTGCTGCGGTCTATGTGCTGCCGGTCTGCGCGCAGGACAGCGGGAAGCGGCCGGACGGCGTGGTCGAACTCTATACGTCGCAGGGTTGCGGCTCGTGCCCGCCGGCCGATGCAGTCCTCAAGGAACTGGCGCGCGAAGGCAATGTCGTCGCCCTCGCCTTTCATGTCGATTACTGGGATTACCGCGGCTGGACGGATACGCTCGCCCTGCCGGAGAACACCGAACGGCAGAACGAGTATCGCCAGACGCTCGGTCTCAATGGCGTTTATACGCCGCAAGCCATCCTGAACGGTCGCGAGCACATCAACGGGCAGGATGGTGACAAGATCCGTCGCCGCATTGCCGAAATGAAGCAGAATACCTCGGGGCTGACGGTCCCGGTCACACTGTCGAAGACGCCGAAGAAGCGCCTGCTCATCGATATCGGCCAGGGGGCCGTCACGCCGAACCCGGTGCGGGTCCTGCTCGCCTATTTCGACAAGGAGAGCGTGGTTTCCATTCCCGATGGCGAGAATACCGGCCGGCAGGTGAGCTACGCCAACAGCGTCCGCGCCATGGAAACTGTCGGCATGTGGGACGGAAACGCCCAGAAGATCGAGATTCCCTGGAGCGAGATCGCCAGCAAGAAGGCGTCGGGCTGCGCCGTCCTGCTGCAGGAAGTGCTGGGGGAAGACAAGCCGGGGCCGATCATCGGCGCGTCGATCCTGGTCAAGCCCTGACCAAACAAAAACAGGCCGGATGAATCCGGCCTGAGCTATTGGGGCATGTTGCCAGCGCAAACTGGTCGAGGCCGGTCCATGGGCGGGGGCTTGGGGTAATGAACCGGCAAGATCAGCTGCACATCGGCAACATGCGAGCGATCGTCGTTTTGGAATCGGGCGCGAGTGCGTTTTTCGGATGGCGAAAATGTGACGGACCATCACCATTCTCTTCAGCACGTATTGCTTCGTGAAAGATTCAGCTGTCGGAGACACTGATAAAACCGGGTGAGTACCGACAACAAAGCTTGAAAAACGTCGCCGATGAGGCCACCCTATTGTCATCCAGGTGTCACACGAGAGATCCGAAGGTGCATGATTGATGGATAGCAGCGCGGGCGGCGGCGAATCGCAACAGGCGAAACTGATACCCCTCAACCGCCAGAGCGACCTTCCCGTCACGTTCAACCGCCGCGAACTGGACCAGATCCTGCGGGTCTATGGCTTCATGGTGTCAGCCGGCGAATGGCGCGACTATGCGATCGACCATCTGAGCGACCGCGCAATATTCTCCATTTTCCGGCGTACCAGCGAAATGCCGATGTTCCGCATCGAGAAGAATCCCAGGCTGACACGCAAACAGGGCGCCTATAGCGTCATCGCGGCAAGCGGCCATATCCTCAAGCGCGGCCATGAACTCGATCGCGTGCTGCGCATATTCGACAAGAGCCTGAGTATCGTCAGGAGCTGATCATTGCAGAGGCGGCTTGTCCGGCAGGGACTCCGAGCCGCCATTCATCTCCAGCTGCATCAGCACCGTATCGAGCCAGCGACCATGTTTGAACCCCGAGGCGCGGATCGTGCCCGAATGTTCGAAGCCGAGCTTGCTATGGAGCCTTACCGAGGCGGATCCGGGATGTCCGTCACCGATCACGGCGATGAACTGGCGGAAGCCGAGGGCGGTGCAATCGGCTATCAGGCGCTCGAGCAGGACTTTCCCCAGCCCCTTTCCCTTCGCCTCCGGCGCGATATAGATCGAATCCTCCACCGTCCACCAATAGGCTGGCCGGGCGCGGAAATAGCTCGCATAGGCATAGCCGATGACAGCGTCGCCCTGCACCGCCACGACATAGGGAAAGCCGCTGCTGGTGATCGCATGGAACCGCGACGTCATTTCGTCGAGGCTCGGCGGATCGATCTCGTAGGTGGCAGTGCCGTTCAGCACCGCGTCACGGTAGATGTCGGTGATTGCACTGAGGTCGGCAGGCTGGGCCGGGCGGATGGTGATATCGGACATGATGTTGGCTTGCACTTGGAGAACAGTCTGGTTTTTCATGCACTGCTTTGCAATCAAGTCAAAGGATTTTCCGTGCGGGTAACAAAAAAGGGCGGCTCGAAAGCCGCCCTTTTCGCATCGATTCAATCAGCCGCTATTCCCGATTGCCGAGGAACTGGAGCAGGAACATGAACATGTTGACGAAGTCGAGATAGAGCCGAAGCGCACCCATGATCGCCTTGCGGCCATAGGAATCGGCATCGTCGCCTTCGAAGTACATTTCCTTGATCTGCTGCGTGTCATAGGCAGTCAGGCCGGCGAAGACCAGAACGCCAATCGCCGAGATCGCGAACTGCAGCGCGCTGGACTGAAGGAAGATATTGACCACCGAAGCAAGGATGATGCCGATGACGCCCATGAACAGGAACGAGCCGAAACCTGAAAGATCGCGCTTCGTGGTGTAGCCATAGAGCGAGAGGGCACCGAAGGATGCCGCGGTGATGAAGAACGTCTGGACGATGCTTCCGGTGGTGAACACCAGGAAGACCGATGACAGCGAAGCGCCGACGAGTGCTGCATATACCCAGAATGTGGCCTGCGCTGCCGCGACGCTCATCGACTGGATACGGAAGCTCAGGAAGAACACCGCAGCCAGGGGAGCGAGCATGACGACCCATTTCAGCGGCGAAACGAAGAATGTCACGCCGAAGCTGGTCAGCATCTTGCCGTTGCCCAGTGTCGCTGCCGCGAGACTTGGATCGTTGGTCGTCGTCATGTAGACGAGCGCCAATGCGGCGAGGCCGGTCACGGCAAGACCGACCGCCATCAGATTGTAGACTTTCAACATGTAGCTGCGAAGACCCTGGTCGATCTCCGCGTCCACACGCACTCCGGCCGTCGTACGAGCCTGGATGTTGCGATAGTCAGCCATGGTTTTTCCTCATTTGCTACGTCCCGTCGTGGTGTCGGGAACGATTCCCGGGCGCCGCTGGCGGGACCCCAGCATGCCTATCGGAATTATGGTGATTCAATTGGTCTTGCACAAGTAGCGATCCACTCAACAAAGCGTGCCAGGGCCTGAATCCGGCGAAATGCGCCGATTATTGCGAAGATTTAACCGAGTAACGCCGCCAAATCAGAGATTGCGCAATATTGGCGCCACCTTCTGGCCCAATATCCTCCAGGTGCCGGCGAGGCCGAAACCGACGGTGAGCACCAGCGCGACGACCACGGTCAGTACCGCGACCTGCGGCTGGAACCAGGCCGGCATGGTCATGACCCTGACGACCACGTACCAGGCGGCGACGCCGCCGGCGACCAGCGCGAAGACGGCAGTTGCAAGGCCGAGCATGACATATTCGAGGGTGAAGGCCTTCACGAGCGTGCGCCGGGTAGCGCCAAGGGTCTTGAGCACCACGGCATCATGCACCCGTGCCCGATTGCCTGCCGCCAGCGCGCCGCCCAGCACCAGGATGGAAGCGATCAGCGCTACAGATGCGGCCGCCCGGATGGCGACGGCCAGCTGTCCCACCAGTTCATTGGCGATGGTGATCGCATCCTTCACCCGAACCGACGTTACGGCGGGGTAGGCGCGCGTTACGTCACGCATCAATGCCGCTTCGGAACTCGTCGAGGCCGATGGATCGGTGAGTGTCGCCAGCCATGCGTGCGGCGCGCCGGCGAACGTGTTGGGCGAGAACACCATGACGAAATTGATGGCGAGCGACTCCCATTGCAGCTGCCGCAGATTGGCTATGCGCGCCGTTACGTTACGCCCAAGGACATTGACCGTGACGGTGTCGCCGATCTTCAAACCGAGATTGGTCGCTTCCTCGGCCGAGAACGAAACCAGCGGCTCGCCCTTGTAGTCTTCCGGCCACCATTGGCCCTCGGTCAGCGTGGAGTTTTCCGGGACTGTGCGCGCATGGGTGATACCGCGGTCGCCGCGCAGGACCCAGGCGCCCTCGGGCGGTATGGTCAGTTTCGTCACGTCCGTACCGTTGAGCGCCACGATCCGGCCGCGCAGCATCGGCGCGCTGACGATCTTCGCTTCCGGCGCACTGCGTTGCAGCAGGTCCTTGAACGCATCCACTTCCCTGCTCTGAATATCCACGAAGAAGAAGTTCGGCGCCCGTTCCGGCAGATTGCCCGCAAGCTGATGGCGCAGGCTTCCGTCGATAAGCGCCAGGGACACGAGCAAAGTGAGCCCGAGGCCGAGTGACAGCACCACCGATGGCGTCAGGGCGCCGGGGCGGTGAATATTGCCGACGGCTAGCCGCAGCGCCGTCGAGCGCATGAGCGGCGCGCGCCGCGCCATCCATTGAACGCCGGCCGAGACACCGCGCAAGACGATGAAAGACGCCGCGACCGCACCGACGAACACCGTCGCTATGCGTCGGTCGAAGGCGAAATAGATGGCGAGACCGCCGAGGATGGCAATCAGCAGCGCGGCGAGGACGATGTAGATGGCCTTGGGCCAGCCGCGCTGGTCGAAGCCCTGCTCTCGAAAGAGTGCCGTCGCCGGCACGTCCCTTGCGCGGCCAAGCGGCAGGATGGCGAATGCCAGGGTCGTCAGCAGGCCGAAGAGGCCCGCCCAGACCAGGGCGCCGGGGTAGAAACCGCCCTCGCCCGCGATCGGCAATACGCTCTTGAGTGCAAAGCCCGCCGCATAGGGTATGATCGCGGCGATGGCGATGCCAATGGCAATGCCCAGCAGCGCGATGATGAGTATCTGAAGCAGGTAGACCGCGATCACGAACCAGCCGGGAGCGCCGAGCGACTTGAAGGTCGCGATGACCCCGCGCTTTGCATCGAGATAGGCACGGACGGCATTGGCGACGCCGACACCACCGACAATGAGCGCGGTCAGGCCGACCAGCGTCAGGAACTGCGAGAATCGTTCCACGTTTGCCGCGAGCGACGGCGCCGCGTTCAGGCGGCTGCGGATGGCCCAGCCCGCCTCGGGAAACAGCTTCTGCGCCTCGTCCCTGATCGAAGTCAGGACCTCCTCGCTGGACCCCGCGGGCAGGGCGATCTTGTAATCATGCTCGACGAGGCTTCCCGGCCGCACGAGGCCCGCCGCCGCCAGGCCTTCCCGCGACACCATGAAACGTGGCGCGAAGCCGAAGCCGTCGGAAAGGACGTCCGGTTCGCTCCTGATGATGGAACGCAATTCGAACGTGGCGCCGCCCAGCATCACCCGGTCGCCGAGCTTGAGATGAAGGCGCTCGAGGAAGATCTCCGCCACGGCCGCGCCGAACGCCCCATTCGTCTCGCCGAACAGGGCAGAATGGTCGAGCGGCGGCGCTACCTCCAGCCTGCCGTAGAGCGGATAGGCCTCGTCGACGGCCTTGACCTCCACCAGCGACTGATCGGAGCCGTCGGTGAGCCGCGCCATGGAGCGCATGCCGGCGCTCACGGCGAGTCGTCCCTTGCTCTCCAGGAACGCTCTTTCCGCCGAGGTCACTTCCCGCTGGTTGAGCTGGAAGCGCATGTCGGCGCCGAGGATTGTCTGTCCCTGGGTGGATATTCCGGCCGTTATCGAATGCGCGACCGAGTTGACGCCGCCGATTGCCGCAACGCCAAGCGCGATACAGGCAAGGAATATATAGAAACCCGAAAGTCCGCTGCGCATTTCGCGCAAGGCGAAGCGCAGGGCAAGCAGCAGCGACGGCCCGGCACCGGAGCGCGCGCTGCTCATGCGGTTCTCGCCAGTTCGGGCTTGCCTTCGTCGGCCTCGATGATTCCCGACCTGACGCGGATTTCGCGCTCGCAGCGTGCGGCGAGGCTCGCATCATGGGTGACGAGCACGAGCGTCAGCCCAAGCTCCCTCTGCTTTTCGAACAGGAGGTCGGCGATCTGTTTGCCCGTCGTACTGTCGAGATTGCCGGTCGGCTCGTCGGCGATGAGTATTTTGGGCGACGGCGCAAGAGCCCGCGCGATGGCGACCCGCTGCTGTTCGCCGCCGGATAGCTCGCCCGGATAATGCGTGCTGCGATCTGCGAGCCCGACGGCCGCGAGCATGCGCCCGGCAGTGGCGAAGGCGTCGCCTTTTCCCGCCAGTTCGAGCGGAACCGCGACGTTTTCCAGCGCCGTCATGTTGGGAATGAGATGAAACGACTGGAAGACGATGCCGATATTCCTGCCGCGAAACGCCGCGGTCGCATCTTCGTTCAGCTTCTCCAGCCGCTCGCCGGCGATTTCGACGGAGCCCGAATCCACCCGCTCCAGCCCGGCCAGCACCATCAGCAAGGTGGATTTGCCCGAGCCGGACGGTCCGACGATACCCACCGACTGGCCCGCCTCGATATCAAGCGACACACCTTTCAGCACATGGACGGCAGAAGCGCCGGTGCCGAGAGTCAATTCAATGTGATCGAGCTTGATAATCGATTTCGTCACGAAAACATTTCCTTTGCGATAAGGTCGCGCCGGCTAAGCCAGCCGAACTGATATGGGTGCCGTGAAATGAGATTCAAACTCTTCGTTGAATTGTTGCTCGCCTTTGGCCTTGTTGCCTCGCCGTCCCTGTCCCTGGCGAATCAAAATACCGTGTCCGGCGAGGCCGTCAGCGTGGTCGGATTTGGCGATAGCCTCATGTCCGGTTTCGAGTTGCCGCCGCAGGATTCCTTCCCGGCGCAATTGGAGAAGGCCTTGAAGGACAAGGGGATCAAGGCGAGTGTCGCCAATGCCGGCGTTGCCGGCGAGACGACGACGGATGCCGTCAACCGGCTGGACTGGTCGGTGCCCGAAGATACCGACATGGTCATCCTGGAATTCGGCGCGAATGACGCCCTGCGCGGCATTTCCCCGGACCTCAGCGAAAAGAACCTGTCGGACATCATCGAGAAGCTTCAGCAGCGGGGCGTGACTGTCGTTCTCGCCGGTATGCTGGCACCACCCAATATGGGGGCCGATTACGAAGCGAAGTTCAATGCGATCTACCCCCGGCTGGCGCAGAAATACAATGTTCCGCTCTATCCGTTCTTTCTCGACGGGGTGGCGGCAGAGAGAACGCTCCAGCTCGAAGACGGGATGCACCCCAATGCGAAAGGCGTTGCCGAGATGGTCGAGCGGTTTCTGCCTATCATGGAAAAGACCCTTGCCGCCAAGTCGGGGAACGCATCGCAATAGGCCGGCGGGCGTTGCAGAAAACCCGGCCCCCGCAGAAAACCCGGCCCTTGCAAAAAACAGTGTTCAATTTGTCGCGTCCCCAAAGAATATGAACTTACGGCTTGCCCGCGGCCGGGTTCGGTGATTCTCTAGTAACAGAACTCGATTCGGGGAGGATGCCTTATGCCGCGTCTCTTTACTGCCCTCGAAATTCCGCGCGATGCCGCTCTTTCGCTGTCATTGTTGCGCGGTGGGTTACCGGGAGCTCGATGGATCGACGTCGAGAACTACCACATCACCCTGCGATTCATCGGCGACGTCGAAGGCCATGTGGCCGACGAAGTTGCCAATGCGCTCGACCGTATCCGGCGGCCGGAATTCACCTTGCGCCTTGCGGGCGTCACCGCATTCGGCACCAAGAAGCCGCACAGTCTCGTGGCCTCCATCGTGCCCTCGCCGGATCTTCAGGCGCTGCACGCGGAAATCGAGCGGATCTGCCAGCGCCTGATGCTGCCGGCCGATGCCCGCAAGTTCACACCGCATGTCACGCTGGCCCGTCTGCGCAATGTCCGCAGCGAGGAAGTCGCGCATTATCTTTCCTCGCGCGGCAATTTCTCCGCCTCTCCCTTTACCGTCAACCGCTTCGTGCTGATGTCGTCGCGGGATTCGGTCGGCGGCGGACCCTATGTCGTGGAAGAGGCATGGCCGCTCGAATCGCGCCGCTCCTCCTATCAGAACCGCGACAGCAGGCCTTTCGAAGCCGCGAGAACCATCCGGTAGACGTTTTCGAAATCCGTCTCGCCGCCATAATAGGGGTCCGGTATCTGTACCGCCGCGCCGAGCGCGACCTGATGGAACAGCCCGGTGAGGGCGGACGAGGACTGCGGGCGGCGACGTTCGATCGCCGTCATGTTGATCTGGTCCATGCCGAGGACGAGGTCGAACCTGTCGAAGTCCTCGGCGGTCAGCTGGCGGCACCTTTGGCCTGCAATATCAATACCGTGACGCCGCGCAACGGCGATCGAACGCGGATCCGGCGCTTCGCCCGTGTGGTAGCCATTGGTGCCGGCTGAATCGATGTCGACATTCGCGGCCCGGCCCGATGCTTCGAGCACCGACCGGAAGACGCCTTCTGCCAGCGGCGAACGGCAGATATTGCCGAGACAGACGAACAGGACCGAGCGCGCAGGGGTCGGATTCGCGAAGGTGGGGTTCATTGTGGTTTCCATGATGGATTTGGGCGATGGTGGATTGAAGCGACGGACAAGACTTGCGCAGCTTCTTACGCCGTCCCATCTATAGCGGTAAACTGCTTCGGCAGGGATAATGGAGGTAAAGAGGTCTGGAAATGGACGACGTCAAGATCGGAGAAATTCTCGAGCCTGGGACCGAGCGCGAAAACGCTGCGCGTGAGGAGAAGGTGCGCGCGCGTTTCTGGCGGACGCTGCGCAAGGCTGCCGGGCACGTCCCTTTCCTGGACGAACTCGTCGCCGCCTATTTCTGCGCGCTCGATCCGGCGACGCCGACGCGGGTGCGTGGCATATTGCTGGCATCGCTGGCCTATTTCGTCCTTCCGCTCGACTTCATCCCCGACTTCGTCCTCGGCATCGGATTCGGCGACGACGCGGCGGTTTTGATGGCGGCCATTAGCGCCATCCGCACCAATATCACGCCGGCGCACCGTGCTGCAGCCAGGAAGGCGCTGGAGGATTTCAGCGGTTCCGAGAAGGCTTGATGCCGGGGTCCATCACAAGTCTGTGACCGTCCGCAGTCAAAGTCTCGCCGTTTTTCTTTGGCTGGTGTGGCTGTGTCGGACTTTGCTGCGGGATAAGACCGTGATTTCCTTGGCTCCAACAGATGCTTTTTTGACCTGTCTTCACCGTTTGGTAACCCAGATTAAGTCAAATTAAGACACGCGGACTGGATGGTGTAGCGCCCGAGTGGCCCTGCGCGCCCTTTCCGGTTCAGTATGCAACGAAATGATAAAACCGGTGGGTACAATGTTTGGAAAATCGATCGCAGCAGCGTCTGCGCTCATCCTTGGGCTGGCGGGAACTGCTCTGGCCCAAACCCCGAGTCAAATCAGCCAGTTCAACGCCTGGGGCGCCTATAGCTATCAGCAGGGCAAGGGCAAGGTTTGCTACGTATTGTCTGTTCCCGTCGATAAACAGCCCGCCCAGGTCGATCACGGCGACAATTTCTTCATGGTCAGCCAGAAGCCGGGCCAGAATGTCAGCTTCGAGCCGCAATTCAAGGCCGGCTACGACCTGCAGGAGAATTCCAAGGTTCTCGTCAAGATCGATAACCGGACCTTCTCGATGTTCACCAATGGCAGCCATGGCTGGATGGAAAATGCAGCCGAGGAGCCTCAGCTCGTCGCCGCCTTGCGTGCCGGCACGAACATGACCATCAATGCCGTTTCGAAGCGCGGCACCAAGACGAGCTATGCCTATTCGCTCAAGGGCGTGTCTGCCGCCTTGAAGGCAATCTCCGATTGTAAATAAGCTCTGCCACATTCCTGGGTTAGATGGGGTCCGGTTCCAGTCCGGGCCCCTTTGCTTTGTTCAGGGTGACGTAACGGCCGGAACGTGATATGAGCCGCGCTTTATAACAGAGCGACAGATTTTACCGATGTCCGTGACACTTGACCTGACACCATCACCGCTGCGGGAGAAGACCCGCGATGTGCGTCCTGCAATGGCAGCCGAAAAGCCGCCATTGATCGGCTTGTCGCGCGCCGAGATGGCGGAGGCGCTCGTCCAGATCGGCGTGCCGGAACGGCAGGTCAAGATGCGCGTGGCGCAGCTCTGGCATTGGCTCTATGTGCGCGGCGTCTCGGATTTCGCCGACATGCTGAACATATCGCGCGACATGCGCGAGCTTCTGGACCGGCATTTTACCATCAAGCGGCCGGAGATCGTCGAAGAGCAGATTTCGAACGACGGTACGCGCAAATGGCTCTTCCGCTTTCCCGCGCGCGGTGCGGGGCGTCCGGTGGAGATCGAGACCGTCTATATCCCGGAAGAAGGCCGTGGCACCCTGTGCATTTCGAGCCAGGTCGGCTGCACCCTCACCTGTTCCTTCTGCCATACGGGCACGCAGAAGCTCGTCCGCAACCTGACGAGCGAGGAAATCCTCTCGCAACTGCTCATCGCGCGCGATCGGCTGGGCGATTTTCCCGACCGCAACACGCCGGAAGGCGCCATCGTTCCGGCCGAGGGCCGCAAGGTGTCCAACATCGTCATGATGGGCATGGGCGAGCCGCTCTATAATTTCGAGAATGTAAAGAAGGCGCTGCTCATTGCATCGGACGGCGATGGCCTGTCGCTTTCGAAGCGCCGCATCACCCTGTCGACGTCCGGTGTCGTCCCGGAGATCTATCGCACCGGCGAGGAGATCGGCGTGATGCTGGCCATTTCGCTGCACGCGGTGAAGGACGATTTGCGCGACATGCTCGTTCCGATCAACAAGAAATACCCGTTGAAGGAACTCCTGGACGCCTGCCGCGCCTATCCGAGCCTTTCCAATTCGAAACGCATCACCTTCGAATATGTGATGCTGAAGGGCGTCAACGATTCGCTCGACGATGCCAGGGAGCTGGTGCGGCTGCTGAAGGGCATTCCGGCGAAGATCAACCTGATCCCCTTCAATCCATGGCCCGGCGTCAATTACCAATGTTCCGATTGGGAGCAGATCGAGAAATTCGCCGATTACGTCAACAATGCCGGCTATGCCTCGCCGATCCGCACGCCGCGCGGCCGCGATATCCTCGCCGCCTGCGGCCAGCTGAAATCGGAATCCGAGCGGATGAAAAAGACCGAGCGTCTGGCTTTCGAGGCGGCGATGATCGCCGGGCACGGTGAGGATTAGCGCGTGTTGCACTATCTGACACGGCTCACGCTCATCGTCTTCGGCTTCGTCGCCGCGATACTGGCCGCCTCGCTGTTCCTCAATGCGCTGTTGATCGGCAGCAGCGAATGGGCCGGCGGCGACGCGACCTTCTACTACCTGACCATTCCGGCCTTTGCTGCGGCGATCGGCTATAGCGTCTTCGTTCCGGCGGCGATCATCATCGTCTATGCCGAGCTCACCGCATGGCGGGACTGGCTGTTCTACACCATAGGCGGTGCAGCGGCCTCCGTCATCATCATCGTCTGGAAATGGCGCCCGCAGACCGAGGATGTCAGCACCTTCGCCGCCATTCTCGCCACCGGCATCATTGGCGGCTTCGTCTACTGGATGGTTTCAGGCCGCACCGCCGGCCTGTTCGACAACGCCCGGGCGTCGTAATTCACCCTATTTTGCCTGCGCCAGCAGTATCTTGGCCGCAAAGGCCGAGAATACGCCCGCAAACAGCCAGTCGGTGGCGCGGGTCACGGTCGGATTCTTGCGCAGCAGCCGCGAAAACCTGTCGGCAGCGATGATCATCGGCGCGACGACCGGCAAGGACATCGGGATGAACAGCAGCCCGAGGAAGAACAGCTTGCCCGGCGCATGCGGATCGCTTGCCGAGACGAACTGCGGCAGGAAGGTCATGAAGAACAGGATGATCTTCGGGTTCAGCAGATTGATGCCGAGGCCGGTGAGCCAGTTCTGGAACAGCGAATGCGACGGCCCGCCGCCCTTCTTCTCCGGCGAGAAGGCCGAGCCGTGGCGAATGGCCTGGTAGGCGAGCCAGACGAGATAGCCTGCCCCCACGACCTTCAGCACCAGAAAGGCCGTTGGCGAGGCGACGATGAGCGCCGAAAGGCCAATGGCAACCATGGTCGTATGGATGACGACGCCGGTACAAGCGCCCATGAGGCAGGAAAAGCCGGCGGCCCTCCCCTCGGACAGGGCGCGGCCGACAAACAGCGTCATGTCCGGCCCGGGCGTGATGGACAGCACGAAGGTGGCCAGCGCAAACTGCATGATGATCGGCCAATCAGGAATGAAATTCATTCGTACCTCCAGCAAATTCGCCGGAAACTAACGCGAAACCGATAGCAGCGCCATCGCTATTTTGTGCCCCGCCGGCCCTGCTCATCCGCCGCCGATCTTGCCAAGCGCGGCCCAAATGCTACAAGACCGGCAAATGATTATGCCGGTGGAGCCACGGCCGGTCGAAAGCAGGAAAACACAATGAACAAATGGAAAGACGTCAAGAAGGTCGTGCTTGCCTATTCGGGCGGTCTCGATACATCGATCATCCTGAAATGGTTGCAGACGGAACTCGGCGCGGAAGTCGTTACCTTCACCGCCGATCTCGGCCAGGGCGAGGAGCTGGAGCCGGCACGCAAGAAGGCCGAAATGCTCGGCATCAAGGAAATCTACATCGAGGACGTGCGCGAGGAATTCGTCCGCGACTTCGTCTTTCCAATGTTCCGCGCCAATGCGGTCTATGAGGGTGTCTACCTGCTGGGCACGTCCATAGCACGCCCGCTCATCTCGAAGCATCTGGTCGATATCGCCGCGCGCACCGGCGCTGACGCCATCGCCCATGGCGCGACCGGCAAGGGC
Organism: Phyllobacterium sp. 21LDTY02-6; assembly: GCF_023554255.2. Classification (GTDB taxonomy): domain Bacteria; phylum Pseudomonadota; class Alphaproteobacteria; order Rhizobiales; family Rhizobiaceae; genus Phyllobacterium. The sequence continues at coordinate 593,849 of NZ_JAMJWD020000002.1, read as the reverse complement.
AACGACCAGGTGCGGTTCGAGCTCTCGGCCTATGCGCTGAACCCCGACATCAAGGTGATCGCACCCTGGCGCGACTGGTCGTTCAAATCCCGGACGGATCTGCTCGAATTCGCCCGCGAGCACCAGATTCCGATCGCCAAGGACAAGCTCGGCGAGGCGCCGTTCTCGGTCGACGCCAATCTTCTGCATTCCTCTTCCGAAGGCAAGGTCCTGGAAGATCCCTGGCAGGAGGCGCCGGAATATGTGCACCAGCGCACGATTTCGCCGATGGAGGCGCCCGACAAGGTGACCGAAATCGAGATCGCCTTCGAAAAGGGCGATGCGGTTGCCATTGACGGCAAGCCCCTGTCGCCGGCAACCCTGCTCAAGACGCTCAACGATCTCGGCCGCGACAATGGTATCGGCAGGCTCGACCTGGTGGAAAACCGCTTCGTCGGCATGAAGTCGCGTGGCGTCTACGAGACGCCGGGCGGCACGATATTGCTCGCGGCGCACCGTGCGATGGAGTCGATCACGCTCGATCGCGGCGCGGCGCATCTGAAGGACGAGTTCATGCCGCGCTATGCGGAACTGATCTATAATGGCTTCTGGTATTCGCCGGAGCGCGAAATGCTCCAGGCGATGATCGACCGGAGCCAGGAGGATGTCGAAGGAACCGTGCGCCTGAAACTCTACAAGGGCAATGTCATGGTCTGCGGCCGCAAGTCCGACAAGTCGCTCTATTCCGATGCGCTGGTGACATTCGAGGACGATCGCGGCGCCTATGACCAGAAGGATGCCGCCGGCTTCATCCGCTTGAACGCCCTGCGCCTGCGCACTCTCGCCGCCCGCAAGCGCGGCAGCTGATCGGAAGGGGGCGGGCCGCCTGTGCCTGCCCTCTTGCCTCTGCGGCGATTATACCTACCTTGCTGATAGTCCTGCTGCGGTGCTGCCACGGCGGGATAGCCTGAAAAGCCTCAAATCATCCAGATGGAGTTCGCCATGTGCGCTGCCCGACCAGCCGTCAACACCGCCCTGTTCGATTGGACCGGACCGCTGGGGCTTCCCGATTTCACGGCGTTCAGCGACGCGGATTTCGGGCCTGCCTTCGACATGGCGCTGGCCAGCGATCTTCAGGACATAGAGGCAATCATCTCGCATCCCGAAGCGCCGACGGTCGAGAACACGCTCAAGCAACTGCAATTGTCGGGCCAGGCCCTGGACCGGATCTCGTCGATATTCTGGATGCGCGCCGGCGCGCACACCAATGATCAAATCCAGGCGATGGAGCGTGAGATTGCGCCAAAGATGGCGCGGCATTCATCTTCCATCATGATGAATCCAAAGCTTTTCGCCCGCATCGACTCGCTCTACGAGCAGCGCGATCTGCTTGGGCTCGACCCGGAAACCGATCGCGTACTGGCAGAAACCTGGAAAGGCTTCGTGCGCAGCGGCGCGCGGCTGGACGAACAGGGCAAGGCAAGGCTTGCGGACATCAATGAAAGGCTGGCCGGCCTCGGTGCACGCTTCGGGCAGAATGTACTGAAGGACGAGGCGGAATGGGCGCTGTTCCTGGAAAGCGAGGACGAACTGGCCGGCCTTCCGGATTTCGTGCGCGATGCCATGCGCGGCGCGTCGGAGGAACGCGGCCGACCCGACGCATGGGCGGTGACGCTGTCGCGCTCCATCATCGAACCGTTCCTGTCCTTTTCGGAAAACCGCACCCTGCGCGAGAAGGCGTTCCGCGCCTGGGCGGCAAGGGGCGAAAATGGCGGCGAGACCGACAATGTCGCCATCGTCGCCGAGATGGTGGCGTTGCGCACGGAGAAGGCCCGGCTTCTCGGCTATGGCAGTTTTGCTGCCTACAAGCTCGACAATACGATGGCCAAGACGCCGAAGGCCGTCATGGACCTGCTGGAGCCTGTCTGGGAACGGGCCAAGGCGCGGGCCGGCGAGGAGCAGGCGGAACTGCAAAGGCTGATCGCGGCGGAAGGGCGCAATCACCAGGTCGAACCCTGGGATTGGCGCTATTATGCGGAAAAGCTGCGCAATGAGAAATTCTCCTTCGACGAGGCCGAGCTGAAACCCTACCTGCAGCTCGAGAAGATCATCGATGCCTGTTTCGACGTCGCGACGCGGCTGTTCGGCGTCACGTTCAAGGAGAGGAGCGGCGTTCCGCTCTGGCATCCCGACGTGCGCGTATGGCAGGTGTTCAACCCCGACGGCACTGAGCGCGGCGTGTTCCTCGGCGATTATTTCAACCGGCAGTCGAAGCGGTCCGGCGCGTGGATGAGCGCGCTGCGATCCCAGCACAGGCTGGACGGCGAGCAGAAGCCGATCATCTACAATGTCATGAACTTCGCCAAGCCGCCGAAGGGCGAGCCGGCGCTGCTCTCCCTCGACGGCGCGCGCACCCTGTTCCACGAATTCGGCCATGCCTTGCATGGACTGTTGTCCGACGTGACCTGGCCGGCGGTATCCGGCACTTCGGTGGCGCGCGATTTCGTCGAGCTTCCATCGCAACTCTACGAACATTGGCTGACGACGCCCGCCATTCTCGAGCAGTTCGCCATCCATTATCGCACCGGCCAGCCGATGCCGAAGGCGCTTCTGGACAAGGTGATCGCGGCCCAGACCTTCAATGCCGGCTTCAATACGGTGGAATTCACCGCTTCCGCCCTGGTGGACATGGCGTTTCACGCCGGCGATGCGCCGACCTCCGATCCCATCGCATTCGAGGCGGAAGCATTGAAGCGTCTCGCCATGCCCGAGGCGATCATCATGCGCCACCGCACGCCGCATTTCACCCATGTGTTCTCGGGCGATGGCTATTCGGCCGGCTACTACTCCTACATGTGGTCGGAAGTCCTTGATGCCGACGCCTTCAAGGCATTCGAGGAGACCGGCGACGTATTCAATGCAGAACTCGCTGCCAAGTTGAAGAAGCATATCTATGCCGCGGGAGGCAGCAGAGATCCCGAGGATCTCTACAAGGCCTTCCGCGGCAGGATGCCATCACCCGAAGCCATGATCGAGAAGCGCGGGCTCTAACAGCTCGCTCTTCCCGTAGCTCGACCTCAGGACCTGGCGAAAGCCAGCAGGTCCCTGTTGAGCTGGTCCTTATGTGTGGTGGCCAGGCCATGCGGGGCGCCCGGATAGACTTTCAGTTCGGCGCCCTTGACGAGCTTGGCGGCTTTGTGGGCGGAAGCGGCAATCGGCACGATCTGGTCGTCATCGCCATGGACGATCAATGTCGGCACGTCGAACTTCTTCAAATCCTCGGTGAAATCGGTTTCCGAGAAGGCCTTGATGCAATCGAGCTCGTTCTTCAGCCCACCCTGCATGCCCTGCAGCCAGAATGCCTCGCGCATGCCGTCCGATACTTTCGCACCCGGCCGGTTGGCGCCGTAGAACGGTATCGTCAGATCCTTGAAGAACTGCGAGCGATCCGCCGTCACGCCATCGCGGATGCCGTTGAACACATCGATCGGCAGGCCTTCCGGATTGGCCTCGGTCTTGAGCATGATCGGAGGGACGGCCCCAACGAGCACGGCCTTGGCCACGCGCCTGGTGCCATGGCGACCGATATAACGGGCCACCTCGCCACCGCCGGTGGAGTGTCCGACCATGATCGCGTCCTTCAGGTCCAGCTTTTCGAACAACTCCGCCAGATCGTCCGCATATTGATCCATATGGTTGCCATCCCAGCTCTGGCCGGAACGCCCATGGCCGCGCCGATCATGGGCGATGACGCGATAACCGTTCAATCCGAGAAAGACCATCTGGTCTTCCCAGGCGTCGGCCGTCAGCGGCCAGCCATGGCTGAACACCACCGGCTGCCCCGTGCCCCAGTCCTTGTAGTAGATTTCCGTGCCGTCCTTGGTGTTGAAGCGGGCCATGGTCCTGTTTCCTTTCGGGATTTCGCTGTTGATAGTGGATGTGGCTGCCGTTCCCGGCAGGGCGACCATGGCCGCAAGACCGGCGCTGGCCGCGAGGAAGGAACGGCGCGTTGCGAGATGCGAAGCCGTCATATCCGCCTCACGCGACATCTATGCGAACAGCCAGATTGCTGCGCGTGGCTTCCGAATAGGGGCAGACGATATGGGCTTCGTCGGCAAGCTCCCTTGCGACATTGCCTTCGATGCCGGGTACCGACACCTTGAGCGCGACGTCGAGTCCGAAGCCCTTGCCGTCCGCGCGCGGTCCGATGCCGACAGTGGCGGTGACGGAAGTCTCCTCGGACAATTTGATCTTGCGCTTCGAGGCAACGAATTTCAGGGCGCCGAGAAAGCATGCCGAGTAGCCGGCCGCGAACAGCTGCTCGGGGTTGGTTCCCTCGGCTCCATTGCCGCCCAGTTCCTTTGGCGTCGAAAGCGTGACAGCCAGCCGTCCATCGACGCTCCTGGCGCTTCCGTCGCGACCACCGGTTGCCGTTGCTTCAGTCGTATAGAGAATGCTCATCGTCCTGGTCCTTTGCTTGGTTGGTATGGCTATTAAATTGCACAAAATTAAATTGTGTGCAATAGATATTTTGCACGTGATGCTAAATTAAATGATGTGCAATCGAAATCGGTCGATTATGCTGGTCGATCATTGAACGGAGCGGACAAATGCGCGATGCGGGCGAGAGCAATCTCAAACTCGAAAATTTTCTTTGCTTTGCCATCTATTCGACGGCGAATGCGCTGACCCGGGCCTATCAGCCTCGTTTGGCGGCGCTGAACCTGACCTACCCGCAATATCTCGTCATGGTGGTATTGTGGGAGCAGAAAAACCAGGCCGTAAAATCGATCGGCGAGAAGCTCGGGCTCGACTCCGGAACGCTCACGCCCCTGTTGAAGCGGCTGGAGATTGCGGGACTGATTACCCGCACCCGCGACCGCAGCGACGAGAGACAGGTGCTGATCGGCCTCACCGATGCGGGAGAAGCCATGCGCGAAAAGGCAGAATCCGTACCGCTGGCAATGGGAAAGGCCTTCGGTTGCTCGATGGGCGAGGCAAAGACGCTGAGGGCCGAGCTGATGGAGCTGCGGCAGAAGCTGATCGCCAGCATAGATGACGCAAAATGAAAAAGGGCGCCAAGAGACGCCCTTTCAAGTGATTGAACTGAAAACCGCCTAGGCTGCGATCTGCTTGGGCTGGATCAGCCCCCGTGCGACCAGCAACTCGGCGATCTGTATGGTGTTCAGTGCCGCGCCCTTGCGCAGATTGTCGGAAACAACCCACAGCGAAAGTCCGTTTTCGACCGTGATGTCCTCGCGGATGCGTGAAATATAGGTCGCATCCTCGCCTGCAGCCTCATAGGGCGTGATATAGCCGGCATCTTCGCGGCGATCGACGACCAGGCAGCCTGGAGCATTGGACAGGATCTCCCGCGCCTCCTCCGCGCTCATCGGCGCGTCGAATTCGATGTTCACGGCTTCCGAATGGCCGATGAACACCGGCACGCGGACGCAGGTCGCAGTCAGCTTGATCTTCGGATCCAGCATCTTCTTGGTTTCCGCCACCATCTTCCACTCTTCCTTCGTATTGCCGTCTTCCATGAAGACGTCGATATGAGGAATGACGTTGAACGCGATGCGCTTGGTAAACTTCTTGGCCGTTACCGGATCGGCGACGAACACGGCTCGCGACTGTTCGAACAGCTCATCCATGCCCTCCTTGCCGGCACCGGATACCGACTGGTAGGTAGAGACGACGACGCGCTTGATGCGGGCCCGGTCGTGCAGCGGCTTCAAGGCCACGACGAGCTGCGCCGTGGAGCAGTTCGGATTGGCGATGATGTTCTTCTTGGAGAAGCCGGAAATGGCGTCGGGATTGACCTCCGGGACGATCAGCGGAACATTGGAATCGTAGCGCCAGGCCGACGAATTGTCGATGACGACACAGCCCTGCGCGCCGATCTTCGGCGACCATTCCTTGGAGACATTGCCGCCGGCCGACATCAGGCAGATATCCGTGTCCGAAAAGTCATAATTGTCGAGCGCGCGCACCTTCAACGTCTTGTCGCCGAAGGAAACTTCCGTGCCCTGCGAACGCCGCGAGGCCAGCGGCACCACTTCACTGACCGGGAAGCCGCGCTCTTCCAGTATCGTCAGCATCTCGCGGCCCACATTGCCCGTGGCGCCGACTACTGCAACCTTGAAACTCATTTTGTGTCTCCTGTCCCTCTCCGCTTGTGCAAACCCGCCGGCCACCGCGGGTCTCGCCCCGGGCCGGACCCGGGAGGGGCGAGCAGGCCAAGGGAAATCAGACCGTTTTGATGGTCGTTTTAACAGTCGGTTTGGCCGAAATGGTGATCGAAGGAGCAGACATGCCGATGCAGCCGGCATGAATGCCGCCGCCCTTTGCCGAAAATAGCGCTGTCGATTCGCTACGCACGCTGGTCTCCTTGTCCGCCTGTGCTTGTACGCACTTTCCCAAAAGAGTCAATTGCATGTTTAAACAGCAAGAATATGTCGCGTTACGCACAATTTTAGACATTTACCCCAAGAAGCGGGCTTTGCTTTCTTCAATAATTGGACAACAATTCGCCTGTTCGATGGGTAGATGACCTTGAGGGGAAAGATAATCCGGAGGACGTTGACCAGTACATGATCATTTGAATGCTCTCGCGAACAGAAGATCATGGCTAACATCGGCGTTGGAGGGGACCAAGCGGAGATATCGGAGTGAAATCCCCTTTGGCTTAACTGCAGTTTTCTGGGAGGAAACGAAATGGCATCCACAACCGTAGCCGACGATTCTCGGCGAGGTATGACGCGAGAGGAGAAGAAAGTCATCTTCGCCTCGTCGCTCGGCACCGTCTTCGAATGGTACGACTTCTATCTTTACGGCTCACTGGCGGCCTTTATCGGCACGGCCTTCTTCAGCGAATATCCTGAAGCGACACGCAACATCTTTGCCCTGCTGGCATTTGCCGCCGGCTTCCTCGTGCGGCCCTTCGGTGCATTGGTCTTCGGCCGGATCGGCGATCTCGTCGGCCGCAAATATACCTTCCTCGTCACGATCCTGATCATGGGTCTGTCCACCTTCCTGGTGGGCGTGCTTCCCGGCTCCGCGAGCTGGGGCATCGCGGCGCCGATCATTCTGCTGCTGCTGCGCATGCTGCAAGGCCTGGCGCTCGGCGGTGAGTATGGTGGTGCTGCCACCTATGTGGCCGAACATGCGCCCAGCAACAGGCGCGGCTACTACACGTCGTGGATCCAGACGACCGCCACGCTCGGCCTGTTCCTGTCGCTCATCGTCATTCTGGTGATCCAGAACTGGCTCGGCAAGGAAGCCTTCGCCGCCTGGGGCTGGCGCGTTCCCTTCATCCTTTCCTTCGTCCTCCTCGGCGTCTCGGTCTGGATCCGGCTTTCGCTGAGTGAATCGCCGACCTTCCAGCGCATGAAGGAAGAGGGCAAGGGTTCCAAGGCACCGCTATCCGAAGCCTTCGGCCAATGGAAGAATGCAAAGCTGGCCCTGCTCGCCCTTTTCGGCCTCACCGCCGGCCAGGCCGTCGTGTGGTATTCCGGCCAGTTCTACGCGCTGTTCTTCCTCCAGAACGTGCTCAAGGTCGACGGCCAGTCAGTCAACATCATGATCGCGATCGCACTTCTTCTCGGCACCGGCTTCTTCGTCTTCTTCGGCTGGCTGTCGGACAAGATCGGGCGCAAGCCGATCATCATGGCCGGCCTTGCCCTGGCGATCCTCACCTACTTCCCGCTGTTCAAGGCGCTGACCTGGGCTGCCAATCCAGCCCTCGCCCAGGCGCAGGATACGGTTCGGGCAACTGTCACCGCCGCTCCCGGCGATTGCAACTTCCAGTTCAATCCGGTCGGCACACGCAAGCCGGTGACTTCCTGCGATATCGCCACCGACTTCCTCGCCAAGAGCTCGATCCCCTATGACATCGCGGCGACTGCTCCGGCAGGAACTCCCGCCAAGGTGACGATCGGCAGCGAAACGGTGGAATCCTATGATGCCGCTGCGGCTGGTGCCGATGTTGCCGCCAAGGACGCAGCATTGAAGAAGGGCATCAACGTCGCATTGCAGGATGCAGGCTATCCGCTGGTGCGCGACCCGGTAAAGGTCGTGGACTCAAAGCTCGATGCACTGGTTGCCGCCAATCCCAAGCTTGCGCTGGACGCGGCAGCTATCCGCGGCGGTGAAAAGTCCATGGTTCCGGTCGATCAGGCCGTAAAGGACAAGCTGATCACCGCCGAAGAGGCGGCGGGCGCCACCGAGGTTCCGGTCTACACCGTGCCGGGCGCCGGCGCCTTCAAGATGGTGGCGGATCCTGCTGGGGTGAACTGGATCATGACCATCGGCATATTGTTCATCCTGGTCCTCTACGTGACCATGGTCTACGGGCCCATTGCCGCAATCCTGGTGGAAATGTTCCCGACCCGCATCCGCTATACCGGCATGTCCCTGCCCTATCATATCGGCAATGGCTGGTTCGGCGGACTGCTTCCCGCAACTGTGTTCGCGATGAGTGCCGCGAAGGGCGATATCTATTATGGCCTCTGGTACCCCATCGTCATCGCAGCGATGACGCTGGTCATCGGCCTGCTCTTCGTTCGCGATACGAAGGACACCGACCTGCACGAAGTAGAATAGTCGGCCCACTAACGAAAAAGCCCGGCGCGATCGCTCGCGCCGGGCTTTTTTTCATGCGTGCCTCAGGCTGCCAGTGCCTTGAACCTGGCCAGGATGGCATCGCCCATTTCGGTAGTGCCGACCTTGGTCTTGCCTTCGGACATGATGTCGGCCGTGCGGATGCCATCATCAAGGACCGCCGCGATTGCCGCTTCGAGCCGGTCGGCCTCGGCCGTCATGTTGAAGGAATAGCGCAGACACATGGCAAAGGAAGCGATCATGGCGATCGGATTGGCTGCGCCTGTTCCGGCAATATCGGGCGCTGAACCATGGACGGGCTCGTAAAGCGCCTTGCGGCTGCCGGTCTTCGGGTCGGGAGCGCCGAGCGACGCTGACGGCAGCATGCCAAGCGAGCCGGTCAACATGGCGGCGATATCGGAAAGCATGTCGCCGAAGAGATTGTCCGTGACGATGACGTCGAATTGCTTGGGCCAGCGCACCAATTGCATGCCACCGGCATCCGCCAGCATGTGGTCGAGCGTGACATCGGCATATTTCTCCTTGTGCGTCGCGGTCACGACCTCATTCCACAGCACGCCGGACTTCATGACGTTGCGCTTTTCCATGGACGTGACCTTGTTGCGGCGGGTGCGCGCAAGCTCGAATGCGACGCCGGAAATCCGCTCGATCTCGTAGGTGTCGTAGACCTGCGTGTCGATGCCGCGCTTCTGCCCGTTGCCGAGATCGCGGATCTCCTTGGGCTCGCCGAAATAGACGCCGCCGGTCAATTCGCGCACGATCAGAATATCGAGCCCTTCGACGACCTCCTTCTTCAGCGACGACGAGTCGGCCAGCGCCGGATAGCAGATGGCGGGACGAAGATTGGCGAAAAGCTCCATGTCCTTGCGCAGGCGCAGCAAGCCGGCTTCGGGCCTCACATCATAGGGCACGCTGTCCCATTTCGGACCGCCGACCGCCCCAAACAGGACTGCGTCGGAAGCCAGGGCCTTCTGCATGTCCGCATCGGAGATCGCCTTGCCATGCGCGTCATAGGCCGAACCGCCGACAAGGCCCTCATCCAGTTCGAAGCCGCTCTTCAACTCGGCATTCATATAGGCAATGATTTTCCGGACTTCGGCCATAGCCTCTGGCCCGATGCCGTCACCAGGAAGAAGAAAGAGCTTTTTGGATGCCATGTCGTGAGACCTCGTGTCGTTCGATAAGGATGAATGGCGCGTGTTTAGCGCAATCTGAGCAAAGAAGAAAAGCACCCGGCGAAATAATCTTGTGCCCGGGAGTTTCCGTGGCCGGCGGAGCGCATAAAAAAACCCGGCCTGGCCGGGTTTTTGAGAGCGATTATGCCCAGGGGTGGCGTTGCGCGTTGAGCGCTTCGAAATTGTCGATCTTCGCAGCCTTCTCCATGGTAAGGCCGATATCATCGAGGCCGTTCAGCATGCAGTAACGGCGGAACTCGTCGAGGTCGAAATTGATCGTGCCGCCATCCGGACCCTGGATCGTCAACGCCTCCAGATCGATCGACAGGGTGGCGTTGGCGCCACGCTGCGCATCGTCCATGAGCTTGTCCAGGTCTTCCTGGCTGACGCGAATGGGCAAAATGCCATTCTTGAAGCAGTTATTGTAGAAAATATCGGCGAAGCTGGTGGAAATGACGCAGCGGATACCGAAATCCAGCAGCGCCCAGGGCGCATGCTCGCGGCTCGAACCACAGCCGAAATTGTCGCCGGCGACGAGGATCTGCGCATTCCGGTAGGCCGGCTTGTTGAGGACGAAGTCGGGATTCTCCGTACCATCCTCATTATAGCGCATTTCGGCAAACAGACCTTTTCCGAGTCCGGTGCGCTTGATCGTCTTGAGATAATCCTTGGGGATGATCATGTCCGTATCGACATTGACGATGGGCAACGGAGCGGCCACGCCGGTGAGATGGGTAAATTTATCCATAATGCCTGCCTGCAGATCTCATAAATTGTGTAGGCCTTGGCTTTACACCAGCTTGGCCGCGAAGCAAAGCATTTCGCTTGTCCTGCCCTGCCGCAGGAGCCTTTGCTCTTGTAACGGAGGCGCAATCAGGGCAGAAATCGCTCATGACTCCGATCTATCGCCCGCGCCGTTCCGTGCTTTATGTCCCCGCTTCGAATGCAAGAGCCATGGCGAAAGCGTCGTCCCTCGACGTCGATTGCGTCATCTACGACCTCGAGGATGCCGTCGCTCCCGAGAGCAAGGAGGATGCGCGCGAGGCGCTGCGCGATCATTTCACCGCCAGCAAGACCGCCGGTTTCGAGCGCATTATCCGGATCAATCATCTGTCGAGCCAATGGGGCAGCGAAGACCTGCTGGCGGCCCGCGCCTGCAAGCCGGATGCGATCCTCCTGCCGAAGGTGGAGATGCCGCAGGACGTCACCGCCGTCGCGGAAGTTCTCGACGAGACCGACGCATCGGAGAATATCCGCCTTTGGGCGATGATCGAGACGCCGCGCGGCATTCTCAACAGCGACGAGATCGCCGAGCTCGGCTTGCGCTCCGCCGCACGGCTCGAATGTTTCGTCGTCGGCACGAATGATATCGCCAGGGAGACAAGAACGCGCCTGGAGCCCGGCCGCGCCGGCTTTCTCCCCTGGCTGATGCAGATATTGCTATGCGCACGCGCCGGAAAGCTCGATGTCATCGACGGCGTGTTCAATGATTATTCCAACATGGACGGTTTTATCGCCGAATGCGCGCAGGCCGCTGCGCTGGGCTTTGACGGCAAGACGCTCATCCACCCTACGCAGATTCCCGGCGCCAACGCCGCCTTTGCGACCAGCCCCGACGAGATCGCAGCGGCGGAGAAGATCGTGGCCGCCTTCGCGCTGCCGGAGAACGGCGGCTCGGGCGCGATTGGCCTCGACGGCCGCATGGTCGAGAGGATGCATCTTGATATGGCGCGGCGGACCCTCGCCAAATCAGGCCGGAAGTTACCGCAATGACGGCAGACCGCCTGCCGCACAGAGGAGCAGTGAAATGAAACTATATCGCTTTCTGACAGGGCCGGACGATTCGAGCTTCTGCCACAAGGTGACGGCCGCCCTCAACAAGGGCTGGCATATTTACGGGTCGCCGACCTATGCGTTCAACTCCGTAACCGGCGTGATGCAGTGCGGTCAGGCCGTCGTCAAGGATGTCGATGGCGTCGATTACGAGCCGGGAAGCACCAAGCTCAGCGACTACTGAGTCCATGAAGCCTGTTCCCGGAACGGGCTTCAGTCGACGCTGGCTTCGATGCGCTCCATCTCATCGTCCGACAGGCCGAAATGATGGCCGATTTCATGAATCAGCACATGGGTGACGACGTCACCCAGTGTCTCCTCATATTCCGCCCAATAATCGAGAATAGCACGGCGGTATAGCGTGATGCGGTTGTTCTGTTGTCCCGTCTGCAGTGAGAAGCGCTCGCCTATTCCCGTGCCCTCGAACAGGCCAAGAAGCTCGAACGGGGATTCAAGCCCCATGTCTTCAACCACCTGGTCATCCGGAAATTCCGAGATCTGCATGGTGATATCGCCGCAAAGCTCGCGGAAGCTCTCGGGCAGATGCGCATAGGCTTCGATGGCCAGCGATTCGATTTCGGCAAGTGAGGGGGAAAAACGATTGGCCCAGTCGGCCGTCTGATTGCTTCTCGCCATGGCTTCTCCCGTTGAACTCGGACCGGCCCAGGCTGCTGCCGACCGGTATCGCGCTCATATAGTCATTAATTCCCGTCCGTGCGAGCCCGCTCCGCGCTCAACCGTCGAGCTGGCGGGCCTCGGAAGGCAGCATGATGGGGATGCCATCACGAACGGGATAAGCGAGCCGCGCCTTTTCCGAGACCAGCTCGGATTTCTCCGCATCATAGGTCAGGTTGGCCTTGGTCAGCGGGCACACCAGCAATTCCAGCAGCTTCCGGTCAATTCCGATCTCGCGATTTTTCTCGGCCATGCGGATAATCCTACTGCAATCCCGATTCATAATCATCCTGGTCTTTGGCCAGGGCGATCTCGGTTATGGCGATCAATGTTTCGGCGCGGGTCTTCAAATCCGCCGCCTCGAGCAGCGCCTGCTTCTCGGCCGCGCCGAATGGCGACATCATGGCAAGGGCATTCACCAGGGTCTCGTTGCCGGCGCGCGATATGCCGTCCCAATCCGCTTCGAGATTGTTCGCATCGAGGTAGGCACGAAAAACCCGCAGCAGCGCCGTCCGGTCCACATCCCTGTCATCGGCCTCGTCGAGGTCGGCACGGAAGGGCGCTATCTTGCACTGACGGAACGGCGTCCTGACCGAGAGTTCCTTGGTAACGCGAAACCGGCATATGCCCTGCAGGGTGATCAGCACGCGGCCATCGCCCGTCTCCGCGAAAGACGTTATGCGGCCGAGACAGCCGATCTCGCTCAAGGCACTGTCATCGTCGCCATTCTGGTCGAGCCGAGGCTGGATCATGCCGATCACGCGCTTGGTTGCCAGGGCGGTATCCACCATGGCCAGATAGCGAGGCTCGAAAATATTCAGCGGCAATTGACCGCCGGGTAACAGCAGCGCGCCGGCGAGCGGGAAGATCGGGACGACATCCGGAACGTTCTCCAGCGTGCGATAGCGGACATTTCCTGCTTGCATTGCCTGCTCCCGGTTGTTGTGCTGGACCTCGCTCAAGAAAACAAGAGAGATGAAAGCTTGCGACGCGCCGCAAGCGACGACGGATCGCCCGCCCCCCAGGCATCGAAGAATTGCAGCAATTGCTTGCGCGCGCCATCATCGTTCCAGCAACGATCCGCCTTCATGATGGCAAGAAGATGATCGGCAGCCTCGTCCCGCCGGCCCTGCGCATTGAGGATCATCGCGAGATCATAGCGTGCCTGGTGATCGGCGGGATTTGCCGCCAGGCGTGCTTCCAGAGGCTTCGGATCGCCAAGCTGCGCCACCTGCGCCGCAAGGGCGATCCGCGCCTCGGCCGCCCTTACATCCGCATCCGATCGGGCGGCGTCCGGCACCCGGTCGAGGGTCTCTCGCGCAGCTTCCACGTCGCCGGCTTCGACGAGACAGGTCGCGAGCCCGGCCAGCCCGCCGGCATGATCCGGTATTTCCGCGAGCACGGCAGAATATATCTGCCCGGCCTGTTCGAAATCGCCTGCATCCAATGCCTGCCGCGCGGCTTCAAGCGCTGAATTTACGGCTTCGTCACGCCCGCCATCGGGAGATGCGAGGCGGTTGATGAATTCGGTCACCTTCGATTCCGGCAAGGCGCCCATGAACCCATCCACCGGCTTGCCGTCGACGAAGGCAATCACGGCCGGAATCGACTGTATGCCGAGCTGGCCGGCAATGGCGGGATGATCGTCGATGTTCATCTTGACGAGCTTGACCCGGCCGGCCGAGCCATTGACCGCCTTTTCCAGGATCGGCGTCAGCTGTTTGCAGGGACCACACCAGGGAGCCCAGAAATCGACGAGGACCGGCTGGTTCTTCGATTCCGCGATGACGTCCTTCGAGAAGCCCGCCGTGGTCGTATCCTTGATCAGATCGCCGCCGCCGGAGGACACCTGCGCGCTCGACCCAAAGGAAACAGTCGTGGTGGAAGGCGTGGCGCCATAGCCGCTACCGAAGGGGTTGTTCGTATTGCTCATTAAACTCTCCGTCCTCAACTATGCGTCAGCATCCCGCCTCTGCTGCCAATGCCTTCAGTTCGGTTCTTTTGCGCCGATTTTCAAGATCAACGGCTCATGGCCGGTGGCTTCGAGAAAGCGCAAGAGGTCCTTTGGCTTGATCGAGGTCGTGGCCTCGTTGGTCAGGGGATGCGAATTGATCACCTCTTCTGCCATGATATCCTGATCGAGCACTATTTTCACCCGGTGGCCTTCGTCATTTATGGCGCCCAGGACGCTGACCGAACCCGGTGTCAGGCCAAGATATTCCATCAGCTTTTCCGGCTTTCCGAAAGATACCCGGCTGGCGGCACCGATCTGGCCATGGATCGATTTCAGGTCGATCTCGGCATCTTCATCGACGGTCAGCAGGAAATATTGGTCCTTCTTGTCCTTGAGGAACAGGTTCTTGGTGTGCGCACCGCTGATCTGCCCGCGCAACGCCTGTGCCTCGGCAACGGTGAACACGGGCGGATGCTGTATCGTCGACGTCTGGATATCGAGCTTTGTCAGGAAGTGCATGAGATCGTCAGAAGTTTTGGGCATAAGCATCTCCAGCCTTGATGGACATAGCGGGTCAGATCATGTCTCGTAGCGGCTCGGACTTTGCGCCTCAACCCGGCAGCCGGCAAAATCGCTAAAATTTCAGCTTATCCTTCGTAAGTGCAATTTTCCCTGTTGCATTTGGTCAGCGCTTGGGTCATATAGGCCCCGCTTCGCAAGACAGACTGGTGCATGCGGGAGTAGCTCAGGGGTAGAGCACAACCTTGCCAAGGTTGGGGTCGAGGGTTCGAATCCCTTCTCCCGCTCCAGTTGTTCGAAGATCAAAAGGCCCGGTTTTACCGGGCCTTTTTGCATTTTAGAGCATTTTCCCCTGACCCTCACCAAGCGCATTCAGAATTTCGGTTACTATCCGGTTACCAGCGTGTTAACGGCTCGATATTTTCATCGCACAATCCCATGCGATGCAGAAGAATTAATGTATGTTCAGTATCCATATAGATCGCAATCATAAGCTGTGAGGTTACGATGGCTGGTGTCGAGAAATATTTGAGCGAACGGTATTCGGACAATCCACCCGTCAGAGATGGGCTAACCTCCCTCTACTTGGAATATAATTCATGGGGTTTAAAAGACAGCACTTTTGACCAAGATTTCGTGGACGGGGCAGACGATCATTTCTATCCCTACATTTGGGAAATGATCCTGGCGAAACACCTAAAAAATAAAGGTCATGATTTAAGTTCGAAGGACGAGGGCCCCGACTTTAAGTCCAAACTCGACGGTCTGACTATATGGATCGAAGCGACATGTCCTTCCCCGGCAGGAATTCCGGAACAATGGATAAATCCTTCCGAAGGATTTCATACCGGGAGCGTTCCCCACGAAGCAATGCTTCTTCGTTGGACATCCGCGTTGAAGGATAAGAAGGAGAAGCTCACGGGATCAGTAAGATTCGATCAATTAACTAATTCAGAAATTAGGAAAAAGGGCTATTTGGAAAGAGGTATAGTTGGACCAACAGATCCGTATGTCATTGCAATAAGTGCGTGCCGGTTGGGGCATGGTATCGACCTATTGCACAGGGGTATTTCCCAGTTTCCATTTGCAGTTGAATCGGCACTTCCTGTTGGTCCCATTGAAATCGTGATCGACCGAGAAACCGGTACCGTCATACGGCAAAGCTCTCAGCATCGCCCAACAATTCCAAAACCAAACGGGGCTCAGGTACCAACCGATAACTTTCTCAATCCTGATTACGTGTCAGTCAGTGCAATTTTGGGAACGCCCGCTGGCGTTAATGCGGCCTGCGGAGATCAGTATCCAGTCGTAGTAGTTCATAATCCATTAGCGAAGAATAAGTTGCCCGTAGGCGTATTGGGTGCCGACGAGGAATATGTTGCCGAGGACAAAGGCGATCACTACGAACTTCTGAATATTCTGGCCAGCAGCTCTGGATAAGCTAATCTTTGCCTACATCAGCATAGTGCAAGAAATATTCTGCCTAAAGCACTTCGAAGGCGTACTGCGTATTCATTTCGGATTGATCGCAGACCTCGCCGGGTCCCGTTGCAATCGCCCGCGTTCGGTAAGATAGGGGGAGGTCGCACTAACCCCCTCCGGAAGAAGACAGTACTTACAACACCCATTTTGGTATTAAACCTATGATATTATTGATATAATTGCCACATTCCGCTCCTCGTGCTTTAATAGCGATCTAACAGAAGGCATGCCAATGCGAGCGTTATTAATTACGGATATCACGACCCGACAGGCCCAAATCATTAACCTGATGGATATTCCGCACTTCTTACCCATTGACGATGATGAGCTCGAGACAGCACTCGAGGAGTACGGCATCTACGAGAATGCGCGATATACAATCGCTGAGATCATCGTTTTTCCAGCACACGGGAAATAGGGATTTCATCTGAATTGGCTACTGCCTACGGGAGTGGTACTCCCGGCGCGCATGGTGGCGGCGCGGCCACATGGCCGCCAGCTAGCACCGTGCCGTTCCGTAGTACCGCGGCGGGGCAGGACGGCACCCAGCCAGGGCAGCAGGCTGGACCGCCCGAACTCCACTCTAGCGTAAAGGCAAAGTGAGCTTCATAAAACTGAAGTCTAGAAATTCGCCATCGTTCAGCTCAGCAGAGAATGAAACTGTATTGAATTTGTGGGCCTTTCGCCAGTATCGCACCACTAAACGGCCCCTAAGTTCAGATACTTTGTCTAAACGCGCATTGAGTATTGCTGCGGCCAAACCTTCATCTTCACCGGTCATGACAGTATCAACGGCGGCTCTACGGATCGCCTCCCGACACCTACGAATGAAGTCGGCTTTGCTCTTGAACACAAGCTTTCCAACGGGGAATGAATGAGATTGCACCATTTGTTTTTTCCTTTCTTGCGAAGTTAGGGATTGGCTTAATGACCGCTGTAGGCCCGTTCCAGAGCATCAACCGCCACTTGACCACCACGCACGGCTTGTGTGTAATGACCAAGCGTCACCGTGGCATTGGCGTGACCAGCAAGTCGTGCGACTAGGCCGACTTCAATGCCTTGAGCTTGCATCGTTGATATAAACGAATGTCTGGCACTGTGGGGCGTGACATAGGGAAAGCCTTGTTCAGTGAAGAACGGCACCCAGTAACGCTTGCGGAAGTTTTGGTAGACCAGGGCCCCGCCGCCACCAATGCGGGGCTTTGGCCAAGCCTGAACCCTGCCGGGACCCGGAAAAACACGATATAATTCCTTTCCCTTGCGGGGACACCTCGCTCTCCACTCCAACAACATCGTGCGCAGTGTCTTGCCCATCGGCACTTCGCGCGTCCCGGCCTCCGTCTTGGTCATGGCTGTCAGGCTGCCGTCCCGCTCTTGCATGCGCCGAATACGGATGACATTTGCTTCGAAATCGACATCTTCCCAAAGAAGTCCAAACTGTTCGCTTGGGCGCGTCCCGACAAGAAATGGAAACACGCAATAAATGCCTCGTTCCTTGTCGTGCTTTGCCGCCTCGACTAGTTTTGCAATCTGCTCGGTCGTCAGGATTGCCTTCTTTACCCTTGGCTTGCCCCGACCCAAACCGGTTGGCATGGAGGGAGCGCGAACACCATGATCTTCCTCGGCCATGGCTAGGACCGCTTTAAAATGGGACTTCGCCCTGTTAGCTGTATAGGTCCCAGAATGTTCCTGAAGCTGCCGGTGCCATCCACGGATATCTGCGGTCGTCAGTTCGTTGAGCTTGATCTTCCCCAACATAGGCAGCAAATGCGTGCCTCTGGGTTTCACTCCGGTCGCAGTGTATTGCGCCTTCTCTCGCTGCGTTCCGACGAGATAAGGGCCCTTAATGTGGGCCACCACAATGGAATAGCCGGTATGAGTACTTTCCTTGACGTGGCGTTTCCTGTCGGCGAGCCAATCATCAACCGCTTCATTTACTGTTGGTACAGTCCGTTGGTCCACATACGAACCCGCACTAATCGAAACCGTGAGAGCACTTTGACGTGCCTGCGCATCCTTTTGCCGCTCAAAGAATTCCTGTTTGCGCTGACCGGTTTTGGGACATTTGTAATTCACCACATAACGAAGTTGGCGCACTAGACTGCCATCCTGCAGGGTGCGTTTGCGCGTTCGCTTGGTTAGATTAACATTGATACTCATTGCATTCTCCATCGGTTGAAATCACAACCAAAAAAAACACTGCGAAAATTCGCACACAATTTATCGGAATGAGCTGCTAGCGGTCCTCGCTGTAACCAGCCGGGTAACCACAAACATCTGAAGCCATTCGGAACCCCGTCACGACGGGCTCAGCCGCATTCCGGATCCATACCTCACTGGGGTTGAAATCGTAGCTGGGTGGCAGTGGCGGCGGTGGCACCCGTCATGTTGAGCTACAGCCACTGCTGTACAGGGCAAAGAATTTCAATACCACTGCACACTACACTCCCCCAAGCTCCCTAGGACATGCCACTACCGCCACCGCCACCTACTAGAACTTTCTATTCTCTCCAGAGAAATCGGGATCGTTAATGTGGTCGTCAGCTTTCATCCGCCGGAAACCGCGTAACGTTTGCCCCGCCACCTTGAACTTACCTGGCTCCCATCCAAGGGAACGCATTAGACCCGAGAGTCGTTTGGTGTGACCGTTATGTTGGCGTTCGAGCTCGATATGGAGAGTTATGCCCAGAAGTTCGTACGTAAAAGCTCTGACTTCATCGCCAAAGGCTACGCCTCGAATACTGGCAAGTTTTTCGAGCCATGGGTCGTCCTCTAAACGTTCCTCCTGCTCAGCAGCAGCTGACTTCCACAGATCAGATGGCAGCGTAATGCTCTCACCAACAGCCTCTCTATTTGCTGCCTCCGCCCAAAGCTGATCGCGGTCCCGTACCAGAGCATTGAGATCAATCTGTCCCGTTTTCACAGGCAGGAAACGCCGATTCCCGGTTCTGTCCCGCAAATACTTGTCGTCGTTTGTTGTTCCAACAAAGATTGCTTGACGGCCCCTGCTTTCGGAGAATCTTCCGTAGGACATTCGGGCACGGTCGACCTGCCGTGAAGCAAATGCTTTTGTTCGCTCGATTTCTGCTTTCCTAAGTCCCGATATTTCGCTCAGTTCATAGATCCACACGCCTTCCATCGCTTCCATTTGAGCTTTAGTGTCGAGCGTCAGTATCTCATTGTCTGAGTGAAAACCTTCACCTGCGAGGACCTGCAACGCGGTCGATTTTCCCGTCCCCTGTTTTCCTTCAAGAATTGGGATGGTATCGTATTTTGCGCCGGGTTCGCGCACTCGCCTTACTGCGGCGATCAGCATTGCTGCTCCGATGGCTACATTTAGCTTTGTGTCCTCCGCACCAAGATACACTGACAGCCACCCATCCACACGTGGAGCACCGTCCCATATCAAATCATCTAACATCTGTCGTATCGGATGGAGCGAATTCTCAAGGCAAAGTTGGGTCACGGCATCGCGAACATTGTCTGCCCGAGGGTCGAAATCAAACTGATCAATTACTATTCCCCGGAGCCTACTGCATGCGTCGTCACTTATCTCACCAGCGTGCTCTTCCAACTGCGTCCCATTAATGATCTTGCGGTGTCGGAATAGATCATGTGCGAACGCTAGCTCCAATCGTTGGAGAGCAACAATGGTATTACGCATCGTTGGTCGGGGCTTTCCGGACTTCTCTACGTCCGGCCAGCCTCCCTCGCTAGCGGCTATGGCCGCTCTGGCCTGTTTCAAAGCGTATGCTTTAGGATTCTTCTTCTCCAATATCGATGCTGAAATGCCGTAGGCTGGGTTAATCAATATTCCAGCAATCTCCACCTCACCAAGACCGTCTCGCGCGAGGTCACACGCCACGCGAAATACGGCTTCGCTTCGCGATCGAAATCGAGGATTCTGACCTCTACGGGGTTTCTGCGGGTCATCACCCTGCTTAATAATCGCAAAAGTCGCTTCGGATACAGTCTTGCCAATACTATCGATGGACACTTCCGCAATGTCCGTGCTTGTTACAACCGATATCTTAGATCCAGCTGGGCTAGGCTCATTTCCGATGGGAAAATCATCGAGGCTATAAGTCCGCGACCAATCGCTTTCAATCACTGTTGCCAACGTGGCGACCCTACCCGATGCCAACTTCTTTGCATTAGGCAGATTGATTGTGCCCGGTAAACGCATTATCCGATCAACGTTATGGCAATGATCACCCCCTACAGTCTGGGCAATTTGAATGTTCGCCTGCTCCACCAGATCAAGGTCAAATGAAGGCTGCGTTAACCTCCAATAGGCATGGAAGCCGCCCCCTGAACCCAAGATTACCGTTGGGGCTGGTATATAACTCCTCAAACGTTCTAATGACTCAATGCTGGCATCATCTACATCGACATGTAGAGTGCTGGCGGAAACGATCTCTGCCTTCTTTGCCTTTCGGTCCTTTACGTCAATCTCAACGTTATTTGGATGGAAATAAAGATTGGCCTTCTTGATGCGATGTTTGAGCCAATCCCGAGCTCTTTCCAATTTATCCAGCGGGAATGTTTTCGCCTCCAACTTACGGTCTGGCATCATCGCAACGAGGTGTAAGGCATGGGCAGGGTGAAACCGCAGGGCAAATTCAATTGCCAAATTTTCGTCAGTATTATCGATGGGGTCTTTTTCAGTTAAAAGTTTTGTTCTCATGTGTCCGTCCAGATTCTAGCCAAGCCTGTCCAGCCTGCGTAGTGGTGCAGGTGGGGCTTCGGTTATTGAAGTTTGGAAGATTAAACGGTGGGCGTCCCACCTAGCTATCACGCACGGGAAGGTGGCTCGAAGAGCTCAACCATTATCAAACCTGAATATGATGGTTGTAGAGCGCGGAGCTTGTAGTACGATCAGTTTCGGATCATTTGCGGCGCTTTTGCCGCGACCCTCTTTGACGATAAGCCATCGCGGTACTGCTAGATACTCGACAGGATCATCTAAATTAGGAGCGACTGCGTGATCACGCTTCATTCTGCACCTCCTTGGCGGGAGGAGTTAATTGTCGAGATGACCTCCGACAAGCGAACGAGACGGCGCGAATTATAGATAGTGTAGGTTGGGAGTATTCCGTTTTTCGCAGCCCGATATATCTTGAAAGCGGGGAGGCCCAAGGCTTCGGCAGCCTGCTTTAATGTGATTAGTTTTTCTGAAGTCATTTAAACCTCCGTGATTGCAAGGAGGTTCCTAATATTCACACAGAATGTCTTATGGCGAGGAATCTATTACAGGCCCAATTCGTCCGTTCCATCCCTGGTGATAGGTAAACCTCAATTCATGTCCTGAACCTGAATGCCCAATGCTTGCATCGCCTCAATAGCTTTGTGCACCAACCGGGATTCGTCCATGCGGTTCCAGTCATCCTCCGTCGTCGCCCAAACCAAGTATCTATCCCTGTTGGCGTTGAATTTCCCGCGTAGTCGTCGAACCAACGTATCCTGTTCGGACGAATTTTTATCTTTCAAAGAACCTATAACCTGCCTAATGATTGGTGCCAAACTCGGTTCGGTTCGCCCTGTCTCAATATATTTTTGAAAATAGAGCCTCGCGATCTGCATAAGGTAGTCGTGGTCATCTTTGTCGTTCATACCACGTTTTCGTTCGCGTCCCAGAAGCATCGACAATGCGCTTTCTAAGCGATCAATGCGTGAGTGCTTTAGCGTGGAAGGATGTGCATCAATGATGGCGAGTAAAATTTTTGATAATGGATCAGACGGGTCATAGCCGCTCTCAGCCAAAATGATAGTGGGATCCAGCATCCCGTCGGAACCAATCCAGACGAGGTCATCTTTAGTTAAGTTTCCCAGCCGACGAAGATTTCCCTCAGAGCGGGTACGTTCAAGTACATCTTTATTACTCATGGTGCGACCTGTATTAACTAATTCTGGACCTAGGAGTTTATGCCCCGCGCACGCGTAGCCTGCGCCGCCACACAAACGGGGGTATATGGAAACGGTGGGGAACGAACAGGTATGGCACATGCCGTACTTCACCAAACAAATAGATAACCCAGGCGATCTAACTCTCTTACACGCTTCTCATAGTCAGGCATAATGACCTGAAGAGAACGCCAAAAGCGTCGAGAGTGACTGTATTCAAGGATATGACAGGCTTCGTGAGAAATGACATAGTCGACCAAATGCATCGGCGCCATAATCAAACGCCAATTTAGGCGAATTCTGCCATGAGCATCGCAACTTCCCCAACGTTTAGACTGATCCACGATCTTCAGGGGTGGAACCGCAATTCCAAGCATATCTGCAATCATCCTGGTGCGGGCAGGAAAATGCTGGATCGCGCGCGCGCGATACCAATGCTTAAGACCACTGCGGACAGCGGCGCGTTGAACTGATGCGTGCCCGTTTGGCAGCACCGGCGCGACAAGCGTCGACCCTCTCGCGGCAACGCGGGTCACAACTGCGCTTTCGTCCGGAATAAGCTTCAAGCGGTACTGGCGACCGAGATAATGAAAGGTCTCACCGCTAACAAACTCCTTTGCTACAGGCTGGCCGCCAAGTTCTCGGTAGGCCGCTTGTTTACGAAGCAACCAAGCGCCTTTCTTGCGAACGATGCCCAGGACGCGATCATCCTCAAGGTCCGATGGTGCGAGGACGCGAACACCATCGAAGCCAACTGATATCGCAACGGTTTTCCGACGCGCTGTCCGCTCGACCAGGAATACAATAGTTTCACCTCCAAAGAAGATGGAATGCTGGGCGGCGTCCGTCATCCGGCGTACCTCGCGCGGGCCACGTCCATGATCTTTGCCGTCGTGGCTTCGACCTTATGCGCGTCCAATCCTAAGTTGCGCAGCTGCTCCTTGATAGATCGGCGCATCTGACGCTGCACGTCCTCTTTATGATGCCAGTCAACAACCTGGGCATATTCTTCGAGCGCCTTGGTGATACCAGCCGCGCTCCGTGACCGCTCGGCGTCAGGCAGATCAGCATCAAGGAATGGTAAGATGGCTGAGGCCGTTCCGCTGAGGCCATCGGTCCTGAGAGACGCGCCCAAGCGAAGGTCTGCGGCTTGTCCAATCATTACTTCAAGCTGGATTAACACGCTGGCAGCGGACACCCGAGCTTCCCGCCTGTCGCTGACGATCCGTTCAAGCTGCTCCCAGAGAGAGGAGTAGGCTGCGGGATTTTCATCGCGGTGGACATGAATCTCTTGCCGAATGGCATGTTCAATCTCCGCCGCTTTAGCCTCACTCGAACGAAGGCTTTCCAGATGCGGACGGAAGGCAGGATCGAGAATGTCGAATTTCACCAGCAACTGCTCGACACCCGTTACCGAGAGATGGCTGGTAATAATCTCTCCGACTTTCGCGCCGTAGTCTTTGGGGTCAAAAGGCTCCTGATGATAGGCGCGACGGGCAAGCACGCGAATGCGCGACAACCACTTCAGGTCGGTTGGATAGGGTTCTTCCAATGCCTTGGGATCCGGCAGGACCATATCCATGGCTTCAGCGAAACGGAGGAAGTCGAGTTCAAATTTGGCGCGAATGTCGTCCGGACGCAGCAGCTCAACGCTTGCTGTATCGTCCTGACGGCCTATCCCTTCAAAGAGCCGAGTGGCCGCTCGGTGCCGACTTTCCAAAAGCTGGATTTTCTCCGACAGCGGGCGCAAAGCACTAGATATCCCGTCCTCGTCAGAGAACATATCCAGAGCATCGGAAATGCGCCGGTTGTCGCCCCAATAATCGACGACCAGCCCATAGGTCTTACCATTAGCGGTCCGATTCACGCGGGCGATGGCTTGCAAAAGCGTATGCTCACGAAGGGGCGCATCGAGATACAAAACCTGCTCGATCGGCGCGTCAAAGCCGGTGAGCAGCATGTCGCACACGACCAAGATTTTCAGCGGATCGTCGCGCTTCTTGAACCTGTTTATCAGAGTATCGCGGTCACGCTTGGACAGGTGGTGGGCTTGCAGTCGGGCGCTGTCATTGTTGGAGGCGGACATGATGAGCGCGCATTCGGGCGAGGCAAGCTGCCTCAAGGCCTCGACATAAGTTACGGCGACATCGCGATTGACCGTTACGATCTGCCCTTTGAAACCGTTCGGCTCAATGGTGCTTCGATAGTGCGCAAGGATGTCGTTGGCGATAGCCTCAACGCGAACTGGCGCCCCGGCTAGCTTCTCCTGAAGCCGCATGCCGCGCTTCAGTTTCTCGACCTCTTCGTCAGACAGTTCCGGAAACGCGGCCCGAATATCCCGTTCCAGATCGCGCCCATCGATCCGGAGTTGGGCATCGCGCATCTCGTAGTAGATTGGGACAGTCGCCCCATCCTTCACAGCCTGATCGATGAGGTAGCGGTGCAGGTAGTCGCCGAAGACCTCCCGAGTGCTGCGATCCTTTTTGTCGATTGGCGTGCCGGTGAAGGCGATCATGCAGGCATTGGGTAGCCCCGCCCGCATCCGGGCGGCAAGCGCGCCATATTGCGTCCGGTGCGCTTCATCAACCATTACGAAGACGTTCCGCGCCTTGGAGATGACAGACGAGCGTTTCGGTACGGCGCTGTGAAACTTATGAACAGTAGTCAGAACAGTCGTTCCCGCACCGCCTGACAGTGCTTTGCGCAGCGCGTCTCCGCTTTCGGCTTGGATGGGGTTAGCAAAGCCTGAGCGCTGGAATTGCCCGGTAATTTGGTCATCAAGGTCGTTTCGATCCGTGACGATGACAATCGTCGGGTTTTCGGCTTCGGGCAGGCGACGCAACTTAGTCGCCAGAAACACCATTGTCAGCGATTTACCGGAGCCTTGGGTATGGTGGATGACGCCGCCACGGCGCTGCGGAATAGATGCGGTCCGGATGCGCTCAATCGCCTTGCCGACGGCCACGAATTGCTGATAGCGCGCCAGTTTCTTGATGCGCCGCCCGTCGATGGTCTCGAACATCACGAAGTTGCGGATGAGATCGAGCAGATTCGCCGGGGCGAGAAGCCCGGCGAGCAAGATGTCTTGTCCGGTTGGTGTTCGGCCTAATTGTGCCGCGAGTGCATCGAGCGTGAGCGGATAGGGGTCTTTCCACTCAGCCCATTGGCGAGCAGGCGTCAGCGTCGTGCCATACTTGGCTACATCGCGCGCCAGTGCAATGGAAATCTGCGCGGTTTCGAACAGACGGGGAGCACCAAGCCCGGCAAATTCATCCCGGCCTTCATAGCGGCGGAACTGGCGAATTGCCTCGCCCATTGGGTCGGCCAGTGACGGCGATTTGCATTCAATTGCCGCAAGCGGGAGGCCGTTCACGTAAACGACGATATCCGGGATGATGTCTTGACGCGCGCCCTTGATGGCAACTTGCCGCGCGAACTCGAATGTGTTGGCGGAAGGATCGTCGAAATCGAAGAACCGCACATTGCGGTCCTGTCGTCTGCCGTCTTCCGTGTGGGGAGCAGTCACGCCATAGGTTAGGGCTGTGTAGGCGCTTTCGTTGGCTTCCATCACATCGACGGCCGTAACGCGCGTGACCGCCGCAACAGCGCGGCGAATGCCGTCCTCACCAAGCCAAGGATTGAGGCGCTTTAGGCATTCGGTAAGGCGAACCGTCAGGACCGGCTCTGCTGCCAGCCCGTCGCGCAACCGCCGCACGTCGTCTTGGGCCAACGACTTATAGTCGAATAGCACTCGCAGCAGGTCCGTCGCCGGCTCCTCTACCCATTCACGCTCTAGCTGCTCGCTTGTCTCGTTCATGCAGCTTGTCCGCGTTTGTCGCGATGCTGAGCAATGATGCTTTCTGGAAGGCGGATCCGACCCGAGAGAAGTTCTTGCGCAAGCGCCTTGCGGTTCTCAATTAGGACGGTCAGGGTGCTTCTTTCTTCTTCAATCCGCAGGTCGAAGGCGACGCCGACCTCGCCAATTTTCTTCTGCTCCGCCAATGGTGGGAGAAGAATTTGCAGTGCCTTGAAGGTTCCCATGTAGATGTCAGGCAGGACGCTCCCCGCAACAAGGCGCTGCCACTCGCGCGACATGTGCCGGAATACCTGTTGAAGGTAGTATGGATCGAGCTTGCTTCCGCAAATCCAGTTCGCAAAATGCTGACTGGTACACATCTCGCGACCCATTACAGAAGCAAGGCCAACGTTTGCAGTTCGCTGAAGCACAACAGTTCCTGCCGGAAGCATGCGTGCGGATGAGTTGGCTAAGCCCAAGGGTCCAATGGTTTCTGCGGTCTCCGAGATGGTCACTTTGGTGAGTGCATCGGCATCTTGAAGCGAGATCCAAGGAATGTTGCCGGCCCAATAGGTTGACTCCTTGCGGTCAGGTGTATGACCGCTTTCGAGCTTAGCAACCTTCGTCAGTGTCACGAGGTCCCAATCTGCCGGGATATGCGTGATGCCCTCGGCGATCCGCCCGAGCACCCAGCGCGCCGGTAACGGCTTCATTGAGGCCTTCTCGCGCTGAACGCCACGCGTTAGCAAGTCCCGCATGGTTGCGTGCTTGGTGTCGACCAGCGCTGCAATCAAGGCCTCGGTATTGGCGATAACCTCCTCAACCGAGCCCAAGACGTTGGCAATCGCGCGCTGTTCGGGAAGCGGGGGAATAGCTATTTGGACGGTCTCGAAGGCATCATAAGGGGTCAGCTTGCGCTTGCCTTCCAAATTGCCGCCTTGGCTCAACGCTTCGTATCTCGCTATCGTGCGCGGCATACGGATGAGAGTTTCCAAGTAGTCAGGATCCGCGTTCATGGTATGACGAAATACGTTATATGCGGGACTTATGATCCCAGGAGTGGCGCCGCGATACCGACCGATAGCACCATAATAGAGCGCCATCGGAGCTAACCCGAACTCACCGGGCTCTATAATTCGGTAGCGGGAAACGTCCTCGCTCGAGATCTCCTTGTCGTAGGTCTGCGATTGAGGAACCACGCCACGTTTTGCGACGCTCAGAAGTTCTAATTTTTCGCCAGTTCCCAGCCGCCGCTCGACATTTTCGCAAAGGTCCTTCAGCCGCCCTTCCCGCCACCCCTCAGGCACTTCAGCCGACATAACCCAACTCCTTGAGAAGGGCATTCATGCGCGCGGCGGCTTCATCGCGTGCCTTCTCGGCGGCCCAGAGTTTGCTAAGCTCAGCTTTCACGTCGATCGGCTTTTCGGGTTCAAGCGTGTCGATGTAGCGTGAGATATTGAGGTTGAAGTCATTCTCTTCGATCTCCTTCATATCGACGATGCGGCAAAAGCGGTCCTCATCCTTCCAGGCTTCGAAGGCATTGACGATGCGCGTGATGTTGCCCTCGCCCAAGATGTTTTTTTTGGGCCGCTCCCCGAATTCCTTCGCGCCGTGAATGAACAGTACTTTGCCCTTGCGCTCAGGTGCCTTCGCCTTGTTGAGGATCAAGACGGTCGCTGGAATGCCAGTGCCGGCGAAGAGGTTTTCCGGCAAACCGATAATCGCCTCGAATAGGCCGGCGTTCAGCATCGCCTCGCGAATGCGCCCGTCGCCTGAGCCACGAAACAGCACTCCATGCGGCATCACCACGCCGCAAATACCGTTGGCATTGAGCGTCGCAACCATGTGCTGCACGAAGGCTAGATCACCCATGTTTTTGGGTGGGATGCCATAGATGAAGCGGTTATGGCCCTTCTTCTCGGTGTCGCCTGAAACGTCCTCTGCACCCCAGCGATCCAGCGAGAAGGGCGGGTTGGCGATCACCCGATCATAAAGAAAGAGGTTGCCGTCCTGATCGAGCAAGCGCGGATTGCGGATCGTATCGCCCTTTTCGATTCGCGCATCCCGAAGCCCGTGCAGGAGCAGGTTCATCTTGGCGATAGCCCATGTGCCAAGGTTCTTTTCCTGCCCATGCAGCGTGATGTTGAGCGCTTCGCCTAGCCGCTTACCTTCGAGCTTCGCCACATGCTCCGCGACCTGGACCAGCATGCCGCCTGAACCACAGGTGGGGTCGCTGATACGCATGCCGGGCTTGGGGTCTAGCAACTCGACAATCAGCCGCACGACATGGTGGGGGGTGTAGAACTCGCCGCCCTTCTTGCCTGCGTCGTCGGCAAATTTGTCGATGAGGTATTCATAGGCGCGACCAAGCATATCCGGCTCGGACAGAGAGGCGTTGGACAGGTCGATGCGCGAGAAGTGGTCGATCAGACGCGACAGAACGCCTTCTCGGTTCTTGGCATCGCCAAGGCGCGATTCGGAGTTGAAGTCGATATTGGCCAGTACGCCTTCAATCGAGGGATTGGCGTCTTCAATCGCGGCGCATGCTTTATTGAGGTGGTCGCCAATGCCTGTCGTCAGCTTTTTGATCGACGACCAACGCGCACGTTCAACCAGAAAGAACTCATGCTCGTCGGGGTCGCTGTAGGCGACATCTTCCGGCAGGCCCTGACGGACAGCCTCCTTGGCTTCTTCCTCGAACCGATCAGAAAGCCGCTTCAGGAACAGAAAGCCAAAGATGTAGATCTTATAGTCGGAACTATCGATGGAGCCGCGCAGGATGTCGGCGGATTTCCAAAGATGATTTTCCAGTTCGATACGTGTGAGCTTGGCCATGTTTCCCTCAATGGTTCTGGTTGTCGCCAAACAGGCGAGCGTCAATTAGACGCCGCCCGAGTGAGCGGCGGATTTCGGCAGCCTCTAGGGCGGTGCGGTAAGCCACTTGCGCTTCCTTAACGAGGACGGCAATGCGCTCCTGTTCGTTCATCGACGGCAGATTTATTTCGAGCTTTGCAAGGTCTTTCGGTGACAGGGACAGCAGCGTCGTCGCGCCCCTCCGAAGGACCTCTATCTTTGGGCGAAACACATCGCTCGACAGGATCGCAAACAGGGCACCGCCCGCCACATCGGGGCCGGGTCGCACGACGATGATGTTTGCGCTGGCGATTGCCCCTACTGTCTCGACCCCAACGAGGCCGAATTTCAACAGTGTACCGCGTCCGGTGACGAGCACGTCGTCAGCTTGAACCGCATAGGTCATGGCCTTGGAGGGGGACGAAAAGCCTGCGGTGTCCAGTGCTTCTCGCGCGGCAACCGCACCATCTTGAAGGTCACGCACGCCGATAACCCGCAGCCTGCCCCCCGGACGAACGATCGTTTCCTCGCGCGATACCCCCACACCCGCAAAAACCTCGGCGACATCCTGAAGGCGTGTGCCGGAGCGGCTTAACGCTACCATTCCCATTTGCTTTTCCATATATCGTAGATACCCGTAGCACGCTACGAAGTCAAGTAATAATAAAACCGTAATAGGCTACGGTTCTAAATAATTAGATTTGCTCTTGACTATCGGGAGACTCTCCCTCATATAGGAGGGGTTAGGCCAGAGTCTGACGCTGAAAACACAGGAGAAGTATATGGGATCACGTGCGAGGCCGAGCGGCCTCACTATCACCGAGCGCGATGCGGCGCTCATTCGGGGAATGATCGAGCGGGGCGACCGCCATCACGATATCGCAGCGTTCTTCGGCCTCAACCAGGGCCGCATTGCTGAAGTAAAGGGTGGGACGCGGTTTCCGGAAGTACCGCCGGCGAGTCCCGGCGAACTTCCGCCTAAGGGGCCATATATGACCCCGAAGGCGACATGGCTTGAAAACCGGCTGAGCTAACACCCGGTTTCCAAAGGGGCCGAAGCCCGCTAGTCGTATCTTGAACAAATACGTTTCTAGCTGCCCCCCTCTCAAACGTCAATGCCTCGCCGCTTCGGGCGGGGCTGACTCAAAATGCCCAAGGAGGGCAACTACAAATGTTTGAAATTATGCGCGCGACAGGCGGTTACTATTGGCGTCTTAAGGCCTCTAATGGGGAAACTATCTGCCATTCGGAAGTTTATACAACGAAACAATCCGCAGAAGGTGGTGTGAGCGCCGCCAAACGGATTATACCCACGGCCTCTGTGATCGATCGTACTTAACTTAGAAGACCAATATCCGGCACTTGTTGCCGGATATTGGTCAAAAGTTTTAAACGAACGATTTTGAAAGTGAAAAATATTCTTCAAGATCAGTTAAACCAACTGAAAGTGTTCTGTTTCCAGCGCGAATAAATAATTGATCTCCGAGTTCTGTACTTTTCATTATACATAGCCCCCGACGCGGTCCGACTACTATTCTCGCTACAATACCGTTAGCGTGCTGCGCCCTCGTTACTTGAATGGATGAAGTTATGCTTCTCCCATTGTGAAAATATTTCTCAATTAACGTACGCAAGTACAATTCCCACTCGTCGAAATCCAATTTTTTGGCACCTGGGATTAACGAAAATTCTTTCTCGATTCCAGTTATTTCCCCTATATCATTTACCCCTACGAGCAGCGTTCCACCAGTTGAATTGAGAAAAGCTGCAATGGTTTTCAATGAAGAGAGCAGAACTCTCTCCGAATAGCATTCCGAAAGCGGTTTTCCGCCGATCGCATGCTTCTTTACATCGAGAAGGATAGTTTCCTTCCATTCGATGGTGTTGCCTTCACCGAGGGCGATGTCCGCCATAACGAGCTGCAATGGGTCATCAGCAGAACTACGCTTTATAATACGGTCGTCCTCCAGGCCGAGTTCTCCAATGGGCGGCTCGCACTCAATCTGCCAAGCCTGAAGAATATCGCGGAGACATAGGAGAGCTTCTAGTACTCCTCTTTCTTTCCAACCAAGTTCCGTAATCAATGTCGCAAAATTCGTTTGAACTGGTTGAGTCAGCGCAGCCACAATGGTCCGAGAAATTGGGGGCGGAATTTCGCTAGACATGACCTAGACCATCATTCGGTGCGCAATCTCTGTAGCTATCGCTTGGCCCCTTAGCTCCCAGAATTTGCCCGGATCTACATCTGGAGATTCCAAAGCCTCAAAGCAGTCGCGGTTGATGAAATAAGCGTTCCATATGTTGGCACGAGAATCAAAACTCAACGATTCTTCTTTTATGAACTGAGCGGGATGTTTTTTCCGCCAAGAGAGGTTCGAAGCACGAGCCATTGGCATAAGGTTCGCTGCTGATCCAACGTAGTCTCTTTTAGCAGTGCCCATGTCAATGAAGTCGCCAGCTTTTCCAAAGTTGTTGTTTGCGCACCAATCTTTTGGATAGATATGATGTAGCTGCAATTGCCCCGAACCGTGTTGAATGGGCGTTGCGCCATCAATAGCGTCCAAACCGGCCCTTGAGTATAAAAGCAGTACCGAAGCCCTTTTTAGTGCCCCCGCCTCACTTCCATCCGTCACAATTTCAAAAAGTGATTCTCGGTCCAATGATTTAGCCACATTTTCGTCGAGCCAAGCGTTGGCGCTCGCCTTCCAGGCATCGTAATTATCACCGATCCTAACACCGCTTAAGAACGTTTTAAGCGACCTAATATCGGTCCCAATTTGGGTAAGGAAGCCTTGGTCATATCTTGTTGCGAGTGCATTTCGCCAAAAGAACGCCCGAAATATTGGATCGAGGTGAGTGGTCGGATTCCACTCAACATCGGTACCTCGATCGAATTCATAGAACCAACGCAAAGCTACGTAAATGGAGGCAACGGCGGGATAGGGGCATTGCGCCATTGTAAAGTGCCCGCCTGCCACTGCTAGCTGAAATGCTCCCATAAATCCTGCAAACTTTGAACTTTCATCAAAAACTTTGCGCCAATGTTTAGCTGGCAAAGCCAAAAGATCTTGAGATTTTATACTTGAGATCCGATATTCCTTCGTTCCGATAGGTCGTGTTTCAGGTTTGGAATCAAGCGCCACATGCATAGCTGCTGCAAATTGCGCAATCAATTCTGGCCGTTCTTTTGAGGACGCCCAGCCAATTGCGCCATCCAACTCACCAAGTTCATCGATGCTATCTCTAATAAGGATCGGACCGACAGAGTCGTTTACCGTGTCGCTATAAATATTAGAATGTATCAGATCTACCGTTGAAACCTTTGTCCCGGTCGTGTTCAGAGTCTCAAATATATCGCAGATTTCGGCAAGATCGTACGTGGGAGGAACCGTATAGAGAGCAATTTTTGTCTTTATAATGCCATTGAATGCGGACTGCAAAATACGATTGCGTCTCTGCAATTCCACTTCTTCTGGCAATACTCCGTTGCTGTAGTAGTCAGGATTACGTATATGCTGAAGATAAGACATCCATTGATCGAAAATCGCGTCAGGATCTTCTACCTCAAGGGGGAAAAGACCATTCGAGACGGCTATCTTTAAAATATTGAGTTGGCGCCGAGTTACGTCTTTTTCAGATATGAACTTTACACGCTCAGTATTTTCTGTGGCAGTTACATCTAAGAAATATCGCCCCGAATTACGAAATTTACCGGAAGATGCGCGCAGTCCGCCAAACGCTAGAGCAAGTGCTGTCGAGCGTTGCCTCCCGTCTAATATGGCATAGTAGCGACCCGGCCTAGCTTGTGGATCTCCAAAATATTTCTCCACGCTTTTTCCAGAAACTGCCTGTGCGTCAGCAATTGAGATTGGCTCCAGCGGTAATGCGCTCGTACCCTCTTGTTCCCAGAGGGTAATCATACCAACAGGTCTGGCGTCAATTATTGAGTTGACCAATGATACTACTGAGGCATTACTCCAAACGAAGTCTCGTTGAAATAACGGCGAGAGCCATTCGGACGACTTCAGTTTTTTGATAACCCCCGGAACATTGATTTCCGAAACCTGCAAATTCGACATTATTCCTCACCAGCATTCTTCTTGCGTGCCATGCCCCGAAAAAGTGCCAACACACTGTTAGTTTCCATGTTTCCAAAGTTATAAATTATCTGCACCGCGGCCTGATACAAATCCGGTTACTTCATGGTTACAGCATTCTGCATTCACTGCGGTAGACAGTAATACTAAGATGCATTTAATTCCCCACTATAAGTCAAGACACGTAGCCCAAAATAAATTCGTTGTGTGGCGCAAATCGTGGTAATTCTGAGCACTAAGACAAATTTGCGCAACAAACCAATGTTTCCCTTGCCAAGGTTGGGGTCGTGGGTTCGAATCCCATTTCCCGCTCCAGTTGTCCGAAGATCAAAAGGCCCGGTTCTACCGGGCCTTTTTGCATTTCAGTCCGGCATTCAGATTGCACGCCCCTGCACACGAGATGGCGCTTGATGGATAAAACCGATTCCTGTCGGGCCGCGAATGCGCTAAACCTGCGCCATGTCACAAAAGAAAGCCCATGAAGTAGAATCCTTTCTCAAGCGGCTGGATCGCAGCTACCCGATCGTGCTGATTTATGGACCCGACAAGGGCATGGTCAGCGAGAGAGCCGAGCGATTCATCGAGCTGACCGGTTTGGCCAAGGACGACCCCTTCGCCGTGATCCGCCTTGATGGCGACGCCATACAAGCGGAACCCGGCCGGCTGGCGGACGAAGCGAATACGATTTCGATGTTTGGCGGCGATCGTCTCATCTGGGTGCGCAATGCGCAGGGGCAGAAGGCACTCGCCGACGTCGTCGCCACGCTGGCCAAGGATCCGCCACCGGATACATTCATTCTGATCGAGGCTGGCGACTTGAAAAAAGGTGCTGGCCTGCGCGGCGTTGTCGAACAGAGCGCGAGCGCCATGGCCCTGCCCTGTTATAGCGACGACGCGCGCGGCATCGACGCCACGATCGACGAGATGCTGACGCGATACCGCCTGCAGATCACGCTTGATGCGCGCACGCTGCTGAAGGAAAGCCTGGGCGGCGACAGGCTGGCCACCCGGGCCGAGCTTGAGAAAATCTGCCTTTACGCCCATGGCCGCGAACGGATAGGTGTCGAAGACGTGCGCGATATTATCGGCGATGCCAGTGCGGTCTCGTTCGATACGATCATCGATGCCATGCTTGTCGGGAATATCGGCGATTTCACTCGAACCTTCGACAAGGTTATCAATGTCGGCTCGTCCAGTTTCATGATTCTCAGCGCCGCAATCCGGCAATTCCAGGCGTTACAAACGTTACGTTACGGCATGGAAGTCGGTGGCGCCAACGCCGCATCGGCCGTTGCCGGTGCCCGCCCGCCGATATTCTTCGCGCGCAAGAAGCTTGTTGAGACGGCTCTGCAGCGCTGGACGACGGCATCTTGCGGACGGGCGCTGCAACGACTGCAGAAGACCGTATTGGAGAGCCGCCGCAACGCCGCTCTCGCCATCCCGATTATCCGGCAGACCATGATTGCTCTTACAGCCGAGGCCGCGCGCGCCGGTCGACGTTGATCGGCTCGGCGTTGGTCGGCGGCGTCAGCTCTGCAGGCGCCGGCAGATTTCGTCCAGCTGTTCCAGCGTCGTGTACTGGATGCGCACGTCGCCGCCCTTGTTCTTATGGTTAACGCTTACTTGCATTCCCGTCACGTCGGACAGCAGCTTCTCCAGCGCCTGCGTATCGGCATCCTTTTCACGCTCGGCAGCCTTTTGCCCGGAGGCGGGCTTGCCGCCCTCGCCCTGGGCCAGCGCCTCGGCCTGACGCACAGACAGCCCATCGCGGATAATCTTGTTCGCCAGGCCCGACGGGTCCTCCGCAGTGATCAGCGTTCGCGCATGGCCCGCCGACAGCGAACCGTTGGTGATCAGGTCGCGCACGGTTTCAGGCAATTTCAACAGACGAAGAGTATTGGCGACGTGGCTTCGGCTCTTGCCGATCACCTGGGCCAGATCCGCCTGCGTGTACTCGTGTTCATCGATAAGTTGTTGATATCCCATGCCTTCTTCAATCGGATTGAGATCTGCACGCTGAACGTTCTCGATAATCGCAAGTTCCAGCGCGACGCGATCATCCACCTCGCGAATGATTACTGGAATAGCCGCCAAACCCGCACGCTGCGCCGCCCGCCAACGACGCTCGCCAGCGATCAGCTCAAAGCGATCTGAACTGCCGGCGACCGGGCGCACGACCACGGGTTGCACGATTCCATGCTCCCTGATCGAGTGCGTGAGATCCTCAAGATCACCTTCGGTGAACAGACGCCGCGGATTGCGCGGATTGCGCGAAATGAACTCTATGGGAATTTGCCGATCCATGGTTGCAACCGGGGCGACTTTTTCCTCCGGCACCCGGTCCATCTCGCCGATCAAGGCAGCCAAACCCCGCCCGAGACGCTTTTTCGACAGATCTTCGTTCATAGTCCCATGCCTTATTATGTTTCGTTATCGAATCGATCAAGCAGCCCGCAAAAGCCGCTCTCGCTGAATGACTTCTGATGCCAACTGCAGATATGCCTGGCTGCCGGCGCATTTCAGATCATACAAAATCGCCGGGATGCCATAGGAAGGCGCCTCCGAGACGCGGACATTGCGCGGAATCACCGTCTTATAGACCTTGTCGCCCATGAAGGAGCGAACATCTTCAACAACTTGCGTGGCGAGGTTGTTGCGGCCGTCATACATGGTCAGCACGATGCCCTGAATCGTCAGCGCCGGATTCAATGCCGCCCTGACTTGCCCCACCGTTTCGAGCAATTGACTCAAACCCTCGAGCGCAAAAAACTCGCACTGCAACGGCACCAGCACGGAATCCGCAGCTGACATGGCGTTCATCGTCAACAGATTGAGCGACGGCGGACAATCGATCAGAATATAGCTAAAAGGAAGCGATCCGGTCGTAAACGCCCGCCGCAGCCGCGTCGCACGGTCGCTAGCGCTGGCGATCTCCATCTCCACGCCGAGAAGATCAAGCGTCGACGGAATAAGCGAAAGGCTCGGAACCGCAGTTGCGACAGCAGCCTCCATGACGGAAGCTTGCTGCATCAGAACGTCATAGGACGAAATCGCGCGCGCTTTCCTGTCCACACCCAATCCGGTGCTCGCATTGCCCTGAGGATCAAGGTCCACGATCAGCACCTTCTCGCCAATTGCGGCCAACGCCGTTGCGAGATTGATGGCCGTTGTCGTCTTACCCACCCCACCCTTCTGGTTCGCTATGGCTATTATGCGGGTCTCGCGGCTCATGATCTGTTCCTGAACTGACTTCTATCGCTGTCGATATCGGTTGCTCTAATAGCGCTGGACATTCGAAATCTGCAGAATGACAGAATCTTGATCGATTGCGCTTCTATGTTCTACCAGATCGAAGGTCCATGCGTCACGACATTCATCGATCTCTCGCCTGTAATCCCGACCTTTTTGAAACAGCGCCGTAGCGCCAGCAGCCAACCAGGGCTGCGCGAGCCGCAAAAGGTCGTTTAAAGAAGCCAGTGCGCGTGCCGTAATGATGTCCGGATCCTTGATGAGCGAGGTCGTATCTTCGATTCGTTGAGCATGAACCGTAGCTGGGGCACGAAACTGCCCAAGCGCCGTACGCAGAAACGCCGCTTTCTTCATATTGCTCTCGACGAGGTCGATATGGCGGCCGTCATGGGCCTTCAATATCAGAGCAAGGACTATCCCGGGAAAGCCACCACCCGATCCGAGATCGAGCCAGCGCTGGGCGCCAGGCGCTAGACTGAAGAGCTGGGCGCTGTCGAGGATATGGCGCGACCAAAGTTGATCAAGCGTCGCTGGAGAAGCCAGATTGATCGATTTTGACCACTTCTGGAACAGCGCTTCAAACGCGATCAGATCCGCCAGTGTTTCACGTGAAACATCAGGCACCAAATCCCGTAGCTCGGCCAGACGATCGCTCACGCGACGTTCCTGTGGCTGGTTTCCGCCTTGCGTATCTGAGCGATGATAAGGGCAAGCGCCGCCGGCGTCATGCCGTCGATACGCTGTGCCTCAGCGATCGAACGAGGTTGACGCGTTGCCAGCTTGTGCTTCAGTTCATTGGATAGGCCGGCGGTGTTAGCGAAATCCAGTCCATCCGGAATTGCCAACCGCTCGTCCCGCTCCATTGCCGCGACGTCACTTTGCTGCCGGTCCAGGTAAACGGCATATTGTGCTTCGATCTCCAGCGCTGCCATGGTTTTGGCGTCAATGGAACCTAGCTCCGGCCACAGACCGATCAGACGTTCGCCATCGATATCCGGAAATGCCAAAAGCTCATAGGCTGAACGGCGCACGCCGTCACGGTTCAAATGCACGCCAGCCGCAGCCGCTGCATTCGGGGTAGCGGTAAGCGACTTGGCCAAAGCCCGTGCCGCGGCGAGCTTGTCGGTCTTCTCCGTGAAGCGCGCAGCGCGATCGCTGCCGAGAATCCCCCATGCCGCCGCCTGCGGCGTCAGACGTTCATCCGCATTGTCAGCACGCAGTGAAAGACGGAATTCCGCACGTGAAGTAAACATGCGGTAGGGCTCGCTGACGCCACGAGCCGTCAGATCATCCAGCATGACGCCAATATAGGCCTGCGTACGCTGCACAATGATTGTATCTGCATTTCCGGCAATCCGCGCTGCATTGAGACCGGCAATGATGCCCTGCGCCGCCGCCTCCTCATAACCCGTCGTACCATTGATTTGCCCAGCCAGGAACAGCCCGGGTAATTTGCGAGTCTGGAGATCCCGGTTCAGTTCTCTCGGGTCGACGTAATCATACTCAATGGCGTAGCCGGGCTGAAGCATGGTAGCCTGTTCCAGGCCTGGAATCGTCTTCAGCAAAGCGAGTTGCGCATCCTCGGGCAGGGAGGTCGAAATACCGTTCGGGTAGACGGTGTGGTCGTCCAGCCCCTCCGGTTCCAGGAATATCTGGTGACCGTCGCGATCGCCAAACTTGACGATCTTGTCCTCGATAGAAGGACAGTAACGCGGACCAATGCCTTCGATCGAACCGGAATACATTGCCGACCGATGCAGATTGTCGCGAATAACCGCATGGCTCGCCGCCGTCGTGCGAGTGATACCGCAATCGATTTGCGGGTTGGTGATCCTGTCAGTCATCAGCGAGAACGGCACCGGCGACTCATCTGCCAACTGTACATCAAGGCCTGCCCAGTCAATGGTCCGCCCGTCCAGCCGCGGCGGCGTACCGGTTTTCAAACGCCCAAGCGCGAAACCAAACCTTGCCAGCGTATCCGATAGGCCGAGGGCAGGAGCTTCGCCCATGCGCCCAGCAGGCATCTTCTTCTCGCCAATATGGATCAAGCCACGCAGGAATGTGCCCGTCGTCAGAACGACAGAACGACAGCGCAGCTGCTGCCCATCGAGCAGTCGAATGCCGGTGAGGCGATCCTGTTCGACAATGAGATCATCCGCGCTACCTTCCACAACCATCAGATTGGGTTGCTGTGAGATCGCGTCCTGCATGGCAAGTCGATACAGCTTGCGGTCGGCCTGCGTTCGCGGACCCCGCACCGCCGGGCCTTTGCGCCTGTTCAACAGGCGAAACTGAATGCCAGCTGCGTCCGCAACACGGCCCATAAGCCCGTCAAGTGCATCGATCTCGCGAACAAGGTGGCCCTTGCCCAAGCCGCCAATCGCGGGATTGCAGGACATCACGCCGATTGTATCGCGGCGCTGTGTGACCAACGCCGTGCGCGCACCAAATCGGGCAGCTGCAGCGGCTGCCTCACAGCCGGCGTGGCCGCCACCGATCACTATGACGTCAAAAGAGGTTTCCACAGCGGCGACTCTCATATTGCTTGAATGGCTGTCTACATGGGCAAAATGCCGTGTTGAGTCAAGCCCGACGCATATGTTTCACGTGAAACACAAGGCTCGTTTGGCCCGCCTGCAGCAATGTTTCACGTGAATCATTTTCCAATACAGAACTGGGAGAACACCACATCAAGAATGTCTTCCACGCCTATATCACCGGTGATCCGTCCCAAGGCGTGCGATGCACGCCGGAGATACTCGGCTCGTACCTCCAGCGGCGCGGACACTGCACTCACCGCTTCTTCGATTTCACTCAATGTTGATGCCAGGAGATCGAGATGCCGGCGCCGTGTCGGCAGGGGGTCCGTCAGATTTCCCGCTGCCGCAACTGCGTGATTGGTAATCCGTGTTATCAGTTCATCCATCCCGTGGCCGGTCCGTGTCGAGACAACCATATCATAGGGGGTGTTCGGACTCTTCGTTGCAAGGTCGGCCTTTGTGCCGATCCGGATCAGGGGATTGGCGAGCGACGCCATATCGACTGCGAGCGGATCGACGCTATCGAACAATACAAGTCGAAGGTCCGCCTCAGCGGCGCGGCTCTGCGCGCGCTCAATGCCAATGCGCTCAACCTTGCCCGTGGTCTCACGCAAGCCGGCCGTGTCCGTGATGATCGTCGCTACACCATCCAGGTCAAGCCGAACTTCGATCAGGTCGCGTGTGGTGCCCGCTTCGTCCGAGACGATAGCGACCTCCGATCCGGCCAGCGCGTTGAGCAGACTGGATTTACCGGCATTGGGAGCGCCAAGTATGACGATCCGATATCCATCACGTATGACTGAACCCCGCCTGCCGCTTTCAATGTGAGCTTTGACCCGAGCACTCAAGCCATCGAGCGATTGCCAGACTTGCTCGGAGACAGAACCCGGAACATCGGCCTCATCGGCAAAATCAAGTTCAGCTTCGATCAGCGCGCGGGCGCGAAGCAGTTCTTCGCGCCAGCCGGCATAGAGTTCAGCCTGCGCACCCGAGGCCAGCAGCAAGGCTAGGCGGCGCTGGCTCTCTGTTTCAGCTGCGATGAGATCCGCAAGGCCTTCGGCGGCGGTGAGGTCGAACTTTCCGTTGGCATAGGCGCGGCGACTGAATTCGCCGGCCTCCGCCAGCCGGCAATGGGGTACTGCTTGCAGTGCGACGAACATTGCTTCGACCACGGCCGCGCCACCATGGAGATGGAATTCTGCGCAGTCCTCTCCGGTGAAACTCTGTGGACCCGGGAAAAATAATACCAGCCCCTTGTCGAGGATGTCGCCATTTCCGTCACGGAAAGTGCGCAGAACGGCCTTGCGCGGCGGCGGCAGGTTACTAGAAATTGTTTCGACTACGAATCGAGTCTGGGGTCCGGAAACCCGGATGACAGCGACACCGGCAGGTACTCGTCCGCTCGATAGGGCAAAAATTGTCTCATCCATGGGATATGGGCCGTGTTTCAGAAGTTAACAAAGTGTTGATAGACTGCATTGGCGGATTCTGGAAGCGACGGAGCGGAAAATGTACCCCGAGGCAAATCTACTGGGCGATGAGTCGAGTCCCTATCTGCGCCAGCATGCGGATAACCCCGTCTATTGGCGAGCTTGGGGGCGGAATGCTCTCGACGAGGCGAGGGACACGGGCAAGCCGATCTTGCTGTCCGTCGGCTACGCGGCCTGCCATTGGTGCCATGTCATGGCGCATGAGTGTTTCGAAGACCTTGAAGTTGCCGAACTCATGAACCGACATTTCGTCAATGTGAAGGTGGATCGGGAAGAGCGGCCCGATATCGATCAGATCTACATGGCGGCGCTGGGCGCCATGGGCGAGCAGGGCGGTTGGCCGCTGACAATGTTCCTCACGCCTGATGCGGGACCATTCTGGGGCGGCACCTACTTCCCCAAGACCTCGCGCTACGGTCGACCGGGCTTCATGGATATTCTCGCATCCATCCACCGCGTCTGGCAGAGCGACAAGCAGAAGATCGCCAATAATGTGACCGCGCTGACGCGGCATCTTCAGGCCAACCTCGCTGTGGAAGCGGAGCCGGGCACGCTTGATCCGGAAATATTCGACCAGTTCGCCACAAACATATTCGCTGCCATGGATA
This sequence comes from Phyllobacterium sp. 21LDTY02-6, assembly GCF_023554255.2. GTDB lineage: Bacteria > Pseudomonadota > Alphaproteobacteria > Rhizobiales > Rhizobiaceae > Phyllobacterium. The sequence continues at coordinate 553,073 of NZ_JAMJWD020000002.1, read as the reverse complement.
CCGAGAAGGGCGGTTTGCGAGGCGCACCGAAGTTTCCCAATGCCCCGTTCATGGACACTTTGTGGCTGTCCTGGTTACGCAACGGCGATCGCCAGCACCGCGACGCTTTCCTTGCCAGCCTCGGCACGATGCTGCAAGGCGGCATATATGACCATCTCGGAGGCGGGCTCTCGCGCTATGCGGTGGACGATCGCTGGCTCGTCCCGCATTTCGAAAAGATGCTGTACGACAACGCCCATATGATCCGCCACGCGCTCTGGGCCTTCGACGCGACGGGAGATGATTTGTTCCGCCGGCGAATCGAAGAGACTGTCGGATGGTTACAGCGAGAAATGCTGATCGATGGCCGGTTCGCTTCCAGTCTTGATGCCGATAGCGAGGGCGAAGAAGGCAAGTTCTACTGCTGGAGCGCCGAAGAAATCCCTGATTCCCTGGAATTTACCTTGTTTCGGGAGATTTATGACGTGACGCCGGAAGGTAATTGGGAGCACAAGACAATCCTCAATCGCCTGGCAGCAGGCTCCGCCGATCGCCCTGAACTGGAGCAGCAGCTGGAGCCCATACGGCGGCAATTGTTCGAAATCCGCGAGAAGCGCGTGCATCCTACAAGGGACGAAAAGGCGCTCACCGATTGGAATGGGCTGATGATCCGCGCGCTCGCCGAGGCGGGCAGGGCGTTGGAACAACCCGACTGGGTGTTGCTGGCACAAACGGCCTATCATCAAATCCGTGCCTCGATGAAGGATGGGCGCGTGCCCCATTCCGTGCTCGGGGAATCGCGCTTGTTTCCCGGCCTGTCATCCGATTATGCCGCCATGATCAATGCGGCCGTGTCGCTTTACCAGGCAACATTCGAGGAAGATTATATTGCCGAGGCAGCGCAATGGTTGGATATATTGAATGCCGATCATCGGACGGGCCCCGACGAATATAGTTTCAGCGCCGCACGCGCCGATGACGTGATCATCCGTATTCGCGGCGACCAGGATGAAGCGATATCCAGCGCAACGAGCCAGATCATCGAGGCGTTGACCAGGCTGGCCATTGCCAGCGGCAATACCGATCTGCTGGAGCAGGCGGAGCGGGTGGCAGCGAAGGCCGTTGGGCGGGTGCTGCACCAGCGCTACGGACAGGCCGGCATCCTGAACAGCGCGAGCCTGCTTCTCGAGCCTATCAAGCTCGTGCTCGTCACGCCGACCAAGGACCATGAATTGGTGCAAGCTGCCGCGCGAATGGTTGATCCGCGCCGGACCGACATCTGGGTCGAATGGCAGCATGAACAGGCCATAGAACTCATACCGGGTGGTGGCGCCATAGCCATAGAAAAACCCGCGGCATATCTTTGCCGCGGGTTCTCATGTCTTCCACCGGTCGCCAGCGCAGGGGAGCTTGAAGAGCTCCTGCAGCAACGTCGCCCCGGCTAGGTATTCATCGAGTCGAAGAATTCGCCATTGGTCTTCGTCTGCTTGAGCTTGTCGATGAGGAACTCGATGGCGTCCGTCGTGCCCATCGGCGCAAGAATACGGCGCAAGACGAAAATCTTCTGCAGGTCCTGGCGCGGAACGAGCAGGTCTTCCTTGCGCGTGCCGGATTTGAGAATATCCATTGCCGGGAAGATACGCTTGTCCGCAACCTTGCGGTCGAGCACGATTTCCGAATTGCCGGTACCCTTGAATTCTTCGAAGATCACTTCGTCCATGCGGCTGCCGGTATCGATCAGCGCCGTTGCGATGATGGTGAGCGAGCCGCCTTCCTCGATATTGCGCGCTGCGCCGAAGAAGCGCTTGGGGCGCTGCAGCGCATTGGCGTCGACACCACCCGTCAATACCTTGCCCGATGAAGGAACGACCGTGTTGTAGGCGCGGCCAAGGCGCGTGATCGAATCGAGGAGGATAACCACGTCGCGGCCATGCTCGACCAGGCGCTTCGCCTTCTCGATCACCATTTCGGCCACTTGCACGTGGCGAGAGGCAGGCTCGTCGAAGGTGGAGGAGACAACCTCGCCCTTCACCGAACGCTGCATGTCCGTCACTTCTTCCGGCCGTTCGTCGATCAGGAGGACGATGAGGTAGCATTCCGGATGATTGGCGGTGATGGAATGGGCGATATTCTGGAGCAACACGGTCTTACCCGTGCGTGGCGGGGCGACGATCAGACCGCGCTGGCCTTTGCCCAGAGGAGCGACAAGATCGATGACGCGGGCCGAAAGGTCCTTGGTCGTCGGGTTTTCCAGCTCCATCTTGAAACGCTCGTTCGGATAGAGCGGCGTAAGATTGTCGAAATGGATCTTGTGGCGGATCTTTTCAGGGTCTTCGAAATTGACCGTATTGACCTTCAGTAGTGCGAAATAGCGTTCGCCTTCCTTGGGGCCGCGAATGGGGCCTTCGACCGTATCGCCGGTCTTCAGCGAAAAACGCCGGATCTGCGAGGGAGAAATATAGATGTCATCGGGGCCAGGGAGATAGTTTGCATTGGCGGAACGCATGAAGCCAAAGCCATCCTGCAGAATCTCGACCACGCCTTCGCCGATGATTTCGACCTCTTGCGAGGCCAGTTTCTTGAGTATCGCAAACATCAGTTCCTGTTTGCGCATCACGCTGGCGTTCTCCACCTCCAGCGATTCGGCGAACGCCAGAAGGTCCACCGCTGTCTTGTTTTTTAGTTCTTGTAGTTTCATTTCCTGCATGTGTGCGGAACTCTGATTTCTATGAGATTGATTGGGGGAGGGAAATGACAATGCCTGAATGCGGTGCCATTCGGGCGAATGGCGATATTACCACGGCGGTATTTCCGTAAGGAGAGGCCCTATCTAACCAATCATGAATAGGAGGGCAAGGGATTTCATGACTGGATTTGATAGACGATGCAATATTAGTAATGAATCAAAATGGCCTAATGATGACCATGATGACGATGACGACCATGAGCAATGCCGGCACCTCGTTCATCATCCGCCAGAAGCGCTGCGATTTCTCGTTTTTGTCGGCAGCGAACAGGCGCACCGACTTGGTGAAAAATCCGTGCAGTCCCGACAGAAGCAGGACCGCGAGGAACTTCACATGGAACCAGCCATCCTGATAGGCGGCGGTATGCCAGGCCAGCCAGAGGCCCGCCAGCCATGTCACGCCCATGGCCGGATTGACAATGGCCTTCAGCAGCCTGTTCTCCATCACCTTGAAGGTTTCAGATTGGGCCGATCCGGGCTCCGCCGCGCAATGATAGACGAAAAGCCGCGGCAGATAGAGCATGCCGGCCATCCATGAAATGACGGCGACCACATGCAGCGCCTTCACCCATAGATATGACTGATCCGGATAGAGAAAGACGAAGATGATCGCAATGACCGCAACCGCTGCGACGATGATCCGCGGCAGGACAGGCACCTTCGCATCATCTCTTTTCTCTTCATCAGCCATCGTCTTCTCTCCCTTGTGACTATCTCAACGCGCCTGGCGAACGCGGTTCACCAATTGCTCCACATGGGCCAGCGGTGCGTCCGGCGTTATACCATGTCCGAGATTGAAGATGAGCGGACCGTTGCCGAGCGCCGACATGATCCGATCGACACCTTCATCGAGCGCCTGCCCCCCGGCAACGACGCGCAATGGGTCGAGATTGCCCTGCACGGTTCCGCCGGCCTGCAGTTTGGATGCAAAGGAAAGCGGCACCGACCAGTCGAGCCCCAGCGCGGTCACTCCGGTTCGCTGCCTATAATCCGTGTAGAGCATGCCCGCACCCTTGGGAAAGCCGATGATCGGCACCTCCGGATGCGACTTCCGCACCCTTGCGACGATATCGGCAACGGGTTTGACGCAATATCTCTCGAAACAATCCTCGTCGAGCACACCCGACCATGAATCGAATATCTGGACCGCATCGGCACCGGCATCGATCTGCCGGATCAGATATTCGGCCGAAACTTCCACGATCACCTGCAGCAGCTTTTCGAACACGTCCGGATGACGATAGGCGAACAGGCGTGCTGGCGCCTGGTCGGGCGTTCCATGACCGGCGATCATATAGGTCGCAACGGTCCAGGGCGCCCCGCAGAAGCCGAGCAGCGTGGTTTCCGCAGGCAGTTGCTGGCGCAGCAGCCGGACCGTCTCGTAGACCGGCTCCAGCCGATCAGCTGCGCCCTTGGCTTCGAGCCAGAATATGCCGTCCGTGTCGATCGGCGTCATCAGTGGACCACGGCCTTCCTCGAATCTCAGGTCGCGACCGAGCGCATGCGGAACCACCAATATATCCGAAAAGAGGATGGCTGCGTCGAAGCCGAAGCGACGTATCGGCTGCAGGGTAACCTCGACTGCAAGATCGGGAGAATAGCAAAGGTCGAGGAAACTTCCGGCCGTCTTTCTCACCTCCCTGTATTCGGGGAGGTATCTTCCTGCCTGCCTCATCATCCAGATGGGCGGGGGATAGACGGTTTCGCCCTTAAGGACTTGCATCACTTTCCGGACCATTTCCCTCTCCCCGTCCTTCTCTTAAAAAAGAAATTTAGATCTATTTCGGATTTTCTGATTCTTAGAGTCTGTTAGTTGTGGGAATTAACACATTGCCGCGATTTTCCCACACCCATCCGATTTGCCATCGTGACGGGATAAAAGCAGGATGCAAACGCATGCTTTGTTGATATTGGCATAAAAACAAATAAAAACAATGATATGCTGCAATAGACCATGTGGACGATACTGGGGATCAGTTGTGAATGGCAGACGATAAGTCGCAACTATCCACATAGTTCATTGGACCCCGGCAATGGTTCCACAGCAGCGGTCATTGTGGATGACTTGCCAACAATCCACATGGCTGCCATCACTTGGGGATTATCCCGACTTTTCTCCACAGCTCTCAACAGGAGCAAAAGAATTCTGTGACCAAGGCGATCAGCTACTTCCATCTTCACATGATTTCTGACGCCACGGGTGAGACTCTCATTGCGGCGGGGAGGGCAGCCGCGGCGCAATATGCGCATGCGCGGGCGATCGAACATATTTACCCCCTCATCCGCACCGAGAAGCAGATCAGGAAAGTCCTGGAGAACATCGATGCGGAGCCGGGAATCGTACTCTACACGATCGTGGATCAGCGCCTGGCCGCATTGATCGACGAGAATTGCAGCCAGCTCGGCGTTCCCTGCGTGTCCGTGCTCGAGCCCGTGCTTGCCACCTTTCAATCCTATCTCGGAACCCCGGCCGGCCGGCGCGTGGGCGCCCAACATGTGCTCAACGCCGAATATTTCCGCCGCATCGATGCGCTCAATTTCACGATGGAGCATGATGACGGCCAATTGCCGCCGGATATCGAGGAAGCGGACGTCATCCTGATCGGCATTTCCCGCACGTCCAAGACGCCGACGAGCATCTATCTCGCCAATCGCGGGGTGAAGACCGTCAATGTGCCGATCGTCATCGGCGTTCCGATGCCTGAAGCCATCATATCGGCAAAAAGGCCGCTGATCGTGGGACTCGTGGCGTCGGCGGAACGGATATCGCAGGTTCGCCAGCACCGTATTTTAGGCGCAACGCAGGGATTTGATGCCGATAGCTATCTCGACAGGGCGAATATCATCGAAGAACTCGCCTATGCGAGGCAGATCTGCCACCGGCACAATTGGCCGACGATCGACGTTTCCCGTCGGTCGATAGAAGAAACAGCTGCCGCTGTTCTCGCACTCCGAACCCAGGCGGCATCGCAACAGGGATAGAAACAATGGCTATCATCTTGGCGTCGAAAAGCCCTTTTCGCGCGCTTCTCCTCAAGAATGCCGGTGTCGAATTCACCGGGCGATCGGCAAATATCGATGAGAGGGCCGTCGAGGCGCCGCTTTATGACAGTGGTGCATCGCCGGAAGATGTCGCCCTTGTTCTGGCGGAAGCGAAGGCACTCGATGTCAGCGAAAGCAATCCCGGCGCATTGGTCATCGGTTCCGACCAGACCCTTTCGCTGGATGACGAGGTACTGCACAAGCCTGCCGACATGGAGGCGGCCCGGCTTCAATTGCTGAAACTGTCCGGAAAGACGCATCACCTGAACAGCGCGGTGGTCATAGCCCGAGACGGCCAGACCTTGTGGCGGCACGTCGCGGTGGCGCGGATGACGCTGAGGGAACTTGATCCGGGATTTATCGGCAGACATCTCTCCCGCGTCGGCGAAATAGCACTTCAAAGCGTCGGCGCCTATCAGTATGAGGGGGAAGGTGTTCAATTGTTCAAGAGCGTCGAGGGTGACTATTTCACCATCGTCGGTCTTCCCTTGCTGCCGTTGCTTGCTGAATTGCGCGAACTAGGAGCCATTGATGGTTAAGGCTTTCGTCACCGGATTTCCGATCCGGCATTCCCGTTCTCCAATCATCCACGGCTATTGGCTGAAGCAGCATGGCATAGATGGCAGCTATCAGGCGATTGAAGTCGCGCCGGAAGGCTTTGCCGATTTTCTCGCCAGCCTGGAACCGAATGGCTACATCGGCGGCAATGTCACACTTCCCCATAAGGAAAGGGCATTCGACCTGTGCGAAAAGCGTGACGGCGCCGCGGAGGAAATCGGTGCCGTGAACACATTATGGTTCGAGAACGGCCAACTTGTCGGCGGAAATACCGATGCTTTTGGCTTTCTCGCCAATCTGGACGCATCGCAGCCCGGATGGGACAAACGAGAATCCGCGCTCATTCTCGGTGCCGGCGGCGCCTGCCGTGCCGTCATCTACGGTCTGAAACAGCGGGGATTCTCGGAAATCCATGTGGCCAACAGGACATTGTCGCGCGCGCAGGAACTCGCCGACAGGTTCGGCCCCACCGTCACGCCACATGAATGGGCAGCGGTTTCCGAGCTCCTCGGCCAGGCGGACATGATCGTCAATACGACCTCGCTCGGCATGGAAGGCAAGGAAGCCTTCACCCTCGACATTTCACCGGCCAGAAAGGACGCGCTGGTTACCGATGTCGTCTATATTCCGCTTGAAACGCCGTTCCTGCGTGCCGCCCGAGCCCATGGGCTGGCGACGGTGGATGGCCTCGGCATGCTCCTGCATCAGGCGGTATTCGGATTCGAACATTGGTTTGGCATCAGGCCCGTCGTCACGGACGAATTGCGCAACATCGTCCTCGCCGACATGGCCAACAGCGGCAGCCGGCCAAAATGATCGTTCTCGGCCTCACCGGCTCGATCGGGATGGGAAAATCTACCACGGCGCAGATGTTTCTCGACGAAGGAATACCGGTCTATTCTGCCGATGATGCCGTGCACCGGCTTTATTCGGGCGCGGCGATTCCGTTGATCGAAGCAGAATTCCCCGGGACGACAGGGCCGGATGGCGTCGATCGAAAGAAGCTTGCGCAACATGTATTGGGCAATCCCGACGCCTTGAAGCGGCTCGAAGCGATAATCCATCCGCTGGTGCAGCGACAGGAACAGGAGTTTCGCGAGCAGGCACGGAGCGCCGGGGAAAAGCTGATCGTCCTCGACATCCCGCTGCTGTTCGAGACAGGCGCACGCGGACGTGTCGACAAGGTGCTCGTCGTTACGGCACCGGCGGACGTGCAGCGGCAACGCGTTCTGGCGCGCCAGGACATGGACGAAGAGAAACTGAACTCCATTCTGGCGCGGCAGATGCCCGATGCGGAGAAGCGCGCCAGGGCGGATTTCCTCATTGATACCAGCAAGGGAATGGCGGAAGCGCGCAATGCCGTGCGCATGCTGATAAAATCCCTGGTGGATATCGACGGAGACGTCTGACGCGAGGCGAATTGGCCGTTAAGCTTGCAGCAGCCGCACGATCCGGATTAAAGCATCGGACGGAAAGGCAAAGCGGCGGTCCAGGAGCAACGATGCGCGAGATCATATTCGATACCGAAACCACAGGCCTTGATCGGCTCGATGACCGGATTATCGAAATCGGCGGCGTCGAACTCGTCAACCGCTTTCCAACCGGTCGATCATTCCACGTCTATATCAATCCGGACGGCCGCATGGTGCATGCCGAAGCCCTTGCCGTGCACGGTATCGGCAATGACGTCCTCATGGACAAGCCCGTGTTTGCCGGGATCGTCGACGAATTCCTCGAATTCATCGATGGCGCCAAGCTCGTGGCCCATAATGCGACGTTCGACATGGGCTTCATCAATGCTGAACTGAACAGGCTCGGCCATCCCGCGATCACGAGCGACCGGGTCGTCGATACGCTGGCACTGGCCAGGCGGAAGCATCCGATGGGCCCGAACTCCCTCGATGCGCTCTGCCGCCGTTACGGCATCGACAACAGCCATCGCACCATGCACGGCGCCTTGCTGGATTCGCAATTGCTGGCGGAAGTTTATATCGAGCTGATCGGCGGCAAGCAGACTGCTCTCGGCCTGACGGTTGCCGAACAGCCAGGAAACTGGAGCGAAGCCGGCCAGGCCAGCGCGATTGTCCTGTCGCAACGGCCAGTTCCGCTTCCACCGCGTCTGACCGAAGCCGAACGCCTCGCCCATGCCGCGCTGGTGGACAGGCTGGGAGAGAAGGCATTGTGGAAGGCGCGCCTTGCCGCAGTATGAAAAAACCCGGGTCGATGCCCGGGTTTGGTTTTAGCGCGATCCGGAAAATCCGAAGCTTCGTCAAGCCGTTCAGCTGACCTGAGCCTTGGTCTGTTCTTCGGCCATGCGCTGCTGGAACATCTGCGCAAAATCGATCGGATCGATCATCAGCGGCGGGAAGCCGCCATTGCGGGTCGCCTCGGCGATGATCTGCCGCGCAAACGGGAAGAGCAGGCGAGGGCATTCGATGAACAGCAGCGGAAGCATGTGCTCCTGCGGGAAACCCTCGAGGCGGAACACACCGCCATAGACCAGTTCCACGTTGAACAGGACATCCTTGCCGTCGGCAGCCTTGGCCGAAAGCGTAAGCACGACGTCGAAATCGGTCTCCGCAATCGGATTGGCGTTGACGTTCACATTGATGCTGATGCCCGGGGCCTTTTCGCGCGGACGCAGCGACAAGGGCGAGCCGGGGCTCTCAAAGGAAAGATCCTTTACGTACTGAGCCAGAATGTTCAGCGTCTGCTGTTGAACCGATCCATTCCCATTGGTCGCTTCGCTGCCGTTCTCGGCCTTTTCGTCAGGCTGTTGAGCCATTGTCTGGAAACCTTCTTCTGTTGCACCCGCCGCGGCGGCTCTCAAAGTGAATGAAGGCTGGCTAGCATGTGTGGTGGGACGAGGCAAGCCGCCGGCTCTAATCCCATCGTACCATGTCCTATTCGTCGGGCTTCCAGGGCGAGCGTGGATTCGGGTCGCTATTATAGTCGTCGGGGTTGAGGTCTATGACCCGGTCACGGCCATTGGAGGGGCCGGCGGACGGGCGTGCGCCGCCGCGCCTCATGCCGTCCACCACGACGATCCGGTCGCTGACAAGGCGCCAGCCGATTTCGCGTATGGCGGGAATGAAGAGAAGCAGCCCGATTATATCGGTAATGAATCCCGGAATGATCAACAGCAGGGCCGCGATGAACAACATTACGCCATGGACGAGCTCGCGACCTGGCGTGCGGCCCGCCGCCGCTTCCTGGCGTATCCTCTGGATCAGGCCGAAACCCTGAAAGCGCAGGAGAAAGACACCGACAAACATTGAGAGTATGATGAGGCCAAGTGTTGGCAGGACACCGATCTCGCTGCCGACGACTATAAAGCCGGCGATCTCGAGAAAAGGAAGCGCCAGCAGAAACAGGGGAATGAACGATCGCAAACGAATTTACCTTTCCAGGCGCATAAGGCCTATTTGCCATAGCCGATATGGATTTCGTGCCTATATAGGTATCAAGAAGAGTATTTGTATGATTGTGTTTGGCAATCTATATGTTTTTGGTATTTCGGCGGAGATCGAAAACCGGAAATGAACAGCTGGATGAATGGCAGGCGACATGGAATATCTGGACTTTGGAACAATCTTCTTCTTCGTGGCGGCAGTGGTCATTTTCCTGCAGCTGCGCAAGGTCCTTGGCCGTCGCACCGGAAATGAACGTCCGCCGTTCAATCCCTATTCCCGCACAGCCGAGGTCGAGGACAATGGCAAGGCGCTGGACAATGTGGTCTCGCTTCCGCGCCGGGGCGAGCAGAAGGAAAATCCCTTCGAGCGCATCGATGCGGCGGCGAAGCCCGGCACGCCGGTGAATGACGGGTTGCGGGCGATCGCCACTGCCGATCCGGGCTTCGATCCGGACAAGTTCATCGAAGGCTCCAAGATGGCCTATGAGATGATCGTCATGTCGTTCGCCGATGGCGACCGGAAGACGTTGAAATCCTTGCTGTCGCGAGAGGTGTTCGATGGCTTCGTGTCGGCCATTGCCGATCGCGAGTCGCGCGGCGAGAAGGTGCAATCTTCCTTCGTCGGCATCAACAAAGCGGATATAATCGGCGCCGAGATGAAGGGCAATGAGGCGCATGTGACGGTTCGTGTCGTCAGCGAGCTCATCTCCGCAACGCTCGACAAGGAAGACAATGTCATCGACGGCGACAAGGAAGCCGTTGTCGAGGTCAAGGATGTCTGGACGTTTGCCCGGGATGCGCGGTCGAAGGATCCCAACTGGAAACTCGTCGCGACCGAAGCAGAAGAATAGCTCCGCCGGAGCCGAAGAACCATGCTTTCACCCGTGTTCAACCCGGTGGAATTCAGCGAGTGTCCGGGGTGGGGCGCGGACAGGCAACTTGCGGCCTTCACGGCGTTTCGCCGCTCGGCCCATCAGATATTGAACAAGCCCTACAGATCCGGTGCGCTCGGAATAAGCCTCGCCGCCCTTGAGCCCGCCTTCGCTGATTCACGTGAAACATCGATCCGCACCGATGCCGAAGCGCGCGCCTTCTTCGAAAAATGGTTTGTCCCGGCGCGCATCATTGCCGAGCAGCCGGGCTTCGTGACGGGTTATTACGAGCCGGAACTGGCCGGTTCGCCGGTTCGGACGGAACGGTTTAACGTTCCGCTGCTCGCTCGCCCCGCCGATCTCGTCGATGTCGATGACGACAATCGACCGCAAGGCCTCGATCCCTATTTCGCCTTCGCCCGCCGCAGCACGGACGGCGTGCTGGTGGAATATTTCGACCGCCGGGCGGTGGATCAGGGCGCGCTCGCCGGACGGGGGCTCGAACTCGTCTTCGTCGAAAGCAAGGTCGATGCCTTCTTCATCCATGTTCAGGGGGCGGCAAGGCTGACAATGCCCGATGGCAGCCTGCGGCGGTTCACCTATGCGGCCAAGACCGGCCACCGCTTCACCGGCATCGGCCGGATATTGATCGATCGGGGCGAAATTGCACCGGACGACATATCCATGCAGTCCATCCGCGCCTGGCTCGCGGCTCATCCGGAGCAGGTTGACGACCTTCTGTGGAACAACCGGTCCTATATTTTCTTTCGCGAAGCGCCGGTGGACGACCCATCGCTGGGCCCCGTGGCCGCAGCCAAAGTGCCGCTGGAGCCCGGGCGTTCGCTCGCGGTCGACCGCCTGCTCCATACATTCGGCACACCCTTCCATATCCATGCTCCCGATTTGCGGGCATTTGGCGGAGAGCCTTTCTCGCGCCTCATGATCGCGCAGGATACGGGTTCCGCGATCGTCGGTGCGGCCAGGGGAGACCTCTTCGCCGGCTCCGGCGATGGGGCCGGCGAGATCGCCGGCGGCATACGCCACGAGGCGGATTTCTATGCGCTGGTCCCGCGCTCGCTTGTGGCGAATCGCCGATGAGACGGAAGCCGGCCGCTACGGTCACCTTGGAGGACCGCATTCTTTGGGAAACGGTTGCGCGCACGGCGCGGCCGCTGAAGGGCCGCAAGCCCACGGCGCTGGTCACCGATGAGGAAAAGGCGGAAACAGCCGAGAAGATTGCGGTTCCGCAAAAGCCAAGCGACCCCGCGGCATCACAGCCCGCCGGCCAGCCGCCTAGATCATTGGGCCTTCACCCTATAGATCGCCCGACGCACAAGAAGATCGCCAAGGGACGGCTTGTCATCGAAGCTCGTATCGATCTCCATGGCCTGACCCAGAGCGCGGCCCACGGCCTGTTGCTCGATTTTCTACAGCGCGCGCATCATCGCCGGCTGCGGCATGTGCTCGTCATCACCGGGAAAGGCTCGTCCTTCGGTAGCGATGGCATTCTGCGGCAAGCGGTGCCGATCTGGTTCAGCACACCGCTTTTCCGCCCTCTGGTCAGCGGTTACGAGGACGCGGCGCGAAACCATGGCGGTTCGGGCGCGATCTATGTGCGCATTCGCAAGCAAGCGGAGGCTCCATGACTCCATTCGGCAAGAGATTGCGGGATTTGCGCGCCGAGCGCGGCATCTCGCAAAAGGAAATGGCCAAGGCCATCGGCGTTTCGGCAGCCTATCTCTCGGCGCTCGAACATGGCCGCCGCGGTCAGCCGACATGGGACAAGCTGCAGCGGATCATCCTCTTTTTCAATATTATCTGGGATGAGGCCGAGGAACTGATCCGTCTTGCCATGATTTCGCAGCCCAAGGTCGTGATCGACACCGGCGGACTGTCGCCCTCCGTGACCGAGCTTGCAAATCTGCTGGCGGCGAGAATTGGTGACCTCGATCCGGACACGATCGACAGCATGATCACCAAACTGAAATCGCTGCCGGAGCGGCGCAGGGCTTCCTGAGCCGACTTTGCGCAAAATCCTCGACTTTGACGCATTTTCATGCGAGTTCCCGCTTATGGATCTGGATGTTAAAATCTGCGGACTGAAAACCAGCGAAGCGGTCGCCGCCGCTCTCGAAGGCGGTGCGAGCCATATCGGGTTTATCTTCTTCGCCAAAAGCCCGCGCAACATAGCTCCGGCAGAGGCCGGACGGCTTCGGCTGGCTGCGGCGGGGAGGGCCAAAGCGGTGGCTGTCACCGTGGACGCAACCGACGCCGAGCTCGATGAGATTGTTGCCGCGCTGCAGCCCGACATGCTGCAATTGCATGGCCATGAGAGTGTCGAGCGCGTCAAGGAGATCAAGCGGCGTTATGGCCTGCCGGTTATCAAGGCGATGCCTTTGCGCGAACCGGCCGACCTTGCCGATGCTGGCGCCTATGCTGCTGTTGCGGATCGGCTGCTTTTCGATGCAAAACCCCCCAGGGGTTCCGAACTTCCAGGCGGCAATGGCGTTTCTTTCGATTGGAAGTTGCTGAGCGCGCTTGACGGGTCCGTGGATTACATGCTTTCCGGTGGGATCAATGCCCGCAATGTTGGCGAGGCACTGGCATCCACACATGCACGCGGGGTGGACGTCTCTTCCGGTGTCGAATCTTCGGCCGGCGTGAAGGACGTGGGTCTGATAAGGGAATTTTTCCAGGCGGTTGCTGCTGCGCGCAGCGTTGGCGCCTGATCGAAGGAGCGAGTGGTGAACAAGGTGGCGCAACCCAATTCATTCAAGACAGGCCCGGACGAAGAGGGCATGTTCGGCATTTTTGGCGGGCGCTTCGTAGCCGAAACCCTGATGCCGCTCATCCTCGAGCTGCAACAGGCCTATGACGACGCGAAAAACGATCCGTCGTTCAAGGCAGAGTTGCAGAACCTGTCGCAACATTATGCCGGGCGCCCCTCCAAGCTCTATCACGCCGAAGGCCTGACCAGGCATGTTCGCCAGCTCGCAAGGGAGCAGGGTGGCAATGGCGGCGCGAAAATCTACTTCAAGCGCGAGGATCTCAACCATACCGGCAGCCACAAGATCAATAATTGCCTCGGGCAGATACTCCTGGCCAAGCGCATGGGCAAGACCCGCATCATCGCCGAGACCGGTGCGGGCCAGCATGGCGTTGCTTCCGCGACGGTCGCCGCACGGTTCGACCTTCCCTGCGTCGTCTATATGGGCGCAACCGATGTGGAGCGCCAGAAGCCCAACGTGTTCCGGATGAAGCTGCTCGGCGCCGAGGTCAAGGCGGTCTCGTCTGGCCACGGGACCCTGAAGGACGCGATGAACGAAGCCTTGCGCGACTGGGTTTCGAATGTCGACGATACCTATTATCTCATTGGCACTGCCGCCGGTCCGCACCCTTATCCGGAACTTGTCCGCGACTTCCAGTCGGTCATCGGCGAAGAGGCGCGCCAGCAGATACTCGAGATGGAGGGCCGCCTGCCCGATACGATCATCGCGGCGGTTGGCGGCGGCTCGAATGCCATCGGCCTGTTCCACCCGTTCCTCGACGACAAGGAAGTCGAGATCATCGGCATAGAAGCCGGTGGCCGCGGCCTCGACGGCGACGAGCATTGCGCCTCGATGAGCGCCGGCCGCCCCGGCGTGCTGCATGGAAACCGCACCTATCTCCTGCAGAACGCCGATGGCCAGATCCTCGACGGCCACTCGGTTTCCGCCGGCCTCGACTATCCCGGCGTCGGCCCCGAACATTCGTGGCTGCGGGATACAGGCCGTGTCTCCTACGTCCCGATAATGGACAATGAGGCGCTGGATGCCTTCACGCTGACCACGCGCACGGAGGGCATAATCCCGGCGCTGGAATCGGCCCATGCCATTGCGCATGCGGTGAAGATCGCGCCCGGCATGGACCAGGACAAGATCATGATCGTCAATCTTTCGGGCCGCGGCGACAAGGATGTGCATACGGTCGGCCAATTGCTTGGAATGGATATCTGATCATGGCGACACGCATCGACACCAAATTTGCCACGCTGAAGCGCGAAGGTCGCCCGGCTCTTGTCACCTATTTCATGGCAGGCGATCCCGACCTCGAGACTTCGCTGCGGATCATGAAGGCCTTGCCGGCTTCGGGTTCCGATATCATCGAGCTCGGCGTTCCCTTCTCCGACCCCATGGCCGATGGACCCGCGATCCAGGCGGCAGGCCTGCGCGCCCTCAAGGGCGGCATGTCGCTGACGAAGACGCTGGAACTCGCGGCGAGATTCAGGGCTGATGACGATGCGACGCCGATCGTCATGATGGGTTACTACAATCCCATCTATATCTATGGCGTCGATCGCTTCCTGGAAGATGCCAGGCAATCGGGCATAGATGGTCTGATCATCGTCGATCTGCCGCCGGAAATGGATGAAGAGCTCTGTATTCCGGCCATCAAGGCAGGGATCAACTTCATCCGGCTGGCCACGCCGACGACGGACGAGAAGCGCCTGCCCAAGGTCCTGCAGAACACTTCCGGCTTCGTCTATTACGTCTCGATGACCGGCATCACCGGCTCCGCGCTGCCCGACACGTCGAAAGTTGCAGCGGCAGTCGATCGGATCAAGAGACATACCTCGCTTCCGGTCGTCGTCGGTTTCGGCGTCAAGACGGCCGAACAGGCGAAGATTATCGGAGCCAGCGCAGACGGCGTCGTTGTCGGGACAGCAATCGTCAATGCGGTGGCCAATACGATCAATCCGGACGGTTCCCTGGTTGCCGATCCTGCCGAGGCCGTGGCCACCATGGTCCAGGGTCTTTCCAGCGGGGTTCGCGCCGTTCGCCTTGCAGCGGCCGAATAGGCTTCTTAAATCAAATCAGGATCAGACGAGAACAGGAACGATCATGAACTGGATCACCAATTACGTCCGGCCGAAGATCAATTCGATGCTTGGCCGCCGTGAAATGCCGGAGAATCTCTGGATCAAGGACCCTGAATCCGGTGAAATGGTGTTTCATACGGATCTGGAGAAGAACCAGTGGGTGGTTCCGTCGTCTGGTTTTCACATGCGCATTCCGGCGAAGGATCGCCTCAAATTCTTCTTCGACGACGGCGTGTTCGAGACGCTCGAACAGCCCAAGGTGGCGACGGACCCGCTCAAATTCCGCGACGAGAAGCGTTATGTCGACCGGCTGAAGGAACATCGCTCCAAGACCGGCCAGGAAGATACGATCATCAATGCGCTGGGCACCATCGAGGGCCTGCCGATCGTCGTCACGATCCATGACTTCAATTTCATCGGCGGTTCGCTTGGCATGGCGGCCGGCGAAGCCATCATCAAGGGCTTCGAGACTGCCATCGCGGAGAAGCGCCCGCTGGTCCTGTTCGCGGCGTCCGGCGGCGCGCGCATGCAGGAAGGCATTCTTTCGCTGATGCAGCTGCCGCGAACGACTGTCGCGGTCGAGATGCTGAAGGAGGCCGGACTTCCCTATATCGTCGTTCTGACCAACCCGACGACGGGCGGCGTGACGGCGTCCTATGCGATGCTCGGCGACATCCATATTGCCGAACCCGGTGCACTCATCGGCTTTGCCGGACAGCGCGTGATCGAGCAGACTGTGCGCGAGAAGTTGCCGGAAGGCTTCCAGCGCGCGGAATACCTCAAGACGCATGGCATGGTTGATATGGTGGTGCCGCGCACAGAACTGAAACCTACGATTGCACGATTGCTCAAGATGCTGATGGGCGAGCCTGCCACGGCAGTGGAAACGAGCGAGGCTGATTCCGCCCTTCCGGCTCCGGCCGAAGCTGCCGTTTGATGACATCCGAAGCCGAACGGGAAATCGAGCGGCTTCTGCAGCTGCATCCGAAGGGTTTCGACCTTTCGCTGGGGCGCATTACGCGACTGCTCGACAGTCTGGGCAATCCGCATCTTCGCCTGCCGCCGATCATCCATGTTGCCGGCACGAACGGCAAGGGATCGGCGGTGGCATTCTCGCGCGCCTTGCTGGAGGCCGCGGGCTACGGCGTCCATGTCCATACGTCGCCGCATCTCGTTTCCTGGCATGAGCGCTACCGGATAGCGGCGCCTGGAGGAGGCAAGCTCGTCTCCGACGCCGTGCTGGCCGATGCCGTGCGGCGCGTGGCCGATGCCAATGCCGGTCAGCCGATAACCGTTTTCGAGATTTTGACTGCCGTGACCTTCGTCCTCTTCTCCGAGCATCCGGCCGACGCCGTGATCCTGGAAGTCGGGCTGGGCGGACGTTTCGACGCCACGAATGTCATTCCCCAGCCGGCGGCCAGCGTCATCATGCCGATCTCGCTCGATCACCAGCCCTATCTCGGCGACAGGGTCGAGCTGATCGCAGCCGAGAAGGCCGGGATCATCAAGCCGGGCTGTCCGGTCATCATCGGCGCGCAGGAACATGATGCCGCGCGCGACGTCCTCATCGAGACCGCCGAGCGGCGCGATTGCCCCTATCTCGTCTATGGCCAGGATTTCTTTGGCTTCGAGGAGCGCGGTCGGCTGATCTACCAGGACAATACCGGCCTGATGGACCTGCCATTGCCGAACCTTGTCGGCCGCTACCAGCTGGCGAATGCCGCGGCAGCGATACAGGCGGTGAAGGTGGCAGGTTTCGCCGTGCCCGAGGCAGCGATCGAGCGGGCGATGGCATCGGTTGACTGGCCAGCCCGGATGCAGCGCCTTTCCAAGGGCGCGCTCGTGGATGTTGCGGTAGAGGGCGCGGAGATATGGCTCGATGGCGGCCATAATCCCGGAGCCGGGCTCGCGGTCGCCGAGGCGGTCGCCACGCTGGAAGATCGCGTCCAGCGCCCGCTGTTTCTCATCACGGGCATGATCAACACCAAGGATCCGGTCGGCTATTTCAAGGCATTCACCGGCATGGCCCGGCATGTGTACACGGTGCCGATCCGTTCGAGCGATGCGGGCATACCGCATCAGGAACTGGCGCTCGCCGCGCAGGAAGCGGGACTTTCGGCCGAGCCGGTCCATTCCGTGGAAAACGCTCTCAAGATACTGGCCAGCAGCTGGAGCGACGAGGAGCCGGCACCCCGGATTCTGATTGGCGGCTCGCTTTATCTTGCCGGCGACGTCCTCAAGGACAATGGCACGCCGCCGCAATAAAAAACCCGGCTCGAGGCCGGGTTTTTCATCAGGCTGCTGAATTCTTGATCCAGTCGGACAATTTGCTCTTCGGAGCCGCGCCGACGAGGTTGGCGGCCAATTCGCCGTCCTTGAACAGCAGGAGCGTGGGGATCGAGCGTACGCCGAACTGGGCGGCAAGCTCGGGATTCTCGTCGATATTCACTTTGGCGATCGTCACCTTGCCATCCATCTCGGAAGCGATTTCCTCGAGTGCAGGGGCGATCATCTTGCAGGGACCGCACCATTCGGCCCAAAAATCGACGACCACAGGCTGGCTTGCTTGAATGACATCGGATTGGAAGTTGCTGGTGTCGATCTTTACGGTGCTGGCCATCGGGCTCATCCTTGTTGATGTGAACGTGTTGCGCATCATGTGGTGAGTCGGCGGGCTCCCGTCAAGCGCGGATTGGTCACGAATCGGTGCGCTTGCCGGCCCGGGCCGGTCACCGGGTGGGGTGGGGCTGCGCGACGTCCCTATTGATATACCCGTGCGGCATTGCGCGAAACTCAATCAAATTGCTTGGCTGATCCGCGCCATCGCCGCCTCCATCTCCTCGACGGGAATATCGATCAGCCTTGGCCCTTCGGTGAAGAGCAGCGCCGCTTCCACGGATTTGCCGGGGTAAAGCGGCTGCAGAAGGCGCCGATAGAGCCCCAGCTGGGCGATGTAGGCCGGCGGCACCTCACGAAGCTCGGAGGGGGCGGGGCGATTGGTCTTGTAGTCGACTATCAGCGCACGATCGCCAGCGACGGCCAGCCGGTCGAGCACGCCCGAAACGGCATGTGCCTTGTCGCGGATGGTCAGGGTTCCCATGATAGCGATTTCGGCGCGGGAGCCGGGCGCAAACACCGCAGCGAACCGTGGCTCGTCCATGACGGCGAACACCGATGTCAGCACCTGCTCGATCTCGGCGTCCGGCCAGTCGAAGGCGGCGCGGGCGAGATATCGCTGCGCCGCCGAAAGGCGCTCGCTCAGAGGCAGCCGTGGCAAGGTTTGAAGCAGCGCGTGCACCACGGTTCCACGGCGAATGGCAAAGGAAGGATCTCGGCCTTCCGGTCCGAGGACGGGAGAACCGATATTCGCCGGCTCGGCCCTTTCCGGTTCGATCAGGATCGACACGCCGGATGGCGCAAGCGGACGGGGCAGCGCCGCCTCGCTGCGCATCGGCCTGCGATAGTCCGCCGGTAGCCTGACGATAGGGGCAACTGGCGGTTCCGGCTCGGTTGCAATGGTTGGGGCCAGCGGTGGAGAGGTGCGGTAGCGCTTCGCCGCCACCGTTTCCACAGGATGGGCCATCGGCTCGCTCAATTCGTTCAAGGCGGCATCGGCCAATGCGTGCCATGTATTCGGCGACTGGCGGGCGCCGCGATAGCCGCAGATGATCAGGCGGTCCTCCGCTCGCGTCATGCCGACATAGAGCAACCGCCTGTATTCCTCTTCCGAGCGGGTCTTGAGATGGTCGGTCAGGGCTTGCGTGAATCTGGTCGAATAGGTCTTGTTCGGGACGAAAAGGAAGCTCTTGCCGCTCCAGCCACCATGTTCCTTCAGGGGGAAGGCGAGGAGATTTGGCGTGCGCCCGCCCGCCGATGCCGCGCTGCCGGAATCCACCAGAAATACCACCGGCGCTTCCAGTCCCTTGGCGGCATGCACCGTCATGATGCGTACTTCATCGCGATTCTGGTCCAGTTCGCGCTTTATTTCCGGCGTCGCGGCCTCCAGCGTCTCCAGGAATGCCTGCAGCCCCGGCAGGCCGGTCTTTTCGGTCGTCAGCGCGTAGTTCTGGAATTCATCGATGACGTCGCCGGCCTCGTGGCCGAGCCGCGCCAGCAGGTCGCGCCGCGCACCGCCACGGCCGAGAATATCCGCGTAGAATTCAAAGACCGGCACCGTATCGGCGCGCCAGCGCCATTCCTGCAGGCGGGCAGCAACCGGCGCCAGCATCAGGTCCTGTGCGGCTGTCTGCAACAGGCGGTCATAGAGCGATTCATCCGCGGCACGGCCATGGGCAAGCGCAAACAGCTGGTCGTCCGTCCATTTGAACAGCGGGCTCTTCAAGAGCGCCGCGAGCGAAAGGTCGTCCGAGGGCAGAAGCATGACCCTGCCGAGCGCCATCAGATCCTTGATGGCGATATGGTCGGTGAGATTCAACCGGTCGGCACCTGCGACGGGCACATGCCGCTTCTTCAACTCGCGCGAGAGCGCTGGCATGAATTGATCGCGCTTGCGCACGAGCACCATCACGTCGCGCGCCTGCAAGCGGCGGTTCTTGCCTTCGATCGTTTCGTCATTGCGCAACCAGAATTCCATTGTGCGGGCGATCTGTTCCGCGAGGCGTATGGGCGGCGCGGGAAGGCTGTCCACCGGCGTGCGCCAATCATCCACTTCCGGCGTCGTTTCCGGCGTCAGCATGTCCCAGATCTGCACTTCGCCGGGATCATTGCTGCGGATAGCCGTATGGACCGTCGGGCCGTGATCCTTGCCGAAGCCGCGATTGGCCTCGGGCCGGGCAAAGACGAGATCGACCGCCGAGAGCACTTCCGGCGCCGAACGGAACGAGAAGTTCAGGTTTACGCGGGCAAAGCTGAGCTCCGACTGCCGCGTCTTACGCTCCGTAATCCGGCCGTGCTCGGCGAAATCCTCCGGGACGGCGCCCTGGAACGAGTAGATGGACTGTTTTTCGTCGCCGACCGCAAACAGCGTGCGCTTCGTCTCCCGGGCGGACATGCCGGTGAAGAACTCCTCGCTGAGCAGCCGTATCACGCTCCATTGATGCGGGCTCGTATCCTGCGCCTCGTCGACCAGGATATGGTCTATGCCCTTGTCGAGCTTGTACTGGACCCAGGCGCCGGCATCCTCCCGCGACAGCAGCGCCACGGTGCGGATGATGAGGTCGTCGAAATCCAGCAGCCCACGCAGCCGTTTCGACTGCTGGTACCGCGATATCAGATCGTCGACCAGCGACAAGGCTGCCAGCGTGACCTCAATGAGCCGCCACTGCCGCAGCCTGTCCAGCCCCTGATGTACGCGTTGCGCGGCCTGGTCGTAGAGCTCGATGAAGTCGGGATAGAGGTCGGTAACCGCCTTGGCCGATATGTAGGACCCAGCCTTCGGTTCGCCGGTCGATTTGATGAAGGCCGCCGTCAGCGCCGCCTCCCGCTCGTCCAGCCCATCGCCGAATTTGGCGAAACGCAGGGTGAGGGCAAACTCCTGCGCCCGCGCCGCGCCCTTCGGTATGGACATCAGGCCGGCCAACATGTCTTCGCCGAATTCCGGCACCGGCCAAAGACCTGAGAGGATACTGTGTTCGCTTTCCCCGGGCGCAAAGCCGAAATGCGACTGGTAGGCCTGCCGTCGCAGTTCCCTGTCGCCGACACCGCCGATGAATTCCACCAGATCGTGGCGCTTGGCGACCGCCTCGTCCAGCAATTCGTGCAGGCCGAACTCACCGGCAGCCTCCAGCACGGTTGCGAAATCGGCTGCGAGTTCGCTGTCATGGTTGAGGCGCGCTGCCTGGAGCACCTGCCTGCGCGCTTCGCCGATCAGCGCCATCTGCATCATGTCGTCCATGAGCTCAAAATGGCCGGCAATATTGGCTTCCAGCGGGAATTGATGGAGGATCGCCTCGCAAAAGGCGTGGATCGTCTGGATCTTCAGCCCGCCGGGGGTTTCCAGCGCCCGTGCGAACAGACGCCGCGCTTCGGCGATCCGGCGTCGGTCGGGCTCTCTGCCATCGATTGCGGCGATCGTCTGCGTCAGCGCCGCCTCGCTCATCGTCGCCCAATCCGACAGGCGCGCGAAAACGCGGTTCTGCATGACGGCAGCCGCGGCCTTCGTATAAGTCAGGCACAGGATCTTGGAGGGATCGGTGCCGTCGAGCAGCAGGCGTATGACCCGCTCCGTCAGAACATGGGTCTTGCCGGAGCCGGCATTGGCCGACACCCAGACGGAATCGCGCGGATCGGCTGCACGGTTCTGGTCCCTGATGGTTTCCGGCGGTATGTCGAGACGCTTGCTCATTCGCCCTCACCGCTATCGTCGGCACCGCCGGCGGACCATTCGAGCACCCGCGCCAGATGGTCGTAGTCTCCCGTCAGGTCGCTTTCCTTGAAGGGCAACGCGCGCGAGAGATAGCCCTTGTCCGGATCGCGATAGGCCGTCAGCAATTCCGTCAGCCGCAGCCAGGCGAGGGCTGCGAGTTCCGGCGCCGGTTTCTCGCTGGCCTTGCCGCCCGATCCGATCCTGAGAACCGATTCCGGCTCGACGCGTCCGCTTGGGCGCAGGCGGACATAGAGCAGTTCCGAGGCATTGCGCTGGCCGAGCTCCTTGAAGGCGCCGCGCGCCAGCAGTGCCGCCTCGAGTGCCAGCTGCGGCGAAAGCAGGACATGGGCCTGGCGCCGCGAGGGCGTGGACCCGGTCTTGTAGTCGATGATCTCGACCGTTCCGTCGCGAAGCAGATCGAGGCGGTCGGCGCGCCCCGAAAGCGTGACGCCGGTTCCGTCGATGGCTATCTTGCCCGAGGATACCTCCGCATGGCGCTGCGCCACGAGGCCAGCGCGATCGCGCTCCCATTGGAGAAATTGCGGCACGAGCATGTGGAAGCGCGGCCACCACACCGCGTCGATTTCCTCCGGCAGCGCAAGTGCATCGAAGTAGCGCCGGCCGATCTGCAGCAATTCGGCCGCCGCATCCGGTCGGGCGGGATCGATCCCGGACTGGGTGAAGCTGGCGAGAACGTCATGGAACAGCGAGCCGCGCTCGGCCGCATCCGGATCGCGGATCAAGGGGTCGATCGGCCGAAGCCGCAGGACCCGCTTGGCGAAGATCGCATAGGGGTCGCGCCGTAGCGTTTCGATCTCCGTGACGGAAAAATGCGTCGGCCGTGCCTCCAGCGGCGGCTTCGGTTCCGGCCGTTTGACGAAATCCTCGTCGGGCGCATGGTCGAATTCACGTGCCCAGTCGAGATATGTCGCACCGCGCCCGCGCAGCGCGTCGGCTGCCTTCTTGCCGAGCACCGTTTCGAGGCGTTGCAGCCAGCGCGACGGAACGGTTGGCGAATTGGCGGCACGCTGCGCGCGCGTCAGGATGACCCGGTCCATGCCCAGCGCCATCTGGAAGTCGTGCGCGGCGAGGCCGGTACGCCGTTCCGGCGGCTCCAGGCTGATGATCGATTTCATGGGCCGCGACATGAAGGGATCGTTGCGGGTCTTGCCTGGCCATGTGCCTTCGTTGAGACCGCCGATGATGACCGTATCCACGGTCTGCAACCGCGCCTCAAGTGCACCCCAGATGAAGAGGCGCGGATGCGCACCGGCCCGGGGCTTGACGACTTCGCCGGCAAGGAGGGCTTCCATCATGGCCGGAAATTCGGCGGGCTGGGCATCGAGGCCGGATTCCGCCGAAACGAGGTTGCGCAGGAACGAGGCGAACTGCTCGCCATCCGTGCCCGCATAGAGCGTGGCGACGTTCCGGGTCTCGTCCGAAGCGAGGCTTTCGAGGCTCGTTACCGTGGCGCGCATGAAATCCGAGAGGTCCAGCGATCCTTCCGCCCCGGCAATGGCGACGAGCGGCTCCAGACATTGGCTGAGGGCGCGGCATGCCTCCCGGGCGGCTTCGATGTGGCCTGCCGTGATCTGCTTCAGCCAGAAAGGCTCGAAGACAGCCTGGCCGGATGCGGCCAGCCTCTCATCGAAGAAGGTCGCGAGATCGGAAAGCGTCACGCGGCCCGTCCCGCCGCGCAGGGCGATGAGCTCGATCGTCTGGGTGGCGCTGGCGACGTCGGCGCGCGACAGGCCGAGTCGCGTCAGCGGGTGCTTGAGGAGCGCCAGCAGGCCGACGGGATCGCCGGGCGTGAAAACACAGTCCAGCACCAGTCGCATCAGTGTCGCGGGCGGCGTTTCCCGCAGCGCCCGGCCGCCGGAATCATCGGCGGAAATATTGAAGCGCGCCAGTTCGGCCGATACGCGCCGTGCAAGGTCGCGATCGGCCGTCACCAATGCGGCGGTCCGCCCCGGTTCCTCGATCGCATGGCGCAAGGCAAGGGCGACGGCCATGGCCTCTTCGCGCTCATTGGCGGCCTCGACGAGACTGATCCCGGATGTGGCAGGATCGATATCGTCGCCCCGTGCCAGCTCAGCCCATTTCTCCGTCGTGTCTGCCGGTCGCATGGCCTCGGCCATCAGCATCTCCCGCCGCCGCTTCGGCGCCGCTACCTCTCCGAGGACCATGACGTCGCGCCTGAGCACGCCGAGTTCTTTGAGGAGCTTGTGCAATCCGAATTGCGGATGGCCGAAGATGGAAGGCTCGCTGCCGGGGTTTGCGAGCAGGTCCCAGCTAGGATCATCCATGTCCCGGTCGAGGCCGGGCAGAACGACCGCCCCCTGCGGCAAGGAGGCAATGACGGCGAGAAGCTTGGCTGTTGCGGGTATCGAACCCGTCGATCCGGCCGCGATGACCGGTCCGCCCGATTGATTGCGCAGCAGCCGCTCCGCCTCGAGCTCGATCAGCCTGTTACGGTGAGCCGCCGGATTGGACCTTCGCCGCTCCGCCAGTATATCCGGCCACAAGGACGTGACGATATTGAGAAAGTCGAGCGTCACCTGCCACCAATTGGGCAACTCCGCCGCAGCTATGTTGCCGAGGCTGGCCCAGTCGGTTCCTTCCGTTTCCACCTGGTCCATGAGGGTGGCCAGGTCCCGCGCCAGCCAGAGCGCATCCGCCGTGGTAGCTGGGATGGCGATTTCCTCATTGCCGAACAATGCGCGCACATGGTCCGGCAACCTCTCGCGCCAGGGGCGAACCAGCCTTGCCAGGAGAAGCAGGCGCTCCACCCCTCCGATCGGCGGCAGAAGATCAAAAAGGGCATCCGAGCCGGTATCGAACATCGCGGCGTCTTCATCGACATCGCCAAGAGGGCGGATCGTCGGGAGAATTGCCGAATTTACCGGGCTCTTTTCGACGAGGAGAGAGCGCAGTGTTCGAGCGGCGCGCCGGGTTGGAACGTAGATGGTGGCATCGGCCAGCGCCATGGGATCATCCGGTGCCGCCGGGTAGGACGGCACAAGCATGCCGGTCCGCAGTGCCTCGACGAGGGTGGGAAGAAACGGCGTTCCCGGGCTGATCGAAAATATGCGCGCCGAGCGAGCGTCAGCCATGGGTGCCGTAGCGGGCCACTGCCTCTTCCGCCATGCCTATCGCGTCGGGTGTTCCGACCGTGACCCATTGGCCGCGCATGGGCATGCCGAACAGTCGTCCGGTTGCGATTGCCTTGTCGAAATAGCGGTTCAGCGAAGCCTTGCCCTGGGGGGCATCAGCGAAAACACGCGGGTGGACGATCGCAGCTCCGGCATAGATCCAGGGCGACGTTTCGCCAGCATCGAGGCGGCGCAGGGTTCCGTCCGCGCCGATATGGAAGTCCCCGCGGCCGTCATAGCCGGTGGCATGGTCCTTCGTTGCGAGCATGAGGAGGATGTCCATCCGCTCATCATCCCATTCATTGGCCAGAAGAACAAGATTCGACTGACCCTCATCCACCCAGAATGTATCGGAATTCAGCACGTAGAATGGGTCCGCGCCGATGTGGTCGAGGGCCTTGATGATGCCGCCGGCGGATTCGAGCAGTTCGCCCCGCTCGTCCGATATGGCAATCTCCGGCAGTCTCCGCTTTGCGAGGTGCGCCTCCAGCTGATCCGCCAGATGATGCACGTTGACAATCGCCCGCGATACCCCCGCGGCGCTCAGGGCATCGAGTCCCCAATCTATAAGTGGTTTGCCGGCTACATTAACCAGCGGCTTGGGTGTAGTGTCGGTTATGGGCGCCAGTCGCTTGCCAAGGCCAGCTGCGAGGACCATGGCGGTTGAGGGTCTTTTCAAGCGGACTTCTCCATATCCAGTATGCCGGCGGATTCCAACCAGGCCTTGAGCGGTTGAAGCGCCGGATGTGCCATTGCCTCTTTCAAATAGGCTTGTATCCGTGGCAGATGGCGAAGATAGGCGGGCTTGCCGTCGCGCCGGTCGAGACGAACGAATATCCCCAGGATTTTGGCGTTCCGCTGCGCTGCCATGATGGCGACGGCCTCGAAGAAGGCCTCGGTATCGAATGAACCCTGAGCGGAGCGCTCCTCGACATAGGCGGCAAGCAGCGCCCGGCGCAGCTCCGGTGGGATCGTCACGCGCGCATCGAAGACCAGCGAGGCGACATCATAGGCCGAAGGGCCGATCATGGCATCCTGGAAGTCGATCAACCCAACGCGCCTTATGCCACGTTCGCCTGGTTGCCAGAGAATATTGGGTGAGTGCACGTCCCGCAGGAGCAGGCTCGTTTCCGCAGTGATAAGCCGGTTAAATATATCATTCCATACGCCGCGATAATCCTCGATCATATGAGCCGGAAACGGCGCAGCGGAACGCCATGGCGCATACCATTCGCACAGGAGTTCGACTTCTATGAGCATGGCGTCGCGGTCGAATGGCGGAATATGATGCGTGACACCGGGTGCGACCGGTATGTCGTGCGGCCAGCTACGCTCATGCAAGCGGGCAAGTGCGCGTGCAGCCGCTTCGTAGCGCTCGGCAATAGGGTTGCCCGCGTCGTCGAGTATTCCCTCATTGCCGAGATCGCCAATCAGCAGCAGGCCTGCATCGAGATCGGAGGCGATGATAGGTGGCACGGTGAAACCCTGCGCAGCCAGCAATTTGTCGATGCCCGCAAAGGCATGCACCGACTGGGAGAGATGTGCGATCTGCATGTAGGTCTTGCCATCGCGAAGAACGGGTCCACCCGGATTATAGGGGGAGTTCATCAATATCAGCGGCTGTTGATCGGCGGGGTAGACCCTCTCATAGCTGCGGGCCGAAGCATCGCCCAAGAGATAGCGGCGCCTGGCCGAGGGACGATCATTGCGACGCAGGAAGTCCCGGATGGCGAAGGAACGTTCGAGCCGCGCCATGGCCGCCTCACTGCCGCCGATGACGGCTTCGCGGCCGGTGCCGCTGTCGCGCAGGACAATGGCGATATCCGCATCGTCGAGGGCGTTGCCGGCATTTTCCGGCCATTCCACCAGCACGGCACCATTCTCGCGCAGTTCATCGAGGCCGAGTTCGTGAATCTCGTCGGCGAAGGCGATCCTGTAGAGGTCGACATGGCTTATCGGCAGCCGCAGTTCCGGATAGGATTGCACGATCGTGAAGGTCGGGCTTGGCACCTCGTGATCATCCTCATCGGCAATCGTGCGGATCAGGCCCCGCGCCAGTGTGGACTTTCCGGTGCCGAGATCGCCGGAGAGCGTAACCAGATCACCCTGGCGCAGCGCAAGGGCAATATCCTCGCCAAGACGTTCGGTATCTTCGCTATCGGCAAGATGAACGACCAGCATCGCCATGGTGTTTATTCGGCGGCTATGCTGAAGACGCGCGCTTCCAGGGGGAAATGGCACGTCACCGTCGTGCCCTTGCCCGCGGCGCTGGCGATTTCGACCGTTCCGCCATGCAGTTCCACGAATCCCTTGACGATCGAAAGACCGAGCCCGGCGCCGCGCTTGCGCCCGCCATTCGGATAGGGCTGGAAGCGCTTGAAGATGCTGTCCAGCACATGTTCGGGCATGCCTGGGCCCTGGTCGGTTACGCTGAATACCATTTCGGCCTGGTCGCGCCAGCAGGCGAGCGTGATCGTGCTGCCTTCCGGCGCGTAATTGGCGGCATTGCTGAGGAGATTGGCCAATATCTGCTTCACCCGCGTCGGATCGGCCCTGAAGGAACCCGTGCCCGGCGCAATGCGGACATCGAGCAATATCGAATGCTCCTTCAGTCGGTCCGCGACCTTGTCGGACGCCATGGCGACGGCATCTGAAACCGCAACGTCGCTGATGTCCAGCTCCATGATGCCTGCATCGACGGTTGCGAGGTCCAATATGTCGTTGACGATAGTGAGCAACACCGAGGAAGATGTGCCGATATGGTCGAGATAGTCGCGCTGCCGCTCGTTGAGCGGACCGGTCATCGGCGTCTGCAGCAGTTCGGTGAAGCCCATTATATTGGTCAGCGGCGAACGCAGCTCATAGGAGACATGCTGCACGAAATCGTTTTTCAGCTCGTCCGTGCGCTCCAGCGCCTCGTTCTTTTCCTTCAACGCCCGCTCGACCCGCACCGAATCCGTCACATCGACGAATGTGAGCATGGTCTGGCCGCTGGGGAGCGGCGCGGCGGCATAGGAGAGGATCTTGCCGGTGGAAAGCTCGATATGACCGGAATGAGTCTGCCGCTCATCGCTGAAACCGGTGACGGTCGTCACGAACATTTCCCAGCTCTCGGCGTTCGATCGCGCTTCGCACAGGCGCCGGATGGCGGAAATATGGGTTCCCTCCACCGTCTGTTCCGGCCGCAAGTCCCAGAGCGCGGCGAATGCCGGGTTTGATAGCCGGATTTTGCCATCGGAACCGAACACGGCAACGCCCTCGGCAAGGTGATCGAGTGTCTGCCCCTGCACCTTTATCAGGGTGTTGTAGCGGCTTTCCAGTTCGAGCTTCTCGGTGAGGTTCTCGAATATCCACGTCACTCCGCCCTTTGCCTGCGGATTGACGACGACACGCAACGTACGCCCGTCAGTGAGGTACCAGACATATTCCTGCGACTCGACGGAATGATAGGACGAAAGGACCTGCTCCTTCCAGCGCCGCCAGTCGGGCTGTTCCGGCAGAATGCCGTCGCTGCGGAAACGGTCGAGCAACAGCGAATTGTCCGGCTTGCTATCGAGATAAGGCGTCTCCAGACCCCATAATTTGGCGAAGGCCTGGTTGCAGAACTGCAATTTGCGGTTGGCATCGAACATGGCCACGGCGGAATTGAGCTGGTCCAGAGTGTCCGAATGGTTGGCCATGGTGCGCTTCAGCTCCTCGCGCACCAGCTCCGCCTCGCTGATATCGACCGCCAGCCCGGCCGAGCCCGAACCCGTGGCGACGTCGGTCACCTGGAACACGCGCCGGTCGCCGCCGACGACGGTCGACAGCTCGTCCGCGAACTTGCCATGGGCGGCCCTTTCCTGGCCGATTCGCTCACGCGCCTGGATGCCGAAGAGCTCCCTGCCTTCGCTGGCGGCAAGATTGGCGTCGCCGTCTACCGCCCTGGCATAGGCGGCATTGACCCAGTCGAGGCGCCCATCCGCATCCCGGCTCCAGGACGGCATGTCCACCGCATCGAGCAGTGTACGCAGGTTCGATATTGCCCCTGCAAGCTGGTAATTCTCTGTCTTCAGCAGGGCGTAGGAAGCTCTCGCTTCGCCCGGGTCCATGAACCGCACAATGGCATATCCGCCCGAGGTGCGCCCCTGCACCTCGATCGGTGCGCCCTTGGAGGTCTCTATGGCGATGTCGAAGGGGCGGGCCGCCTCGCGCAGCGCGGTAATCGACCTTTCCAGCAACGTCACGGATTCGACGCGCAGCCAGCGCCCGAAGGCGAGAAACAGCGACCGCCCCTCGGGGACGCCGGTTTCCGGCGAAAGATTGCCGATAATGCTCGGCGCACCCGTGCTTCCATCCCAGATGATGATCTTCTGGTCCTTGAGATTGAGAAGCGCCTCGTTGCGCTGCAGGGCGACGTTGAGGTCGGCGACCTTGCCGCGCAGATGGCGGTTCTCCTGGGCGATGCGGCTGCGCTCCCGGATCAGCCAGCCGGCCGACAGCAGTGCCGCGCCCATGGCGCCGAGAAACATGGCGAACTGGACGACTTCGAAAGCGCCGACGCGGATCCCGAACGGGGCCTCGATCATGCCGAGCGGGCCTTCGGCGCGCGCCGCAACAATGCTTGAAAAGAGCAGCGGCAGGGCGGACGCCGTGCCCATGGCCAGTCGCCGTATCATGCCCAGCACGGAGGGTCCCTGTGCTGCGCTGCCGCCGCCAACGTCACCATCTTCACTTTTCATATCTCTTGCCGTCACCCCTTCAGGCAGATGTTCGTCGCTTCCGTTTCCAGCTGATCTGGCGATCATCTGGCCCATCCGAAGCAACCCCATCCCGAATCACTAGAATAAACCCTGCGGGAATCGACGGGAAGAACTGCGCGCAAAAAAGAAAACCGGAGAATTTGTCAATCCTCCGGCATCTATATATTGTGTTTTTATACGCTGATATTAATAGCGGTAGTGGTCAGACTTGAATGGGCCGGATGGTGTCACGCCAATATAAGCCGCCTGTTCTTCCGAAAGCACCGACAATTTCGCGCCGAGCTTGTCGAGATGGAGCCGTGCGACCTTCTCGTCGAGGTGCTTTGGCAGGACATAGACCTCGTTCTTGTACTGCTCGCCGCGCGTATAAAGCTCGATCTGCGCCAGCACCTGGTTGGTGAAGGAGGCAGACATGACGAAGCTCGGATGGCCGGTCGCATTGCCGAGATTGAGCAGGCGACCCTCTGAAAGCAGAAGCAGGCGCTTGCCGTCCGGGAACTCGATCATGTCGACCTGCGGCTTGATGTTGTTCCATTTCAGGTTGCGCAGCGCTGCAACCTGGATCTCATTGTCGAAATGGCCGATATTGCCGACGATCACCATGTCCTTCATCTTGCGCATGGTGTCGATGGTGATGACGTCCTTGTTGCCGGTCGTCGTGATGACGATATCGGCGGTGGGGGCAGCGTCCTCCAGAGTCACCACTTCGAAACCGTCCATCGCCGCCTGCAGGGCGCAGATCGGATCGACCTCGGTGACCTTGACGCGGGCGCCAGCACCGACCAGCGACTGCGCGGAACCCTTGCCGACATCGCCATAGCCGCAGACGACGGCAACCTTGCCGGCCATCATCACGTCGGTAGCGCGGCGAATGCCGTCGACCAGCGATTCCTTGCAGCCGTATTTATTGTCGAATTTCGACTTGGTGACGCTGTCATTGACATTGATGGCGGGGAAGGGAAGGAGGCCCTTCTTCTGCAGCTGGTAGAGGCGGTTCACGCCTGTCGTGGTCTCTTCGGTGACGCCCTTGATAGCTTCGCGCTGGCGGGTGAAGAAGCCGGGGGTTTCCTTCATGCGCTTCTTGATCTGGGCAAAGAGGATTTCCTCCTCTTCGTTGCCGGGATTGGACAGGACGTCCTCGCCTGCCTCGGCGCGCGCGCCGATGAGGATATACATGGTGGCGTCGCCGCCATCATCGAGGATCATGTTGGATGGTTCGCCATCCGGCCATTGGAAGATGCGGTCCGTATAGGTCCAGTACTCTTCGAGCGACTCGCCCTTGATGGCGAAGACCGGCGTGCCGGTCGCGGCGATCGCGGCTGCGGCGTGATCCTGCGTCGAGAAGATGTTGCACGATGCCCAGCGCACCTTGGCGCCCAGCGCCTGAAGCGTTTCGATCAGAACCGCTGTCTGGATGGTCATGTGCAGCGAGCCGGTGATGCGCGCGCCCTTTAGCGGTTGCGAGGCTCCGAACTCTTCGCGGCTGGCCATGAGGCCGGGCATTTCGGTCTCGGCGATCTCGATTTCCTTGCGGCCCCATGCCGCCAATTCCAGGTCCTTGACGACATAATCTTGCATATCGGCCATCTTGGTTGCTCCATTTCGACTATGGCTGTCGGCGCGCCGGCGGGCGTGCCAAAGATGCCGTTGACTAGCAGATTAGGCAGCGGTGCACAATGGGATATAAAGAAATCCTTATGCGTGCATATGATGAATGGCGTCGTGCCGCTCAGGCTTCCTCGCCGAACTTGTCGGCGATCAGCGCCTTCAGCGCCTGCATCAGCTCGGCCGCCTGCCGGCCGGAAGCGCTTACCGTTATGCAGCATCCGGGCGAGGCGGCCAGCATCATGAGGCCCATGATGGACGTTCCGCCGACGGTCATGCCGTCCTTCTCGACGCGGACATGGGCGTCATAGCCATCGACGAGCTGGACGAACTTTGCCGAGGCTCGCGCATGCAGGCCACGCCGATTGACGATTTCGATTGATTCAACCAGCGCCTCGGCTGGGTCGAACGTACCTGTCGTCTCGGCGGATAGGCGCATGCAAACCTCTATTTTGCAGTCAGGACCTGACTGGCCACATTGATATATTTACGGCCCGCATCCTGCCCCTCGCGCAAGGACGCAGCCATGTCGTTGGTCTGCCTCACGCTGGAGAGCTTGATCAGCATCGGCAGGTTCACGCCGGCGATCACTTCGATGCGCCCGGATTCCATAACGGATATGGCAAGATTGGAGGGAGTGCCGCCAAACATATCCGTCAGAATGATGACGCCGGAACCATTGTCGGCACGCTCCACGGCATCGACGATATCGCGCCGCCGCTGCTCCATGTCGTCATCTGCACCGATCGAGACGGTTTCCAGATACTCCTGCTGCCCGACAACATGCTCGACGGCATGATGAAACTCCTCGGCCAGTCTTCCGTGCGTCACAAGCACGAGTCCGATCATTCTGAAACTGCTCCTATCGCGCCAACCCTGTCGTGGGTTTTTATTGGCGCATTCAATGCCCCGTTTTGCAGGTGTCGCATTTTGGCAGGACGAATCGCGAAGGCAAGAGGAAAATGTCACGAACATGGCTCTCAGTCATTTTATCGCATTCATGCGGTGCAAATGACTGAAATATCGAAACTATTTTTCCCACACCCTCCCGAACAGCGCCGCTTCCACTGCTTTGCCGGCACTGGTTTCCCGGTGCATCGGTAACCAAAGCTGGGAAATTACGACTTTCCCGTAGCGGAATGGCGTTTCGCCCGGATAGCGCAGCGCATCGACCGCGGCGACGAGCTGGACCGCGAGGTGCAGGATGCCCGCCGGTTCGTGCCGTGCCTCGAACAGTCCCGCGCCGCGAACCTCCACGCCGCCGCGA
Source organism: Phyllobacterium sp. 21LDTY02-6 (assembly GCF_023554255.2). Classification (GTDB taxonomy): domain Bacteria; phylum Pseudomonadota; class Alphaproteobacteria; order Rhizobiales; family Rhizobiaceae; genus Phyllobacterium. The sequence goes on along the minus strand of NZ_JAMJWD020000002.1, from coordinate 520,515 downwards.
ATGCTTTCCGGCGCCCGGCATTCGATACGGCCCGAGATCTCGCTCAGGAGACATTGGTCGTCCGATATCAGTGCAGCAAAGCTGCCGCGCGCTGCCGCCCGGTCGAGCAGCGTGTGCGCCAGAGTGGTTTTTCCGGCGCCCGATGGCCCGAGAATGATGACGCCGCGATCGCCGACGAGCACGGCAGTTGCGTGAACGAGGCTCGGCTCCGCATCAGGCATCAGCTTTCCACCGGCAATATGGCGACGAAGCGCGCGCCGAGATAGCAATCGGGATCATGGGGATCGATGATGTTCTCTGCATTCAGGGTGCCGCCATGGGCCTCGATGATCTGGCGGCTGATCGAAAGACCAAGGCCCGAATTCTGCCCGAACGCTTCGCCGGCCGGACGATCGGTGTAGAAGCGTTCGAATATGCGATCGATCTGCTCGACGCGGATGCCGGGCCCATTGTCTTCGACAAGGATGCGGATGCGGTCGCCGAGATGCTGCAGGGTCACGGTGATGACGCCCTTGTCGTCCGGCACGAAGGAGCGCGCATTTTCGATCAGGTTGGAAACCACCTGGCCAAGCCGCAGATCATGGCCGGCGACATAGAAGCCCTTCCTGTTTGTCGGCAGCTTGCCCACATTGAACTCTATGCGGGTGTTCTTCTTGTTGCGCCTGACCTCGCGCGCCGCGACGACGAGGTTCCCAAGCAATTGCTGCAGGTCCACATGTTCGGAATCCTCGCGCGCCAGCTCGGCATCGAGCCGGGACGCATCGGAAATGTCGGTGATCAGCCGATCGAGCCGGCGCACATCGTGCTGGATGACGTCCATCAGCCGCTTGCGCGATTCATCGTTCTTGGCCAGCGGCAATGTCTCGACCGCGCTGCGCAGCGAGGTGAGGGGGTTCTTGAGCTCATGGCTGACATCGGCGGCGAAGCTCTCGATGGATTCAATGCGCGCATAGAGGGCATTGGTCATGTCGCGGATGGAGGTGGAAAGATGGCCGATCTCGTCCTGGCGCTCCGAATAATCCGGTATCTCTTCCCGGTTCTTGACGCCATGGCGCACCCGATCCGCCGCCGCCGCCAGGCGCCGCAACGGATTGGCGATGGTGGAGGCGAGAAACAGCGACAGGATGGCCATGACCAGCGCCGCCACGGTGAACACCCGGATGATCGCATAGCGCTCGCCCTGCACGATCTTGTCGATGTCGCCACCCTCGGTCGAAAGCAGCAGCACGCCGAGCACCGCGCGGAAACGCTGGATCGGCACGGCGACCGATACGATCTGCTCTCCCTTCTCCGTCATCCGCACGACGGTGGCGGGAGAGCCGGTCAGCGCCCTGACGATTTCAGGATAGGAGGAACCGTTGCCGCCGGGCATTTCCTGGTAGATCGGCAGGTCGCTTCGGCGCAGAAGCCGCGTCATCCGGTTGGTCAGCCGCTCGAAGAAGCCGGGTTCTTCGCCGTCGACGGGCGGAAGATCGTAGCGCAGCACCTGGCCGCGCGAATAGAGGTGGCGGGAATCGAGCAGCAGATTGGAGTCGCGGTCATAGATGCGGGCCCGCGTCCGCGTCGGCGATATGAGGCGGCGGAGAACCGGCGCCACCCGCTCCGGATTGATGGGGAAGTCCAGATTGTCGAGAACGTCGGGCGAGGGTGTGATGCTCTGTCCCGCCTGCAGCTCCAGCAGCTTTTCGGGGTCGATGGCGATCGAATTCGTGTCCACGGTCGCCGAGGAGGCTATTGCCCCGGCAATGATCTCGCCCTGCGTCATCAGGCTCTCGACGCGCGCGTCGATCAGCCCGTCGCGGAACTGGTTGAGATACATGATGCCGGAGAGCAGAACGGCGAGTCCGGCCAGGTTGAGAAACAGGATGCGCCGCGTCAGGCTGGAAAAGAGGTAATTGCCGAACATCCTGTTCAGCGGCTTGAACAGCCGCCGCAGGACAAGCGAGCGCTTGCGGCGCATGACGGCGCTCTTGCGCGTGATATTGCCGCCTCGCAGTTCGGCTACCATTCCTGCCTCGAAGTTCTCTTCCTGCACCCCGTTTCGTCAATCCGCTGATGTCCATCGGGCACTTCGCGCATATTCAGAACCGGAACGCCAACAACCCTTTGATTTCCGGGTCGTTTTCAATCCTGAAACCACCCCATGCCTTATACCACAATCGGGACAGTACGACATCAAGCCACGGACAGCGCCGCGGCCGGGGATGAATGCACCGGTTGCGACTAACGTCCGGCCGGCTGCCTCATCGCATTCATGCGCCATGGAGACAACCGGTTTCTCAGACCGATCACGCGGCTTTGAACGCCTGGCGCCAAGGGCTTTGACGCCCCTGGCATCAGGTTTCCCGGAAGCGGTATCCTACTCCGTAGAGCGTCTCGATCATGTCGAAATCATCATCCACGACCTTGAACTTCTTGCGCAGCCGCTTGATGTGGCTGTCGATGGTGCGATCGTCGACATAGACCTGTTCGTCATAGGCCGCATCCATCAGCGCATCACGGCTCTTGACCACGCCCGGACGCTGCGCCAGCGAATGCAGAATGAGGAACTCGGTGACCGTCAATGTCACGGGTTCGCCCATCCAGGTGCAGGTATGGCGTTCCTGGTCCATGACGAGCTGGCCGCGCTCCAGCGACTTGGTTTGCGTTCCGCCGGGCTTTGCCGTGGCGTCGCGGGCGGCAACGCGGCGAAGAACCGCCTTTACCCGCTCGACGAGCAGGCGCTGGGAGAACGGCTTGGTGATGAAATCGTCGGCGCCCATCTTCAGGCCGAACAATTCGTCGATCTCGTCATCCTTGGAGGTAAGGAAGATGACCGGCAGATCGGATTTCTGGCGCAGCCGACGCAGCAGCTCCATTCCGTCCATGCGCGGCATCTTGATGTCGAGGATGGCAAGGTTCGGAGGACGCGCCATCAGCCCGTCCAGGGCGGAGGCACCATCCGTATAGGTCTCCACGCGGTAGCCTTCCGATTCCAGCGCGATGGAAACGGATGTCAGAATATTGCGGTCGTCGTCAACGAGCGCGATCGTCTGCATTGCGGGTACTTCCCTCATGCCCTGCCTTCCTTATGCAGTTAAACTGCGCTGCTTGTGCAGGACAAATTAGGTACAAAATGTGGCACAGTCCACCTGTCACTTCATCCGGCGCCGGAATCCTTTACGTTTACGCTAAGGGAATAGTAGGCGAAATTTCCGTTTACTAAAACGATTTAAACAAAATTTAAAATCTTTAAATCGATTAAACGTTTGATACTGTTCAATTTTTCTGCTTTTCACCTGATTGTGGTACACTCTGTCGGATGGAATGGAGTGTGCCACAACGACTTTTGAACCCTTTGCACCCTCACAGACAATGGCGGACAGATGATCAGAGAAATCGGCCTCCACAACGCGGCAACCGCGCTCCGTAACTCGAAACTGAAGGACGCTTCCGCCTTCTATTACAATTTGGAAGCCGCCGAGCTTTACGAAGAGACGCTGCGTCGCGGCGAGGCAGTGCTTACTGCCCAGGGCGCGCTCGTGGCGCGGACGGGCCAGCACACCGGCCGCTCGCCGAAGGACAAGTTCGTCGTCCGGGATGCTTCGACCGAGAATTCCATCTGGTGGGACAACAATGCCGCCATGTCGCCGGAAGCGTTCGACCTGCTTTACGCGGATTTCATGGAACAGGCGAAGGGCAAGGATCTCTTCGTGCAGGATCTGGTCGGCGGCGCCGACGATACCTACAGCCTCAACACCCGCGTGATCACCGAATTCGCCTGGCATTCGCTGTTCATCCGCAACCTGCTCATCCGGCCGGAACGGTCCAGCCTCGAAACATTCGTGCCGCAGATGACGATCATCGATCTGCCATCGTTCCGCGCCGATCCGGCCCGCCATGGCACCCGCACGGAAACGGTCATCGCGGTCGATCTGCAGCGGCTGATCGTATTGATCGGCGGTACCGCCTATGCCGGCGAGATGAAGAAATCCGTGTTCACGGCGCTCAACTATATCCTGCCGTCCAAGGGCGTCATGCCCATGCATTGCTCCGCCAATGAGGGGCCCGAAGGGGATACGGCGGTGTTTTTCGGCCTGTCCGGCACGGGCAAGACAACGCTTTCGGCCGATCCGTCGCGCACCTTGATCGGCGATGACGAGCATGGCTGGGGCGAGCACGGCGTCTTCAATTTCGAGGGCGGCTGCTATGCCAAGACGATCCGGCTTTCGGCCGAGGCCGAGCCTGAAATCTTCGCGACGACGCAGCGTTTCGGCACGGTGCTGGAAAATGTCGTGCTGGACGAACGCCGCGTTCCGGATTTCGACGATGGCTCGCTGACCGAGAATACGCGTTGCGCCTATCCGCTCGATTTCATCCCGAATGCATCCAAATCGGGCAAGGCCGGGCACCCCAAGAATATCATCATGCTGACCGCCGATGCGTTCGGCGTCATGCCTCCGATCGCCAAGCTGACCCCGGCGCAGGCCATGTACCACTTCCTCTCCGGCTATACCGCCAAGGTCGCGGGTACCGAACGCGGCGTCACCGAACCGGAAGCGACCTTCTCCACCTGCTTCGGCGCGCCCTTCATGCCGCGTCATCCCTCGGAATACGGCAATCTGCTGCGCCAGCTCATCGCCGATCACGGCGTGGATTGCTGGCTCGTCAATACCGGCTGGACCGGCGGCGCCTATGGGACGGGCAAGCGCATGCCGATCAAGGCAACGCGCGCCCTGCTTTCGGCGGCCCTCGACGGCTCGCTGAAGGATGCACAGTTCCGCACCGATCCGAATTTCGGTTTCGCCGTTCCCGTGGCTGTCCCGGGCGTCGAAGCCTCGATCCTCGATCCTCGTTCCACCTGGGCCGACAAGTCGGCCTATGATGCGCAGGCACAGAAGCTGGTCGACATGTTCATCGCGAACTTCGGCAAGTTCGAGAAGCATGTGGACAGCGACATCAAGGCCGCCGCCCCGCATACGCCGGTCGCTGCCGAATAGTCGCAGCCCTTCAGAACGAAATACCGTGCCGGCCCCGCATTTCAACGCGGGGCCGCTGCTTTTCGCGACCGCAAGTTTGCGCTAGGACTGCTGCATGGACGAGCGCGGCAGCACCATCAGAATCACGAACAGGCTCTGGATCGACGAGAACGATCTGGAGGAGAGCTTCATTCGTTCCGCCGGCCCGGGCGGACAGAATGTCAACAAGGTCTCGACTGCCGTGCAATTGCGCTTCAAGGCGGCAAGGTCCGGCCTGCCCGCAGATGTCCTCGACAGGCTGATGCGGCTCGCCGGGCAACGCGCCACAAAGGAGGGCGATGTCCTCATCGAAGCCAATCGCTTCCGCACCCAGGAGCGCAACCGTGAGGACGCAAGGGAGCGGTTGATCGCGCTGGTCGCCAAGGCTGCCGAGCCGCCTCCGCCGCCCCGCAAGAAGACGCGGCCGACAAAAGGTTCCGTCGAGCGGCGGCTGAAGCAGAAATCGGGTCGCTCCAACGTCAAGAAGATGCGAGGCAGAGTAACCGGCGATTGAACGTGAAGCATATCTGCAAGCCAGGCGTTTAATTCGGCTTTCCAATTGCCTTCCGGGATGGCACAAGACTAGGTGTCGATTTAATTGATCATGAGGAGCAAGTCATGGGACTGTTTGATTTCGTTAAATCCGTAGGCAAGAAGATCGGTATTGGCGACAGCGAGCCCTCGGCAGAGGATTTGAAGAAAGAGCTCGATTCCCATCAGCTCGGCACCGATAAAGTCGAAGTCGCCGTCGAAGGCGACAAGGCTATCCTCAAGGGTAATGTGACCAATCAGGAAATCCTTGAAAAGGCGATCATCGCGGTCGGCAATTCGCTTGGCGTTTCCAAGGTGGACACGGGCGGGCTCAAGGTCGATGAGACGACGACCGGCTCGGTCGAGAAGGCCCCCGTATTCTATACGGTCAAGAAGGGCGACAATCTCTGGAAGATCGCCGAGAGCCAGTATGGAAAGGGCAAGGGCGCCAAGAACACGCTCATCTTCGAGGCCAACAAGCCGATGCTTTCCCATCCCGACAAGATCTATCCGGGCCAGGTGTTGCGCATTCCGCCGCTCGACTAAGAGCTCGAGTGTGTTTGGAGCATCGGTCCTGGTTTTGGCCCGATGCTCCCACTTCAGGACCGCCAGCCCATGCTCGGCCTTGCCCCCGGAATCCGCTACTATCCCGGCTGTTTTTCGGTCGAACAACAGGCGGAATTGCGGGAAGAAATCCGCAAAATCGTGCAGCAAGCACCGCTTTACGTGCCCGTCATGCCGAAAACGGGCCGCGAAATGAGCGTCCGCATGACGAATTGCGGTGCGCTCGGCTGGGTTACGGACAAGGAAAGAGGCTATCGCTACCAGCCGGAACATCCCGTTACTGGCAAGCCCTGGCCGGAAATCCCGCAATCCCTGCTGCAGCTCTGGCAGGATGTCGGCCACTACCCGGCGCCGCCCCAGGCCTGCCTGATCAATTTCTACTCCGATACGGCCAGGATGGGCCTTCACCAGGATCGCGACGAGAAGGACCTCGAGGCGCCGGTGGTTTCCGTATCGCTGGGGGATAGCTGCCTGTTCCGGTTCGGCGGCACCAGTCGCACCGACAAGACCCGTTCGATCCGGCTGGAAAGCGGCGACGTGGTGGTTCTCGGCGAAGAAGGCCGCCTTGCCTTTCACGGGGTCGACAGGATTTATCCCGGAACTTCGACGCTCCTGAAGAATGGCGGGCGCATCAACCTGACGCTGCGCCGCGTCACAACTTCCTGAGCGCCACTTCCTCCACCAGATGATTGTCGCCCTTGCGCAGGATCAGATCGGCGCGCGGCCGCGTCGGCAGGATATTTTCCCTGAGGTTCTTCAGGTTGATATTGGCCCAGAGCCCTTCGCCGATGGCCAGCGCCGCCTCGTCGGAAATCGTCGAGTAGCGGTGGAAGAAGGAGTCCGGGTCCCGGAACGCCGTTTCCCGCAGGCGCATGAAGCGGCTCATGTACCATTTATGAATCTGCTCCTCATCCGCATCGATATAGATGGAGAAGTCGAAGAAGTCCGAAACGAACGGTACCATCTTGCCGTCTTCCGGCAGGTCGCGCACCTGCAGGACATTGATCCCCTCGAAGATGAGGATGTCGGGTGCATCGACGATCTGGTACTTGCCCGGCAGAACGTCATAGGTGAGGTGCGAATAGAGCGGCGCGCTGACATTGCGCTGGCCCGCCTTGATCTGCGAGAGGAAGCGCAGAACCATGCCGACGTCGTAGCTTTCTGGAAAGCCCTTGCGCTCCATGAGGCCCTTCGACCGCAGCACGTCGTTCGGATAGAGAAAGCCGTCGGTCGTCACGAGATCGACCTTCGGGCTCGATGGCCAGCGCGCCAGCAGTTCCTTCAGGACGCGCGCCGTGGTCGATTTTCCAACCGCGACCGATCCGGCCACGCCGATGATGAACGGTGTCTTGAACGCATCATCCGTATTGAGAAAGCGACGGCGCTGGTAGAACAGCAACTGGCTCGCCTCGACATGGGCCGATAGCAGGCGCGACAGCGAGAGATAGATACGGCTGACCTCGTCGAGATCGATCGGGTCACCCAGCGAGCGCAGCCGCTTGATTTCCTCATAGGTGAGGGTCATCGGCGTGTCGGCGCGGAATTCGGCCCAGCGCTCGGCGCTGAAGAATCGATAGGGCGAGAATTCGCTCGGTGCCAGTTGATCCACGACTTCGCCTTCCGCGCTACGCTCCACAGCGGATGTCTTGAACATGATCAGTCCTGTCCCCGGGCAGCTTTTTCCTCCAGCCCGCTCTGGCTGGTCCGCCGCTGCAGTTCCGCAAGGACATCGTCAAGCGCCACGCCGGAAATGCCGAGGACAACGAGAAGATGATAGAGCAAATCCGCGCTTTCTGAAATAACGCCGTCCCGGTCGCCGGTTACGGCGGCGATCACCGTCTCCACCGCTTCTTCACCGAGCTTCTGCCCTGCCTTGCCTATGCCCTTGGCATAGAGGCTCGCGGTGTAGGAACCGCCATCGCTGGATGCGGCGCGCTGCGTGACGATCCGTTCGAGATCGGAGAGGCTGAAAGATGTCATGATGTTTCCAATTGGCGTATCGGATCGAGACGCATCGCCATGCCTGCTTTCGCCATATGCGCCTTTGCCTCGGCGATCGTGTAGGTGCCGAAGTGAAAGATCGAGGCGGCGAGGACGGCCGAGGCGTGGCCTTTGACGACGCCATCGACCAGGTGATCGAGCGTGCCGACTCCGCCCGAGGCAATGACGGGTACACGCACGGCATCGGCGACGGCGCGCGTCATGGCGAGATCATAACCGGTTTTCGCCCCGTCGCGGTCCATCGATGTCAGCAATATCTCGCCTGCGCCGAGATCGACCACCTTGCGGGCGAACTCCACCGCGTCGATGCCAGTCGCACGCCTTCCGCCATGGGTGAAAATCTCCCAGCGGTCGCTCTCGCCACCAGCGGAAACCTTCTTGGCATCGATGGCGACGACGATGCACTGGTTGCCGAATTTGTCCGCCGCCTCCGCTATGAATTCCGGCCGCTCGACGGCAGTCGTATTGATGGAAACCTTGTCCGCGCCTGCGAGCAGCAGCTTGCGGATATCGGCAATGGCGCGGACGCCGCCGCCGACGGTCAGCGGCATGAAACATTGCTCCGCAGTGCGCGCCACGACATCGAATATGGTCTCGCGATTGTCCGACGAAGCGGTGATGTCGAGGAAGCAGAGTTCGTCGGCTCCCGCCGCATCATAGGCCTTCGCGGCCTCGACCGGATCTCCTGCATCGACCAGGTCGACGAAATTGACGCCCTTGACGACGCGGCCATCCTTGACGTCGAGACAGGGTATGATGCGGATCTTGAGGCTCATGCCGCCCGCTCCTTCGCTTTACGCAGAATATCGAGCGCCTCGGCGGCGTCGATGCGGCCATCATAAAGCGCTCTTCCGGAAATCGCGCCCTCGAGCCTGGCGGCATCCGGCATCGTCATGCGCACGATATCGGCAATGGAAGCGAGGCCGCCCGATGCGATCACCGGTATCGAGACCGCCTCGGCCAGCGCCAGCGTCGATTCCCAATTGATGCCGGCAAGGACACCGTCGCGGTCGATATCCGTGTAGATGATGGCGGCGACGCCGGCGCCTTCGAATTTCCTGGCGAGCTCGACAACGCCGAGCGTCGAAGCCTCGGCCCAGCCCTCGACGGCGACCTTGCCGCCCTTGGCATCGATGCCGACGGCGATCTTGCCGGGGAAGCGCCTGCAGGCTTCAATGACGAGGGCAGGATCGCGCACCGCGACGGTACCGAGGATCACGCGCGCCAGTCCCTTTTCCAGCCAGCTCTCGATATGATCGAGGGTACGGATGCCACCTCCGAGTTGCACCGGGTTGCTCGTCGCCGCAAGAATGGCCTCCACGGCGGCGCCATTGACCGACCGGCCGGAGAAGGCGCCATTGAGGTCGACCACATGCAGCCATTCGAAGCCCTGTGCCTCGAATTCGCGTGCCTGCGCGGCCGGATCGGCATTGTAGACGGTTGCCTGATCCATGTCGCCAAGCCTCAGGCGTACGCATTCGCCGTCCTTCAGGTCGATCGCGGGAAAAAGAATCATGGATTCCACCTCAGGAAATTGGCGATGAGCGCCAGGCCCAACGCCTGGCTCTTCTCGGGATGGAACTGGGTGCCGGCCATATTGTCGTTGGCGACGGCAGCGGTGACCGGCCCGCCATATTCGGTAAAGGCGACGACGTCGTTTTCAAGCTCCGCATCGAGGAAATAGGAATGGACGAAATAGGCGTGCAGGCCTTTCGGACCCGTTTCAATTCCATCGAACAGCGGATGCGGGCGCGTCAGCCGGATCGTGTTCCAGCCGATCTGTGGTATTTTCAACGCCGGATCGGAAGGCACCATTTCGCGCACATCGCCCTTGATCCAGTCGAATCCGCGGGAAATGGTCTTTTCCAGCCCGCGCGACGACATGAGCTGCATGCCGACGCAGATGCCGAGGAAGGGCCGTGCCTTGTCGATCGCCACCTCGTGGATCGCCTCGACCATGCCTGGCACCGCGTCAAGGCCGCGACGGCAATCCGCATAGGCGCCAACACCAGGAAGCACGATCCTGTCCGCACGGCGCACGCGGTCCGCATCGGCCGTCAACTCGATGGTTGCATCCATGCCGCTTTCACGCGACGCGCGCTCGAACGCCTTGGTCGCGGAGCGCAGGTTGCCGGAGCCGTAATCTATGATGGCGACGCGCATCTCAAATATCCCCGCGATGGCCGACGAGGCCGACCATGCCGCCGCGAACTGGCATTGCTGGTCCCGCAACAGGTTTGTCCCGGTGTATGGCCGCCGGTTCCGGCGGAGGCGGGGCAAGCTGTGCCCTGTCATGGAAATAAATGATCTCGGCATCGGACGCGCTTGCGGCATGAACGATTCCGCTCTCGGCATAGCCGTGCCGGATGAGACGTTGGGCGCGCCAATGATTGGCTTCCAGCCCGACAAGGGCAAAAAGCAGGGTCGTGACGAGCGCAGCCGCCACGCCGTGGCCGCTGGAAGCGCCGAGCATCGACATGCCGGTCGTCGCCGCCAGGATCATGATCGCATGGAACCACAGGCGCCGCAGCAGCAGCCACGGCACCGGGAAGAGGAATGCCAGCAAGGAGAATCCGTCGCGGATGAAGACTGTCCGCTCTTCCGTGTCATCCGGCCATTCAGGCGTCAAAACGAGATAGCGAGCCATGGCTCAGCCTTTCAGAGAGCCCTTCGTCGAAGGAATGACGTCCCTCTGACGCGGGTCGGTTTCGATGGCGTGCCGCAAGGTGCGGGCCACGGCCTTGAAGCATGTCTCCGCAATGTGATGATTGTTGGCGCCATAAAGATTGGCGACATGCAGCGTGATCCCGGCATTCTGCGCCAGGGCATGGAAGAACTCACGCACCAGCTCGGTGTCGAAGGTGCCGATCTTCGGTGCGGAGAAATCGACGTTCCAGACGAGATAGGGGCGGCCCGAGACATCGAGCGCGGCGCGCGTCAGGGTCTCGTCCATGGCAAGGTCGAGCGAGGCATAGCGGTTGATCCCGCGCCGGTCGCCGAGTGCCTGTGCGATTGCCTGGCCGAGTGCGATACCCGTATCTTCCACCGTATGGTGGTCGTCTATGTGCAGATCGCCATCCGCCTTGATGGTCATGTCGATCAGCGAGTGCCGCGACAATTGCTCCAGCATGTGATCGAAAAAGCCGACGCCTGTAGCGATATCGAAGGTGCCGGTGCCATCGAGGTCGATGCCGACGCTGATGCCGGTCTCCTTGGTCCTGCGCTCGATCGTTGCACTGCGTTTGTTGCCGCTCGTCATTGTCATTCCGTCCGGATTGCCATTGGATGAGGCCTTCTAGAACACGATCGCCGAATCTCCAAACGCTTTGATGGCGCAGGCGCGGCGGGCATTTGCATTTCGGCAACGGTATCATACATAAGTGCAAGAAAGGGGTTCGATCCGCTGCCAGTCGGGGCATATGCGAACCCGCTTAAGGAGCAAGTCATGCAAGAACACAATCCCTCCACAATGTATGGGACGACCATCGTGACCGTCCGCAAGGGCGGCAAGGTGGTGATCGCCGGTGACGGACAGGTCAGTCTCGGCAATACCGTCATGAAGGGCAATGCCCGCAAGGTGCGCCGCATCGGCAAGGGCAATGTCATTGCCGGTTTCGCCGGCGCCACCGCGGATGCCTTCACCCTGCTCGAGCGGCTCGAAAGCAAGCTCGAGCAATATCCGGACCAATTGATGCGCGCCTGCGTGGAACTCGCCAAGGATTGGCGCACGGACCGCTATCTGCGCCGCCTCGAGGCGATGATGCTCGTCGCCGACAAATCGGTGACGCTCGCGCTTACCGGCAATGGCGACGTGCTTGAACCCGAGCACGGCGTGATGGCCATAGGCTCCGGCGGCAATTATGCCCTGGCCGCAGCCCGCGCCCTCGCGGATTCGGACAAGAGTGCTGAGGAAATCGCCCGCCGGGCCATGGAGATCGCCGCCGAGATCTGCATCTACACCAATTCGAGCGTCACGCTAGAGAGCATCGATGCCGACTGACAATCCATTCCACTACCGCTTCGTTCCGGTGGAGCCGCGTCATCTGAAATTGATTTCACGATGGCTGGCGGAGCCGCATGTGGCGCAGTGGTGGGGAGACCATGCGGACGAACTGTCGGCGATCGAGGCGCATATGGACAGCATTTCGGTCGAACCGTTCATCGTCATGCTTGGCGACGAGGCGATCGGCTACCTGCAGACCTATGATCCGCACCTGGAGGAAGACCATCCATACCAGGACCAGCCCACCGGCACCCTTGGCCTCGACCAGTTCATCGGCGCCGAGGAAATGCTCGGCCAGGGCCACGGATCGCGCATCATCGGGGAATTCGTCTCGCTATTGTTCGAAGAAGGCGTTCCACGCGTCATCGTCGATCCCGATCCCGGCAATAAACGCGCCATCCGCGCCTATCAGAAAGCCGGGTTTGCCGCATTCGATACCCGCACCTCCATCTACGGACCCGCACTGATGATGGCGCGGGACAATCCGGATATTGGTTAAGAACAACCGCCCTTCGCGGGCAGGATGAAATGAGATTCCCATGACGACATTTTCCCCAAGAGAGATCGTATCCGAACTCGACCGCTACATTATCGGCCAGAACGACGCCAAGCGGGCCGTTGCCATTGCATTGCGCAATCGCTGGCGCCGGCAGCAGCTGGAAGGCCAGATGCGCGAAGAGGTCATGCCGAAGAATATTCTGATGATCGGGCCCACCGGCGTCGGCAAGACCGAAATCTCGCGCCGCCTGGCCAAGCTGGCTGGCGCTCCCTTCATCAAGGTCGAAGCCACGAAGTTCACCGAGGTCGGTTATGTCGGCCGCGATGTCGAACAGATCATCCGCGACCTCGTGGAAGTGGCCATCGGCCTCGTGCGCGAGAAAAAGCGCGAGGACGTCAAGGCCAAGGCCCATCTCAATGCCGAAGAGCGCGTGCTCGATGCGCTGGTCGGCAAGACGGCAAGCCCGGCGACGCGCGACAGTTTCCGCAAGAAGCTTCGCGACGGACTGATCGACGACAAGGAGATCGAGGTCGAGGTCGCCGATACGGGTTCGGGAATGCCGAATTTCGAGCTGCCAGGCATGCCCGGCGCCAATATCGGCGTGCTCAACCTCAGCGACATGCTGGGCAAGGCCATGGGCGGACGCAGCAAGACCGTCAAGACGACGGTGAAGGATTCCTACGCACTGCTGATCAATGACGAATCCGACAAGCTTCTGGACCAGGACCAGATCACGCAGGAGGCGCTGCGCTCGGCCGAGAATGACGGCATCGTGTTCCTCGACGAGATCGACAAGATTGCTGCCCGGGATGGCGGGATGGGTGCAGGTGTATCGCGTGAAGGCGTGCAGCGCGATCTGCTGCCGCTGGTCGAGGGTACGACCGTCGCCACCAAATACGGCCCGATCAAGACGGATCACATCCTGTTCATCGCGTCGGGCGCGTTCCATGTGTCGAAGCCGTCCGATCTTCTGCCGGAATTGCAGGGGCGCCTGCCGATCCGCGTCGAGCTGAGTGCCCTGACGCGCGACGACATGCGCCGCATCCTCACCGAGCCTGAGGCGAGCCTGCTCAAGCAGTATATCGCGCTGATGGCGACCGAGGAGGTCAAGCTCGACATCACGGATGACGCGATCGACGCGCTGGCGGATATCGCCGTCGATCTCAATGCGACGGTCGAGAACATCGGTGCGCGGCGGCTGCAGACCGTGATGGAGCGCGTGCTGGACGACATATCGTTCAGCGCTCCGGACAAGGCGGGTGCTTCCTATACGGTCGATGCCAAATATGTGCGCGAGACCGTTGGCGACATGGCGAAGAATGCCGATCTGTCGCGCTTCATCCTCTGACCTGTGACCGATCGGCATCGCCGGCGGCTTATCGCTCCTGCCCCCTCGACTCTCGAGGGGGCATTTTTTATGTATCGGCCGATTTTGAAGGAAATTCTGGCTTTGCTACGAGCGAGGCGGTATGGGAAGGTCCCGACCGGAACTGAGTGGATTTGGCATGAAACGGCATTTCTGTCTTCTCGCGATGAGCGTCCTCCTGCTTGGCGCGTTGCTCCAGCCCTCGATGGCGGTCACCGTCGTGCCGGAGGGCAATCGCAATGCCAGCCAGCCGGGCGTTCCGGCGGCATCGGCCAAGCGCACGCGCGAGATGAACACCACCTACGAGGCCAAGTTCCAGAAGATATACAATCTCCTGAAGACGGATTCGAAGCTGCGCGCCAAGATCGTCAGCGTCTCGCGCACCTATGGCATCGATCCGGTGCATATCGCCGGTGCGCTCGTCGGCGAGCATACCTACAATGTCGATGCCTATGACCGCCTGCAGACCTATTACGTCAAGGCCGTCTCCTATGTGAAGCAGGGGCTGAGCTTCGATTATGACGGCGAGACGATCGGCGAGTTCGTCAAGCGGCCGCAATTTGCCGAATGCGCACGCTTCAAGGACAGTTTGAGGCTCTGGACCTGCCGCGAGGCCGTGTGGGACAAGGATTTTCGCGGCGCCAGCGTCGGCGGCAAGCGGTTTCCCAAGAATCGTTTGAGCGCGGTCTTCTTCCAGCCCTTCTATGCCGGGCAGAGCTTCGGCCTCGGGCAGCTGAGCCCATTGGTGGCGCTGCAGATGACCGACATGGTCAATCGCTATTCCGGCTTGCCGAAGCTGAGCGCCGACGATGCGGGCGACGTCTACAAGACGATCATGGATCCCGATCTCACGCTGCCCTACATGGCCGCTTCCCTCAAACATTCGATCGATGTCTATCGCCGCGTCGCCGACATGGACATCTCGAAGAACCCGGGCATCACCGCCACGCTCTACAATACCGGCGGCGCCGATAGCCGCGCCCGCTCCCTTGCCAACGCCAATGCGGAGCGCGCGGCGAATGGCGAGCCGCCGCAAATGCCTGAGGAAAATTATTATGGCTGGCTCGTCAATGACAAGATCAGCCAGTTGAAATCCCTGTTCTGATCATAGTTTCGCGTGCAGATGCCCGTCATGACCATGGGCCACCAGATGGTCACAGGCGCGGAGCACTTCGTCCGGAACCGCCTGCGGTATCTGGAAGCCGAGCGCCGGGTAGTCGATGATGCGGCGGATATCGCCCACCATCTCGGCGATCAGCATGTCGAGCGGATAGTTCGCGGTCGGCTGTTGCTCGAATGGCGTGAGCGGTGCGCTGACGAGCGCGGAAATTTCGGGCCATTGCGCCTTGACGGTGGCTAGCGCGCGTCGCTGCGTCTGCGGCTTGGTGATGATGATCGCACGCGCCACGCCGGGCGACATTGACCGCGCAAAGCGGATGTTCTCGCCGATATTGGTGGCATGCGGCTCGACGAGGATGCAGTCTGACGGAACGCCGAGAGCTTCGGCCCGCGCGGCGAAGGCCTCGGCTTCCGAGCTCGGATAAAGCCCTTGCGTCCAGTTGCCGGCCTTGCCGGTGAACAGGATGGACGGCGCAAGGCCAAGCCGGAACAATTGCGCGCAGCGATCGGCGACGCGCAGATCATAGCTGCCGAGGCCGATGATGAGGTCGCTCGGCACCAGCTCGTCGTAGACGAGGTGGTACTCCCACAGGATGCGGGCCGCAGCGGCGATGCTGCGCGGCATGCCAGCCGGCATCAGGCGAAATCGATCGCCTGCAGGGCGCCGCCATTGCGCTTGAGCCATGCCTTGCAGCGCTCGGTGTCGGGGCAGAGTTCGCCGCACAGTTTCCAGAAGCGCGGGCCATGGTTCATCTCGATGAGATGCGCCACCTCATGCGCGACCAGATAGTCGATGATCGGCGGCGGCGCCATCATGATCCGCCAGGAGAACGACAAGGTTCCGTCCGACGTGCAGGAGCCCCAGCGGCTCTTGGTGTCTTTCAGGCGGATGGCCTTTGCCCGCCTGCCGACGGTTGCCGTGTGGCGGGCGACGAGCAGCTCGATATCCTTGCGCGCCTCCCGCTTCAGGAAGTCCGAAACCCGCCGCGCCAGATGCGGACGGTCGCCATAGACGATCAGCCTCGGCCCTTCCGCGCCATTTTCCTGTCGCACCGTGCCGCGGCTGGCCGGTTCATGCACCACCAGATGCGGAACGCCGCGCACCGGAATCCGGATGCCGGGGCGGACTTTCGGCTGGTTCGGCATCTTTGCGATGCGCGTTTCGATCCAGCCCTCGTGCTTGGCAAGAAAGCGCTCTATCTCGCGGCCGGGCATGCCCGGGGGAACCGTCATGCGCAGGCCCTTGCCGCCCGCGTCGATACGCAGCGTCAGCCGGGTCGCGCGCGGATTTTCCATGACGCGCAGCGGAAGGATTCGGCCCGCGACCTCATAACTGCGTTCAGCCTTGAGTGTCACCGCCGCCTTTTTGGGGGCACGGAAAAGCGAAAGAACCATGGATGATGAATATACGATTCGAAGAAAAATAGTGAGGGGAATTGGAAGGGGGCTTCAGGAAGAAGGGGTGTGGCAGCAAGAAGGGAAGGCCCATCGCTGGGCCTTCCGATTGGTTGCTCCCGCGGTCCTTGCCGCGGGAGGACTTCGTCAGTCCTTGCCGTCGTCGGTGACGTCCGGTACCGGGCCTGAGGATTTGCGGCTGCGCTCGGCCATGAAACGGTCGAACTCCTCGCGGTCCTTGGCGCGGCGCAACTCTTCCGCATAGGCTTCGAATTCGGCGCGCATCTCTTCGAGCTTGCGGCGTTCTTCGTCCAGCCTTGCGAGTTCCTTGTCGCGCCAATCGTCGAAGGCAACGTTGCCGGTGCCAAAGCCTGCGCGGCCGAAGCCTGCATGACGGTTGCCGCTCTTGCGGAATGCGCCGCAGAAGCCGCCGGCCTTGCGGTTCACGTCGCGCTTGAAGCCATCCAGCCGGTCGCCCCAGATAATGTAGGCGAGCATGGCAAGGCCAAGCGGCCAGAACAGCATGAACCCGATGATCATCAGGGCGATCGTTGCCGGCGTCCAGGCCGGCCGGATCAAAGCAGTATTGTTCATCTAAAGCCCTTCCTTCTCAAGAAGCCCCGACCCCAATTGGTCGATTATCAACGAAATGGGATGGACTTTGTGGCTTTTCAAGAAACCGTGATCCGGATTCGGCCATCTGCTTGAAATCAGGCCCGGTTCTTTATCTGGTCGAGCAGGAAAACCGCCATTCCGGCGATCAATGCCCAGAACGCGGCGCCGATGCCGGCAATGCTGATTCCGGAGGCGGTAACCGCAAAGGTGACCATGGCGGCCAGCCGCTCATCCTCCTTCTTGAGTGCGAGCGTCATCGCATTGACGGCAGCTCCGATCAGCGCCAGCCCGGCTACGAGCACGATCAGCGGCGGCGGCAATACGGCGAAGAGCGCCACGAACGAAGCGCCGAACAGCGCGAAGACCAGATAGCTCAAGGCATAGAATGGGCCGGTCAGCCAGCGCTTGTCCGGATCGGGATGGGCGTCGGGGCCGGTGCATATGGCCGCGGAAATCGCCGCCATATTGCTCGTATGGGCGCCGAAAGGCGCGCTCAGCAGCGATGCGAGGCCGGTGACCTGCAGCGCCGCCGCGGTTGGCGGTTCGTATCCGGCCGCTCGCATCACGGCAAAGCCCGGCAGGTTCTGCGACGCCATCGTCACGAGATAGAGCGGCAGCGCAAGACCAATGGCGGCCTGCAGCGTGAAGACCGGCATGATCAGGGTGAGCGTCGAAAGCTCCACCGCCGGAACGGTTTCGACCCGGCCGGCGAGAAAGGCATAGAAGATGCCGCCGAAGAGCACCGCAAGCACCGCCATGGCCGGGTTGAAGAGGCGGATGACGAAGAAAAGGACGATGAGTGGCAGCACGAACAGCGGATCGACCGGTATGGTGCGCGCCGCGCCGGTCAGGAAGGCGAAGAGCACGCCTGCAAGCATGCCCGACGCTATGGACGCCGGTATCCTGGAGACGAGCGCCGAGATCGGCTTCGCCAGCCCCGTTATGATGATGGCGATGGCGGTAAGGATGAAGGCTCCGACCGCCTCCGGCATGGAAAAGCCGGCCGAACTTCCGATGAGCGCCAGTCCCGGCGTGGACCAGGCGGTGATGATGGGCATGCGGTAGCGCCAGCTGAGATATCCCGTCGCGAAAAACATGGCGAGGCAGACCGCCGTCACCCAGCTTGCCGTCTGGTCCTGGGTCGCCCCGAGCGCCTGCGAGGCGGCGATGATAAGGGCCAGCGTTCCGCCAAATCCGACGAACGCGGCGACGACGGCGGAAGCAATGACGGAAAATCGCATGGGATCGACTCACTGGACTGGAGGTTTGGGGGAGCCGGCCGCACCGGGGCGATCCATCATGCCGGAAACGGTGCGGGCGAGAAGCTCGAGGTCCTGCGGCCGCGACAGGCGATGGTCGCCATCCCGCACGAGCGTGATCGTCACATCATCGACCGGCAGGTGATCGACCAGCTTCATGGCATGGGTGTGGGGCACATCCTTGTCGCGCATGCCCTGCAGGATATGGACAGGGCAGTCGGTCTGGATGACACCCTTGAGCACGAGATTGTCGCGGCCGTCCTCGATCAGCGCGCGCGTATAGATGTCGGGCTCGGGCGAATAGGCGGAACGTTCCTCCATGTAGCCTTGCTCGGCGAGTTGCCGGCGCTGCTTCGCGGTAAGCTGCGGTTCGACGAGTTCCGCCGTGAAGTCCGGCGCCGGTGCTATCAGCACCAGGCCCGCGACGCGGCTGCTCTCGCCGAGCTTCTGCAGTTCCTCGATCAGCCGCAATGCGATCCAGCCTCCCATCGAGGAGCCGACCAGCACCTGCGGCCCCGACGAGAATTGCCTGAACACCGCGAGGCTCTGCCCGAGCCAGAGCGAGATCGTGCCGTCGCGGAATTCCCCGGCGGATTCCCCATGTCCGGAATAATCGTGCCGGAGAAAGGCCAGGCCCTTTTCATGCGCGAACCGGTCGAGGAATTCCGCCTTGGTTCCCAGCATGTCCGAGCGATAGCCGCCGAGCCAGACGAGACCCGGATTGGCGCCGGGCCGCCGGCGCAGGGCGATCTTCGTGTCCTCGACGTCGAGAAATTCGGGCGGGGGAACGGTCATGGGATACTCTCTTGCGGCAGCGGGCGATATTGGCGGGAATCAACGGGATGAAAGCAACACAAGCATGGAAACGAAGCAATCCCATTGTTCCCTGTGCGAGAATCTGCCGAAAATCGGCAATATTGGCGGCAGTGACGCAGCTAAGCATTGCGGCGGCGCGCCGACGATGCTATTTGCGGGTCCGAAATAATTCAAGGAGACTACTGCCATTCGCCGACCCTTCAGAGCCCAGCCGGTCCAGAAAGACGGACCCCGCTCCAACCGTGATATCCGGGTACCCCAGGTACAGCTCATTGATGCCGAAGGTGAAAACCATGGCATCGTAACCATTCAGGCAGCATTGGCCATGGCCGATGAGGCGGGGCTTGACCTTGTCGAGATCGTGCCGAACGCGGAACCGCCGGTGTGCAAGATCGTCGATCTCGGCAAGCTGAAATACCAGGGCCAGAAGAAGGCGGCCGAAGCGCGCAAGAAGCAGAAGACGGTCGAAATCAAGGAAATCAAGATGCGGCCGAACATCGACACCCATGATTATGAGGTGAAGATGAAGGCGATCAAGCGCTTCTTCGAAGAAGGCGACAAGGTAAAGGTGACGCTGCGTTTCCGTGGCCGCGAAATGGCGCACCAGGAACTCGGCATGCGCCTGCTCGAGCGTGTCAAGGAAGACACCGTGGAGATTTCCAAGGTCGAGGCCGAGCCCAAGCTCGAAGGCCGCCAGATGATGATGGTGCTCGCGCCGCGCTGAGGCGTTGGCCTGGTCACTTTCGGATCACCAGCGAGCCGCCTCCGGGCGGCTCTTGCATTTCTGCCGTTCTTGGCCATGCGGCCGATAATGCGGCTTTTGAGCCGCAGGGCGCGATTCAATAGTTGCGCTTTTCGCGACTTCTGCTAATAAGACCCCGTTCAAACCGCCCGGCAGGGCATGCCGTGGCGGTTTTGCATGCTTTCGGGCTTTGGTCGGCTCGAAATCAACAATGAAAAGGCCGGCATCCCGTTGGGGATCGCAATCGGCCTCAAGAAGGAGTAGCAAAATGCCCAAGATGAAGACCAAATCTGCTGCCAAGAAACGGTTCAAGATCACCGGAACTGGCAAAATCAAAGCCGCCGCGGCTGGCAAGCGCCATGGCATGATCAAGCGTTCGAACAAGTTCATTCGTGACGCGCGCGGGACGATGGTTCTATCGGATCCCGATGCGAAGATCGCGAAGAAGTTCCTGCCGAACGGCCTTTGAGTTTTAAGGAGATCATATCATGGCACGTGTAAAAAGGGGCGTTACGTCCCACGCCAAGCACAAGAAAGTTCTCAAGCAGGCCGAGGGTTTCCGTGGCCGCCGCAAGAACACGATCAAGACCGCCAAGGCTGCCGTCGATCGTTCCAAGCAATATGCCTATCGCGACCGCAAGAACCGCAAGCGCACGTTCCGCGCGCTGTGGACGCAGCGTATCAATGCTGCCGTTCGTGAGCATGGCCTGACCTATAGCCGTTTCATCGACGGCCTGAGCAAGTCCGGTATCGAGGTCGACCGCAAGGTTCTCTCGGATCTCGCAATCAACGAGCCGGAAGCATTCGGTGCGATCGTGGCCTCCGCCAAGAAAGCGCTCGAATATCTGAAAGACACAACTCCGAACGCTTTTGAAGGCGCTGTCCGCGCATAAACGGGTCAGCCGCTCCCAAAGCATCAGGAACATCACATTTGGGAAACCCGCGCTGGCTCGGCTGGCGCGGGTTTTTCGATTTCGGACGAATGCAGCAAACCGTGAAACGGGTGAGAAGATGAACGATCTGGTACAATTGGAAAGCGCGTTGACCGCACAAATCGAGGCGGCCAATGACGAGGCCGCCATCGAGGCCGTCCGCATCGCCGCGCTGGGCAAGAAGGGTGCGATTTCCGAGAAGCTCAAATCGCTCGGCTCCATGTCTCCCGAGGAACGCCAGGTCAAGGGACCGGAGATCAACGGGCTCAAGAACAGGATCACCGAGGCACTGAGCGAGCGCAAGGCGCTGCTGAAGGACGCGGCCATTGCAGCACGCCTGGAAACGGAGAAGGTCGATGTCACGCTGCCCCTGCGCGCTGCCCCGGCGGAGCGCGGCCGGATTCATCCGATCAGCCAGGTCATCGATGAGATAACCGCCATTTTCGCCGATATGGGTTTCGCCATCGCCGAGGGGCCGGATATCGAGACCGATTATTATAATTTCACCGCGCTGAACTTCCCGGAAGGCCATCCGGCGCGCGAAATGCACGATACGTTCTTCTTCAATCCGGACGAGAAGAACGAGCGGCGCGTCCTGCGCACCCATACGAGCCCCGTCCAGATCAGGACGATGGAGAACCAGAAGCCTCCGATCCGCATCGTCATTCCCGGCAAGACCTACCGCATGGATTCGGACGCGACCCACTCGCCGATGTTCC
Source organism: Phyllobacterium sp. 21LDTY02-6 (assembly GCF_023554255.2). GTDB lineage: Bacteria > Pseudomonadota > Alphaproteobacteria > Rhizobiales > Rhizobiaceae > Phyllobacterium. The sequence continues at coordinate 498,957 of NZ_JAMJWD020000002.1, read as the reverse complement.
ATCAGGTGGAAGGCCTGGTCATCGATCGCACGGCCAATGTCGCGAACATGAAATGGGTGCTGGAAGAGTTCTGCAAGGCTTTCTTCGAGGTGCCGGCGCTGAAGATGCGCTTCCGGCCGTCCTATTTCCCCTTCACCGAGCCGTCGCTGGAGGTCGATATCCAGTGCGATCGCTCGGGCAAGGAAGTCCGCTTCGGCGAGGGCAATGACTGGATGGAAATCCTCGGCTGCGGCATGGTTCATCCCAATGTCCTGCGTGCCGGCGGGCTCGATCCCGATGAATATCAGGGCTTCGCCTGGGGCATGGGCATCGATCGGATCGCCATGCTGAAATATGGCATGCCGGACCTGCGCGCCTTCTTCGATGCCGATATTCGCTGGTTGTCGCATTACGGCTTCCGCCCGCTCGACATGCCGACGCTGTTCGGTGGTCTGAGCGCCTGAAGCGGCCAGTTGCCAACCATGGGACGAAACGCAGTCCCGGACGCAAATTCAAGAAACGAGTGAAACGATGAAATTCACCCTGTCCTGGTTGAAAGACCATCTGGAAACCGAGGCCTCTCTCGACAAGATCGTGGAGACGCTGACCATGATCGGCCTGGAAGTGGAATCGCTGGACGACAAGGCGGCGCTGAAGCCCTTCGTCATCGCCAAGGTGCTCACCGCCGTACGCCATCCCGACGCGGACAAGCTGCAGGTGCTGACGGTGGATGCCGGCGATGGCAAGCCACTGCAGGTCGTATGCGGCGCGCCGAATGCGCGGGCGGGCATGATCGGTGCCTTCGCCGCGCCCGGCACATATGTCCCCGGCATCGACATGACGCTTGCGGTCGGCAAGATCCGTGGTGTCGAGAGCTTCGGCATGATGTGCTCGGAGCGCGAACTGGAAATGTCGGACGAGCATAATGGCATCATCGACCTGCCGGCCGATGCGCCGGTCGGAACGAGCTTCGCCGCCTATGCCGGGCTCGACGATCCGGTCATCGAGATCAACCTGACGCCGAATCGGCCGGATTGCACCAGCGTTCATGGCATTGCCCGCGATCTGGCCGCCGCAGGCATCGGCACCTTGAAGAACGGCGGCGTCGAGCCGGTCCAGGGAACATCCGCGCCGCTCGTCGATGTCAGGCTCGACCTTGGCACCGAAACCTATCTTTGCCCCGGCTTCGCCTGGCGCAGCGTGACCGGCGTCAAGAATGGACCGAGCCCGAAATGGCTGCAGCAGCGGCTGATCGCCATTGGTCTGCGCCCGATCAATGCGCTGGTCGATATCACCAATTATATCACTTTCGACAGGGGCCGCCCCTTGCACGTCTTCGACGCGGACAAGGTGAAGGGCGGCGTTCTGACCGTGCGCCGCGCGCGCCAGGGGGAGCGGCTCCTCGGCCTTAACGGCAAGGAATATGAACTTGGCCCGGACTATCTCGCCATTGCCGATGCGGAAGGCGTCGAGTCGCTTGCCGGCCTGATGGGCGGCGAGCATTCCGGCTGCGACGAGAACACCACCAATGTCGTGATCGAATCCGCATTGTGGGACCCGATGACCGTTGCCCGTACCGGCCGCGACCTCGGCGTCATCACCGATGCGCGCTATCGCTTCGAGCGCGGCGTCGATCCTGAATACATGCTGCCGGGCGTCGAGTTCGCAACGCAGATGGTGCTGGAACTCTGCGGCGGCTCGCCGTCGGAGCGCAGAGTAACCGGCTATGAAGGTTTCAAGCCGAAAAGCGTAACCTTCCCCACTTCCGAAGTGCGGCGGCTGACGGGCATCGACGTGCCATCCGACACCAGCCTCGACATTCTCGCCCGTCTGGGTTTCCAGCCGCAGGGCAGGGGCGAGGAGGTAGCAGTTCTCGTGCCGTCATGGCGTCCGGATATCGACGGCAAGGCCGACCTCGTCGAGGAGGTCATGCGTATTCACGGCGTGGATCTCATCGAGCCGCAGCCGCTTTCGAGCCATGCCGCCGTCAACGGCAAGATCCTGACCACGCTGCAGATACGCACGCGGCACGCGAAGCGCGCGCTGGCTTCGCGCGGAATGATGGAAGCGGTCACCTGGTCGTTCATCTCCGAAAAGGCAGCCAGGGCATTCGGCGGCGGCGCAGCGCAATTGCGGCTTTCCAACCCGATCGCATCCGACATGTCCGACATGCGCCCATCCTTGCTGCCGGGCCTGCTGGCTGCTGCGAGCCGCAATGCGGATCGCGGCTTCAACGATCTCGCGCTGTTCGAGGTGTCCGGCACCTATGAGGACGATACGCCGGAAGGCCAACGCCGCGTCGCCTCCGGCGTCCGCCGTGGAACGGCGCATTTCGAGGTCTATGGCCGTCACTGGTCGGGCAATGCCCAATCGGTCGGCGTGTTCGATGCCAAGGCCGATGCGATCGCCGTGCTCGAGGCCTGCGGCGCGCCGGTGGACAAGCTGCAGATCGAGGCTGGCGGTCCCGAATGGTATCATCCCGGCCGCTCGGGCACGATCAAGCTTGGGCCGAAGGTCGTTCTCGGAACCTTCGGCGAATTTCATCCGAAGACGCTCGAGACATTGGACGTCGCAGGCAGCCTGTGCGGTTTCGAGGTGTTCATCGACGCCATTCCGGAGCCGAAGCAGAAGGCGACGCGCACCAAGCCGGCACTTACCCTCTCCGATTTCCAGATGGTAAGGCGCGACTTTGCCTTCGTGGTCGACAAGGCCGTCGAAGCGGGCAGCATCGTGCGCGCCGCGCTTGCGGCCGACAAGAAGCTCGTTGCCGGCGTGCAGGTATTCGATCTGTTCGAAGGTGCTTCGCTGGGAGCGGACAGGAAGTCTGTCGCCATCGAGGTGTCGATACAGCCCGTCGAGCGGACATTGACCGATGAGGACTTCGAGGCGCTGAGCAAGCGGATCATCGACAATGTGGTGAAACAGACCGGCGGAACCCTGCGCGGCTGACATGACGAACAAGGGCGGCTCGAAAGCCGCCCTTGTTCGTTCAAACCCGATTTTGTTCAGGCCCGGTTTTATTCAGGCCTGGTTTATTCGGGCAGGGCGCTGAAGCGCCCCACCTTGCTCGTTACGGCTGGCTTAGCGCCTGTGTTTATCCATTGACGAGGCCCAGCTCGGAATCGCGGTAACGCTTGCCTGTCACCTTGGAAGGCGCAAGCGCATCGCCGATCGTGCCGAGTTCCTCGCGGGACAGAACGATCCCCGCTGCGGCCGCGTTTTCCTCAAGATGCTTTATCTTGCGGGCGCCCGGTATCGGCACGATGAAATCTCCCTGGTGCAGTACCCAGGCGAGGGCGAGCTGTGCCGGCGTCACGCCCTTGGCCTCGGCCATGCCCTTGAGCGTTGCGATCAGGGCAGCATTGGCCGCCATCGCATCGGCCTGGAAGCGCGGCAGGTTCTTGCGCCAGTCGTCGGCGCCGAGTTCGTCGGGCTTGCTGATGGCGCCGGTCAACAGGCCGCGGCCGAGAGGACTATAGGGTACGAAGCCGATGCCGAGTTCCCGGCATACTGCCAGGACCTCTTCCTCCGGATCGCGGCTCCAAAGCGAATATTCGCTTTGCACCGCCGTGATCGGATGCACCTTGTGCGCGCGTCTGATGGTGGAGGCACTGGCCTCCGAGAGACCGAGCGCCTTGACCTTGCCTTGCTTTACAAGCTCCGCCATGGCGCCGACCGTTTCTTCGATCGGTACATTCGGATCGACGCGATGCTGATAGAACAGGTCGATCTCATCGACGCCGAGACGGCCGAGCGAGGCCTCCGCCACCGCCTTCAGATGTTCCGGGCGGCTGTCCACGCCGATCATGCGCGACGGCCCCACGCCCTCATCGGCGATCTTGAAACCGAACTTCGTGGCGATCACGACCCTGTCGCGATAGGGCTTCAATGCCTTTCCCACGAGGATTTCATTGTCGAAAGGCCCGTAGACCTCCGCCGTATCGAAGAATGTCACGCCGATATCCACGGCCCGATGCAGCGTGCGGATCGCGTCGGCCTCATCCTGGCCGCCATAGGCAAAGGTCATGCCCATACATCCAAGGCCTACTGCCGATACTTCGAGCGCGCTTCCAAGCTTGCGTTTGTTCATCACTGGTCTCCTTGTATGAGAACTGGAAGATTGGGTGGGAGAACCGGAAGATAGGGCACGCCAGCCTGTTCGTGAATTCGGTTGATAATTCACACGCTGTTCCATTAGATAGAACAATGGACCGCAACCGCCTGCCGCAGCTTGCCATCTTCGCCACCGTCGCGGCATGCGGGGGATTTCGTGGCGCGGCCCGGGAGCTTGGAATAGCGCCCTCCGCCGTCAGTCACGCGGTATCCAGCCTTGAGGCGGCGCTCGGCGTGCGCCTCTTGTCGCGCACGACACGCAGCATTGCCGTTACCGAAGAAGGCGCGCTGCTGCTCAGGCGTCTGGCGCCGGCGCTTGGGGAGATCGACCTGGCGCTCGATGCGGTCAAGGAAGTCAACAACCGTGTCGCCGGCAATCTTCGGCTCAGCGTGCCGCCCTTTGCCGCCCACTGGCTGCTCGCGCCGCGGCTCGCCGCCTTCAGCAGGGCCTATCCGGGGGTGGTGCTGGAAATCCGGGTGGAAGAACCGTTCAACGATATCGTCGCGGCGGGTCTCGATGGCGGCATGCGGCTTGGCGAAAGCGTCGAGCCCGACATGATCGCGGTGAGGATGAGCCCGCCGATCCGCGCCAGCATCATCGCCTCGCCGGAATATCTCGAAGGCAAGGCCATGCCGCTGCACCCGCGCCAATTGCTGGAGCATCCATGTATCCGGCGAAGATTCGCCAGCGGCCAGATCTACCGATGGGAATTCGAGAAGGACGATGAAGAACTCGTGCTCGATGTCCGGGGTCCGCTCATTCTCGGCGACGACCGCCTCGTTCTGGAGGCGGCGCTCGATGGCGCCGGCATCGCCTTCGTGCTGGAGAACATGGCGAGCGCCGCCATCGCCGAAGGACGGCTGCGTCGCATCCTCGTCGATTGGTGCGCGCCATTTCCCGGCGTCTATCTCTATTATCCCAGCCGGCGCCAGATGCGGCCGGCGCTGCGGGCCTTCATCGATTTCTTCAAATATACCGGCTGATGCAGCGCGGGTTGCATTGATGCCATTTTGGCTTATCTAGAACCGTTCCGTGGATGAAGGGAGAAGGCATGATGTTTCGCTGGGGTGTATTGTCGACGGCAAAGATCGGGGTGACGGCGGTCATTCCCGCCATATGCGCTGCTGAGAATTCGGTTCTGGCCGGCATCGCCAGCCGCGATATCGGCAAGGCGCGGGACGTTGCCGCCCGGTTCGGCGCGCCGCATGCCTTCGGCTCCTATGAGGAACTCCTCGCTTCCGACGAAATCGACGGCGTCTACATTCCGCTGCCGACGTCCCAGCACATCGAATGGGCACTCAAGGCCGCCAATGCCGGCAAGCATGTCCTCTGCGAAAAGCCGATCTCTCTGAAGGCCGACGAGATAGGCCGGTTGCAGGAGGCGAGGGACAGGCATGGCGTACTGGTTTCCGAAGCCTTCATGGTCACCTATCACCCGCAATGGCTGAAAGTGCGCCAGCTGGTGGCGGAAGGCGCGATCGGCCGGCTGCGCCACGTGCAGGCCGCGTTCACCTATTACAACACGGATGCCGGCAATATGCGTAACCAGCTATCGCTGGGCGGCGGCGCCCTGCCGGACATCGGCGTCTATCCTACGGTCGTGACGCGCTTCGTGACGGGCGAGGAGCCGCAGCGTGTGCGGGCCACCGTCGAACGCGACGAGGTGTTCGGGACCGATCGCTACGCCAATGTCTGCGCCAGGTTCGACAGCTTCGAACTGACCTTCTATGTGGCGACGCAGCTCGCGTCGCGGCAAGGCGTGGTGTTCCACGGCGACAAGGGCTATATCGAGGTGCTGGCGCCGTTCAATACCGGCAAATACGACCACGCCAAGGTCTGGCTCCACAATGCGGCGCATGATCAGGCGCAGGAGTTCAATTTTGGCGGCGTCGACCACTACCGCCTCCAGGTCGAGGCTTTCGTGCAGGCGGCGCGCGGCGCGAAGGACGGCATCTTCACGCTCGAGGATTCGGTGCTCAATCAGAAGCTGATCGACGCCATCTACAGGGCCGACGCTTCCGGCGAGTGGGAGCAGGTCTAGCTCCGGGACGGCGATCGTCGCACCTCGCAAAGCGGTTTGTCGCATTTTTCGCCCGTTTCACGCGGGTTTTGGGGCATTATGAGGTGCAAATAGCGGCGCTTCCTTCTTGCATGGCAAATTTCCGCTTCTTATATAGCCAGCAACACTGTAAGAACCGCCCGCCCCGGCAGTTCTGAATTGTTAAACCCCCTAGGGGCTGCTTACATGGAATGCTCGGCAGAGGTCCCGGCAGCCTGCTGAATGGAGAAGAGTAATGGCAAAAGTTATCGGTATCGATCTGGGAACGACCAATTCCTGCGTTGCTGTCATGGACGGCAAGAACGCGAAGGTCATCGAAAATGCGGAAGGTGCGCGTACGACGCCTTCGATCATCGCATTCACGGATAGCGATGAACGCCTCGCTGGCCAGCCGGCCAAGCGCCAGGCTGTGACCAATCCCGAAGGCACCGTTTTCGCCGTCAAGCGCCTCATTGGCCGCCGTTTCGACGATCCGACGGTCGAGAAGGACAAGAAGCTGGTCCCTTACAGCATCGTCAAGGGCGACAATGGCGATGCCTGGGTAGAGGTCCACAACAAGAAATATTCCCCCTCGCAGATTTCCGCGATGGTCCTTCAGAAGATGAAGGAAACCGCTGAATCCTATCTGGGCGAGAAGGTCGAGAAGGCCGTCATCACCGTTCCGGCCTACTTCAATGATGCGCAGCGTCAGGCGACGAAGGATGCCGGCAAGATCGCTGGCCTCGAAGTCCTGCGCATCATCAACGAGCCGACCGCTGCTGCACTGGCCTATGGCCTCGACAAGAAGGACGGCAAGACGATCGCCGTATACGACCTTGGCGGCGGCACGTTCGACGTGTCGGTCCTCGAGATCGGCGACGGCGTGTTCGAAGTGAAGTCCACCAATGGCGATACGTTCCTTGGCGGTGAAGATTTCGACATGCGTCTGGTCGAATATTTCGCAGCCGAGTTCAAGAAGGAACAGGGCATCGACCTGAAGAACGACAAGCTGGCGCTGCAGCGCCTGAAGGAAGCCGCCGAGAAGGCCAAGATCGAGCTTTCTTCCGCGCAGCAGACCGAAATCAACCTGCCTTTCATCACGGCCGATGCTTCCGGACCGAAGCACCTGACCATGAAGCTCTCGCGCTCGAAGTTCGAAAGCCTGGTCGACGATCTGGTCCAGCGCACCGTCGAGCCCTGCAAGGCAGCGCTCAGGGATGCTGGCCTGAAGGCCGGTGAGATCGATGAAGTCGTTCTCGTCGGCGGCATGACCCGCATGCCCAAGATTCAGGAAGTCGTGAAGGCATTCTTCGGCAAGGAGCCGCACAAGGGCGTCAATCCGGACGAAGTCGTCGCCATGGGCGCCGCCATCCAGGCGGGCGTGCTGCAGGGCGATGTCAAGGACGTGCTGCTGCTCGACGTTACGCCGCTTTCGCTCGGCATCGAGACGCTGGGCGGTGTCTTTACCCGCCTGATCGAGCGTAACACGACGATCCCGACCAAGAAGTCGCAGACATTCTCCACCGCCGAGGACAATCAGTCGGCAGTGACGATCCGCGTCTTCCAGGGCGAGCGTGAAATGGCCGCCGACAACAAGGCGCTCGGCCAGTTCGACCTGGTCGGCATTCCGCCCGCACCGCGCGGTATCCCGCAGATCGAAGTCACCTTCGACATCGACGCCAACGGTATCGTCAACGTGTCGGCCAAGGACAAGGGCACCGGCAAGGAGCACCAGATTCGTATCCAGGCATCCGGCGGTCTGTCCGATGCCGATATCGAAAAGATGGTCAAGGACGCCGAGGCCAATGCCGAAGCCGACAAGAAGCGGCGCGAGGCTGTCGAGTCGAAGAACCAGGCCGAGGCGCTGATCCATTCCACCGAGAAGTCGCTGAAGGAATATGGCGACAAGGTATCGGCGGAAGACAAGACTGCGATCGAGACTGCGCTTGGTGAATTGAAGACTGCGGTTGAAGGCGATGATGCGGAAAACATCAAGGCCAAGACCCAGGCTCTCGCCGAAGCTTCGATGAAGCTTGGCCAGGCAATGTACGAGGCGTCTCAGGCCGGCGAGGCTGGTGCCGAAGCAGGTGCTGACGCGACGGCCAAGGCGGATGACGATGTCGTCGATGCCGATTTCGAAGAGATCGACGAAGACGGCAAGAAGAAATCTGCCTGATCGTTCATCCAGGATTGAGAAGGAGCCCGGCCTTTGAGCCGGGCTTTTTTTGTGTCGTTCTCAGACTTTAGCTGAATTGACACAAGTCTCGGTGCCGTAAATACTTGATCCTGGAGTTCATATTTTACTACCCCTATGGTCGCTATGTAACCGCGCAGATTTGACGCTGCGGGCACGCAGCGCCGTCTTTTTCAGAACGAACGTTTTTCAGAAAGTCATTGGTGGAGGTATCATGTTGATCAAGCGCACATTGGTGGCAACGCTACTCTGCACAACCATGCTCTCCGGTTGCAAGGAAGACGCAGCAAAGCCTGAGGCCGCGGCAAGCACATTCGGCACGCCGCAAACCGAAGTAAAACCGACAGGCGGCGCACTGGCGACGCCGGAACGGCAGAAGCCGGAAGTGGACGCCACGGCGGTGCCACTGGTCGTGCTGGCCGGAACCAGTCCGGAAGCTCCGAAGCCGAAGGAGCAAGAGGCGACTGGCGTGCAGACATTCGAGTCGAAGGCCGAGCCGGCCGCTTCCGAGGTTCCGGCCGAAGCTGCCACAAAGATCGAGCCGGCAGCAACGCCCGCGCCGGAAGTGCCCGACGTTGCCACCTTGCCGCCGCTGCCCGTCACGCCAAATGCCGACAAGGGCACTGCGAAAGTGGAACCGGCATCGCCCGAGTTGCAAACACCCAACGTTGTAGCGTCGCTGCCGGCCGTCGCGGGTGCCGAGGATGAGGCGCCCAAGATACCGGCAATTGTCGACACGGAGCGCCCAGCACCGGCCCCGGGTGCCGAGGCCGAGGCGCCTGCGTCAACGCCCACGCTCGTTCCAACCGCCGTAGCGATCGAACCTGCAGCGCCCGAGCCGGAAGTACCAGACGTTGCCACCTTGCCATCGCTGCCCGTCACGCCAAATGCCGACAAGGGCACTGCGAAAGTGGAACCGGCATCGCCCGAGCTGCAAACACCCAACGTTACAGCGTCGCTGCCGACCGCCCCGGGTGCCGAGGCCGAGGCGCCTGCGTCGAAGCCCACGCTCGTTCAAACCGCCGTAGCGATCGAACCTGCAGCACCCAAAGCGGAAGCACCAGACGTTGTCACCTCGCCATCGCTGCCCGTCACGCCAAATGCCGACAAGGGCACTGCGAAAGTGGAACCGGCATCGCCCGAGTTGCAAACACCCAACGTTACAGCGTCGCTGCCGACCGTTCCGGGTGTCGAGGCC
>NZ_JAMJWD020000002.1:0-489424 GCF_023554255.2 Phyllobacterium sp. 21LDTY02-6 | reverse complement strand
CCGACGTTGCCACCTCGCCATCGCTGCCCGTCACGCCAAATGCCGACAAGGGCACTGCGAAAGTGGAACCGGCATCGCCCGAGTTGCAAACACCCAACGTTACAGCGTCGCTGCCGACCGTTCCGGGTGTCGAGGCCGAGGCGTCCAAGATACCGGCAATTGTCGACACGGAGCGCCCAGTACCGGCCCCGGGTGCCGAGGCTGAAGCGCCTGCGTCGAAGCCCACGCTCGTTCCAACCGCCGTAGCGATCGAACCTGTAGTGCCCAAGTCGGAAGTGCCCGACGTTGCCACCTTGCCGCCGCTGCTCGTCACGCCAAATGCCGACAAGGGCGCTGCGAAAGTGGAACCGGCATCGCCCGAACTGCAAACACCCGATGTTACAGTGTCGCTGCCGGCCGTCCCGGGTGCCGAGGCCGAGGCGCCTGCGTCGAAGCCCACGCTCGTTCAAACCGCCGTAGCGATCGAACCTGCAGCACCCAAGTCGGAAGTGCCCGACGTTGCCACCTTGCCGCCGCTGCCCGTCACGCCAAATGCCGACAAGGGCACTGCGAAAGTGGAACCGGCATCGCCCGAGTTGCAAACACCCAACGTTACAGCGTCGCTGCCGACCGTTCCGGGTGTCGAGGCCGAGGCGTCCAAGATACCGGCAATTGTCGACACGGAGCGCCCAGTACCGGCCCCGGGTGCCGAGGCTGAAGCGCCTGCGTCGAAGCCCACGCTCGTTCCAACCGCCGTAGCGATCGAACCTGTAGTGCCCAAAGCGGAAGCACCAGACGTTGCCACCTCGCCATCGCTGCCCGTCACGCCAAATGCCGACAAGGGCACTGCGAAAGTGGAACCGGCATCGCCCGAACTGCAAACACCCAACGTTGTAGCGTCGCTGCCGTCCGTCCCGGGTGCCGAGGCTGAGGCGCCTGCGTCAAAGCCCACGCTCGTTTCAACCGCTGTGGCGATCGAACCTGCAGCGCCCAAGGCGGAAGCACCAGACATTACCACCTTGCCGCCGCTGCCCGTCACGCCAAATGCCGACAAGGGCACTGCGAAAGTGGAACCGGCATCGCCCGAGTTGCAAACACCCGATGTTACAGTGTCGCTGCCGGCCGTCGCGGGTGCCGAGGATGAGGCGCCCAAGATACCGGCAATTGTCGACACGGAGCGCCCAGCACCGGCCCCGGGTGCCGAGGCCGAGGCGCCTGCGTCAACGCCCACGCTCGTTCCAACCGCTGTGGCGATTGAACCATCGCCGGCACCACAAGCGCCCGACATTGCTGCTGTTGCCCCGCCGCCGACCGTCCCGAATGTCGAGGCAGAGCTTCCCAAGACGTCATCCGGTTTCCCGATTGAAGAGCCTTCGGCACCGACAGCAAACTCCAAGCCCGAGCCGGCAGAGATATTCCCGGTGATCGAACCTGCGGCGTCCGTGCCAATGCCGGAAATGGGTTCTGGCCTGCCGCTGCCCCCGGTTGCCAAGAAGCCGCCGTCGATCGGGGAATATTTGCCGATCCAGGAGGACCCCGACAAGCGTGGCGTGTCAACGCGAGTACGCGTCACAGCATCAGGAATGAAGCTGAGCCGCCAGATAGCGGGGGGGGTGTATCTCGAGACCGATGCGAACACATTGGGCGCTAAACCCGCCGACTATGTGAACACAATGCGTGGCGCTCATTCTGCCGCCTACATCGCGGATGGCGTATCGCGCGGCAACACCTTCCCGGCCATGGCGCTGCCGTTCGGTTTCAATATGTGGACGCCCGTCAACAGGCTCCAGAAGAAGGTGATAAACGGTTGGCGGGACACGAAGCTCAATCGGGGCTATTATGGAAACGACTTCTTTTATACCTTCTATGAGAACGAAGACGACACAGGCCTTCTCGACAAAATTTATGCCTTCGCGGTCGTTCACGCGCCAAGCCCTTGGATTGGCAATCGCCAGACACTGCAGATCATGCCGGTCAGCAGCATAGATACAGCCGTTGAGCCGATAACCGAACAGGAAGCGCGCGGCGCGAAGTTCGACCGAGCCACTGAAATATCCCTCGCCCACTATTACAGTGTCGATTTCAAGGACGGCACGCGCACCGAAATGACGCCGACGGATCATGCGGTCTATTTTCGCTTCACGCCCAGTCGCAATCAAAATCAGAATCTGGCTATTGTCATAGACAAGTTTTTCGACACCTCTGGTAGTATTGAAATAACGAAGGATGGCACGATTTCCGGGTTTACGGACCACGGTTCGCCCCGAATGTATTATTACGGCGAGTTCGATATCGCGCCAATTATCACGAGCGGCAATGCCTTGCCGGCCTGGCTGCGTTTCGACACCGCGGCAAATCGCGAGATCGGCTTGCGCCTCGCTACGTCGTTTATCAGCGTCGAGCAGGCCAAGGACAATCTCAGCCAGGAAATCGGGGCAAAGACGTTCGATCAGATATTGCAATCTGCCATGGATGCCTGGAACGCGAAGCTCGGTCTGGTTGAGGTCGAGGGCGCGACCGGAGACCAGAAGACCATTCTTTACTCCAACCTTTACCGAAGCTTTCTTTATCCGAACTCCGCCTTTGAGAACGTCAAGTCTGGCAACGATTTGAAAGCCTATTACATGAGCCCCTATATCGACGTACCGACAGTGAAGCCCGGCAAGATCTGGGTGAATAATGGCTTCTGGGATACCTATCGCACGAACTGGCCGCTCTATGCGCTGCTGCTTCCGAAACAGACCGGCGAAATGATCGACGGTTTCGTCAATGGTTACAAGGATGGCGGCTGGGTCACGCGTTGGTCGGGCCCGGGCTACAAGGACATGATGGTGGCGACGAGTTCGGATATCATCTTTGCCGACGCTTATATGAAAAACATCCGGAACTTCGACATTGACACGGCTTATGATTCGATGGTGAAGAACGCCACGGTTTTCAGTGGCAACCCCGAACGCGGGCGCAAGGGCATGGATAAGATGCCCTTCTACGGATACTCGCTGGAGGACACGGAGGCCGTGTCGTGGTCGCTGGAGGCCTATCTGAACGATTTCGGCCTGGCGCAGATGGCAAGAGCACGTGGCAACAAGGATGATGCCGCCTATTTCGCCAATAATGCCATTGGCTTTGCCCGGATATTCGACGGTGAATCGAGCGGGCTCTGGTCAGGTGGCTGGTTCCGCGCGAAGGATTCGGCGGGCAAGTGGCGCAACTCGAACCGCACGCCGCAAAGCTGGTATAATGAATATACCGAGGGCAATGCCTGGCACTATTCGATGCTGGCGCCGCAGGACGGACGGGGACTTGCCAATCTCTATGGCGGCAAGGCCAAGCTGCGGACGAAGCTCGATGCACTGTTCGCCAAGGGTCCTTCGAAGGATGGTGGCTTTAACAGAAAAAAGCCCGAAATCAAATCAGCCTACGAGATCGGCAAGGATCATGAGCTGGGCGAATACCAGCACTCGAACCAGCCGGTGCACCATGTGCTCTATATGTATAACCATGCCGGGTATCCGGCTGGCGGCCAGAAACATCTGCGTGATGTCATGGACAAGCTTTATTCGTCCGGCTTCGATGCCAAGGGCAATTCCACCGGCGACGGCTATATCGGTGACGAGGACAATGGTGAAATGTCGGCCTGGTACGTGTTCAGCGCCATGGGCATTTACCCGCTCGGCGTAGGTCGGCCAGAATATACCATCGGCGCACCCTATTTCCCCAAGATGGTGGTAAAGGTGACCGATAGTTCGGGCAAACCGCAGACGATCACTATCAAGGCTCCGAAGGTAAACTCCTCGAACCGCTTCGTGCTCGGTGTCAAGCTCAATGGCGAGCCGATCGATCGGACCCATCTCAGCCATGACGAACTGATTTCCGGAGCGATGCTTGAGTTCGATATGGTACCATATCCAACAAAATGGGGCACCGGTGAGGATGCCGCCCCCGCCTCCATCACTCAGGGAGCCGATAAGCCACAGCCGTGGAGCTCCTTGCTGCCAGGAGGACGGTATACCCTCCGAACCAGCAATTCAGGCGAGGATCATCTCTTTGACAGGGACTCCCATACGATATGGTCGTCCGCCGAATCTTCCAAGGCGGCAGTCGTCGAGTTCGAACGAAAGGTCGCCGACACAGTGCACCTCTATACGCTGACTTCATCCAAGACGTTGGCCAGTGCGCCGACCAGTTGGACCTTGGAGGGCTCCAATGATGGAAAGGATTGGATCGAATTGGACAAACGCACGGATGTAAAGTTCACCTGGCCACAGCAGACAAAGCCATTCGTGCTTGAAAAACCTGAAACTTACACGAGCTATCGGTTTACGTTTGTAGGTTCGGACGTGACGATCGCCGAACTCGAACTGCTCGGGCGCGAAGCTGCCGCTCAGTGAACCGGCTGGTGGGCGGCGGGTCCAACTGGCCTGCCGCTGCCGGGGTCGGGCATGCGGTGGAAATGGTGCACACCGCTTGGCGCCGCGACATGGCTGTGGTCGGCAACCATGGACGAAAGCGATTATTTTCGCGAAGGATCGTCGGCAGCGGCACTTATACTTATGGCGAATTGACAGAAGCGCCCCATTCCCCGATTCAGTCTGTATCCATTATCCGGCTTTGATTTCGTTGTGGGAGGCGACGATTTCAGCATTGGCGTCTCGCCAGACAGTTTCCAGTTCAGCACTCATATTTTATTCATTTCGGGAGGAAAAATGTCTCTTAAGAGAGCAATTTTGTTCGGCTTGCTCAGCTCTGTCACCTTGGTGAGCTGCGACAAATCGGAAGAGCCTACTGTTTCACACGCACCGGTTGCCGACGCCACATTCGCACCTGCTGTCGCTGATGGTAAATTGCTTGCACTGCAGCAACAAATTGACAACTTGCGATACCTGGTAGTTGCCGCGCAAGCCGATCTGGAAGTGGCGAAGCGGCCCTACTATGATCGGCTTGCAAAGCAGCTGAACTATCTACAGTCTCCGCTCGACCGCATAGCGGAAATTGCCACGTCTCTACGGACCTTACCGAACCGTCTGGAGACAATGCAGGCAGCTTATGCCGTGCACGCGGCGGCATCGCCTGCCGATCAACAGGAACTGGCGACGTTCGGTTTAGATATCTCGGCCTTGAAGGAAAAGGTTTCAGAGGCACTGGCGACGATGCAGAAGCTGCAGGACTCGGTCGATCCAGTTGCTGCAGATATGGCTAAGGCAGTCGCTGAACTGAAAAGCGGGGGTTTGCCATCCACCAGACTTGAGAAGCTCATTGACGATGCGACGGTGTGGACAACGGCGATGCAGAAGGTCGTCGCCGGCACCGAGAGCCTGCAAAAGACCGAAAGTATGGTCGCGCAGCTGGAATATGATCTGCTCGATCTGAAGGGAATCCCACACCGCCGCCCCTTGGCGCAATACGTCAATATCATGCGCGGGACAAAATCCTCCAGCGGCTTCACCAGGGGCGGTACCTTTCCCGCTGTCGCCGTGCCCTTTGGGTTCAATTTCTGGACGCCGGTCAATCGCAACGCCACGCACTGGTTCTATCAGTTTGAGGATGACGGGCGGCTCATCGATACGATCACGGCATTTGCAGTCGTGCACGAACCGAGTCCTTGGATAGGCAACCGGCAGACCTTGCAGATCATGCCCATCAACAACACTGGCGTAACCGACAAGGTGAATCGCGCTCAAAGATACGACCGAAAGAACGAAACTGCGCAGGCCCACTACTATGATTTGACGTTCGACAATGGCACCAGGACCGAGATCACGCCGACGGATCACGCCGCTTCTTTCCGATTTTCCCTGCCCGCTCACAAGAGCCGTTCGGCGATTCTTTTCGACGTATTCGAGAATGGAAGCGAAATTTCGATCGACGCGCCGAATGGCGTCGTGTCCGGGCACACCGACCAGGGCTCATCGGAGAGCGTCGCGAAGCTCTATTTCTATGCCAGGTTCGACAGGAGTATCGTTCAATCGAACCGGCCTGATAATGTCAGCGCCTTGGTCGAGCTCGACACTTCGACGAATCCTGTCGTTGGAATGACAATCGCGACATCTTTGATCAGCGTGAAACAGGCGAAATCCAATCTTGAGCAGGAGATCGGGACCCGGAGTTTTGACGAAGTCAGGCAGGCGGCGAAGGCGGCGTGGGAAGAAAAGCTCAACATCCTGCATGTGCGCGGCGCAACGGAAGACCAGAAGGTCATTCTATATTCCAATCTGTATCGCAGCTTGCTCTATCCGAATTCCGCCTGGGAGAACGTCGATGGCGAGGCACAATATGTCAGCCCCTACAAGCCCGGCTTGACGCCGCAGAAAGGAAAGATCTGGGTCAATAACGGCTTCTGGGATACGTATCGCACGACTTGGCCGCTTTATACGCTGCTCATGCCCGAGCAGGCCGGCGAGATGCTCGATGGCTTCGTCAATGCCTTCAAGGATGGTGGATGGGTGCCCCGTTGGTCAGGGCCCGGTTATAATGACAGCATGGTTGCGACCAGCTCCGATGTGATCTTTGCCGATGCCTACCTGAAGGGCGTTCGTAATTTCGATGTGGAGTCCGCCTATTCGTCGATGTTGCGCAATGCGACCGTCTATAGCAATGAAGGGGCTAAAGGCCGGAAAGGCATGGCAACGTCCGTCTTCTACGGCTATGTGCCGACGGAGCAGAATGAAAACAATAATGATCCCGCGCCCGGACATGTCGCCTGGTCGCTGGAAGCGGATCTCAATGATTTCGGCATTGCCCAGATGGCGCAGGCGCTCAACAAGCCGGACGATGCGATCTATTTCAACAATAGAGCTCGGCATTATGCCAATCTTTTCTCCATGGAACCGTCAGGAACATGGGCAGGCGGGTGGTTCCGCCAAAAGCAGGCCGATGGAAAGTGGAATATCAAATCTGGACGCTGGGGCGAAGAGGTAACGCCGCAAACCTGGGGATATGGCTATACGGAAGGCAATGCCTGGTCCTATGCCTTCCTGGCGCCTCAGGATGGGCAGGGACTTGCAAACCTTTATGGCGGCCGCGACAAGTTGAAAGACAAGCTCGACGCTTTCTTCCGGACCGCGCCGGGCGAGGACGCTGGAAGCTACACGTGGCTGATCCATGAGATGAAGGAGGCGTTGAAGGTACATGAACTTGCGGGAACGGGCGAATATCAGCACAACAACCAGACGGTGCACCATTCCATCTACATGTATAATTATGCGGCTGCACCTTTCGCCGGCCAGAAATATCTGCGCGATGTCATGGACAAGCTCTATTTCTCCGGTTTCGACGAAAAGGGAAATTCCACCGGCGATGGCTATATCGGCGACGAGGATAATGGCGAGCAATCCGCCTGGTATATATTCAGCGCCATGGGCTTCTATCCGGTAAGCATGGGGCGGCCGGAATATACGATTGGCGCACCCTATTTCCCGCGGATGACGGTAGCTTTGAAAAAGCCCGGAGGCGCGGAAAAAACGATCACCATCAAGGCACCGGGCGTCAGTGCCGTCAATCGCTACATACAGAGCGCCAAGCTTGACGGCCAGCCGCTGACCAACAACTACATTTCCCATGCGGCAATCGCCGAAGGGGCCGTGCTTGAGTTCGAAATGGGTCCAAACCCATCGCGCTGGGGAACGGGAGAAAATGACGTCCCCTCCTCGATCACGGTCGGCGATGCCAAGCCACAACCGCTGACATCCTTGCTGCCGCCCGACAGGTACGTTGTATCGGCGAGCGGTGGAAATGCGAAGCCACTCCACGACAGGACGTCGGCTACAATTGTGACTCCCGCAAGCACCTGGATAGAAGCCGAAAAACCCGCGCCCAAACCCTCCGACAAGGTCGTGCTCTACACGCTGACCTCCGCAGACGTGCTGGCCAAACCGCCCACCAGTTGGACGTTGAAAGGCTCCAACGATGGAAAGGATTGGACCGTATTGGACGAACGCACGAATATAAAGTTCACCTGGCCACGGCAGACCATGCCATTCGCACTGAAGGCACCGGCGTCATTCTCCAGATTCAGGTTGGAGTTCCAGGGGCAGCCGGTCGAGATTGCGGAGTTTGAACTTCTTGGACAGGAGGGCTCGGCACCTCCGAACTGAGGTCGGGCGTTCATGGATAGTCGGGGCCCGGCCAAGGCTGGGCTTCGGCGACCAATCGACAGCGGTCGAGCACTGAAAACAACAGGATTGTTTCAAGAGGTTAAGCCGCTTTGGGAGGAGCGGACCCTGCAGGCGTGCCCATTTTTACTGCCGCATCGCGGTGACTGGCTCAAAGAAATCCATTGGGAGGAATCATGTTTTTCAAACGTTCGCTCGTTGCCATATTGCTTGGCAGTTCGATATTGGCAGGATGCGACGAAGGGGATGCGGTCTCACCGACTACCTTCGACAATGCCGCCGAGAATCCATTGAAGCAAACGATCGCTGCTGCACCGGCACAGAAGCAGGACGATGTACCCGGCGTGAGCGCTGCTCCGGGCGCAGTGGTGGAGGAAGTACCCCCTGCGCGTCAGGATGTTGCCCTGACGCAATTCGTCAATCCGCTCATCGGTTCGGGTGAGGTACCGAAATCCGATGTTCCAGGCTCCACGGAGTACCTGTTGGGCGGCTTCGTCAATCCGGGCGCGAAAGTTCCGTTCGGGATGGTGTCCTGGGGTCCGGAGACGAACACCATCGATACCACATGGTCGCCACGCGGCTATCATCACGACTCGAATGTGATTCAGGGCTTTCCGATGATCAATCTCAATGGTGTTGGCTGCAAAACGCAAGCGCCATTCAAGGTGCAGCCTATCGGCAATGTTACGGATAAGGGCGCAACGTTCAGTCACGCCAATGAAGTCGCAAAGCCGGGCTATTATCGCGTCGCGTTCGACAATCACATCGAAACGGAGCTAACCGCGACGGTTCGAACCGGTTCCGGCCGGTTTACCTTTCCCGCCGGTAGCAATGCCATGCTGTGGTTCAACTATGGGACGGCAAAGGTAGACAAGGCGGCCCGTACCATATCGGCTTCGACATGGGGCGGCGGCTTTTGCGGTAGCAATTCTTACGAAGTTTATTTTCATGCCCAGTTCGACCAGCCGTTCACTGCGAACGATGACGGCACGATTCTGACGTTCGCGCCGACGGCGGGTGCCAGGACCACGATTGGAATGAAGGCCGGTGTCTCCTATGTCAGCACTGCGAATGCCAGGGAAAACCTCGAGGCCGAATCCGTTGCGCTCAGCTTCGACGAGGTCCGGAAGAATGCCGACGCTGCCTGGAATGAACGGCTCAACTCTATTCAAGTCACCGGCGGCAGCGCGGATGAGCGGGTGAATTTCTATACGGCGCTCTACCATTCCTTTTTCGCACCATCCGTCTACAATGATGTCAACGGGCAATATATGAGCTTCGACGGACGCGGCACGGTTGAAAAGGTCGAACCGGGGCGAACCCACTACACCACGTTTTCGAGCTGGGACTCATATCGCTCGCTCGCGCCGCTGCAATCGCTGCTTGCCCCGAACGAATCGAGCGACATGGCGCAGTCCCTGATCAATGATGCCAGGCAGTGCGGTGGTGTCTTCCCAATGTGGGTCGATGGCAATTCCAACAGCAATATCATGCCGGGCGACGGCGCTTCGATCATCGTTGCGCAGAATTACGCCTTCGGAGCGAGGAATTTCGATACGGCGGCGGCGCGCCAGATCATGCTCGACATGGCCTTAGGCAGGAAGACTCAATGTCGATGGGTGCAACCACTACCCCATATCGAGCAATATATCGAGCGCGGCTACCTTCGATCTGGTGAAGGCAGTATGATGTATAACAATACCGCGACGTCGAACACGTTGGAGTATGTCAGCACCGATTTCGCCATTTCGCGCTTTCTGGCGGCGCTGGACAAGCCGGGCAGCCAATTGCTGGTCGGAAATACCTCGGGCCATGCCGCCGATCTGTTGAAGCGTTCCGGCAATTGGCGCAATCTTTTCAACCCCGGCTGGAGCAAGATAGCCGGCCAGCCCTATCCGCAATTGCAGCCGCACGACGAAGATGACAATTGGATGGGCTTCGAACTAGCGACAAACGAGTATCGCGAAGGCAATGCCGAACAATATGGCTATATGGTGCCGCATGATATTCGCGGTCTGTTTCGCATGCTGGTAAAATATCCCAAGATCAATCCTAATTCGGAAGCTGATGCCGTCGCGCGGCTCGATGAGTTCACCAAATATCTGGCGGGCGGCGAGCGGGCGCCCTATCTGTGGCTTGGCAATGAGCCCTCTTTCGCCACCCCCTTCATGTATAACTGGACCAGCCAGCCCTACAAGACGCAGGCGCTCGTCAGTCGCCTCCGGCAGACTTTGTACAAAAACAGTCCGCAAGGCCTGCCGGGCAATGAGGATGAGGGCGCGCTGTCCGGCTGGTATGTCTGGTCGGCACTCGGGCTCTATCCGGAGATACTGGCGGAGCCTGGGCTGACATTGACCAGCCCGCTATTCTCGAAGGCAGTGGTCTGGCAGGGCAAACGGAGGCTGTTCACCATCACGGCTCCCGAGGCACCGGCACCCTATGTTCAGGGCCTGCTGGTCGATGGCAGGCCGCATGACAGTACCTGGCTGCCATTCAACCCAATGAAAGGAGAACGTTCGCTGGATTTCACCCTTGGCGCCGCGCCGAGTTGCTGGGCAAGCGAACCAGCGGCAGATGGTCTGCCGCCGTCATTTGCTCCGGATGGCAGTCAGACGCCCGCACTGAAGCCTGTTGCGAGATGCGCGATGCCGTGAGGGTCCGCAATCGCCGTTTCGCGCCCGCGGCGAGGGCGCGAGGCACCGCCTTTTTTGCACTGCGGTGAAATTCTGCGAAATGGCGATTCGTGGAATAGCTGCCACACAAGCGCGATAATCGTCAAATAAGCGCCTTTTTGCCCGAATCAGGCTAAGTTATCTATGGCAATCGCTGTGATGAGCACCTAAATACCGGTCTGACACGAGCCTCGGGCGCAGGCTCTGCGATTTATGGAACGAGTGTTTGGATGAAGGCTGACTATTACGAAACCCTCGGCGTAGCCAGAAGCGCTGACGAGAAAGAACTGAAAAGCGCTTTCCGCAAGCTCGCCATGCAATTCCACCCCGACAAGAATCCGGGCGATGCGGCCGCCGAACACAAATTCAAGGAAATCGGCGAAGCCTATGAAACGCTGAAAGACCCGCAAAAGCGCGCTGCCTATGACCGGTTCGGTCATGCCGCTTTCGAAAATGGCGGCATGGGCGGCGGTGGTGGTGGTTTCGGCGGGGCAGGTGGCTTTGCCGATATTTTCGAGGACATCTTCGGCGAGATGATGGGCGGTGGCCGCCAGCGCAGGTCCGGCGGACGCGAGCGCGGCGCGGATCTGCGCTACAATATGGAAATTACCCTGGAGGAAGCCTTCACCGGTAAAACGGCACAGATACACGTGCCGACCTCCATCACCTGCGACGAATGCAATGGCAGTGGCGCCGCGCCCGGCACCCAGCCCGTGACTTGCGGCACCTGCAGCGGCTCCGGTCGCGTGCGGGCGGCGCAAGGTTTCTTTTCGATCGAACGCACCTGCCCGAGCTGCCACGGTCGCGGGCAGATCATCCAGGACCCTTGCTCGAAATGCCGCGGCCAGGGCCGTGTGACCGAGGAGCGCTCGCTCTCGGTCAACATTCCGGCAGGCATCGAGGATGGAACACGTATCCGGCTTACCGGCGAAGGCGAGGCGGGGCTGCGTGGCGGCCCGGCCGGGGACCTCTATATTTTCCTGTCGCTCAAGCCGCATGAATTCTTCCAGCGCGACGGTGCGGATCTCTATTGCAAGGTGCCGATCTCGATGACCACCGCAGCCCTTGGCGGCCAATTCGAAGTGGCGACGCTGGACGGTACGCAGACGCGGGTCAAGATCCCGGAAGGCACGCAGAATGCCAAGCAGTTCCGTCTCAAGGGCAAGGGCATGCCGGTGCTGCGCCAGGCGGCCATGGGCGACCTTTATATCCAGATCGCGATCGAGACGCCGCAGAACCTGAACAAGCGCCAGCGCGAACTGCTTGAAGAGTTCGAGCGGATTTCCTCGCAGGATAACAGCCCTCAATCGACCGGTTTCTTCGCTCGGATGAAGGAGTTCTTCGAAGGCCTGAGCGAATAATTTATGGGCAGCGCCCTGGCAGCGGACTTGCTTATGGCGCTGGATGCGGCATAAACTTATTCAAACGCGACGGAGTGCAGGCATGACAAGACCCTTGGGCAAGAAACTCGCCGAGAAATTCGACGAGGAGATCCGGTTCTTCAAAGGCTGGATGCATGGTCCCAAGGCAGTTGGCTCCATTCTCCCGACGAGTTCGGTCACGGCGCGGCGCATGGCAAGCGTGGTAAACCCGCAGTCGGGCCTTCCGGTCCTTGAGCTTGGACCGGGAACCGGCGTCATCACCAAGGCCATTTTGCAGCGCGGTGTCGCGCCTTCCGATCTTTACTGTGTCGAATATTCCTCGGAATTTGCCGAGCATCTGCGCGAGGACTTTCCGGGCGTCAATATCGTCGAGGGCGACGCTTTCGATCTCGACACCACGCTCGGAGAACAGCGCGGCCAGAAGTTCGATTCGGTGGTCTCGGCTGTGCCGCTTCTGAACTTTCCCGTCAACGACCGGGTCAAGATCATCGAGGATCTGCTGCGCCGTATTCCCCATGGCCGTCCGGTCGTGCAGATCACCTATGGCCCCATGTCGCCCGTCCCTGCCGGGCGCGGCAACTACAAGATAGAACATCTCGATTTCATCATTCGCAACGTGCCTCCGGCCCGCCTCTGGGTCTATCGCCGCGCCGACTGAGCGAAGTTCGCCCTATCGCGGAGCCGGATTCTGTGCGATTGATCCGCGATCGACAGAAAAGGTGATTCAATGACCAATGCGACGTTGCGTGAGCGCCTCATCGTCGGACTTGACGTGCCGACAGTCAAGCTGGCGGCGGAAGCCGTGGAAGAGCTGGGAGACGCCGTTTCCTTCTACAAGATCGGCTATCAGCTGGTATTCGCCGGAGGGCTCGACTTTGCCGGTGAACTGGTCCGTGCCGGCAAGAAGGTGTTTCTCGACATGAAGCTCCTCGATATCGACAATACGGTGGCCAAGGGCGTCGAGAATATCGCCAGGATGGGCGTATCGATGCTGACGATCCACGCCTATCCCAAGGCGATGCGGGCGGCTGTGGCGGCGGCGCAAGGGGCGGACCTTTGCCTCCTCGGGGTCACGGTGCTCACATCCATGGACGCTGGCGACCTGGCGGAGGCTGGCTATCGCGATGAGCCGCAGCGCCTAGTCGCCCTGCGCGCGCAGCAGGCGCTGGAGGCCGGCATGGGCGGAATAGTCTGTGCCGCCACCGAAGCCGCTTCCGTACGGCGGATCGTCGGCGAAAACATGGCTATCGTAACGCCCGGTATCAGGCCGGCAGGCGCTGACAAGGGCGATCAGAAGCGCGTGATGACGCCGGCTGATGCCCTGCACGCCGGGGCAAGCCATCTTGTGGTAGGCAGGCCGATCATCGCGGCAGCCAATCGCAAGGCAGCGGCAGAAGCCGTGCTTGCCGAAATGGCCGAAGGCGCGTTGCAGGCATAGCGATCGGAACAATCGTAAGGGAGAAAGCTGATGGCCAAGGGATATTGGATTGCGCGCGTCGATGTTCGCGATCCTGAGCGCTACAAGGACTACGTGTCGACCGCCAAGCCGGCCTTCGAGAAGTTCGGTGCGAATTTCCTTGCCAGGGGCGGCCCGTACCACGCCCTCGAGGGTACCGCTCGGGGACGCAACGTGGTCATCGAGTTTCCCTCCGTGCAGCACGCGCTGGATTGTTACAACTCGCCCGAATATCAGGCGGCAAAGGCAATCCGGCAGAGTGTGGCCGAGGCCGAAATGCTCATCGTGGAAGGTGCGGGCTGACTCACGCCGCCCCTGGCTGTCGTTGCTCTGGATGGAGGGGCGGCTTGCTGCTGAAGTCTTGACGGTCGGCATCGACGCGGCGCCGATCCGCTATGAATGTGAACATTTTTAACCCGGCTCGTGCTTTTGTTGCATTGCAATATGCGATAAACCAGCTAGGCTCGCTATATAAGATAGCCAGACCGCATGATCGGACGGTGAAATGTTCTACCATCTCTATGAGCTGAACCATGCTGCGCTCCAACCCTACCGGGCGCTCGCCGACGCGACGAAGCTGTTTTACGACAATCCGCTCAATCCGCTGTCGCAAACGGTGGTCGGCCGGTCGATCACGGCATCCTGCGAGTTGTTCGAGCGCATGACGCGAAGCTATGCCAAGCCGAGCTTCAATCTTGCGACGACGCTGGTCGACGATACCGAAGTGGATGTGACCGAGAAGACGGTGTGGTCGAAACCATTCTGCAATCTCATCCACTTCAAGCGCAGCCTGCCGTCAAAACGTCCGCGCGACCCGAAGATACTGATCGTCGCGCCGATGTCGGGCCACTATGCCACGCTGCTGCGCGGAACCGTGGAAGCTCTTCTGCCGAGCGCCGAGGTCTATATCACCGATTGGGTCGATGCACGCACCGTGCCGCTCAGCGAGGGCAGCTTCGATCTCGATGCCTATATCGACTATGTCATCGAGATGTTTCACGCGCTGGGCGAAGATGCCCATGTGGTGGCCGTATGCCAGCCTTCGGTGCCGGTGCTGGCCGCCGTTTCCATCATGGAGACCAATGGCGACAGGTTTGCACCGTCCAGCATGACGCTGATGGGCGGGCCGATCGATACGCGCAAGAATCCGACCGCGGTCAACAAGCTTGCCGAAGAAAAAGGCATTGAATGGTTTCGGGACAACGTCATCATGTCGGTGCCTTGGCCGCATGCCGGCTTCATGCGGGATGTCTATCCCGGCTTCCTGCAGCTTTCGGGCTTCATGAGCATGAACCTCGACCGGCATATCACGGCCCACAAGGAATTCTTTGTCCATCTGGTCAAGGAAGATGGTGATTCCGCCGACAAGCATCGCGATTTCTATGATGAATATCTGGCGGTGATGGACCTGACGGCTGAATTTTACCTTCAGACGGTGGATACGGTGTTCGTCCGGCATCTGCTGCCCAAGGGCGAAATGATGCATCGCGGCGTGCCGGTTGACCCGTCGGCTATTCGCAACGTGGCATTGCTGACCGTCGAAGGCGAGAATGACGACATATCCGGCGTCGGCCAGACCGAGGCCGCCCAGACGCTCTGCTCCAACATACCTTCCTCCATGCGGATGCATCATTTGCAGCCGAAGGTCGGTCACTATGGCGTGTTCAACGGCTCCCGCTTCCGGGCTGAAATCGCCCCCAAAATCGTCCAATTCGTTAACGACCACGCCCAGGCGCGCCGCAATTCCAACGTTTCGCCTCTGCCGAAACGCGCCTGACCCGGCCACGCGGCACGGTCAAGGAACGTCGAGTTTGTCGCCGGAACCCCGTTGGATCGGCCTGTTTTCCGGTAGAATCGAAGCTTTGCGCGCTTTTTCCAGAGGTTGAACCAACCTCCCTGACCAATCTTTCATAGCGCGGTTTCGAAAGGCCATTGCTGCCATCCAGCCCACCCTTCAAATTTTAACCATATATTAACAATGGCGAGATCGTGGCGCCATTGTGATTGACTCAACTCCCCACACGCCGTTAACGTTTTGTTAAGAATGGCTGACGGGGTTTGGAGTAAGGCATGTTTGCAGCGGCATATTTCGCAAGGTCTTTGGGAGCGTCGCTCCTGATCGTTGCCGCAACGCTGTTCGGCGCCCAAGCCCAGGTCGAGGCCCAGGCTTCAGAGGCTTTCATGCTGACTGGCGGGCTTACCTCACAGCCGATCGGTCATTACGAGTTCTGCAAGCGGCTTCCGGCCGAATGCTCGGTCAAGGCACGCAATGTCATGCCGGAGAAGATGTCGCATGATTTCTGGCAGCTTCTCGTTCGCGTGAATGCCGACATCAACGAGAAGATCAAGCCGCTGACCGATCTTGAGATCTATGGCGTCGATGAATATTGGGCCTATCCGGAAGCCGTCGGCGACTGCGAGGATTACGTGCTCCTGAAGCGCCGCGACCTGATGCAGTTCGGCATCTCGCCGTCGAACCTCTTGATCACCGTCGTTCGCAAGCCTGATGGCGAGGGCCATGCCGTGCTCACCGTCCGTACCGATCGCGGCGACTTCGTTCTCGATAATCTGGTCGAAAGCGTAAAAAACTGGGCGGAGACCGATTACACCTACCTGAAGCGTCAGGCAGTCAACAATACCGGCCGCTGGGTCAGCATCGAAGCGCCGAGCAACATCCTGGTCGGCTCGGTCCAGTAATCCGGATGAGTCAGGCGGCGTCCGAGAACGTATCGGACGTCACCCTGTAGGAGATGGCCTCGGCGAGGTGAATTCGCCCCACATCCTTCTGCCCTTCAAGATCTGCCAGCGTGCGTGCAACCTTCAAAACCCGGTGATAGGCGCGGGCTGAGAACCGCATCTGCAGGCTGGCCTGTTCCAGAAGGGCCATTCCCGCGCGGTCAGGTCGCGCAATATCCTCGATCAAGGCAACGCTGCATTGCGCATTGGTGGTCACCGACGAAAGGCCGAGCGCCTCGAAGCGGCTTTTCTGTATGGAGCGCGCCTGGGCCACCCGGGCTGCCACGACGGAACTGCTCTCCGAGGCCGCGGGCCGGATCAGATCGACGGCATTGACCGCCGGTACCTCGATCTTGATGTCGATACGGTCGAGCAGCGGCCCCGAGATACGCGCCTGATAGTCCTGCTTGCATTTGACGCCCCGCGAACATCTGTGTCCCGGCTCGCCCGCCATGCCGCAGCGACACGGGTTCATGGCGGCGATGAGCTGGATTTGCGCCGGATAGGAGATGCGGTGGTTGGCGCGCGCGATCATGCAATTGCCGGTCTCCAGCGGCTGCCTGAGCGAATCGAGCACCTGCGGCGTAAATTCGGGCAATTCGTCGAGGAAAAGCACTCCGCGATGCGCCAGGGAGACCTCACCCGGCCGCGCCCGCATGCCTCCGCCCACCATGGCGGCCATGGATGCGGAATGATGCGGCGCGCGAAAGGGACGCCTGTCCGTCAGCCGCCCGCCGACCAGTTCCCCGGCAATCGATGCCACCATCGACACCTCAAGCAATTCGCGCGGCGAAAGTGGAGGAAGAATCGAGGGCAGCCGTTGTGCCAGCATGGATTTTCCGGAGCCTGGAGGTCCGATCATCAGCAGGTTGTGGCCTCCGGCTGCTGCAACTTCCAGCGCCCGCCTTGCCATCTCCTGCCCGCGTATCTCGGAAAGATCGGGCAGCGGCGCGTTGTTGGCCTGCAGCGCGGGTTCCGGCCGCGACAGCACCTGCGTGCCGCGGAAATGATTGGCGAGGGCAATGAGGCTGCGCGGCGCCAGTATATCGACATCGGCGCCGGCCCAGGCCGCTTCCGGGCCGCAGGCGGCCGGGCAGATCAGGCCCTTTTCCTGCGCATTCGCAGCGATCGCGGCCGGCAGCACCCCTGCGACCTGGGTGATGGTGCCATCAAGCGACAATTCGCCGAGCACGATGTAGGATTGGAGTGCGTCCGCCGGCATGGCACCGAGATCGGCCATGAGCCCGACGGCGATCGGAAGATCGTAGTGGCTCCCTTCTTTCGGCAGGTCCGCCGGTGCAAGATTGATCGTGACCTTCTTCGGCGGCATCGCAAGGCCAGAAGCGTGCAACGCGGCCTGGACACGCTCGCGGCTTTCGGCCACTGCCTTGTCCGGCAGTCCGACAATGTGCATCCCCATCTTGCCAGGCGCGATCATGACCTGAACATCGACGGGCTGCGCTTGAATGCCTTGAAAGGCGACCGTCTGGACGCGGGTAACCATCAATCGTTCCTTGAAAATGCAGTGCGTAAAAAATCATTATGCCAATGCGTGGCACATCAGCACAAATCCCGCCGCATAACAAGAACAATTGGCGAACGCCAGCTCTACGCCGGACGCTCGCCCGGGCGATCAGTTCCGCTTCGCTTCGACCGCGTCCCAGAACAGCGCCGCTATGTCGGCACCGCCAAACCGCTTCACCTCGCGAACGCCGGTCGGGGAGGTGACGTTTATCTCCGTCATATAGTCGCCGATGACGTCGATGCCGACGAGGATGAAGCCGCGCTCGCGCAGCGACGGGCCGATGCGGGCGCAGATCTCCCGCTCGCGCTCGGTCAGTTCGGTCTTCTCGGCGCGCCCGCCGACATGCATGTTGGAGCGTGAATCGGTTTCGGACGGAACGCGATTGATGGCGCCGACAGGCTCGCCGTCGATCAGGATGATGCGCTTGTCCCCGGCGCGAACATCCTTCAGATAGCGCTGGGCGATGAAGGGCTCGCGGAACATCTGTCCGAACATTTCGAGGAGCGAGGTGAGATTGCGATCACCATCCGCAAGATGGAATACGCCGGCGCCGCCATTGCCATAGAGCGGCTTGAGAATGATGTCGCCGAACTCCTTGCGGAACGCCATGATCTCCGCCGGGTCCTTGGTGATCAGCGTGTCCGGCATGAGGTCGGGAAACTCGGTGACGAAGATCTTCTCGGGACTGTTGCGCACCCAGGCAGGATCGTTCACGACGAGCGTTTTCGGGTGAATGCGCTCCAGCATATGCGTCGTGGTGATATAATTCATGTCGAAGGGCGGATCCTGGCGCAGGAGCACCACATCCATCTCGGACAGGTCTCGGGGGGTCGGCTCGCCGAGGCTGAAATGATCGCCTTCGACATCGCGCACGCTCAGTTCTTCCACGCGTGCCGAAACGACACCGTCGCGCATGCTCAGCCTGTCGGGCGTATAATGGAACAGCCGATGCCCGCGCGCCTGCGCTTCAAGGCAGAGGGCGAAGGTCGTGTCTCCGCCGATCCGGATCGAATTGATGTGGTCCATCTGGACCGCGACTTTGAGTGCCATGGAACATCCCCGACTTCATCTGGACTGTTCACATGGCGCTACTGGCGGCATTGGTCAAGAAGAATGATCGCTGCCGCCCTGGTCTGGCCTAAAGCCTCGCCATGCAGATTTTGGTATGGCCGGCGCCGACAAAGCCGAGCCTGGCGGCTGCGCCCTTTGAAAGGTCGATCACCCGGCCCTTGATGAACGGTCCGCGGTCGTTGATGCGCACGACGATCGATTTGCCGTTGCGCTGGTTGGTCACCTTCACCTTGGAGCCGAATGGCAGCGTCCTGTGGGCAGCGGTCAGTGCCGACGGGTTCATACGCTCGCCCGAAGCCGTTTTGGAGTGAAGGGCGTACCATGATGCGCCGCCACAGGCGGCATTGGCGGAAGCGGCACCGAACATGAGGAAAATAATGGTGGCAGTGAGTACCTTACGGATACTTGCAAATGAGAGCATGGGGAATATTCGCACTTTAACAACCCAAGGCGGAAACACCTGAATGAAGACACACGCATATGGCGAGCTCGGGTAAGTAGATCGCCGCGTGGATGAGATGTCGCTTCTATTTTGGAGAAATGTGGCCTCGAGGTGTCGCACGCCGGAAAGAAAGCCAAAGATCAAGAGGCAAATGGGCGCAAGTTACTCATTTCTATTGTCTTATTATGACTCAAAATGTGATGGAACTTGCTGTGCCAGCGCGCGGGATATTCAGGATCGCGCAGAGACTATGGCGGAAATGTGTTGATTTATAACCAATTTATTAAGGGGCACTGTCGAAACAGCGATCCAGGCGGCAGATATCGTGAAAAAGGATTAACTATTTCGAGTGAGTTGCCGCACTGAAATGGCACGGCAACTCAAAAAGTGATCGGCATTTTTGCTTCAACGCATCGTTTTGGTCCGTTCCCGGCCGAAACGCCTATCGATTGCTCCGGGGAACGTTCTAGCGCAAGGCCGATGCATCGAGAGCGTGGATGATGCCCCGCAATTCGGCGAGACCGCGCAGGCGGCCGATCGAGGGATAGCCCGGCGTCACATCCTTGCTCAGATCGTCGAGCAGGCGCTGGCCGTGATCGGACCGGAAAATGATGCTGTTCGCCTTGTCGCGCTTGCGATCTTCCGCGAGCAGTTCGCGCAACACCGCCACCATGTCGACATCGCCTTCGAGATGCGCAGCTTCGTGGAAGCTTCTTCCATCCCCCTCGCGGGTCGTTGCACGCAGATGGGCAAAATGAATACGCCCGGCAAAACGGCGCGCAATGCTCGGCAGATCATTGTCGGCGCGAACCCCGAGACTGCCGGTGCAATAGCACATGCCATTGGCGGGCGAGGGGACGGCGTCGAACAGCGCTGCATAATCGGCCTCCGTCGATGCTATGCGCGGCAAGCCGAACAAGGGCCGGGGCGGATCATCAGGATGCAGGGTCAATTTGACGTCGAGCGCATCTGCGACTGGCGTGACGGCCTGCAGAAACTCGATCAGGTGCTGGCGCAGCCGCGCGGCATCCATGCCGGAATAGGCGTCGAGCTTGTCGCGGAAGGCCGGGATGGTCAGGGGTTCGGTCGTCGATCCGGGCAGGGCGCTGGCGATGTTGCGCGTGAGATCGGCGATTTCCTGCGCACCCATCGCTTCGTACAGCCGCGCTGCAATGGCCTGGTCCTCGCTGGAATAATCGCTCTCGGCGCCCTTGCGCTGCAGGATATGCAGGTCGAAAACCGCGAACTGATTGTGGTCGAAACGCATGGCGGTCGAGCCCGTCGGAGTGACATGGTCCAGCTCCGTCCGGCACCAGTCGACAACCGGCATGAAATTATAGCAGATGACCCGGATTCCATTGGCGGCGACCGCCTCCATGCTGGCAATCCAGGTCTCTATCTCACGTTTGGCCTTCCCGCCCGTGCGCTTCACCGCGTCCGGGATCGGTATGCTCTCGATGACAGACCAGGTCAGCGGGGTCCGCCCGTCCGGTGTCGATTCGATAAGGGATTTGCGCTCCTGGACCTGCTGCTTTGTCCAGGCTTCACCGATCGGGACGTCGTGCAACGAGGATACGATGTCCGTCGCCCCTGCCTGCCGAACATCGTCAAGCGTTACCCCAGCTTTGGGCCCAAACCATCTCCATGCCTGACGCATGCATCCTCCGTCACTATTGCGATCCCAAATCAGATGAACGATTGGGGATGGGTTCTTCTCAAGGTTTCAATATCGGGAATGACGGCATTCAAATGCTGCTTCATTGCCGTGCAGGCGGCCGCTACATCATGCTCCGCAATGGCATTGCGGATGGTCGAATGTTCGGAAAGAACCTGATCCATGCGGCCGAGCGCCGGCAGCGTCATGCGCCGCGCCCTGTCGATCTGTATCTTTGCAGGCTTGAGATAGGTCCAGATTCCGGGATGGCCGGAAATACCGGCGATCGCTTCGTGGAAGGCCTCGTCGGCCTCGTGAAAGCCATTGGTATTCATGCGGTCGGCAAAAAACCGCTGCCGTGCGAGAAGTTCGTCCAGCCATTCCACATCCTTCGCCGTGGCGCGCTCGGCGGCGCGTTCCACCGCAGCTCCTTCGAGCGCTTGCCGGATGATCACGGCCTGGGGAATGAGCGCGAGGGGAATGCGCGATACGAATGTTCCGGATTGCGGAAAGACGTCCACCAGGCCGTCCTCCACCAGCCTGATCAGCGCCTCGCGCACCGGCGTGCGGCTGACGCCAAAACGTTCCGTCAGCGCCTTTTCGTTGAGCGCCGTGCCCGGGGCCATGTCCATCGCCACGATTGCGGCGTGAAGCTCGCGGTAGATCGCCGTCGCCGTCGTCATTCTTCCGACGGGCGCGCCGCGCGGCGCAGTGCGATCCGGCGTGGTCTCTGACGAGGAAATTTGCGGGGCGGTCTTGTTCACGTCATACTTTCATCATTCACGGGCTGCTGCCCGCCTGCGACATTGACATACTAATATATTATTTTCTACTCTCCGCCAAGATCGATCCTTCATCCACAGGCAGTGCGAGTAGACAAGAATGGCGCTTCATCCCGACAGGCTGTTTCCAATCGAGGCCGATGCTCGCATTATTGCCCGTCGCCTCTATCGTACCGTGGAACGGCTTCCTATCATCTCGCCGCACGGTCATACCGAGCCTCGCTGGTATGCGGAAAACGAAGCCTTTCCAGATCCCGCCAGCCTGTTCGTCAAGCCGGACCATTATATTTTCCGCATGTTGTACTCGCAAGGCGTGGCGCTGGAGGATCTCGGCGTACCGCGCGTCGATGGCGGCCCGACAGAGACCGACGGCCGCAAGATCTGGCGGCTGTTCGCGCGGCATTTTCACCTGTTCCGGGGAACGCCTTCGCGCCTGTGGTTCGAGCATTCGCTGGAGACGATCTTCGACATCACGGATCGCTTGTGCGAAGCCAATGCCGATGCACTCTATGACCGGATAAGCGACCGGATCGGCCAGCCCTCCATGCGTCCGCGCGCGCTGTACGAGCAGTTCGGCATCGAGGTCATCTCGACCACCGACGCTGCCACCGACGATCTTCGCTATCACGACGCAGTGTTGCAATCCGGCTGGAAGGGCAGGGTCGTTCCTGCCTATCGCCCCGATGCGGTGGTCGATGCGTCGCGGTCGGACTTTGCCGAGAACGTCGAGAAATTCACCGGACTTGCCGGTACGCCTCTCACCTACCAGGGTTATCTGGACGCCCACCGGGCAAGGCGAGCCTATTTCAAGGCGCGCGGAGCGACGGCGACGGATCATGGCCATCCCAGCGCCCGCACCGCCAATCTTTCGCCCGCCGAGGCAGCAAGCCTCTTCGATCTGGTGATGAGCCGCCCGGATCCCCAGGCAGCAGAGCTTTTCCGAGCCCAGATGCTGACGGAAATGGCCGGCATGAGCGTCGAAGACGGACTCGTGATGCAGATACATCCGGGGTCGTTCCGTAATCACAATCCGCAATTGTTCGAGCGGTTCGGCGCGGACAAGGGTGCCGATATTCCCCGTGCGACGAGCTATGTCGAGGAACTCAAGCCCTTGCTCGATGCCTATGGCAACGATCCGCGGCTGACGCTCATCCTCTTCACATTGGACGAGACGAGCTACAGCCGCGAGCTTGCGCCTCTTGCCGGGCACTATCCGGCATTGCGGCTGGGGCCGGCCTGGTGGTTCCACGACAGTCCGGAAGGCATGCGGCGGTTCCGCGAGCTCACCACCGAAACAGCGGGTTTCTACAATACAGTCGGTTTCAACGACGATACCCGGGCCTATCTGTCCATACCCGCGCGGCATGATATGGCGCGGCGTGTCGATTGCGCCTTCCTGGCGCGTCTGATCGCAGACCACCGGCTCGATGAAGACGAAGGCGCCGAGATCGCCCATGACCTGGCCTATCGATTGGCCAAGAACGCCTACAAGCTCTGAAAGAAACGAGAAATAAATGTCTTCGACACCGCGCCTCTCCAATGCTTCCCTCTCGAGCCTCGATGCACAGATTCAGGTTCCGAACTATACGCGGGACGGCCTGCAAACCGGTATCGTCCACCTCGGCATCGGCGCGTTCCACCGGGCGCACCAGGCAGTCTATACGGATGATGCGATTGCCGCGGACGACATGCGCTGGGGCATCGTCGGCGTGTCGCTGCGTAGCCCCGGCACGCGCGACGCCCTGCAGCCGCAGGATGGGCTCTA
This sequence comes from Phyllobacterium sp. 21LDTY02-6, assembly GCF_023554255.2. Classification (GTDB taxonomy): domain Bacteria; phylum Pseudomonadota; class Alphaproteobacteria; order Rhizobiales; family Rhizobiaceae; genus Phyllobacterium. Next base: position 465,849 of record NZ_JAMJWD020000002.1, on the reverse strand, counting down.
TACTGTCGCTACTCGCGATGGCGGCGGCGACCGGTTCCGGGTCATCGGCAGCATCATGGGCTTGCTGGTAGCGCCGGAAGATCCCGAACGCGTCCTCGAGGTCATGGCCGAGCCCGATGTGAAGATCGTCTCGCTGACCATAACGGAAAAAGGCTATTGCTACTCGCCAGCGGCCGCAGCGCTCGACGAGGCGCATCCTGACATCATTCACGATCTGGCCAATCCGGGCGCACCGATATCCGCCATCGGCTTCGTCGTCGAGGCACTGGCGCGCCGCCGTGAGCGCGGCATCCCGCCATTCACGCTGCTCTCCTGCGATAATTTGCCGGCCAATGGCGAGACGCTGAAGAACGTGGTGACGCGGTTCGCGTCGTTGCGCGATGCCGAGCTTGGCCGATACATCACCGATGAGGTCGCCTTCCCGTCAACGATGGTCGACAGGATCGTCCCCGCCACGACCGATGCAGACCGGGAATTGCTGACCAAGGCTGCGGGTGTCGTCGATGAATGGCCGATCATGACGGAGCCGTTCAGCCAGTGGGTGATCGAAGATCATTTCCCCAGCGGACGCCCGGCCTGGGAGAAGTTCGGAGCGACGTTCGTCGATGACGTCGCGGCGTTCGAACTGATGAAGCTGCGCCTCCTCAATGGCAGTCACTCGACCCTCGCCTATCTCGGCTATCTGGCCGGACATGAGACGGTGTCCGATGTCATGCGGGCGGAAGGCTTCGCCGGCTTCATCGAGACAATGATGGACGAGGAGATCACGCCGACCCTGCCGCCTCTGCCCGGCTTCGACCTAGCCGCCTACAAGGCGCAATTGCGGGAGCGTTTCCGCAACCCGGCCCTGCGCCACAGGACCTGGCAGATTGCCATGGACGGCTCGCAGAAGCTGCCGCAGCGACTGCTGAACACGATCCGCAGCCGTATCGAGGCCGAGGCACCGTTCCCTCGTCTGGCAATGGGTATTGCTGCCTGGATGCGGTATGTGACCGGTACCGACGAGCGTGGACAAGCCATCGACGTGCGCGATCCCCTGGCGGAAGAGATGAAGCGCCTGACGGCGCAGAAGGCTTCGGCACCGGACATCGTGGCTGCGCTTCTCGGACTTCGCCAGGTTTTCGGCGAAGATCTGCCGGCCAATGTCATATTCAGGACGGCGGTCGAAGAAGCGCTCGGCAGGCTTCTCGAGAGCGGTGCGGCGAGAACTGTCGCCGCCACCTAATAATTTCGGCTCGGTCGGAGCCTTACATCGTTGCGCCGATCTGCCATGGCACGAACTCCGCGTCGCCATAGCCGAGCTGCTCGGATTTGCTGCGTTCGCCGGAGGCGATCTTCAGGAGGTGATCGAAGATCATCTGGCCCTTTTCCTCGATGGAAACGCCGTCGAGTATGTCGCCGCAATTGATGTCCATGTCTTCGATCATCTGATTGTACATGGGTGTGTTGGTCGCCAGCTTGATCGACGGCGTCGGCTTGCAGCCATAGGCCGACCCTCGGCCAGTGGTGAAGGCAAGGATATTGGCGCCACCGGCGACCTGGCCGGTGGCCGACACGGGGTCATAGCCGGGCGTGTCCATGAAGACGAGGCCGCGTGCCGTTACGGGTTCGGCATATCCGTAAACGGCTTCCAACGGAGTCGTGCCGGATTTGGCGACGGCGCCGAGCGATTTCTCCAGGATTGTGGTCAATCCGCCCGCCTTGTTGCCAGGTGAGGGATTATTGTTCATTTCCATGTTGTTGCGGGCCGTATAGTCCTCCCACCAGGAAATGACCGATTGAAGCCGCGCAACAGCTTCGGGATTGGATGCCCGCTCGATCAGCAGGTGTTCGGCGCCGTATATTTCAGGTGTTTCCGACAGAATGGCAGTCCCGCCATGGCGCACGAGGATATCCACGGCGGCGCCCAAAGCCGGGTTGGCGGTGATGCCGGAATAGCCATCCGATCCGCCGCATTGCAAAGCGAGCATGAGTTCCGACGCCGGCACGGTTTCGCGTCTTACATTGGCAGCCGTCGGCAACATGTCGCGAACCGCCGAGATGCCTGCCTCCATCGTCTTGCGCGTACCGCCCACTTCCTGGATCGTCAGGCTGCGGAACTTGTCGCTTTCCACGATATTGTAGGCCTCTTTCCAGCGCCCGATCTGGAAGCCCTCGCAACCGAGGCCGACCATCAGGACGGCGGCGATATTGGGATTTGTGGCGTAACCCCATTGAGTCCGCTTCAGGACTTCATAGCCTTCGCCCTTTACGTCCAGCGCGCAGCCGCCGCCGTGAACCAGCGGAATGATCCCGTCTATCGTCGGATAATCATCCAGCAGGCCCGATTTCTGTACCGCTTCTGCGATGAAACGCGCCACCGAGGCGGAGCAGTTCACCGAGGTAAGGATGCCGATATAGTTGCGCGTTCCGACGCGGCCATTGTCGCGACGAAAGCCTTGGAAGGTTGCCCGCTGCTCCACCGGCAGCAAGCCGCCTGCCGCCGTGATGTGGGCGGCGTCGGCTTCGCGGGTGAAATTCGTATAGTTGAGATTGTGTTCGTGCACCCATTGGCCGGGCGCGATCGCTTTCGAAGCCGAACCGATGATCTGGCCAAACTTGCGCACCGGCTCCCCTTCGGCGATCGGACGCGATGCCAGCTTGTGTCCCCTCGGGACACGGTCGGCGATCATGATGTCATCGATGCGCTGGCCTGCCTGAATGGCGTCAACGGCTACGATGACATTGTCGCTGGCGTGAAGGCGCAGGTGCCGGGGTGCGGTCAGGGTATCCATGTAAATCTCCAACTGGTCAATTAATATATTAATTCCCCGGACGGCCAGTTGCAATGTGGCAGGTTGAAACAGTCGGTGCAGCGGGACTCTCTGGCAGCATATGCGTTGGAATCATGAGTCGGTAGTACAACTTATAAGTGTATTATTAATGCACATTAACCATAGAATCAGACAGTGCCGCCGGATCTGTTGACGAAAACCGACGCGAGCAAATACCGTAAGTATCAATTATTGCTACATATTTTTCAGGTCGGCGTTCTCGAATGCCGGCAGGCTCCGTTACCATCAAAAGTTGTATTGTGAGTATTTGATATGTTTCATCCATTCCTCCGCATTTGGCGGGCACGCCGTTTACTCTCCGTGTTTCTCATTGCAGTACCCTTGCTCGCGTTGTCGGTTCCGGTCTGGGCAGCGGGACTTTCCGGCGATTGGCGCGGTGCCAATCGAGCCGCGCCGCTACCTGCCGGGCCTGCCATCGCCAAGGTGGAAGCCGAACCTCTGACCAGCATCTCCTATCAGGATCTCGACATCCATTTCGGCGTGAGCGCGACGTCCCGGTCGGGCATCAAGCCGGGTGACACGCTTACCTATCGCTTTGACTTGACCAATGTCGGAGATTTGCCGTTCCAGAATATTGCGATCGATGATGAGAGGCTGCAAGGAGCGGTCATGTGTCCGCGGAGCACTCTGGCTCCGGGCGAAAGCATGGCCTGTCACGGTGACTACAGGATCACAGAAAGCGACTATGCGGCCGCTGAAATCAGCAACAGAGCCACCGCCTCGGGTACGGCGGCAGAGTTGGCCATCACCACCGGACCGTCCTCGACGACCGACAGCCTTGAAGACCCCTCACTTGCCCTCGAGATGACAGGTCGTGCACCGGCCAAGGCCGAGCCAGGCGAGTTGATCGCCTATCGTTTCATCATATCCAATAGCGGCAACGTTCCGCTCAGTGAAATTGCGATAGAGAATGCCGTGCCGGGCATGTCCATCCAATGCGAAGCGGCGGAGCTCAAGCGGGGAGAGGAAGCGACGTGCGCCGGCAGTCATGTGCTCACCGCCGATGACATAGAGGCGGGATATGTCGATGCTATCGCAACGGCGAATGGCCAGACATCCTACGCAACCATGATAACCAGTACTCCGGCGAATGCGCGGGTGCAATTGCCGAGGTTACCGTCCATCGCCCTGGAGATGAAGGCCGACAAGCCGACGGCGAGCGAAGTCGGCGGCATTCTGCCCTACAGGTTCCGGATTACCAATACGGGCAATACGCCGCTGACGGGCATCCAGGTCACCGGTCTCTTGCCCGGCACCATATTGCACGGCGGCCCCATCGCGCGCCTCGAGCCCGGCGCGACGGACGAAACGACCATCTCTGCGGGCCTGCGGCTCGAACCGCAGCATTTCGGCGCTCCAGTCGAGAACCGGGCGGTAGCGCAGGGCCAGGTAGCGTCTCCAGGACTGGCACCAAGGGGAGTGAGACATGCTGTTGTCGTCGGCCCCCACGAACCATCCGATATGAGCGGTCTTGTTGTGAGCAATGAGAGCAGGACATCGGTCTCGCTCGGCGCCGAACCACGGCTGACTCTTGCGAAAAGCGGCAGGTTCAATGATGAAAACCGCGATGGATTTGCCCAGGCGGGAGAAACGATCAGCTATTGGTTCGATGTCGCCAATGTCGGCAATGTACCGCTTGAGCGGGTCATGATTGCGGATAAGGGGCCGACATTCGGCGGCCAAGCCGCAGCCGCTGGCCTCACTTTCGTTCAGCCGTCACAGGCATTGCTCGCCATACGCGCCGAGCGTCGGTTCACCGCCTCCTATACGTTGCAGCGGGAGGATATCGATCGGCTGACTTCCGAGGCTGTCGTCCTGAATGAAGCGACGGCCCGGGCGAGCTTCGCGCCGCATGACCAGGGTGCAGAGGCCAGGCTGGATGTGATGTCGGATACCGCCCGGTCGCGGCTGGCTTTGCTGCCTGTCCCCGCCGATCGCGACTTTTCGCTGACCATCGAGGCCGGAGCACGCCAGATACGGCGTGGCGAGATGGCGCCCTTTACGATTACGGCGACCAACCGCAGCAAGGAAAGCGTGGTTGGCGTCACCATCAGCGACATCGTTCCGTCCGGGTTCCGTTACGTCGAAGGCTCTGCGAGTATTGATGCCGCGCCGGTTGATCCGAACATCAGCGGGCGCGAAACGAGATTCGAGGTCGATGTTTCGCCTCGCGGCAAGCGATCGATCAGGCTGGAGCTCCTTGCCCTCGGCAGCGCCGCGCCAGGCAAGCATGTCAATCGGGCGAGCGCCACATTGGATGCTGGGCCCCTCGCGCCGGAAGCAACGGCTACGATCGAGGTTCTCGCCGATCCCATATTCGACTGCGGCGATTTGATCGGCAAGGTCTTCGATGATCGCAGTGGTGACGGCCGGCAGCAGCCGGGTGAACTCGGCATGGCGGGGGTGAGGCTTGCAATGGTACGGGGCCTGCTGGTCACGACGGACAAGAACGGCATGTTCCACGTGGCGTGTGCCGACCTGCCGGACAGTCGCATCGGATCCAACTTCATCATGAAGCTGGATCAGACGACGCTGCCTGCGGGATATGCAATGAACGGCGAAAATCCCCGCCTCGCCAGGCTGACAGCGGGCAAGATGACAAAGCTCAATTTTCCCGTTTCGCGCATCGGCACGGCAGATAATGCGCGGGACAGCAGCGCACAATCCGATCGCGACTGGTTCTACGTCGGGCTGGCCGATATGACGGTCGGCAGGCGTTCCGGAGACAGACATATCGAGGCGGTACGCCCCGGCGAATATGACGAGACCTATGCGCGCGGGCGCGTCGCTTTTTATCTGAAGGGGAAGATCAAGGGCAAATATCTGCTGACGGCGGCAGCGGACACGGGCGAGGGTGACATTTCCGGCATGTTTCGCGCAATGGATGCCAGGGATCCGAGGCAGACGCTGCGCCGCCTCGATCCTGAGGCATTCTACCCGATCTATGGCGATGGTTCCTCCAGCATCGACGATGCGCCCACCAATGGTAAATTCTATGTCCGCCTCGAGCAGGGCGATAGCCATGTCCTCTGGGGCAATTATCGCGCTTCCGTCAGCGAAACGGAATTCATGCGCACCGATCGGGCGCTCTACGGTGCGAGCGCCGTCTATAAATCAGGTAAATTGACCACATCCGGCGAGCGCCGCAGTGAAGTGCAGCTCTACGGCGCCCAGCCCGACAGCCTGCCGCAGCGCGACGAGTTTCTGGGCACCGGCGGCTCGGCCTATTTCCTGAAGCGCCAGGACGTCACGATCGGATCCGAGAGCGCCACCGTCGAGTTCCGCGATCATATGACTGGACGCGTCGTCAAGCGCAGGAAATTGCGTTTTGGCGATGATTATACGTTCGACTATCTTCAAGGCCTGCTGATCCTGAAGCGGCCGCTCTCTTCTGCCACTGCGACAAGCCGGGTCGTCCGGCAAGGAGCCTTCGGCGGCGAGAAGGCCTATCTGGTGGTCGAATACGAATTCACCCCTTCGGCTGGCACTGTCGATGGATATGCCTATGGCGGTCGCGCCCAACATTGGCTGACGGACGGATTGCGCGTCGGCATCACGGGCATGAGCGAGGATCTGGGGCAGGCTGACCAGAATGCCTATGGCGCGGATGTTCGGCTCAAGCGATCTGAAAACACCTTTATCGACGCCGAATTCGCCCGTTCGAGCGGGCCCGGCTTCGGGGCATCGCACTCGCTCGATGGCGGCCTGTCCATCCATGAATTTGCTCCGTCGGGCGCCGGCGAGCGTTCCGCGCTCTCCTGGCGGCTGAATGGGCAGGCGGATCTCGCAGAGGCCAGCGGCGGACAGATTGCAGGCAGGATCGGCGGGTTCTATGAGGATATGGGCGCTGGTTTTGCCACTTTTGCCGCAAGAAACGCGCTCGGAAAGCGCATGTGGGGAGGATTCGCCGAGATCGGCCTGGCCGAGGATTGGGCGCTGCAGCTGAACTATGACGACTACCGGCAGGGCCTGGGTGTCGATCCCTGGACTGGCCGCACGATGGGTGGCAGGTCCAGACGGAAGGGCGATCTGGAGATCAGCTGGCAATTGAACGAATATTGGAAAGCGTCCTTCGGCGCGACTTATACCACCCTGCATGCCCCCTGGCGCCGAACCGCCTCACGGCAGCATGACGGTTCGCGGCTCGACAGTGGCGTTCGACTGGACTACCGCGCCGATGCGGACCACGCCTATTACGTCTTCGGCCAGGGGACCTTGAGCCGTTCAGGCAATATCGCTGCCAATAATCGCATCGGCGTCGGTACCGAGTATGTCTGGTCGGAGAAGATCGATCTTGCCGCCGAGATTTCCGTCGGCGATCTCGGTCTCGGTGCGGCAGCATCGCTCAATTATCATCCGACGGCCGAAAGCACCTATTATTTCGGCTACCGCCTCGATCCTGATCGCGCATTGGACGTGGACCGTGTGCTCGATCTTTCGGGTCGCGACCACGGCGAGGTTGTAGTTGGGGCCCGGCGGAAACTGGACGACACGCTTTCCACCTATGCGGAGCGCAATTACGATCTTTTCGGGCAGCGCACCGCGCTTACGCAGACCTACGGCGTCATTTATACGCCGGAGCGGTGGACGATCGACGGTGGCATCGAGATCGGGACGGTGGAGGACGATACTGATGAGGGCCCGGCGGGAGCGGAATTTGCCGACTTCGACAGGAAGGCCTATTCCCTGGCCATTGGTTATGAGGTGAAAGACAGCCTGAGCGCGCGCATGCGAACCGAGGCGCGGTTCGAGGATGGCGACCTTGGCGGCGACATGGATACCTATCTCGTTTCCGGCAGGCTCAAATGGAAGGCGACGCAGGATTGGAGCGTGCTGATTGATGCCGATGCCGTCCTGTCCGCCAGTGACATGCCGGCAGCCTATCGTGACGGGCGTTATGTGGAAGCGATGCTGGGGCTCGCCTACCGGCCGACAACGCATGACAGGCTCAACGCACTTTTCAAATACGGATTTCTGCACGACATACCGGGAGCCGACCAGGTGAGCGCCGTGACGGGAGATAAAGACGGGCCGCAGCAGCGCAGCCAGATATTGTCGCTCGATGTCGATTATGAATTGCTTTCATGGCTTTCAGTCGGTGCCAAATATGGCTTTCGCATTGGCCAGACGCGGCAGCATGCACTTGCCGATGGCGCATCCCGCCTGTGGCAGCACTCTTCGGCGCATCTCGGCATTCTGCGTGCCGATCTCGATTTCGGCCACGGGTTCAGCTTGCTCGCGGAGGGGAGGGTGTTGGGCATGCCGGAGGCCGCAACGACCGACTACGGCGCCTTGCTGGCCCTCTACAAGGGCGTGGGTAACAATTTCAAGGTGGGGGCCGGATATAATTTTGGTCGTTTTTCGGATGATCTGCGTGACCAGACGCTCGATGACCGCGGTGCCTTTATCAATCTCGTCGGCAAGTTCTGACATGACCAATCGATTAGATGCTCGAAAAGCCCCATGTTAGAGGTGAATTACGTCAGTCGAAGTAAATTACTTCATGATTTGAAATATATTGCTTTGAGTTTACAGGAATAGTTCGCAATAAAAAATTCATTTGGAATTTGTCGTAAGTTGTAGTTCATTTTCGCAAATATTATGGAGCCGTTTTGCTCTGATCTCTGTTGGACGAGGACCGCCGTGGCTATAGATCAATCCCTGCTCGATCTCCTGAATGTGAATCCTGATAATGGAAAGGATCAAATCATCATCGGCAGCAATGCTGATGATACGGTCTTCGGAGGCAGCGGCAATGATTTTGTCGAGGCCAAGGGCGGTTCGGACCTCCTCATGGGAAATGAGGGGATCGATACCCTCGCCTATGCGGGTTCGTCCGAAGGGGTCATGGTTCGCCTCGGCGGCTATAATGGATCCGGCGCGCTCGGCAGCTGGAATGGCGATGCCGAGGGCGACAGGCTGGCGGTCGGCTTCGAAAACGTCGTCGGCTCGGTCTTCGATGATATCATTTCCGGAGATGCGGGCGACAATGTCCTTGTCGGTCTCGCCGGTGATGATGGCCTGTCGGGCGGTGCCGGCAATGATACCTTGGTCGGCGGCTCCGGCAATGACTGGATGGATGGCGGTTCCGGCAACGACCGGCTTCTTGGCGGCGAGGGCGAAGACCATCTCTTCGGCGGCAATGGCGACGATATCCTGGACGGTGGCGATGGAGCCGATCGTCTCGGCGGTGGCAATGGCAACGACAGATTGCTCGGCGGCAGCGGGGATGACTGGCTCAGTGGCGGCCGTGGCGACGATTATCTCAACGGCGGCGCGGGTGCCGACTATCTTCGCGGCGGCAATGGCAATGACACCCTGATCGGTGGCGACGGCGACGACCGGATCAATGGCGGTAACGGCGACGACAATATCAATGGCGGCGACGGCGATGACTATATCCTGGGCGGTCGCGGCACCAACTGGATCCTGGCTGGCGGCGGCGATGATCGCGTGGAGACCGGAGACGGTGCAAACTGGGCCTATGGCGGCGACGGTGGAGACACGCTGATCGGCGGCAGCGGCGAGGACCGTTTCAGCGGCGACGCGGGCAATGATCAATTGCTGGGCGGTGCAGGCTCCGACTGGCTCGACGGCGGCGATGGTGCGGACCATCTGCTGGGCGGCGACGGCGATGATTCCCTCGCGGGCGGCGCCGGCAACGACATCCTCAGCGGCGGCGCCGGTGAGGACATTGTCAATGGCGAAGCGGGCGATGACCTTATTTTCGCAGGCAATGGCGGCGATTGGATCGATGGCGGAGCAGGTATCGACACCGTGAGCTATGGCGAAGCGGTGGATGGAGGCACGATCGACCTGTCGACCGGCGAAAACTCCTTCGGCGATACGCTCCTCAATGTCGAGAACCTGACCGGCAGCCAATATGATGATTTCATCACCGGCAATGCCGGCAACAATGTCCTCGATGGCTATTGGGGCAATGACGTGCTGACCGGCGGCGCCGGCGCCGATCTTTTCACCTTCCATGCCGCTGAAAGAGCGTTTCAGGAAGGCGACGATCAGAATTACGCGGACTACATCACCGATTTCAGCGCTGCCGATGGCGACAAGGTCGATCTGAGCCGGGTCGACGCCAATACCAATACGGCAAGCAATGAACCGTTCCATTTCATCGGAGAAAGCGGCTTTTCGGGCACGGCTGGCGAATTGCGCGTGGTCGTGCCGGAAAATGTCTCCGAGCCGACCTATCTGCAGATCGAGGCCGACAACAATGGCGACGGCATCGCCGACCTGATCATAGCGGTCAACGATAGCGGCCATGACTGGGCGGCCGATGATTTCATCCTGTAAATGAGGAAGGGGCGGCAAAAGCCGCCCCTTTTATTCGTCATTGTACCATCTGCACCGATGAAGGCGGCTTGCCGGTCGCCTCGCCATAATCGGCCGCCGGCCCGGACGGCGGTGTCAGCGCGTCACCCGAGCCCCAATCCGTAGGCTGCGCGTCGAGGACATAAGACAGTTTTCCGCCATCCTTTATCTTGTTCAGCGGCAGCCAACTGCCCTTATAGGCTTCACCGTTCAGCTTCATGTCCTTGATGTAGCGGACATTATCGATCAGGGCTTGCACGCCCGTTTCCAGACGCAGGTTTTCGCCATTGCCCAGCCATAGCGTTATGCCGTCGAATTGCGGAGTTGAGACCGCAAAGCCAGGCTCCGAGGGGATCACGGGGTAGAGACCGAGCGCCGCCCAGACATACCAGGCAGAGGTGGCCCCCATATCGTCATTGCCCGGCAGCCCGTCCGGCCCCAACGAGAAATTCTTGTTCATGATCACTGGTATGATGTACTGGGCATATTTCGGCGCTCCGGCCCAATTATAGGCCCAGGGCGTCTGGAATGCTGGTTCGTTGCCTATATAGTAGTGTTCCGAACTCTCACCTCCGTTCAGGCTTTTCCCGCTTGGCTGGTCCCTCCTGGCGAATGATCTGAACGAGAACAGCGTGTTCAGGCGTGTTATCGCTGCCGCCTTGCCACCCAGCTTCTCGATGACAGCCGCCCAGTCATGCGCGATCGTCCAGATGTAGTTGGGCTCGGTCGATTCGTGGAAGTTAGACTTCCTCCAGTTACCGTCCACCCATTCACCGGTGCTATTCTTTGCCCGGAGAGCCTTCTTCTCGTCGTCGAAAATGTTGTTCCAGTTCTTCGAACGCTCGATGAGCGAGGCGATGAGCACGGAATCGGCTTCCCTGGTCGGCAGTCTGTTCAGGAAGGCTGCTGCCGAACGGTCGCTGGTGATCATCTCCAGCGTGCTCGACGAAGCATGCCAGCCATTCTCCTCAAAGGGGATATATCCAAGCTTCCGGTAATTATCGAGGTTAAGCTTTCCGACGCTCGGTTTATCATTGCATGCGCTCGCGGGATCATTAACGGACTGCATTGTGAATTTGCGCGCCTTCATCAGGTCGAACTTCGTCGCGCCAAACGCATGGGAACCGGCAATAACGTTGAGCGCGTGGTCGCCTTCCATTGGCGTCGTGTCCTCGCTTCCATCCACCCAGTGCGGAAACGCTCCGCATTGCTCAGCGTCGGCGACGAGCGACTGCATCATCTCGCTGGCTTCATCCGGCGCGATCAGGGCCAGCATTTGCGCCTGGGAGCGATAGGTGTCCCACATCGAGAAGCCGGAATAATGAGTCGTGTAACCGGCATCCTCGCCATTCACCTTGAACTTGTAGTCGGCGACATTCCTGGTTTCCCGTTGAGGCAATGTTGACTTGTCGAGCGCGAGGTCAACCTGTTTCAAGCTCCGATATTCACCGTTGACGTCGCTGAAAATCGTCGGGCCGCTGAAGACGCGGTAGAGGGCGGTATAGAACTTGGTGAGATTGGTCCGCTGGCTATTTGACAGTTGATCAGCGGGCGTCTTCGCCATATCGATCTGGATCGTATTCAACCGGCGGTTCCAGTCGTCTGACGCCTTGGCCTTCAAGGCATCGAACGACCAGTCCTTGTTCTCGGTTTCGAGGTTCAACCGCGCATTGGCCTCGCTCACCGAGGAAATACCGATCTTGACGAGCACTGTCGTTTCACCGGCCGGCAGGTCGAATTGCAACTGAGCTGCCTTGTCCACCGGCTGCGATATCGGTTTCAGCTTCTTGTCGAACGTCGCATGGAAAAAGACCGGCTGGTTCCATTTGCCGCTGCAGAAGTCGGACGCAATGGCTTTCCCGCTGACCGACTGTCTGTCTATGTTGATCGCTATTTCGGCGAGGGCGGCGACGGGACGCCTGAGGCCCGGGAGGCCGGTGTAGTCGTTCCGGTCGATCCCGGTCTGGAACTTGTTGTTTCTGGCCACATCGATGACGAGAAAGGCATTCTGCGCGTCCGTATAGGTGAACCGCGCCATTACTGACCGGGCAGTCGCCGTCAACTCGCTCTTGATGCCACTATCAAAGGTGAGGCTATAGTAGCCGGGCGTGGCGATTTCGTCTGGATGCGGAAATTCGGCTCCCTGGTCGCCGATGGCCCCTTTCCGGTCCATGGGCAGCAGTGCTACGGCACCTTGTCCACGGCAGCCCGGCCCATTGAGATGCGTAAGGCTGAAGTGGTTGATATTCGTGTCCTTGTGAGAATATCCGCCGGAGCCCTCACCCCATTCTCGTCCACTGCCTGTCGTGTCAGGACCGAAACTCACCATGCCGAACGGCGTCTGAGCACCCGGATTGACATTGCCCGCATGCCCGCTCCCCGTATCGCTCTCTTTGGTACCAACAAAGAGGTTGACGTAATCCGTCAACTTCATGTCGACACGGACAGGCTTGGTCGGCTCCTGCGGTGCCGGAACCGTGACCAAAACTTCCTTGGTTTGAGCAGGCTGTTCCACCGCAGCTACCGGCGGCGGCGCCGGCAGGGGCAGAACGCCTTGAACTGCGGCGCTTTTATCCGTCGTCGTATCGGACTCGTGGCAGCCGGCAAGCATGGTACAGCCGAGCATGGCTGTGAATATGGCATTTCTGAAATGCATCATCTCCTCCAATGGCATTTGTAAAAATCGAATAAAATATGGTCGCGTCGAAACGGCGCCCGGCCTTGCCCATATGCGAGGCCGGCTCTGATGATGATCCTCCCTGTTCATCAAGGTCAGGCGAATTATCGTTCGCAGGCTTGCTCTGTCAATTGGCCTAAAGTTTAGGCCTGAACACGCGTCGGCGCGTTCAGGCCTGCTGAGAATCTGTCCGGTTCATCCCGCTATTGCGGAAACGAAGCGTCGTTAGTCTACCGACAGGACGTCGCCGCTGCGCCGATCGATACTGACTTCGATATCGCGCCCCCTGCGGTCCATGCCCTCGACGATGTAGCGGGATCGTGTGCGCCGCACGTCATCCACCATTCGCACGCCTTCGGCACGCGCTATCCGAACCGCCTGCCTTTCGCTGATCTCGTCGCGTCGGCTCATCCGGTCGCGGCGGTCGGGCTCGACGAGCCTCACGCCCCCTGGGCCGATCTCGACCGACTGCGCGAATGTCTGCGGAACCGCGGTCAGCGACAAGACAGCCGCAGCTCCTGCTATTACCAATTTTCTCAACATGGCCTGCTCCTCCATATTTTTCTGTCACCCGCCGATGAAGGAAACGCCCGGCGAGCAATAGCGTTCCCTCGGCGGCGTCCGGGCGCTTGCTGCGGGTGGCGCCGAAGCAACAAAAAAGCCCGCTGGCGCGGGCTCTTTGGAGTTCTGTAATATAAAGGAAATGGTGCCCAGAAGAGGACTCGAACCTCCACGCCTTGCGGCACACGGACCTGAACCGTGCGCGTCTACCAATTCCGCCATCTGGGCAGCGCGTTCCATCTAAGGGGCGGCTTCGGCCCTGTCAATCCATTTGTGACGGATTTATCGGGGAAGCCGCCTGATGATTATCCTTCGAGCACGTCTTTCGACGCAACGGTGGAATCTGCGTTCAGCTTGTAGACGATCGGAACCCCCGTCGCGAGTTCGCGCGCAACGATTTCCTCGCCGCTCAGACCCTCGAGGGCCATGATCAGGGCGCGCAGCGAATTGCCATGGGCGGCGATGAGAACGGTTTCGCCGCGGAGCACATGCGGCTGGATGACATGCAGGTAATAGGGCCAGACGCGTGCACCGGTATCACGCAGGCTTTCGCCGCCCGGAGGTGGCACGTCATAGGAACGGCGCCAGATATGGACCTGGTCCTCACCCCATTTTGCCCGCGCATCATCCTTGTTCAAGCCAGAAAGATCGCCATAGTCGCGCTCGTTCAGCGCCTGGTCCCGCAGCGTCTCCAGTTCGGTCTGGCCGACCTCTTCCAGAATGTGCTGCAAGGTGATCTGCGCGCGCGACAGTACCGAGGTGAAGGCGATGTCGAAATGCAGTCCCTTCGCCTTCAGCCGCTTGCCGGCATCCTTCGCTTCCTGATGGCCAAGCTCCGTCAGCGCGGGGTCGCGCCAGCCGGTGAAAAGGTTCTTCAAGTTCCATTCGCTCTGGCCATGACGGACAAGCACGAGGGTTCCGGACATTTCAATGCTCCTTTGGGATGGATTATTCGCTGAGGCCGAGGACGTCGAGCATGGAATAGAGCCCGGGCTTGCGGCCCTTCGCCCAGAGCGCAGCCTTGACGGCTCCGCGGGCGAATATGGTCCTGTCTTCGGCGTGGTGGGAGAGGGTGATGCGTTCGCCCGATCCGGCAAGGATGACGGAATGATCGCCGACGACAGAACCGCCGCGTAACGTCGCAAAACCTATGTCGCCCGCATTGCGTGGGCCCGTATGGCCTTCGCGGACCCGCACATCATGGCCGGCGAGTTCGATCCCTCTACCCGCGGCGGCGGCCTGGCCGAGAAGAAGTGCCGTCCCGGACGGCGCATCCACCTTGTGCTTGTGGTGCATTTCGACGATCTCGATGTCGAAATCGTCGCCACCCAATGCGCGTGCCGCCTGCTTGACCAGAACGCCCAGCAGATTGACGCCAAGGCTCATATTGCCGGATTTGACGATGATCGCATGGCGGGCCGCAGCTCTTATCTTCGCGTCGTCTTCGGCAGAACAGCCGGTTGTGCCGATGACATGGACGATGCGCGCCTGCGCCGCGAGTTCCGCAAACTCGATCGTCGCCGCCGGCGCGGTGAAATCGAGCACACCCTGAACGTTGACGAAGACCGAGAGCGCATCATCGGTGATGGGAACGCCAAGCGTGCCGACGCCCGCGACCTCGCCCGCGTCCCGCCCGATATGCGGCGAACCGGAGCGCTCGATGGCGCCCGCAAGCATTGCGCCCGGCGTCTCGACGATAGTGCGGATAAGCGTTTGACCCATGCGCCCGGCAGCACCCACCACCGCCAGCTTCATCGCCGCCTGCTCATCCGTCATTGCGCTCTTCCTGTCAGTTCGCCATCTTCGCCTGCCATGTCGATGATGGGTGAGTCCTCGCGTCCTTGCAACTGGTAGAACCTGGCGTAAGTGCCATTCGGCCGTTTCAACAGCGTTGCATGCACGCCTTCTTCGATCACGCGGCCGGCTTCCATGACGACGATATGGTCGGCGTTGACGATGGTGGAAAGGCGGTGCGCTATGACGATGGTCGTGCGGCCCTGCATGATCCGGTCGAGTGCCTGCTGGACGCGTTTTTCCGATTCATTGTCCAGCGCCGACGTCGCTTCGTCCAGCAGCAATATCGGAGCGTTGCGAATAATCGCCCGCGCAATGGAAAGACGCTGCCGCTGGCCACCCGACAGGGTTGCGCCGTTCTCGCCGACTTCCGTCGCGTAGCCGTCGGGCTGCTGACGGATGAACTCGTCCGCATTGGCGAGCTTTGCCGCTTCGATCACGTCTTCGTCGGTAGCGTCGGGCCGGCCATAGCGGATATTGTCGGCGATCGTCCCTTCGAACAGATAGGGTTGCTGCGAGACATAGGCGATCGACTGGCGCAGCGTCCGCTTGCTGACATGGGCGATATCCTGACCGTCGATCAATATGCGCCCGTCATCGAGGTCGTAGAAGCGCTGGATGAGGCCGATGAGCGTCGATTTTCCGGCACCGGAGGCCCCGACGATTGCCGTCGTCTTGCCCGCTTGCGCCGTGAAGGTCACGCCATGCAGCACCTTTGCTTCGGCGCCATAGCTGAAATTCACATTGTCGAACTGCACTTCGCCGGTCGGCACGGTGAGCGGCACGGCGCCAACGCTATCGGCCTGGCGCGGCTCCACGTCGAGAATTTCGTAGATCATCCGGGAATTGACCAGCGCCCGCTCCACCCCGACCTGGACCCGCGCCAGCCGGCGCACCGGATCATAGGCCAGGAGCACGGCAGTGATGAAGCTGAACATTGCGCCGGGCGGCTCGGCATCGTTGACGGCCCTGTAGCCCGTATAGGCGATCATCGAAGCGATCGCGATGCCGGCGATGAGTTCCGTGACGGGCGTGAGCCGTTCGGACACGCGCGATATCTTGTTGGCGCGCCCCTCGGCACGCGAGATCAGAGTGCTGATCTTGTCGCGGAGCTGCCCTTCCATGGTGAAGGCCTTGACGATTGCGATGCCTTGCGTGGCTTCCTGCATCGCTCCGAGCAAATGGGAGTTGAGCGTGACGGATTCGCGGTGAATCACGCGCAGTCTTTTCGTCAGGTAGCGCACCGTCATGATAACGGGCGGGCCGATGAGCAGGGCAAAGAGAGACAAGAGCGGATCGAGCAGGATCATCGTTCCCACCAGCGACAGCAAGGTCGGGACGTCCTTGCCGATTGTCGTCACCACGATGTCGAGCAACTCGCGCACGCCGCCGATATTCTGGTTTATCCGGGCGGCAAGCTGGGCGGAGCGGGTATCCTGGTAGAAATCGAGGCCGAGCTTCATCAGGTGATCGAATATCCGGCGCTGGTAGCGCGCGACGATATTGTTGCCGACGCGGGCCATGGTGACCGACTGCACATAGGTCGCGACGCCGCGAAGGACGAATGCGCCGAAGATCGACAGGCTGATCGGCATGATCAGATCGCCGCGCCGTTCGTAGTAGATCTGGTTGATCACATCCTTGAAGACATAGGCGACATAGGCGGTCGAAAACGCCACCGCGAGCATGGCAATCACGGCAATGGCGTAGGACCCGCGATATTCCCGCAGATTTTCACCAAGGACCCGACCAACGACGCGCCGCGCTTCTGTAGAATTGATCTTCTTCTTGGATGCACCATTCATCAGGGCGGCAACTCGCTACTCAAATGGATATCGGGCAATGTCTTGCCGCTCAATCCTGTCCCTATAGCCTCATTGCGGCGGCTTGGCTATCGCTTTTGCCCGCAATGATGAATCCGCACCGACCGAAGCCGCCGTAGAAAATCGTGCCGTTTCAGGCACGCCGCCACCGCCGCCCTTCCGTTGCGACGCCGAAGCGGGCCGGGGTACGGGCGAAGGCAGACAAGCCGCTGAGCGCCGCCAGAGGATGGGTGATGACGTAGACCGGCGTTTCGCGCAGGATGCCGTTATGCGGCGCCTTGTCCTCGAAAGCCTCGCGGAATGACGGGTCCTTGAGCGGTTCCAGGATCTTCTGGACGATGCCTCCGGCAAGATAAACCCCGCCGCGAGCCATGAAAGTAAGGGCGAAATCGCCGGCCAGCCGCCCGAGATAGGTGACGAAGAGCGACAGCGTCTCGGCAGCTTCCGCCGATTCGCGCGACAGCCCTGCCGCAGTGATCTCTGCGGGCGTCGTCAGCACCGGTTCGGTACCGCCGACCTTGCAGATTGCACGGTAGATATTCTGCAACCCGCGACCGCACAGCAGCTGTTCGCCCGAGATCCTGCCTTCGATATGCTCGATATGCGGGAATATTTCGAGATCGCGCGCCGTCCGCGGTCCCATGTCGACATGGCCGCCTTCACCGGGAACCGGGACCCAGCTGTTGCGGGCGCGCACCATTCCGGCAACGCCGAGGCCGGTGCCGGGGCCAAGCACGGCGCGGCTGCCATGGGGATCGCCTGCGCCACCGCCGAGCTTTTCGAGGTGCTTTGCCTCCAGCGAAACGACGGCAAGGGCCTGGGCTTCGAAATCATTGAGGACGGTTATGTCGGAAAGCCCGAGCGTTTCCATCATCTTGCGGGGCTTCACGACCCAGGGGCAGTTCGTCAGGTCGATCTCGTCGCCCTCCACCGGGCCGGCAATGGCCAGGACCGCCGAGCGTGGCTGGATCGACGTATGGTCGAGGATCGCATTCTGGATGGCATCGTCGATCGTCTGGTAGTCCGCCGTCTGCAGGATGGGGAATTCCTTCGGTTCCGCATAGGCGTCGACGAGGATTGCAAAGCGCGCATTGGTGCCGCCGATATCGCCGACCAGAATTGGAAATTTCATGATGTGGTCGAGATCTGCCTGTGTCACCATTATCGCTTCCCTAACGTATTTTCCGCTGCGTCGTCCCGCAGCAAACCTCTTTTTTGCACCAGAACCTCGGCTGTGGCCCGGTTCAGCGCCATTGGTATGTCGTAGACACTTGCAAGGCGCATCAATGCCTTTACATCCACATCATGTGGTAAGGGTGACAGCGGATCGACAAAGAAGATCAGGCCGTCGATCTTGCCTTCCGCGATCAGGGCGCCGATCTGCTGGTCGCCTCCCAGCGGTCCGCTTTTCACGCGGCGTACCGTCAGGCTCGGACAGGCGTCCTGGATGAGCCCGCCCGTGGTGCCCGTTGCCACAATATCGCAAGGCGCGAGCAGCGCCTCATAGTTGCGCGTGAAGGCAACCATGTCATCCTTTTTCTGGTCGTGGGCTATCAAGGCAAGGCGAAATGGCTGTGTCATGAAACTCTATTTGGGTTTGAATCCCTAAATCGATTAAATCCCTATAGCCAATTCAAGGCAGCATGAAAAGGCCACGGCACAACAAAGCATTCACGGCCGCGGGCTCGGAACAGGCACGTCGCCTTCGGGCGCCGCAGGGCCTGCAACTGCCTGAACGGGCGCGGCGATGCGGCCGCCACCATCATAGGTCACTTCATCTGCCGTCTGGGGTCCCGGGGCCCGCAATATCATGGCGCAGGCGCGCGGCAGGTCGGAGAGCATGGTGATCTTCGGCTTCACCGGCTTGGTGGGTTTGGGGGCCTTGCGCCAGGGTTCGTCGGTGAACCACCAGGCCAGTGGCTTGCCGCAGCCGTCATCGGCGCCGATCGGCTCCTGCGGCTTGCACTGCGGCGATCCGGGCTGGCATTTGATACGCACGTGAAAATGGTAGTAATGGCCCCAATAGGGACGGACCTTCGCCAGCCAGCCGCGGTCGCCCTTTACCGTGTCGCAGAGCTTCTTCTTGATGCCGGGATGCACGAATATCCGCTCGACATCGGCATAGCTTGCGGCGCGCTTGAGCAGCGCGGTACGGCTCGGCGACCATTTGTCGGGATCGACATACAATGTATCGTCCTTGAGCATCGAGGTCGCCGCGAGGTTCTCGCGCTCCTCGTAGCTGAGGGGGCGTGCGGGCATGGGCGTCAGCCAGATATCGGCATCGAGGCCGACCTGATGCGATGCATGTCCCGTCAGCATCGGCCCACCGCGAGGCTGGGAAATGTCGCCGACAAGCAGGCCCGGCCAACCATCCTTGGCGGCCGCATCGCGGGCAAGCCGCTCCAGCAGGCCGATCATGCGGGGATGGCCCCATCGGCGGTTTCGCGATAGCCGCATCACCTGCCAGGCATCTCCATCCACCGGCAACGCGACGCCGCCGGCAAGGCAACCCTTGGCGTAGAAGCCTGCCGATACAGGCGCGCCGAGCGATGGCAGGGTCTGTGACCCGAACAATTGCTTGGCGGGGCCGTCTTCGGCCAGGGCCTGTGCACCGAGCGAGATTGCAATAAGCGCGCCGAGTGCGAGACGAAGCAGCGGTTTCGATATCATCGCGATCACCCACATGGATCGACGGCGACTAATTCGCCGATAATCAGCTTAATGATGGCCAGATTCGGCCGGAAGCCGCAATATGCAAAGATGATCCGATTCGGCGGAGGACAGGAATGAAAGCAGTTATTTTTGAGCAGTTCGGGCAGGCGCCGCAGCTGCGCGAGGTGCGGGATCCTTCACCCTCGCCACTTGGCGTTGTGATCAAGGTCGAGGCGACGGGCCTTTGCCGCAGCGATTGGCATGGCTGGATGGGCCATGATCCCGATATTCGCCTGCCGCATGTTCCGGGCCACGAACTCGCGGGCACGGTGCTGGCCGTTGGAAAACATGTCACCTCCTGGCGACCGGGGCAGCGAGTGACCGTGCCATTCGTTGGTGGTTGCGGCCGCTGTTTCGAATGCAATTCGGGAAATCATCAGGTGTGCGAGAACCAGTTTCAGCCGGGCTTCACCGCCTGGGGCTCGTTCGCCGAATATGTGGCTGTGGATTTCGCCGATACGAATCTCGTCGAGCTGCCGGATATGCTCGATTTTGCCACCGCCGCCAGTCTTGGCTGTCGCTTCGTCACCTCGTTTCGGGCTGTCGTCGACCAGGCGAAGGTGAAGCCGGGCGAATGGGTCGCGGTGCATGGCTGCGGCGGCATCGGATTGTCGGCGATCATGATCGCGGCAGCCATGGGGGCGAATGTGGTCGCGATCGATATCACGGCAGAAAAGCTCGAATTCGCCCGGACTTTCGGCGCGGTGGCAACGATCAATGGCGGCGCCGGCACCAATGTGATCGAAGCAGTTCGCGACGTCACGAAGGGCGGCGCCCATGTCTCGCTCGACGCGCTCGGCCATCCGTCCACATGCTTCAATTCCATCGCATGCCTGCGTCGGAGGGGACGGCATGTGCAGATAGGGCTGATGCTGGGCGATCATGCCCATCCGCCGATCCCGATGGACAAGGTGATTGCGCATGAGCTGGAAATCTATGGCAGCCACGGCATGCAGGCCTTCCGATACAAGGCGCTCATGAACATGCTCGAGACGGGCCGCCTCGAGCCGCAGAAGCTCATCGGGCGGCGGATTCGGCTGGATCAGGCTCCAGATGCGCTCATGGCGATGGACCGGTTCGAGGGCACCGGTATCGACGTGATCACCAGCTTCTGATGGCTTATTTCCAGCTCCCGTCGCGCCACATGGCGGCAAAGGCGGTGCCGTAATCCGGATAGCGGAAGGTGAATCCGAGTTCCTTTATCCGCTTGTTCGAGACGCGCTTGTTTTCCCCGTAGAACGAGCGCGCCATCGGTGTCAGCTGCGCAGTCTCGAAATCCGCCTCTTCCGGCGGCTCTATACCCATGAGTTCGGCGGCATAGGCGACCACGTCCTGCGGCGGCGCCGGCTCGTCATCGGTGATGTTGAATATGCCGCCCTGGTTGTTCTCGCCGAGGAACAGCAGCGCCCGGGCGATATCATCGACATGAATGCGATTGAAAACCTGGCCGGTCTTGTTGAGGCGGCGCGCCGTGCCATTGGAAAGATTGATGAAGGCATTGCGCCCCGGCCCATAGATGCCGGAAAGCCGCAATATCGCCAATGGAACCCGCCTTGCATCGGCGAGAGCCTGCCAGGCGGCTTCTGCCTCCGCGCGCTCCGTAGACCGCACCGACACCGGATGGCACGGCGTGCCCTCGTCGACCCAGGCGCCGCCATGATCGCCATAGACGCCGACCGTCGACAGGTAGCCGATCCATTGCAGCTTCGGCATGTGGCGCCTGATGGTATCGCCGAATACGCCGATGACGGGATCGCCCGATTTCGCGGGGGAGGTCGAGATGACGAGGTGGGTGACAGTCTCCAGCGCGTCTTCGATCTCCTGGGAAGTATGGCTGCCAAGAAAGAGGAATGGCGTGATCCCTTCGGCCTCCAGCGTTGCGAATTTCGTCGTGTCGCGGGTAGTTCCGCCGATAAAATCAGCCTTTTTGTTCGCCAGCCTTGCAAAAACGCGGGCCGAATAGCCCGCTCCGAAAAGGAAAATACGCATTATTGATTGTTTGCCCCATTGTGCCATTCGGTCAAGACAGCGGCGTCATTTTCTTGCGCCGCATGCGCAAGGCGGAGCTGTTCGAAAGAGGCTTCGTCGAGAAGCTGGCCGAGCGCCCAGACGGCCGCTCCGCGCACCAGGGGCGAGGGATCGAGAAGCTGCTGCCGGACTTGGTCGCAAAGCTCCGGCCGTCCGGAATTGCCGCAGGCGATCAGGACATTGCGCATAAAACGGTCGCGTCCGATGCGTTTGATCGGCGATCCCGCGAAAAACTGGCGGAATGCCCCGTCGTCGAGAGTAAGGAGGAACGCAAGCGAGGGGGAATTGAGATCGTCCCGAGCCTGGAGCTTCGTCTCCCGTGCCGCCTCGGCAAATTTGTTCCAGGGGCAGACGGCAAGGCAATCGTCGCAGCCATAGATGCGATTGCCGATCGCCTTGCGAAACTCCGGCTCGATCGGCCCCTTGTGCTCGATCGTCAGATAGGAAATGCAGCGGCGCGCATCCAGCTGATAGGGCTGCGGGAAGGCCCGTGTCGGGCAGGCATCGAGGCAGGCGCGGCAGGAGCCGCAATGGTCGTCTTCGCGCTCGTCCGGCGGCAGGTCCGCCGTCGTGAAGATAGTGCCGAGGAACAGCCACGAACCATGCGTCCGGCTGACGAGATTGGTGTGTTTGCCCTGCCAGCCAAGCCCTGCCGCCTCGGCAAGCGGCTTTTCCATCACCGGCGCGGTATCGACGAAGACCTTCACGTCCTCGCCGCTGGTGCGGGCGGCGAACCTGCCGGCTATGCCCTTGAGCTTGCCCTTGATGATATCGTGATAGTCCCGGTTCCTCGCATAGACCGAGATCGCGCCTTCGCCGGGCTTGTCGATCTGCGCCAGCGGGTCGGTCTCCGGGCCATAATTCATGGCGAGCACGACAATCGAGCGCACATCCGGCCATAAGTGCGCCGGGTCGGCGCGGCGATCCTCGGTCTCCAGCATCCAGTCCATGCTGGCATGCCGTCCGAGTTGCAGATATTCGTGTAAACGTTCAGCGGCGAGGGGAATGGCGTCCGGCCGGGTGATCGCAACGAGATCGAAACCGGCGGCGCGCGCCTCCTCGATTATGAACCGTTTCAGCTTCTCTTGCCTCGTGGCGTCCATCGCGCGTGAACCTCGCATGGGTTCGACAGAACTAGGCATGAAGGAAGGTATTGTCGGGCCGGATGTCAAGCGCTCGTAGCCCGGATGTCGCCACGGATGTCAAAAGTCGAGGTCGCTATAATGGGACGAAGGCGGCAGGCCGCGGACCCGGTCGCCAAGCAAGGGCCGGAAGGAGGGGCGAGATTTCATGCGCGTATACCAATCGCGCGCCGCCTTGTATTCGGCCCATTTGATCTCCCCGAGATAATCGAGGATCGAGAGCGATGCCCCAGCCGCCATGTCGGCATAGCTCGGAGCCGGGCCGGCCAGCCAGTTGCGGGTCGCCGTCAGCCAATCGATATATTTCATATGCTGCGTGATGTTGGAGCGTGCCGCACGGATGGCCGAGGAATCCGGCGCTCCGCCGCCCTGTTCCGGCGTCATATGCAGTTTGAAGATGCGCTCCCGCGCCATATGGCGGGTCACTTCATTCTCCAGTTTCACCAGGAACCATTCCACGAGGCGGCGAACCTCGGCACGATTGAGGGAATCCTCCGGGAACAACCTGCGGCTGCGCTTGAGGGCGCCACGCGTCTCGTCGATATATTCCGCGATGACGGAGGCGCCGGCAACGGGAACGTCGCCTTCGGCAAGGAGCACCGGCAGCGTGCCGGCCGGATTGAGCGAAAGAAACTCCTTGCGGCGTGCCCAGCTGTTTTCTTCGATCAACTCCACCTCAATATCGTATTCATTGAGGATAAGCCGGGCATAACGCGACCCGGTGGACATGGGATGATGAAAAAGCGTCAACATTTTTGCGGTTAAATCTTTCGAACTGGTATTTTGTCAACCGGCGGCGTATGGCACACGGGCTTCATGGTTGCGTCATCCTATAGGCGCAACTTTAGTCCGATACAAGAATTGCACCGCCACAGCCCGCCGACCGCCGAAAGTGATATCATGGAAACACAGACGATTGTCGAAGCCCTTATGCTCGGACTGCTGGAAGGGTTAACAGAGTTTATACCGGTGTCCTCGACCGGCCATCTCCTGCTGGCGGCGCACTTCCTCGGCTTCGAGACCAGCGGCAAGACATTCGAAGTTCTCATCCAGCTCGGCGCCATCCTTGCCATTCTCAGCGTCTATTCCGCGCGGCTTTTCAAGATCGCACGCGACCTGCCGACCGATCCTTCGGCACGGCGTTTCGTGATCGGGGTGCTGATAGCCTTCCTGCCCGCCGTCATCATCGGTGTGCTTGCCCATGGCATCATCAAGGCCGTGCTTTTCGAAACGCCCATGCTGATCTGCATCATGCTGATCCTTGGCGGTCTGGTGTTGCTGTGGGTGGATCGGCTCGATCTGAAGCCGCGTTATACGGATGCGATGAATTATCCGCTGCCGCTCTATTTCAAGATCGGCCTGGCCCAATGTTTCGCGATGATCCCGGGTACGTCCCGTTCGGGAGCAACCATCGTCGGTGCATTGCTGCTCGGCGCCGACAAGCGTTCGGCCGCCGAGTTTTCCTTTTTCCTGGCGATGCCGACGATGGCGGGAGCCTTTGCGCTCGATCTGTTTAAGAATCGCAACCTGCTGACGGCCGATGATCTATCGCTGATAGCGGTCGGTTTCGTCGCCGCCTTCGTAGCGGCCGTAGTCGTCGTGCGTTACCTGCTCGATTACGTTTCGCGCCATGGCTATGGCCTGTTCGCCTGGTGGCGGTTGATCGTCGGAACGATCGGGCTCATCGCCCTGATCGTGATGCGCTAGATCAGGCGAAACGCGCTGCAGGCGGATCGGGGTCAGGCCGGCTTCTGACTGGAATATTGCCCCTGGACGCGGAAGCGCCACAGATAGGATGGCAGGATCGCCTCGATGCTCTGAGGCCGGATGCCCATTCCTTCGAGCGTGCGTCCTTCGGCACTGGCTTCGTCGGAGACGATATTGTCGTGCTTGAGCTGGACGACCTGGTCGCTCGTCAGCAGCGGCTTGGGCAGGAGGCCAAGAATTGATCCCTGAATGGAAGCCAGCCAGAACGGAATCGGCAGGAACAGGCGCTTGCGCCCGATCACCCGCAGCATTTCCTCCATGCACTGGCGGAAGGTCAGGACTTCGCCGCCGCCCAATTCGTAGATCGTGCCCGGCTTCAGTGTGCCATCGACCGATCGCGCGATCGCCTCGGCCACATCGCCGACATAGACGGGCTGGAACTTCGTCTTGCCGCCGCCGATGGCGGGAAGGAAGGGCGAAATCCGCGCCATTGCGGCAAATCTGTTGAAGAAGCCGTCTTCCGGGCCAAATATGATCGACGGACGCATGACGATGGTTTCAGGAAGGATTTCGCGCACCGCGTTCTCTGCCCGTCCCTTGCTGCTCGCATAGCCCGATGCCGAATTGGCATCGGCGCCGAGCGCGGAGACATGCGTGAGAGGAACGCCGGCAGCGCGCGCAGCTTCTGCCACGGCGCGAGCGCCGAAATCATGAACGGCATTGAACCGCTGTCCACCGCCCTCATAGAGAATGCCCACGAGGTTGATGACGTGATCGGCGCCGGCAACAGCGCGGTCGATGGACCAGCGGTAACGCAGATTGGCCTGTACCGCCTGAATCTGGCCGACGCCGCCCAGGGGCTGGAGATGGGGTGCCAGATCGGGGCGGCGAACCGCGACGCGAACGCGATAGCCGCGCTTGGTCAGGGCCCGAACCACATGGCGGCCGACAAAGCCGGAGCCTCCAAAAACGGTAACAAGTTTGGGCTTCCTGATGGTCATGGTCGGTCTCCTGCAAGGTCCT
Organism: Phyllobacterium sp. 21LDTY02-6; assembly: GCF_023554255.2. Classification (GTDB taxonomy): domain Bacteria; phylum Pseudomonadota; class Alphaproteobacteria; order Rhizobiales; family Rhizobiaceae; genus Phyllobacterium. The sequence continues at coordinate 440,219 of NZ_JAMJWD020000002.1, read as the reverse complement.
GCGGAAATAGCGGTATTTGCATGCTGTTTACTGGGTTTTCGTCCTGCCGCAAAGTCCTCTTTTAGCGGCGCGTTGCCGCGTCGGGGCTCCGCATGAGAGTATCCCGGCAACGAAAAAGCCCGCCGGTTCGCACCGGCGGGCTTTCGATCTTCCAGTTGGAAGAAGCTTAGTTCTTCTCTTGCTTCTTCAGCGCTGCGCCGAGAATGTCGCCGAGCGACGCGCCGGAGTCGGTGGAACCGTATTGTGCAACGGCTTCCTTCTCTTCGGCGATCTCGAGTGCCTTGATGGAGACCTGCAGCTTGCGGGTCTTCTTGTCGAAGGCGATGACGCGGGCGTCAACCTTCTGGCCAACGGTGAAGCGCTCGGGACGCTGGTCGTCACGGTCACGCGACAGGTCCGCACGGCGGATGAACGTCTCGAGATCGTGATCGACAAGACGCACTTCGATGCCGCCATCGGTGATACCGGTGACTTCGACGGTCACGACTGCATTCTTGCGCAGTTCGCCGGACGAGGCTGCTTCGCCGACCTTGTCGCCGGTGAGCTGCTTGATGCCGAGCGAGATACGCTCCTTCTCGACGTCGACGTCGAGAACCTGCGCCTTGACCACGTCACCCTTGTTGTATTCCTCGATGACCTGTTCGCCGGGGCGATTCCAGTCGAGGTCCGAAAGGTGAACCATGCCGTCCACGTCGCCGTCGAGGCCAATGAAGAGACCGAATTCGGTCTTGTTCTTGACTTCGCCTTCGACGATCGTGCCGACCGGGAACTTGTCGGCGAAGGTCGTCCACGGATTGTCGAGCGTCTGCTTGAGACCGAGGGAGATGCGGCGCTTGACCGGATCCACTTCGAGGACAACCACTTCCACTTCCTGCGTCGTCGACAGGAGCTTGCCGGGATGCACGTTCTTCTTGGTCCACGACATTTCCGAAACGTGGATCAGGCCTTCGATGCCCGGCTCGATCTCGACGAATGCACCGTAATCGGTGATGTTCGTGACCGTACCGGTGATCTTCTTGCCGATCGGATACTTCGCGCCGATACCATCCCAGGGATCGCTTTCGAGCTGCTTCATGCCGAGCGAAATACGATGGGTTTCCTGGTTGATGCGGATGATCTGAACCTTGACCGTCTGGCCGATGCTCAGGATCTCCGAAGGATGGTTGACGCGGCGCCATGCCATGTCGGTAACGTGAAGAAGACCATCGATGCCGCCGAGATCGACGAATGCACCATAGTCGGTGATGTTCTTGACCACGCCCTCGACGACCTGACCCTCTTCGAGGTTCTGGACGATTTCGGAACGCTGTTCCGCACGGCTCTCTTCAAGAACCGTACGACGCGATACAACGATGTTGCCGCGACGCTTGTCCATCTTGAGGATTTCGAACGGCTGCGGATTGTGCATCAGCGGGGTCACGTCGCGGATCGGACGAATGTCCACCTGCGAGCGCGGAAGGAAGGCAACTGCGCCGTCGAGATCGACCGTGAAGCCGCCCTTGACCTGGTTGAAGATCACGCCGTCGACGCGTTCACCGCGGTTGAACTTCTCTTCGAGACGGACCCAGCTCTCTTCGCGGCGTGCTTTTTCGCGCGACAATACGGCTTCGCCGAGTGCGTTTTCGATACGCTCGACATAGACTTCGACGAGATCGCCCGGCTTCAGCGAGCCGTCCTTGGCTTTCGCGCCGAATTCCTTGAGCGGAACGCGACCCTCGACCTTGAGGCCTGCATCGATGATTGCCATGTCTTTTTCGATGGCAACGACACGGCCCTTGACGACATAACCTTCGGCGAGGTCATTGGTAGCAAAGGATTCAGCGAGAAGAGCTTCGAAATCTTCGCGCGTGGGATTGGCTTCAGACATAAATACTCCTGGGCGCCCGGCTATCAGCGATAGGAAAGGGGGCGCAAGCACCGGTGGTTCGTGTTTCGGATCGTCCGCTGTGAGCCCGCCCTTGCGGGCAATCCGGTGCAGGGGCTACGGCAGACGCTATCAGTTTGTTCGGCGCGCCAAGGCCTGGTCTATGAGGCTTTTGGCGTTAAGAAACGCGGTCTCTATATCCATTTCCGTCGTATCTATCAAGTGCGCGTCCGCCGCGGGCTTCAGCGGCGAGTCCGTGCGGTTCATGTCGCGGTCGTCGCGGCGCTTCAGATCGGCGAGCATTTCATCGAAATCGGCCGAGCCTCCGGCGGACCTTACCTCGTCAAAGCGCCGCTGCGCCCGCGCTTCCGCCGACGCCGTGATATAGAGCTTCACCTGCGCATCGGGGCAAACCACCGTTCCGATATCGCGCCCGTCTAGAACCGCGCCGGGCGGCGTCGCAGCGAAGCCTTGCTGCGCGGCGACAAGGGCCCGGCGGACAGCAGGCATGACCGCGATCTTCGAGGCTGCTTCACCCACATCATGGGCCGACAATACCGACCGGTCGAGCTTGGACAGGTCGAGCGATCGCGCTGCCTTCTCCGCCAGGAACTCGTCGTCGAGCGGCGCACCCTGGTCGAGCAGGCATTTGGCAACGGCGCGATAGGTCAGTCCGGTATCGAGATGGTGATAGCCATAGGCGGCGGCTATGCGCCGGGCGAGCGTTCCCTTGCCGGAAGCCGCAGGACCATCGATAGCGATGACGAGTTGCGGCGGCGTTGCCCGCACCTCGGCATCGCGGTCGAAAAACCATTGCCAAAGGGCGAAAAGCAGGTAGGCGGCGGCGAGGACGACCGTGATGAGCGGCGTGATCCCGAGCGTGACGAGCAGGAATCCGCCAAGCGTGGTCATGATCGAATCCAGCCAGACCGGGAGATATGCCGACAGGTTCTGAAGCAGCGTATCGACCGCCAGGATCATGGCGAACTGGAACAGGAAAAGCCAGAACAGCAATGCGAACAGCCCGAAACGGACGCGCAGGCCAATACGCTCTATCGCATACAAGATGACAAGGATGGCAAACGACGCCAGAAGGAAATACATCAGCGCTTTGTCCTCGTACCCATGAAGAAACCTATGACGTAGCCAGCCAGCGATCCAACCGCCGGCGGGAGCAGCAGAAACTGATACGGCGTCCATCCGCTGGCGCCAGCGGACACGATCGAGGGCGCACTTCTACCGCCAATGGTGTTCCAGGCATAGAGCAAGATGAGCGCCAAAGGAAGAACGACACGGAAAATCGTGCTGGAAACCCCGGGCCAGGCCCGAAGGCCGCTTTCGCCATGCGCCACCGTGCCGCGATAGGCGCTGCGCCCCGCCCAGACGATGAACGGCACGCTCGACATCGCATAAAGCCCATAGACGGTGATGACGGAAAACAGCGTTCCCATGGCTGAGGATCAGCTGGGCGCTGTCGATTGGCTGATTTCAGCACCCATCCCGGTCATCATGGCCATGAATTCGGGAAAGCTGGTCGCGATCATCGTGGAATCGTCGACCGTTACGGGCTTCTCGGCGACGAGGCCCATGACGAGGAAGCTCATGGCAATGCGGTGGTCGAGATGGGTTTCGACCAGGCCGCCGCCGAGCCCTTTGCCGTCGGGCCGGCCACGCACGCTCAATGTCTCCTTGCCCTCCGTGCAATCGACGCCATTTGCCTTGAGGCCATTGGCGACCGCCGACAATCTGTCGGATTCCTTGACGCGAAGTTCCTCGAGGCCGTTCATTATAGTCTCACCCTCGGCGAAGCAGGCGGCAACCGCCAGTACGGGATATTCGTCGATCATCGATGGCGCACGCTCCGGCGGGACATTGACGCCCTTGAGCGGCGAATGGCGGACGCGAAGATCCGCCACATCCTCGCCGCCTGCCAGCCGGGCGTCGAGGATATCGATCTCGGCTCCCATTTCCTGCAAGGTCAGGATGAGGCCCGTCCTTGTCGGATTCATCAATACGTTGCGGATGGTCACGTCGGAGCCGGGTACGAGCAGCGCGGCAACCAGCGGGAAGGCCGTGGAGGAGGGGTCGCCCGGCACGTCGATGGTCTGGCCGGTAAGCTGTCCCTGCCCCTCGATCCGTATATGGCGCACATTGTCCCTGTCGGTCTCGACCTCGAGCTTCGCACCGAACCCCTGCAGCATCTTCTCCGTGTGATCGCGGGTCATGATGGGCTCGATGACTGTCGTCACACCCGGCGTGTTCAAGCCGGCAAGAAGGACGGCGGATTTCACCTGCGCGGAGGCCATGGGCACCCGATAGGTGATCGGCGCTGCGGTCTTGGGGCCGCGCAAGGTGAGGGGCATGCGGTCGCCCTCCGAGGCTTCGACCTGCACGCCCATCTGCCGCAGCGGATCGAGCACGCGCCCCATCGGGCGCTTGGACAGCGACGCATCGCCGATGAAGCGCGTTTCCATCGCATAGGTGCCGACCAGCCCCATGGTCAGGCGCGCGCCCGTGCCGGCATTGCCGAAATCCAGCGGCGCCTCCGGCTGCAGGAGACAGCCATTGCCCGTGCCGTGGATGACCCAGACATCGCCCTCCCTGGTCATCTTCGCGCCCATCGCCTGCATGGCGCGGCCGGTATTGATAACATCCTCGCCCTCGAGCAGCCCCGTGATGCGGGTGACGCCGGAGGCGAGGCCGCCGAACATGAAGGAGCGGTGCGAGATGGATTTGTCGCCCGGAATGCGGATATCTCCGGTCAGGGCCTTGGAGCGGCTGGCGGTCGCTGGTTTGGGGACTGAAACATGGGACATGGCGGGTCAATCGTGATGATGGAGTGGGTGGCGAAATCGTGCCGATAGGTGGCCGACCTCCTAACACAGCTTCTCTGTGCGGTCATCTTGCAAATGCAATCCAAAAACACATTCAGCGCCACGGGATTTTTTCACTTTGACAAACGCTCAAAATTGCGTTTATGGGACCACGATTTTTTTTGATGAGCGCCAACCGCGGGGTTGCCGTTCCAATATGATGTCAGCAGAATGCAGGCTATCGCAGCAAGACGAGGCAAAACGTGGCAAATCCAAAACTTGGCACCAAGCGGGTCGATCCGGAAACCGGTCAGAAATTCTATGATCTGAACCGCGATCCGATCATCTCGCCGTACACGGGAAAAAGCTATCCGCTGAGCTATTTCGATTCCAACGCCAGCTCTGCCCTCGAGGACGAGGAAGAGGTCGAGACGGAGGAACTGGACGAGGCTCTCGAAAAACCGGAATTCGTTGCGCTTGAAGACGCGGATTCGGATGGCGATGCCGACGTTCCGGATCTGGGCGACGATGTTGAAGTCGACGATTCGGACGATGACGACACGTTCCTCGCCACGGAAGACGAAGATGAAGACGATGATGTGACCGACATTCTGGGCGGCGGCATCGGTGACGACGACGAGAATTGATAATCTGCCCCGAATGCTGAAAATAGCAGCTTTCGGGGCTTGATCTTCCCTTCGGCGGGGGCTAAGAACCCGCCCGTGCAAGCATCCAGAGCTTGCGCATTGTTAGCCGGACTATTCGGCGCGGTCGATGAGGCCGCTCGGTTTGGGGCCATAGCTCAGCTGGGAGAGCGCTTGCATGGCATGCAAGAGGTCAGCGGTTCGATCCCGCTTGGCTCCACCAAACTCTCCAAATCGTTCTACCGTCTGCCTGGTTGTGCCCGCTGTATCAAGCCGCCGGTGCGTCGCGTGAGAACACCACTGCCGCAAAGGCCAGTATTCCTGCAAAGACGATGATCGAGCCCACGCCGACGAGCGGCTCGAGCGCGGCATTGCCGAGGTTCATGAAATACAGCGCCGGTATCATGATGATCAGCCCGGTCGTAAAGACGAAGAAATGCGCTTTCGGCAGAACGCCCGCCGCCTTTGCCGGATTGAGCGCATAATAGATCGCGAAGATCGCGCTGCTGACCCAACCGAGAAGATTGAGATGCGCATGTGCCGGAAAGGGTGCGTGATTTCCGGTGATCCCCATGTAAAGCCCCATGCTGACGCCCAGCACCAGGAATATCGTGGCGCTCTTGAAGAAATGTCGTGCAATCCGCGGCATGATGTTCCCCTCCCCAGCCGCTGCCGAGATTAAGGCATTTCGCTCCGGGCTTCCAGCAGGCGACCATAATCACTTCGGCGGAATGAACCGGCCGAGGCCGGGGCTGCTATCGCGCATTTTTGCGTTTTTCCGCTGGATTGCGCGCTGAAAATGTCCCAAAGCAGAGCAAAACATACCGGGAAACGTTCAATGCCCACCAATTCGGCCTCTATTGCCCCCGCTCACGACAGTTCTGCGGGTCGTACCGGCGTCCTGCTGATGCTGCTCGGCATGCTGATGTTCGCGCTCAACGATGTGATGGGCAAATGGCTGGTCTCGACCTATTCCGTCGGCCAGGTCGTGCTGATCCGCAGCGCGGCGGCGCTGATCGTCCTCGCGCCGTTCATCTGGTTCAACGGGCCGCGCAAGATCGTGGCCGTCGATCGTCCCTGGACGCAGGCGGCGCGGGTGGTACTGTCGACGGCAGAGGTGTTCGCTTTCTATTTCGCCGTGGTCTATCTGCCGCTTGCCGATGTGATGACCTATTGGCTGGCCGCCCCGATCTATGTTGCCGCCATCTCGCCGCTTGTTCTCAAGGAGCCGGTCGGCTGGCGGCGCTGGACCGCCATCATCATCGGCTTCATCGGCGTGGTGATCGCGCTCGAGCCTTCGTCCCAGGCGCTGACGCCGCAGGCGGTGATCTCGGTGCTAGGAAGCATGGCCTTCGCCTTCATGCTCCTGCTCGGACGGACGTTGCGCGGCACGCCCGATACGACCCTGGTCTTCTGGCAGATCGTCGGCGCCGGCCTTGCGGGGCTGGTTTCGGTCAGCTTTGACTGGACACCCGTGACCATGCGCGACCTGGTGCTGCTGGCGTTGCTCGGCATCGTCGCCATGCTTGCCCATGTGCTCGTAAACCGGGCACTGAAGCTCGCCGACGCGGCAACGGTGGCGCCGCTGCAATACACGCTGCTTTTCTGGGCCATCATCTTCGGCTGGCTCGTCTTCGGCGATGTTCCGCGCCTGTCCATGCTCATTGGCTCGGTTTTCATCATCGCCTCCGGTCTCTTCATCTTCTTCCGTGAGCAGCAGTTGAAGCGGCAGGGCCGGCTGCTGGCACCGGCCGAAGCGGTCGTTACCGGCTCGGGCGACACTACTTACGCCGACGGCAACAAGGACTAGACTGCGTCGTGTCGGCGATGCCCTAGTTCGGCGTCGAAATGATTGATGGCTTTTTCGAACTTGTCGCGGCAGCCGGGATTGCAGAAGCCGACCACCGACCCGTTATAGAGCGTCAGGCTGTCCTCCCTGATCGGATCGCCGGACCACGGGCACGTGGTGTTTATCGCGTCACTGAGCTTGAGCTGTGTCATTGGGCCTGTCCTCCTTTGGTAGGGTCGATTCCGGTGCAGTACAAGCTTGTCAAAGCGCTACGCGAATGTCGATGGGGCAATGTGGTGCGACAGCACAGCTATTGACGTGAGTGGCCGGACGTGGAAAGTCCGCCCGAACGAAAGCATCAGGATTGTGTAACCGTGATACGCCATATCGTCTTCTTCAGCGCCCGCGACAAAGATAATGTCGAGGCAATTGTGAGCGGCTTGTGGAAACTGGGCGAGATTCCCCACTCCACCGTTTTCGAAGTGATGAAGAATACCAAGACCGATCCGATTTCCGACGAGATCGACGTTGTCGTCTATGCGGAATTCAAGGACGCCGAGGCCCTGGCCGCGTACAAGGCCCATCCGACCTACGCGGCGACGACGGCGCTGGTGCGTCCGATGCGCGAACTGCGCATCTCGGCCGACGTCGTCTCCACGCTGTAGATCGGGCGCCTCACAGGCGGATCGAGCGCAGCCGCAGCGCGTTGGCGATCACCGAGACCGATGAGAGGCTCATGGCCGCGGCGGCGATCATTGGCGACAACAGGGTTCCGAACAACGGGTAGAGCACGCCCGCCGCGACCGGAACGCCCAACACATTGTAGATAAAGGCGAAGAACAGGTTCTGCCTGATGTTGCGGAGCGTCGCCTCGGCCAGGTGCCGGGCCCGCACGATGCCGTTGAGATCGCCCTTGACCAGGGTGATGCCGGCGCTTTCCACGGCCACATCCGCGCCCGTGCCCATGGCTATGCCCACATCGGCGGCGGCGAGAGCGGGAGAGTCGTTTATGCCGTCGCCCGCCATGGCCACCCTGGCGCCTCTTGCCCGCAGGCTGTCGACCAGTTCCTTCTTCTTTTCAGGCAGCATGTCAGCCCGCGCATCGTCGATGCCCAGACGCTCGGCGACCGCCTTTGCCGTGGTGGCATTGTCCCCGGTCGCCATGATGATCCTGAGCCCGGCCCGGTGAAGGCTCTTGATGGCGTCATGCGTCGTCGATTTGATCGGATCGACCACGGCGATGATGCCGGCGGCTTTGCCGTCCACGCCGATGAACATGGCGCTCTTGCCATCGCGCCGGATTTTCTCCGCGCTCTGTTCCAGCGCCGAAACATCGATATCGGCGCCTTGCATCATGGTGCTGTTGCCGATCAGCACCGTATTGCCGTCGATAGTGCCGGATACGCCTTTTCCCGTCGCTGCCTCGAAATCAGAGACGTCACCGAGAGCAAGGCCGCGCTCCTTCGCAGCCGCCAGGATTGCTTCCGCCAGCGGATGTTCCGAGCCCTTCTCAAGGCTCGCCGCCAATGCCAGGACCTCGTTCTCATCGAAGCCTTCGCCGGTCACGATGTCGCTCAGTTTCGGCTTGCCTTCGGTCAATGTGCCCGTCTTGTCGACGATCAGCGTATCGACACCTGCAAACCTCTCCAGCGCCTCCGCATCCTTGATCAGAACGCCCGCATGGGCGCCGCGCCCCGTTGCCGTCATGATCGACATCGGCGTCGCGAGGCCGAGCGCGCAGGGGCAGGCGATGATGAGCACCGAAACGGCGGCGACAAGCCCGTGGATCATGCTCGGCTCCGGTCCGAACATGGACCAGACGATGAAGGAGAACACTGCGACGGCAACCACCGCCGGGACGAAAAAGCGGGATACGCGATCGGCGAGACCTTGAATGGGTGCCCGCGAACGCTGCGCGGAAGCCACCATGGCAACGATCCGGGAGAGCACCGTATCGGCCCCGACCTTCTCGGCGCGGACAAGAAGCGAGCCGTTGCCATTGAGCGTGCCGCCGGTCACCTTGTCGTCCTTGATCTTCTCGACAGGCACGGGCTCCCCGGTCAGCATGGATTCGTCGACCGCCGACCGGCCCTCCAGGACGATGCCGTCCACCGGCAGCCGTTCGCCCGGCCGCACCCGGAACTGGTCGCCGGCAACGACGCTCTCGAGCGGAACGTCGAGTTCCTCCCCGTCCGGGCCGATCTTGCGTGCGGTCTTGGGCGCGAGATCGAGCAGGGCGCGGATGGCCGAACCGGTCCGCTCTCTCGCCTTCAATTCCAGGACCTGGCCGAGGAAGACCAGCGTGACGATCACTGCTGCCGCCTCGAAATAGACCGGTACGCCGCCGTCATGCATGCGGAAGGAGTGCGGAAAGATGCCCGGGAACAGCGTCGCAGTGACGCTGAAAAGATAGGCCGCGCCGACGCCGATGGCGATCAGCGTCCACATGTTCGGACTGCGGTTGACGAAGGAGGTCCAGGCGCGCTCGAAGAATGGAATCGCCGCCCAAAGCACGACGGGCGTCGCGAGCGCGAACTCGATCCACCGGGCCAATCCTTCCCCGACCCAGGCGCCGATCGGCAGTCCGAGCATGGGACCCATCGCCATGATGAAGAGCGGGATCGAACAAAGTGCGCTCAACCGCAGGCGATGTGTGAAGTCGACCAGTTCGGGATTCGGCCCCTCCTCGCCGGTGGGGAGGCCCATGGGTTCAAGCGCCATGCCGCATAGCGGGCAGGAACCCGGCCCGTCGCTGACGATTTCGGGGTGCATGGGGCAGGTATATTGCGTGCCTGCGGGGGCAGGATTCGGCTTCTCGTCGCCGAGATAGACCTGCGGCGCGACTTCGAACCGGGACATGCACCCGGCCGAACAGAAGTAGTGATTATGACCCTGGTGCCTCAGCATGTGCCGGGCGGAAGCGCGATCGACTTTCATGCCGCAGACGGGATCGCTCGCCTCGATATAGCGCTCGGGTTCGGCCTGGAACCTGTCACGGCAACCGGCGCTGCAAAAATGGAAATGCCGGCCGCCATGATCATAGGCTGGCTTGCCCGCATCAGGGTCGACCAGCATGCCGCAGACCGGATCGCGGGTGATCGTCCTGTCGTGATCCGGAGTACCGTGATGGGCGTGATGAGCGTGGTCGTGTTGGTGGGTCATGATGTACCTTTCTTCAAGCACATCGGACCTTACGCCTTCCAACCGTTGGAAGGTCAACCCCCGTTGCTGCGCCGGGAAACGAAGCCGGGATCTGGCATGCGGGCTCTAACCCGCATCGCTCAAACTGGCGCTGCCATCGCCGATCTGGCCGGCTTCCCATCCGAGGATCGCCCGTTTCCGGGTCAAGCCCCAATGATATCCGGTCAAGGCGCCGGACTTGCCCACGGCCCGGTGGCAGGGCACGACGAAGCTGACCGGATTGGCGCCGACGGCGGCGCCCACGGCTCGGGAAGCCTTTGGTGCACCAATGTCGGCCGCGATGTCGGAATAGGAGACGCATTTGCCCATCGGTATCTTCAGCAGCGCCTCCCAGACCCGGAGCTGGAAGTCGGTTCCGATCGTAACGACCTTCAGCGGCCTGTCGGCCCGCCATTCGGAAGGGTTGAAGATGCGCGCGGCATAGGGCGCCGTGGCTGCCAGATCTTCCACATAGGTGGCGTTGGGCCAGCGCCCCATCATATCGGCGAGTGCATCCCGCTCCTTGCCTGCATCGGCGAAGGCCAGCCCAGCCAGGCCGCGATCGGTAACCATGACCAGCGCGAGGCCGAATGGCGAGATCAGAAAGCCGTAGCGGATCGTCAATCCGGCGCCGCGTGTCTTGTAGTCGCCGGGCGACATGCCCTCATGCGTGACGAACAGGTCGTGCAGACGGCCGGGGCCGGACAATCCGGTCTCATAGGCGGTTTCCAGCAACGGCATGCCCTCGTCGAGAAGCCGTCTCGCGTGATCGATCGTCACCGCTTGCAGGAAGCCCTTGGGCGACAGGCCTGCCCAGCGCGTGAACAGCTTCTGCAGGCCGGTCGGCGTCAGTCCGGTATCCCTGGCCAGTGTTTCAAGGGACGGCTGATCGCGATAGTCCTTGCTGATGCGCTCGATGATATGGCTGACGATGGCATAATCGTCGCCCGTGGGCGTGATGTCCTTTTTCAGTATTGCCTGTGGTTTCATAGCGCGTACCTCTCTGCTTGAGGGACATATGGCCATGATACTCCGCGTCTCGCCACCCGATTCTTGCCGTTACCGGCCCTTGGCCGTAGCCAGGGCCAGTTGGAACGCCGAGGCGAATGTTTCGCGGTCGTCCGGGTTGAGGAAGGAGCCGATGTTCACCGCTTTTCCCTGACCCTCGACACGCATCGAGGTGATGCCGATCTCGGAATGGCGGGCCACGCGAAACCGCGCCCAGAAGGGGTTGAACTCGTGCAGTTTTGCCCGGCCGGAAGGCGCAACCTGCCTGATATTGACCGCCAACCTCGAAATGCTGACTTCCTCATGGGCCTTGGCCGAGCGGTAGTTCAGGCGGAACGCGCCATATACCAACAGGACATCGAGGCCGAAGAAACCGAAAACGGGCCAGGCGCCGAGCGAGAGGAAGAAGAGCCCGGTGATCAGACTGCTCAGGCCGAGCGTTGCCATCAGAAGCAGGAACCCCGTTCTTCCCAATGAACGATGAGGCACGAGAAGCGCGCGGAAAATCTCTTCCTCGTTCTGCCTGCTCGCGTCAAATGGCTCGATTGTCTGGTTCATGGGGTTTGAGTATAGAAGCGTCATGGAAAATCCCAAGTCGAAAATCGATCAGAATGCCGTGAATTCGGTTGCCGTGTCGCGGCCACGCCGGGTTCGCGGCACACGCTATACGGCCGCCGAGATCCATGAGATTTTCAGGCGTTTCTCCATTCAGCGCCCCGAACCGAAAGGCGAGCTCGAACACGTCAACCCGTTTACGCTGCTCGTGGCCGTGGTCCTGTCCGCCCAGGCAACCGATGCCGGTGTCAACAAGGCGACGCGCGCATTGTTCAAGGTGGCGGATACGCCGGAAAAGATGCTGGCGCTCGGCGAGGAGGAAGTGGGCTCCCATATCCGCACGATTGGACTATGGCGCAACAAGGCCAAGAATGTCATCGCGCTTTCGCGCGATCTGGTCGAACACCATGGCAGCGTGGTGCCGAATGACAGGGACGAACTGGTGAAGTTGCCGGGTGTCGGTCGCAAGACCGCCAATGTGGTGCTCAGCATGGCCTTTGGCCAGGCGACGATGGCTGTCGATACCCACATTTTTCGGATCGGCAACCGTCTCGGCCTTGCACCGGGCAAGACTCCCGACGAGGTCGAAGCGAAGCTGATGAAGATAATCCCGGCCGAGTTCCTCTATCACGCCCACCATTGGTTGATCCTGCATGGCCGATACACCTGCAAGGCACGCCGGCCGGAATGCCCGGAATGCGTCATCGCGGATCTGTGCAAGGCAGCTGTAAAAACGGCCGATATACCAGCGCCGCTGGTTCCGCTGCCGCCGCAGATCATCGCAGCGGAGCAGGATTGACGATCTACGCCCTCCGCCCGGTCGCATCGCGGCGGGCAACCGCCTTGTGCAGGTGAACCATCATCGCCGCCGCGAAGAGGGGCGTGAGTAGGTTCAGGATCGGGATCGCCATGAAACCGGCGATGACAAGCCCGGCGAGAAAGACGGTGCCGGCATTGTTCGTCCGCAATGCCTTGGCATCCGCTTCCGGGTGAAAACGCATGGCGGCGAACTCGAAGAATTCCCGTCCGAGCAGATAGCCATTGACCATGAAGAACGCCATGATGTTGATGCCGGGAACGAGCAGCAGGAGCAGCGCGACGATATTTCCGGCAATCACCACGCCGAAAAACTTCACCGACAGCACGAAGGACCGGACGGTCGGCAACGGCTTGCCCGGCATATCGCTCGGATAGTCCTCTTTTTCGACAAGTTCAGCCACATCATCGAGGAATATGCCGGCAATCATGGCAGTTACCGGCGCAATGAGCAAAGCCAGGCCGATGGCGAGGCCGATGCTGGCGAGAATCCCTGCAACAAGGCCGACCCAGCCTGCCCATTGCGGCAGCGAGGCGACCATCTGGTCCATGAACGGCCAGGCCAGCGCCTCGAAGATGGCCCGCAGCCCGAACCAGGCGCCAATGAGCAGCAGCAGCGTCAAACCGAGCGATTTCCACAGGACGCTGCGGAACTCGGGACGGAAGAGGTGCCCCGCCGCGGCGCGGGCGCTTGCGAAGATCATCGGCTTGATACTCCATAGTTTTTTCAGTCGTGGACATAGGCGCGGCCGACGCCGCAGACAAGATGGGTGCAGAAATCGGGGGTGGCCAATTCCGGTTTGAAAGGCTAGAGCAGATCACCAGGCTCGACCAACCGGAGTTTTCATGTCCAGCTATGACGTGCTTTGCATCGGCAATGCTATTGTCGATATTCTTGCCCGCACCGACGAGGAATTCATCGTCAAGAACGGCATCATCAAGAACGCAATGAATCTCATCGATGCCGATCGCGCCGAGTTTCTTTACGAGCGGATGGGCCCGGCAATCGAGGCATCGGGCGGCAGCGCGGGCAACACGGCGGCAGGCGTCGCCAGCCTTGGCGGGCGTGCGGCTTATTTCGGCAAGGTCGCGGACGATCAGCTGGGCCACGTGTTCACCCATGATATTCGTTCCCAGGGCGTCGCCTTCGATACGAGGGTGCTGCAATCGCCCCCGCCGACCGCCCGTTCGCTCATATTCGTGACACCGGACGGTGACCGTTCGATGAATACCTATCTCGGCGCCTGTGTGGAGCTTGGCCCGGAGGATGTGGAGAGTTCCAAGGTTGCCGAAGCCAAGGTTACCTATTTCGAGGGTTATCTCTGGGATCCGCCCCGGGCGAAGGAAGCCATTCGCCTGGCCGCGAAGATCGCCCACGAATATGGCCGCGAAGTCTCGATGACTCTGTCGGACCCATTCTGTGTCGATCGCTATCGCGACGAATTCCTCGACCTGATGCGCTCCGGCACGGTCGATATCATCTTCGCCAATGAAGCCGAGCTGAAGTCGCTCTACCAGACCGATGATTTCGACAAGGCGCTGGACCTGGTCAGGAAGGATAGCAAGCTCGCCGCGGTGACCCGCTCCGAAAAAGGTTCGGTCGTGGTGCGCGGCGACGAGACGGTGGTTGTCCCCGCGATCGAAATTGCGGAACTGGTCGATACGACGGGCGCCGGCGATCTCTACGCGTCCGGCTTCCTGTTCGGCTACACCAATGGCCGCAGCCTCGGTGATTGCGGACGTCTCGGCTCGCTCGCCGCCGGCCTGGTGATCCAGCAGATCGGGCCGCGCCCGCAGCAAAACCTCAAGCTCGCCGCAGAGCAGGCAGGCCTAATCTGAACGGATGACGCCGTCACGCTTGAGTTCCTCGTCGTTCCGGCCGGGTCTATGGTAGTTCGGGAGCGTCCAGCCGAAATAGAGCGCACCGCCGCGCACGACGAACGCGGCGGCAAAAGCGGCAAGGGCAGCGAATGCCGGCGCCGCATCCAGCCGGAACAGCAGCGTATAGGTGGCGGAGCCGGCAAAGGCCGCCGTGACATAGATTTCCCGCCGCAACAGCACCGATGGCTCGCCCGCGATGATATCGCGCAATATGCCGCCGAACGTCGCGGTCAATATGCCCGTGACAATGGCAATGGTGGAATCGAAGCCCAGAGCCAGCCCTTTTGCGGAGCCCATGACGCTATAGGCGGCAAGCCCCATCGCATCCAGCCATAGCAGCAGGCGATAGCGCGATTCCACGAGATTGGCGGTGAAGTAGATGAGCAGCGCGGCTGCGGCACAAACGAGAAGGCTGCGCGGGTCCTCCACCCAGAATACGGGAACGTCCAGGATCAGGTCCCGCAAGGTGCCTCCGCCGACGCCGGTCGCAGCCGCCAGGAACATGAACGCGATGATGTCGAGCTGCCGGCGCGAAGCCGCGAGCGCTCCGGTGGCCGCAAAGACGAAGATGCCCGCATAATTGAGGAGCTGAATGGTCGACATCGACGTCCCCCCTTGGACGAATTGCGCTCAAGCAGGATTAAGCACGGGCCTTGCGAAATGAAAAGGGCCGCGTCCCGATCCGGGATGCAGCCCTCTATCCAGATATGCGCAGATTGTCAGGCGTCTTTTTCGGCCTGCGGATTGATCGGGCCGGGCTCCGGCTGGCCCTCGGCTGCCGCCTGCTTCGGACCGCCCTTCGATACGCCGACGAGAGCCGGGCGCAGCATGCGGTCGCCAATGACAAAGCCGCTCTGTGCTACCTGCAGCACCGTATTGTGCGGTACCTCGGCATTCGGGATTTCGAACATGGCCTGATGGAAATTCGGGTCGAAGCGCTGGTTGAGCGGCTCGATCTTCTTCACGCCGTGGCGTTCCAGCGCCGACATCATCGACCGCTCGGTCATTTCGACGCCCTCGGCGAGGCTCTTGAAGCCGGCCTCGCCATTTGCCAGGGCTTCGGCCGGAATGGCCTCGAGCGCGCGGCGCAGATTGTCCGAAACCGAAAGCATGTCACGGGCGAAATTGGCGACGGAATAGGAGCGGGCGTCATGAACATCGCGCGCCGTCCGCTTGCGCAGGTTCTCCATTTCGGCGGCAAGCCGCAGCAATTGATCCTTCAGATCGGAATTCTCCGCCCGCAATGCATCGAGTTCGGCGCTTCCAGCCGCCTGCGCGGCTTCGTCGTCTTCCTGTGCAAGCGCGTATTCCTCCGCCTTGCGCGCTTTCAGAAAATCATCCGCCGCCCGCTTCAATGCGTCGCGATCGCGCGGATTCTTCAGGTCCCGCTGATCGAGATCGGGCGCGTCCTGATTATTCTTGTCTTCAGCCATCGATACTGTCCGTCCTTATTGCGTAAGTTGGGCTGGATATCGAGCTTTAGCCACGGAAAATCAAGTCTTAATGCCGTGGATGCGGCTTATCGCAACAGCCGGGAGACGAGCTGCGCCGTATAATCGACGACAGGGACCACACGGGCATAATTCAGGCGGGTCGGGCCGATCACGCCAAGCGCGCCGATGATCCTCTGCTCGGAATCCCGGTAGGGCGCTATGACCAGCGACGAGCCGGAGAGCGAAAACAGCTTGTTCTCCGAACCGATGAATATCCGCACGCCGGGCCCCGCTTCCGCCAGATCGAGCAGTTGCAGCGTGCCTTCCTTGGTTTCAAGATCGTCGAACAGGTGCCTCAGGCGCTCGAGATCGGCTTCCGCATGCATCGACTCCAGGAGATTGCCGCGACCGCGCACGATCAATCGCGCCGGCTGGCCGCTGCCATCGCCGCCCCATACCGCAAGCCCCTGTTCGACGAGATGTTGCGAGAGCGCATCCAGCGCCTGCTGCGTCTCCTCCTTCAGCCGCGATACTTCATGGCGCGCCTCGGTAATGGTGCGCCCCTGGATATGGGCATTGAGGAAGTTTGATGCCTCGATCAGCTGCGAGGTGGTGACGCCGGCAGGCAGTTCGATGATGCGGTTTTCCACATCCCCGCTCTGGGTGACGAGAACGGCGAGCGCCCGCGAGGGCTCCAGCCGGACGAACTCGATGTGTTTGAGCGCGCCTTCGGCCTTTGCGGCCAGGACCACGCCGGCGCCGCGCGATATGCCGGAAAGGATCTGGCTGGCCTGCGTCAACACGCTTTCCGGCGTCTGCGCTTCAGCCCGAACCTGCGCTTCGATGGAATTGCGTTCCGAAGAGGTCAGATCGCCTACTTCCATGAAAGTATCGACGAAGAACCTCAGGCCCTGCTGCGTCGGCAGCCGCCCGGCCGAAATATGCGGCGCATATACGAGGCCGAGATGTTCGAGATCGCTCATCACGTTGCGGATCGTGGCCGGCGAGAGCGCCATCGGAAGGAGACGGGAAAGGTGGCGGGAACCGACCGGTTCGCCATCGCCCAGATAGCTTTCGACGATACGCCGGAAAATGTCTCGCGATCTCTGATCGAGCGATTGCAATGCTTCCGGGGTTACAGTCTTGTTCATTCTGCCTCACGTCTATTGTCGCCCGCAGATATAAGCATTCCCGATCGAATCATCAAAGCCTTTGCTTCGAACGTCCTTTCCTCTAAAAGACCGCAACATATCAAAAAGAGGTTTTCCATGCGTCACTCCAAACGGGCTCCCGACGAAATGCGCGCAATATCCTTCGAGCGCGGTATTTCCAAACATGCAGAGGGCTCGTGCCTGGTCAAATTCGGCGACACCCATGTCCTGTGCACGGCAAGCCTCGAGGAGAAGGTGCCGGGCTGGATGCGCAACACCGGCAAGGGCTGGGTTACGGCGGAATATGGGATGCTGCCCCGCTCTACCGGCGATCGCATGCGTCGCGAAGCCTCCTCGGGCAAGCAGGGCGGTCGCACGCTGGAGATTCAGCGCCTCATCGCGCGGTCGCTCCGGGCCGTGGTGGACCTGCAGGCGCTCGGCGAAGTGCAGATCACCGTCGATTGCGACGTGATCCAGGCCGACGGCGGAACCCGCACTGCGGCGATCACCGGCGGCTGGGTGGCCCTCCATGAATGTCTGACCTGGATGGAAAATCGCCAGATGCTGAAGGTCGACAAGGTGCTGAAAGACCATGTGGCTGCCATTTCCTGCGGTATTTCCAACGGAACGCCGGTGATCGATCTGGACTATCTCGAAGATTCCACGGCGCAGACCGATGCGAACTTCGTCATGACGGGCAAGGGCGGCATCGTCGAGGTCCAGGGGACCGCCGAGGGCGAGCCATTTTCGGAACAGGAACTATTGGCCATGATGACGCTGGCGCGTGCCGGGATTTCCCGGCTCGTTTCGCTGCAGAAGATGGCTGTCAGCTGAGGCAAGACAGATGCGACCGGCCGCGATACTGGAAACAGCGCTCTACGTCACCGATATAGAGGCGGCCGCGCGGTTCTATGGCGGGGTTCTCGGTCTCGAATGCATCTTGCGCGCCGGTGACGAGTCGGTGTTCTTCCGCTGCGGCGCCGGCGTTCTCATCCTTTTCGATGCGGAAAAGCTGAAGGCCCGGCCGGAGGGTGGCTTGCCCATTCCCTCGCATGGAGCCATCGGGCCCGGCCATGTCTGTTTCCGGGCCGACAGGCAGGAGATCGCACGCTGGAAGGCGCATCTCGAAGCCGAAGGCATTGCCATAGAGAGCGAGTTCGATTGGCCGAACGGCGCCCACTCGCTTTATTTCCGCGATCCGTCGGGCAATTCGATAGAATTCGCCGAGGCCGCGCTTTGGAACACAGGAACGAAATGATGCGAAAGCTCGAAAAAGGCAAGCTGCTGGTCGCCAGCCACAACAAGGGCAAGATCGGCGAAATGATGGATCTGCTCGGCCCGTTCGGATTCGAGGTTGTGTCGGCGGCGCAGCTCGGCCTGCCCGAGCCCGAAGAAACGGGCACGACATTCGAGGAAAACGCCTATATCAAGGCCTTTGCCGCCGCGAAGGCGACTGGTTTGGTGGCGCTTTCGGACGATTCCGGCCTTTGTGTCGATGCGCTGCACGGAAATCCGGGCGTCTACACCGCCAACTGGGCGGAACTGCCGGACGGAACGCGCGATTTTGCCCATGGCATGCGCAAGGTTCAGGACGCATTGCAGGAGAAGAACGCACTTGATCCGGGCCAGCGTCACGGCCGGTTTGTCTCCGTCATATGCCTCGCCTGGCCTGACGGCGAGGCGAATTACTACCGCGGCGAGGTCGAAGGCGAGATCGTCTGGCCACCGCGTGGTACGGCCGGTTTCGGTTTCGATCCGGTTTTCCGCCCGCATGGCCATGATCGCACCTTCGGCGAGATGACGGCGGAGGAAAAGCATGGCTGGAGCCCGGGCAAGCCCGATGCGCTTTCCCACCGCGCCCGGGCGTTTCAACGCCTGGCACAAGACTGCCTGGAAGCCTGATGACCGACCAGGGCATTCGTCCCGATAATGGCGAGGCCGGCTTTGGTGTCTATGTCCACTGGCCGTTCTGCATGGCCAAGTGCCCCTATTGCGATTTCAACTCCCACGTGCGTCACCAGCCCGTCGATCAACCGCGTTTCGCCGCGGCTTTCGCCCGGGAAATGGCGACGATGCGTGAACGGACAGGACCGCGCAGCGTGTCCAGCATCTTTCTCGGCGGCGGAACGCCATCCCTGATGCAGCCGGAAACCGTGGCTGCAATCCTTGATCAAGTAGCCCGGCAGTGGCATGTGCCGGATGGCATCGAGATCACTTTGGAGGCCAATCCGACAAGCGTGGAGGCCGATCGGTTTCGGGGTTATCGCGCGGCAGGCGTCAATCGCGTGTCGCTCGGCGTGCAGGCGCTCAACGATCCAGATCTGCGCCGCCTCGGCCGGATGCACAATGTCGATGAAGCGCTTGCCGCCATTAGGCTGGCGCGCGAGATCTTCCCGAGACTGTCGTTCGACCTGATCTATGCGCGGCCGGACCAGAGCGTCGAAGCCTGGCGCGAGGAATTGGGCAGGGCGATCTCCTATGCGGCGGACCACCTGTCGCTGTATCAACTGACGATTGAAGAGGGCACGCCCTTTTTCAATCTATGGAAGGCAGGAAAGCTCGTGACGCCCGAACCGGATCAGGCCGCCGCACTTTTCGACGAGACGCAGAATGTCACGGCGCAGCGCGGATTGCCGGCCTATGAGGTTTCCAACCATGCTGCTCCCGGTGCGGAATCCCGGCACAATCTGGTCTACTGGCGCTATGGCGAATATGTCGGCGTCGGCCCGGGCGCCCACGGCCGTTTCGTCGAGAACGGCACGCGTACGGTCACGATAACGGAGCGCCATCCGGAGCAATGGGTGGAGACGGTCGAGCGCACCGGGCACGGCATTGTCGAGGAGGAGCTTCTGACCAGCGAGCAGGAGGGCGATGAATTCCTGCTGATGGGCCTGCGGCTCGCCGAGGGAATCGATCTCGGCCGCTATGAAAGCCTCACCGGCCATGGCCTCAAGGAAAACCGTGTCGTGGCGCTGGCCGAACAGGGGCTGATCGAATATGTCGGCAATAGCCGGATACGCACCACGCCGGAAGGGGCGATCGTGCTCAACTCCGTCATCGCGGATCTCGCGGCATGAACGAGCGCATCACGGAAAAATCGCAGCCCAACGACCGGAATTACCAGATCGGCACGGCGTCGTTCCGCGCGCGGCCCATCGAACCCGGTCTTTATATCGTTGCGACGCCGATAGGAAACCTGGGCGACATGACATTGCGGGGCATCGAAGTGCTTGCCGCCGCCGATATCATCGCCTGCGAGGATACGCGGGTTAGCCGGGTCCTGCTCGATCGCTATGGCATTGCACGCCGCCCCTATGCCTATCATGAACATAATGCGGAAACGGTTGGGCCGAAGCTTGTCGAGGCATTGCTCGCCGGCAAGAGCGTGGCTCTCGTCTCGGATGCCGGAACGCCGCTGATATCGGATCCTGGCGGGCGGCTGGTACCGGAGGCCAAGGCGGCGGGAATCAGGATCGTGCCCATTCCGGGGCCTTCCGCCGTACTGGCTGCGCTGACGGCTTGCGGGCTCCTGAAAGACAGTTTCTTCTTTGCAGGGTTTTTGCCCTCGAAACAGGGTCAAAGGCGCACGAAGCTCGAACAGCTCAAGCCACTGGACGCTGCATTGGTGTTTTTCGAGTCGCCCAATCGCGCCGCGAATACGCTTCTCGACATGGTCGCGGTTTTCGGCGGGTCGCGAAAGGCGGCGCTATGCCGGGAACTCACCAAGACGTTCGAAACGATCGTAACGCTACCTCTTTCCGAACTGGCGGCGGAGTTCGATAGCGAAGACAGAATCCGCGGCGAGGTCGTTCTCGTCGTCGGTCCGCCCGAAGTCGATGCCCTTGCGCCGCGCTCTGATGAAGACGTCGACAATGTCCTGCGGGCGTTGAGCCTTGAAATGTCGCCGTCAAAGGCTGCGGGAGAGGCATCCCGTATGACCGGGCGGCCGAAGGCGGAGCTTTACCAGCGTCTGCTCTCCATGAAACAGGTAGGGCCATGAAGCAGTGTAGGGCCACGAAGCAGGGTAGGGAATGACTGGCTCCCCGCGCCGGCGAGCCTATTTTCGCGGCCATGCTGCAGAACGGCTTGCCGCCGCCGCGCTGATGCTGAAGGGCTATCGTATTGTCGCCCGCCGCTATCGCACGCGCCTCGGCGAAATAGATATCATTGCCCGGCGCGGCAGGCTTGTTCTGATCGTCGAAGTGAAGGCGCGCGCCAATCTGGCCCAGGCGATGGATGCACTCGGCACGGCGACGATGCGCCGTATCGAAGCCGCCGCAGATCTATGGCTGGCCCGCCAGCCCGACCATGCAGCGCTTTCCATCCGCTTCGATCTCGTGGCGATCCTGCCCTGGCGCTGGCCCGTGCATGTTCCTGCCGCCTATCTTGCGTCCGACAGGCTCCGCTGAGAGGTCGGAACGAGCGAGCCAAAAATCACTCGCGCCAAAAAACACTTGCAATGGAAGATAAACCCTATAAGAATAGTCGTGTATAAGTGGGCCGATCCGCGGAACCTGGGTTCCAGCGGAATGATTGGCCTGCCATGCGCGTTGTTGGAATTAAAAATTCGCGCACACCGGCTTTTTCAGAAATTCCATGCTCCCCGTTCCGATTTGACGCATTTCTGTTTCTTATAAACTTCGGCAAGATACCGGATAATCCTTCCGAGCCATCAGGATTGTCCCTATATGTCTGATAAAAAACACCTTCTGTCGGTCTTTCCCGCCTTCTTCCGCGTAAGCAACGAAGTGCTCGTTGTCGTGGGCGATGGCGAGGAGGCGCTGAACAAGGCCCGTTTGCTGACGCAGACGGAGGCGACAATCCGCGTCGTGTCGGCCGAACCCGAGTCGGAACTGGCTCGATTTCTCGAAAATTCACCCATCCAGCATGTGGCGGAAGCGTTTTCGCCCCATCATCTTCATGGTGCGAAGCTCGTCTTCGCTGCGACGGGCGACGCCGATCGCGACGCTGCCATTGCCGATGAAGCGCGGCGCCAGTCGGTTCCGGTCAATGTTGTCGACCGGCCCGAACTCTGCGATTTCTTCACGCCGGCGCTGGTCAATCGCGCCCCGATCGCCATTGCCATCGGATCCGAGGGAACGGGTCCCGTCCTGACGCAACTGATCCGGGCGAAGATCGACGCGATGTTTTCGCCGCGCCTCGGCGAGCTTGCACGGCTCGCCAATCTCTACCGCCCGGTGGTCGAGAATGCCGTGAGCAAGGGCCTGCCGCGCCGCCTGTTCTGGCGTTCCTTCTTTGCCGGCGACGTGGCCAGCAAGGTCTACAATGCCGATATTGCCGGCGCCCATGATGCAGCCGCCGATCTTCTCGGCGACCAGTCGCGGCCGCAGGGCTATGTGTGGCTGGTGGGCGCGGGCCCCGGCGCCGAAGACCTGCTGACGCTTCGCGCGCACCGGGTCCTTATGGAGGCCGATGTCATCGTCTATGATGCTCTCGTGCCTGAGGCCGTCGTCTCCATGGGCCGGCGCGATGCCGAGCGGCTCGGCGTTGGCAAGCGCAAGGGTTGCCATTCGAAGAGCCAGAGCGAGATCAATGCGCTTCTCGTGACGCTCGGGCGCCAGGGCAAACGTGTCGTTCGGCTGAAATCGGGCGATCCCCTGGTCTATGGCCGGGCGGGCGAGGAAATGGCGGCGCTTCGGGATGCCGCGATACCTTTCGAAATCGTGCCCGGCATAACGTCGGCATTCGCCGCCGCGGCCGATATGCAGCTGCCATTGACCCTGCGCGGCGTCGCATCGTCACTCGTATTCACCACAGGCCACGACATGTCGGGCGATATCCTGCCCGACTGGGCACGGCTTGCCATCTCTGGTGCAACGATCGCGGTCTATATGGGCCGCAGCGTTGCCGCCTCGGTTGCCGAACGGCTCATGGAGGCGGGTCTGCATGCCGACACCGGCGTTGCCGTGATCGAGAATGCAGGACGGCCGGAAAAACGCATGTTCCATGGCACGCTCAAGGATCTGCCGTCGCTCGAACGGCGAGACGATCTGACCGGGCCGGTCATGGTGGTGATTGGAGATGCGGTGGCCGGAGCCGCCGTCGAAAAGGCCGAGGCGCTCACCGCAGCCCGGCAGGACTCGCCACGCCAGGTCCAAACCGCAGAACTGGAAGGATGAAGCACATGACAGTCAAGGTTTTAACCGCCAACCGCCTGACAGACGGCGAGGCCGTCTGGCTCGGAGCCAATGGCGAATGGCTCGACCACATCGATGGAGCGCTGATCGCGCGGCATGCCGAAGCCGTAAGCGCGCTTGAGGAGGCTGGAAAGGCCGCGATCAAGTCGAACCTCGTGATCGACGTCAATGTCATCGATGTGGAAGAACGGGGTACCAGCCTTTATCCGATCCGCCTGCGCGAGCGCATTCGCCAGCTCGGCCCGACCATACGACTAGACCTTGGCAAGCAGGCCGAAAAGCCCAGCGCCAACGCCGCCTAAGACTGAAGGTTCGCATTCCATGTATCGTTATGACGAGTTTGACCACGCGTTCGTTTCTGCCCGCGTCGAGCAATTCAAGGATCAGGTAGAGCGCCGCCTGGCGGGAGAGCTGACGGAAGAGCAATTTCGTCCGCTCCGGCTGATGAATGGCGTCTACCTGCAGCTGCACGCCTACATGCTCCGCGTCGCCATCCCCTATGGCACTCTGTCGAGCCGGCAGATGCGCAAGCTCGCCCATATCGCCCGCCATTACGATCGCGGCTACGGCCATTTCACCACGCGGCAAAACCTGCAGTACAACTGGCCGGCGCTCGCGGATATGCCCAAGGTGCTGGATGAGCTCGCATCGGTCGAGATGCATGCCTTGCAGACGTCCGGCAATTGCATTCGCAATGTCACGGCCGACCATTTCGCCGGCGCTGCTGCCGATGAGGTAGCGGACCCGCGCCCCTATGCCGAGATCCTGCGGCAATGGTCGTCAATGCATCCGGAATTTTCCTATCTTCCCCGCAAGTTCAAGATTGCCGTGACAGGCGCCGAGCGCGACCGCGCGGCGATCCAGGTGCACGATATCGGTCTGCAGCTGAAGAAGAACGAGGCCGGGGAACTCGGGTTCGCCGTCTATGTGGGTGGTGGCCAGGGCCGCACCCCGATGGTGGCGAAGAAGGTGCGGGATTTCCTGCCGGTCGAGGATCTGTTGACCTATACGACCGCGATCGTCCGCGTCTACAATCTGAACGGGCGCCGTGACAACAAGTACAAGGCGCGGATCAAGATACTCGTCCACGAAACCGGCACCGAGGAAATCATCCGGCAGATCGAGGCGGAATGGGAAGCCATTCGCGACACGGACCTCAAAATGCCGCAGCGCGACATCGACGCGATCGACGAGTATTTCCGCGCTCCCAATCTGGCGCAGCGGCCGGAAGGCTGGTCCAAACTGGCAAGCGAGCGCAAGGCCGATCCTGCCTTTGCCCGCTGGGTCGACCAGAATGTCACGCCGCACAAGAACCCGGACTATGGCGTCGTCACCATCTCCCTGAAGCCGATCGGCGGCATCCCAGGCGATGCGACCGATGCCCAGATGGACCTCGTGGCCGAGATTGCCGAGAAGTTCTCGCAGGACGAGATTCGCGTCAGCCATGAGCAGAACCTCGTCCTGCCACATGTCGCCATCGCCGATCTGCGCATCGTCTACGATCTCCTGTTGACCGATGGCCTGGCGACGGCCAATGCCGGCTTGATTACCGACATCATCGCCTGCCCCGGTCTCGATTATTGCGCTCTGGCCAATGCGCGCTCCATTCCCGTGGCGCAGCGCATTTCGGAGCGCTTCGGTTCGCCCGAGCGGCAGTCCGACATCGGCGAACTCAAGATCAAGATTTCCGGCTGCATCAATGCCTGCGGTCATCATCATGTCGGCCATATCGGCATTCTCGGCGTCGAGAAGAAGGGCGAGGAACTGTACCAGATTTCGCTCGGCGGCTCCGGTGATGAAATCTGCACGATCGGTGACATCACCGGCCGTGGCTTCTCGTCGGAAGAGATTGTCGATGCGGTGGAAACCATCGTCGATCGCTATCTGGAAATAAGGGCGGACAAGGAAGAGAGCTTCCTTGCCACCTACAGGCGGCTTGGCGCGGCCCCGTTCAAAAATGCGCTTTATGGCGAGACCGCAAATGCTGCTTGAACTCACCGAGGAAAGCGTGGCCGACGAGGCGCGCGCGCTTCAGGCCCGTTACGGCAATCTGGAGCCGCTCGATATCATCGAACTGGCGATAGATCACCTCTTCAACGAGGAGATCGCCGTCGTTTCGTCGTTCGGGGCGGAGTCCTCCGTATTGCTGCATCTGATCGCAAGGGTCGATCGCGCGACCCCGGTCCTGTTTCTCGATACGGGCAAGCATTTTCCGGCGACGCTGCGCTACCGGGATGATCTGATCGCCGATCTGGGCATGACCGACGTGCACAATATCCATCCGCTCCAGCAGAGCCTGAAGCAGGAAGACCCCTATGGCGCCATGTCGATGACCGACAAGGACAGATGCTGCTATCTGCGCAAGGTCGAGCCCATGGCCCGCGCCGTTGCGCCATACCGCGCATGGATGACCGGCAGGAAGCAGTTCCAGGCCGCGACACGCACGGCGTTGCCGGTATTCGAGGCGGTTGGCGAGCGTATCAGGATCAACCCCCTGGCGCATTGGAACTCGGCCGATCTCAAGGCCTATATGATCGAGAACCATCTGCCGCCGCATCCATTGGTTGCCGAGGGCTATCTTTCCATCGGATGTATGCCCTGCACCCAGCCGGTCAGGGATGGCGAAGATGCACGTTCCGGCCGTTGGGTCGGCTCGGACAAGACCGAATGCGGCATCCACCTGACCGGACTGACCGACCAATTGAGCAATATTTCACTGACGGATTCCAACCTATGACCGAGACTACAGAACAGGCGAAGGAAGGGCTCTGGGGGCGCGAAGGCTTCCGCGAGGATCCCTATGTCACGGCCGAATCGCTGGAGGATGCCGGTGATGCCGCAGCGGTCATCCTGCCGCTGGCTGCGTGGCTCGCCCTGCCCGAGGATGTGCGCTTCGACACCAACCGCAAGATCGGTGTCAGCATTGCGCCGGGCGAAAAGATCGATCCGCTGTTGCCTTCGCTCGATCGCATCCCGCTTATTGCCCTGCAGTTCCCGGCCTTCAATGACGGCCGCTCCTACTCAAAGGCGGAACTGTTGAAGAGCCAGCACAATTTCAAGGGCGAGCTGCGCGCCGTAGGGGATGTTCTGATCGATCAGGTCGCCTATATGCTGCGCACCGGCTTCGATACGCTGAAGGTTGCCCACGCCGTCACGCTCTCCCGCCTCGCCGCGCATAATCTTCATGACGCGCCGGTCTATTATCAACCAGGCCGGGGTTCGCACACCGTCCCCGGCGCCTATAGCTGGCGCCGCATACCGGGCGCTTGAATTCAAAGCTCAGTCGATCTCGTTGGAAAAGCACGCACATGTCCGAAATCATTGAAACAGACGTTGTTATCGTGGGCGCAGGCCCGGTAGGCCTCTTTGCCGTGTTCGAGCTTGGATTGCTCGATCTGCGCGCCCATGTCATCGACATTCTGGATCGTCCCGGTGGACAATGCGCGGAACTCTATCCGGAAAAGCCGATCTACGACATTCCGGGGCTGCCGGAGGTCACCGGCCAGCAATTGACCGACAATCTCATGAAGCAGATCGCTCCCTTCGATCCGCAATTCCACTTCTCGACCATGGTGAATTCCCTGGAACGGCTGGAAGATGGACGGTTTCGCGTGCAAACCGATGCCGATGAAGTGTTCCTGACCAAGATCATCGTCATCGCGGCTGGTGGCGGCTCCTTCCAGCCCAAGCGTCCGCCGGTGCCCGAGATCGAGCATTACGAGGGAACGAGCGTTCACTACGCCGTCCGCAAGATCGAGGCTTTCCGCGACCATGACGTGGTCATCGTCGGCGGTGGCGATTCCGCCCTGGACTGGACGCTGAACCTCGAACCGGTGGCGAAATCCGTCACCCTCGTGCACCGCCGGCCGGAATTCCGTGCCGCTCCCGATAGCGTCAACAAGATGTGGGCACTGGAAAAGGAGGGTCGCGTCAAGTTCCGCATGGGGCAGGTTGCCGGCCTTGAGGGCGCGGATGGCCAGATCACGAAAGTCATCCTGAAGGGCAGCGATGGCGAAGAGGCGCTGGATGCCGGCCGGCTGCTGCCGTTCTTCGGCCTGACCATGAAGCTCGGCCCGATTGCCGATTGG
Source organism: Phyllobacterium sp. 21LDTY02-6 (assembly GCF_023554255.2). Taxonomy (GTDB): domain Bacteria; phylum Pseudomonadota; class Alphaproteobacteria; order Rhizobiales; family Rhizobiaceae; genus Phyllobacterium. The sequence goes on along the minus strand of NZ_JAMJWD020000002.1, from coordinate 412,839 downwards.
GGGCTCAATCTCGACCAGAACCTGATCGCCGTCGATACCGAGAAGTTCGAAACCTCCGAGCCGGGCATTTTCGCCATTGGCGACATCAATACCTATCCCGGCAAGCTGAAGCTCATCCTGTCGGGCTTCCATGAGGCTGCCCTGATGTCCCAGGCGGCCAAGCGCATTATTGCGCCTGACGAACGGATCATCTTCCAGTATACGACCTCATCCACCTCCCTGCAGAAGAAATTGAAAGCGGCCTAGTGACTTCTGAAGCGTTATATATCCACGTTACCGATCAGCACGGCAAACGCCATACACTGGAAGCGCTCGAAGGCTTCCGGGTCATGGAGGTCATCCGCGACTGGGGATTGGACATCAAGGCCGAGTGCGGCGGCGCCTGTGCCTGCGGCACATGCCATGTCTATGTGGATCAGGATTGGACGGAGAAGCTCTTTGCCCCGCTCGACGAGGAAGTCGATCAACTCGACGTGACGTTTCACGTCGAGGAGAATTCGCGCCTGTCGTGCCAGCTGATCATGACCGAAGAGCTCAACGGGCTCGAAGTTACCCTGGCGCCGGGAACACAGAAGGACAGCGTCGCCGCCTGACGCCGCCCGGTTCCGTCAGGGCAGCGTCGCTATGCGCTCGATGAGCAGGTCGAAGAAACCTTCATCATCGATGTCGCGCACATAGATCGCGTTCTTTGCGCGGTCGGTAACGCCCCACCAGTCGACAACGGTCATGCCCAGCGTCAGCTCGTTCGCTGTTTCCACCTCGACATTGCATTTGCGCCAGCCATAAAGCTCCGGCCTCAGAATATAGGCGATGACGTTGGGATCGTGCAGCGGGCCGCCATCGCTGCCGTATTTTTCCTCGTCGAACCGTTCGAAGAACTCGAGCAGCGCGACGCAGGCATCGCCGCAACGGCTTTTCATTGCGCGGAACCGCTCGATTCGTGCGGCGGTGGTAAGCGCCTTGTGCGTGACGTCGAGCGGATGGATGACCACGGGGACGCCGGACTTCAAGACGAGCTGTGCGGCTTCAGGGTCCACATAGATATTGAACTCGGCGGTGGGCGTAATATTGCCGCCTTCGAAAAAGCCGCCGCCCATCAGCACGATTTCCTGGATTTTCGACGCGAGCTCGGGTGCGCGGATCAGGACCTGGGCAATATTGGTGAGCGGCCCGAGCGCGCAGAGCGTAACGCTACCCGCATCTTCCGTTTGCAGTGTGTCGAGGATGAAATCGACCGCATGCTGTTCTTCGAGCAGCATGACCGGTTCCGGCAGGACCGGTCCGTCAAGCCCGGTTTTGCCATGCACATGCTCGGCGGTGATCAGCGGCCGCATCAATGGCTTGCCTGCCCCCGCGAAGACGCGAACGTCGTTTCGCCCCGCCAATTCGCAGATCTTGCGCGCATTGACCTGTGTCAGCGGCAAGGGGACATTGCCCGCGACGGCTGTGATACCGAGAACCTCGAGTTCAGGACTGGCCAGGGCCAGCATGATCGCCAGGGCATCGTCCTGGCCGGGATCCGTGTCGATTATGATTTTGCGTGTCATTTTGTACTTTCATCAGGGCGCAGTGCGGGGATCACTTGAACTCTCGGCGCAGATTGACCATATCAGAAGGCAAAGGCGGGATGCCATTGTTCGACGGGTTTCGCTTTTAGGTCGCTTTGCTAAAGGACTGCTTAAATGACACGAATGACACCGTTTTCAAGCCCGTTGCTGCTTGGCTTCGATTCGATGGAAAAAACGCTGGAACGCATCGCCAAATCCGGCGATGGCTATCCGCCCTACAATATCGAGCGCGTCCGCAGCAATAATGACCGTGAGCAGCTGAGAATCATCCTGGCCGTGGCCGGCTTTTCGAATGACGATCTCGAAGTCACGACCGAAGATAATCAGCTCATCATTCGCGGCAGGCAAGCAGACGAAGAAGCACGCGAATATTTGCATCGCGGGATCGCTGCCCGTCAGTTCCAGAGAATATTCGTTCTCGCGGACGGCATGAGGGTAAGCGGCGCGACATTGAAGAATGGGCTTCTGTCGATCGATCTCGATCGCCCGGAACCCGAACGATTGGTCAAGCGTATCAACATAGCGGTACAGGACTGATCGTAGCTCTAACTGGACAGGGCTCGACGAGACTGTCCGATCATGGAGGCTGACATGCGTAACACAGTTGAAAAGAATCCTCTGAGCGAACTCGAATTCTCCCGTCTGGGCGCAGGGCAGGTTGCCTATCTGCGCAAGATGAAGACGGATGAACTTGCCACCAGCTTTCCGGCCCTCCCGCCGATGACGCCGGGGGTCGAGTTGTGGGCGCTCTTTGCCGCCAATGGTGATCCGATCGTTCTTTCGGACGAACGTGACAATGCGCTGGTCGGCGCCCGCGAGCATGAGCTGCAAACGGTAATGCTGCAATAGGTTTGATCCCGGGGCGGGCCTGCACGGCTCGCCCCCGATCCTAGACTTTGACGGCCTGTTCCACCCGGTCTTCCGCACCGAATATCTGCAGATATCGCTGAATCTCGGCGGGATCGCCGGTCGCCTTCTTCGGATTGTCCGAGAGTTTCACAGCCGGACGCCCATTCGCCTCGCTCACCTTGCAGACCAGTGAGATCGCATTGAGCCGGTCGTTGAAGCGCGGCGCGCAATCCTCGAAATCGTTGGTCAGGTTGGTTCCCCAGCCAAAGCTCATGCGCACCCTGCCGTCGAAATGGCGGTAGGTCGCCTCGATCGTATCGACGTCGAGTCCGTCGGAAAAGACCAGCAGCTTCTCCCTGGGGTCCTTGCCCTTGGAGCGCCACCACGAAAGGATCTTTTCACCACCTTCGATCGGGGGCGCGCTGTCAGGCCGGAATCCGGTCCAGTCGGCCACCCAGTCCGGCGCATCGCGCAGGAAAGCGGCTGTCCCGAAGGCATCGGGGAGGACGATGAGCAGATTGCCGCCATAATAGCGGTTCCAGTCCTGCAGCACCTTGTACGGCGCCGCGAGCAGTTCCTTTTCGTTTGTGGCGAGTGCAGCCAGGACCATCGGCAGCTCATGCGCATTGGTGCCGAGCGCCTCCAGATCATTGTCCATGGCCATCAGCACATTGCTGGTTCCGGTGAAGGCCGGCCCAATCCCTTCCTTGAGGGCCTCGACGCACCAGCGCTGCCACAGAAAGGAATGCCGCCGCCTTGTGCCGAAATCGGAAATGCGGATGTTCGGCAGCGCGCGCAGCCGTTCTACCTTGTCCCACATCTTTGCCTTTGCCCGCGCATAGAGGACATCGAGCTCGAACCGGCCCATCCGCTTCATGGCGGCGCGCGAGCGCAGTTCGTTGATGATCGTCAGCACCGGAATTTCCCACATGGTCGTATACATCCAGGGACCGTGGAAATTCAGTTCATACTGGCCGTCGCGCTTGATCAATTCATAGTCCGGCAGCTGGAAATTGGCGAGCCAGGCAAGGAAATCCGGTTCGAATATCTGCTTCTTGCCGTAGAATGTATTACCGCCAAGCCAGATCATCTCCTTCTTCGAGAAGCGCACGGTGCGGGCGTGATCCAGCTGCGCCCGCAATTCCTCTTCGTCGATTTCCTCGGCCAGCCGTACCCGCGTGGTACGGTTGATCAGGGTGAAAGTGGCGTCCACATCCGCATAGACCCCCCAGATCATCTGAAGCATGAGCAGCTTGTAGAAATCCGTATCGAGAAGGCTGCGCACGATCGGATCGAGTTTCCACGTATGGTTGAAAACGCGCCGAGCTATATCGGTTTTGGTCGCCATTCATCATGTCCCTGCGAAATTCTGCCTGCCATGTTGCACGTCAGGCCCGCTCCATCAAGAATGCTGCATCAAATTGCGCATGCCATAGGGGAGCATTGCTTCCATTAAATCTTTGTAATCTAACCAACTTGTCATTACCCAGGTCATAAATGCGTTCTATTCTGCTACTAAAGGCGAGTTGCGCCGCCTGCTATTCGCAGCGCGACCGATGAGCTAGTATCGCGATGATCCCGCTTCCGCGTAGGATCACCATCTGGAGTAGTGCATGAAGGTAATGAAGCAGCTGTTTCTCGCTGTGCTGGTATTGGCCCTGGCCGGGGCCGGCTGGTTGTACTTTGCGCCCGGCGGCAGCGAGGTGCTCAAGAAGGCAGGCCTGGACACAGCGCCGACGGCTGCAACTGCACCTACGGGCAACAATGGCGGTGAACGAAGTGCGGCGCTCGTCGTCGTGCGCGCCGCCGCGGAAGCGAAGATCAACGACAGGCTGTCCGCCATCGGGACGGGCAAGGCCAAGAGTTCCGTTTCGGTCACGCCCTATGCCGCCGGTCGCCTGATGGAGCTGCTGGTCACTTCGGGGACGAAGGTCAATGCGAACGATATCATCGCGAAGCTCGATTCAGAGGCGGAGATCATTACTGCCGACAAGGCGCGGACGACGCTGAAGGACGCGGAAACAAAGCTGGCGCGGGCGAAGAACCTGCGGACGACGAATACCGTATCCGCCGTGCAGGTTTCGGATGCCGAACTCGCGGTCGAGAATGCCCGGCTGGACCTGCGGGAGGCGGAACTTGCGCTTGACCGCCGCGATATCCGCGCCCCGATCAATGGCATAGTGGGCATTCTTCCGGTCAATGCCGGCAATTACATCACCACGTCCACGCAGGTTGCTACGATCGACGATCGCTCGGAAGTGCTGGTCGATTTCTGGGTGCCGGAAAAATTCGCGCCGTCCATCATGGTGGGGGCGCCGGTCTCGGCAACGTCGGTGGCGCGTCCGGGCGAAACGTTCACGGGCGAGGTCAGCGCGATCGACAACAGGGTGGACCCCGCCAGCCGCACATTGCATGTGCAGGCCCGCATCACCAATCCGAGGGATACGCTGCGCGAGGGCATGGCTTTCCAGATTTCCATGACCTTTCCAGGAAACACCTACCCGACCGTCGATCCGTTGGCGATACAATGGGGCACCGATGGCGCCTTTGTCTGGAAGATCGTCGACAACAAGGCCGAGCGCGTGCCTGTCCGCATCGTCCAGCGCAACACGACCAATGTGCTGGTGGATGCGAATATCAAGCCCGGCGATGAAATCGTAGCCGAGGGCGTGCAGTCGGTTCGCCCCGGCGGCACGGTGCAGATCATGGGCCGGCCGCAGCAGAATACCGATGCGGGCCCGTTGGCTTCCGTCGGCGAGTCTGGTTGAGGGCCGACCGTGAACAACGAAAAAGCCGATGCCAGCTTTACCGCCCTTTTCATCCGGCGCCCCGTCATGGCGCTGGTGCTCAATGCGCTGATCGTCGTCGCCGGCCTTGCCGCCTATTATGGCGTCGATGTGCGCGAGCTTCCCGATGTCGATCGTCCGGTGGTCACGGTCAGCACGATCTTCGAATCGGCAGCGGCCGAAACCGTCGACAGGGAATTGACCTCCGCCATCGAAGGCGCTGTCTCGCGCGTCTCGGGCGTGAAATCGATTTCGTCGAGCTCGTCCTTCGGCCAGAGCCGCGTCACCGTCGAATTCAATGATGGCGTCGATCTGAACGTGGCGGCGGCGGACATGCGCGATGCGATCAGCCGCATCACCAATACTTTGCCGGACGAAGCCGATCCGCCGCAGATCGTGAAGGCCGATGCCAATTCCGACGCCGTCATGCGTCTTGCCGTTACCTCGGATACGATGGCGGTGGAGGATATGACGGTGCTGGTCGAGGACCAGATCGAAGACGTCCTCGCCTCGGTGCCCGGGGTTGCCGACGTCCAGGTCAATGGCGACCGCAACAAGATCTTCCGCATTGACATCGATCAGGACAAGCTGGCGAGCCTCGGCATGAATGTTGCCGATGTCCGCAACGCCCTGACGACGATGGCGTTCGATACGCCGGCCGGGCAGCTCAACAGCAATACGCAGAGTATCGTCGTGCGCGCTACCGCGCCGGTGACGACGCCAGAGGAGTTCGAGGACATCTTCATCAAGGGGCAAACCCGCATCCGCGATGTCGCCACGGTGACGCTCGGCCCCGATATCGGCACGTCCAGCCTGCGCGCCAATGGCAAGACTGGTATCGGCCTCGGCATCATCCGCCAGGCGCAGTCCAATACGCTCGACATTTCCAAGGGCGTGCGTGCAGCCGTCGCGCAATTGCAGCAGACCCTGCCGGACGGTGTGGACATCCGGGTGACGAGCGACGACGCCGATTTCATCAATGGCGCCGTCCACGAGGTCGAGATCGCTCTCGGCGCCTCGGTCCTGATCATCATCCTCATCATCTATCTGTTTCTCTGGGATTTTCGCGCCACCCTCATTCCGGCGGTGAGCATGCCCGTGGCGCTGATCGGCACCGTCTCAGCCATCTACCTCGCCGGTTTCTCGGTCAATATCCTGACGCTGCTTGCCCTCGTGCTCGCCACCGGCCTCGTGGTCGACGACGCCATCGTCGTCCTAGAGAACATCGTTCGGCGGCGGAACCAGGGAATGGGACCGCGCGCCGCGGCAGTGCTCGGAACGGAAGAAGTGTTCTTCGCCGTCATCGCCACGACCGTCACCCTGGCGGCTGTGTTCGTGCCGCTGTCCTTCCTGCCCGGCCAGACAGGCGGGCTCTTCCGCGAGTTCGGCTTCGTGCTGGCGATCTGCGTGCTTCTCTCGGCTGTCGTCGCCTTGACGCTCTGCCCGATGCTCGCGTCGCGTCTTCTGAGTGCCAGCGAGGCGAAACATCATGATGTCGCGCATGCGCCCGGTATCGTCGGCCGCGTCGGCGCCAGCCTCGGCAATGCCTATAAGCATATCCTGCACGCATGTCTGGCGGCGCCATGGATCGTCATTCTCGTCTCCGTCCTGTTCGCAGGGGCGGCATTCGGGGCATTTTCATTGCTGAAACAGGAATTGACGCCGACCGAGGACCGTTCGGCCGCCTTCCTGCGCATAACCGCGCCGCAAGGCGTCAGCCTCGAATATCTGACCGACGAGATGCGCCAGATCGAAACACTGATCCAGCCGCTGCGCGATTCCGGCGAGATATCCAACACTTTCTCGATTGCCGGCCAGGGCGGCAATACCAATCGCGGCTTCATGGTTCTCAGCCTCGCATCCTGGAGCGACAGGACGAGGACGCAGCAGGAAATCGTCGCGGACGTGTCCAAGCGCGTGCGGGGCATTCCGGGAATCCAGGTCTTTGCCGCCCAACCGAATTCGCTCGGCATCAGAGGCGCCGGCAACGGGCTGCAATTCGCCGTCGTAGGAACAAGCTATGCGGAACTCGGTACCGCGGCCGCCAAAATCGTCTCGGAGCTGGAGAAAGACCGGCGGTTCGACCGGCCCCGCCTCACCAACGAGCCGACCCAGCCACAGCTCGCCGTCTCCATCGACCGCGAGAAGGCCAGCGATCTCGGCATAGAGATCACCGGACTTGCGGAAGCGCTGCAATCCGTGCTGGACGGCTACAAGATCGGCTCGGTCTATATCGAGGACCGCAGTTTCGACGTTAAGCTCGTCTCGACCACGAATCCCATCAACGACCCGACCGATCTGGAAAACGTCTTCCTGCGGACGCAGGACGGACGGTTCGTTCCGATGTCCACCATCGCCCAGCTGAAGGAAGTGGCGGTGCCGCCGGCATTGACCCGCGAACAGCAGATGCGTTCGGTGGCGATCACGGCCAGCCTTGCGCCTGATTTCGCCCTTGGCGATGCCTATGCCACGGCACAGGAAGTAGCCGCACCGCTGCTGCCAGCCGGTTATCGCATCATTCCGCTCGCCGAGGCGGCGACGCTCGGCGAAAACACTTCCAGCATGATGGTGACGTTCGGTTTCGCCATCCTCGTCATTCTGCTCGTGCTTGCCGCCCAGTTCGAAAGTTTCATCAGCGCACTGATCGTCATGGCCACGGTGCCGCTTGGCCTCGCCTGTGCGGTCTTCGCCATGGTGATGACCGGGACGAGCATGAACGTCTACAGCCAGATCGGGCTTGTCCTGCTCGTCGGCATCATGGCGAAGAACGGCATCCTCATCGTGGAATTCGCCAATCATCTCCGAGATCAGGGGCGCTCCGTGCGCCAGGCGATCGAGGAAGCCGCGACGATCCGGCTGCGTCCCGTTGTGATGACCATGCTCTGCGCCATACTTGGCGGCGTGCCGCTTGTGCTCGCCAGCGGCGCGGGCGCGGAAGCGCGTATCGCGCTTGGCTGGGTCATCGTCGGCGGATTGGGCCTGGCGACCGCATCCACCCTCTTCCTGACCCCCGTGGCCTACCTGCTCCTTGCCGGCTTCACCAAGCCGAAGATCGAGGAAGAAGCGCGGCTGCAGCGGGAATTGAAGCAGGTGGCCGATCAGGCGGCGGCCCTGCCAGCCGAATAGACTGCTGCGCCGCGCTCCATCACCGCCAATGCTCAGGCAAAGAGCGCGCCAGTTCTTGACCATTTGATAAAAAATTTGACCTTTTGAGAAAATATGCCATTCTTTTCTCAAGAGGAGCCGGACGAACCGGCCCGTCATGAAACGGTGGCGATCCATGGGAACTGGACGTCACCCTCATATGGGAGATGCCATTTCATGGGATCTATGGAGTCTGGTATCCGCGACGTCAGGGCCGGCCGGCTTGCGCCAGAGGCTTATGACGATGTGTTTTCCGATCTGCATCCGCCGCTGACGCGCCACGAAGCCTTCGTGGAGGCCGATCGCTGTTACTTCTGCTACGACGCTCCCTGCATGAACGCCTGTCCGACGGGCATCGACATTCCCCTGTTCATCCGGGAGATTGCCGCCGACAATCCCACGGGATCGGCCAAGACGATCCTTGCGGAGAACATACTGGGTGGAATGTGCGCCCGCGTCTGCCCGACGGAAACGCTGTGCGAGCAGGCTTGCGTGCGCGAGGCCGCGGAAGGCAAACCGGTGAAGATCGGGCTGCTGCAGCGCTACGCCACGGATCATCTGATGGCAAATGGCCAGCATCCGTTCAAACGTGCCGCTCCCACGGGGAAAACCGTGGCGGTGGTTGGCGCTGGTCCGGCCGGGCTCGCGGCCGCTCACCGGCTGGCCATGAATGGCCATGACGTAACGATATTCGAAGCGCGGCCCAAGGGCGGCGGTCTCAACGAATTTGGCATCGCCGCCTATAAGAGCGTCGATGACTTCGCCCAGAAGGAACTCGACTTCATTCTCCAGATCGGCGGCATCACCATTCAATATGACAAGGCGCTTGGCCGCGACGTCAGCCTTGACGCGTTGCGCGCCGGTTTCGACGCGGTGTTCCTCGGCATCGGCCTGCCCGGTGTCAATGAGCTCGGACTTGAGGGCGAGGACGCGGCAGGCTGCATCGATGCGGTCGATTTCATCTCGGTATTGCGCCAGAGCAACGACCTTTCGGAGATCGCCGTCGGGCGAGACGTCGTCGTCATCGGCGGTGGCATGACCGCCATCGACGTGGCGGTCCAGACGCGGCTCCTTGGCGCTGAGAACGTCATCATCGCCTATCGGCGCGGGCCCGAGCACATGAATGCCAGCGCCTATGAACTGGAGCTGGCGCTGAAACACGGCGTCATCATCCGGCATTGGTTGCAGCCGCGCGCCCTTACACGCAACGAGCGGGGCGAGGTCTGCGGCATCACCCTGGACTATACGCGATTGAAGGACGACCGTCTGGAACTGTCCGGCGAGAGCATCACCCTCGCCAGCGACCAGATATTCAAGGCAATCGGCCAGATGCCGGCCTCCATGCTGCTTGCCGAGACCGGCATCGCCCTGTCGCGCGGCCGCATCAGCGTCGATGAAGAGGGGCGCACATCCATTCCTGGTATCTGGGCCGGAGGCGATTGCGTGGCGGGCGGCCAGGACCTGACCGTTGCGGGCGTCCAGGACGGAAAAATCGCAGCCGAATCCATCCACCGCAAGCTGACGCAGCAGGCAGAAGCGGTACCCGGTTTCGCCGAGGCCGTGATGGCGGGCGGGAGCCAGCCAGCTTCGACGCCGAAACCAGTTGCCGATCAAAGCCATGTAACTGGCTGAAGGAACAAACCATGGCCGACCTCACATCGAACTTTCTTGGCATCAAATCTCCAAACCCGTTCTGGCTGGCCTCGGCGCCGCCGACAGACAAGGCCTACAATGTCGAACGCGCCTTCAAGGCCGGTTGGGGCGGAGTCGTCTGGAAAACGCTCGGCGAGGAGGGTCCGCCGGTCGTCAACGTCAATGGGCCGCGCTATGGCGCGATTCATGGTCCCGACCGTCGTTTGCTCGGCCTGAACAATATCGAACTGATTACCGATCGGCCGCTTGAAGTGAACCTGCGGGAAATGACGGAGGTCAAGAAGAGGTGGCCCGACCGGGCGATCATCGCTTCGATCATGGTTCCGTGCGAGGAGAATGCGTGGAAGGCGATCCTTCCGCGCGTTGAAGAAACCGGCGCGGACGGCATCGAGCTCAATTTCGGCTGCCCCCATGGCATGTCCGAGCGCGGCATGGGCGCGGCGGTCGGCCAGGTGCCCGAATATATCGAGATGGTGGTGCGCTGGTGCAAGCAATATTCACGGATGCCGGTGATAACCAAGCTGACGCCGAACATTACCGATATCCGCAAGCCGGCGCGGGCTGCCCGGGCGGGCGGCACGGATGCTGTTTCCCTCATCAACACCATCAATTCCATCGTGTCGGTCGATCTCGACAATTTCTCACCGACGCCATCCATCGACGGCCGGGGTTCCCATGGCGGTTATTGCGGCCCCGCGGTCAAGCCGATCGCGCTGAACATGGTGGCGGAAATCGCCCGCGACCCTGAAACGCGGGGCCTGCCGATTTCCGGCATCGGCGGCATCACGACATGGCGCGACGCAGCCGAGTTCATTGCTCTCGGTTGCGGCAATGTCCAGGTCTGTACGGCTGCCATGACCTACGGATTCAAGGTGGTCCAGGAGATGATCTCAGGCCTATCCGACTGGATGGATTCGCGCGGCTTGCGCACGATAGAGGATTTCCGCGGGCTAGCCGTGCCCAATGTGACGGACTGGCAGTATCTCAACCTGAACTACGTCACGAAGGCCCATATCGACCAGGACCTCTGCATCAAATGCGGCCGGTGCCATATCGCCTGTGAGGACACGTCCCACCAGGCCATTACATCGATGGTCGATGGCGTGCGGCATTTCGAAGTGATCGACGAGGAATGCGTCGGGTGCAATCTCTGCGTCAATGTATGCCCGGTGGAGAATTGCATCGACATGGTGCCGATGCTCGCCGGCGTCGATCCGCGCACCAAGCAGCCCATCACGCCCGATTACGCCAATTGGACGACGCATCCCAACAATCCGATGGCGAAGGTCGCGGCGGAGTAGTCCCGCCGCAAGCTAGCTGCGCGGCCGGATGCCGTTGAGGATGATGGTCAGGACTGCCTGCGCGGTCTGTTCGCGGAATCCCGGCCGGCCAACCTGGCTTCCCATGATCGCGCGCACCTGCACGTCGAAATCGGCATAGTGCTGTGTCGTCGCCCAGATCATGAAGATGAGGTGGAAGGGATCGATCGGGGCGAGCTTGCCTGCACCGACCCAGGTGCGGATGATCGCGGCCTTTTCTTCTACCAGGGGCTTGAGGTGTTTCGTCAGGAATTCGCCGATCGCGGGCGCTCCGTGCAGGACCTCATTGGCGAATAGCCGCGATGCCTCCGGATGGCTTTCCGACATTTTGATCTTGGCGGTGATGTATTTGCGCAATTGTTCGATCGGATCGCCGTCCGCATCGATCTCCGCGAGGGGTGAGAGCCACTCCGCCAACGTCTCTTCGAGCAGCGTGACATAGATGTTCTGCTTGCGCGGAAAATAATAGAGCAGGTTGGGCTTCGACATGCCAGCCTTGTCGGCGATCTGGTCTATGGTCGTGCCGCGAAAACCATAGGTGGAAAAAATCTCTAGCGCCGCGTCCAGGATCAGGCGGCGATTTATCTCCTGGATCCGGGTCGTCTTTTCCGGCAGTTGCTCCGTTTTCCGCCTTGCAGCTTTCGCCATGCCTCAACCCCTTTTCGCCCCGCGACAAAATGGCAAATACTCAGTGCCATGGGGCGGCGAGAAACCCATACAAAGCGCTTGACCGCCTTCATACGCTCTTCTAGCCTGCATTTTGACCAAGTAGTCAAGTTTTTGATTGCGCTCATGCTCAATCATTCGGGAACACAAAAGCGGCAACGTCCGCCTGAAGGAGGCAAGTCACATGCTGAAGTCGGCATTGGCAACGAATAATCTCGAAGCGTTCTGGATGCCGTTCTCGGCCAATCGGCAGTTCAAGCAGAACCCGCGCCTCCTCGTCAGCGCAAAGGACATGCACTACCAGTCTCAGGATGGTCGTGAAATCCTCGATGGAACGGCCGGCCTCTGGTGCTGCAATGCCGGCCACGGCCGCCCGAGGATCGTCGAAGCGGTGCAGAAACAGGTCGCCGAACTCGACTACGCGCCGGCGTTCCAGATGGGCCACCCGAAGGCCTTCGAGCTTGCAGCCCGTCTCGCCGCCATGCTGCCTTCGCCGCTCGATCATGTGTTCTTCACCAATTCAGGTTCCGAATCCGTCGATACCGCGCTCAAGATCGCGCTCGCCTATCACCGGGCCAAGGGCAATGGCACCAAGGTCAAGCTGATCGGGCGTGAACGAGGCTATCACGGCGTCGGCTTCGGCGGCATTTCCGTCGGCGGCATTTCCGGCAATCGCAAGACCTTCGGCAATGCACTCGGCGGCATCGACCATATCCGCCATACCCACGATCTGGCGCGCAATGCCTATACCCGCGGCGAGCCTGAACATGGCGTAGAGTTCGCCGACGATCTCGAGCGCGTCATTGCGCTTCACGATGCCTCGAACATCGCCGCGGTCATCGTCGAGCCCGTCGCAGGCTCGACGGGCGTGCTCATTCCGCCGAAGGGCTATCTGAAGCGGCTGCGCGAGATCTGCACCAAGAACGACATCCTGCTGATCTTCGATGAGGTCATCACCGGATTTGGCCGCCTCGGCGCGCCGTTTGCCGTGGATTATTTCGGCGTCGTTCCCGATCTTGTCACCACGGCAAAGGGCATCACCAGCGGCGTCATTCCCATGGGAGCGGTCTTCGCCTCCAGCGAGATCTACAATGCCTTCATGACCGGCCCGGAAAATCTGATCGAGCTATTCCATGGCTATACCTATTCCGGCCATCCCGTCGCCTGCGCCGCCGCACTGGCGACGCTCGACACCTATGAGGAAGAAGGGTTGCTGACGCGCGCTTCCGAGCTTTCGGATTATTGGGCGGATGGCCTGCACGCGCTCAAGGGCCTGCCGCATGTCATCGATATCCGCAATCTCGGCCTTATCGGCGCCGTCGAGCTTCAACCCATCGAAGGTGCTCCGACCAAGCGGGCGTTCCAGGCGTTTCTCGATGCCTATGAGCGCGGAATACTGATCCGCACGACGGGCGACATCATCGCCCTGTCGCCGCCCTTGACGATCAGCAAAGGTCAGATCGACCATCTTTTCGACAGCCTTGCCGACGTGCTGAAAAATCTCGCTTAGTCCAGGGAAGGCGCGATATGGCTCTGACCGGAAATCTCAGGATAAACAGCGACCGTCTCTGGGACAGCCTGATGGACATGGCCAAGATCGGCCCCGGCCTGCGTGGCGGCAATAACCGGCAGACCCTGACGGACGAGGATGGCGAAGGTCGCCGCCTTTTCCAGTCCTGGTGCGAAAAGTCCGGTTTGACCATGGGCGTCGATACCATGGGCAACATGTTCTTCACGCGTGCGGGAACGGACCCGGAAGCGTTGCCCGTCTATGTCGGCAGCCATCTCGATACGCAACCGACCGGCGGCAAATATGATGGCGTGCTCGGCGTCCTGGGCGGGCTCGAACTCGTCCGCACGCTCGATGACCTCAATATCAGGACCAAACATCCGATCGTCGTGGTCAATTGGACCAATGAGGAAGGCACGCGCTTTGCCCCCGCGATGTTGGCGTCCGGCGTTTTCGCCGGCGTCCACGAGGAGGACTGGGCCCTCGGCCGCGAGGATGCCAAGGGCAAGAAATTCGGCGATGAGCTCGAGCGCATTGGCTGGAAGGGTGCCGAGAAGGTCGGCGCGCGCAAGATGCACGCGCTGTTCGAGCTTCATATCGAACAAGGGCCGATCCTGGAGGCCGAAGGCAAGGATATCGGCGTCGTCACCCACGGCCAGGGCCTCTGGTGGCTGCAGGTCACTCTCACCGGCAAGGAGAGCCATACCGGCTCGACGCCCATGCCGATGCGCCGCAATGCCGGTCTCGGTCTCGCCCGCATCACCGAACTTGTGCATGAGGTGGCCATGAAGCACCAGCCGAATGCGGTGGGCGCTATCGGCCATGTCGATGTCTACCCGAATTCGCGCAATGTCATCCCGGGCAAGGTCGTCTTCACGATCGATATCCGTTCGCCCGACCTCGCGACGCTGACGGCGATGAAATCCGAAATCGAATCGAGGGCTCCCGCAATAGCCAGGGAGCTCGGTCTCGGCATCGACATCGAGGAAGCCGGTCATTTCGATCCGGTGACCTTCGATGAGGGCTGCGTCACGGCGGTGCGCAATGCCGCCGAGAGGCTGGGCTATTCCCATCGCAATATCGTCTCCGGCGCCGGCCATGACGCCTGCTGGATCAACCGCGTCGCGCCGACGGCGATGGTGATGTGCCCTTGCGTCGACGGTCTCAGCCATAATGAGGATGAGGAAATTTCCAAGGAATGGGCGGCCGCAGGCGCCGACGTTCTGCTGCACGCGGTTCTCGACAAGGCGGAGATCGTGACGTGACGGGCTGAGCTACGATCTGGCACGCGTTCGGCACAAGACCAAAAAAGGGGAACGAACAATGCTCAAGCAAGTGATAAAGGGCGGGACCATCATCGCCGCGGACCGCACCTACAAGGCGGACGTCCTCATCGAGGGCGAAACGATCGCTGCCATTGGTCCCGATCTTTCGGGCGGCGACGTCATCGACGCTTCCGGCTGCTATCTGATGCCCGGCGGCATCGATCCCCACACCCATCTCGAAATGCCGTTCATGGGTACCCATTCGACCGATGATTTCGATACGGGAACCGCCGCCGCCCTTGCCGGCGGCACGACGATGGTGGTGGATTTCGTCCTGCCCGGACAGGACGGCCTGCTGGCGGCATTGCAGGATTGGTTCCAGAAGGCGGGCAAGGCCCGGACGGATTATTCGTTCCACATGGCCATCACCGGCTGGAACCAGCAGGTGTTCGACGAGATGCCGAAAGTCGTCGAGCGGGGCATCAACACCTTCAAGCATTTCATGGCCTATAAGGGCGCCCTGATGGTCGATGACGACGAGATGTTTGCATCGTTCCTGCGCTGCGCCGAGATCGGCGCCATGCCGCTGGTCCATGCCGAGAATGGCGACGTGGTGGCGCATCTCCAGCAAAAGCTGCTGGCCGAGGGCAATACCGGACCCGAAGCGCATGGCTATTCGCGGCCGCCGGAGATCGAGGGCGAGGCCACCAACCGCGCCATCATGATCGCCGACCAGGCCGGCGTACCGCTCTATGTGGTGCATGTTTCCTGCGAGCAGTCGCATGAAGCGATCCGCCGCGCCCGCGCCAAGGGCATGCGCGTCTTTGGCGAGCCGCTGATCCAGCATCTTGTCCTCGACGAGAGTGAATATCGGAACGAGGACTGGGACTATGCCGCACGGCGCGTGATGTCGCCGCCCTTCCGCGACAAGGCCAATCAGAACAGCCTTTGGGCCGGCCTTTCCTCCGGCAGTCTTCAGGTGGTGGCCACGGATCATTGCGCCTTCACGACCGAGCAGAAGCGTTTCGGCGTCGGTGATTTCACCAGGATACCGAACGGGACGGGAGGGCTGGAGGACCGGATGCCGGTACTCTGGACCAAGGGCGTCAGGACGGGGCGTCTGACGCCCAATGAGTTTGTCGCCGCGACCTCGACGAATATTGCGCAGATCCTGAATATCTACCCCAGAAAAGGCGCGATCCTGCCCGGATCGGATGCCGATATCGTCATCTGGGACCCGAATGCCACGAAAACGATCTCGGCCAGCACGCAGAAATCGGCGATCGACTACAATGTGTTCGAGGGTATCGAAGTGACAGGCCTACCGAAGATGACGCTCTCGCGCGGCCGTATCGCCTATCGGGACGGCGAGGTCGTCGCGCCGACGGGTAGCGGGCGCTTCATCGAACGCGAGGCCAATCCTTCCGCCAATCGCGCCCTGTCGGCATGGAAAGAACTGACGGCTCCACGTAAGGTGGAGCGCGATCCGAACAACATACCGGCAGGCGTATGATGGCTGTCGTTGCATTACAGCAGAAGACGAGGGCGGCGGCGGATTTGGCGAGGCGCAATGTCATCGAGGTGAAGGATTTGTCGCTGGTCTTCCAGACCAGTGACGGGCCGGTCAATGCCCTGTCGAATATCGACCTCGAGGTGGAAGCAGGGGAATTCGTCTCGTTCATCGGCCCCTCCGGCTGCGGCAAGACAACCCTGCTGCGCGTCATAGCCGATCTGGAACAGCCGACATCCGGCGCGATCACGGTCAATGGCATGAGCCCGTCCGAGGCGCGGGAAAAGCGCGCCTATGGCTATGTTTTTCAGGCGGCGGCGCTCTATCCCTGGCGCACCATCAGCGGCAATATCTCGCTGCCGCTGGAAGTGATGGGCATATCGAAGGAGGAGCGGCGCCAGCGCATTGCGCGCAATCTCGAACTCGTCAACCTGTCCGGATTCGAGAAGAAGTTTCCCTGGCAGTTGTCGGGCGGCATGCAGCAGCGGGCCTCCATCGCGCGGGCGCTTTCGTTCGATCCGGACCTGCTCCTGATGGACGAGCCTTTCGGCGCGCTGGACGAGATCGTCCGCGATCATCTCAACGAACAATTGCTGAAACTTTGGGCGAAGACGCAGAAGACAGTCATTTTCGTCACCCATTCCATCCCGGAGGCAGTCTTCCTGTCGACGAAGATCGTGGTCATGAGCCCGAGGCCGGGTCGGATCCACGAGATCATCGACTGCGATCTTGGTGCCGAGCGCCCGCTCGACATCCGCGAGACGCCTAAATTTCTGGAGATCGCGCACCGCGTCCGCGAGGGGTTGCGGCACGGCCATTCCTACGACGAGGTCCATGCGTGATGTCGAACGCGGGAACATGCAAGATCGCCGATCCATGCTCCCGCGGCGGGGTTGAGCGGATAGCGGCAAGGGGTGCCTCATGACCGAAGCGCGGGGCCCCATCGTCCAGTTCTGTTTCGACAGGGTAATTCCTGTCGGTACCATTCTGCTGGTAATCATCGCCTTGTGGTACGTCTTTTCCGTCGTCCTCAATGCCCCTTTCGAGCGTGATCAGGCGGCTCGCGCCGGGACGACGATCGCCACCAGCCAACTCCTGCACAATACGATGTGGCAGGAGCGGCCGGTGCTGCCGGCGCCGCACCAGGTGGCGGAGGAGATACGCAAGACCGTGTTCGATCTACGGCCGACGTCCAAGCGCAGCCTGGTCTATCACGGCGCCGTGACCCTCTCCTCCACGCTCCTCGGTTTCGTGCTCGGGACCCTGCTCGGAATATTGCTCGCCGTCGCCATCGTCCATTCCCGCACATTGGACAAGAGCCTGATGCCATGGATCATCACTTCGCAGACCGTGCCGATCCTCGCCATCGCACCGATGATCATCGTCGTCCTCAACGCGGTCAATATTACCGGCCTCCTGCCGAAAGCGATCATTTCGACCTATCTTTCGTTTTTCCCGGTGGCCGTCGGGATGGTAAAGGGCCTGCGCTCGCCCGAAATCATGCATCTCGACCTGATGCGCACCTATAATGCTTCGCGCAGCCAGATATTCTGGAAGCTGCGCTGGCCAGCGTCGATGCCCTACCTCTTCACTTCGATGAAGATCGCCGTGGCGATCAGCCTTGTCGGCGCGATCGTCGGCGAGCTCCCCACCGGAGCGGTCGCAGGTATCGGCGCCCGTCTTCTGGCGGGCTCCTATTACGGCCAGACGGTGCAGATCTGGGCGGCCCTGATCGCAGCGGCTCTCATGGCTGCGGTGCTCGTCAGCCTGATCGGAATTGTCGGCAGTCTGGTCAACCGCCGGATGGGAGTACGCTCGTGAAACGTTCGCCGCTCGCCATCCTGTCGCTGTTGCTGGCCCTCGGCGGGCTGATCCTGCCGGCGGGCGGCGATGGCGGCGTGCTCGCGCAGATGGCGCCGACCGTGATATTCGTCGCTGCCGCGGTTGCCGTCTTCGTTGCCCGCTCGACGTTTTCGCTCGTCGCCCTGCTTCTGCTGGTGCATGTCGGCGCGTTCATGCTGCTTGGCATGCTTTCCTCGTTTGCTGCAGCGCCGCCGCTGCTTGGCTATTGGTGCATGGTCGTTGCGGCATGGCTGCTGGCATGGCTCGCCGTGCAGCGCCTTGCGGAATTTACCGTTACGTCGCGGCAATTGCAGAAGCTGGTGAATCTCGCCCTGCCGCTGCTGTTCGGCGCCTGGCTGCTGATCCTCTGGGAGCTTGTCGTGCGAGGCTTTGGCGTACCGACGATCCTTCTGCCGCCGCCGTCGATGATCGCTTCACGCATTGCCGCCTCGGTTCCGACGCTCTGGGCCGATTTTCAGCAGACCTATCTGAAGGCAGCGCTCGCAGGCTATGCCATGGGCTGCGGCGCCGGGTTCGTCGCCGCCATAATCGTCGATCGGGTTCCGTTCCTGCGCAACGGCCTGTTGCCGATCGGCAATCTCGTCGCCGCTCTTCCGGTTGTCGGCATCGCCCCGATCATGGTCATGTGGTTCGGCTCCTACTGGCAGTCAAAGGCGGCTGTCGTGGTTATCATGACCTTCTTTCCGATGCTGGTGAATACCGTCGCCGGACTTGCCGCGTCTGGCGCGATGGAGCGCGACCTGATGCGGACATACGGGTCGAGTTACTGGCAGACACTGGTGAAACTGCGCCTGCCCGCCGCGATGCCCTTCATCTTCAACGCCCTGAAGATCAATTCGACGCTCGCCCTTATCGGCGCCATCGTCGCGGAATTCTTCGGTTCGCCCATCGTCGGCATGGGGTTCCGCATTTCGGCGGAAGTCGGCCGCATGAATGTCGACATGGTCTGGGCCGAGATATTCGTTGCGGCGCTCGCCGGCTCGCTGTCCTACGGGCTGATCACGCTGGTCGAGCGCGCCGTCACCTTCTGGCATCCTTCTTACCGAACCTAAAAACAAAAACAGAGGAGAACGAAAACATGAAAAGGATAATCGGATTGTCGTCGGGGGTCGCCCTCGCCATGGTGATGGCTGCGGGCACGGCGTTTGCGGCGGACAAGCTGACATTGCAGCTGAAATGGGTCACGCAGGGCCAGTTCGCGGGCTACTATGTGGCAAAGGACAAGGGCTTCTACGAGGAGGCCGGTCTCGAGGTCGAAATCAAGCCGGGCGGCCCGGATGTCGCCCCGCCCCAGGTGATTGCGGGCGGCGGCGCCGACGTGGTCGTGGACTGGATGCCATCGGCGCTGGCCACGCGCGAAAAGGGCCTTCCGCTCGTCAATATCGCCCAGCCGTTCAAGCGCTCCGGCATGATGCTGACCTGCCGCAAGGAGACCGGGATCACCAAGCCGGAAGACTTCAAGGGCAAGACGCTGGGCGTCTGGTTCGGCGGCAATGAATATCCGTTCCTGTCGTGGATGAGCCATCTCGGACTGAAGACCGATGGCGGGCCGGACGGGGTTACCGTGCTGAAGCAGGGTTTCAACGTCGACCCGCTCATTCAGAAGCAGGCGGACTGCATCTCGACCATGACCTATAATGAATATTGGCAAGTCATCGATGCGGGCATCCCGGCCGATCAGCTCGTCACGTTCAAATATGAGGACGAGAAGGTGGCGACGCTCGAGGACGGCCTCTACGTCCTGCAGAAGAGCATCGATGATCCCGCAATGGTCGAAAAGCTTGCCCGTTTCGTCAAGGCCTCGATGAAGGGCTGGGAGTATGCGCGCGCCAACCCGGACGAGGCGGCGGATATCGTGCTTGAAAACGATGCGAGCGGTGCGCAGACGGAAAAGCACCAGAAGCGCATGGTCGCCGAGATAAACAAGCTGACCGAGGGCTCGGATGGCGTGCTGGACGTCGCGGCGGCAGAACGTACGGTCGAGACCCTATTGGAAGGCGGTTCCGATCCGGTGATCACCAAGAAGCCGGAAGGCGCCTGGACCACCAAGGTCACCGACGCCATCAAGTAGCGGACCGGTGCAGCCCTTCGGTTCGAGGGGCTGCATCCGTCTGATTATTCCCAATGATCGGGAATCTGGCGCACGGCGCCGCGCGCGGCACTTGTCGCCATTGCGCCATAGGCGCGCAATGCCGTCGTCACCTTGCGCTTGCGCTTTTCCGCCGGCTTCCAGGCCGCCGTTCCCTTGGCTTCCATGGCAGCGCGGCGCTCGGCAATGATCGCGTCGTCGACCGCGAGGTGGATCTTGCGGTTCGGAATGTCGATATCGATGATATCGCCTTCCTCGACCAGACCGATCAGCCCGCCTTCCGCGGCTTCGGGAGAGACGTGACCGATGGAGAGGCCCGACGATCCACCCGAGAAACGGCCATCGGTGATCAGCGCACAGGCCTTGCCGAGGCCCTTCGATTTCAGATAGCTCGTCGGATAGAGCATTTCCTGCATGCCGGGGCCGCCGCGCGGACCCTCGTAGCGGATCAGCACGATATCTCCCGGCGCTACGCCACCGTTCAATATGCCGAGGACGGCACTGTCCTGGCTTTCGAAGATGCGCGCCGGTCCGGAGAATTTGAGAATGGACTCGTCGACGCCCGCGGTCTTGACGATACAGCCGTCCTCGGCAAGGTTGCCGTAGAGCACCGCCAGGCCGCCATCCTTCGAATAGGCATGTTCGGCATCGCGGATGACGCCCGTCTCGCGATTCAGATCGACAGAATCGAAGCGACGCTCCTGACTGAAGGCGACCTGCGTCGGCACGCCGCCGGGTGCAGCCTTGTAGAAATCGTGCACCGAAGCACTCTTCGTGCGCATGACGTCCCAACGGTCGAGCGCGGCACCGAGATTTGCGGAATGGACGGAATAGACCGATGTATCCAGAAGGCCCGCACGATCGAGTTCGCCGAGGATGGCCATGATGCCGCCGGCGTGATGCACGTCTTCCATGTGGACATTGGCCACGGCGGGAGCGACCTTGCACAGCACCGGAACCCGCCGCGACAGGCGGTCGATATCGCTCATGGTGAAATCGACTTCGCCCTCATGGGCGGCGGCCAGTAGGTGCAGCACCGTATTGGTCGAGCCGCCCATGGCGATGTCGAGCGTCATGGCGTTTTCGAAGGCCGCAAAGCTGGCGATGGTACGGGGCAGGGCCGTTTCGTCGTCCTGCTCGTAATAGCGCCGGGCCAGATCGACGATGAGATGGCCGGCCTCGACGAAAAGCCGGCGCCGATCGGCATGCGTCGCCAGCGTCGACCCATTGCCCGGGAGCGAAAGGCCGAGAGCTTCCGTCAGGCAGTTCATCGAATTGGCTGTGAACATGCCGGAGCATGAGCCGCAGGTCGGGCAGGCGGAACGCTCGATGGCCGTAACTTCCTCATCCGAGATACGGTCATCGGCAGCGGCGACCATGGCATCGACCAGGTCGAGCTTTTTCTCCTTGTCCTCCCAGACCACCTTGCCCGCTTCCATCGGGCCGCCCGAGACGAAAACGACCGGAATGTTGAGCCGAAGCGCAGCCATCAGCATGCCGGGGGTGATCTTGTCGCAATTGGAGATGCAGACCATGGCATCGGCGCAGTGCGCATTGACCATATATTCGACGCTGTCGGCGATGATCTCGCGGCTCGGCAGCGAATAGAGCATGCCGTCATGGCCCATCGCGATACCGTCATCGACGGCGATCGTGTTGAACTCCTTGGCAACGCCGCCGGCGCTCTCGATCTCGCGCGCCACCAGCTGGCCGAGGTCCTTGAGATGCACGTGGCCTGGAACGAACTGCGTGAACGAATTCACCACCGCGATAATCGGCTTGCCGAAATCCCCATCTTTCATTCCGGTGGCGCGCCAGAGCCCGCGGGCTCCAGCCATATTGCGGCCGTGTGTAGTCGTTCTTGAGCGATAAGGAGGCATTTTTCGATTATCCCGATATTATCTCAGCAGCAGTTTACGCCACGGCCGTCTCTCTGGCAAAGATTGGCATTATGTTGCGCAAATGCGGTTCTTTTGTTGCACTTGTTACATAAGACATCGAATGACCGCATGAAACGGGGCGTAATGTCTCGGCTGCGAATATTTCCTTTATTCAGAAGGCGGTGAAGGTCATGGTGGTCAGCGATCGCGCAATACCCTGTATGTCCAGCACATTGTCATTGATGAATTTTCCCACGTCCTGGCCTTCGGGAATGTAGATCTTCATCAGGAGGTCGTAGTCGCCGCTGGTGGAATAGAGTTCCGACACGATCTCACGTTCGTAAAGTTCAGCCGCAACCGTGTAGGTCTTGCCGGGAAAACACTGGAGTTGCAGGAATACGGGTTTCATACTTATCTCCGACGCGAAACTATTTGCTGGTCCATTAGCCTATTTGGCTTGGAAATGCAGCGCAATCTATTGTGTTCGGGCCAATCGCCCAAATGTCGTGGCGGAAACGGCAAATATTGCAGAATGCCAAGAAAAGTGATGCTGAATGGGTCGGATATTGTGGCCGCGGTGCCACAAGGGCGGCCTATGGGGCGGGCGGGCCGAGCTTTGCGGGTTGGCCCGGCACGATGCAGCATGTTATCGTTTTCTTAATGCCGAGAGGTGAATTTTAGCGACTGCAGTCGATCTGCAGTTTTTCGTGGTGTTTTGCGTAGGGAATTTGCTGGTTGATGGACTTCAAGCGCCCACAGGCCAGTCTGCTTGGTGCCGTTTTGCTGGCTTGCACAGCACTTGTATCGCCCGCTACCGCGTTCGAGCTTTTCGGGATTCACCTCTGGGGTGAAAAGAAGGAGGCGGACGAAGACGCGGTCATCGCCGACCCCCAGAAATATACGGTCGAGATCGCTCCTGGCGCTCCCGAGGAAACGGTGAAATTGATCGAGGGCGCTTCCGGTCTCGCGGCCGACAAGGAAAAGCCTGCTTCGGGCGCGGCTGGCCTCCTTGCCAAGGCGCGCGGCGACTATAGGCGTATCCTTGGTGCGCTCTACGCCGATGGCCGCTATGGCGGAACGATCAGCATCAAGGTCGATGGTCGCGAGGCCAGCGACATTCCTCCGGATGCCGAGCTTTCCGACCCGGCGCCTGTCGTTATTTCCGTCGATCCCGGGCCGCAATTCCTCTTTGCCTCGGCACGTATCCGGAATGTCGCCCCGCCACCGACAGACCCCAAGGATGTCGTTGAACTGCCGCAGGACGAGGGTTATCGCCAGGGCGATGTCGCGCGCTCCACCGCCATTGTCCGGGCGGAGCGGCTTGTCGTGGACGCATGGCGCGAGCAGGGCTATCCGAAAGCCCGGATCGTTTCGCGCGACGTTACCGCCGACCATGACCGCAACACGATCGATGCCTCGATCAATGCCGATCCGGGCCGCCAGGCTGCGTTCGGACCGACCGATGTCACCGGAACCGAGCGCATGGATCCCGAATACGTGGCCTTCGTCACCGGTCTGCAGCCCGGCCGGGAATATGACCCGGACGAGATCGAACGGGCAAAGAAGCGGCTGTCGCGTCTGGAAGTCTTCCGCTCGGCCCGGATCGAGGAAGCGGAAGCCGTCACGAATGATGGTCTCCTGCCGATCACCGTTGCCGTGCAGGAGCAGAAGCTGCGCCGTGTCGGCGTAGGCGGCAGTTATTCCACGCTGGACGGCGCCGGATTCGAGACCTATTGGCTGCACCGCAATCTTTTCGGCCATGCGGAGCGCCTGCGCCTGGATGCGAAGGTCAGCGGCATAGGCGGGCAGTCCTATGATCCGCAGGACTACAATTACACCGTCGGCGTCAGCTTCACGCGGCCCGCCATCTATACGCCGGACACGGATTTCATTGCTTCCATCATTGGCGAGCGCAAGGTTCTCGACGCCTATACCCAGACGTCGGTGACGGCCGAAGCCGGCTTTACCCATATTTTCTCCGACGAGCTGACAGGCAAGCTGACCGCAAACGTATCGAAGTCGCGCTTCGAAGACGATTATTTCGGTGAGCGCGAGTTCCTGACGGCGGGTCTCGTCGGCGGGCTGACCTATGACAGCCGCGACAGCAAGGTCGATGCGACGCGCGGCTATTATCTCGAGGGGCTGCTCTCCCCGTTCTATGAGTTCGAGTATGGCAGCTTCGCCACCAAGTTCACGGCGGAAGGCCGAACCTATTACGGCTTCGGCGCGGATAACCGCTTCGTACTCGCCGGTCGCCTGAAGCTCGGCACGATCGTCGGCGCCGAGATAGCCGAACTGCCGCCGGACCAGCTGTTCTTCGCCGGTGGCGGTGGCTCGGTCCGCGGCTATGCCTATCGCAATATCGGCGTGAACGTCGACAGGGATGGCGACAGTTATGTCATCGGCGGCCGCTCATTGATCGAGAGCTCGGTTGAAGCGCGAGTCCGCATCACCGATACGATCGGCGCGGTCGGCTTTGTCGACGCCGGCTATGTCGGCGAAGAGTCGTTTCCGGATTTCGCCGAGGATCTGCGCCTCGGCGTTGGTGCGGGCATAAGATACAATACGGGACTGGGTCCGATCCGGCTTGATGTGGCCGTGCCGCTCGATCGCACCGATGACGATCCGAGTTTTGCTTTCTACGTTGGAATAGGACAGGCATTTTGACCGGCATTGTGAAACATATCGAGGAAAAATGGCTGACGGCGTTGAAGACGCTGTCGGCTCTGCTTCTGCTGGTGTTTCTCGCGGTTCCAGCTCCGGCCCAGGACAATCCGGAAGCCGAGAAGTCCTATTTCCTCAGCTTCGTGGAAGAACAGCTTTCCACGCCGAACCGGCAGATCGTCATTTCGGACATACAGGGCGTCCTCTCCTCCGAAGCCAGCATCGGCAGCATCACGATCGCGGATCGTGAAGGCGTCTGGCTGAAGATAACCAATGCGCGCATCGTCTGGAGCAGGCTCGCCCTGCTGCGCGGCAGGCTCGACATCAATACGCTCGCCGCCGACCGGATCGATATCACGCGCCGGCCGCTGCCGGATGAAAGCCTGCCCGCGCCGGAAGCAAAGGGGTTCAGCCTGCCGGAACTGCCGCTTGCGGTCATCCTGCAGCAATTGCAGATCGGCCGCATCGCCTTCGGCGAGGAAGTATTCGGCCTCAAATCGGAAATCGAGCTGGCCGGCAACGTCCGGCTGGAGGATGGTTCGCTCGATTCGAACCTGCAGATCAAGCGCCTGGACGGACCGGGCGGAGAGTTCCATATCAAAGCCGCCTATGCGAACGAGAGCCAGCAGCTCGATCTCGACGTCAATCTCAACGAGCCCGCAAACGGCATCATCGCCAATATCCTGAACATCGAGGGACGCCCGCCGGTTCAGTTGGCGCTGCAGGGCTCGGGGCCGGTAAGTGACCTGTTGTTGCAGTTGACGCTCGATGCGGCGGGCCAGCGCTCGCTGACGGGCCAAATGAAGATCGAGCGGCAGGATGCGGGCCTCGCCTTCAACACCACGCTGAATGGCGAGATCGCGCCGCTCATTCCGCCCGTGTTCCGCGATTTCTTCGGCAATGAAACCGCGCTGGTCGCTGATGGCGTCATGCGCGATGCGGGCGGCGTCGCACTCAACAGGCTGAACATAAAGAGCAATGCCTTGTCGCTGGAAGCGATGGGGGAAACCACCAATGACGGCTTTCTGCGCCGCCTGAAGATCGATGCGGCGGTTGCCGATCCGACCGGCAAGAAAGTCATCCTGCCGGTCGCCGGAGGGCAGACGACAGTGGACAAGGCTACGCTTGCCGTCGGCTTCGGCACGACCGACAACAGCGCCTGGTCCGGCGCGCTGGATGTAGCCAATTTCACCAGCGACAGTGTTGCGGCGAAAACGATCAATCTCGTCGCCAAGGGGCTTGCCGAAAACATCGACAATCCTGCGACGCGCTCGATGACCTATGGTGTCAGCGGCGAGGTGGCCGGGATAACCGCAAAGCGGGCGGACGTGGCCGAGGCTCTCGGTGACAAGGTGCAGCTCAAGATCGATGGAGATTGGCGTTCAGGCGAGCCGGTGAAGCTGGCGCAGGCGGTCCTGGCTGCCAATGGTCTGAGTGCGTCGCTGGCCGGAACGATCGACGACTTCATCTATCGCGGCGACATCCTGCTGAAAGCATCCAGCCTTTCGCCATTCTCCGCGCTGGCAGAGCGCGATCTGGCGGGATCGATCGATCTTGATGCCAAGGGCTCGGTGGAACTGCTCACCGCGGGCTTCGACCTGCTTCTGGATGGCCATGCGGACGGGATGCAGCTTGGCTCGGATGCCGCGGATCGGCTCTTGCAGGGGCAGACCCGGATAACCGGCGGGCTGGCGCGTGGCGCACAAGGCTTGAGTGCCCGCGACTTCCGCATTGCCAATGCCCAGACCGAGATCAGCGCCAATGGCACGTTTGCCAGCGACGCAGCCAATTTCGACTTCGGGCTGAACCTCTCCGATCTTGGGCTGATATCCGACAAGGCCGGCGGCGCGCTGAAGGCGAAGGGAAGCGCGCGCGGCCAGAACGATATCATCGCCATCGCCTTCAATGCGGCGGTTCCGGACGGGCGGCTGGTCGAACGGAAACTGGCCGAAGGCGATCTGAGCTTCAATGGGACGCTCTACAAGGGCGCGCTGGATGGCAAGGTTACCGGCCTCGCCTTTCTCGACGGGGTCCGTGCCGACCTTGCGACCGAAATCGCCATACATCGGGACGAGAAGCGGCTGACCAACCTGCAGTTCATCGCGGGTGGCACACGCCTGCGCGGCGACGTGATGCAGGACAAGAAGAGCCTGCTGCAGGGTAATCTGACCCTGGCGTCGTCGGATGTCTCCACTGCCGCAGCGCTGTTTCTGGTCAAGGCGACGGGCAAGGCCGATGCAACGATCGCGCTCTCCCACGATAGCGACAAGCAGAATGTGGATATAAAAGGTCAGATCGACAGCCTGAAAGCGGATGCCGTCGCCGTTGGAAAGGCGGACATCGCACTTGCAGCCCAGGACATCTTCAACGTTCCCTCTGCCAGCGGCACCGTTACGGCAAGGGACGTTGCTGCGTCGGGCATCGACATGACCACGCTCGATGCGAACGCTTCGCAGGATGGCAACGCGACGAATTTCAATGCGTCCGCCGCATTGAAGAATGGCGCCAGGACGTCCGTGGCCGGTTCTCTGGCGCCTGTCGATGCCGGTTTCGCCCTGTCGCTGGCGCAGGCCGAACTCAGCCGCGGCGACGTCGCGGCGCGCCTGGTCCAGCCGGCAACGATCAATGTGGCGGGTAGTAACCTGTCATTCGGCGACATACTCCTCGATGTCGGACGCGGCAGGGTCGCCATCAAGGGCGCCGTAGCCGAACAGCTGGATCTCTCGGTCGCCATCGAGAGGCTTCCGCTCGACATAGCCAATGTCGTCAAGCCGGATCTCGGCTTCGGCGGCGAAGTCAATGGTACTGCCAGAATCGCCGGCACCAAGGACAATCCCGACGTAAACTTCGACCTCAACGCCCGCGCCATCACCGCTGCTGCCTTGAAGAAGGCCGGGTTGGGCGAATTCAATCTCGACGCCAAGGGCCGCTCCACCACCGACACGCTGAACGTGGATGCGCATCTCGTCGGTGACGGCGGCATCGACACCTATGCCAAGGGCGTGGTTCCGTTGAAGCAAGGACAGCTTGGCGTCGACGTAAACCTCGCCAATCTTCCGCTCGGCGCCTTGAATGGGCTGGTGAAAGATCAGAATCTTGCCGGCAAGGTCACCGGTACCGCGCGTGTGACGGGAACGCTGCAGAAGCCGAACGCCGAGTTCGACCTCAAGGGTGCTGGCATTTCGGCTCGGGCGCTGCAGGAATCGGGCCTTGCACCGCTGCAACTGACCGCCGCGGGGCGCTTCGCCAATGAGCGGCTCAGCCTGACATCGGCAAAGGTAGACGGTCCTCAGGGCTTCACCGCCACCGCGAGCGGCGATGTTCCTCTGTCCGGCTCGGGCCTGGGCGTAAATGTGAGCGGTACGATCCCCCTGTCGCTTGCCAATCGGTTTCTTGCCGATCGCGGCACGCAGGCAAAGGGTACCATCGACGTGACGGCGGCCGTCAGCGGCAGTATTTCCCAGCCGCAATTGCGCGGCATGTTCTCGACCAGCGGTGCGGAGATCATCGATCCCGCGGCGAATCTGCGGCTGCAGAGGATCAATCTCCTCGGTAGCATGGAAGGAACCACGATCACCATCCGCACGCTGAATGCCGGGCTCTCGACCGGCGGCACGATCAGCGCGACGGGAACCATATCGACGGATGCCGCCGCCAACTTCTCGGCCAATATCGATATTCGCCTCGACAAGGCGCGCTATGCCGACGGCAATCTCGTGGTGGCGACGGTCACCGGCGCATTGGGCGTCAATGGCCCATTGACGCGCGATCCGGTCATCTCGGGCAACATCAATATCGACCGGGCGGAGATAACCGTCCCCGAGACGTTCGGCGGTCCCGCCGCTGTTATCGATGTGAAGCACAAGGACCCTTCAAGAGGCGTACAACAGACGCTGAAGCGGGCAAAGGCCGATGAGCGCGAAGTGGCGACGCCGACGGAACGGCCGAGCGTGGTGCGGCTGGATATCAACGTAACCGCACCAAACAAGATCTTCGTGCGTGGCCGCGGGCTCGATGCGGAAATCGGCGGTTCGGTCCGGTTGACAGGACCCGCCACAAACATCCAGCCGGTCGGTGGCTTCGAACTCATTCGCGGGCGGCTCGGGATCCTGGGCCAGCGCATCACCTTCACCGAAGGTCAGGTGACGCTTGTGGGTGATCTCGACCCGGATATCAATTTCGTTGCGACCACGCAGAGCAGCGACATCACGGTGAATGTGATGGTGAAGGGCCGGGTCTCCGACCTGCAGATCACCTTCGCCTCTCAGCCGGAACTGCCGCAGGACGAGGTAATGGCCCGGCTGATCTTCAATCGCTCCATCAGCGAGCTCAGTCCCATGCAGATCGCACGTCTGGCGGCCGCGGCGGCGGAACTTGCCGGCGGGTCCAATTCTTCCCTTATCGATAGTCTGCGCAAGAATACCGGACTCGACGATCTGGATGTCGTGACGGACAGCGAGGGCAATGCCGGCGTGCGTGCCGGGCGCTATATTCGCGACAATGTCTATCTTGGCGTGGAAGCGGGTGCCGGGGGCAATACCAAAGGTACCATCAATCTCGACATCACGCCCAGTCTCAAGGCCAAGGGATCTGTCGGCAGTGACGGCGATTCCGGTGCCGGGCTGTTCTTCGAAAAAGATTACTGAGCCGAGCTCGGACGACCGGTACAAAAAAGGGCGGCATGTGCCGCCCTTTTGCTTTGTATGGTCGAACCGTCAGCCGCGCGGCTTCAGCACCGGAAGAGGTTCTGCGCGACCTACCACGAATGCGTAGTTGAACGCACCGATGACGGCGACACCGGCAGCCATGGCGAATGACGGGACATAATTGCCGCTGAACATATCGAGCAGGAAGCCGAACAGGAACGGGCTGATGATGCCGGCAATGTTCGATGCGAAGTTCTGGATGCCGCCGATAGACGCCACATGATGGGAGCTTGGCGCGACGTCGGCCGGAAGCGACCAGATCGCCGTGGCAGCGACAGCCAGGCTGCTATAGGAGATCGCCAGGAAGAACAGCGCCGAATAGACCGACGATACCAACGCGGCGGGCAGGATGGCGGCGCCACCGAGCAGACCGCCCACCATGATCGTCTTGCGCACGAGGGTGACATCGGCGCCATTGCGGATGCGTCGGTCGGCCCAGATGCCCGCCGTCCATGCGGCAACGACGGCCGTCAATCCGGGAAGCATGCCCAGAGTGCCGAGCTCGGCGAGATTCAGGCCACGCGCATTCTTCAGATAGTCCGGGAACCAGGTCAGGAAGAAGTAGATGACGAAGTTCAGGCAGAAGAAGCCGATCATCATGCCCCAGACGGTGCGGTAGCGGAACAGGTCCCGCCAACGGATTTTGACCGCCTCGGCATCGTCATTCTCTTCCGTCCTTCCGCCATTGTCGCTGATATATTGGCGCTCGAGATCGTTGGCGCGGGGATGTTCGGAAGGATCGCGGTACATCCAGAACCAGAATGCCGCCCAGACGAGACCAAGCGCACCAAGAATGATGAACGAATAGTGCCACGTCGTCAGCGCGATGATCGACGTGACGACGGGCAGGGCGAGAACCGTACCGACGCGCGAACCCGAATCGATGACCGCGGTGGCGAACGCCCGCTCGCTGCTCGGAAACCAGCGGGATGCTGCCTTCGTCGCACTGGGATAGGCAGGCGCTTCACCGGCGCCGAGGGCGAAACGAACGCCGAAGAAGCCCCAGAAACTTGTTGCAAGCGGGGTCAGCGCCGTGAAGATCGACCACCAGACGGCGGCAATGGAAAATGAGCGCCGGGCTCCGACCTTGTCGGTGAACCAGCCGGCGATCAGCATCATTCCGTCATAGGCCCAGAAAAAGGCGCCGAAGATCAGGCCTTTCTCGGCATTGGTGAGCTGAAGATTCAGTTCAGCGTCGATATAAGGCAGGGCCACGCTCAGATTGGCGCGGTCCAGGTAATTCATGGTCAGGCCCAGGAAGCACATGACCAGGATGATATAGCGAACCTTGCTGGCGCCAGCCGGCGCCTTCTGCGGGGGATGCGCAGCTTTGGTTGATGACATTGAATATCTCCTCTGCCACATGGCCAATCGGCCAGGGCATCATTCACGAATGCGCGAAAGCGCGATTATCGCTATAGACGATAATTCCTCATGGAACGAGTGTGCCGATGCAAAAGCATCGGCACGGGTCGGTTCAGCAGGTTTGTGAGGGGTTTCTAGGCCTGGACGACCGTCTGGCGCTGCTCGCCAAGACCCTCGATGCCGAGCGTGATGACATCGCCGGCCTTGAGGAACACGTTCGGCGTCTGGCCGAGGCCAACGCCGGGCGGTGTGCCGGTCGATATGATATCGCCGGGATGCAGGCTCATGAACTGCGAAAGATAGGATACGAGGTATTGGACGCCATAGACCATCGTTGCGGACGTGCCGTCCTGGTAGCGGTGGCCATTGACCTCGAGCCACATCTTGAGGTCTTGCGGGTCCTTTACCTCGTCCTTGGTCACCAGCCACGGGCCGGTCGGGCCGAAAGTATCGCAGCTCTTGCCCTTGGTCCACTGGCCCTGGCGTTCTGCCTGGAACGCCCGCTCGGAAACGTCGTTGATCAGGCAATAGCCGGCAACGTAGTCCATTGCCTCGTCTTCACCGACATATTTGGCATGCTTGCCGATCACCACGCCGAGCTCGACTTCCCAGTCGGTCTTCTGTGAGCCCCTCGGGATCTCCACATCATCGTTCGGTCCGACGATGGCCGAGGTGGCCTTCATGAAAATGATGGGCTCCGGCGGCACGGTCGCGCCGGTTTCCGCCGCATGGTCGGAATAATTGAGGCCGATGCAGATGAATTTGCCCGTGCCAGCGACGCAGGGACCATAGCGATCGACCTGTACGAGAGGCAGCGAGGAAGGGTCGATCGCAGCCAGTTTCTTCAGGCCTTCGGGCGAGATCGCTTCGCCCGCTATGTCCTTGATATGTCCCGATAGATCCCGGACATTGCCGTCCTTGTCAACAAGGCCCGGCTTCTCCTGACCCGCAGGACCATAACGCAGAAGTTTCATATGTTAACCTTCTCTTCACTGGTGGGTATCGCTAATACGTAGCACGTCCGCCGGAAATATCGAAGACCGCACCGGTCGTAAACGAACATTCTTCACTGGCTATCCAGCTTATCAGAGATGCCAGTTCATCCACCTTGCCAAAGCGCTGCATCGGAATCTTCGACAGCATGTAATCGATGAACTCAGGCTTCAATTGCTGAAGAATGGGCGTATCGACGGTTGCGGGCGTGATCGCATTGACGGTTATGCCGTCAGCGACGAGTTCCTTGCCGAGCGATTTGGTCAATCCTATGACGGCTGCCTTGGAGGCACTATAGGCGGACGCATTGGGATTGCCCTCCTTGCCGGCGATGGAAGCGACATTGACGATACGCCCATAGCCGTTGCGCTGCATGATCGGCACGATGAAACGGTTGCAGTAGAACAACCCATTGAGGTTGATGTCGAAAACCCGCTTCCACTCTTCGATGGGGTAATCGGCAAGCTTGGCATTGGGGCCGGTGATCCCCGCCGAGCAGACGAGCACATCGACCTTGCCGAAGGCCGCTTCCGTCTCCTTCGCGGCCTTCTCCACCTGTTCGGGCGACGAGACGTCCAGGCTGATACCATGGGCGGAAGGGCCGAGGGCTTGGCGCGCGGCATCGATCTTGCCGGCATCGACATCCCAGAGGGTGACGGTGCCGCCCTCCGAGATGATCCTTTCGGCCGTCCTGAACCCGATCCCGGAAGCACCGCCGGTAATGACCGCGTGCCGTCCCTCATAACGCCTGATGATATTGGCCATTGCCGTCTTCTGCCTAGTGGTTGTCGCGGGGAAGGCCCTTGGTCTGGGCAATGCGCTGATAGCCAACCGCAGGTTCGAGAGTCATGCCTTCGGCCAACTGCCCTACCATGCCGCGCTGGATCTCCTGCCACGGCGTCTGGCTTGCCGGATATTTATATCCGCCGGCTGCCGTGAGCTGCTGCTTGCGAGCCTTGAGTTCCGCTTCGTCGATCAGGATGTTGGCCGAGCCGGCCCTCAAGTCGATCCGCAGGCGGTCGCCCGACCGGACGAGCGCCAGGCCGCCATTGACGGCCGCTTCCGGCGAGGCGTTGAGGATGGAAGGCGAGCCCGACGTGCCGGACTGACGACCATCGCCGAGGCATGGCAGTGCATGGACGCCGCGCTTGATGAGATAGGCCGGCGGCTGCATGTTCACCACTTCTGCGGCGCCAGGATAGCCAATGGGGCCGGTGCCGCGCATGATCAAGATGCTGTGCTCGTTGAGATTGAGCGCTGGAT
This sequence comes from Phyllobacterium sp. 21LDTY02-6, assembly GCF_023554255.2. Lineage (GTDB taxonomy): Bacteria > Pseudomonadota > Alphaproteobacteria > Rhizobiales > Rhizobiaceae > Phyllobacterium. Next base: position 379,746 of record NZ_JAMJWD020000002.1, on the reverse strand, counting down.
CGTCGATGCGGTGGTGATAATCCTCCGGCCCGTCGAACACCTCGGCAACGCCCTCGAAAGCCTCCGGATCTTCCGGATTGGAAAGATAACGTTCGCGGAACTCCGGCGAAATGACGCTTGTCTTCATGATGGCGCTGTCGAACAGATTGCCCTTCAGGTTGATGAAGCCGGCCTTCGTCTTGAGTGGCGCGTCAAAGGGCTTGATGACGTCGGTGTTGAGGTTTTCAGCGGTTTCGCAATTCTCGCCTATGCTGCGTCCATTGACCGTTACTGCGCCGGGATGAGGCAGGCGTCCGGCTTTGATCAATTCGGCGACGACGGCGGGCACGCCGCCAGCGCGGTGGTAGTCTTCGCCCAGATATTCGCCTGCAGGCTGCAGATTGACCAGCAGGGGAATGTCGTGGCCGATTTCCTGCCAGTCATCATTGTCCAGCGGCACGCCCAGGTGGCGGGCAATCGCATTCAGGTGGATGGGCGCGTTGGTCGAGCCGCCAATGGCCGAATTGATGACGATCGCGTTCTCGAAGGCAGCGCGCGTCATGATGTCCGAAGGCTTCAGATCCTCCCAAACCATGTCGACGATGCGCTTTCCCGTGTCGTAGGCGATCTGGCCACGCTCGCGGTAGGGGGCAGGTATGGCCGCGCCGCCGGGCAGTTCCATGCCCAGTGCCTCGGCAAGCGAGTTCATCGTCGTCGCCGTGCCCATCGTATTGCAGTAGCCGACCGATGGTGCCGAAGACGCAACGATGTCCATGAATTCATTATAGTCGATCTCGCCCGCCGCGAGCCTCTCGCGTGATTTCCAGACGATCGTGCCGGAACCGGTCCGCTCGCCGCGATGCCAGCCATTGAGCATGGGGCCGACGGAGAGGGCGATGGCAGGAATATTGACCGTTGCCGCGCCCATCAGCATGGCCGGTGTTGTCTTGTCGCACCCGATCGTCAGGACGACACCGTCGAGCGGGTAGCCGTAGAGCAGTTCGACGAGGCCGAGATAGGCGAGGTTGCGGTCGAGCGCCGCGCCCGGCCGCTTGCCGGTCTCCTGGATCGGATGCACGGGGAACTCGAATGCGATGCCGCCGGCGGCGGTGATGCCTTCGCGGACCCGCTTCGCCAGTTCGATGTGATGGCGATTGCAGGGCGAAAGATCCGAGCCGGTCTGGGCAATGCCGATGATCGGCTTGCCGGACTGCAGTTCGCCCCGGGTCAGGCCGAAGTTCAGGTAGCGCTCCAGATAGAGCGCAGTCATCCCCGGATTGTCTGGATTGTCGAACCACTCCTGAGAGCGCAATTTCTTCGGGGCCTTGGTATTTGTCATTTGGTTGTTGCTCCTGAAAGGGGCTGTAGCCCCCATATCTTATTCCTTGACCGCGCCGGTCATGGACGAAACGTAATAATCGACGAAGAACGAATAGAGGATCACGACTGGCAGCGAGCCGAACAATGCGCCGGCCATGAGCGAGCCCCATTCGAAAACATCGCCCCTCACCAATTCCGTCAGGACGCCGACTGGCACGGTCTTGTTTTCCGAGGATTGGATGAAGGTCAGTGCGTAGATGAACTCATTCCACGACAATGTGAAGGCAAAAATCCCGGCAGAGATCAGTCCCGGCACCGCCAGCGGCAATATGACCCGGACAAGGATCTGCCAGCGCGATGCGCCATCCACGAGGGCACTTTCCTCGAGCTCGAACGGGATCGACCTGAAGTAGCCCATCAGCAGCCAGGTGCAGAACGGGATCAGGAAGGTCGGGTAGGTGAAGATGAGCGCGAGCTTCGTGTCGTAGATGCCGAACTTGAACACGATGACGGCAAGCGGAATGAACAGGATCGACGGCGGCACCAGATAGGCGAGGAAGATCAGGAGTCCGACGGATCTCGACCCGGAGAACCGGACGCGTTCGATCGCATAGGCGGCGAATACGGAAGCGGCGAGCGACAGGACGGTCGCACAGACGGACACGACGACCGTGTTCCACAGCCAGCCCGGATAGGAGGTCTCGAACAGCAGGTATTTGATATGATCCAGCGTCGGCTTCACCACCCAGAACGGGCTGTAGTTGGAGTAATCCGTCAGCTGCGAGTTCGGCTTAACCGCCGTGATCGCCATCCAGTAGAATGGGAACAACAGGACGAAAACGAAGACAAGCAACGGGAGGTAGATCACGACGATGCGCCGCGGCAGCCTGTTCAGGTAGCTCATGCCCTGTGCGTCGTCGGAGAGAGGCGCGTTCTGTTCTGCTATGCTCATGATTGGTTCCTCTCTCTCTCAATCCTGTCCGCCCTGCTGCCATTTGCGGCGCTGAAGGCCGAAGAAGCTGAACAGGATCGATGCGAGCAGGAATGGGATCATTGCCACGGCAATCGCCGCGCCCTCGCCAAGCTGGCCGCCGGGGATGCCGCGCTGGAACGACAACGTAGCCATCAGGTGGGTGGCGTTGACGGGTCCGCCCTTGGTCAGGACATAGATCAGCTGGAAATCGGTGAAGGTGAAGAGCACCGAGAACGTCATCACGACCGCGATGATCGGCGTGAGCATCGGCAAGGTTATGAAGCGGAAACGCTGCCAGCCCGTCGCGCCGTCCAGCGATGCCGCCTCGTGCAGCGATTGCGGTATCGTCTGCAGCCCTGCGAGCAGGGAGATGGCGACGAACGGGATGCCGCGCCAGACATTGGCGGCAATGACCGATGCTCGCGCATTGTTGGGATCGCCAAGGAAATTGATCGGTCCGTCGATCCAGCCGATCTGCATCAGGCTCCAGGAAAGGATCGAGAACTGCGCATCGTAAATCCACCAGAAGGCGAGCGCCGACAACACCGTCGGCACGACCCAGGGAAGAAGAATTATGGCACGGAAGAAGGATTTGAACGGCAGATGCTCGTTCAGGATGAGCGCAAGCCAGAGGCCGAAGCCGAATTTCAGCACCGACGCGATGAAAGTATAGAGCACTGTATTGTAGACGGCCATCCAGAAGACGGAGTCACGCGCCAGCGCCTGGTAGTTTTCGATGCCGATGAATATGCCGTCCCGCCCGATCTTGGCGTCGGTGAAGCCGAGCCATACGCCGAGGCCAAGCGGATAAGTCAGGAAGCAAAGAAGAAATGCGGCTGCCGGCAACATGAAAAAGAGGCCGACGGCCGTATTGCTTCTCGCAAAGGAATTGGATGAGACAGCACTCATTGGGCGGATCTCCCCTTGTGCAGCAGGGCTGCGGGCAATGGACTACGATCTGGATTTGCGCAAAGGAGGTGGAACAGGACATGGCGACAGGACATCGCGGCGCGATCTGCGTCGCCGCTGATCGGGTTTGCCCGCGTGCCTGTCGCCATGTCCGTCATCCTATACGTTGTAGTAGCGGTTTGCCCGCTTCTCCGCCTGGGCGATGGCTTCTTCTGCCGTCATCTGGCCGGTGACCGCCGTTGCGTACATGTCGACGAGCACATAGTCTGCCATTACGCCGGCCGAAGCCGTGCCGAGTGGTCCTGCATAGCCGTTGGGACGCAGCGTATCGGAAGCCTTGGCATAGGCGGCGTGGATCGGATTGGACTTCCAGACCGGGTTCGCCGCAAATTCCTTCAAAGGCTGGCAGCAATAGGCGCTGGCGCCTTCGATCCAGGCGTTCATACTGTCGGCCTGATACATGAACTGCAGGTAGGCCTTGGCTGCCTCCGGATATTTGGTGTGCTTGAAGATCGACAATGTCGATGCCTGGTGCAGTTCCACCGACTGGCCGACCGGACCGATCGGAAGGTTGGTGGAGCGCATGTCGTCCGCAATGTCCTTCATGCCGGGATCCTTGAGCGCCGTATAATAGGCCGAGACGCCATTGGCGGTCAGCGATACCTGGCGGGCGAGGAAGGCGCGGTTGTTGTTGACATCCTGCCAGCTCTCGGTGCCGGGGATGAAGGTCTTGTAGAGTTCCTGCGCATATTTGACCGAAGCCAGCGTTTCCGGGCTGTTGATCGTGACCTTGCCGCTTTCGTCGACCATCTTGCCGCCATGGCTCCACAGCAACCAGTGAGCGTAATTGTTTCCGTCGCCGACAGCCTTGCCGTGCGGGAAGCCGGCCGGCGTACCCTTCGCCTGCAATGCCTTGCACAATTCGAGGAAGCCTGCGGTGTCCTTCGGAAACTCGCTGAACCCGGCAGCCTTCATATGGCTCTCGCGGTAGATGACGGCATTGCCGATGGCGCAAAGCGGCAGGGCGATGAACTTGCCGTCCCGCTTGGCATAGCCTTCAAGGCCGGCATACCAACCGCCATGGGCGCCGCCGAGATATTCGCCCAGTTCCGTCAGGTCGACCAGCTTGTCCGGATATTGATGCGGATCGTCGAACCAGCTCATGACCATGTCCGGTCCCGAGCCCACATTCGCCGCAACGGCGGCCTTCGGGCGCACGTCTTCCCAGCTTTCCTTGTCGATGCGGACTTCGACGCCGGTCGCTTCGGTGAACTTCTTCGTATTGGCCAGCCAGGCGGCTTCTTCGGCCGGTACGAAAGGAACCCAGCGCAGGAGGCGCAGGCTGGCGCCTTCTTCCGGCTTGTATGCCGGTGCCGCACCCTGTGCAAATGCGGGGCTCAGTCCGAAACGGTTCAGGCCCGCGGCCGCTACAAGTCCGGCCGACGCTCCCAGAAGATGTCTTCTATTGATGGTCATTGATGCTCCTCCTTTGTTAAAGGCCGCTCAAAACGCTCCCACATTTTGAAGCCCGGTCTCGGGGACTCTCGTCCGGTTGCCGCTCCCCGAATGGCGGCCGCCGTCTTGTCGGTTATACCAGTCTCTTCCCCGTCTCGGCGTCGAAGAGGTAGGTGGCTTCGGCATGGATCGACAGGCCGATCTTCTCGCCGGGTTTGGCGCTGATGCGTTGATGGAATACGCCGGTGACGAGATCGGTGCCGACACGCATGATCATCTGCGTCTCCGACCCGGTCGGCTCGATAACCACCACCTCGGCCGGAATGCCGCCGGCGGCGATCGTCATGTGCTCCGGACGCAGGCCGTAGATGAGGTTGCGGCCCTTGGCGCTTTCCGGCGCTTTGGCGACCGGCAGCTCGACACCGCTTTCAGACTTGAATTTCAACGCACTGTCGGGATCGAGCTTGCCCTTGATCATGTTCATGGCAGGCGACCCGATGAAGCTTGCCACGAAGAGATTGGCCGGCTGGTCGTATAGTTCCAGCGGCGCCCCGATCTGCTCGACAATGCCATCATGCATCACCACGATCTTGTCGGCCATGGTCATGGCTTCGATCTGGTCGTGGGTGACATAGACGGTGGTCGTTTTCAGCCGCTGGTGCAATTCCTTGATTTCGGCGCGCATCGCCACGCGCAGCTTGGCGTCGAGGTTGGAGAGCGGCTCGTCGAACAGGAACACTTGCGGGTCGCGCACGATGGCACGCCCCATGGCGACGCGCTGTCTTTGTCCGCCCGACAATTGCCGGGGAAAACGGTCGAGAAGCGGCGTCAGCCCAAGGATCTCGGCGGCAGGTTTCACCCGCTTGTCGATCTCCGATCGAGCCGCGCCTTTCAGCTTCAACGAGAACGCCATGTTGTCGGCTACCGTCATGTGCGGATAGAGCGCGTAGTTCTGGAAGACCATCGCGATGTCGCGTTCTTTCGGCGCCAGATTGTTCACCACCTGGCCGCCGATGCGTATTTCTCCGGCGGAGATGTTCTCAAGGCCGGCGAGCATGCGCAACAAGGTCGATTTCCCGCAGCCCGAGGGGCCGACGAGAATAACGAATTCGCCATCGGCGATCTCGATGTCGACGCCCTTGATGACAGGGTGCGTCCCGAATGATTTCCGTACATTGGCGAATTCAACTGATGCCATGCGTTCTCCTCCGATTATGCCTGGACTGCATCTCTCCCATGCCGTCCATTCGTTTTATCCGCGTCCCACCAGGGGCATTTTGGTAGCCATTACGGTCATTGTCAGCACATTTGCGTCAAGCGGCAGGCTTGCCATGTAGACGACCGCATCGCCGACGTGTTTTGCCGGTATCGTCGGCTCCGCTGCCGTCTCGCCATTCGCCTGTAGAATGCCCGTTGCGATCTTCGATGTCATGTCCGTTGAAGCATTGCCGATATCGATCTGGCCGCAAGCGATATCGAATGCCCGCCCATCGAGCGCCGTCGATTTCGTCATACCTGTCACGGCATGCTTGGTCGCGGTATAGGGCGCGGTGTTCGGGCGCGGCGTCTGCGCCGATATCGAGCCGTTATTGATGATGCGGCCACCGCGCGGCGACTGGGACTTCATCAGCTTCACCGCCTGCTGGGTGCACAGGAATACGCCGGTGAGGTTGGCGCCGACAATGGCATTCCAGTGCGCGACGTCGAGTTCGTCGATAGGAACATTCGGGACATTGACGCCGGCATTGTTGACGAGCAGGTCAAGCCGGCCGAACTCCTGCTTGATGGAAGCGAACAGCGCCGCGACCGATGCGGCGTCGCTTACATCCGCCGTCAACGCCACCACCTTGCCCTTCGTCTCGTCGGCAAGCTGCTTGGCGGCAGCGTCAAGGACATCCTTGCGCCGGCCGGAAATGACGACCGTATAGCCGACGCCGAGAAGCGCCGTGGTGATGGCCTTGCCGACGCCGGTTCCGCCGCCGGTCACGAGGGCGATCTTGCCCTTGCCTGAATCTTGAATGCTCATGCAGGAATCTTTCCGCCAAGTTCGTCCTCGATATGGGCGCGAATGATTTCGTCGAAGGCGGTTTCAGCCTTGAAGCCCAGTTTTGCCGCACGGGTGGCGTCGAAATCGGTCGCCCAGCCCGCAACGATCTTCTGGATCGTCGGGTCCGGCTCCCGGCGGATGAGGCGCACGGCCTTTTCACCGGCAACGCGTTTCAAGGCTTCTATTTCTTCGCCGACGAGTGCGGAAAGGCCGGGCATCGACAGGTTGCGGCGCGGGCCGACCTTTTCGAGGTCCAGCGTCGCGGCATGGATGAAGAAGCCGACGGCCGCGCGCGGAGACGCGAACCAGTGCCGCACGCTCTCGTCGACCGGCAGAACGGCTTCCTGTCCCGACAATGGCTCGCGCAATATGTTGGAGAAGAAGCCGGATGCTGCCTTGTTGGGCTTTCCGGGACGGATGCAGATCGTCGGAAGCCTGATGCCGATACCATCGAAGAAGCCCCTGCGGCTGTAATCCGACAGCAGGAGTTCGCAGATCGCCTTCTGAGTGCCGTAGCTGGTCAGCGGCGTGGTGAAGAATTCGTCGCCGATCTTGTCGGGGAAGGGCGTGCCGAACACCGCGATGGAAGACGCGAAGATCACGCGCGGACGGTACGGAGCCTTCCTGGATTCGAGCCGGATCGCTTCGAATATGGCGCGCGTTCCGTCCAGATTGACCCGGTAGCCTTTCTCGAAATCAGCCTCGGCTTCGCCGGATACGATGGCCGCCAGGTGGAATATCACGTCCGGGCGCGCCGTGATTAATTGCTCCGCGACGCCGGGATCGGCCAGATCGGCGGCCTTTGATATGCAATTGCCTGCAAATCCGGCTGGCGCGAGCGGCTCGATGACGTCGACGAGCGTCAGTTTCTCTATATCCCCGCCAAGTATTCCCGCCTCTGCGGCAAGCTTGTCGAGCAGTTTGCGGCCAACCATACCGGCTGCACCGATAACCATCACATGCATGAACGAATTTCCTCCCGGCGCGCACCACAAGTCTCGCTATGACAGCGCTGCCACAAAGTTATGCACACTGGCTAGCATTCATCAAGGGCTTTATGGTAGCGCTGTCATTATTCTTTTTTAAGGCTCTGGGTCTGTCTATGCAGCGCAAACGCAACGGGTACAACGACACGGATGTGCCGACGCTTGCCGACGTCGCGAGGCTGGCCGGAACGAGCGAAATCACCGCCTCGCGCGTCGTGCGCAACCAGGGCCCCATCGCCGATGCCACGCGGGCGCGGGTGCAAAGAGCGATCGCCGAACTCGGCTACATTCCCAATCGGGCTGCGGGGAGCCTCGCATCTGCGGCGTCGACGCTCATGGCGGTGGTTCTGCCTTCGCTGTCGAACATCGTGTTCCCCGACGTGCTGCGCGGCATTCATACCGCCATTACCGAGACGGCGTTCCAGCCGGTCATCGGCGTCACGGACTATGATCCGGTGGTCGAGGAGCGGATTCTTCTGTCCTTTCTTGCATGGAAACCGGCCGCGGTGATCGTCGCAGGGCTGCATCATACCGCCACCGCTCGGCGCTATCTTGAGCGAGGCCGTTTCCGCGTGGCCGAGGTCATGGATATCGATGGAGATCCGGTCGATATCGCAGTGGGCATGTCCCACCATGAAGCGGGCCATGCCACCGGGCGTCACCTCATCAGCCGGGGCTACCGCAATTTCGGCTATGCCGGCCATATGATCGAAACCGACGATCGGGCCAGCGCCCGCTATAACGGTCTCCGCGCGGCCCTGCAGGAGGCAGGCCTGTCGCTCGTTGCCGAACACCGCACGCCCGGCGGGAGTTCCACCAAGATCGGCCGCGACAGTCTTGAAATCCTGCTGGCGCAGCATCCGGAGCTCGATGTCGTCATCTTCCCCAATGACGACATGGCGCTCGGCGGCATATTTCACTGCATGCACGCGGGAATACCGGTAAAGGAAAAGCTCGGCATCTTCGGCTTCAATGGCCTCGACATCGGCCAGGCGCTGCCCATGCCGCTTTCGACCATTTTGTCGCGGCGCTTTCTCATTGGCCGAACGGCAGCGGAAAAACTCCTCGAAAGCAGGGTCAGGCCGGAGGACAAGACGATCATCAATACCGGATTCGACATTATCGAGGGTGAGACGGCCTGAAGGCGGGAAAGACGCCGCTTTCGAGTGCCGGATAATTGACACAGGGCGATTTTCGTTTTCGTATAGGCTGCGCCAAAACGAAAACGAAGGTGAATTTCATGTTCCTGCCCCCGCGACACGCCGAGATACTGGAAATGGCGAAGGAGCAGGGGCGCGTTCTCGTCGATGATCTTGCCGTTCATTTCAATGTCACGCCGCAAACGATCCGCAAGGATCTGAATGATCTGTGCGAGCAGCGCTTACTGAGCCGCATTCATGGTGGCGCACTGTTTCCTTCGGGCGTCCAGAACCTGGAATATGAAGCCCGCCGGTTGATCGCAGCGGGCGAGAAGGAGGCAATCGGGCGCGCGGCCGCCGATCTCATCCCCGACAATGCCTCGCTCTTCGTCAATATCGGTACGACGACAGAGGCCGTCGGCCAGGCCTTGCTCGACCGCAAAGGCCTGATGGTCATCACCAATAACATCAATGTTGCCAATAGATTAAGGTTGTATCCCGACATCGAAGTGGTGATTGCCGGCGGCGTGGTGCGCGGATCGGATGGCGGCATCGTCGGCGAGGCGGCAGTGGATTTCATACGCCAGTTCAAGGTCGATTTCGCCGTTATCGGAACTTCGGCGATCGATCATGACGGGGCTTTGCTTGATTTCGATTTTCGAGAGGTCAAGGTGGCCCAGGCGATCATGGCCAATGCGCGTCATGTCATTCTGGTTTCCGATTCGACCAAGTTCGAGCGCACCGCGCCCGTACGCATCGGCCACCTGTCGCAGGTCAATACCTTCATCACCGACCGCTGTGAAAGCGAGGGTATAAGGCAGATCTGCAGGGACGCCGATGTCCGCCTGATCGAGACCTCCGTTTAGGCACTTGTGCCCGATCTCGTTGCGAAGTATATTCGTTATTGTTTCGTATTGCTTTCGAAATTGTGGCAGTCACCTTTCGCATTTGCGAATGGATGGTGCGGTGCGAAATCACGGGAGAATGTTCAGCTTGGCGGGCGAAGTCCACGACATATTCATCATCGGCGGCGGCATAAATGGCTGCGGTATTGCCCGCGATGCTGTCGGGCGCGGATACTCCGTTTTCCTCGCCGAGATGAACGATCTGGCCAGCGGAACCTCGTCCGGATCGACCAAGCTCATCCATGGCGGGCTGCGCTATCTGGAATATTACGAGTTCCGGCTTGTGCGCGAGTCGCTCATGGAGCGGGAAGTGCTGTGGGCGTGCGCGCCTCATATCATCTGGCCCATGCGCTTCGTTCTTCCCCACCATGCGGGCTTGCGGCCGGCATGGCTGCTTCGTCTCGGGCTTTTCCTTTATGATCATATTGGCGGGCGCAAACTGCTTCCGGCCACGAAAACGCTCGATATGCGCAATGATCCGGCGGCGCGGCCGTTGAAGTCGCTCTACACCAAGGCGTTCGAATATTCCGATTGCTGGGTGAACGATGCGCGGCTCGTCGCGCTGAACGCACGCGATGCGGCCGACAAGGGCGCCATCCTGCGCACGCGCACCAAGGTCGTCGGTGCGCGCCGCGATACGGATCGCTGGACGCTGACCGTGCAGGACATGTTGAGCGGCGCGAAGGAAGAGATACAGGCGCAGCTGGTGGTCAATGCGGCCGGCCCGTGGGTGGACGATGTTCTCAGCGGCGTCGTCGGCAGCAACCAGCCGCATAATGTGCGTCTTGTCCAAGGCAGCCATATCGTCGTGCGCAAGAAATTCGACGATCCACGCGCCTATTTCTTCCAGAATACCGATGGCCGGATCATTTTCGCCATCCCTTATGAGCAGGATTTCACGCTCATAGGCACGACCGACCAGGATTATCACGGCGATCCGGCCAAGGTGACTATCAGCGACACCGAAATCGACTATCTTTGTGCCGCTGCCAGCGAGTATTTCGCGGCTCCGGTACAGCGGGAAGATGTCGTCTGGACCTATTCCGGCGTACGTCCGCTCTATGATGATGGTGCGTCGAAGGCGCAGGAGGCGACGCGCGACTACGTGCTGAAGGCCGACGGGCCGGAGGGCATGGCACCGCTCCTCAATATTTTCGGCGGCAAGATCACGACGTTCCGGCGTCTGGCCGAACATATGCTCGAGAAGATCGAGGAACGGCTCGGAAAGCGCGGCGATCCATGGACGGCACGGAGCACTCTGCCCGGAGGCGATTTGGCCGTCGATGGATTCGACAGCGAGTTGCGCAGGCTGATGGGCGATTATCCATTTCTCGACCAGCGTCATGCTTGGCGCCTGCTGCGCCTTTACGGCACGAAGGCGCGCCTCCTTCTGGGCGAGGCAAGGGCGCTTGCCGATCTGGGGCGGCATTTCGGTTCCAATCTTTATGAAGCCGAAGTTCGCTATCTTATCGACCGGGAATGGGCGATCGTGGCGCAGGACATTCTCTGGCGCCGTACCAAGATGGGGCTGCACCTGAATGCCAGCGAAGCCGATGCCCTGGACCAGTTCATGAAAAGTGCGGTTGAGCGCCGGCGGCAGATTGCAGCGGAATGATTGAGAACGGGATCGGCGCGGTGCCGTACCGTCTCTGGGAGGAGAAGTGATGTTGGAATTGCGTGATGTTTCCAAGGTGGTCGGGGGCAAGCCCCACCTCAGCGATATTTCGCTGACCCTGGAACATGCAACATTGAACGTCCTGCTTGGCCCGACCCTGTCGGGCAAGACCAGCCTCATGCGGATCATGGCCGGTCTCGATGTGCCGACCTCGGGCTCTGTCTGGTTCGACGGCGAGAATGTGACTGGCGTCGCAGTGCAGAAGCGTTCCGTCGCGATGGTATACCAGCAGTTCATCAACTACCCGGCCTTCACCGTCTACGAGAACATCGCATCCCCCATGCGGGTGGCGGGCGTTGATGCGCAGACGGTCGATCGCGAGGTGCGCAAGGCAGCCGAACTGCTGAAGCTGACGCCGTTTCTGGACCGCACGCCGCTCAATCTTTCCGGTGGCCAGCAACAGCGCACAGCACTCGCGCGCGCCATCGTCAAAAAGGCGAAACTGGTGCTTCTTGACGAGCCGCTCGCCAATCTCGACTACAAGCTGCGCGAGGAACTGCGTCAGGAACTGCCGAAAATATTCGCGGAGACCGGAGCGATCTTCGTCTACGCCACCACCGAGCCGCATGAGGCGCTGCTGCTGGGCGGGAACACCGCTACGCTATCCGAGGGGCGGATAACGCAGTTTGGCCCGACGATCGACGTCTTCAGGCGCCCCGACGATCTGATAACCGCGCAGACATTCGCCGATCCGCCGCTGAACACGATCAGGCTCACGAAGGCCGGCACCTCGCTGCAACTGGACGGTGAATTGCGGCTCGCCGTACCGGCCCATCTCGGTGCGCTCGCCGATGGCAACTACACGATTGGCTTCCAGCCGCACCATGTCGATACGTCCAGCGGCGGCTCCGACCATATCGCGCTGAGGGCCAAGGTCATCGGCACGGAAATCACCGGCTCCGAGAGTTTCGTGCACCTCGCTTTCGCCGATGCGCGCTGGACCATGCTCACCCACGGCATTCATATTTACGCCGCCGATGAAGAAATCGACATATTCATCGACCCACGCAATCTCATGCTGTTTGCCGATGACGGCCGGTCCGTCGCATCGACAGCGAAGAAAGCGGCCTAGGAACGAAGATGGCAAAGATCGACCTCAATCATATTCGCCACGCCTACGGCCCAAATCCACAATCGCCGAAGGATTATGCGCTGCGCGAAGTGCATCACAGCTGGGACGATGGCGGCGCCTATGCCTTGCTCGGCCCCTCGGGCTGCGGCAAGACCACGCTGCTCAACATCATTTCAGGCCTGATACATCCGTCGCACGGGCAATTGTTGTTCGATGGCCAGGATGTGACCAATCTGTCGACCCAGGAACGCAATATTGCTCAGGTGTTCCAGTTTCCCGTCATCTACGACACGATGAGCGTCTACGACAATCTTGCCTTCCCCTTGCGCAATCGTGGGGTGCCGGAGGCCGATATCGATCGCAAGGTGCGCGAAACGCTGGATATGATCGATCTGGCCGATTGGGCGAAAAAGAAGGCGCGGGGCCTTACCGCGGACCAGAAGCAGAAGATCTCGCTTGGCCGGGGTCTCGTGCGTTCCGACGTCAATGCCATTCTCTTCGACGAACCATTGACGGTGATCGACCCTCACATGAAATGGATGCTGCGTTCGCAGCTCAAGCAACTGCACCGTCGCTTCGGCTATACCATGGTCTACGTCACTCACGATCAGACGGAAGCACTGACCTTCGCCCAGAAGGTCGTCGTCATGTATGAGGGCGAGATCGTGCAGATCGGCACGCCGGAAGAGCTGTTCGAGCGGCCGAAACATACGTTCGTCGGCTATTTCATTGGCTCTCCCGGCATGAATGTCATGCCGGTGAAGCTGGCTGGCGCAATCGCCAGTCTCGGCAGTCACCGGATCGAGCTTCCAGCTCCCGCCAAGCTGGGCGATGCCACGAAAGTCGAGCTTGGCATCAGGCCGGAATATGTCCGGCTCGGCCGGCAGGGCATGCCCGTTACCATCGCCAAGGTTGAAGATATCGGCCGCCACAAGATCGTCCGCGCGCGGCTGGAAGGCCAGGAACTCGCAATCATCGTCGGCGAAGGCCAGGAGATTCCGACGGAGCCGCACGTCGCCTTCGACCCGCGAGGCATCAATATCTACGCCGATAGCTGGCGGGTGGAGGGCTGATCATGGAAAAGACCTGGAATAACAAAGCTTGGTTCATGGTCCTTCCGGTGCTGTTGCTGGTCGCATTCTCCGCGGTGATACCGCTCATGACGGTGGTGAATTATTCGGTCCAGGACACGTTCGGCAATAATCAGTTCTTCTGGGCCGGTGCCGAGTGGTTCGAGGAAATCCTGCATTCGGACCGTTTTCATGCGGCGCTGGGGCGAAATCTCTTCTTTTCGCTGGTCATATTGCTGATCGAGATACCCCTTGGCATAGTCATCGCCTTGAACATGCCGCGGCGCGGATGGGGCGTTCCCGTCTGCCTCGTGCTGATGTCGCTGCCGCTGCTGATCCCGTGGAACGTCGTCGGTACGATCTGGCAGGTGTTCGGCCGCGTCGATATCGGCCTGCTGGGCCGTACGCTCGAGGCATTGGGCATCAATTACAACTACGTCCAGAATCCTGTCCATGCCTGGATCACGGTCTTCATCATGGATGTGTGGCACTGGACCAGTCTCGTGGTTCTGCTGTGCTATGCCGGCCTGGTTTCCATTCCGGACGCCTTCTACCAGGCAGCCAAGATCGACGGCGCTTCGCGCTGGGCGGTGTTCCGCTACATTCAATTGCCGAAGATGAACCGCGTCCTGCTGATTGCCGTACTGTTGCGCTTCATGGACAGTTTCATGATCTATACCGAACCGTTCGTCGTCACCGGCGGCGGCCCGGGCAACTCCACGACATTCCTGTCGATCGACCTGGTGAAGATGGCCGTCGGCCAGTTCGACCTCGGCCCGGCGGCTGCCATGTCGATCATCTACTTCCTGATCATCCTGCTGATGTCATGGGTATTCTATACCGTCATGACGAATTACGATGCGGAGCGCTGACATGAGCGAAACAGTTGCCCGCGGATCCGCCGCGACCCACACAGCAGAACAGCGCCGCATCGACAAGGCCCTGGCACGCCGCATGCGCAAGCGCGGCGACGAGTCGAAGCTGTGGTGGCTGGTGCCGACCCTCTACATCATATTCCTGATGCTTCCGATCTATTGGCTCATCAATATGAGCTTCAAGACAAACCAGGAAATCCTGGGGACTTTCTCGCTTTGGCCCCAGAACCCGACCCTGAACAATTATGCGGTCATCTTCACCGATCCGTCCTGGTACAAGGGCTACATAAATTCGATCATCTATGTGGTGATGAATACCGTCATTTCCGTACTGGTGGCGCTGCCGGCCGCCTATGCGTTCTCGCGCTATCGCTTCCTCGGCGACAAGCATCTGTTCTTCTGGCTGCTCACGAACCGGATGGCACCGCCCGCCGTATTCGCGCTGCCCTTCTTCCAGCTTTATTCGGCGTTCGGACTGATCGACACGCATATCGCGGTGGCGCTCGCGCATTGTCTTTTCAACGTTCCGCTCGCGGTCTGGATCCTTGAAGGCTTCATGTCGGGCGTGACGAAGGAGATCGACGAGACCGCCTATATCGACGGCTACTCCTTCCCGCGCTTCTTCGTGAAGATATTCGTGCCGCTCATCGCAAGTGGCATCGGCGTCGCCGCCTTCTTCTGCTTCATGTTCTCCTGGGTCGAACTGCTGATTGCCCGCACCCTGACGACGACGGACGCCAAGCCGATCGCCGCGATCATGACCCGCACCGTATCGGCATCCGGCCTCGACTGGGGCGTGCTGGCGGCTGCCGGCGTGCTGACGATCATTCCGGGCGCGATCGTGATCTACTTCGTCCGGAACTATATCGCCAAGGGCTTCGCCCTGGGGAGGGTATGATGAATTTCTCATGGATGGCGTGGACATTGCCGACGGCGCTCTTCTTCCTGACGATCCTCCTGTTGCTGATCGGCATGGCGGTCTGGGAATATTTCTCCCCCGGCGGCAATCCGCGCGTCGGGGTACTGCATTTCGAAACCACGCGCGGCGACAGGCTTTTCGTGTCGCTGCTCGGCAGCGCTTTCATCCATCTCGCCTGGCTTGGCCTCGTCGGTCCCAATCTATGGTGGGCTCTTGCTCTATCGGTGGTCTACGCCATTGGCGTGTTCCGCTTCGTCTAGAATTCCACCGCCGGCAGGTGCCGGTGGTGAAAGATGCAATCGCAACTCTGGGAGGACAATCATGCGAACGCGACTATTGACGGCAACAACGGCTCTGGCGCTGCTCTTCGGCGCTGGAGGGGCCTATGCAGGCATGGATGAGGCCAAGGCCTTTCTTGACAAGGAAATCGGTGATCTCTCCTCGCTGCCGCGCGCGGACCAGGAGAAGGAGATGCAGTGGTTCATCGATGCCGCGAAGCCATTCGCCGGCATGGAGATCAAGGTGGTTTCGGAAACGATCACGACCCACGAATATGAGTCCAAGGTCCTCGCCAAGGCATTCAGCGACATCACCGGCATCAAGATCACCCATGATCTGATCGGCGAGGGTGACGTCGTCGAAAAACTGCAGACGCAGATGCAGTCGGGCGAAAACGTCTATGACGCCTATGTCAACGATTCCGACCTCATCGGCACGCATTGGCGCTACCAGCAGGCCCGCAGCCTGACGGACTGGATGGCCAATGAGGGCAAGGACGTCACCAATCCGGGTCTCGACCTCGCCGACTTTATCGGCACGAAGTTCACCACCGCGCCGGACGGAAAACTCTATCAGCTGCCGGACCAGCAATTCGCCAATCTGTACTGGTTCCGCTACGACTGGTTCAACGACGAAAAGAACAAGGCCGATTTCAAGGCCAAGTATGGCTATGATCTCGGTGTTCCGGTCAACTGGTCGGCCTATGAGGACATTGCCGAATTCTTCACCGGCCGTGAAATCGACGGCAAGAAGGTCTATGGCCACATGGACTACGGCAAGAAGGACCCGTCGCTGGGCTGGCGCTTCACCGATGCCTGGCTGTCGATGGCAGGCAATGGCGACAAGGGCCTCCCCAACGGCCTGCCGGTCGACGAATGGGGTATCAAGGTCAACGAGAAGTCCCAGCCGGTGGGCTCGTGCGTTGCACGCGGCGGCGATACGAACGGACCTGCGTCGGTTTACTCCATCCAGAAATATCTCGACTGGATGAAGGCCTATGCACCGCCGGAAGCCCAGGGAATGACCTTCTCCGAATCCGGTCCCGTTCCCGCACAGGGCAATGTCGCCCAGCAGATCTTCTGGTACACGGCTTTCACCGCTGACATGGTGAAGAAGGGACTTCCCGTCATGAACGATGACGGGACGCCGAAATGGCGCATGGCTCCCTCGCCCCATGGCGTCTACTGGAAAGACGGCATGAAGCTCGGCTATCAGGACGTGGGTTCCTGGACATTGCTGAAGTCCACGCCGGACGATCGCGCCAAGGCCGCCTGGCTCTATGCGCAGTTCGTCACGTCGAAGACCGTCGACGTCAAGAAGAGCCATGTCGGCCTGACTTTGATCCGCGAAAGCTCGATCCAGCACGAAAGCTTTACCAAGCGCGCGCCTGAACTCGGCGGGTTGATCGAATTCTACCGGTCGCCGGCTCGCGTCCAGTGGTCGCCGACGGGCACCAACGTTCCGGATTATCCGAAACTTGCCCAGCTCTGGTGGCAGGCAATCGGCGATGCTTCTTCCGGCGCGAAAACACCGCAGGAAGCCATGGATTCGCTTTGCGCCGAGCAGGAAAAGGTCATGGAACGGCTCGAACGGGCTGGCATCCAGGGCGATATCGGCCCGAAACTGGCTGAAGAGCAAGATCTCGAATATTGGAACAAGGACGCCGTTGCCAAGGGCAATCTGGCTCCTCAGCTCAAGATCGAGAACGAAAAAGAAAAGCCGCAGACCATCAATTACGACGAACTGGTCAAGAGCTGGAACAAGTAAGCCCTTCGCTGGGTAAGGAAAGCGGCGCTTCGGCGCCGCTTTTTTATTCGCGCTATCATCACGCCGGAACATCTTGCGAAGATCGCCACTTATGTTCGCACGGCGGAAACTTCCGGCGCGCAGATCCGCCATGGCGGCGAGCCGCTCGATCTCGGCATCGGGCAATATCTGGCGCCGACAATTCTTTCCGCCGTGCAGCCGGATGTGGCGGTGGCGCGGGAAGAGGTGTTCGGTCCCGTCCTGTCGGTGCTCACATTCGAAACGGCGGAAGAAGCAGCGACGATAGCCAATTCGATCGACTATGGCCTGTCGGCGGGTGCTGGAGCCGCGACTTCGATACGCACCTTTGCATGGGGCGCAAGATCAGGGCCGGAACGATCTGGATGAACACGTTCATGAACGGCGCTTCGGAGCTGCCTTTCGGCGGCTACAAAAACAATCGGGGCTCGGACGCGAGCTCGGACGTCACGCCGTGGAGGATTATACGGAAACCAAGACGCTCAACACGCAGCTAGGTAGGCGGAAAGTAGTATGGTCAGGCGATTAAATCGATTGTATGGGTCATTCTGCATCATGTATTGATGTAGCGGACTCTGGGAAACTGCAGTCGGTTATTTTTATCATTTTTTCTCGTGGGAGGCTTGAATGAGAAATTTAATTAATACGGTTGCCGCATCGGCAATGCTGCTTGGCGTCGCTTCGGCCGCGCATGCAGCCGAGAATGTGGAAGTATTGCATTGGTGGACCTCCGGCGGCGAGGCCACGGCGCTTGAAGTATTGAAGAAAGACCTCGAATCCAAAGGCATCAGCTGGTCGGACATGCCCGTTTCGGGCGGCGGCGGCACGGAGGCCATGACGGTTCTGCGCGCGCGCGTCACCGGCGGCAATGCACCGACTGCCGTCCAGATGCTCGGCTTCGATATTTTCGATTGGGCAAAGCAGGGTTCGCTCGGCAATCTCGACGAAGTCGCCGCCAAGGAAAAATGGGATGACGTGATCCCGACGGCGCTGCAGCAATTCTCCAAATATGACGGACATTGGATCGCCGCGCCGGTGAACGTCCACTCCACCAACTGGATATGGATCAACAAGGCCGCATTGGACAAGGCCGGCGGCAAGGAGCCGCAGAACTGGGACGAGCTCATCGCGCTTCTCGACAAGTTCAAGGAGCAGGGTATCACCCCTGTCGCCCATGGCGGCCAGCCCTGGCAGGATGCGACGATCTTCGACGCGGTCGTTCTCTCGCTCGGCAACGACTTCTACAAATCGGCGTTCATCGATCTCGATCCGGCTACACTTGGCGGCGAGAAGATGAAGGAAGCCTTCGACCGCATGACGAAGCTGCGGACCTATGTCGACGACAATTTCTCGGGTCGTGACTGGAACCTTGCTTCGGCCATGGTGATCGAAAACAAGGCCGGTCTCCAGTTCATGGGCGATTGGGCCAAGGGCGAGTTCGTCAAGGCCAAGAAGGAGCCGGGCAAGGATTTCGTCTGCATGCGCTTCCCGGGGACGCAGGGTTCAGTAACCTTCAACTCCGATCAGTTCGCCATGTTCAAGGTGAGCGACGACAAGACCAAGGCCCAGCTCGTCATGGCATCCGCCATCGAGAATCCGGAATTCCAGTCCGCGTTCAACGTGGTCAAGGGTTCGGCCCCGGCACGCACGGACGTTCCGGACACAGCGTTCGATGCCTGCGGCAAGAAGGCGATCAAGGATCTGGCCGAGGCGAACAAGGCCGGCACGCTCTATGGTTCGATGGCGCACGGCCACGCCAACCCGGCAGCGGTGAAGAATGCGATCTATGACGTCGTTACGCGTCAGTTCAACGGCGAACTCAGCTCCGAGGACGCCGTCAAGGAACTGGTGGCAGCTGTAGACGCCGCCAAGTAATACCAGTCCCGCCCGAGCCGACAAGGCCCGGGCGGGCTCTCCGCGGGAACGCGGCAATTACAAGCATGCATATTTAAGGGGGCGAGGCTATGGATACCCGCAGCCGCATTCAGGATCTCATACCAAAGCTGGTATTGGGCCCGACATTTCTTATCGTACTCATTTTTGTCTATGGCTTCATCGTCTATACGGGCATCCTGTCCTTCACGGACAGCAAGATGCTGCCGACCTATGGTTTCGTCGGTTTCGAGAATTACCGCAAGCTCTGGGCGCTGCCGCACTGGTGGCGCGCGATCACCAATCTCGGCATCTTCGCCTCACTTTACATCATCATCTGCAGCGTCATCGGTCTCGGCCTCGCCATTCTTCTCGACCAGAAGATACGCATCGAAGGCTTTCTGCGCCCCATCTATCTTTATCCCATGGCGCTGTCCTTCATCGTGACCGGCGTTGCCTGGAAATGGTTTCTCGACCCGGGTATCGGCCTTGAAAACACGATGCACCAATGGGGCTGGGAGAGCTTCTCCTTCAACTGGATCAAGGATTCCAAGATGGCGATCTATACCGTCGTCATCGCCGCCGTCTGGCAGTCCTCCGGCTTCGTCATGGCCATGTTCCTGGCCGGGTTGCGCGGCGTGGACAATGAAATCATCAAGGCAGCGCAGATCGATGGTGCATCGACGACCATGATCTACAGGCGGATCATCATTCCGCTGATGCGCCCGGTCTTTCTTTCGGCCTTCGTCGTCCTGGCGCACCTTGCCATCAAGGCCTACGACCTGGTCATCGCGCTCACCGGCGGCGGCCCCGGCCAGGCCACGGAACTGCCTGCGACCTTCATGTATTCCTATACGTTCACCCGCAATTCCATGGGCATTGGTGCGTCGTCGGCAATCATCATGCTGATCATGATCTTCTCGATCATCATCCCCTATCTCTATTCCGAAATCAGGGGGAGCAACAAATGAGCCATCCGAACCCCGACAACGCGATCACGAGCGGCCGCCTGACCCGGGCGCTGATCTACACCGCCCTGCTGCTGTTCGCCTTCTATTACCTGCTGCCGCTCTACGTCATGGTCGTCAATTCGTTGAAGACGCTCGACGAGATACGTCGTGGCGGCATGCTTTCCCCGCCCAGCGAATGGACGATCGAGCCATGGCTCGCCGCCTGGTCGACGGCGCAGATCGGCGTGCAGCCCACCGGCTTGCGGCCCTATTTCATCAATTCGATCATCATGGTCGTGCCCGCCGTCGCCATTTCGACCATCCTCGGAGCGCTCAATGGCTACGTGCTGACGAAGTGGCGCTTCCGCGGCTCGAATATCATCTTCGGCATGCTCCTGCTGGGCTGTTTCATCCCGTTCCAGATCGTGCTCATCCCGATGGCGCGGATGCTGCGCCTCCTCGACCTTGCGGGAACCATACCCGGCCTCATCCTCGTGCATGTCATCTACGGCCTCGGGTTCACCACGCTCTATTTCCGCAATTACTACGAGAACTTTCCAACTGAGCTGGTGCGTGCGGCCCAGATCGACGGTGCCGGATTCTTCCAGATATTCCGGCGGATATTGTTGCCGTCCTCGGGCCCGATCATCGTCGTCTCCGTCATCTGGCAGTTCACCAATATCTGGAACGACTTCCTGTTCGGGGCATCCTTCTCCGGCTTCAACAGTACGCCCATGACCGTCGCGCTCAACAATCTCGTCAATTCATCGACGGGCGTAAAGGAATACAACGTGCATTTCGCCGGTGCCATTCTCGCAGCACTGCCAACACTCATCGTCTACATCGTCTCCGGGCGCTATTTCGTCCGCGGCCTCATGTCCGGCGCCGTAAAGGGATAAACCAAATGTCATTTCTCAAAATCAGCAATCTGCACAAGTCCTACGGCAATGTAGCCATCCTGAAGGATATAAATCTCGAGATCGATGAGGGCGGCTTCCTCGTTCTCGTCGGTCCTTCCGGCTGTGGCAAATCCACCTTGCTGAATACGATAGCCGGACTCGAGCCGATCACGTCCGGTGATATCTCCATCAAGGGAAACTCGATCAGCGGACTGCATCCGTCCAAGCGCGATATCGCAATGGTGTTCCAGTCCTACGCGCTTTATCCGAATATGACCGTGGCGGGAAATATCGCCTTCGGCATGGAAATCCGCGGCATACCGAAGCCGCAGCGGGAAAAGGCCATCAAACAGGTCGCGGACATGCTGCAGATCGGCCACCTGCTCGACCGCAAGCCGAGCCAGCTTTCCGGCGGTCAGCGCCAGCGCGTGGCAATGGGGCGCGCGCTGGTGCGCAATCCTCAGGTGTTTCTCTTTGACGAACCCCTGTCGAACCTCGATGCGAAGCTGCGCGTGGATATGCGGACCGAGATCAAGCGGCTGCATCAGCGTATGAAGACGACTATCGTCTATGTCACGCACGATCAGATCGAAGCCATGACGCTCGCCACCAAGATCGCTGTTCTCAAGGATGGCGTCTTGCAGCAATTCGGTACACCGGCCGAAATCTACAACAGCCCCAACAATCTCTTCGTTGCCGATTTCATGGGCTCGCCCGCGATGAACCTGCTCGAAGCCAGGATAGAGAATGGCGGTGGCGATCTGCATGTAAGGCTCGAGCGGCCCGACGCCGAGCCGCTGCGCCTGCCCATTGGATCGACCGGCAATCTCCTCGCAGATTACGTCGGCAAGGATGTCATATTCGGCATCCGCCCGGAAGCATTGACCGATCCGGACGGTGCGGATCGTGCCGGCCTGCTGGCCGAAGGCGAGTGTCTCATCGAGGTCGTGGAACCGGCGGGCTCCGACACATTCGCGGTAACGAAACTCGGCGGCAAGGAGGTCGTAGCCCGGCTGCGTGCCGATGCGCAGATTCTGGCGGGGCAAACGGCGCGTTTGGCGTTCAACCTGAACAAGGCCGTGTTCTTCGATCCGAAGTCGCAGCTGCGAATCGGCGCCTGAAGGGTCGAGCGTACGGACATGCGGGCAAGCAAGACCGCTGATATCGTCATCATCGGTTCCGGTATCGGCGGCGCGACAGCCGCCGCCGGAAAACCCCGTCGCATCCGGCGTCACACTCAATTCGGCCTATCTACATCCCCGGTCGCGCGGCACGGTCCGGCTGAGATCGTCGAACCCGTTAGACGCGCCCCTGATCGATCCGAATTACTGGAGTGATCCGCACGACCGCAAGATGTCGATCTCGAACTGAGAGTCCGCGGATTGGAAGGGCTGCGCGTATGCGACAGTTCGGTGATGCCGCGTGTTCCTTCATGCAACACCAATGCGCCGACGATCATGATGGGAGAAAAAGGCGCTGATATCATCAGGGGGCGGGAACCATTGCCACCGGCCATCTTCGCCGATGAACGCAGCGAGAGGCGCCCGCGCGCTCGGGGCGTCGATCTCCTGACAGCCGCCAACGATCCGGCGGCAAGCCGCCCGGTAAGGGTAGGCGCTTGGTCAGTGCGGCTATTGCCGCAACCGGGTGTCGAGAAAAATACCAGCCTCGCGCGCCGCGGTTATGAACGCATGCCGCGCCTTGTGGGCAGGCTTCCATCCGTCGAGTGCGTCGAGGCAGGCTTGCAGGGCGCGGCGATAATTCGGGCCCTTTTTCGTGGGCCAATAGCTTCGCAGGCATTCGATCGCTTCCCAGACGCTGGAAACAGCTCTTTGACCGGCAGCACCAAGGGTCACCGTCACTGGAATGGGAAAACGCTTGTCGTTCATCACTTCCTCCATATCGATGATTTGCAGGCGCGGCAGCCGCGAATCTGGAATGCACAAATAGTTACCGCAGTTCCGTGACAAGCGAATGATATTTTTGTGTCGATGGTGGGGTATCGAGCGCCGGTGGCAGCCATGACTAGCGCAGTTCCGGCGGCATGGATTCCACCTGGGCCAGCAGCCAGTCGCGGAAGAGCAGCATGGCCGGGCGCTGAGGGCGTTCCTGCGGGTAGGTCAGCCAATAGGCATGCTTGCTTACAAAGCCGAAATTTCCCGGATTGACCAGTTTTCCCGCGGCGATCTCGTCGGCAATCAGGCCCCGCGGCACGAGCGCCAGCCCTTGCCCGGCAATGGCGGCGCGGATGACGAGCGCGTAATAGCCGAAATGCGTGATCCGTCCCGGCTCGAAGCTGGACAGGGCGTGCGCCTCGGCAAATTCGCTCCATCGCAGCGGCGTGTGCCGGTGATCGAGCAGGGGAAAATTGGCGATATCTGCCGGACGGACGATGCCGCCGAGCCGGGCGATGAAGCCGGGAGCACCCACCAGCGCTACCTGCCGCCCAAAGAGATAGTGCTGGACCTGCCCTTCCCAATCGCCCTCGCCGAACCGGAAGGCGGCATCTGCCTGATTGATCAGATCGCTATTGGCGAAGGTCGATAGCTCCACCTCGATCTCGGGGTGGGCTTCGGCGAAACTCGCAAAACGCGGGATGACCCAGCGATCGCCCATGATCGGCAGGATATGAAGCTTGATGGCGTTGGGAGAACTGCCAAGGGCGGCGATGCGCAATGTGGCATTCTCCAGCGCGCCGAGGGCGGTGCGTGCCTCCGATATGTAGATGCGGCCGGCTTCCGTGGGCGAGAGTCCGTAGGGGGTACGGCGGAAGAGGGCCGCCCCCGCCATTTCCTCGAGCGCCAGCAACTGCTTGCTGACCGCGCTCTGGGTCATGTTGAGAGCCCTGGCGCAGGCCGTCGTGCTACCCTGCTCGGCGATCATGACGATGACCTGCAGCGCGCGCGTCGAAGGATATGTGCGGTTCGAAACCATTGGGCCTATCGGGGAGCGGGTATTCCTTTTTGGAATGGATATGGGAATTCATTTCGTTTGTCGCGAAAAAAACGCGCAAATAAGCTGCCGGGAAATAAAAATGGGAACATGCCATGGCCAATGAACCTTCAGCCCGATTGTGGGGCGCCCGATTCAGGGCGAGCCCCGCGCCTGAACTCGTTGCATTCTCGCGCTCTGAAAGCAGCTATTTCCGGCTTGTCCCCTATGACCTTGCATCATCGATGGCCCATGCGCGCGAACTGGTGCGGGCAGGCATCCTGACGGAAGCCGAAGCGGAAGAGGCCTGCGCGGCGCTCCGCCAGATTGGCGAAGATTATCGGGATGGCCGCATCGTACCTTCGCCGGCG
Source organism: Phyllobacterium sp. 21LDTY02-6 (assembly GCF_023554255.2). GTDB lineage: Bacteria > Pseudomonadota > Alphaproteobacteria > Rhizobiales > Rhizobiaceae > Phyllobacterium. Next base: position 355,335 of record NZ_JAMJWD020000002.1, on the reverse strand, counting down.
GACGAGGATATCCATACTTTTCTCGAGCGTGTTCTCGGCGAGCGAACCGGGGTCCTTGGCGGCAAGCTGCGCGCCGGGCGTTCGCGGAATGACCAGGCCGCCAATGATCTGAAGCTTTATCTGCGCGATGTCGCGCGATCGATCGGCTCGGATCTGCTGGCGCTGCAGTCTGCGCTGCTGGAACAGGCTTCGCGCCACGTCGAAACCGTGACCGCTGGCTTTACACATCTGCAGCCGGCGCAGCCTGTGAGCTTCGCCCATCAGCTTCTGGCCCATGCGCAGACATTTGCACGCGACTTCGATCGGCTGCAGGATTGGGACCGCCGTGCGGCACGTTCTCCGCTTGGCGCGGCTGCGCTCGCCGGATCGGCCATAGCCTTGCAGGCCGAACTCTCGGCTGCCGAGCTCGGCTATGATGCACCCTGCGAAAACTCCATCGATGCCGTGGGCAGCCGCGATCATGTGGCGGAGTTCCTCTTCGTCACGGCGATGTTCGGCGTGCATCTGTCGCGCCTGGCCGAAGAACTGTTCCTCTGGTCGTCCCGCCAGTTCCGCTGGATCGAGATGGACGATGCCTATGCCACCGGCTCCTCCATCATGCCGCAGAAGAAGAACTGCGACATTGCGGAACTGACCCGCGGCAGGTCCGCCCGATTGATCGGCAGCCTCTCGACGATGCTCGTGGCGCTGAAAGGGCTGCCCTTTGCCTATAATCGCGACCTTGCCGAAGACAAGCATGCCGCTTTCGATACGGTCGATGCTTTGAAGCTGATGGTCCCGGCGATGGCCGGACTCGTGCGGACCATGCGGGTGAACACCGAGAGAATGGCGCAGCAGTCGCTCGAAGGCTTTACGCTCGCCACCGAGGTGGCGGACTGGCTGGCGCGCAGCGGCGTGCCCTTCTCCGAAGCGCATGAGATAACGGGCGCATTGGTGCGCTATTGCGAGGATCGTTCGCTCGGACTTGAAGATCTGACGGAGGCCGATCTTGCCGCCGTCGACCCGCGCCTGTTGCCGCCGATCATGGATTGTCTCTCGGCTCGCGCCGCCATTGCAGCGCGCAGTGGCTATGGCGGCACGGCGCCGCAACGCGTATCGGAACAGATCGCGCGTCTCGCCAGCCTCTTGAACGATCAGCGCCAATGGCTGCATGATTACTCGGGGCCAAGCTTCGAAGAGGTGGCGAAATGGTGAAACCTGAGAGCGGTGCCGGCGTGGCAGCCGGCAAATATTCGATCGCGCATCTGACACACCAGCCGCGTCGCCATTATGGCCGCTGGCTGGCCGCCACGCTGATAGTGATTGCCCTTGCCATGATCGTGAAAGCCTTCGCGCAAGGCCAGATCGCCTGGCCCGTCGTCGGGCAGTTCTTCACTGCGCCTGCGATCATTTCCGGCCTGTGGAACACAATCCTGATGACGATCTGCGCCATGGCACTCGGATTGGTGCTGGGTGTCATCTTTGCCATCATGATCATGTCGCCGAACCCGGTGCTGAAATATGTGGCCGTCTTCTATATCTGGTTCTTTCGCGGAACCCCGCTGCTGCTGCAATTGCTGCTCTGGTTCAACCTGGCGCTGATCTTTCCGACGCTCGGCATACCGGGGCTGTTCGAGATGCGCACGGTGGACTTCATGACGCCGTTCATGGCCACGTTGCTGGGCCTCGGCATCAACCAGGGCGCCTATACCGCCGAAGTCGTGCGCGGCGGCATCCTGTCGGTCGATAACGGGCAGATCGAAGCGGCCAAGGTGATAGGCATGACACGCCTGACAATGCTGCGCCGTATCATATTGCCCCAGGCAATGCGCGTTATCATCCCGCCTGTCGGCAATGAAGTCATCAGCATGGTGAAGCTGACATCGGTGGCAAGCGTGATCCAGTATTCCGAAATATTGCGCAATGCGCAGGCGGTCTACTATGCCAATAACCGGGTCATGGAACTGCTCATCGTCTCGGCTATCTGGTATCTCGTCGTTGTCACCGTTCTGTCGATCGGACAGCACCTGCTCGAAAAATACTACTCGCGCAGCGAGGGGCGCCGCGGTGCCAAGCGCGTGCAAGCGGCTGCTGCGGAGGGCGCGTAACATGTGTGCAATGGTGGTCATCGCCGATATCGACAAGCATTTCGGCAACTTCCAGGCCCTGAGCAAGGTTTCGCTGGAAATCGAGCAGGGCGAGGTCCTTTGCATCATCGGCCCGTCCGGTTCGGGCAAGAGTACGCTCCTGCGCTGCATCAATCAGCTGGAGCGGATCGATGCCGGAGCGATCTGGATAGAGGATGAGCTTGTCGGCTTCCGCCAGGAGGGCAATCGCCTTTACGAACTGACCGAGCCGCAGATTGCGCGGCAGCGTCTTGCCAGCGGCATGGTATTCCAGCGTTTCAACCTTTTCGCCCACATGACCGTCCTGGAAAATATCATCGAAGGTCCGGTGGTCGTCCAGAAGCGTCCCAAGAGCGCGGTCGTACCGGAGGCGCTCGCCCTGCTGGACCAGGTCGGGCTGCGTGACAAGCGCGATGCCTATCCAAGCGAATTGTCGGGAGGGCAGCAACAGCGGATCGCCATTGCCCGTGCCCTTGCGATGAAGCCCAAGCTGATGCTCTTCGATGAACCGACGTCTGCGCTGGATCCGGAACTCGTGAGCGACGTGCTGAATGTGATGCGTGATCTCGCCAGGAGCGGCATGACCATGGTGGTCGTCACGCACGAACTCGGCTTTGCCCGGGAAGTGGCCCACCGCGTCGTCTTCATGGATCAGGGGCGCATCGTCGAAAGCGGCCCGCCGCAGCAATTGCTGAGCCATCCGACCGAAAAGCGCACCCAGGATTTCATAGCGGCAGTCTTGAGCTGACCGCGCAACAAGAAGAGAGGAACTCACATGACCCGCCTTGCCACGATCGCCGCCATCGGTGCTGCCACCCTTTTCAGCCTGCCCGCCTTTGCCCAGGAACTGCCTGCGCGCATCAAGGATGCCGGGAAGATCGTCATCGCGACCATGCCGAATTACCCGCCGATCACCTTCAAGGATCCGGCCACCAACGAGCTCCAGGGCTTCGACATCGATCTTGGCGAGGCCATCGCCAAGGAGCTGGGCGTCAAGGTGGAGTGGCAGGAAATTGCATTCGCCCAGATGCTGCCTTCGCTGCAGACCGGGCGGGTCGATCTCGCCATGGCAGGCATGAGCGACAAGAAGGCGCGTCAGGAGACGGCCGACTTCGTCGATTACATGATGTCCGGTGCGCAGTTCTATACGTCGAAGGCCCTGTCGGAGGAGATCAAGACGGTGGATGACCTCTGCGGCAAGTCCGTAGGCGCCAGCCGGTCTACCGATTGGCCGGCGCAGATCACGGCCTGGAGCGAGACAAACTGCGTCGCTAAAGGCAAGGCCGCCATCAATGTCATAGGAACGGAAGGTTCCGCCGACGCCCGCACCCAGATCAAGAGCGGCCGCCTTCAGGCTGCGGCGCAGGGCAATGAAACGCTGCCCTACAATCAGAAGCTCGAACCCGATACCTATGTCGCCATTGGCACCGCCTTCAGCCAGTCGCTTGCAGGGATTCCGGTGCTGAAGACGGAGACCGAGCTGCGCGATGCAGTAAAATCTGCACTCGACAAGCTGCAGGCGAACGGCACCTACGATCAACTCCTGGACAAATATGGCTTGAAGGCGAACAAGCTGTCGCCGATCACCATCAACAAGGGCGAGTGATGCCGGCAGGAGAAGACGGCGCCAACCGTCTTCTCCGCCTATGGAGGTTCGGGAATTGATAAGGACGAAACTGGCCGCGGCTTCGGATCACCCGGCGCTCGCTTCGATGATGGAAGAAATGCAGGCCCATTACAATGCGGCCTGCCCGCCTCGCGAGATACTGCTGGAGCGCCTGAAAACTGCGCCGAACGGGTCGGAAATTCTGATTGCGGAAGGTCCGGAATTGTTGGGATTCGCTGCATTCTCCTCGCATTTTCCCGGTCCTGCACTGCAATCGGGACTTTTTCTCAAGGAGCTTTACGTCGGAAGAGAGCACCGGGGCAGGGGCGTCGGCACCGCCTTGATGACCGCAATGGCTGCCCTGGCGGTCGAACGCGGCCATAGCCGCGTGGACTGGACCGCCGACCGCGACGATGAAAGGCTTCGAAACTTCTACGATACGCTCGGCGGATCGGCCAAGCCGGAAAAGCTGTTTTATCGGCTGGATGGCGCAGCGCTGTTGCAGGCCGCATCGAACCGGCGCTGAAGCCTATTGCTGGCCGCGGGGCCGCGCCAGCCAGCCATAAATCGCCGAGAGCCCCAGAATTGCAGACGTGCCGAGAAACACCGCCTGCATGCCGATATGGCCGCCGATGAAGCCGCCGGCCAGAGGGCCGACGACCTGGCCGGCATATTGCGATGAAGTCGCATAGCCCAATATGTTGCCTGCCACCCGGTCGGGCACATTGTGCCTTATGACGCTGGTGATGCAGGGAAGCAGGCCGCCGAGCGAAAGTCCCATCAGGAAACGCAGCAGCACCAGTTGCCAGCCCTCGGTGACGAAAGCCTGCGGTATGAGCAGCAGCGCCGAAACGGCCAGCGCGGCCACGATCACGTTCCAATGGCCGATCGTATCCGCAAGCTTGCCGAGGCGGGACGCCGAGAGGATGCTGCCGAGCGCCGCGGCAGACATGACGATGCCGGCGACCATGGTGACTTGCGCCGGGTCGGAAACGAGTTGAGCCACATAAACCGTGATTATCGGCTCGATGGACATATTCGCCAGCATGAGCAGCATTCCGGCCAGCAGCATGAGGATGACGGGCCGCTTGTCTTCGATTGCGGACCAGCCGCCACTTTCCGCATGCCGCCGTGCGGTAGGCCGGCGTTCCTCCCGGATGAACGACATCGTCGCGAGGAAAGTAATGAAGATCACGCCGCCGGCGAGCCAGAACGTCTGTCGTATCCCGATCAGCGGCGGCAGCGCGCCTCCGATGAGCGGACCGACGAGATTGCCGGCCATGATCCCGGACGCCAGCGTGCCGAGGGCCCAGCCGGTGCGCTCCCTTGGCGTCTGGGTGGCGACGAGCACGGTGGAACCGGAGGCGTAGCCGCCAAGCAGTCCCGTCAACAGGCGCAGCGCGATCAGATGCCAGACTTCTGTCGCCATCCCCATCAGCGACATCGCAATGGCCATGCCAAGGCTGGCGCGTATCAGCATGAGCTTGCGGCCATAAAGATCGGCAAGCTTGCCCCAGAGCGGTGCGACGAGAGCGGCTGTGAAGAATGTGGCGCCGTAGGCAACGCCGGACCACTGGACGACAAGCGCATGCTCCGTTTCGCCCAATTGCTCGATGTAGAGCGGCAGGAACGGCAGGATCAGGGTCATGGCGACAATGGTCGTGAAGGAGCCGAGCAGGCAGACGACGAGGTTCTGCCGCCAGTACAAAACGTCGGGGGTGTTCGTAGCTTCGCTCATTTCGCCTGTAGTTTCAGTTCGAGGACTTGCGTGCGGATTCATCTTTTCGCAACGCCGACTTGCATTGCCGGACTGAGTGAATAGGCTTCAACGCGATTCTCCGCAAACCATAAGAAGCAAATCCATGAAACTGTTTTTCGATAGCCGGCAGATGGCGCACCGCCCGACGCAATACATGATCAATGGTGTGATTACCGATCCGCTGGAAAATCCGACACGGGCCGACACTCTGATCAAGGCGCTCGCTGCACTCGGGCTCGAGCAGGAAAAACCGGCGGATGCGGGCCTTGCCGCCATCCATGCGGTGCACCCGGAACATTATGTGTCGTTCCTGCGCACCGCCTATGAACGCTTCATGGAACTTCCCAATCACGGGCCGGAGGTGCTGCCGAATGTCAGCGCCTATCAGGGCGCTGCGCCCGATTACGGTCCCCGCCCGCTGCCAAGACCGAGCGGCATACTCGGCCAGGCGGGCTGGTACATCAATGGCCTGTCCTGCGCCATGATGGAACAGACTTATGAGGCGGCCTATGCCTCGGCCCAGACGGCCATCGCGGCCGGCAACGAGCTTTTGAACGGCGCGAGCGACGTGTTTGCGCTGTGCCGTCCGCCTGGCCATCATGCCTATGCGGACCGGGCCGCGGGCTTCTGCTACTTCAACAATGCGGCGATCGTCGCGCAGCAGTTGCGCGGCAAATATGACCGTGTCGCCATCATCGATTTCGATACGCATCATGGCGACGGCACGCAGGCGATCTTCTATACGCGCGACGACGTATTTTTCGGCTCCACCCACACCGACCCTTCCAATTATTACCCGCATTTCAGCGGCTATGCGGATGAGACGGGCGCCGGCAAGGGAGAGGGCGCGAACCTCAATCTGCCGCTGGCGGAGGGGAGTGGCGACGAGGCCTTCATCGAGGCGAACCGCAAGCTCGCCGCCGCCGTGGCCGCGCATGGTGCCCAGGCGCTGGTCATTTCTGCTGGCTGGGATGCACATCATCAGGATCCGCTGTCGAAGCTTGCCGTGACCACCGAAGCCTATGCGGAAATCGGCGCCATCTGGGGGGATGTGCGCCTGCCGACGGCGTTCGTGCAGGAGGGCGGCTATTCGTTGAGCGCGGTGGCCGAGGCGGCGCCGCGGTTTATCGCGGCCTACCGTAATCGCCGCCAGATGATTTGACAGCCAGAACAGGAGATGAGGGGATGAGTCGGATCGACGCAAAGAGGCAGCCCGTGCGCGCTGCCATAGGTGCCTTTGTCGGCACCATGATCGAATGGTACGATTTTTACATCTATGGCACCGCCGCCGCCCTGGTGTTCGGCGATGTGTTCTTTGCTTCGCAGGACCCGATCATGGGCATATTGGCATCGCTCGGCACCTTCGCGATCGGCTTTGTGGCCCGTCCCGTCGGCGCGCTGCTTTTCGGCCATTTCGGCGACAAGGTCGGCCGCAAGAAATCGCTCATCATCACGCTCCTCCTCATGGGCGCCGCGACGGTGCTGATCGGGCTTCTGCCCGGCTATCAATCCATAGGCGTCTCGGCCGCCGTCCTCCTCGTCGCGCTCCGGTTGGTACAGGGCGTCGCGGTCGGCGGCGAATGGGGCGGGGCAGTATTGATCGCGGCGGAACACGCACCGCCGCGCTGGCGCACGTTCCTCGCATCGGCGCCGCAATATGGCAGCCCCATCGGCCTTATCCTCGCAACCCTTGCCTTCCGCACGGTCTCCGACCTGCCGCAGGAGGATTTCCTCAGCTGGGGCTGGCGGGTTCCCTTCCTCCTCAGCGGAATATTGATCATCCTCGCCTTCATCATCCGCGCCGGCATCAATGAAAGCCCGGAACTTGAGGAGCGGTTGAAGGAACAGTCGGTGCAGAACGTGATCCCGGCCAAGGAGATCTTCCTGACCCGCAAGACGTCCCTGGCGCTCGGCATGGGTCTGTGCCTGCTCGGTGTGGCCGGATTCTACTTCATCACCACCCTCATGATGACCTTCACGACGACCTCGCTCGGCATCAGCCGCTCGGACATGCTGGAACTGGTTTCGTGGGTCGGCGTCATAGAACTGATTGCCTTCCCGGCGGGCTCCTACATCGCCACCCGCTTCGGCGAACGGTTCCTGCTGGTGATAACGTCCGGCGCGGCCTTGCTGTTCGCGGTGCCGATGATGATGCTGATCATCACCGGCGACCTCACCAATATCTATATCGCCATCCTCACGGCCACGCTGTTCCTGGCCGCGCACTATGCCGTCATGGCGCCTTTCCTGACGCGGGCATTTCCCGTCCATCTGCGCTATACCGGCATTTCGCTCAGTTCGTCGTTGAGCGGTGCGATCTTCAGCGGCCTGACCCCCGTCATCGGCGTCTGGCTTGTGCATGAATTCGGCGTGCAATGGGCACCATTGGCGAGCCTCTTCATATTCATCGCCGGGGTAAGCTTCCTGTGCAGCATCTTCCTTCCCGTGGAAGACAAGGAGTCCGAATCCTTTGCGGCGCGGGCGGCGGAAAGAGCCTAGCGCCGAACAAAAGCCCGATTGCTGGTGGAGCGCTGGCAATCGGCATGTGCGGATGGGATTAGACCCCGTGCGCGTGAATGCGTTCGAGATCGAGGCTTCGGGAGGAAAATCATGGTTCATCGTCGGCGTCGCATGCTTTCCGCTATCATTCTGCCGCTGTGGGCTTCGACCGCCATGGCGGCGGGCAACGGCCCGGTAAAATCCGTCACTATTTCTTCGGGAGGGCTGGTCGAGGTCGTTCGCACCGCCGATATCGATGAGAGGAACGCGGTCAGCATCGACGTGCCGCTCGACCAGGTGGACGATATTCTCAAGAGCCTCATCGTCCGGGACGACAAGGGGCAGGTGAAGAGCATCGTCCTTGCCGGGCCGAACCCTGTCGAAGAGACTTTCCGCACGCTGCCATTCACCGCCGACGATATCGGCGCTCTTCCGCGCCTGCTCGATGCGATCAAGGGAACGAAGGTCAGGTTGACCGGTGCCCGTGAAATCGAAGGCGTGGTGCTGGGCGTCGAGCAGCGGCCGGCAGCGGAGGGTGCGACGATCCCCATGCTTGCCATTCTGCCCGACAGCGGCGCCATGACGACGGTTCCCCTCGATAGTTCGGTCTCTGTGCAGATCGTCGATACTGCGCTGGCAGCCAGGATCAGCGACGCTGCGCTCGTCGCGGGACGGGCCGCGGCCGACCGCGCCCGCACCATCGAGATCGGTCTCGACGGCCAGGGCAGCCGGCAGGTGGACATATCCTATGTGGTGGCCGCTCCGATCTGGAAGACCAGCTATCGCATGATCACCGGCGACCAGGGGAAGGCAAGGCTCCAGGCATGGGCGGTCTTCGAAAATGCCTCCGGGGAAGATTGGCGCGATGTCGCGGTCACGCTTTCGTCAGGCAAGCCGGTGACGCTGCGCCAGAGGCTGCATCAGCGCTATTGGGCGGACCGTACGGAGGTGCCGGTCGAGGCTGGACGAGACTCGCGGCCAATGGCGGATATGGAAATGGCTGCAGCGCCAAGGCCTTCGCGCCGCTCCGTGGCTGGATTTGGCGGTGCGGCGGCCGAGCCGCAGGCCGAAGCTCCCATCGAGATGGCGGGCGTGGATGCGGCGGCGATCGACGAACAGGCGGTCATCGCGAATTTCGCGCTTCCCGGCAGCTATGATGTGAAGAACGGCGATACGATATCGGTGCCGCTGATCGACAAGGAGGTGAAGGCCGAGATGGTCTCGGTGTTCCGCGTGGGGAGCGACAGCGAACATCCGACGGCTGCCGTGATGCTGGACAATGATACGGGCGTCAGCCTGCCGCGCGGCATTCTCACCGTCTATGACGATAGGTCGGGCTATATCGGCGACGCGCAGATATCGGCGGTGCCGACCGGAGAAAAACGTGCCGCGCATTTTGCCACGGACCAGAAAGTCAGCGTCGCGGTCGAGGCAAAGCCGCAGCATACCATCCTGTCGATCAAGGTGAACGACGGCATGATCCATGCCAGGACGCAGATTCGTGATGTCTCCACCTTCAAGCTCAGGGGCGCCGGCGATGCCGACCGGACATTGATGATCGAACAGTCGAAACGGCCGGGCTGGACCTTCGCGGCAGGCGATATGGGTGAGCCGACCACGACACATGAGAGGATAAGGGTGGCGCTGAAGGCGGGTGAGACGAAGGAAGTCGAAACCGCGTTCGAGCAAACCCGGGACGAGACTTTCGCACTGGCCGATGCCGATCCGCAGATGATACTGAGTTGGGCCGATACCGGCGCCGACGACGAGACGCGGACGAAGCTGAAGGAACTCGGGGACGCGCGCCAGAAACTGCTCCAAGCCCAGGACGCGCTTGAGAAGATCCAGCGGGAATACGACCAGCTTGCGGAGGCACAGGATCGCACGCGGGACAATCTCCGCGCTGTGCCGAATGGCGATCTGCAGGCGCGCTATATTCAGCAGATGGCGCGGGAGGAGGACGAACTTGCCGTCTTGCGCAAGGAGCGTGCGGATGCGCAAGAAATCATCGACAGGTTCGGAGGCAGGGTGTCCGAGATCATCAGGACCTTCTGACGAGTCGCCGGAGCGCGGCGGTCATCGCCTGGCGACGGTATGTCTTCCGACGAAGGTCGCGAGCTGTGCGCAATGGCCACGTTTTGCATCGAGTTGGATTTTCGATCGATTGGCGAAATTTGTAGAGACCCGGTGTGGCGGAACGACAACAGCTCCGCCGCGTTATGGTGATGTCGCATGCCTGCTGGCTTCGAAATGGTGCGACGGGGGTTCGGCGCCCTTAAAATGTCCCAAAGTGGACCGAACGCTGCCCTGTCTGTCCTGCGCAATTCGGACAGCCTCTGCCAATCAGGCTTCGGCACGGTGACGTCGTATGCGACGGAGTCCGGGCTGCCATGGTTGGGGCGGCGAAATGTTAGCGGCGCATAGGTCACGACTGTAGAAGGAGAGAATTATGAAGAAGACTCTTGCGATGGCGCTTGCTGCTGCGTCTCTCGCTGTTATCGGTGGAACGGCTGCGAAGGCTGCCGACGTGCCGGTATATAGGGAGGAGCCTGACGAGCGTAATGGCGTCAGGATCGGCTATCTCGATTGCGCCATCGGTGGTGGTGTGGGCTATGTCCTGGGTTCGGCCAAGGAGGTCGATTGCGTTTTCCGTTCCACCATGGGCGGCGAGCGCGTGGATCATTATAGCGGTGCGATCAGGAAGCTGGGCGTCGACCTTGGCTTCACGACGCGTAGCCGCCTGATCTGGGCAGTCTTCGCCCCGACCGCGGGCTACCACCATGGCTCGCTCAGTGGGCTCTATCGGGGCGCCACTGCCGAGGCAACCGTTGGAGCCGGCGTTGGCACCAATGTCCTGTTCGGCGGAACCTCCGGATCGATCCATCTGCAGGCGATCAGCCTTACCGGCCAGCTTGGTCTCAATCTGGCGGCAACCGGCACATCGATGACGTTGGCTTCCACCAACTGAGTACACTATCCCGGCTACCCCTCCGTCATGGCGGGGTGGCCGTTCCATCATTCCCGCCATTGCCCCTGTGCAGCAAGTCAGGCATGTTCCGGCGACGACCAATGCGGAACGGAATGGCCTGTGGTGAAATATCTAATTGCTGGCTTGGTGGCCCTCATCCTCGCCGCGTCGTCGCAATCGGCAAGCGCCGACTGGCAAGCGGTGGAAAAGATCGATCCCTATCTCATTTCCGGCACGACGCCGCCAGAACTCTACGCTTCGATCGGCGACAAGGGTCCGAAGCTCCTCGGCACGTCGAGCGCCATAGCACATACCAATTTCAAGCTGACCTGGACGCGGAAATATCAGGCGACGGATGCAGGCTGCAGCATCGTGGTTGCCAGGCCAAAGCTGATCATAACCTACACGCTGCCCAAACCTTCGCAGAAGCTCCCGCCCGACACGCAGCGCCGCTGGGATCGCTTCATTACCGGAGTCGAAGCGCATGAGCGCGTGCATGGCGACATGATCAAGGACCTGGTACGAAAGATAGAAGCCGTCAGCCTTGGCATGACGGTGCCGGACGACCCGAAGTGCAGCAAGATCAGGGCGCAGCTGACGCAGCGGCTGGCGCAACTATCCCAGGAACAGCGCCAGCGCAGCCGGGATTTCGATCGCCTGGAAATGAGTAATGGCGGCAATATTCATCAGCTGATCCTCCAGCTTCTCAATCCGTAGAACCAATCCTGCGTTTACCGGCTCATTCTCCCCATCCTTCCACGCCGATCAGCGGCACGAAAGCCACGGCTCCAAGGTCCTCCTCGTCATATTCCGTTTCGTTTATCCGCGTGATTCGCCGCAGCCGCTGCTGGAAATCGCTTGGCCCGACGGGAATGACGAGGCGCCCGCCAAATGCCAGCTGGCGCTCGAGCGATGCCGGAGGCTCCGGCGCACCGGCGGTGACGAGTATGGCGTCGAAGGGTGCCGCCTCGGGCCATCCGAGAGTGCCGTCACCGGTTCGGTAGGAAATATTGCCGTAATGAAGGTCCTCAAGGCGTCGCCGCGCCGTTTCGAGGAGTTGTTCGTGCCGCTCGATGGTGAAGACCTGCCGCACGATCCGGCTCAGAACCGCCGCGGAGTAGCCGGAGCCGGTACCTATCTCCAGCACGCAGTTGCCGCGTTCCAGTTCCGCCGCCTCAAGCATCAGGGCGACGATGTAGGGCTGCGATATGGTCTGCCCACTGCCGATCGGCAGGGGACCGTCCTCATAGGCTTCCTCCTCGAACCCGCTTTCCACGAAAGCCTCGCGCGGCACTTCGCGCAGGGCCGCCAGTATCGCCGGAGCCCCGATGCCGCGCCGTTCGATCTGCTCTCGCACCATCCTCAGGCGCAATTCCATCGCACGTTCCGGGCTGATCGCACCGTTTCTGCCAGGGTTTTTCATGGCGATGACCTCCCAGGAACGGGCAACGCGCCGCCGCCGCCGAGGGTTCCGAGACCGGCTGAAACAGGCGCGCCGGCATGAAATGCCAGGACGCGTCGATGCTGGCGAAGGCAGATTTCCATTGACCCGGAATGACGAATGGAATGTACTGCCAGTTGCATGGTTGAGAATATTCAACCACTTGAGGGAGCGAAGCATGTCGATGATCCGAAATCTTTTATATGCTGGTGTGCTGGCTTCGGCATCCTTTGCCGTTGCGCCGGCCTATGCCTTGACCGCCAAGGAATGCAGCGTGAAGTACCAGGCTGCCAAGGAGGCGGGAACGCTTGGCGACTTGAAATGGAACGATTTCCGCAAGGCTGAATGCGCCTCGGACGATTCGCCTGCAGCCAGCACCAAGGCAACAGCTACAAAGCCGAAAACGACGGCAGCCGCCAATGATGATGATGGCGGCGGCCTCAGCATGAAAGAGTGCAGTGCCAAGTACCAGGCAGCAAAAAGCGCGGGTACGCTGGGCGGCATGAAGTGGAATGATTTCCGCAAGGCGCAATGCGCGGCGGGGACGGCGGCTGCGCCGGTAACGAAGACCAAGACGGCGAAGTCTCAAGCCAATGACAATGACGATGCGGGCGGTGGCCTGACGATGAAGGAGTGCAGTGCCAAGTACCAGGCGGCAAAGAGTGCAGGTACGCTTGGCGGCATGAAGTGGAACGATTTCCGCAAGGCCCAATGCGCCGCGGGTGCGTCGACTACAGCGGCCACGGCCGACAATGACGATGACAATTCGGGCGGCGGCCTGACCATGAAGGAGTGCAGCGCCAAGTACCAGGCGGCAAAGAGTGCCGGTACGCTTGGTGGTCTGAAGTGGAATGATTTCCGCAAGGCACAATGCTCTGCGAGCGCAACGGCTGCCAATGATGACGATGATTCGGCGCCAACCGTGGATAATGCCACCTATACGGATGATCCGCCCGCGCCCACGAGCGGGGCTCCGCGCGGCGTGGCTTTCCCGAGCGCCGTTGCTACCAAATACTCGACCGAAAGCCCGGGCAAGGCCCGGATGCATACCTGCCTCGACCAATATTATGCCAACAAGCAGAGAAATTCGCTTGGCGGCCTGAAATGGATACAAAAGGGCGGAGGATATTACAGCCTCTGCAATTCGCGGCTGAAAAGCTGATCAAAGCAGGAAAAAACGGGCCGGTTTCGGCCCGTTTTTTTGCGCGCTCGCCATATGTCAGGACGAAGTGAATCACCTTGCCTCCGGACAGGCTCACGGTTAGAGTGTTGTCACTGACAACATAGGGTGTGGCCATGGACGCCGTAGCAGAGTTCCGCAGCTTCAATCGTTTCTATACCAATGAGATCGGCCTGCTGGACAAGCACCTGCTGGCCAGCAATTTCTCCCTTGCCGAAGCGCGTGTTCTCTATGAGCTCGCCCAGGGCGGGAAGCAGACGGCCGCGGCGATCGGCCGGACGCTGAAGATGGACAAGGCGCATCTCAGCCGCATCGTCGCGCGGTTTGAAGCCCGCGGCATCGTGAATGTGAGCACTAGTCCCGAACATGGCCGGCAGCGGCTGATTTCGTTGTCGGCCGCAGGGAGGGCCGCATTTTCCGCGTTGGACAAGGGATCGCAGGAACAGATCGCGGCCATGCTCCTGCCGCTCGACGATGTTGCGCAGAACCAGCTGGTCGCATCAATGCGGCAGATCAGGAAGCTGATCGGCCGTGACGACGCGGATCCGGAACGCGTATCCTTCAGGAGCCTTCGGCCGGGCGATTGCGGCTGGATCATTCATCGCCAGACTGTGCTCTACCACACCGAATATGGCTGGGACTGGACCTATGAAGGGCTGGTCGCCGATATTCTCTCCCGCTTCATCGCCAATTACGATCCGGTCCGCGAGGATGGCTGGGTCGCCGAATATGACGGAGACGTCGTCGGATCGGTGTTCCTGATGCAAACCGCAGTCCCTTCGGTCGCAAAACTTCGTCTGCTCTATGTCGAGCCCAGCGCGCGTGGACTTGGCATTGGCCGCCAGCTGGTCGGCAGGTGCATCGAAAGGGCGAGGCAGTTGGGTTATGACCGACTGCAGCTCTGGACCAATGACGTGCTGGTATCGGCGCGCAGGATCTATCAGGCTGCCGGGTTCGAACTGGTCGGCGAGGAGAAGCATTACTCCTTCGGCAAGGACCTTGTCGGGCAGACCTGGGAACTGGCATTGAAGCCTTGATCGGCCGGACTCCGGCTGAAATTCCTATAGGATTTTTATTTCCGAACCGGGTCCATCATCTCGAATTCCTATGCGCATCGGCCGCATTATCCATCCCATCGGCGGCATGGCTTCGCGCCTGCCCGCCGTTTCATCCGTGCCGAAATGAAAGGCACGAGAAAAGGAGATGTCCCGATGGAGATACTCGTGCTCGCGATCGGTATTTTGTTTTTCATGCTCGCCTTGGCCTACGTCAAGATCTGCGAAATTCTCTAGGCGAAGGACGAGCCATGACCCTCGACTATATGCTTGGCGGCGCCGTGACGCTGCTCCTCATCGCCTATCTCACTTACGCCCTTATCCGCCCCGAGCGCTTCTGACGCGCTTGTGCAGGCCGAAGGCACTTCGAAAGCACTTTCATGACTCTCAATGGCTGGATCCAGATTCTCGTATTTTGCGGGATCATTGTCGTCCTTGTTAAACCCCTCGGCTGGTACATGACCCGCGTGTTCCAGGGCGAGAGGACCTTCCTTACCCCGGTTCTGCTGCCGGTGGAGCGCGCCTTCTACCGTATTGCCGGCACCGATGAGCGGGAAGAGCAGCACTGGACCACCTACACAGCGGCCATGCTGTTCTTCAGCCTCGCCGGGCTGCTCCTGCTCTATCTGCTCCAGCGGCTGCAGGGTTCGCTGCCGCTCAATCCAGCGGGAATGAGCGCTGTCGAGCCGACGCTGGCGTTCAACACTGCCGTAAGCTTCGTCTCCAATACGAACTGGCAGAGCTATGGCGGCGAAAGCACCATGTCCTATCTGGTCCAGATGGCTGGGCTGACGGTGCAGAACTTCGTTTCCGCAGCCACCGGCATTGCGATCGCGATAGCACTCATACGTGGCTTTGCGAGAACTTCCGGCAAATGCGTCGGCAATTTCTGGGTCGATCTGACGAGAAGCGTGCTTTATGTACTGCTTCCGCTCTGTATCGTCCTCACGCTCGCCTATGTCTATATCGGCGTGCCGCAGACGCTCGGGAGCTATGTCGAGGCGACGACGCTCGAAGGTGCGAAACAGACCATGGCCATCGGGCCCGTTGCGTCCCAATTGGCCATCAAGATGCTCGGCACCAATGGCGGTGGCTTCTTCAACGTCAATTCCGCGCATCCCTTCGAGAATCCGGACGCCATTTCCAATCTCATCCAGATGGTTTCAATCTTCGCGATCGGCGCCGCGTTGACGAATGTGTTTGGCCGCATGGTCGGAAACCAGCGCCAGGGTTGGGCGATCTTCGCCGCCATGGGAACTTTGTTCGTGGTCGGCGTCGCTGCCACCTACTGGAGCGAGGCCGCCGGCAATCCGCTGGTCCATGCGCTAGGGCTCGAAGGCGGTAACATGGAGGGCAAGGAGACCCGTTTCGGCATCGCGCTGTCGGCACTCTTTGCCGTCATCACGACGGCCGCCTCCTGCGGCGCGGTCAATGCCATGCACGACAGTTTCATGGCCATCGGCGGAATGCTGCCACTGATCAACATGATGCTCGGCGAAGTCATCATCGGCGGCGTGGGAGCAGGTCTCTACGGCATGTTGCTCTTCGTCATCATCGCAGTGTTCATTGCCGGCCTCATGGTGGGCAGGACGCCGGAATATCTCGGCAAGAAGATCGAGGCCAAGGAGGTCAAGATGGCCATGCTGGCCGTGCTCTGCCTGCCGCTCGCCATGCTGGGCTTCACTGCCATCAGCAGCGTGCTGCCGGCTGGCGTCTCCTCCATCGCCAATCCCGGCCCGCATGGGTTTTCCGAGATGCTCTACGCGTTCACCTCGGCAGCGGCGAACAATGGTTCGGCATTTGGCGGTCTCAGCGCCAATACCGCCTGGTACAACATCGCCCTTGGGCTAGCCATGCTGATGGGACGGTTCCTTGTGATCATCCCGGTCATGGCGATCGCCGGCTCTTTGGTGGTCAAGAAAACGGTTCCCGCATCCATGGGCACCTTCCCCACCCATGGTGGCCTGTTCATCGGCCTGCTGATCGGCGTGGTCGTGGTTATCGGCGGCCTGACATTCTTCCCTGCCTTGGCTGTCGGCCCGATCGTCGAACATCTCGCAATCGGCCTCGGCCAGACGTTCTGAGCGTGGCCATGTCCCCGCTGTCACGAACGGTCAATCGAAGCATGCAAGCCGGGGCGCTTGCCGCCCTTGCATGTCTTCCAATCCATCATTGGAGCTTCCCATGAGCCAGTCCGGTTCTACAAGTCTCATCGACTCGTCCATCCTCGTGCCCGCACTCGCCGGAGCATTCAAGAAACTCAACCCCTTCGTACTGGTCAAGAACCCGGTAATGTTCGTGGTTGCCGTCGTGTCGGCGCTGACGACCGTGCTTTTCGTAAAGGACCTGATCGTCGGCAGCGGCCAATCCGGCTTTTCGCTGCAGATCATCATCTGGCTCTGGTTCACCGTCCTCTTCGCCAATTTCGCCGAGGCGGTGGCCGAAGGGCGCGGCAAGGCACAGGCCAATTCGCTGCGCAAGGCAAAAGCCGATACGCAGGCGAAGCTCCTGAAGAGTGCCGAGGCCGCGGAGTTCACACTGGTGCCCGGCGCCTTGCTGAAGGTGGGCGATATCGTTCTCGTCGAAGCCGGCGACATCATCCCCTCGGACGGCGAGGTGATCGAGGGGATTGCTTCGGTCAACGAGTCGGCGATCACTGGAGAATCCGCGCCCGTCATTCGCGAGTCCGGTGGCGATCGCTCCGCGGTGACAGGTGGGACGCAGGTCCTTTCCGACTGGTTGCGGGTGCGGATCACCGCCGCCGCGGGCGAGACGTTCATCGACCGCATGATCGCGCTCGTCGAGGGAGCGTCGCGGCAGAAGACACCCAACGAGATCGCGTTGAACATCCTCCTTGCCGGCATGACGCTCATCTTCGTGCTCGCCACGGCGACGATACCTGCCTTCGCTGCCTATGCCGGTGGCTCTGTGCCCGTGGTGGTTCTGGTCGCATTGTTCGTCACGCTCATACCGACGACGATCGGTGCGCTTCTCTCCGCCATCGGCATAGCTGGCATGGACCGCCTCATCCAGTTCAACGTGCTTGCCATGTCCGGGCGGGCCGTCGAGGCGGCAGGAGACGTGGATACGCTGCTGCTCGACAAGACCGGAACCATAACGTTCGGCAATCGCCAGGCAACCGAATTGCTGCCCATAAAGGGCGTGACCGAGCGCGAACTGGCGGATGCCGCGCAATTGGCATCGCTCGCCGACGAAACGCCCGAGGGACGCTCCATCGTCGTCCTTGCCAAGGAGAAATACGGAATCCGCGCTCGCGACATGTCGAGCCTGAATGCGGTATTCGTGCCCTTCACCGCCCAAAGCCGGATGAGCGGCGTGGATGTGGAAGGTTCCTGCATCCGCAAGGGCGCCGTCGATGCGGTGCTCGAACATGCGAGCAGTTCCACGGCGTCGTCCCGTCCCGGCGGCGAAGCGGTCAGGGAACTGCAGTCCATCGCCGACAGGATCGCCAAGGGTGGCGGCACGCCGCTCGCCGTGGTGCGGGACGGAAAGCTCCTCGGCATCGTCGGCCTCAAGGACATCGTCAAGGGCGGCATTCGCGAAAGATTTGCCGAACTGCGCCAGATGGGCATCCGCACGGTCATGATCACCGGCGACAATCCGCTGACCGCGGCCGCCATCGCCGCCGAGGCAGGCGTCGACGACTTTCTTGCCCAGGCCACGCCGGAGAACAAGCTGTCGCTCATCCGGGAAGAACAGGCGAAGGGAAAGCTTGTCGCCATGTGCGGCGACGGTACCAATGATGCTCCCGCCCTGGCGCAGGCAGATGTCGGCGTCGCGATGAACACCGGCACCGTCGCGGCACGGGAAGCGGGCAACATGGTCGATCTCGACAGCGACCCCACCAAGCTCATCGAGATCGTCGGCATAGGCAAGCAGCTGCTCATGACGCGAGGTGCGCTGACGACCTTCTCGATCGCCAATGACATCGCCAAATATTTCGCGATCATTCCTGCGATATTCCTGGCTTTCTACCCGCAACTCGGCGCCCTGAACGTGATGGGCCTCGCGACGCCGCAAAGCGCCATTCTGTCGGCGATCATCTTCAATGCGCTCATCATCATCGCACTCATTCCGCTCTCGCTCAAAGGCGTGCGGTACCGGGCCGTGGGAGCAGGGGCCCTGCTGCGCCGCAATCTTCTGATCTACGGCATCGGCGGCGTCATCGTTCCCTTCCTCGGCATCAAGGCCATCGACATGGTCATCACCGGCATCGGCCTCGCATAAGGATACATCGCAATGTTAAAACAGATCAAACCGGCGATCGTCATGACGATCCTGCTTACAGTGCTCACCGGCCTTGCCTATCCACTCGGAATGACTGGCCTCGCGCAGGCGCTCTTTCCGCATCAGGCAAATGGCAGCCTCATCGTCGATCAGGGCGTCGTGACCGGCTCGCATCTCATCGGCCAGAATTTCACCAGCGACAAATATTTCCACGGCCGTCCCTCGGCCGCCGGAACCGGCTATGACGCGGCGGCCTCCAGCGGCTCCAATCTCGGACCGTCCAATGCCAAGCTGATCGACAGGATCTCCGCCGAAGCGGATGCGCTGAAGGCCGCCAACGGGCAGAGCAATATTCCCATCGATCTGGTGACGACATCGGCGAGCGGCCTCGATCCGCACGTCAGCCCGGAAAGCGCCTATTTCCAGATCGCCCGGGTGGCCAGAGCCCGCGGCCTGGAAGAAGCCGCGCTTCGCCGGCTGGTGGAGGGGAAAATCGAGCAACGGGAGCTCGGCTTTCTGGGCGAGCCCGTCGTCAATGTCCTGGAGTTGAACCGCATGCTGGATGGTCACTGAGCCATCGGCTGGTATATGGTCGGTGCAGTGTGCGGCCATTTGAAAGTTTTCGATGCCAGAACAAAGCCATCAGATGGATCGTAGGCCGAAGCCCGACGCCTTGCTGCAAAATGCAGGCAGCGAGGGGCGGGGACGGCTGAAAATATTCCTCGGCGCGGCGCCCGGTGTCGGCAAGACCTACGAGATGCTGACGGAAGGCAAGTCCGCTCTGGCCGAGGGGCGCGATGTCGTCATTGGAGTTGTGGAAACCCATGGCAGGAAGGAGACCGCGCAGCTTCTGAGCGGCTTCGAGATCGTGGGACGCGCTCCGATCCTCTACAAGGGGCATCGTTTCGAGGAAATGGACCTCGACGGCATCATCGCGAGGCGACCGTCACTGGTGCTTGTCGATGAACTCGCCCATACCAATGCGCCCGGCAGCCGCCACCCGAAGCGATACCTCGACGTCGAGGAACTCTTGGCGCGCGGTATCGACGTCTATTCCACGGTCAACATACAGCACGTCGAGAGCCTCGGCGATGTGGTGGAACAGATCACGGGCGTTCGGGTGAGGGAAACGGTGCCGGACACGATCATCGATCGCGCCGACGAAGTGGAAGTAGTCGATCTGACGCCGGCGGACCTGATCAAGAGATTGCATGAGGGCAAGGTCTATGTCCCGTCCAATGCCAAGCGCGCCATAGATAATTACTTCTCGCCCGGCAATCTTACCGCCCTGCGCGAACTGGCATTGCGGCGCACGGCACAGCGCGTCGACGAGCAATTGCTCACCCATATGCAGGCCAATGCCATATCCGGGCCATGGGCAGCCGGCGACAGGGTCCTCATCTGCGTGGACGAGCACGCTTCCAGCGCATCGCTGGTCCGGTACGGCCGGCGCTTTGCCGACCGGTTGCGCGCTCCCTGGGTCGCCGTCCATGTGGACATGGAAGGCTTCCGCGCGCCGTCGGAAGGGTCGGTGGATGCCATAGCATCCTGCCTGCGCCTTGCGGAGCAATTGGGCGGCGAGGCGGTGACATTGCTCGGCAAGAATGCAGCCGAGGAAATTGCCCGTTATGCGCGCGACAACAATGTCACCCACATCGTCGCGGGCAAGTCGGAAAAGCCGCGCTGGCGCGAATTCCTCATGGGTTCCGTCTCGCATGACCTGGTGCGCGTCGCCGGCGATATCAGCGTCCACCTGATCTCGGCCAATGATGCCGACCATGCGGCAAGGCCTGGGACGGCGGCCGCAGCGCCGCTCAATGCCAGCATGAAGCTCTCCTCCTACGCCCTGGCGGCAGGCACCGCCCTCGGCGCGCTGCTGTTCGGCCTGTTGCTCTCACGCATACTGGACGTGCGCAACATCGCGCTCGTCTTCCTGATGGCCGTCTTCACCACGGCAGTGCTTGCCGGCCTGTGGCCGGCCTTGTTTGCGTCGGTACTTGGCGCCTTGCTGTTCAACTTCTTCTTTCTCCAGCCGCTCTATACACTCGACATCGGCGATCCGGAGAGCGTGATCGCCCTTGGTTTCTTCTTCGGTGTCGCCGTGATCGCCAGCAATCTCGCGGCGCGGGTCCAACGCCAGGCAGCGGCGGCAAGGCAACGCGCGAGGACGACGGAAGACCTCTACCAGTTCAGCCGGAAACTGGCCGGAACGGGCGTTCTGGACGATGTTCTATGGGCGACGGCCTTCCAGATCGCCTCGATGCTGAAATTGCGCGTGGTGCTGCTTCTGCCCGAAGACGGCACCATCGCGGTGCGCGCGGGCTATCCTCCCGATGATACTTTGGACGATGCCGACATCGCCGCTGCGCGCTGGGCCTGGGAACATGACAGGCCGGCAGGCAGGGGCGCCGATACGCTGCCGGGCGCAAAAAGGCTTTATATCCCGCTGCGCACCGGGCGCGGGGCGGTGGGTGTCATCGGCCTCGACAGTGACCGTAACGGACCATTGCTGACGCCGGACCAGCAGCGGCTGCTCGACGCCCTGGCCGATCAGGCGGCCGTGGCCATCGAGCGCACGGAACTCGCGGCCGAGGCGGACCGGGCCAAGCTCGCCGCGGAATCGGACCGTTTGAGGTCTGCGCTGCTCACTTCGATTTCGCATGACCTGAAGACTCCGCTGGCCGCAGTGCTTGGCGCGGCGGGTACGCTCAAGGATTTCGATGGGGATCTCTCGCGTGAGGCGAAGGCGGAACTGATCACCACGGTGATAGACGAATCCGAGAGATTGAATCGGTTCATCGCCAATCTCCTCGACATGACGAGGATCGAATCCGGAGCGATGCGGCCAAATCTGGCACTGCACTATCCGGGCGACGTGATCGGCTCGACCTTGAACCGCGCCAGAAAGATCACGTCCCGGCATGAACTGGAGGTTGTCCTGCCGCAGGATCTTCCGATGGTGAACATCGATCCGGTCCTGCTCGAACAGGTCCTGTTCAATCTCCTCGACAATGCCGCGAAATATTCCCCTGCGGGCACGACGATCCGCATTCAGGCGTCCGAGGACAGGGAGCATGTGACGCTGCAGATCCTCGATGAAGGCAAGGGCATACCGCAGGCCGATCTTGAGCGCGTTTTCGACATGTTCTATCGCGTCGACAAGGGTGACCGCGTCACCGCCGGCACGGGCCTTGGCCTTGCGATCGCCCGCGGCTTCATAGAGGCGATGAACGGGACGATCGCCGCGACCAGACGGCCGGGTGGCCGCGGCACGGTCTTTACGATCAAGCTGCCGGTTTCGCCGGATTGGAACGAAGTGGAACATGTTTCATGACGAATAGCGCTGTGAAGATACTGGTCGTCGATGACGAACCTCCGATAAGACGACTGCTGACCGTCGGGCTTTCGGCGCAGGAATATGTCGTGGTGCAGGCCGCGAATGGTGCAGAGGCCAAGGAGGCGGTCCGCTCCGCCAAGCCCGACCTCATTCTTCTCGATCTCGGCCTGCCCGATATTTCCGGGCAGGAACTGCTCGCCTCGTGGCGTGAGGAGGAACTCGGCGTTCCGATCATCATTCTTTCGAGCCGGACCGACGAAAAAGGCATCGTCGCAGCCCTGGAGATGGGCGCCGATGATTACGTGACCAAGCCTTTCGGCATGAACGAACTGGCAGCGCGGATACGGGTTGCGCTGCGGCACCGGCTCCAGCAGCAGGGCGAAAAGCCGATCTTCGAGGCCGGTGGCCTCGCGGTGGATCTCGTCAAGCGGATCGTCAGGGTCGATGGCAAGGAAGTCAAGCTTTCCCCCAAGGAATATGACATCCTGCGGGTATTGGTCCAGCACGCCGGCAAGGCGCTCACCCACCGGTTCCTGCTGGCGCAGGTCTGGGGCGGCTCGACCGATGTGCAATATCTGCGCGTCTATGTCCGGCAGTTGCGGCAGAAGATCGAGAAATATCCGGACCAGCCGCAATATATCCTCACCGAGACGGGTGTCGGCTACCGGTTGCGGGAGGCCGATTCCTGACGCCGGCCCGCTATCGCACCCAGCACCAGCCGAAGACGCAACCCCTGATGACGACTTTCTGGGTTACGGCAAAGGGATGGTCTTCCGGCAACGCGATCCGGATCAGCCGGGATCGGTCGCGCGGCCGCAGCAGGTTCTGAAACTCCGCTGGAAGGGCATCGGCGATCGGCAGCACTCTTTCCACGGTTCCGGTCGAACGGTCGCTACCGCCATGCACCTCGATTCTTGTGCCTTTGGTAAGCGGAAACAGATACTCGTCAGGCAGATAGGCGAACAAATAGGCCTTTCCTCCATTGATCTGCAGCATTTCATCGCCGAGACGCACGACCTGGCCCGGCACAGGGATCTTGGAACCTACGACGCCCGTCACCGCGGCGACTATCCTGCCATCGCCATAGATCGCCTTCATCTTGCGAACCGCGTCGGACGCTATCTGCTGCGAGGTTTCGACGACCAGAAGCTCCTTTGCGGTGACTTGCGACTCGGCTTGAAGCTGGGCGTATCGTTCTGCAGCCCGGTAATTGGCGGTCAAAGCTTCATCCCTGCGGTTTGCGAGCACAAGTCCCCGCGTCGATACCCGATCGAGACGCAGGATCGCATCATTGCTTTCACGTGCCGAGCGCTCCGCCAGCGGCAACAAGGCCTGGTTCATCGCCAGCTTTCCCTGCAGTTCGCCGGCCCGAACCGCAAGCTCGCTCGTACGTACCGAAAGTTCGGCGATCTCCTTCACCATGTCGAACGAGGTAAGTTCGAGCAGCGGCGTCCCCTCCGGCACGGTATCGCCCTCGCTCACCAGCACCCTGTCGACGGTGGCAGGATAGCCGGCGGATACGATGTACCGCTCCGCCAGTACAATTCCATCGGCGGACAGGATGAACATGCCGCCGACAAGATAGTTTGCGAGCGAAAGCACCAGCACGCCCAGAATGAGAAGATAGATCGACCTGCTCAGCCGGCCCGATCCCTTTCGTTGCTGCCGATCCAGATTGTCGATGCGCAGGCGCTTGCGGATATACTTCATCGTTTCACCCCCTTACCATGCACGCACTTGGCGCACCTTTTCCGGCGTATAATTGTCGCGATGCGAGCCGAGGAAAAACCACTCGTCGATATAGGCCAGCAAGCGAACCGATCGCATGCCGTAGGACATGAAGATCGAATAACCCGGGAGGAACAGCAGATTGCGCCAGAAACTGGCGCGGCCCGTGGTCCAGCAAGCCAAGGCGAGCATGAACGCGTCCAGAACCAGCAGCGCGATCTGCATCGCAATCAGTATCGGAATGGCAAGCGTGCCAAAATTGATTACGAGCCAGGCCATGTAGATGGGGAAAATCACCGCGCTGGCGACGCTGAAGGCGAGAAAATCGCACTGGTGAAAGGCTTCAGCCGCGCTGAACCTGCGGTCGAACGGATTGAGCAGCCGCCGGTGTTTCCTGAAGCGTATCCAGACCGCATCGCGCTCCCAGCGCAGCCGCTGCCTGATATAGGCGTAGAAGGTCGCCGGCACGTCCGTATAACACACGGCACCCGGAACATACCCGATGCGCCAGCCGGCCCTGCGCAACCGCAGCGTCACATCGAGGTCCTCGCCGCCACCGACATCCAGCCCGCCAACCTCGTCGAGCGCCGTCCTGCGAAAGGCGCTGAAGGCGCCGGATGCGCATGTTATCTGGCCTATCGCCGCGCTGAAACGCTTTCCGACCGAGATGGATTCCAGATACTCGATTTCCTGAAACTGAGTGACGAGACTGACCTCCGCATTGCGTGGCGCGATGTCGCCGCAGGCTGCTCCGATGCGCCCGTCGGCGAAGGGTTCGAGCAGACGTTCGATGGCGAAACGATCGAACGAACAGTCGCAGTCGATATTGATGATGATGTCACCGCGGGCAACCTCGCAGGCGAGGTTGGTCCCGCTCGCTTTGCCGCCGCGGATTCCCGTAGAGAGAATGCAGGTTCCGAGGCCATTCTTGACCATTTCCCTGGCGATCCTGTTCATTCCGTCCGTCGAGCCGTCGCTGACGATGACGATCTCGAAGTCGAGAAACGACTGCTCCATCAGGGAGTTTACGCATGCCCCGATCGAGTCGGCTTCGTTATGGCCGATAAGCACGACGCTGACGCTGGGTGATTTGCAACGGGCAGGGGTGCCAGTGCCGTTATCGAGACGTCGCAGGCTCACCGCGGCAATCACAAACGGCACGACATATCTCGGGATGTCGAATATCAGCGTATACCAAAAGACGGTGGCCAGGCTCGATCCGGTTTGGGCAAGTAGAAACGACAGGCCGAATTCAAGGTCGTTCACGGCAGCGCGTCTTCTCGTGTGCCCCACAGGACGAGCAATGTGGGGTTCAACTTGTCCGACAGAACGGATTCGGCATGGTCGAGGGCCTCGCGCAAATAGGCAGTGAAGCCGGCGACGTCGCGCCCCGGAAACAGCACATATTCCCGCTCCGGCGAGGAATAGACGGATGCCACGTCGCCAAGGACGCCCTGGAGATTGTCCGCAAGCAGCTTGCGCATCGAAATGAGATTGATCTCGCCGCGAGCCTTCAGCACCTGTTCGCGGCTGCCATATTGCACCTCCACCAGCATGAAATCCGCGGCA
Source organism: Phyllobacterium sp. 21LDTY02-6 (assembly GCF_023554255.2). GTDB lineage: Bacteria > Pseudomonadota > Alphaproteobacteria > Rhizobiales > Rhizobiaceae > Phyllobacterium. The sequence goes on along the minus strand of NZ_JAMJWD020000002.1, from coordinate 329,840 downwards.
GGTCCGCTCAGGGAAGCAAGCTCGGTGATCCGCCTCTGCAGTTCCTCCGGAAGATAACGCATCTGTGCAATCGGAAACCGATTTGCGTCCTCGCTATCATTGGCAAGCAGAATGTTGGCCTGATGCGACAGGGAATAGGAGAAGACGTCCGATATGCTGACCGCGTCTCCGCCGACATGCATCCCGCAATCCTGGCAGAGAAAACCGATGGAAGGCTCGGAAGTGGTGTTACTGCACCGGCCGCATAGCTGAACATGGCCCGGCTTGTCGTAATCCTTGCCGTAATGGCGCAGTTGCTGGCTGCATTTGGGGCATATGAGCGCCGTTCCGCGACGGAAGCCCGCCTCGGGACTGAGCTGGGCGCAGCTATAGTGATGGATCAGATCCGCTTCCGATAGTTGCGGCGATTGGCAGGTCGGACATTCCTCCCTTACCGTCAGGCGATGGGACTGGCATCCATCGCACTTGTAGTATCGGTCGAAGAAGTTGCGCTCGAGCCAACCCTTGTTGGCAAGCGCTTCGGCCACCATCGTCGCAGAGGCTGTATTCGAGAAGCCTCTGTAGACGTAATAATAGGGCGAGTTCGGCTGCCTGATCGGCACAAAATCTTCCCCGGAGACGAAAAGATAGGCCAGCATCCGCACTGCTGGTGTGGTAGGCGACTGAAACCTGCTCGATAGCCGGGCTCGCTGGTCCCGGTATCTGCTGAGGCAACTGGCGGTTTGGACCCATGATTTGGGACTGGCCAGGTTGAAGTCCACGTCAGCAGCCAGGCACGGCTTGCCGGAAACATTCACCACCGGCACAAGAAACAAGCCCCGTGCGCTTCGAAACTTCTCAAGGCTGGACGACTGCCGCTCACTGGTCAGCAGAATCGCATCGATGTCACCATTGTCGACGACCGAGAACACATCCCGGAGGTAGCGCGAATGAGGGATGACCGTATCGGGATAGGCTGCTACCCGAGGCGTACGCAGATTGAATTGCTGCCATATCGACTGGCATCGGTCCACGACCGGATGAGGTTCTGTGAGCGGCCGGCTGTCCTGCGGCGCAGTATTTTCCAGCAGGGATATGTTGCTGTTCGACACGACACACCTTTTTATGCTTTGGCGAGCCAAAGGAAAGTATAATATGATGTATAAGCGAAATTATTCTTACTCAACTACCTTGAATAAATAAGCGCCCGCTCAAAGTCTGTGTCAAGCGGCATGTGGCAGAGTCAATATATTTGTGCATCGACTGTAGTAATTAGTCATTACGCTATTGATGATGCTTGGGTATCGTTAAATCGCGCGATTGAAATGCCAGATGAGCAAACGGCCGAGGGCGCGGGGGAGAAGCCTGGAAAGCTACTCCCCCGCTGCTTCGTTCAGGGCCAGCTGTGTCCAACTCTTGTCAGGCAAAGAGGAAATCTTCGGCCGTCAACCCGGTCTCGTGGACCTGGATAGAGTCGTCGTCGCTCAAGGCAATCTGGGTGTAGTCATCGGTGACGGTGATCCTGCCTTCCGCCTCGAGCTGTGCGAAGCCCGAGAATCCGTAATCGGCGATGTCGAGGACGTCGCCGCTTCCCGCCTGAAAGCCGACGACGCTGTCATTGCCGCTGCCGGAAGCGAAGACGAATTGGTCGATGCCGCCCGTGAGGTCATCGCCGCCATTGCCGGTGATCCTGTCATCGCCGGCTCCGCCTGTCAGAATGTCGGCGCCGTTCGAACCGACGAGGGTATCGTCGCCGGCTCCCCCAATAAGAGTATCGGCCTCGTCCGAGCCGGTGAGATTGAAGCCGATGCTGGCATTGGTCGAGGCGCCGGCATCGAATGTGGCGCTGCCGTGGCTGGAGTAGACGATGGTCCGAAGGCCGGATTCCGCCAGGTCGCCGGAGACAGTGATGTGGTCGCCCTGCCCCGTGCCGTCAATGCTGATGCTCTCGATATTGCTGACGCGGGCGCCGTCGATATCGATCGAGGAACCGTTCCCCGTAATCGTGGTATTGAGGGCATATATGCTCCCAAATTCCAATTCATCGGTGCCGCCACCGCCGTCGAGCACATCCCTGCCGTCGATTGGCATCAGGACAATCCGGTCGTCTCCACCGCCGCCGAGGAAGGTGCCGTGACTATCAAAACTTGCAAATTCGATATTGACGCCGACGGCGTTGCTGGCATCCACGTCGAAGCTGGCTGGCGGAGGAGCATTGCCGCCCTCCCTGTCGATCGAGATCGTATTGACGCTTCCGAGCGAAAAGTCACCGGCGATCGTCACCCCGGCATCCTCGTGGAAAGCAAGGTCAATGAGCTCGACCGACTGCAGGGTGGCTCCGTTGACAATGGTAGCCTGTCCAGCGGCAGTGATATCGAAGGGTGGAAATTGAAACGTTTCGTAATACGTGTCAGTCAGATAGCCGCCGATGACGTGATCGCCCGGGCCGACATCGTCCAGGCTGAACCGGTTGATGGCCCATTGGCCGCCGATCAACGTGTCATCGCCGCCATTGCCTCCCCTCAAATGATTATGGTGAGGCTCGCCATCATTGCCGTTCAGCGTGTCGTCGCCGCCAAGGATGATATCATCGCCGTTCCCGCCGGAGAGGTCGTCAGAGCCGTCGCCGCCATCGATCGTGAAGTCGCCATAGCTGCCGTAGTTACTGGCGCCGACGTTATCATCACCGGCGCCAGTGTATATGTGGCCGTTTGCCCATCCGCGAGTGGCTTCGCCGTCGCCGGTATAATCCCGGTGGGCGCTTACGATATCGACGTAGTCGTCGCCCGCCCCGGTGTCGATGCGTATCTCGTTGCTCCAATCACCCGTATTGCTGTCGATGCCGAGCCTGATATGGTCATCGCCGCCGCCGGTCGTCACCTCGGCCCGCTTCACACCGTCGATATCGATGTCGCGGTCGGCATCGCCAGTCAGGTGCACCCACGCATCGACGAAGTTGGAGACCCTGAGCGCCGAGCCCGAGAACTCCGAAATCTCGATGTTCTTGATGGTATTCCAGGCCCGGTTCAGCGCGATATCGACGCTGTCGTCGTCCTGCCAGTCGATGCTGATCGCCGAAGCGCCCGTGTCGGGATCTTCGCCGACCTGGGTTTCAGGAAACTCGACAAGGCCGATCTCGGTGTCGCCCGCGTCGGAATCGAAACTGCCTTCGGCCGATCGAACCGGGTTCGGATTGACCGCCGTCGTATAGGTATAGCTTGTGGCGAAATCCCTCCAATAGGCACTATGTGAAGTCTCGTCGGGTATCCACCCCGGCCTCTCGGACGTTGACGACAGGTTGAGTTCTATCCTGGCCATGAAATCCTCCTCCCGGATCTGATCAAGTCAAAATCATTCCTCCGCCGCATGCCGCCAGATATCGCTGCCGTCATATCCAGCAGAAATTGGCGGCGTTTTCAAAATAAATGCGGATATCTATCCGTAGTGAACTACAAAAATCAGGATCGGCCAATCAATATCTTTATACATATATTGTCGGCAAAGTATCCATAATATGCTTTGAAATTTTATCTTGGTTGAGCTGCTGGACCTATGTCGAAATTATGAATGTGTACAATCGAGATTTCAGTGCTAACTTGATTAATCTGTAGACGCCGGTTCCATTTCACGAGCTCAATGTTCACTGAGGAGAATGAACAATGGTCGCTTTACCGAAAAATTCCCCGTCGACCGATTCCTACCTGATGGATGCCAATCCGACCGACGACCGTTGGTGGGAAGCTCAATTTGGCCTGTCATCGACCTTTGCAAGGACCAGTACTGCCGCGCCGGCTGCAATCATCGACGGCACCGAGGGAGACGACTCTCTTGTTGGCACCGCTGGCGAAGACACGATCAATGGCTTCGGCGGTGACGATTTCCTGGATGGCGGCAGCGGCGACGATGCGCTTTATGGCGGAGACGGCGACGATTGGCTTACAGGCGGACGCAATCAGGAGGGCGAGGGTGACCTGCTCGATGGTGGCGCAGGCAATGATACGATCCTTGCCGGCTATGGCACGCTCATCGGTGGTGCCGGCGACGATATCCTGATCAGCGGGCAGACGTCACTGACCGGCGGCTATATTCCGGGCAATGAGCGGGGCGCCTCTATTTCCGGTGATGAAGGCAATGATCTGATCATCGGAACTGCCGTCGATGACGAACTCGAGGGCGGGGAGGGCGATGACATTCTGCTTGCCGGCGCGGGGTATGACAATCTCGAGGGTGGCGCAGGCGCAGACGTGCTCGACGGCGGCGAAAGCGACAATGATCGCGCCATCTACAGCAACTCAACGGCGGGCGTGCGGGTCGACCTGGCGACAGGGACCGGCCACGGCGGCGAGGCGGAGGGCGATTCCCTTCGCAATATCGAACGGGTGCGCGGCAGTAGCTTCGACGACACACTCATCGGCAACGACAAGGGCGTCGTTCTCGATGGTGAGGATGGCAACGACTTCATCCGCGGTGGGGCCGGTCACGACGGATTATATGGCGGATACGGGGACGATTTCATAGAAGGCGGAGCCGATGACGACCATATCGATCCCGGTGTCGGCAGCGACACGATCGACGGCGGTAGTGGCAGCGACACGATCCGGATTCTCGGCTTCTATTCGATTCCCGGCGAAGAGGCGATCCAGCATGGCGGCGTAACCGTGGATCTTGCCGCCGGCACCGTCATGCGCGGCAATTTCCTGGAAGATACGATCAGCAATGTGGAAAACGTTGATGCCACCACGTCCGTCGCTGATACACTGATCGGCAATGCGAGCGACAATACATTCTGGGGCGGCGAAGGGGCCGACTATATCGACGGCGGCGCTGGCGTGGATACAGTCCAATATTCCGGTGACTCGTATAATGAGCGTGGAGTGGTGGTGAATCTCAATAGCGGCCTCACCATGGGCGCAGACGCCGAGGGAGATATACTTGTCGGCATCGAGAATATCCTCGGTAGCCCCTTTGACTATGACAGCCTGGTGGGCACGGATGGGGCCAACTATCTCTCGGGCAATACGGGGCGTGACGAACTGACCGGACTCGGTGGGAACGACAGGTTGGAGGATTCCAATGGCGGTGACTATCTCAATGGCGGCGACGGGGCCGATACTTTCGTGTTTGCCTCCAATTGGAACAAGGTGAGCACGATTGAAGACTTTCATTCCGCCGAGGGCGACAAGATCGACCTCAGCGGCTTTTATGGTCACTACACCAATGACGAGCCTCTCGACCTGACTTTCGTCGGATATGGCGGTCTCAGCGGCAATGCCGGTGAAGTTGCCCTCGTGATAGAAAAGACCATGACCACTGTCATGATCGACGAGGACGGCGATGGCGCATCCGATTTCAATATCTGGCTCAGTTCCATCCTCGAACCGACGATCACCGAGGGTGATTTCATCTTCTGACGCCTGTCACCTCCGAGGGAGCGAGCGGTGCCGCGTCAGTTAGAGCGCGTGCCCGCTCTCATCGTCGAACACGTGGACGAGGTCCGGATCGATCGTCACGGCAAACGGCGTTCCCACCCGCAAGGCGGTGTCTCCGCTTACCAGGGCGGTAACCTTGCTTGCAGCCATGTCGAAAAGGACATGGGTGTGTGCCCCCGTGGGTTCCACCAGCAAGGTCTCGCCGCGCAAGACGCTGCCTGTGCCGGACAGCGACAAATGTTCCGGACGAAGGCCGACCTTGACCGATCGTCCGCGCGCCAGCCCTTGTTTTGCGGCTACGCCTATGACGGTTCCGTCGCTCAGGCGCACGCATGGCGCGCCGTCGACGCCCTCGACCACACCTTTCAATACGTTCATCGAAGGCGAGCCGATGAAACCTGCGACGAAGAGGTTGGCGGGGTTGCGATAGAGGTCGATCGGAGCGCCCTGTTGTTCGATGCGCCCATGATTGAGCACGACGATCCGGTCTGCCAGGGTCATGGCTTCGATCTGGTCGTGCGTGACGTAGATCGATGTCGTCTGCACCTTCTGGTGTAGCGACTTGATTTCGGCGCGCATCTGGACGCGAAGCTTGGCGTCGAGGTTGGAAAGCGGCTCATCGAACAGAAAAACCTCGGGATCGCGCACCACGGCACGGCCCATGGCAACCCGCTGGCGCTGCCCGCCGGACAATTGGGAGGGCTTGCGGTCAAGCAGGTTTGTCAGATCGAGCATGCGCGCCGCCTCGGCCACCCGCGCGCTGATCGTTGCGGCCGATTCGCCTGACATTTTGAGGTTGAAGCCGATGTTCTGCGCCACCGTCATATGCGGATAGAGGGCGTAGGACTGGAACACCATCGCGATATTGCGCTCGCGCGGCGTCAAGCCGTTGACGATCTTGCCGCCAATCAGGACATTTCCGCTCGTGATTTCTTCAAGCCCGGCGATCATGCGAAGCAGCGTGGACTTGCCGCAGCCGGACGGGCCGACCAGCGCCACGAACTCGCTATCCTCTATCGAAAGCGAGAGGTCATGGATGACATCCAGCGTGCCGTACGCCTTTCTCAGATTGTGAAGTTCAACGGATGCCATGGGCGATGCTCCAACGATTGTCGATCATGATTTGACGGCGCCGGCAGTGAGCCCGGCAATGATGTGCTTCTGCGCGATGAAGAAGACGATAATCGTCGGGAGGATTGTCAGCGTGATGAACGCCAGCGCGAGCTGCCAGTTCGTGCCGTATTCGCCGCGATAGACCATGATCCCGAGCGGCCACGTGTATTTGTTTTCGGAGTTCAGCATGATCAGCGGCAGGATGTAGCTGTTCCAGCTGCCAACGAACGATATGATGCCCACGGTGGCGATTATCGGCCGGGCGAGGGGCAGCGAGATGTACCAGAAGAAGCGGATATAGCCGCAGCCATCGACGAAAGCCGCCTGGAACAGTTCCTCAGGCAGGTTCCTGAAATAGTTGCGGAACAGGAGGATGCTCATGCCAAGCCCGAACGCGACCTGGGGAAGTACGACGCCCCAGTAGGAATCGAGCAGTCCGAGGTCGCGTATCCGGATAAACAGCGGCAGGATTGCGGTCGCAGCCGGGAACATCAGCCCTATCAGAAAATAGTTGAGTAGAAAGCCCGAGCCGAAGAACCGGACATGGGCGAAGGTGAAGGCCGCCATCGCCGAGACGACAAGCGTGAGAAATACAGTCAAGACGGCAATGATCAACGAGTTGACCATCTGCCGCCAGTAGCGATCGCCGAACAGGATGTCCGTATAGTTCGACCAGTACCAGGTTGACGGCAGGCCGAACGGATTGGTGCGCAGTTCTCCGAGAGACTTGAAACCGCCGAGCGCTGTCGTGAGCAGCGGCACCAGCACGAGGACCGCAATGACCGACAATGCCACATAAAGATAGAGCTTGGTTGCCGTGCCTGGGCGTGTGGAGGAGGTAAGGTCAGTCATTGCGCATGAATATCCGTTTGTAGCCGAAGGCGAGGGTGACGCAGATGACGAAGAGCACCACGCCGACTGCGCTGCCGAGGCCGACCTGCATGCGGGTAACGCCATAGGTGTAGAGGAACGTCACCATGGTCTGCGTGGAGTTGGATGGTCCGCCGGCCGTCAAGGGCATGATCATGTCGAACAATTGCAATGAGCCGATCACCGCGAAAAATACCGAAAGACGCACAGTCGAGCCAAGGAGCGGCAGGGTGATGTGCCGAAACTTCTGCCAGCCTGTCGCCCCGTCGATCTCCGCAGCCTCGAGTACGCTCTTGTCTATGGACTGAAGGCCGGCGATGAACAGCATCATGTGAAAGCCGAAATATTTCCACACGATGACGGCCAGAACCGCATAGATCGCGAGATTGCGGTCAGCGAGCACATAGGGCGTTGCGATGCCGAGAAATCCCGACAGGGCGGCGAACAAGCCGTAATCTCCATCATAGACAAAGCGCCAGATGAGGCCTGCCGCCACATCAGCCAGCACGTATGGCAGGAAGAAGATGAGGCGGAAGACCACGACGCCGGCAATGCGGTGGGCCAGCATCATGGCCAACCAGATCGCCAGCGGTATCTGGATCAGTACCGAGACGAGGATGATGGTGCCGTTGTTCCACAAGGCCTGCGTAAAGGCGGCATTGTTGAACAGGACCTGGAAATTGCGGAACCCGACATATTGCTGCGGGAGCCCATAACCATTCCAGCGATACAGGCTGTACCATGCCGCTTCGCCCATCGGCAGGATGACGAAGATCGTGAACAACAGGATGGCCGGCGGCAGAAACACCACGAGCACGGGCAATCGGCCGCGCGCCAGCGGGTTTGCCGCCTTTCCCGTCTTTGGCAATGCCGCTGAAGGCAGCAATGTCGTTGATGCACGCAGTTCAGTCATGCTCATCCTACCTTTGGACATGTCGTCAGTCATGTTGCGACAGAGGGCAGATGCTGAATCAGAACTTCTCCAGTTCGAATGCGTCCTGGATCATCTGGGCGCCTTCTTCCGATGTCATCTGGCCGGATGTGATTTCGACCGAAACGTCGTTGACGACGCGGCCGACGGACGGGCCAAGGTCTTGGTCAAAGAAGTTCTGGTGCCAGGTCGAGGCGCCCAATTGTTCTGCAGATTGCCGCACCAGCGGATTGACGACGCCGTCCTCCGCTCCTTTGGCCACGGGGATGAGCATTCCTGCCTTGGCCATGACGCGCTCATTGTCGACATTCGTAAGGTAAGCCAGGAAATCGACGGCTTCCTGTGGTGCGTCCTTCGAAACGGCCCAACCATTGAGGCCACCAAGCGTGTCGGTTGCCGCGCCGGCGCCGCCTTCGACGACAGGAAATGCGAAGCGGCCGATGTTTTCCGGGTTAAGCCCCTTGCCATCGCCTGCATTGTTGCGCTGGTTGGCCTCGGTATTTTCGAAACCGAGGATCATTGCAGCCTTGCCGTCGCCGAAAAGGCCGAGCGCCTGGGGCCAGGTCGTGCCGAGATAGCCGGGCTGGAATGGCTCGAGCGCGCCGAGTTCGGCAAGCTGTTCGCCAGCCTTTATGATGGCGGGGTCGAGAAAGCCCTCTCCCTCGCCATTCTTGGCGGCGGTAAACACTTGCTGCCCGCCATTCCGCATGACGAGGTAGCTCCAGTAGAAATGCAGCGGCCATTTTTCGCCGCCACCTCCTGCAATCGGGACGATGCCGGCGGATTTGATCTTCCTGACCGCGTCGAGCAGGTTGCTCCAGGTCTTGATGCCTGCGGCATCCACACCGGCCTTGGCGAACTTCTCCTTGTTATAGAAGAAGCTGACCGTGCCCATTTTCATTGGCACTGCCCATATCTTCTCATTGAAGGTGAGGCCCTGCACAGCGGAGGGATTATACGTCTTCTCCCAGGCGGCGTCCTCGGCCTTCATCGAGGGCGTCAAATCCTTGAGCGATCCGGTTTCGGACTGCTGCTTCAACACGCCGCCACCCCAAGTGTAGAATATATGCGGTGCGTCTGGCGATTGCAGGAGCGTCGGCAGCTTTGCCTTGAATGCCTCGTTCTCCAGGAACTGCATCTGGATATCGACATTTGGATGTTCGGCTTCGTATTTCTTGGCGATGTCGTCCCAGATCGCCACATAGCGTGGGTCTATTTCGAGATGGAGCCACTTCACGACGGTCTGGGCGTTGGCCGCCGCGGAGGCCAAGAACAACGCCAATCCTGCTGCCGCAGCGCGCACGACTACACGCTCGCCCTTGCGGGCGATGCTGATCATCTTATTCATAACTTCTCCTCCCGAGAAATCAGATAATTTTTCCGTAGTGCGGATTAATTCAAAGCAATAGGCGTTGGTTGTCAACCTTAAATTGTCACAAATGGCTTAAACTGCTTGACAGGCAGCAGAGGGGTCCTGCTATTTATTCCGTAATGCGGCAAAAATATACCGATGCCGGATACTCCTCAACTGCCTGGTAGTTCCATGAAAACCGCCGATCCCGAACTTATGCGAGCGATCAATCGCTTCACGATATTGGATACGATTCGCCGCTTCGGACCGATATCCCGCATCGAAATCAGTGAGAGAAGCGAGCTGTCGACGACGACGGTGTCGGCGATTACGGCATCGCTCCTGGATGACGGACTCATCCTGACGCGCCATGAAGGCGATCTGCGGGATGCCGCCGTGCGTGGCCGGCCAAGGGTCATGCTCGAGCTCAATCCGGACGCAGCGCGCGTCGTGGGGGCCAAGATCGCATCGAACCGGATGACATTCGTCGTAACGAACTTCAAAGGTGAGGTGCTTTCGACATTGACGCTGGACCTGCGGGTCGATCGGCAGCCGATCGGTGTGATTGCCGACCTGATCGAGGATGGCGTAAGGCGATGCGTGGTCGATGCCGGCCTGTCGCTGGATGAGATCGATTCCGTATGTATAGGGTTGCCCGGCGTCATCGAGCATCGCACCGGCCGCGTGCTGACGAGCCCGGTGTTTCGGGATATCGATGTCGACTTCGCCTCCGAGATGACCGAGCGCTTGCGAACGGCGACCATCGTCGAAAGCGACGCCCACGCCATAACGCTTGCCCATCACTGGTTCGGCAAGGCGCGCGATCTGGACGATATGGTGCTGGTTTCGCTGGAGCGAACCCTTGGCCTCGGCGTGCTGCATCAGGGGCAATTGTTCCGGGGCGCCGGCGGTTTGAACCACAATCTCGGTGACCTTGTCGTCGGTGTCGGCCCCGGTGGACCAGTGCGATTGTCCAGCAAGGCGGGCGAAAGCGCCATTCTGGCAGCGCATCCGGCGGCAGGACGTTTTGCCGAGGCCATACAATTGGGGCGCGGAATGCACCATGCCCAGACTCTCATAGAAGCGGAAGATGACGCACTCGTGCGTGCCGCGGCCAGCGCTGGCGAGGCCGTGGGAACGGCGCTTGCCAATATCGTCACTCTGTTCGCGCCACCGCTCATCATCGTGGTCGGATCGAGCCTCGCATTGGGCAAGCCGTTTCTGCAGAGCCTGAGCGCCGCCTATATCCAGGCCATTCCGCCATCGCTCAAGAATGTGGCGGAACTGGTCTTCGATCATTCGCCAGAGGAAATATGGGCTCAAGGCGCCGCCGTTGTCGCGCTGTGCGAACTTTATGAATCGCCCTGGGGGACCACAGGCCCCGCACAGGGACTCTGATCTGTTCAGTTGTATCGGGAGGATATTGAGTGAAACCCATTGGTATCGGCATTATCGGCTGCGGCAATATTTCGAGCGCCTATCTGAAGGCGATGGCGTCCTTTCCGGTCCTGAACATCGTCGGTCTGGCCGACCTCAATGAGGATCTGGCGCGCAGCCGCGGTGCGGAATTCAACATTCCTGCCACGACGGTCTCGGCATTGTTGGCGGATCCCGATGTCGAGATCGTCGTCAATCTCACCGTTCCGAAAGCGCATGTCGCGGTCGCGCTGCAAGCATTGGACGCGGGAAAGCACACCTATTCGGAAAAACCCTTGGGCATCAATTTTGCCGAGGGCAAGCGCCTCGCTGACGCTGCCAAGGCCAGGAACCTGCGTATCGGCGCGGCGCCGGACACTTTTCTTGGTGGCGCGCATCAAACTGCGCGCGCGATCCTCGACGAGGGGGCAATCGGTCAGCCGGTCGGCGGTACGGCCACCTTCATGTGCCCGGGCCATGAGCGCTGGCATCCCAATCCGGACTTTTATTACGAGGTAGGTGGTGGCCCGATGCTGGATATGGGGCCCTATTACATCACCGATCTGGTCAACCTTCTGGGGCCCGTCAAGCAGGTTGCCGGCTTTGCATTCTCGCCCCGCAGCGAGCGCATCATCACCAGTGAGCCGCGCAAGGGCGAGCGCATACCCGTGCAGGTGCCGACCCATGTGGCAGGTGTCATGGCGTTTGCCAACGGCGCGATCGTGCAGATCGGCATGAGTTTCGATGTCGCCGGCCACAAGCATGTGCCGCTTGAGATCTATGGCACGGAAGGAACGTTGATCGTTCCGGATCCCAATCATTTCGGCGGGCAGATCGAATATCTGAAAAAAGGTGGAACCTTCGAGAACAGGGATACGCAACATCCCTACTCGGATGGCAATTACCGCTCGCTCGGCGTGGCCGATATGGCGCATGCGATCCGGTCCAACCGGCCGCACAGGGCGAGCGGATCGCTGGCGCTGCATGTCCTGGAGGTCATGGAGGCGTTTGAAAGAGCTTCACAATCGGGCCAGGCGACAATGATCAGTACCACGACGGAACGCCCGGCGCCGCTCGCAGATTCATTGATCGATGGAAAGATCGCGATCTAGCATTTCAGGAGGAAACACATGCGCGAAGCACTTATTGTCTGGGGTGGATGGAGTGGCCATGAGCCGCAGGAATGCGCCGAAATCATCAGGGAAATGCTGGAGACGGATGGTTTCAAGGTCTATGTCGAGCATAGTACCGAAGCATTTGCCGACCCTTCGATTCACGACCTCAGCCTGATCGTACCCATCATGACCATGTCGAAGATAGAAAAGGAAGAAGCCAAGAACCTTGCCGAGGCGGTAGAGAAGGGCGTCGGCATAGCCGGATATCATGGCGGCGCCGGAGATGCCTTCCGCGAATGTGTCGAGTATCAATTCATCATCGGCGGCCAATGGGTCGCGCACCCCGGCAACATCATCGACTACACGGTCAATGTGACGAAGCCGGACGATCCTCTGATGCAGGGGATCGGCGATTTCCCCTACAAGTCTGAACAATATTACATGCATGTCGATCCTTCCAACGAGGTCCTCGCAACGACGACGTTCAAAGGCGATCATGCCTACTGGATCGACGGCGTCGTCATGCCTGTGGTGTGGAAGCGCAAATATGGCAAGGGCAGGGTGTTCTATTCGTCGCTCGGACACGTCGCCAAGGAATTCGAAGTGCCCCAGATGCGAACCATATTCCAGCGCGGAGCGAACTGGGCCGCCCGCTGAAGCAGACGCAGCGAGGTGTGTCGCCGGGATCCCATTTCGGCTGTGATATCAGAAGGTTGTCGGGCCAGCATGGCGCGACACGAACACAGCCGAAATATTGTCTGGCGACCGCTACGCAAACGTCAAAGACTATGTGTTTCTTACGCTGCCTGGTCCTATCGGTGTTGCCTCATACACCGGGAACTTAGTCCTTATTGTTGCTTTCGTCTTCGTATGTATGTTGTTGGGCCACGCGCTGGAGCTTTACTGTGCAAGCGTGACGCGCAACCTCGGCTGCACGAGCGCGGTGGGAGTTTCCTTGGCCTATCTATTCGTACAGATGGGCTTTCCCTGGACCCTGTTTATCTATTGCGTTGAACTTTTTCTGACCATTAGCGTCATTGCCCTTTTAAGACTCGCGCTGCTGAAGTTTGCAGTCAACGATAGAAAAGTCCTGCCCGCGCAAGCGTAATACAAACAGCAAGGCCGCGTTTGCTCCATAATGATTGTGGGCGGGAGATAAGAGCTTTCATGAGGCGCTTGAAGGCCGTCGATGGTCGTCCCGATTTGAAATGGATGATTGACGAAAGTAGGTTGGCATTTGCGTAAGCTGCCCTGCGGTAACGGACCAAGTGCGGCTGAGAAAAAACCGACAGCGGACCACCGACAATATCCAGCGGTTCTTCAGCGCGATCAATGCTCACAGGCCTATAGCTTGCCGAGGCATCGTGAATACGAAAACAAGCCAGAGGTTCGGGCAGATGCAAAAACTTGCCAAGGGACGCCAACCTGAAAAAAAACTCCAGATCGGGCATTTGTCTCAGATCGGCTCGCCATGGCCCCACGCGCTCATAGGCCTCACGCAAGAAGAATGCCCCGGGTCCGGGCAGGCAGTGCAATTGCGCATACAGCTCAATTTCTGAATAATCGGGTGGCGTCACCAGTCCGGTGGTTTCTCCCTGGGCGCTCAAGATGTAAAAATCCGGATAAACAAGCACCGTGCCAGCATGGGTGAGCAACGCATCTACACAAAGTTCCACCGCCTTTGGCAATAGACGATCATCGGCGCTCAGGTAGGCCAGAATCGAACCGGAGGCAGCAGCCCAACCATTCTTCAAGGCAACACTTTGTCCCTGATTGGTTTGCCTGATGACCTGGACTCTGTCGGGAAATCCGGCCGCTATTTCATGTGAAGAATCGGTAGAGCCATCGTCAACGACGATGATCTCTACGTCGGTATAGGTTTGTTCGAGCAGGCTTGTTATTGCTTCGGCAAGATATCGTTCACAATTATAGACCGGGACCACGATACTCACTTTTGGTCCGCTCATTTAACATGCTCCGCAATCGCAACCAGATCATCGGCGATTGCACTCCAGGAATAGTTTCTCAGTACATATGCCTGCCATCGCCGGCCTTGTTGCCTGCGCTGGCTGCTTCCCAGCATTATCACCAGAGCATGCGCGATTGAAACAACCTCGCAATTACAAATCAGGCCGGCATCGACCTCTTCAATCGCGGACAAGCCACATTGATCGGTGGCAACAACAGGGATGCCTGCCGCCCCCGCCTCCAAAGCGACGAGCGACATTGCCTCGGCACGGGACGGAACGACGAGAAAGCTCGCTCCCCGATAGAGCTCCGTACGTTGCTGTTCATTGACAAAGCCGAGGAACCGGATGCGGTTGTTCAGCCCCAATTCTCGACTGCGAGCTTCGAGCGACGCCTGGAGCCCCAAGTCGGGCCCGGCCAGCAGCAGAGTGATCTCAGGATACTGCGGTGCCACTATCCCGAAAGCTTCGACAAGAAGATCAGGACCCTTTATATGCGCAAGACGCCCCATGAAGAGGATGTAAGGGGTCGCAGGGCTTTCCGCGGCCGGAGTTTCGGCGAGAGCAATGTTGCTGGCAATTGCACCATTCGGCAAAACTGATACGCGGTCTGCCGGGAAGTGGAAGCGGGCTAAGAGCTGTTGTTTCTCAAGCTCGGTAATGGCAATGATTTTCGCAGCCTTACCAAGCAGTAACCAGCCAAACAGTCGGTGGAAGAGCTTCGCCACATGGCGGGGCTCGTTTAAGAGGGCTAGTTCACCGGCAGCGCATAACAGGAACGGCCTGTTGCCTACGAAAGCGAAAAAGGCAGTCAGGACTGATAGCAGGTTCCAGTATCCCAGGATATGAACCACTTCGGCATTTCGCACCAAATTCCAAAGGCGCCACGGAGATACGAACGGTATCGTGAACTTCAGGCGCGTCGAACCCGTCACGTAGATCGACGCTCCAATCCCCGTCAGTTCTTTGACCAGCGAACCAGAATCGATCGTCGCGATGGAGCATTGATACCCTGCAGCAACCAAGGCTCTAGCCAATTGCCGAGTTCTTTCCGCTGTCCCCGCACCGCGCTCGCTGTCCAGTGAAACACAGGTAAGCAACAATTTCATTGGACAGCCCTGAGCGAGAGTTTCTCAAGGTACAGATCAAGCTCTGTCCCAAAATCGGGCCGCTTGATTCCAGCTCGATCCAATAGGTCGGCGGAGAAGCGTCGGCTGGGCAGGATTGTTGATTGGCCTCGCACTTTCAAAGCTAAACTTAAGCAAAATAGCGGAAGCTCGGGCACATTGCTTAAATCCGGCCTATTGCAGAAGCGCAGGATTTTTTCATTCATATACGCGAAGTTGTTGCGCTCGTCGTCGTCATCGGTGACGAGAAGCGTGCCGCTCTCGCTTGTAGGCGCCAACGCATACGCCACTGCAGACAGAACGGATGCCGCGCTGACCAGATGCATGCGGCGTCGGCCATAAAGCGCTTGTCTCAATCCGAGTTTCAATAAGGGCGCTTTTTGAGCCTCGTTGAAAAATGAAACGACGTTGCGTCCTCCATCACCGAAAACGGCACCCAATCGTAATACGGAGAGAGTAAGTGGAGATGCTCGAAGCAAATCCTCGATCTGACAGTGTTCTCGAGCGTAGGCGTTGTCCGGCATCGGCGCAGTATGCTCATCGATAAATTTGGCGGTGCTTCCGTTGTAGATATCGATGGAACTAAGATGAACGAAACGTTCGATGCCCGTCTTCGTCAAGGCGGACAGGGCAGATTTCGTGTAATCGAGGCACCAACCGCTGCCATCGGGCCGCAACATGTTGATGGCAACGTCAAGACTTTGCATCTTCGGCAGAGCCGAAAATGTATGTTCCTCGCGAGCATCAATTATGTTTACGGAAGCAGCCTCCGCCAGCCAGTCTGGTCTCGTTCTGTGAACGAGGTAGTGCAGCTCATAGCGGTCATCTGACGAGAAATGGGCAGCGAAAAGTCGCCCTAGAAACCCGGATCCTCCGAGCACGAGAATCTTGCATTTGGATGATTGGGTCATAGTGAAAAGACCCGCGCCGCGCCGCGTATAGGACGGTGTAGTCCCAGCACTGTGGGATCAATACCGAAATGCAGCCGTGCTCGATATGCAAAGGCCAGCATCTGCAGGATATTGCCTGCCGCCATAGCTGCCGCTAGGCCTCCCACGCCCAAATACTCCAATCCCAGGACGCCCAGTATAATTGTGAGAAAGCCTGCACCGAGAGTAATCCGCATGGCCGTAAGCTGTTGTCCGCCCGTCATCAGCAACACGCCCGCCGCACCACAAGCTGCGTGAATAACCTGGCCAAATCCGAGGATCGCAAAGATATAATATGCTTCTATGAAAGCGGGATTCCAAAAATCGATCAGAGGATAGCCGATCAGCAGAAAAGCGGAATAGCCTGCACCGGCCAGTAAAGCACTCGTTCTTGCCGTTGATGAAACCAGGTCGCACAATTCGCCGTTGCGCTCAGCTACCCTGTGTTCCACGGCCACCGGCGCCAAGGCGGAATTCGCAATGGCTAGTGGAAAAAGCAACAATGCGGAGATACGGGTTGCAATGCCATAGACAGCAACCTCCTGCGCGCCGTACCAGTGCGAGAGTAGGATTATATCCGCCTGCGACATCAAGAAGAGCACCAGCGAGCTCAAGAGATTGGGGAGCGACTTGGCTGTAAATGTGACAATTCTCTTCTTATGGAATGCTTTTCTTGGAAATCTTATGACTTTTTGATACACCAAAAGGATAGAAAGCATAAATACACCGGTTGAACCCACCAGTCCGCAGTAAAGCACTTTTTGAATCGAAGAATGCTCTAATCCGAAATATACTATAGAAACATATATTGGCACGAACAGACCTGATGACGTCATGATGATGTTCGCAGCGCCATATGATCGCAACGCCCGCAATATCTCACAGGAAATAGCGCTTTGAGCATTGAAGGCCGCGGTGAAGAATACACACGTCAAGATGGTATGTTCGGCTGGGCCGAGATCGCCGTAATAGAGAAAAATGGAATAGAGCCCTGTCAGTAGCGCAGATGTGAGAATTGAAACCGTAATGATTGAGGCGATAAAAAATCGTGCCTCCGCGAATTTGCTCTCTGCCACATATGCAGAGAGAAACTGCGGAACGGTGAACGTGAAACCGAGCTGAGCAATGGTGGACAAGGCTGCAATCGCGACTTGAGCTTGGAAAAATAGTCCTACTGCCGAACGCTCCAGAACCAGAGGCAACAGCAAGGAATTTGCAATTCCGCCGACAAGCAAAGCGATCCTGCTCGCAGCGACTGCTCCACGCGATTTGGTGAAGCTCAAGTCTTTCAAGCCGGCGTCGATCGCTGGAGATTTTTCTGATGTCATCGATCAGGATACTTCCACCGGCTGTACCGATTTTCGACCAGCCTCCTCGAGGATTTGTTCCAGGCGGTCCACGATGCGGGTGAAATCGAATTCAGCCTCGCTATATGCGCGCCCGGCTGCACCCATCTGCAATCGCCTGTCGCGCGGCATCGCCATGAGATTGCTAACAGCTTCAGCAAGTTTTGCGCTATTGCCGGCTGGACATGTAATCCCTGCACCGGCATCGCGAATGATACGAGCGCCCTCGCCATCGAGCATTCCAAGCAAAGGCACACCAGCAGCCAGATAAGCCTGAACCTTGCTCGGAACCGTCAGCGAGAGCAATGGCTGGGCCTTTAGCGAAACGAGGAGAGCATCGGCGGCGCGATAGAAGCGAGGCATCGCTTCCAAGGGATGACTACCCAGCATGCTCACCCTATGCGTCAGATGACGTTGTTCCAACTGTTGCTTCAACCAATCGGCCAATCTCCCGTCACCGACGAAATTCCAGTGCAGATCGTCACGATGAGCCAGGGACGAGATTGCATCAATTACGGTAGGGAAATCTTGTGCGTCACCGATATTGCCTAGGTAATAGACCTGAAAGACGTTTTTTCCCGCCTCTCTACCTGCATCTACGGCTCCATCCGCGGCCGGCGCCCAATTTGGCAGATAACTCACCGGCACATTGGCAGGCACTTGTTGCCTCAGGCGGGGTAGAATGGCTTGCGATTGGCCAAGCACATGGTCCGTGTGCCGATAAACCCAGGAAAGAAAGAGATCAACCCAGCGTAAGACCTTCTGCGATCGGACCACACCCATCGCCGCCAGCGTATCCGGCCACAAATCCTGAACCCAGAACACTGTGGGCGCACGCTTCAACCATCGTAGTATGACACTTGGCAATCCGATGGTCGCTGGCGACACCTGATAGACCAAAACCGCATCGAAAGGACGCCCCCGCAGCTTCCAGGCGCCGAGCATGGCTGCCGACATGGCAAAACTGAGATAGTTGGCGACGAGGCTGATCGAATGGCGACCCCGCGGCACAAGAGGCACTCTGACAATATCGACATCGCCAAGCTTGTTCCATTCATGCGGAGATTTCCGGAACCCGGCGAAAACCTTGCCGTCGGGATAGTTTGGCAGGCCGGTCAGAACGCATACGTCATGTCCCCGCCGTTCCAGTTCGACAGCGAGTTCATTGATGCGAAAATTCTCAGGCCAGAAATATTGGCTGAGGATCAGGAGGCGCATGCCTTCATCCCTTTCGCCAGACGTAGTTGTTCACATAACTCGTATAGCTGTGCAGAATGCGCAGCACCTTCTGCGAGACATTGTCCACGTCATAGTCGCGTACGAGACGTAGCGATCGCCTCTCTCCCGCGGGTTGCCGTTCCAAGATTGCCAGCCCTTGAAGCACCCGATCCAGATTCAGTCCGACCATCATGACTGTTCCTTCTTCCATGCCTTCCGGGCGCTCGTGGGCCTCACGCAGGTTGAGCGACCGCAGATTGAGGAGGGAAGTTTCTTCGGTGATGGTGCCGCTGTCAGACAGGATCGCTGTCGCGTTCATCTGCAACCAGACATAATCCAGGAATCCAAGCGGCTTCAACAGGCGCACGTTTGGCGCGAATTTGAGCTCTAATTCCTCGATGCGTTTGCGCGTGCGCGGATGAGTCGAGACGATGACTTTACACTCAAGCGCCAGATGATTGAGGATTTCCGCAAGACGGACCAGTTGGCGCGGATTATCGACATTCTCTTCGCGATGCGCACTGACCAGATAGAATTCACCGGCTTGCAGGTCCAGATCCTGCAGCACGGTAGAGGCTTCTATCCGTTCGCGATAATGGTTCAGCACCTCGCCAAGCGGGCTACCTGTCTTGATGACACGGTCGGGTGGCGTGCCTTCGCGCAGAAGATACTCACGCGCAATGTCGCTATAGGTGAGATTGATATCCGAAATTTGATCGACAATCCGACGGTTGATCTCTTCGGGAACTCTTTGATCAAAACTGCGATTGCCGGCTTCCATATGGAATATCGGAATCTTGCGTCGTTTGACCGCAATGGCTGCAAGAGCACTGTTCGTATCGCCGAGAATCAAAACAGCTTCGGGCATTTCCTTCTCCAGCAACGGGTCGATCGCGGAAATCACCCGGCCTATCGTCGCCGCAGGCGTTTCGCGGGCTGCGTCAAGGAAATGATCAGGCCTTCGCAATTGTAATTGCTGGAAGAACACTTCATTCAATTCGTAATCATGATTTTGACCCGTATGCACGATAGTGTGGTCGCAGAACTCATCAAGCAGCGGAATGATGCGGGATAGTCTGATGATCTCGGGCCTGGTGCCCAGGATTGTCATCACCTTGAGTTTCTTCATTGCTACGACACCGCCTCTTCGCGAACAGCGCTGTAGTGCCGAATGTAGTCTGAATGCATGTCTGCGATCAGCTTTTCCCAGCTAGGCGGACTATAGTTCAGTTCGTGTCGAAGGGGTTCCGAGTTCAGCGAGCGGTCCAGGCGGGGATGGTCACTGCGCAAGACTTGCGTTTGACGGCTGTAGGCAGACGCAATCAATCGAAGTAAGCGGTCCTTGTCGATTGGCGCGGCACTTAGGTGATAAAGACCGCACAAATCATCATGCGGTAAAATATAATTTTGGATTATATGTGCGATCTCGATCGTGGGAAGTCCCGAAAAGACAACTTGAGCATAACCTGAAACAGGTGCCTTGGCGCCGAGGAACCAGTCCACGAGACTTAGATGATTGGTCAACTCATGCCCGATCAGCGATGTCCGTATGGTCAGATGCCTGCCGTAATTTACTTCTCCGAGATATTTGGACCGGCCGTACAGATCGTCCGCATCGGCGTGGTCGGCTTCCCGGTAATCGCCGCGATCGCCCGCAAAGACACAATCCGTTGAGAAGTGGATCAGGCGTGAACCATGTGCGTTGCACCAACCCGCCAATTGATGAGGCAACAAGGCATTGATCGCGATAGCCTCCTCCACATTCAAGGACGATTCTCGCTGCTTGATAAGACCAACACAATTCAGAATGACTTCTGGTCTTATCGCATCGAGCGTAGCCAGGAGCGTTCCGCGGTCGAGAACATCAACATGGCCGTGCAAGGTGTCCACCCCATGCAAGGTCGCCGTATGGCTATCGGGCATGGTCGCACCCCCCCGGACCGTGCCATGAACCTCATATGTTGTATTCATGGCCAGGTGGCGGAAAAGTGTATGGCCGAGCATCCCACCGGCGCCCAGAACGAGAATTCTGGTCATGCAGCATCATCCATCGCTCTGAATTCACCCTTCAAAGCTTTTCTGACGACACTCAGCTTCAAAAGGAGGGACTTGGTTTCCTCCACGCTGAGTTGATCCGTGTTATCGGAACTATAGTCATCGGCACGGGTAATCTCCGAGTGCCCCTCTTCGAAGAATTTTGCATAATTCAGATCGCGGTTGTCCGGCGGGATCCGATAATATTTGCCGAGATCTTCCGCCAGGGCCATTTCCTCCCGGCTTAGAAGCGCTTCACTCCGCTTCTCGCCATGTCGCGTGCCCATTATCTTGTGCGGATAATTTGGCACGTCGAACAATTCGCACAAAGCTCGTGCGAGCGTGGCTAATGAGGCCGCCGGCGCCTTCTGCACGTAGATGTCTCCGTTCGAACCGTTCGTAAATGCGAACATGACCAGTTCGACCGCTTCTTCGAGCGTCATCATGAAGCGCGTCATGCTCGCATCGGTTAGCGTCAACGGTATTCGCCGTCGTATCTGGTCGATAAACAGAGGAATAACTGAACCGCGCGAGCCCATGACATTCCCATAACGGGTTGTGCAGATCATTGTCGCGGAATCGCCAAGCTCTCTTGCCTTGGCGCTTGCGACCTTCTCCATCAGGGCCTTGGAGATACCCATCGCACTTACGGGGTACACCGCCTTATCCGTACTCAGACAGACTACTCTGCGTACGTTACAGGTCTGAGCGGCATTGATCATGCACTCCGTGCCCAACACGTTCGTGCGCACCGCTTCCATCGGGTAGAATTCACAGGATGGAACCTGTTTGAGAGCTGCGGCGTGAAAAACGTAGTCCACGCCCCGTAGCGCTCCTACCAGACTGCCGTAATCTCGAACATCACCCAGGTAAAACTTGAGCTTTGGGTTGGCGTACCGAAGTCTCATGTCGTTCTGCTTCTTTTCATCACGACTGAAAATTCTGATTTCACCCAGGTCGCTGTGCAGGAAGCGGTCAAGCACCGCATTGCCGAACGACCCAGTGCCCCCCGTAATCAGCAAACACTTCTCTGCTAACATCGTCGCACCGATCTTATTAGACTTTATTCCATATATCACATTGTAAAATCATGCAGTTTTATACGTCTGCTGCAATAGCGTGTAAAAGTAAAAATGGCAACTGTCATAAACAAAAAATTATATTATTACATAATATATCATAAGTTGCATTGCATTGTGTCCACATCGTTACATTGTGGGATAATATACTTTAGTCTAAATAGATCGAGCGTCATGACCTGGACCAATCATGGGTAGTTCGTTGAAAATAGGCTTGGTGAGGACGATCAGAAGCAAGCAATTTACCAATCCGGGCGTCGTTGATGCCGCCATCGACGGCGCCCGTACGGCGCCCGATACAGAAAATTTCTGCCTTGCCGATAGAGTGGGGCGGCCCCCTGCCTGGGAGCGGATCGCCTCTGCGAGCATGCGCTGTCCGGCAAAATCATGGCGCACGCGGCGACCAAGGCTTGCCGAGCGGGAGACAGCTTCCTGCCCATGGCTTGATATAAATCTGTCAGGGGAAAACTTAACTGGCGGAGAGAGCGGGATTCGAACCCGCGTTACGCTTTTGACGTAAACACACTTTCCAGGCGTGCGCCTTCAACCACTCGGCCACCTCTCCACACTTCGCTCGGCATATATTTGCCAGGCGGGTCGACTTTCGGATATCTCCGCCAAAGGAGCACCGTCAACCACGAATGCTCTTGATATAAGCACGTAAAAATATGCCGCAATGGTTAGTCGGCGGCAGCCCGTGCGGCGCGCACTATAGCCAGAACACTCAACTGTTCAACTCTTATTTCAAATATTTTTGTAAGCTCGATGGAAGCTGTGTTCCGGCGGATGGCGAGGTTGGGTAAACCGCCAAAAACCGGTTCATTCGCCATGGATGAAGCGATAGGATAGAAGGCGTTGCCGCGCGGCGGTCATCGATCGGAGAGCATCAAGTGTTGCGACTGTTTCTAAGATTCCTTGCCTATATCAGCCTGAGCCTGGCGATCATCGCCGCTGTCCTCGATGCGGCCCGCTCCGTCGGTGCCTCGCATCTGGTGGTGACGCCGCTGCAGGAGAGCTGGCTTTCCATATCGGCGCCGTCGCTGGCCCTTGTGGAAACTGCGGTCAAGACCCATTTAAGTGCCATGATCTGGGACCCGGTAATGCTGGCATTGCTGCAAGTGCCGACGGTGGTCGTTTTTGCGTTCCTTGCCCTGCTTTTCTACATGGCAGGGTATCGTCGCACCGATAGCGTCGGACGGTTTGCCCGCTAGGTCCGGTTCCATCAACCCAACGGAGGCCGTCATGTCACTACTCAGCATGTTCGACAAGAAAACAGCAATACCGACGGCCGAACAGGCCTTGCCCGGCAAGGATACGCCGATCGCCACGGCGCAGCATCATTTCGTCAACGGCCGGCCGCTGAAGGGGCCATGGCCTGAAAATCTCGAAGTCGCCATGTTTGGAATGGGCTGCTTCTGGGGCGTGGAGCGCCTGTTCTGGCAGGTTCCGGGCGTATATGTGACGGCGGCGGGCTATGCCGGCGGCATCACCCCCAATCCGACCTATCAGGAGACCTGCACCGGCCTGACCGGGCACAATGAGGTCGTCCTTGTGGTATTCGATCCCGAAATCGTCTCCTATGACGAACTTCTGACGCTGTTCTGGGAAGAACATGATCCGACGCAGGGCATGCGGCAGGGCAATGATATCGGCACCACCTATCGCTCCGGCATCTATACGTTCAGCCCGGAGCAGCATGCGGCGGCGCTCGAAAGCCGTAATGCCTACCAGCAGGCGCTTTCGGCAAGCGGCCGTGGCCGGATCACGACCGAGGTCCTGGAAGCTCCGGAGTTTTTCTATGCCGAGGACTATCATCAGCAATATCTGGCGAAGAACCCCAACGGCTATTGCGGACTGCGCGGCACGGGCGTTTCCTGCCCCATCCCGCAGGGCGTGTCGCGCGCGATATGACGGGCGGCTCGCCGCCCCGACCGTTTTTTGACCGATTAGCAAAATTCCGCGTGAATTCTACACCTGGTCGTGCCAGATTGCATTCTGGCGCGAGAGCAATGGTGTGCCTCGGCTGAAATGCGATGCGAAAAGCACGCGCACTCAACAAAATGCAGAGGGGTTGCTCTCCAATGAAGCCTATTGTCCTTGGTCTCCTGGCCGCTACGGCCCTGTCTTTCCCGGCTTTCGCCGCGGATGACAAACCCGCCGTCATCTACGATCTCGGCGGCAAATTCGATAAGTCCTTCAACGAGGCGGCATTCAACGGCGCGGAAAAATATACCGCCGATACCGGTGTGAAATATCGCGAGTTCGAGATCCAGAACGAAGCCCAGCGCGAACAGGCGTTGCGCAAGTTCGCCTCGGACGGAAATTCGCCCATCGTCATCGCCGGTTTCTCGGCCGCTGCGGCGATCGAGAAGGTGGCCGGGGAATTCCCCGAGACCAAGTTCGTCATCATCGACGCCGAAGTCGACAAGCCGAATGTACGGTCCGTCGTCTTCAAGGACAATGAAGGTTCCTACCTCGTCGGCGTCATGGCGTCGAAGGCGTCGAAATCCGGCACCGTAAGCTTTATCGGCGGCATGGACGTTCCGCTCATCCGCAATTTTGCCTGCGGCTATGTCGGCGGCGTCAAGGCGACGAATCCTGATGCTAAGGTCATCCAGAACATGACCGGCGACACGCCTGCGGCCTGGAACGATCCGGCAAAGGGCGGCGAAATCGCCAAATCACAGATGGACCAGGGTTCGGACGTGATTTTTGCGGCGGCTGGCGGCACCGGAATTGGTGTGCTGCAGGCGGCGGCCGACGCGGGCAAGCTCGGCATCGGTGTCGATTCGAACCAGAATGGTCTCCATCCGGGCAAGGTTCTCACTTCGATGCTCAAGCGGGTCGATGTTGCCACCTATAATGCCTTCAAGGATGCCGCTGACGGCAAGTTTACCGCCGGTGCGAGCTATCTCGGGGTGAAAGAGGCCGGCGTCGACTATGCCGCCGATGAAAACAATGCGCCGCTTCTGACCGATGAGATCAAGAAGGCTGTCGAAGCGGCCAAGGCGGATATCGTCTCCGGCAAGGTCCAGGTGCACAGCTATTTCACCGATAATTCCTGCCCTTACAAATAAGGTCTGGCGCGCCGCGTGTTCTTGCAGGCGGCGCGCTTTTACAGGCAGCGGCGCATGACGCACGCGCCTGCTTCCTCGGCGCCGAGTTCCTCCAAGCGCTCCCAGCCCAGTCTTTCGTAATATTCGGGCTGGCTCGAATAAAGATAAAGCACATCTTCGCCCTGTCGGCGGGCGCTGTCTTCCACGGCTCTTGCCAGCGCTGTGCCGGCTCCCATCAGGCGCATTTCCGGCGCCACGAAAAGACTGGCGAGCCAGGGACGCAGATGGCGATGCGTCTCGAGGTCGCTTTCGATGAGCAGGCACAGGCCGGCCGGCGCGCCGGCGACGAGTGCGACGAAGGCCTGCTCGCGGCTCGAGGAGTCGAGCATGGCCATGAAACTGTCGATGGTCTCTTCCATGCTACGGCCCGCATCCCGGCCCCATGCCTCGTAATTCCAGCGCGCGCAGAGCGGAACGAGTTCAGGGTGATTTGCCAGACGATCGACTTTCACTAGGCCCATGGCGCTCGAACCTTCAGTAGTGGGGTGGCCGGGTGATGGGAATATCGGGCGCCGCCTGTTCCTCGAGGGCGAGAAAACGGTCGGTGAGGGCGTCGAGCTTGCGCTGCATGCCTTCCAGCAGCTTCCACTGATCGGCGATCTGCCCGGACATTTCCTCGATCGTGCGCTCTTGCTCGGTCACCAGGACTTCCAGCTGCGTCAGCCGTTCGCGATCATCCGCCAATTCCCTACCTCCCTGTGCAGCGGTTGGAATTCCGCCTTTCGCACGAGTTGACACGAGTTGCGCGATAGCATCAAGAGGTGCTAGCGGCAATCGGCGAATGAGGCGCGAAGATGCCTCGGCCGGGCCTGCGTCCAATCTTTTGTTTCTTGGGTGGAAAGAAAAATATCACGTGCTAGGGTCATCGCATCTTGGATAAGAAAAAGGCTGATCTACAGCGGATGGGGAAATGAGCGTTTCTGCTATTGAACTCATTGGAGTCGATAAGCGCTTCGGGGCTGTTCACGCCAATAAAGACATTCATCTGCGCGTGGAAAAAGGCACGATCCACGGCATTATCGGTGAAAACGGCGCCGGAAAATCGACACTCATGTCGATCCTCTATGGGTTTTACCAGGCCGATGCCGGGGAGATCCGCATCAACGGAGTGCCAGCGAAGATCACCGATTCCAATGCTGCCATAGCGCTCGGCATCGGCATGGTGCACCAGCACTTCATGCTCGTGGACAATTTTACGGTGCTCGAAAACGTCATGCTCGGCGTCGAGGGCGCGCCCTTGCTGACGAAGGGCATCGCCAGGACCCGCGCCGAACTCAGGCGGCTCGAGGAGGAGTATGAGCTCGACGTCGATCCCGATGCGCTGATCGAGGAACTGCCGGTGGGATTGCAGCAGCGTGTCGAGATACTCAAGGCGTTGTACCGGCAGGCGGATATACTCGTGCTCGATGAGCCGACGGGCGTCTTGACCCCGGCCGAGGCCGATCATCTGTTTCGTATCCTCGTGCAGCTGCGCGACCAGGGCAAGACCATCATCCTGATCACCCATAAACTGCGGGAGATCATGGCGGTGACCGACAATGTCTCGGTGATGCGGCAGGGCGCCATCGTGGCGACGCGCAAGACCGCGGAGACTTCGGCGGAAGAGCTTGCGGAACTCATGGTCGGCCGCCGCGTCCTGCTCCGGGTCAACAAGGGCGAGGCGAAGCCCGGCGATGTCAGGCTGTCGGTGGAAAACCTGACGGTGCGCGACAGTCGCGGCGTCGTCATGGTCGATAATGCGTCGTTCCAGGTGCGTGCGGGCGAAATCGTCGGCATTGCCGGCGTGGCAGGCAATGGCCAGTCGCAGCTCATCGAAACGATTGCCGGCATCCGCACGGCAGTCTCGGGGAGGGTGCTGCTGAACGGCCAGTCGATCGATGTCACCGGCGCGGCCGATCCTGCCGAGCTGCGCGATCGTGGCCTGGCGCATGTGCCGGAGGACCGGCACCATATGGGCCTGGTGCTGGCGTTCGAGGAATATGAAAATTCCATCCTTGGCTATCATGACGATCCGCTTTATCTGAACGGACCCTTCCTCGACATCGATGCGATCCAGGCGGATGCGCGCAAGAAGATCGAAAAATACGATATCCGCCCTTCCGACCCGGAAATGAAGACCGCCAATTTCTCCGGCGGCAACCAGCAGAAGATCGTTCTCGCGCGCGAGATGGAGCGCAATCCGGATGTACTCATCATCGGCCAACCGACGCGCGGCGTCGATGTGGGGGCGATAGAGTTCATCCATAAGCGGATCATCGAAATGCGCGATGCCGGCAAGGCCGTCCTGCTGGTATCCGTCGAACTCGATGAAATACGTTCGCTGTCGGACAGGATCCTCGTCATGTTCGCCGGACGGATCGTCGGCGAGCGCGATGCGGAGGCGGATGAGGCCGAATTGGGCTGCCTGATGGCAGGTGTTGAACAGTTGGAGGCGGCGGAATGACGACGCAGGCGTTGATCGTGATTGATGTTCAAAAGGCGATCGATGATCCGAAATGGGGCCGCCGGGGCCAGCCCGAGACGGAAGCCAATATCGGCCGTCTGCTGGCGGCTTGGCGCGCGCGGCGCTTGCCGGTCATCCATATCAGGCATGATTCAACCGACCCGTCCTCGCCCTATCGACCGGGCAGCGAAGGCAATGACTTCAAGAGCGAAGTCGAGCCCATTCTCGGTGAACCCGTGGTGGACAAGCGCACGAACAGCGCCTTCATCGGCACCGATCTCATGGATGTGCTGGACGAATTGCAGGTGCGCAGCCTCGTCGTGACAGGCGTCCTCCTCGAAAACTCGGTCGATGCGACCGTGAGGATGGCGGCCGGGCTTGGTTTCGAGGTGCTCATACCGGAGGACGCCGTCGCCAGTACCGATCGCACGGACCGGAGCGGCAAGGCCTGGAGCGCCGAGGAAGTGCACGCGCTGTTTCTTGCCGTTCTCGACGGCGAGTACGCCCGTATCACCACAGCCGATGCCGCCATCGAGGCGCTGCCATGAGCCAGCCATTCGCCAAACTGCCCGCCTGGGCCGATTACGGCCTTCTTCCGCTCATCAATCTCGTCGTAGCCTTTCTCGTTGCCGGGCTTGTGGTCCTTCTCGTCGGCGAAAGCCCGATCGACGCGGCCATACTGATGGTCAAGGGCGCATTCGGTTCCGGCGATGGCGTCGGCTATACGCTCTATTACGCCACCAATTTCATCTTCACCGGCCTTTGCGTCGCCATCGCCTTTCACTGCGGCCTGTTCAACATCGGCGGTGAGGGCCAGGCCTATATTGGCGGGCTCGGCGCGGCGCTTGTCGGCCTCAGCCTCGGCGACGTGCTGCCGTGGTGGCTTGCCTTTCCGCTGGCCATTGCCGCCTCCGCCATCGCCGGCGCCCTGTGGGCGCTGATCCCGGCATGGCTGCAGGCGAAACGCGGCTCGCACGTCGTCATCACCACCATCATGTTCAATTTCATCGCCGCCAGCATCATGGTGTCGATCGTGGTCAATTTCCTGCGGCCGGCCAATGTGCAGGCCCCCGAGACCAGGGTCTTCGGCGAAGGCGGGCAATTGCCCGGGCTTGGCTGGCTTCTCAACGGCATAGGGCTCGACATGCGGTCGGCGCCGCTCAACATCAGCTTCCTGCTGGCGCTGCTGGCGGCGTTTCTCGTCTGGGTGCTGATCTGGCGCACAAAGCTCGGCTACGAGATCCGCACGATGGGTTTCAGTCCCAAGGCGGCGCGCTATGCCGGCATCGGTGAAATGCGCATCATCATCATTGCCATGCTCATCTCTGGCGCCTTGGCCGGCATGATGGCACTCAACCCGGTCATGGGCGCCCAGCATCGCCTTCAGCTTGATTTCGTCGCCGGCGCAGGGTTCGTCGGCATTGCGGTTGCGCTCATGGGGCGCTCCCATCCGTTCGGCATCGTGCTTGCGGCCATCCTGTTCGGGATGCTCTATCAGGGCGGCGCCGAGATAGCCTTCGACATGCCCAATATCTCGCGCGACATGATCGTCATCATCCAGGGGCTGGTCATTCTGTTCGCCGGGGCGCTCGAACACATGTTCCGGCCAACGCTGCAGCGGATATTCCATGCTTTTGGACCGAAGGCGACGCCCATACAGCCCAATGCTGCCGCACCGGGGAGGCAGTGATGGAACTTTTCATCACGTTCATACAGCTTTTCGACATGACCATCCGCCTGTCGGCGCCGCTGCTGCTCGCCTGCCTGGCGGGGCTTTATTCGGAGAGAGCCGGCGTATTCGACATCGGTCTTGAGGGAAAGATGCTCGCAGGCGCCTTCGCCGCGGGTGCCGTCGCCACATGGTTCGGCTCCGCGCCTCTCGCTCTGGCGGCGGCGGTCGTTGTTTCCATTGCCCTCAGCCTCGTCCACGGATTCGCGTCGATCACCCATCGCGGCAATCAGATCGTTTCGGGCGTGGCGATCAATTTCATCGCGGCAGGCACGACGGTCATCCTGGGGCAGGCCTGGTTCCACCAGGGTGGACGTACGCCTTCGCTCCCCAACAGCGCCCGTTTCACGCCGATCAATCTGCCCGGGGCGGAGGCGGTGCGCGACGTCCCGATACTCGGGCCGATCTATTTCGAGCTCATTTCCGGGCATTCCATCCTCGTCTACCTGGCATTTCTGCTCGTGCCGTTCACATGGTGGGTGTTGTTCCGCACACGGTTCGGCCTGCGGCTGCGCGCCGTCGGCGAGAATCCCGCCGCTGTAGACACGGCCGGCATCTCCGTCTCCTGGCTGCGCTATCGTGCGGTGATCTGCTGCGGGCTCCTCTGCGGTGTCGCCGGCGCCTATCTGGCTGCGGCGCAGGGCGCAGGCTTTGTCAAGGACATGACGGCCGGCAAGGGCTATATCGCACTCGCGGCATTGATCTTCGCCAAATGGCGGCCGGTGCAGGCCATGTATGCCTGCCTGCTCTTCGGCTTTCTGGATGCGCTCGGCATCAGGCTCCAGGGGCAACCCCTGCCCTTGATCGGCGAGGTGCCGGTGCAATTGATGCAGGCCTTGCCCTATGTGCTCACCATCATTCTCCTGGCGGGCTTTATCGGCAAGGCGATCCCGCCGAAAGCGGGCGGCGTCGCCTATGTGAAGGAAAGGTGATCATGAGCAAGGATCTGTTCGACGCGGCCTATGCGGCCATGCAGAAGACCCATTCTCCCTATTCGCAATTTCCGGTTGGCGCCGCCTTGCGCACGCGCGATGGCCGCGTCTATTCCGGCTGCAACATCGAAGTGATTTCCTATCCGGAAGGCTGGTGCGCCGAAACGACGGCGCTTTCGCACTTCGTCATGGGCGGTGGCGGCGAAATCACCGAGATTGCGGTCGTCGCCGAAAAGAAGGCCAAGTGCACGCCATGCGGAGGCTGCCGCCAGCGTCTGGCCGAGTTTGCCGGACCCGAAACACTGCTGCACCTTTGCGACAATGACGGCATCGTCGAAACCTTGCGTTTGCGCGATATCTTTCCCTATGGGTTCGAAGCCGACGTGCTCGGGAAAGGCGCCGCATGATTTCGGCGGCAACCGGACATCTCATACAGAAATTGAATGGACTGGCGCCCCGGATAGCACTGGTGCTTGGTTCAGGGCTGGGCTCGCTGGTCGATGCAGTGGATGATGCCGTCCGCATTCCCTATGCGGAACTGCCGGATTTTCCGCATAGCGGCGTTTCGGGTCATGCGGGCGAGGTGGTCGCCGGTTATCTTTCCGGCAAGCCGGTGCTCATGCTCGCCGGACGCTCGCACTACTATGAAAATGGCGATGCTGCAGTCATGCGGCCGGTGATTGCCAGCCTCGCCGATCTCGGTATTGAAATGCTGCTGCTCACCAATGCGGCAGGCTCGGTGCGGCACGATCTGATGCCGGGAAGCGTCATGCTGGTCGATGACCACATCAATTATTCCGGCCGCAACCCGCTGATCGGCGAGGCGACCGACCAGCGGTTCGTCGGCATGACCACCGCCTATGACCGCAAATTGAGGGATGCGTTGCTGCTGGCGGCCGGCGATGTCGGCGAAAGGCTGGAGCAGGGCGTCTATATGTGGTTTTCGGGGCCGTCCTTCGAAACGCCGGCCGAAATCCGCATGGCCCGCATTCTCGGCGCCGATGCCGTCGGCATGTCGACCGTGCCGGAGGTGATCCTTGCCCGCTTTCACGGCCTGCGGGTTGCCGCCTGTTCGGTGATAACGAATTTTGGCGCCGGCATGACAGGCGATGAGCTCTCGCACGAGGAGACGAAGGACATGGCGCCCATTGGCGGAGCCAGACTGCAGAAGATAATCGCTGCATTCGTCCGGGACATGGGTTAGCCGCGGATGGTCCTGCCCCAGGAGATCATACGGCGCAAACGCGACGGCCATATGCTGGAGGCGAGCGCGATAGCCGCGTTCGTCGAGGGGCTGGGCTCCGGCCGCGTCACGGAAGGCCAGGTTGCCGCCTTTGCCATGGCGGTGTTCTTCCAGGGCATGCGGCGCGAGGAAACGGTGGCGCTGACGCTCGCCATGTTGCGCTCCGGCGATGTGCTGGACTGGTCGCATCTGCCCGGGCCGGCGGTGGACAAGCATTCGACCGGCGGCGTCGGCGACAATGTTTCGCTGATGCTCGCACCCATTGCCGCTGCCTGCGGCGCCTATGTGCCGATGATTTCGGGCAGGGGGCTGGGGCACACCGGCGGTACGCTCGACAAGATGGATTCCATTCCCGGATATCGCAGCCAGCCCGACAATGCGCTGTTT
Source organism: Phyllobacterium sp. 21LDTY02-6 (assembly GCF_023554255.2). GTDB lineage: Bacteria > Pseudomonadota > Alphaproteobacteria > Rhizobiales > Rhizobiaceae > Phyllobacterium. The sequence continues at coordinate 298,086 of NZ_JAMJWD020000002.1, read as the reverse complement.
CGCAACGTCGTGCGCGATGTCGGCTGTGCGATCATCGGCCAGACCGCCAATCTCGCTCCGGCCGACAAGCGTTTCTACGCCATCCGCGATGTAACCGCGACCGTCGAATCCATTCCGCTGATCACCGCCTCCATACTCTCGAAGAAGCTGTCGGCCGGCCTTGGCGCGCTGGTCATGGACGTCAAGGCCGGAAGCGGCGCCTTCATGGCCCGAAAACGCGATGCCGTGACGCTCGCCGAAAGCATCGTCGCCGTCGCCGAGGGCGCCGGGCTGCCGACCACTGCCCTGCTCACGGATATGAACGAGCCACTGGCGCTTGCCGCCGGCAACGCCGTCGAGGTGCGCAATGCGGTGCGGTTCCTGACCGGCGAGCGACGCGATGCGCGACTGGAGACGGTGACGATTGCGCTGGTTGCCGAAATGCTGCTCTCGGCAGGGCTTGCATCGACGCAGCGAAACGCCTCCGCTATGGCGCAGGAGGCATTGAACAGCGGCAAGGCCGCGGAAATATTCGGCCGCATGGTCGCGGCGCTCGGCGGCCCGGCTGATTTCATCGAGCGGATGGATCATCATTTGCCACAGGCGCCAGTCCTCCAGGAGGTGAAAGCGCCTGCCGGGGGCTATGTCGCCGCCATCGATACGCGTGCTCTCGGCATGGCCGTCGTCCAACTTGGCGGTGGGCGGACCCGCCCGCAGGACCCGGTGGATCATGCGGTGGGCATCACCGCCCTCCAGCCGATCGGAGCGCGGATGGAAAAAGACGAGCCGATCGCCCTCATCCATGCGCGCAGCGAGGATGACGCCAGGCTGGCCGTTGCGAAAGTTCTTGCCGCCTATGGCTTTGCCGAGCGCAAGCCGCGATCGACCAGCCCGATATTGCGCCGGATATCAGCGGCGACGTAACGCGGCGTCGCGCTATTTCGTGCCGTACATCCTGTCGCCCGCATCGCCGAGCCCGGGGACGATATAGCCCTTCTCGTTGAGATGGCTGTCGATGGCCGCCGTGAACACCGGCACGTCCGGATGGGCCGTCGTGAAGCGCTCGATGCCTTCCGGCGCTGCCAGCAGACAGAGGAAGCGTATGTTGCTTGCGCCGCGATCCTTCAGTTTCTGGATGGCGGCGATGGCCGAATTGGCGGTCGCCAGCATCGGATCAACGACGATGATGAGGCGATTGACGATATCCTCGGGCGCCTTGAAGTAATATTCCACCGGCTGAAGCGTTTCATGGTCGCGGTAGAGGCCGATATGGGCGACGCGGGCTGCCGGCACCAGATCGAGCATGCCCTCAAGCAAGCCGTTGCCGGCGCGCAGGATGGAGGCAAAGACGAGCTTCTTGCCTTCGATGACCGGCGAATCCATCTCGACCAGCGGCGTCTGGATGCGGATATTGGTCAATTGGAGATCGCGGGTGACTTCGTAGCAGAGCAGGAGCGAGATTTCCTTGAGCAGGCGGCGAAAGCCTGCGGTCGACGTGTCCTTGTCGCGCATGATGGTGAGCTTGTGCTGCACAAGCGGGTGGGAAACGATTGTCACGCCCATTGAAAATCCCTCACTCTGAAATCAGTCCGACCTTAGCGATTGCTTGCTCCCGGCGCAAAGCATGCGTCGGCGGGACGCACAGTTTTGTCGCGCAGGAGGCAATAGCCTTCTGTTGATCAATCCTCTATGGTTCGCCGCGATAGCATTTCAGCAGGTGGAAGATGAACCAGCAACGCACCGGCGCCCATGGCGGCATGGAGACCTCGTTCGGCTTTCAGAACGTGCAGGACGGCGAAAAGCAGTCGCGCGTCAATGACGTATTCCACCGCGTGGCCAAGCGCTACGATTTGATGAACGATCTCATGTCGGGGGGGCTGCACCGCGTCTGGAAGGATTCCATGATCGCCTGGCTGTCTCCTTCGCGGACAGCGCAATGGAAGGTGCTGGACGTCGCCGGCGGTACCGGCGATATCGCCTTCAGGATCATCGAGGCATCGCAGCGAAACGCCCATGCCACGATCCTCGACATCAATGGTTCGATGCTCGAGGTCGGCCGCGACCGCGCCGAGAAGCAGGGATTGGCCGACAATACGCGCTTTGTGGAGGCGAATGCCGAAGAACTCCCGTTCGAAGACGGCATTTTCGATGCCTATACGATCGCTTTCGGCATCCGCAATGTGCCGCATATCGATCGCGCACTGGCGGAAGCCTATCGCGTGCTCAAGCCGGGCGGGCGCTTCCTCTGCCTGGAATTCTCCGAGGTCGAACTGCCTGTCCTCGACAAGATCTACGATGCCTGGTCGTTCAATGCGATCCCGAAGATCGGCAAGGCCGTGACCGGCGACGCCGACAGCTATCAATATCTCGTGGAATCCATCCGGAAGTTTCCGCGCCAGGCGGATTTCGCCGAGATGATCCGCCAGGCCGGATTCGAGCGGGTTACATGGCGTAATTTCACCGGCGGCATTGCCGCGCTGCATTCCGGCTGGAAATTGTGATCGTTGAATGAGTAGTTTCGCCGCAATGTTCCGGCTCGTGCGAGCTGGCTGGATATTGACCCGGGAAGGCGTGATCGCGGCCTTGCCCGCCGAAGGCCTGACCGGCCTGCCGGCATTCGGCCACCGCGTCGCCGGGCTCCTGGCAAGGCGCCGGGCCCGCACTGCCCGCAGGTCGGAACGTCTGTCGCGCGCGATCAACAAGCTCGGCCCGTCCTATGTCAAGCTCGGCCAGTTCCTGGCCACGCGTCCGGATGTCGTCGGTACCGAGGTCGCGGATGATCTGGCGCTGCTGCAGGACCAGCTCGATTTCTTTCCCATGGCCGCATCCGTGCGGGCCATCGAATCCTCGCTCGGGCGGCCCGCCGGCGATCTCTATGCTTCCATCGGAGATCCGATAGCGGCCGCTTCGATCGCGCAGGTTCATCCGGCTTTCATCGATACGCCGGAGGGGCAGCGCAAGGTGGCGGTGAAGGTGGTACGGCCGGGCGTGCGCCAGCGCTTCACCAACGACCTCGAAAGCTTCTTCCTGGTGGCGCGCTGGCAGGAACGCTACATGCCGTCTACGCGGCGCCTGCGCCCCGTGGAAGTCACCCGGACGCTGGCGCAGACGACCCGCATCGAGATGGATTTGCGGCTCGAGGCCGCGGCGCTGTCCGAGATTGCGGAGAACACCGCCAATGATCCCGGCTTTCGCATTCCGACCGTCGATTGGGAGCGTACCGGGCGCGACGTGCTCACGCTCGAATGGATCGACGGCGTCAAGATGTCGGATATCGATGGCCTGGTCGCCGCGGGCCATGATCTGTTCAAGCTGGCGGAGACGCTCATCCAGTCCTTCCTCAGGCACACATTGCGGGACGGCTTCTTCCATGCGGACATGCATCCCGGCAATCTGTTCGTCGATGCGACCGGCAATATCGTGGCCGTCGATTTCGGCATTACCGGTCGTCTTGGCAAAAAGGAACGCCGTTTCCTGGCGGAAATTCTCTACGGCTTCATCACCCGCGACTATGTGCGTGTCGCTGAAGTGCATTTCGAGGCCGGCTATGTGCCGCACCATCATGATGTGGCGAGTTTTGCCCAGGCCATCCGCGCCATAGGCGAGCCCATTCACGGCCAGCCGGCCGAAACGATCTCCATGGCCAAGCTTCTGACGCTGCTCTTCGAGGTTACCGAACTCTTCGACATGCAGACACGGCCGGAACTCGTCATGCTGCAAAAGACGATGGTCGTGGTCGAAGGCGTTTCGCGCACGCTGAACCCGCATTTCAACATGTGGAAGGCCGCCGAACCGGTGGTTGGCGACTGGATCCGGCGCAATCTCGGCCCGCAAGGCATATATGTCGATGCGCGCGAGGGCGTCGGCGCGGTGATGCACCTGGCACGGCAGCTGCCGGAACTGGTGGCTCGGGCGGATCGCCTGTCCAAGGAACTGGACCAGATGGCGCAACATGGCCTGCGTTTCGACGCGCCGACTGCCGAAGCCATCGGCCGCGCCGAGGCTCGCCATACGCGGTCGGGCCGTGTCGCGCTATGGGTGATTGCGGTTTGCAGCATCCTGATCACCTATTCGCTTTTATTCTAGGCAATTATCCCTTAGATTGATTGCATTGATTGCATAATCGCAATCACGAGCAGGAAAGTGCAATCAATGGCCAGCATCACTATCCGAAATCTGGACCCCGCGAGCAAGGAGCGGCTGCGCCGGCGCGCCGCTGCAAATGGCCGATCCATGGAGGAAGAGGCACGGCTGGTTCTCGGCGGGCTGGAAAGCGATCCCGTTCCGGCACATGCCGTTTCGCCGGCGGCGGGCAGTCTTGCCGGCAAGCATGTTCTTCTTATCATCGGCGGCGGCATCGCGGCCTATAAATGTCTCGACCTCATTCGCCGCCTGCGCGAGAAAGGCGCACGCGTCCGGCCGGTCCTGACGAAGGCGGCACAGGAATTCGTCACGCCGCTGGCGGTTGGCGCGCTCGCGGCAGACAAGGTGTTCAGCGAGCTTTTCTCCCGCGAGGACGAACATGATGTCGGCCATATCCGGCTGTCGCGCGAGGCAGACCTCATCGTCGTCGCGCCTGCAACGGCCGATCTGATGGCCAAGATGGCCAATGGACTGGCTGACGATCTCGCAAGCGCCGTCCTGCTGGCGACGGACAAGCGCGTGCTTGTTGCACCCGCAATGAATCCGCGCATGTGGGATCACCCCGCGACACGGCGCAATCGGGCCAGGCTGGAACAGGACGGCGTGTTCTTCGTTGGGCCGAACCGCGGTGAAATGGCCGAAAGCGGCGAGCGCGGCACGGGCCGGATGGCGGAGCCGCTGGAAATTCTCGCCGCCGTCGAGAACCTGATCGAGGATCGTTCGAAACCGCTCGCCGGCATGTCCATTGTCATGACCTCGGGGCCGACGCATGAGCCGATCGATCCCGTGCGCTATATTGCGAACCGTTCGTCCGGCAAGCAGGGCCACGCCATTGCCGCCGCGCTGGCGCGTCTCGGCGCGACCGTGCATCTGGTCTCGGGCCCGGTCTCCATTCCCGACCCGCTGGGCGTGGAGGTGACGAAGGTGGAAACCGCGCGCGAGATGCGCGATGCGGTGGAGCGTTTTCTGCCGGCCGATGCCGCAATCATGGTCGCGGCCGTCGCGGATTGGCGTACGGCGGACGCCGCCGGGGAAAAGATCAAGAAACAGCCAGGCCAGGCCGCACCCGCCCTGCAAATGGTGGAGAATCCGGACATATTGGCCGGTGTCGGCCACCACAGGCAGCGTCCGCGACTGGTTGTCGGCTTTGCGGCCGAGACGCAGGACCTGTTGTCGAATGCGCGCAGGAAGCTCGACAGGAAAGGCGCCGACTGGATCGTTGCCAATGATGTCAGCCATGAGACCGGAATCATGGGAGGCGACCGGAACATGGTCCGCATCATCACCCGCACGGGCGTGGAGGAATGGCCGGATCTGAGCAAGAAGGACGTTGCCGAACGTCTGGCGGCAAGGATCGCAGAAGCGCTGCAGACGGTGGAAGTCTAGCGCGTCTTCCGGCAATGCCGATGACTTCACAGCTTTGGATATCAACTTCAGACCAGGATTGCGCCATGAAGGAAACGCCGATTATCGAGACTGAAAGGCTTGTGCTGCGTGGCCACAGGCGGGATGACCTGGAACGGCTGCACGAGCTTTGGAGCCATCCGGTCGTCTATCGTCACATCTCTGGAGAGCCATCGTCGCCCGAACGCTCCTGGGGCAGGCTGCTGCAATATATCGGCATGTGGCAGGCGATCGGCTATGGCTTCTGGGCGATGGAGGAGAAGGCGACCGGCAGATATATCGGCGATGCCGGCTTCGCCGATTTCAACCGCGTCATGGAGCCCGCCTTCGGCGAGGTTCCGGAGATGGGATGGGTGGTCTCGCCGGAGGTCCACGGCAAAGGCTATGCCGTGGAGGCCTTGACCAAGATGCTGGAATGGGGAAAGGCCAATCTTGCCGCCAGAAGTGCGCGCTGCATCATTTCTCCCGACAATTCCGCTTCCATCAAGCTCGCCCGCCGATGCGGGTTCGAACCGATCGCCGAGACGAACTATCTCGGCGAGCCGGTCCAACTGTTCGAGCGTCCCTTGGAAGGCGTCCCGCTCAATCGACGATAGTCTGTCTGTATTGTGCCTCGACCTCGGCCAGCTTCTTCCAGAAGCCATCGACCTTCCGGCCGTTCAGCACGTCGATGAGGGCTGCCAGATGGCTGTGCCAACCACCGGATACACTGATCATCGCATCCCTGTGGGCGAGCCGGCTATGGGTGATGGTCAGCAATGTGTCCGTGCCCGAGGCGGCAAGTTCGAAGGTCACCTCGGAAGGCTCGCCCTCGCCCTGGGGCCAGGTCATGCTGAGCAGATGCGGCGGTTCATAACGCAATATCCTGCACCGGTTGACGTGTTTCTCATACTGCTTGTACTTGTCCGGCACCGTCTCGTCGGATATTTCGCCATTGTGGAAGGTCAGCACGACATCGCCGCCCACATGATCTGCCATGGGTCCCTCGGCCAGCCATTTCTTCCGCTTTTCCGAATTGACGATATAAGACCACACCCGATCCACCGGTCCCGGGAGCAGCCGTTCGATGCGAACGGTGCGCGGGGCGACCACGGCACCAAGCCGGTCATTTTCAACATAAGCGTCCATCTTCTGCTCCTATTTCTTGGGGTTCTGTGGCACCTTCGGTACCGTGGCATCTTCCTCGCGCAATAGAGCTTCGAGGTCGTCGAGGCGTTCGCTCCAGAAGCGCCTGTAGGTCGCAAGCCAGCGCTCGGCATCGGCAAGCCGGGCCGCTTCGAGTCGGCACAGATGCGTCCGCCCCTCGATCCGCCGCCGCACGAGGCCGGCGCTTTCGAGGACCTTGATGTGTTTCGACGCGCCCGCCAGCGACATGTTGAAGGGCGTCGCGAGGTCGCTGACGCTCTGCTCCCCCGGGATGAGCCGGTGCAGCATGGCTCGCCGCGTCGGATCGGCAAGCGCGTGAAAGATGACATCGAGATGAGGTGTGTTATATTCAACCATATGGTTTATTAACATGGCATCACCAGTTAGTCAACCGTTCGGTTTAATGTTCAGACTACCAGGAAGCCGCCGCCGAGCGGATCGTCTTCTTCGACGATGAATTCCGCTTTTCCGCTGTAATAGGCGTGACCGGAGACTCGGGCGGTAATCGCATCATGGGGTCCGGCTCTGGTCGTCGAGGCAACCATGCCGACAAAGCGTGAACCGACGATGCTTTCGAAGATGCGTGCCTGGCCCTCATAAATCTGTCGCTTGGCATTCATGGCGGCGAGGCGGGCGGTAACGCCGGAGCCTGTGGGCGAGCGATCCAGTTGCGCATCGGCGAAGATGCAGACATTGCGCGTAGGGCCCTCGTTCCAAACGTCGTTGCCGTCGGTGAGGATCGTACCATAGAGGAAGGCGAGGTCCGCATGGTCGGGATGGTCTAGCGGCACTGCCTCCCTGACGGCTTCGGTCACGGCGGTCGCACATTCGGTAAAGGTCTTGGCCGAACCCTCGCTGAATTCGAACCCGAACTGGCGGCAATCGGCCAGCGCGTAGAAGGCCCCGCCATAGGCGACATCGACGACAATTTCACCATGGCCCGCAACGTTGACGCGTATATCTTGCGCAAACAGGAAGGCCGGCACGCTCTCGAACGAGACGCTGCCCGACTTCCCATCCGCGACGGCAACCGAGGCGACGACCATGCCGCAGGGGCATTCGATATTAACCGTCGTTACCGGTTCCACCTTCGGAACCAGACCGTTGTCGACGGCGTAGCGGCCGAGCGCAATCACCGCATGGCCGCACATGGTGGAATAGCCTTCATTGTGCATGAACAGCACGGCAAGGTCGGCGCCGGGGAGATTTGGCTCGACCAGCAAGGCGCCATACATGTCGAAATGCCCGCGCGGTTCGAACATCAGGATCTTGCGCAGATGGTCGAGTTCCGCCTGCGCATAGGCGCGCTTCTCGAGAATGGTGCCCTTCGGCAGTTCCGGATAGCCGTCGACGATGATGCGCACCGGTTCGCCGCCGGTATGCATGTCCACGACCTTGAGCGGCTTGGTCAGCATCATGCGAGGCCCAGCAGGGACGGCAGTTTGCGCATGTCGTCGAAGAGAATGCCGCCGGCCTCCGCAAGTCCTTCGCGATCGGCATGCTCGTCACCGCAATAGGAATAGACCTTCATGCCGGCGGCGATGCCCGCATGTGTCCCGGCGACGCTGTCTTCGATCACCACGCTCTGCGCCGGGGCGAAACCCATCTCGCGGGCGGCATGCAGGAAAAGATCCGGAAAGGGCTTGCCGCGCGGTACCATCGAGGCGCTGTAGAGCACGTCCTCGAAGTAGCGGATCAGCCCGGTCTTGCCGAGCGTGACATGCATCTTCTCGACATTGGCGGACGAAGCTACGCAATAGCGCAGCCCTGCGCTCCTCACGGCGCCGATCACCTCTTCGATATGGGGTATGGGCTCGACGCCGTTCTCGAACATCACCGGTATGGCATCATACCAGCGCTGGACGAAATCATCGCCAAGCTGGAAACCCTGCGCCTCGACCTTCTCCTTCACGGCACGCATCGGCATGCCGCAATAGGACTTCCGAACCTCGGCAAAAGTCGTCTCGAAGCCCCTCTCGGCGAGCATCTTGACGAGGTGGTTGTTCCCGATCGTTTCGGTATCGACGAGAACGCCGTCGCAATCGAAGATCACCAGTTCCGGCTGTGGCATGTCTAGCTGTCCCCGTTCCGGGAGAAGAGGCCCTGCAATTCCGAATAGGCCACGCCTGAGCGGTTGAATTCGAACGTACCCTTGTCCAGCATCTCGCGGGCGGCGGTGTGCAGCGCGGTGAAGGCGGCCGTCGTCAGGCGCGAGCCGAGCGAGAGGCGGCTTATACCGATCTCTGTGAGTTCAGGCACGCTGAGCCCCGCAGGCGCAATCGTGCTGACGGGTTTCGATACGGCAGCACAAAGCTCGCGCAGGCGGGCCGGATCGGAAATGCCCGGTGCGAACAGCACGTCCGCTCCGGCTCGTTCGAATGCCTGCAGGCGCTTTACCGTAGCGTCGAAATCCGTGATGCCATGCAGGAAATTCTCGCAGCGCGCCGTGAACACGAAATCGCCCTTGAGGGCGCGTGCCGCCTCGGCTGCCGCCGCAACCCGCTCCACCGCGTGGTCGAAATCATAGATCGGCTTCGCCGCGTCGCCGGAAAAGTCCTCGATTGAACATCCGGCAAGCCCGGCTGCCTCCGCGGCGAAGATCGTCTCCGCGGCGCTGTCGGCGCTGTCACCCTTGCCCTTTTCGAGATCGGCGGAAATCGGCAGGTCGGTCGCCGCAACCATCTCGCGGCAGTGCTGCATCATGGCATCGAAGGGCACGCCGCCATCGGGCAATCCGCGCGAGAAGGCAAAGCCCGCGCTCGTGGTGGCGAGGGCCTTGAAACCAAGCGACGCGAGGTATTTCGCGGTGCCCGGATCCCACGGATTTGGCATGATGAGAATATCGCGCCCCTCATGCAGGAGCCGGAACGTCTTGCCTTTGTCCATGTGGGTTCCTCCCGACGATGATATTTACGAAGTCCCCGTAGAGCCGAAGCCTCCGCTACCGCGCGCCGTGTCGCTGGCATATTGACGTTCTTCGGTCTCGAGCTGCACGACCGGGGCAAGCACGATCTGGGCGATGCGCATGCCGCGTTCGATGTAGAATTCCTCGTCGCCATGATTGATCAGCAGGACCTTCACCTCGCCGCGATAGTCGGAATCTATGGTTCCGGGCGTGTTCAGGCAGGTGATGCCGTGTTTCAGGGCAAGGCCGGAGCGAGGGCGGACCTGCGCCTCGAATCCTTCCGGAATCTCGAAAATGAGGCCGCTCGGCACCAGTGCCCGCCGTCCGGGCAGCAACAGCAGCGGCCGATCCTCGGGGACGGCGGCGCGCAGATCCATGCCTGCGGAGCCGGCGGTTTCATAGCTGGGAAGGTCGAGGCCCGCGCCGTGCGGCAGGCGGACGAGACCGAGGGGTGGGCGAGTGGAATCGTTTGGCTGGGACATGGGACGAGCTTTTTCACCAGAGAGAGTTTCGGTCAACCGGCAAGTGGGCGCAGGATCGTTCTTTGCACATAATCTCTTTTTAACCGCTGATCGCTCCGACGGCGATTCCAAAATGCGGAATTCCGTTACCTCGGCACCGGATGATTCAAAGGTCGACGCCAGCACCCCCGCCTGATAGAAGGCGCCAAACCTTTTCCCATTGATCGAGCCGCCTTCATGTCCACTGCCGAGCATCCCGTATCCCGTCGCCGTACCTTCGCAATCATCGCCCATCCCGATGCCGGCAAGACCACGCTGACTGAAAAGCTGCTGCTTTTCGGCGGAGCGATCCAGCTCGCCGGCGAGGTCAAGGCCAAGAAGGATCGCATCCAGACCCGCTCCGACTGGATGAATATCGAACGCGACCGCGGCATTTCCGTGGTCACCTCGGTCATGACCTTCGAATACAAGGATTGCATCTTCAACCTTCTCGACACGCCCGGCCATGAGGATTTCGCCGACGATACCTATCGAACGCTGACGGCCGTCGACAGCGCGGTCATGGTGATCGATGCCGCCAAGGGCATCGAAGCGCGGACGCTCAAGCTTTTCGAAGTCTGCCGCATGCGTGATATTCCGATCATCACCTTCATCAACAAGATGGACCGGGAGAGCCGCGATCCCTTCGAGATATTGGACGAGATCGAGCAGAAGCTGGCGCTGGACACCGCACCCATCAACTGGCCGATCGGCCGCGGCAAGAGCTTTGCCGGAACCTATAATCTGCAGGACAATACGGTGCGGCGCCGGGACGAGGAAGTAGCGGCGACCAAGGTCAACGGTCCGGAAGCGGACGCTGCCTCCGGCCTCCTGCCGGCCAATGAACGGGAAGCCTGGATCGAGGAAGCCACCCTCGGGCGCGACGCGTGCAATCCCTTCGACCTGCAGGCCTTCCGCGAGGGCCATCTTACACCGGTCTATTTCGGCTCGGCCCTGCGCAATTATGGCGTGCGCGAACTGATCGATGCGTTCTGCGATTACGGCCCGAGCCCGCGCGCACAGGACGCCGACACGCGCAAGGTGGAAGCCACCGAGGAGAAGATGACCGGCTTCGTGTTCAAGATTCAGGCGAACATGGACCCCAATCATCGCGACCGTATCGCATTTCTGCGTGTCTGCTCGGGCAAGCTGTCGCGGGGCATGAAGGCGAAGCTGGTGCGGACGGGCAAGCCCATGGGACTTTCGGCGCCGCAGTTCTTCTTTGCCCGCAGCCGCCAGATCGCCGACGAGGCCTGGGCCGGCGACGTGGTCGGCATTCCCAATCACGGCACGCTGCGTATCGGCGATACGCTGACGGAGGGGGAAGACCTTCTGTTCCGCGGCGTGCCCAATTTCGCGCCGGAAATCCTGCGCCGCGTTCGGCTCGACGATGCGATGAAGGCGAAGAAGCTGCGCGAGGCGCTGCAGCAGATGGCGGAAGAGGGCGTTGTCCAGCTGTTCCTGCCGGATGACGGATCGCCTGCGATCGTCGGTGTCGTCGGCGCCCTGCAGATCGACGTCCTCACCGAGCGCCTGAAGGTCGAATACACTCTGCCCGTCGGTTTCGAGCCGGCGCGCTTTACCGTGGCCCGCTGGATATCGGCGGATGATCCGGCCGAGTTGCAACGGTTCATCAACACGCATCGCGCCGACATCGCGCATGATCTCGACAATGATCCGGTGTTCCTGGCGCAGAACTCGTTCTCGCTGTCCTACGAGGCCGAGCGCTGGAAAGCCATCCGCTTCGCAGCGGTCAAGGATTATCAGGTGCGCGAAAAGGCCGCCTGAATGGGCGCATCGCTGTCCGGCAGCGATGCGCTCCAAGCCTACCGCAATTCGCGCCGGAGGATCTTGCCGACATTGCTCTTCGGCAGTTCATCGCGGAATTCCACGGCCTTGGGACGCTTGTAATTGGTCAGCCGCTCGGCGCAGAACGCCTTGACCTGTTCCTCGGTGAGGGACTTGTCCTTGCGCACGATGAAAAGCTTCACCGCCTCGCCCGAATGTTCGTTGGGAATGCCGACGGCGGCAGCCTCGGCGATGCCGGGATGTTCCATCGCCACTTCTTCGATCTCGTTCGGATAGACGTTGAAGCCGGAAACCAGGATCATGTCCTTCTTGCGGTCGACGATCTTCGTGTAGCCGCGCTCATCCATATATCCCATGTCGCCGGAGCGGAAATAGCCGTCATCGGTCATGGCGCGCGCTGTCTCGTCGGGCCGGTTCCAGTAGCCGGCCATGACCTGCGGACCCTTTATGCAGATTTCGCCCACTTCGAGCAGCGGCAATTCCCTGCCATCATCGTCGCGGATGGAAATATCGGTCGAGGGGAGCGGCAGGCCGATCGTGCCGGAGAACTCCTTGGCGTCGAGACGATTGGCCGAAGCCACCGGCGACGTTTCCGAAAGACCATAGCCCTCGGTGATGAGGCAGCCCGTGACGTCCTTCCAACGGTCGGCGACGGGCTTCTGCACCGCCATGCCGCCGCCAAGCGAAAGAATGAGGCCGGTGAAATCCAGCCTGCGGAAATCCTCATTGTTGAGCAGGCCGTTGAACAGCGTGTTGAGGCCCGGGAAGATATGGAACCTCTGCTTCTGCAAAACCTTGACGAAGCCGGGTATGTCGCGCGGATTGGGAATGAGGACGTTGTGCGCGCCGAGGTTCATGCCCATCATGGCATTCACGGTCAGCGCGAAGATATGATAGAGCGGCAGCGCGCAGATGAATGTCAGGTCGCTCGGCCGGCCCTTGAGACGGAAACCAACGTCACACCATAGGCGCATCTGCTCGACATTGGCGATGATATTGCCATGGGTGAGGATCGCGCCCTTCGATATGCCGGTCGTTCCGCCGGTATATTGCAGGAAGGCAATATCGGAGAGCCCGGTTTCGACCGGGCGCAGGCTCAGCGCCGCTCCCTTCGCCAGCACGGTCTTGAACGAGGTATGGCCGGGCAGCGACCAGGCCGGGACCATCTTCTTGACGCGGCGGACGACGAGATTGACCAGATGGCCCTTCACTCCCAGCATGTCGCCCATGGCGGTGACGATCACATGCTGCACCGGGGTCCTGGTGATTACCTTTTCCAGGGTGGAGGCAAAGTTTTCGAGGATGATGATAGCCTTGGCGCCACTGTCCTTGAGCTGGTGCTCGAGCTCGCGCGGCGTATAGAGCGGATTTATATTGACGACGGTCAGGCCGGCCTTGAGGATCGCGCCGATCGTGATCGGGTATTGCAGCACATTGGGCATCATCACCGCGACGCGGTCGCCCTTCACCAGACCACGGGACTGGAACCACGCGGCCATGTCGTTGATCCGGCGACCGAGCTCGCGGTAACTCATCTTCTTCGACATGCAGCTGAAGGCGGTCGCATCGCCATGTTCGACGGCACGGTCAAACAGTTGCCCGAGCGACTGGAGCCTGGGCTCTTCGATGGTGACCGGCACATCGTCCGGGTAGGATTTGAGCCATATCCTGGCATCGGCTCTGGCGGCTGTGCTCTTTTTTGCCGCCGTGGCAGCCTTGGAAGTTTGGGTCTTCGCAGGCGGAGCCTTTGCAGCGGGAGCCTTGGCGGGCTTCTTCGTGACTGGTTTCGCGGCCTTTGCCGGCGCTTCTGGCGATGCGGAAACGGTCTCGGCTTTCACGGGCTTCGCCGCGGCCTTTGCAGTGGTGCTCGCCTTTTTCGCCGGGGCCCTGGCGGGTTTCTTCGTGGCTGGTTTCGCCGCCTTTGCCGGCGCCTCTGACAAGGCTGGCGCGGCCTCCGCTTTTACCGGCTTCCTCTCCGTTGCAGCTGTTGCCTTGCGTGCTGGTGCCTTTGCCCGAGCTGTTTCTTTCGCCACGTTTACCTCCCAGTTAAGCCTATTATGGGCAACAGCCTCTCCAAACTGCCGCTCCATGCTACCCAACAATATGTACTATTGCGAGAGGCCGTGACCTTGCAAGCATTTACATTAACGTAAGCGTAAAAATTACTTTCGCCGTGGGGCGTTTATTTCACGCATTCGGCATCATCCGGGCGCAAAGTTGCCAAGGTTCGCCTCGACAAAGCGGGTCGATTCCCTTCATCCTGCCGTCCGGCTCAAACGGGTTCACCATGGAAACTATCACCGTTGTCCTGCTGATGTTGCTGGCCGTCGTCGTCAGCGACTCGATCGTGCGCATGCTGCCGCTGCCGGTGCCGCTGCCGCTGGTGCAGATCGGTCTCGGCGCGGCTATCGCGTCCGTGACCAGCGTTCGCGTGGAGCTTGATCCGGATATCTTCTTCCTGCTTTTCCTGCCGCCATTGCTGTTCCTGGACGGCTGGCGCATCCCCAAGGAGGGCCTGTTCCGCGACAAGGGCATCATCCTGGAAATGGCGCTCGGCCTGGTGATATTCACCGTTGTCGGCGTCGGCTTCCTGGTTCACTGGATGATCCCTTCGGTGCCGCTGCCGGTTGCCTTCGCGCTTGCCGCCATCGTTTCACCGACCGATCCGATCGCCGTGTCGGCCATCGCCGCCCGCGTGCCGATCCCCTCGCGCATGATGCACATACTGGAAGGCGAATCGCTGCTCAACGATGCGTCCGGCCTCGTCTGCATGCGCTTCGCCGTCGCGGCGATGCTCACCGGGACTTTTTCATTTTCCGCCGCTTTCCTGACCTTCCTGTGGCTGGCATTCGCGGGCGTCGCCATTGGCATCGGCGTCACTCTCGGCATCATGAGGGCCAAGACGTTCCTCAACCGCAGGCTTGGCGAAGAGAGCGGCTCGCAGATACTGACCAGCCTGTTGATCCCTTTTGGCGCCTATCTGCTGGCCGAGCATGTGCATGCCTCCGGCATCCTGGCCGCCGTCGCAGCCGGTATCACCATGAGCTATGCGGAGAACTCGGCGGTTTCGCTGGCGCTCACCCGCGTACGGCGCACGGCGGTATGGGATACGGCGCAATTTGCCGCCAATGGCGCGATCTTCGTGCTTCTCGGCGAACAATTGCCGGGCATCTTCTCCGGCGCGGTGGCCAATGTTCGGGTCGAAGGCGGCGCCGGCGAGTGGTGGCTCCCGGTCTATGTCGTCATCATCTATGCGGCTCTCGTCGGCCTGCGCTTCCTCTGGGTATGGGCGTCCTGGCGCATCGCGCTGGCAAGGCCGTCAAGCCGCCGGCAGGCGAGCGTGCGCCCGAGTTGGCAGCTCATAGCCACCATGTCCTTCGCCGGCGTGCGCGGCGCGATCACGCTGGCCGGTATTCTCACGCTGCCGCTGTTCCTCGCCGATGGCAGCCTGTTTCCGGCGCGTGACCTTGTCATATTCCTGGCGGCGGGGATCATCATCCTGTCGCTGGTCATGGCCAGTATCTGCCTGCCGCGCCTGTTGCGCAATATCGACGTGCCGGTCGAGGATACGTACCAGCGGGAGGAGGATTACGCCCGTATAGCCGCCGCGGAGGCAGCGATCATGGCCGTCGAGAAGGCGCAGCACGATCTGGCGGCGGGCAGGGCGGACGCGGACGTCTTTTCCGATGTGGCGACCCGTATCATGGAGCTCTACCGCAAGCGCATCGACGGCCGCATGCAGCTCGGTGAAGAGCGCGAACAGGTGAAGCTCAGCGAGGAGATCGAGCGACGCTTGCGCATTACCGCGCTCAATGCCGAGCGGCAGGAGATTCTCCGGCTGGTCCGGGCAAGACGGCTGGAAAGCACGGTGGCGAGCCGCATGGTCCGCGACATCGACCTGCTGGAGGCCCGCTACAGCTGATTGCGGGATCAGGATCAGTTGTGGTCCGCGAGGATCAGCTCCGCCGCCTTGGCACCGACCATCATCGCGGCGGCATTGGTATTGCCTGAAATCATGTTCGGGAAGATGGAGCAATCCGCTACGCGCAGGCCGCCGATCCCGTGGACGCGCAGGCGCGGATCAACCACCGATTGCAGCGGATCGGGGCCCATGCGGCAGGTTGAGACGGGGTGATAGACCGTTCCGCTCCGCTTGCGGAAATCCGCGATCAATTCCTGGTCGCTGCGGCAGGCGGCGCCCGGCAGCAGCTCCTCGACGATCAGCTTGCTCATGGTCGGTGTCGCCGCGATCCTGCGCAGGAACTTGACCGCATCCAGCATCTCCGCCACGTCATGATCGGTGGAAAAGGCATTCGGCACGATGCGGGGCTGCTCCGATGGTTCGGAGGAGCGGATGTGGATGCTGCCGGTGCTGGTCGGGCGGCAATTGGAGAGCCCGATCGAGAAGCCGGGCCAGGGATCGGGCGTGAGAATGGGCCGCTCGCCATTCTTCGGCACGAGTGTCGAGAATGCCTGGAAGTACAGCTGCATGTTCGGCCGGTTGCGCGATGGGTCCGTGCGAAAGAACCCGCCGCCCTGGTTCATGCTGATCGAGAGCGGGCCCGAGCGCAGCAGGAGATAATGCAGGCCTGCCCGCATCTTGCCCCACCACGGCCTCAGAAGCTCGTTGAGCGAGGGAGTGTTCGCCCGGTAGGTATAATTGATGCCGAGATGGTCCTGCAGGTGCTCGCCGACATTGTTGTTGGCGTGAACAACCGGAACGCCGCAGCGCCCGAGGACCGCCGGATCGCCAATGCCCGAGAGCTCCAGGAGTTGCGGCGTGTTGACCGAGCCGCCGCAAAGGATGATCTCCTTGGCAGCGCGCACCTGCTGCCGGCTGCCGCGGCGGGTAAACTCGACGGCGCTGGCTCTTTTTCCGTCGAATACGATGCGCGTCACCAGAGCATTGGCGAGCACCGTCACATTCGGCCGCTTCATCGCGGGACGCAGGAAGGCCCGCGCCGCGGACATGCGGCGACCATTGCCGGTCGTCAATTGAAACGGTCCGACACCCTCCTGCGACGCACCGTTGAAATCGCCATTATAGGCGAGCCCCGCCTCCTGCGCCGCCTCGATCATGCGGTTGGCAAGCGGATGGAACAGCCGTGAACTGTCGGTAATGGTCAGCGGGCCGCCGCGCCCGAGGCTGGTCGCCGGCCCTTCGTGATTCTCGATGGAGCGGAAGACCGGCTCGACATCAGCATAGCCCCAGCCGGGATTGCCCCGGTCGCGCCATTCGTCGAAATCCTGCGCCGCGCCCCGGACATAGACCATGGCATTGATGGAACTCGAGCCGCCGAGGACCTTGCCGCGTGGCCAGTAGTCGGCATTGCCGGCCAGCCCGGGGTCCGGTTCCGCCCGGTACATCCAGTTGATCGACCGGTCATAGAACGTCTTGCCGTAGCCGAGCGGCATCGTCACGTAGAAGCGGCGGTCGCTGCCCCCGGCTTCGAGGACGAGCACGCTGTGACGGCCATTGGCGGAAAGCCGGTCGGCCATGACCGATCCGGCGGACCCGGCCCCTATGATGATGAAATCGAAATCCTGCATTGCCCGACCTGGCCGCCTGTCTGTGTGCGCCCAGCATATCCGCTATGCCTGCCGGTTTCCCAAACGGCTTTCCGCCACCGCCTGTGACTATTGCGACAAGCCTTCCGTGCCGGGGGTCGCGGCGGATACGGTCTCGTTGAACCGTTCGAAGAAGCGGGTCGAGATGCGTCGTGCGGTCGAGGATATCAGTGAACTGCCATATTTGGCGATCTTGCCGCCGACATCCGCATGCACCTCGTAGACGAGCCGTGTCCGCGCGCCTTCGTCCAGCAGCGTCACATCGGCGCCGCCGCGGGCAATGCCGGCGATGCTGCCCTTGCCCTCGCAGCTGATCGTATAGGAGAATGGCGGGTTCAGATTGCTGAGATATATCGCGCCGCTGAACCGGGGCTTGATAAGTCCGAGCTTAACCGCCAGTGTCGCTTCGAGTTCCGTATCGCTGACCCAATCGAGCTGCTCGCAGCCGGGAATGCAGGCTTTCAGCACATCGGCATCGTTGAGCGCATCCCATACCTCGTGGCGCGGCGCGGCTATCCATTCTTCTCCGGTCAGATTCATGTTCAGCCTTCCTGCCTTCGCTCCAGCATCGTCTATCGCGGAATTTCAATATATTCTACCTTTGTCAGATTGAACTGAAACGGTTCTGGTGGCAGGTTCCCCCATATTCGGACATCCCCCATCCTCAGGAGATTAATCATGGCGTCGGAGCAAGCGAGCGATATCAAGCGTGCGGTCCAGGCATTGAAAGCCCACCGGAAGAGCGGTGCACCGAAAAACATGCGCGAAGTCTTTGCCTCGGACAAGAAGCGGTTCTCGCGCTATTCACTCGCGCTCGACGATCTTCTGCTCGACTGGTCGAAATGCCTGGTCAACGACGAGACGCTGGCGCTGCTGCTGCAACTGGCAAAGGCTGCTGGTGTGGAGAAGCGGCGCGACGCCATGTTCGCCGGCGAGGCCATCAATATGACCGAGGGCCGCGCCGTGCTGCACATCGCTCTTCGCAATCGTTCGGGCCGCGCTATCAAGGTCGACGGCAAGGATGTGATGCCGGACGTCGGCGATGTCCTGTCGCGCATGGCAGCTTTTGCCGATGGGCTGCGCTCCGGCGAAACGAAGGGAGCGAAAGGCAAGCCGATCACCGATGTCGTCAATATCGGCATTGGCGGCTCGGATCTTGGCCCCGCCATGGCCACCAAGGCCCTGTCGCCCTATCATGACGGGCCGAAGCTTCATTTCGTGTCAAATATCGACGGCGCCGATATCGCCGATACGATAGCCGGCCTCAACCCGGCGACGACGCTCTTCATCATCGCATCCAAGACCTTCACGACCATCGAGACGATCACCAATGCCAAGGCGGCGCGCAAATGGATCGCCGACGCACTTGGCGAGAAGGCCGTCGCAATACACTTCGCCGCGGTCTCCACTGCGCTCGACAAGGTCGATGCCTTTGGTATTCCCTCCGATCGCATCTTCGGGTTCTGGGACTGGGTCGGCGGCCGCTATTCGGTCTGGTCGGCCATCGGCCTGCCGGTGATGATCGCCATCGGTCCAGAGAATTTCGGCCGCTTCCTCGACGGCGCCCACGCCATGGACGAACATTTCCGCAAGGCTGCGCCGGCCGAGAATCTTCCGTTCATGCTCGGCCTGGTCGGCTATTGGCACCGCGCCATTTCCGGCTATACCAGCCGCGCCGTCATTCCCTATGACCAGCGCCTTGGGCGCTTGCCTGCCTATCTGCAGCAGCTCGACATGGAATCGAACGGCAAGAGCGTCACCCTTGCCGGCAAGCCGGCTTCCGGCCCCACCGGTCCCGTCGTCTGGGGAGAACCCGGCACCAACGGCCAGCATGCCTTTTTCCAGCTGCTCCACCAGGGGACGGATGTCATACCGGTAGAGTTCATCGTAGCCGCCAACGGGCACGAACCGGATCTCGACAATCAGCATCAGATGCTGCTCGCCAATTGCCTCGCCCAGTCGGAAGCCCTGATGAAGGGCCGTACGCTCGAAGAGGCAAAGGCCCAGCTGGCGGCGAAGGACATGCCGCGCGCCGAGGTCAACCGCATTGCGCCGCACCGCGTCTTCTCCGGCAACCGGCCGTCGATAACCATCGTCCATGACAAGCTCGACCCGTTTGCGCTGGGCCGCCTGATCGCGCTCTATGAGCACCGTGTTTTTATCGAGGCCCAGCTTTACGGCATCAACGCCTTCGATCAATGGGGAGTCGAACTCGGCAAGGAACTGGCGACGGAATTGTTGCCGGTCGTCGCCGGCGATGCGAGTGCCGGGGACAAGGACGCTTCCACGCAAGGACTTGTCGCGCATCTTCGCAAGCGGCGCGGCATTTAAGCCTATTTAGGGCCTGGCAGGAATTATGGAAAGAGCATGATGAAAACCGAGATGATCAAGCTGGCGGGCGATGTGCCCGGCAATGAGATAGAGCTGCGCGTTCTGCGCTTCGAAGGCAAGGCGGGGAGCGCGGCGCCATCGGCCTACCTCCAGTCGTCCCTGCACGGCGCGGAACTGCCTGGCCAGGCGGCGCTGCATTTCCTCCTGCCCATGCTCCAGCAGGCCGAAGCGGATGGCCGGGTGGAGGGCAGCATCACCATTGTACCGCAAGCCAATCCGATCGGCTCGGCGCAATGGCTGGCGCATCAGCATCTCGGCCGCTTCGAATTCTTCTCAAGCACGAATTTCAACCGCTCGTTCCCGCTTCTCGACAGTCTCGACACGTCCTCGCTCATCGCGCCCGACGCGCCGAAGCCGCTTGCGGAGCGGTTGAAGGCGCAATTGCTTCGCCTTGCCCTGCCACACGAGATCGTGCTCGATCTCCACTGTGACGATGAAAGCGAGAACTATCTCTATATCCACCAGGCCTTCCTTCCGGAAATGTATGATCTTGCCTCCGCGCTCGGCTCCACGGCGATACTTTCGTGGGACAGCACGGCTGATGCCGCCTTCGAGGAGGCCTGTGCCCATCCCGTGCTGCACCTGCCCGACGAGGAACGCAGGAAGCGCGCGGTGACGACGGTTGAGTTCCGCGGCCTCGCCGACGTCGATATCGATACGGGAAAGGCGGATGCTGCCGGCCTTTACAAATATCTCGTGCATCGCGGTGTCGTGCGCGACGACAATACCAGGCTCGAAAGGAATTTTGCCGGCCCGGTCGTCCCGCTTGAAAATGTCGAGATGATCCGCGCGCCCCGCGGCGGCATGATCCTCTTCCATGTCGATATCGGCGCCGAGGTACAGGAGGGCGACAAGCTCGTCACCGTGGTCACCATCCCCGGCGATCCATCCGGGGACATCACCCTTGCGGCGCCGCAGGCAGGGCGCATCCTGACGCGGCGCAGCAGTCGCTATATCCGGCGCGGCGACGACCTGATGAAGCTTCTCGGCAGCCGCCGGTCCGACGGTGCCCGTCCGGGTTCGCTGGAATCCTGATGGGCAAGGTCGAACCACGCGAGATAGGCGGCATTCTCTTCGACAAGGATGGCACGCTCATCGATTTCAACCGCACCTGGTTCGGCATCACCATGGAACTGGCGGGCCTTGCCGCCGGTGGCGACGATGCGCGCGCCCGCCAGCTTATCGAAGCCGGCGGCTATGATTGGGAGATGAAGAAGTTTCGCGGCGGATCGGTGGTGGCGGCAGGCACGATCAACGATATCGTCGATCTTTGGCACCCGGAGCTTTCGCTTGAGGAAAAGCGCCGGCTGATCCGCGAATATGATGATTATACGGTCAAGGAAGGATCGTCGCGCGCTGTGGGCATCGACGGGCTTCAGGCGACGCTGGAGGCTCTCGCCGCGCAGGGCTATGTGCTCGGCATCGCCACCAATGATTCCGAGGCCGGAGCCCGCGCCACTGCGACGGCGCTCGGCCTGTCGCATCTGTTTTCCGTGATCATCGGCTATGACTCGGTGCTGCGGGCGAAGCCCTATGCGGACCAGCTGCATCTTTTCGCCGAAAAGACCGGACTGCCGCCGCGGAAGATCGCCATGGTCGGCGACAATGCGCATGATCTTGAAATGGCCCATGCCGCCGGTGCGGGCCTCGCGATCGGCGTCCTGTCCGGCAATAGCACGCTGGACGATCTGGCGCATCTGAGCGACGTCATCCTCGGCTCCATCGCCGAACTCCCGGCCTTCTTCGCAAAACGCTCCGACGGCTGATTGCCGGCAATTGCCATGATGACAAGGTTTGGCGTGTCTCCCTCGCGCCGCGGTGCTATCAAGCTTGCGACGCGACAGGAGACAACAGCATGGATGCTCAAGCGACGACGGTCGACATGGCGGATATCGAGGCGGCAGCCGAAAGGCTCCACGGCCAGATCAGGCGGACTTCCTTCATCGAATCGCCCGTTCTGAACCAGCAATTCGGTGGTCGCATCCTGTTCAAGCCCGAATGCCTGCAGCGTACCGGCTCCTTCAAGTTCCGCGGCGCCTATAATCGCATCAGCCAGTTCACCGCCGAAGAACGACAGCGCGGCATCGTCGCCTTTTCTTCTGGCAACCATGCCCAGGGCGTGGCGAGTTCAGCCGCCCTGTTCGGGATAAAGGCGGTGATCGTCATGCCCAAGGATGCGCCGGAGGCGAAGATCGCCAGCACACGCGCCTATGGCGCCGAGGTGGTCTTCTTCGATCGCTATACCGAGAAGCGCGAGACGGTAGCCGCGCCTTTCGTGGAACGCGGCATGGTTCTTGTCCCGCCCTTCGACGATCCGCATATCATCGCCGGCCAGGGAACGATCGGCCTCGAGATCGTCCGCGAAGCGGCGGCGGAAGGCCTCGTCATCGACGATCTCTTCGCACCCGCTGGCGGTGGCGGGCTGATCAGCGGCGTCTCCGTCGCGGTCAAGGCGCATTCGCCGGCGACGCGGATCTGGGGCGCCGAGCCGGAGCATTTCGACGATCTGCGCCGTTCGCTGATCGCGGGCCGCATCGTCGCCAATGATGCGGGTCGTCGCTCGATCTGCGATGCGATCCTCACGCCGCAGCCGGGAAACCTGACATTCCCCATCAATGCGCGCAATCTTTCCGGGGCGATCGCAGTATCGGACGACGCCGTGCGCGAGGCGATGCGTCTTGCCGCGAGACATCTGAAGCTTGTCGTGGAGCCGGGCGGTTCGGTCGGCCTTGCGGCGCTGGCTTCCGGCGAGGTGGACATCAAGGGGCGCACCGCCGTCGTCGTCCTGTCCGGTGGCAATGTCGATCTTGCCGAATATGGCGCGCTGCTCGCCGCCTGACGGACAACTCGGCAAGGACTCTGGTTCGGTTCCATCGTGCCGGCATTCACTTTTGCCGGATTTCGCCTGATTGTCATATGCCCGTCATGCACAGCTTTTAGCGATCATCTGGAATGGTTCTAATCCATAGCCCAGCCACATAGCCAGAGGTCGCACCATGAACGAGCACAGCCAGATTTTCCGTACGAGCCTCCTTGAGGAGAATGACGGCCCGGGCCAGAACCCGACCGAGAATCCGACGATGGGCGAGTTGATCGCCACGCGTTTCTCGCGCCGCGGCTTCCTGAAGGGCTCGCTCGCAGTGTCGGCGATCGCCGCCACGGTCAGCCCGATGGCGCTGATGATGGCCGATGAAGCCCGCGCCGAAGGCAAGTCTGCCTTCAACTTCGAAGAGGTCGAGGCGGGCATCGATACCGGTCACCATGTGGCCGCCGGTTATGATGCGGACGTGCTCCTGCGTTGGGGCGACGCGCTATTCGCCGATTCGCCGGAATTCGATCCCGCCAACCAGACGCCCGAGGCGCAGGCCAGGCAGTTCGGCTACAATAACGACTATGTCGGCTTTATTCCGCTCGAAGGCTCGTCCGAGCACGGCCTGCTCGTCGTCAATCACGAATATACGAATGAACATCTGATGTTCCCCGGCATCGTCAAGGTCGTCGAAGGCAAGATCGAAGTCGCGCCGGCCGACAAGAAGCGCGTGGACATCGAAATGGCGGCGCATGGCGGCACCGTGGTTGAAATCCGCAAGGAAGGCGGCAAGTGGCAGGTCGTGCGCGACGGAAAGCTCAATCGCCGGATCACCGCGAATACGGAAATGCAGCTTTCGGGCCCGGTCGCCGGCCATGATCGGGTCAAGACCAATGCCGACCCATCGGGCCGAAAGGTCTTTGGCACGATCAACAATTGCGCTGGCGGCGTCACGCCATGGGGCACCTATGTCATGGCCGAGGAAAACATCCACGGCTACTTCATGGGCACGCTGCCCGAGGGCAGCAAGGAGGCCGCCAATTACAAGCGTCTCGGTGTTCCGGAAGGCGTCTATGAATGGGGCAAGTTCCACGACCGTTTCGATCTTTCCAAAGATCCGAATGAAGCCAACCGCTTCGGCTGGGTGGTCGAGGTGGATGTGAACGATCCGAACTCCATACCGAAGAAGCGCACGGCGCTTGGCCGTTTCAAGCATGAGGGCGCGGCCTCCATCGTGGCCAAGGACGGGCGCGTCGTCTTCTACCT
Organism: Phyllobacterium sp. 21LDTY02-6; assembly: GCF_023554255.2. Lineage (GTDB taxonomy): Bacteria > Pseudomonadota > Alphaproteobacteria > Rhizobiales > Rhizobiaceae > Phyllobacterium. The sequence goes on along the minus strand of NZ_JAMJWD020000002.1, from coordinate 274,166 downwards.
CGGCGATGACGAGCGCTTCGACTATGTCTATAAGTTCGTCACCAGCGGCAAGTTCAATCCGGATGATCGCAGCGCCAATCTCGATCTGCTCGATGACGGCACGCTTTATGTGGCCAGGTTCGCCGCCGATGGCACGATCGAATGGCTGCCGCTCGTTCATGGCAACGGCCCGCTCACCGGCGAAAATGGCTTTGAATCGCAGGCCGACGTGCTGATCGAGACGCGCCGCGCCGGAGATCTGCTCGGCGCGACCAAGATGGACCGGCCCGAGGACATCGAGCCGAACGCCGTCAATGGCAAGGTCTATGTGATGCTGACCAACAATACCAAGCGCAAGGACGACCAGGTCGACGCTGCCAATCCGCGCGCCAAGAATGCCTTTGGCCACATCATCGAGATCGCCGAGGCCGATGGCGATTTTTCCGCTACCTCGGGCAAATGGGAAGTCCTGCTGAAATGCGGTGATCCGGCCGTCGCCGAAGTCGGCGCATCCTTTTCCACCGAAACCAGCAAGAATGGCTGGTTCGGCATGCCGGACAATTGCTCCGTCGATGCCGATGGCCGCCTGTGGGTTTCGACCGACGGCAACTCGCCGAAGGATACGGGCCGTACCGATGGCCTTTGGGCAGTGGATACGGAGGGCGAAGCCCGCGCAACGTCGAAGCTGTTCTTCCGCGTGCCGATCGGCGCTGAAATGTGCGGACCGCTGATGCTGCCGGATATGGCGACGATGATGGTTGCCGTGCAGCACCCGGGCGATGGCGGCGAAGACTGGGAAGGCTTCGGCCGTCCCTCCTACTACGAGGACCTTTCCACCCGCTGGCCCGATTTCAAGGACGACATGCCGGTGCGCCCCTCGGTGATTGCGATCACCAAGCAGGGCGGCGGCAAGATCGGCGTTTGAGAAGGATAAACTGCATCAATCAGTAAACCCGGCCCTGAAATGTTCAGGACCGGGTTTTTGCCAGGTGGTTTTACGCTTTGCTGTTCTTAATTTTTGACAGCAACCAATCGAGGCCCGAACTGATCCCGCCCAAACGTCTGAAACTGAATATCCGCGAGGGCAACTTTGCCGCTCTCCTTAGGGAAGGTCAGTTTGAGTTCTTTCAGATTGTTCAAGTCAATTCCAGTGAACGCTTTCAGCGGTATCGCCACCATGTTGAGCAGGATTTTAACCTGACCACCCGAGTAAGGTTCGTCGATTGGGTCGTCGATCATCGGGCGGCCTTCGGCCTTGGTTCTTGGCGCGTTGTAGAGCGCGTCACTAAAATCACTCGCTTCGATGGTTGCCGATTTCCCGGCACCATCAGTCAGCGTTACCAACACCTCCTGGCCCATGGGCCGAACTACCGCGATGCGGAAGCTTAAAGTATCGTGTGGGGCAGCAGAGATGCCGAGCAGATCATTTGTAAGCGTTGCGCCAGCTTTGGTCCACGAAAGTTCGACATGCTCCGCGATTGAGCGCAGACCGGAAACCCCCCACTCCTCAAATTCAAAACCAGAAAGCCGTTTGGGTGAACATTCGCCCGCATTGCTCGATCCGCTTGGCATGTCGCATCGGGCATTATCGTCAAAGCCGGTATAGGCGACAGCACCGCCGAGAGAATTGATCTTGTCGCTATCTGCGGAGGCGAAATGTTGTATCAGTTTGCTTTGGTCTTGATTCTTCTGGATGGTCAATGCAACGCGTTCGTCGCACGGGCCTCTTCCAAACGGGCAGGCTGCGTCCGGCAATTTTGCTATGCCGTTCCACCAGCTTGCAAACTTCTCTTCTCCACCAACATGGTAGCGCATGAATGAGTTGATCATGAACATGCCGCCACGGCGTTGATCAACAGCGCTCACCCTGATCGAATCCGCACTGTCTGCTAAACAGTGATTCGGACCGAGACTATCAGCGGGTTTCTTAGCGCGCACGAAGTCATCCTGCGTCCAGATTGTATTATAGTAATTGTGATTGGCACTATGAACTAGTATCTGATAACGCGGGGCTTTGTCGCCTTTCTGGCCGAACCGGTTATGGTCGAATGAAACGGCTCCCTGCAGGTTAGCCATGTCCCCGTCACACGTGGGCAGCAATACGCCAAGTGGAACGTTATTTAACTCTTCGTTGCCGCCGAAGTCTGTAGGTGCCAGAAGAAAGGCAGCCTTAAAATCATAAGTTGAAGCTGTAGTATCGCTCTGGGCGTAGAAAATATTGTACTTGTTAATGGCGGCTGCGAATTTTGCTTCACTAAGGCTGATTCCTGCCATGTTACTTGCCGGCGTAAAGCTGGCGATCAGATCAGGATACTGAGTCTTGAAGCGCTTTGACTCATATATCAAAGCTGCAACTAAGCCGGCGTGACTTGCACCACGTCGATTTTTGTTGAACTTGATTGTATTGGCGATCCCCTGCCCACCGCGTGAGTGGCCCATAATGCCGATGTGACCAAAATCGATTTTGCCGCGAAGCGGGTTCAAGGCACCCGGATTGCCGTTCTTGTCGATTTGCCCATGTTCGTTAATTTGCCTCAAGCGATCCAGCGTTCCCAGGACCAACTGCGCGCGGGACTCACTTGATTGATCCCCGCCACCGTTCAAGCCGTCTTCGCTTGTTACTTTCTCGCTGTTTACTGCGTTTGCATCAATCGAAACGACAATATAACCGTGTGACGAAAGATTCTCAGCGAGGTAGTCATATCCGTGGAAATTGGCGACGTCCCAATCATGCTGTCCGTGTAAGAATACAACAAGCGGATACTGGCTGGGGGGAGTCGGAGAGGTTGATTGAAGGGGATAACGTATCCAACCTCTAATGGGCGTAATGATAACGTTACTCTTGGCAAAACTGCTGGAATTAAGGCCGACACTGGCGATTAGATTGCCGAGATCGTACTCATAAACGGGCGAGGACCAGGATGTCGGGTTCTCCATGGTATCAGGCGAAGTTGTGACAAAGCGCGTAACCTTTTCAGGTTCTTTCACGGCTACAGCCGTTGCTTCCGGTTGTTTTGTGGCCGACAAGCCGCCATCAATTATGAGGAGGGGATCAGCGGCAGCAGTGTTCTCTGCGGGCGGAGCAATTGATTCCGGAGCAGCTCCGCCGACAGGAGGGCCGGCGGCAGGCTCTGTCGGCGGCACCGGTATGGCTGTTACCGTTCCAATCACGGGCTCTTCTGCACTGCCGGTTGATATGGGCGGAGTGACGGCGTTCTGTGCCATGACAGTTGGGAATGTTGAGACAGCTTCGCTCGTTATATCCTTATGGTCATTGCAGCCCGCCAAAGAAATAGTCAGAATTGCTATCATGCACAAATTTCGCGCAGTTGGTTTCATCCATTTCGTCATTCAAATACTCCTGGCGAGGCAAATGAGCGCCGACAAGGGCGGGTTTGCCTTGAAAACACATATATTTTCCATGCTCCCCGCAAGGCATCCCTTTAAAAAATCGAGGGCTCTCACGGAGTAACAAAACAAGCAAAGCAATGTCCGTGCCAGAATGCCGAATACTAGACGAAGGTATGAGCCGCCTAACGATCCGGCCAGTCAAATGCCGGCTCGGCAAGCTTGCGCACATGGTCGCGCACATCGCCGGGCCAGGCCTCGCTCAATTCGGTGAAGCGGGCATAATCGCCGGCATAGAGCGCGCGCGATGCTTCCTCGTAGTTCGGCGCATCGCCGGCAAGCACCCGCATCACATTGTCGGCAGCCTCCTGCGCACGGCACCGGGCCTCGCGGGCACCATTGGCATTGCGCGCCGCATCCACGAGCTTGCGCAGCGTCACCGAGGCGCCGCCCGGCTGCGCATTCAGCCATTCCCATTGGCGCGGCAGCAGCGTGACCTCGCGCGAGACGACGCCGAGCTTCGGCCGCCCGGCCTTGCGCGGTGGTTCCGGGGCCTCGCCGCCCTCGCGCAGTTCGAGTTCGACCTGCCGCCCCGTCCAATCGTCAAAAACGAGGATCGTGCCCGCTCCATGCCGGGTTTCGGCCTCGCGCACCACCGGCGCCACTTCGGCGCGACCGCCTTGCGCCAGCCGGACCACCCCGTGAAAGGCCGTCACTGTCAGTTCCTGTTGCATGTTCTGCTCCTTCGTCTATGCGCTCTTTTTACCCGGGTACAATATGGATGTAAATATACCCGGGTAAAATAATTTGAAGCCTGAAGCGCAAGCCTTTTCCGGCGCCCTTCCAAAACGGCCGGAAATGCTCTATGTGGCGCGCATGAGCACGCCATTAGATCACATCCGCAATTTCTCCATCGTCGCCCATATCGACCATGGCAAATCCACCCTGGCCGACCGCCTGATCCAGCTGACGGGCGGGCTGGAGCAACGCGACATGAAGGAGCAGGTTCTCGACTCGATGGATATCGAGCGTGAGCGCGGCATCACCATCAAGGCGCAGACCGTCCGGCTGAACTACCGGGCCAAGAATGGCGAGGACTATGTCCTCAATCTCATCGATACGCCCGGCCATGTGGATTTCGCCTATGAGGTCTCGCGTTCGCTGTCCGCCTGCGAAGGCTCGCTCCTCGTCGTCGATGCCAGCCAGGGCGTCGAGGCGCAGACGCTCGCCAATGTCTACCAGGCGATCGACAACAATCACGAGATCGTCGTGGTGCTGAACAAGGTCGATCTCCCCGCCGCCGAGCCGGAGCGCATCCGCGAGCAGGTCGAAGAGGTGATCGGCATCGATGCCAGCCAGGCGGTGCTGATCTCCGCCAAGACCGGCCTCGGCATTCCCGATGTATTGGAAGCCATCGTCAACCAGTTGCCGCCGCCAAAGATAGGCGACCGTTCGAAGCCGCTGAAGGCGATGCTGGTCGATAGCTGGTATGATGCCTATCTCGGCGTCATCGTGCTGGTCCGCATCATCGATGGCGTTCTGAAAAAGGGCCAGACCATCCGCATGATGGGCACGGGTGCCAAATATCCGGTGGAACGCACCGGCGTGTTCACGCCCAAGATGGTTGCCGTCGAAGAGCTCGGCCCGGGTGAATTCGGCTTCATCACCGCTTCGATCAAGGAAGTGGCCGATACGCGCGTCGGCGATACGATCACCGAGGACAGGCGCCAGACGGACAAGGCGCTGCCGGGCTTCAAGCCGGCGCAACCGGTGGTGTTCTGCGGCCTATTCCCCGTCGATGCGGCGGATTTCGAGGATTTGCGGGCAGCCATGGGCAAGCTCCGGCTCAACGATGCCTCGTTCTCCTTCGAAATGGAAACGTCCGCCGCGCTCGGCTTCGGCTTCCGCTGCGGCTTCCTCGGCCTGCTTCATCTCGAGATCATCCAGGAACGGCTGGAACGCGAGTTCAATCTCGATCTCATCGCCACCGCGCCGAGCGTCGTTTACCGGATGGTCATGACCGATGGCGAGGTGAAGGAGCTGCATAATCCCGCCGACATGCCGGATGTGGTCAAGATCACCCATATCGAGGAACCGTGGATCCGCGCGACGATCCTTACCCCCGACGAATATCTCGGTGGCATCCTGAAACTCTGCCAGGACCGGCGTGGCATCCAGGCCGATCTTTCCTATGTCGGCAAGCGCGCCATGCTGGTCTATGACCTGCCGCTCAACGAGGTGGTGTTCGACTTCTACGATCGGCTGAAATCGATCTCCAAGGGCTATGCGTCCTTCGACTATCACATCACCGATTACCGCGAGGGCGACCTCGTGAAGATGTCGATCCTCGTCAATGACGAGCCGGTGGATGCGCTCTCGATGCTGGTGCACCGCACCGCCGCCGAAAAGCGCGGTCGGGTGATGTGCGAAAAGCTGAAGGAGCTCATCCCGCAGCACATGTTCAAGATCCCGATCCAGGCGGCGATCGGCGGGCGCATTGTCGCGCGCGAAACGATCTCGGCGCTGCGCAAGGACGTGACGGCCAAGTGCTATGGCGGCGACGTGACGCGCAAGCGCAAGCTTCTGGAAAAGCAGAAGGAAGGCAAGAAGCGCATGCGCCAGTTCGGCAAGGTCGAGATCCCGCAGGAAGCCTTCATCCAGGCGCTGAAAATGGGCGATAGCTGAGGGAGCCGTCCTGTTGCTCTTCCATAGCACCGGGCAAGGCCGGGGATCGATGCCGTCTCTCAGCACCATTCTCGCAGGCTGCAAGCCTGTCGTGGCACTTCTGCTTTGCGGGCTGCTGGTCCTGCCTGCGGCCTGCACCACGACACGCCCGGGCGCCGACCCGGCCGCAAGCGAGATTGAGCGTCCCGAACCTCTCGACCCCAGGATCAAGCCCCTGACGGTCGAGCAGGAAGAGGCCGTGGCCGGGCTCTAGCCCACCACAAGTCGGATAGAGGTCGGATGCGTTCTACTGGCGCTCGTCGGCAGTAGCGGCGTGCCGCCGCATAGCTCCCATTCCGCAATTGCACTGCATGTTTGGCAGGTCCGGCCGTATAATCCAACCAACAAAACGTGGTGCCGGAGACGTGTAAATGAGCTTTATTTTCGATTTCGCGACGCGCGGGCGTCGCCGCAAGGACCAGGAATTTCGCAATGCCATGGCTCTGCTGAATGCGATGAGTCCGGCCGACCGTGCCGATATCGGCATAAAACAGGCCGATTTCAGCCGTATTGCCCGCGAGATGACCCGCCGCTGATAAACCTGTCCTGTCCCTCTTGGCATGCTGCATTTTGCACTCCGTCCTTTCCACGGGAGCTGCTTCCGGAGCCGTTCGAAAGTGGGGAAGGGCGGCAGGAGTAAAAGCGTCAACGGGCGGTTTTCGAACCAATACACGACAGACGACAAAAGGGCGTTTCGACGACTGCCCGTCCCCACCGCAATGACCAGACGCGACAGCGGATGTAGCAGCGGATAATGCTGCCGTTGGCCGCTGAACCTGCTTACATCGCGGGCGGGAAATGATAGAACGGGTCATGACGACAAAACCGAACATCACCATCACCTATTGCACGCAATGCAGCTGGCTCCTGCGCTCGGCCTGGATGGCCCAGGAACTGCTTTCCACCTTTGGCGCCGATCTTGGCAGCGTTACGCTGGTGCCTGGCACCGGCGGCATCTTCCAGATCGAGGTCGATGGCGCGCTTGTCTGGGAGCGCAAGCGCGACGGTGGCTTTCCCGAAGCCAAGGTGCTGAAACAGAAAGTACGCGACATCGTCTGGCCCGAGCGAGACCTCGGCCACTCGGATGGCCACAAGGCCAACGCCGCAGGCGACCATGGGACCAAAGCAGCAGGCGACCATAAGGATACAGCCGAGCATGGCTAAGCCGGACGTCACCTCGACCCGGCTCGATGATGCGGCGCGGGCTGGCTGGCTCTATTATGTCGCTGGCAATACCCAGGACGAGATCGCCGTGAAGCTCGGCATATCGCGGCAATCGGCGCAGCGTATGGTTTCGCTCGCCGTATCGGAGGGCCTGGTCAAGGTGCGGCTCGATCACCCGATCGCCCATTGCCTCGATCTTGCCGAACAGCTCAAGCAGCGCTTCGACCTGAAGATGGCGGAAGTGGTGCCGACTGATCCCGCCTCCACCTCGACGACGCTGGGCGTGGCCGATGCGGCGGCGGCGGAAATGACGCGCTGGCTGAAATCTGAAGCGCCGATCGTGCTCGGTATCGGCACAGGGCGGACGTTGAAGGCTGCGATCGAGCAGCTTTCGCCGATCGAATGTCCGCAGCACAAGGTCGTGTCGCTGACAGGCAATATCTCGCCCGACGGGTCTGCCGCCTATTACAACGTCATCTTCAACATTGCCGACAAGATCAAGGCGCGCAGCTTTCCCATGCCGCTGCCGGTCATCGCGTCTTCGCCGGAGGAGCGCGAACTGCTGCACAGCCAGGCGATGATCCGCTCCGTGCTGGAACTCGCGGCGCAGGCCAATGTCGCCTTCGTCGGCATCGGCGACCTCGACGACGATGCGCCGCTGTACATTGACGGTTTCATCTCGCGCGATGAATTGCTGGCGCTGCGCCGCGCCGGTGCGGTGTGCGAGATCACCGGCCGTGCCTATGATCGCGACGGTGTGCCCATTGCCGGGCTGACCAATGACCGCGTCGCCAGCGCCCCGATGCCGTTTCACGAGTCGGCATTCGTCATTGCCATCGCCAAGGGGGAGCGCAAGATGCCGGGCATCGCGGCCGCCATCAAGGGCAGGCTGATCAATGGCTTGATTACCGACGAGCAAACGGCAGAACGCCTGCTGGCACCCTGACATCCCGATTTATGCTGCGCTGCAACAACGAATCCCCCTTGACTCATTGTGGCCATATGTGAGTATTTGCCCATAACACTAGCAATTGCTCATAACATTCGGGAGGAATGAAATGTCATTTAGAACGCTGCTGCTCGGCGCCGTTTCGACGCTCGCCTTGGCAGGTCTTGCCCATGCGGAAACGCTGACCATCGCCACGGTCAACAATGGCGACATGGTGCGTATGCAGAAATTGGCCGAAGATTTCACCAAGAAGAATCCCGACATTCAGCTCGAATGGGTGACCTTGGAAGAAAATGTGCTGCGCCAGCGCGTAACGACCGATATCGCCACCAAGGGCGGCCAGTATGACGTGATGACGATCGGCACCTATGAAGTGCCGATCTGGGCCAAGCAGGGCTGGCTGCTGCCGCTCGACGGGCTCGCTTCGGATTATGACGCCGACGATTTGCTGCCCGCCATCAAGGATGCCGTGTCCTATGAGGGCAAGCTCTACGCCTCGCCATTCTACGGCGAAAGCGCCATGGTGATGTATCGCAAGGACCTCGCTGAAAAGGCCGGCGTGACAATCCCCGAAAAGCCGACCTGGGACCAGATCGCCGAAGCGGCGAAGAAGATGACCGACAAGTCCACCGAGACCTATGGCATCTGCCTGCGCGGCAAGGCCGGCTGGGGCGAGAACATGGCGCTGCTAACCGCCATGGCCAATTCGTTTGGCGCGCGCTGGTTCGACGAGAAATGGACGCCGCAGTTCGACCAGCCGGAATGGAAGAAGGCGCTGACCTTCTATACCGACCTGATGAAGGAAGCGGGCCCGGCCGGCGCTTCGTCCAACGGCTTCAACGAAAACCTCGCTCTGTTCCAGACCGGCAAATGCGGTATCTGGATCGATGCCACGGTGGCCGCATCCTTCGTGACCAACCCGAAGGAATCGAAGGTCGCCGACCAGGTAGGCTTTGCGCTGTTCCCGACGGGCGGCGTCGAGAACCATGGCAACTGGCTCTGGGCGTGGAACCTCGGCATCCCGGCCGGCACGCAAAAGGCTGAGGCAGCGCAGAAATTCGTGTCCTGGGCAACCGACAAGGCCTATACGGAACTTGTCGCCAGCAAGGAAGGCTGGGCGAATGTCCCGCCCGGAACGCGCAAGTCGCTCTACGCCAATCCGGAATATGAGAAGGCCGCGCCTTTCGCCAAGATCACGCTCCAGGCGATGAATGCGGCCGACACCAGCAAGCCGACGGTCAAGCCGGTCCCCTATACGGGCGGCCAGTTCGTCGCCGTGCCGGAGTTCCAGGGCATCGGCACCGCGGTCGGCCAGCAGTTCTCGGCGGCACTGGCCGGGTCGATCAAGGTGGATCAGGCCCTGCAAAGCGCGCAGCAGCTGACCACCCGCGAAATGACCAAGGGCGGCTACATCAAGTGAGATCCTCCTGGCCCGGGCGGTGCTCCGACGCGAATGTCGGCGCCGCCCGGTCCTCCCCGAGGTGACACCCGGCTTCAAACGATCGCAACTTCGGAAACCCGACCATGGCAACGCTTCAGACACGCGCAACCGCCCGGCTCATGATGTCGCCAGCCGTCATCCTGCTGTTCCTGTGGATGATCGTGCCGCTCGCCATGACGCTGTATTTCTCGTTCCTGCGCTACAATCTGCTGATGCCGGGGACGGAAGAATATATCGGCGTCGTCAACTACCAGTATTTTCTCACCGATCCCGCCTTCTTCACCGCCTTGGGCAACACGCTGATGCTGGTCGGCGGCACATTGCTGATCACCGTCATCGGTGGCATATTGCTGGCGCTGGTGCTCGACCAGCCGTTCTTCGGCCAGGGCATCGTGCGACTGCTGGTCATCGCCCCATTCTTCGTCATGCCGACCGTTTCGGCGCTGGTGTGGAAGAACATGCTGATGCATCCGGTGAACGGGCTATTCGCCTGGATCGCGCGGACGTTCGGCTTCCAGCCGATCGACTGGTTCGCGCAATTGCCGCTGTTTTCCATCATTCTCATCGTCGCCTGGCAGTGGCTGCCCTTCGCCACGCTCATCCTGCTCACCGCATTGCAGTCGCTTGACGGCGAGCAGATCGAGGCAGCCGAAATGGACGGCGCCGGGGTGTTTTCGCGCTTCTATTACCTGGTTCTGCCGCATCTTTCCCGCGCCATCACCGTGGTGATCCTGATCCAGACGATCTTCCTGCTCAGCGTCTTCGCCGAAATACTGGTGACGACCAATGGTGGTCCGGGCATCCAGACGACCAACATCACCTACCTCATCTACATGCAGGCATTGCTGCAATTCGACGTCGGCGGCGCCTCGGCCGGCGGTATCGTCGCGGTCGTCCTTGCCAATATCGTCGCCTTTTTCCTCATCCGCCTCATCGGCAAGAACCTGGAGCGCTGATATGGCCCGGGCAGTCAAGACGCGTACGAAACTCACCTTCACCATCATCGGCTGGACGATCGGCTTCCTGATCTTCTTTCCGATCCTCTGGACCTTCCTGACCAGCTTCAAGAGCGAGGGCACGGCGATAGCGACGCCGCCGCAATTCCTCTTCTTCGACTGGACGCTCGAAAATTATCACGAGGTGCAGAGCCGGTCCGACTATGGCAAGCATGTGATGAACTCCATCGTCATTTCAGTCGGCTCCACGTTGCTCGGTCTGCTGCTGGCCATCCCTGCTGCCTGGGCCATGGCCTTTTCGCCGACGAAACGCACCAAGGACATATTGATGTGGATGCTGTCGACGAAGATGATGCCCGCCGTCGGCGTTCTCGTGCCGCTCTACCTGATCTTCCGCGACTGGGGCCTGCTCGACACCCGTATCGGCCTCGTCGCCGTGCTGACCATGATCAACCTGCCGATCATCGTCTGGATGCTCTACACATATTTCAAGGAGATACCCGGCGAGATCCTTGAGGCGGCCCGCATGGATGGCGCATCGCTTGCCAAGGAGATCGTCTATGTGCTGACGCCGATGGCCGTGCCGGGAATAGCCTCCACCATGTTGCTCAACATCATCCTGGCCTGGAACGAAGCCTTCTGGACGCTCAATCTGACGGCTGCCAATGCGGCGCCGCTGACTGCCTTCATCGCCTCCTATTCGAGCCCCGAGGGCCTGTTCTGGGCCAAGCTTTCGGCCGCATCGACGATGGCGATCGCGCCGATCCTGGTCATGGGCTGGTTTTCGCAAAAGCAGCTTGTCCGCGGCCTGACCTTCGGCGCCGTCAAATAAACAGGCCCCGTGGCGCGGCCAATGAAGATGGGAAACGTATCATGGGTAGCATAACGCTAGAAAAAGTGTCCAAGTCGTTCGGTACGACGACGGTCATTCCCGAAATCGACCTCGAGATCGACAATGGCGAGTTCGTCGTCTTCGTCGGGCCTTCCGGCTGCGGAAAATCGACGCTCCTGCGCATGATCGCCGGCCTCGAAGACCTGTCGGCGGGGCGCATCGTCATCGACGGCAAGGATATGTCGAACGAAGCGCCGGCGCATCGCGGCCTTTCCATGGTATTCCAGTCCTATGCGCTCTATCCGCATATGAGCGTCTACCAGAATATCGCCTTTCCGCTGAAAATGGACGGCCAGGACAAGGCCACCATCGACAAGAAGGTGCGGGACGCCGCGAATATCCTCAATCTTGCAAATTATCTCGACCGCCGCCCCGGCCAGCTCTCCGGCGGCCAGCGCCAGCGCGTTGCCATCGGTCGCGCGATCGTCCGCCAGCCGAAGGCCTTCCTCTTCGACGAGCCGCTGTCGAACCTCGATGCGGCCCTGCGCGGCAATATGCGGCTGGAAATCAGCGACCTGCACCATCAACTGCAAACCACCATGATCTACGTCACCCACGATCAGGTCGAGGCCATGACGATGGCCGACAAGATCGTCGTGCTCAATGCCGGAAGGATAGAGCAGGTGGGCTCGCCGCTCGATCTCTATCGCAGCCCGCGCAATGTCTTCGTCGCCGGTTTCATCGGCTCCCCGCGCATGAACCTGATCGAGGGGCCGGAAGCCGCCCGCCACGACGCGGCGACGCTCGGCGTGCGGCCGGAGCATGTGAAGATATCCACCACCGAAGGGGCGTGGAAAGGCACCGTCGGCGTCAGCGAGCATCTCGGCTCCGATACGTTCATCCACGTCCAGACGGAAAGCGCCGGCAAGATCACCGTGCGGACCGATGGCGACTTCACCGCCGAACACGGGCAGCCGGTCTATCTGACGCCCGACGCCCCGCGCATGCACAGGTTCGGCGCCGATGGCCAGGCCATCCAGAGGACGTAAGGCAATATGGACAGACTGGCAGGAAAGACGGCCCTCATCACCGGATCGGCGGTCTTTCTCGCCAGCAGCGAGAGCGATTACGTCGTGGCGCAGACATACAATGTCGACGGCGGCAACTGGATGAGCTGACCGCCCGCCCGAAAGGCGGACGGATAAGCGGTATGAAGCATGAGAGGTCGAATCCGATGACTGTCAAACTTTCCCAGGCTGGGCTGGACCGGCTCCCGGCAAATGTCGGCGTTCCCGCCTATGGCAGGTCCGACCTTTCCGCCGGCATCGTCCATTTCGGCATCGGCAATTTCCACCGGGCCCACCAGGCGGTCTATCTCGACGCCCTGTTCAATGCGGGCGTCGACCGCGACTGGGGGATCATCGGGGCCGGCGTCCTGCCCTCCGACGAGACCATGCGCCAGAAGCTCAAGGAACAGGACTGGCTGACCACGGTGGTGGAGCAGGATAGCGGGCACAGGGTGGCGCATGTCACGGGCGCGATGATCGACTATCTCGAACCCGGCAATGAAGAGAACACCATTGCCCGCCTCGCCGATCCCGCCATCCGCATCGTGTCGATGACGATTACCGAAGGCGGCTACTTCATCGATCCGGCATCCGGCCACTTCAATCCGCAGCACCCGGCCATCGTGGCTGATGCGCAGGCGATCGACCGCCCGAAGACAGTGTTCGGCCTGATCCTCGCCGGCCTCATCCGCCGGCGCAACGACAACACGCCGCCTTTCACGGTGATGTCCTGCGACAATATCCCCGGCAATGGCCATGTGACCTGCGACGCGGTCAGCGGGCTCGCCGAGCTCATCGACGGCAATCTGGCGGAATGGGTTCGGGAACATGTCGCTTTCCCGAACAGCATGGTCGATCGCATCACGCCTGCGACCTCCGACCGCGAGCGCCAGTTGCTGCAGAGCGAATTCGGCATCGAGGATAATTGGCCGGTATTCTGCGAACCCTTCAAGCAATGGGTGCTGGAGGATCATTTCCCCATCGGGCGCCCCTCGCTCGACCGGGTGGGCGTGACCTTCGTCAAGGATGTCGCTCCGTACGAACTGATGAAGATCCGCATTCTCAATGGCGGCCATGCGGCGATCGCCTATCCGGCGGCGCTGATGGACATCCATTTCGTGCATGAGGCGATGGAAGAGCCACTGATCCGCGATTTCCTCACCAAGCTCGAGACCGAAGAGATCATCCCGGTCCTGCCGCCCGTGCCGGATATGCCTTTCGACGAATATTTCGATCTCATAGTGCGTCGATTCTCCAACCCCAAGATCGGCGACACGATCCAGAGACTGTGCCAGGACGGATCGAACCGTCAACCGAAGTTCATATTGCCGACGACGGCGGATCGGCTGAAGGCCGGAAGCAGCATAACCGGCCTGTCGCTGGTTTCGGCCCTGTGGTGCCGCTTCTGCGCCGGCACGACCGATAGCGGCCAGCCCACGAATTATCTTGACGCCAGCGCCGAGCGCCTCAAGGTGGAAGCACTCAAGGCCAAGGACGACCCCAAGGCATTCCTTGCCATGACCGATATTTTCGGCGAAGTAGGAACGACGCCGGTTTTTGTCGAATCGTTCTCGCGCATACTCCGCACGCTGTGGCAGGAAGGCGCGCGGGAAACGCTGAAGCTCTATCTGGACGATAGGCTCTGACCGGCAGGTCAGGGGGCGTTGCAGGACAATGAACGGCAATTCGGACAGTGCAAAAATGACAATACCCTCCCTGGTCATCTTCGATTGTGACGGTGTGCTCGTCGACAGCGAGCCGATCTCCATCGCCGTCCTGCTCGAAATGATCGGCAAGAGCGGTGTCAGCATGACCGAGGACGAGGCCTATGACCGCTTCCTTGGGCGCAGCATGGCCACGATCAGCAAGGTTCTGCACGAGGATTACGGCTTTGCCGCCAGCGAGGCGGACCTCGAGGAAATGCGCAAGAACCTCTATGGCCGGTTCGAGCTGGACCTGAAGCCTATCCCCGGCATTGCCGACGCGCTGCGCCGCATCGATGTGCCGCGCTGCGTGGCGTCGTCGAGCCAGCCCGAGCGCATCAGGCTGTCGCTCACCTTGACCGGCCTCATCGATCTGCTCGATCCGCATATCTTCAGCGCCACGATGGTCAAGAACGGCAAGCCCGCGCCGGACCTCTTCCTTTTCGCGGCCAAGACGATGAATGTCGATCCGCGCGAATGCGTCGTCATCGAGGATAGCCCGGCAGGAATCGCTGCCGCCAAGAGCGCCGGAATGCGGGTATTCGCATTCACCGGAGGCACCCATTCCCGTGGCGGACGGCTGGAGGAGACGCTTGCGTCTCTCGGACCAGACTGTATATTCGCCGACATGTTGGAATTGCCTGATTTGCTCACGCAGCAGAAGGCCAAGCTGAAAGTTCCTTGATGCCTGAATATGTCTGCGCCGTCGATGTCGGTACAGGAAGCGCCCGCGCGGGCATAGTTCATAAGAGCGGCAGGCTGGCCGGCAGGGTCGAACATCCGATCGTGATGAACAAGCCTGCCACCGATCACGCCGAGCAGGACTCCGAAGACATATGGAAAGCCGTGTGCATCGCGGTCCGTGGCGCGCTCAAGGCCGCCGGCATCGCCGCCTCGGAAGTGGCCGGCATCAGCTTCGATGCCACCTGTTCGCTGGTCGTCAGGGATCGGCAGGGTGATCCTCTCACGGTCTCAACCACGGGCGACAATCGCTGGGACACGGTCGTCTGGCTCGATCATCGCGCGCTCGAGGAGGCTGATGAATGTTCGGCCACGGGGCACAAGGTGCTTGAATATCTCGGCGGCGCCATGTCGCCCGAGATGCAGACACCGAAGCTTATGTGGCTGAAGCGGCATCTGCCCGAGACGTGGGACAAGGCTGGCTATTTCTTCGATCTGGCGGATTATCTCAGCTGGCGTGCATCCGGCTCGCTTGAGCGCTCGCAATGCACGCTGACGTGCAAATGGACTTATCTCGCCCATGAGGAACGTGGCTGGCAGCCGGATTATCTGCAGGAAATCGGGCTCGACGACATGGTGGCAAAGGGCAATCTGCCGGAAAAGGCGAGCCCCGTCGGTACCGATGTCGGACGGCTCACTCCCGACGCGGCTGCCGCGCTCGGCCTCACCACCGATTGCCATGTCGGCGCCGGCCTGATCGATGCCTATGCGGGAGCGCTCGGCGTCCTCGGCGGGTTTGCCTGCGACCTCTCGCAGATCGACCGGCACCTGGCGCTGATCGCCGGCACGTCGAGCTGCCTGATGGCGCTTTCGCCCGATCCCATTCTTATCAGTGGCGGCTGGGGGCCCTATTACGGCGTGGCCCTGCCGGATATCTGGCTCAGCGAAGGCGGTCAGTCGGTGACGGGCGCGCTTCTCGATCATATCATCCGCCTGCATGGTTCGGTCGGCGAGCCGGATGGCGAGTTGCATGGCAAGATCGCCCAGCGCATCAATGAATTGCGCAGCCAGGAGCCCGATCTTGCCAACCGGCTGCATGTCCTGCCCGACTTCCACGGCAACCGTTCGCCGTTGGCCGATCCCCACGCCGTCGGTGTCATAAGCGGGCTCAATCTCGATGCGTCCTTCGACAGCCTGTGCCGCCTCTACTGGCGCACTTCAGTGGCCATTGCGCTCGGCGTGCGTCACGTTCTCGATGCCTTCAATGAGAAGGGCTATGCGATCGACACGATGCATGTGACCGGCGGCCATACCAAGAGCCCATTGCTGATGGAGCTCTATGCCGATGCCACCGGCTGCACCGTCATCACCTCCGCCGCCGAGGATGCGGTCCTCCTCGGAACGGCCATGGTTGCGGCGACGGCGGCGGGCTTCTATCCCGATCTGCCATCGGCCTGCGTTGCGATGAAGCAGGGCGGGCGCGAAAGGCTGCCCAATCCCGACGCCCGCAAGCGGCTCGACCGGGATTATCGCATTTTCCTTGAGATGCACGCCCAGCGGCGGCGGCTCGACGCGATCCAATAGACCGGGCCAAATGCCCTTTGGCCAATGGCCCTGAAGACCGCTGCCGTCAGTGCGCCTCGTCCCAATTATGGGCGGCGCGGGCATCGACTTGCAACGGCACCGACAGGGAGACGGCCGGCATCGCGGCATTCTCCATCACCTGCCGGATGATCGGCAGCGTCGCCTCGACCTCGTCTTCCGCCGTCTCGAACACCAGTTCGTCATGGACCTGCAGCAGCATGCGGGCTGAAAGCCGCGCATCCGCCAGTGCCGCATCCATCCGCACCATGGCGCGGCGGATGATATCGGCGGCCGACCCCTGTATCGGCGCATTGATGGCAGCTCGCTCGTTGAAAGCGCGCAATTGCGGGTTCGAGGAGCGGATCTCCGGATAATGCGCCCGCCGACCGAAGATGGTTTCCACATAGTCGTGCTGGCGGGCGAAAGCCTTCGTCGCCTCCATGTAGTCGCGGATGCCGGGGAAGCGCTCGAAATAGGTGCGGATATAGAGGCTGGCCTCTTCGCGCCCGATCGACAGCTGATTGGCGAGGCCGAAAGCCGAAATGCCGTAGATGATGCCGAAATTGATCGCCTTGGCCCGCCGCCGCACTTCC
The DNA here is from genome assembly GCF_023554255.2 of Phyllobacterium sp. 21LDTY02-6. GTDB lineage: Bacteria > Pseudomonadota > Alphaproteobacteria > Rhizobiales > Rhizobiaceae > Phyllobacterium. The sequence goes on along the minus strand of NZ_JAMJWD020000002.1, from coordinate 257,145 downwards.
GACGGCATGCCTTCCACCGGCACTCCGAACATTTCCGAGGCGGTCATGGCGTGAATGTCGATGCCATCGGCAAAGGCCTGCGTCAGCTGCGGGATTTCCGCCACATGCGCCAGCACGCGAAGCTCGATCTGGCTGTAATCGGCCGAAATCAGCTTGTTGCCGGGACTGGCGATGAACGCAGTCCGGATCTTGCGACCCTCGCTGGTGCGGATGGGAATATTCTGCAAGTTCGGTTCCGAGGAGGAGAGCCGCCCGGTCGAAGTGGCGGCCATGGCATAGGAAGTGTGGACGCGCTGCGTGCGTGGGTTGATATAGCCGGGCAGGGCATCCGTATAGGTTGATTTGAGCTTGGTCAGCTGGCGCCAGTCGACGATCTTGCGCGGCAGTTCATGCCCCTCTGCGGCGAGATCCTCGAGCAGTTGCGCCGAAGTCGACCACTGGCCGGTCTTGGTCTTGCTGCCGCCCGGCAATCCCATCTTACCGAAGAGTATGTCGCCCATCTGCTTCGGCGAGCCGATATTGATCCGCTCGCCGGCCAGCTTGTAGATATCCTCTTCGATGGCGGCGGCCGATTGGGCGAGATCGCCCGAAAGCCGCGACAGAATCTGCCGATCGACCGAAATTCCCCGCTCTTCCATACGCGCCAGAACGGGAATGAGCGGCCGCTCCAGCCTCTCATAGACAGAGACGAGCCCATCGGCGACGAGTCGCGGCTTCAGTAGGCGCCACAGCCGCAGCGTGACGTCGGCATCTTCCGCCGCATATTCGGCAGCACGCTCGATCTCGACCTTGTCGAAGGTGAGCGTCGACTTGCCGGAACCGACGATCTCCTTGAAGGATAGCGGCTTGTGGCCAAGCCAGCGATCGCACAGGCTGTCCATGCTGTGACTGCCTTCGCCCGCATCGAGCACATAGGAAATCAGCATCGTGTCGTCGACCGGATGAAGATCGATGCCGTGGCGATGCATGATCAGCCATTCGAATTTCATGCCATGGGCGACCTTGAGCACCGACGGGTCTTCCAGCAGCGGCTTCAACCGGCTGAAGACGTCCTTCTCCGGTATCTGGTGCTCGAGCAGGCCGCCGCCGAGGAGATCGCCGTCGCGGCTCTTGTGCCCGATGGGGATATAGGCGGCGCGTCCCGGCCGCGTTGCCAGCGATATGCCGACGACATCCGCCTGCATGGGGTCCGAGGAACTCGTTTCGGTGTCGAAGGCCAGCAGCCCGGAAGCCATCGCCTCGTCGATCCAGATTTCAAGGCTCGCGACATCGCGGATGGTCGTATAGGTGCTGCGGTCGATCCGCGCGCCTAGCGACTCGTCCGTGCGCGCCTTGACGAGTTCGGCCGGAGTAAAGACCGCGTTGAGGTTGGACGGCTTCGCCGCCTCTTCGGCGCCGGTGCTCTCGGCTGCCTCGATCGCATCGAGGTCCGGCCCGCGTGCTTCGGCAACGGCGACGACCTTGACGTCGGCCGGATCGACGGCGCCGGCATCGACGCCCGTGGCTTCTGCTGCCCGCCGGGTCAGCGAATTGAATTCCATCGCTTTCAGGAAGGCGATCAGCTTGGGGCCGTTCTGCGGCTCGAGCCGAAACTCATCGAGCCCGACATCGATGGGCGTATCCGTCTTCAAGGTCACGAGCTGGCGCGATATCCGCGCCTGTTCGGCATATTGAATTATGTTTTCGCGCCGCTTCTGCTGCTTGATCTCGGATGCGCGCGCCAGCAATGTGTCGAGATCGCCGAATTCCTCCAGCAATTGCGCCGCGGTCTTCGGCCCGATGCCGGGAATGCCGGGCACATTGTCGGTGGAATCGCCGGTCAATGCCTGCAGGTCGATCATCTTTTCCGGCGGCACGCCCCATTTTTCGACGACGTCCGGAATACCGATCTGCTTGTCCTTCATGCTGTCATACATCGACACCAGCGGCGTCACGAGCTGCATGAGGTCCTTGTCGGAGGAAATGATGGTCACTTCCGCCCCGGCTTGCTCGGCCATGCGGGCATAGGTGGCGATGAGATCGTCCGCCTCATAGCCTTCCTTCTCGATGCAGGGGAGGTTGAAGGCCTTCGTCGCCTGCCGGATCAGACCGAATTGCGGAACGAGATCTTCCGGCGGGGCAGAACGGTTCGCCTTGTAATCCGCATAGATCTCCTTGCGGAATGTGGTGGAGGAATAGTCGAAGATGACGGCGAAATGCGTCGGCGTATCACGCACGGAGGTATCGCGCGCCTCACGCAGCAGCTTCCACAACATGTTGCAGAAACCCGAGACGGCGCCGACCGGCAGGCCATCGGATTTACGGGTGAGCGGGGGGAGTGCGTGATAGGCCCGGAAAATATATCCGGAGCCATCGACTAGAAACAGATGATCGCCTTTGTTCATGAGCGATAGGATTAAAGGATGACCTGCAAAAAGGAAATGCCATGCCGCGTTGTTTCACAGGCTGCTGACATTCGCGCCAGGCCATTGGCCAGCGCATCGGTGCGGCGCCATATGGTCACGGCTTTGTTACAAAGATGTAATCTTTTTCGCCCTTGAATTGCCACGGTTGCTCCCCCAAATCCAGGCTGTCGACGTTAGATCGATGTCCGGTCTGCAAGGCTCGTCCCCCGCCTTGTTTCCGGTCTGCAACCACCCCCATCCCCCCTCTCCAGGGCTGGTTGTAATGAGTGTAGTGATCTGGTCGCCTGTGGTCCCCCCGCCACGGCGGCCATTTCTTTTGTGGCGACGGGTCGTCCCATTTTTTTGTGCCACTGCCGGCAAAATGGGCTAAGAAGAGCTCCCTCATAGTCTCGCCCAACATTCAGGAAATCCCATGTCTGAACTCGCCCCCGTCCTCGATGCGCTCGACTCCAATCTCGACAAGAGCCTTGAGCGGCTATTCGATCTCCTGAGGATCAAGTCGATTTCTACCGATCCCGCCTTCAAGCCGGATTGCCGGAAGGCAGCCGAATGGCTGGTGGCAGACCTCAAGACCATCGGTTTCGATGCGAGCCTGCGCGACACGCCGGGCCATCCCATGGTCGTCGCGCATCATGACGGTCCGGATGCTTCCGCGCCGCATGTGCTGTTCTACGGTCATTATGACGTCCAGCCGGTCGATCCGCTCGAACTCTGGGAGAACGATCCGTTCGCGCCCGCCGTCAAGGACCTCGGCAATGGCCGCAAGGTTCTGACCGGCCGCGGCACCTCCGACGACAAGGGACAGTTGATGACTTTCGTCGAAGCCTGCCGCGCCTACAAGGCGGTGCATGGCAAGCTGCCGGTGCGGGTGACGCTGCTTTTCGAGGGCGAGGAAGAATCCGGCTCACCATCGCTGAAGCCCTTTCTCGAAGCACACAAGGATGAATTGAAGGCGGATTTCGCCCTCGTTTGCGATACCGGCATGTGGGACCCGCAGACGCCGGCGATCTCGGTCGGCCTGCGCGGGCTGGTCGGCGAGGAGATCGTCGTCAAGGCCGCCGATCGCGACCTGCATTCCGGCTTCTTCGGCGGCGCAGCCGCCAATCCGATCCGTATCCTGGCCAGGGTGCTCGCCGACATCCATGACGAGAACGGCCGCGTCACCATTCCGGGCTTCTATGAGGGCGTGGAGGAAACGCCGACGCAGATCCTGCAGATGTGGGAAGGGCTTGGCAGGACCGCCGAGAGCTTCCTCGGCCCCATCGGCCTGTCGGAACCTTCGGGCGAGAAGGGCCGCTCCGTCCTCGAACTGACATGGGCAAGGCCGACGGCCGAGTTCAACGGCATCACCGGCGGCTATACGGGCGAGGGCTTCAAGACGGTGATCGCCGCGCAAGCCTCGGCCAAGGTCTCGTTCCGCCTCGTCCACAAACAGGACCCGGCAAAGATCCGCGAAGCGTTCCGCGCCTTCGTGCGTGAGCGCATCCCTGCCGATTGCTCGGTGGAATTCCACGAACATGGCGGTTCGCCAGCGATCCAGCTCTCCTATGACTCGCCGCTACTCGCCAAGGCCAAGGATGCCCTCAGCGACGAATGGCCGAAGCCCGCTGTCCTGATCGCCATGGGCGGGTCGATCCCGATCGTCGGCGATTTCCAGAACATGCTCGGCATGGAATCCCTGCTGGTCGGCTTCGGCCTGGAGGACGATCGCATTCATTCGCCCAACGAGAAATATGAGCTGAACTCCTTCCACAAGGGGCAACGCTCCTGGGCACGCATCCTCGATGCGCTCGCCAAATAATCGGAACCGACCATGACAATTCGCTTTCACCGCAATGATCTGCCCAATCTCGACAATTACCAGGTCGATGCCGTCGCCATCGACACGGAGACGCTGGGGCTCAATCCGCATCGCGACCGGCTCTGCGTGGTGCAGATTTCGCCCGGCGATGGGACGGCCGATGTCATCCAGATCGACAAGGGCCAGATCGCCGCGCCGAACCTCGTCAGGCTGCTCGGCAATGACGGCATCACCAAGATTTTCCACTTCGGCAGGTTCGATCTTGCGGTGCTGTTCCACACGTTCGGCGTGATGCCGCGGCCGGTGTTCTGCACCAAGATCGCGTCGCGGCTGGTCAGAACCTATACGGACCGGCATGGCCTGAAGGAATTGTGCAGCGAACTGCTCGAGATCAACCTGTCCAAGCAGCAGCAATCCTCGGACTGGGCGGCGCCGCATCTGTCGCAGGCTCAGCTCGAATATGCCGCTTCGGACGTGCTCTATCTCCACCGGCTGCGCACGATCCTGCAGGAGCGGCTGGAACGCGACGGGCGGGCGCAGGAAGCTGCCGCCTGTTTCGAATTTCTCCCGACGCGCTCGCGGCTCGACCTCATGGGCTGGGACGAACAGGATATATTCGCCCATAGCTGATCTAGGGCGCGGTGGTGCCTAAGGCGCGGTGGCGGAAAGCTCTCCACTGCCGCGCGGACGCTCGATCTTCGCCCATTCCGGCCGGCTGAAAAGAAACTGCCCGTAGCCTGTGAGCTGGATCAGCCCGAACAGCACGACCGGGCCGAGCACGCCGCAGATGAGCGTCAGCAGCGAGATCGTGCCGATATCGGCGATGATGCCGGTCTTGAGCAGGATGGTGCGCGCCACAGCCATCGGCAGGAAGAAGGCAAGGTAGATCACGATCGAATGCGCCCCGAGCCATTCCAGCGCCCGGACGATGCCGCTGCGCCTGGCCGAGGCCAGCAGCGAGGATATCGAGACGATCGCGAGCGCACCGGCGCCTCCGGCGGCGAGCGAGATCACCGGAACGGTCGCCCAGCCGCCGAGCCCGCCTGAAACATAACTTTCCGGCGGGATGAAAGCGGCCAGGGATGGCGGCGCGTGGGTGAAGACCAGCCAGGCATTGATCAGGGCCCATGCAAGCAGAATGGCGAGCGCAACGAGACGATGTGCGCTCAACCGTTCCGCCAGCCGGAAGATGAGGGGGGCAAGGGCATAGCCCGCATAGAAATAGACGAAGCGGCTGCAGAACTCATCGATGACGAGCCAGCCGGTATGAACCGGCAGCGTTTCGAGAATGGCGGCTGCGACGAGCACGAGCCAGGGGTTCATATTCTTCAGCATGCGGGTGACGAGGAAGAACACCGGCAGCAGATAGATGAACCATAATGTGCCGAATGGCTGGATGAAGGCCAAGGCATAGGCGCCGATCACGCCCGCAATGCCGGTTTCGGCGGCAATGGCGGGCGCCTTGAACACGAACTGGATGGTGAGCCACAGCACGTAGAAATAGGCGAAATGCACGACCTTGCGATCAATATAGCGGATCCACGGCCGGTCGATGACAATGCCGAGGAAGAGTCCCGAGATCAGGAAAAAGTCCGGCATGCGGAAGGGTTGGGCGAATGCGACGACCGCGTGCATCCATCCGGTCGCGCCCGCTTCCGCCTCGACACCGAGTACGGAATGCATCATCACCACGAAGATGATGCACAGCCCCTTGGCGATATCCACCCAGCCGACCCTGGACTTTTCCACGCTGCTCATGACTTCCCCCGACCCCATTGCCCTCATCCCATGCAATTCTATTCCTGGAAAGTAAAAAACGGGTGATGGTCCGCGGGATGGCTCCCCGGCTGACAGGGAACATCGCGGCTTGGTGCTGGCCACAAAAAAGCCGGGCAATATGCCCGGCGAATTGTGAACGCAATAGCGTCCAGAGGGGAACACGCAACGAACGAAAAATGGGAGGAGAACCGTTCGTTACGCAAGAGTAAAAGTAGACCTCGGAGGACCAATTATCAAGGGCTTGCCAAGAATATTCTTTTGCTATTGCGCAGGCGTGGCCGGACCCTCGAATTCCTGCATGTCCTTGCACACGCCGTGCCCCCGCAGCTGACAGCCGCCAAGGCGGTATTGCGCCTCGTTCGGATGGTTCGGATTGAGTCGCTGGAAGGCGCCGCCGCCGCAGCCGGTCACCAGCAAGGCCAGGGATGCAAGAACGATGAGTCGCATATGCCGCTCCACGGGTTCAGCTTGACGAGAAGCCCCTATCGTAGAGCCTTTCGCCCCCGGTTTGAAGGGCCCATGGCAGATGCGGGCGCCGCCGGCAGGCACGCTGGCGCGTTGATGATGAAGACCTGCGCGAAATTTAACGGCCCCTTAAATTGCCGCAATTACTCTGCAACGCGTGGGCAGTGTCTCATCACGCCCTTTGATTGATTGAGGTTACGGCCCTAATGGCACCACGCGACAGAGGCAGGCAGCGCATCGAACCGTCCTTCGGCTCCGGGCGTCGGTCCGGCGATGATCTGCGTGCCGATCCGGAGGACAGACCGCTGGCAAAACGCAAGACGGCAGCACGCAAATCGCCCAAGACCAGGCGGAGCCGCGCAACGCGCCGCAAGAGCGGCGGCGGGCTCGTCTCGGCGCTGCGCCGTGCGGTATACTGGTCGCTGGTTCTCTGCCTCTGGGGCGGCATCGCGATGGCGGGGACCGTCATCTACTTCGCCGCCAAGATGCCGCAAACGACGAGCTGGAGCATTCCCGACCGCCCGCCCAATGTGAAGATCGTATCGGTGGAGGGCGATCTCATCGCGAATCGGGGGGCTTCCGGCGGCGAGGCGATCGATTTGACCGAAATGTCGCCCTACATTCCTGAAGCCGTGGTGGCCATCGAGGACCGCCGGTTCTTCTCGCATTTCGGCGTCGATCCCATCGGCTTTGCCCGCGCCATGGTGACAAATGTCATGTCCGGGCGTCTCGTCCAGGGCGGCTCCACCATCACGCAGCAGCTCGCCAAGAACCTGTTCCTGACGCCGGACCGCACCATCGAGCGCAAGGTGCAGGAAGTGCTCCTCGCGCTCTGGCTTGAGCAGAAATATACGAAGAAGCAGATACTCGAAATGTATCTGAACCGGGTCTATCTCGGTTCCGGATCATACGGTGTCGCCGCAGCCTCGCGGCGTTATTTCAACAAGTCGGCCAAGGAAGTCACCCTGCCCGAGGCAGCGCTGCTTGCCGGACTTCTCAAGGCGCCGTCGCGTCTCTCTCCGGCACGCGATCCGAAGGCGGCCCGCGAGCGGTCGCAGCTTGTGCTTGCCGCCATGCGCGAGCAGGGCGTGATCGGCGACAAGGAGCTGACCTTCGCGATGAAGCAGCCCGCCTCGCGCGTCTCGTCCTACTGGACCGGATCGGAGCAATATGTGGCGGATCGCGTCATGGAGGAATTGCCCGAGCTCATCGGCGAGGTTCGGTCCGACGTCGTGGTGGATACGACGGTCGATCTCGGGCTGCAGAAGCTCGGCGAAGCCTCGATCCGCGATCTGATCAGCGAGAATGGCGACAAGCTGAAGGTGTCGCAGGGCGCGCTGGTCTCCATCGACGGCACCGGCGCCGTCCGCGCGCTCGTCGGCGGCTATGATTATGCCAACAGCCAGTTCGACCGTGCCAGCGAGGCGCGCCGCCAACCAGGCTCGACCTTCAAGCCCTTCGTCTATCTCTCGGCGCTCGAAGCGGGCTTCACACCGGATTCCGTGCGCAATGACGCTCCGATCCGCATCGGCAAGTGGACGCCGGGAAACTATAACGGCAAATATTACGGCAAGGTCACGCTTGCCGAGGCGCTGGCGCGGTCGCTCAACTCGGTCTCGGCGCAGCTGGTGATGGAGGTCGGCCCGGCAACGGTAGTTTCCACCGCCCACCGGCTGGGCATCGAATCGGACCTCACCTCCAACGCCTCGCTCGCCCTCGGCACTTCGGAGGTGACCTTGCTGGAACTGACGGATTCCTTCGTTCCCTTCGCCAATGGCGGCTACAAGGCGCCGATCCATATCATCCGGCGGGTCAGGACGACGGGCGGCAAGCTGCTCTATGAGTACAAGGCGCCAGCGCCGAGCCGCGTCATCGAGGCGCGCAATGTCGGCATGATGAATGCGATGCTCAGCCAGACGATCGAGCGCGGCACGGCGACCAGGGCCAGGTTCGGCTGGCCGGCGGCCGGCAAGACCGGCACCAGCCAGAATTTCCGCGACGCCTGGTTCGTGGGCTATACGTCGAACCTGACGACCGGCGTCTGGTTCGGCAATGACAATGGCAAGCCGACCAAGCTGACCGGCGGTTCCCTGCCGGCGATCGCCTGGAAGGATTTCATGGTCGCGGCCCATAAGGGCGTGCCCGTTGCCGCATTGCCCGGCAATTATCGGCTCAACGAGCAGGTCGAGGATGGCAACGACATCTTGCCGGCCTCCGGCGCGGATGGCGGCGCGCCTTCGGCCCAGCTCGACGGCGGTGCGCCGATGCCGCCGGTCGATATCACCGGCCAGACGGGGTCGACCCGTCCGGTGCCGCCTGGCGACGTAGGCGGTTCCGGGCAGAAGCGCGGGAAGACCACGCTGTTCGACCTGATCATGGGCAATTGAAGCCGCCCGGCAACTGCCGTTGCCTCAACTCGTCAATGTGCGGCGAACGGCTGCCTTCCAGCCGGCGATCTTCCTCTTGCGGGTCTTCTCGTCCATCTTCGGCGTGAAGCGCGTGTCGCGCTCCCAGGTCTTGGCGAATTCCCGCCGATTCGGCCAGATGCCTGCCTTTGATCCGGCCAGCCAGGCCGCGCCGAGTGCCGTCGTCTCCAATATTGTGGGGCGATCGACCGGCGCGTCGAGTATGTCGGCCAGCCGCTGCATGGTCCAGTCGGATGCCACCATGCCGCCATCGACGCGCAGCACGGTCTTGGCATCCGCCGATTTCCAGTCCTTGCGCATTGCGTCCAGGAGGTCGCGGGTCTGGTAGGAGACCGCTTCGAGCGCCGCGCGGGCAAATTCCGCCGGACCGGAATTGCGGGTCAGCCCGTAGATGGCGCCGCGCGCTTCGGCGTCCCAATGGGGCGCTCCGAGGCCGACGAAGGCGGGTACGAGATAGACTTCCTGGCTCGGGTCGGCCTGGTCGGCAAGCTTGCCGGTCTCAGGCGCCGAGCCGATGATCTTCAGGCCGTCGCGCAGCCATTGCACGGCAGCGCCGGCGATGAAGATCGAGCCTTCCAGGGCGTAGGTGGTCTTGCCGTTCAGGCGGTAGGCAATGGTCGTCAGCAGCCGGTTCTTCGACAGGACCATGTCGCTCCCGGTGTTCAGGACGGCGAAGCAGCCGGTTCCATAGGTGGATTTGAACATGCCCGGCTCGAAACAGGCCTGGCCGATGGTTGCCGCATGCTGGTCGCCGGCGACGCCGAGAATGGGTATGGCGGCGCCGAATAGCGAGGCGGCGGCCGAACCGTAATTGGCGGCGCAATCCTTGACCTCGGGGAGCATGGCGCGCGGTATCCGCAGGATATCCAGGAGTTCGTCGTCCCACTCGTTCCTGGCGATGTTGAACAGCAGCGTGCGCGAGGCATTTGTGGCGTCGGTGGCATGCACCTTTCCCTCGGTCAGCCGCCAGATGAGGAAGCTGTCGATTGTTCCGAACAGCAGTTCGCCATTTGCCGCGCGCTTGCGTGCACCCGGAACCTTGTCGAGGATCCAGGCAAGCTTGGTTCCGGAGAAATACGGGTCGAGCAACAGGCCGGTCTTCCGGGTAAAGCGTTTTTCCAGTCCCTGCTTCTTCAGTTTCTGGCATGTGGCCGCCGTGCGCCGATCCTGCCAGACGATGGCATTGTGCACGGGGCGGCCCGTGGCCTTGTCCCAGACGACGACGGTTTCGCGCTGATTGGTGATGCCGATGGCGGCCACTTCGCCGGCCTCGATCCTGGCGTTGTCGATGGCGATCTGGCACGTGCCCACCACGGATTGCCAGATTTCTTCCGGATCATGTTCCACCCAGCCCGACTGCGGATAGATCTGCTGGAACTCGCGCTGGCTCGTGCCCACGACCTTGCGATTCTTGTCGAAAATGATCGCTCGGGTCGAAGTCGTTCCCTGATCGATGGCCAGGACATAACCGTTCATGCTTGCTCCCCCTCTTCTGCGGCGGTCAACTTATTGCCTTCGCCTTCCTTGATCAATGAGCGCGAAAACTTATGCCTCGATATTCCCGATGCTTTCGTCTATGGCTGGGACGGAGACCTAAATCATGACCGCTGATCAACCTCGCAAAGTCCTCGTTCTGACCGGCGCAAGCCGTGGCATCGGCCATGCCACAGTCAAACGTTTTTCCCAGGCCGGATGGCGCGTCATTACCTGTTCGCGCCAGGGTTTCGCCGATAATTGCCCATGGCCGGCAGGGCCGGAAGATCACATCAAGGTCGATCTTGCCGATCCCGTCGATGTCGAACATGCGGTGGCGGAGATAAGGCAGCGGCTGGCGAGCGAGGGCGGGCGCCTGAATGCGCTGGTCAACAATGCCGGTATCTCCCCGAAGAATGGCAAGGGCGAGCGTCTCGATTCGATCGCGACGCCGATGGACACGTGGATGGACGTCTTCCGCGTCAATTTCTTCGCACCCATCATGCTGGCTCGCGGGCTTTTCGCGGAGCTCGAAGCAGCCAAGGGATCGGTGGTGAACGTGACGTCGATCGCCGGCAGCCGGGTGCATCCCTTCGCCGGTACGGCCTATGCGACGTCCAAGGCAGCGCTGGCCTCGCTGACGCGCGAGATGGCATCGGATTTCGGACCGCACGGCATTCGCGTCAATGCGATTGCACCGGGCGAGATCGACACCGCCATTCTGTCGCCGGGTACGGACAAGCTGGTGGAGCATCTGCCGCTGCGCCGCCTAGGCAAGACGGCGGAAGTGGCGGAGACGATCTATTTCCTCTGCAGCGAAGCCTCGTCCTATGTCACGGGCTCCGAAATCCACATCAATGGCGGCCAGCACGTCTGAGCCCTGCGGGCATCGCTGGCACGGAAAATGCGACATCGTGCCTGATAAAGAAGCGGGCGACAGAAGCACCGGAAACATGTCCCGGCCCTTCTTGCCGCCCGCTTTGGATTCACGTCAATCCGAACGCCGGCGTCAGACGTAGCGGTTGGCGATATTCTCCAGATATTCCTGGCGGCCGGATTTTGGCTTCGGCTGGAGATTGCTGCTTTCCACCTTGGCGGCGATTTCCTCGAGCGACAATTTGCCGGAAAGCATCGCCTGTGCCTCGGGCTTGGACCAGCCGGCATAGCGGTCTTCGACGAAGCCGGAAAGAACCTTGTCCTCGAACATCGCCGCCGCTGCCTTCAGGCCGCGCGCGCAAGTATCCATGCCGCCAATATGGGCGATCAGCAGGTCCTGCGGGTCGAGCGACTGCCGGCGAAGCTTGGAGTCGAAATTGGTGCCGCCCGTGGTAAAGCCGCCCGCCTTCAATATCTCGTAATAGGCGAGGGCGACTTCCGGAACATTGTTCGGGAATTGGTCCGTGTCCCAGCCGGACTGGTAGTCGTTGCGGTTCATGTCGATCGAACCGAAGACGCCCAATGCAGCCGCCGTGGCAAGCTCATGCTCGAAGGAGTGGCCGGCAAGGATGGCGTGGCCCTGTTCGAGGTTGAGCTTCACCTCGTTTTCGAGGCCGAACCGCTTGAGGAAGCCGTAGACGGTGGCTGCATCATAATCATATTGATGCTTGGTCGGCTCCTGCGGCTTCGGCTCGATCAGGATGGTGCCCTTGAAACCGATCTTGTGCTTGTAATCGACCACGAGGCTGAGGAAGCGGCCCATCTGGTCGAGCTCGCGCTTCATGTCGGTGTTGAGCAGGGTCTCGTAGCCCTCGCGCCCGCCCCACAGCACATAGTTCTCGCCGTTCAGCTTCTGCGTGACGTCCATGCAGGTTTTGACCGTCGCTGCGGAGTAGGCGAAGACATCCGGATCGGGATTCGTCGCTGCACCCGCCATGTAGCGCCGGTTGGAGAACAGGTTCGCTGTTCCCCAGAGCAGTTTCGTGCCGGTCTTTTCCATCTTGGCCGCGAAATAATCGGCGATTTCATGCAGGCGCTTATTGCTTTCGGCAATCGTCTCGCCCTCGGGGCGAACATCGGCATCGTGAAAGCAGAAATAGGGCGCGCCGAGAAGGCTGAACATCTCGAAGGCCACATCGGCCTTGAGCTTCGCGCCATCCATGGTCTCGTTGAACCATGGCCGCTCGAACGTCTGCCCGCCGAAGGGATCGCCGCCCGGCCAGACGAAGGAATGCCAATAGGCAACCGCAAAGCGGAGATGGTCTTCAAGGCGCTTGCCGAGAACGATCTCGTCCGGATTGTAGAAACGGTAGGCTAGTGGATTGGTGCTGTCCGGTCCCTCGTATTTAACCGGGGTGACATCACCGAAAAATCCGCTGCTCATGATTGAACTCCTTTTAGTGCTGGATATAGGGCGTGATAATGTTGATAGGCGGCATCGAAGGCCGGTTTCAGTGCAAGATCCGGCTCGATCGTCGCTTCGATGGCGGGTGCGCTGCAGATTTCCATGGGCTCGGCATTCTCCGCGGCGATCAGGCCGAGGCGGGCTGCGCCGAAGGCTGCGCCGAAATCCCCGTCCGCCGGCACGTCGACCGGCAGGCCGAGGGCCGTCGCTATGGTCTTGAGCCAGTATTGCGACCGCGAGCCGCCGCCGACGGCAGTGACGCGATCGAGCTTCGTGCCGGCAGCGGCGAGCGCCTGAAGGCAGTCGCGGAAGGCGAAGGCGACGCCTTCGAGCACCGCCTGGGTCAGCGCCGCGCGGTCGCTGGCATGTTCGAGGCCATGGAACGAGCCCCTGATGCTGGAATCGTTCAGCGGCGTGCGCTCGCCGGAGAGATAGGGGAGAAACCTCACGCGCGACGGCTCGCGCAAGGCCGCGCCAAGCTCTTCCGTCAGCTCCGCCGGCTTGCAGGAGGTGATCCCCGCATACCAGTTGAGGGCATCGGTGGCCGAAAGGATGACGCCCATCTGGTGCCATGTGGCCGGCAGCGCGTGACAGAAGGCATGGACGGCACTTTCGGGATTGGGAAGATAGGCGCGATTGGCCGCAAAGAGGACGCCGGACGTGCCGAGCGAAACGAAGGCGTGGCCCTCGCCGACGGTACCCATGCCGCAGGCCGAGGCCGCATTGTCGCCGGCGCCGCCGGCAACCACGACATTCCTGCCCATGCCCCAGCGCGCCGCAAGTTCTGGCTTGAGCGTCCCCGAAACCTCGGTGCCCTCGACGAGGGATGGCATGGCATCGAGTCCGAGTTCCGTGGCTTCGAGCAGCTCAGCCGACCATGCCCGTTCGCGCACGTTCAGCCATGAGGTGCCGGAAGCATCGGACATGTCGGACGCATATTCCCCGGTCAGCCACAGCCGCAGATAATCTTTCGGCAGGAGCACGCGACGCAGCCTGGCGAACAGCTCCGCCTCGTGCCGCCGCACCCAGGCAACCTTCGGCGCCGTGAAGCCCGGAAAGACGATGTTGCCGGTCAGCTCGCGGAAGCGCGGATCGCCGTCGAGTTCCGCCGCTTCGACATGGCTGCGCGTATCGTTCCACAACATGCAGGGACGAAGCACGTTGTCGCTCTCGTCCAGAAGCGTCGCGCCGTGCATCTGACCCGAAAGGCCGATGCCCTTCACGGCGGCCAGCTCGCGCGGATGGTCGCGCTTCAGCGCATCCAGCGCGTCCTCGACAGCCCGGATCCATTCGGCCGGATCCTGTTCCGACCAGCCGGAATGGGGGCGGGAGACGTCCAGCGAGCCATTGCCGGAACCGATGATTGCCTGGTTGGCGTCGATGAGCAGCGCCTTGACGCCCGACGTGCCCAGATCAAGCCCGAGATACATGAAATCCTCCTGATATTACGCTGGAATGTCCCGCCTGACGGGCGCTTCTCCCGGCGCGAAATGATGGGTATCGAGATGTAGCAGGGATGTCATCATGCAGCCCTGCAGGATGAGCGGATGTTCATCCGGATAGCAGCGGATGGTGAGATCGTGCCCGGCACCCCACCCGGACGTGTCGGAAACGACCGCACGAAGTTCCTCTTCGATCAGGTCGAAGACGCCCGCGCCCGGACCGACGAGGGCGACGGGCACTGGATCGATGAGGGAAAACAGGCTGCGCAGGCCCGAGCCGATGGCCTGTCCTGCCTTGCGGAAGGCCTCCCGCTCGCTGCCCTCGGCAAGCCTTGCCCGTTCGGCCACCATGTAGAAGGCGGCAGGCTCGACATCGGGCGCGGGCAGGGCATCTTCGCCTTGCCCCGAAACGCGCCGCAATATGGCGTAGTCGCTGGCATAGGCCTCGATGCAGCCACGCCGGCCACAACGGCACAGGGCACCTTTCGGTGCGTGCAGCATGTGGCCGAATTCCGCCGCGGAGGAATAGGCGCCGAGAAACGGCTTGCCCTTGAGATAGAGTCCCATGCCGATGCCGTGGGAAAGCAGGATCGCGGCGAAATCTTCCGTATAATGCCCCGGATCGGTCCAGCGCAGCGCCTCGGCGATCATGCTGCAATCATTGGCGACGGAGACCGCCACGCCATACCGTTTGCTGAGCGCGTCGCCAAAGCCGATATTGCCGTCCGGCGTGATCGGCGACCACAGCATGGAAGAGCTCCCCGCATCGGTGACGCCCTGTACCCCCATGGAAATGTGCAGCAGCGGTCCCGCACCGGCCGGCCTCGCCTCCAGCAGCCGGTCCAGCATGGCGCACATCATGCGCGTCAGGTCCAGCGTCGTCGCATCGAGCGTCGGTGTACGCCGGTGCTCCTCGCCGATCACGTCGCCGCGATAGTCGAAGAGCACGACATGGACGAGGTTGAGCGCGAGTTCGATCGTCGCCACGGTCGCCGCGCCTGAGTTCAACGAAAGCGCGATCTGTGGCCGGCCACGCCGGTTGGCGGCCGGATCGCCATCGGGATTGTGCCCGATGATGCCTTCCGAAATCAGCGCCGTCGTGATGGCCGAAACCGTCGAAGGGCTGAGCCCGGTACGCGCGGCGATGTCTGTCCGCGATGCCGAACCATGTTGCCGCAAAGAGCTCAGCACGAGGCGCCTGTTCTGGCGCCTTACATCGTCCGGCCGTGCGATCTCCTCCAGCAACAAATCGACCTCCTCCCGAAATCTTTTTTGTGCATCGCAAAAATTATTGTTGCATTGCAATAGGTTACGTTTCCAAAATGCAAGTTGACACGGAATTCGTTTTAAGTCACTATTTTTTTCGAGCCTCGAAATAAAGAGGTTTGATGCGGAAGCCGGAGGCAAAAGGCGCCGCGCAGGGTCAACGTGCCACGTGCACCTGGGAGGGTTACATGAAGAAATTTGCAACCGCAGTGGCGGGAGCGGCGATACTCGCTGCCTCGTTTTCAGCGCCTGTGTTGGCCAAGGACAAGGTGATCGGCGTATCCTGGTCGAATTTCCAGGAAGAGCGTTGGAAGACCGACGAAGCAGCCATCAAGAAGGCGCTCGAGGCCAATGGCGACAAGTACATCTCCGCTGATGCGCAATCTTCCGCATCCAAGCAATTGACCGATGTGGAAAGCCTGATCTCGCAGGGCGCCAATGCCCTCATCATCCTCGCGCAGGATTCGAGCGCCATCGGGCCGGCAGTCGAGAAAGCTGTCGCCGAAGGCATTCCGGTCGTCGGCTATGATCGCCTGATCGAGAACAAGGACGCGTTCTACATCACCTTCGACAACAAGGAAGTCGGCCGCATGCAGGCCCGCGCCGTATTCGCCGTGAAGCCCGAGGGTAATTATGCCTTCATCAAGGGCAGCTCGGCCGATCCGAACGCGGATTTCCTGTTTTCGGGCGCGCAGGAGGTCCTGAAGGAGGCAATCGACTCCGGCAAGATCAAGAATGCCGGCGAGGCCTATACGGATGGCTGGCTTCCTGCCAATGCCCAGAAGAACATGGAGCAGTTCCTGACCGCCAATGACAACAAGATCGATGCTGTCGTTGCGGCCAATGACGGTACTGCCGGCGGCGCCATCGCCGCGCTGCAGGCCCAGGGCCTGGCCGGTTCCGTACCGGTTTCCGGACAGGATGCCGATTTCGCGGCGCTGAACCGCGTTGCGCTCGGTACGCAGACGGTCACGATCTGGAAGGACTCGCGTGAACTCGGTACGCAGGCCGCGGGCATCGCTTCCGCCCTTGCCGATGGCAAGAAGATGGAAGAGATTCCGAACGTCCAGAAGTTCGCCGGCGGCGCCAACAAGGTCGAGGTCAATGCCGTATTCCTCACGCCCGTACCGGTCACCAAGGACAATCTCAATGTCGTCATCGATGCCGGCTGGGTCGGCAAGGATGTGGTGTGCCAGGGCGTGAAGCCGGATACCGTCGCCGCTTGCAAATAAGACAAGATCGCCGAACATCATGCGCCGCTGGTCCCTTGGGCCAGCGGCGTTTAACGAACAAGACCCCGGGGAGAACCCAATGACCGATTCGTCTCTTGGCGTGGACCGTGCGCGCGCTTCCGAACTCGGCGCTGTTGCCCGCTTCTTCAAGGCGACCGAGCTCGACACACGCCTTCTCGGCATGATCGGTGCGCTGGTCATCATCTGGCTGGCCTTCCAGTTCCTGTCGGGCGGGCAGTTCCTGACGCCCCGCAACCTGTGGAACCTGTCGGTGCAGACTTCCTCCGTGGCCATCATGGCGACCGGCATGGTGCTCATCATCGTCACCCGCAATATAGATCTGTCGGTCGGCTCGATCCTCGGTTTCGTCGGCATGATCATGGGTGTCGCGCAGGTGGAAATCCTGCCGAAGCTCATCGGTTTCGAACATCCTGCCACCTGGCTCATCGCGCTGGGCGTCGGCATCGTCGCCGGTGGCCTCATCGGCGCGTTCCAGGGCTTCGTTATTGCCTTTCTCGGCGTTCCCGCTTTCATCGTGACGCTCGGCGGCCTCCTTGTCTGGCGCGGCGCCGCATGGTGGGTCACGTCCGGCCGGACGGTCGCGCCGATGGATTCCACCTTCCGCCTCATGGGCGGCGGGCCGGATGGTTCGATCGGGTCCACATGGAGCTGGGTGGTTGCGGTCATCGCCTGCGTTGCGATCGTCGTCATGGTCCTCAACAGCCGCCGCCAGCGCAAGCGCTTCAACTTCCCGCGCCGCCCCATCTGGGCCGAGACGCTGATGACCGCCATCGGCTGTGGCCTCGTTCTCGGCGCGGTGGCGCTCGCCAATGCCTATTACTGGCCGATCGGCATCGTCCGCCGCTATGCGGAGGCCAACAATATCACCATCCCCGAAGGGGGAATCTTCATCTCGCACGGTATCGCCGTGCCGGTCCTGATAGCGGTGGCGACCGGCCTGGTGATGACGTTCGTCACGACCCGCACACGCTTCGGCCGCTATGTCTTCGCGATGGGCGGCAATCCGGAGGCGGCCGACCTCGCAGGCATCAATACCCGCTGGGTCACGATGAAGATATTCATCATCATGGGCGTGCTCTGCGCCATCGCCAGCGCCGTTTCGACGGCCCGGCTCAATGCGGCCACCAATGCGCAGGGAACACTCGACGAGTTGCTGACGATCGCCGCTGCCGTCATCGGCGGAACATCGCTGGCCGGTGGTGTCGGCACGATCGCCGGGGCCATGATCGGTGCGCTGCTCATGCAGTCGCTGAGCTCCGGCATGGTGCTTCTCGGCCTCGATACGCCGCTGCAGAACATTGTCGTCGGCGTGGTGCTCGTCATCGCCGTCTGGCTCGACACGATCTATCGGCGCCGCACGGCTTGAGGGAGAAATAGACATGGCAGATACGCAAACAGCTCTCATCGAGATGGAAAACATCTCCATCGCGTTTGGCGGCATCCGGGCCGTGGACGGCGCTTCGGTGGATCTCTATCCCGGCGAGGTCGTTGCCCTTCTCGGCCATAACGGCGCGGGAAAATCGACCCTCATCAAGATATTGTCGGGTGCATACAAGCGCGACAGCGGCACAATACGCGTCAATGGCGAGGAAGCGTCGATCAGCAATCCGCGCGATGCGAAGGCCTATGGCATCGAGACGATCTACCAGACGCTGGCGCTGGCAGACAATGTCGATACCGCGGCCAATCTCTATCTCGGCCGCGAGCTGATGACCCCCTGGGGCACGCTCGACGACGTCGCCATGGAGCACAGCGCGCGTGAGGTGATGGGCCGGCTCAACCCGCGGTTCCAGCGTTTCAAGGATCCGGTGAAGGCGCTCTCCGGCGGCCAGAGGCAATCGGTGGCCATTGCGCGGGCGATCCTGTTCAATGCGCGCATCCTGATCATGGATGAGCCGACGGCCGCCCTCGGGCCGCAGGAGACGGCGCAGGTAGGCGAATTGATCAAGCAGCTGAAGAGCGAGGGGCTCGGCATCTTCCTCATCAGCCACGACATCCACGATGTCTTCCACCTCGCGGATCGGGTGGCTGTCATGAAGAATGGCCAGGTCGTCGGCACCGCCAAGGTCGGCGACGTCAATGAGGACGAGGTGCTGGGGATGATCATCCTCGGCAAATGCCCGCCCGGCGCCATACCCGGCCCGGGGGCGGTGAACTGACAAGAAAAAGGCCGCACAAGCGGCCTTTTTTCATTCAAGGATCGGCGCGATCAGATCGCTTCGACCTGCTGCACTTCCGGGACGAAATGCTTCAGCAGGTTCTGGATGCCGTGCTTGAGCGTCGCGGTGGAAGACGGGCAGCCGGAGCACGCGCCGCGCATGTGCAGGAAAACGGTGCCGTTCTCATAGCCGCGGAAGGTGATGTCGCCGCCATCCTGCGCAACCGCAGGGCGGACGCGGGTCTCGAGCAGTTCCTTGATCGTATCGACGATTTCCGTATCCGCCGTGTCGAAGAACTCGCCATCCTCGCCCTCATGGGCGCTGGCAGCGGCTGCCGCGGCATTGGCCATGACCGGCGCGCCGGACATGAAATGCTCCATGATGGCGCCGAGGATCGCCGGCTTCAGGTGCTGCCATTCCGGTCCTTCCGTCTTGGTGACGGTGACAAAATCATATCCGAAGAACACGCCCGTCACGCCCGGGACGGCGAAGATCTTGGCGGCGAGCGGCGAAGTCTCGCTAGCGCTGGCCGCGTCACGGAAATCGGCGGTGCCTTCTTCCAGAACCACTTTGCCTGGCAGGAATTTCAGGGTCGCAGGATTGGGCGTCGCTTCGGTCTGGATAAACATGGCGCGTCTCGCATCTAGTTTAGAATAATTCAAAGACGGATATAGGCCTTTAAACCATCCTCTTCAAGTCAAGATTAGCATGAAACGCGATCAGGTGATCGCGTCTATGTCCTCGTCGGACAGATTGTAGGGAACGACGGTGACGGGAATGGAAAAACCGTCCTTTCCGGCCAGCGATTGCACCAGCGGTCCCGGGCCTTCCTTGCCGGAGCCCGCCGCCAGCACGAGGATGGCGATGTCCTGGTCTTCCTCGATCTGTTTCTGGATTTCCTCGGAGGTGACGCCCTCGCGCACGACGAGCTCGGATTCGATGCCGATTTCCTCGCGCACCTTCGCCGCGAACTTGCTGAGCGTCGAATGCGCCGTTTCCTGTGCCTCGGCGCGCATGATCTGCTCGACACCGAGAAAGGCCTGGAAATCAGCCGTATCGATGACGAACAGCAGCAATAGCGTGCCGCCCGTCGTCTTGGCTCTGCGCGCGGCATAGGCGACCGCCCGCTCGCATTCGGGCGTTTCGTCAATGATGGCCAGGAATTTGCGCCTGTGGCCCTCTTCGCGACTGAGACGTCTGGATACCATGGTTTCGACCTGTCCTTGGCTTTATCCCGGGCTTAGTCCTGCAGGAAGCCGACAATATCGCGAACATCGCGCATTGTCGCCTCCGCCAGCACGCTTGCACGTTCGCCGCCCTGCTTCAAGACCGCGTCGACATAGCCGGGATCGGCGGAAATACGGCGCATTTCGCTGGCGATCGGGCCGAGTTTGGCCACGGCGAGATCGGCGAGGGCGGGCTTGAACACGGAAAATTGTTGGCCGCCGAAATCGCGCAGGACGCTTTCCTTGTCCGTATCGGTCAGGGCTGCATAGATGCCGACGAGATTGTCTGCCTCGGGGCGGGTGGCGAGGCCCTCTAGATCGGATGGCAGTGGTTCGGAATCGGTCTTGGCCTTGCGGATCTTCTTGGAGATCGTGTCGGGATCGTCGATGAGGTTGATGCGCGACAGATCGGATGGATCGGACTTCGACATCTTCTTGGTGCCGTCGCGCAGGCTCATCAGCCGCGCCGCCGGCCCGCCGATCACCGGCTCCGTAAGCGGGAAATAGCTGGAGATGGTCTCGTCACCGGATTTCGTCTCCATGCCAAGGCCGAGTTCGGCGATGCGATCGGAGAAATCGACGTTGAATTTCTGCGCGATGTCGCGGGTCAGCTCCAGGTGCTGCTTCTGGTCTTCGCCCACCGGCACATGGGTGGCGCGGTAGACCAGGATGTCGGCGGCCATGAGGTTCGGATAGGTGAAAAGCCCAACGGAGGCATTCTCGCGATCCTTGCCCGCCTTGTCCTTGAACTGGGTCATCCGGCTCAGCCAGCCCATGCGGGCAACGCAGTTGAACACCCAGGCAAGCTCCGCATGCTGCCGCACACGGCTCTGGTTGAAGACGATGTGCTTCTGCGGATCGACGCCGGCGGCGAGGAAGGCCGCGGCCACCTCGCGCGTATTGCGCATGAGTTCCGCTGGCCCGCCCCACACCGACATTGCCTGCGTGATCGCATGCTGGTCGACCACGCAATAGATGCAATTATGGTTTTCCTGCAGGGCGACCCAGCGCTTGATGGCGCCGAGATAATTGCCGAGATGCAGATTTCCGGTGGGCTGTACGCCGGAGAAAACGAGCGGTTCGAACATGCTCATGGATCGTCCCTTGGATAGATATGGCCAGCCATCATGGCCGGTATTGTCGCGGTTTCTGGCAGAGCAGGACACAAGGTTCAAGCCCCTGCACCCTTAGAGCGTTTCCGGATCAGATGGAAGCGGTCCGCGTGAGCAAATCGCACGGCACGCGCAAGAGGCCGGTCCGCGCCCTCATTCCGGACCGTCCTTCGGTGTCGCGGCCTTGCCGCCGCGCCTGATATTGCGCCGGATCATCCCGAGGCTTGCCCCGCCGGTGCCGAAGGCAAGGGCGAAATAGAGGATCATGGCAATGACGATGAGCCCCAGCACGCCCGCCGCCTGCATGTGCAGCGGCGCGGTGGATGCGATATAGGGCGCGGCATAATCGATGGCGTAGGACAATGCGACTGCCATGATCGCCGCTGCAATGATGAGGCGGGGTATGCGCGACACCAGCGCGATATCGCGACCCCAGTGGCCGCGCCAGAGCAGGGTGGCGAAAAGCAGGATGGCGTTGACCCAGCCGGCAGTCACCTCCGCCGTGGCAATGCCGGATTCGGCCATATAGGGGAACAGCGTGATTGCCATCGCCACATTGATCACGACCGACACGGCCGCATAGATCATCGGCGTCTTCGTGTCCTCGCGGGCGAAGAAACCGGGAATGAATGCCTTGATGAGGACGAAGGCGGGCAGGCCAAGTCCGTAGACGGCAAGGATATTGGCCACGCGGTGCGTCGATTCGGCGGTGAACTCGCCGCGCTCGAGCAGCAGGCGGATGATCGGCTCGGACATGACGAGGAGTGCGGCGGCGGCGGGCAGCGTCAGGAACAGGATGAATTCGACCGAACGGTTCTGGAGATTTCCGGCTTCCGTCAGATTGCCCGAGCGCAGCGCCCGCGCAAGTTCCGGCAGAAGCACGGTCGCGACGGCAATGCCGACGACGCCGAGCGGCAGCTGGTAGACCCGGTCCGCATTGGCGAGCGCAGTCACTGCGCCGCTGCTTCCCGAGGCGATAGCGGTATTCACGAGAAGATTGATCTGGGTGATGCCGCCGGTGATCGCCGCGGGCAGCGCCAGCACCAGCAGCCGCTTGACATTGGCAGTCAGGCGCGGGCGCCGGAAGCCGATGGAAATGCCCGCATGGCGCACGGCGAACCACACGATGGCGAGTTGCACCAGCCCCGCAGCCATCACGCCCCAGGAAAGCCCATAGCCGATCGCGATTGGATCATGACCCGCATACCAGGCATAGGCCAGTACGGCGATCAGGATGATGTTGAGAAAGACCGGGGCGACGGCGGCGGCGAAATAGCGGTGCAGCGAATTCAGCATGCCGCCCATCATGGCCGCCAGCGACATGCAGGCGAGATAGGGGAACATGATGATCGCCATCGACACCGTATTGTCGAATTTCGACGGGTCGTCGGCAAAGCCCGGCGCGATTACCAGTCGCACGAGCAGGGGCATTGCGAGTTCCATGAGGATCGTCAGCGCCATCAACACGCTGAACAGGACCCCGAACACCTCCTCGGAGAAGCGTTTTGCCCCGTCAAGGCCATTGGCCTCGATCTCCTTGGCGAAAAGCGGGACGAAGGCGGCGTTGAAAGCGCCCTCGGCGAAGAGCCGCCGGAACGTGTTGGGGAAGCGGAACGCGGCGTTGAAGGCATCGGCCACGGGGCCGGTTCCGAGCGCCGCCGCCATCATCATTTCCCGGGTGAGCCCGAAGATCCGGCTCATCAGGGTGCCGGACGCCACCGTCGCGAATTTCTTGACAAGGCTCATGCTAATCTGCCGACACGAGGATATTGCCGCGCTGCGGCTGCGCGGTGATGATGTCGCCCTCGCCGAAGAGGGCGAGCAGCTTCTTGCGGATGCGGCCCTGACGCGCGGTATTGGTCACCTGATGGCCGACCAGATCGGTGACGTAGAACACATCGATCACTTTCTCGCCGAAGGTGGTCACGTGGGCGGAGGCGATGTCGAGCGAAAGATCGGAGATCGTACCGGTGATCTCGGAAAGAAGCCCGGGCCGATCCAGCCCCTCCACTTCGATGACGGTGAATTTATGCGACAGCGAATTGTGGATTTCGACGCGCGGTGTGATGGTGAAGGCCTTGGCGGCGCGCTTGGGCTTGGTGCGTGCCGCAAGCATTTCCGGCAGGTAGGATTTGCCCGAAAGCACGTCCTCGATGAGGCGGCCAACGCGCGTCGCCCGCCGTCTCTCATCGTCGTCGGTCGGGAACTCGCGGCTGATCAGGATCGTGTCGAGCGCCCGCCCGTCGCTGGTGGTGAATATCTGCGCATCGACGATATTGGCCCCGGCCGCGGCGCAGGCGCCGGCTATGATGGAGAGCAGCCGTGGATGATCGGGCGACAATACGGTGATTTCCGTCACGCCCTCGAAATCATGCGTCTTGACCATGGTAGCGAGCGTCTTTCCGGCCGCATCGGAATCGCGGACGAAACCGGCATGGCGCAGCTGGTCGTCGACGCTCACGGTCAGGAGATAGTTCTGGTAATGCAGGGCGAGATAGGCCTGCTTCTCCGCCTGCGGCCAGGATGACAAAGCATGTTCGAGCCGCGCCCGCGCATGGTCGGTGCGCTCCTTGCGCGAAACTTCCGAGAAGCCGCCGGTCAGCAGCAGTTCGGTCTCGTAGAACAGGTTGCGCAGCAGCTGCCCTTTCCAGCCGTTCCACACGCCCGGGCCCACCGCCTTGATATCGCAGATGGTGAGGATCAGCAGCAGCTTCATGCGGTCGAGCGTCTGGACGATCTCGGCGAAATCCTCGATCGTCTTGCGGTCGTTGAGGTCGCGCGACTGGGCGACCATGCTCATGGTGAGATGATGTTCGACCAGCCAGGAAACGGTCTGCGTATCGGCTTTCGACAGGCCGAGCCGCGGGCACAGCCGCTTGGCGATGCGCGCGCCGGCAATGGAATGGTCCTCAGGCCTGCCCTTGGCGATATCGTGCAGGAGGAGGGCGACGTAGATCAGCCTGCGGTCCTTCTTGAGGCCGGGCATGATCTGGTTGGCAAGCGGATGTTCCTGTTCGAGATCGCCATGCTCGATCTCGGAGAGAACCGCGATGCAGCGCAGCAGATGCTCGTCCACCGTATAATGGTGATACATGTTGAACTGCATCATGGCGACGATCTTGCCGAAGTCCGGGATGAACTTGCCGAGCACGCCGGATTCGTTCATCCGCCGCAGGATAAGCTCCGGATTGCGCTCCGAAGTCAGGACTTCGAGGAAGAGTTCGTTCGCCTCGGGATTGTCGCGCAGGTCCGACTTTATCAGTGACAGGGAGCGGGTGACGAGCTGCATCGCATCCGGGTGAAACTCCAGGCCGTGCTTGTCCGCAAGGTGGAACAGGCGGATGATGTTCACTGGGTCCTTCTGGAACACTCCGTCGTTGGCGATCGTAATGCGGTGATTGTCGACGACGAAATCGCTCGTCCCGGCGAGCTTGCGCTTGCGTCGCGAGAATGTGAGGAAAATCCGGTTGAAACCTGGAACATGTTTCGCCTGTTCCTCCTCCAGCGCCGCGCAGATGATGCGGGTGAGGTCGCCGACATTCTTGGCGACGAGGAAGTAGTGCTTCATGAAGCGCTCGACGTCGCGCTGGCCGGGATGCGCCGTATAGCCGAGACGGCGCGCGATCTCGCTCTGTATGTCGAATGACAGGCGTTCCTCGGCCTTGCCGGTCAGGAAGTGCATGTGGCACCGCACCGCCCACAGGAGATCCTCGGCCTTGCGGAAGATATTGTGCTCGGCGCGCGAAAGGACCCCGAGCTTGACCAGTTCGTCGCTGGTCTTCACGCGGTAATAATATTTGGCGATCCAGAACAGCGTGTGCAGATCGCGCTGGCCGCCCTTGCCCTCTTTCACATTGGGCTCGACGAGATAGCGCGTCGCGCCGGACTTGCGGTGGCGGGCATCCCTTTCGGCGAGCTTTGCCTCGATGAAGGCAGGCCCGGTGCCCTCCACCACTTCTTCGTCGAAGCGCTTCACCAGCGTGTCGAAGAGTTCGCGATTGCCACAGACATAGCGCGCTTCGAGAATGCTGGTCCGGATCGTCATGTCCGAATGGGAGAGGCGGATGCACTCATCGAGATTGCGCGTGGCGTGGCCGATCTTCAGGCCGGTATCCCAGAGCAGATAGAGGATATATTCGACCACCTGCTCGCCCCACGGCGTCTGCTTGTAGGGCAGCAGGAAGAGCAGGTCGATGTCCGATCCGGGCGCGAGACCGCCGCGGCCATAGCCGCCGACGGCCACCACCGTCATCCGCTCCGCCGTCGAAGGATTTATCGCGGGATAGACGTGGGCGATGGCGAAATCGTAGAGCGCGGTGATCAGCTGGTCCATGAGGAAGGAAAGCCGGACGGAGCAGCTTGTGCCATGCGCATCCTGCATCAGCATGGTTTCGGCCGATTTCCTGCCGGCTTCCAGCGTCTGCTTGATGAGCTGCAGCACGTCGTTGCGATCCACCGCCGCCTTGCCCTGCGCGGCTGCGGATTTTACCAGTTCCTCAAACTGCCGGCGCAATTTGGCCGGATTGACGATCTGTTCCAGTTTAAGGTCTGAGGCGCTCATGAACACGTTCTTATGAATGATGGCGCACGCTATAGCGCGAATTGGCGACAAACGAAACGATTACATTCGCGGGCGCCGCCCCGGTGCGTCAGGTCGCGCTTCAGGTCGTGCCTCAGGATGTCGGTGCGCCGGCGAGGCCTTTCAAGCGATAGAGCACTTCCAGCGCCTCGCGCGGGGTAAGTTCGTCCGGATTGACGGCGGAAAGCTCCGTCAGCACCGGCGCTTCGCGATTGGCCGGCTTCGGTAGCGGCTTCTGTTTCACCTCGACCGAGAAAAGCGGAAGGTCGTCGATGAGCTTGTCGGCCTTGCCCGAGTTGCCACCTTGTTCCAGCTGGTGCAGGACGTCCCTCGCCCGGTCCACCACGGCTTCCGGCAGGCCCGCAAGCCGCGCCACCTGCACGCCATAGGAGCGGTCGGCCGCGCCCTTGGCCACTTCATGCAGGAAGACGACATCGCCATCCCATTCCTTGACCCGCATCGTCACATTGCTGAGCCGCTCCAGCTTCTCCGACAGCGCGGTCATTTCGTGGAAATGCGTGGCGAAAATCGCCCGGCAGCCGTTTTTCTCGTGCAGGTATTCAACCGTGGCCCAGGCAATGGACAGTCCGTCGAAGGTCGCAGTGCCTCGGCCGATCTCGTCGAGTATCACCAGCGAACGCTCGCTCGCCTGGTTGAGGATCGCCGCCGTTTCCACCATTTCGACCATGAAGGTCGAACGCCCGCGCGCGAGATCGTCGGAAGCGCCGACGCGCGAGAACAGCCTGTCGACGATGCCGATATGAGCCGAGCCCGCCGGAACGAAGGAGCCCATCTGCGCGAGGATCGCGATCAGCGCATTCTGGCGCAGGAATGTCGATTTACCGCCCATATTCGGGCCGGTCAGCAGCCAGATCGCGCCGTTTCCGCTGTCTTTCGGCGAAAGATCGCAATCATTTGCCACGAATGGATTGGCCGCCTGCCTGCGAAGCGACTGCTCGACGACCGGGTGACGCCCGGCGACGATCTCGAAGGCGAGGCTGTCATCGACGCGCGGCCGGCAATAGCCCTGTTCCTCTGCAAGTTCGGCCAGCGCCGCAGCAACGTCAAGCGCCGCGAGCGCACTGGCGCCGGCGCGAATGGCGTCCGCATGGGCGATGGTTTCCTGAACCAGCACGTCGAAAATGCCGAGCTCGATGGAAAGCGCCCGGTCGGCGGCGTTTGCGATCTTCGATTCGAGCTCCGCAAGCTCGGTCGTGGTGAAGCGCATGGCATTGGCGATCGTCTGCCGATGGATGAACTTGGCCTTGGCGTCCGCCGTATCGGTCATCACCGAGGCGTTGTTGGCCGTCACTTCGATGAAGTAGCCAAGCACATTATTGTGCTTGATCTTCAGGGTGCGAATGCCGGTCAGCTCCATATAGTCGGCCTGAAGACCGGCAATGACCCGGCGCGAATGATCGCGCAAGGCGCGCATCTCGTCGAGTTCCGCCTGGTAGGCAGGGCGAACGAAGCCGCCGTCGCGCTTGAGCAGCGGAAGCTCGTCCGCCAGGGCGCGGTCCAGATGCCCGGCGAAATCCACCGGCAGGCTGGCGAGGCAGTCACGCACGGCATTCAATTCCGTCGGCAGGTCCTGGCCCGCAAGAAGGCTGGCGATTTCAGCGGCTGCCTGCAGCCCGCGGGCGAGCGCTCCGAGATCGCGCGGCCCGCCGCGGCCGACGGCCAGCCGGGATAGCGCCCGCGGCGTATCCGGCACGCCCTTCAGCGCCTCGCGGACAAGCTCCGCCAACTGCTGCTGCGACAGGAAAAACGATATGGAATCAAGCCTTGCGGCAATGGCCTGCACATCGGTCAGCGGCGACGTCAGCCGCTCGGCGAGTAGCCGTGCTCCGCCGCCGGTCGTGGTGCGGTCGATAGCCTTGAGCAGGCTGCCGTCGCGCTTGCCGGACAGGGTGCGCAGCAGCTCCAGGTTTGCCCGTGTCGCCGGGTCGATGAAAAGCGTCGAGCCCTCGGATTCCCGCTCGGGTCGCATCAGCGGCGGCCGCTCGGCGAACTGGGTCTTTTCCACATAGGCGATGGCGCCGGAAATGGCGGCCAGTTCGGCGCGGGAAAACTGGCCGAAGCCATCGAGCGTGCTGACATTGAAATAGCGCTGGACCCGGTTTTCCGCCGTGGCGCTATCGAACAGGCTTGGCGGCTGCGGCGTGACGACACGGCCGAGAACATCGAAGACGCCGCGCAGTTCGGGATCGTGGAATACCGTATCGGCGACGATGAGTTCGCGGGGATCGATGCGCAATATGTCCGCCAGCAATCGCGACGGCTCGGTTTCGCCGACGCGGAACATGCCGGTCGAAATATCGATCCAGGCCAGGGCGAACTGGCCCTGTTCGGCGCCCTTCACCCGGCCGAGTGTCATCAGGTAATTGGCTTGCGATGGATCGAGCAGCTTCTCCTCGGTGATCGTACCGGGGGTCACCAGGCGGATGACATCGCGCTTGACGACGGATTTGGCGCCGCGTTTCCTTGCCTCCGCCGGGTCTTCTACCTGCTCGCAGACGGCGACGCGGAAGCCAAGCCCGATCAGCTTCTGCAGGTAGTCGTCGGCCGCATGCACCGGTACGCCGCACATCGGGATGTCCTGGCCGAGATGCTTGCCGCGCTTGGTCAGGGTGATGCCGAGCGCCCGCGATGCCTCCACGGCGTCGTCGAAGAACAATTCGTAGAAGTCGCCCATGCGGTAGAAGAGCAGACTGTCGGAATTGGTCGCCTTGATCTCGATATATTGCTCCATCATCGGCGTCGGGCGTGCCGACGGCTCGGAATCATACGTTGCTTGCGGCTCGATGATGGGTGTCAAGTCGTCCAAAACCTTCTCCTGAACCCTGAGGCGTTCAGGCGCAATTTAGCGCTCTTTGCCCAAGAGCACACCTCTGCAGGCTTCGAACCCCGCCTTCTCCACAGCTGATAATGGGCCGCAGGGTCTGGATCGCCGTCAGGCGAAGCGCTTCGCCTCGGCAGCGTAATGATTGATGTAGCGCTCGGAAATGCGGCTGACCGGAAGGATGATCAGCACGTCCGTAGTGCCGAAATCGCCATCCACCACCGCTCCGTCGCCGATCATCGCGCCAAGCCGCAGATAGCCCTTGATGAGCGGCGGCATCGCAAACAGCGCGACTTTCGGATTGATGGCCTCATTGGGCACGAGATCCATCGGCCGGTAAAGCGCCGGAAGCGCGCGCACGTCCCAGTCCGGCGTAGCGCGGCAATTGTGATGCAGGAAGGAAAGCGGCAGGGCATGCGCGGCCGGCACGGTGCCCTGGAATGAGGCACAGCCGAACATGACGCCGATGGAATGGTGGCGGCAATAGGTCCATATGCCTTGCCAAAGCAGCTCGACGGTCCGCTTGGAACGATATTCCGGCAATACGCAGGAGCGCCCGAGTTCGAGGAACCGCAGTTCCGGCTTGGCGGCGACGAGCCGCTCTATGTCATATTCGCCGGCGGAGTAGAAACCGCCGGTCTCGAAGGCCTTTTCCGACCGCAACAGGCGATAGGTGCCGACGATCTGCTTGTGCTTCGGCCCTGGGATGGCGGTGTCATAGACGAGGAGATGATCGCAGAACGGGTCGAAACGGTCGGCGTCCCGCTGTTCCAGCGTCGCGGAGCCGCGCGCGCCGAGCTCGTCGAAGAACACCTTGAAACGCAGCTGCTGGGACGATGCCACTTCATCCTCGGTTTGCGCCAGACACACTTCCAGCGTACCGATGCGGCCAAGCACCGATCCGAGCTGTATTGCCTTCAAGGGCGAAGGCGTTGAATCAACCTGCGACATCATCCCTTGATCTTTAGAGATTGAAGCAGGTTCAAGCAAGGCGATGTCCATGACGATTCGCTCTCTCAAGCAGTTGATTGCTGATGTACTTTGGCCTGAATACTACGGATCGATGACGACAGCATGACGCTGCCGACGCGCCTACTCGCCGCTGCGTGCGCGTCGCTCGCGCAGCCATACGGCCAGTTCCTCGAGGATCACCAGCGCCGCGCCTATGGAAATATAGGCATCCGCGAGGTTGAAGACCGCAAACGACCAGCTCGGCAGGTGGAACAGGACATAGTCGATCACATAGCCATGAAGGCTCCGGTCGATGAGGTTTCCGAGCGCCCCGCCAATGATCAGGGCAAAGCCGGCGCGGGAGATCCAGCGGGCGGTAGCCGTCGTCCACCACAGATAGCTGACGAAACCTATGACCGCCAATGTCAGCACGATCAGCGCCGTATCATGCAGATCGCTCAGCATCGAGAAGGCAATTCCATCATTATGGACGCGGAATAGCGCGAGAAATGGCAGGATATCGATCTGCTGGCGGTAATCCATGCCGGTTTCGACCAGATATTTGACGATCTGGTCGCTGGCGACCGCAAGCACGAGGATGAGCGCGAGGCTCTGGAAGCGATTGTCCTTCATGATGGGTCAGTCCGCCTTGTCGAGGGTGAGGGCGCCGCGCCTGATCTCGAACAGCATGACCCCGGTGGCGATCGCCAGATTGAGCGAATCGGCGCGTCCCTGCTGCGGGATGCGCGCCAGCCTGTCGCAATTCTTTGCCAGCGTGTCGGGCAATCCCTGCTGTTCATTGCCCATCAGCAGGATCACCGGGCGGCCGGCATAGTCGATCTTGCGGTAGTCGACGGCGCCCTTCAGATGCGTACCGACGACAAGCCCGCGGAAATCCTTGCGCCAGGCGAGGAATTCCTCCTCGCTGACCCGGGTGATCGGCATCGCGAATACGGAACCCATCGTTGCCCGCACCGTCTCCAGCGAAAACGGATCGGTCGTATCGCCGATGAGGATGAGACCTTTCGCACCCACGGCGTCCGCCGTGCGCAGGATCGTGCCGAGATTGCCCGGATCGCGCACCCGATCGAGCGCGATATAGACATCGTCGCCCTTCGGCTCGATGGCCGCCAGAGGCTGCAGTTTCTGCTGGAAGACGCCGACGACCATTTGCGGATTGTCGCGCCGGGTTATGGCGCCGATCACCTTTTCGCTCACCTCGAGCACGTCGCCGCCCTTGGCGATGGTCCGTGCGGCAACCTGTTCGACAGCCGCATTGCCCTTGCCGGCCTTGGAATAGACCAGCGTCCTGATCGTCCAGCCGAGATCCAGCGCGTCGATGACGAGCTTGAGGCCTTCCGCCAGGAACACCCGCTGCTGGTCGCGATATTTCTTCAGCGCCAGCGACCGCAACTCCTTGACGATTGGGTTGGTCAGGCTGGTGACTTCCTTGACCTTTCCGGGGCGGGCAATGCCCGGCTGCTGGTCGTCGATGCGGTTCATTTGGCGCTCCAGCGGCTGAAGAGTGAGGTAGACAGGGCGCGGCCGGCGGACCGTTCGCGCAGGATGAGTTCGCCGGATTGAAGATTGCCGCCAAGCCCGGTGAAGACGTCCCGCATCAGTTCGTGAATGGCGAAGAACGACGCCCGGATCGAATAGGCGGTGAGGACGACGGCGAGCGGCTGCGGCGTGAGGATGTAGCGGCACAGATCGACCATGTCGGGCAGATTGTCGAACAATTGCCAGACCTCGCCATTCGGGCCGCGGCCATAGGCGGGCGGATCGAGCAGGATGATGTCGTAGAAGCTGCCGCGGCGTTCCTCCCGCGCGACGAATTTCATGGCGTCTTCGCAGATCCAGCGTATCGGTTTGCCGCCGAGCCCTGCCATTTCCTGGTTTTCGCGGGCCCAGCCTATGGCTTTCCTGGAGGCATCCACATGGGTGACCTCGGCCCCGGCCCGGGCCGCCACCAGCGAGGCAACACCCGTATAGCCGAACAGATTGAGGACGCGCACCGTTCGCCCGGCATTGCGGATGAGCGTCTCCATATGGTTCCAGTGCGTGCCCTGTTCCGGAAAGACGCCCACATGGCGGAACGAGGTGAAGCGCCCGAGAAACGGCATTCCCTCATGGGCGAGCGGCCATGTCTCTCCGAGTGGAACCTTGGGGAAGTGCCAGCGGCCGACCCCTTCCTCATCGGTATTGCCGGTGAATATGGCGTCTGCCTTGTCCCATTCGCGTCTGTCCCAGGCGGGCAGCCAGATGGCCTGTCCTTCCGGCCTTACGATGCGCAAGGGGCCGTATTGTTCGAGCTTGAGGCCGTTGCCGCTGTCGAGCAGCGCATAATCGGCCGATGGCTCGGTCTCGAGGATGATCGCCGTCTGCTCGCTCGGGCGCGGCCCCGTCCTGCGGGCGGTCAGCCGGGGAGCGGCATTCTCCGCCTGTACTGCCGCGCGCGCCGGAGCCGACTCGGACTGCGAGGGCTTGGCAAATTGCGGACGCGGGCGGCTCGATGGCGCACGGAAGGGCTTTGCATCCTTCGGCGCGCCGGTTTTCCCGCCGCTGGCCTTGGCCTTCCTGTTTTTCCCGCCGGCTGGTTTCAAGTCACGGTCCTTCGCAAATCTGTTCGAAGGTTCCTAAGCCAAGAGCATCGATGACGGAAGCAAAAATGTTCAGGAGCCGGCGGAGTTGGACTTTTCATAGACGAGAATGCCCGCGGCCAGATCCTCCAGCGCGGCGCCGACCGATTTGAACAGCGTGATCTCATCGGATGAGCCGCGTCCGCCGATCGTGCCCCGGGTGAGGTCGTAGAGGTCGCCGACGACATGGTTCTCGTCGATGATCCCCGCCTTGATGGGCTGCACGATGTCACCGCCCTCCTTGAGCGCACCTTCCCTCGTGTCGACGAAAACCCGCGCACGCTTGACGCATTCGTCATCGCTTTCGCGCATATGGGGCGTGAATGCGCCGATCAGGTCGATATGTGTGCCGGGCCGGACATGCCTGCCGAGGATCAGCGGTTCGGTGGACAGCGTGCCGGCCGAAATTATATCGGCCTCCGCCACGGCCTGTTCCTTGTCCTCGACGGCGCTGGCATCGAAGCCCTCGGCAGCCAGCGTCGAAGCGATCTTCTCCGCGCCGGCCAGGTTCCTGTTCCAGATCGATATGCGCTTGATCGGTCGCACCGCGCTGTGCGCCCGCGCGAGGAACGCCGACAGCGCCCCGGCGCCGAGAACCAGGAGATGCTCCGCATCCTCCCTCGCGAGATAGCGCGCAGCAAGGGCGGAAGCGCCCGCCGTGCGCCAGAGCGTCAGCCTTTGCCCGTCGACGATCGCCTTCGGCTCGCCGGTCTTGCCGTCGAGGAGCAGGTAGACGCCCATGACGGCAGGCTTGGATACGAGGCCATTATCGGGGGAGACGGTGACGATCTTCACGCCCATATAGCCCTTGGCGGAATCCCCGAGGGCATCGAAATCGGACCATGCGGGCATGAGCAGCAGCGTCGAGGCGGCGCCGTCGGGTCGATCGACCGTATGGTGATGGCGCACCGGCTGGATCATGCCCCGGCGAAAGGCGTCGCCGATCGCATCGACCATGTCAGGCCATGTCAAAAGCTGGTCGACCTCGGCGGGGGAGATGATTTTCATGATTGATTCCCGAATGAAGGCTACGGATTGCCGGGCGCCGACGATGCCCGGAATATCCTGAGGCAGGGCGTTCTAGTGAAGAGACGGAAGGTTCGGCGTCGATCCGGTTTCGGCGGAGGCCCGCCGGGCTTCCTTGCGCAGCATCTCCGCTTCGAGCCTGCGCTGGCGCGCCGCCTTGCGGTACCGGCCCTGATTGTACCAGGTCGCGAGGCTGCCGAT
This sequence comes from Phyllobacterium sp. 21LDTY02-6, assembly GCF_023554255.2. Lineage (GTDB taxonomy): Bacteria > Pseudomonadota > Alphaproteobacteria > Rhizobiales > Rhizobiaceae > Phyllobacterium. The sequence continues at coordinate 223,759 of NZ_JAMJWD020000002.1, read as the reverse complement.
GACAAGGCCGAGCATGAGCGCGGCGAACAGCCAGACGAAGAGCGGCGCGTTATAGGAAAGCGCCGGATTGCCCGGATTGAACGGATCGATCGTAAAGGAAACCGTGCTCCTGTTCGCGACCGACAGGGCGATCAGGATGATCGCCAGGGGTATCAGGATCACGACGACGACAATTCGATTGATCATGGACAATTCCCGGATCCGTTCCGTTCAAGCCATTTCAGCTATTGTTGGCGTTCAGCCGGTCACGCAGTTCCTTGCCCGTCTTGAAGAATGGAACCCATTTCTCCTCGACCTCGACGCTTTCGCCGGTGCGCGGGTTGCGTCCGCTGCGTGCAGGGCGGTTCTTGACCGAAAACGCTCCGAAGCCACGCAGTTCGACCCGGTTGCCCTCCGCCAGCGCGTCGGTGATCTCATCGAAGATGGCGCCGACTATATTTTCAACGTCGCGCTGAAACAAATGCGGATTGCGGTTGGCGATAATCTGCACAAGCTCGGATTTGATCACGGTGAGGTCCCTTCCGGTTCTGTGATCAGCAACATTCCATTATTATGAAATGCCGATATGTCACTGATCTTATGTATTATCTTATTGCCCCCCAACAGGCTTTCCGTCAACGTGCCAAACCGAAACAAGTCCGTCAAGAAAGATGCGCTTGCCCGTCACTTCTTCGAGTACGCCGGCGCTCTCCTGCGGAATGCCGAGATATTGCGCGATCATTTTCAGTGCCGATCGGGAAAAGAACATGCCCAGCGACGATTTCTCCGCCGGCTTCCATTCCAGCACCTTCAGATTGTCGGCGACGCCCTTCGTTTTCAGCCATGCCACGGCGGTGTCCTCGCCGCCGAGTTCATCGACGAGCTTGTTGGCCACGGCCTGACGGCCAGTGAACACCGAGCCATCGGCAAGCGCCAGCGTCTGCTCCCGGTTGAAATTCCGCCGTTCCTGGACGAGGCCGACGAACCAGTCGTAGGAATCGATGATCATCCGGTGGATCATCGCCTTGGCTTCGTCGCTGGCGGGATTGAAGAAATTCGGCTCTGCCTTGAGCGGGCTGGATTTGATCGTCTCGACCTTGACGCCGATCTTGGTCAGCAATTGCGAAACGTCCGGATACTGGAACAGCACGCCGATGGAGCCGATGATCGAGGACTGGCGCGCTACCACATGGTCCGAGGCGATCGCAATCATATATCCGGCCGAGGCCGCCAGCGTGCCTACCTGCGATACGACGGGCTTCTTCGCGGCGACCCGGCGCACGGCCTCATAGATCGCCTCGCCGCCGGCCGTGGTGCCGCCCGGTGAATCGATCGTCAGGATGACGCCCTTGACCGCATCCGATTCTTCGACCTCACGCAGACGCTTCAGCAATTCCTCGTCTTCGAGGATCGTTCCTTCGATGCGTACCTTGGCGATGTGCGGTGTCGAGCGGCCGGAATAGCCATCCGGGCCGCCACTCATCACCGACAGCACGACGAGGCCGAGCGCTACCAGGCAAAGCGTCAAGACGCGCCAGAAAGTGAGTTTCCGACGCATTTTCCGCCTGTCGATTATCGCCTCTGCTGTATCTGCCATGCTCGTTCATCCATCTTGCCGAATAGCCGTCATCTGTTCTGCGACATGCTGGAGCGGAAGTCCATACTGCGCGGATGCAGGAAGAGCCTCGTCGATTTGGTCTTGTAACGCACCCGTGGAAAGCATAGGTAAGGCCATTATTGGAGTTCGCAACGTTAAGCGCGGGTTCATCGAAAAATAACCATAATAGCGGCAGTATAGCTAGTTTACTCTATTCGGTAAAAGCAACCAGACCATGTCCACTCAGAGAATGCCCATCGATGCGGCGCCCAAAGAGGTTGCCAGTGCCGACCACCATGCCGAGGTGGCGCGGCAATTTGCGGGCTCGGACAAGGATTCCGCCATATTCAAGGCCGCCGAGCGCCATTCCCGCCGTGTCCGCCTGCTGAAATTCGCGTTGCCGGTCGTTGCCATCATCAGCGCGGTTGTGTTCTCCTGGTTCACCTTCTTCTCGGCAACGGGCCTTCCCAGCAATATCTCGCTCGACAAGGCGGACATCGAAGACGGCAAGCTCGTGATGACGAATCCAAAGCTCGATGGCTTCACGAAAGACAAATTGCCATATAAAATGAGCGCCTTGCGTGCCCTGCAGCAGGTTGGAAACAGTTCGGTCGTCTCGCTCGAAGGCATAGATGCCGAAATTCCGCTTGGAGACGAGTTGCGGGCGCAGGTGAAGGCGCGGACGGGCGTGTTCGACAATGCCAATCGGCAGTTGACGCTCGACAGCGACATACGGCTGGTAACGTCGGACGGTATGACGGCTGAGCTCAAATCGGCCAATATCGATATTGCCGGCAATACGATGTCCACCAACGATCCGGTGAGCATCACGAGCAAGGACGGCAGCATAGTCGCGGGCAGCATGCAGGTGAGCGAGGGCGGCAAGGTTGTGACCTTTGAGAAGCGCGTAAGGCTTGTCATTCAGCCCACAAAGCTGCAAGAAGGTGAAAAACCAGCCGCTTCGCCCGGATAGTATCGGGCGGACGCGGTTTCAACTTATTTCTCGGGTTAGGAGAGAGACGATGTCGTCTGGGGTTAGACTGTTCAGCATTTCGTCGCTTGCATTGGGCTTGGCCTTCGCCCTGGCGATGCCGGCGACCGCACAGCAGAATACGACCACGGCGCCCGGCGGCATCAAGCTTTCTGGCGACCAGCCGATCCAGATCGATTCAGACAAGGTCGTCCTCAACAATGACGCAGCCACCGCGACATTCACCGGCAATGTGACCGTGACGCAGGGCCCGACCCTGCTCAAGGCCGGCACGATGGTCGTCTACTACATCAAGAAGAAGGAAGGCGAGCCCAAGCAGGCTTCCGGAGAGCAGGCATCATCGGGTGTGGGCGCCGCCGGCTCGCAGGACATCGACCATCTCGAGGTCAGCGACAAGGTCTATGTGAAATCCGAGGATCAGGTTGCCACGGGCGACAAGGGCACGTTCGACATGAAGACCGAAGTGCTGGTGCTGACCGGCAGCAAGGTCGTCCTGTCGCAGGGCGACAATGTCGCCGTCGGCTGCAAGTTGACCGCCCAGTTGAAGACCGGGCAGGCCCAGCTTGAAAGCTGCAAGAGCGGCCAGACCGGACGAGTCTCGATCGTCGTGGCGCCGAATAATGACCAGAAAAACTGAGCCGCTGGAAATCCGTTAGTGTCCTTGTTCTCACGTTCACCCAACAAGGTTCAGGCGCGCACTGAATCGACTGTGACCCAGGAAATGCGGCCCGCCAGCAGCACGGCGGCGGATCGCATGAAGGGCACGCTGGTCGCCCGCGGCATCACCAAGAGCTATAATGGCCGCCAGGTGGTCAATGGCGTTTCGTTCGGCGTGCGCGCCGGCGAGGCCGTCGGCATTCTTGGCCCCAACGGCGCCGGCAAGACCACCTGCTTCTACATGGTGACCGGACTGGTGCCGGTGGACAGCGGCACCATCGAGATCGACGGTTTCGACGTCACCACCATGCCGATGTATCGCCGCTCGCGCCTCGGCATCGGCTATCTTCCCCAGGAAGCCTCCATTTTTCGTGGCCTTTCGGTGGAAAACAACATCAAGGCAGTGCTTGAGGTTGTCGAAAAGGACCGGCATGCGCGCGCGCAGGAGCTGGATTCCCTGCTCGAGGAGTTCCACATAGCCCATCTGCGCAAGGCGCCCGCAATTTCGCTGTCGGGCGGTGAGCGCCGGCGGCTCGAGATTGCCCGCGCCTTGGCGTCGCGCCCGAATTTCATGCTGCTCGATGAGCCCTTCGCCGGCGTGGATCCGATCGCCGTTGCCGATATCCAGCAATTGGTCCGGCACCTGACCGGACGCGGCATCGGCGTCCTGATCACCGATCACAATGTTCGCGAGACGTTGAAGCTGATCGACCGCGCCTATATCATCCATGCCGGCCAGGTGCTGACGCATGGGCGACCGGACGAAATCATCGCCAATCCCGATGTCCGCCGGCTCTATCTCGGCGACGAATTCCGACTCTGACCGCAATATTGGCGCGAAGCAGCGGTTATTCTGCAATCTTAGGTCGAAAAGCTGCTGATTTGATCGGAAACTGCCGCTCGATGGCAGTTTTTGTTTGACAAGCAAGGTTTGGGCCAGTTCTGTTTCCGGAGTAAATTTTCTTCGGAGTTTTTTCGGCCGCCATGGCTCTTTCGCCAAAACTCGACCTCAGGCAGACCCAAAGTCTGGTGATGACGCCGCAATTGATGCAGTCGATCCGGCTGCTTCAATTGACGCATGTCGAGCTTGAAAGCTTCATCGACCAGGAGATCGAAAAAAATCCGCTGCTGGAGCGCGCGCAGGCTGACGAACCCTTTGGCGGCGAAGTCGAGCAGGATGGCCGCGATGCGATGGACCTTGCCGAGCCGCAGGACGGCAGTGAGGAATGGCTGCCGGAATCGCCGGATCTTTCGGCCATGGCGGATACGTTCGACAGTTCGCTTGAGAACGTCTTCCCCGACGAGCCCGGCACGCGGGATTTTATCGGCGACAGTCTCGCCTCGCAGTGGAAATCGTCGGCCGGCGACGGTTATGTCTCGACAGGGGATGAGAACTTCAATCTGGAACTGGTCACGCCGGCGGCTATCACGCTGCGCGATCATGTGACGGAACAGGTCGCCTTCGCCTTCCGCGATACATCCGAGCGTCTCCTCGCCCATGAACTTGCCGAACATCTCGATGAATCGGGCTATTTCCGCGGCGATCTTGCCGAAATCGGTGAAAGATTGGGTGCCGGCCGCGCGGATATCGAGCGCGTTCTTTCAACCCTGCAGGGTTTCGATCCCGCCGGCCTGTTCGCGCGCGATCTTGCCGAATGCCTCGTCCTGCAGATGCGGGCGCGGGGCAGGTCGACGCCGGCGATGGAAATCCTGCTGGCGAATCTGGAATTGCTGGCAAAACGGGATTTTCACAGCCTGAAACGGTTGTGCCGTGTCAGCGAAGCGGAAATCCTCGCCATGCTGCGCGAGGTGCAGGGCCTTGATCCGAAGCCCGGCGCAGCCTTTGCATCCGATGTCGCCGACAGCATCGTTCCCGACATCCATGTCCGCCGCGATTCTGCCGGAGCCTGGCAGATCGAGCTCAATCCCGAGGCGCTGCCGCGCGTGCTGGTCAATAACAGCTATTATGCGCAGGTGATGCAGGGAAAAGTGTCTCCCGGCGACAAATCCTTCCTCGGAGAGTGCCTGCAGAATGCCAATTGGCTGACGCGAAGCCTCGACCAGCGGGCGCAGACCATCCTCAAGGTGGCAGGCGAGATCGTCCGGCGCCAGGAACAGTTCCTGCTGCATGGCGTAACGCAGCTCAAGCCGCTCAATCTGCGCGCCGTCGCCGATGCGATCGGCATGCATGAATCGACCGTCAGCCGCGTCACCGCCAACAAATACATGCTGACCGAGCGCGGCGTCTTCGAACTGCGCTATTTCTTCACCGCCGCCATCGCCGCCAATGACGGCCAGGACAATCATTCATCGCAATCCGTTCGCCACCAGATCAAGCAGCTCATCGACGCCGAAACGGCCGATGCGGTGCTTTCTGACGATACGATTGTGGATATCTTGAAAGCCCAGAATATCGACATCGCGCGCCGAACCGTGGCCAAATATCGGGAATCGATGAACATTGCCTCCTCGGTGCAGCGGCGGCGCGAGAAAAAAGCCCAGGCGGGAACGCGCGGTGCCAATCTCGGCTCTGGATTCATCACCCGGTCGAGTGTAGGATTGGAGCCAGTGGGCAAATAGACCGGGCCAAAAGAAGTCCGGCAGGGGAGAAAGCGCTGGTACCTGCGGCAATGAGCGAGAGCGCGCCTTTAAATGGAAACTCAGAGAACAGGATAATGTGATGGCCGTCTCTTCTGGAGACTGCGGGACGTCTTTGCTCGACCCTCAACACAGTGTAGATTGAATCGGGCAATGAAAAATCACAATGAAGGTGAGGTATCATGAGTCTGCGTGTATCTGGAAAACATATGGACATCGGCGATGCCTTTCGGGTCCGCATCGAAGAGCGCATATCCGAAACGGTTTCGAAATATTTCGACGGCGGCTTTTCCGGCCACGTGACGGTGGAAAAGCAGGGTTCACGCTTCATATCCGACTGCCTCATCCGGCTTGATACCGGTACGGTGCTTCAGGCTGCCGGCGAGGCCCAGGATCCGCAACTCGCCTTCGACGCCGCCTCCGAACGTATCGACAAGCGGCTGCGCCGCTACAAGCGCCGCCTGAAGTCGCACCAGGCGCCGGGCTCGAACGGCGTGTTCGACGATGTTTCCTATCGCGTCATGGCGCCCGTGCCGGACGATGACGAGGATATTCCGGAGGATTATGCGCCGACCATCGTCGCCGAAACCTCCGTGGCGCTCAGGAGCATGAGCGTCGCTTCGGCTGTCGTTGAGCTCGACCTGAAAGATAGTCCTGTGGTTGTGTTCCGCAACGCTGGCAGTACGCAGGTTAATATCGTATACCGCCGCCCTGATGGAAACATCGGCTGGATCGATCCCTCGGCGGTTCCCGGTCAGAATGCCTCCCGCTGAGATTGGGTAAGGCAAATTGAAATACCGTTCGCGCACGGCGCGCGGGCGGTAACTGGAAGGAATAGAAATAATGGATCTGGGTGATCTCATTCAGCCCGACGCTGTCCTGCCTGCAGTGAAAGTGAACTCCAAGAAGCAACTTTTGCAGATCATGTCCGAAAAAGCGGCCGCTTTGACTGGATTGAGCGAGCGTGAGATTTTCGACACGGTCCTGCAGCGGGAGCGGCTTGGCTCGACGGGCGTCGGAAACGGCATTGCTATTCCGCACGGCAAGCTGAACAGCGTCAAGCGGATCGCCGGCGTTTTCGCGCAGCTGGAGACACCTGTCGATTTCGAGGCGCTCGACGATCAGCCCGTCGATATCGTGTTCCTGCTTCTCGCACCCGAAAATGCAGGCGCGGATCATCTGAAGGCGCTTTCCCGCATCGCGCGCATGTTGCGCGACCCGGAGCGGATCGCGAAGTTGCGCACGGCCCATGATGCGACGCTGCTTTATGATCTGCTGACGTCCCAGCCGACGTCCAACGCTGCGTGAGTGCCACTCCGCAGCCGCAGCGATAAGGCCTGATCATACCAATCAGGCTTTGGCTTTCTTGATCTTTCTTCCATACAATTCGAGACGATGATGGACGATGTCATACCCGAGAGATCGGGCGATTTCGTCCTGGAGACGTTCGATCTTGTCGGACTGAAACTCGATGACCGCACCGCTGTCGATGTCGATCAGGTGATCATGGTGCTCGCCATGGGCCTGTTCGAAGCGTGACGGCCCGCCATTGAAGGCATGGCGGTGGATGGCGCCCATCTCTTCAAGCAGGTTCATCGTCCGGTAGACGGTGGAAAGCGAGATGCTGTCGTCGATCTCGATGGCGCGATGGAATATCTTCATCGCGTCGGGATGGTCTTCCGTCGATGTCAGGATATCGAGGATGACCCGCCGTTGCCGGGTGATCCGCACGCCGGCCCGGCGCAGCTCTTTCTCGTAATCCGGTTTGTTGCCACTCGCATTTGCCATGGTGCAACTATGCTCCAGATTGGCGCCAGTTGCAAAGATTCTCAACTGAGAATGGAGAAGAACAGCCTTCTATGAACAGAAATGGCGGCGCCCATGCCCCCTTGGATACGGGATGCGCTGCCGGACGTCAGGCATAGCCGACCCAGCCCTTGAAGCTGAGGCCGGCATAGAACAGGCTGACGCCGGTAAAGCCGGCTTCGCACAATAGCTTTTCGTCCTCCTCGGGCGACAGAATGGTCAGCCGGCTCGCAATGATGCGCTCTGCCTCCGTGGCGTTTGCAGTGCCGGCGAATGCGACGTGCCGCTTGATCCACATGGAACGTTCGGACGGGCTTTGCGGCAAGCTGACATGGGCAACGATGAACGGCGCGCCGGGCTTGAGGCGGCGGTGGATCTGGCTGAGTGTCTCCAGTCGCTCGGCGCGTGGAACGAAATGAAGCGTCAGCAGGCAGGTGCCGCCGTCAAAAGGCCCAGGCGGCGCAGCATCGATGTAGCCTTGATGCAGGCGTATCCGTTCCGAATGTGCGCCGGTCAAAGTCGCGGCTGCCTGCAGCATGTCCGCCGATGGATCGACGCCGTCGAAGGTCCAGGCCGGGTGATCGTCAGCCAGTGCCTTCAGTTCCAGGCCACCACCAGCGCCGACCACCAACAAGCGCCCATGCGGTGGGACGCGCTCGGCCAGCAGCATCGAAGTCATGCGGTGGAGATCGGCAAAGCCCGGTACCTGCCGGCGCGGCCCTTGCGCGTAATTCTGCGCATGGGCCGCGCCGAAGGCGTTCGCCTTGCTGTCGGTCATGCCGGTTGATCGCGGAAATCTATCATGTAACTATTATTGTTACATGCGTCTGTCCTGTCAACCGGCCACGACCGCAGCCATCATTTCTCAGCCGGAGGCTGCTTCCCCGACCGCGACAGCGCCGGCCGCTCTCTCGTCGAGCAGGATGCCGTCTTCCGGCTTGGCCAGCTTCTTGCCGTTGACCGTGATCGTCACCCCGCCCTTGGCAGTAGCCTTGACCACGATGGCATAGCTCGCGCCGCCATGGCGCAGCGTGAAGCTGAAACCCTCCCAGGCCGAGGGCAGCGCCGGCTTGACGAAGAGACGGTCGCCGCTGCGGCTGATGCCGAGAATGCCTTCCGTCGCCACGCGGTAGAGCCAGCCGGCCGAGCCGGTATACCAGGTCCAGCCGCCCCGGCCGCGCATGGGATCGACCGAATAGACGTCGGCAGCCACGACATAGGGTTCGACGCGGTAGGATTCGGCCTGTTCGGCATCCAGCGAGTGGTTGACGGGATTGAGCATGCTGAACCAGCGATATGCTTCATCGGCATTGCCGAGCTTTGCCATCGCCAGAACCGCCCAGGTCGCCGCATGGGTGTATTGGCCGCCATTCTCGCGCACGCCGACCGGATAACCCTTGATATAGCCCGGATCGTGATGCGTCTTGTTGAAGGGCGGCGTGAACAGCCTGATCAACTTCGCCTCGTCATCGACCAGATGCGTCGAAACCGACTGCATGGCCTGCCTCGAACGTTCCGGATCGCCAAAGCCCGAGATGACGCTCCAGGACTGGGCAATCGAGTCGATCTTGCATTCGTCGCTCTGCTTCGAGCCGAGCGGAGCGCCATCGTCGAAATAGCCGCGGCGATACCATTCGCCGTCCCAGCCGTTCTTCTCCAGCGCCTCTTTCAGGCGTTCGATATGGGCGCTCCAGCGCTTGGCGCGCTCGCTATCGTTGCGCCGCTCCGCAATCGGAATGACATCGCGCAGGGTGCTGATCAGGAACCAGCCGAGCCAGATGCTTTCGCCTTTCCCTTCTTCGCCGACGCGGTTCATGCCGTCGTTCCAGTCGCCCGTCAGCATCAGCGGCAAGCCGTGCTGGCCCGTCCGTTCGACCGCAAGATCGAGCGCGCGGGCCGCATGTTCATAGACGCTGACCACTTCCTCGGAGATGGTCGGCTGGTAGAAGGCATCGTGCTCGCCTTCCTCCAAGGCACGTCCCTCGATGAAGGGAACGGTTTCGTCGAGGATGGTAAAATCGCCGGTCACATCGGTGTAATGGGCTATGGCATAGCCCAGCCACACCACGTCGTCGGAGATGCGGGTCCGCACGCCGGCGCCCGTCGTCGGCAGCCACCAATGCTGAAGGTCGCCCTCGGTGAACTGCCGCGCCGAGACATTGAGGATCTGCTTGCGCGCCAGCGTCGGATCGAGGATCAGCATCGACAGCGAATCCTGCAACTGGTCGCGGCAGCCGAAGGCACCGCTGGCCTGGTAGAAGGCCGAGCGCGCCCAGATCCGGCAGGCAAGGCTCTGGTAGGGCAGCCAGCGATTGACCAGCACGTTGAATGCCTCGTCCGGCGTTTCCACCTGCAGGCCGCCGAGGAAATCGCTCCAGACATGCTTCGACGCCGCTAGCGTCTCCTCGAAGGGCTTCGCGGCATGGTCGGTGACGATCTGCACCGCCTCTTCCATGCTCGTTGCATCGCCGGTGTAGAACACGACTTCCTTCGTTTCGCCGGCGGCAAGCGTGAGGTCGACCGCCAGCGCGGAGCAGGGATCGCCCCCGGCCTCGACGCTGTTGGAAAGCGCCTTCGCTTCGAGGACCGCTGCCGGACGTTCGACCGTACCGAGGTTTCCGAAGAACTCGGCACGATCGGCGGTGACACTGGCAGGCTTGTCGCTGCAGGCGAAGAAGGCGATCTGGTCGCGGCGCTCGATGCCATAGGGGTTGCGCGCGAAGAGCACGCCCTTGCCGGCATCGTAGGACGGCACGATGAAGGGTGCCGTCTTCGACCTGGCGCTGCCGAGCATCCACTCGATGAAGCCATAGGCGCGCAGCTTCCTGCCGGCATTGCCGTGATTGGTAATCTTCAGGCGCGATAGCCGGACCGGATGCTCCGGATCCACCGTATGGATCAGTTCGAGCCCGATGGTCCCGTGCCGCGACGAGAAGATCGAATAGCCCTGCCCGTGCCGCGCTTCATAGACCACGGAGGGGTCGCGCAGGACGGAGGCAGTCGGAGCGAACGCCGTTCCATTGTCGAGGTCGGCGACATAGATCGCCTCGCCGGAGCGATTGACGACCGGATCGTTCGACCATTGCGTCAGCTGATAATCGCGGCTGTTGCCCGACCAGGTGAAGCCGGCGCCCTCGGCCGAAACATGGAAGCCGAATCCGGGATTGGAGATGACGTTGATCCAAGGCTGCGGTGTCGCGGCCGTACCGGCGAGGCGCACCACATATTCGCCGCTGGCGAGATCGAAGCCGCCAAAGCCGTTCCAGAACTCCAGGCCTTCGCCCGACGGCGAGGCAGCGGACTTCGAAATCAGCTGCAAGGGCGCGGGCTGGGCCACGCGCAGATCCTCCGTTTCCGTCTCCGCCGATTGTCTGGCGATCACGGGCGTGCTTTCCGCGGTGAGTTCCTCGTTGCGGTTCAGCTGTTCGGAGAGCGAGCCGTTCTGGGCGTGCAGCACGATGCGGGCCGAGGCCAGCAGCGTATTGTAGCTCGCATCGCTCATCTGGTCGCGGCGCACGGTGAAGATATGCACGCGCGGACCCATCTGCGCACCGCGGGCGCGGCTGTTTTCGCAGATCGCCTCCAGGCCACGCTGGAAATCCTGGGCGTAGGAGAACGAGCGCTCATTGATGACCACGACATCGACGACCAGGCCCTTGGCCCGCCAATATTCATGGGCTTTCAATATGTTCTTCAGCGTCTCCATATCCGCCTCGTCGTCGATGCGAAGGGCAAGGATCGGGAAATCGCCAGAGATCGACATGGGCCAGAGTTCCGACTGGCTGCCGAGCCCGCTGGCAATGCTTTCCGGCGGCAGGCGCAACGTCTTGTCCGGATAGATGAGGTTGGTGGCGACACGCTGGAACACGGCGGCTTCGTCCGGATTGATGCCGATATGGTGCAGCCGCACCTGCGAACTCGTCCAGGACAGCGAGAATTCCCGCGCGAAGCAATCCGGATGCCGGAACCGCGCAACGATGTCCTTGAGTTCCTTGCGGTCCTGGTGCACCAGCGTCCAGAACACAAGCGTGACCTTCTTGTGGGCGGGAACGCGGACGCGGCAGCGCAGCGAAGCGATGGGATCGAGCACGAAGCCATGGCTGCCGCTCAGCTTGGCATTCTCGTCGAAGGCGGCAGGATTGCGCAGCGAGCGGCCACGGCCGATGAAGCTGCGCCGGTCGGTTTCCGTCTCCACTTCGCGCATGGCGCCCGAGCCGTCGCTCACCAGATGGGCGACGTGGATGTCCGGATCGTCCGAGCCGCGTTTGCGGCGCGTCGCGTAGATCGTATCGCCGCGCTCGTCCGTTTCGGTCTCGACGAACATCTTTGCGAATGCCGGATGGGCCATGTCCGTCTGCTCGCTCGTCAGGACGAGCTCCGCATAGGACGTAACCTCCAGGACCCGGTCCTTGGAGCCCGTATTGGTGATGACGATACGCCGTCCCTCGCCATCGGAATCCGACGCGACGATGGTCTCGACCGTGCTGTGGATGGTGCCGACTTCCTTGATGAACTCCGCCTTGTAGTCGGTGAAGATCGTGGTGCTCTTCTCGGCGGCGATGCGCAATGGATCGCCGGTGGCCGACCACCAGTCGCCATTGTCGAGATCGCGCAGGAACAGGAAGGTGCCGTAGCCGCTTTCGAGCGGGTCCGGCTGGAACCGGGTGATGGCGAGGCCGTTCCAGCGGCTGTAGCCGCCGCCATTGGCGGTGACCATGACCGAATAGCGCCCGTTCGACATGACTTGCGTGGCGCGCGGCGCCGACAGCGGATTGGGCACGTAGCGGATCGAGGCCGGCTCCTCGGAGCTCTCGACCGCCTTGCGCATCGGATTGTCGGCCTTGGCCTGCAATACGGGGATTTCGCGCGGCGCCTTTTCTTGCAGCAGCAGTTCGGCGGCCTCGATCACCGGATCGGCATGGAAGCGCTCGCGCATCCGCCCCTCGAACACGACATTGTTCACCGCCACGATCGACATGCCGTGATGGTGCGCCATGTAATTGCGCACGACCGCATATTGCTGGTCTTCCGGCACGCGCGACTTGGTGAAGTCCACGGCGTCGTAGAAGCCGTATTTGCCGAGCGCACCCATGGCGCGCAGTCGTTGCAGGTTCTGCACGGCTGCGGCCGGCTGATACTGGCTGGCCATGATGCTGGCATAGGGCGCGACGACGTAATTCTTCGACAGGCCGCGCTTCAGGCCGAGCGTCGGCACGCCGAAATTGGTGTACTGATAGTTCATCTCGGGGTCGCGGGCATTGTACGCCGCTTCCGAAATGCCCCATGGGAGGCCCTTCGACTCGCCATATTCGATCTGGCGCTGGACGATGAGCTTGTTCGTCTGGTCCAGCATGCTGCCGAGCGGCTCGATCATGACGAGCGGCGGCATGAGATATTCGAACATCGATCCCGACCAGGAGATCAGCGCACCGCGCCAGCCCACCGGCACCAGCAGCCGCCCGAGCTTGAACCAGTGATCGACGGGAATGTCGCCCTTGGCGATGGCGAAGAGGCTGGCAAGACGCGCCTCGGAGGCCAGCAGATCGTAGCAGCTGGCATCGAGCTCATTGGTTTCGACGCGGAAGCCGATCGAGAGCAGCCGGCGTTCCTTGCGCTCGAGGAAGGTGAAGTCCATGTCGAAGGCAAGCTGCCGCGCCCGCGTGGCAAGCGTCACCAGCCGGTCGCGCAGCACGTCCGTGGCTTCGTGGGTGCCGATCGCGTCGTCGGTATGGCCCTGGCAGGTCTTGACCAGCAGCAGCGCCCATTCATTGGCGGCCTCGCTGACGCCAAGCGCAAGTTCGGCGTTCAGCTCCTCGGTAAGGCGCTGGATGTCGCTGGCAAAGAGCGAGAGATTGATTGTGCGCAGGGAAGCGGTTTCCGGTTCTTCCTTGATCGTCTTGATCGCACGGCGGAAATTGGCCACCCGCTCCTCGAGCCGGCGCCGGAGCGGGCGCAGGACACGGCGATCGTCCGGAATCTCGGCGATCGCCTCTTCAAGGATGTCGCTGACGTCGAGAATGCCGTCGAGCTCGCTCTGCAGATAGACCGAAGGCGCCTCGGCCCATTTTTCCAGCGCCGAAGACAGCGCCACGAGATGGCCGGCGAGATTGCCGCTGTCCACCGCCGAAACATAGAGCGGCAGCAGGGGGCGAAGCGTGGTCGTCTCGTACCAATTGTAGAGATGGCCGCGATATTTCTCCATCTTTTCCAGCGTTTCGAGCGTATCGTCGATGCGGGTCAGCGTTTCGTTGAAGCTGATCCAGCCGAAATCGCGCGCGGCGACCGTCGACAGCAGGTACATGCCGATATTGGTCGGCGAGGTGCGCGTGGCGATGACCGGATGCGGGTCCTCCTGGAAGTTGTCCGGAGGAATGAAGTTCTGCTCCTTGGTGACGAAAGTGTCGTAATAGTGCCAGGTGCGCCGGGCGAAACGGCGCAGTTCGCCCATGTCCGACGAGCGCACGATGAGATCGTCCAGCGGCTTGGCCGAGCGGCTGACGAGCCAGGCAATGACCGGCGAGAAGAACCAGATCAGCGCGAACGGAACCGCCAGCATCCAGGCACGGCTTTCATTGACGAGCGGCAGCGCAATGGCGACCAGCGCGACGATGACGGCCGGCCACATCAGCCGGACGTAATAGTTGAGCGTGTCCGGCGCGCTGGCCTTCGCCTGTGCCGCCGCACGCCATTCGAGCAGGTGGCGGCGCGAGACGAAGAGCCTGTAGAGCGTGCGCGCGATGGCATCCGCCATCAGGCAGGCCATGTTGGCAAGGAAGGTGATGCGCAGCGCTATATCGGCCGCGCCGGCGAATATATCCGTCAGGATCGTCTGGAAATGCCCCTTCAGGGACAGGTTCATGTCCGTCGGCACCAGATTGGTGAACAGGATCATCGTCGGGACGATGAACATGCTGAAGATCATGAAGAACTGCCACAGCGCCGCTATGCCGGGCGGGAGCAGGGTCCATGCGGCGATCGAGGCGACGATCCAGAAGATCGGCGTCAGCGAGCGGCGCAGATTGTCCACCATCTTCCAGCGCGTGACCGCGGTTACGCCGGGCTTGTTGCTGAAAAGGTAGGGCAGAAGCTGCCAGTCGCCGCGCGTCCAGCGATGGTGACGTGAAATATCGACATTGTATCCGGTCGGATAATCTTCCACGACCTCCACATCGCTGACGAGCGCGCTGCGCGCATAGCCGCCTTCGAGAAGGTCATGGCTGAGAATGGAGTTTTCGCCGATCTTGCCTTCAAGCGCATGTTCGAAGAAATCGACGTCGTAAAGCCCCTTGCCGGTGAAGGTGCCTTCGCCGACGAGGTCCTGATAAACGTCCGAGACCGCAAAGACATAAGGGTCGATGCCGCGGTTGACGGAGAACACCCGTTGCAGGAACGAGGCATCGTCGCCGGTGGTGAGCGAAGGCGTCACGCGCGGCTGCAGGATCGCATAGCCGCTGACGACGCGGCCGGATTTCGGATTGTAGATCGGGCGGTTCAACGGATGGCTGAGCTTGCCGGCCAGCCTGTTGACGGAATCCGGCGTCAGGCGCGTATCGGAGTCGAGCGTCATGACGAATTTGATGTCGCCGGGAAGCTCCTCGTTCGAAGGAAAATAGGTTGTATCCTTGTCGCCGCGCAACAGCAGGTTGAGCTCATGCAGCTTGCCGCGCTTGCGCTCCCAGCCCATCCAGCAATTTTCCTGGGCATTGAACAGCCGCTTGCGATGCAGAAGGAAGAAGCGCGGATTGCTCTGGGTGTAATGCTCGTTCAGCGCGGTGATCTTTTCGCGCGCATAGTCCAGGATGTCGAGGTCGTCGTCGGTCTGCTCGACCTTGCTGTCCGCCCAGTCCGTCAGAAGCGCGAAATAGACTTCGCCGCGCGGATTGGTCAGGTAATGCACTTCGAGATTGCGGATATGCTCATCCACGGAATCGCGCGACGTGATCAGCGTCGGCACGGCGACCAGCGTCTTCGCTTCCAGCGGCAGGCCGTTCTTGTATTCGAAGCCGATCAGCCGCGTCGGCGGCATGAACATCGGAATGATCCAGTTCACGAGGCCATTGGCCGTCTCCATGGCCGGGAAGACAGCGAGAAGGGTCAGGAGCAGCACCAGGCCATCGGAAAGGCCGGCGCGCGAAAGCCAGTAATGAACGAGGAACAGGATCGCGATCGAGAAGATCGAGGCCGGCACCCAGAGGCCGGCAAGGCCGAGGCTTCGGTAGAAACGCACCCAGCGCAATCCCGGCGGCGGCGTATATCCGCATTTCTCCTCGAGTTCCGGCCTTCCATCGCCGGCGAGATAGTAACCGACATCGCGCTTGCGCTGCTCGGTCACGCCGCCTTCCGTCCCGGTTTCCTCGGCGCTCTTGCGAGCGAGCTCGAGCGCGACCTGCGTAACGTCGTTTTCGTTCTTGCCGGCGCGGCGGGCGATTTTCTCGATCGCGACGCGGTAGGCGTTGCGCGAATGGAAATCCAGCGCGTCGAAATTCGAATTCTCGCGCAGCACCGCATCGACGCCGCTGACGGTCTCGAACCAGGTGATCCAGTCGACGTCGTCAATGGCCTTGAGGCTGCGGATGAGATTGCCCATGGTGACGCCGCCGGTGGATTGGCGCGTATGTTCCTGGATGATGGCGCTCTCGGCGTCGCTGCCGTTTTTCTCGAGTTCCTCTTCCAGCCAGGCAACCGCGGCGCCCGAATGCATGGCGCCGCCGCGCAGCCGGTAGAGAAGGTGGGTCGCGAAAGTACTATCCTTCGCCGCCGTCGCATATTGCGCCAGCAATTGCGGCAGCGCGTCCTTCTCGGCGTTCAGGGTGATCTCGTCGGCGACGCTGTTGGCATAGGCGCGCATGCCGCGCGCACGCTCGACGCGCAGCGACAGGCGCCGCGCATTTTCGATCAGGATGAAGCGCACCGCCGAAGGCAGCGCCCACAATTCGCCGATGTGGAGCGGCTCGATGGCCTGGAAGCCCTCGACGATGGCGCTGAGGCTGTTGAGCGAGAACTGGCTGTCCGTATGGGCGACATAAAGCCAGGCGAGGGCCATGACGCGCGGGATTTCCGGGCGGCCGTGCAGGGTGGGCAATTGGCGGATGAATTTCTTCGGCAGATCGCGCTCGACCTGCTGGATGTTCTGGTCGACGAGATAGTAATTGTCGAGAAGCCATTGCGCCGCCGGGGTGATGGTCTCGCCCTTGCGGGCCGCCGCATCCGACGAGCGGTAGACGTGAAGTATCAGCTTCGCATTCTCGACCGTGCGCTGCTCGAATGTCAGCGGTTCGTAGTCGGGAAGATGGACATTCTCCCCCTTGGCAACCATTCCGCCGAGAACCCGGAGATCGTCGATCGACTTGTAGTGCGCCCGGATAGGATTGGGCTGCACGGCGAATATCTGACTGACCGTTTTCTTCTGAGATGCGAAGGCTGGAAGAAAGCTTAACAACGCCATTTGCTTCTTTTCGGTTGGAAGAAGGACATTCTTCGGATTGCGGTATTGCTGAGGTTTGGCCTCAGTTTGATGATCTAATCGGTTAACAGCAATGAAGCTATCACCACTTTTGCTGATAGCGATCAGTTTTGATGAAAATGAGTCAGATTGCCATGGAAGATTTGCATTGCAAATGCCGCGGCCGCCATTTGGCGGCCGCGTGATGGAGGGATGCAAATGTCAGAATCGGGCCACTAGGCCTTCGGAAAGGCCCGCCAGTGCTTTGGCCGGAAAGCTATGTGGTCGCCGACATTGGCGGGATGTTCCGCATCGATGCCGATCTCGACAAGGGTGTCGCTGCCGTCGATCGCGAGTTCCGCCCTGCGGCTTGCGCCGACACGCCGGCTGGCCACCACCGTGCCGGCCAGCGCGGCGCTGCCGTCGGTGACGATCTCGACGTCGTGCGGCCGGAAATAAAGCACGGTCGCGCCATCCGCCTCGCCGCCGGCAAGCCCGATGGGTTTTCCCGCCAGGCGCAATTCGCCTTTCGCCGCCTCCAGTTCAAGCGAGCTGGACTCGCCGATGAAACTGTAGACGAAGGGAGAATTCGGCCGATCATAGACCTCGTCCGGCGTGCCGATCTGTTCGATGCGGCCCTGGCTCATGACGACGACCCGATCCGCGAGCTCGAGCGCTTCGTCCTGGTCATGCGTCACGAAGACGGTCGTATGCTTGGTCTTGTCGTGCAGCTCGCGCAGCCAGCGCCGCAATTCCTTGCGCACCTTGGCATCGAGCGCGCCGAACGGTTCGTCGAGCAGCAGGACGCGCGGCTCGATGGCCATGGCGCGGGCGAGGGCCACTCGCTGGCGCTGGCCGCCGGAAAGCTGGGCCGGATAGCGCTTTTCCAGGCCGGAAAGCTGAACGAAATCCAGAAGCTCGGCCGAGCGCCGGCGGATTTCCTCCTTGCTTGGCCGCGTCGCACCCGGCCGCACCTTGAGGCCGAAACCGACATTGTCGAGCACGGTCATATGCCGGAACAGGGCGTAATGCTGGAAGACGAAGCCTACATTGCGCTCCTGCACCGATTTCAGCGATGCGTCTTCGTCGCCGAAGAAGACCTTGCCTTCCGTCGGCACTTCGAGGCCGGCGATCAGGCGCAGCAAGGTCGTCTTGCCGGAACCGGACGGGCCGAGCAATGCGATCAGCTCGCCCGAATCTATATCCAGAGATACATCATGCAAGGCCGGAAACCGGTCGAACTCCTTACGCACCCCACTTACGCGAACTTCCATATTCAGTCCCTTCAATGCCCGCCGGCGGCCCGCAATTCCGACCCATACCGCAACTCGAGCAGAGTCTTTAGTATGAGCGTCACCAGCGCCAGAAGCGCCAGAAGCGATGCCACGGCAAAGGCAGCAACAAAATTATATTCATTATAGAGAATTTCGACGTGCAGCGGCATCGTGTTCGTCAGCCCGCGAATATGACCGGACACCACCGAAACAGCGCCGAATTCTCCCATTGCCCGGGCGTTGCACAAAAGCACGCCATAGAGCAAGCCCCATTTCATGTTCGGCAGCGTCACATAGCGGAATGTCTGCCAGCCATTGGCGCCGAGCGAAAGCGCCGCTTCCTCGTCGGCCGTGCCCTGGTCCTGCATCAGCGGAATGAGCTCGCGGGCCACGAAGGGAAAGGTGACGAAGACTGTCGCGAGAACAATGCCCGGCACGGCGAAGAGCACCTCGACCCCATGCGATTTCAGCCAGGGGCCGAGCACGCTGTTCGCGCCGAAAAGCAGGACGTAGACGAGGCCCGATATGACCGGCGAGACGGAGAAGGGAAGGTCGATCAGCGTGGTGAGAAACGCCTTGCCCTTGAACTCGAACTTGGCGATGGCCCAGGCGGCGGCAACGCCGAACAGCACGTTCAGCGGCACCGCGATGGCCGCGACCAGCAGCGTCAGCCGGATGGCGGCCAGCGCATCGGGTTCGGCAAAGGCCGCGAGATATTCCGCCGGGCCCTTGCGCAACGCCTCGACGAAGACGGAGATCAGCGGCAGCACCAGGAACAGGCCGAGAAAGGCCAGGGTGACGCCGATCAGTATATAGCGGGCGGTGCGGCTTTCCGTGGTCGCGGGGTGCCAGTTGCCGGCTGCGGCGTGCGGTTCATGTGCCATAGCCATACCTCCTGCGGCTCCATGCCTGGATCAGGTTGATCACCAGCAGCATGAGGAACGAGATGCCGAGCATGATGGTGGCAATGGCAGTCGCTCCCTTGTAGTCGAATTCCTCGAGCCGGATCACGATCAGCAGCGGGGCGATTTCGGAGACGTAGGGCAGGTTCCCCGCAATGAAGATCACCGAGCCATATTCGCCGACCGCCCGCGCAAAGGCCAGGGCGAAACCGGTCAGGATCGCCGGCTGGAGCCCCGGCAGCAACACCCGCGTGATCGTCTGGAAGCGCGATGCGCCGAGCGTCGCCGCTGCCTCTTCCACTTCCTTGCGGATCTCCTCCATCACCGGTTGCACGGTGCGCACGACGAAGGGAAGGCCGATGAAGATGAGGGCGATGATGATGCCGACGGGCGTGAAAGCGACTTTCACCCCAAGCGGTTCCAGCCATTGGCCGAGCCAGCCATTGCGGGCATAGAGCGCGGTGAGGGCGATGCCCGCCACCGCCGTCGGCAGCGCGAAGGGCAAGTCGACGATGGCGTCGATGATCCGCCTGCCGGGGAAGCGATAGCGCACCAGGACCCAGGCGACGATGACGCCGAAGACCACGTTGACGAGAGCGGCTATGAACGAGGCGCCGAAGCTGATCTTCAGCGCATTGACGGTTCGCGGGTCGAGCGCGACAGCCGAAAAGCCGGACCAGCCGAGGCCGGCCGAACGCCAGACGAGCCCGGCCAATGGAATGAGGACGATAAGGACCAGGTAGGCAAGTGTGAAGCCGAGTGTCAGTCCAAATCCTGGAATGACGCTCGGCCTCTTGAACCGCCAACCTGCATTCGCGCGGTTGGAAATCATGTCTTGTTACTGTTTCGGCTTGTAAATCTGGTCAAATGTGCCGCCATCTCCAAAGTGGTAGGGCTGCGCTTTGGCCCATCCGCCGAAGATTGGATCATCTATCGTCACCAGTTTCAACTCCGGAAGCTTCTTGATAAGTTCGGCCGGAACGAGACTGGGCTCGGCGGGGCGATAATAATGTTTCGCTGCAAGGGTTTGCCCCTCCTGCGAATAAAGATATTGCAGATAGGCTTCCGCCGCCTTGCGGGTGCCCTTCGCATCGACATTGGCATCGACGACGGCGACCGGCGGCTCTGCCAGGATCGACTGCGGCGGAACCACGATGTCGAAATTGTCTTCGCCGAACTCGGCCAGCGACAGATAGGCCTCGTTTTCCCAGGCGAGCAGCACGTCGCCGAGCTGGCGCTGGGCGAATGTGGTAGTCGAACCGCGCGCGCCGGTATCGAGCACCGGCACATGCTGGAACAGCGTGCCGATATATTCCTTGATCTTGGCTTCGTCGCCGCCGAACTGGCCATGCGCCCAGGCCCAGGCGGCGAGATAGTTCCAGCGCGCGCCGCCGGAGGTCTTGGGGTTCGGGGTAATGACTTCGACGCCATCCTTGATCAGGTCACCCCAATCCTTGATCCCTTTCGGGTTGCCCTTGCGGACGAGGAAAACGATCGTCGACGTGTAGGGCGCGGAATTGTGCGGGAACTTGCTGCGCCAATCCGGATTGATTTTCTTCGTATTGTCGACGATTGCGGCAATATCGCTTTCCAGCGCCAGCGTGACGACATCCGCGTCGAGCCCGTCGATCACCGCGCGGGCCTGCTTGCCGGAACCGCCATGCGATGCCTGCACGGTAAGCGTTTCGCCGGTGTCGGTCTTCCACTTGGCCGCGAAGGCAGCATTGAATTCCTTGTAGAATTCACGTGTCGGGTCATAGGAAACATTGAGCAAGGTCGTGTCGGCCATGGCGGCGGACATGATGCTATTGGTGCTTGCCGTTGCAAAGAGCAGCGTCGCCGCTACGGCCAGTATCAGTCTGGAACTTTTCATGCCTGCCTCCGTGTCGTTGTAACCGAAGCGTAGCAGAGGCGCCCGAAAGAAGGGCGTTAGAAAGAATTCCTTTTATCCCGAAAAGATAGAATATTCTACCCGGACGCTATACCTTACTGAAATTGTCGTCTAACCAGAGCCTGTGCTGGCCGTGGATGGCGAATGAGCTTCTCACAGGCTCCCCGCCATCATTTGCGAATGGTCAGCGCGGTTTCGGCATAGGCGAGGTGCACTACGACCGGTTTCAGGTCGGCGATCGGTGCGTGCTGGTACGGTGTTTTCAGCGGAATGACGAAGATCGCCGCCGTGAGCAGCAAGGTTGCCGCTATGGAAAGCTGGCGCTCGGTGCGTGATGTGATTGCCATGATTCGGTTCCCTTTTCAGTGATATTTGGCCCGCAAAGGGCGAGAAATTATGTCATCGATGGCGAACCTCGGGATCGGCAGCAATATCTGGTCCATTTCCGCCAGCGTTTCGGCAAAGCCGATGGCCGCGTTCTCCAGTTCTTCGCTCGACGCAGGACATGCCATGGCATTGAGGCAGGTTCTTGCCGCAACCATGTCGCAATTTTGAAGCCCCGCGATCAGCCCCAGCGTCAGGCACTCCTCGCGGCAGACATGATGCGAGCCGAACGGAAATGTCTTCAGCGGCACCAGTGCCTTGTGGCGCAGCGTGCGCACGAAGAAGGACAGGTCTGCGAGGGCGCGATTGCCGTTCCGGCTTCCGAGTATCTCGCTATAGAGCCCATAGGCCATCTCCCAGGCTACGACGGACCCGGTTTCGAAGCCGGCGATCCAGCGGCGATAGCCCTCGAGTACGAGTTTTTCCGGCGCGCGGTCGAAATAGCAGCCCGTGCCTGCATTGGTCTCAGACATGTGCGGAAACATCGCTGCTCCCATCGTCACAGAGGTTTCGATGACTGGCCAATGGCAAGCCGCGCGCGACTGTCGTCGGCAAGCCGCATACGACTGTCGTCGGTAAGCCACGCGCAACTGTCGTCGTCGGTCGGCTGCGGGTGACGAGGCCGGCAATGAAAGGCGACTCCCGGCCATGCAATAGTGAAACCACGCGTCGGCGTGGCATAAAAAGACCTATCATAGGGTCCTCCAATCGAACGGGTTCAAGGCCCGGGCATCAAAGGCTGCGCTTGGCGCTATCGCATAAATGCTCGACCGGGAGGCAATGTCAAACATTAAATTTCAAAACAGATAAAAATATCAATAGCTTAGAATGATTCTAGAAAATTATGAGTATTTTGGTATACAAATGTTCGATCCAGGGCAATTTTGTTTCGTTCCGCCCCGCCACATCCCGCCTCGCCGCCACATCTCGTCCGGGCGAGGCGAAAGCGTATGGGCGAGGCGGAAGCGAATTCATCCTGCGATCAGCAGGCGCAGTTTCTTCAGGGCGACGTCCGGGCTCTCCTTGTAGTCGATGGTGCTTTTCAGCTTTCCGTCGCGATCGAGCAGCATCACCGATGCAGTGTGATCCATGGTATAGCTGCCGTCGTCGGTCGGCACCTTCTTGGCATAGATGCGCCAGCTCTTGACCAGTTTCGTCACGTCCTCGGGCTTGCCGGTGATCCCGGTGATCCGGCTGGTGAAGCCGGACGTATAATTCTTCATCACTTCGGGCGTGTCCCTTTCCGGGTCGACGGTGATGAAGAACACGCGCAGGTCCTTGCCTTCATCGCCGAGCTGGTCCAGCCAGCCGGCCATTTCGAACAGCGTGGTCGGGCAGACCTCGGGGCAGTGGGTGAAGCCGAAGAAGAGCGCGCTGGGATGGCCCGTCAACGCGGCCTCGGTGATCGGCGCGCCGTTCTGGTCGGTGAGGGTGAAGGGGCTGCCGAGCTGCACCGGATCTGGGCGCCGGCTCTGGCCCGCATAGAAATAAGTATAGACCAGGAAGGCAACGAGGACGGCGATTGCACCCCAGAGCCCCAGTCGTACGGCACGATAATTCATCATTTATGCTCCATTCCCGCGCCATTGGCCGGTCCAACCATGAATTCCAGCTCGACCTTGCCGGATTTTTCGAATTCGAGCGTAACCGGCAGCATTTCGCCTTCCTTCAGGGGTTGCTTCAGCCCCATCAGCATCAGGTGCAGGCCGCCCGGTGCCAGCTGGACAGTTTCGCCCGCCGGAATGGCAAGGCCTTCCTTCAACTTTCGCATCTGCATGATATTGCCGTCCATCTTCATCTCATGCACCTCGACATGGGAGGCAACGGCCGTGGAGCCGCCAAGAAGCCGGTCCGCCTCGCTCCCGGTATTGGCAATGGTGACATAGGCCCCGCCGACCTTGGCGCCCGGCAGGGTGGCCCGGGCAAAGGCATTGCCGATCGTCAGTTCGCCGGCCTTGGTATCGCCCATCTCATGGCCTTCCGCGGCGGCGGGTTCGGCGCCGGTCATGGCGGAATGATCATGGGCGAAGGCGGCAGGCGGCATCTGGGCGAGAAGCAATGCCATGGCTGCGGCTGAAAGAATGTTCTTCATCGTAAGCTCCATCAGGAAGAGAAAATGCGTTGCAGGGGGGAAGCGGCGCGGCCGACCAGCTGGTCCGCGACCAGCATGGCGAGTATGGCGAAGCCGGTGAGGGGAAATGCGATGCCGAAAGCCAGGATCACGGCTGTCAGCGTGGCGAATACGCGCTTGCGCGCCGGCATGGGCGGCACTCCCAGCCGGCCCGAGGGACGGCGTTTCCACCACATGACGATCGCCGAAGTGCAGGCAAGCACGATGGCGAGGCAGGTGATGAGCATGACGATCTGGTTGGCGAGGCCGAAATACTGGCCGAGATGCACGCCGACACCGAATTCGATCAGCTTTCCGCCGGCACCATAGTCGGCGAACCTGATGTCCGCCAGCGGCTGGCCGCTATAGCGGTCATAATGGATGGTCCGCTGCCTGGCTATGTCGTCGGGGAAGATGGCGGCCGTATAGACGCCCGACTTTCCCGAGGGCATCGAGACTTCGAAGCCGGCGGTCATGCCCGCCGCCGTTGCGGCAGCCACGATATCGTCAAGCTGCGGCGCCGTTTTGCCGGGCCGGGCGACAGATGCCGGAACCGGCGCATTTTCCATGGTCCAGGCGGCATCCGGGACGACGGTCTTCAGCGGCGCCGACGATGCCGGAACCTCGTCCCACAGCGCGGTCGGATAGCCGAGGCCGGCATTCGAGATGAGTTGATTGGCCTTGCCGCCCCAATAGCCCGACCATGGCATGCCGGAAATGGCGAGGAAGAAGATCAGGGCGCCGGCGCCGGCGCCGGTCACCGCATGGATATCGCGCCAGAACACGCGCTTCGACGCCGTACCGCGGATACTGACGACCCCGCCGGTCTGCTGGCGCGGCCACCAGAGATAGAAGCCGGTGACGACGAGGATCAGCGCCAGGCCGCCGACCGCTTCGACGATGCGGTTGAAGCTGACGCCGAAATATTCGAGGCTGTGGATCTTCTTGACCACCCAGTTGAACTCGTTCTTCTCCGCCACGCTGCCGAGCACCGCGCCGCTGTAGGGGTCGAGAAAGACCAGCAGATTGCCTCCGGGCGTCGCCATCGTGACACGCGCGGAATGGTGCGCATCGGCGGGCGTCCTGTAGCGGACGAGCTTTGCGCCGGGCGTCGCGGCCCTGGCGTTTTCGACGAGCACCGAGGGCGGCAGCGGTTCGCCCCGCATCTGCACGATGTTGCGGCCGGCAAAGACCGTATTGTCGATCTCGTCCTTGAACAGATAGAGCGAGCCGGTCACCGCGAGGTTGATCATGAAAGGCACGACCAGCAGGCCGGCGAAGAAATGCCAGCGCCAGATGGCCCTGTAGAGGGAGATGCTTGCTTCTTTGGGCTGCCGGGCAGCCGCACTTGAAATGGACATGATTGCTCCATTCGTCTGACGGATTTCGGCCCATGGGCGGGCCGTCAACTGGCGCGGAAGCGCCGAGGCTGTCAGGCGAAGGGCGGTGCGTGCGGTGGTGCCGCGGGTGGATAGGCGCTGCGTGCGATCAGCGCGGCTTCGCGCTTGACGTTCAGCGATGGCAGGGGAACGACCGACGGATCGTTCGCCTTCGGCGGCACCGGCAAGATGAACGATGCCGAAAGACGGCAGGCCTCGCAGCCCGTGCCGTGCCAGGACGATTTATGGTCGTCGTCGCTGCCCTGGTCGGTCAGGCAAAGCGTCGGCAGCGTCCCGTCGGGAAGCGCATAGGCGGCGAGATCGATGGGAGCGGGGTCGGCGATGGCAACCGGCTTATGGGCAAAAGCGACGAGCACGAGCGCCAATGCGCATAGAATGCGCACCGTCTGCCGCCAATGGTCCCATGCTCCAAGCATATCCGCCTCATCCTGCTCCATGCTGATTTAAACCAGCGCGCGGCAAAAATCCATGCGGCAAAGAGGATGAGCCGGCAATATGTGCCGCAACCGGCACCGGCAGGTTGCATATTGATGATGAATGCCATTGGCGTTTCCGGGCAACTGCATTATCTCAGTCGTGTGAACGACAGGATTGGAAATGCGATGACAGGCGTGACGAAAGATCAGGTGCTGGACCGGTTGAAGACGGTCACGGGTCCCGATTTCAACAGCAACATAGTCGAACTCGGTCTCGTTTCGGATATTTTCATAGCGGATGGCAAGGTTTTCTTCTCGATAACCGTGCCCGCCGACCGGGCGCAGGAACTGGAGCCGCTGCGCGCGGCCGCCGAACGGGTGGTGAAGTCCATGCCCGGCGTTGCCGGCGCGGTGGTTGCCCTGACGGCCGAGAAGCGCGGCGGGCCGACCAGCGATGACGCGCCGCCGCGCCCGGCCGCCCGTCCTGCCCAGAGTCCAGCCGCCCACGCCCATCCGGCCCAGCGCCCGGCCCAGCGTCCGGCCCCGGCAGGTGCGGTGCCGCCGCAACGCGTGCCGGCGGCAGCGGCGCATCAACATGCCCCGTCATCCGCCAAGGCCGGCGTGCCCGGCGTCGGTGCCATCATCGCCGTCGCATCGGGCAAGGGCGGCGTCGGCAAGTCGACCACCGCCGTCAATCTGGCGCTGGGGTTGAGCGCCAATGGTCAGAGGGTCGGCATATTGGATGCGGACATTTACGGGCCTTCCCTGCCGCGCCTGATGCATCTTTCGGGCAGGCCGGAGGTGATTTCCGGACGCACCCTCAAGCCGATGGAAGGCTATGGGCTCAAGGTCATGTCGATCGGTTTCCTCGTCGAGGAAGAGACGCCGATGATCTGGCGTGGTCCGATGGTCATGTCGGCGCTGACGCAGATGCTGCGCGAGGTGCAATGGGGCGAACTCGACGTACTGGTGGTCGACATGCCGCCCGGCACCGGCGATGCGCAGCTGACCATGGCGCAGCAGGTGCCGCTTGCCGGCGCCGTCATCGTCTCCACCCCGCAGGATCTGGCGCTGATCGATGCCCGCAAGGGCCTCAACATGTTCAGGAAGGTCGATGTGCCGCTGCTCGGCATCGTCGAGAACATGAGCTATTTCATCGCCCCGGATACGGGTGCCCGCTACGATATATTCGGCCATGGCGGCGCGCGGTCCGAGGCGGAGCGGCTCGGCGTTCCCTTCCTCGGCGAAGTGCCGCTGGTCATGGAAATCAGGGAAACCTCGGATGCCGGAACGCCGGTCGTCGTCAGCAATCCGGATGGCGAACAGGCAAGGGTCTATCGCGAGATCGCCGCAAAGGTCTGGGAGCAATTGAGTTCAGGCAAGGGCGGCCGCTCTGCACCGGCGATCGTTTTCGAATGATCGTTCGGCAGGGCTGATGCTGGCTTGAGCCAAGCTCAGCATGAGGGTGGTGGTTGGTGGCAGGGGGATAGTTCTGCGAGGTTTCCAACCTGGGCTCCCTGCTTTTCTGCAATCAAATCAATCATCCTCATCCTGAGCCCCTCGAAAGCACGAAGGACCCCACAACGGTGATGCAACACCCGTCCCCTCTGGTGGGATAAATGGAAACTTATCCCACCACTTTGAAACCGGGTTATTGTGATTCGGTCCTTTCCAGTGGGGGAGCAGCTTCCGGAGCTGTTTCGACAAGCTGGGAAAGGGTGGCGTTGCCGGACGGTCGGAAGTGACAACCCCGATCGACCGGCAAACTGCAGAAGGAAACGGAGGTGGCGCTTCGTTTTCCGGGTTGTTGCGTCTGACAAGCGCAATGATAGCAGGCAAAGACGTCGCGGGCGGTCTTCGGACCTCGACCCTGATACAATACTGACGCGCTGAAGACCGCCCGTCTCCCCCATTTCAATGACCAGACGCGATTTTGCGGGCGTGGTGAGGGTTTTGCTTATTCTGCATCTCGAAAAGGGATTGCAGCCCACCTCCCTCATGCTGAACTTGTCGAAGCACGCACTATCTTGATGCAGCTTCCCAAAAAAGGGACTGCACAAACGTTGCTGCGCCCTTCGACAAGCTCAGGATGAGGGATTGGGTTTGATTGCAAGGAGGTAGTTTTGAGAGGTTTCAATCTCGGACCCCCTCCGTTTCCGCGATCAACAATTCTCCCTCATGCTGAGCCTGTCGAAGCACGCAACAACATATTGCAGTCTCCCTGGAACACTGCAGCGAGCCCACCATGAGGGTTGGCTCACCACAAGCGAAGGGCGGGATCAGGTGATGACGCTGGGCTTGTCGCGCTTGGTGTGCGCCTTGATTTCGGCGATCGCCTCGGCGGCGCGGATGAGATCGGCCAGCGCCTCCTGTGTCTCCATATCGTGGCGGGCGGGATCGGGCTCATACCGTTCGATATAGACGCGAACGGTGGCGCCGGAGGTTCCGGTGCCCGAAAGGCGGAACACGACGCGCGAGCCGCCCTCGAACAGGACGCGGATGCCCTGATGCTCGCTGACGGACTTGTCGACCGGGTCGTGATAGGCGAAATCGTCGGCTGCGGCGACGGTCAGGCCGTCGAATGCCTTGCCCTTCAGGCTGGTCAGTTTCGCCCGCAGCGCTTCCATCATTGCATTGGCGCCGGCGCTGTCCACACCCTCATAATCATGGCGCGCATAGTAATTGCGGCCATAGGTCGCCCAATGTTCCTGCGCGATGTTCCTGACGCTGGTGCGGCGGACCGCCAGAATGTTGAGCCAGAGCAGCACGGCCCAGAGCCCGTCCTTTTCCCGCACATGGTTCGAGCCGGTGCCGGCGCTCTCCTCGCCGCAGATTGTGGCCATGTCCGCATCGAGCAGATTGCCGAAGAACTTCCAGCCTGTCGGCGTTTCGTAGAGGCCGATGCCGAGCTTCTCCGCCACGCGGTCGGCCGCGCCGCTCGTCGGCATGGAACGGGCAATGCCCTTCAGCCCCGACTTGTAGCCGGGCGCAAGCTGCGCATTGGCGGCAAGCATGGCCAGCGAATCCGAGGGGGTGATGAAGATGCCCTTGCCGATGATCAGGTTGCGGTCGCCATCGCCATCCGAGGCAGCGCCGAAATCGGGGCCGTCCTCCGACATCAGCAGATCATAGAGTTCTTTCGCATGGACGAGATTAGGGTCCGGATGATGCCCGCCGAAATCGGCAAGCGGCTCGAAATTGAGGCAGGTGCCATCCGGAGCGCCAAGGCGCTTCTCGAGGATCTCCTTGCCATAGGGGCCGGTGACCGCGTGCATGGAATCGAAACGCAGGGTGAAGCCGGATTTGATGAGCGCGCGGATGGCGTCGAAATCGAAGAGGGTTTCCATCAGTTCGGCATAGTCGGCGACCGGATCGATGACATCGATCTCCATGTCGGCGAGCGTCTGCCGGCCGATCGTGTCGATATCGACGTCCGGCGCATCGGCTATGCGGTATTCATCGATCGATCTGGAACGGGCGAAGATCGCTTCGGTGATCTTTTCCGGCGCCGGGCCGCCATTGCCGATATTGTACTTGATGCCGAAATCCTCGTTCGGCCCGCCCGGATTGTGGCTGGCCGACAGGATGATGCCGCCAAAGGCCTTGTACTTGCGGATGACGTTGGACGCCGCCGGCGTCGAGAGTATGCCGCCCTTGCCGACGAGCACGCGGCCGAAACCATTGGCTGCGGCCATCTTCATGGCAATCTGGATGACCTCGCGATTGTAATAGCGGCCGTCGCCGCCGATCACGAGAGTCTTGCCCTCGAAACCCTCGAGCGAATCGAAAACGGACTGGATGAAGTTTTCGGCATAATTGGGCTGCTGAAAGACCGGGACCTTCTTGCGCAAGCCCGATGTGCCGGGCTTCTGGTCGTCATAGGGTTTCGTGGAAACGGTTTTGAACATTGGCGCCTTTCCAGTTTATGCAATCGTTCTTCAATCTAGAGCCTATATCTCGCAAAAGACCAGCCCTGACCATGGGAATGGCAGGACATTACAACCGAAACGTGACAAAGGCCCGACATGAATTGTCGCCCGGCCCGGCCGCAAGGCAGGCGGCGATTGAATGGCCGGCTCCGGGGATCGGGATCGCTACCCCCAGAACGCAGGAAGAGGGCGCCGGGGGCACCCTCTTCACGCACTACTGGACGACCTGCCAGCCTATTTCACGATCACCTTCGCGCCGACCTGCGCGCGATTGTAGAGATCGATGATGTCCTGGTTCATGAGCCTGATGCAGCCCGACGACATGGCCTTGCCGATAGACCACCATTCGGGGGTGCCATGCAGGCGGTAGCCGGTATCGCCGCGCTTGTTGAACAGGTAAAGCGCGCGGGCGCCGAGCGGATTCTGCAGGCCCGGCTCCATTCCGCCGCGGAATTCGGCGAGCTCCGGCTTGCGCTTGATCATTTCGGAAGGCGGCGTCCACCGCGGCCATTCACGCTTCAGCGCTACCCGTGCCGTGCCGTTCCACTCGAAGCCTTCCTTGCCGACGCCGATACCGTAGCGCATGGCCTTGCCGCCACCGAGGACGAGATAGAGGAACTTCGCACCCGTATCGACGATGATCGTGCCCGGCTCTTCGGCGCCGTCATAGCGAACCTCCTGGCGCAGATATTGCGGCGGCACCTTGGCCCTCGGTATGGCCGGAAGCACATAGCCAGCATCGGTCACCGAACTATAGGAAGCGGTAGAATAGTTGAGCCCAATAGTGGAACAGCCGGAAATAGCGGTTGCCCCCATCAGCCCAACCGCCAGGAAAGCAGTCTTAAATCGCATGGTCACCCCAGAAAGTTGTTCGAATCGCGGTAAATCTTATTGTTGCCTCTCTAGGGCCATTATTGTTAATGCTTCATTAACCGTAAAGCTTAGTTTCCCGTTAACCGTGGATATTGCCGCTGCGCTGTGAAAAATTTTGCGCATGGTTGCAATTTTGCCGATAATGCTTCGATCATGCCGCTCGTAAGTCCCGTTCGCTCCAGCCCGCTCGTCGATGGACGGCAATCGGAAAACGCCATGCTCGTCAGGCGTGGCGCGCAGCGGCTTTTTCTCGAAATGGGGCTGGCCGTCGTGCCGGAACTGCCGCTCGCCTCTGGGCGCCGCGCCGATCTGGTCGCCCTCACGCGCAGCGGCGAAATATGGATCGTGGAGATCAAGTCGTCGATCGAGGATTGGAAGGCCGACAGGAAATGGCCGATCTATCGCGACCATTGCGATCGGCTGTTCTTCGCCACGCATCCCGGCGTGCCGGCCGACATCTTCCCGGCCGATTGCGGCTTCATCCTGTCCGACGGCTACGGTGCGGAGATCATCCGCGACGCGCCCGAACACAGGCTCGCCGGCGCGACGCGCAAGGCCATGACGTTGAGGTTTGCACGGGTGAGTGCCGCGCGCATGACCCTGGCCGAATTGTCGGGCATCGACCTGCCCGACACGGACATGGAATAGGGTCACCAGCAATATATGCTACTAGCGCGGCGCCCGCTTGGCCAGTATCCGCTGCAGCGTGCGGCGGTGCATGTTCAGCCGGCGTGCCGTCTCCGAAACATTGCGATCGCACATTTCGTAGACGCGCTGGATATGCTCCCAGCGCACGCGATCGGCCGACATGGGGTTTTCGGGCGGCGCGACCTTTTCGCCGGAACGCCGGGTCAGGGCGGCGAAGACTTCATCCGCATCGGCCGGCTTGGACAGGTAGTCGATCGCGCCGAGCTTGACGGCATTGACCGCCGTCGCGATGTTGCCGTAGCCGGTGAGAATGACCGCGCGCGTATCTTCGCGCCGCGCCCGGATGGCTTCGATGATGTCGAGGCCGTTACCATCGCCAAGGCGCATGTCGACGACGGCATAGGCGGGGGCATGCGTCTTGACGCTTGCCAGTCCGGCCTCCACCGATTCTGCCGTTGCGACCGTGAAGCCGCGCGATTCCATTGCTCGCGCCAGGCGTTGTAGGAATGGCTTGTCGTCATCGACAAGAAGAAGTGTGGGATCGTCGCCTATGGCGGCAATATCGTCCTGATCCGTAGTATCCATCAGGGTTTCCTGCTCTTTTGTCATCATTATTCGCTGTTAATGGGTCCCGGCGAGCGAAAAGTCAAAGCCTTCAATGATTTTTGTACGGTTTCGGCGGTATAATGCCGCTATTCGGCAATGATGGCGCCGCGCGGCCAGGAAACGATGACTTCGGCGCCCTGGCCGGGATCGTTGCGGTTGCGGAACGTGATGGTGGCGCCGGAGCGTTCGAGCAGGGTCTTGGCGATGAAGAGCCCGAGCCCCAGTCCGCCGCCATGTTCGTTGAGCGTCCGGTCGCGTCCGGTCGTATAGGGCTCGCCGATCCTGTCGAGTATATCGAGCGCGAAGCCCTTGCCATCGTCGCTGACGATGATCTCGATGGTGCGCTCGTTCCAGCCCCACCGCACCTGGACCGTATTGGTGGCGAAGTCCACCGCGTTCTCGACGAGATTGCCGAGGCCGTAGATGATGCCCGGATTGCGCCGGACCACCGGTTCGTTGCCCTCGCCGGAAAGCTTCGTCACCTCGATGCCTATGCCGAAATTGCGGTTCGGCTCGATGACCTCCTCGATCAGCGAGGAGATCTTCAGCCGCGACATATGTTCTTCGCTGGTGGAGGAAAGGCTGGTCAGCCGCTTGAGGATCTCGCGGCAGCGATCCGTCTGCGAACGCAAGAGTTCGACGTCCTCGGCGAAGCGGTCATCCTGCTTCAGCGCGCGCTCCATTTCCTTGGCGACGAGCGCGATGGTCGCGAGCGGCGTGCCGAGTTCATGCGCCGCCGCCGCCGCCAGCCCATCGAGCGCGGAAAGGTGCTGTTCGCGCTGCAGCGTCAGTTCGGTTGCCGTCAGCGCATCGGCGAGAAGCCGGGCCTCCTCGGCGACGCGATAGGCATAGACGGCGGTGAAGGCCAGTGCGGAAACCACCGAGCACCAGACACCGGCGATGAAGACCAGCGGCAATTGCATGACCTGGCCCGGATACCAGGGCAGGGGGAGATAGACATAGGCAAGAACCGTCGCGCACAGCGTGACGAGCGCCCCGAGCGCCATGGTCGAACGCGAGGGCAGCGACGTCGCCGAAATGATCACCGGCACGATCATCAGCACGGCGAAGGGATTTTGCAGCCCTCCGGTCATGTAGAGCAGCCCCGCCACCTGCAAGATGTCGAAGGCCAGCACCGTTATGGCGGCGCGCGGCTCGAGGCGATGATTGATCGGATAGCGGAAGGACATCAACAGGTTCAGCCATGCCGAGCAGGCGATGAGCGCGAAGCAGATGCTGACCGGGAAGGGAAATTTGAGATAGAGCGCGACGAAAAGCACCGCGACGCTCTGGCCGGCGACGGCGAGCCAACGCAGGCGGATGAGCGTCGTCAGCCGCAGACGCCGTGACAGATAGGAAGAACGTATCCCGATATCCTGAACCATGCGGCTGCTTTAGAGCAATCGCCGCGCAAAGGGAATTGGGAATTGCGGGCTGCTGGCCGAGACCATTGGCCGAGACTATTGGCCAAGACGATTGACCGGTCAACTGCCGCGGGGTTTGGCGCGGCTGGTCGCCGCTGCGGTGGCGGGATCGTCGGGCCAGACATGGCGGGGATAGCGGCCGCGCATCTCGCTGCGCACGTCCGACCAGGACCCCTTCCAGAACCCCGGCAGGTCGCGGGTGATCTGGATCGGCCGGTGCGCCGGCGACAGCAGTTCCAGCAATAGCGGCACGGTGCCGTTGGCTATCGCCGGATGGGTGGCAAGCCCGTAGAGTTCCTGCACGCGCACGCTCAGCACCGGCTCCTCTTCCTCGTAGCGGATGGGGATGTTCGAACCCGTCGGCACGGTGAAATGCGTCGGCGCCAGCGTATCGATCCTGCGCTGCAATTCATGCGGCACCAGCGATCTCAGCCCGTTGGTGATGGCGCCGGCGCCTATGTCGTTCAGCCGCGGCGTGCCGCCGAGAAACGGCAGCAGCCAGTCCTCCAGCGTCTGCAGCAGCGCTTCGTCCGACATGGCCGGCCATGGCGCGCCGAGGCCGCTATGCAGCCAGGCGAGGCGCCGCCGCAGGATCGATGCTTCCTTCGGCCAGGGCAGGATGTCGAGGCCATGGGCGCGGATCGCCTCGATCACGCCGAGATTCGCCTCGTCCCCACCAGGCGCGGGCAATGTTCGTTCCGCCAGGACCAGCGCCCCGATGCGCACCGTCTCGCGCGTCGAAAGCGCATTGCGGGCGCTGTCATAGGCGGTCTGCCGCGCGGTGACGATCTTGCCGGCCAGTGCCTCGGCGATGTCGGCCTCGGAAACTTCTGCGGCGGCGAGGATGCGCGCGCGCCCCGCTCTGCCCGCCATATCCGCGACCACCAGGAACGCGGCCCGGGCCAGCGGCGATATGGTATCGACCTCGCCGCCGCGACCATTGGCGAGGGTGAACTGGCCGTTGCCGCGCGATTTGGCGACGCGGTCCGGATAGGCGTCGAGCAGCAGCCGGCCGGCATGGACCATCGCCGCGGCCTTGTTGGCGCCGGGTCCCGCCAGTCTTTGCGCCAGGGCTCGCGCCGCCCTTGCCCGCTCGCCGCGATCACGGCGGAAATTTGCGAGCCGCGCGTCGAGATCGGTATCATTGCCGCCAAGGCCGCGTTCGGTGACGAGAACGGCGAGTTCGGCCGCCTGCAGGGCTTCGCCGCGCTCCCGCGCAAGCAAGACCATGTGGGCGAGGCGGGCCGGCAAGGCCAGGCCGCGCATGGCCTTGCCGATCGGCGTGAGCCGCTCGTCCTCCAGCGCCCCGAGTTCATTGAGCAGCAGCCGCGCTTCATTGAGCGCGGGACGCGGCGGCGCATCGAGAAACCGCAGGCCGGCGGGGTCGGCAAGCCCCCATGCCGCACAGTCGAGCAAGAGCCCGGTGAGGTCGGCCTGCAGTATTTCGGGGGTAGTGAAGGCTTCGAGGGCGGCGGTCTGCTCGGCCCGCCAGAGACGCAGGGCGATGCCGGGTTCGGTCCGGCCTGCGCGGCCCGCCCGCTGATCGACCGCCGCTCGAGAAGCGCGAACCGTTTCGAGCCGCGTCAGTCCGGTGGCGGCCTCGAATCTCGGCAGCCGCGCCAGCCCGCTGTCGATGACGATGCGAACGCCGTCGATGGTGATGGAGGTTTCGGCTATCGACGTCGCCAGCACGATCTTCCGCTTGCCGGGCGGCGCCGGTTTGATGGCCGCATCCTGCATCGCGGCTTCGAGCGCGCCGTAGAGCGGCACGATGAAGCAATCCGCCGGAAGATCATCCGCCAGCAGCTGCGCCGTTCGCTCGATCTCGCGCTGGCCGGGCAGGAAAGCGAGGATGCTGCCCGGCTCCGCATGGACCATGTCGCGGATGGCCTTGGCCATGGCGGCCTCTATGCGTTCCTCCGGGCGCCGCTCGCGATGGCGGATGTCGATCGGATAGGAGCGCCCTTCGCTTTCGAGGACGGGCGCATCGCCGAGGAGCCGTGCGATCCGCGCGCCATCGAGCGTTGCCGACATGACCAGCAGTTTCAGGTCCGGCCGCAGCGCTCCCTGCACGTCCAGCGCCAGCGCCAGGCCGAAATCGGCATCGAGGCTGCGCTCATGGAATTCGTCGAAAAGCACCGCCGCTATGCCGGCAAGCATCGGATCGTCGAGCACCATGCGGGCGAATACGCCTTCGGTCACGACGATGATGCGGCTTTGCGCGGACACCTTGCTGTCGAGCCGCATACGGTAGCCGACCGTCGCCCCGACATCCTCGCCGAGAAGGCCGGCCATCCGCCTTGCCGCCGCCCGCGCCGCCAGCCGTCGCGGCTCGAGCAGCACGATGGTGCCGTCGCCGCGCCAATCGGCCTGCAACAGATGCAAGGGGACGAGCGTCGTCTTGCCGGCACCCGGCGGCGCCACCAGCACGGCGCTGTTTTTCGTTGCCAGCGCCTGGTCCAGCGCTGGAAAAATCTCGGTGACGGGAAGGAGGGGCAGGTCGTTCAAGCGCTTCGTCCGGGGCTGGTTGTGCCGGGTTTTTGACAGGCTTTGCCCGGAAATGTCCAGCCCCCAGGGAGGGTTCGCCGGTGGGTTCGCGGGCGAGTTCGCCGGTGAGTTCGGAGACGAGTTCGGGGACGGGCGGGGCAAACGCCTTTCATGGCCTGGCACGAGGACTGGCACTAGGACCGGCAGGAGACAGTATTGTTCGACGCGCCGCCTCATACCTTCGCCGTATAAATCTCGGAGACGCCGGAGCTATGTATATGAAATATAACACATTTCTTTCCTAAGAACTTTGCCGGCAGTCGGTTGATCCGTGACCATAGACTTTCGACCAATTGACGCTGCCGTAGCTGTTGGAAATGCTGTCCCTTTCAAAAGAGGGGTATTTCAACAAAATGAATTACAGAGCTTTTTCCCTTGCCGTTCTGGCTTTCCTGGCCGCATGCGACGATAGCCAGGAGAACGCATCAGAAAGCAATTTTACTCCTCCGGCGGAAATCGTCGCAGCCCTGCCGGTGGTGATACAGGCCGCGGAACCAGCGCAGGTAAAGCCGCCACTAACGCCGGAAGAGGCGTTCAACGCTGCCGCACCGCCTGACACGGTAATAGATGAGAAAACACATTTCGACACGACGGCAGATGGAAGCGTCGCGCTTG
Organism: Phyllobacterium sp. 21LDTY02-6; assembly: GCF_023554255.2. GTDB lineage: Bacteria > Pseudomonadota > Alphaproteobacteria > Rhizobiales > Rhizobiaceae > Phyllobacterium. The sequence goes on along the minus strand of NZ_JAMJWD020000002.1, from coordinate 187,670 downwards.
CCGACGTAAGCCAGAAGGCTTCAGCGAAACGCCACAATATGGTGCTTGACGGAAAGACCATATATTTCACTGCCCGTGCAGGTCATCTGGTCACCTACGATGCGGACAAGAAAAATCCGGAAGCGGCGGTGTTTTACACCGCCTATACGAGGGATGATCTGCCCAAGGAAAAACGTCCAGTGACGTTCTTCTGGAACGGTGGCCCCGGGTCGTCCTCCATTTGGCTGCACATGGGGTCCTGGGCGCCAAAAAGGTTGAAATCCGATGCGCCCAACATTCCAGAAAGCGATTATGCCAAACAGCCGGAAAGCTTTCCGTTTCTGGACAATGATATCAGCCTGCTTGGACAATCTGACCTGGTCTTTGTCGATCCCCCCGGCGCGGGTTACTCGGCGGCAATCGCGCCGCTGAAGAACAGGGATCTATGGGGAACGGATATCGATGCCAAGGTGGTTGCCGACTTCATTACCCGTTATAACAACGTCAACGGTCGCCAAAGTTCGCCGAAATATCTCTATGGCGAATCCTATGGCGGCATTCGCACACCCATCGTCGCCAATCTGCTCCAGGCAGCCGGAACCAGCCGTTTCGAACCGGACAGCTCGGGCAAGGCTCCCGTGGTGCTCTCCGGTTACATTCTCAACTCACCGCTCGTCGATTACACATCGAACTGCCATATGCGGAATACCTTCGGAACCGCCGCTGAAAAGGCAAAATATTGGAGCTGCGCCGGATTTATCCCATCCTATGCGATGACAGCGGATTATTTCCACAAATCAATTCGCAAAAATGAGACGAAGGCCGATTTTCTGACGGCAATGAAGACCTATACGCGAGACGTTTATACTCCCATATTCGATGAGTACATTGTAGATGGGTATATAAAGGAATCCGAATGGGAGAATTTCCAACAAACGAAGCCGGGGAAGGATTTTCAAAAGGACTTGAGTGACCGGTTCGTGGAAGATCAGCTTTTCTGGGATACGGATCGGAGGCCTTTGGATCTGCGGCCACACTTCTTTCAGCTGCGCTATACAGATGAGAAGGGAAAGAACGGCTTTCGTACTGGTCGCTTCGATGCACGGATGAAGGTTCCGCTTGTCAATGGCGAAACGGCCTATGCTGCCGATGATTACATCGACAAGGCGTTCCTTAACCAGTTCAAGACCTATCTGCCGGACTTCGCCAATTATAATGCCGTGTCCGATTACCAGCCGTCGAACAGTGTAGCGCGCGGCAACTGGGCCTGGAAGCGCGCCAGTCAAGCTTCCAACATGCCTACCAGCACACCTGATATTCTAAGTGCCCTGACTTACAATCCTGGGTTAAAACTGCTGATCCTGCATGGGTATCAGGATATCGCCACACCGGGCTTCCAGACGGAGCTCGATCTGGAAGCTGTCGGCCTGTTGGACCGTATTCCGGTTAAATGGTTCGAAGGCGGACATATGATCTATAATGACGAGTCATCACGTCCCTTGTTGAAAAAGACGCTGGATCAATATTACGAAGGCGCTCCCTATGACGCCGAAGCCGCCGTGGCGGTGCAGTCGATGCAGCAATCCAGAATCGTCTCGGCGAAGCGGCTGGTCGATGCCGCCGCTGCAAACTAGGAGCCATATGTCATGAAACATTCCCTGATCGCCATACTCGCTGCCGGTCTGGTCTTGGCCGCTACGTCGCTCACGATGGCTTTTGATGATATAGGCCAGCCTCCTCCCGATCCGGTCGGAACGGTATATCCGGAAATGACGCCGGAACTGGTCCAGAAGAAGGTCGAGGAACAGATACGGGCACAATTCGAAAAGGCTGCGGGCCCGAGCGGCTATCTGATCGATGCCCAACAGGCGCAAGCCAGTGGCTGGGGGTTTGTCGTCGATCATTTCGCGCAGATCGACAAGAATGGTGACGGGTCGGTGTCCCTTTCCGATATCTCGAATTTTCTCTCGGCCCGAACCCCGCAAGCCTTGATGAGGGCGGCCCGGCAGAACCTCAATCAAAGGAGCGGCACCCAAATCATAGAGTAAACAGGCTGGTATGGTTCCACGACCTTGCCTGTGACCCCCAATCGGATCGGCGGCATTTCGACAACCAAATGTCGCCGCTTCGATTGACGGGCTCCCCTGCGATCCTGATAGTGCGGAAAAGCAAATCAGCAATCGCAAGTCGCATCGGGAGACAGTCATATGAAATCGCGCGCAGCCGTCGCATGGGAAGCCAACAAGCCACTGACCATCGAAACGGTGGAGATCGGCGGCCCCAAGCCGGGCGAAGTGCTGGTCGAGATCATGGCGACCGGCGTCTGCCACACGGATGCCTATACGCTGTCGGGGCTCGATTCGGAGGGGAAGTTCCCGGCCATTCTCGGCCATGAGGGCGCGGGCGTCGTGCGCGAGATCGGCGCCGGCGTGACGTCGCTGAAGGTCGGCGATCACGTCATTCCGCTCTATACGCCGGAGTGCCGCCAGTGCAAGACCTGCCTTTCGCAGCGGTCGAACCTGTGCACCTCCATCCGCGCGACGCAGGGCCAGGGCGTGATGCCGGACGGCACCAGCCGCTTCTCCTGCGATGGCGGTGAAGTGTTTCACTATATGGGCTGCTCGACATTCTCCAATTTCACCGTGCTGCCGGAGATTGCGCTGGCGAAAGTCCGTGAAGACGCGCCCTTCGACAAGATCTGCTATATCGGCTGCGGCGTCACCACCGGCATCGGCGCCGTGATCTATACCGGCAAGGTCTGGCCCGGGGCCAATGTCGTCGTCTTCGGCCTCGGCGGCATCGGGCTCAACGTCATCCAGGGCGCCCGCATGGTCGGCGCCGACAAGATCGTCGGGGTCGACATCAATCCGGGCAAGGTGGAGATGGCGCGCAAATTCGGCATGACGCATTTCGTCAATCCGAAGGAGGTCGGCAATGACAAGGTGGTCCAGGCCATCCAGGACCTGACCGATGGCGGCGCCGATTTCTCCTTCGATGCCACCGGCAATACCAATGTCATGCGCCAGGCGCTGGAGTGCTGCCATCGCGGCTGGGGCACCAGCATCGTCATCGGCGTCGCCGAAGCCGGCAAGGAAATATCGACGCGGCCGTTCCAACTGGTGACGGGCCGCAACTGGCGCGGCACTGCCTTTGGCGGCGCGCGCGGTCGCACGGACGTGCCGAAGATCGTCGACTGGTACATGGAGGGCAAGATCGACATCGACAGCCTCATCACCCACACCATGCCGCTCGACGAGATCAACACGGCGTTCGATCTCATGCATGAGGGCAAATCCATCCGCAGCGTCGTGACGTTCTGATGGCGGATTACCGCGTCATCCTCAGCGGTCTCGAGCAGATGTCGGCGCGCGATCTCTACGAGGTCATGAAGCTGCGCGTCGATGTATTCGTCGTCGAGCAGAAATGCCCTTATCCCGAGCTCGACGGCAAGGATATCGATGCGCTCCACCTGCGGCTGATGCAGGGGAGCGAACTTCTGGGCTATGCCCGTATCCGCGGCGGCACGCCGGCCGATCCGACGCCGCGGATCGGGCGCGTCGTCGTCTCGCCCGCGCATCGCGGCAGGCGTCTCGGCGACAGGCTGATGGCCGAAGCGGTCAGCCAGTGCGAGCGGCTCTATGCCGCCCAGCCGATCCGCCTGTCGGCGCAGAGCCATCTGACGGAGTTTTACGGGTCGTTCGGCTTCGTCGCGGTATCGGATGAATATCTCGAGGACGATATTCCGCATATCGACATGCAGCGGCCAGCCATGATGCTGACGGAGTAGGCGGCATGTCGCGGCACCAGCCCTTTTTCATCGGCGCCATCGGTGGAATTGCCGGCTTTGTCGTCGCCCTCTGGCTGGCGCCGCGGCTGTCCTATCTGGTGGCCGCGAACCTGTTCTTCATTCTTTATCTGGTGCTGACTTCGATCCGGCTTCCGGCGCTGACGGCGGATTATCTGCGCCGCAATGCCGCCCGCTCCGATGTGCCGGTGTGGCTCATCTTCGCCGTGACGCTCGGCGCCGTCATCGTCGCGGTCGGCTCGCTCTTTGCACTCATCAATTCGGCACAGCGCCCGCATCCCGTCGATCTTGCGCTGGCGCTCGCCTCGGTGCCGCTCGGCTGGCTGACGATCCACATGATGGCGGCCATCCACTATGCCCATCTCTATTGGCAACCCGGCGCCGGTCATGGCAGCCCGCATGCCGGCGGGCTGGGTTTCCCCGGCGGCACGGAGCCCGGCGGCATCGAGTTCCTGTATTTCTCCTTCGTCATCGGCATGACCGGACAGACGTCGGATACCGCGATCACGACGACAGATATGCGCAAGGTCAATCTCGTACATTCGGTCGTATCGTTCTTTTTCAACACGGTTCTGGTAGCAGCGGCGGTCAATGTCGCCGTCTCGCTCGGCCAATAGACAGGAGCAGGCCCATGGAAACGCTTTCCCTCGCCCGGAGTTTTGCCGGAACCCAAGGGGTCTATCGCCACAGGAGCGAGGCATGCCAATGCGACATGACCTTCGCGGTCTTCCTGCCGCCGCAGGCGAAACAGGGCTCGGTTCCGGCGCTCTGGTACCTTTCCGGGCTGACCTGCACCCATCAGAATGTCATGGACAAGGGCGAGTACCGGCAGGCGGCCGCCGAACTGGGCATCGCCATCATCTGCCCGGATACCAGCCCGCGCGGCGAAACCGTGCCCGACGAAAAGGACAATTGGCAGTTCGGCAGCGGCGCCGGCTTCTATCTCGATGCGACGCAGCAGCCCTGGGCCGCCAATTACAACATGGAGAGCTATGTCGCGGCGGAGCTGCCGGCGCTCATCGCCGAAAATTTCCCGCTGGATATGGAGCGGCAGGCGATTTTCGGCCACTCCATGGGCGGCCATGGCGCGATAACGCTGGCATTGAAGAACCCCGGCCGCTTCCGCTCGGTTTCGGCGTTCGCGCCGATAGCGCGCCCGATGGTCGCCGGCTGGTCGCGTCCGGCCTTCGAGAAATATCTCGGCCCGGACGAAAATGCCTGGCGCGCCTATGACAGCGTGGCGCTGATCGAAGACGGGTTCCGCATACCGGAGCTGCTTGTCGACCAGGGCAAGGCGGATGGATTCCTGGATGACGGCCTGCGGCCCTGGCTGCTGGAGGACGCCTGCAAGGCGGCGGGCATACCGCTGACGCTCAACATGCGCGACGGCTACGACCACTCCTATTTCTTCATCTCGACCTTCATGGCCGAGCACATCGGCTGGCATGCGCAAAGACTGGGCTGAGGGGAATCCCGGCCGGACGCGGCGACGCCCGCCGAAGCCGAGGCGCAGGTCGACATTGGTCGAGGCCGGTGTGGCCCGAAATCAATATTGCTGGCCGCTTTCCGTATCGAAGCTGATATTGATCTCGGTGCCCGGATCGAGGCGGACGACTTCGAGACTGGCGTTCAGCCCTCCAATCAGCGAGCGGACGATCTGCCCGCCGAGACTGCCGCTTTCGGGCCAGTTCCTGCCCTCGGGAATGCCATTGCCATTGTCGCGGACGCGCAGCTTGATCCGGTCGTCGTTCCGTTTCACCTGGATGCGGATGGTGCCGTTCTGCCGCTCGGCGAAGGCATGCTGATAGGCATTGGTCAGGATCTCCGACAGGAGCAGGCCGATATGAGCGGCGGTCTCCGTCCTTATGGCGATCGGCGGAACGATGACCTCGGTGCGAATGGTCCGGCTCAGCGCAAGCCCGCTCATCGTCGTCACGATGCGCTGGATGTAGCTGGAAAGATCGGTCATGGCCGAGGATTCCAGGTCCGACTTCGCTTCCGATAGTTCGTGATAGAGGATCTGCAGCGATTCCACGCGGCGGGCGAGATTGGTGTAGTCCGCCTGCGGATCGTCCGAGCGGCTCCTCGCCTGCAGGCGTATGAGGCTCACCACCATCGCCAGGTGGTTCTTCACCCTGTGGGTCATCTCGCGCAGCGGCTGATCCTCGGTGCCGCCGACGATGGTCGCCTCCCGGCGATTTCCAAGGATGCGCTGTACGCCAAGGAAGAAACGCAGATCGCCGTCCTTGCCAAAGAGCGGCGTGATGTGAAGGCGGTTCCAGAACGGTTCGCCATCGGCACGATAATTCAGGATATCGATGGTGAATTCCTGTCGATTGCCGATATTGCGGGCGATTTCGGAGGTTGTCTCGGGGTCCGTGTCCGGCCCCTGGAGAAAGCGGCAATTGCGGCCCACGGAAGCGAGCTTGCTGTATCCTGTCGCGTTTTCGAAGGTCCGGTTTACATAAATCAGCGGATTGTCGGGCAAGTGTGGATTCGTCAGCACCACCGAAAGCGGTATGTTCTCCAGGGCAAGATAAAGCGCCTCATCTTCCAAGCGGGCAAGGCCTGCCGACTCCATATCCAGTTCCTCATCGTCGGGGTATCACAACCATTGGTAGACCACCATCCGGCTGCGTGGTCAACTTCTGCACCGGCCAGGGCTGCGTTTCGTCGGCCATGTCGAAACGGTAGCGATGAAGCAGGATGGCGAGTGCGATAACCGCCTCCTGCAATGCGAAACTGGCGCCGATGCACACCCGGGGCCCGGCGCCGAAGGGCAGATACTGGAAGCGGTCGATCCTGGATCGGTTTTCCGGATGAAACCGCGAGGGCAGGAAGGCATCCGGCTGTTCCCAATAGAGCCGGTGGCGATGCACCGTCCACGGCATGACGAGCACGGCCGCGCCTTTCGGCAGCAGCAGGTCCTGATATCTGTCGTCTTCGACCGGCTCGCGGTTGATGGAGGGAGCCGGCGGGTAAAGCCGCATCGCCTCCTCGAAGGCCGCCCGCGTCAGCGGCAGGGCGTCCAGCCATTCATGCGGCGGCGGCAGGTCGCGCCGGTCCATGAAATCGTCGATCTCCTGCTCGATGCCGTCGCGTTCCCACGGCGCCTTCGACAGGAGATAGAGCGTCCACCCGAGCGCGCGGGCGGTGGTCTCGTGCCCGGCGCCGATGAATGTGATGATATTGTCCTCGATCTCCGCGCGGGAGAGCCCGTCCGGCCCTTCCGTGCGCAACAGGAGCGTGAGGAAATCGCTGGGCACCGCATCGCCGTCCCGATCGATGCGCGCCTTGCGCATTTCGATGGTGCTGGCGACGATCTGGCGGAAGAAGGCGAGCGCCCTGCGTCCGCGCAACTGGGTAAAGCGCGGCAGCCATTGCGGCGCGCCGAGAAGATCGAGCGGATCGACGCGGCCCATCGTCTCGAAAAGCCGGTCCACCTCGTGCGAAAAACTGTCTGGATCACCCGCGATCTCGCCGGAAAACAGCGTCTCGGCCAGAATATCGTAGGTCAGCATCGTCATGTCGCGGGAGACGTCAACCGGGCCGCGCGCATCCGCATATCGGTCGGCGAAGCTCTCGGTCGTTTTCTTCATCGCCTCGGCGAAGCCGTGAATATGGCGCGGGGTGAAAACGGGAGCCATGGCCTTGCGGGACCGCTTCCACGTCTCGCCTTCGGCGGTCAGCAGCCCATCGCGCAGGATCGGCCGCAATATGCGCTGGCGCACGGCGGCCATGCGGTAGTTCCTGGCGTTGTCGACGAGCACGTGCCGGATGAGACCCGGATCATTGGCGATGATCGTATGGGCGAAGGACCATTCGATCGATACCCATGGTTCATTGTAGGAAGGCTCGCCCCACAGTTCCAGCGGGTTGCGATACACGGTCCGGATCAATTGCAGCGTGCCGACGGGACCCGTGCGGGGAACAGGGGCGGGCGGGGTGAAAACGGGTCGTGGCGTATCCATGGGACCGATGTGGGTATGATGGCGCCGGAAGTCCATAAGTCCTTGGTATCGTATCGGCCGGAACCGCCCGGGAGCCGCCGATAATCCCTGTTGACGTTGGCCTCGCGAAGGGCTTCTATCGAGCCGCCTACGGTCTTTTCATTACCTCTTCGATTTTTACTACCAAAGTTTCATCATGATTATTGTGAGGTCTTTCATGAGATTGCGCTCGTTTTCGTTTGCGCTGGCCTTGATCCTGTCCGCCTGTGACGGCGGCTCCGACTCCGACATTTCTCCACCGAAATCAGTATCGGCAGTATCGGCATTCCCGGCATTCCCGGTGGCCGCGCCGCCAGTGTCGAACGACGAGCTGCCCGATGCAGCCGAGACGTCCGACCGGCCCTATGACGCCTATGATTCGGTGGACTATGCGCAGGTGAGCCAGACGCCATCCAGCCGGCGCCACACGGCCACCATCAACGGGGCGACGATAGCGTATACGGCCACGGCCGGTCACCTCGTCGCCTATGATCTGACGAAGATGAAGATTCGGCCGAACAGCGCGCCTCCGGAAGGGGCGGCAGAGGCCGCGATCTTCTACACGGCCTATACGAGCGACGACGCCAGGGACAAGGATTTGCGGCCCGTGACCTTTGTCTTCAACGGCGGCCCCGGTGCCTCCTCGGCAGCGCTGGATTTCGGCGCGCTCGGCCCCAAGGATGCCGGCAATGGTTCGTATCAAGACAATCCCGCCAGCCTGCTCGACAGGACCGACCTCGTTTTCGTCGATCCGGTGGGAACGGGCTATTCGGCGGCGATCCTGCCCCATATGAACAGGGACTTCTGGGGCGTCGACAGCGATGCCAAGGTCCTGCGCGATTTCATCATCAGCTATATCAATGCCAACAATCGCCAGTCCTCGCCGAAATACATCTATGGCGTGTCCTATGGCGGCATGCGCGCGCCGATCATGGCCAGGCTGCTGCTCGAAGAGGGTTCGCGGAATTATGCGGCCGATCCCGGCGGCAAGCCGGCCAACATCCTGTCGGGGCTGATCCTGAATTCGCCCTATCTCAACGGCAATAGCGATTGCGACGCGCATGCAGTCAGTTGCGCAGGAAATTTTCCGACCTATCTGCTCATCGCGCGCCATCACAAGAAAGCGGAGCGGCTCGTCATAAGCCTCGCAACCGCGGAGCAGGAAATGTTCGAATTCAGCGACCGGTTCACCACGCTGTACTGGAGGGTCTTCGATACGGTCTATGACGATGAGGCGCGGCCCGGCTATGACCGGACCAGATGGGACGCCTATCTGAAGACCGCGGCGGCAAAGTCCTTCATCGACACGCTCCATGCCATGACGGGCATAGGCAAGTCCTATGAGCCTGGTGCCGGCCCTGCGGACAATCCATGGGTCCGGGCGCCCAATATGTCGGCGCAGCGCTTTCGAGTGCTGTTCGCCCCGGAAAAGGGCGTCCTCAGCATTAATGACGGGCGGAAGTTCATCGAACCCTCGCGGCATGACCCGGCGTTCGTGGCGGGCGACATATATTACGATGCGATCAAACCCTATCAGGAGGCAATGACGGGATACAGGACGAAGGCGCATTATCTCGATCAGAACGCGCGCGGACCAGTGATCTGGGACTACAAGCCCGACAGCAGGCTGGCTCTCGGGGCCGACCGTACCGCGACGTGCCTGGTCGATCTTGCCTATGCCCTGCGGTTGAACGCCAGGCTCAAGGTGCTGGTGCAGCACGGGTATTTCGATCTGAACACGCCCTACCACCGGACGCGGCAGGATCTCGCGGATGCCGATCTGGCAACGCTGGTCTCGTTGTCGCTTTATCCAGCGGGCCATGCGTTGGTGGCCATGCCGGCAGAAGCCTTCGGCAGGTCAATGGTGGAACTGCGCGGATTTTACGATGACAGGAGCGCGGGCGTGGTCGCCGCGTCTCGTCCGGCCGGGAGCGTCAACTGATGCGGCGCGCTCTTGCCCTGGCGATGGTCTCCTTCGCCATCTTGGCCGTCCCTGCGGGCGCGGCGGAGGCCGAGCGGGTGACCATGCGCGAAAACCCGGCCCTCAGCGTCCCCCGGCCGATCCTGCCGCCGCGGCCAACTTCGCCGCCGATCACGCCCGAATTCATCAAGAGCTCCCTCGATGCGCATATGCGACAGCGTCTCGAGGCGGCGGCGGACCCGGCGACCGGGCTGGTGAGCGTTGAATCGGCAGCGAGATATGGCTGGGGCTATCTGATCGACCACTTCGCCGAGATCGACAGCGACCATGATGGCGACATCACCGCCGAGGAAGGGGCAACATTCTTCGGGATGAGCCCGCCGGTCGCCCGACCCGCCTCCGCCGAAATCCAGTTCGTCGAATGAGTGATCGCTGACGCAAGCGGGGCCCGCAGGCCCCGCGGGCCTGTTCCTGCGCCGCCATGCGTGTTATACCATTGGCGGAGAAGTGAAATCCGCGTCGCGCATGGCCCATGCAGGCTCCAGGCAGGCTCGGACATGAATAATCCATAGTCCGGGTCCAATTGGTCGATCATCCGTGGATGAAGGATCGCGCGAATTGGAAACGGAGACATTAATCACTATATCTAGAAGTGATATGGGGACTTGATTCGCCCAGCTTTTGTACAGCTGCGCCATTCTCGGCGCCGGGAAAAGATTGAATATATATGAGTGATACACCCGAGATGACAGTCGAAACGTCGCCGGAATACGGCGCGGAGTCCATCAAGGTTCTGAAGGGGCTCGATGCGGTACGCAAGCGCCCCGGCATGTATATCGGCGATACGGATGACGGCTCCGGCCTTCATCACATGGTTTACGAAGTCGTCGACAATGCCATCGACGAAGCGCTGGCAGGCCATGCCACGCGCGTCACGGTCACGCTCAACCCCGACGGTTCCTGCACGGTCACCGACAATGGGCGCGGCATTCCGACGGACATGCACTCGGAAGGCGTCTCGGCCGCCGAGGTCATCATGACCCAGCTGCACGCCGGCGGCAAGTTCGACCAGAATTCCTACAAGGTATCCGGCGGTCTCCATGGCGTCGGCGTTTCGGTGGTCAATGCGCTTTCGGTCTGGCTGCGGCTGAAGATCCGCCGCCAGGGCAAGATCCATGAAATGAGCTTCACCCATGGCGTCGCCGACGCACCGCTGCGCGTCACGGGCGATGCGGGCGGCGAGACCGGCACGGAGGTTTCGTTCCTGCCCTCGAGCGATACGTTCAGCATGGTGGAATTCGACTTCAAGACGCTCGAGCACCGGCTGCGCGAACTCGCCTTCCTGAATTCCGGCGTTCGCATCCTGCTGGCGGACCGCCGCCACGCCGATCCCGAGGAGCTCGAACTCTTCTACGAGGGCGGCCTGACCGCCTATGTGCGCTATCTCGACCGCAGCAAGAAGGAACTGATCAACGATCCGATCTATATTCGCGGCGAGCGCGACGATACGACGGTCGAAGTGGCTATGTGGTGGAATGACAGCTACCACGAGAATGTCCTTTGCTTCACCAACAACATTCCGCAGCGCGACGGCGGCACCCATCTCGCCGGTTTTCGCGGCGCGCTGACGCGGCAGATGACCTCCTATGCGGAAACTTCCGGCCAGACCAAGAAGGCCAAGGTATCGCTGACCGGCGACGATTGCCGCGAGGGGCTGACGGCGGTGCTGTCGGTCAAGGTTCCCGATCCAAAATTCTCGTCGCAGACCAAGGACAAGCTGGTGTCCTCCGAGGTTCGCCCGGTCGTCGAAAGCCTGGTGAACGAGGCGCTGTCCACATGGCTCGAGGAACATCCCGCCGAAGGGCGCGCGCTGGTCGAGAAAGTGATCCAGGCGGCGTCGGCGCGTGAAGCCGCCCGCAAGGCGCGCGACATCACCCGCAAGAACACGCTGAGCATCAGCTCGCTGCCGGGCAAGCTTGCCGATTGCCAGGAGAAGGACCCGGCGAAATCGGAAATCTTCATCGTCGAGGGCGATAGCGCCGGCGGCTCGGCCAAGGGTGGGCGTTCGCGCCAGAACCAGGCGATCCTGCCGCTGCGCGGCAAGATTCTCAACGTCGAAAGGGTCAAGCTCGACCGCATGCTGTCATCCGACCAGATCGGCACGCTGATCCTCGCGCTCGGCACCAGCATCGGCAAGGACGAGTTCAATCCGGACAAGCTGCGCTACCACAAGATCATCATCATGACCGACGCCGACGTGGACGGTGCGCATATCAGGACGCTGCTTCTGACGTTCTTCTTCCGCCAGATGCCGGAATTGATCGAACGCGGCCATATCTATATCGCCCAGCCGCCGCTCTACAAGGTGACGCGCGGCAAGTCCTCGCAATACATCAAGAATGAAGAGGCCTTCGAACAGTTCCTCGTCGATTCGGGTCTGGAAGAGGCCTCCCTGTCGCTGGATACCGGCGAGGTCAGGATGGGGGCGGATCTGCGCAGCGTCATCAATGACGCGCTGGCGGTGCGCCATCTCCTCAATGGGTTGAACACGCGCTACAACCGTTCCGTCGTCGAACAGGCGACGATCGCCGGCGCGCTCAATCCCGAGGCGCTGTCCGATCCCGCGCGTTCGGAGGAATTGGCCGCCGAAGTGGCCGGACGTCTCGATATCATCGCCGAGGAAACGGAGAAGGGCTGGACCGGCCGTGTCGCCCTGGCTGCCGATGGCGTCGACGGCTATATTTTCGAGCGCTCGCTGCGCGGCGTGAAGGAGACGGTGACGCTGGACATGGCGCTGCTGGGTTCGGCCGATGCGCGCCAGCTCGATCGCTATACGGCCCGCCTGCACGATATCTATTCGCGGCCGCCGGTGCTGCGCCGCAAGGAGAAGATCGATACGGTCGCCGGGCCCATCGCCCTGCTCGAAGCCGTCTTCGCCGCCGGCCGCAAGGGGCTTTCGCTCCAGCGCTACAAGGGTCTCGGCGAGATGAATGCCGACCAGTTGTGGGAAACGACGCTCGACCCGAATGCGCGCTCGCTCCTGCAGGTCAAGGTCAACGATGCGACGGATGCGGACAGCCTCTTCGCCCGGCTGATGGGCGATGAAGTCGAGCCGCGCCGCGAATTCATCCAGGACAACGCGCTCAGCGTCGCCAATCTCGACGTCTGACGGCGAGTCCTGCCCGCTTCCCGCGCAGGCAGGGTTCTCCATCGCGACAGCGTTCCTCTACGGGCGTGGCGCCTTACCGGCGCCGCGCCCGGTGTCGTTTGGTCGCTCTTCTCCTCGAAACTATACTTTTGTCTAATAACTTCTTGAATGTTCCCCGGGGCCATGATCTTTTGGCCCGAATTTGCCGCGTTCCGCGAGCCGCCCGGCTCGCAGGGGCTGCTGTTTTCGTGGAATAGCCGGAGTTGAAATGCAGTCTGTCTTCGATGGTCACAACGATGTCCTCTACCGCTTGTGGAAACACTCGAAAGAAGGCGCCGATCCCGTCCGGGAATTCATCGATGGCACGCCGACCGGCCACATAGACAAGCGGAGGGCGATCAAGGGCGGGCTCGCCGGCGGCCTCTGCGCGATCTACGTGCCCTCCGGCGATCTCGCCTTCCGCGCTCCCGATGCCAACGGCCATTATTCGACGCCGCTGGCTGCGCCGCTCGAACGGGCGCCGTCGCTCGATATCGCCGTCGAAATGGCTTCGATCGCCTTGCGCATGGACAGGGCCGGGGCCTGGAAGCTCTGCCGCAGCACCGCCGACATCAGGCAATGTATGGAGGACGACATGTTCGCTGCCGTCCTGCACATGGAAGGTTGCGAAGCGATCGGCGAAGACCTCGCCGCGCTGGACCTGTTCCATGCGGCCGGGTTGCGCAGCCTCGGGCCGGTCTGGAGCCGCCACAACATATTCGGCCATGGCGTGCCGTTTGCCTATCCGATGAGCCCCGATACCGGCGACGGGCTGACGCATGCGGGCGAGGAACTGGTGCGCCGCTGCAACCAGCTCGGCATATTGGTCGATCTGGCGCATATCACCGAAAAAGGCTTCTGGGACGTGGCGCGCATCAGCGACCAGCCGCTGGTCGCCAGCCATTCCAACGTGCATTCGCTGACCCCCGTGGCGCGCAACCTGACGGACAGGCAGCTCGACGCCATCCGCGAGTCGAAGGGCGTTGCGGGCCTGAATTACGCGGTGGCCATGCTGCGGCCCGATGCGCGCGAAAACGCCGAAACGCCGCTTTCCGACATGGTCCGCCATATCGACTATATGGTGCAGAGGATGGGTATCGACTGCGTGGCCCTTGGTTCTGACTTCGATGGTGCTAAAATCCCCGCGGAAATCGCCGATGCCGCCGGAAATCAGAGATTGGTGACGGCGCTGCAAAAGGCGGGATACGGGCAAGAGGATCTCGCAAAGATCTGCCGGGACAACTGGTTGCGCGTGCTGCGCTCCGCATGGCACGAAGACAATTAAAAACAACTGCTCTAGAACAGGGAACCGAACGACATGTTTATGCAAAGGATCAACCCCAAATTCCGGCTCATGTTGAGCGGCGCGGCGCTTTCCGCGCTGGTGTTCTCCAGCATTCCGGCATTGGCCGAAACGCCGCCGGACACGCTGGTCGAAGCTTTCGCCATCGACGACGTCATCACGCTCGATCCGGCGGAAGCCTTCGAGCTGACGATGGGCGAGATCAATGGCAACACCTATGACAAGCTCGTGCGGCTCGACGTCAACGATCCGTCCAAGATCGTCGCCGACCTCGCCGAAAGCTGGACGGTGTCGGACGATGGCCTGACCTATACGTTCAAGCTGAAGCAGGGGCTGAAGTTCGCTTCCGGCAATCCCCTCACTGCCGAGGACGTGGCCTATTCCTTCGAGCGTGCCATCAAGCTCGACAAGTCCCCGGCATTCATCCTGACTCAGTTCGGCCTCAAGCCCGACAATGTCGCGGAAAAGGCCAAGGCGACCGATCCTTCGACATTCGTGTTCACGGTGGACCAGGCCTATGCGCCGAGCTTCGTGCTCAACTGCCTGACATCGACCGTCGCTTCGGTGGTCGACAAGAAGCTGATCCTCGAACACGTCGTCAATGACGATTTCGGCAATGCCTGGATGAAGACCGCCTATGCCGGTTCCGGCCCGATGAAGATCCGCGACTGGCGCGCCAACGAGATCATCGTCCTCGAGCGCAACGACAATTATTATGGCGAGAAGGCACCGCTCACCCGCGTGATCTACCGCCATGTGAAGGAAAGCGCGGCGCAGCGCCTGCTCCTCGAGAAGGGCGATATCGACATCGCGCGCAATCTGGAGCCGAACGATCTCGAACAGGTCACCAAGAACAGCGACATCACCACGGTCAGCGCGCCCAAGGGCACAATCTATTATTTCAGCCTCAACCAGAAGAACGAGAACCTGGCGAAGCCGGAAGTGCGCCAGGCGCTGAAATATCTGGTCGATTATGATGCGATCGGCGAAAAGCTGATCAAGGGCATCGGCGAGATACACCAGACCTTCCTGCCGAAGAACATTCTCGGCCAGCTCGACGAAAAGCCGTTCAAGCTCGACGTGGCGAAGGCCAAGGAGCTTCTGGAAAAGGCCGGTCTCAAGGACGGCTTCACCGTCACCATGGACGTGCGCAACAACCAGCCGGTCACCGGCATCGCCGAGTCCGTGCAGCAGAGCTTCGCGCAGGCTGGCGTCAAGCTCGAGATCATCCCCGGCGATGGCAAGCAGACACTGACGAAATTCCGCGCCCGCACGCACGACATGTATATCGGCCAGTGGGGCGTCGATTATTGGGACCCGCATTCCAATGCGGAAACCTTCACCAGCAATCCCGACAATGCCGATACCGGCACCAACAAGACGCTGGCCTGGCGCAATGCCTGGGACGTGCCCGAGCTGACCAAGGAGACCAGGCAGGCCTTGCTGGAACGCGATCCGGAGAAGCGCGCCACCATGTATCAGGACCTGCAGCGCAAGGTGCTGGAGACGAGCCCGTTCGTCATGCTGTTCCAGCAGATCGAGGTCGCCGGGGTGCGGGCGAATGTCAAGAACCTGAAGCTCGGGCCGTCATTCGACACCAATTACGTGTTCAATGTCTCCAAGTGATTGGGGTCTCCAAGTGATTGGGTTTCCAAGTGATTGGGACATGAATCGGTGACTATCCCTGATATCAATCCGGGGTCCGGGCGCTCTGGCGCCTGGGCTTCGACCTTCGCCTGGGCGCTTGGACGTTTCCTGCTCATCGGCGCGATCACATTCCTCGGGCTGCTGGCGGTCACGTTCTTCATCGGCCGTGTCATCCCGATCGATCCGGCCATCGCCATCGTCGGCGACCGCGCACCGGCCCATGTGGTCGAGCGCGTGCGGGAGGAACTCGGGCTCAACCTGCCGCTCTACCAGCAGTTCGTCCTCTATGTGAAAGGCGTGCTTCAGGGCGATTTCGGCAATTCCGTGCTGACCACCAATCCGGTCATGGCCGACATCCGCCGCGTCTTTCCGGCCACGATGGAGCTTGCCACCTTCGGCACGCTCATCGGCGCGGTGTTCGGCATCCCGCTTGGCGTGCTTGCCGCCGTCAAGCGCGGCAGCCTCATCGACCAGATCGTCCGCATCATCGGCCTCATCGGCTATTCGGTGCCGATCTTCTGGCTCGGCCTGCTCGGACTGCTGCTGTTCTATGCCAAGCTCGGCTGGACATCCGGCCCCGGCCGCATCGACGTCGTCTACGAATATACGTTCACTCCGATCACCGGCTTCTACCTGCTCGACGCCATCCTGCAGAACAATTGGGACGCTTTCCGCAACATATTCAGCTTCATCATCCTGCCGGCATCGCTGCTCGGCTATTTCTCGCTGGCCTATATCAGCCGCATGACGCGTTCCTTCATGCTCAATGAGCTGGAGCAGGAATATGTCATCACCGCCCGCGCCAAGGGCCTGTCCGAAACGCGCATCATCTGGGCCCATGCGCTGCGCAATGCCGCCGTGCCGCTCGTGACCGTGATCGCCCTGTCCTATGCCGGGCTGCTCGAAGGTTCGGTGCTGACGGAAACGGTGTTCTCCTGGCCGGGCCTCGGCAGCTACATCACCAATTCGCTGCAGAATGCCGACATGAACGCCGTGCTTGGCGGCACGATCGTCATCGGCGCGGTGTTCATCGCAGTCAACCTCCTGTCAGATCTGCTCTATCGGGCCCTCGACCCACGGACGCGCAAACGATGAACGCTCCCCCACGCAGCATGACCCGCCGGGAATGGCTCACGACAGACAGGCCGCAATCGCGCCTGCAGGCAAGGCTTGGCCGCGCCTATCTCGTATGGAGCCGCTTTGCCAGCAACAGGCTGGCCGTTGCAGGCCTCGCCATCATCGTCGCGCTTCTCCTTGTCGCCATCTTCGCGGGCTACCTCGCGCCGCATTCGCCGGTCAGCGGCGACCTGCGCAATGCACGGCTATTGCCCCCCGGCGGCGAATACTGGCTCGGGACGGACGATCAGGGCCGCGATATCCTCTCGCGCCTCATCTATGGCTCCCGGCTCACGCTCTACGTCGTCGTGCTGGTCGCCATCATCGCCGCGCCCATCGGCCTGCTCGTCGGCACCGTGTCCGGCTATGCCGGTGGCTGGGTCGATGCCATCCTGATGCGGATCACCGACATCTTCCTGGCATTCCCGAAACTCATTCTCGCACTGGCCTTCGTCGCCGCCCTCGGACCGGGCATCGAGAATGCCGTCATCGCCATCGCCATAACCTCGTGGCCGCCCTATGCGCGCATCGCCCGCGCCGAGACGCTGACGGTGCGCAATTCCGATTACATCGCCGCGGTGCAATTGATGGGCGCTTCGCCGCTGCGGATCGTCCTGCGCCACATCATGCCGCTCTGCCTGTCTTCGCTGATCGTCCGGGTGACGCTCGACATGGCCGGCATCATCCTCACCGCCGCCGGCCTCGGCTTTCTCGGCCTCGGCGCGCAGCCGCCTCTGCCGGAATGGGGCGCGATGATCGCGTCCGGCCGCCGCTTCATCCTCGATCAATGGTGGGTGGCGGCAGCGCCCGGCTTCGCCATCCTCGTCGTCAGCCTCGGCTTCAACCTCCTCGGCGACGGCCTGCGCGACGCGCTCGATCCGCGGGGGAGCACCCAATGACGCTGCTGACGGTCGAAAACCTGCGGGTGCAGTTTCCGACGCGCACCGGCGTGGTCGATGCGGTACGCGGCGTGTCCTTCACGCTCGGCCGGGAGCGGCTCGGCATCGTCGGCGAATCCGGCTCCGGCAAGTCGCAGACCGGGCGCGCCATCATGGGGCTGACGCCGCCCCATGCGCGCATATCCGCCGACAGGCTCGAATTCGACGGAACCGACATGCTGGCCGCTCCGGCAAGGGAACGGCGGGCGCTGCGCGGCAACAGGATCGCGATGGTCCTGCAGGACCCGAAATATTCGCTCAATCCGGTGATGAGCATCGGGCGCCAGATCGTGGAGACGCTGCGGACGCATGAGCGCGTGAGCCGCGGCGAGGCACGCCGCCGGGCGCTCGACATGCTGGCCGCCGTGCAGATCCGGGATCCGGAACGTGTCTTCGACCTGCATCCGCACGAGGTGTCGGGCGGCATGGGACAAAGGGCGATGATCGCCATGATGCTGATCACGGGCCCGGAACTGCTGATCGCCGACGAGCCGACTTCGGCGCTGGACGTAACCGTGCAGCTCGATGTCCTGCGCATCCTCGACGATCTGGTGCGCGACCGCGGCATGGGGCTGATCTTCATTTCACACGATCTGCGTCTCGTCTCGTCGTTCTGCGACCGCGTCATCGTCATGTATGCCGGCCGCATCGTCGAGGAGATCGCCGCGATGGAACTCGGCAATGCGAAGCACCCTTATACGCAGGGACTGTTGAACTGCATGCCGCAGATCGGCGCCGACAGGCATCCGCTTCCCGTCCTCGAAAGAAAGCCGGAGTGGGCCTCATGACCAAGCCGTTGATCATCGAAAACCTGCAGGTGACCTATGACGGGTTCCATGCCCTGCGCGGTGTCAGCCTCGACGTCAATGCCGGCGAATCCTTCGGGCTGGTCGGGGAATCGGGCTCGGGGAAATCGACGCTCCTGCGCGCGGTGGCAGGTCTTGCTCCCGTGACCGGCGGGACAATCACAGTCAATGGCAATCCCCTGGGCAGCACCAGGACCAAGGCCTTCTACCGCGATGTCCAGATGGTGTTCCAGGACCCCTATGGCTCCCTGCATCCGCGCCAGACCGTGGACCGGCTGCTGCTCGAACCGCTGGCGATCCATGGTTTCGACGATGCGGAGCGGCGCATCCTGCGGGCGCTCGACGAGGTCGGCCTCGGCTCGAGCTTCCGCTTCCGCTATTCGCACCAGCTTTCGGGCGGCCAGCGCCAGCGCGTGGCGATTGCCCGCGCGCTGATCCTCGAACCTTCGATCCTGCTGCTCGACGAACCGACTTCGGCCCTCGACGCCTCGGTGCAGGCAGAAGTCCTCAACCTGCTGGAGCAGATCAGGCGCGACCGGGATCTCACCTTCGTCATGGTCAGCCATGATCTCGCCGTCGTCACCCATATGTGCGACCGGCTGATGGTGATGCAGAACGGCGCGGAGGTCGAGCGGCTGACGGCGGGGGCGCTGGCGCAGCAGGCCGTCACCCAGGACTATACCCGCAATCTCCTCGTCGCGAGCAAGGGCTTCGTGCGGCCCTGACATCGGGCCACGGCAGATGGGCCGATCGAGGCGGCAGCGCATTGACTTCGCCCGCGCGCCGCCCCATCATGGCTTCATTCCGAGGGGGGCATCCTACGATGCTGAGATGGCGGTGAGCCGGACCCTTGAACCTGATCCGGGTCATGCCGGCGTAGGAACGGGAATGGACATTCATCACGCTGTCTCAGCCTCGCCTTCGCACTTGTCCGGATCTCCAATCGATGGAGTGCCGAAGTGCCAGATGTAGATTACCGCCTCAATGCCATTGTCGATTTCGACGCCATAGGACCTGCGAAGGACCTCGGCGCGCTGGCGCTGGCTGCCGCCAGGGGCGGCGCGACGATCATCCAGTATCGCGACAAGAATTCGCCGACGCGCCAGATGGTGGAGCGAGCCCGCGCCATCCACGCGGCGCTGCGGGGAACAGGCGTGCCGCTCGTCGTCAATGATCGCATCGACGTCGCCCTCGCTTCCGGCGTCGAAGGTGTCCATGTTGGCCGCGAGGACATGCTGGTGGCCGATGCGCGCCGTCTGCTCGGGCGGGACAGGATCATCGGCCTCACGGTCAAGAACGAGGACGATGCGCGGGCGGCGCTGGACGGCGATATCGACTATGCCTGCATAGGCGGTCTCTTCGAGACGCCGACCAAGCACAATCTCAGCCCCATCGGCTTTGACGGTTTCCGCCGCCTGGCCGCGCTGATCCGCCAGGGCAAGCCAGAGTTGCCGATCGGCGCCATTGCCGGGATCGGCCTTGCGCGCACGCCGCAGGCCATCGAAGCGGGCGCCGATGGCGTTGCCGTCATCTCCGCCATCTTCCGCCAGCCCGATGCCGAGGCGGCAGCACGGCAATTGCGCGAGGCGGTCGATGCGGCGTTGACGGTTCGCGCATGACCGCCATCGCCCTGACCATCGCCGGCTCCGACAGTGGTGGCGGCGCCGGCATCCAGGCCGACCTGAAAACCTTCTCGGCCCTCGGCGTCTATGGCGCCAGCGTGCTGACTGCCGTCACCGCGCAGAATACGCTCGGCGTCCATGCGGTCGAAAACCTGTCGCCTTCGATCATCCGCGCCCAGATCGATGCTGTGCTCGCCGATATCGCCGTACGGTCGATAAAGGTCGGCATGGTGTCCTCCGTCGCGACCATCGAGACCATAGCGTCGGCGCTGTCCGACCGGTGCCGGATGGTGGTGTTCGATCCGGTCATGGTCGCCACCTCCGGCGACCGCCTGCTGGAGGATGGCGCGATCGAGGCGCTTCGGTCGCTGCTTCTGCCGCGCTCGCTGCTGTTGACGCCAAACCTCGCCGAAGCCGCCTTGCTGACCGGCGAAACCATTGCGCAGGATGAGCGCGCGATGATCCGCCAGGCTGAGCTCATGCTGGCGCAGGGGCCGGAGGCCGTACTGATGAAGGGCGGCCATGGCACGGGTGAGGACAGCACAGATGTGCTTGTGCGCCCGTCCGGCGTCCAGCGCTTCAGCGCCAGGCGGATCGATACCAGCAATGATCATGGAACGGGCTGCACGCTGTCGGCGGCCATTGCCGCGGAACTCGCCAAGGGCCAGCCGCTCGAGCAGGCTGTCGGCGCCGCAAAGGACTATCTGACGTCAGCCATGGCGGCTGCGACGAATATCAAAGTGGGGCAGGGCCGGGGGCCGGTGCACCATTTCCATCATTGGTGGAAGTAGCGGCGCTGGCCGGTTACGGGCGGGTCGTCGGCAGGGGAACCGCGGCGGGCGATGCCGCTGCCGGCTCGGCGCCATAGGCCATCTGGGCCGGTGTCGCCTGGGCCTGTGTCGCTCGGGCCAGTGTCGCCTGGGCCGGTACAGTCTGCGCGGGTGCGCTCTCTGCCGTCATGACCGCCGGCTTTGTCGTTGCCGTGCTCGAGGGCTTCAGTCCGGTCTCTTCGAGCAGGCCCTTGCGCTTGGCCTGGTAATAATAGCCACGGGAATAGAGCCGAACCGCCTGGTCCGGATTGCCGTCGGCAACCATATAGGCTCCGGCGAGATATTTGACGCCGTATTTGAGATTGGTTTCCGCGTCGAGCAGATCCTTGGCGCTGCCCTTGTGGCCCATGCCGCGCGCGGTTGCGGGCAGCATCTGCATCAGGCCCCAATAGGGTCCGTTGCGCGCCGCGGGATTGAAGCGGCTTTCGCGATGCACGACGCGGCGGACGAGCGATTCCGGTACCGAATAGGCAACCGAATATTTGGATATGAGGCTGTCGAGGGCCGGGTCCGGCGCCTTGAAGGCTGCCGAGGCCGCTGCTGGCTTGCTGGCCGGGGCGAGAGCAAGTTCCCTGGTTCCGGCCTGCGCGCTATCGGCCGCCGCGACGGCCTGCGAGGCTCCTGCCTCGGCGGTGCGGGGCGAGGGCTGCGGTACCGGCAGCGAGGACGCCTGCGGCAGTTTTGGATCGGTCGTGGTGCAGGCCCCGAGAGCGAGGCCAAGACCAAGACAGGCAAAGGTGCCGAGCAAGCGAATTTCAGACAGCATTTCTCACCGGTTTGACGATGGATCATCGAGTGGATGTCTCTTAGCCTGTTCGTGGCGGCACCCGGCAATCACTTTCTGATACAATGTGTAACAGCTGCCCGATGCCAACCGGCCGGCAGCGCCGCAATTCAAGGCTGCGAGGCAAGAAAGCCCGCAACGCGGCGACGAGTTGACTCGCGCATATATATCAATGTATCAGTTGGCTATTGGTAAGACCAGTTTACCAGTCGGCGCAGAAGGGAGACTGCGCGGGAGGGAACATGTTTGCAGCCATCCAGCCGCGCCGGCTCTACCGGCAAGTGGCCGACCAGATCCGGCAAAGGATCGAGGGCGGAGCATTTTCGGTCGGCGAGCGACTGCCCGGCGAGCGCGAGCTGGCCGAGGAACTGAGCGTTTCCCGTCCCACCGTGCGCGAGGCGCTCATCGCTCTCGAGGTCGAAGGCCTCATCCACATCCGCATGGGCTCGGGCATCTATGTCGCGCGGCAGACGCGGGACCGGCCGCTTTCGCTTCACTCCGAGGAGCTGGAAGGGCCGTTCGAGCTGCTGCGCGCCCGCACGCTCATCGAATGCGCCATCGTCGAGGAGGCCGCGCTGGCGATAACGCCGGCCCATGTCGCGGCAATGGACGATGTGCTGACGCGCATGGCGCGAACCTTCAAGGATCCGCACCAGTCCATCATGCTGGACAGGCTGTTCCACACCACCATTTGCAGCATCATCGGCAATGCGGCGCTCGACCGCGTGGTCGGCGACCTGTTCGACCAGCGCCTGACGCCCTATTTCACCAGGCTCGCCAGCCATTTCGAAAGCCCGGCCTCGTGGCGCGAGGCGTTCGAGGAGCACCGCGCCATCCGCGATGCCATCGCGGCGGGCGATCCTGCGCGGGCGCGGTCGGTGATGCGCCATCATCTGCAGCAATCGCAATCGAGATTTTCCAGGAGCTTCGACGGGGAACTGGAAAGTGAGAGGGGGCGAACCAGCCCGACATAAACCGAGACGATCCAATTCAATCTGGGAGGAGAATGAACGTGAAGATCAAATTTGCAAGCTTACTGGGCGCTGCGGCAGCGCTGGCATTTTCGGCAATGGCCGCCCATGCCCAAACGACGCTGAAATGGGCGCATGTCTACGAGACGTCGGAACCGTTCCACACGGAATCCGTCTGGGCAGCCGAGGAAATCGCCAAGCGCACCAATGGCCGCTACAAGATCGACGTATTCCCGGCCTCGCAGCTCGGCAAGGAAGCGGATATCAACCAGGGCCTGCGGCTCGGAACGGTCGATATCATCATTTCCGGATCGAGCTTCGCCGCCCGCGATTACAAGCCGATCGGCGTGACCTATTTCCCCTATATCTTCCGTGATCCGGATCACCTCATCGCCTATACGAAGAGCGATATCTTCAAGCGGCTCGCCGCAGGCTACGAGGAAAAGACCGGCAACCACATCACGGCCGTCAGCTATTACGGCACGCGCCATACCACGGCGAACAAGCCCATCGCCAAATGTTCCGACATGCAGGGCCTGAAGATCCGCGTGCCGGACGTGCCGGCCTATCTCGCAATGCCGCGTGCCTGCGGCGCGAACACGACCCCCATCGCCTTTGCCGAAGTCTATCTCGCGCTTCAGAACGGCACGGTCGAGGCGCAGGAAAATCCGCTGACCACCATCGAGGCGAAGAAGTTCTTCGAGGTGCAGAAGAACATCGTCCTCACCGGCCATATCGTCGATCACCTGAATACGGTGGTTTCCAAGCAGCTCTGGGCCAGCCTTTCCGACGAGGACAAGAAGATCTTCGAGGAAGTCATGCAGCAGGCTGCCGAGAAGACCACGAAGAACATCGCCGCCAAGGAAACGGAACTCGTCGCGGGCTTCAAGGAGCGCGGCCTGTCGGTCACCGAAGTGGACAAGGCCGATTTCGAGAAGACGGTTCTCGAAAAGGTGAAGTTCGAGGATTTCGGCTACGAGAAGTCCGATTGGGAAGCCATTCGCGCCATCAAATAGTCTTCGCGCAAGCATTTCGCACAGTGCCGGGCGGCATGGTCCGCCCGGTCGCCAGCTGACCTGACCACCGGAGACCGGCATGTCGAAAGAAGAGATCCATACCCAAGTGACGGCGGAAGAACTGGCGCATTCCTTCGAGGATGTGGCGCCCGTCGCCCGCATGTCCGATTACGCGGTGGAGGACTGGCTCACGCTCGTCGTGTTCTGGCTGATGACGGCCTGCGTCTTCCTGCAGTTCTTCACGCGCTACGTCCTCAATGACAGCTATGCCTGGACCGAGGAAATCGCCATCAACTGCCTTGTCGGCGTGGTCTTCCTCGGCTCCGTCATGTGTGCCCGCCTGTCGCGCCATATCCAGGTCGACGTGCTCTATCACTACCTGCCCGCAGGGGTGGCGCGGGTGCTCGCGACCTTCGTCGATATCGTGCGCATCGGCTTCTTCGCCTATGCCGTCTGGCTGATGTGGCGCTATGTCGAGATCGTCGCCGACGAGCGCATGGTGACGATCGACCTTCCGCGCAACATCGTGTTCTACGGCGTGCTCTTGTCCTTCATCCTGATGCTGCTGCGCTCGATACAGGTCTTCATCGCCAATCTGCGCCGGGGCTATTCCGTGCTGGAGCGGCCCGAAATGTTCCAGAACCTGGGGGATTGATTCATGTTGTTGCTGGTTGGATCATTCCTGGTCCTGATGCTCGTCGGCGTACCCGTCGCCATTTCGATGGCGGTCGCCTCGGTGCTCTATCTCGTCTTCTTCGGCGTCGCGCCGGATATCATCGTCGCACAGCGCATGATCGCCGGCGTCGAGAGCTTTCCGCTCCTCGCCGTGCCGTTCTTCATCCTTGCGGGCAATCTGATGAACTCCGCCGGCGTCACCGGCCGCATCTATTCCTTCGCCGTCGCCCTCGTCGGCTGGATGAAGGGCGGCCTGGCGCAGGTCAATATTGTCGGCTCCGTCATCTTCTCGGGCATGTCCGGCACCGCGCTCGCCGATGCGGCGGGTATCGGCACCATCGAGATCAAGGCGATGAAGGACCATGGCTATCCGGTGGAAGCCGCCGTCGGCGTCACCGCCGCCTCGGCAACGCTCGGGCCGATCTTCCCGCCCTCGCTGCCCTTCGTCATCTATGGGATGATGGCGAATGTGTCGATCGGCGCG
Organism: Phyllobacterium sp. 21LDTY02-6; assembly: GCF_023554255.2. Classification (GTDB taxonomy): domain Bacteria; phylum Pseudomonadota; class Alphaproteobacteria; order Rhizobiales; family Rhizobiaceae; genus Phyllobacterium. The sequence goes on along the minus strand of NZ_JAMJWD020000002.1, from coordinate 162,597 downwards.
CTGTTCATGGCCGGCATCCTGCCCGGCATCGTCATGACCGTGCTGATGATGGTGACGGTCGCCATCTTCGCCTATCGCCGCAGCTGGGGTTCGGATGCGCCGTTCCAGATCAAGCAATTGCTCGAGGCGTCGCTTGAAATCGTCGTCGTCGCCTGCGTCCCGGTCCTCATCTATCTTCTCACCCTGACCGGGCTTTCCATCAATGCCTCGGTCGGCATCGCGCTGGTGCTGCTGCTCGCCGCCGACTGGTATTTCGACTTCTCCGCCGTCATGGCGCTGATGACGCCGGTCATCCTGATCGGTGGCATGACGATGGGCTGGTTCACCCCGACGGAAGCCGCCGTCGCCGCCGTGCTCTGGTCGCTGTTCCTCGGCCTGGTGCGCTATCGCACCATGACGCTTTCCAGCCTCGCCAAGGCGAGTTTCGATACGATCGAGACCACCGCGTCGGTGCTGTTCATCGTCACCGCCGCCTCCGTCTTCGCCTGGCTCCTGACGGTCAGCCAGGCAGCGCAGCTGCTGTCGACGGCGATCCTTTCGATCACCGAGAACAAATGGGTCTTCCTCATCCTCGTCAATCTCCTGATGCTGTTCGTCGGCTGCTTCCTCGACACGATCGCCGCAATCACCATCCTCGTGCCGATCCTGCTGCCGCTGGTGATCAAGTTCGGCATCGATCCGGTGCATTTCGGCCTGATCATGACACTAAACCTGATGATCGGCCTGCTGCATCCGCCGCTGGGGATGGTGCTCTTCGTGCTCTCCCGCGTGGCGAAACTCTCGGTCGAGCGCACCACCATGGCGATCCTGCCCTGGCTCGTGCCGCTCTTCATCGCGCTGATCGCCATCACGTTCGTCCCGGCCATCACGCTTTGGCTGCCGACCCAGCTGGGCCTGGTGAAATGAGCGCGAAAACCATCGCGGCAACGCTGTTCGGCGCCGAGGATCTGCGCGTCGTCGAAACCGAGCTTGGTCCGCTTGCGCCCGGCATGGTGCGGGTGAAGTTCGGCGCCGGCGGCATTTGCGGCTCGGACATGCACTATTTCCGCCATGCCCGCACCGGAGATTTCGTGGTGAAATCGCCGCTGATCCTCGGCCACGAGGTCGCCGGCGAGGTGGTGGAACTCGGTTCCGCCACCTCCGGCCTTGCGGTCGGCGACAGGGTGGCGGTCAATCCCTCGCGCTGGTGCGGCACCTGCGCCTATTGCCATGAAGGCCGGCCGAACCTGTGCGAGAACATTTTCTTCATGGGTTCCGCCTCGAAGACGCCGCACATGCAGGGCGGGTTCGCCGCCCTGTTCGATGCGACCGCGGCGCAATGCGTCAAGGTTCCGGCGGAGCTGCCGTTCCAGGCGGCCGCGCTGGCGGAGCCGCTTGCCGTCTGCCTCCATGCGGTACGCCGCGCCGGCCACGTCAAGGGCGCCTCGACGATCATCTTCGGCTCCGGTCCCATCGGGCTGCTGACGCTGCTTGCGCTCAAACATGCCGGCGCCCGGTCGGTCGCCATGGTCGACATCGCGGCGGCGCCGCTGAAATTCGCCCGCGAGCTCGGTGCCGACCAGACGATCGACATTTCCGGCGGCGCCGACGAACTCGCCGCCTATGCCGCGGCGACGCCCTATGACATGGCGTTCGAGATATCCGGCACGGCTGCCGGCCTTGCATCCGCCATCCGCACTGTCCGCCGCGGCGGGCGCGTCATCCAGGTCGGCAATCTTGCCGGCGGCATGATCGAGCTTCCGGCCAATGCGATCATGGCCAAGGAACTCGACCTCGTCGGCACGTTCCGCTTCGGCGAGGAGTTCTTCGAGGCGGTGGAACTGATCGTCGACAACAGGATCGACGTTCTTCGCCTCGTCACCGGCGAATACAGGCTGGAAGATGCGCCGGCGGCGTTCCGCACCGCGCTCGATCGTTCGCGCAGCGTGAAGGTCATGCTGACGGCATAGGCCCGGCCCGGACAGGCACCGCCGGATAGCATGGCTTGGACAGGCATGGCTTGGCGCGGATCGAGAAATAGGCTAACAACCGGGCAGCAAGGGCGGCGCCGCGCCGCCCGGCCCATCCGTAGTCAATTGCCGCCGCGAGTGTCCATGTTTCCCATTTCCTTCGTCAAGATCGCGCTCGCCCTCTGTTTCGCATTGAGCCTGGCGAGCGGTTGCAGCTCGACGTCGCGCGATCCGGTGGGCGCAATCACGCTTGCTCCCGTATCCGAAAAGTCGGCCTCCATCGTCGTGGACGGCAGCACCGGAGCCGTGCTGCAGCAATCGAGTGCCGACCTGCCGCGCATCCCGGCCTCGCTGACCAAGATGATGACGCTCTATCTGGTGTTCGAGGCGCTGGAATCGGGGCGGATCACCAAGACGACGCCCATTCCCGTCTCGGCCCACGCGGCTTCGCAGCCGCCGAGCCGGCTGAGGCTCAAGCCCGGCCAGTCGATCGATGTCGATACGGCGATCAAGGCGTTGGTGGTGAAATCGGCCAATGACGTGGCGGTGGCGCTGGGCGAATATCTCGGCGGCACGGAGGAACAGTTCGCGGCGCGGATGACGGCCAAGGCGCGGCAGCTCGGACTGCGCAGCACCGTCTTCCGCAATGCGTCGGGCCTGCCGGACAGCCAGCAGGTGACCACCGCGCGCGACATGGCGCTGCTCGGGCTTTCGCTGCGCAAGCATCATCCGCAATATTACTACTACTTCGGCGAGAAGGACTTCATGTTCAACGGCAAGTTGATCCGCGGCCATAATCGCGTCCTGGCGCAGGTCGAAGGCGCCGACGGCATCAAGACCGGCTATGTGCGCGCATCCGGCTTCAACATCGTCACCTCCATCAATGACAATGGCCGCCAGCTGGTCGCCGTGGTCATGGGCGGCGAAACAGCCCGGCAGCGCGACGCCCAGGTGGTCAGCCTCGTCAATGCCTACCTGCCGCAGGTCGCCTCGCGCTAGCCAGGTCGCTTCTCGGTCAAATGCCGATACGGGGTTGAAATCCTCCCCCCCGCCATTGCATCTTGGCGCGCACGAGTCGTTTTGATTGGCAATTGGCGGGAGGGAGGCCAGCCATGAGATCGCATCTGATGGCGTTTCGCAGCAAGGCCGCGGCCTGGCTGACAGCGGGGATAGGTTCGTTCCTGGCGCTCGGCGTCGCCTTTGCCCTTGGCGCCTTCGAAGCCATGCCGAAGGACACTCTGCCCAAACTGACCGCCGGGGAGACCATGGAGGCGGGAAAATGGCGCATAAAGCCGCTGCGGCTCTGGTCCACCGACAAGAAGGTCTTCAGCACGACGCCGAAAGAGGGCCAGCGGGCGCTGGTGCTGGAGGCGGAAGTCATGAACCGTTCCGTCAAGTCGGACAGCGGCTATGCCACGGCCCTGCGCCTGCCGATCGAATTTGCCGCGGTCGAGCAGCCGATGGTCTACCTCATGCGCGATGAAACGCTGATGCCCGACCTGCAGCCCGGAATGCCGGAAAAGATGACCTATGTCTGGCTCATGCCCGCTGATGCCATGCCGAAGGACCGCATGATCTTCGGCATCGAGGCGTTCCAGTTCAAATATCGCAACAATCTGACCGGGACGCCCGGCTGGTGGAACAAGCACATTGCCGGCACGCTGGAAATGCCGCTGGCGGCGGAGCAGGGCTGATGCGCCGGCTTGTCAATGTCGCCGTCCTGCTGGTGGCGATCGGCGTCCTCTTCGCCATGCAGCAGACCAAGCCGCGCTATGGCGAGTTGACCGGCGCCATTCCGGTCCATGGCAAGATGCACGAGAAGGTGCGGGCGCGGCAATTCGAGGTGACGCTGGACGAGGTGATATTCGCGCGCGAACTGGCGGTCACCGAATTCGGCAAGACCCGCATCGCGACGACATCCGGGCTCTGGGCGATCGTCACGGCGGAACTCGGCGCCACCGAAAGCTCGACGGGCGTCTCGTCGGCGATCTGGAAGGGCCCGACCGGGCTGCTCTTCAACCTCAGCGACAGGGGCGGATCCTCCGGCGACCAGCAACCGCCCTTCCTGGTCGAGCCCGGCCTGCCGAAAAAGGTGCGTTTCGTCTTCGAGATCAATCCGGATCAGGTCAATGGCGCCACCCTGCTCGTTTCCAGCAAGATGGAGCCGGTGCTCGATTCGGAGGCCCGCATTTCCATCGACGATTTCCGGAAGTTCAATGATGGCGCGCCGCTGACCGTGGACCGTTTCGACCTGTCCCGTCCGGTAAACATTGCGGGGAATTGAGCCATGGCGAACCCAGTTCAGACCGGTGAAAGCCCCGAGCGGGTCTGGCGGCGGCGCAGCCTGCTGGCGCTGGTCGTCGTCGTGCCTCTGGCGCTGGTCGTAACATCCTATCGCGACGTGCTCGAACTGTCGAAATATCGTGACGTCTTCGCCACGGATATCGCGCCCGGCGAAACGGCGGACTATGCCGGCAGCCGCTGGCAATTTCTCGGCATTCGCAATGCGACGGGCGAAATGCGGCCCGGACGGCAGCCGCCGAAGGGAGCCGTGCCGGTCATTGCCCGTTTCGCTGTCGAGATCGGCGATCCCGACCTGCGCAATCTGTGGCTGATGTGCTCCGTCAGGCTCTACGACAAGGCCGGGCGCTCCTGGCTGCCGGCCAATGTCAACGGCCTGCCGCGGGCGCAGGAGGGCATCCAGACCTGCATGTCGGCAACCTTTTCGGGCGCGGCGCAGGGCGACCGCATGGTGATCGAGGAACGCTATCTCGTGCCCGAGAATGTCGTGCCGGAACTCTATCCGACCATCGGCGTCCATAGCCAGCGTCCAGGCTATCTGCGCTTTGCCGCGCCCTGAAAAGGTTCAGGCCCTGGCTTCACACGCTGGCTTCACGCGCTGGCGGGGGCCGGCGAAGCCTGGTCGGCCGGGGCCTTGCGGGTCATCGAGAATGCGGTTTCCAGCACGGCGGCGAGGAAGCAGATGCGCAACGGCTCGATGAGGATGCCGGTCGATGAATCCTGCAGCGGGCTTCCGAACAGGAAGCTGACGAAATTGCCGAGCACCGACCATTCATTGAGGCCATGCGGGCCGATGAGCCGCGCGGCGCCGAGCCACAGCCACGCGCCGGCCCATTCGATGAAGCGATAGCCGAGGATCAGCGTGATGATGAGGAGCAGGCCGGAATTCAGCGTCAGCCGCACGCCATTGGCGATCGGCAGATAGCGCGAGCGATAGCCGCCGATGAAGTGCTCGACGAAATCGCGCAGGAATTTCGGGATCGACTTGTAGCGCTCGCCAAACCGCTCCACCCGGCGGTGGATGCGCAGCAGTTCCTGCTCGTCGCGCACGTCATAGCCATAGACGATGGCGACCATGACCAGCCAGATCACCGGCAGCAGGGCGTGGAAGAACAGGCTGACGGCGAGCGTTCCGGCGCTTTCGGGAACCTGTTCCACGGCCACCATGGCGGCCGCATGGGCATGGCCGATCGGCTGCACCAGCACAGCCAGCAATTGCTCGAACCACGACCAGAGCCGGCCTTCGACCAGCATGTTCATCCACTGGTCCTTCCAGCGGCTGATGATGTAGAGACCGATGAAGATCCAGTTCGTCTCGCAGATGACCATGACGATCTGCCAGATCGCCTTGCCGGTGCGCTCCCTCATCGTCTTGGCGAAGCGGCGCACGGCCCAGGATATGACCACGGACAGGAGGATCCATTTCGAATCGAGCACGTCCAGCACATTGCCGCTCTCGCCGCCAAACGGCATCATGGCCAGGGCGAGGCGCGAATATTGCCGCACCGTATCGCCGAGGAAGCCCCAGGCGGCGTAATAGGCGAAGAAGGGAAGCAGCGCCACGCCGATGATCGTCGCAAGGCGCGAAAGGCCGCCGGGGCCAGCATCGCCCGTGGTTCGAGTGTCGCCGTCGCCCTGCGCCGCCATGACGGAGGGCAGGCCGGGGCGGACGATGAGGATGAGGGAAACCGTGGTCACCAATTGCGCGAGGGCGACCAGCGTCAGCACGCCAAGGCCGAGATAATGGTTCACATAGGCGGCCCGGACGGCGAGGTACATCAACAGATCCGTCGCCATCAGGCCGAGCAGGAGGACGAGGACGAGCTGTGGCCAGAACCTCAGCCAGAGTCGCATTGTCAGTCTGATCGGCAGAGCCATTTCGGCCAGCATGGAACGCCTCCCTCACGAATCCCATGCCGACCTTAACTGTTTTTGCGGCTATGCCAAGATTGGGCCAAGCTTGGGCAAGGCTTGGCCTCGCCCTCAGGCATGGGCCAGCGCCACCTGCCCCTCGCGCCGGTCGAGCAGATGGCTCCAGATCGTCAGCACCATGGCGCCGAGGACGAGCAGCGAGCCCACCCATGGCGTTGCGCCGAGCCCGAGCGGCGATGCCACCACGATGCCGCCGAGGAACGCGCCGCCGGCTATGCCGAGATTGAAGGCGGCGATGTTGAGCGCGGAGGCCACGTCGACGGCACCCGGCCGGTGGAGCTTCGCCAGCTGCACCACATAGAGCTGGAGGCCGGGAACGTTCGAGAACGACAGGGCGCCGAGCACCGCCAGCGTCACCAGCGACCATACCGGCGAGACGGCGGTGAAGGTCAGGATGGCGAGGGCGATGGCCTGCAGCAGGAACATTACCATCAGCGCCTTGACCGGATTGCCGTCGGCCAGGCGTCCGCCCGCCATGTTGCCGATGGCGATGGACAGGCCATAGAGCACGAGCACCAGGCTGACGGTCGAATTGGCAAAGCCGGTGATTTCCTCGAGCATCGAGGCAAGGTAGGTGAACATGACGAAGGTGCCGCCATAGCCGAGCGCCGTCATGGCGAAGGCAAGGATCAGCCGGCCGCTGCCGAGCACGCGCAGCTGGTCCATGAGGCGGGCGGGCGGCGCCTTGGCGATGGTGGAAGGCAGCAGGAAGGCGATGGCGAGGAAGGCGATGACGCCGAGCAGCGACACGGCCCAGAATGTGGCGCGCCAGCCGAGCTGCTGGCCGATGAAGGTGCCGAGCGGGACGCCGGTGACGATGGCGACGGTGAGGCCGAGAAACATCGTGGCGATGGCGGAAGCGCGCCGGTTGGGCGCCACGAGATCGGCCGCTATGGTCGCGCCGACGGAGAAGAATACGCCATGAGCAAAGGCGCTCAGCACGCGGGCGACGAGCAGCATCGCATAGGTCGGCGAGAGCGCGGCGGCGCTGTTGCCGATGATGAAGAGCGCCATCAGGCCGAGCAGCAGCGGCTTGCGCTCGACGCGGCCGGTGAGGGCGGTGAGGATCGGGGCGCCGAAGGTGACGCCGAGCGCGTAGACGCTGACGATGAGGCCGGCCAGCGGCAGGCTGATGCCGAGATCTGCGGCTACGGTCGGCAGCAGTCCGACAATGACGAATTCGGTCGTTCCTATGGCATAGGCGCTGATCGTCAGCGCCAGAAGGGCAAGAGGCATGGTCTTTTCCTCGGATCAAGGTTGAATGGGGCCCGGCGACAGCCGCCGGTCACGTTGCAGCCAATATGGCGCGCGGCGATTGCATTGATAACCGAGCTGCAACGCTCAACCTTTGTGAAGCGAATTCACAGATGAGGGTGGTAGTTGGTGGCAGGGGGATAGTTCTGCGAGGTTTCAGATCATGGCTCCCTGCTTTTCTGCAATCAAATCAATCATCCTCATCCTGAGCCCCTCATGCTGAGGCTGTCGAAGCACGAAGCACGCACATCATTTATGCAACACACGCCCCTCCTGGTGGGATAAATGGAAACTTATCCCACCACTTTGAAACCGGGTTATTGTGATTCGGTCCTTTCCAGTGGGGGAGCAGCTTCCGGTGCTGTTTCGACAAGCTGGGAAAGGATGGCGTTGCCGGATAGTCGGAAGTGACAACCCCGATTGGCCGGCAAACTGCAGAAGGAAACGGAGGTGGCGCTTCGTTTTCCGGGTTGTTGCGTCTGACAAGCGCAGCAACAGCAGGCAAAGACGTCGCGGGCGGTCTTCGGACCTCGACCCTGATACCACTACGACGCGCTGAAGACCGCCCGTCTCCCCCCATTTCAATGACCAGACGCGATTTGCGCGGGCGTGGTGAGGGTTTTTTGTATTCAACAGGTGTTGCACCACCGTTGTTGCGCCCTTCGTGGTTCGACAAGCTCACCATGAGGGCTCAGGATGAGGGAGAGTAGAGTTTTGCAGGGTTGTAGGTCTGCGAGCTCAACACCCGCCAACCTGTCAGAACCACCACCAAGCCAAACTCCCCTCAGCGGTCCCAGTCGGGAGCGAGGTGGCCGGGATTGACGATGCGCCCGTCCGGCCGGGCCAGAGCGTGCAGTGCCTGCATCTCCGTCTCCGAAAGCACGAAATCGAATATGTCGAAATTGCTGCGCAGACGATCCTCGCTGACGGTTTTCGACAGCGCGATCACGCCGTCCTGCTGCACGAGCCAGCGCAGCACGACCTGCGCTTCGGATTTGCCATGGGCCGCGGCGATGGCCTTGATCGCCGGATCGCCGATCACCTTGCCATCGGCCATGGCGTAATAGGCGGTGATGCTCATGCCGCTGCGCCGTGCCGCTTCCAGCACTACCGTCTGGTCGAGATAGGGGTGATATTCGATCTGGTTGGTGACGATCGGCGCCTTGCTCAGCGATGCGGCCTCGGCCATGAGCGCCGTGCTGAAATTGCTGACGCCGATATGCCGGACCTTGCCCGCATCGCGGACCTCGTTGAGCGCGCCGATGCGCTCCGCCAGCGGAACGGGGCTCTTCGGCCAGTGCAGCAGCAGCAGGTCGATGTAGTCCGTCCGCAATTTCCCGAGGCTCTCGTCGACGGAGGCGATGAGATCCGCATGGGCATATTTGTCGACCCAGACCTTCGTCGTCAGGAATACATCCTCGCGCCGCACGCCCGAACCCGCGATCGCCTCGCCGACCTCGCTTTCATTGCCATAGATCTGCGCGGTATCGACATGGCGGTAGCCGAGCTTCAGCGCCGCCGGCACCATGCGCAGCACGTCCGCACCGGGCATGCGGTATGTGCCGAAACCGATTGCGGGAATGGCGGCTCCATTGGCGTCAACATTGAACATCGATCTTCCTTTCAATAATGGGCTTTCAACAATGGGCGTCCAACAACGGGAACTGTCATGCGCTCTTGCGGGCGCAATCCGGGAGTGGATATGGGACGTTCGATTGCCTATGATAATCGCAGCTTATCGCTTAACTCCTGTGAATGGAATTCATAGGTCGAAAGGTTCTGCCCGATGGACAACAGGATAGGGGAAATGGACGTGTTCGTCACGGCGGTCGAACTCGACAGTTTCTCGGCTGCCGGCCGCCGCCTTGGCCTGTCGCCCTCCGCCGTCAGCAAGATGATCCGCCGCATCGAGGACCGGCTCGGCACGCGGCTTCTCGTCCGCTCCACCCGCTCGCTGCAATTGACGCCCGAGGGTGAAATCTACCGCCAGCGGGCGAGGCGCATCATCGCCGAGATCGAGGAGACGGAGCGGGTCGTGGCTTCCGGCGCCTCGGTCGCGCCGCGCGGCCTGCTGCGGGTCAATTCCTCCGTCGCCGTCGGCCAGAGCCTCATCCTGCCGCTGATGCCGAAATTCCTCGAACTCTACCCGGAGGTGGAGCTCGATATGACGCTGAGCGAAAGGGTGGTGGACCTGATCGGCGAACGCGCCGATATCGGCATCCGCGTCGGCCCGATGCGCGATTCCAACCTCAAGGCGCGCAAGCTCTGCGAAAGCCGGAAAGTGGTGGTCGCGGCGCCCGAATATCTGCGGCGGCACGGTACGCCGCAGCATCCGGACGAACTCGAGAACCACAATTGCCTGAACTTCAATTTCCGCCGCGCCGTCGAGGAATGGCCGTTCATGGATCCGAAGAGCGGTATTGTCGAGATGATCCCGATCTCGGGAAATTTCCTCGCCAGCAGCGGCGCGATCAACCGCCAGATGTGCCTGGCGGGCCTGGGCATCACCCGGCTCGGCGCCTTCCACCTTGCCGACGATATTCGCGAGGGCAGGCTGGTGGTGATCCTCGAGGATTACAATCCGGGTGATCTTGAGCAGATCAATGCCGTCTTCGTCGGCCATGATTATCTCGCCACCCGCGTGCGCACCTTCATCGATTTCCTCGTCGAGCACATGGGCGCGCGGTGATCGCCCGGAACGGTATGGAGAACGACATGGATATTGGAACTCCCGGCCTGAATTTGCCTTTATCTGTGCATACGCGCATCATGAAAAAGCGAAGGAGCATGGCATGGGAAACGAAGCGATAGTCCGGCTTCAGCGGCACGCTGACCTGGTGCAGCAGCTCGTCAAACAGGTTCCGGCCGCGCTGAACCGGCCAAATCTGACATTCGAACAGGCCTCGCGCCTGCATGGCGTGATCGACAAGGGCGTGCGCGATTTCGGCGAGGTGGAAGCCATGATCGGCCAGTCGGAGGTGGACGCCTCCTATCGGCGCGCCGCCGCCAGCCTGGCGAAGATCTGGGCCCATCTCGCCAGTTCCGCCGAGGCAAGGGTGCAGGCGCTGCGGCCGGCGGAGGATGTCGAGGATGCCATTGCCGTGCAGGAGGACGAGCCATAGCGCCCGGCATGGCCCGGTTCACGGCTTCGCCGGCGGCTTGCGGTTCTTCAGGTTGAGCGCATTGCCGCACAGGATCAGCGCCGCTCCGGCGGCGGTGTAGATGTCGATCTGTTCCGCATAGAGCAGCCAGCCGACGACCGCCGTCAGCGGCACCCGCAGGAAGTCCATGGGCACCACCACGGTCGCATCCGCATGGTTGAGCGCGCGGGCCATGCAATAATGCGAGAACGTGCCGGTGAAGGCGATGATGATGATCCACGGCATCACTTCGAGGCTCGGCCAGCGCCAGAACCAGGCGGCGGGCAGGAAGCCGATGGCGGACTGGATGACGAGCATCCAGAAGATGATGCGCACCGCGCTGTCCGTGCGCGTCAGCGATTTGACCATGGTGAAGGAAATGCCGAAGGTCAGCGCCGCGCCGAGCACGATCAACTGGCCGGTCTCGATCGAGGCCATTCCGGGCCGGACGATGATGACGACGCCGATGATGCCGAGGAGAACGGTGAGGGCGCGCCACAGGGTGAGGCGCTCGCCGAGAAAGGCCACCGCCAGCAGCGCCGTCCACGCCGGCGTGGTGAATTCTATGGCGATCAGCTGCGCCAGCGGGATGAGCGAGAGCGCCTGGAGCCAGGCGAACTGGCCGGTGTAATGCGCGGTATTGCGCGCAATGTGCAGCCACATCCGGCTGGTCTGCATGGCGCGCAATCCGCCGGCGGCGCGTACCAGCGGATACAGCATGACCAGGCCGATCAGCGAGCGCATTTCCATGATCTGGAAGACGTTGAGCTCGCGCGAGGCCTCGCGGCCCGACACCGCCATCAGGATGATGGCGACGAGCGAGCCGGCCATCCACAGGGCCGCCCTGATATTCGATTGCTGGGGTTCCATGGCGAGCGCCGCTTGCCGGCCTATCTGGCGTAGATGCCGGCGAAGTCGGCAAAGCCCTTGACCTCGATGGGATTGCCCGAGGGATCGCGGAAGAACATGGTCCATTGCTCGCCCGGCTCGCCCTGGAAGCGCACGACGGGCGGCATGACGAAATCCACCGAATGCTGCTTCAGCCGCTCCGCCAGCGCGTTCCAGTCGTCGAGCGGCAGGATCACGCCGAAATGCGGCATCGGCACCATGTGGTCGCCCACCTTGCCGGTATTGGCGGTGGCGAATGGCTGGCCGAGATGCAGCGAGATCTGATGGCCGAAGAAATCGAAATCCACCCATGTGTCGGTGCTGCGGCCCTCGGTGCAGCCAAGGACGCCGCCATAGAAGCGCCGGGCCTCGTCAAGATCGGTTACATGATAGGCGAAATGGAAAAGTGAGGGCATGGCGTGATTCCGAACGGGTGAGGGAGCCGCAGGCTATCAGCTTGGCGCCCTCCTAACAATCTCGGCTTGCTGAGGATGAGAGAAGCGGGGCTGCCGGAACCAATCGCCCGGGACGGGAGTTTAGTAGCGCTACACTTACATTGATCTCAAAACAGGAAATTGAAATGTCGATCTTGATCAGTCTTTTGATCACCGTTCTGGTGATTTTCCTAGTCCTTTATCTCATCCAGATGCTGCCGCTCGATGGCCGGGCAAAGCAGATCGCCCAGGTCATCGTGGTCGTCATCGGCATCATCTCGCTGCTGCGCTATCTCGCCATATTCTGATCCGGCAGCCGGAGCGGCCGCGGCGGCCGTTCCGCGCTTCTGAAGCGCCATCCATCCTCGAACTAGCCATCCTCGAGCTGGCCCAGCAGCCAATCCCTGAAGGCCCGGATCTTGGGGACATTGCGCCGCGTCTCCTTGTAGACCAGCCAGTAATAGAGGCCCTCGCTGCCGACGATGTCGAAGGGCTGGATAAGCTGTCCTTGTTCGAGCTCCGTCTGGTAGAACACCGGCGACAGAATGCCGACGCCCATTCCGGCAAGCACGGCCTTGCCCTCCAGATGCTGGTCGCCGAAGCGGCTGCGCGGATTGCCGAGCAGGTTCGGCTCGGGGATGCCGACGGCGCCGAACCACAATTTCCACCAGCTGTCGCTCGGGTCGACGATCGGCAGTTTCAGCAGATCTTCCGGCTTATGAATGCCGCCGATCGACTCCGCCAGCGCCGGCGTCAGCATCGGCGTGAACTGCGCATCGAATATCCTGTGCGCGGTCAGCCCCGGCCATTTCCCATGGCCCGAGCGCACGCCGACATCTGCCTCCTGCCCATTGAAATCGATCAGGTCGCGCGTGGCTTTCAGCCGTACGGCAAGGTTTGGATGCGCCAGCTGGAACGAGCCGAGCCGCGGCACGAGCCAATTCGCCGCGAAGGTCGGAATGGTGGTGATGGCGAGGATGCCATCGGCGTTTTCGCGGGACGAGGCGATCGCGCCGCGGATCAGGTCGAAGGCTTCGCTGATTGCCGGCGAAAGCCGCGCGCCGACCTCGGTGAGGATGACCTGACGCGGCCTGCGCAGGAAAAGCGGCGCGTCGATGCGCTCCTCCAGAAGCTTGATCTGGTAGCTCACCGCCGCCTGGGTCATGCCGAGTTCCTCGGCCGCGCGGGTGAAGCTGCCAAGCCTGGCGGCGGCCTCGAAGACGCGGATTGCGGATAGGGGCGGAAGCTGCATCGATCGTCTCGCATAAGCTGTACTTATGTATGCTAATCGGGGTTTTGTTGGAATACAAGCACGGGAGCGCGCATCTTGCCGCCATCAAACGGGCCCCGGAGCGGCCCGGCGAGCGGAGTTGAAACGATGAGCAACATGGCAATTCAGACGTGGCGGCCGGCGGCGAAGGAAAGCTGGTGGCAGCGCATTCGCGGCCGTTTCGGCAAGGGCAGCACGGCCATCATTCGCGCCGAGGAACTATCGGATCACATGTTGCGCGACCTCGGCCTGCTCGACGGCCGCGACAGGAAGGGCGACGAGCGGAGCAGCCATGTGGATGGCGCGCGGTTCTAGGAGTCGAAATCGGTCTCGAGGCGCTTTTCCAGCGCCACGAGATCGTCGGGCAGGGGCATGCCCATCGCCTTCAGCTCGTTCAGCTGCTCGCGCAGTCTTTCGTGAATCTCATGCGCATCCGCTGGCCGGGAGACCATGTCCTCCATCAGAAGTGCGATCCTGGCTTTGATGTCTTCGAAGGCCATGCCTGTTCTCCCATTGATGCAACGGCGCTGCATCCGACCATGCTAGACCAAATTTTGTTTATTTAAAGCCGCATCCGGCTTCAGGCGTCGACTTCCTCGTCGGCGGCGGGCGCCGCGGAGAGCACCGAGGCCAGAAACCCCGGAAAACGCGCCTCCAGGTCGCCGCGGCGCAGGCTGAGCAGGCGCTTGGTGCCGTCGGGACGAACATTGATGATGCCGGCCTCGCGCAGCTTGGCGATATGGTAGCTCAGTGCCGTCTTCGAGCCGAGATTGAGGAAATAGCTGCATGTCACGTTGCGCTCGCTCTCGCCATGGCGGGAGAGGATCGAGACGATGGCGAGCCGCGTTTCGTCGCCAAGGGCGCCAAGCACGGCGGGCAATGTGATGTCTTCCTTCGAGGGGTGATGAAGCACATTGGTCATGCCCAATGAATAGCAATTGGCAGGAGAGTTTTCAATGTTCAATATTCGTTGAACTTTCCCTTGACAGACGATGCTGCGGTCGTAATAGTTCAACATTCATTGAACATCGAGGCGCAGCATGGATATTCGGCTCATCGGATTGGCACTGGGGACTTTTGCCATCGGCATCGAGGGCTTCGTCGTCGCCAGCCTTCTGCCGCAGATCGCCGGCGATACGGGCGTCACGCTCGTCCAGGCCGGCTATCTGGTCGTGACCTATGCCTTTGCCTATGCCATCGGTGCGCCGATCGTCGCGGCGATCACCGGGTCGCTCGACCGGCGCAGCATATTGGCCGGCAGCGCGCTGGTTTTCGTCGCGGGCTCGCTACTGGCCGCCATCTCTCCGAATTATATCCTGCTCATGGCGGCACGGCTGCTGATCGCCGTCGTCGCGGGGCTTTACGCCGCCACCGCCCAGGCGACCGCCGTCGCCATATCGGAGCCGCATCACCGCGGACGGGCGATTTCGGCCATCGTCGCCGGCACCACGCTCGCCGTCGCCTTCGGCGCGCCGCTCGGCGCTTTCATCAGCGGCCTTGCCGGCTGGCGCGGCACCTATCTGTTCATCGCGCTCGTCGGCATGCTGGCAAGCCTCATCGTCTGGTGGGTGCTGCCGGCCGGCCTGCGCGCCGACAGGCTGAGCCTGAAGCAGAGGCTTGCGGTGATCCGGCATCCGGGGCTGCTGCCGGCACTCCTGACCATGCTGCTCTATATGACCGGGGCTTTCGCGGTCTATACCTATATCGCCGCCATCGCGCTGGACGGTGTCGGCCTTGGCCGCGAACTCCTGCCGGTCATCCTCCTCGCCTTCGGCGTCGGCGCGGCGCTCGGCAATTTCCTCGGCGGCCAGCTTGCCGATCGTTTCGGCGCGACGCGCACGGTCGTCCTCTCATCCGTACTGAGCACGCTGACGCTGGCGGCGGTCAGCTGGATCATGGCGTTGCCGCAGGATATTGCCGGTCCGGTACTGATTGCCCATATGGTGCTGTGGGGCGTCATCGCCTGGATGTTCGCCCCGGCGCAGGCGAGCCGCATCCTCTCCATCGCGCCGGAAAGCGCTCCGCTCGCGCTGTCGCTCAACTATTCGGCGCTCTATCTCGGCGTCGCCATAGGCTCGATGATCGGCGGTGTGGTCATTGCCGAGTTCGGCCTGCAGCAATTGGGATGGATCGGAGCGATCTTCCCCGTCCTTGGCCTTGCCGTCATGCGGCTTGCCCGCACCACGCGACCGCGCGATCTGTCGCTCGCCTGACGCGCGCCCCGTTCATTCGGGCAGCTTCTTCGGCAGCCATTTCCAGACGACGAGGCCGACGAGCAGCCGAAGCGCGCAGCTCGTTGGTGCAACCCGCTGTCCGGGCGGGACGGACATGATCCTTTAGGCTTACTTGTGTTCACGAACAGTTGATCGTAAGCTGAGACGAATGTCGACCATCGGTCGTCAAGGCGACCTTCAGACGTCCGACCAACCCGGTGTTCAGGCAAGCAATGATCGAATTGGCCGCCATAAAACTGTTCATTCCGCTGCGCTGCGAGGAATGCGGCTATTGTCACGATACGATTCCGCTGGAAGATGCGCATGATTCCCCCGTTCACTGCCGGGAATGCGGCGCCTTCATGTGCGCGTGGGAGGATCTGGAACAGCGCCGCCTCGCCCGCACCGGCAGCTGAACACGGCTGCCGCGCGCGGGCCCGGCATGTCCTCAGGCCAGGATGGCGGTGACGCGGATTTCCACGCGCATCTGCGGCAGTCCCAGCGCCTCGACGCCGAGCTGCGTCCAGATGGGCGCATGATCCGGCATATATTGCCGGTAGAACTTGACCATCGCGGCGTTGACCTCGGGCGGGAAGCCGCCGACATGGTAGGAATTGACGTGGACGACGTCCTTCCAGCTCGCCCCGGCCGTCGCCAGCGTCCGCTCGAGATTGCGGAATGCCTGGGCGATCTCCTCCTCCAGTGCCTCGGGAATGTTGAAATCGTCGTCCCAGCCGCCCTGGCCCGACGTTTCGACGCGATTGCCGATCTTTACCGCCTGCGAATAATGCAATTCCTTGCGTAGATAGTCGCCATAGCCGGGGGTGACGAAGAATTCAGGTTTTTCCATGGGATTTCCTCTTGAGCGATGGACCGGCAGCGCATGGCCGGGCACATTTCCGCAGGCCCTATGTGGTGTCGCCCGCTGAAACTGCAATGCGCCGCGGCACATGCGCGGGACATCAATGCGATGCGCCGGAACCACCGACGGCGACGATCGAGAAGGGCTGGCCCTCGACGGCGATGCTGCGCACTTCCTTCAGGCTTTCCGCATCGACGATCCGGACCAGCGAATGGCGCGGATCGGTAATGGCGATATGTCCGTCAGCCGCAGCCAGCCGCGGTCGCGGATCGCGCCAATGGCCGTCCTTGCTATAGGGTTCGGTAACCCGCGCCTTGCGGACTATCTCGCCCTTGACCACGTCCAGCACATGCAGGTCGCCATCTTCCGTCAATATATAGGCGTTGCGCGGCGCCGCGGGATCGAGCAGGAAATCGACCCGCCGCGTCGGCAGTTCGACCAGCCGGAAATGCCGGTCGCTGTCCGGATCGATGAGAACGAGCTTGTCCTCGCCGTAATTGCCGAGGAAGAACTGCAGCGTCTTGCCGCCGAGCAGCGTGCCGGTATGGCCCTTCGGAAGCTCGGCGGGGTAGGGCAGCATCTCCAGCCTGGGACCGTTGGCACCGCCGCCCGGCCGGGCGACCAGCACGCCCTCCTTGCAGCCAAAGGCGACGAGCCGCGCCGATGTGGCCTCGCCATGCAGGTCGGTGCATTGTGCCGTCTCGCCGACCTGCTCGCCCTTGTCGTCGACGACGCGCAGGCCGATGCGCGGCGGCAGCGTGTCCGGCTTGGTCTCCACCTCGGTGTCCGGCGCCGAGACGAGGACGAAGCGCCCCATCGTCACCGCGACGCCATGATGCGGCTTGATGGTGCTGACGCTGCGCTTCTCGACCTTCCCGTCGAGAATGGCCGCTTCCTCGACGATTTCGGCCTTGTCGGCGTGATCGTAGAACAGGGCCAGCTGGCCGTCATGCGGCACGACATGGCCGGGGCGCTTGCCTTCGAAGGTGACGGGCAGCAGCGCCGGATCGGAAATTTCGAGGTCGCGATGCTCGCCATGATCGGTGAAATCGATGCCGGTCCTGATGGCGTGGATGATGTCGGCCTCGGTCTGCGCGGCATAGACCGTCCGGCCCGAAGCGCTCACCGTCAGGGCGGCATAGGCCTTGATGTCATAGCGGCCGAGCTCCTTGCCGCTCTCGAAGTCGATGGCGCGCACGACCGGGCTGGTGTGATCGGCGACGAAAAGGCGCCAGGCTTCCCGGGTGGCGTGATCGTCCTCGGCAAAAGCGCCGGGCGCAAAGGCGAGGCTCGCCGCGACGGCAGCCAGCAAACGGTTTCGGGCGAGAGACAGTTGCATCTGGTGTCCTTCCTTCAAGTTTCATCGCCGGCGAGCGCGACCCGCCCGCCGGTATGGATCGTTATAGTATTACGTCTGTTTAAACGTAATAACATTACTGATGCGCCCGGTGTCAATGCCGAATTGCCGGGGTGGTGGATTTGCCTGTGGAGGGGAGCGGTTGCAGATTGGCGGGCTGCACGAACGTTGCTGCGTGTTCGACAGGCTGAGGCTGAGGGGGACGCGACAAGGAGGTTGATCGCGCACGGCACTCTGGGCAGTATGGTGCCAGCAGGGAGGAACGGCGATGGCAATTGCAAAAAACACGATTTGCGTATGGTACGACAAGGAGGCGGAGGAGGCGGCGCGCTTCTACGCCGAGACTTTCCCGGACAGCGCGGTGACGGGGGTTCACCACGCTCCCACGGACTATCCGTCGGGCAAGAAGGGCGACGTGCTGACGGTGGAGTTCACCGTCGCGGGCATCCCCTGCCTCGGCCTCAATGGCGGCCCGGCATTCAAGCATAATCAGGCATTCTCGTTCCAGATCGCCACCGACGACCAGGAGGAGACGGACCGCTACTGGAATGCCATCGTCGACAATGGCGGGACTGCCAATGTGTGCGGCTGGTGCCAGGACAAATGGGGCATCTCGTGGCAGATCACCCCGCGCGTGCTGACCGAGGCGATGTTTGCCGGCGGCGACGAGGCGAGGCGCGCCTTCGAGGCAATGATGAAGATGGGCAAGATCGACGTCGCCGCCATCGAGGCGGCGCGTCGCGGCTGAGGCTCAAGGCTCCAGTTCGACGCTGGCGCGGATGGTGTCGAGGATTTCGGCCCTGGACAGGAGGTTTTTCTCCACCGCCAGTTCGACGAAGGGCCGTTTCTGCGCTTGCGCTTCCTTCACCAGCCTGGAAACTTCGGCATAGCCGAGCTTGCCGGCGAAGAAGGTTGCGATCGCCGGGGATTGCATGAGGTTCCGACTGGTTTGCTCGCGGTCCGGCTCGATGCCCGCCACGCAGCGTTCGGTGAATATGCGGATGGCGCGAAGCATGAGGTCGAGCGAGTCGAAGATGCGGGAGGCGATGGCCGGCTCGAAATGGTTGATCTCGAGCTGTCCCTGCAGGCAGGCCAGCGAAACCGTCATGTCGTTGCCGATCACCGCGATGGCGACCTGCTGCATCATCATCGGCAGGACGGGATTGACCTTGCCGGGCATGATCGACGAACCCGCCTGAACCGGCGGCAGCATCAATTCGCCAATGCCGCTTTCGGGGTCCGACGCCAGGATGGCGAGATCGGAGGCGATCTTGCCGAGAACCTCGGCGCAGACCCGTAAATCCGCCGAAATGCGCGAGAAAACGTCGGCATTCTGCATGGCGTCGAACATGTTCCCCGCCGGCTGGACCTCCTCGCCGACGATGGCCCGAAGACGCTCATAGACGCGGGCGCGGTAAGCCGGAACCGCCCCGAGGCCGGTGCCTATGGCGGTGCCGCCCAGCGGCAGAACAAGCAATTGACGCCGGGTTTCCGCCAGCCTGTCGGCCTGCCGGCGGATGCCGGCCGCATAGCCGCCGAATGCCTGGCCGAGCAGCATCGGCTGGCCCGCCTGCAGGCAGGTGCGGCCGACCCGCAGCACGTCCGGGAAGGTCTCGGCGCGCTCGGCGAAGGCGTCGGCGAGACCGCCCAGTACTTGCAGCAGATCGTGGCTTTTGTCGAAGATCGCCAGTTTCAGCGCCGATGGAACGACGTCGTTCGTCGATTGCCCGGCATTGACATGATCGTTGGGGTGGAGGCGGGAATAGGTCCCCGGCGCCTCGCCCATGAGTTGCAGGGCCCGGTTCGCCAGCACCTCGTTCATGTTCATGTTGATCGAGGTGCCGCCGGAACCTTCGAGCAGGTCGATGACGAAATGCCCGGCGTGTTCGCCGCGCTCCACCTCGATGGCAGCCGCCGCGATCGCATCCGCCAGCGGCCGGGGGATGACGCCCAGATCGCGATTGGCCTGCGCAGCGGCGCGCTTGATCTGCGCCAGCGCCTTGACCAGCTGGGGGATGTGGCGCAGCTTCACGGCGGAGATGTCGAAATTCTCCAGTCCGCGCAGCGTGGCAATGCCGTAGAGAGCGTCCGACGCCACCTGCCGCGTGCCCAGGCTGTCGGTCTCGGTTCTGGTCGCGGTCATCGGCGGTCGTCTCAATTTCCGCTCAGCTTCGCCAAGATGCGCACCCAGCTGCGGATGCCCTTGCGCAGCCGCTCCACATCATAGCGCTCATTGGGCGCGTGGATCGCATCATCGGCGAGGATGAAACCGGTGACGATGCAATCCACGCCGAGCCGGTCCGTCAGGAGTTCGACCAGCGGAATGGTTCCTCCCGTTCCCTTGAGGAGCGGCGGCAGGTTCCATTCCGTTTCGAGCGCGGCTGCGGTGGCGGCGACATAGGCACTGGCGTCGTTCACCGACACGGCGGCGGTTCCGCCACTGCCTTCGAATTCGGCGCGGCAACCTGCGGGTAGCCTCGCTTCGACGAAGCTGCGGAACGCGGCGCGGATCTGCTCCGGGCGCTGCCGGCCGACGAGGCGGAACGATAGCCGCGCCGTGGCCGATCCGGGCAGGACCGAGCGCTCGCCCGGGCCCGTATTGCCGGCAACGAGGCCGTTGAAGTCGATGCCGGGGCGGCCCCACATCAGCTCTATCGTGCCCAAACCGCCTTCATCGGGCCCGCCCGCGATCGAAACGCCCGCCAGCGCTTCCTCGACATCGAGCGCCTGCCATTGCTGCCGCAGTGTCGACGGCACGGCCTCGACGCCTTCGTAGAAACCGTCAATGGTCACGCGCCCTTCATCGTCATGGATCGCGGCGAGGACCCTCGCCAGCACCCGCACCGGATTGACCGCGACATTGCCGAAATGGCCCGAATGGAGATCGCCGTTCGGCGCATGGATCGTGAGCTTCTCATGCACCAGGCCCTTCAGGCGCGTGGTGATCGCCGGTCTCGTCGCGGACCACATGTCGCTGTCGCAAATGAAGGCGACGTCGCAGCTGAGTTCGTCGCGATAGGCCTCTATGAAGTCCGGCAGGCTGGGCGAGCCCGTCTCCTCCTCGCCTTCGAAGAGGAGGGTGGCATCGATGGGCAGGTCGCCCACGGTTTTCCTCCATGCCCGAAACGCCTCGACGACGGACCAGACCTGGCTCTTGCTGTCCGAAGCGCCGCGCGCATAGATGCGCTGCAGGCCGTCCTCGTCCCGGATATCGGCCTCGAATGGCGGCGTGTCCCAGGCGTCGAGCGGTTCGGCGGGCTGGACATCGTAATGGCCGTAGAACAGCACTCGCGGACCGCTGCCCGAACCCATGCGCGCCATGACCAGCGGATGGCCGGCCGTGGCGATGACCCGGACGTCGGTGCAAAGCTCGCCGAGCTCCGATTTCAGCCAGTCGGCGCAGGCGATAATGCCGGGCTTGCCGTCAGGCTGGCTGGAGACCGATGGAAAGGCCAGGAACTGCCGCAGCTTTTCGACCGAACCCGGCAGATTGGCATCCACATGGCCAAGAATTGCATCAAGTTCGCTCATGGCGTCTCCATCGGGATTGGTATGGCGTTCAGGCAAAGTCAGCTCCTAGAAGACCTTGGAGAGGAATGCCCGGGTACGGGCCTCGCCCGGGTTCGAGAGCACCTCCTGCGGCCTGCCGCTTTCGACGATGGCGCCATTGTCCATGAACACCAGATGGTCGGCGACCTCGCGGGCGAAGCCGATTTCATGGGTGACCAGCATCATGGTCATCCCGGCGCGGGCGAGATCCTTGATGACGTCGAGAACTTCGCCCACGAGTTCCGGATCGAGCGCCGATGTAGGCTCGTCGAACAGCATGACTTCCGGGTCCATCGCCAGGGCGCGGGCAATGGCGACGCGCTGCTGCTGGCCGCCGGAAAGCTGGTTCGGATAGCGGTTGCCGAGCCCGCCGAGGCCGACGCGCTCCAGCAGTGCGTTGCCCTCTTCCTTCGCCAGCTTGCTCGGCCGTCCCTTGACGTGCACCGGTCCCTCGGTGACGTTCTGCAGCGCCGTCATGTGCGGAAACAGGTTGAAGCGCTGGAACACCATGCCGGTGCGGCGGCGCTGTTCGGCGATCTGGCGCGCCGAGAGCTGGTGCAGCCTGCCATCGATCTCCCTGTAACCCTGAAGCTCGCCATTGAGGCTTATCCGGCCGGCGGAGACGATCTCAAGCTGGTTTATGCAGCGCAGCAGGGTGGATTTTCCCGATCCCGACGGACCGATGGCGACGCAGACCTCGCCCTTGCCGATGGTCAGGTCGACGCCGCACAGGGCGTGGAAGTCGCCATAGAACTTGTGCACGGCCTGGAGCTCGACCGTGGGTTTCAACGGGATGCCATGCATCAGCGCGGCCCTCCCTTGACGGCGATGACATCATGGCCGCGCCCGAAATGACGTTCGAGATAATACTGGCCGACCATGAGCAGCGAGGTTATCGCCAGATACCACGTTGCGGCGACCAGCAGCAGCGGCACGGGCAGGTATGTGCGGTTGGCTATGGCATTGGTGGCGAACATGAGGTCGAGCGTGAAGGGCACGGCGAGCACCAGCGAGGTCATTTTCAACATGCCGATGGTCTCGTTGCCGGTCGGCGGGATGATCGTCCGCATGGCCTGGGGGATCAGGATGCGCCGCCAGATCTTGGCCTGCGACATGCCGATGGCCTGCGCCGCCTCCGTCTGGCCGCGATCGATGGCGCGGAAGCCGGCGCGGAATATCTCCGCCAGATAGGCGCTTTCGTTGAAGCTCAGGCCGACGATGGCGGCGACTGCCGGGGTTACGATCAGGCGGCTGTCGATGCTGAACAGTTCCGGGCCGAACGGCACGGCGAGCGAGATGCGCGGAAACAGCACGGCGAACAGGCCCCAGAATGCGAGCTGCGTATAGACCGGCGTGCCGCGGAAGAACCAGACCCAGAACCAGGCGACGCCGCCAAGGATGGGATTGCCGCTGTCGCGCATGATCACCAAGGCGAGCGCGAGCGGAATGGCGATCGCCATCGCGATGACGGTCAGCAGCAATGTCCATCCGACGCCGCGCAGGACGAATGGCGAGAACAGGTGCTCCGCATAGGTAGCCCAATGGAAATTGGGATTGGTGGCGACGCCATGCGCCGCCTGGATGCAGATGACGAGGATGAGCGCCACCGCCACCCAGCGTCCCGGATGCCGCCTCGGCACCACCTCGTTGCGGACGAAATCCTGCGGCTTCCCGCCCTTGTCCAGTTGTCCGCCCTTGCCCGCCAGTTCGATGCTGGTCTCGCTCACATCAATGCTCCGATGCAGGATTGATATGGGCCTTGTCGACGGCAACGGCGCGCATGCCCCAGGCATCGAGGATCGCCGTATAGGTTCCATCCTCGATCAGCACGTTGAGCGTGTCGGCGATGAGCTTGGCGAGTTCCGTATCCTTCTTGGCAAAGGCCAGGCCATTGAGGCCCCTGACATTGAGCGCCGCGCCGACCGGCCGCACGGTTTCCAGCGTTCCCTTGGAGATGAAGGCGGCATAGAGCGCCGTCGCGCTGCCGGTTACGGTCGCAGCCGCACCGCCGGTGGCGACGCGGGTAACGGCCTCGGTCTGGGTCTTGAACGGCAGCAGGACGAGCTTGGCCTTGCCGGCATCCGTGCATTCCTTGTCGACGATGCCGAGGCGCTCCTCGTGGCGGCTGCCGCTCTGCACGGCGATCTGCCGGCCGCATATGTCGTTCGGGTCGAAACCGGTCGGATTGCCCGCCTTGATGATCCATTCATTGCCGGTCTCGGCATAGGAGACGAAATCGACGACCTTCTTGCGTTCTTCCGTGATCGAGAAGGCGGAGAGGCCGAGATCGTAATTGGTGCCGAGCGATGGCAGGATCGTGGTGAACTGCGCCGTCCGCGATTCATATTTGAGCCCGAGCTTGGCGGCGATCGCCTTGCCGATGTCGATGTCGATCCCTTCCGGCGTCTGGCCGTCTTCGCCCGCCAGATATTCCCACGGCGCATAGTCATTGTCCGACCCGCCGACGAGCACGCCCGCCTTGCGGATGTCCTCGGGCACCCGCGCGGCGAGTTCCTCGCTGATCTTTACGCCGGAAGTATCATAGCCGAGGGCCACGGCCTGGCCGGCAGGGCCGGTGGCGGCCATGAAGGCAGCCAGAGATGTCGCTTTTATCCAATTGCTGATGTTGCGCATGTTCGTTCCCCTTTGTTATCCGTCGCCCGTTCCCGCGGGCGATCGCCGATATGCTCAATGCCCGGCCCGCAAGCCGTCATGCCACCTCCGCCTTCGCCGTGCTGGTCGCAGCCGGTTCGAGGGCCTTAAAAAACCGTTCCAGATCGGCCAGTATGTCGGCCGGATGTTCGAGCCCGACGCTGAGCCGCAGCAGATGATCCGGCCCCGTCCATGGCCGCGCGGTGCGCAGGCTCCTGATCGAGGTCGGCGCGATCAGGCTCTTCGTGCCGCCCCAGGAGGCGCCGATGGAGATCAGCTCAAGCGCATCCAGCGCTTTTCCGGCGCCGGCGCTCACGGAACCGACGAGCGAGAATGTCAGCACGCCGCAGGAGCCGGCGAAATCGCGCTTCCAGATGTCATGGCCGGGGCTGCCGGGGACGGCTGGAAACAACACTTCTTCCACCAGCGGATGCTGCACCAGCCAGTCGACGATCGTGCCGGCCGAGCCTGCCGCCCGGTTGAGGCGCACGGGCAGGGTTTCGATGCCGCGCAGCACCAGCGCGCAATCGTCCGGCGATACGCCGATGCCGATGCGGCCGAACGCTGCCTTGAGCTTGTAGCCCAGCGCTTCGTCGGCGACGGTCACCGACCCCATGAGAATATCCGAATGGCCGCTGAAATGCTTGCTGAGCGCTTCGACGACGATATCCGCGCCATGGTCGAGCGGCCTGAAGTTCAACGGCGTCGCCCAGGTATTGTCGCAACCGACCAGGATGTCTTTTCCTCGCGCCAGAGCCACGATGGCCGGCAAATCCTGCACCTCCATGGTGACGGAGCCCGGCGATTCCACCCAGATCATGCGCGTCCGCTCGTCGACAAGCGCTGCAAGCGCACCGAGATCGCAGGGATCGTAGAAAACAGCCTCGATGCCGAGAGCGGCGAGCTCGTGCCGGGCGAAATCGCGCACCGGCCCATAGGCCGTGTCGGGGATCAGCACCCTGTCGCCGGAATGGAGCAGCGCCAGGAAGGTGCTGGTGATGGCCGCCTGTCCCGATGGCGCCAGCACGGTGCGCACGCCGCCTTCGAGCTCGGTGATCTTGTATTCGAGATAGCGGTGGGTGGGCGTGCCGTAGAGCCCGTAGACATAGCTGTCCGCATCCCGTTCGAAGCGCGCCGTGAAGGAAGCCGCATCGGGATAACGGATCGTGGAAGCCCGGTAGACCGGCACCGTCAGGCTGTCATAACCCTCAAGGCTGACCTCCGCCCGGCTGACATATTTGGTTTCGTCCCGCATTCTTTCGCATCTCCAGAAGGTGACGCATGTTGACATGCGGGCGGCAATTCAGTCCAATACTAAGATAGCGCCAATCTATTCCATTCAGTTATAGGTGCCGCCATGGATGTCAGACAGATCGAGACCTATCAGGCGGTCATGACCTATGGCACCACGTCGCGCGCGGCGGAAGCGCTCGGCATGTCCCAGCCGGCGGTGAGCAAGGCGATCATGACGCTGGAGCGCTCGATAGGGTTCAAGCTCTTCGACCGGGAAAAGGGCCGCATGACGCCCTCGGCGGAGGGGCAGCTGTTTTTCCGCGAGGTCCAGATGTCGCTGGCCGGTCTCGCCAAGCTCAGGAGCGCCGCGGCGAGGATTCGCGATTATGGCTCGGGCGATATCCGCATCGCCTGCCTCTCGGCCTTCAGCACCAATCTCGTCCCCGGCGCCATCGCCCGCTTCCGCAGGAAACATCCCGGCATCGCCGTTTCCCTCGCGGTGAGCGGATCGTCGATCATCCGCGACATGGTCGCCGCCAATCAGCTCGACATCGCCGTCACCGCCGACGAGATCGATACCAGCGGCGTCGAGGCCGAGCCATTCGCGACGATCGCGGCGGTCCTCGCCATGCCGGCCGGGCACCCGCTTGCCGCAAGGCAGGTCATTACCCCGGCCGACCTCGACCGGCTGCCCTTTGTTGCGCTTGCGCCGGAGGATACGACGCGGCACGAGGCCGAGGCGATTTTCCTCGCCCATGGCGTCGCGCCGCAGATCGTCGTCGAGACGGCCTATTCCTCGACCATCTGCGCGCTGGTGCTCGCCGGCGTCGGTTGCGGCATCGTCGATCCGGTCACGGCGACCGGATATCTGGAGCGCGGCCTTGTATTGCGCCCGATGCGCCCCTCGGTCAGCTTCCGCACGCTGATGCTGTTCCCGACGCAGAAGCGATCGCGGATCGTGCTCGACATGGCGGATGCCTTGCGCGCGGAGCAGGCCACGCTGCAATGAACTTGCGAATCCCGGACGGGAAATTCGGCCGGGCAATTCAGGCAGGGCTATGGCCGGGCGAACCTATGCCCGCCCGGGCGCTTCTCCTGCCCACCCGTTTCATCGGCCTATTCGTTGATCTCCGGTTCGACGAGCCGGGCGAGGTTGCGCAGCGATTCCTGCCAGCCGAGGTAGCAGGCTTCCGCCGGAATGACATCCGGCACGCCTTCCTGGGTGATGTTCACATCCGTTCCGACCGAGACCTTCTTCAGGAGCACGGTCACCTGTATCTCGCCCGGCAGGTTCGGATCGTCGAACCTGTCCGTATAGCGCAGGCGCTCGCCCGGGACGAGTTCGAGGAATTCGCCGCCGAACGAATGGCTGTTGCCGGTGGTGAAATTGCGGAACGACATCTTGAACGCGCCGCCGACGCTGGCCTCGAAACTGTGGACGGTGCAGGTGAAACCGTGCGGCGGCAGCCATTTGGCCAGCGCATCGGCTTCGGTGAAGGCCCGGTAGAGCTTGTCGGGGCTGGTCGCAAAGACGCGGTGCAGGCGTATCGTGCTTGGCATGGTCATTGTCCTTCTGTCTCGTGCTGTCGATAAGCCAAGGACGGGCGGGGATTCTGATTTCCGACAATGCCGGGCGATTTTTTTACATGATTGAGCAGCAGGCCCCACCGAATCACCGCCCCACCGAATCACCGCCCTGCGAATCCCTACCTCCCTCATGCCGATCTCTACCTCCCTCATGCCGAGCCCACCCCCCTCATGCTGAGCCCACACCCCCCTCATGCTGAGCCTGTCGAAGCACGCGGTACATTATTGCAATCCTTTTTTCCCATCGAGTTCACCTGGTGCAGGATTTTTCGAGCGTGGGTTGAAATGTCGCAGCCGTCATGAATCGGATCGCGCAACGGCAATTTTCCGGCCCGGCAGTGCTCGATGGCGAGATGCAGCAACCTCAACTATCCTCCGCATAGCACAAAGAATAATTGCATATTGTTGCTTGAATATATTGCAAAGTTCTGGTTTGCAGCAAGAAGCGGGCGCCGGAACTATTGCGGCTCGACACCTGAAATCCGGCGCACTTCGGAGTCGCCACCCGCTGACGTCATTCAGCAACACCGGTCCGAATGCGCCCACGGCAGCGGTACAATCCTGCATCTCCGCCGGATTCTTTTCCACAATGCTACGAACGTCGAAGAGACAAGCGCTTTTTCATCGCGTAGAAGCGAACCATATTGCCAATATACCTATTGCGGGGGGAATCCGACCACCATTGCGGTCACGATGCCCTCTGGCTGCCCATAAGCCGGATCTCGATGTTTGAACTTCGGCCCTTAGTTTTAGAACCGGAGAACTGTTTTTTACTTCACCAATAATGCCAGGTGCGCCCGAATATTCTGCGTCCCAGAATATTGGTGCCCCGGAATAATGACGGCGCCAAAACATTGGCGCCAATGAATGAATCCCTGCCTCATTTGAGCAAGACGCTGCGGACATCCGGGTCGGATGCCTCCGGCCGCAGGTAAGGAATGCCGGACTCCGCTTTGGCGCGGTCCATCTACGGGAAAACCAGCGCCGACGGCCGCGATTCAGGCAGCAGGATGCGCATGTCTGATGAAAATATTCTCTGCGATTTCAAGGGATGAATTGATGTCTTCGAAAGTTGTATTGCCGCATTCCAATATTGTTTCGCGTTCTGCCCGCCGCCGCCTGATGGCTTTGCTGCGCCGTGCCTGCCTTATGCTTGGCCCGCGCCGCAAAAGACTTGGCCTTGGTCTCGCTGCCGGCCGCTGTTTGCTTGCCGCAACGCTGCTCGTTGCAGCGCCGGTCATTGTCATGCCTGTCGATATGGCATTGGCGCAGACCAAGTATACGTTTGAGTTTGAATATATGTGGGCGCGGGCGTTGGAAGCACAGTGGATAAAGAGGGAGAGAATAGCCAGAATCCAAGCCTATACCACGCAGCAGCTGCTGGATAAGACGCCTGCCGAATATGCCGAGCTGGAATCAGATCTAACCCAGGCCCAGAAGAGCGACTACGTGGCTGCCAAGAAGAGGATCGCCGACCAGAAGATTATCGATGATCTGGCGGCGGCCAGGAAGATTATCGATGATCGGGCGGCCGCCAGAAGGGCTACAATCCAGGCCTATACCACGCGGCAGTTGCTGGATAAGACGAATGCCGAATATGCCGAGCTGGCGCCAGATCTAACCCAGGCCCAGAAGAGCGACTACGTGGCCGCCAAGAAAAAGATCGCCGACCAGAAGATTATCGATGATCTGGCGGCCGCCAAAAGGGCTACAATCCAAGCCTATACCACGCAGCAGCTGCTGGATATGTCGGCCACTGACTATATGGCCATCAGGGCGGATCTGAGCGCTCAGCAGAAGACAAGCTTGGCCGCTGTTCGGGCTGATGAGATCGACGCGGCTGGACGCTTGAAATCCTGGCTGTCCGATAAGGTCAACAATGTATGGACCAAGAAGGTGGAACTCGATGCCACGGGCCTCCCAACTACCAGATTTACCGATTACCGCGATGGTGGCTATCAGAAGCGGGAGGATCTCGATTCCAAAGGGGACAGGATCGCAGAATGGACCACGCTGATAGACGGCTATTACGCCCAGAAAGACACCTTTGTGGACGGCGTCCGGTCTAGCTTTGAATTGCTGCGCAAAGGATTGGTGACGGCTCGGTATTCAAAAATGGTCGGTGGCGAGTGGACCGAAATAGAAATCTACACAAATAAGGTGCTGACCAAGATCACGACACGCGTCAACGGCAAGGATGTGATCGAGTTCACCGACTTTGTCGACGGCAAACCCAAATCCGTGGTGTTCAGGACGGATGATGGTACGTTTATCGCCGAGGGCAGGCGTGATGCCAATGGTGCCTGGACCGACAAATGGATCGACGAAAAGGGCAATCCGCTGCCGGACTCGGTCCGTCCATTGCTGGCCGGCCTTGCTCCCACGGCACAACCTTCCGAACGGGCGGCGTTGAGCGCGTTCCTCGCTGCGGCGATCCCGGCCGAAGCTGCCTTGGAAGCTGCCTTGAAAGCCGCCAAGCTCGAACTGCGCAAGGCGTTCGATGCCTACAAGACGGGGGACGATGCCGGCCTTGATGGGCTCAGGACGGCCCGCGATAAGTTGAAAGAACAGGTCGACAATCGATCGAAGCATTGGAAGAAGCTTGTCGGCATAGCGACAGACAAGGGCGCGTCGGAGGTTGCCGTTTCGGCAATCATGAAGGAAGGCGAGCGGCCGGATACCGAGCGCGATGTTCTGCTGGCAGGTGCCGACAATTCTCTCACGCTGGGCGAAGAGGTCGTCAAGACGCTCGAAGCGGCCAAGGATTCGGCCGAGGCTGCGGTCGTTGCGGCAAAGGCGATAAACGAGCCAGGCGCCGGCAAGCGTGATATCGCCGCCCTTGAGGCGCAGGTGAAGACATTCACCGACGCGAAGACGACGGCGGACACGGCTCGGAAGGCATACAGCGAGGCCATGACCGCTGCCGGCAAGACCAAGGACGCCGTCAAGGCGGCATTGGGAAAGCTGTCCGGGCCGGATGCGACGGCGGACACTGCCCTCGAGGGTCTCAAAACGACGATTGCCGACAGGAAGCTGGCGGAAGAAGGCACGCCGGCGGCGATCGCCGCACTGTCGGACGCCACACGCGAGCGGGTCAATCCGTATCTGACGCCGGAGAAGCTTGCTGACGTCAAGAAGGTGGAAGATATCCAGAAGCTGGACGTGAAGGTTATCGCTGCCGGCACGCAGGACCAGATCGATGCCCAGAAGCCCTATCTAAGCACGGCGCAACTTGAGGCACTTCCCGCTGCCCAGGAGGCGCACAAGCTTGAGCTGCAACTCGCAGACGACAAGAAGCTGGCGGAAGGCACGCCGGCGGCGATCGCCGCACTGTCGGACGACACACGCGAGCGGGTCAAGCTGCATCTGACGGCGGAGAAGCTTGCTGACGTCAAGAAGGTGGAAGAGGACCAGGCGAAGACGGTGGAGCAACTCGTTGCAATGTCGAAGGACGAGCGCGATGCGATCCAGGTCAATCTGACGGATGCGCAGAAGACGGCGGAACAGGAAAAGACCGACGCGATCAGGGCGATGTCGCCTGCCGATCTTGCCCGCCAGTCCGAAGCGACGCTGGCGATCTACAAGCGGCATTTGACGCAGGAGCAGACGGACGCTCTTCCGGCGGCGCGCCAATTGCTTGCAGACGACAAGAAGCTGGCGGAAGGCACGCCGGCGGCGATCGCCGCACTGTCGGACGACACACGCGAGCGGGTCAAGGCGGAACTTGCCCAGGACAACAAGGACAAGCTCGCCGAAGTCGAAAAGGCGGAAGAAATCCAGAAGCTGACGACGGCGGAACTATTGGCGAAAACGGCTGAGGCTCTGGCGGCTGTGCAGCATTACCTGACGCCCAAGCAGATCGAGGATCTCACCGTCGCCGTCGAAGCTGCTATCATGGCAGCGAATCCGACGGACGTCGCGACCGACGGGGAAAACCCCGATGCCGAGCGTGGCGTCCTGGTGCCGCAGCCGACGCCTGTGATCGAGGAGGAGGTGACGATCGATGACGGCATAGTCCTGCTCGACAGACGCATGGGCAATGCGGTGATCAAGGATGGCGGCGTGCTTAGCGGTGCCGGCACGGTTGCCTCGCTTGCGGCGCAAGCGGGCGGCGCGGTTTCGCCGGGCCATGGCATTGGTACGATGCATGTCGAGCGCGATGCGACTTTCGACAAGGGCAGCCTGCTGGATATCGAGGTCGGGAAGGCGGGCGCCGATCAGCTCGCGGTCAAGGGCGATCTCAATCTCCTCGGCGGCGTTGTCACGCTGCGGCTCGAAGATGCGTCGCAAGCCTTGACGCCACAGGAAACCGTGGCGCTGATCGGCCAGAGCCACAAGATCGTCACCTTCGAGGGCAAGCGCTCCGGCACGTTCGACAAGGCCGAGCCTGGCTATGTCTTCATCGGAGCCACGCTCGCCTATAATCCGCATGACATCACGGCCACATTGGAGCGCAACGGCACAAGCTTCAGCACCCATGGCCGCACCGGCAACCAGCGGGCGATGCTCGACGGCATCGAATCGCTCGGCTTCGGCAATGAACTGCATGATGCCATCGTCGTGTCGAAGGACAGCGCCGCGCCATCGGCGATCGCAGCACCCCTCGTTGCAGATATCCAGGCCAATGTGAAAAGTGCGCTGATCAGCGGCAGCCGTTTCATCGCCGATGCGGCAAGTGCGCGGGTGCGGGCGGCTTTCGACGGCGTGGTAATCAAGCCGCAGCAGTCCGAAGCAGCGGGAAATGGCGCGGCGCAACGACTGGCGTTCGGACCGGAGACGGGCAAGCCCGAGGGCAGCGCGGCATTCGATCTGATGAACACGGGTTCGCTGCCGGATGCGACCACCATGGCGCTATGGGGGCAGGCCTATGGCAACTGGTCCCATGTGACCGGCGATGGCAATGCGGCGGGCTATAGCGGCAGCACCGGCGGTTTCGTCACCGGCTTCGACGGCGTCGTCGCCGACAGCTGGCGGCTCGGTATCCTTGCCGCCCATGGCGATACGTCGCTGCAGAGCGCCGGCAACAAGGCTTCGATCGACAGCTATCAGGTCGGCATCTATGGCGGAACGCAGTTCGATGCACTCGGCCTTCGCTTCGGCGCCAATATCGCCCGGCATGAAATCGACAGCAAACGCAACGCCCGTTTTGGCGAGGCGAGCAATACGCATCGTGCCTCCTACGATGCGCAGAGCGTGCAATTGTTCGGCGAAGTGGGTTACCGGATCGACCGGCCCTATGCCACGTTCGAACCATTTGCAGCGGCGAGCTACGTGCATCTGCGGTCGAGCGGCTTCACCGAAGATGGCGCGATCAGCAACTTGACCGGAATGGCAGGCTCGACCGACGTGGAAACGACGGTCCTGGGGCTGCGGGTCTCGCATGATTTCGCCATCAGTAAGAGCATGACGCTGACGGCCCGCGGCATGGTGGGCTGGAGCCACACATTCGGCGACACGACGCCGGAACAGCGCCTGTCCTTCAGAGGTGGACGGGAGTTCACGGCTCAGGGCGTGGCGACCGCGCGCAACATCGCACTGGTCGAAGCCGGTATCGACGTCAATATCGGCAGGAACACCAGCGTGGGCATTTCCTATACCGGGCAATTCTCGCCGGATGCCAAGGACAACTCCATCAAGGCGGATCTGTCGGTGCAATTCTAGCGTCCATGACGATCGGCTGGCGGGTGCAGATCCGCCAGCGGAGCTTGAGCGACGCGCGCCAGGGTCGTCGTATGGTGGGTTGCGCCGCTGCAGCACGCATTTGCTTCGAAGCTGCGTATTGGTGTTTCCGG
Organism: Phyllobacterium sp. 21LDTY02-6; assembly: GCF_023554255.2. GTDB lineage: Bacteria > Pseudomonadota > Alphaproteobacteria > Rhizobiales > Rhizobiaceae > Phyllobacterium. The sequence goes on along the minus strand of NZ_JAMJWD020000002.1, from coordinate 130,184 downwards.
CCGTCCTGTGTCGCCCAACTGCGGCGCCAATTATTCCATTGCATAAAGTTGACATTCTTATACAAGAATTAATCGCGGGCGTGAGGGTGAACGTCCGACCTTAGAATTTGTCTAATTATTTGTGATTGCTAGGAATTTTTTTAACGTCTTTTCAATGGAAGGTTTTCCAGGGGGAGCCACATGCGTGTAGCTGAGATCAATGAATAGTCGCGTGGGGGACATCGAGAGACTTTACAATGATGAGCATTTGCGGCTCGAACGCCAGATTCGACACAAGGTCGGATGTGCGGCGACCGCCCGTGATCTCGTACAGGATATCTTCCTGCGAATCTGGGGCCGGGCGATCGAATGTACCGGTAATCAATCGGCCTTTCTCAACCGCTGTGCGCGCAACGCTGCCATAGATCACCTCCGCGCAGAAAAGGCGCGTGCGCGTTTTCTGGAAGGCATACTTCCTGAACAATATGCAGGAGTCCAGTCAACTCCGTTGGACGAAATGGTTGTGCGGGACAGCATCCGGACAATCGATCAAACATTGGCGGCGCTGCCCACCAGGACCAGACATATCTTCCTGCTCAATCGCATACACGGTCGCAGTTTCGTGGACATCGCCGGCGCTTTCGATATCTCCGAACGTGCCGTTGCCAAGCATATGTCCCGTGCCGTTTCCGCATGCGAGATGGCGCTAGCCGACAATATGGTATGAGAGTGGGTTCCTATTGTCCGAAAGACGGTTCATGCGGATCAATGTCTTGCTGGATAAGGTGACCGATCTGAGATTTCATGAAACAATCTGACACTCATATCCGCCGTGAAGCGAGGCAGTGGTTCCTCCGATTGCGTGAAACTGGCAAGGGTGTAGATCACCAGGACTTCCAGCTTTGGCTTCAGGCGAGCGAGGAGCATGAACGTGCGTTTCGCCTGGTCGAGGAAGCATGGAATGCAACAGAGGCACCCGGCGTCCGATTGGCAGAGCAAGAGGCCGCCCAACTCTCTCGGTACCTCCAGGCAATGGACCGCGGAAAAGCACAGCGGCGGGTTTCTAAACGGTTGGGTGGCGCCGCCGCTTTACTGTGTCTCTTGCTGGGGGTCGGTCTCTGGCTTGAACAGCCCAACATTCTGCAAAATCTAACCGCCGATTATAGCTCCGGCAAAGGTGAGCGTCGAAGCATCAATCTGTCCGACGGCTCGGTCGCACTTCTTGATGCTGATAGTGCGCTTGCGGTGCACTACACAACTGATGAGCGGCGCGTTCGCCTCCTGCGGGGTGCTGTCTTTTTCGACGTGAGCCATACCGGTTTGCCGTTCATCGTCGAGACGGATTTCGGTGATATCAGGGTTCTAGGGACGCGTTTTGATGTGCGTTTGCTCGACGATGAGGGGGTCGTTACGCTTGAACGCGGCAAGGTTTTGATAGCATCTGAAAATCCGCAACAACAGCCCATTCTGGAACCGGGGCAGCGGGCTCGCCTCGATCGAAAAGGCGTGGCAGCAGTCGAGAACATCAGTATCGACGATGCTTTGGCTTGGCACAATGGTCGATTTGTTTTCTATCGCGCTCGCCTTTCGGATGTCGTCAAAGAGATAGAACGATACCGTCCCGGAAGGATCGTCATTGTAACGGCCGGCCTGGCCAGTGAACGGGTTACCGGCAGCTTTTCGCTCGGCGATCCCGATGCTGCGCTTCTATCCCTGCAAGCCAGTGTCGGGTTTCAGATCAATACGGTTGCAAACCGGCTGACGATATTGCGACCGTAATAGAAAGCCGTTCATTTACAGCGTTCCACACTCCCCCGGATTTTTTATCTCTTTTGGTTCAGTGGACGGCCATTCCAAACGTGGAGCTTACAAAGACGGTTATGTGCGACTTGCAGCCGTCTTGCCTGGTGAAGCTAAGGGGCGGCTATATGCGCGATACGAAAATAATACAGACACAGGGCTTGTTATCGGTTGCAGTTCTTCTGCTGACGGTCAGTCCGGTTTCAATCTCCGCCGCTCAGCAAGCGCCGGTGACCCAGCAGAGATTCTCATTTCACATCGCCGCCAAACCTGTACCTCAAGGTGTGAACGATATCGGCCGGATCACAGGTCTGTCAGTTGTCTTTCGTGAAAACGCGCCCATTTCAGCATCGGGAAAGCCGCTGAACGGATCAATGACCGCGCAACAGGCCCTGGTGACATTGCTGTCGGGAACCGGTCTGACCTACCGTTTTGCAAACAACAATACCGTGATGGTTTTCAATGCAGGCAAAGTAGCAGGCAATGATGGGGTTGGTGCAGATGGATCCATCGTGCTTGAACCCATCACTATCCAGGGCCGTTCGGAACAATGGGGACGAACCGATGGTTTTGTCGCGGCGAAGAGCGTAAGTGGCACAAAGACTGACACGCCGCTTATCGAAACGCCTCAGTCGGTCACAGTCGTTTCACGGAAAGAAATAGAGACGCGTCAGGCGCAAAGTGTGCCCGAAGTTCTGAGTTACACGCCAGGCGTCGTCGAACCTTTCGGGCGGTCTGGCCAGCGTGACGACATTTATTCGCGTGGATTCGCGGTGAGCCAGTATCTCAATGGCCTGAGGCTGACAGATGGGACCTGGGGCATCAATCAGATCGATCCCTATCTGCTTGAGCGTGTGGAACGAATTGGCGGCCCAGCATCGGTACTCTATGGGCAAGCTTCGCCCGGTGGCGTCATCGAACTCGTCAGCAAGCGGCCAACCGATGAACCCCTGCACGAAGTATCATTGCAAACCGGCAGTTACGGACGTGCACAGGGAACCTTTGACTTCTCAGGTCCGGTGGACAAGGAAGGTCAGTGGTCCTACCGGCTCACAGGGATTGGGCGAGTGACCGATACGCAGATCGACTATACGAGGGATCGGCGCATCGCCATCGCGCCCGCTCTGACATGGGCGCCGGATGCAGACACGACGTTGACGTTTCTTGCCTCCTATCAGAATGATCCTGACCTCGGAAATTATTATACCTTGCCTTCGCAAGGTACTGTGCTGCGCAATCCGCTGGGCCAGATACCAACCAGCTTCTATGGTGGGGATCCAAGCTTCAACGAATATTCGCGTGAGAGTACAAGTATTGGCTATGCGTTGGAACACCGGATCAATCCGAACTGGGTTGTCCGGCAGAATCTGCGATACCGCCATATGAAAGCGGTACTCGGGGCGGTATTTGATTTCGGGTTAGGCGAGGACAACCGTACACTCAAGCGCTACGCGCTGTACGATGAGGACAAGTTGGGGCAGTTCACCGTCGACAACCAGTCGGAGTTCAAATTCGACACAGGCCCGCTTCAGCATACTCTGCTGATGGGTCTGGACTATCAGCGCACCACGCTGGAACAGACTTATGGCTTGAACTTCGGCCTACCCGGTCTGGATATATTCAAGCCGGTATATAATATCGGTATAACGCGACCTGCCATCAGCGGGCACACCGACCAAGTCCGCAGCCAGTTGGGGATTTATGCGCAGGATCAGTTGAAGATCGACAATCTCTCGATCGTTGGCGGTTTGCGCCAGGACTGGATAAGCGGCAAAACAACGAACAAGATCGAAGGGGTCGTTACCGATGATGCGGATGATAACGCACTGACGGGACGCATTGGCGCGGTCTACATGTTCAGCAATGGCCTCGCGCCATATATTAGCTACTCAACCTCATTCCAACCGACCGGAGGTACCGACGCCAACAAAAATGCCTTCAAGCCGACCGAAGGCAAGCAATACGAAGCCGGCGTCAAATATCAGCCGGATGGATACGAGAGTTTCATCACGGCTGCGGTATTCGATCTGAAGCAGACAAATGTCAAGACGACAGATCCAGACAATCCCACCTTCAGCAACCAGATTGGTGAAGTCCATGCAAGGGGTGTGGAACTGTCCGCCGTCGCCAGCGTGTTGGATAATCTCAATGTGCGGGCGAGCTACACCCATATCACCAATGTTGTATCAAGGTCGCTCGATCCCAGCTGGGTTGGCAATGATCTAGTTGGCCTGCCGCGCGACATGGCGTCAATATGGGCCGATTACACTTTTGCGGAGGGCAAGGCATCGGGGCTCAAGCTTGGGTTGGGGATCCGGTACGAAGGCAAGCGAAATGGCAATGAGACGAACACGCTGACCATTCCAGCTTTCACATTGGTGGATGCGGCAATCGGTTATGACTTCGGTATTGCGAATAGCAAGTTGAAGGGGTGGAACGTTGCGCTTAATGCCACCAATCTCTTCGACAAGAAATACGTTGCATCGTGTAATGGCGACACGATTTGTTATTACGGACTGCGTCGCAGTGTTCTGGGTACTATGTCCTATAAATGGTAACATGGCTTGCCGTTTTGAATCGCCGGCGATTTCTCCATGTGTCGGCCGGCCTGCCACTCGGCTGTACTATTGCCACAGCCAAGGCGGTGCCCGGCACGCCAAAGCCTGACCGTATCGCCGTTCTTGACTGGACCCTGGCGGAGATGGCTTTGCAACTTGGTTTGAACACGGTGGCATTGACCGAGACCGATGGCTATCATCAATGGGTTGGTTTGCCGAAACTTCCTGCCAGCACGGTCGAGCTCGGTCTACGCTCGACTCCCAACCTCGAGATGCTCATACAGGTCAAGCCTGATCTCATCCTCTTGAACGAAGGTCAGGCGGGTGCGATACCCGCGCTTGCACTCATTGCGCCCTGTATTTCAGCCGCGATCTATACGTCGAATGGTCAACCTTATGTCAAGGCGCAATCTGAACTTCGACATTTGGGCGCTTTGTTCGGCAGAAGCGAGGCCGCCGAAATAGCAATCAACCTGGCGGAGGCAGCCATTGCTCGGGGTCGCGCTGCGATGCGAGGCTATGCAAGGCCGGTCTATCTCGCCCGCTTCATCGACGAACGCAATGTGATGGTCTTTGGCCGGAACAGCCTATTTCAGGACGTGTTGGATCGCATGGGTGTCATCAATGCGTGGACCGGGAAAACCAATCCATGGGGATATGCCATCGTCGGTATAGACCGGCTGGCCAGCGCAAACGAGGCACATCTTCTCTATCTCGGGCTCAGCGATACTGACCTGATCCAGGTGGAAGCGAAAAGTGCGGTATGGAGGAACCTGCCGTTTGTCCGGCACAATCGCATCAGCGTGTTGCCCGGCATGTGGTTCTTCGGTGCGGTAGCAAGCGCGGAAAAGTTTGCTCATGGTGTCGTCGCCGCCCTGCTCAGCGGCGGTGTTCCATGATCGTCGATCGAATACCGACCGCCCGCCCAAGGCTTATCTATTCAAAGTTGACCGGTAGAGGCGCCCTGTTCTTGTTGGGGGTGTTCGCACTGATGCTGACTATCGGCAACGCAGAGAGAATCATGCCGGGTGGGCGATGGACGGCTGCGATCCTTTCGCCTGACGGCAGTGACATAAACCAGATCATCATCCACCACGGTTTCATCCCCCGCCTCGTTGTTGCAGCCCTCTGCGGCTGGGCACTGGGTCTGGCGGGTTCCATTTTCCAGCATGTCCTACGCAATCGGATAGCTGAGCCGACAACGCTTGGCGTATCTGCCGGCGCGCAACTGGCGCTGGTAATTGCTGCTCTATGGGCTCCGGGAGTGCTGGAATTCAGCCGGGAAATGGTGGCCTTCTGCGGTTCAATGGTCGCTTTGCTGATCGTATTCGCCGTGGCCTGGGACAAAGCATTGTCACCGGACAGGCTGACCCTGGCCGGCCTTTTTGTCTGCTTGTATTTTGGGGCGCTGGGCACCCTTTTCTATCTGCTGGATCAGGAAGCGATCCGTTCGTATTTCATTTGGGGCAGTGGCTCTCTGATTCAGAATGACTGGTCTGGCGCGTTCTATCTTTTGCCTCGAATTGTGGTCGCGTCGGTTCTTGCCATCCTCTTCGCAAGGCCGTTTGGTTTGCTTACGCTCAACGATGACTGCGCGACAAACCTTGGCATGAACGTATTCCTCGGTCGCCTGTCCGCCCTTGCCATAGCAACTGGTATTTCTGCCATTGTCGTGAGTGCGGTAGGTGTGATTGGGTTCATAGGCATGGCAGCTCCGACGCTCGCCCACCTCTCGGGCGCAAGGCGATTTAGCGACGAGATATTTGTATCGCCGATGATAGGCGCCTTGCTCCTCTGGTTTGCGGATCAAGGTGTGCAGGCGCTTGCTCAGGATGGAATGGAAATACCTACGGGCGTTGCCGTTGCATTTCTTGGTGCACCATTGCTGGTGTGGCTGATTGCGAGATCTCGCTCTGCCGAGCCGTTGCCGCAACGGCTAGTCACACCCCGGCGCATGACTCGCCCATCTGTCTGGATAACAGTTATGAGCATTCTGCTTGCCACTGTCGTCTGGTTGAGCCTGCATTTGGGGCAAGGACCACAAGGCCTGCATCTCAGTACGTCGTCCGAACTGGTTCAGCTCTATCCGTTTCGTTTTCCGCGCGTATTGGCATCGTGTTCTGCAGGGGCCATGCTGGCGATTGCGGGGATATTGATGCAGCGACTCACGGGAAACTCCATGGCTTCGCCGGAATTTCTTGGGATTTCATCTGGCGCTTGCTTCGGTGTCATCGTGGTCATTTTCGCAACGTCGACCGTCGATTTGACAAGTCTCATGATCGGCGCTGATGTGGGCGCCTTTCTCGCCTTACTCGTGGCATTGATACTGGCCAGGCGTCATAATTTTTCTCCAAATCGACTGTTGCTGACAGGAATAGGGATTGGAACCGCACTGTCCGCCTTGGTCACTTTGCTGATTGCGAGCGGTGATCCTCGAATGCAAATGCTGCTCGGCTGGATGGCTGGATCAACCTATTATGTCGGTGAGCAACAAGCCAAAGCCGCCTTCGTTTCCTGTATTGTTCTATTGGCCATGGCAGCATCGATGTCGCGCTGGCTTGAGCTTTTGCCACTCGGCGATGCGGTCAGGCGAGCCGTCGGATTGAGCTTGGGCCGAAGTCGTTTGGCTATCGTTCTTGTAGCCGCCTTATTGACGGCCGCCGGCACCCTTGTCGTGGGACCTTTGAGTTTCGTGGGGCTGCTTGGTCCGCATTTGGTTAAACTTAGCGGTATCGGGCGACCGCTTCCGCAGCTATTGGCGGCAGCCGTCACGGGCGCGCTCATTATGACCGTTGCAGATTGGTTGGGCCGCACGTTGATATTTCCCTTCGACATACCTGCGGGGCTATTCGCCACCTTTCTCGGCGGGCCGATTCTGCTGATCCTGATGTGGTGCAGAGGCCGTTGAACAAGTTGGGGGGATCGGGCTATCAGTATTAGGAAATCATCCACGTCGATGCCGACGCTGCGGCCACCACGCTGATCAGCAGTTCTCAAATAGCCATATCGAGGAATATTTGGCGCACCCGACAGGATTCGAACCTGTGACCTCTGCCTTCGGAGGGCAGCACTCTATCCAGCTGAGCTACGGGTGCATGGGCCGCGAAAGCTCGCATGCGCGAAGCGGTTCTAGCCGATGCTGCGTTCCGCATCAATGGCGAATTTCGCTTAACGCATGAAACCCGCAGCCGTCGCGGGCAGGCAGGGCAATTCCCGTTGCGTGCCGGGCGTCGGCGTCGGTCGTCACTCATCCACAGCTTGCATGGAGGGAAGCGACACACGCCATTGAACATAAGCACTGAAAAAGACACACTTGTTCCAGCACAGAGGAGAGGTGTCATGTCAGGAACGAGTGTTGCAACAGGCCGCAGCAGCCGCGGCTGGAACCGCTTGAGGAAGGCGGCGCTGGTGGGGTCGGCATTTGCCGCGATGGCGCTGCCCGCGGCTGCACAGGACTATCCGCATGCGGGGGAGAAGATCGGCACGGTCGAGCAGATCTATGACGGGGCGATGCTGCCTGATCTTGCCGTCAGCACCTACCGCAACATAGACAGGCTCTTTCCCACCCGCATGATCAAGGCGGGCACGAAGCCTCACCCCTTGCCGCAAGCCGACAAGCAGCTCGGCGATGTCCGCTTCAAATATGAGGGCAAGGATTACGACCTCTATGACTTTGTGGCGCTCGACAATATCACCGCGATGCTGGTGCTGAAGAATGGCAAGATCGCCTATGAAACCTACCAGCGCGGCAATAGCGAAAAGACGCGCTGGATGTCGATGTCGGTGGCGAAGTCGATCAGTTCCACCTTGGCCGGCATCGCCATCAAGGAAGGGCTGATCAAGGGCCTGGATGCGCAGGTGGTCGATTACGTGCCGGAGCTGAAGGGCAGCGCCTATGACGGCGTCAGTGTCAGGGACGTGCTGATGATGTCGTCCGGGGTCAAATGGAACGAGACCTATACCGATCCGCAATCGGATCGCCGCGCGCTTCTGCGGGCGCAGATATCGCAGAAGCCCGGTTCGGCAGTGGAGTTGATGGGAAAGCTGCCGCGCGCCGCCGAGCCCGGTACGGTCAATACCTATAGTACCGGCGAGACCCAGATCCTTGGCGAGATCGTGCATGGCGCGGTGAAGAAGCCGCTGGCCGACTATCTGTCGGAGAAGATCTGGCAGCCCTTCGGCATGGAAAGCGATGCGAACTGGTGGCTGGATTCGCCCGATGGCGTCGAGATCGGCGGCAGCGGCATCAGCGCGACGCTGCGCGATTACGGGCGGTTCGGGCTGTTCTTCCTCGGCAATGGCGTGATCGACGGGAAATCGATCCTGCCGGATGGCTGGGTGAAGGAAGCAACCACCCCGAAGACATTGAAGGGCGGGGCCAAGCTCGACTATGGCTATATGTGGTGGACGGCCTGGACCGAGCCTTCGATCAAGCATGGCTCGTTTTCCGCCATCGGCATCCATGGCCAGAATATCTATATAGACCCGGTCGAAAACGTCGTCATCGTCACCTTCGGCGCCCAGCCGAAGCCTGTCGGCAAGGAGCCGATAGACCCGAACGCGTTCTTCGACGCGGTGGTCGAGGCGCTGAAGGATTGAGTCGCGATGCGGCGGGATGCTCAGCCGACGCGGTTGAGTATCCTGCCGAGCGGAAATCTGGCCGGGATCATGCGTTCGGAGAGTTCGCGCAGAATCTGCCGCAGCTTCGGCATCAGCGGGCGCTCGAAATAATAGGATACCAGCCAGGAAACGAAGAGCAGCAGCGCGATCAGCGCCACGAGCGGCAATGTGCCCGTGAAACCGGTCCCGAGCTGCTGGATGGCGATATAGCCGATCTGCTGGTGCAGGAGATAAAGCGGATAGGTCAATCCGCCGAGGAATGTCAGCCAGGCTGCCGGCAACAGGGGACGGTCGGCAAAGGCCGCCACGGTGAAGAGGCCATAGCCGCCGAGCAGCGTCAGCGCGGCCACCGACGGTTCGAATGTGACGCCGACGGCGTCGGTTATGGCGCGGGTGCCGACGATGGTCGCGATCATCGAGTGGGCAAAGGCTGCTGCCAGGAGCAGGCGCGTGACGATGCGCCCGTCGCCGCTTCGGATACGGTAGATCAGGATGCCGGCGGCGAAGAAGCCGCAGAATTCCGTGATGAACAATTGCCGGAACGTGGCGACGTTCAGCACGAATTCGGCAATGGTCGAAAATCCGAGCCAGATGGCGATGATCGCCAGCTGGTAGCGCTGGAACAGCCCCAGGGTCAGCAGCACGAAGACCCAGAAATAGAAGACAAGCTCGAGCGTGATCGACCAATAGGCGCCGTCCATGTATTTCTGGCCGAAAGCCGGGGCCATCATGGTCAGATTGGCGAGATATTGCTGCGAGCCGGTGTAGAAATGCGGCGCGCCGAAGAGCAATGTCACCAGCGCCGTCAGGCTCATGATCAGCGCGAATGTCGGGTAGAGCCTGGTGAAGCGGGCAATGGCGAATTCGAGGGCGGAGCGGCCATTGGCGGAATAGGCGATGACATAGCCGCTGATGAGGAAGAAGACGCTGACGCCGAGATAGCCATATTGCGCCGCACCGATCATCCAGCCGCTGCGCTCCACCGCCGGTATGGTTTGCATGACCGGGCCATGGAAGACGAAATGGAACAGGACGACGGCCATGGCCGCGACGAGACGCAGGCCATCGAGGTTGTAAATCCGTTGCCCGCTCATTTCTCTCTCCGGATTGCGTGCCGAGACGCGGATGATTAGGCGCGTTTATCGCCACGGGGGCAAGGATTGGGCCGCTAATCCATTAGACGTAAGTCGCATCCTTGCAACGCCATTCGATCCGCCCGATGATCTTCATGGAACCGATCGCCACGAATTTCGGTTGAAGGCATATCCCCCGACCATCCAAGGAGAAGATTCATGCAACTCAATCGCCGCCACATGCTGGCCGTGTCCGGTGCGGCCGTTGCCGCCACATTGTTCGCTCCCGCCGTGCGCGTGCGGGCGGCAGCTCGCTTCGAGCAGCCACCGCTGCCCTATGATGAACAGGCTTTGGCTCCGGTCATATCGGCGAGGACTGTCGGGCTGCATTTCGGCAAGCATCATGCGGGCTACTTCAAGAAGCTCAACACCCTGTCGGAAAACACGCCCTTCGCCGAATTGCCGCTGGAAGAGGTGGTCGTTCGCGCCAGCAAGGAAGACAAGGCCGATATCTTCAACAATGCCGCGCAGGCATGGAACCACAATTTCTACTGGATGCAGTTCAAGGGCGGGCCCGCAGCGGCGGACGGCGCCTTCGGCGACGCGGTGAAGGCTTCATTCGGCAGTATTGACGAAATGCAGAAGCAGATCGTCGCCGCTTCAGACAAGGTCTTCGGCACCGGCTGGGTCTGGCTGGTGAAGGATGGCGATGGCCTCGCCATCACCGGCATGCAGGATGCGGGCAATCCGCTGGCGGAAGGCAGGAAGCCGTTGCTGGGAATCGATGTCTGGGAACACGCCTATTATCTCGACTACGAGAACCGGCGCACGGAACATGTCGATGCGGTCTTGAAGAAGCTGGTCAACTGGCAGTTCGTCGGCGAGCAGTTCCAGGCCGCCTGACAGGCCGGGGCTCCATGCGTTCGCGCGGAGCCCCTCGTCATCATCAGTCGATGTCGAAGGACACGCCCTGTGCCAGCGGCAGGGCGGTCGAGTAGTTCACCGTATTGGTGGCGCGGCGCATATAGGCCTTCCACGCATCCGAGCCCGACTCGCGTCCGCCGCCGGTTTCCTTCTCGCCACCGAAGGCACCGCCGATTTCGGCGCCCGACGTGCCGATATTGACGTTGGCTATGCCGCAATCCGAGCCATCCGCGCCGAGGAAGCGTTCCGCTTCCTGCAGGTTCAGGGTGAAGATGGAGGAGGAAAGCCCCGCCCCGACGGCATTGTGGTCGGCAAGCGCCTGGTCGAAGTCGGAATATTTCATGACATAGAGGATCGGCGCGAACGTCTCTTCAAGCACCGGCCCTTCATGCTTCGGCATTTCGACGAGGGCAGGGCGGACATAATAGGCGTTGGCATGTTCCGTTTCGACGCGTGCGCCGCCGGTGGCCTTGCCGCCATGCTTTGCAGCCTCGGCCAGCGACTTTTGCATATTGTCGAAGGCAGCCTTGTCGATCAGCGGGCCGACCAGCGCCGAAGTCGTCAGCGGACTGCCGACCGATACGCTCTCATAGGCCTTCTTCAGGCGCGGAACGAGCGCATCATAGACGCTGTCGTGAACGAAGAGGCGGCGCAGCGTGGTGCAGCGCTGGCCGGCCGTGCCCATGGCGCCGAATGCTATGGCGCGCAGCGCCATGTCGAGATCGGCCGAGGGACAGACGATGCCGGCATTGTTGCCGCCGAGTTCGAGGATCGACCGGGCAAAGCGCTTGGCGAGGCGGGGTCCGACCTCGCGGCCCATGCGCGTCGAGCCCGTTGCCGAGACGAGTGCGACTTTCGGATTATCGACGAGGGCTTCGCCGACGCTACGGTCGCCGATGATCGTCTGGGCCAGCCCGGACGGAACTTCGCCGAAACGCTTGGCGGCCCGATCAAAGATCGCCTGGCAGGCAAGGGCGGTCAGCGGTGTCTTCTCGGACGGTTTCCAGACGACTGCATCGCCGCATACGAGCGCGAGGGCCGTGTTCCAGGACCACACCGCGACGGGGAAATTGAAGGCCGAGATGACGCCGACGACGCCGAGCGGGTGCCAGGTTTCCATCATGCGGTGGCCGGGCCGTTCGGTGGCTATGGTCAGGCCGTAGAGCTGGCGGGAGAGGCCGACGGCGAAATCGCAGATGTCGATCATCTCCTGCACTTCGCCGAGACCCTCGGAAGGGATCTTGCCGGCTTCGATGGAAACGAGACGCCCGAGATCGGACTTATGGGCCCGCAGTTCCTCGCCGAACAGCCGGACGAGTTCGCCGCGCTTCGGCGCCGGCACCAGCCGCCACTGCCTGAAAGCCTCCTGGGCGAGGTCGATGGCCTTGTTGGTATCGTCGAGCGAATGGACTGCCACATCGGCGACCTTCTCGCCGCTGACCGGACTGAACGAGGCCATAGAGCCGCCAACATAGGCAGATTCCGCCACGCCGAGCTTGGCGAGGAGCGTTTTTACGTCTTGAGCAATGGTCATTTGGTACCCTTGATTTCACACTTTGATGGATTGGCAGGGCTTTTATCAGCCTTGCCGCATTTTTTAAACGGCTGTCCCGGCCGATACTGTCAGCTTGCCAGGGCGACGGGGGAGAAATGCCGCAGGCAGGCTTCGACGGAATCCTTTTCCAGCCGGGCATAATGTTCGAACTCGTCGAGAACCGCCGCGCCGAGATGCGCCTCGAACTCTTTCTGGCTGGGACTTGCCGAAAATTGCTGGCTGGCGCCGTCGCCGAGGTTGGACTGGAAGATTCCCGCCGCGCTTACGGGAAGGAAATCCTCGTAGACGATGGGGTCGAATTGCACGGCACCGAGCGCGATCAATGTTTCGAGGTCCGAATTGTCACCGGTCGAAACCTTGGCGCCGCTCACAGGACTATAGCGGAAATATCCGAGACCCTGTTCGCGGATGGCCGCCCAGTCATCGGGGAAAGCCTTGAACGTGTTTGCAAGCGCTGAAATATAGGCTTCCGCATTTGAACCATCTGCCGCAGGGCGGGCAAGCTTGCGGGTCTCGGTCAGAAGCCGGTCATAGAGCGCGCGCCCTTTTGGCGTCAGCGCTATGCCGCGCTGCTCGATTTCGCCGAAACGCGCCGTATGCGAGCCTTTCTCCCATTCGCCCGTCGCATTGCGGAACGAAACCTGCTCTTCGAGCGCCTTGAATGACGTCTGGCGCAGCAATATCGGGCAAGTGCGGCTGGGCGGACCTTCGATCACCGCCTTCGGCGCTATGCCATGATCCGGCATGAGTTCCTGCACGGCGTCGATGTCGAGCGTGCGCGGCGTGAGATGGTTGATGTGCGGGCCCTTGAACGAAACGACATCGGCGACGAGACGATGCGCATCGTGCAGGCGGCGGTAGAGATCGCTGCTCACGCTCGCCTGGTCGTGCCAGCGGAACGTCTCGATGATCTCCTTGACGAAGCGCGCCGCATCCTCCTCGCCGAGGCCGCCTTGCGCTTCGGCTTTTTCGACGAGCTCAAGCGCGCCGGGCGTGAAGATCCGCCTTGCCTTCAGGGTCGCCGCCGCCTCTTCGCGTAGCGCCGCATCCCCGATCAGATCGAGCCGCAGGAGCGAGGTGAAGACGCGGAACGGATTGATCTTCAATGCCGCATCGCCAACGGGACGGAAAGCCGTCGAATGGACGGGAACGCCCGCTTCGCTCAAATCATAATAGCCGACCGGGTACATCCCCATGACCGCAAAGACCCGCCGCAGCATCGACAGTTCTTCCGGAGTCCCGACGCGAATGGCGCCGTGGCGCTCTTCCGAGATGCGATCGAGCGTATCGGTCTGCTCGAGGCGCTGCTTCAGTCCGGGCTGCGTGTCCAGGGTCCTGCTGTTCACTTCGGCGACGAGCGACAGCAGCGTGCCATAGGCCGGCACTTCACTACGATACATGGCCGACATGGCGGAGGAGAATGCCCCGCGAATGGCATCGGCGCTGATATGGCGATCAGATTTCATGGAATGTTCCGCATAGTTTGTGTGAGAGGATATCTATCCTGTCATGCTCGATCTGGATTATATAAGGAAACGACACCAGCATATGACGACGATTCAAACTAGGTTGATGCGAGGCCAGAATGAAGTTGAGCAGACGCCTGATACCCGACATTGATATTCTGCAGACGTTCGAATGCGCCGCCCGCCATGGCAGCTTCACGCAGGCCGCAAAGGAGCTCAGCCTGACCCAAAGCGCCGTCAGCCGCCAGATGAGCGAACTGGAACATCAGATCGGCGTGCTGCTTTTCGAACGCATCCGCCAGCGCGTGGTGCTTTCCGATGCGGGACAGAAGTTCCTGCCCGAGGTCAGGCGTCTGCTGGGGCTGACGGAGGAGACGATGCTGCGCGCCATGGCGGCGTCGCAATCGGCGTCATCGCTGAGCATAGCCACCCTGCCGACCTTCGGCAGCCGCTGGCTGATGCCTCGGCTACCGGCCTTTCTGAAGAATCACCCGGAAATGGCGCTCAGCGTCGCCTCGCGCTCGCAGCCCTTCGATTTCGAGGAGGAGCCTTTCGACCTTGCCATCCATTACGGCCAGCCGGTCTGGGCCCATGCCGTCTGCACCTATCTTTGCAGCGAATCGATCGTGCCGGTCGGCAGCCCGGCTTTGATCGAGGAGAACCCGGTCGAGACGCCCGTCGCGCTGGCGAGTTCCGCGCCGCTGCTGCACCTTTCGACCCGGCCAAAGGCCTGGGCGTCATGGTTCGAGATCCAGAATGCTGAGGTCGTGAGCCCCTATAAGGGCCACCGTTTCGAGCATTTCTCCATGGTCATCGAGGCGGCGCTCGCCGGACTAGGCTACGCGCTTCTCCCGCGCTACCTCATCGAGCAGGAACTGCAATCGGGAACGCTTCGGGTTCTTTTCGACCAGCCATTGCAGACGGAGAACAGCTATTATCTCGTGGTGCCGGACCACAAGAAGGAAAATGCGCTCGTCCAGAGCTTCATCGGCTGGATCGTCAACGAGGTCGGGCCGCAATAGCATCGGTTCATTCCGCTTGTGCATCACATCGTCAATGATTTTCATTTCCGCCGCCGGGACGTCGTTCTATAACGGCATTGGCGGCGAGGCCGCCCTTCAGCAATTTCTGGTGACACATGCTCAATGACGACCGCTCCCACGGCCTGTGGGAAAAGACAGCCCCTCCCGCGCCGGAAACGCAGCGGCTACGCAGCGATCTATCCGTTGATGTCGCCATTGTCGGTGCCGGCTTTACCGGGCTGTCGGCGGCGCTTCATCTTGCGGAAGCCGGCGCGAAGGTCGCCGTTCTCGACGCCGCGGAGATCGGCTTCGGCGGTTCGGGCCGCAATGTCGGTCTTGTGAACGCCGGGATGTGGGTGATGCCCGACGACCTGCCGAAGGTGCTCGGTTCGCTCCACGGCGAAAGATTGCTGCAACTCCTCGGCGATGCGCCGAAATCGGTTTTCCATCTCGTCGACAAGCACGGGATCGAATGCGAACTCGAGCGCAATGGCACGCTGCACTGCGCCGTCGGCGAAAGCGGCTTGCGGCAGCTCGAGGAACGGACCAGGCAGTGGCAGGCCCGCGCTGCCGATGTCACGCTGCTGGATGCGGCGGAGACTGCCGCCAGGGTCGGTTCGGGCGCTTATGCCGGTTCGCTGCTGGACAGGCGTGCCGGTACGATCCAGCCGCTCGCCTATGTGCGCGGACTGGCCCGCGCGGCGATGGCGGCGGGCGCGGCGGTCCATACGGACACGAGGGTCACCGCCACCGAAAAGTCCGGCGACCGCTGGCTCGTACGCACCCCGGAAGCGAACGTCACCGCCGATTGGATCATCATGGCCACCAATGCCTATACGACGGCGCCATGGCCACAGCTGCGCGCGGAAATCGTGCATCTGCCCTATTTCAACTTTGCCACCAAGCCGTTGACGGCCAATCTGCGCAAATCGATCCTGCCGGAGCGGCAGGGAGCATGGGACACGAAGGAGATACTCAGCTCGTTCCGCATGGACAAGGCCGGCCGGCTGGTTTTCGGCAGCGTCGGCGCCCTGCGCGGCACCGGCATGGCAGTGCATCGCGCCTGGGCCGCGCGGTCCATCCGCAAATTGTTTCCGCAACTGGGCGAAATCGAGTTCGAGGCCGGCTGGTATGGCAAGATCGGCATGACCAGCGATCATCTGCCCCGTTTCCATGTCCTGGCGCCGAAGATCATCAGTTTCAACGGCTATAATGGCCGGGGAATTGCGCCCGGAACTGTTTTTGGACGCGTTCTGGCAGAGCACATCACCGGCACGACGACAACCGACGAGCTGCCGCTTCCCGTCAGTGCGCCGGGCGACGAGAAGTTCCGCTCGGTCAAGGAAGGCTATTACGAGGCCGGTTCGCAGGTCGCGCATCTCGTCGGAAACAGGTTCTGACCGCTTTGCGGCCGGACGACGACGTCTTTGCTTGCCAATCAGGGGATGTGGACCTATCTCTTGTGAATGGACAGCAAGAAGCCTGCGCGGCAGTCAAAGCCCAGCGTGTCAGCCAGCATCCTAGCGGCCGTCAGGAACCGCCACAGACGCTCCGCCACCATCGAGCGCGCGCTGCGTGGCGACCTGCTCATCGCCTCGTACAATGTTCACAAATGTATCGGTGTCGACAAGCGCTTCGATCCTGATCGGGTGGCGCGGGTGATCGGCGAGATCGGCGCCGACATCATCGCCATACAGGAAGCGGACAAGCGCTTCGGCGAGCGCAGCGGTCTCCTCAACCTCGAGCGGCTGCACCGCGAAAACAGCCTCATCCCGGTTCCGGTGACTTCTCTCTATCCGCAGGGCCATGGATGGCACGGCAATCTGCTTCTGTTCCGCGAGGGCGCGGTGCGGCGGGTGCAGCAGCTGGTTCTGCCGGGGCTCGAACCGCGGGGCGCGCTTGTCGTCGATATCGATGTCGCCACCGGCCCCTTGCGCATCATTGCCGCCCATTTCGGCCTGCTCAAACATTCACGGCAGCAGCAATCGGAAGCAATCCTCAATGCGGTTGCCGCAGACCCGACGCGGCCGACGCTGCTGATCGGCGATCTGAATGAATGGCGTGTCGGCAAGGGATCGTCGCTGCATTTCCTCAGGCCGATGTTCGATCCGGCCCGGAATGCGGTGCCGAGCTTCCCGTCGCGCTTTCCGGTGCTCGCGCTCGACCGCATATTGGGCCATCCGCATGAACTCGTCAGCGCCATCGAGGTGCATGACACGCCGCTCGCACGCGTGGCGTCGGATCACCTGCCGATAAAGGCTCACATCGCGCTCAAGGATGCTCTGCCGGCGCTGGCCGTTACAGATAGGGCGAGCCTAGCCAGATAATCCGGTCGATGAGGCGCACCCAGAACGAGCGCGCGCGCAATTCCTGCAGCAGAACCGGGGTTGCTCCCTCCATGGCGTGCTCGACGAGATGGACGACGTGGGCGGCGAATTCGGCGTCCAGAACTTCGAGATCGACCTCGAAATTAAGGCGCAGCGAGCGCGGGTCGAGGTTTGAGGAGCCGACATAGGCCCAGGTGCCATCCACCGCCAAAAGCTTCGAATGGTTGAAATTGCCGCTTGCGCGCCAGATCCGGCAATGGCTCTTCAATATCTGGTCGAACTGCGCCGTCATCGCCCTATCGACCAGCTTGAGATTGTTGATCGAGGGGATGACGATATCGACCTCGACTCCGCGGCGGGCGGCGGTCACGAGCGCACTGATAAGCTCGCGGTCGGGCAGGAAATAGGGCGACATGATGCGAATATGGCTCTGGGCGATGGAAAAGGCGCCCATCAGCATGCGGTGATTGGCTTCGAGGCTCTTGTCGGGGCCCGAGGGCACGGCACGGATGAAGACGCGCTCCCCCGGCTGCTTCTCCGGCGTGGCGATATGCCAGGCTTCGCCGGCAAGCCGTTCTCCAGTGGCAAAGCGCCAGTCCTCGGAAGCGATGTGGAACAGGTCGGTGATGATCGGCCCGGTCAGTTCGAAATGCGTATCGCGGGCATTGTCCTCGCCGACGATCTCCGCCGAAAATCCCGCACGGATATTCATTCCGCCGGTAAAGGCCTTCCGGCCATCGATGACGATGATCTTGCGGTGGGTGCGAAGATTGGCATAGGGGAGCCGCAGCCCCATGATGATGTTGCCATTGAAGACATCGACCCTCACGCCGCGCCTCGACAGATAGCCGACAATGCTGGGTATCGAATATCGTGCGCCGACGGCATCGATGAGCACGCGCACCTGGACGCCGCGCTTTGCTGCGGCGATCAGCGCATCGGCGAAGCGCAGCCCGATCTTGTCGCGGTCGAAAATATAGGTTTCGACCAGAATGCTGCGTTTCGCGGCATTTATCGCGTCGATCATGGCGCGATAGGCGTCATCGCCGCTTTGCAGCATGGTTATGTCATTGCCTGTCGTCAGCTTGCAGCGGCTGACGCGGTCGCCAAGGGTCTTCATCGCGGCGAAGCGCTTCTCGAACCGGTCGAGCACATTCTGCTCGCTCGCATCGTAGCGGAGGAATTGCCCCTGGCCGATTTCGTGCAGAAAGCGGCGCTGGGAGGAGATAGAGGAGCGGCGGATGCGGTTTATGCCCACCACCGCATAGATCAACGCGCCGATGACCGGCGACAGGACGATCACGCCGACCCACCCGATGGCGGCCCGCACCTCTTCCTTGGTCATGGTGGCATGGATGGCCGCCGGCACCCCCAGTACGAATGAGAGCACGAAGAGGATTTGCGGCCAGTAGGTCGGGAGGTAGTCAGACATCGATGCTCAACTCTAGAGCCTTTCACGGTTGAATAGAAGCGGCACGGTTCCGGATGGCACAGCCATGAAGGTTCTAATGCGAGGCGGTATTGCGGCGCGAGCGCCACTCCGTGAGTGACACCGGCTGGTCTGGAATCCTGATCTCGAAGCTCGTTCCGGGTCCATCGCCGTCGCGCAGTTCGATCGTGCCGCCATGGGCACGCACCAGCTCGTGCACGATGGCGAGGCCAAGCCCGGTGCCGCCGGACCGCGCCGAGCCCTTGAACGCCGTGAAGAGGTTGTCGCGTGCCTTGGCAGGCAGGCCCGGTCCCGTATCTTCCACGCCGATGATCGACGTTGCGCCGATCTGCCCCGCGGTGATCGTCAGGCGCTTGATGATGGCGGGATCGCTCCTTGTATCGGCGGCCATCGCCTCGATCGAATTGCGGCACAAATTCGAGATGACGCGGAAGAACTGGTCGGGATCGACGTCGATCTCGAAGTTTTCCGGCACGAGGTTCTTGAACTCGATATTGGACTTGGCGTCGAGATCCAGCATGTCCTCGACATCGCGCACGATGGTGTGGAGATTGACGCGCCGACGCTGTGGCGGCGCTTCCTGCGTCGCGCCATAGGCGAGGACCGCCTGCGAATAATGCACGGCGCGGTCGATGGTGCGCACCAGCTTGGGAATGAAGCGCTGAATGGCGGGATCGCTGCTATGGGCGAGGTGATCCGACATCAATTGTGCCGATGCCAATATGTTGCGCATGTCGTGATTGATCTTGGAGACGGCGAGACCGAGATCGGCGAGATGTTTCTGTTCCGCAAGCGTGCGCTGCAATTGCCGCTGCATGGAACTCAGTTCCCGCTGCGCGATCCCAAGCTCGTCCTCGCGCTCGTCCGGCGTGATGATCCTTTGCGGATCGTCCGGCGCCTGCGCGAATTCAAGCATGTTCGTCGTCATGCGCTGGATCGGCGTGATCAGCATGCGGCTGATGGCGAGGAAGACCAGCGTGGCGGTGATCACCGAGATGAACAGGGATATCAGCGCCACATTGCGGGCATAGAGCAGCATCGCATTGCGCAATGGCGTATCGGAAGTCAGGAGTTCGATGACCTTGCCGGTGTCGCCGATCGGCCCATAGACGCGGATGACGCGATTGCCGCCATTGATGAGCTCATCGAAGGCGTCGCGGATCATCGTCACCGGGTCGGTCACCGTCATGTCTATGTGCCGCGCCACTTTCGAGGGCATGTCCGCGACCGCGAGCAGCCGCGAGGCGCCTTTCTCACGCAGCGCGATCGCCTTGGTGCCGGTCGCGAGCAATACGTCGTTCTGCACCGATTGCGGCACGTCGTCGGCGTCGCTGGCAGCGAGAACCACGCTCGCCGCGGCGACGGTGTTCAGGCGGTCCGCCAGCCAGCGCATGCGCATGTCGGCGATGGTCGGAACGAAGATCATGATCTCGGCGATCAGCCCGAAAAGCAGCGTCAGGAGCAGCAGCTTGCCGGAAAGCCGCTTCAAGACGGGCAATGGACGCGCCGAAGCGGGCGTGTCGCCATTTTCCGTATGATCCTGAGTTGACGCCATTCATGCTCCATCGACCCGGATTATGTAGGTCTATTGTTTAAAGGCACAATAAATCAGTTCCGGTCTTTTGCCTATTTCGATTCGGTACTGCATCAATTGACTTATCGACCATGCGCCTCTATAAGCCGCGCACGTCCGGGTTGACCGCCCCACGAGACGCATTAGCGGTGTTCGCACCAAATGGCGGTCCTGATATGCTCCTGTCAAAGAACAGACCACAAGAAGGGCCGCACACCGCGGTATTTAACAAATGAAGCGTACTTATCAGCCATCCAAACTTGTTCGCGCACGTCGTCACGGGTTTCGCGCCCGCATGGCAACTGCTGGCGGCCGCAAGGTAATTGCTGCCCGCCGGGCTCGCGGCCGCAAGCGGCTTTCAGCCTAAGGACGGTCCGCGCACATTGCGCGGCTGGCATTAGACTATGAATAAGATCAAGCCACTCCGCCTTCGCAAGAGAGCGGAGTTTTTGGCTGTCCGAAACGGTGAAAAGCGGCGTGGCCCGTTTTTCCTCGTCGAGATCAGGGAGCGACCGGAGGCCGATGGGCCGCCCCGCGTCGGCTTCACGGTCACCAAGAAGAATGGCAATGCCGTTCTGCGCAACCGCATCAAGCGGCGCCTGAAAGAGGCGGTGCGTGTCAATGTCGCTGATGACATGGCCGATGGAACGGATTATGTCATCGTTGCTCGCCGCGATGCCCTGAATGCGCCTTTCGCGGAACTGACGCGGGAACTCGCGAAACGGGTCTCCCGGAAATCTATGACCCGGCGTTCGCCGAAGCCCTGATGGGCTCTGGAACCCGACCCAAGGACTGACAATGGAAACGAACCGTAATTTCTTTATCACCATTGCCTTGTCCATTGTGATTCTGACGCTTTGGCAGGTGTTCTACATGAACCCCCGGGTCGAAGCGCAGCGCGAACAGGCCCAGATCGAGGCCACGCGGCAAGGACAGACGCGCGTCGACGGCCAGGCAAGCACGCCTGCCGGCACCAATCCGGAAGGCACGACGGCGCCAGGCGCCAATATTCCCGGCCAGACACAGGATCCGGCGCAGGCAGGCTCGATGACGCGCGATGCAGCGCTCGGCCAGAGCAGCCGCGTGGCGCTCGATACGCCGAGCCTCAGCGGGTCCATCAGCCTGAAGGGCGCCCGCCTCGACGATTTGCAGCTGAAGCGCTACCACGAGACCGTCGACGACCGGTCGCCCAACATCCAACTGCTCAGCCCCGAGCAACTGGCCGACGGCCAGTTCGCCGAAATCGGCTTCATTCCCAACGACACGACGGGAACCGTTCCCGGGCCCGCTACCGTCTGGAGCGTCGAGGGCAATGACAGGCTGACGCCGGCCACACCGGTGACGCTGGCATTCACCAACGAAAAGGGCCTGACCTTCAAGCGCACCTATTCGGTCGACGACAATTACATGTTCAGCGTCAAGGACACCGTGACGAATGCGTCCGGCGCTCCGGTATCGCTCGCCTCCTACGGCCGGGTGACGCGCTTCTCCAAGCCCGCCCATGCCAGCACCTATGTCCTGCACGAAGGCCCGATCGGCGTCGTCGGCGAGGAAGGCCTCATCGAGTACAAGTTCTCGGCCATCGAGGACGAAAAGGAAGTTTCGCCGCCCAAATCCTCCACGGGCGGCTGGATCGGCATCACCGACAAATATTGGGCGACAACGCTCATCCCGTCGACGGCCAAGCCGTTCCAGGCACGGATTTCCTATTTCCAGGAAGGCCGCCCGCGCTACCAGAGCGACTACCTCTCCGATCCGACCACGATCGAGCCCGGTCAGTCGGCGACGATCGAGAACCTCGTCTTTGCCGGCGCGAAGGAAGTCGGGCGCATCAACACCTATGAAAAGGAACGCAACATCCGCCAGTTCGATCTCCTGATCGACTGGGGCTGGTTCTACTTCATCACCAAGCCGATGTTCTACCTGATCGATTATCTCTATAAGGCGATCGGCAATTTCGGCGTGGCGATCCTGGTCGTGACCGTCATCCTGAAGGCTTTCTTCTTCCCGCTTGCCAACAAATCATACGCCTCGATGGCGCGCATGAAGCTGGTTCAGCCGAAGATGACCGAGATCCGCGAGAAATATGCGGATGACAAGGTCAAGCAGCAGCAGGCGCTGATGGAGCTCTACAAGACCGAGAAGATCAATCCCATTGCCGGTTGCTGGCCGATCCTGATCCAGATCCCGGTATTCTTCGCGCTATACAAGGTGCTCTATGTGACGATCGAAATGCGTCACGCGCCCTTCTTCGGCTGGATTCAGGATCTGGCCGCTCCGGATCCGACCTCGATCTTCAATCTTTTCGGCCTTCTGCCCTGGGCGGTGCCGGCCTTCCTGATGATCGGCGTCTGGCCGCTCATCATGGGCGTCACCATGTTCCTGCAGATGCGGATGAACCCGACACCGCCGGATCCGACCCAGCAGATGATCTTCAACTGGATGCCGTTGATCTTCACCTTCATGCTGGCGAGCTTCCCGGCAGGCCTGGTCATCTACTGGGCATGGAACAACACGCTCTCCATCATCCAGCAGGCGATCATCATGAAGCGCCAGGGGGTGAAGGTGGAGCTCTGGGACAATCTGATCGCGATGATCCGCAAGAAGCCCAAGCCGGCCGAATAGGCCCGGCGAACCCCTCAAGCATCAGCAAGGCCCTGCCGCGGCGGGGCCTTTTGCTTGCGATGCAGGTTGACAATCGCCTGCTTATTATCGAAAGCAGGCGGATAGACCGCCGGACAGGAACAGCAAGTGAGCGAAGAACAGGCCAGGACGCAGTTGATCGAAAAGGGCCGCATGCTCTTTGCCCAAGGATGGGTTTTCATCCGCGGCGTCCCCTCGATGAAGTTCCTGCCGCCGGAGGGACCGCTCGAGATCGCCTTTGCCGGGCGCTCCAATGTCGGCAAGTCTTCGCTGATCAACGGCATTATCGGCCAGAAGAACCTCGCCCGCACATCCAATACGCCCGGCCGCACGCAGGAACTTAATTACTTCGTGCCCGAGGGCTATTCGGGGGAGGGAATGGACCTGCCGCCGCTCGCCGTGGTGGACATGCCGGGCTACGGTTTCGCCGAAGCGCCCAAGGAGCAAGTGGACGCCTGGACGAGGCTCGTATTCGACTATCTGCGCGGCCGTACCACGCTGAAGCGCGTCTACCTCCTCATCGATGCGCGCCACGGCATCAAGAAGAACGACGCGGAAGTGCTTGACCTGCTCGACAAGGCCGCCGTGTCGTATCAGGTCGTCCTGACCAAGATCGACAAGATCAAGCCGGCCGGCGTGCCGCGCCTGATGGAGGCCACTGCCGGGCTCATTCGCAAGCGCGCCGCGGCCTATCCGGAGATCATCGCGACATCCTCGGAAAAAGGCACCGGCCTCGATGAACTCAGGGCGGCCATCGCCAGATTGCTGGAAGAATAAGCACCTTTCCGGCGGCTTTTCCAAAACTTCGAATCGAGGGGAAAAGCCATTTGCCCCGAGCGGACTTTAACGCTAAGTAGCTGCATCCTCGCACGATGGAGTCGTCCCCACCATGTCATCCGCGATTGAAGCCGACCGTTCAGCCGAAGTCCAGGCAAGCCTGTTGTCGGCTGCATTGCCCTATATGCAGCGCTATGAGAACAAGACCGTCGTCGTGAAGTATGGCGGCCACGCCATGGGTGACGCTGCGCTCGGCAAGGCCTTTGCGCGCGATGTCGCGCTGCTGAAGCAATCGGGGATCAACCCCATCGTCGTCCATGGCGGCGGACCGCAGATCGCCTCGATGCTGTCGCGCATGGGCATTGAATCGAAGTTCGAAGGCGGACTGCGCGTCACCGATGCCAAGACCCTCGAAATCGTCGAGATGGTGCTGGCCGGCTCCATCAACAAGGAGATCGTCGCCCTGATCAATGCGGAGGGCGAATGGGCCATCGGGCTTTGCGGCAAGGATGGCAACATGGTCTTCGCCGAAAAGGCCAAGAAGACCATCATCGACCCGGATTCCAACATAGAGAAGATTGTCGATCTCGGTTTCGTCGGCGAGCCCATCGAGGTCGACCGGACCCTGCTCGATCTGCTGGCGCGCTCCGAAATGATCCCGGTCATCGCCCCCGTCGCCCCCGGGCGTGACGGTAACACCTATAATATCAATGCCGACACGTTTGCGGGCGCGATTGCCGGCGCCCTTGCTGCTTCACGGCTGCTGTTCCTCACCGATGTTCCGGGCGTTCTCGACAAGAACAAGGAACTGATCAAGGAACTGTCGGTCGGCCAGGCGCGGGCACTCATCAAGGACGGCACGATATCCGGCGGAATGATCCCCAAGGTCGAAACCTGCATCGATGCGATCAATCGCGGCGTCGAAGGCGTGGTCATCCTCAACGGCAAGACGCCGCACTCGGTTCTGCTCGAATTGTTCACGGAGCGCGGCGCGGGAACGCTGATCGTCCCGTAAGCGATTGCGTCACGCGGCCTTGCGGAAGTTGGCATGGATGAACACGCAATTGCGTCCGTGCCGCTTCGCCTCGTAGAGCTTCCTGTCGGCGATCTGGAAGTGGTCTGCCACCGTATCGGATGAAATATCGGCAGAACCGCCGATGCTGACGCTGAGAGCCACGGGCGTGTCGTCGGTGGTGACGAATACCAGCTGGCCGACTTCCCTGCGAATATCCTCGGCGATTGCCTCCACCGTGGATGGATTGTCGGTGAGCAGGCACACACCGAATTCCTCTCCGCCGATACGGCCCGTTATTCCATCGATGCCCATGCAATCGCATATGCAGCGCGCGATCGCCATCAGCGCGGCATCGCCGACATAATGTCCGTGAACGTCGTTGATCTTCTTGAAATGATCGACGTCGATGATCAGCAGCGAACAGGCCTGGCGGGAGCGCACATGATTGACATGGTTGAAAAACGCTTCCCTGTTGAGCAT
Organism: Phyllobacterium sp. 21LDTY02-6; assembly: GCF_023554255.2. Lineage (GTDB taxonomy): Bacteria > Pseudomonadota > Alphaproteobacteria > Rhizobiales > Rhizobiaceae > Phyllobacterium. The sequence goes on along the minus strand of NZ_JAMJWD020000002.1, from coordinate 104,922 downwards.
TCCCGTCATGCTGTCGCGTGTCGACTTTTCGAAAAGCTTGGCGTTCGTCGCCTCGAGTTCCTCCTTGACCAGACGCAGCGCTTCCAGCGCACGCTTCAGCTTTTCGGACTGCCAGAGGACGATGAGCGAGATCGGCGGCGATATGAGCAGGGGGCAGACCGCGGCAATGACATAGCCGATTTTGTGATAGATGCCATTGGCGGTCATGATCGTGCCGGTGATGGCCAGCGAGAAGGCCGTCGAGACGACCGCTATAATTGCGACCTTAGCAAGAATCCTGGACATCAGACCTCGACCATAGACTTTTCGTGGTATGTGGCATTGGGGAAATACCGGTTGGGAAAAATTCCAAAGTGGTCGTAGTTCGGATGCTTTTGTTCTATTTCATCCGTGATACAGAGAATTGAACGCATCTTTTGCACGACGGAAAAACAACCGCTTATGACCAATCAACCCGATCCTTTGAACTTTGCCCATATTACTGACTGGGTATTTGACCTGGACAATACACTTTACCCGCATCACTCCAATCTTTTTTCGCAGATCGACGTCAAAATGACCGACTATGTGGCGGATCTGCTCAAGCTGTCGCGCTCGGATGCGAGGACCCTGCAGAAGCAGTTCTACAAGGATTACGGCACCACGCTCAAAGGCCTGATGGATCGCTACGATATCGATTCCGACGATTTCCTGCAGAAGGTGCACGATATCGATTATTCCTGGCTGGTGCCCGATCCGTCGCTGGCTACGGCCATAAGGCAATTGCCGGGGCGCAAGTTCATATTCACCAATGGTGATCGCGGGCATGCGGAGCGGGCCGCGCGGCAGCTTGGCGTTCTCGACGAGTTCGACGACATCTTCGATATCGTCGCGGCGGAACTGAACCCGAAGCCGGCGCGCGAGACCTATGACCGCTTCCTGGCCCAGCACAGGATCGATGCCCGCGCCAGCGTGATGTTCGAGGATCTGGCGAGGAACCTGGTGGAGCCCAAGGCGCTCGGAATGACCACGGTCCTGATCGTGCCGCGCAATTTCGAGCCGACATTCTCGGAAATCTGGGAGCGCGATCCCGGCCAGACCGATCACGTCGACTATGTAACCGACAATCTCTCCTCGTTCCTCAGCGCCATCCTGCCCGGACGGGCGACCACGGATATCCCTGCGTGAAGCGATTCACCTCGGTCGAAGAGGTCATCGACCTCGCGGCCCACAGGATACTGGATCGGCTGCCCGGGTCGGGCGTCTGGGGCGGTGCGGTCGAGTTTCTGGTGTTCGGCATCAAGCAGGCCTGGGCCTGCCTCTTCGGCGGGCTGATGCTGGGCGTCATTCTCGCCACCAAGTTTTTCTGGCCGGATGATGGCGGTTTTGCCCGCTATGATTTTCTCTTCATCGCCGCGCTTCTCATCCAGCTCTCGATGCTGGCATTCAGGCTGGAAACGCTCGGCGAGGCCAAGATCATCCTGATCTTCCACGTCGTCGGCACGCTCATGGAGATATTCAAGACGCATGTCGGCTCCTGGATCTATCCGGAGCCGAGCCTGCTGCGCATTGGCGGCGTGCCGTTGTTCTCAGGTTTCATGTATGCAGCCGTCGGCTCCTACATGGCCCGGGTCAACCGCATATTCGATATCAGGCTCGAGAATTATCCGCGTCTGTGGATGACCGCCATTCTTGCCATGGCGATCTATGCCAATTTCTTCACCCACCACTATATTGCCGACCTGCGTTGGGTGCTTTTCGCCGCGACCATAGCGCTGTTCGCGCGCAGCAGCATGTATTACCGCGTTTTCCGCTCGCGGCACCACATGCCGCTGCTGCTCGCCTTCCTGCTGGTGGCGTTGTTCATATGGGGTGCCGAGAACATCGGCACATGGTCGCGTGCCTGGATCTACCCTTCGCAGGCGGAAGCCTGGTCGCCGGTATCGCTCTCCAAGCTCGGCTCCTGGTACCTGCTCATGATCATCTCGGTCGTGCTCGTCACCTGGATACATCCGCCCCGCATGCGCGACGCGCATGAGCGCATGGCTCAGGCACCCTGCGGCAGCGAATAGAACTCCTGGATCACCTTCCACGCCTCGCTGGCACTATCGACGAAAGTGATCAGCTCGCGATCCGTCGGCGATATGACGCCCTGTTCGGCCAGGAAGTCGAAATTGATGGTCTTCTCCCAGAAGGACTTGCCGAACAGCAGGAAGGGTATGCGCTCCATCCGCCCGGTCTGGATCAGGGTCAGCGCCTCGAAGGTCTCGTCCATCGTGCCGAAGCCACCCGGGAAAATCGCCATCGCCTTTGCCCGCATGAGGAAATGCATCTTGCGGATGGCGAAATAATGGAAGTTGAAGCACAGTTCGGGCGTCACATAGGCGTTGGGCGCCTGCTCGTGCGGCAATACGATGTTGAGGCCGATGGTTGGCGCGCCGACATCGGCAGCGCCGCGATTGCCGGCCTCCATGACGCCGGGGCCGCCGCCGGTCACGACGACGAATTCGCGATTATAGGTGCTGGACGAATAGGTCGAGCATAGCCGCGCGAACTCCCGCGCCTCGGCATAATAGTGGGAATTGGCCTCGAGGTTCTTCTTCTGGGTCTCGTTCTTTGCTGCCCAGGCTGCAGTACCGGGTTCGGGAATGCGCGCTCCGCCGAAGAGAACGACGGTTGAGCGGATGCCGCGCTCCGTCAGCGCCATTTCGGGCTTCAGCAGTTCGAGCTGCAGGCGGACGGCGCGCATTTCCCGGCGCGTCATGAAGTCGGGATCGGCAAAAGCAAGGCGGTACGTGTCCGATTGGGTTTGCGGCGTCTCCGGCGCGGTCTGCACACGGCGAACTGCCTCCGAGGAATGCGAAAAAGGCGTCCAGCCGTGCTTTTCGTCAGTATTCAATTTCTTTTTCTCCTTCTGCGGCGTCCGTGACGCTTACAGGCAGTCAACCCGATTCATTGTCCACCAATATGACGCTGCGATTGACCCCCTCGCAGACTTCACTTAGTAGCACCTGACAAGCCCCTCGCATGCCCGTCTAATGGAGTGATGACAAAATGTCCAAGCCTGATCTCAGCAGCCTCGAAGCAACCATCGACAAGGCGTTCGACGAACGGGACGCGATAAACACCGAGACCCGCGGTGAAGTTCGCGAGGCGGTGGAGGCATCGCTGCTTCTGCTCGATGCCGGTGAGGCCCGCGTGGCCGAAAGGCAGCCGGACGGCGAGTGGAAAGTCAATCAATGGCTCAAGAAGGCGGTGCTGCTCTCCTTCAGGCTCAATCCGATGGGATTGATCGAGGGCGGCCCTGGCGGCGCCCAATGGTGGGACAAGGTGCCGTCGAAGTTCGAAGGCTGGGGTGCGACCGAATTCGCCAAGGCCGGCATTCGCACGGTTCCGAGCGCTGTCGTCCGCCGCTCCGCCTATATAGCGCCGGGCGCGATCCTGATGCCGTCCTTCGTCAATCTCGGCGCCTATGTCGGCGAGGGCACGATGGTGGATGCCTGGGCGACCGTGGGTTCCTGCGCGCAGATCGGCAAGCATGTCCATCTTTCCGGCGGTGTCGGCATTGGCGGCGTGCTTGAACCCATGCAGGCCGGACCGACGATCATCGAAGACAATTGCTTCATCGGCGCCCGCTCCGAGGTAGTCGAGGGCTGCATCGTCCGCGAGGGCGCAGTCCTCGGCATGGGCGTCTTCATAGGCAAGTCGACGAAGATCGTCGATCGCACCACGGGCGAGATCTTCTATGGTGAAGTGCCGGCATATTCCGTTGTCGTCGCCGGCTCGCTGCCTGGCAAGTCCTTCCCCAACAATGAGCCGGGACCGAGCCTCTATTGCGCGGTTATCGTGAAGCGGGTGGACGAGAAGACACGCTCGAAAACCTCCATCAACGAATTGCTGCGCGACTGAGCCGAAACCGGCAGATCAGCGGCCGTTGCGGATTTCATCCACCGTGTGAGGCCGCACCGGTTTGCCTTCCGCCGCCTTGATACATGCGCTGATGCGCGCCGCGAGCGGGGCGGCCATGTTGCTGGCTTTGGCGAGGTCGATGATCGTGCCCTGCAGATAATCGATCTCGGTGGCGCGCCCATTTGCCAGGTCCTGCCACATGGAAGAGCGCGCATGCGGGTCGATGGCCAGCATCCTGCGGGCGACGATGCGGAAAAGAGCATCGGGCAGGCGGAGAAGCCACGGCAGGACAGTCGGCGGCGCGCCCTGTATCGTGATGGGCGCAATGCCGTTCGCCCTCATGATACGCAGTCCCTCGCTCATCTGGTCGGCGGCCAGTTTTCGCCAGCTTCGATCCGTGAGCTGCTGTGCAAGAGGCAGGTCGGACAGGGCGTTGAGCGCATTGTTGAGGTTCATCAGCAGCTTGCTCCACTGGACGCAGTGCATGTCCGGATGGGTTGCGACTGAAAAGCCCGGCACGGAAAGAAACGATGCCAGCCCATCCACGTCCGTCCCGATCAGCACCGTTCCGGGCATCGTGCGCCGGACGCTGATGCGACCCTGCCCGTCCTCGGTCTGGACCACGTTGAACGGTACCATCCCGGGCACGACCGGCCTGTGCGGACCAAGTGCCGCACGGAGGATTTCCGCATTGCCAACGCCGTTTTGCAGGCTGACCACGATGCAATGCGGCGGTGCATGGCGGGCTATGAGTTCCGCGAGCTCCGCGGTCGCGCCGCTCTTCACTGCGAGCAGGATAATGTCGGCTGTGGCCAATATCGTCGCCGGGCTGCTATCCAGCGACAGGCTGTCTCCGTCCAGGACATGCTCGGCATCGCCGAGATCAATGACATGAAGACCGTTGCCGCGCAGCGCGGCTTCGGTCCTCGGACGCGCAAGGAAGGCGACGTTGCGTCCAGCCGCGGCAAGGCAGCCGCCGGCATAGCACCCGATGGAACCGGCGCCGGCGATGACGATGCGGGCATCTCGATCGATGACGGTATTTTTCTCCATAGCCTGAACCTTATGTGAAAAGCCGATGACAGGATCGCGCTTTTGGACTATCGCATTAGCCATGATATCCTCGACCGATCCAATTCAAAACCTCGCCAAACTCATTGCCTGCCCCTCGGTGACTCCGCTGGAAGGTGGGGCATTGCAAGTGCTGCAATCCTTGCTCGAACCTCTCGGTTTCAGCGTCGAACGCCCGGTCTTCAGCGAAGACGGTACGCCGGACGTCGAAAATCTCTATGCCCGGCGTTCCGGCAATGGCCCGCATTTGATGTTCGCCGGCCACACGGACGTCGTTCCCGTGGGGGACGAGGCCGCGTGGACCTTTCCGCCTTTTTCGGCGAAGATCCATAATGGCCAGATGTACGGTCGCGGCGCCGTCGACATGAAGGGCGGGATCGCCTGCTTTCTTGCCGCTGTCGCCCGCCACATCGGCAAACATCGGGACCTGCGTGGCTCTGTCTCCTTCCTGATCACGGGAGACGAGGAGGGACCATCGATCAACGGCACCGGCAAATTGCTGGAATGGGCGAAGCAGAAGGGCGAAAGCTGGGACGCCTCGATCGTCGGCGAACCGACCAATCCCGAACGGCTCGGCGACATGATCAAGATCGGCCGCCGCGGCTCGCTGTCGGGAACGATCGTCGTTCACGGCGTCCAGGGCCACGTCGCCTATCCGCACCTTGCCGATAATCCCGTGCGAGGTTTGACCAGTCTGGTCGAAAGCCTGCTCTACCCGGCATTCGACCAGGGCACGGAGGATTTTCAGGCGACCAATCTCGAGGTGACGACCATCGACGTCGGCAATCCCGCTGTCAATGTGATCCCTGCGCGTGCCACGGCAACCTTCAATGTGCGGTTCAATGACAGCTGGACCGACGAGACGCTGATGGCGGAGATTCATAACCGGCTCGACCGGGCTGCGGCCCGCGGCAAGCTGCGTCCCGGCAAGGCTGATCCGGTCAATTACGAGATCGTCTGGCGTGATCGGCCGAGCCATGTTTTCCTGACCCGCGACGAGAAACTGCTCGGCGCGCTGTCCTCGTCCGTCGAAGCGGTGACCGGCAAGCGGCCGCAGCTCTCGACCTCGGGCGGCACCTCCGATGCGCGCTTCATCAAGGATTACTGCCCCGTGGTGGAGTTCGGGCTTGTCGGACAGACGATGCACATGGTGGATGAACGCGTCGCTATTGCCGATCTCGAGACCCTGACCCAGATCTACGAGCGCTTCATTGCGGATTTCTTTGCGTGAGCAGCGAATGAACGACATACCCGACTGGAACGAAATTCAGGACTACCTTTTCGGCGCCTGGCGCATGATGACCGGCCATGCGGACGGGCTCGAGCGGCTGGATATTTCCGAGGACGGGTTCTGGAAGTCCTTTCACGCCATTACGATTTCATTGCCGCCGCTGATCCTCAGCTGGATCATCTTCGCCAATGACCTCATTGCGGCGCGGCCGGAGGCCGGCAGCCGCCTTTCCATCATGGGGCGCGTCGCCTTTGTCGATCTCACCGCCTGGGTGCTGCCTCTGGTGCTGCTCGCGCTCGTGGCGCGCCCGCTGGGCATCAGCAAGCGATATAGTCCCTATGTGGTCGCGACCAACTGGGGAACGGTCATCGCCGCCTGGATGATGGCGCCGGCCACCGTGCTTCGCACCCTGCTGCCGGGCTGGCCGGCAGTCACGGCGGCGCTGGGCCTTGCGCTCTACGCCATGATCATGGTGCTGACCTACAGGCTGACGCACATCGTGCTGAAGAAGTCCTATGCCTATTCGGCGGCGTTCTTCATCGCCTTGATGGTCGGTTCGCTGTTTCTGATGCTGCTGCTTCAGACCGCATTGGACATATCGGCGCCGGAAGCGGTGACCATCGGATAATCCACGCCGATGAGATAGAGCCCATAGGGCGGCGCGACCGGGCCACATGCCTTCCGGTTCCTGGCTTCGAGCGCCGCCGTCACGTCGTCTGCGCTCCAGCGCCCGCATCCGACTTCGTGCAGGGTGCCTGCAAATGATCGTATCTGATTGTGCAGGAAGGATCGCGCCGACGCTCTTATTTCGACGATTTCGCCATGTCGCTCAACCGTCAGAAGGTCGAGTGTCTTGACCGGGCTCTTTGCCTGGCACTGCGTGGCGCGGAACGTGGTGAAATCATGCGTGCCCACCAGCCGCTGGGCGGCTTCGTGCATCGCCGCCTCATCGAGTGGCTTCTTCACCCACCAGGCGCGGTTGGCTTCGAGCGGCGCGGGCGGGCGCCGGTTGATCATCCGGTAGAGATAGTGCCGCCCGAGCGCCGAGAATCGCGAATCGAAGCTTGCCGGCACCCGCTCCACATTGATGATGCTGACGGCCTCGCCGGCGACGACGAGATGCGCATTCAGCGCCTCGCGCACCTTGGAGGCGCTCCAGTCCCTGGAAAGGTCCATATGCGCCACCTGCGCGGTAGCGTGGACGCCTGAATCCGTGCGGCCGGCCGCGCCGATGGAGAGTTTCTCGCCGCAGAACCTGAAAACGGCGAGTTCGATCGCTGCCTGCACCGTATAGCCGTTTTCCTGGCGCTGCCAGCCGGCATAGGGCGTGCCGTCATACTCGACCGTGAGCTTGTAGCGCGGCATGGCGATCAGCGGTTCATGGGAGCCGCGTCCCCTGTGCGATCTTCGCCCCGCGCTGAAACTCCTGGCTGTCCATGACCTTGCCGCCGGCGCGCTGCAACGAACGCAGCCGGACCGCGCCTTCGCCGCAGGCGATGCGCAGTTCGGCGTCGAGGACAGTGCCGGGTGCTCCGACGCCCGTCGCCAGTACCGAACGCAGCAGTTTCACGCGTTCGAGATCGTCGCCGATCTCCATCTCGCACCAGGCGCCCGGAAAGGGCGCAAGGCCGCGAATGCGATTATGGATATCGATGGCGGGCTGGCTCCAGTCGATCCGGGTTTCGACCTTGGTGATCTTGGCGGCGTAGGTAACGCCATCTTCGTCTTGCGGCGTCAGCGTCAGGCTGTCGCGCTCCAGCGCCGCGACGGCGCGCACCATGAGATCGGCGCCGGACATGCTCAACTGGTCGTGCAATTCCCCCGCCGTCATGTCGGCGGTGATCTTGAGCTTTTCGGCCATGGCGACCGGCCCCGTGTCGAGGCCCTCATCCATCTTCATCACCATGATGCCGGTTTCGCTGTCTCCGGCCATGATGGCGCGCTGGATGGGAGCGGCGCCGCGCCAACGCGGCAAAAGCGAGGCATGGGCATTGTAGCAACCCAGTCTAGTGCCTTCGAGAATCGGCTTCGGCAGGATCAGCCCATAGGCGACGACGATCGCCACGTCCGCGCCGAGATCGGCGAAGGCCTGCTGCTCCTCCGGGTCCTTCAGGCTTTTCGGCGTGCGAACCTCGATGCCGAACTGTTCGGCATTGCGATGGACCGGGGAGGGGGTGAGCTCAAGCCCACGGCGCCCCGCCGGTCGCGGCGGCTGGCTGTAAACCGCAACGATTTCATGACCCTGGCCGATAAGGGCGTTGAGGATGGGAACGGCGAAATCCGGCGTTCCCATGAAGACGATACGCAAGCTCATCGCCTATACCGCCAACTTGCTCGGCGGACGGTCCTTGGCCAGCTTCCTGAATTTCTTGACCACCATCTCGCGCTTCAGCCGGGATATGTGATCGATGAACAGCACGCCGTTCAGATGGTCCATCTCGTGCTGCAGGCAGGTGGCGAGAAGGTCATCCGCCTCCACCTCGTGCTTCTTCCCGTCAAGATCGAGATAGCTGACGCGAACCTGCTTCGGCCTTTCGACCTCGGCATAATAATCGGGAATCGACAGGCAGCCCTCCTCATAGACATTGCGTTCGTCGCTGGAGGAGAGCACTTCCGGATTGATGAATATCTGCGGCGCCTTCGGCTCGTCTTCCTTGGCGAGGTCGATAACGAGCATCCTCAGCGGCACGCCGACCTGGATCGCCGCGAGCCCGATTCCCGGCGCGTCATACATCGTGTCGAGCATATCCTGCGAAAACTTGCGCAGGTCCGCATCGAAATGCTCCACCGGCTTGGACGTCTGGCGCAACAGCGGGTCGGGCAGGATTATGAGTGGTTTGATAGACATGTCATTCACCTAATATCTGGACTTTGGCGCGTCAATCCGAGGCAAGCGGCAATTGCGAAAATGTTCTTGTTTTGATCTCACAATTGCCGGCCGAATCGTATAGTCTCAAGCGATGGAACCATCGAACGCTTTGAATCAGACCTTTTTTCAGCTGGGGGCGACATCCGTTTCCGTGGGCGCGGCGCTGGTCGCGGCCGCGGCGGTCATGCTGCTCGTCATCATCATAGCCTGTGTCATCGTTCAGCGATCGGCAAAGGCCAGGCTTATCGCCGAAATACAGGCCGAGGACCGTGCGCGCGACGCCGAGGCCAGGATGAGCGAAATACTCAAGAGCCAGGCGGAAATGCAGGGCCGGATGCAGACGATGGCCGAGCTTTTCGGCTCGCGACAATCCGAATTGAACCAGTCCATCCGCGAAAGGCTCGACGGGATGACCGTGCGCATCGGCAATACCATGACGGAGCAGACCAAATCGACCCACGAGAATCTCGCCCGGCTGCAGGAGCGTCTGGCCGTCATCGACACGGCGCAGAACAATATCCAGTCGCTGGCGGGGCAGGTGGTGCAGTTGCAGGCGATCCTCGCCAACAAGCAGACCCGCGGTGCTTTCGGCCAGGCGCGCATGGAGGCGATCATCGCCGATGGCCTGCCGCAGGGCGCCTATGAGTTCCAGGCGACGCTGAGCAATGGCAGCAGGCCGGATTGCCTGGTGCGCATGCCCAATGGAGCGCCGAGCCTCGTCATCGATGCGAAGTTTCCGCTGGAGGCCTGGAACGCCATCCGGGCAGCTGAATCCGCCGAGGAGAAGCGCGATGCGGCGAGCCGGTTCAAGCGCGACCTCGAGGTTCACATTCGCGATGTCGCCGACAAATATCTTCTGAACGGCGAGACGCAGGACACTGCCTTTCTGTTCGTGCCCTCGGAATCGATATTCGGCGAAATCCATGAGAATTTCGAAGCGATCGTGCAGCGGGCGCATCGCTCGCGGATCGTCATCGTTTCGCCCTCCCTGCTGATGCTGTCGATCCAGGTGATCCAGGCCGTGTTGAAGGATGTGCGGATGCGCGAACAGGCGCATCTCATCCAGAAGGAGGTCGTCAGGCTGATGGAGGATGTTGGCCGGCTCGACGATCGGGTGCGCAAGCTGCAGGGGCATTTCGGCCAGGCGAGCAAGGATATAGACGATATTCTCGTCTCTTCCAGCAAGGTGACGAAGCGCGGCCAGAAGATCGAGGCACTGGAGCTGGCCGAAGCGCCAGCCGACAGTGCCGCGGTCGAAACATCGCGATCGGCCGCTTCGGCGACAGGCCAGCTGAGGCTGCGCGTGGTCGAGGGCGACGACTGATTACTATCCGGCTTCGATGATCTTGCGGCGGCTCTCCCAGGTGCCCGTCGTTTGCGGCTTCACGAACAGCGTGACGATATCCGGATTGGCGGTTCTCAGCGCGGTCTCGATCCTTTGGACGCAGGCCTCGATTTCCGGCGCCGGCATGTGATCCTCGAACTCGACGCTCAGGCCGGCAACGATCTGCCGCGGCCCCATATGGACGGTCAGCACGCCGTTCGCCGTCTGCACGGCGGGATCGCGGTTCGCTATGTCGAGTATCTGCTGCTCCACCTCCGGGAGCGCGGCTTCGCCCATGAGCAGGCCCTTGGTCTCGCGTGCAAGGAAGATCGCCGTAGCGGCCAGTATGATCGAGATGGCCACGGATGCGACGCCGTCGAGTTCGGGCATGTTCAGAAGCTGAGCAGCCGAAATGCCGATGAAGGCGACGATCAACCCCAGCAGGGCGGCCGTATCCTCGAACAGGACGGTGAAAACGCTCGGGTCCTTGCTCTCGCGCACTGCCTCGACATAGCCGAGATCGCCCTTCGCCTGCCTGAATTCCTTCAGGGCGATATACCAGGAAGTGCCCTCGAAGAGCATCGCAAATCCCAGCACCACATAATTGATCAAGGGGTTCTCGACCGGCTCCGGCTCGAGAATATGCATGAGCCCCTCATAGAAGGACACACCGGCGCCGACAGCGAATACCAGCAGCGCCACGACGAAGCTCCAGAAATAGAGTTCACGCCCATGCCCCAGCGGATGCGACGTGTCGGCCGGTTTCGCCGCGCGCCTCAGGCCATAGAGCAGCAATCCGCCATTGCCGGTATCGACGAGCGAATGCACGCCCTCCGAAAGCATGGCGGAACTGCCGGTGAAGAGAGCGGCGATGAATTTGGTGGCGGCAATGAGCAGGTTGCCGAGGATCGCCGCATAGATGACTTTCCTGGAACCGGCATGTGCCGCTGCTGATCGTGATGCCATGTGAGGTCCCCCTGCTTGCTGTTGTGAACGCCGTGTCTGCGACAAGGTTCCGGCAGATTAGCCTGTTCGCGACCTAGCGGGGCGACGGCCCATAGGCTAATCCTGCAATAAAAAAACGCAGGTCACCATGATTCAATCTCCCCAAGAAGAAGCAATCTTTCTCGGCATTGATACGGGCGGCACCTATACCGATGCGGTGCTCTGGTCCCAGGCGCTCGGTGTGATCGCCAAGGCGAAGGCATTGACGACCCGCCATGACCTGAGCGTCGGCATATCCGGTGCGGTGGATCGCATCATGGCGGAAGCTTCGGTAGATCCCGCGGATATCAGGCTTGTTTCCATGTCGACCACCCTTGCGACCAATGCCCTCGTCGAAGGGCAGGGCGGGCGGATTTGCCTCATCATGGTCGGGTTTTCGCAATCGGACCTCGAAAAAGCCGATCTGAAATCGGCGCTCGGCTCCGATCCTGTCATCTTCGTGCCGGGCGGCCATGACGTCTATGGCAGGCCCCGGCCGTTCGATTGTTCGGAACTCGAAAAACTGCTGCCATCGTTGAGCCAGGAGGTCACCGGCTTTGCCGTCTGCGCCTATTTCGCGGTGCGCAATCCGGAGCATGAGGTGGCTGTCCGCTCTCTCGTCCACTCGGTGACGGGCCTGCCCGTTACCTGCAGCCATGAACTTTCGGCCAAGCTGAACGGACCCCGCCGCGCGCTGACGACAGTGCTCAATGCCCGGCTGATCGCCATGATCGACAGGCTCGTCACGGCCACCGAAGGTTTTCTGGTCCAGCGCAATATCCATGCGCCGCTCATGGTGGTGCGGGGCGATGGCGCGCTGGTCTCGGCAGCATTTGCCCGGCATCGGCCGATCGAGACGATCCTGTCGGGTCCGGCCGCCAGTCTTGTCGGCGCCCGCCACATGACGGGCCTCGACAATGCGTTGATATCGGATATCGGCGGCACGACCACGGATGTGGCGGTACTCGAGCAGGGCAGGCCGCGGCTCGATCCCGATGGCGCCACGGTCGGCGGATTCCGGACGATGGTCGAGGCCGTCGCCATGCGCACGTTCGGCCTTGGAGGCGATTCGGAAGTTTCGCTGGACGATAATGCCATGAAGCCCGGCATCAAGCTCGGGCCGCGCCGGCTCGTACCGCTGTCGCTGCTTGCTGCCGATCATGGCGAAGTTCGGGAGCATCTGCTCCGCCAGGTGAAGGCCGCAAATGCCGGCAGGCAGGATGGTCGCTTTGCGCTGCGCACCGGCATTCCCGCGCGCATGGCGTCTGGCCTGAGCAGAAGCGAGGCGGAGCTCTTCGAGCGGATCACCAGTGAGCCGCAGCCCCTCGACAGGCTGCTCAACTCCGTGTCGCAGACCGCGGGCATCAACAGGCTGGTGGCCCGCGGGCTGATCCACCTTGCAGGTTTCACGCCATCCGATGCGTGCCATGTGCTCGGCCTCCAGGCGAATTGGGATGCCGAAGCGGCCAGATACGGCGCGATCCTCTTCGCCCGGCGCAAGGATGGTGCAGGAAGGCCGTTCTGCGACACGCCCGAAGAACTGTCGGAGCGTACCTATCGTGCTTTGGTGCGCCGCTCGTCCGAGGTGGTGCTGGAGACGGCCTTTGCCGAAGATGGCCATGAGGGCGCGGAGGTGGTTTCGCATCTGCTCGTCCAGAACGCGCTGGAGCGCCGGCACGGCATCGCCGGCATCAAGCTCGAGATCGACCGTCCACTGGTCGGCCTCGGTGCATCGGCCCCCGTCTATTACCCCGCCGTGGGCGAGGAACTCGGCATCGCCGCCATCGTACCCGCCGATACCGACGTCGCCAATGCACTCGGCGCCGTTGTCGGCCAGGTGCGCGTCGCGGTCGAGGCGCTTGTCAGCCAGCCCACGGAGGGCTTGTTTCGTGTCTCGGCCGGCAATGTGCTTGCCGATTTTGCCGATGAGGACGAAGCCCTGGGCTTTGCCGAAACTGCGCTGCGCGAACAGGTCATGCTGCTTTCGCAGGAGGCAGGCACGGATGAGGCGCAGATCGGCATCCGGCGGGACATCAAGGCGGCGACGGTGGAGGACCAGCGCAAATTCATCGAGGCGGTGATCATCGCGACGGCGACCGGTCGCCCCCGCATAGCGCACTAGGCGGCCTCATTTAATCGATACAGGTTTGATGAGCGCGTTGACTGCATCGCGCTCAGCGTGTTCAAGGAAGACGAGCAACAATCAGGAGTTGGCACACATGAGCGAGCGCATCGAGATCAGCGGTTTGAAAGTGGCGCAGGAACTTTACGACTTTGTCGAGAAGGAAGCTGCGCCGGGAACCGGTGTCGATGTGCAGAAATTCTGGCATGGCCTCGCCGGCATCATCGAAGAACTCGGCCCGCGCAATCGGGCATTGCTCGAAAAGCGCGACCTGTTTCAGGAGAAGCTCGACCAGTTCTACCGCGACCGGCGGGAGAGCGGCTATGGCGACCAGGAATACGAGGCATTCCTGCGCGAGATAGGTTATCTCTTGCCGGAGGGCGGCGAATTCTCCGTCTCCACGACCAATGTCGATCCGGAAATAGCCACCACGGCGGGGCCCCAGCTGGTCGTGCCGGTGATGAATGCGCGCTATGCGCTGAACGCCGCCAATGCAAGGTGGGGCTCGCTCTACGACGCCCTTTACGGAACCGATGCGATTTCCGAGGATGGCGGCGCCGAAAAGGGAACATCCTTCAATCCGCAGCGCGGCGCCAAGGTCATTGAATGGGCGCGGAAATTTCTTGACGAGAGTGCGCCGCTGGAAAGCGGCAGCTGGTCCGGTGTGACCGGCCTCCAAGTCAAGGACGGCGCTCTCGCGATCGTTCTCGGCGACCGCGATGTCGGGTTGGCCGAGCCGGCGCAATTTGTTGGTTATCGCGGTGACGCATCGGCGCCGTCCGCCGTCGTTCTGGCCAGGAATGGGCTGCATACGGAGATCGTCGTCGATGCCGGACATCCGATCGGCAAGACCGATGCCGCGCATATCGCCGACGTCATTCTTGAATCCGCCCTGACCACGATACAGGATTGCGAAGATTCCGTTGCTGCCGTCGATGCGGAAGACAAGGTCGTCGTCTACCGCAACTGGCTCGGGCTGATGAAGGGCGATCTGGAAGACAGTTTCGAGAAGGGCGGCAAGACGGTCACCCGCAAGCTCAACCCCGACCGTACCTATACCGGTCGCGATGGCAAGCCACTCACTTTGCCTGGCCGCTCGCTGATGCTGGTGCGCAATGTCGGTCACCTGATGACGAATCCGGCCATTCTGGACAGCAAGGGGGAAGAAGTCCCGGAAGGCATCATGGACGCGGCGGTGACGGCGCTGGCGGCTCTGCACGATATCGGCGCTGGCGGCAGGCATGCGAATTCCCGTGCCGGCTCCATGTATGTGGTAAAGCCGAAAATGCACGGGCCCGAAGAGGTCGCCTTTGCATCGGAACTGTTCGCGCGCGTCGAGAAAATTCTCGGAATGGCCCCGAATACCATGAAGATGGGCATCATGGACGAGGAACGGCGCACCACGGTCAATCTCAAGGAGTGCATTCGCGCCGCAAGAGAGCGGGTGGTCTTCATCAATACCGGCTTCCTGGACCGCACTGGCGATGAAATCCACACCTCCATGGAAGCCGGCCCGATGATCCGCAAGGGCGACATGAAACAGGCCGCCTGGATCGGCGCCTATGAGAACTGGAACGTGGATATAGGCCTCGAATGCGGCCTTTCCGGCCACGCGCAGATCGGCAAGGGCATGTGGGCCATGCCCGACCTGATGGCCGCCATGCTCGAACAGAAGATCGGCCACCCGAAGGCAGGCGCGAACACGGCCTGGGTTCCCTCGCCGACGGCCGCCACGCTGCATGCCACCCATTATCACAGGGTGAACGTCGCCGAGGTGCAGGCCGGCCTGAAGCAGCGGTCGCGCGCCAAGCTCGGCGATATCCTGTCGATTCCCGTCGCAAGCCGGCCGAACTGGACGCCGGAGGACGTCCAGCGCGAACTCGACAACAATGCGCAAGGCATTCTCGGCTATGTCGTCCGCTGGATCGACCAGGGCGTGGGCTGTTCGAAAGTGCCTGACATCAACAATGTCGGGCTCATGGAAGATCGGGCGACGCTGCGCATTTCCGCCCAGCACATCGCCAATTGGCTGCATCACGGCGTGACGAACGAGACCCAGGTGCTCGAAACGATGAGGCGCATGGCAGCCGTCGTCGACAGGCAGAACGAAGGCGATCCATATTACCGGCCGATGTCGCCTGATTTCGACGGCTCCGTTGCATTCCAGGCCGCCTGTGATCTCGTGTTCAAGGGGCGCGAGCAGCCGAACGGCTATACCGAACCGGTGCTTCACCGCCGCCGCCAGGAATTGAAGGCCAAGCTCGCCGGTGAAACCGGGCAATAGCCGGCGCAAGCTACTTGTTTGCCGCCGCAATCTTGTTTAGGCGGTAGCAAATGAAATTGCTCGCGCTCGACACTGCCGCAAATCTCTGTTCTGCCGCTCTCCTCGACATGGAGAGCAGCACCCTGCTATCCGAGGTCAGCCATGATATCGGCAAGGGCCATGCGGAACAGCTGATGGCCGTGCTCGACGAGACCTTGCGAGGGAGCGGTCATTCCATCTCCGACATTGCCAAGATCGCCGTCAGCGTCGGGCCCGGTTCGTTCACGGGCGTCCGCGTCGGGGTTTCGACGGCGCGTGGCCTCGCCCTTGCCCTCAAATGCCCTGTCGTCGGCGTAAGCACCCTGGAAGCGCTGGCATGGGATGCACGGCAGGAGGCGCCCGGCAGGGCCGTCCTTTCGATCATCGATGCGCGGCGCGACGAACTCTATTCGCAGTTCTTTTCCGAGGCTGGCGAGCCGCTGTCGGCACCGGCCGTCAATGCGCTGCCCGCCATCATGGAAAAACTGCAGGTTATGGGGCCAGTGGTCCTGTCGGGCTCTGGCGCGGCGCTCGTCAATGCGCAGCTCGGGCAGGCGTTGGAAATTGCGTCGCATCGGGCCACCGGCTCGGCCGAAGCTTTCGCCCGTCTGGGTGCTTCACGCACTGCCGCCGGCGTGCCGAGCCCGCTCTACCTGCGCGGTCTCGACGTGAAGCCGCAACAGGGCTTTGTCCTCAAGCGGCAGGAGGACGCCCAATGATGGGATTTCCCTTCGATAGCCTGCGGCAGCGGCCCTTCGTCATCGAACCATTGACGCGCGAGGATGCGCGGCACGTCGCGCCGATACATGCAGCGACATTCTTCCAGCCGTGGAGCGAGGACGATATCGAAGCCATGCTGCGCGACTCAAGGACCTTCGGCTTCATCGCTCGCGAGGAAGGAAACCGCAAAGCGCCGCCCGGCGGTTTCGTGCTTGCCCGGCAGATACTGGACGAGGCCGAGATATTGACCATAGGCGTCGCGCCCGCCTCGCAGCGGCAGGGATTGGGCTATGCCTTGATGGATGCCACCCTGCGGCACCTGCACAATGCCAGGGCTGGAATGCTTTTCCTGGAGGTCGATGAATTGAATGCCGCCGCCATTGCCCTTTATCGCCGGCTCGGCTTCAAGCAGGTCGGCAGGCGGCCGGGTTACTACGAGACGGCCGCGGGGCGTGTCGCCGCCCTGACCATGCGGCGCGACCTGACGGCTGGCCGCTGACATGATCGCACGCATCAGGCTGGTCCTGGCATCGCTGGCCTTCGCCCTTGTGGTCCTTCTCCTGGTTCCGATCCAGTTCGTGCTCGTCAAGGCCGGCCTGGGGCTGCGCCGCAAGCTGCCACTGCTGTTTCACCGGTCGATGTTGCGTATTCTCGGCGTGCGCGTTCATGTCCACGGTGTGCCGGCGCAGGGGCGTCCGCTCCTGCTGGCGGCAAATCATTCCTCATGGAGCGATATCGTCGTGCTCGCTTCGCTGTTCGAGATGTCGTTCATCGCCAAGGCCGAGGTGGCGCAATGGCCGCTGTTCGGACTATTGTCGAAGCTGCAGGATACGGTCTTCGTCGAACGCAACAGGCCCGGAAAGACCCGCGCCCAGGCCAGCGAAATCGCGCGCCGCTTGGCTGCCGGCGATGTCATGGTCCTGTTTGCGGAGGGCACGACCTCGGACGGCAACAGGATATTGCCGTTCAAATCCTCCCTGTTCGGCGCCGCGCAGCTCGCCACGAAGGAGACCGAGGCAAAACAGGTCGTCATCCAGCCGGTGGCCATCGCCTATACCCGCGTTCATGGTATTCCGATGGGGCGCTTCCATCGCCCGATCATTGCCTGGCCGGGCGATGTGGAACTGGGGCCGAGCCTTCTCGGCATGCTGCGCGAGGGCGCCTTCGATGTCGATGTGCGCTTTGGCGAACCGGTGACCATCGACGAGGCCAGCGACCGCAAGGCGCTGACCCGCGTCATGGAGGATCGCGTGCGCCGGATGATGCAGACATCCCTGATGGGCCGTGAATTCGGCGAAGCCGACGACGAAGGCAACTCGGCTATTCTCAAACCGGCCAAAAACCGGTAGAAGCCGCGCATGGACGATATCAGCAGCATCAAGGAACTGGACGATCAGTCCGGAGCATCCACGCATGAAGCCCCGCGCGGCAATGCGCGCAAGGTCTATGTGAAGACCTATGGGTGCCAGATGAATGTCTATGACAGCCAGCGCATGGCGGACAGCCTGGCGGCGGAGGGCTATAGCCCGACCGACACCGCCGAGGATGCCGACCTCGTCCTGATCAATACCTGCCATATCCGTGAAAAGGCGTCGGAAAAGCTCTATTCCGCCCTTGGTCGGCTGCGGAAGATGAAGGATGCGCGGGCCAAGGAGGGTCGCGAGCTGACTGTCGGCGTCGCCGGCTGTGTCGCGCAGGCCGAAGGTGACGAGATCACGCGGCGCGCGCCGGTGGTCGATCTCGTCGTTGGCCCGCAGACCTATCATCGGCTGCCGCAGGCCTTGCAGCGCGTGCGGCAGGGCGAGCGCGTGGTCGAGACCGAATACGCCATCGAAGACAAGTTCGAACATCTTCCGTCGCCGCCAAAGGAGCAGACGAGAAGCCGTGGAGTCACCGCCTTCCTCACAGTGCAGGAAGGCTGCGACAAGTTCTGCACGTTCTGTGTCGTACCCTATACGCGTGGTGCCGAAGTCTCGCGGCCGGTGAGCCAGATACTCAAGGAAGCCGAAAAGCTCGTCGATGCGGGTGTAAGGGAACTGACGCTGCTCGGGCAGAACGTCAATGCCTGGCACGGCAAGGGCGATGATGGCCGCGAATGGGGCCTGGCGGAACTTCTTTACAGGCTCGCCGAAATCCCCGGCCTCGCGCGGCTGCGCTACGTCACCAGCCACCCGCGCGACATGGAGGATGCGTTGATCGAGGCGCATCGCGACCTGCGCATGCTGATGCCCTATCTCCATCTGCCCGTTCAGGCCGGTTCCGACCGTATTCTCAAGGCGATGAACCGCAAGCATACGGGCAGCGACTATGTGCGTCTTATCGAGAAGATCCGCAATGCCCGTTCGGACATAGCGCTGTCCGGCGATTTCATCGTCGGCTTTCCGGGGGAGACGGAGGCGGATTTCGAGGCGACGATGCAGCTTGCGCGCGATGTGACCTATGCGGCCGCCTATTCGTTCAAATATTCACCCCGGCCGGGTACTCCCGGTGCCGATATGGCCGATCATGTCGCCGAGGAAATCAAGGACAGCAGGCTCCAGCGGCTGCAGGCCTTGCTCAGTGAACAGCAATATGCGTTCCAGCGCAGCCTCATCGGCAAGACCATGGATGTGCTGATCGAAAAGGCCGGCCGGCAGCCCGGACAGATGGTCGGACGCTCTCCCTGGTTACAACCTGTAATTATCGATGTACACGGCGGTGGAATCGGCGACATTATCAATGTACGAATCATCGATACCGGAACCAACAGCCTTATCGGCATTCGGGAGATGGATTCGGCAGGCAGCAGGGTTATATAAAGGCTGAGAACTTTAGGAGAGCCGTTTGAACGCCACCGAGAAGCTGAAACCCGCTCCGAAAGGAGCCTCAGATCTGGCGCATATCGTACTGACCTTTGACAACAATCGACTGGCGAGCGCCTTGTTCGGCCAATTCGATGAAAATCTCGCCCGAATCGAGAAGAAACTCGGCGTCGATGTACGCTCCAAGGGCAACCAGCTTGCGATCCGCGGCGAGCCGGGTGCGACCGAGCAGGCAAGGCGCGCCCTCGACCAGCTTTACGAACTGCTGCAGAAGGGCCATGACATTTCGGCATCCGACGTCGATGGTGCATTGCGAATGGCCGTCGCTGCCGATGACCAGCTGTCGCTGCCAACAATGGAAAAGAGCAAAATGGCGGTCGCACAGATTTCCACCCGCAAGAAGACGATCTTTGCCCGCACGCCGACCCAGGACGCCTACATGCGGGCGCTCGATCGGGCCGAGCTCGTTTTCGGCGTCGGCCCGGCCGGTACCGGCAAGACCTATCTTGCCGTCGCCCATGCGGCCATGTTGCTGGAACGCGGCCTGGTGGATCGCATCATTCTTTCGCGTCCCGCCGTCGAAGCCGGCGAGCGGCTCGGCTTCCTGCCGGGCGACATGAAGGAGAAGGTCGATCCCTATCTGCGCCCGCTCTACGATGCGCTCTACGACATGATGCCTGCCGACAAGGTCGAGCGGGCGATTGCGGCGGGCGTGATCGAGATCGCGCCATTGGCCTTCATGCGCGGGCGCACGCTTGCCCATTCGGCGATCATTCTCGACGAGGCGCAGAATACCACCTCGATGCAGATGAAGATGTTCCTGACGCGTCTCGGCGAGAATGCGCGCATGATCATCACCGGCGATCCGAGCCAGATCGACCTGCCGCCCGGTCAGAAATCCGGCCTGGTCGAGGCGTTGAAGATACTGGACGACGTGCCGGGGATCGTCACCGTGCGCTTCACCGATGTGGACGTCGTACGCCATCCGCTGGTTGCGGCCATCGTCCGGGCCTATGACAAGGAAGGCGCCAGGCCCTGACCGGGTCTGGCGTGCCCGCCAGTGGCGGTCGCCGACGCTAGCGAGGGATAAAGGTTTCGACCGTGATCGATATCGACATATTGATTGAAAGCGACGGCTGGTACGAGGCGGCGCAGCTTGAAGCATTGGCACGGCGTGCCGTCGCCGCCGTCTGGGACGAGTTGGACGCCGGCCGGCAACCGGAGAGCGAGCTCAGCCTCGTTTTTACCGACGACGCGCAGATCCGGGAGCTCAACAGCGACTGGCGCGAAAAGGACAAGGCGACGAACGTGCTGTCATTCCCGGCCTTCCCGGTGAAACGGGGGCAGAAGCCCGGACCCATGCTCGGCGATATCGTCATCGCGCGGGAAACGGTCGAGAGGGAAGCACTGACCGAGCACAAGCCTTTCGACCACCATCTGACGCATCTCATCGTGCACGGCCTGCTCCATTTGCTCGGATATGACCATCTGGAGACCGAGGAGGCGGAAGAAATGGAGCAGCTGGAGCGCAACGTGCTCGCGCGGCTTGCCATCCCGGACCCATATGCGCTATCGGTCATTGACGATCAACACGATTGAGGACCATGTCTGACACGTCGCACCAGAACGATCCGGCCGCAGCAGCCAAGAGCTCCAGCGGTCAGGAGAGTGATGCCGAAGGGCAAAGTACGCCCAGAGCGCCCATCCCCGAAAAGCGCTCGCTTCTTTCAACGATCTTTCCGTTCCTACGCAACCGTGCGGGCAATACCCTGCGCGAGGATATCGACGCCGCGCTGGCTGAGGAACATCATGACGATTCCGCCTTTTCGCCGGAAGAAAGGGCCATGCTTCACAACATCCTGCGCCTGCGCGAATTGCGCGTGGAGGATGTGATGATTCCGCGGGCGGACATCGAGGCCGTCGAAATCTCCACATCGCTGGGCGATCTGCTCGAAATGTTCGAGAAATCCGGACATTCGCGCATGCCGGTCTTCGCCGAGACGCTGGATGACCCGCGCGGCATGGTGCATATCCGCGACGTCGTCAATCATATCACCAAGGTGTCGCGGCCGAAGGCGGCTCGCCGGACCGCGCGCAGCGCCAAGACGACCGCCGGCGCCAAGCTCGATTTCTCCAATGTCGACCTGACGAAATCCGTGGCCGACCTGAACCTGATGCGGCCGGTGCTGTTCGTGCCGCCATCGATGCTTGCAAACGAGCTCATGGCGCGCATGCAGGCCCAGCGTATCCAGATAGCGCTGGTAATCGACGAGTATGGCGGTACCGATGGACTGGTTTCGCTGGAGGACGTCGTCGAGATGGTCGTCGGCGACATCGAGGACGAGCATGATGATGACGAGGTCATGATCACTGCCGAGGCCGATGGCAGCTTTATCGCCGATGCCCGCGCCGAACTCGAGGAAATCGCTGAAGCGATCGGTCCTGCCTTCATTGTCGGCGAGCACGGGGAGGACGTGGACACCGTCGGCGGCCTCATTTTCTCGATCCTCGGCCGGATTCCGGTGCGGGGCGAAACCGTGCAGGCCGTGCCAGGCTACGAGTTCCATGTTTTGGAGGTCGATCCACGCCGCATCCGCAAGGTGCGCATAGCGCCTGTGCGGCATGGCGAACGGCGCACCAGCCGGCCCGATGCGCGCGACGAGGTCCCGCAAGACCAGTCCGCGCAAGAGCGGGAATGACCATTTCGTCGCTGCAATTGCGCCAGAAGCGGATGGACGGCCCGCAGCGGGAGAAAAGCGCGTTTCAGCTTTGGATAGGCAAGCTTGCGCTGCTGTCGGGCTGGAAGCGCGCTCTTGCGGCGTTCCTTGCCGGTGGGTGCGCCAGTTTCGCGCTTCCGCCCTACGATTTCATCGCGGCCGCCTTCATGGCATTTCCTGTGCTGGTCTGGCTCATCGACGGAGCGACTGGCGGGCCTGATCGAGGGGGCATATGGCGGCTCCTGCCCGCAGCCCTCACCGGATGGTGGTTCGGCTTCGGATATTTCGTCCTGGGGCTCTGGTGGATCGGAAATGCGCTGTTGGTGGACGCGCAGAATTTCGCCTGGGCCATTCCCTTCGCCATACTTGGCCTGCCGGCCTTCCTCGCACTGTTCTATGGGCTCGGCGCCGCCATTGCCCGCCTCGTGTGGAGCGATGGGCTAGGCCGCATCTTCGCGCTCGCCTTCGGGCTCGGGTTGGCGGAGTGGCTTCGGTCATTCCTGTTGACCGGCTTTCCTTGGAATGCCATCGGCTATGCGGCCATGCCCGTGCCACTGCTCATGCAGTCTTCGGCGGCTATCGGCCTGTTGGCGATGAATGTGCTCGCGGTGATCGTATTCGCCATGCCGGCGCTCGTTTCCGATCGCCTCCACCGCCTTGCGGGTGCGGCGCTGGCAATCGTCCTGATCGGTTTGCATGTGGGGTACGGAGCACTCCGCCTGTCCAACGCGACGATCGTCGACGATGGACCGCAGGTGCGTATCGTCCAGCCGTCCATTGCGCAGGATATGAAGTGGGATGCCGACGCGCGGCGTGACATCCTCGACAAATACCTCGACCTGACGCGTCAGCCACCGGCAGCGGGCGCCGCCAGTCCCCAGATAATCGTCTGGCCGGAAACTGCCGTACCCTACCTCCTGACGAAATCCCCCGACGCGATGAAGGCGATCACGGAGACGCTCGGCGACGGGCAGACGCTCCTGGCGGGCGCGATAAGGCTGGAAGAGCCGGGCGGCGAGGCGGAGCCCGCTTATTACAATTCGATCTATGTGATCGATGGCAAGAACGGAATAACCGGTGCGGCCGACAAGGTGCACCTCGTCCCCTTCGGCGAATATCTGCCGCTGGAGCATATATTGCGGCGGCTCGGCCTCACCGAGGTAGTCGAGATGCCGGGCGGGTTCACACCGGCGGCAAGCCGGCGTTCGCTTCCCGTATTGCCGGGTTTCGCGGTGCTGCCGCTCATCTGCTATGAGGCCATCTTCCCCGGCGAGATGGATTATGCAGGCTCGCCAGCCAATGCCATCGTCAATGTCACCAACGATGCCTGGTATGGCGATACACCCGGCCCGTACCAGCACTTCCGCCAGGCGCAGTTGCGGGCGGTGGAGCTCGGCCTGCCTCTTATCCGGGCTGCCAATAATGGGCTCTCCGCCGTGGTCGATCCCTATGGACGAATCATCGATGGGCTGGCGCTGAATGCGGTCGGCGTATCGGATGTCCGGTTGCCGGCCAGGATACGGCCACCTATGAGCGAGGCGACGCGCAATGCTCAATTCTGGGTTGTTATTCTAGCCGTACTGGTTGCAACAATGACGTATTTTTTGCGTCACAGGAGAAGGTTCGGTTGACATTTGAGCACCGACCTGTCGAATAAGGGCCTTATTTGGTCCGTTGATACATTGATGATAAAATTAATACTCAGCCCCATTTCATACGAATGAGATTTTCATGTCCGATAATAAAAAGAGCCCGAATCCCGTTGACCTTCATGTTGGCGCAAGAATTAGACTACGCCGCAATATGATTGGCTTGAGCCAGGAGAAACTTGGCGAAAGTCTTGGCATTACATTCCAGCAGATCCAGAAATACGAGAAGGGGACCAATCGCGTCGGCGCCAGCCGATTGCAGGCGATTGCGAATATTCTCAATGTTCCCGTCACCTTCTTCTTCGACGACATGCCCGGTCAGGCGGAACGATCGAAGGGCTTCGACGAGGAGAGTGAAACGACCTATGTCGTCGGATTTCTCAACAGTTCCGAGGGTATTCAGCTTGCTCGCGCCTTCGCCAGGATCGGCGACCCCAAGATAAGGCGCAAGGTGCTCGATCTGGTGCGTACGCTCGGTCAGGAGGACGACGTCGGCTGAAGCCTCCGACGTTCTGCGAAAAATAAAATCCCTGCACGGCCACAAGTTTGAAAATGAAAGCGATTGACGGAATGTCTTTGACTTGGCAAAGACTATGCGCCTTTTGGCATTTGCTAGCTTTCAAGAGGGGTTTCCCGTGACGCGCAGTTCCTACCTTTTTACAAGTGAATCCGTATCGGAAGGTCATCCGGACAAGGTCTGTGACCGGATTTCCGACGAAATCGTCGACATGATTTATAAAGAAGCCCGCAAGACGGGCGTCGATCCGTGGAGCGTGCGTGTCGGGTGCGAAACCCTCGCCACGACCAATCGCGTTGTCATCGCCGGCGAGGTCCGGGTGCCTGATACGCTGTTGAAGAAGGACAAGGACGGCAAGACGGTAAAGGATGCACAGGGCAATCCTGTCATCAACCCATCGCGTTTTCGCGCCGCGGCGCGGCGTGCCATCCGCGCCATTGGCTATGAACAGGACGGCTTCAACTGGAAGACCGCCAAGATCGACGTGCTTCTCCACCCGCAATCGGCGGACATCGCGCAGGGCGTGGACAATGCCGCCGACCGGCAGGGCGAAGAGGGAGCCGGCGACCAGGGCATCATGTTCGGCTATGCCTGCCGCGAAACGCCAGACCTCATGCCCGCACCGATCTATTATTCCCACAAGATCCTCGAACTGCTTTCCATTGCCCGCCACAAGGGCGAGGGCGATGTCGGCAAGCTTGGACCGGATGCGAAGAGCCAGGTGACCGTGCGCTATGTCGACGGCGTTGCCAAGGAAGCGACGCAGATCGTGCTCTCGACCCAGCATCTCGATGCAAGCTGGGACTCGAAGAAGGTGCGCAAGGTAGTCGAGCCCTATATTCTCGAGGCGCTCGGTGATCTGAAGGTCGCGGATGACTGCATCTGGTACATCAATCCCACCGGTCGGTTCGTCATCGGCGGACCCGACGGTGATGCCGGGCTGACCGGGCGCAAGATCATCGTCGATACCTATGGTGGCGCAGCGCCGCATGGCGGCGGTGCTTTCTCCGGCAAGGATACGACGAAGGTCGATCGTTCGGCCGCCTATGCCGCGCGTTACCTTGCCAAGAACGTCGTTGCCGCTGGTCTCGCCGACCGCTGCACGATCCAGCTTTCCTACGCTATCGGCGTAGCACAGCCGCTGTCTGTCTATGTCGATCTTCATGGCACGGGCAAGGTCAGGGAAGATGCCGTCGAGCGGGCGCTGCGAAGCGTCATGGACCTGTCGCCGACAGGCATCCGCAAGCATCTCGACCTCAACAAGCCGATCTATGCCAAGACGTCCGCCTATGGCCACTTTGGCCGCAAGCCGGGCCGGGATGGTTCGTTCTCCTGGGAGAAGACCGATCTCGTCAAGCAGTTGAAGAGCGCCGTGGCCGCCTGAGCGGCCACGCGTGAAAATCATGACGGAGGCGAGGCGGGCAAGGTCCACGGAAGCTTTTTTCGGCAGGCGAGCGGGCAAGACACTGCGTCCGCTGCAACGTTCGATCCGGGATGAGCTTCTGCCGGTCCTGAAACTCGACCTCGACCAGCCCGCGCCGGCAGATCTGCGTTCGCTGTTTTCGGCGGAGGTCGGCGCGGTACGGCTGGAAATCGGCTTCGGCGGCGGCGAGCATCTGCTGCATGAGGCGGCGCGCTGCCCCATGGCCGGGTTCATCGGCGTCGAGCCATTCGTCAACAGTATGGCAAAGCTGGTGGTCGATCTCCATGCCAATCCGCTTCAGAACATCCGGCTTTACGACGATGACGCAACGCAGGTGCTGGATTGGCTGCCCGAGGCTTCGCTGGACGGGATAGACCTGTTCTATCCTGATCCCTGGCCCAAGAAGAAGCACTGGAAGCGCCGGTTCGTCAGCGGGAAAAATCTCGATCGCTTCGCCCGCGTACTCAAGCCGGGTGCGCGCTTTCGCTTTGCTTCCGACATAGATACCTATGTGAACTGGACGCTGCAGCATTGCGATGCGCATCCCGATTTCGACTGGCAGGCGGCAAGTCCGGCGGATTGGCATACGCCCTATGAAGGCTGGCCCGGTACCCGCTACGAGCAGAAGGCCCACCGCGAAGGCCGCGTTGGTGCTTACCTCACTTTCCGGCGGATCTAGTTGCCGCGAACGGGCCGCGCATTTCGCGTGACAGCTTCCTGACAGTTTTCTAGTATCATTTTCAGGGTGAGGAGGCTGCTGGGAGGCTGTCCGTCGCAATCACATGAGAGATCAGATCCGGTGCACATCCGGATATGAGCGGCATCTTCCAGAACTTCGAGATCAATGAAGGATAGGCGGCGCCCACGCCGCCATGGGAGGATTTCGCATGCGTAAGATGTTGCTTGCCTTTGTCGCCGCCGGAGCCGTGCTGCTTTCCGGCCAGGCCTTTGCCGCCGATTACAAGATCATGGCGCCCGCCGCGCCCGGCGGTGGTTGGG
This sequence comes from Phyllobacterium sp. 21LDTY02-6, assembly GCF_023554255.2. Classification (GTDB taxonomy): domain Bacteria; phylum Pseudomonadota; class Alphaproteobacteria; order Rhizobiales; family Rhizobiaceae; genus Phyllobacterium. Next base: position 78,305 of record NZ_JAMJWD020000002.1, on the reverse strand, counting down.
ACCAGACGGCCCGCACGCTCCAGACCGTACTGCAGGAAGAGAAGATTTCCGGCAATGTCCAGGTGGTGAATGTCACCGGCGCCGGCGGCACGATCGGCCTCGCGCAATTCGTCAATTCGGGCAAGGGCGACCCGTCGCAGCTGATCGTCGGCGGCTATGTCATGGTCGGCGCCATCCTGACCAATGCGTCGCCCGTGACGCTCGACCAGGTAACGCCGATCGCCCGCCTCACTGGCGAATACGAGGCCGTCGTCGTGCCGGCCAGCTCGCCGATCCAGAGCATGAAGGATCTCGTCGAGAAGCTGAAGGCCGACCCGGGTTCCGTTTCCTGGGGTGGCGGTTCCGCCGGTGGTACGGACCACATCACGGCCGGCCTCATTGCAAAGGCCGCCGGGGTCGATCCGACCAAGGTCAATTACATCGCCTTCTCGGGCGGCGGCGAGGCCCTGGCTGCCATATTGGGCGGGCAGGTGACCGTCGGCATTTCCGGCTATGGCGAGTTCGAATCGCAGATCAAGGCCGGTACCTTGCGCATCATCGGCATTTCCAGCGACGCCAAGCTGGAAGGCATCGACGCGCCGACCTTCAAGGAAGCCGGTGTCGATGTTTCGATCCAGAACTGGCGCATGGTCGCCGCAGCGCCGGGCATCACGCCCGAACAGGAAGCTGCCATCGGTGCCGATATCGAGAAGCTGGTGAAGTCCAAGGGCTGGCAGGAGCAGCTGAAGGCCAAGGGCTGGGCCGATACCTATCTGGCCGGTGATGCCTTCAAGGCGCAGCTTGCCAAGGATACCGAGGCCACGGCCGCAATCCTGAAAGATATCGGCCTCGTCAAATGAGCCAGCAGCGCACCGGAAACACGCGCCGCCCCGATCGGGCGGCGCTGGTCATAGCAGCGTTTCTCGCCCTGCTGGCAGCCATTATCGCCTATAGCACCGCGACGGCCCATGGCGGCAGCGCCACGCTCATAGGCCCGGCTGTATTCCCCTATGCCATTGCCGGCGCGCTGTTCATTCTTTCCCTGTGGACGGTAGCGGAGGCGCTCAGGGGCGACTTCCCGGAACGCGAAGCGCAACAGGCGGGACCTGTGGTCTGGATCGTCGGCGGTCTCTCGGCGCAGATGCTCCTGCTGAACTTCGTCGGATTCTCGATTGCCACCGGCCTGCTCTTCGCAGCCACCGCGCGCGCCTTCGGCAAGAAGAAACTATGGCTGACCGTGCCGGTCGGCATCATCCTCTCTTTCGTCGTCTGGGTCCTGTTCTCGAAGGGGCTGCAATTGTCGCTCCCGGCAGGCCCGATCGAGCGGCTGGCATTCGGAGGCTGAGAGCATGGACACCTTTGCGTTGCTCATCCAGGGCTTCACCGTTGCGATGGAGCCGATCAACCTGCTCTATGCCTTGATCGGCGTCACCCTCGGCACAGCCGTCGGCGTATTGCCCGGCATTGGCCCGGCGCTGACCGTCGCCCTGTTGCTGCCCGTCACCTACAAGCTTGACCCCGCAGGCTCGCTCATCATGTTCGCGGGCATCTATTATGGCGGCATGTATGGCGGATCGACCACCTCCATCCTGCTCAACACGCCCGGGGAGAGCGCGTCGATCGTCACGGCGCTCGAAGGCAACAAGATGGCCCGGGCAGGGCGGGGCGGGCCAGCGCTTGCCACTGCCGCCATCGGCTCTTTCGTGGCGGGCCTCATCGCCACCATCGGGCTCGCACTCATCGCGCCATGGATCGTGAAGTTCGCGCTTTCCTTTGGACCGGCCGAATATTTCGCTCTCATGGTGCTCGCATTCATGACCGTTTCCGCCGCTTTCGGCGATTCCACCTTGCGCGGGCTGACGGCACTGTTCATCGGGCTCGCACTCGGCCTTGTCGGCCAGGATCAATTGACCGGGCAGGCGCGCCTCGCCTTCGGCATTCCGGACCTGCTCGACGGTATCGAGGTCACCACGCTCGCGGTCGCCCTGTTCGCCATCGGCGAGACGTTGAGCGTCGCGGCTTCGCGCCTCGCTGCCGATGAAAAGGTGGAAGCGGTCAGGGGATCGATCTGGATGACGAAGGAAGACTGGTCGCGCTCGTGGAAGCCGTGGCTGCGCGGCACCTTCATCGGCTTCCCCATCGGCGCCATGCCGGCGGGCGGCGCGGAAATCGGCACGTTTCTGTCCTATTCGGTGGAAAAACAGATGGCAAAGCGGCCGGAAGAGTTCGGTCATGGCGCCATCGAGGGCGTCGCGGGTCCCGAAGCGGCCAATAATGCCTCTGCCGCGGGTACGCTGGTGCCGCTCCTGACGCTCGGCCTGCCGACGACGGCAACGGCGGCAATCATGCTCGCCGGCTTCCAGCAGTTCGGGCTTCAGCCCGGTCCGCTCTTGTTTGCGACGAACCCGGCCATCGTCTGGGGATTGATCGCCAGCCTGCTCGTTGCGAACTTCATGCTGCTCGTGCTGAACCTGCCCCTGATCGGCCTCTGGGTACGCCTGCTGTCGATCCCCAAGCCGTGGCTCTATGCCGGCATCCTGGTTTTCGCGACGCTGGGGACGATCGGCGCCAATTCGGCAATATTCCAGCTGGGCTGGCTGGCATTCTCGTTCGAGCTTGCCATGCTGATCCTGTTCGGGCTGTTCGGCTACTTCCTGCGCCAGTTCGGCTACCCCATCGCTCCCGTGGTCGTCGGATTGATCCTTGGGCCGATGGCGGAGACGCAGCTCCGGCGCGCCATCCAGATCAGCCAGGGCGATTTCACGGTTCTGGTCGGCTCGCCGATCGCTGTCGCCCTGCTGGTTCTCGCGGTCTGCGCCGTCGTCGTGCCGCTGATCATGCGGGCTCGCGGCAAGGGCAAGGTGCTCGCCGCCCTGGCAGCCAACGAGGACTGAGCGGTCGGTTCGGCAGACTTAAAGGCGTGTGATGGTGCGGAACTGTACCGGATCGATCCCGAGCGCACGCAGGTCCGACGGCGCGGGTTGATAGCCCGTGCGCGTGGCGGAAGCGGCAGCCACGGCGCTGCCGAATACGCTCAGCATGCGGGAAATGGCCTTGGGTGTGTATGCGGGCTTCATTGCATCCTCTTTGAGGTTGTTGCGTTGCAGCAAACATAGGTAGCGGCCCGGCCTTTGATAAGTGCCGGGGACGCAGGGCAGCCATGCGCCACGAGCGACGCTGCTGTCCATCGCAGGAAATCGCCGCTTGAAACACGCGCATGATTTCGGTATATAAGGCTCATATTCTTGGTCGGTTCGAACAGGGGTGGGTCCACACAGGTCCCGCTCTTTTTTGTTTCTTAAGGCCAAAACAGGGAAAATCTGCGTGACGACAAGCGTCAATAACGAACAATCACCGACACTGCCGGAAGGCACGGATGAGCGCATAATCACCGAGACGGGCGTCGATGCCCGTATTGCCGGCATTGTGGAGCCAGTATTGGAGTCGATCGGTTTCAGGCTCGTTCGCGTGCGCCTGACCGGCCTCAATGGTCTGACATTGCAGATCATGGCGGAGCGCAACGACGGCACGATGACCGTCGAGGATTGCGAACTCGTCAGCCGTACCCTGTCGCCGGTGCTGGACGTCGAAGATCCGATCGACAGGAATTACCATCTGGAAGTTTCGTCGCCCGGTATCGACCGGCCATTGGTGCGAAAGTCCGATTTTTCCAACTGGACCGGGCATATCGTCAAGGTCGACACCTCGGCCATGCTCGAAGGGCGCAAGAAATTCCGCGGCCGCATTGCCGCGATTTCCGCCGATACGGTGACTGTGGAGGCGGACCAGGCGACCTATGGCGATCAGCCTGCCGTGGCCATTCCATTCGAAATGATTTCCGACGCGCGCCTCATTCTCACGGACGATCTCATTCGTGATGCGCTGCGCCGCGACAAGGATTTGCGTGAAGGCCGTATTCCCAGCGAGGAAGACGCCGATCAGCAAGATACGGACCAGAATTAGATTATTTCAACGCCCGCCGAGGAGCGTGGCGATGAACTCAAGGAGAAGAACATGGCAGTCAGTGCAAACAGGCTAGAACTTCTGCAGATCGCCGATGCGGTGGCCCGGGAAAAATCCATCGACCGCGAGATCGTTATCGCAGCAATGGCCGACGCCATCCAGAAGGCGGCACGCTCGCGCTACGGCCAGGAGACCAATATCCGCGCCGACATCAACGCCAAGACCGGCGAGATCAAGCTGCAGCGGCTCCTCGAAGTGGTCGAAGACGTCGAGGATCCGGTTACGCAGATCGGCATGGATGCGGCCCGCGACCGCAACCCCGATGCACGCCCGGGCGACTTCCTCGCCGACCAGCTTCCACCCATGGATTTCGGCCGCATCGCCGCGCAGTCGGCCAAGCAGGTCATCGTGCAGAAGGTGCGCGAGGCCGAGCGCGACCGGCAGTATGATGAATACAAGGATCGCGTTGGCGAGATCGTCAATGGCAGCGTCAAGCGCGTCGAATACGGCAATGTCATCGTCGATCTCGGCCGCGGCGAAGCCATCATCCGCCGCGACGAGTTGATCCCGCGCGAGACGTTCCGCTATGGTGACCGCGTGCGCGCCTATGTCTATGACGTGCGCCGCGAGCAGCGCGGGCCGCAGATATTCCTCAGCCGCACCCATCCGCAGTTCATGGCGAAGCTCTTCACCATGGAAGTGCCGGAAATCTATGACGGGATCATCGAGATCAAGTCCGTCGCCCGCGACCCCGGTTCCCGCGCCAAGATCGCCGTGATTTCGAGGGATTCCTCGATCGATCCGGTCGGCGCCTGCGTCGGTATGCGCGGCTCCCGCGTCCAGGCGGTGGTCGGCGAATTGCAGGGCGAGAAGATCGACATCATCCCGTGGTCGCCGGAGCCGGCTTCGTTCATCGTCAATGCGCTCCAGCCTGCGGAAGTTTCCAAGGTCGTGCTCGATGAAGATGCCGAGCGTATTGAAGTTGTGGTCCCGGATGACCAACTATCTCTTGCGATCGGTCGCCGTGGCCAGAACGTCCGGCTCGCATCGCAGCTCACGGGCTGGGATATCGATATCCTGACCGAGCAGGAAGAATCGGAACGCCGCCAGAAGGAATTCGTCGAGCGGTCCAATCTCTTCATGGATGCGCTGGACGTCGACGAGATGGTCGGCCAGGTCCTCGCTTCCGAAGGCTTCGCCAGCGTCGAGGAAATCGCCTATGTCGACAGCGACGACATTTCCTCGATCGATGGTTTCGACGAAGAGACGGCTGCGGAAATCCAGCAGCGCGCCCAGGAATATCTCGGACGCATCGAAGAAGAGCGTGATGCCCGCCGCAAGGAGCTCGGCGTTTCGGACGAACTTCGCGATCTGCCCGGCATGACCAATGCGATCCTTGTCGCGGTCGGCGAAGATGGCGTGAAGACCGTCGAGGATTTCGCTGGCTACGCGGTCGACGAGTTGACCGGCTGGCGCGAGCGCAAGGATGGTGAAACCATCGCCCATGCGGGTATCCTGTCGGCGTTCGAAGTCAGCAGGGCCGATGCGGAGCAGATGGTTCTGGCGGCTCGCCTGAAGGCCGGCTGGATCACGGAAGACGATCTGGCGACCGAGGCCGACGCTGAAGCCGAGGTGGCCGACGAAGAGGCCGCCGTCTGATCCGAGGCGGCCCGGGCGTGGTTGAGAACATGAACGACAGGACGTGCATCGTTACGCGCGAGGCGGGTTCTGCCGAGGACATGATCCGCTTCGTCGCCGGGCCCGATGGTGTGGTTGTACCGGACCTTAAGCACAATCTTCCCGGCAGGGGGTGTTGGATTAAGGCGCAACGGCGCTATATTGATGAGGCGGTAAAGCGGAAGCTGTTTCCGCGCGCCCTGAAAACCAATGTGATCGTGCCGGATGATTTCGGCCAGATTGTCGACCGAATGCTGGTAAAATCGGCTTTGGGCAGTTTTGGGTTGGCGCGCAAGGCCGGTGTTGTGATAACAGGGGCCGCAAAAGTGGATGCCGCCATACGCAATGGCACAGCCGGATTGGTGCTTCATGCGTCCGAGGCCGCCGAAGATGGCGTCCGCAAGCTTGACCAGGCCCGCCGTTCGGTTGTTTATGCGGGCGGGCCGGAAATACCCGCTCTTTCATTGTTCGAAAGCAATGAAATGGATTTGGCATTGGGCGGGGTAAATGTGATACATGCTGCCGTGCTCAAGGGAACGGCAGCTGCCGGGTTCACGAAGCGAGCCTGGCTGCTACAGCATTTTCGCGATGGTCTTGACAGCAAGGCTGACGCTAAGGCGGCGACTGTCGCGAAGGAAACGGAAACGGAATGAGCGATACAAAATCGACCGACGACAAGACGCTTGGCGTCAATAAGAAAACCCTGACCTTGAAGCGGCCCGGTGTAGAACAGAGCACAGTGCGGCAGAATTTCAGTCACGGCCGCACGAAGTCTGTTGTCGTGGAAACGAAGAAGCGCAAGTTCAATATACCGGACCAGAAGCCGGAGCCTGCACCCGCCGCTGCCGCCGCACCAGCGCCCGCTCCAGCACCTGCGCCGGCGCCGACAGTGCAGCCCGCAGCGCCGCAGACGGCTGCCGCGACCCCGGCGCCGCGCCCGGCGGCACCTGCTGCGCCGAGCCAGCCGGCCCAGGCCGCGCAACCCGCGCAGCCCTCGCAACCGGCAACGCGTGCCCCGGCAGCGCCATCGCGTGGCCAGCCGCCGCAGCGTCCCGCGCAGCAGCCCTACCGGCCATCCGGCCAGCGCTCCAATGAGCGCTCGGGCATGGTCTTGAACACGCTTTCGGCTGCCGAGATCGAAGCGCGCCGCAAGGCGCTCGAAGGTTCCAAGGCACGCGACCTCGAAGATCGGGCCAAGGCCGCCATCGAAGCGAGCCGCCGCGCCGAGGAAGAGGCCTTGCGGGCGAAGGAGCGTGAGGAATCCGCACGCCGCCAGGCCGAGGAAGAAGAACGTCTGCGCCGCGAAGCCGAGGCAAAGAAGCGCGCCGAGGAAGAATCCCGCAAGCGCCAGCCTGATGCCAAGGTCGAGGACGCCAGCGCCAAGCCTGTCCAGCGCCGGCCGAACGCCGCCGAAGAGGATGAGAGCCGGCGCGGGCCGAGCGGCGCACGCCGCAGCGGTCCTGGCGTTGCAGCCAAGCCCGAAGTGCGTGCACCGAAGGTCGTCAAGGGCGAGGACGAACGTCGCCGTGGCAAGCTCACGCTCGGTTCGGCGCTCAACGAGGAAGGGCGCAGCCGCTCCCTGTCCGCAATGCGTCGTCGCCAGGAGAAGTTCAAGCGCGGCATGCAGCAGGAAACGCGCGAGAAGATCGCCCGTGAGGTTATCCTGCCTGAAACGATCACGATCCAGGAACTGGCCCAGCGTATGGCTGAGCGTTCGGTCGACGTCATCAAGTTCCTCATGAAGGAAGGTCAGATGATGAAGCCGGGCGATCTGATCGACGCCGATACGGCACAGCTGATCGCCGAGGAATTCGGCCATACGGTTCGCCGCGTCGCCGAGTCGGATGTCGAGGAAGGCATCTTCAATGTCGAGGACGATGCGGAAGCTTTTGTTTCGCGGCCTCCCGTCGTCACGATCATGGGTCACGTCGATCACGGCAAGACCTCGCTGCTCGACGCCATCCGCAAGGCGAACGTCGTTTCGGGCGAAGCCGGCGGCATCACGCAGCATATCGGCGCCTATCAGGTCGAGCAGAATGGTCAGAAGATCACCTTCATCGACACGCCGGGCCACGCCGCCTTTACCGCGATGCGTGCACGCGGCGCACAGGCGACGGATATTGCGATCCTCGTGGTTGCGGCGGATGACAGCGTCATGCCGCAGACCATCGAATCGATCAATCATGCCAAGGCTGCCGGCGTGCCGATCATCGTTGCCATCAACAAGGTCGACAAGCCTTCCGCTGATCCGCAAAAGGTCCGCAACGGCCTGCTGCAGCACGAAGTCTTCGTGGAATCCATGGGCGGCGAGACGCTGGACGTGGAAGTTTCCGCCAAGACCGGAGCCGGTCTGGACAAGCTTCTGGAAGCCATCCTGCTTCAGGCGGAAATTCTCGATCTCAAGGCAGACCCGAGCCGCACGGCGGAAGGCGTGGTCGTCGAAGCCAAGCTCGAGCGCGGGCGGGGTTCCGTCGCGACCGTTCTCGTGCAGAAGGGTACGCTTCATCCTGGCGATATCATCGTTGCCGGCAGCGAATGGGGCCGTGTCCGCGCCCTGGTCAATGACCGCGGCGAGAACATGAAGGAAGCTGCGCCGGCAACGCCGGTCGAGGTGCTCGGCCTGCAGGGGCCGCCCCAGGCAGGCGACCGTTTCGCCGTTGTGGAGAATGAGGCAAAGGCGCGCGAGATTTCCGAATATCGCACCCGTCTCGCCCGTGAAAAGGTCGTGGCCCGCCAGGCCGGTTCACGCGGTTCGCTGGAACAGATGATGTCCCAGCTGCAGGTCACCGGGCAGAAAGAATTCCCGCTGCTCATCAAGGGCGACGTGCAGGGTTCGATCGAAGCCATCGCCGGTTCGCTCGACAAGCTTGGCACCGACGAGGTTCGTGCGCGGATCATCCATTCGGGCGCCGGCGGAATCACCGAGAGCGACATCGCGCTGGCGGAGGCCTCCAATGCCGCCATCATCGGCTTCAACGTGCGTGCCAACAAGCAGGCGCGTGATGCAGCCGAGCGGGCCGGTATCGAAATCCGCTATTACAACATCATCTACGATCTGGTGGATGACGTTAAGGCGGCCATGTCGGGACTTCTTTCGCCGGAACGGCGCGAAACCTTCCTCGGCAATGCCGAAATCCTGGAGGTGTTCAACATCACCAAGGTGGGCAAGGTCGCCGGTTGCCGTGTTACCGAAGGCAAGGTCGAACGTGGCGCCGGCGTGCGCCTCATCCGCGACAATGTCGTCATTCACGAGGGCAAGCTCAAGACGCTCAAGCGCTTCAAGGATGAAGTGTCCGAAGTGCCGGCTGGCCAGGAATGCGGCATGGCGTTCGAGAACTATGATGACATTCGCGCAGGCGATGTGATCGAGGCCTTCCGCGTCGAACATGTAACCCGTACGCTGTAATCATAGCGTTCGCATAGAAAATACGAGGATCGCCGGGCTCACCGGCGGTCCTCGTCTGCATGGAATATAATCATGGCCCGCTTTTCAACAGGATCTGGTCCCTCACAACGCCAGCTGCGCGTGAGCGAGCAGGTTCGTCACGCCGTTTCGCAGGTGCTGCAGCGCGGCGACGTGCGTGACGCGACGCTCGACAACGCCGTTGTCGCCATTTCGGAAGTGCGCATGTCGCCGGACCTGAAGATCGCAACCTGCTTCGTCTCGCCCATCGGCGCGGCCAATTCCGACGCGGTTATCGAAGCGTTGAACAAGCATGCGAAATTCATCCGCGGCAGGGCGGCAACCCATCTGCGGCAGATGAAATACATGCCGGAATTCCGCTTCCGCATCGATACCAGCTTCGACAATTACGCCAAGATCGATGCCTTGCTGCGCAAGCCGGAAGTCACGCGCGATCTCGAGGATGATCAGGACGATGATGATGGCGGCGCTCCCAATCCGGGCGACGTACCGGGCCATGGCGATAATTGAGGCGGCAACGGGCAGATGACACGTCAGCGCAAGAAGAAGGGCCGTCCGGTTTCGGGCTGGCTGGTGTTCGACAAGCCGAAGGGCATGGGCTCGACCGACGCCGTTTCGAAGATAAAATGGCTGTTCAAGGCAGAAAAGGCCGGCCACGCGGGGACGCTTGATCCGCTGGCGTCGGGCATGTTGCCCATTGCGCTTGGCGAGGCGACAAAAACCGTACCCTATGTCATGGACGGCGCCAAAATATACCGGTTCACCGTCGCCTGGGGCGCCGAGCGCACCACGGACGATCTCGAGGGCGAGGTTACGCTCACCTCGGACCAGCGCCCGGACGAAACCGCGATCAAGGCGCTGCTCCCGAAATATACCGGCGTGATCATGCAGACACCGCCGAAGTTCTCGGCGATCAAGATTGCCGGCGAGCGCGCCTATGACCTGGCGCGGGGCGGCGAGGAAATCGAGATACCGGCGCGCGAGGTCGAGATCGACCGGCTCGACCTTCTGGAATTGCCGGACGCGAACAGTGCCGTCTTTGAAGTCGAGTGCGGCAAGGGCACCTATGTCCGGTCTCTCGCCCGCGACCTGGGCCGCGACCTCGGCTGCTACGGCCACGTGACCGACCTGCGCCGTGTCGAAGTGGCGCCTTTCGGTGAAGCGGACCTCGTAACGCTGGAGGAGCTGGAGGCCGCTCATCCGGCCGCCCCGGCAGAGGATGCCGACAATTCCTATGCCGCCATTGCGGAACGCTTTTCCGTCATGGACGAGTTCCTGATCGATACGGTCGCCGCTCTGGAAGACCTGCCGCAGCTGGCCGTCTCCGAGGATCAGGCGCACAGGATACGCATGGGCAATCCCATCATCCTGCGCGGCCGCGATGCCCCTGTGGAGGCGGACGAGGCCTGTATCACCATTCGCGGCAAGCTCCTGGCGATCGGCTTTATCGAAAACGGCCAGTTCAACCCCAAGCGGGTGTTTACCGCCTGACGCGGGCGAGGGCGAAGATCGTGACCGCTGAGGCGCTGTCGGCCGCAGAAACATTTGCGGCTGGTAATTTGCGGCGTTTTCGACTATATGCGGCCCAGCGGCAATTGGTTTGCTGCCTAAACCGGCCCCCGCTGGACGACATCCCGGCCGTGGGCATCCCCTTTTCCTCTTCTCTAGAAAGGATATACGATGTCGGTTACCGCTGAACGCAAGCAGGCGATCATCACCGAATATGCAACCAAGCCAGGCGATACCGGTTCTCCGGAAGTCCAGGTGGCAGTTCTGACGGAACGTATCGTCAACCTGACCGAGCACTTCAAGGACCACAAGAAGGATAACCATTCCCGCCGTGGCCTGCTCAAGCTGGTTTCAACGCGCCGCAGTCTTCTTGATTATCTCAAGAAGATTGACGAAGGCCGCTACCAGACCTTGATCGGAAAGCTCGGCCTGCGCCGCTAACGCATTTGACCGGCGGTAGCGCTTCTGCGTTGCCGCCGGTTTCCCTATCGCCTCGGCGGTAGTATAAACCATGAGACAGGTCATGGGGCAGGATTGCAGGCAACTCGTGAACGGGAGTTGCGCGTTGTCTTGCCCGTGATTGGTCTGAACGAAACGGAAGGAATGCGCCCGCCAAGGGGCGGCCCGCTTTCTTCACTCAAGGACAAGATATGTTTAATCAACACAAAGTTGAAATCGAATGGGGCGGTCGTCCGCTCATTCTCGAGACAGGCAAGATCGCCCGTCAGGCTGACGGCGCGGTTCTCGCCACCTATGGCGAGACTGTCGTTCTCGCCACCGTGGTCTCCGCCAAGGAGCCGAAGCCCGGCCAGGATTTCTTCCCGCTGACCGTCAACTACCAGGAAAAGACCTATGCCGCCGGCAAGATCCCGGGTGGTTACTTCAAGCGTGAAGGTCGCCCGAGCGAAAACGAGACGCTTGTTTCGCGCCTGATCGACCGTCCGATCCGTCCGCTTTTCGCCGACGGCTACAAGAACGACACGCAGGTCGTCCTGACCGTCATCCAGCACGACCTCGAAAACAATCCCGACATCGTCTCGATGATCGGTGCTTCTGCTGCTCTCACGCTGTCGGGCGTGCCCTTCATGGGCCCCATCGGCGGCGCGCGCGTCGGCTATATCGGCGGCGAGTACAAGCTCAATCCGACCGTCGACGAGATGGTGGAATCGAGCCTCGACCTCGTTGTTGCCGGTACGGGCGACGCGGTCCTGATGGTCGAGTCGGAAGCCAAGGAACTGGCCGAAGACGTGATGCTCGGCGCCGTGATGTTCGGCCACAAGAGCTTCCAGCCCGTCATCGATGCGATCATCAAGCTCGCCGAAGTCGCCGCCAAGGAGCCGCGCGAATTCGCTGCCGAGGATCTTTCCGCAGTGGAAACCGCGGTGCTCAAGGTCGTCGAAGCCGATCTGCGCGAAGCCTACAAGATCATCGACAAGCAGAAGCGCTACGCTGCGGTCGACGCTGCCAAGGCCAAGGTCAAGGCGCATTTCTTCCCCGAGGGCGTCGAGGAACCCGAATATTCGCAGGAGCAGATTGCGACCGTATTCAAGTCGGTTCAGGCGAAGATCGTTCGCTGGAACATTCTCGACACCGGCTCCCGCATCGATGGCCGCGATCTGAAGACCGTTCGTCCGATCGTTTCGGAAGTTGGCCTTCTGCCCCGCACGCACGGTTCGGCCCTGTTCACGCGCGGCGAGACGCAGGCGATCGTGGTTGCCACGCTCGGAACCGGCGAAGACGAGCAATATGTCGACTCGCTGACCGGCATGTACAAAGAAACCTTCATGCTCCACTACAATTTCCCGCCCTTCTCGGTCGGTGAAACGGGTCGCATGGGTTCGCCGGGACGTCGTGAGATCGGTCATGGCAAGCTCGCATGGCGCGCCATCCATCCGGTCCTGCCGGCCAAGGAACAGTTCCCCTACACGTTGCGTGCCGTTTCCGATATTACCGAGTCGAACGGTTCGTCGTCGATGGCGACTGTCTGCGGCACCTCGCTGGCACTGATGGATGCCGGCGTTCCGCTGCTCCGCCCGGTTGCCGGCATTGCCATGGGCCTCATCCTCGAAGGCGAGAAGTTTGCCGTATTGTCCGATATTCTCGGCGATGAGGATCATCTCGGCGACATGGACTTCAAGGTTGCCGGTACCGATAGCGGCATCACCGCACTGCAGATGGACATCAAGATCGACGGTATCACCGAAGAGATCATGAAGGTCGCCCTGGCGCAGGCCAAGGACGGACGCGTTCATATTCTCGGCGAGATGTCCAAGGCGATCACCGAGGGCCGTTCGGAACTCGGCGAATTCGCTCCGCGCATCGAGGTCATGAACATCCCGACCGACAAGATCCGTGACGTCATCGGTTCCGGCGGCAAGGTCATCCGCGAGATCGTCGAGAAGACGGGCGCGAAGATCAACATCGAGGATGACGGTACGGTCAAGATCGCGTCGTCGTCGGCCAAGGAAATCGAAGCGGCCCGCAAGTGGATCCATTCGATCGTGGCAGAACCCGAAGTTGGTGAAATCTACGAAGGAACGGTCGTCAAGACCGCCGATTTCGGCGCTTTCGTCAATTTCTTCGGCCCGCGCGACGGTCTGGTCCATATTTCCCAGCTCGCATCCGAGCGCGTCGCCAAGACGTCGGACGTGGTCAAGGAAGGCCAGAAGGTCTGGGTCAAGCTGATGGGCTTCGACGAACGCGGCAAGGTCCGCCTGTCCATGAAGGTCGTGGACCAGGAGACCGGCAAGGAAATCGTCCAGGAAAAGAAGGCCGTCGAAGAAGACGCCGAATAATTCCCTGGCTCAATGACAAGAAAGAGCGCGCCCCATGGCGCGCTTTTTCCGTTGGAACGTCCGGCAAGACCGGAAACAGCTTCTATGATGGATTGGCCCGAGAATGACCGCTGGCGCGTTGCAGACATTGTTTCTACCCTTCCGCGAAGGCAATCTGCTTGCCCCCGCCAGCAGCGAGCAATGGCTGTTTCTGGGCGCTGCGGCGAGCGCTTCCATCGATGCAGACTGGATCGGCCACCTGACCTGCGTCCAGCCTTTCCGGCCGGACTATCTCGCCCTTAGGGCGGCCGGGCTTGCCGTTGAGCCGCGACCGGCACCGGGCAAGCTGTTCGATGGCGCGCTGCTGCTGATCGGGAAGCACCGGGGCCGGAACGAGGACTGGCTTGCCGAGGCATTGCGGCAGGTGAAACCCGGCGGCATGATCGTCATCTGCGGTCACAAGAAGCTCGGCATCGAGAGCCTGCGCAAGACGGCGAAGGCGATTGCGCCGATAGGGGACAGCCTGTCGAAGAACCATGCGGTGGTCTTCTGGTTCCGCCGCCCCGAAGCGGTCGATCCGGCCGCGCTCGATGCGCTGGCGCTCAAGGAAGGGCTGCTGGATGGGCGCTTCGTCACTGCACCCGGCATGTTCTCGCATTCTGCCATCGACAAGGGCTCAGCCATGCTGGTCAGGCACTTTGCCGGTCGCATTGCCGGCCATGTCGCGGATTTCGGCGCGGCCTGGGGCTATCTCGGCTCCGAGGTCCTGAACGAAGCGGGCAAGCTGAAATCGCTGTCGCTCTACGAGGCGGATTTCGAAGCGCTCGAAGCGGCAAAGAGGAATGTCGGAACGGCAGGCGTTCCCGTCAACTACCACTGGCATGACGTCATCGGCGAGCCGATAACGGAAACCTTCGATACGATCGTCATGAACCCGCCATTCCATGCCGGCCGTGGCGCCGATCCATCGCTTGGCCAGGCCTTCATCGCGGCGGCGGCGAAGCGGCTGAAGCCCGGTGGGCGGCTATTGCTGGTCGCCAATCGGCAGATGCCCTATGAAACCGGGCTGAAAGCCCAGTTCAGGTCTGTGCAATCGCTTGAAGACAATTCGGGTTACAAGGTGATGGAAGCCCGGAAATAACGCATCGCCGAGCTTCTTTTCGGCCGGGTTCTGCCCTTATTCCTTGCCGTCGTCGGAGCTTTTGAGCTCCTCGAGGGTCGGCATCGATACGATATTGTAGCCGGAATCGACGTAGTGAATCTCTCCGGTCACGCCGTTCGACAGGTCGGAAAGCAGATAGAGCGCCGAGCGGCCGACATCCTCGATATCGACGGTGCGGCGAAGCGGTGCATTGCGCTTCTGGTAGGAGAAGATGGCGCGGGCATCGCCGATACCGGCACCGGCCAGGGTGCGGACGGGACCAGCTGAAATCGCGTTGACGCGGATTTTCTCGGGGCCGTAATCGGCCGCAAGATAACGCACCATGGCCTCCAGTGCGGCTTTCGCCACGCCCATGACGTTGTAATTGGGCATTACGCGCGTCGATCCGCCATAGGTCAGCGTCAGGATCGAGCCGCCATTCTTCATCAGCCTGTATGCGCGCTGCGATACTTCGGTGAAGGAAAAGGCGGAAATCACCATCGTGCGGCTGAAATTGTCACGCGTGGTGACATCGGCGTAGCGGCCCTTGAGCTGCGACTTGTCCGAGAAACCAATGGCGTGGACGACGAAATCGATCGATCCCCACTCCTTCTCCAGCGTATCGAACACCGCATCCACGGTCGATATGTCCTCGACATCGCAAGGCAGCAGCAGCTTCGAGCCGAGTTGCGCCGCGAGCGGGGCAACGCGCTTGCCAAAGGCCTCGCCCTGATAGGTGAACGCAAGTTCGGCGCCATTGGCAGCCAGTTCCTTGGCGATACCCCAGGCAATCGAATGGCTGTTCGCGACCCCCATGATGAGACCGCGCTTGCCCTTCATCAATTCACCCATGTTTTCCCCTCAACCCTCGTAACGCTGAAAAACCAGCGAAGCATTCGTGCCGCCGAAACCGAAAGAATTGGTCAGGACGGTATTCAATTTGACGTTGTCGATCCGCTTGCGCACGATTGGCATATCCTCGAATGCCGGATCGAGCTCTTCGATATTCGCGCTTTCCGCGATGAAATCATTATTGAGCATCAGCAGGGAATAGATCGATTCATGCACTCCGGTCGCGCCCTGCGAATGACCGGTCAGCGACTTCGTCGCCGAGATAGGCGGGCAGGCGTCGCCGGTGCCGAAGACTTCACGGATAGCCTCTATCTCCTTCAGATCGCCGACCGGCGTCGAAGTGGCGTGCGGGTTGATATAGTCCACCTTGCCGGCGACATTGGCGAGCGCCATCCGCATGCAGCGGGCCGCGCCTTCGCCGCTCGGAGCAACCATGTCCGCGCCGTCGGAGGTAACGCCGTAGCCGACCACCTCGCCATAAATCCTGGCCCCGCGCGCCTTGGCGTGTTCCAGTTCCTCGAGAACGAGGACGCCGGCGCCGCCGGAAATGACGAAGCCATCGCGGTTCTTGTCATAGGCGCGCGACGCGACGGCCGGGCGATCGTTGAATTTGGAGGACATGGCGCCCATTCCGTCGAAGAGTACGGAGAGGGTCCAGTCGAGATCCTCGCAGCCGCCCGCGAACATCAGGTCCTGCTTGCCATACTGGATCATCTCATAGGCATTGCCGACGCAATGGTTCGACGTGGCGCAGGCGGACGATATGGAATAGTTGACGCCCTTGATCTTGAACCAGGTCGCGAGCGTTGCTGAAGCCGTGGAGGACATGGCCTTCGGCACGGCAAAGGGCCCGACCTTCTTGCTGGAGCCGGATTCCTTGGTCTTTTCCGAGGCTTCGACGATGGTGCGGGTGGACGATCCGCCCGATCCCATGATGATGCCGGTGCGCTCGTTCGAAATGAGTTCTTCCCCGAGCCCGGCATCGGCTATGGCCTGTTCCATCGCCACATGGTTCCATGCGGTGCCGCCGCCATGGAAACGCATGGCGCGGCGATCGACAACGGTCGAAGGATCGAGCGTGGGCGCGCCTTTTACCTGGCTGCGAAACCCGAGAGCCGCATATTCTTCAGCGAAAACGACGCCGGATTTAGCCTCGCGCAGAGATTGCAAGACTTCCTGCACATTATTGCCGATAGAGGACACGATGCCCATGCCCGTCACAACCACTCGCCGCATTGCGATCTCCCTGAAGGCGCCCGAAACTCAGGCGGCGCTTTCCTTGAACAAGCCGACACGCAGGTCGGTTGCCTTATAGATAGTTTCTCCGTCGGCCTTTAACCAGCCGTCGGCGATGCCAAGCACCAGCCGACCGCGCATGACGCGCTTGAAGTCGATGCCATATTCAACGAGTTTCGTCTTCGGCGTCACCATTCCGGTGAACTTGACCTCGCCGGTGGAAAGGGCGCGGCCCTTGCCGGGCTCGCCGAGCCAGCCGAGATAGAAGCCGGTAAGCTGCCACATGGCGTCGAGCCCCAGGCAGCCCGGCATGACCGGGTCGCCGATGAAGTGGCAGGGGAAGAACCAGAGGTCCGGTTTGATATCGAATTCGGCGCGGATATAGCCCTTGCCATTCTCGCCGCCGGTTTCGGATATTTCGGTGATGCGATCGAACATCAGCATGGGTGGCGCAGGCAGCTGGGCATTGCCTTGGCCGAACATTTCTCCCCGAGCACAGGCCAGGAGCTCATCATACCCGTAGCTTGATTTCTGTTCTGGCATTCTTTCTCCCATCGGTAACTTCAATCCCGCACATGGTGCCGGAGCCCAGGCGCGAGACCCTATCACAGAGTGTTTCCGCCTGAAAACGCTTCCTAGAGCAAAGCGGGGGCAAATGGAACCCTTGCTTTGCATGGGAGACCTGCACGTTCCCATGGGCGAATTGCACCCTCGGACCGCCCTTTTGCCCGGACCGGCCCCGTAATTGCAGCCTATTGATCGATTCCGCAAGACCGCATATATGAATGATAAGTTTGAGTGGGTGAAATCGACGCTGGACTTGAGAAACTGGTTAACGGAGTGGCATGAGCGCCATGCATATATCGTACCAAATCGATGAGGATGTGCCGCTGGAGGAGCGCCTGCGCTTTGCCGGGCTGCGGCCGACCCGCCAGCGTATCGCACTTGCCAATCTGATCTTTTCAAAAGGCGACAGGCATCTTTCGGCTGAAGAGCTGCACGAGGAAGCGCTGGGCGCCGACGTCCCGGTTTCCCTGGCGACCGTCTACAACACGCTGCACCAGTTCACCCAGGCCGGGATGCTGCGCATTCTGGCGGTCGAGGGTGCGAAGACCTATTTCGACACCAATGTCTCCGATCATCATCACTTCTTCGTCGAAGGCGAAAATGAAGTGATCGACATTCCCGATGGCGCTGCCATGGTTGGCAATCTGCCGCCGGTGCCCGAGGGAATGGAGATCGTGAACGTCGATATCGTGATCCGCCTGCGCAAGAAGCGCAGCTGATCTTTCGCGTCGGCTGCGGCCAATATCTCAGTCTTCGAATTTTTCGCCGGGATAGGCGCCCCAGATATCCGTCTGGCGCATCCAGCCGCTCGTGCCGCTGAAGACCACGCGGCAGAAATCGCCATCGCAGGTCTTGAGGGTGCCGAGCACGCCGGGCTGGACCTTGGCGACGACGGGCGCCTTGTCATCCGCGTTTCGGTAGACGTTCAGCATGAAGCCGTCCTTGTCGCGCTGCCAGGGCGCGGTCAGCGCGGTGCGCTTGCCCGAGAGCAGGGATTGGTAAACCCAGCCCTCCGTGCCCTCTGAATCGCGTATGCGCCGCCAGTTGTCATATTCCTGGATGATCTCGACGGGCAGGCCGGACTTGAGGAATAGCCAGGTCACAGCGTAGTCCCGTCCCGGACCGACCCGGAGATTGACGCGCCCGGGCTTCAGGCTGACGAAACGGGGCAGGGGCAGGCCGCTCGGTCCCACCTGGCCCGCGGCCATCGCGCTGGTGGCGCCTGGCACGCCAATGGCCGAAGCGGGCAGGAGTGCAGTCGCTATTGCGGCGGCAAGGAGGAACGGGCGGAGTATCTTGGCAGTCAACAATGTCAGTCCTTCATCGCCGTCCTGGCCACGACTCCATGGGTCGATTTGACGGCGATCCTGTTTTTCTTTGTCTTTGATGCGCCGCCTTGGTAGACATTTGAACGGACGGCGCAACAGCATTGCAGTTTGCAACGACTTGGTTAAAGAGGTCTCAATAGGCTCGCTGAAAGGGAGGGGAATATTGGTTAACAAAAAGCCTCTGGTCGTCATCACCCGCAAATTGCCGGACCCGATCGAGACCCGCATGCGCGAGCTTTTCGAAGCGCGCCTCAATGTCGACGACAGGCGGCTATCAAAGGCGGAACTCGTCGAGGCCGTCGCCCATGCCAATGTTCTCGTGCCCGCCGTGACGGATCGCATCGACGCGGAGATCATCAATGCAGCCGGTCCCAACCTTAAGCTGATCGCCAATTTCGGCAATGGAACGGACAATATCGATGTCGGCGCGGCTGCGGCCCGCGGCATTACGGTAACCAATACGCCGAATGTCCTCACCGAAGATACGGCGGACATGACGATGGCCCTGATGCTGGCGGTACCGCGCCGCCTTGTGGAAGGCGCCTCCATCCTGCTCGACGACGGAAAATGGGAAGGCTGGGGCCCGACATGGATGCTAGGCCGCCGTATATGGGGCAAAAGGCTCGGCATTGTCGGCATGGGGCGGATCGGCACGGCGGTCGCGCGCCGCGCCAAGGCATTCGGCCTGTCGATCCACTACCACAATCGCAAGCCCGTAAGCCCGAAGACCGAGGAAGAGCTGGAAGCCACCTATTGGGACAGTCTCGACCAGATGCTGGCGCGGATGGACATCATTTCGGTGAATTGTCCTTCGACGCCTGCCACTTTTCATCTCCTGTCGGCACGCCGCATCGCGCTGATGCAGCCGAGCGCATTCATCGTCAATACTGCGCGCGGCCAGATCATCGATGAGCAGGCGCTGATCGAACAATTGGAAAACGGCAAGCTCTCCGGAGCTGCGCTCGATGTGTTCGAACACGAGCCCGCTGTGAACTCCAAGCTGCGCAAGCTCGCCAAGGAAGGGAAGGTCGTCATCCTGCCGCATATGGGATCGGCGACGCTCGAAGGCCGCATCGACATGGGCGAGAAGGTCATCATCAACATTCGCACCTTCATCGACGGCCACCGCCCGCCGGACCGGGTCCTGCCGAACAGGGCTTGATGGGTCTCGCTATTCGGCCGACAGCGTCCCGTCAGCGGCGATGGTGATCATCCGGCCGGCAAGATCGGCATATCCGCTGCGGTCCATCTGAATGGCGATGGGCGTCGAATGCCCCATCTCCTGCGCCACGATCAGCCCGAGGAGCAATATCGCGTCCGGCTCATGCAGGACGAGGGCCGCCGGGGCGATATCCATCGAGACAAGTTCAAGCAATATGGCCGCCGCCGACGACGAGCCGATCGTGCCGGGCAGGAACAAGACCTTGCCGCTGATCGAGAGGCCATGTTGCGGATGCCTGACATCGGCAACCATCGCCGTTTTCGGGTTGATTCCGCCCCAGAAGCTGATCGGAGCGGTGAAAACCAGGGCCGGCGCGCGGGCCGGAGTGCCGGAAACGAGGATTTTCCCGTTCATGCCGCCGCCTCGAAGACCGGCTCCCCTGCCATGGCGCTTGCGACACATTCGGCGAGGGAGCCGTAAATGACGCCATATCCGGTGTTTCCGGGGGCATAATGGGCGAATTTGCCCGAATTTGTCATCAGAACCGCGTCTTTCTTGTCCGGCAGGATGGGCGTCACCACCACGCAGGTATCGGCGACGATGACGACGCCGCATCTTTCCAGCGCAGCGCGGCGCCCGTCACGATCCAGCGCGGCCAGGGCATGCCGCCCGGTGCAGGCATAGAGCGGGACCTTCAGGCGGCGTCCGGCGACCAATACCTCCAGCCGCTCGAACTCTTCGATCGAAAGGTGCGGACTGCCGATGGCAACCGCATCGATGCGATTGGCACCGAGCGCGGTGGAAAGCCGCGTGCGCGAGTCGGCGACCATTTCCATGGTGACGTCGAGCCGCATGCGCGGTTCCTGGCCTTGCAGCGCTGCCGCGACGGTCGGAGCTTCGGGTGTCACGCCCGCCACATGAAACAGGCCTACCGCACCGGCCGATGCCGATGCCGCGCCGAAAGCCTTCAGCGCATCCTCGCCGGGATGACGGGCGATGCCTTCGACGACGCCGATAGCAGCGCCCACCTCGCGGCCATAGAGGCTGCCGAGTATCGGCCAGGCGCTTTCCGAGGCAAGAAAGTCCGGATTCAATCCCGATACGTCGAAAATGATCTCCGCCCGGCGATTTTCGGGGCGGTGCAAGCCATAAAAGGGCGCAACGCCCGCTATGGCGCAGGCTATGTCGAGAAAATCCCCATAGCGATTGGTCCGCGCGCCCAGTACGGAGTTGCAGAAGACGACGGCATTGGACTCGCCCCAGGCAACGTCGGTGCCGGCAGCCGGCCGGTGCCCCGCCTGATACGGCGCACAGGTCCAGCTCGGCTCGCAGCCAAGCTTGCGATAGGCATCCATCATCCGGCGCGCCATCTCCCGCTCATGCGGCGGCAGCCGATTGGCGGAGCAGGCGGCAAGATCGAGCGAGCCGACATTGAGCGTGGACCGCACGCTGACGCGGGCGCCGCAATCGACCAGCCGCTCCGCGAACAAGGTGCCGGAATCGCCGTGGTACAGCGCGCCGTCGATATGGGCCGAGGCGATCGGGATCAGCGACGGTGCGCCCATCAGTTCTGCTGTTGCGGCAACGATGCGCATGGCCATCGCTGCGCCTTCGCCGCTGCCGCCGTTGGCGATAGCGCGTTGTTCCGCGGTAAGCTCTAGCGCCATGGTTGCAATGCCCGGTCAATAGACGTGGGATGATCACGCTGCCGCATTGGTCTTTCCCGCCTTGTAGCGGATCGTCTCGAAGCGGGAGGTGAGGGCATCATAGAGCAGCAGCCGCCCGATGAGAGGTTCGCCGATGCCGGTGATGAGCTTGACCACTTCGGCAGCTTGCAGCGAGCCGATCACCCCCGGCAATACGCCGAGAACACCCGCTTCGGCACAGGCAGGCACGAGCCCGGCGGGCGGCGGGGTCGGAAAAAGATCGCGATAGGTTGGGTTGGGCGCGCCGTCTGCGCCATCGGCATAGGGCATGAGCGTCGTCAGGGAGCCGTCGAAACGGCCGAGGGCAGCCGAGACCAGCGGGCGCCTTTCGGCCAGGCACGTATCGGCGAGCAGGTAGCGCGTATCGAAATTGTCGGAACCATCGACGATGATGTCGTAGCGCCGCACGAGATCGGCGGCATTGTCGGCAGACAAGCGGAGTTCGTGGCTTTCCACGGTGACATGAGGATTGATCGCGGCGATGGCGCGCGCGGCGCTCTCGACTTTCGGCGAACCGACGAGGTCGCTCGAATGAATGATCTGACGCTGCAGATTGCTCAGGGACACGCGATCATCATCGATGATACCGAGCGTCCCGACACCGGAAGCCGCGAGATATTGCAGGACCGGAGCACCGAGCCCGCCGGCGCCGATGACGAGGACACGGGCGCGTTTCAGCTTCTGCTGGCCGGGTCCGCCGATCTCGCCAAGGATGATATGGCGCGCATAACGCTCTATCTCGGCGGAGGAAAGCGGTGGTGTTTGTTCGCTCATGATCGGACTTTCGCAGGGCCTGGCGCCGAGGGCGTCCCGTCGGCGACGGGCACGCCCCTATGCGAGGAGTTTAGGACTTGCGCCTGTCGAGGGAAACCCCCGGCCACTGCCTATGACAGAAATTTCAATCCGCCTATTCCGGCAACGATCAAGCCGATGCAGACGAGGCGCGTCACCGTTGCAGGTTCGCCGAAAATGTACATGCCGAGCAGCGCGGTGCCCACCGTGCCGATGCCGGTCCACACCGCATAAGCGCTGCCGACGGGCAGCTCGCGCAGCGCGAGCCCCAGCAGAACGACGCTGACGACCATGCTGACGGCCGTCAGAACGCTGGGCACGAGTTTGGAGAAGCCTTCGGTATATTTGAGCCCGATGGCCCAGCCGATTTCGAAGAGTCCAGCGGCAATAAGAGTGATCCAGGCCATGCGACCTTCCTTCTTGTAAACGGGCTGTCCCGGATTGTCTGAAAACGCCGCGTCTGAAGGAAGCGGGTAGAGGTCGTCCTCGTGACCACTATGTAGGAAAAGCCGGGTCGATTGGCAAGAAACGCTGCTTTGAGTAATTTTGGTGTTTAAGTTCAAGGGAACAGCAGGTTCCTGCCGCCGCTTCAACACATTGGTAACCAAGTTTCTTCATCCTTGCCGGATAAATGTCCGCCGCGGCCCGCCTCTGGCTTGCCACGATCGGAAAGGGTGTATCGCGTGCAAGAGTGCAATCATGAGTAAGACGACGCTGACAGTCGATCGGAAGGCCAGGAAGCCCCGCCCGGCTCGCAATGGGTTCCCCGTTCGGGCAGCGGCCGCCGCCGGTTCCATTGCCGCGGCATGGGGATTTTTCATGGTTGCCGGCATGCCGGCCCTGGTGGAGCCAATGGCGGCGAAGGCTGCACATTCGCAGGCGAGGGGCGTCGCGCCGCTGGAATTGGCGGCCTTGCCCCGGTCAGCCGCTTTTTTCGCGCAAAGGCAGCTTCCTTCCGTCGAACATCGCGCCTGGCAGCCGAGCGCCCTGCCACAGAATGCCCTCATCACTGCCTCGGGAGAGGTGATAACGATCAAGACGGCAAAGCCTCCGCGCCAGCCGCTGGTCGCAGACCGCTTCGCAGCGCGGGCCTCCGGCGTCCAGACGGCACGCACGGAGCCCAATGCAGCAATCGTGGCGACGATCCTCGATGCTTCGGTCGAGCAAGGCACGGAGCTTGCATTTGCCTCGACGGGTTTCGAAGGCAGCACGGCGGATTATCCCTCGGTCGCAGCCACGACATTGAGTCCTGCGGCGCTGGCGCAATCGCAACCGTCCCAGCCGACCCGGCAGGTGGAACTCGGGGATGGACCCTTCGCGCTGGTATTGTCCGAGCCTGACGCCGATATGGGGGCAGTACCCTTGCCCGTCACGCGGCCGCGGCGCGCTACGGGTGCCCCGGCGACCGCACTGGCCTATGCCGCGCCGGACTCCGGCATTACCGACGTCACGCCACGATATCGCGAACCGGAGGCGCCGGCGACGGCGAGCGGGCGCACGGCGGTCTACAGCATCGAGGACAAGACGGTATTCATGCCCAATGGCGAACGCCTGGAAGCGCATTCCGGTCTGGGTCCGATGCTCGACAATCCGCGCTACGTCCATAAGAAGATGCGTGGCGCGACGCCGCCGCACACCTACAATCTGACCATGCGCGAGGCCCTGTTCCACGGTGTCGAGGCCATCCGCCTCAATCCGGTGGATCCGCGAAAGATCTTCGGCCGCGATGGTTTGCTGGCCCATACCTACATGCTTGGACCGCGCGGCGATTCCAATGGATGCCTTGTTTTCAAGAACTACAAGCGTTTCCTTGCCGCGTTCAAGCGAGGCGAAGTGCGCCAGCTCGTCGTCGTGGCGCGCCTCCCGGGCGGGACATCGTCCCGCATCGCTTCGCGCTAGCAGAACAGGCCATGCGCCCCTGAGCGCACGGAAAAAGCAATACTTGCTTAATGCGGTTGTTCAACGAACTTGCGCAGGCGCTCCAGTGCATCATCCCACTGCCGCGATACGCGTGCGAGATAGGTTTGTGCGTCTTCAAGCCGCTCGGGGCGGAACGTATAATGGCTCTCCCGTCCCTTTTTCTGGTGAATGACGAGGCCGGCCCCCTCGAGCACTTTAAGATGCTTCGAGACAGCTTGCCGTGTAAGCGCGATATTGGCGCAGAGGGCGGTAATCGATAGCGAGCCGCCATCGCTGAGGCGGGCGATCAGGTCAAGGCGTGTTGGATCGCCAAGTGCGGCAAACAGGGTGGAAGGGCCGGTCGCCCCATCAACGGTCGACATAGGCCTTGATGTTTTTCATCTGCTCTTCCCAACCACCCTCGTTCGACCGCATCGCCTCATCCCGGCGCTTTTCCGGAACGCCATCGAAGCCTGACTCCACGACCGTCAGCAAGGTTCCCGACTGATGGGGCTTCAGCGTGAATTCGACGAGCGTCGGCTGTTCTGCGGAATAATCATGGTCCGGATCCACCGCATAGGGATGCCAGGTGAAGGCAAAGGCGTGCGGTTTTTCGACCTTCACCACATGCGCCTGCCATTTCAGGTGTTCGTAGCCCGGATAGGTGATGTGTCCAGTCGAAGTTTCCCCGGCGGCAAAAGGGGCATCCAGCTTCACGCGGAACCAGGCCCCGAAGGCCTCATGGTCCGTCAGCGCCTGCCATACCTTTTCGATTGGAGCATTCAGTTCGACTTGCTTTTCAATACGATCCGACATTGCGCAACCTCCTGGTTGCGTAATCCTAGCATGGAGGGAGAAAAGCGCAACCGTTAAGCTGCGCTTTTCTGTCGTGGTCGATCAAGGTGCCGTGACGATCATCCACGGGAAGGCATAGGCCTGCAGCATGACCAGGATGCCGACAAGGCAGGCAAGGACGATCGAGTGCTTGAAGACAAAGCGAAGGATCGTGCCCTCATGCCCGTACCAGTTCGTTGCCGTAGAGGCGACGACGATCGACTGGGCGTCGATCATCTTGCCCATGACACCACCCGAGGAATTGGCCGCGCCCATCAGGATCGGCGACAGGCCGAGCTGTTCCGAGGTGATCTTCTGCAGATTGCCGAAGAGCACGTTCGACGCCGTATCGGAACCGGTCAGCGCCACGCCCAGCCAGCCAAGCAATGTGCCGAAGAAGGGGTAGAGGACGCCGGTGGTGGCAAAGGCGAGGCCGAGAGTGGCATCGATGCCCGACAGGCGGGTAAGCGTGCCGATCGCCAGCATCGCCGATATGGTGATCAGCGAATAGGCGCAGAGCTTCAAGGTGCGGCCATAGCTTCGGATCAGCTCCAGCGGCGTGTAGCCCATGAGAAAGCCCGAGATGATCGCGGCGATCAGCATGCCGGAGCCCGTATAGGACAGCCATGTAAAGGCGAACACCGCCTTTTCCGGCGTTGGCGCCGGGGCGATGGGGGCCACTTTCATGATCTGGCCGTCAAGACCGGGAACGGGGAAGTTCCATGTCGCCCAGGGATTGACCAGGCCCTTGAACCAGTCGGTACCCCAGAGGAGAAGCACGGCGCAGACGATGATCCATGGCGTCAGCGAGGCCCAGACTTCGGCGCGGGTCGGCTGCTTCTTCGACTGTACCACGGGTGGAACCTGCGATGCGGAATCGTCGCGGACACGCAGGGCCGTGGAGGTCCAGATGACCTTCGGCTGCCAGATGCGCAGGAAACCGATGAGGCAGGCCATCGAGATCAGCGACGCTCCGATATCGACGATCCATGGATTGACGAAATTGGAGATGAGGAATTGCGGCACCGCAAAGGATACGCCGGTGACGAGGATCGCCGGCCAGACTTCCTTTGTCCCCTTGAAGCCGGCGAAGGCCCATATGACCCAGAACGGCACGATGAGCGAGAAGAATGGCAGCTGCCGGCCCACCATGGCGCCGAGAAGGAACGGGTCGATACCGGTCACGCTCGATAGTCCGGCGATCGGCGTGCCGAGTGCGCCATAGGCCACGGGCGCCGTATTGGCTATCAATGAGAGACCGGAAGCGGCAAGCGGCGAAAAGCCGAGGCCGATCAGCACGGCGGCCGTGACCGCAACGGGGGTTCCGAAGCCGGAGGCGCCCTCGAAAAAAGCGCCGAACGAAAATGCAATCAGCAATATCTGCAATCTTCGGTCGCGGGTAACGCCGCCGATCGTGTTCTGCAGCGTCTCGAACACGCCTTTCTCCACCGTCAGCCGGTAGAGGAAAATGACGTTGAGAACGATCCAGCCGATCGGAAAGAAGCCGGTGATGACACCGAGCAGCGATGCGCGCAGCGACAGGTCCGCCGGCATCGTGAAGATGAAGACTGCCACCAGGTTGGCGGCGATCAGCGCGATGATTGCGGCGATGTGAACCTTCACCTTGTTGGACGCGATCAACGCCAGCAGGATTACCACGGGAATCGCGGCCGCCAGCGTGGATAAGACAGAACTGCCAAGAGGATTGTAGACCTGATTCCACATAATGAATGCTCTCCCATCATTAAATATGCGTCAGATTGGGACAGTAGTTACTTCATGTTTCGGGGTTGCAAGTAAAACTTGCACCAAAAGACCCGCTTCGGGCGTTAATCCACTCTTATTGTCTGGTTGTGCTTGCCGAAGACTATGTTCGGGCAGCCTCGACAGCGCCGTGCGACACGGTGAAGAACTGCGCACGATCCGACAGGCTCGAGAAGAGGGCCTGATCGGTACCGGTCATGAATGCCTGGCCGCCAAGCTCGTCGATAATGTTGAATAGTGCGGCCCTGCGGCCTTCGTCGAGATGCGCGGCGATCTCGTCAAGCAGCAGGATCGGCGCCATTCCCGAAAGTTCGCCCGTCAGTCGCCCATGCGACAGCACCAGGCCGATCAACAGCGCCTTCTGCTCGCCGGTCGAACAGAGAGCGGCGGGCATGGCTTTCGGCCGGTGGCGGACGGTCAGGTCGGAGCGATGCGGGCCCGTCAGGGTGCGTCCTGCGGCGCGATCGCGGCTTCGTCCCTCATGGAGCGCCCGCCGAAACGTCTCCTCTATGTCTGTCGCGGCCTCAATGCCGACGCGCTGCTCAAGCTCCCCGTCGAGAAAACAATCGGCCTTTGGAAACGGCGTATCGTCCGGCAGCCGCTCGATCATGCCATTGATCAGGCGCATCAGCTCGGCGCGGGCGGCCGCGATGGCGATGCCGAGCTCTGCCATGGGCGTTTCGATCGCATCCAGCCATGCGTCATTGCCGCGATCTTCCGCGAGGAGGCGGTTGCGGCTGCGCATCGCCTTGTCGTAGTCGAGGACGCGCCTGCCATGCGCCGGGTCGATGGCGAGGACCATGCGGTCGAGGAAGCGCCTTCGGTCTGCCGCCGCGCCGGTGAACAGCCCGTCCATTGCCGGGACGAGCCAGAGGACGCGCGAATAGTCGAGGAGTTCATCGGCGCTCGCAACGGTAACGCCATTGACGCGAACCCGGCGTCCCGTATCACCCGCGGCGTTGCCGGCAAGGCCGGTGCCGATCTCGACGCTGCCCTGCGGATTGTCGATCGTCGCGTGAATGGCGAAACCATCGGCGGCGCCTTCGCGCGTCACATCGGTATAGGTGGCCCGCCGCAGCCCGCGGCCGGGCGAGAGAAACGAAATCGCTTCCAGAAGATTGGTCTTGCCAGCGCCGTTCTCTCCGGTGAAAACCACGTGGGAAGGCGCAAGCTTCAGCGACAATGTCTCGTAATTGCGGAAATTCGCCAGCTTGAGCCGGCTGATCGCAACGCGCGATGGGCGCTGTCCGTCCTGATCGAGAGCATCAGCCATGAAAGATCACAGGGCTGCTACACCCCTCCATTATACCGGTGACGGAACGCGCAGCCGGCCTAGACCCGCATCGGCATCAGGACATAGAGCGAATTCGCATCGCCCGTATCGCGGACCAGCGTGGGCGAACCGGCATCGGCAAGCATGAATATGGCCTCCGATCCGCTCAATTGCGCAGTAATATCCAGCAGATACTTGGCGTTGAAGCCGATTTCGATCGGATCTGCGTCATATTCGGCCGCAAGCTCGTCCGTCGCGCTGCCTGAATCGGGATTGTTGACGGTAAGGGTCAACTGGCCATCGGTGATCGAAAGCTTGACCGCCCGGCCGCGCTCGCTGGAAATCGTCGAAACGCGATCCACCGCGGCGGCGAAGCTCTGGCGGTCGATCGTCAGCTTCTTGTCATTGCCCGATGGAATAACGCGTTGATAGTCCGGGAAGGTGCCGTCGATCAGCTTCGAGGTGAGCACGACGGAGCCGATCGTGAAGCGGATCTTCGTCTCGGAGAGCTCGACGGTTATCACCAGATCCGGATCATCGACCAGTTTCTGCAATTCGGCCACGGTCTTGCGCGGAACGATGATGCCGGGCATGCCCTCGGTACCGGCAGGCGCTTCGAGCTCGGCGCGGGCGAGGCGGTGGCCGTCCGTGGCCACGGCCCGCAGCTTCAGGGCGCCTTCGCTCTCGATTGCATGAAGATAGATGCCATTGAGGTAATAGCGGGTTTCCTCGGTCGAGATCGCAAACTGCGTGCGATCGATGAGCGTCTTGAGCGCGCTCGAAGGAATGCGGAATGTGTGCGTGAAGGAACCGGCCGTCAGCTCGGGAAAATCCGATTGCGGCAGGCATTGCAGGCGGAAGCTGGACCGTCCCGACGTGACCGCCATCGAATTGCCGTCGGCATTGGTGGCAAGAAGCACCTCCGCACCGTCCGGCAGCTTGCGCACGATATCGTAAAGAAGATGCGCCGGCACCGTCGTCGCGCCCGACTGGTCGATCTGGGCAGCCGTCGCCTCCGTAACCTCGAGGTCGAGATCGGTGGCTTTCAGGGCAAGGTTCTCGCCTTCGGCCTGCAGGAGAACGTTCGACAGGATCGGTATCGTATTGCGTCGTTCGACCACGCGATGGACATGATTAAGCGACTTCAGGAGGTTGGAACGTTCAAGTGTTACACGCATGATAAAACCGGTCTCGCTGACTTCAGCCCTGTGTGCGGCTGTCTGTGGGAGGATATCCCTCTGGGTCAGCCAAATTGGCAGAAATCAATGTGAAAAAGCAAGTCTGCGGCGGACATCACATGCCAACGCCGCAGCCTTTCTGTTGATAAGTATCAAAGCCCGGCAAATGGGCCTTATTGAGCCTGATCGTTGATCAGGCGCTTCAGCAATTCGAGTTCCTGCGACAGTTTCTGGTCCTTGCCGACAATGTCCTCGATCTTGCGCACGGCATGCAGGACGGTGGTGTGATCCCGCCCGCCAAACCGGCGCCCGATTTCCGGCAGGGAACGCGGTGTCATCATCTTGGCCAGATACATGGCGATCTGGCGCGGCTTGACGATGGTGCGGGTACGCCGGTTGGACAGAAGATCCTGCTTGGAAACATTGTAGTGACGCGAAACGATCCGCTGGATTTCCTCGATGCGGATACGCTTTGCTTCGCCGCCGCGCATGAGATGGCTCAGGAGTTCGTCGACCCGATCGACCGAAAGGTTCGGTTCGAAGGTCTGGCGGAACAGGAGCTGGTTGAACGCTCCTTCCAGTTCACGTCCGCTGCCGGTGACCGAACGGGCCACATGGTCGAGAATCTCTTGAGCAATATCGAGCGTCTTGTCCTCTTCCTGAGCCGCGGCCAGGCGGCGCTTGAGGATTTCGAGGCGCATCGCATAGTCAGGCGCAGCCATTTCCAGCGCTACGCCACCCTGGAGACGCGAGCGGACGCGCGGATCGAGTGATTCCAGCTCCGATGGCGGACGATCGGCTGCAACGACGACCTGCTTGGCGCTGTCGAGGAGCGTGTTGATGAGGTGGCAGAATTCATGCTGGATGGATTTGCCCTGCAGGAACTGCATGTCGTCGATGATCAGCAGGTCGATGTCGCGGAGCTGCTCCTTGAAAGACAAGGCATTGTTGTCGCGGATCGCCGTAGCGAAACGCCACATGAAATATTCGGCCGTCAGATAGACGACGCG
This sequence comes from Phyllobacterium sp. 21LDTY02-6, assembly GCF_023554255.2. Lineage (GTDB taxonomy): Bacteria > Pseudomonadota > Alphaproteobacteria > Rhizobiales > Rhizobiaceae > Phyllobacterium. Next base: position 48,237 of record NZ_JAMJWD020000002.1, on the reverse strand, counting down.
CGCACGTTCGGGACGCTTCAGCGCCTCGGCGGCAATGGCTTGCAGCAGGTGGGTCTTGCCCAGGCCGACCGAAGCATGGATGAAGAGCGGATTGAAGCGGACAGCGCTCGCGCCGGCATCGGCAATGGTGCGCGCTGCGGCCAGCGCCACGCGATTGGGCGTGCCATCGACGAAAGTGTCGAATGTGTAGCGCGGATCGAGCGGCGAGCCGAAAACGGCGTTCTGCGTCTTGTCGCTGAACGGAACGGCCGGCTTCTTGTCGTGCATGCCACCGACGGCGAAGACGGGCTTGTCACGGGCCGGACCGGCCTTGTCGCCGAGGGGCTCGGCACGAAGCGCGGCTTCGCTCTCGCAGGCCGGACGAAGCGAACGGCTGGCGCTGCGGAAGACGATCTCCACCTTGAGAACCTGCTCGTCCTCCTCGCGCCAGAGTGCGGCGATCATATCGGCGTAGTGATTGTTGATCCAGGAACGCAGGAAGGCGGTCGGTACGGAGAGACGGACGATGCTCTTGGACGTCTCGTCGAGTTTAAGGCGCCCGAACCAGCTCGAATATACCTCACTTCCAAGTTTCGCCTTCAGCTTCAGCTTGACGCGCTCGAAAATGATCTCGCCATCATTGGCGGCCAGTTCCATCTTTTTCCCCTCGTCCACCTGGAGCGGGGCAACGGCTGATTCCCGACCGTTCTCCACAATTCCGCTGTTCATGTCATCGCCTCATTCTGATATTTTTGTCGGGTCTAGCGCCCGTATATTTCTCGGTGCCGGCCCCACGCCGGACAAATGGATGCCAGCCCAGGCTGGCTTGCCTGCAATACTAATACGTCGTTTTCACTCTGAGGCAGATTTGGCTTGAAATGCGTTCGCCCATGTTCGTACTTGCCACCTTTGTGTCCTTCTCAAGTTTTGGCGCAACAAGACTCACGCCCGGCTCGCGCCAGCGCCGTCAGCACGCTCATTTGTGGAAACAGCCCAAATCCCTCAGGACCTGGGTACTGACAAAAACTACCCGTTACGCAAATCGTGATCCGCGTTTACAACCAGAATTTTATAAGCCTGTTAAATGGGTATATGCCCACCCCTTTGATGTCTGGACCTTACAAAAACCTATGCGGTGAGGGCAAGTGCGAGGAACCGGAATTTTGATGAATTAAAGGTTAACGGATTTGCGATTTTTTTAACCGTATCCGAGACAAGGGCGAAAAAACGTTCGGATTCAACGCCTTTTTTAGGCCACACATTTTGTTGCAGCGCGGAGTCCGGCGAGCAAAAAAAAATATTAAATATTCGCTTGACATCAACTGGTGCCGGAGAATCCGGCGGCGCGGTTTTAGGGGAGCCCCTCTCCTTCGACAAGCCATTGATTTTAAATAACAAAAGATGGTTGTCGCTTTTTGTATGAGGCGCCGTGTGACAAGCATATGTCAAGCATTTGGTAAGTTGTTGGTTTTGACCGGAAATGGCCGCCACCTGGCAAAAAAGGCACAATAAAAAAACCCGGCTAACGAGGTAGCCGGGTTTTTAGAAGGATTGGAACTGTTCTATCAGGCGGTCATGCCCTTCAGGCGGGCCGACAGACGAGATACCTTGCGGGAAGCGGTATTCTTGTGAATGACGCCCTTGGAAGCGGCCCGCATTACTTCCGGCTCGACTGCCTTGAATGCGAGAGCTGCTGCTGCCTGGTCACCGCTTGCGACCGCATCTTCGAACTTGCGAAGGAAGGTACGCACGCGCGAACGGCGGGATTTGTTGACTTCGGTGCGGGCTTCAATCTTGCGCGCCGCCTTCTTGGCCGAAGGAGTGTTGGCCATGTTGCCTCTCTTTTCTGTCAGCTAATCGACCGCGCAAAGCAGTCGTCACAAAATAATAGGGCGGCCAAGGGCCACCGAACGTTGACCGGGCTTATAGATGAGCTTTGCCGATGCGTCAACTTGGAATCGATGGCTGCTGGCGAAAATGCGCTCCCTGCTTGCCGCATCATTTGTTCTTAAAATTGGCAGTGCGCTTTTCGGCGAAGGCAGCCATGCCTTCTTTCTGGTCCTCGAGCGCGAACATGGAATGAAACACCCTCCGTTCGAACCGCAGGCCTTCCTGCAGTGTGGTCTCGTAGGCGCGATTGACGGTCTCCTTGGTCATCAGCACGGAAGGCAGGGAGAAGGAGGCGATCTTGTGCGCCGCCTTGAAGGCCTCCTCGATGAGATCGCTCGCCGGCACCACGCGCGATACCAGCCCGCTGCGTTCCGCCTCGGCTGCGTCCATCATCCGGCCGGTCAGGCACATGTCCATGGCCTTGGATTTGCCCACGAAGCGGGTGAGCCGCTGCGAGCCGCCCATGCCGGGCATGACGCCCAAGGTGATCTCGGGCTGCCCGAACTTGGCGGTATCGGCGGCGATGATGAAATCGCACATCATGGCGAGTTCGCAGCCGCCGCCGAGGGCATAGCCGGCGACCGCGGCGATGAGCGGTTTGCGCAGCCGCGTCACGCGCTCCCATTCGCTGAAATAATCGGCGAGATAGGCGTCGGCGAAGGTGAGGCCCTGCATCTCCTTTATATCCGCGCCGGCCGCGAATGCCTTTTCGGACCCGGTGATGATGACGGCGCCGATGCGCGGGTTCTTGTCGAGCGTTTCGAGAGCTTCCGCAAGTTCCGCCAGCAGCGCCGAGTTGAGCGCATTGAGGGCCTTTGGCCGATTGAGCTGGATGAAGCCCACTTTCTCGCGCGTTTCGACCAGGATATTCTCATACGCCATTTCAATCTCCTCACTGATCAATGCTGGCAGACGGGACAATAGAATGTCGACCGGCCGCTCTGGACGATGCGGGACACCGTGCCATGGCAACCGGGGCGGGGGCAAGCGGTGCCCTCGCGATCGTAGACTGAAAAGGAGTGCTGGAAATAGCCGAGCTCGCCACTGGCCTGCCGATAGTCCTTCAAGCTGGAACCGCCGGCCTTGATGGCATCCGCAATGACGGAGCGAATGGCGTCCGCCAGGCGGTCGGACATCGCGGTCGCTTCGCCGCCGCGTCCGGAAATGCTGCCCGCCGGCCGGTCAGGCAGCAGTTGGGCGCGCCACAGCGCTTCGCACACATATATATTGCCGAGGCCCGCGATCAGCTTCTGGTCGAGAAGTGCGGCCTTGAGCGGCGCCGCCTTCCGGGAAAACAGTCGCGCCAGCAAGTCCCCATCCAGGCGGTTGCCCGTCGGGTCCACGCCGAGGTCCTTCAAGAGCGGATGGCTGTTCAACATGCCGGGCTCCGAAAGCAGCATGAAGCCGAATCGCCGCGGGTCATTATAGACAATGCGCCGCCCCGTGCCGTCCTTCGTCTCGAGATGAAAGACGACATGGTCATGCGCGCTGTTCCTGGAACGGTCGTGGTGAAACTGCCCGGGCTCGGCGTTGCCCGCCGGTTCTTCGATCCTGAAGGAGCCGGACATGCCGAGGTGGCTCAGGATATCGAGCCCATTGTCGAGATGGACGATCAGGTATTTCGCCCGCCGTTCCAGCGAAGTGATCGTGCGTCCGTTCAATCGCTGGGGAAATTCGGCCGGAAAGGGAAAGCGCAGATCCGGGCGTCGTTGTTCCACATCGGCGATGATGGCGCCTTCCATGAAGGGCTGCAGACCACGCTTGACTGTTTCTACCTCGGGCAGTTCAGGCATTTGCTGTGCTGCCGCCGAGGAAGCTTCGGCCATGCGGCCCGGCAATTGCTCCAAGATGCGCGGCTATGGTCTCGCCAATATCGGCGAAGCTGCGCCTGACACCGAGGCTCGAGCGCGGCAGGCCGGGGCCGGCACAAAGCACGGGCACGCGCTCTCTTGTATGGTCGGTGCCCCTGAAAGTGGGATCGCAGCCATGGTCGGCGGTAATGACGAGAAGGTCGCCCTCGCGCAGCTTGCCCAACGCCTCGGGCAGGCGGCGGTCGAAGGCCTCCAGCGCGGCGGCATAACCTGCCACATCGCGGCGATGCCCGTAGAGCATGTCGAAATCGACAAAATTCGTGAAAACCAGGTCACCGTCGCCGGCATCGTCCATTGCGTCGAGCGTGGTATCGAACAGCGCCATGTTGCCGTTGGCTTTGCGCACTTCGCTGATGCCCTGATGCGCAAAGATATCGCCGATCTTGCCGATTGCGATCACCTTGCGACCGGAATCCTTGAGACGGTCGAGCAGCGTCGGTTCTGGCGGCAGTACCGAATAGTCGCGGCGATTGCCGGTGCGGGTGAATTCGCCCTTGCTTTCGCCGATGAAGGGGCGGGCGATGACGCGGCCGATATTGAGCGGATCGACGAGGTCGCGCACGATGCCGCAGAGCTCATATAGCCGCTCGAGCCCGAAATGCGTCTCATGGGCGGCGATCTGCAGGACACTGTCGGTGGACGTGTAGAATATCGGCTTGCCGGAGCGGATATGCTCCTCGCCGAATTCGTCGATGATTTCGGTGCCGGATGCGTGTTTTTCGCCGAGAACGCCCGGTATCGCGGCCTTCTTTGTCGCCTCGGCCACGAGTTCGGCCGGAAAGGCAGGGATCTTCTGCGGGAAATAGCCCCAATCGAAGCTGACGGGTACGCCGGCGATCTCCCAATGGCCGGATGGCGTATCCTTGCCCTTGGACACTTCTTCCGCCGCGCCCCAAAGGCCGGAGGGTTGATCGATATCCGGCGCGAGTTCTAGCCCGGTCGACAGGTTCGCGGCATGCGCAAGCCCCAGCCGGTCGAGATTGGGCAGGGACAGCGGGCCGCTGCGCAGCCCCGGCCTGTCGGCCTTGCCCGCGGCGCATGCCTCCCAAATATGGCCATAGGTGTCGGCCCCGGCATCACCGAATGCAGCGGCATCCGGCGCGCCGCCGATACCGAATGAGTCCAACACAAACAGAAAGGCGCGCGCCATGCCATGCTCCATAGTCCTTGCCCACCAGAGATAGGCGAAACCTTCCACAAAGACAAATGCGGATGAAAGAAGCCTCAAGCGCCGCAATGGATCATTAAGCATAGCGGCTCGGAAACGCCGCCGGCGACCATGAAGCGGCGGATTTACCCTTTCCTAAGGCTGTTTCTTAAACTCAACGCAAACTGGTTTCCCTAGTTTTTCAGGCAGAGCCGACCCCTCAAACGGTGAGAGTTGCCACATGAAAAATCGCGCCGCCAGAATGTTCAACGTCCTTAAAAGTTTCCGCCGGGATGAATCAGGCGCGACCGTCATCGAATATACGCTCATCGCTTCCATCATCTGCATAGGCATCATTGGCAGTGTCGGAACGCTCGGCACCACGGCAGAAGCGCTCTATACGAGCGTTGCAAACCAGGTGGCGCAGGCAACGAACTGACGATGATCGAAGCGGCCATCCTCATTGTCTTCCCCTTTGCCATGGCCTTCGCGGCCATGTCGGATCTTCTGTCCATGACGATCCAGAATCGCGTTTCGATCATCCTCATTGCCGCCTTTGCCGCGCTTGCACCCTTCACCGGCATGGGCTGGGACGTCTACGCCATGCATTTTGCTGCCGGGGCCGTCGTCCTCTGCGCCACCTTCGGTCTCTTTGCCGCGGGAATAATGGGCGGCGGCGATGCAAAGCTCATGACGGCCACCGCCATCTGGATGGGCTGGAACGTCGAACTCGCCAGCTACTTCATCAGCCTCTCGCTGATCGGCGGGCTCCTCGCCATCGCAATCCTGAAATATCGCAGCTCGACGGTTACGCTGGCCTATGCCAGCCGCATCGGATTCCTGCGCCGCCTGGGCGATGCGAAAGAGGGAGTGCCCTATGGTCTGGCGCTCGGATTGGCGGGGCTGCTGATCTTCCCGTCTTCACCCCTCGGCATATGGGTCATCGACCGGCTCGCCACTGTCTGAGGCCGCTTGAATCAGACGAGAATGGACATTAACGGGTAGATGAAGCGGGATGACCGCTCGATAATGTTCAGGAGAATTTCATGCCAGCCGAGATAACCGCGAAGAAAACGCGCACCAGCCGGCCCATCTGGTTTGTCAGGACGGGCGGCCTTGATGATGCCGGCCTCGATGCGAAGGCCATCGCCTGGGCGCGAGCCAATGGCTTCGAGGGCCAGGCCGGCAAGCTTCTGCTGCTTGCGGACGCGGCCGGCACGGTCTCGGGAGCTCTCTTCGGCATCGGCAAGGGCGAGACGCCGCTTGTGTCTGGCAAGCTCGCGACCGGGCTGCCCGAAGGGGCGTGGCACATTGCCGGCACCACCGACGATCCGGAGCTTGTCGCGCTTGGTTTTCTCCTCGGCGGCTACAAGTTCACGCGCTATTTGAAGAAGGATACAAAGACCGTCAGTCTGGCGACGCCGGAAGGGGCAGGCAAGGCCGAGGTGCGGCGCCTTGCCCGTGCCGTTGCGCTGGCCCGCGATCTCATCAACACGCCGACCAATGACATGGGGCCCGTCGCGCTTGAAAAGGAAGCCGAGGCGCTGGCTGGCCAGCACGATGCGGCGATTTCGGTCGTCAAGGGAGCCGCTCTCCTCAAGAAGAACCTGCCGATGATCCACGCCGTCGGGCGCGCCGGCGCCGAGGAGCCGCGTCTCATCGACCTCCGCTGGGGCAAGCGCGACGCGCCGAAGGTGACGCTGGTGGGGAAAGGCGTATGCTTCGATACCGGCGGCCTCGACATCAAGCCGGCCAGCAGCATGCTTCTGATGAAGAAGGACATGGGCGGCGCGGCGAATGTGCTGGCGCTGGCGGGCATCATCATGGATTCCGGGCTGCCGGTGCGGCTTCGCGTGCTGATACCGGCCGTCGAGAACGCCATCTCCGCCAACGCATTCCGGCCGGGGGACGTGCTCACCAGCCGCAAGGGGCTGACGGTGGAGATCGGCAATACGGATGCGGAAGGGCGGCTGGTGCTTGCCGATGCCCTTGCGCTGGCCGATGAGGAAGAACCGGAACTGCTCATCGACATGGCGACGCTGACCGGCGCGGCGCGCGTTGCGCTCGGCCCCGATCTGCCGCCTTTCTACACCAATGATGATGGTTTCGCCGCGGCCATGGCCGAGGCCTCGTCCGCCGTTGCCGACCCGGTCTGGCGCATGCCGCTCTGGCAGCCCTATGAAAGCAAGCTCTCCTCGCGCATCGCCGACCTGAACAATGTGACGACGGATGGCTTCGCGGGCTCGATCACGGCGGCGCTGTTCCTGCAGCGCTTCGTCAGCAAGGCCAGGGTCTGGGCGCATTTCGACATATTCGGCTGGAACCCGGTCGAGAAGGCGCATGCGCCGATCGGCGGCGAGGCACAGGCCATCCGGGCGCTCTATCACCATCTGAAACAGCGCTTCACGCAGTGATGCTTGCGCCTCGGGCAGGATGGGGTAAGATGGAACGGAACCGAAACGATCGTGGGATCGCCCTCCATCGATGATAGAATTGAAGCCCATCCAGGCGCTCACATTGTGGAAGGAGATGGCCGTATCGGAGGTTCGCGACGACGCGCATGATCTGACGCTGCGCCAGCTCGCGATACTGCTGACGATCTATCTGGAGCCTCCGCCGCACACGATACGCGGCCTTGCGGCGAAATTATCCGTTACCAAGCCGGTCATCACCCGTGCGCTCGACACAATGGGCGGCTATGGACTGGTGGACCGTCACCGGGATGACAAGGACAGGCGCAACGTCCTTGTCAGGCGCACGGTCAAGGGTGCGCTGTACGTCGAACGATTGGGCGATCTCATCATCGCTAAAGCCAGGGAATTGCCATTGTGACAGAAGAACAGGACAAGCTGGATCCGAGGTTGAACGCGTTCCGCCCCGATCTGGCCGACGCGGCGCTTCAGGGCGAGGTGAGCGCCGAGCGTTTCGTCGAAGCCACGCCGATGCGCATCGCCGATCCGGTGGTCGACGTTCGCTCGGAGCCGCGCGGCGACAGCGGAATGACGACGCAGCTGCTTCTTGGCGACGACGTGCGGGTGTTCGAAGATTACAATGGCTGGTGCTGGATCCAGAACGAGCGCGACGGCTATGTCGGCTATGTGGTCGATACCAGTCTCGACAGGCGGAAGGACGAACCGACCCATATCGTCATAGCGCCGCGAACTTTCGTCTATGCCGGGTCCGATCTGCGCTATCCCCGGTTGAGGACCCTCTCGATGGGCTCATTGCTGACGGTCGTCGGCGGCCAGGAGCGGCGCGGAACGCTCTATGCGATGCTGCCGAGCGGCGAAGCGGTGATCGCCAGGCATATCGTGCCGATCGACCAGGTAGCGCTGGACTATGTCGCAGTTGCCGAAAGCCTCATGCACACGCCCTATCTGTGGGGCGGCGCTTCCGGCTTCGGCATCGATTGCTCCGGTCTCGTCCAGTTGGCGCTGATGATGTCCGGCGTCGATGTTCTCCGCGATACGGACCAGCAGGAGCGAACGATCGGCTCGCCCTTCGAACCCAACGGGGATTACAGCAATCTCCAAAGGGGCGATCTCGTGTTCTGGAAAGGCCATGTCGGCATCATGGCCGACGACAGGATCATGATCCATGCCAGCGGCGACACGATGAGCGTCACCCGCGAACCCTTGTCCGAGGCAATCGAGCGGATTTCCTACCTCTACGGCAAGCCCACTTCCATCCGGCGGCCCTGACCGTTTGCGAGGGGAATGCCGCGCCTAATATTGCGCGGCCTTATCGACGATGTTGCGCAGTTTCTCGCCCCGCTCATAGGCTTCCATCTGGGCCACGATTTCGGGAACGAGCGCCTGCGGGCTCGAACTCGCTGCCGCATGGGGCGTGATGACGACTTGCGGATGCTTCCAGAGCGGGCTGTCCTTGGGCAGGGGCTCCTGGTTGAACACGTCGAGCGTCACCGCCGAGAGCATGCCCCTTTCGAGCGCCGCAACGATGTCCACCTCGTTCTGCAGCCCGCCGCGCCCGGCATTGATCAGCACCGGTGCACCGAGCGGTCCCTCGCTCTTCAGCTGGGCAAACATGCTCATCGACAGGATGTTGCGGGTGTCCGGCGTCAGCGGCAGCAGACAGACGATAATATCGACGTCCTTGAGGAAGTCCTTCAGCCCATCCTGGCCATAATGCGTGGTCACGCCTTCGATCGTCTGCAGGCGGCGGCTCCAGCCGCTGACGCGGAAGCCCAGCATGCGCAGTTTCTGCGCGGCATCCCGCCCGAGGACGCCGAGGCCGAGAATGCCCACTGTCACCTCATGCGCGGCGGCCTGGCGGCGGTCTTCATGCCAGATGCGCTGGCTCTGCTGCTGGCGGTAGCGCAGGCCGAGCCGATGATGATCGAGAACCTGCCAGACGACATATTCGCTCATGCGCATCGTCAGGTCGGGGGACACGATGCGGACGATCGGCACGTCCGGAATGTGCGGGTCGTGGAAGACGTGGTCCACACCGGCGCCGAGCGAGAAGATGACCTCCAGATTGGGCAGGTTCTGCAGCGATCCCGGCTTCTGCTTCCACACCAGCGCATAGCGAATGTTGGCGCGGTCGCTGTCCGGATCGACGACGAGCTGCCGGTTCGGCGCCGTCTTGCTGAATTCGGCTTGCCACACGTCCGGATCCCAACCCGTCAGGGCCAGGAGAATCTTGTCCTCGCTTGTCATTCGCTAACCGCTCCCTCTCCGGCTGTCTCTATTCTGAACGCTGCAGCCATCAGCGCCTTCGTGTACTCCGTCTTCGGACGGGCAAATATCTCCTCCGCCGTACCATATTCCACGGCCTTGCCATTGCGCATGACGAGCACGTCATTGGCAAGCGCCTTGACCACCTTCAGGTCGTGGCTGATGAAGAGATAGGCGAGGTTGTGCCTCTGCTGCAGCGAGCGCAAGAGATCGACCACTTGCGCCTGAACGCTCATGTCGAGCGCCGACGTCGGCTCGTCCAGCATGACGAAACGCGGATTGAGCACCATTGCCCGCGCGATGGCGATGCGCTGGCGCTGCCCGCCGGAGAATTCGTGCGGATAGCGGAACCGGTTCTCCGGGTCGAGGTTGACCTCCTTCAGCGCCGAGACGACGCGGGCATCGCGGTCCTGGGCGGAAAGGCGCGGTTCGTGCACCTCCAGCCCCTCGGCGATGATGTCGGCCACGGACATGCGCGGCGACAATGAGCCGAAAGGATCCTGGAATACGATCTGCAACTCGCGTCGCAGGGGTCGCATCTGCTTGAAACTGTACTGGTTGATATCGGTTTCGCCGAAGCGGATGACGCCCTCGGACGAGATCATCCGCGCCAGCGCCAGGCCAAGCGTCGTCTTGCCGGAGCCCGATTCGCCGACGACGCCAAGCGTCTGGCCGGCCCTTATCGTCACGTCGATGCCGTCGACCGCCTTGACGTGATCGACGGTGCGCCGCAGGAAACCTTCCTTGATGGGGAACCAGACCTTGACGTTTTCGCCGCGCATGACCGGCGCCGCCGAAAGATCGGCCCCCGGCGGATTGCCCCGCGGCTCGGCAGCCAGCAGATGCCTGGTATAGGCGTGCTGCGGATTGTCGAATATCTCCCGTGTCGGGCCGGTCTCGACGATCTTGCCGCCGGTCATCACGCAAACGCGGTCGGCGATCTTGCGGACGATGCCGAGATCGTGGGTGATGAACAGCATCGACATGCCCTGCGCCGATTTGAGCTCGGCGAGAAGCTCGAGTATCTGCGCCTGCACCGTCACGTCGAGCGCCGTCGTTGGCTCGTCTGCGATCAGCAGTTTCGGCCGGTTGGCGAGCGCCATTGCAATCATGACGCGTTGGCGCTGTCCGCCCGACAATTGATGCGGGTAGGCGCCAAGCCGTTTCTCGGGATCGCGGATGCCGACTTCCTGCAGCAATGTCAGCGTCCGCTCGCGCGCCGCCCTGTCGCCGAGGCCCTGATGCAGCTTCAATATCTCGCCGATCTGCTTTTCGATCGTGTGGAGCGGATTGAGCGACGTCATCGGCTCCTGGAAGATCATGGTGATGTCGTTGCCGCGCACGCGCCGCAGGTCGCGCTCGTCCTTGTCGAGCAGGTCCTCGCCATTGAAAAGGATCTGCCCGGATGGATGGGAAGCGGGCGGATAGGGCAGCAGCTTCAGGATGGACAGCGCCGAGACCGACTTGCCGGAGCCGGATTCGCCGACGAGGGCGACGGTTTCGCCTGGGAAGATGTCGAAGGAGATATGGTCGACGGCCATGCTTTGCTTTTCGCCCTGGGTGAAGGCGACGGAAAGGTCTCTTACCGAGAGAAGGGGAGCCTGCGACGCGCTCATTTGAATGCCTTTCTCGGATCGAACGCATCACGCGTCGCCTCGCCGATGAAGATCAGCAGGGACAGCATCAGCGAAATCACCACGAAGCCCGTCAGGCCGAGCCAGGGTGCCTGGAGGTTGTTCTTGCCCTGGGCCAGAAGCTCGCCGAGGGAGGCCGATCCGGGCGGAAGCCCGAAGCCGAGGAAGTCGAGCGACGTCAACGTCGTGATCGACCCGTTCATGATGAAAGGCAGGAAGGTGAGCGTCGTGACCATGGCGTTCGGCAGCAAATGGCGGAGCATGATGGTCCTGTCGCGCACGCCGAGTGCTCGCGCGGCGTTCACATATTCGAAATTGCGGGCGCGCAGAAACTCGGCGCGGACGATGCCGACGAAGCTGACCCATGAGAACAGCAGCATGATCAGCAGCAGAATCCAGAAGCCCGGCGGCAAGATGGACGACATGATCAGCAGCAGGTAGAGCGTCGGAACCGATGACCATATTTCGATCAGCCTCTGGCCGATAAGGTCGAGCCAGCCGCCGAAATATCCCTGCAGCGCCCCCGCCGCCACGCCGACCACGGCGGAAGCAGCGGTGAGGATGAGGCCGAACAACACCGTGATCCGGAAGCCGTAGAGCGCGCGCGCGAACACGTCGCGCGCCTGGTCGTCGGTGCCGAGGATGTTCATGTTGCCGAAGTTGCAATTCGCGTCGTCCACACCCTTCTCGTAGCGGGCGCAGCGCTCCTCCGGCGTATAGAGCCAGGAAGGCTTGGACGGCGCGGTATCGGGCAGTTCATTGTTGACCGTGCGATAGGAATAACGGATCGGCGGCCAGATCGCCCAGCCATTGGCGTTTATCTCGTCCTGGATCACCGGATCGCGGTAGTCGGTCACGGCGTAGAATCCGTTGAACTTCTCTTCGGGATAATCGACGAGGACGGGAAACAGCAGCTCGCCCTTGTAGGAGACGAGGATCGGCTTGTCATTGGCGATGAACTCGGCGAAGAGCGAGGCGACGAAGATGAAGAGGAATATCCACAGCGCCCACCAGCCGCGGCGGTTCGCCTTGAAATTCTCCCAGCGCCGCGCATTGAGCGGCGAAAGCCGCTGGCGTGGCGGCAAGGCGGGGGAAGCTCCGACCACATCCGTCATCAGACGTCCCTCCGCTCGAAGTCGATGCGCGGATCGATCCATGTGTAGAGCAGGTCGGAAAGCAGGCTGACGATCACCCCGACCAGGGCGAAAATGTAGACGGTCGCTATGACGACGGGATAGTCGCGATTGATGATGGATTCATAGCCGAGCAGGCCGAGACCATCGAGCGAGAATATCGCCTCGATCAGCAGCTGGCCGGTGAAGAAGATCGAGATGAAGGCGGCCGGAAAGCCGGATACGACGATCAGCATGGCATTGCGGAAGACATGGCCATAGAGGATTTTCCGCTCTGTCAGCCCCTTTGCGCGCGCCGTCGTCACATATTGCTTGCGGATTTCGTCGAGGAACGAATTCTTGGTCAACAGCGTCGTCGTGGCGAAGGCGGAGAGCAGGATTGCGGTCAGCGGCAGCACGAGGTGCCAGGCATAGTCGACGATCTTGCCGAAGAACGAGAGATCGCCGAAATTGTTGGACGTCAGGCCGCGCAGCGGGAACCAGTCGAAGAACGACCCGCCGGCAAAGAACACGATCAGCATGATGCCGAACAGGAAGCCGGGTATGGCATAGCCGACGACGATCACGGCGCTCGTCCAAATGTCGAAGGCGGAGCCGTCCTTGATCGCCTTGCGGATGCCCATCGGAATCGAGATCAGGTAGGAAAGCAGCGTCGTCCACAGCCCGAGCGAGATCGAGACCGGCAGTTTCTCCTTTATGAGGTCAACCACGCTGATGTCGCGGAAGTAGCTCTTGCCGAAATCGAAGCGGATATAGTTCCAGACAAGCAGGCCAAAGCGTTCGAGCGGCGGCTTGTCGAGGCCGAACTGTTTCTCGAGGCTGGCGATGAAGGCCGGGTCCAGTCCCTGCGCCCCGCGATATTTGGAGTTGGTGGTGGTGGTGCCAAGGTCGGGCTGGCTCTGGCCGAAATCGGCGCCGCCGCCGCCGAGGCGGTCCATGGCATTGCCGCCTTGGCCGGTCAATTGCCCGATGATCCGCTCCACCGGGCCGCCGGGCACGAATTGCACGATGACGAAACAGACGAGCAGGACGCCGAAGAGGGTGGGGACCATCAGCAGAAGGCGGCGCAGGATATAGGCCGCCATCAGCTCAGGGCTCCTCTGGAACCCGTGGGGTTAAGACTTGCCAATGGATCTTGCCTTCTCTTCATCAAACCACCACAGCGACTCCGGCAGGAAATCATAGTCAGGTTTCGGCTCCTTGAAGCCGAACATGTCCCAATAGGCAACCTGATGATTCGCCAGAAACCAATTTGGAATCCAGTCACGCCTTACACGCAAGAGTCTATCAAGTACACGCATGATGGTATTCAGCTCTTCGCGCGACCGGGCAGCCGAAACCTTGGCGATCAGTTCGTCCAGGACGGGATCGGCAACGCCGCATAGATTGTACGAGCCGGGAACGGAAGCCGCGCGCGAGCCGAACATCGTCGCAAGCGAATCGCTGCTCGGCGTCGGGCTGAATGCAAAGGCGATACCGATCATGTCGAAGTCGAAATCCTGCAGCCGCAGCTGATATTGCGCCGGGTCGATCATCCTCAGGCCGGCATTGATGCCGATGGCCTTCAGATTGTTGATGAAGGGCGAATAGACGCGCACGAAGACTTCCGCCGCGATCAGCATTTCCAGCTTGAGAGGATTGCCCCTGGCATCGGCAAGCGTGGTTCCGTCGCGCTTGAAGCCGGCCTCTGCCAGGAGCTCGGAGGCGCGGCGCAGGTTCTTGCGGTCGCGTCCGGAGCCGTCGGACGAGGGCTGCAGCACCGCCTCGCCGAAGATCTCCGTGGGCAGGCGGCTCCTGAGCGGCTCCATGATCGCCAGTTCCTGCGGCGAGGGCAGGCCCTCGGCGCGGAAGTCCGATCGCTCGAACAGCGAATGCGATTTCTCATAGCTGCCATAGAACAGGTTCTTGCGGGTCCACTCGAAATCGAAGCAGAGCGAGATCGCCTCCCGCACCCGCGGATCGCGGAAATGCTCGCGCCGCTGGTTTATCGCCCAGGCCTGCATTGTCGGGCGCTTTTCGCTCGGAAAGGTGCGTTTCACCACCTTCTTTTGCTGGATCGCCGGGAAATCATACTCCGTGGCCCAGGTTTTCGCCGTGCTTTCGGTGCGCCAATAGATGTCGCCCTTCTTGAAGGCCTCGAATTCCGGCTGCCGGTCACGGTAGAAATCGATGCGGATGCGCTCGAAATTGTTCTGGCCGCGCCGCACGGCGAGGTCCTTCGCCCAGTAGTCCTCGACGCGCTGATATTCGATGCGGTTGCCGGCGGCGACCTTGCTGACGCGGTAAGGCCCCGAGCCCAGCGGCGGCTCGAGCGTAGAAGCCTCGAAATCCCGTGTCGAATACCAGTTTTTCGACAGGACCGGCACCAGCGGTATGGCGGTGAGGGCGGTCAGGCCCGGATTGTCACCCTTGACGCTGAACCGGAAGCGGTGATCGTCCTCGGCGACGGCATTCTCGATCTGGGTCATCAGCAGAAGTATCGAGGGGTGGCCGAATTTGACGATGGTCTCGAAGCTGAACACGACATCATGCGCGGTGACGGGCGAGCCATCATGGAACCGCGCCTCCGGCCGCAGGGCAAAACTGTAGGTGCGCTTGTCCCGCGAGACGGTGACGCTTTCCGCCAGCAGCCCGTAGATGGAATCCGGTTCGTCGAGCGCCGACACCATCAGCATGTCGAAACACAGTTCCATGCGGGGCGGCGCGTCGCCCTTTGCCGAGAAGGTGTTGAGCGTATTGTAGGTCTGCGGCGACTGGTTCAGCACCCATGTCCGCGGCGAGAAGACGAACAGGCCGCCTTTCGGCGCGTCCCGGTTGACATAGTCGAACGCTTCGAACCCCTTCGGATATTTGAGCTCGCCGAAGGCGGAGAGCCCGTGAAGCGGCGTATCCGTCGCCACGTCCGCCAGCGCCAGGCGCGGCGTCGCCATGGCTGCGAGCCCGGTTCCGGCCAGTCTGAGGAGATCGCGGCGGCTGAACATCAATCCCCGCGGGTCTTCAATGCGGCTTCCTTGGCCGGGTCCACCCACCACGAGAATGGGTCGATGCCCACATAATCGGGCTGCTGTTCCGGTATGTGGAACTTGTTCCAATAGGCGATGTTGATCGTGGACGCATACCATTGCGGGACAGCGTAGTAGTTCCACAGCAGCACGCGGTCGAGCGCGCTGGTTGCGGCTTCGAGCTCCTCGCGGTCCTTGGCGAAGACGATCCGGTCGATCAGCTTGTCGACGGCCGGGTTCTTGATTCCCATATAGTTGCGGCTCCCCGGCGTGTCTGCGGCCGCGCTGCTCCAGAAATCCCGTTGTTCATTGCCGGGCGATTGGGTTTGGGCCATCACGGACATGATCACATCATAGTCAAAATCATTGACGCGGGATATGTACTGATTGCTGTCGACGACGCGAATCGTACCCTGGATGCCGATGCGTCGCAGGTTCTCGATGAAAGGCCCGAATACACGCTCGTCGCTCGGATCATTGGCGAGAAATTCGATGGTCAGCGGCTGCCCGGTCTCCTTGTAGACGAGCTTGCCGTTCTTCTGGTCGTAGCCGGCCTCCCTCAGCAGCGTGACCGCCTTGCGCAGGTTCTCCCGCGATGCCTGCGGCGTGTCGTAGACGGGCAGCTTGAATTCCTTCGTGAACAGGTCCGGCGGCACCTGGTCCTTGACCGTCTGCAGGATTTCAAGCTCCTTGCCGGCAGGAATGCCGTGCGATGCAAGGTCGATACCGGCGAAATAGCTGTCGATGCGCTTGTACTGACCAAAGAACATGTTCTTGTTCATGCTCTCGAAATCATAGGCCCATGTCAGCGCCTCGCGCACCTTCGGATCCTTGAACTTGTCCCGGCGCGTATTGAGCAGGTAGCCCTGCATGCGTCCGACCGCGCGCAGCGGAAAGGTCTTCTTGACGACGTCGCCGCGACTGACGGCTGCGAAATCATATTCCCGCATCCAGCGGCCGATACGGTTTTCCAGCCGGTAATCCTCGAAGCCACCCTTCTTGAATGCCTCCCAGCTGGCATTCGTATCGCGGAAATATTCGTAGCGGACATGGTCGAAATTGTTGCGGCCGATATTGACCGGCAGGTCCTTGCCCCAGTAGTCCTCGACGCGGCTCCAGACGATGGTCTTGCCGGGAACGATGCTTTCGATCCTGTAGGCCGATGATCCGAGCGGGATCTCCATCGTGCCCTTGCTGATGTCGCGCTTCTTGCCGGATGCGTCGGTACCTTCCCACCAATGTTTGGGCAGCACGACCATGTCGCCCATGATATTGGGCAGTTCGCGGTTGCCGCCGCTGGTGAATGTGAAGGTCACTTCGCGTTCGCCGGTCTGCTCGGCCTTGACGACGTCATGGTAATACTTGTTGTAAAGCGGGCTCTGCGCCTTCAGCACATTGAAGGTCCAGATCACGTCATCGACGGTGATCGGCTTGCCGTCGTGCCATTTTGCGGCCGGATCGAGCTGGAACTTCACCCATGAAAAGTCGTCGGGGAAGGCGATCTTCCGTGCGATCAGGCCATAGCTGGTCGAAGGCTGGTCCAGGGACTGGCTGAGCAGCGTATCGTAAAGCAGCCCACCGCCGAAATTCAACAGCCCCGCTGCCGGCGTGCCCTGCACCACATAGGGGTTGAGGCTGTCGAAACTGCCCTCGGCCGCCTGGTTCAGCGTGCCGCCCTTCGGGGCTTCAGGGTTGGCATGGTCATAATGTTTGAAGTCGGGCCCGTATTTGGGATGGTCCATGAGACTTGCCGCGTGGCGCCATTCGGGTTCGGCTGCAAGGACGGCACTGGATGTGGCGGCAACCAGCATGAGGCTGGCCAGAAGCTGGCGAATTCTCAAGTCTCATCTCCATTTTGACTGGCTTTAGTCTAAGAGAAAATGAGGCTGAGAATAGACCTTGAACGAAAAAACACGTTGAGTTGATAAAAAAAGCCGGGCATTTCGCCCGGCTTTTCCTATGGTCTGTGGCGGAAGCCTATTGTGCGGGTGCCGCCGGAGCTGCAGGCGCCGCGCCGCCCTCTGCCGGCTGTTCACCGGCGGGAGCTGCTGCACCACCTTCGGCGGGCTTGTCGCCTGCCGGGGCTGCCTCTGCGGCCGGAAGCGGCTTCGGGCTGTCGGACAGTGTGCGCAGATAGGCGATGAGGTCCGCGCGCTCATTGTCCTTCTTGTCGCCGGCAAAGCCCATGGCAGTGCCCTTGATGTAGCCCTTCGGCGAGGTAAGGAAGTGATTGAGATGGTCAAAGGTCCAGGTTTCCTGGCCGCCCTTCGAGAATTCCTTTATGGCTCCGGAATAGCTGAAGCCCTCATGCGTCGCGATCGGCCGTTCCACGATGTCCCAGAGATTCGGGCCGACCTTGTTGGCGCCGCCCTTGTCGGCGGTGTGGCATGCAGCGCAACGCTTGAATACCGCTTCGCCGCGGGCCGGATCGGCCGAGGCCAGCAGGGTGGCGATCGGCACTGCTTCCGCCGGGGCCGCTGCACCGCCGGCTGCTTCCTCGCCGCCTTCAGGCGCCTCTATGATGAATCCCGGCTTTTCGGGGGCGTGCGTATCGAAAATGAAATCCGACATAATGCCCGCTGACATGACAACGAATACGGTTGCCAGAAAGGCCATGGCATATTTGTTGAACGCGCTCGATTCCATCGTCGACCATTGCTCCTCTTGCGGAAGGCTTCAATATCTGATCAATGCAAACCGCTGCATTTATGACAGAAACCCCTCGTGATCGCGCGGAAACTAGGTCTTTTGCTTGGCGTTTGCAACACATATAAGGGCGGTTCTGCCTGAGACTTTTTGACACCGTAAGGCGACGCAGGACAATGAAAATTCTGAATCTTATCCCGGCCCGAATGGCCTCCACCCGGCTTCCGAACAAGCCTCTTGCCGATATAGAAGGCAAGCCGATGATCGTCCACGTGGCCGAGCGCGCCATGGCGACGGGCCTCGGCCGCACGGTCGTCGCGACCGACAGCGAGGACATCCGCGCCGCGGTGACCGCCCGCGGCCTCGAAGCGGTCATGACCCGCAATGATCACGAATCAGGCTCGGACCGGATCTACGAGGCGCTGTGCGCGCTCGATCCCGACAAGAGCTTCGATGCCATCATCAATGTTCAGGGCGATTTGCCGACCATCGATCCCGCAACGATAAAGCGGGCGCTGCGGCCGCTTGAGGATGGACCGGCCGATATTGCGACGCTCGGCGTCGAAATCAGCCGCGACGACGAGAAGACCAATCCGAACGTCGTCAAGATCGTCGGTTCGCCCCAATCCGAATCGAGGCTGCGCGCGCTCTATTTCACCCGGGCAACCGCGCCATGGGGCGAAGGGCCACTCTACCATCACATCGGGCTTTATGCCTATCGTCGGCAGGCGCTCGAACGCTTCGTCGGCCTTGGCCCGTCGCCTCTCGAAAAGCGCGAGCGTCTCGAGCAATTGCGCGCATTGGAGGCTGGCATGCGCATAGATGTCGAGATCGTCGATTCCGTGCCGCTCGGCGTGGATACGCCCGAGGATCTCGAACGGGCAAGACAGCTACTCCGCACATCGCAAGGCATGATATAATGACCAGGACCAACCGCATTTCGTTCCAGGGCGAGCCAGGCGCCAATTCCGACACCGCCTGCCGCAACATGTTCCCGGACATGGAGCCGCTGCCTTGCCCGAGTTTCGAGGACGCCTTCAACGCGGTTGAAAGCGGCGCGGCGGATCTCGCCATGATTCCCATCGAGAACACGATCGCCGGCCGGGTCGCCGACATCCACCATCTCCTGCCCGAATCGCGCCTGCACATCGTCGGCGAATATTTCCTGCCGATCCATTTCCAGCTGATGGTCCTGCCGGGCGTGGCGCGGGAAGAGATCGTCAGCGTCCACAGCCATATCCATGCGCTGGGCCAATGCCGCAAATATATCAGGAAGAACGGCTGGAAGCCGGTCATCGCCGGCGATACGGCCGGCGCCGCGCGGCTTGTCGCCGACGTGAAGGACCGGACGATGGCGGCGCTCGCGCCACGGCTGGCGGCCAGCCTCTATGGGCTCGATGTGCTCGAAGAGGATGTGGAGGACACGGAGAACAATGTGACCCGGTTCGTCGTTCTCAACAAGACCAAGCGCTGGGCTCCGCGCGCCTCGGACGCGCTCATGATGACGACCTTCGTCTTCCGCGTCCGCAACGTTCCGGCCGCGCTCTACAAGGCGATGGGCGGCTTCGCGACGAATATGGTCAACATGACCAAGCTGGAAAGCTACCAGATCGACGGCAAGTTCACCGCCACGCAGTTCTACGCCGATATCGAAGGCCATCCCGACGACAAGAACGTCGCGCGCGCGCTTGAGGAACTGGAGTTCTTCTCGGAGGAAGTGCGCATCCTCGGCGTCTATCCGGCCGACACGACGTTTCGCGCATCGCAGGTCGCTGCCGACTAGGCGAGGCCGCTTTCGGTCCAGTCGCGGATGAGATGCGCCGCGA
The DNA here is from genome assembly GCF_023554255.2 of Phyllobacterium sp. 21LDTY02-6. Lineage (GTDB taxonomy): Bacteria > Pseudomonadota > Alphaproteobacteria > Rhizobiales > Rhizobiaceae > Phyllobacterium. The sequence goes on along the minus strand of NZ_JAMJWD020000002.1, from coordinate 28,412 downwards.
TTGCGCCGGTCGGCGGGGTCATCAGCCCATCGGGATGGGTGCGCTCCAGCATCTGCACGACCTCCTGCCTGTCGAACCAGCGGCCGTCTTCAAGCTCCGACTTGTCGAGGATGTAGTCGTCCGAAAGCGCCTCGGCATGGCAGCCGATCATCAGCGAATAGGGAAAGGGCCAGGGCTGGCTGGCGTGATAGACGACGCGCCCGACGGCGAGGTTCGTTTCCTCGCGGGTTTCGCGGCGCACCGCATTCTCGATCGTTTCGCCGGGCTCGATGAAACCGGCAAGGCAGGAATACATCCCGGCGCCGAAATGCGGGCCGCGCGCCAGAAGACACCGGTCCTCCCGGACGATCAGCATGATGGCAACGGGATCCGTGCGCGGAAAGAGCTGCGCGTCGCAATTGGAGCAGGTGCGGCGATAGCCGCCATCGCGTGACACGGTTTCATGGCCGCAGCGCCCGCAATAGCGATGATTCTCGTGCCAGGTCAGGAGCGAGACGCCCTGTGCCATGGCGCCGAGCTGGTCCGCCGGAATGAGCCCTTGCGTATAGGCGGAACGATAGTCGGTTGCCGCCACCGTTTGCGGCAGTTGCTCAACATCGATGCCGCTCGGCGCTGCGAGCACGGGCATGCCATCCTGCAGGCCGAGATAGATGGCCTTGGCGATGACGGGACGGAAATTCGCAGCCGCTTCGAGCGGGAAGAAGGCGCTGCCGCGATCGCTGTCGATCAGGATACGCCCGTCGCCGATGAGCAGCATGCAGGCTTTCGGATTGGCAAGGGCGATGGTTACGGCATCATCGCTCCGCTTTTCGGAATGCCGGTCGATCCTGTTTCCGGCGAAACCGACAAATTGGCTCGGCTCCGTCTCCGGTGCTGAGAAAAGACGAAAAGGCATGGGAAATCACTCCAGCAGAATTGGCCAGGATCAAAGAGCTTCGCCAATGGATTTTATGAGATCTTGTGCTTCGGCTTCGCCATAGGGCACGCGCGTTCCAAAGCCCCAGACTGGGCCGGGCCAGCCGGCATCGCCGGAATTGCGGGCGATGACGTGAACGTGCAACTGGCGAACGATATTGCCGAGTGCGCCGGTGTTCAGCTTCTCGCAATTCGTCACCCGTTTCAGGGCCTGCGCCGCCAGCCCGGCCTCGAAGGTGAGCATGGTCTGGTCCAGCGGCGTGAGATCGTGGATTTCGCTGACATCCGGCCGCTGCGGAACCAGGATGAGCCAGGGCCAGCGCCGGTCGTTCATCAGGCGCAGGTCGCAAAGGCCGAGGCGCGTGACGCGGAATGTATCGTTTGCAAGTTTGGTATCGAGCACGAAAGTCATGATGTGGGTTAGATAGCAGTTTTTTTTGCCATGTGCTTGCTTTTTGCGGGCAGATTGCCGATATGAACGCTGGGAGGTTGGTGGCGGACGAGCCACTCGCCAACCGGGTCAGGTCCGGAAGGAAGCAGCCCCAACGAGCCAGGCACGGGTCGCCGTGCCAGCCTCCCACCTTTTCTTTCGCACCAAGCCTGTGTCAAAGCTCTCGGCGCCATTGACGCTGTGGTGTATGGCGGTCACATTGAAACGCCGGAAAAGCAACGCAGGAGCATGGACAAGACGCGATGGAAACAAAATCGCCCGATAGCGCCTATCGCGTACTCGCCCGCAAATACCGGCCGCAGAATTTCAACGATCTCATCGGCCAGGAGCCGATGGTCAGGACCCTGACCAATGCGTTCGAGACCGGGCGTATAGCCCAGGCCTGGATGCTGACCGGCGTGCGCGGTGTCGGCAAGACGACGACTGCGCGCATCCTCGGTCGCGCCCTCAATTACAGAAGCGCCGAGATTGACCGGCCAACCATCGATCTTTCAGTCCTCGGCGAGCATTGCCAGGCGATCATGGAAGGCCGGCACGTCGACGTGATCGAGATGGACGCGGCGTCGCATACCGGCATCGACGACATCCGCGAGATCATCGAGCAGGTGCGCTACCGCCCTGTGTCGGCGCGCTACAAGGTCTATATCATCGACGAGGTTCACATGCTGTCCAATCAGGCCTTCAACGGCCTGTTGAAGACGCTCGAGGAGCCGCCGCCCCATGTGAAATTCATCTTCGCGACGACTGAAATCCGCAAGGTACCCATCACCGTCCTGTCGCGCTGCCAGCGCTTCGACCTGCGCCGGATCGATACCGCGACGCTTACCGAGCACCTGCGCAAGATCGCCGAACTCGAATCGATCACCGTCGACGATGCCTCCCTCGGCATGATAGCGCGGGCCGGAGAGGGCTCCGTGCGCGATTCCCTTTCGATCTTCGATCAGGCGATCTCCCACGGCGCCGGCAGCGTCGATGCCGATACTGTCCGTTCCATGCTCGGCCTCGCAGATCGGGCGCGGATCATCGACCTGTTCGAGATGCTGATGCGCGGCGACATAGCATCGGCGCTGCGGGAGTTCCGCGCGCAATATGATGTCGGAGCCGATCCTGCGGTCGTGCTGAACGACCTTGCCGATTTCAACCATCTGGTGACCCGCATCCGCTTCACGCCCGATGTCGCGGACGACAGTTCCCTCTCGCAGGACGAGCGCCTTCGTGGCCGGGATTTCGCCGACAAGCTGTCCATCCGCGTGCTTTCGCGTACCTGGCAGATGCTGCTGAAGGGCATCGGCGAAGTGGAAAGCTCTAGCCGTCCCGTCCAGGCCGCGGAAATGCTGCTGATCCGCATCGCCCATGCCTCGGATCTGCCGACATTGGACGAGGCATTGAAGTCGCTGGAGGACGAAGGCGCCGGCGCTTCCCATTCCCCCCGATCGGAGCCTGGCAGGCCGAATGGCGGTGCGCCGATGGCCTATCAGCGGACGGCGGCCACGGCAGCCACCACCGGCGCGCCGGGTCGCGCCACGGCGCAGGGCACCGGTACCGGCGCCGTGATGCGCCTGGTCGAACCCGATGGCGAGCAGGCGCCGGCTTTCGTGCAACAGCCTGCGGAGGCTCCCGCCGTTCCGGTGGCAACCATTGGCGACATCATCGATCTCGCGGACAAGCATCGCGACATGCAGTTCAAGATCATGGTCAAGAACTGCGTGCGGCTGGTCAGCATTCATCCCGGGCGGCTCGAAATCAACCTGACGCCGAATGCGCCGAAATCGCTGCTGGCCGACCTGTCGCAGAGACTGACCGAGTGGACGGGGACACGCTGGATGGTGTCGCTGTCGCGCGAGGAGGGCGATCCCACTGTCCACGAGACCGAGACGGCAAAGCGCAACACCATGTTGAACGATGCCCGCGCCGACCCGGATGTTGCCGCCATACTGGCCAGGTTTCCCGGGGCGAAGATCATAGATGTTCGCATCGCGACGCAGGCCGATGCCGAGGGGCTGGAGGGCGTGTCGGACGCGGCAGCGGGCGACGGCGCCTTGGACCCCATCGAAGATGACGATTAAAAGGAGTTACATTCATGCGTGACATCATGGGCATGATGAAACAGGCCAAGGAAATGCAGGCCAAGATGGCCTCCATGCAGGAGGAAATCGCCGCGCTGGAAGCCGAGGGACAGGCCGGTGGCGGGCTCGTCACGGTGAAGCTTTCCGGCAAGGGCGCCTTGACCGGCCTCACCATCGATCCTTCGCTGTTCAAGGAAGACGACATCGAAGTCATCGAGGATCTCATCATCGCCGCTCACAATGAGGCGAAGGCCAAGGTTGAAGCCGTCATGGCTGAAAAGACGCAGGCATTGACCGCTGGCCTGCCGATCCCGCCGGGTTTCAAGCTGCCGTTCTGAGTGGCGGCCTACGACGAGAGTATAATTTAATCTGAAGGCAGCGTAGGCTAGGTTCGACTTGGAGTGGGGCAAATCAGCCTCCGTTCCTCGTTTAGAATTGAACCCGGATCGTGACTTGCCAGCCAGTCGGCGTTCCTTTCAACACAACGGCCAGACTGAACAGTCTCCACATAGGTCGTCAGGCGATGCTGATGGCGCAATTGCGCCATCAGTTCTCCCAGCCCGTTGCCTGCCTGCCGCCCCCGCAGAAGCCCGTCTGGCACACTGAAGTTACAACCAGAGTACTATTGGAATCCGGGATCGGATGAGCTAGATTGGACTTGGAGTGGAGGCGAGCTTTCGCCCGCCTCCGTTCCTCGTTTAGAATTGAACCCGGATAGACAATGTCCAGCCCGTCCGGGTTCTTTTCACAACAAGGGCCACACTAAACGGAATTCTCCGCATAGTTTGCCTCCAAGTTGAGAGCAAGGCTGATGCCGCAGTTGGGAAAGCCCGTCTTCCCCAATACACTGGCTGGCTCAGTGCTGTTGCTTCTGCCCTCAAGCTCTGCGTCGAACGCTGGCAATACCCCTAACGACTTCGCCGATCCGTGCAACCAATCAGCGATTGCAGAGCCTGGCTTGCGAATTGCTGGGTTGAGGCCCGGCGGCTCGGCGATTTCCTAAGATCGCAATTTGGTCTAAACCGTGCTCATGTCGAAACGAATCGCCGGCCCTGAAATCGAACGTCTGATCCAATTGCTCGCCAAGGTGCCGGGGCTCGGCCCGCGTTCGGCGCGGCGGGCGGCATTGCATCTGATCAAGAAGAAAGAGGCGCTGCTGGTGCCGCTCGGCGCCGCGATGCAGGATGCCGCGGAGAAGGTGCGCATCTGCAGCCATTGCGGCAATGTCGATACGTCCGATCCCTGCATGATCTGCACCGATCCGCGCCGTGACCGCGCGACGCTGATCGTCGTCGAAGACGTGTCCGACCTTTGGGCATTGGAGCGGGCTGGGTCGATGAATGTGCGCTACCATGTGCTCGGCGGCCGGCTTTCACCGCTCGACGGGATCGGGCCGGACGATCTGAACATCGCGGCGCTCGTCGGCCGTGTCGCCGATGGCGAGGTCAAGGAAGTGATCCTCGCGGTGAATGCCACCGTCGAGGGCCAGACGACCGCCCATTACATCACCGACCAGCTCTCCAGCTTCGAGATAAGGATCACGCGTCTCGCCCATGGCGTCCCCGTGGGAGGAGAACTCGACTATCTGGACGAGGGAACGCTGACGGCGGCCCTGCGTGCCCGCACATCGCTATAAGGAACGGCGCCAGTGACTCATCGATCCGGACTGCTCTCGGCAATGATCGTCGGTTTCCTCGCGCTCCTTCCTCCGGGGCAGGCGCTTGCGGCCTCCAAGGCGGATGTCGAGCGACAGTATCGCGCATGGCTGGCCGATGATCTGTGGCCCGACGCACGCGAAAGGGGCATATCCAGAACGACATTCGATAGCGCTTTCGCTGGCGCGGCGCTCAATCTCGACCTGCCGGACCTCGTCATGCCGGGCGAGAAGCCGAAAACGCCGAAGAAGCAGTCGCAATCGGAGTTCGGATCGCCGGGTAAATACTTCAACGCCAAGACCGTAGCGGCTGTCACTTCCGGTGGCGCGGCGCGCGCCAGGCAATTCGGCCGCGTATTGCGTGCCGTTGAGGCAAAATATGGAGTCCCGGGCGAGATAATCCTCGCCATATGGGGCCGGGAAAGCGGCTTTGGCAGCGTAAAGATACCGAACAACGCCTTCACCGTGCTTGGCACCAAGGCGTTTCTCGCATCCCGCAAGGACATGTTCCGCAAGGAATTGCTGGCGGCGCTGGAAATCGCCGAGAAGGGCTATATGGATGCGGGGGGCATGAAGAGTTCCTGGGCTGGCGCCCTCGGGCAGCCTCAGTTCATGCCCAGCTCCTATTTGCAGCATGCGGTCGATTTCGACGGCGACGGCAAGCGCGACATCTGGAACTCCGTTCCGGATACGCTGGGCTCCATCGCCCATTATCTGCAGCAGTTCGGCTGGCAGCAAGGGCGCGAATGGGGCTACGAGGTGACGGTGCCTGAGACGGTCAGCTGCGCCCTCGAAGGTCCCGATCGCGGCAAGAGCTTTGCCGCATGGGCGAAGCTCGGCATCTCACGTGTCGGCGGCACGGCCTTTCCTGCCAGCGAGACGAAGCGCGAGGGGTTCCTGTTGATGCCGGCGGGCAGGCATGGCCCGGCCTTCATCGTCACCAAGAATTTCTACGTGCTCAAGGAATATAATATGAGCGACCTCTATGCGCTGTTCATCGGCCATATGGCCGACCGCATCGCGCATGGCTCGTCGGGATTTTCGGCGGACTGGGGCGATGTCGGCGGTCTCTACCGGTCGGATATTGCCGCAATGCAGAGGGCGCTGGAGAAACAGGGCTATGATGCCGGTGGAGCGGATGGCTTTCCGGGATTCAAGACCCGTCGCTCGATCGGTGAATGGCAGGAAAAGAACGGGCAGCAGCCCACCTGCTTCCCGACCAGGGAAATCACGGCGGCGCTACGCTAGGGGCGTTTTCCACACCCTGGCTCGAAGTCAGTCGAGATCCTGGCCCGTATTGATGGGGCCCGTGTTGATGGGCCCCGTATTGATGGGATGCGAGTTGATCGCCGTGATGACGGCTAGCGCCGCAAGCGAGTTCACGCTGCGATTGCCGCGATTGAACGCCGCCATCACTGTTTCCGCAATGATTTTGGCGTCTTCGCTGGAGCTCGACTGCACCACGAGCGTGTTTGCCGCCTTGTCATAGGCTGCCTGCATGATGTCCCAGTCTTCCTGGGTATATGTCGATTTCAATGGATTGTCGAAAGGCATCGCAGACGCCCCTTGCCGTCAATGTGAGTCCAGGGCACAACGATAATGCCTCAAATGTGGCATGGCAATTTCGAAAGCGGCAGCCTGTGCCGCTGCCGCCCTACAGTGTGGGCTCCGCTTCCGATGCGTGGCGGATATGGCGCGAAAGCCTCGACCAGCGCTGGCTGAACCACGGCGTCACCAGCGACACCTTCTCGAAGTGCTTGCTGGCGAAAGTCGGGTCGTTCTCCTCGAAGGTCCACACCTTGAAGTTGGTCAGCTCATGCGGGCCAAAGGTGTAGATCAACGGGATGTCGGCTGCGTCGCGGCCCCTGGCGACCACGATGCGTCCGATCCGGCGCTGATTGTGGCGCGCGTCGAAAGTATGCCATTTGCCGCCGAGGAAGACTTCGAACCAGGCATTGAAATCCATCGGCGCGGGATCCGGCGGCACGCCGATATCGCCCATATAGCCATTGACGTATCGCGCCGGAATATTCATGCAGCGGCAGAATGCGACGGCGAGATGGGCGAAATCGCGGCATACGCCGACGCGCTCCTCATGCGCCTGCGCCGCGGTTCGCGTTGCCCGGGCAAAGCCATAGCTGAAGGTGAGGCGCTGGTTGACATAATCGCAGATCGTCTGCACCCGCGTCCAGCCGGGACTCACATTGCCGAACAGGCTCCAGGCGAGATTGCTGAGCTCATCCGTCTCGCAGTAGCGGCTTGCCGAGAGGAAGGCGAGGCATTCGGTCGGCAATCTGTCGACGGACACCTCCTCGGCATCCTTGTCGACGGGATCCGGCAATCCATTATCCTCGAGCACCGCATCATATTTGAGCGACAGGTTGCCAGCCGGCGCCAGCAGGCGCAGGCAATGATTGCCGAAGAGATCGGTGAACGTCTCCAGCGGCACCTGCGGCGCGGCAAGGGGACCACGTTCACATTGTACGTGTTCCTTCCGTGCCGGTTCCAGGGTGAGATAGGTCGTCATGGGCGTTGGCTCGTTGCACCGGATTGCTATCTCATAGCCGACACGTATCAACATTGGCGGGTTCCTTCAGCTTGTGAGGAGGAAACGCCGCGCTGCCCAGCTGGTTCCGCAAGCAGGAAAAATTCAGGATTTGTTCACCATATTCGCAATGAGGTTGAAACAAATCGACTCCAGTCGGGTTACCATGGACAAGCCGCAGCGACTGCGGAAGGAACGAGAGTGATTGGAATGGCAATGGCCGCAAAGCCTGTAAACATGCCGCCATCGGCAAAGCTGGTCCGGAAACAGATTACGCGGGCAGAGTTCCGCAACGTTGCCGAAACCGCGCGCCCATCGCAATCCGACAGGAACATCCCCGACATGTTGCGCGACCTGTTGAAGCGGCTCGACGAAGCCGAAGTCCGGCATTCTTCGCGTCGACGGCTGCGGCGTTCCTAGTGGAACGAATTTGACATTCGGCCTGATCCGGTCCAGCGGCAGGATGAGATGATTTCATGACGTTGTTTCCGGCATTTGGGATTGGTGAGCCATGAAGACCTTCGATGCGATCATCATCGGCGCCGGCCAGGCAGGGCCCTCGCTTGCCGGACGCCTCACCGCCGCCGGCAAGACCGTGCTGCTGGCAGAGCGGAAGCTGTTCGGCGGAACCTGCGTCAACACCGGATGTATGCCGACCAAGGCTTTGGTCGCAAGCGCCTATGCGGCGCATCTGGCGCGACGAGGAAGCGATTTCGGCGTCACCATCGACAGCCCGATCCGGATCGACATGGCGCGGATCAGGGAGAGGGCGGCCACGGTCACGCAGAACGCCCGCAGCGGCGTCGAGAACTGGCTGAAGGGCATGGAACGCTGCACCGTCGTCGAGGGGCATGCGCGCTTCGCCGGCCCGAACGAGATCGAAATCGACGGCGAGCGCTACGGCGCGCCGAACATATTCATCAATGCCGGCGGCCGTGCCAATATCCCCGACATGCCCGGCATCGACCAGATCGACTATCTGACCAATCGCGGCATATTGGAGCTCGACCGCCTGCCCGAACATCTCGTTGTCATCGGCGGCAGCTATATCGGGCTGGAATTCGCCCAGATGTACCGCCGGTTCGGCGCCGAGGTCACCATCGTCGAGAAGGGGCCACGGCTCATCTCGCGCGAGGATGAGGACATATCGGAAGCCATCAGGCAGATCCTGGAGAAGGAGGGCATCCGATGCGTGCTGAACGCCGAATGTATCTCCTTCAGGAAGGCGGACAATGGCATCGAAGTCGGCCTCGATTGCGACGAGACAAGCAATGTCGTGGGCACGCATGTGCTGATGGCGGTCGGTCGGCGGCCCAATACCGATGATCTCGGCCTGGACAAGGCGGGCGTCGAGACCGATGCGCGCGGCTACATCAAGGTCGATGACAGGCTGGCGACGAATGTGCCCGGCATATGGGCGCTCGGCGATTGCAACGGGCGCGGGGCATTCACCCACACCTCCTATAATGATTATGAGATCGTCGCCGCCAATCTTCTGGATGGCGGTGACCGCAGGCACAGCGACAGGATCATGGGCTACGCGCTCTATATCGATCCGCCGCTCGGGCGCGTCGGCATGAGCGAGAACGAAGCGCGCAAGTCGGGTCGGCCCCTGCTCGTCTCGACGCGGCCGATGTCGCGCGTCGGCCGCGCCGTCGAAAAGGACGAGACGCAAGGTTTCATGCGCGTAATAGCCGATGCGCAGACGCGCCGGATTCTCGGCGCCGCCATTCTCGGTACCGGCGGTGACGAGGCGATACATGGCATTCTCGACATGATGAATGCCGATGCGGATATTTCCACCCTGCAATGGGCGGTGCCGATCCATCCCACCGTGTCGGAACTGATCCCGACACTCATAGGCGATCTCAAGCCCGCTGACCGGCAGTAACCGAGACGCTTGTCAGGGCGGGCAACCTTGAACATTTGCACAGGGGCGGAAACAAAGATATTGACAAGGATGGTGGTTTAAGTGTGATGATGAAACGTTTCATCGCATCAAATCATGCATGAACGGCCAGGCCCGGGCAACCCTGCGGAGGAATGACGGGCGGGCGGACGGGAGAGGGCGGCAGTGCTGCCCGTGGAAAATATCAAGGGAGGAAGAGTCGTGAAAAGACTTCTAGCATCATTGGCAATGTCGCTTGCGTTGATCGTGCCGGCGCTGGCCGAAGGGCCGGTCGACACGTCCAAGGTCAACAAGGAATATGTAACCGCTGCCGACGGCAAGACCTATTCGATCGCCACCGTGGTCAAGGTGGACGGTATCGCCTGGTTCGACCGCATGCGTGCCGGCGTCGAGCAGTTCAAGTCGGAAACCGGAGCCGACGTCTGGATGGTCGGACCAAGCTCGGCTGACGCCGCGGCACAGGTCCAGATCGTCGAAAACCTCATTGCGCAGGGCGTCGACGCGATCTGCATCGTTCCCTTCTCGGTCGAGGCCGTGGAGCCCGTGCTGAAGAAGGCGCGCGAGCGCGGCATCGTCGTGATCGCGCATGAGGCGTCCAACATCGTCAATGCCGATTATGTCCTCGAAGCCTTCGACAACAAGGCCTATGGCGCCAAGCTGATGGAAGTCCTGGCGAAATCCATGGGCGGCAAGGGCAAATATCTCGCCACCGTCGGCAGCCTCACGTCGAAGTCGCAGATGGACTGGATCGACGGCGCCATCGAATTCCAGAAGAAGAACTATCCCGACATGGCCCTCGCGACCGAACGTCTCGAGACCTATGACGACGCCAACCAGGATTATACGAAGCTGAAGGAAGCGATGACGACCTATCCGGACGTCACCGGCATTCTCGGCGCGCCGATGCCGACTTCGGCCGGTGCCGGACGCCTGATCTCCGAAGGCGGCCTGAAGGGCAAGGTATTCTTTGCGGGCACGGGACTTGTTTCCGTGGCCGGCGAATATCTGAAGAGCGGCGACATCCAGTACATCCAGTTCTGGGATCCGGCCGTTGCCGGCTATGCCATGAACGAACTGGCGATCATGGCCCTCGAAAAGAAGACGGACCTCATCAAGGCCGGCCTCAATCTCGGCCTTCCCGGCTATGAGAACCTTGCCGCGCCCGACGCATCCAAGCCCAACCTTCTCTATGGTGCGGGCTGGGTAGGCGTCACCACCGAGAACATGGGCGACTACAACTTCTGATAGGATTGGTCATTTCCCTCTGGCCAGTTGCCCCGCGCGTTTGTCGCGGGGCTTGCCGGGCCGCATGCAGCCCCGTCCGCCACTCGCCAGCGTGTGGGTAAGGACGCGGGGGAGATGAAAGGAAAATCATGAGCGAATATCTTCTGGAACTGAGGAATATCGTCAAGCGCTTCGGCGGGCTGGTCGCGCTCGACAATGTCTCGCTTGCCCTGAAGCCCGGTGAGATCCATTGCCTTGCAGGCGAAAACGGCTCCGGAAAATCGACGATCATCAAGATCATGTCAGGCGTCTATACGCCGACGGAAGGTGAAATCCTGATCGATGGCAAGCCGCTGGGCAATTTCACGCCGGCCCAGTCGGTTCAGCAGGGCATCCAGGTCATCTATCAGGATTTTTCCCTGTTCGGCAATTTGACGGTGGCCGAAAACCTCGCATTGAATACTTTGCTGCTCGAAGGCCGCAAGACCGTGGACTGGTCGAGGGTGCGCGAGCTGGCGACGAAGGCGCTGGCGCGCCTCGGCGTCACGATGGACCTCGACGCCGAGGTCGAAAGCCTGCCGACATCGGGCAAGCAGATCGTCGCCATCGCCCGCGCGATGATGGCCGATGCCCGCCTCATCATCATGGACGAACCGACGACGGCGCTGACGCGGCCGGAGGTGGACGCGCTGTTCCGCATCGTGCGGGACATCCAGTCCCAGGGCATCGCCGTGCTGTTCGTCAGCCACAAGATGCGCGAAATGCTGGAGATCAGCGAGCGGCTCACGGTCTTCCGCAATGGCAGGAAGGTCGCCGAAGGGCCGATCGGCGAATTCAACGAGGCGGCGATCACCCGCGCCATGACCGGCCACGACCTCACCGATCAGACTTATACATGGGAGAAACGCGGCGACGAGCCGCCGCGCCTGAAGATCGACAAACTGTCGATACCGGGCGTGCTGCAGGACATCGACCTCTCGCTGCAGCCCGGCGAAATCGTCGGCCTTTCCGGCCTCATCGGCTCGGGGCGCACCGAGCTGGCGCTGGCGCTGTTCGGCATGAACCCCTCCTTCACCGGCAAGGTCGAGATCGACGGCAAGCCGGTCCACCCGCGATCGGTGCAGGAGGCCGTTGCCGCCGGGCTTGCCTATGTGCCGGAGGACCGGCTCAGCGAAGGGCTGTTCCTGACGCAGTCCATCGAAAGGAACATGCTGGCGACGTCGTTCGACAAGTTCGTGCGCGGGCTCTTCATCGACCGCAAGCGCGCCGATGCCGCCACCTCCGGCATGTTCGACGCCATGCAGATCGCCGCGCCCGGGCCGCACACGCCGGTGAACCATCTGTCGGGCGGCAATGCCCAGCGCGTGGTGCTGGCGCGCTGGCTGCTGACCGGCGCCCGCCTGCTGATCCTCAATGGCCCGACCGTCGGCGTCGATGTGGGCTCGAAGGCGCAGATCCACCGCAAGATCAGGGAACTCGCCAGCCAGGACGGCCTCGCCGTGCTGATGATTTCCGACGACGTTCCCGAGCTTGTGCAGAATTGCAATCGCGTCATCGTCATGCACCGCGGCGCATTCGTCGGCGAGGTTGCCGGCGATCAACTCAGCGAAGACGAATTGAACGATCGTTTGAAGGCTTTGAAATGACCATATTCCGTCGATCAGAGTTCATCATTGCCGTCATCCTCATCGCGGCGATGATACTCATCGGGCTGATCAATCCCGCTTTCTGGTCCCTCGACAATCTCTTCGGCCTGCTGCGGAGCAATGTTATCATCGGCATCATGGCCCTCGGCGTTCTCGTCGTCATGATATCGGGCGGCATCGACGTTTCCTTCACCGCCTTCGCCGCCGCCGCCATGTATCTGACGGTGAAGATCATGGTCTATTACGGCTATGAAGGCGTCGCCCTGCCGTTCCTCGCGGCGACGGTCATCGGCCTCGTCCTCGGGGCGATGAACGCTTTCTTCATCCATACTTTCCGCATGATACCGCTCATCGTCACGCTCGGCACCGGCAGCGTGGTGCGCGGTCTCCTGCTCGGGCTCGTCGGCACCAGCATCGTCAATATCGACAAGATGCCGCCGCAGCTCATCGCGTTCGGCAAGACCAATCTGATGAATTCCGTATCGGCGACAGGCACGAATTTCGGCCTGACCGCGATGATCCTCGTCTATGCCGGCCTCGCGCTCGTCACCCATCTCTTCCTGCGCTACACCATGATCGGACGCAGCATCTTCGCCTATGGCGGCGCGCCGGAAGCCGCCAAGCGGGTAGGCTTCGACACGCGCAAGACGCTGCTTTTCGTCTATTGCTTCGCCGGTGCGCTGGCCGGTTTTGCCGGGCTCTTGCAGAGCGCGATGATCTGGCAGGCAAATCCCCGCGATTTCGGCGGCCTCGAACTCGACGTCATCGCCGCCGTCGTCCTCGGCGGCGCATCGATCTTCGGCGGCCGGGGCAGCGTCGTCGGCACCCTGCTCGGGGTCTTCATGCTGGTGATGGTCAAGAACAGCCTGATCATCATGAAGGTGGATACGACCTGGCAGCGCGTCGTCGTCGGCCTGATCATCATCATCGCGACGGCGCTGACCGCCTGGCGCGACCGCAAGAAAATCGTGTGACGGGGAACCAGGCCATGTCGAACAACACGCTGGTAAAACGCATTCTCGGCCAGGACAAGAACATCCTGCAGCTCATCGTCATCACCATTCTCGTCTTCGCCCTGATGTCGTGGCTCAACCCGGACAAGTTCCTGCGCTACTATAATTTCGAGTCCATCACCTACATCATGCCCGAGCTCGGCATCCTGGCCATCGCCATGATGATCGCGATGCTGACGGGCGGCATCGACCTTTCGGTTGTCGGCATCGCCAATCTCGCCGGCATTCTCGCGGGCGTGTTCTTCCATTCCGTCATCACCGGAGCGGACCTTACGACGGGAATGACGCTGCTTTATACGGGCATCGGCATCCTGTTCGCGCTCGCCATCGGCCTCGCGGCGGGTCTCCTGAACGGGGTGCTGATCGCGAAACTGCGCATCACGCCGATCCTCGCGACGCTCGGCACCGGCCAGATATTCACCGGCCTTGCCGTCGTCCTGACGGGCGGCCCGGCCATCGTCGGTTTTCCGGATGGCTGGAGCTTCATCGGCAATGGCAAGATTTTCGGCATCGCCACGCCGTTCATCCTCTTCGTCATCGTCGCCGGCGCGGTGGCGGTCCTGCTGACGCGCACGACCTTCGGCGTCAACCTGATGCTGATCGGCACCAATCCGCGCGCCGCGGTCTTTGCCGCGCTGCGCAAGGACAGGATGATCATCTATTCATACATGCTCACCGGCGTCCTCGCCGCCCTTGCGGGTGTGATCCTGTCGGGCCGCACCAATGCGGCGAAGTCCGATTATGGCGCGTCCTATCTGTTGCAGGCGGTGTTGATCGCCGTGCTTGGCGGCACCAATCCCGCGGGCGGCAAGGGCCGGGTGCTCGGCGTCTCCATCGCACTCATCGCGCTGATGCTACTGTCGTCCGGTTTCCAGATACTGCGCTTCTCCAACCATCTGATCGATTTCATCTGGGGAGGCTTCCTGCTTCTGGTCATCGCGCTCAACGCGTTCCGCAACAGCGGGCGCTAATGGTTCCAGTCCCGATTTTTCCACCATCAGCTTTTTGAGGAAGTCCAACACATGGTACGTCGCATAGCAGTCGTCGGCAGCAACATGACCGATCTGGTAACCTCGATCATCCGCATGCCTGCGCCCGGCGAAACGCTGGAGGCGCCGTCCTTCTTCATGGGATTTGGCGGCAAGGGCGCCAATCAGGCGGTCGCGGCCGCGAGGCTTGGCGCCGAGGTGATGATGGTCACCAAGGTCGGCGACGACGTCTTCGGCGAGAGCACCATCCGCAACCTGCAGGACAATGGCATAGACACCAGGCATGTCGCCATCGTCGAAGGCCAGTCGAGCGGCGTGGCGCCGATTTTCGTCGACGAGAGCGGCGAAAACTCCATTCTGATCATCAAGGGCGCCAATAATTCGCTGCTGCCGCGGGACATCGACGCGGCGGCCGAAGACCTGAAGCAATGCAGCCTGATCCTGCTGCAACTGGAAGTGCCGCTGGAAACGGTCTACCACACGATAGAATTCGCCAGCCGCCATGGCATCGAGACCGTGCTGAACCCAGCGCCGGCCGCGCCCGATCTCGATACGGCGAAGGTCGGCAAGGCCACATTCGTCGTGCCGAACGAAACCGAGCTGAAGCTGATGACGGGCCTGCCCACCGGCACGGACGAGGAGATCGAGACCGCGGCGCGGGCGCTGATGGCGCGCGGCATCAGGACGGTCATCGTCACGCTCGGCTCGCGCGGCGCGCGGCTGGTGACGGCGGCGGGCTCGACGATCATCGAGCCGCTCAAGGTCAAGCCGAAGGATACGACCGGCGCGGGCGATGCCTTCATCGGCAGCTTCGCCCGCTATTACGTCGAAACCGGAGAACTGGAGCCTTCGTTGAAGAAGGCCGCGCTCTATGCGGGGGATTCCATCACCCGCCCCGGCACGCAGAAATCCTACGCCACGGCGGAGGAATTCGAAGCGTTTCTGGCCCGCGGTGAGTAGAACCGGACAAGTGAAATCGAACGATAACAGGAGGAATTATCCGTGCTGAAGAACCTCGATCCATTGCTGAACGCCGATATACTCTATGCGTTGAAGGCCATGGGACACGGCGACCGGCTGGTCATCTGCGACACCAACTTTCCTGCCGATTCCATCGCCCGCCAGACGCGTCTCGGCCGGCTCCTGCGCATCGATGCCGTGACTGCTCCCCGCGCGGCAAAGGCCATCCTGTCGCTGATGCCGCTCGACAGCTTCGTCGACGATGCCGCCGCGCGGATGGAAATCGTCGGCAGTCCCGACGAGATTCCGGACGTGCAGATCGAAATGCAGGCCGAGATCGACGCTGCCGAGGGCAAGCACTGGCCGATGGTTTCCATCGACCGCATGGCCTTCTACGAACATGCGAAGAACGCCTATTGCGTGATCGCGACCGGCGAGCGCCGCTTCTATGGCTGCTTCATTTTCACCAAGGGCGTCATCCCGCCAGACGCTGCCTGACGCTGCCTGACGCTGCTTGACCACGCGGAACGGAGTTCCACTATTCGGAACTCTGTTCCGGCCCCGGTGCCGCCGTCGAGCTGCGCACCACCAGCGTCGCTTCCATCAGGGCATCGCCTTCCGGCATCGGCGTATCGCCGACCATGATGGCGACGGCGCTTGCCGCGATGCTGGCGACGGGCTGGCGGATGGTCGTCAGCCGCGGGGTGACCAGGTTTGCAAGCGGAATATCGTCGAAACCGATGATCGAAACATCGCCCGGCACGCTTAGTCCGAGGTCCGTCGCGGCACGAATGAGGCCGATCGCCTGCTGGTCGCTGGCGGTGGCCACGGCGGTCGGCCGCACGCCGGGCGCCCGTTGCAGCAGGAACCGGCCGAGAGCCTCGCCGGACTGGTAGTCGAACTGCCCGCTGACGCATACGGCCTCGATATCTGCTTCCGCCAGCGCCTGCACGAAGCCTTCCCGGCGTTGGCGCGACACCGGCGCATCGTCCGGACCGGCAATATAGGCGATGCGCCTGTGGCCGAGGTCGATGAGATGGCGCGCCGCCAATCCCGCCCCCGCGCGATGATCGACGGAGATCAGCGGATGGCCGCCGAACGGCCTGTCGACGGCGATGGCCGGCAATTCGCGCTCCCCCCAGCCCGTCGGCCCGCCGGACTGGGTGGGGACGACGATCATGCCGGTGGGATAGCTCTTGAGCAGGCTGGTGATCTGCGCCGCCTCGATGGCCGGGTCGTCATTGGTGATGCACAGCAGCACCGAATAGCCGGCGCCTGATGCGGAGGCTTCCACATGCTTGGCGAGTTCGGCGAAGAACGGATTGGTGATGTCGGGTATGACGAGGCCGATCATGTCGGTCCGGCTGCGGCGCAATCCCCTGGCGACGCCACTCGGCTGGAAGTTCAATTCGCGGATCGTCGCCTCGACGGTCTCGCGCAGTTCCTTTCCGACGGTCTTGTTCTTGGCAAGCACGCGCGAGACGGTGCCGACCGATACATTGGCCCGTGCCGCGACGTCCTTGATATTGACCATGCCCTATGCCTGCCTGCTTCTCGTGTAACGCACTGAATATCTGGCGTTTTTACCGGAGTTGCGACGTTACTCCAACCGCATGAGGAAAGAAAGAAACAGGATTTATTCCATCACGGCCGCATGGTCGGAAGCAACAGGCGCCGTGCGCGGCGTGCGCAGCAGCAGGACCAGCGGTATCGACACGATGGACATGAACATCAGCAGCTTGAAATCGTCCATATAGGCGATGATCGTCGCCTGGCTGGTGATGATGTTGTCGAGCGCGGCCCGTCCGCCAGCCGTCAGCGGGTTGAGATGCTGCAGGATCGCCGGCGCGTTGAAGCCATGGTTGAACGGCGTCACATAGGAGGCGATCGACTCGTGGTTGGTCTGCACGTTTTCGGTGATCAGGGCGGTGACGACGGCGATGCCGACGCTCGAGCCGATATTGCGCGAGAGATTGTAGAGGCCCGTGCCCTGGCCGCGCAGCGGAGCGGGCAGGGTGGCGAAGGCGATCGTCGTCAGCGGCACGAACAGGAAGCCGAGCCCGGCGCCCTGGACGAAGCCCACATAGACGATGGTCCATTGCGAAACGTCCGGCGTCCAGCCCGTCATGTCGTACATGGCCCAGGCGGTGAGGCTGAAGCCGAGCACGAGCAGGATGCGCGTATCGACCTTGCCGATCAGTCGTCCGACGATGAACATGCAGACCATCGTGCCGATGCCGCGCGGCCCCATGACGATGCCGGCCGTGATGACCGGATAGCCCATCAGCGTCTGCAGATAGGGGGTCATCAATGCCAGCGAGGCGAGATAGGTGACGCCGATGACGAAGATGAAGAACATGCTGACCGAGAAATTGCGGTCGAGGAACAGGCGCGGATTGACGAAGGAATTTTGCGCCGTGAACGTATGCACGAGGAAGAGATAGAACGCGCCGGCGCAGACCAGCGCTTCGAGCTGGATCTCGCCCGATGAGAACCAGTCCAGCTGCTCGCCCCGGTCGAGGAACAGCTGCAATGCGCCTATGGCGACGCTGAGCATGCCGAAGCCGAACCAGTCGAGCTTGGCGCTCCATTCCCGCGCCGTTTCCGAAACGAAGGCGACGATGCCGAAGAATGCCAGCATGCCGATCGGGACATTGATGTAGAAGACCCAGCGCCAGCTGATATTGTCGGTGAGCCAGCCGCCGATGACCGGGCCGAGCACCGGTCCGACCATGACCGAGACGCCGAAAAGCGCCATCGCCTTGCCGCGCTCCTCGACCGAATAGATGTCCAGCAATATGCCCTGGGACAGAGGCACCAGCGCGGCGCCGAACAGGCCCTGCAGCAGGCGGAAGATGACGATCTGCGGCAGCGATTGCGCCAGGCCGCACAGCACCGAGGCGACGACGAAGCCGACGATGGCGGTCAGCAGCACGTTCTTGCGGCCGAAACGTGCGGCGAGGAAGCCGGAAGGCGGCGTCATGATCGCCGCCGCAACGATATAGGAGGTCAGCACCCAGTTGATCTGGTCCGCGCTGGCGGAAACGCTGCCCTGGATATAGGGCAGCGCCACATTGGCGATCGTGGTGTCTAGCGCCTGCATGATCACCGCCAGGATGACGCAGGCGGTGATCATGCCGCGATTGGCGACCGGGGTGCTGGCTGCTTGCTCGGACATGGCCTAGCCGTGACGCGAGCCGAAAAGGTCCTGCAGGAAGCTCGGCAGGCCGCGGGCATGGGCTGTGTCGACGCCGATCTCGACGCTCATGCCCATGCGCAGCGGCGGCTTGCCTTCCATGTTCTCGATGCTGACGAGCATGGGGATGCGCTGGACGACCTTCACCCAGTTGCCGGTGGTGTTCTGCGCCGGCAGCAGCGAAAAGCTCGAGCCCGAGGCCGGGCTGATGCTGGCCACCGTGCCGCTCCAGCTTTCGCCGGGATAGGTATCGACCGTGATGGTGACCTTCTGCCCTTCGCGCACATGGGTCAGCTCGGTCTCTTTCGGGCTGGCGGCGATCCACATATGGGTGGTCGAAACGAGGCTGAAGCCGGACTGAGCAGCCTGCAGATAGGACCCGACCTGCAGCGCGCTCACATTGGTCACGATACCGTCGAACGGCGCGCGGACGACCGTATGGTCGAGATTCCGCCTGGCATTGTCGACTGCGGCCTTGGCCGCGAGAAAGGACGGGTTCTGCTCGACCGGGCCATCGGCCTGGTTGCCGAGCTGCGCGAGAATGGCCGCGGCCTCGGCCATCGCCACATCCACCTTCTGCTGCGCGGCGTCGAGATCATGCTTGGCCTGGTCGTAGACCGCCTTCGACGCAGCGGCGCTGGCGGTGAGATCGTGCTGGCGTTGCAGCGTCTTCTCGAAGAAGGGAATATCCGCCTGCGCCTGGGTGATTTCGGCCTGCGCCTGCCGGTAGCTCGCTTCGAGGTTGAGGATCTGGTTTCGCACCACGCCCAATTGCGCTTCCGCGCCTTCGAGCGCGATGGCAAAGGGCGCGGCATCGAGGCGGAAAAGCACGTCGCCGCGGCGAACCTGCTGGTTGTCCCGCACCTCGACCGACTGCACGATGCCGGAGACATCGGTGGAGATGCCGACCATGTCCGCCTGCACATAGGCATTGTCGGTGGTCATGACCTGGCCGCCGGTCACATAGAAATAGCCTCCCGCCAGCACCGCGACCGGCAGCAGCGCGAACAGCAATTGCCGCGTCCGGCTGGTCTTCTGGCGCCTGGGCGCGGGAATGTCCGGCGCCACGCCGGCAGTGGAACCGCGTTCCATCTGCGGCGCCGCAGCTTCGGGATTGGGGTCCTGTTTTTCCAGGACGACGGACCTGTCGTTTTCGGCAGCACGAAGGGGGTTCGAACCATCAGCCATGATCTGTCTCTCTGTCCTCGACCGGCGTCTGGCAGGCGTCGATCAGGTTGCTTTTCATTTGTGTCAGGGTGCGAATGAGATGTTCGCGATCTTCGGCGGAAATATCGGCCAGCGCCTCGGCGCGCGTCGTATCGCCGATGGCGCGGATCGAAGCGAGAAGCGGCCGCGTCTCGTCCTTCAGGTAGAGCAGCCAGAGCCGCCGATCCGTCGGGTGCTTGCGTCTTTCGATGAAGCCGCGCTGTTCGAGCTTGTCCAGGATGCGCACGAGGGTGATCGGCTCGATCTCCAGTATCTCCGCCAGGCCGGCCTGGTGGATGCCCTCATTCTTGGCGAGATAGGCCAGCGTCTGCCATTGCGAACGCGTCAGGCCGAGATGCTTCGCCCGCTGCTCGAATCGCTTTCGCAGCAGACGCGCCACCTCGTGAAGCAGGAAGCCAAGGGTAGGGGCGTTATCCATGATGAAGGGTGAGAAAACTCGTAAGTATGCTTATGACAGCCATACATATAGCACTTATCCATAGGCTTGCAAGCGCATGGAACGGCAGGCTGCGTCACGGCAGCGTGAACGATGATGCAAGCTGGAAATCGGCGGCCGAGCCGAGAGTTCGTCGCCGATCAGGGTGAAGGTAGGGCCAGGGTCAGGGTCAGGGTCAGGTGAAGGTAGGCCAGGGTCGGGGGTGAAGGTAGGGTCAGGCGATGGCGCTGGCGGCCCGGGCGAGGCCCCAGTTCAACAATTCGTCGGCGCGCGCCCCGCTTGCCGCCTCGGCGTAGCAGCGCAGTTCGGGGGCATTGCCCGATGCGCGGTAATGCACGACTTCGCCGCTCTCCAGCACCACGCGCACGCCATCGATGCAGTCATGATCCTCCACCGGCCCGAGATCGGCAAAGAAGGCATTCCGCACGGCCTCCCCGGTCAGGCTGTCGAGGAAGGGCGTGCTGCGCGCGGCATCGACATGCTCGATCCGGCCGCTGCGGGTGAAACGCGCCGGCAGCGAAGCGGCAAGCGCCGATACCGGCTGGCCTTGCCCTGCCGCCATGCCGAGCACCGCCAGGATCGGCAGCATGGCATCGCGCGTCGGCAGGGCAGCGATCGTCCCGGTATCCGAGGCGATGGCCGAGCCGAGCAGCACGCCGCCATTCGCCTCGAAGCCGACGATCCGCTTGCAGCCATTGGCCGCCGCAAGCTGCATGCCTTCGATGACGAAGGGCGAACCGACCTTGGTCCGGTAGACCTTCTGGAACAGATGGCTCTGCTCGATGGCGGTATTGGAAGTCACCGGGGTGACCACGGCGTCGGCGCCGACATGGTGCGCCGTCAACAGGCCGAGCGTATCGCCGCGCAGGAAGGTACCCGTCTCGTCGGCGACGAGCGGACGGTCGGCATCGCCATCGGTCGAAACCAGCGCATCGAGTTTTTCCTCGCGGCAGGCGCGCAAGGCGAATTCGATGTCCTCGGCGCGCAGCGCCTCGGTATCGATGGGTATGAAGCTGTCGGACCGCCCGAGCGTCACCACATCCGCGCCGAGCGCGCCGAGCACATCGGCAAGGAGATCGCGCCCGACGGCGCTGTGCTGGTAGATGCCGATGCGCCTGCCATCGAGGCTGCCGGCGGCGAGAATGGATGCGCAGCGGGCGCGGTAGGCATCGAGCGCCGAGGGATCGACCGGCCAATCCGCCGATGCTGCCACGGGAGGCTCGTCGGCGGCGCCGTCCTGCGGCAGCGCAGCGATGATCCCGGCCTCGTCGGCCTTGTCGATTTCGCCGTCCGGGCGATAGAATTTGAGGCCGTTGCGGTCGGCCGGGATATGGCTGCCGGTCACCATGATCGCCGGCGCGCGGAGGCCGAGGGCGCGGGCGGCAAGTGCCGGCGTGGGCAGGGGGCCGCAATTCTCGATGTCCATGCCGAGGGCTGCCGCCGCCGACATGCAGGCGGCGGCCATGCGCGGGCTGCTGTCGCGTAGATCGTAGCCGATCAGCAGCCGCGCGCCGGCCTTGACGCCATGCGCGCCGATCAGATGCGTGAGGAAGGCGCGGGTATAGGCCGCACAGACGCTGTCGGGCAGTTCGGTGACCAATCCGCGAAGCCCGCTGGTGCCAAATTTCAAGCTTGTCATTCCATGATCCGATTGGGCCGCACCGACGCCGGCCGGCGGAAGCGCGAAGAACTGATAGTCTCGGATATCATATTATCGGTCGAAGAAAAACAAATAGCAAAAGTTGCAATGAAAGGGTTTGCATATCCGCAGAATTCCACTATATGACGACCGCACCGACGCGGTGGACACACCGCCATGGACTGTTGGGGAATAGGTTAACGGTAGACCCACGGACTCTGACTCCGTTAGTCCTGGTTCGAATCCAGGTTCCCCAGCCAGTCGGTTTTCTCGTAAGATTTAGATAGTCAGCCTGTTGGCAAGCGGCGAGCCGGAATGATTCCCTGCTTGTCACGGACATTATTCTGCTGGAACGGGGCGGGTATTGGAAATCTTCCGCTGCCGATACCGGCCTGGCATCGTTCCGAACAATCCCGATCGGGTTGATAATGCCACAATCAGTTCATCTCTACGGAAAATCGTCCCGATCAGTTCTTTTTGATGCAATTGCAACTGAAATATGCTTAAATCATCCCGAAAGGGACGAAAATGGACGATGTAGATAGCAGTGTCGTCTTGGGGCAATTGATCCGGGCAGAACGCAAACGTCAGAAGCTGACCCAGGAGCAGCTTGCGGCGCTGGCAGGTGTCGGTGTGCGGTTCGTGCGTGAACTCGAGAGCGGCAAAGACAGTTGCCGTATCGGCCTGGCCTTCATGGTGTTGCAGACGCTGGGTCTGTCGGTGTCGGTGACCGGGCGAGGCATCAGCTGATGCCCCGCACGCTCGATGTCTATCTCTCCGACACAAAGGCGGGTGTGCTTGAACAGGCCGATGATGCCCAACTCGGTTTCACCTACGACCGCGACTATCTCGACACGAAGGCCGCGCCGATTTCGATTTCCATGCCGCCGCGCGAAGAGACCTATGCCGACGCCATAACCCGTCCCTACTTTTCCGGCCTGCTACCGGACGAAAGAGCACGTCGGCGATTGGCATCCGCCTTGGGCGTATCTCACGAGAATGCGTTCGGCCTCCTGGAAATAATCGGCGGCGAGTGCGCGGGCGCATTGTCACTTCTGCCGCGTGGCAAGCCATTGCCCGATTTCTCGGCCAGAAACATCCAGCCGCTCGGTGAGAAGCGTCTCATCGAAATTCTCGCCCTGCTTCGCGAACGCCCCCTGCTTGGCGGCGAACAGGGCGTGCGCCTCTCTCTTGCCGGAGCACAGGACAAGCTGGCCGTTTGCCTGATTGATGGCGAGATCGCCTTGCCGGAGGATGGTCGCCCTACGACGCACATCCTGAAACCCTTCGTCGAGGGCCTTGATGGAACCGTCGACAACGAAGTCTTCTGCATGCTGCTTGCGGCCAGGCTTGGGCTGGATGCGCCGGCCGTGTCCAGGGCTTCGGCCGGCAAGACCGATTTCATACTGGTCGAACGCTACGATCGCATTCAAGAACCAGACGGCACAATCCGCAAGCTGCACCAGGAGGATTTCTGCCAGGCGCTCGGCGTGCCGCCGGAGCTCAAATATGAGGAGGAGGGAGGTCCCGGGGTCGTTCGATCGCAGCAGTTGATCCAGCGCGTCACGGAGCGACCCGCGGCGGATCGGCTGGAATTCCAGCGGCGGTTGATTTTCCACTATCTGGTCGGCAATGCGGATGCTCATGCGAAGAACTATGCACTGCTCTATCGTCGGGACGCACCTGAGCTCGCTCCCATCTACGACGTCCTCTGCACGGCCGCATATCCACGGCTTTCGAAAAATATGGCGATGAAGATCGGCGGACGATCGCTCCCCGATACGATCCACCTGGAGCAATGGCACTCACTCGTTGCATCGACTCAGGCGGCGCGGCGATTGCTTGCCACCGATCTCGCGAAGATGGCCAACACCATAGAGGCAGAGGCGGACGCGCTCCTGAACGAGCTCGGCGAGGGGAGGCCGTTGCCCCCCGTTCTCAAGACTGTCCGGAAGATGATCGGAACCCGTGCCGCCCTGGTCCTGCGGGCGCTCGACAAGACGGGGTGATGCCCGCTCACCACGGCGAGGCCGCGGCCATCAATTGCCGGCCGGCACCGGGCATGACATGTCGCCTCCCTGGCAGTTCAGGTAGGTCTTCAGATTGTCGATGCGCGTCTGCGTCATCCCGTCGAGGCACGAGCTTCTTATGAATGGCTGGGCGCTGCCGCCGGCAACCGCAGAGCTCGAAAATTCGCACTCAGCGTCGCGAAATGCGATCCAGGCCTTCTGCGCCGAAACCAGGAGCCTGGTCGTATCGGCATCGCCCTTGAGTCGCTGTTCGATTCGTTTGTAGAGCCGGTTCAATTCGGCATCCGACGTCTGGTAGGCCTTGCCGGCACAGATGTTCATGTCGGTCTGGTTGGTCAAATCTCCGCAATTTTCCCGGGCCAGGACAGGGGCCGAAGAGGCCAGGAAAATCAGGGCGATAGCGGCTGTCGATCTCATGGTCAGGGTCTCCTCCGGGGGCGCTGTCGCAGCCTAGGCTGGCTTTTGCCATTGATCAACACGTGTCGATCGGTCTATCCTGAGCGACATGGTACAGCAAAGTTGGATATTACTCGTTCTGCTTGGCTCGGCTTTCCTGATGGGGCTTCTGCTCTGGCTGACGGAAAAGTTCGAACAGGAAGACCGCCGCATGGAGCGGGCGCCAAAGTCGACGAAGCAGCTGAGGCGCGACTAGGCTTTCCGCAGCATCTGGCTGTTCCGCGCTTCGAAAGCGCAGTCCTGCCCGCTTCGCTGGTTGAAGTCGAGTTCGAGATCCGCCCGGCGCCCCGATAGGGCGCCGCATCCTTTGCATCTTCGGCATCCATGCGAGCAGCCTGCGATACGCCTTGCGCTGCCGAACTTCCAGCGATGCCAATAGTCCGACAATTCTGCAAATCCCGGCAGGGCATGATCAGCAGTGGAACCGAAGCGGGTTTCGCCGGTTGAGATAGCTGAAACCGGTGATCCATGACTGATGACGAGCGCAGGAAGGTGGCGAGGACCCTCAAGAATAGCCGTAACAGGGGCTATCTGGGCAAGGCCCTTCGCACGCTGGTATCCCCCACGGAAGGCAATGCCCGCTTTGACGATATGCTCGAGCGGCTGGACAAGGCAGAGGTGCGCCAAAAGCGGGCTCCGCCGCGCTGAGGCATGTTGGCGGCCTTGTTGTGAACGATCGCGTTCCGGCGGTCGGCAAGGCAGCATGCGCCCTTTGGCGGGCTCGGCATGAGGGCAGTGTTCAGCGCTGATATTGCTGGTCGGTCACGTGCTCCATCCAGTCCACGACCTTGCCGTCGAGATTTTCCTGTATGGCGATATGGGTCATCGCGGTCTGCGGCGAAGCGCCGTGCCAGTGCTTTTCGCCGGGCTCGAACCAGACGACATCGCCGGGGCGGATTTCTTCGATCGGCCCGCCTTCGCGCTGCACGAGGCCGAGCCCGGAGATGACGAGCAACGTCTGGCCGAGCGGATGCGTGTGCCATGCGGTGCGGGCGCCGGGCTCGAAGGTGACACTGCTCGCGGCGGCGCGCCGCGCCGCGTTGGGCGTGAACAGCGGGTCGATCCGCACCGTGCCGGTGAACCATTCCGCCGGACCCTTGCTCGACGCCTGCGAGCCAATTCTGGTGATTTCCATTCCTGTTCCTTTCCTGCCTGCCGCCTGCTCCGGGCGAGGTGCCATCCCGGATGCCTGCACCCCAGCTTTACCACATTCGGCGCTGCATGGTGATCCGCGACGCCACGAAGGGCGCGGCAATGTTCGTGCAGTGCCTCTCTTTGCTTGCATCAAAATAGAGCGTGCTTCGACAAGCTCAGCATGAGGGAGGTTGGCTCAGCATGAGGGGGATTGATTTGATGGCGGTGAGGTTGGGAGCTTGGGTTTGAAACCTTGCAGAACTAGAACCCTGCAAAACTCTACTCTCCCTCATCCTGAGCTTGTCGAAGGGCGCAACAACGTTTGTGCAATCCCTTTGTGTTGCATCAGCATAGTGCGTGCTTCGACAGGCTCAGCATGAGGGAGGTTGGCTGCAATCCCTTTTCCAGATGCTGGATAAGCAAAATCCGCACCACGCCCGCGAAAATCGCGTCTGGTCATTGAAATGGGGGGAGACGGGCGGTCTTCAGCGCGTCAGTAGGTATCAGGGTCGAGGTCCGAAGACCGCCCGCGACGTCTTTGCCTGCCATCATTGCGTTTGTCAGACGCAACAACCCGGAAACATGAGCGCCACCTCCGTTTCCTTCTGCAGTTTGCTGGCCAATCGGGGTTGTCACTTCCGACCGTCCGGCAACGCCACCCTTCCCCAGCTTGTCGAAACAGCACCGGAAGCTGCTCCCCCACTGGAAAGGACCTGCACAGAATAACCCGGCTTCAAACAGGGGGGATAAGTTTCTTTGTGTGCCGGAAGGAAGAATGAGCGAAATCATTGGCTTGCAGGGCAAAATATTCTTTGAGGCCGAAAATCTATCCCACCGCGCGGGCCTGTTGTGCCCCGTTCACGGCCCGGAAAATCTTCATGACAAAAACAGACCGCGGGTTTGATTTTGTTGACTTGCGATTGGGGCTTGTAGGTTGGCCCGGCCTGGTCAATAGTGGCGGCGTTTTTATTGTTTATATTTTATGGGATTTTATCGAGATGATTTCGACTGGAAGGCATTTGCCTTTGGGTCTGATGCTGGCGCTGTTTTTTGCCGGCCTGATCCGAACCGCGGCCTGGGCGCAAGCCGCTGCAACACCAAATGAAACGCCGACCATCCGATCGCAGCAATTCGGCGATTGTTGTCGCGGAGGCTGAAATGCCCTCAACATCCCGTGCGGCCAGACCAACATCGTTGTCATCCGCAAAACAGGAACGACTGAAGGCGCGAAAATTCTTCACGATAGGTCATGATTATCGAGGTGGAGGGAAGGGGCCCGGGATAAAACTGATAAACGGAAAAGCGCTGATCACCACTGGCATGACCATGTTCTGCCCCCCACGCGGCCGCCGTGGTTTCGCCTTGCCCCTGGCTGAAACACCGCACTTTATCGAAGAAAAAGGGTATCGGCCCACTCGTGATCTCGAAGCCAATGGGTTCTACTGGTTTATCTCCCAGCGCACCAAGGAGGTATTCGAGTCCGTCGATCCGGAGGGTTTTGCCTTCGTGCCCTGCGATTTTACGCTGCCAGATGGCAGCAAAGGCGACCCGCGCTATCTCTGTGATGTCATTCGCGAACTGGACGCCATCGATGAGGAAAAGTCCCAAGTCCGGATAAAATACGATCAGGGGGCAAAGATATACAGCGTGGCTGGCGGTGCCAGTTTAGCATTCGATGAAGCTAAAATTGGCAGCGCACGTATATTTGAACAGCCGCAGCTGGGGACCAGTTTTATCTGCGACGACGTCCTTCGCGATGCCTGCAAGTCAGCCAAGCTGACTGGCATCCTGTTCCGCGATGCCGCCGATCTTTAACCGAACGGAACATTCGTGTTCTTCGTAACAACCCGGAGACTGAAATGCCCCCACCGTCCCGTACGGCCAGACCAACATCGTTGTCATGCGCAAGACAGGAACGACTGAAGGCGCGAAAATTCTTCACGATAGGTCATGATTATCGAGGTGGAGGGAAGGGGCCCGGGATAAAACTGATAAACGGAAAAGCGCTGATCACCACTGGAATGACCATGTTCTGCCCCCCACGCGGCCGCCGTGGTTTCGCCTTGCCCCTGGCTGAAACACCGCACTTTATCGAAGAAAAAGGGTATCGGCCCACTCGTGATCTCGAGGCCAATGGGTTCTACTGGTTTATCTCCCAGCGTACCAAGGAGGTGTTCGAGTCCGTCGATCCGGAGGGTTTTGCCTTTGTGCCCTGCGATTTTACGCTGCCAGATGGCAGCAAAGGCGATCAGCGCTATCTCTGTGATGTCATTCGCGAGCTGGACGCCATCGATGAGGAAAAATCGAAGGTTAAAGTCGAGTACGAAGGTGAATGGAAAGCTTATAATCCAATGGGTGGCGCATCGATCGTTTTTGACGAAGAGCGAACGGGCGATGCACATGTATTCAAGCAGATACATCTTGGCGGTCTCATCTGCGACGATGTCCTTCGCGATGCCTGCAAGTCAGCCAAGCTGACTGGCATCCTGTTCCGCGATGCCGCCGATCTATAACCGAACAGAACATTCGTGTTCTTCGTAACAGCCCGGAGACTGAAATGCCCCCACCGTCCCGTACGGCCAGACCAACATCGTTGTCATCCGCAAAACAGGAACGACTGAAGGCGCGAAAATTCTTCACGATAGGTCATGATTATCGAGGTGGAGGGAAGGGACCCGGGATAAAACTGATAAACGGAAAAGCGCTGATCACCACTGGCATGACCATGTTCTGCCCCCCACGCGGCCGCCGTGGTTTTGCCTTGCCCCTGGCTGAAACACCGCACTTTATCGAAGAAAAAGGGTATCGGCCCACTCGTGATCTCGAGGCCAATGGGTTCTACTGGTTTATCTCCCAGCGTACCAAGGAGGTGTTCGAGTCCGTCGATCCGGAGGGTTTTGCCTTTGTGCCCTGCGATTTTAC
>NZ_JAMJWD020000012.1 GCF_023554255.2 Phyllobacterium sp. 21LDTY02-6 | reverse complement strand
CCTTCATGATTGCCGAAACGGCAACCTCCGACGCGCCCTTGTCTGTCGCTATGCCGACAAGCTTCTTCCAATGCTTCGATCGATTGTCGACCTGTTCTTTCAACTTATCGCGGGCCGTCCTGAGCCCGTCAAGGCCGGCATCGTCCCCCGTCTTGTAGGCATCGAACGCCGTGCGCAGTTCGAGCTCGGCGGCTTCCAAGGCAGCTTCCAAGGCAGCTTCGGCCGGGATCGCCTCAGCGAGGAACGCGCTCAACGCCGCCCGTTCGGAGGGCTCCGCCCTGGGAGCAAGGCCGGCCAGCAACGGACGGACCGAGTCCGGCAGCAGATTGCCCTTTTCGTCGATCCATTTGTCGGTCCAGGCACCATTGGCATCACGCCTGCCCTCGGCGATAAACGTACCATCATCCGTCCTGAACACCACGGATTCAGGTTTGCCGTCGACAAAGTCGGTGAACTCGATCACATCCTTGCCGTTGACGCGTGTCGTGATCTTGGTCAGCACCAGGCCGGTATAGTATTCTGCCTTGACAGAGCCATCGGACCCGGACGGCGGGAATGTCCACGACACCAAGTTTTCGTCTT
Organism: Phyllobacterium sp. 21LDTY02-6; assembly: GCF_023554255.2. Lineage (GTDB taxonomy): Bacteria > Pseudomonadota > Alphaproteobacteria > Rhizobiales > Rhizobiaceae > Phyllobacterium. The sequence continues at coordinate 341 of NZ_JAMJWD020000012.1, read as the reverse complement.
TATCAACGGTATCGGTCCGCTCCTTGGCGAGGTCGCCCTTCTGCTTGTCGGTCAGGTTTGCCCTTGCCGCCATATATTCGGCCGGCGACAGCTCCTTTATCTGCTTCACGTCCAGCTTCTGGATATCTTCCACCTTCTTGACGTCAGCAAGCTTGTCCGGCGTCAGATACGGATTGACCCGCTTGCGTGTGTCGTCCGACAGTGCGGCGATCGCCGCCGGCGTGCCTTCTTCCGCCAGCTTCCTGTCGGCAATCGTCGTTTTGAGACCCTCGAGGGCAGTGTCCGCCGTCGCATCCGGCCCGGACAGCTTTCCCAATGCCGCCTTGACGGCGTCCTTGGTC
>NZ_JAMJWD020000011.1 GCF_023554255.2 Phyllobacterium sp. 21LDTY02-6 | reverse complement strand
AAAAAGGGTATCGGCCCACTCGTGATCTCGAGGCCAATGGGTTCTACTGGTTTATCTCCCAGCGTACCAAGGAGGTGTTCGAGTCCGTCGATCCGGAGGGTTTTGCCTTTGTGCCCTGCGATTTTACACTGCCGGATGGCAGCAAAGGCGCCCCGCGCTATCTCTGTGATGTCATTCGCGAGCTGGACGCCATCGATGAAGAAAAATCGAAGGTTAAAGTAAACATCGAACCATCGGGGCGGAAAATCTATCATGTTATGGGGGGAGGCTATTTCTCAATTAGAGACGCAGAAGTCGGGCATTCTCATGTCTTCTCTGATGTCCACTATGGCGGTCTCATCTGCGACGACGTCCTTCGCGATGCCTGCAGGTCAGCCAAGCTGACTGGCATCCTGTTCCGCGATGCCGCCGATCTTTAACCGAACGGAACATTCGTGTTCTTCGTAACAACCCGGAGACTGAAACGACCATGATCGACGGTGCAGACCACATTTCCAAAAATCCACAATCCACGACGAAGAAAGTTGTCCAGGTAAAGCGTCGCAAATTCTTCGTGATCAGTCCGGACTATCGTGGTGGTGGCAAAGGTCATGGCATTGATATCGTCAATGAATCTGCGTTGAGGACACCCGGCATGATGGGCTTTTATCCGCCTCGTGGTCAGCGGGGCTTTGTCGATCCACTGCCTGAAACACCGCATGCAAGACAAGGGAAGGGATTTAGGGCCGTCCGTGATCTCGAAAGCCTGGGCCGCTACTGGATGGCTTCGCAGCGTACCAAGGAGGTGTTCGAGTCCGTCGATCCGGAGGGTTTTGCCTTTGTGCCCTGCGATTTTACGCTGCCGGATGGCAGCAAAGGCGACCCGCGCTATCTCTGTGATGTCATTCGCGAGCTGGACGCCATCGATGAAGAAAAATCGAAGGTTAAAGTAAACATCGAACCATCGGGGCGGAAAATCTATCATGTTATGGGGGGAGGCTATTTCTCAATTAGAGACGCAGAAGTCGGGCATTCTCATGTCTTCTCTGATGTCCACTATGGCGGTCTCATCTGCGACGACGTCCTTCGCGATGCCTGCAGGTCAGCCAAGCTGACTGGCATCCTGTTCCGCGATGCCGCCGATCTTTAACCGAACGGAACATTCGTGTTCTTCGTAACAACCCGGAGACTGAAACGACCATGATCGACGGTGCAGACCACATTTCCAAAAATCCACAATCCACGACGAAGAAAGTTGTCCAGGTAAAGCGTCGCAAATTCTTCGTGATCAGTCCGGACTATCGTGGTGGTGGCAAAGGTCATGGCATTGATATCGTCAATGAATCTGCGTTGAGGACACCCGGCATGATGGGCTTTTATCCGCCTCGTGGTCAGCGGGGCTTTGTCGATCCACTGCCTGAAACACCGCATGCAAGACAAGGGA
>NZ_JAMJWD020000010.1 GCF_023554255.2 Phyllobacterium sp. 21LDTY02-6 | reverse complement strand
TCCAGCCACGGCAGATATTTCTTCTTGTAGCCGCGGAACCGTTCGAGATACGTCTCCCAAACTTGCCATGAAATTGTTGGATAGGGCAGCATGCGACCGCCAATGCCAATGACACAGCTATCCGGAATGATCATGCCGTCAAAACGGTGGTAATAGGCTTCGCTTATCGATGGTGGCACACTCAGTTGCCGACTCTCCCCGTGCATTCTGGCCGTTTCAGCATAACGCGGGTCGGATGGATTTCCGCCCCAGCGTCCTCGTTTGATCACGACGACCTTGCCCTTGATCTCCAAACCCATGGCCAGGAGGAAACCCATGGGCCTGACGCCGTCCTCGAGGGGCATGCTATCCCCAGTAGCACGCACGAAGAGTTCGCCACCGTTCATCAGTATGGCGCCGGTGCGTGGCTGATGCTTGCATGTCAGTTCAAACAGCCATTCCTTGCCAAGCTCGAGCGGCGAAAAATAGTCAGGCACACCGAGATAGATGCGCATGGCGTGCCGGACAGTGCGAGGGATCTCCGAGGCCCTCGTCCATCTACCTAAGATGTTCGTATCTTCGGGATCATAGCTTAGAAACTTCGCCCTACTAACGGATGCACATTCTATGGAGGCGTATCTCATTCCAACCCCTCGCGCATTCTGTTGATCCTTTCCTGAAGATGTTCTCGTATGTCTTTTTGCTGATCGCGAAGCCAAACCTTGTAGCCCGGATCCAGCAGCTGCTTTTTATGCTCTCATCCCGGCCTTCGTTCGATGAAGCCGATAAGGATTTGCTCGCAGGCAAGGCTTATTTCCGATCGCTTTCGTACCATCATCTTCCCTATCCGGCAGTCCTCGCCGCGGCTTGAACCACGACGCCCGGGCCCAGCCTATGGGCGCCATTCCTGGGTGTAGGGCATGAAGTCGAAGCGGCCGTCCTTCTCCAGCAGCACATGTTCGCAGTAGCGATCAATGGCTTCGGCAGGGTCGGCAAGGATGCGCATGTTTTCCACATCGCCGTCGTGCACATGGTAGATCACGCCATCCTGAATGTGGTTCTTGACGAAAAACGCATCGCCCTGTTTGCCGGCCGTGCCCGGCGCATAGAGAAACATCCTGAAATTGATCCAAGGCGTGAGCTTTCCGGGGTGGCGGATGCCCGGAATCCGCTCCTCCAGCCACGGCAGATATTTCTTCTTGTAGCCGCGGAACCGTTCGAGATACGTCTCCCAAACTTGCCATGAAATTGTTGGATAGGGCAGCATGCGGCCGCCAACGCCAATGGCACAGCAATCCGGAATGATCATGCCGTCAAAACGGTGATAATAGGCCTCGCTTATCGGCGGCCGCACACTCAACTGACGGACGTCATTAGACATTTTCACGGTTTGTGCGAAGCCAGGATCAGAAAGATTTCTGCCCCAGTACTCTCTTCGGATCACGACAACTTTGCCCTTGATCTCCAAACCCATGGCGAGGAGGAAACCCGGTGGCCTGATACCGTCCTCGAGCGGCATGCTATCGCCAGTAGCACGCACGAAGAGTTCGCCACCATTCATCAGTATGGCGCCGGTGCGCGGCTGATGCTTGCATGTCAGCTCAAACAACCATTCCTTGCCAAGGTCGAGCGGCGTTAAATAGTCGTTCACGTAACCAACACACATGGCGTGCCGGACAGTGCGAGGGATCTCCGAGGCCTTCGTCCATTTACCAATGATACTCGTATGTTTAGGGTCGTAGCTTAGAAACTCCGCCCTACTAACGGATGCACATTCTATGGAGGCGTATCTCATTCCAACCCCTCGCGCATTCTGTCGATCCTCTTCTCGTCGCGGAACTGTATGGACTTATCAGTCAGCGGATTGCGTCTCTTGACGGCAGTGCTCTCCTTCCGGCCTTCGTTCGATGA
>NZ_JAMJWD020000001.1 GCF_023554255.2 Phyllobacterium sp. 21LDTY02-6 | reverse complement strand
TCGACGGCGCACGTCGAATACGAGACGGAGAACCGCCACTACGCCCACGTCGACTGCCCCGGCCACGCCGATTATGTGAAGAACATGATCACCGGCGCTGCGCAGATGGACGGCGCGATCCTGGTCGTTTCGGCTGCCGACGGCCCGATGCCGCAGACGCGCGAGCACATTCTTCTCGCCCGTCAGGTTGGCGTTCCTGCGATCGTGGTTTTCCTGAACAAGGTCGACCAGGTTGACGATGCCGAGCTTCTGGAACTGGTCGAGCTCGAGGTTCGCGAGCTGCTGTCGAAGTATGATTTCCCGGGCGACGACATTCCGATCATCAAGGGTTCGGCGCTTGCCGCGCTGGAAGATTCCGACAAGACGATCGGCGAAGATGCGGTTCGCGCGCTGATGGCTGAAGTCGACAAGTACATCCCGACGCCGGAGCGTCCGGTCGACCAGCCGTTCCTGATGCCGATCGAAGACGTTTTCTCGATCTCCGGCCGTGGTACGGTTGTGACGGGCCGCGTCGAGCGTGGCATCGTCAAGGTTGGCGAGGAAGTCGAGATCGTCGGCATCCGCCCGACCTCGAAGACGACGGTTACCGGCGTTGAAATGTTCCGCAAGCTGCTCGACCAGGGTCAGGCTGGCGACAACATCGGTGCGCTGCTGCGCGGTGTCGACCGTGAGGGCGTCGAGCGCGGGCAGATCCTGTGCAAGCCGGGTTCGGTCAAGCCGCACACGAAGTTCAAGGCGGAAGCCTACATCCTGACCAAGGACGAGGGTGGCCGTCATACGCCGTTCTTCACCAACTACCGTCCGCAGTTCTACTTCCGCACGACGGACGTGACGGGTGTGGTGACGCTGCCGGAAGGCACGGAAATGGTCATGCCGGGCGACAACATCGCCGTCGACGTGACGCTGATCGTGCCGATCGCCATGGAAGAGAAGCTGCGCTTCGCTATCCGTGAAGGCGGCCGCACCGTCGGTGCCGGCATCGTCTCCTCGATCATTGAATAAGTCGATATTCATTATCTGACGAAGAGGGCGGTCCATCGGGCCGCCCTTTTTTGTGGCGTGCATTTGTTGGCATGCTTTGTTGCGCATGCAAGGAAATCGCGGCCAACAAATTTGCTGCAACTCACAGGAAGTCGCCGATTAGCCCTTGAAAAGGCGGCGGCTTTGTGGAATGTACGCCGCGAAGTAGGGGAGTAGCTCAGTTGGTAGAGCGGCGGTCTCCAAAACCGTAGGTCGCAGGTTCGAATCCTGTCTCCCCTGCCACTACATAGTCTGCCTGTGCACGATTGGATGGTGTATCGACAGATGTTGAGAGGAATTGACTCCGGGGACTTGCGTTTTTCCGGAATCGGTTCTATGTAACGTCAACAGACACGCGGTGCGTGAAGCTGAACGAACAGCTTTACGGGCCGTAATGGTGTGAACGGTCGATATTACAACGATATCCGATGTTTGCAGCAAAACGATACGCACGGGCGGTAAATGGCATCCAAGACGAATCCAATAACTTTCTTTCAGCAGGTGCGCGCTGAAACTGCGAAGGTCACCTGGCCTTCGCGTCGTGAGACGCTGATTTCCACCGCGATGGTGATGGTTATGGCGTTTTTTGCTGCGATTTTCTTTTTCGCAGCTGATCAGTTGATGGCATACGGGATTGATCTCATTCTCGGTCTTGGTCGTTAACGCAGGCTGACAAGAAAAATCGGGATTGGGAATTAGCAATGGCCGCGCGCTGGTATATCGTTCACGCCTATTCGAATTTTGAAAAGAAGGTCGCGGAGTCGATCGAGGAAAAGGCGCGTCAGAAGGGTCTGTCGCACCTGTTCGAGAAGATTCTCGTACCGACCGAGAAAGTGGTGGAAGTGCGCCGCGGCCGCAAGGTTGACGCAGAGCGCAAGTTCTTCCCGGGTTACGTGCTTGTCCGCGCCGATCTGACGGATGATGCCTATCACCTGATCAAGAACACGCCGAAGGTAACCGGTTTCCTTGGCTCGGACAGCAAGCCGATTGCGATCTCCGATCGCGAGGCCGATCAGATCCTGATGCAGGTTCAGGAAGGTGTCGAGCGCCCGAAGGCGTCGATATCCTTCGAGATCGGCGAAAGCGTTCGCGTTGCCGATGGGCCCTTCGCATCGTTCAACGGGACGGTGCAGGAAGTCGATGATGAGCGGTCGCGTCTCAAGGTGGAGGTTTCCATCTTCGGTCGTGCGACCCCCGTCGATCTCGAATTCGGTCAGGTCGAAAAGGTCTGATCGACGGCGGCTCGACGAGCCGCGGACCACGCAAGTGGTCATCATGGTGGGAGGTGAGGCGCCTCAGCCGGGCTTCCAAGCCGCACCACCGAACTGCAATCGCCGGTAAATCCGGCACAATAGACAAGGCAGAGTAGTTATGGCTAAGAAAGTAGCAGGCCAGCTCAAGCTGCAGGTTTCGGCAGGATCGGCAACGCCGTCCCCGCCGATCGGACCGGCACTTGGTCAGCGCGGCATCAACATCATGGAATTCTGCAAGGCCTTCAATGCGGCCACGCAGGAACTGGAAAAGGGTTCGCCCATTCCGGTCGTCATCACCTATTACCAGGACAAGTCCTTCACTTTTGTGATGAAGACGCCGCCTGTTTCGTACTTCCTGAAGAAGGCCGCCAACCTGAAGTCCGGTTCCAAGGAGCCAGGCAAGGTTGTTGCAGGCAATATCTCGCGTGACAAGGTCCGCGAGATCGCTGAAGCGAAGATGAAGGACCTGAATGCAGCCGATGTCGAGGCTGCAATGCGCATGGTCGAAGGTTCTGCCCGTTCGATGGGCCTGGAAGTGGTGGGCTGAGACGATGGCAAAGATTGCAAAGCGCGTAGCTAAGATTCGCGAAGGTGTCGATCGCAACAAGCTGTACGACCTCACCTCGGCCATTGCCCTGGTGAAGGAGCGTGCGGTTGCCAAGTTCGACGAGACCATCGAAGTGGCCATGAACCTCGGCGTTGATCCCCGCCATGCGGACCAGATGGTGCGCGGCGTCGTCAACCTGCCGAATGGCACTGGCCGTTCCGTCCGCGTTGCCGTGTTCGCCCGCGGCGACAAGGCCGAAGAGGCCAAGGCAGCCGGTGCCGACATCGTCGGCGCGGAAGAGCTGTTCGAGATCGTCAATGGCGGCAAGATCGATTTCGATCGCTGCATCGCGACCCCGGACATGATGCCGCTCGTCGGCCGTCTCGGCAAGGTGCTCGGCCCGCGCGGCATGATGCCGAACCCGAAGGTCGGCACCGTAACCGCCGACGTTGCCGGCGCCGTCAAGGCGTCCAAGGGCGGCGCTGTCGAGTTCCGCGTCGAGAAGGCCGGTATCGTTCATGCCGGCGTTGGCAAGGCATCCTTCGACGCCAAGGCGCTGGAAGAGAACATCAAGGCATTCGCCGATGCCGTCACCAAGGCAAAGCCTGCGGGCGCCAAGGGTGAATACGTCAAGCGCGTCGCGATTTCGTCGACGATGGGCGCTGGCGTGAAGATCGATCCGTCTACTGTACGGGTCGCCTAAGGCAGTCGTTTAACTATCAGGCCCAATTGCCTGATATGAAAGAATTCCAGGCCCTTCGGGGCCTGGATAGCCGGATGAAAGTCCGGTTATCCTGTCCGAGATTGCGGGTGGTTCGCCTTAATATCGCAAGAACCCGCATGAGACGTGGAAAAACCTGTTTTGTGGGCTTCGGCCCGAAAGACAAGGTTCGAACCGTAGTTGCCTTTCGCTTGCTGCCGGCTTGCCGGTACGGCAAAGGGGACAGGATCCTCGAGAGCTGTTGGTTTCAATCCTCATGGATTGCAGCCGGCGGCGCAAAGGCAACCCGATGGAAGCATGTTCGCTTTCATCAAATGGAGAGAGACAGTGGAAAAAGCGGAAAAGCGCGAATTCGTCGCGTGGCTGAATGGGGTCTTCAAGGATTCCGGTTCAGTTGTCGTGGCCCACTATACCGGTCTCACCGTTGCGCAGTTGAGCGATCTTCGTTCCAGGATGCGTGATGCTGGTGGCACCGTTAAAGTCGCGAAGAACCGCCTCGCCAAAATCGCTCTTCAAGGCACGGATTCGGAAGGCATTGCTGATCTGTTCACAGGTCAGACGCTTGTTGCCTATTCCAATGATCCGATAACGGCACCGAAGATCGCCATCGAATTTGCCAAGGGTAACGAGAAGCTCGTCATTCTTGGTGGCTCGATGGGAACGACGACTCTCGATCCGGAAGGCGTGAAGGCTCTGGCCGCACTGCCGTCCCTCGACGAGTTGCGCGCAAAGCTGCTGGGCATGATCCAGACACCGGCTACGCGCATCGCTCAGATCGTCAACGCACCGGCAGGTCAGCTTGCCCGCGTATTCGGCGCCTATGCCCGGAAGGACGAAGCGGCATAAGGCCGTTCTCGCTGTCAATATATCGAACCTTGTAAAGGAAATTGAAAATGACTGATCTCGCAAAGATCGTAGAAGACCTGTCCAACCTGACCGTTCTCGAAGCTGCCGAACTTTCGAAGCTTCTGGAAGAGAAGTGGGGCGTTTCCGCCGCTGCTCCCGTCGCCGTAGCTGCTGCCGCTGGCGGTGCTGCCGGTGGTGCCGCTGCTGCGGAAGAGAAGACTGAATTCGACGTCGTTCTGACCGATGCCGGCGCTAACAAGATTAACGTGATCAAGGAAGTCCGCGCAATCACCGGTCTCGGCCTCAAGGAAGCCAAGGACCTCGTTGAAGCAGCTCCGAAGCCTGTCAAGGAAGGCGCTGCCAAGGACGAAGCTGAGAAGATCAAGGCACAGCTCGAAGCAGCTGGCGCCAAGGTCGAACTCAAGTAAGCCTTGCGACTATCGGCGGACAGGGCAACCTGTCCGCCAATCCTGTCACCGCGCTTCGAGGGCAAAAGCGACAGGCGGACGAGAATACCCCTCTTCGGAGGGCCGGTACTTAACCCTTTTCCTGATGGCAGGCGGATGCTTTCAGGAAACGGGTTTTGTCCCGTTCATGGGGCCGCACAAGCGGTTTTAAGAAAACAGGCCAGCCTTTCTGGCATAAAGACGAGGAGCGACGATGGCTCAGACCCATTCTTTCAATGGTCGTAGGCGCGTACGCAAGTTTTTCGGTAAGATTCCGGAAGTCGCAGAGATGCCGAACCTCATCGAGGTTCAAAAAGCTTCCTACGATCAGTTCCTGATGGTGGAAGAGCCGAAAGGCGGGCGACTGGATGAAGGTTTGCAGGCTGTGTTCAAGTCTGTCTTCCCGATCCAGGACTTCTCCGGTGCTTCCATGCTCGAATTCGTCAAGTACGAGTTCGAGGCCCCCAAATTCGACGTGGACGAATGCCGTCAACGCGATCTGACTTACGCTGCGCCGCTCAAGGTGACGCTGCGCCTCATCGTGTTCGATATTGACGAGGATACGGGCGCCAAGTCGATCAAGGACATCAAGGAGCAGGACGTCTACATGGGCGACATGCCCCTGATGACGGATAACGGCACCTTCATCGTCAACGGCACGGAGCGCGTGATCGTATCGCAGATGCACCGTTCGCCCGGTGTGTTCTTCGATCACGACAAGGGCAAGACCCACTCTTCCGGCAAGCTGCTGTTCGCAGCTCGCGTCATCCCCTATCGCGGTTCGTGGCTCGACATCGAGTTCGACGCGAAGGATGTCGTCTATGCGCGTATCGATCGCCGCCGCAAGATTCCGGTGACGTCGCTGCTCATGGCGCTCGGCATGGATAGCGAAGAGATCCTTTCGACCTTCTACAACTCCTTCACCTATAGCCGTGACGGCGATAGCTGGCGCATTCCCTATTCGGTCGAGCGCTTCAAGGGCTTCAAGGCCACCAGCGACGTCATCGACGCGGATACGGGCGAAGTCGTGCTCGAAAGCGGCAAGAAGCTGACGGCGCGCAGCGCCAAGCAGCTGGCCGAGAAGGGCCTCAAGTTCATCAAGGCCACGGAAGACGATCTGTTCGGTTCCTATCTCTCCGAAGACATCGTCAACATGGAAACGGGCGAGGTCTATCTCGAAGCGGGCGACGAGCTCGACGAGAAGACGCTGAAGGTTCTGCTCGAGACCGCCGGTGTCAGCGAGATCAATGTTCTCGATATCGACCACGTCAATATCGGACCATATATCCGCAACACGCTTGCAGTGGACAAGAACGAGGGCCGCCAGGACGCGCTGTTCGACATTTACCGTGTCATGCGCCCGGGTGAGCCGCCCACGATCGATTCCGCCGAAGCGATGTTCAAGTCGCTGTTCTTCGACAGCGAACGCTACGACCTGTCGGCCGTTGGCCGCGTCAAGATGAACATGCGCCTCGATCTGGATGCGGAAGATACGGTTCGTATCCTGCGCCGCGAGGACATTCTTGCCGTGGTCAAGATGCTGGTGGACCTGCGCGACGGCCGTGGCGAGATCGACGACATCGACAATCTCGGCAACCGCCGCGTTCGTTCCGTCGGCGAGCTGATGGAAAATCAGTACCGGGTCGGCCTGCTGCGCATGGAGCGCGCCATCAAGGAGCGCATGTCCTCGATCGAGATCGATACGGTCATGCCGCAGGATCTGATCAATGCGAAGCCGGCTGCCGCTGCCGTCCGCGAATTCTTCGGCTCCTCGCAGCTGTCGCAGTTCATGGACCAGACCAACCCGCTTTCCGAGATCACGCACAAGCGTCGTCTCTCGGCGCTTGGACCGGGCGGTCTGACCCGCGAGCGTGCAGGCTTCGAGGTTCGCGACGTTCATCCGACGCATTATGGCCGTATCTGCCCGATCGAGACGCCGGAAGGCCCGAATATCGGTCTGATCAACTCGCTGGCCACCTTTGCCCGGGTCAACAAGTACGGCTTCATCGAAAGCCCGTACCGCAAGATCATCGATGGCAGGGTGACGGACGAGGTTGTCTACCTCTCGGCCATGGAAGAGGCGAAGTACCACGTGGCGCAGGCCAATGTGGAGCTCGACGCCACCGGCGCATTCACCGACGAGTTCGTCGTATGCCGCCATGCCGGCGAAGTTCTGATGGCCCCGCGCGAAAACGTGGACCTGATGGACGTGTCTCCGAAGCAGCTGGTCTCGGTTGCAGCGGCGCTCATCCCCTTCCTCGAGAATGACGACGCCAACCGCGCGCTCATGGGCTCGAACATGCAGCGTCAGGCCGTTCCCCTCGTTCGCGCCGAAGCGCCGTTCGTCGGAACCGGCATGGAGCCGATCGTCGCCCGCGACTCCGGCGCCGCCATTGGCGCGCGTCGTACGGGTATCGTCGATCAGGTGGATGCGACACGTATCGTCATCCGCGCGACCGAGGACCTCGTGCCCGGCAAGTCGGGCGTCGATATCTATCGCCTGATGAAGTTCCAGCGCTCGAACCAGAACACCTGCATCAACCAGCGTCCGCTGGTTCGCGTCGGTGACCGGATCGAGAAGGGCGACATCATTGCCGACGGTCCGTCCACGGATCTGGGCGATCTGGCGCTCGGCCGCAACGTGCTCGTCGCGTTCATGCCGTGGAATGGCTACAACTACGAGGATTCGATCCTTCTTTCCGAGAAGATCGTGTCCGATGACGTCTTCACCTCGATCCATATCGAGGAATTCGAGGTCATGGCCCGCGACACCAAGCTCGGACCGGAAGAAATCACGCGCGACATTCCGAATGTCTCGGAAGAAGCGCTGAAGAACCTGGACGAAGCCGGCATCGTCTATATCGGCGCCGAGGTTCAGCCGGGTGATATCCTCGTCGGCAAGATCACGCCGAAGGGCGAAAGCCCGATGACGCCGGAAGAGAAGCTTCTGCGCGCCATCTTCGGCGAGAAGGCGTCGGACGTTCGTGACACCTCCATGCGCATGCCGCCCGGAACCTATGGTACGGTTGTGGAAGTTCGCGTTTTCAATCGCCACGGCGTTGAAAAGGACGAGCGCGCCATGGCGATCGAGCGCGAGGAGATCGAGCGCCTGGCCAAGGACCGCGATGACGAACAGGCTATTCTGGACCGCAACGTCTATGGACGTCTGTCCGAGTTCCTGGACGGCAAGCAGGCTGTTGCCGGACCGAAGACCTTCAAGAAGGGCACGGTCGTCAACCAGGACGTGATGGGTGAGTATCCTCGTTCCCAGTGGTGGCAGTTTGCCGTCGACGACGAGAAGCTCCAGGGCGAAATCGAAGCTCTGCGCAACCAGTACGACGATTCCAAGAAGTTGCTCGAGCAGCGCTTCATGGACAAGGTCGAGAAGGTACAGCGCGGCGACGAGATGCCTCCGGGCGTCATGAAGATGGTCAAGGTCTTCGTTGCCGTGAAGCGCAAGATCCAGCCGGGCGACAAGATGGCCGGCCGTCATGGCAACAAGGGCGTGGTTTCGCGTATTGCCGCCGTTGAAGACATGCCGTTCCTCGAGGACGGTACCCATGTCGACATCGTGCTCAATCCGCTGGGCGTGCCGAGCCGCATGAATGTGGGCCAGATCCTGGAGACGCATCTGGGCTGGGCCTGCGCCGGAATGGGCAAGAAGATCGGTGATCTGATCGAGGCCTACAAGGCACAGGGCGATATCGCACCGCTGCGCACGACGATCGAGTCCATCATACCGGACAATGATCGCAACGAACCTGTTCGGAACTATGACGACGAGAGCATCGTTCGTCTTGGTGAGCAGATGAAGCGTGGTGTTTCGATCGCAACGCCGGTCTTCGACGGCGCGCATGAGCCGGACATCAATGTGATGCTGGAGCAGGCGGGTCTGAAGGCTTCCGGCCAGTCCACGCTTTATGATGGACGTACGGGCGAGCCGTTCGACCGTCAGGTGACCGTAGGCTACATCTACATGCTCAAGCTGCATCACCTGGTCGACGACAAGATCCATGCCCGTTCGATCGGACCATACTCGCTGGTAACGCAGCAGCCCCTGGGCGGCAAGGCCCAGTTCGGCGGTCAGCGCTTCGGCGAGATGGAGGTCTGGGCACTCGAGGCCTATGGTGCAGCCTATACGCTGCAGGAAATGCTGACGGTGAAGTCGGATGACGTCGCCGGACGCACCAAGGTCTACGAGGCGATCGTCCGCGGCGACGATACGTTCGAGGCAGGCATACCGGAGAGCTTCAACGTTCTCGTCAAGGAAATGCGCTCGCTCGGTCTCAATGTGGAGCTGGACGATACGCGTCAGCTCGAACAGCAGCAGCAGGCACTGCCTGACGCTGCCGAGTAAAAAGGGCAGGGTGCGCGCCCGCCGCGCACCCGCCCCGCACATGATCGGATCATGTGCGATGCAGGATTCTACTACGGGCCGCGAATGCGGCATTTGATCCAGATGGACCCGCGGCGGCGGCAATCCATCGCAAGAAAAGGGCATATCTGCCCCATGGAGAAACGGCATGAACCAAGAGGTCATGAATCTTTTCAATCCTCAGGCGCCTCTTCAGGCCTTCGATTCCATCCGGATATCGATCGCCAGCCCTGAGAAGATTCTGTCCTGGTCATACGGTGAGATCAAGAAGCCGGAGACGATCAACTACCGCACCTTCAAGCCGGAGCGGGATGGTCTTTTCTGTGCACGGATCTTCGGGCCGATCAAGGACTATGAATGCTTGTGCGGCAAGTACAAGCGCATGAAATACAAGGGCATCATCTGCGAGAAGTGCGGCGTCGAAGTCACGCTGTCGCGCGTCCGCCGTGAGCGCATGGGCCATATCGAACTCGCAGCTCCGGTTGCGCATATCTGGTTCCTGAAGTCGCTGCCCAGCCGCATCGGCACCCTGCTCGACATGACCCTCAAGGGCATCGAGCGCGTGCTCTATTTCGAGAACTATATCGTCACCGAGCCCGGCCTGACTGCGCTGAAGGAGCACCAGCTCCTTTCAGAAGAAGAATATATGATCGCGGTCGACGAATATGGTGAGGACGCCTTCACCGCGCTCATCGGCGCAGAGGCGATCCACGAACTGCTCGCATCGATGGACCTCGAGAAGATCGCCAATGAACTGCGCGAGGACCTTGCGACGACGACGTCCGATCTGAAGCAGAAGAAGCTGATGAAGCGTCTGAAGATCGTCGAGAACTTCCTCGAATCCGGCAATCGTCCCGAGTGGATGATCATGAAGACCATTCCGGTCATCCCGCCGGATCTGCGTCCGCTCGTGCCGCTGGATGGCGGCCGTTTCGCGACGTCGGACCTCAACGATCTGTACCGCCGCGTCATCAACCGCAACAATCGCCTGAAGCGGCTGATCGAATTGCGCGCACCGGGCATCATCATCCGCAACGAGAAGCGCATGCTTCAGGAATCGGTCGATGCGCTGTTCGACAATGGCCGTCGCGGCCGCGTCATCACCGGCGCCAACAAGCGCCCGCTGAAGTCGCTGTCCGACATGCTCAAGGGCAAGCAGGGCCGCTTCCGCCAGAACCTGCTCGGCAAGCGCGTCGACTATTCCGGCCGTTCCGTCATCGTGACGGGCCCGGAGCTCAAGCTGCACCAGTGCGGCCTGCCGAAGAAGATGGCGCTCGAACTGTTCAAGCCGTTCATCTATGCGCGTCTTGACGCCAAGGGCTACTCGTCCACCGTCAAGCAGGCCAAGAAGCTGGTCGAGAAGGAAAAGCCGGAAGTCTGGGATATCCTCGACGAGGTCATTCGCGAGCATCCGGTTCTGTTGAACCGCGCTCCGACGCTGCACCGTCTCGGCATCCAGGCATTCGAGCCGATCCTGATCGAGGGCAAGGCCATCCAGCTGCACCCGCTCGTCTGCACCGCGTTCAATGCGGATTTCGACGGCGACCAGATGGCTGTCCACGTGCCGCTTTCGCTGGAAGCACAGCTCGAAGCACGCGTCCTGATGATGTCGACGAACAATATCCTGCATCCCGCCAATGGTTTGCCGGTCATCGTTCCGTCGCAGGACATGGTTCTCGGTCTCTACTATCTGTCGATCGTTGCCGCCAAGGAGCCGGGCGAGGGCATGGCCTTTGCCGACATGGGCGAATTGCATCATGCGATCGGCAGCGGCGCAGTGACCCTGCACACCAAGATCAAGGGCCGCTTCAAGAGCATCGACGCCGATGGCAAGCCGACCTCGAAGATCTATGAGACCACCCCTGGCCGCATGATCATCGGCGAGCTTCTGCCGAAGCACCACAATGTGCCTTTCGACATCTGCAACCAGGAAATGACCAAGAAGAACATCTCCAAGATGATCGACACGGTCTATCGCCACTGCGGCCAGAAAGAGACGGTCATCTTCTGCGACCGCATCATGCAGCTCGGCTTCAGCCATGCCTGCCGCGCCGGCATTTCCTTCGGCAAGGACGACATGGTCATTCCGGAAACCAAGGCGAAGCTCGTTGCCGAGACCGAAGCCCTGGCGACCGAGTATGAGCAGCAGTACAATGACGGCCTGATCACCCAGGGCGAAAAGTACAACAAGGTCGTCGATGCCTGGGGCAAGTGCACCGAGAAGGTCGCCGACGAGATGATGGCGCGCATCAAGGCCGTCGAGTTCGATCCTGCAACTGGACGCCAGAAGCAGATGAACTCGATCTACATGATGTCCCACTCCGGTGCTCGTGGCTCGCCCAACCAGATGCGCCAGCTTGGCGGTATGCGCGGCCTGATGGCCAAGCCTTCGGGCGAAATCATCGAGACGCCGATCATCTCGAACTTCAAGGAAGGCCTCACCGTTAACGAGTACTTCAACTCGACCCACGGTGCCCGCAAGGGTCTCGCCGATACCGCCTTGAAGACCGCGAACTCGGGTTACCTGACGCGTCGTCTCGTCGACGTTGCCCAGGATTGCATCGTCATCTCGACCGATTGCGGCACCACGACCGGCCTTACCATGCAGCCGATCGTCGATGCCGGCCAGGTTGTCGCGACGCTCGGCCAGCGCGTTCTCGGACGTACCGCCCTCGAGGACATTCTTCATCCGGCAACGGGCGAAGTCATCGTCACCGGCGGCAACATCATCGACGAGTTCGATGTCGATGCCATCGAGAAGGCAGGCGTGCAGTCGATCCGCATCCGTTCGGCGCTCACCTGTGAGACCCGCGGCGGCATCTGCGCCAAGTGCTATGGTCGTGACCTTGCACGCGGTACGCCCGTCAATCAGGGTGAGGCTGTCGGCGTCATCGCCGCCCAGTCCATCGGTGAGCCGGGCACGCAGCTGACGATGCGTACGTTCCACCTTGGTGGTACGGCGCAGGTTGTCGATCAGTCGTTCCTCGAGGCCAGC
Source organism: Phyllobacterium sp. 21LDTY02-6 (assembly GCF_023554255.2). Classification (GTDB taxonomy): domain Bacteria; phylum Pseudomonadota; class Alphaproteobacteria; order Rhizobiales; family Rhizobiaceae; genus Phyllobacterium. Next base: position 1,313,021 of record NZ_JAMJWD020000001.1, on the reverse strand, counting down.
TATGAGGGTACGGTGCAGATCCGCAACCGTAACGTCGTGCGCAACTCGGACGGCCATCTCGTCGTCATGGGCCGCAACATGGCCGTGGCCATCCTCGATGCCTCGGGCAAGGAGCGCGCTACGCACCGCGTCACCTACGGTTCGCGCATCTATGTCGATGACGGCGATACCGTGAAGCGCGGCCAGCGCATCGCCGAGTGGGATCCCTATACCCGCCCGGTCATGACGGAAGTCGAGGGCCATGTCGAATTCGAGGACATGGTCGACGGTCTTTCCGTTGCTGAAACGACGGACGAGTCGACCGGCATCACCAAGCGTGTCGTCATCGACTGGCGTTCCACGCCGCGCGGTTCGGATCTGAAGCCTGCCATCGTCGTCAAGGACAAGGCCGGCAAGGTTCTGAAACTCGCAAAGGGTGGCGATGCCCGCTTCCAGCTGTCGGTGGAATCGATCCTTTCGGTCGAGCCAGGTTCGCATGTCAAGGCAGGCGACGTTCTGGCCCGTATCCCGATGGAAAGCGCCAAGACCAAGGATATCACCGGTGGTCTGCCGCGCGTTGCCGAACTGTTCGAGGCTCGCCGTCCGAAGGATCACGCCATCATCGCCGAGATCGATGGTACGGTTCGCTTCGGCCGCGACTACAAGAACAAGCGCCGCATCGTCATTGAACCGAATGATGAGACGCTCGAGCCAGTCGAATATCTGATCCCCAAGGGCAAGCCTTTCCATCTCCAGGACGGCGACGCCATCGAAAAGGGCGATTACATCCTCGACGGCAACCCGGCGCCGCACGACATTCTGGCTATCAAGGGCGTGGAGGCCTTGGCTTCCTATCTCGTCAATGAAATCCAGGAAGTCTATCGTTTGCAGGGCGTTCTGATCAACGACAAGCACATCGAGGTGATCGTTCGCCAGATGCTGCAGAAGGTTGAGATCACCGAATCCGGCGATACCGGCTTTATTCCGGGCGATCATGTTGACCGCATCGAGCTCGATGAGATCAATGAGCGTCTCGAGGAAGACGGCAAGAAGCCGGGCTATGGTACTCCGGTTCTGCTCGGCATCACCAAGGCATCGCTGCAGACGCCATCCTTCATCTCGGCCGCTTCCTTCCAGGAAACGACGCGCGTCCTCACCGAGGCCGCAGTTGCCGGCAAGATGGATGCGCTGCAGGGCCTGAAGGAGAACGTGATCGTCGGTCGTCTGATCCCGGCAGGTACGGGCGGAACGGTCAAGCAGATCCGCCGCATCGCCGGTGCTCGCGACGAGCTCATCATCGACGAGCGTCGCAAGGAAGCAGGGGCCAGCGCCGCCAAGGCAGGTCCGATGCTGACAGATATGACGGGTCAGCCGGCCGAATAAGCCAGTTACCCCGCCAGACAAGAAAGCCGCCGCGGAGCGATCCGCGGCGGCTTTTCATTTGAAGCGGTGATCAGGATTTGGCTGACGCGCCTGGATGAGTCAGCCTTGGCGGAAGGTTGAAACCTTCGCGCCGGGCTATTCTTCGAATTCGATCAATGCCGCCTGGCCGGTGAGGGCATTCTTATAGGCCGAGCGGTGGGGCTCTTCGTCGGGTTCTTCCGTTATCGAGCCGATTTCGTGCAATTCGGCTTCTTCATAGCCCTGCGCCGCGAAAATGCGCAGCGCGAGATCGACCAGCCCATCGGTATCTTCGGTGACAAGCAGCAGGTGCGCATGTTTGGGCTCCTCGTTCTTGTCCTTCCAGACGTCGGCGACGACGAGATGAACGGTCTGGGCGTGAGTTTCTTCAGTCATGATTGTTTCCGTGCATATCTGCGATCATGGGGTTAACGCCGATCCGGCGCGGAGGTTCAGCCGGCAGTTTCCGGCGTAGCGTCGTTAACGGCCCCGCCGCTTGCGTCGCAACGGCTCTGCAGGCTCATCAATTCCCTGACCGTTTCCAATGCCTCGCGCGGGGAACGCCCCAGCATGCGCTCGGTCTCGATTGCCCGCATCCAGAGCCGCAATTGTGTTTCGCTGAAAGTGTTCGACACGTTGATTTTTCTCCTGGCGGGGGCTGGCGTTGCTACCGCCGGTTTATACAATGGCCTTGCTCGCCCTATACTTGCGATATCAGGCCGATAATCTGGCTGGCCGGCACACTTGGCTCTATGTGCTTGCTCTCAAGGCTGCTAAGCTCAAGCATGACGCTCAATTCGCGTCGTCGATAAGCTGTTTTGTTCATATTCCCTTTGCGGCCGCTGCGCCACTGCATTTCCAGGTTTTGTTTGCCATTCCGTTCAGAAGGTCTTCTTTGCCTCCACTGTAATATCGCGTTTGCCCCTCCATTAGAGGTCTTGTCCGCATGACGAATGTTGTTTTTCAGCCGGGATATGCCTATGTCTGCGCGCCGTAATTTCGCGGCGAACCTGCGAAGGCTGTGCTTGACCCGTGGAAGTATCAGCGCCGCATCGAGGCAGCTTGGCATCCATCGCGCCCAGATGGAAAAATATCTGACGGGCAAGAGCGAACCCAATGCCGAGACGCGCCGCACCATCTGCCTGTTTTTCGGGGTCGACGAGGCGCAAATCTATCAAACGCCCGATGATGCCGGCTTTGGCGAGCGGGTTGACCTGGGACATTTCAATGTGCTGGACGAGGGCCGCAAGCTCGTTCAACCGCTGCTGCGCGAGCCGGCCGCGTCAATCGCAACCGGTCTTTACTACCTCTATTTCACCATGCCGGGCCATCCGGGCAAGCTCGTCTGCGCGCTCATGGCCATCGGCCGGCGAGGCGCGGCGAGCCTGTTTCGTCGTTTGACCCATAGATCGGACGGTTATGCCGGCCAGCGCAGCCAGGCTTTTGGCGATCATCGCGGCCTGGTGGTGGAGCGCTGGGGCGCATTCCTGTTCATGGGCATCAATGCGTGCGGTGTCCACGAGCCCTCGCTGTTGCGATTGCATTGGCTCAACACGACCGATGCGATGCTCGGCGGCTATGCCATGGTGCATACGCCCAATGGCTGGTCATTCGCCTCGATCATCATGCAGCCGGTGAATTCGAGGGCGACGCTGATGGAAACGGTGCGCGCCAGCCGGTCGCGCAGCGCCGACAATGCGCTCATTCCAGGCTTGATCCACGAACTGATCGCCCGGCAGAGCGCCAATCTCATCGACTCGCTGCGACGCGAGCTTGGTCGCTGAGCTCGCCGCCAGACTGGAAATCCGGATTGCGGGTCAAGACACCGCGGACGCGATGCTCGGCGGCTATGCCATGGTGCATACGCCCAATGGCTGGTCATTCGCCTCAATCATCATGCAGCGGGTGAATTCGAGGGCGACGCTGATGGAAACGGTGCGCGCCAGCCGGTCGCGCAGCGCGGACAATGCGCTCATTCCGCCCCTGATCCACGAACTGATCGCCCGGCAGAGCGCCAATCTCATCGACTCGCTGCGCCGCGAGCTTGGTCGCTGAGCTCGCCGCCAGAGTGGAAATCCGGGTGCGATTTCAGGCCGCCACGAACGCGATGCTCGGCGGCTATGCCATGGTGCATACGCCCAATGGCTGGTCATTCGCCTCGATCATCGTGCAGCGGGTGAATTCGAGGGCGACGCTGATGGAAACGGTGCGCGCCAGCCGGTCGCGCAGCGCGGACAATGCGCTCATTCCGGGCCCGATCCACGAACTGATCGTCCGGCAGGGCGCCAATCTCATCACACCGCTGCGCCGCGAGCTTGGTCGCTGAGCTCGCCGCCAGGCTGGAAATCCCGGTGCGATTTCAGGCCGCTGGCGCCCCGTGTCGCCAAGGCATTTCGTGGCAGGGCGTTGCGAACTGGCGCGGGCTCTGCATGCCAAGGCGCTTTCTCTGCCTCCGTGCCGCTCCGGCTATACGCACTTTGGCTTCAATCGCGCTTCGGACGCAATTATAGGCGAATTCAGCAGCCGGCCTGGCCGCCACGCTGGAGGTCCGTGCCATTCAAACTGATGACAGCAAACTGATGACAGCAAATGCCTTCAGCCGGTTCGTGGCAGGGCGCCCGGAGTCTCCGGCTTACGCGCCTGTCTCTACCATGCACCGCATCGCAGATGCCAATCCGGGTTCAGAGGCCTCCATCTACTTATATCCCCGTCTCTTTATATTCCGTCTCCTTATATCAGGGGTGTTCTATGCTCCCGAAGCCACTTCGAGTCTCGGAGCATCGCCGCCGCGAGGCCTCATCCCTCGGCAATTTCGGCCGAGATCAACCTCACCAATCCTACTGCTGGATGTCCATCTCCTCGGCGGCGCAGCCCTGCGCCTGGAGCAGCGCCATTTCCAAAAGATAGCTCAGCGGGGCATTCCCGCGCGCCTTCGACATCGACACCATCCATCGCAATAGCTCCACCATGCAACCATGCTCATTGGCTTGAGCGCCCAACATGCCGTCCTCGGCTTCGGCAGGATAGCGTAAAGGAATCTCGATGCGCCGCTTCGAATCAGAATTGCTGTCCATCACGGGTCCTCATGAACGGTATTATCAGCGCCAGTCTATACACTATTCTATATATATCAACATTATATATTCATATAAATCAATTTATATGACATTAAACTTCAGAAGCTTAAGGTAATAAGCTAATTAAGCTAGGTCATGTTGTAGAAAGTGGCGAATCTATACTTTAATCCTATATTATAATATCGCCGGGCGTGGTAGCGTTCTCTTGTCACGTTAAGGAGGCATTTCATGCAGAACAAATCTCCCAAGACCATTGGCGCGAAGCCCGATCTTCGCGTTTCGATCGCTGTGCGCAAGCCGTTCATCACCGTTGGAATGAGTTTCCGTCCCGAATAGCCCACCGGCCATGCGATTGCGCTGCGCCAGGACACTCATCTTCCATATAGGCGATGACGGCCTGATAGGGTGCAACTTCCTGGGCAGGTCGGTCTTCAACTGCGCGCCAGATCTGCTTGCCTTCCTCTGCCGGCTGGAGGAATGGGCCGATGAGGGCGAGGTGGCGGAGTTGATGTCGGCGTTGGACGTCGTAGAGGCGGCGGTGATATTACGCGATCTGCTCGCAGCTGGCGCGCTCGTCGCGGAACATTCGGAACTCGCTGTCCGCGAGGCGGCGTATGCGGGCAGCTGGCGCTGGGGCATTCCGGCTGCCGCCATGCATTTCTGCGTGCAGGATGCGGATTTCATGTCGCTGCAGGAGGCGAGGGCGCTGCAGCTGGAACGTCTGAAGCAGGAGGGATCGATCGCTCTGTTCGAGGTTCACGGTGCCGAGAGCGGTGAGCAGCGTGACGCCTTGCGGCGTTCTATTATGCAATTGCCGAAAGTGCGACATTCCTCGGCATTGCTGGAGCTCATGGCGCGGCGGCGGTCATCGCGCCTTGCGTCGGGGCGGCCGTTGCAGCTCAGATCGCTTGCCGAATGCCTGTTTGCCGGATTGGGCATCACCGGGAGGATCAGCACGGCGGCGGGCGATCTGCCGCTGACGATGACGCCGTCTGGCGGGGCGCGCAATCCATATGAGGCCTATGTCTTGGCGCGCGATGTCGAAGGCCTCGAAGCCGGAATCTACCATTACTCCGCGGCGCAGCACAGTCTCGCGCGCCTGGATGTCGACGACCAGCCTGCCTATTCGCTGCTCACTGGCGGGCAGGAATGGGTGGACACCATGCCATGCCTGGTGGTGCTCTGCGCGCTGATGGATCGTACCATGTGGAAATATGTCGATGCGAACGCCTATCGCGTCGTGTTGATGGAGGCGGGCCATATAGGCCAGAACATCGTACTGGCCGCTACAGCGCGTGAGCTTGCGGCGTGCCCGACGGCGGCGCTTGCCCATTCGCGCCTCGCCAAGCTGTTCGGACTGACCAACCCTACCCACGCGCCCATCTATGCCGTTGCCATCGGCAATCGCGAACCGCACGCCGGCAAGATCCTGAACGGCGAGCCGCATGGCTAACCTCCCGCCATGACGAAGAAGCGCCGACCGCGGGAGGAGGCGGCAACGACCACAATCGCCCGAGCCGCTCGGACTAATTTATCCATGATAGGCGCGCACGACACGCGTCAGTTGCACATGGTGGGGGTGTGGCTGGGCCAAGGCTGGTCAAGCCGACGATCGCTGTGAGGGGCGCCACGCCGGCGTTGGAACCAGCCAAACGGCGAGCCGCATCTGGCTGACGTCCTGCAATGACGAAAAAGCGCCGGCCGTGGGAGGGGGCGGCGACGACTACAATCGCCTGGGCCGCTCGGACCTGATTGATCAAACCTATATTCGCTCGGGGCGATAGGTGGTGATGGTCGCACCGCTCTTCAGCCAGGATTGCATCTCAGGCGCGCACGACACGCGCGAGTTGCAGATGGCGGGGGTTGTGGCTGGGCCAGGCTGGTCAAGCCGACGATCGCTGTGAGAGGCGCTACGCCGACGTTGGACCCAGCCAAACGGCGAGCCGCATCTGGCTGACGTCCTGCCATGACGAAGAAGCGCCGGACCACGGGGGGGTGGCAACGACCACAATCGCCCGAGTTGCTCGGACCTGATTGATCAAACCTATATTCGCTCGGGGCGATAGGTGGTGATGGTCACTCCGCTCCTCGGCCAGAATTGCATCCTGGGCGCGCACGACACGTGCGAGTTGCAGATGGTGGGGGTTGTGGCTGGGCCAGGCTGGTCAAGCCGACGATCGCTGTGAGGGGCAACGCCGGCGTTGGAACCAGCCAAACGGCGAGCCGCATGGCTGACTTCCGGCCATGACGAAGAAGCGCCCGGCGCTGGAACCGATCGCCGCCGCTGACTGCACGTCGGCTGCCCCGTGGCACGGGAACTGGATCCCCAAGATAATCCCAGTGAGCGGTAACGCCCGTCGCTGGAACCGGCGGCGACCATGCCCCGCATCTCGAAGCTCATCCCTCGGACGAGGAACGCGCTGGCTGAAACGGGCTGAACGGCGAGCCGGATCCGGGCGATGATTCCCTCCGGCAGGGAATCGCCGGCCTTTGCACCCCGCTGCCGCGCGGAAAATTGTGCAATGATTGAAATATTTCTTGATTCCGGACCGCTGCGGCGAAACTATCGCTCATCGAGGCGGGCGAATGCCCCGGAAATGCTGTGTTCCTTAATAATATTTGACCTTCAGGCTTGACGAAAGCCCGGGGACAAAGTATCAGCAGCCCATCTGAGCCGATGTGAGATTGGCGGTTTCGGAGCGACACGCTCTGGAGTTCATCTCAAACAGGGTTCGTTTTACGATCGAAATGCAATTTGCAGGTCGCATGAAGCTCAGTCGGCTTCCTCTGCTTTCAATCGGGCAACCACCCGCGAGGGTGGTCTATTTGCCCGAATTCGTGCATGAGCATGGCGCTGAAACGGCCCTGACGGGCGAAGATACGAGATTTGTGAAAGAGGGAAGGTTGAATGCCTACCGTAAACCAGTTGATCCGCAAGCCGCGCACTGCGCCGGTAAAGCGCAATAAAGTCCCTGCTCTGCAGGAAAACCCGCAGAAGCGCGGCGTTTGCACACGCGTCTATACGACGACCCCGAAGAAGCCGAACTCGGCTCTCCGTAAGGTCGCCAAGGTGCGCCTGACCAACGGCTTCGAGGTCATCGGATATATTCCGGGTGAGGGTCACAACCTTCAGGAACACTCCGTCGTGATGATCCGCGGCGGCCGTGTAAAGGATTTGCCCGGCGTTCGTTACCACATCATCCGTGGTGTTCTGGATACGCAGGGCGTCAAGAACCGCAAGCAGCGCCGTTCCAAGTACGGTGCGAAGCGTCCGAAGTAAGTTTTATCCGGTTCCAGGCCTCAACCGCCGGACCGAACAAGCGAAGAGACAGAAGATATGTCCAGACGCCATAGTGCAGAAAAGCGTGAGATCAACCCGGATCCCAAGTTCGGCGATCTCGTTCTGACCAAGTTCATGAATGCCGTCATGCTTCATGGCAAGAAGTCGGTCGCAGAGCGTATCGTTTACGGTGCGCTCGAATCCGTCGAGACGAAGAGCAAGCAGGAGCCGGTGGCCGTGTTCCATCAGGCTCTCGACAACATTGCGCCGCACGTCGAAGTGCGTTCGCGCCGTGTCGGTGGTGCGACCTACCAGGTGCCGGTCGACGTTCGTCCGGAGCGCCGCCAGGCTCTCGCCATCCGCTGGCTGATCAATGCCGCTCGCGGCCGCAACGAGTCGACCATGGTCGACCGTCTGTCCGGCGAACTTCTCGATGCCGCCAACAATCGTGGCTCGGCCGTCAAGAAGCGCGAAGACACGCACCGCATGGCGGAAGCCAACCGCGCATTCTCGCATTACCGCTGGTAATCGTCGAAACCCTATTCTTGAAGGCAGCTTATCATGGCCCGCGAATATAAAATCGAAGACTACCGTAATTTCGGTATCATGGCGCATATCGACGCCGGCAAGACGACGACCACCGAGCGTATCCTTTACTACACCGGCAAGTCGCACAAGATCGGTGAAGTTCATGATGGCGCCGCCACGATGGACTGGATGGAGCAGGAGCAGGAGCGTGGCATCACGATCACTTCGGCTGCTACCACCACCTTCTGGAAGGGTCGTGACGGCAAGATGCGCCGTTTCAACATCATCGACACCCCGGGCCACGTCGACTTCACCATTGAAGTCGAGCGTTCGCTGCGCGTTCTCGACGGTGCAATCGCGCTCCTCGACGCCAATGCCGGTGTCGAGCCGCAGACCGAGACCGTCTGGCGCCAGGCCGAGAAGTATCATGTCCCGCGCATGATCTTCGTCAACAAGATGGACAAGACCGGCGCCGATTTCTATCGCTGCGTCGACATGGTCAAGACCCGTCTCGGTGCGAAGGCGCTCGTCATGCAGCTGCCGATCGGCGCCGAAAGCGATTTCAAGGGCGTCGTCGACCTGATCGACATGAACGCTCTCATCTGGCGCGACGAGTCGCTCGGTGCGCAGTGGGATGTCGTCGAGATCCCTGCCGACCTTAAGGAGAAGGCCGAGGAATATCGCGAGAAGCTGATCGAGACCGCTGTAGAGGTCGAAGAAGAGGCGATGGAAGCTTATCTGGAAGGCAACATGCCCGACAATGACAAGCTGCGCCAGCTGATCCGCGTCGGTACCTGCCGCGTCGATTTCCATCCGGTATTCTGCGGTTCGGCGTTCAAGAACAAGGGCGTTCAGCCCCTGCTCGACGGCGTCGTCGAATATCTGCCTTCGCCGATCGACGTACCGGCGATCAAGGGCATCGACCCGAAGACCGAAACCGAAACGACGCGCAAGTCCTCGGACGAAGAGCCGCTGTCGATGCTGGCATTCAAGATCATGAACGACCCGTTCGTCGGTTCGCTCACCTTCTGCCGCATCTATTCCGGCAAGCTCGCCAAGGGCGTTTCGCTCGACAATACGGTGAAGAACAAGCGTGAGCGCATCGGCCGCATGCTGCAGATGCACTCCAACTCCCGCGAAGACATCGAAGAAGCCTATGCCGGCGACATCGTTGCGCTTGCAGGCCTCAAGGAAACCACGACTGGCGATACGCTTTGCGATCCGCTGAAGCCGGTTATCCTGGAGCGCATGGAGTTCCCCGATCCGGTCATCGAGATCGCGATCGAGCCGAAGACCAAGGCCGACCAGGAAAAGATGGGCATTGCGCTCAATCGCCTCGCTGCCGAGGATCCTTCCTTCCGCGTCAAGTCGGACGAAGAATCCGGCCAGACCATCATCGCCGGCATGGGCGAACTTCACCTCGACATCCTCGTCGACCGCATGCGTCGCGAGTTCAAGGTCGAGGCCAATGTCGGCCAGCCGCAGGTTGCCTACCGTGAATCGATCACCCGCGCCGCGGAAATCGATTACACCCACAAGAAGCAGTCCGGTGGTTCGGGTCAGTTCGCCCGCATCAAGGTTATCTTCGAGCCGCATGAAGGTGATGATTTCATCTTCGAATCGAAGATCGTCGGCGGTGCTGTTCCGAAGGAATACATTCCGGGTGTTCAGAAGGGTATCGAAAGCGTCATGGGTGCGGGTCCGCTCGCAGGCTTCCCAATGCTGGGCGTGAAGGCCACGCTCATCGACGGTGCCTACCACGATGTGGACTCTTCGGTGCTCGCCTTCGAAATCGCAGCTCGCGCTGCATTCCGCGAAGGTGCGCAGAAGGCCGGCGCCCAGCTGCTCGAGCCGATCATGAAGGTCGAGGTCGTGACGCCTGAGGATTATGTCGGTGACGTTATCGGCGATCTGAATTCGCGTCGCGGACAGATTTCCGGCACTGAAGCACGTGGTATCGCCACGGTCGTCAATGCAAACGTGCCGCTGGCCAACATGTTTGGCTACGTGAACACGCTGCGTTCGATGAGCCAGGGTCGTGCACAGTACACGATGCAGTTCGATCACTATGAGCCGGTGCCGACAGCTGTCGCGCAGGAAATTCAGAAGAAGTTTGCGTAGCCAAGGGGTTACGCGGGAAATTTAAGACGCCTGAGCAGGCGAACATGTAACGGAGAGCTCAGATGGCTAAGAGCAAGTTTGAACGTAACAAGCCGCACGTTAACATTGGCACGATTGGTCACGTGGACCATGGCAAGACGTCGTTGACGGCAGCGATTACGAAGTATTTTGGTGAGTTCAAGGCGTATGACCAGATTGACGCTGCGCCTGAGGAAAAGGCTCGCGGCATCACGATCTCGACGGCGCACGTCGAATACGAGACGGAGAACCGCCACTACGCCCACGTCGACTGCCCCGGCCACGCCGATTATGTGAAGAACATGATCACCGGCGCTGCGCAGATGGACGGCGCGATCCTGGTCGTTTCGGCTGCCGACGGCCCGATGCCGCAGACGCGCGAGCACATTCTTCTCGCCCGTCAGGTTGGCGTTCCTGCGATCGTGGTTTTCCTGAACAAGGTCGACCAGGTTGACGATGCCGAGCTTCTGGAACTGGTCGAGCTCGAGGTTCGCGAGCTGCTGTCGAAGTATGATTTCCCGGGCGACGACATTCCGATCATCAAGGGTTCGGCGCTTGCCGCGCTGGAAGATTCCGACAAGACGATCGGCGAAGATGCGGTTCGCGCGCTGATGGCTGAAGTCGACAAGTACATCCCGACGCCGGAGCGTCCGGTCGACCAGCCGTTCCTGATGCCGATCGAAGACGTTTTCTCGATCTCCGGCCGTGGTACGGTTGTGACGGGCCGCGTCGAGCGTGGCATCGTCAAGGTTGGCGAGGAAGTCGAGATCGTCGGCATCCGCCCGACCTCGAAGACGACGGTTACCGGCGTTGAAATGTTCCGCAAGCTGCTCGACCAGGGTCAGGCTGGCGACAACATCGGTGCGCTGCTGCGCGGTGTCGACCGTGAGGGCGTCGAGCGCGGGCAGATCCTGTGCAAGCCGGGTTCGGTCAAGCCGCACACGAAGTTCAAGGCGGAAGCCTACATCCTGACCAAGGACGAGGGTGGCCGTCATACGCCGTTCTTCACCAACTACCGTCCGCAGTTCTACTTCCGCACGACGGACGTGACGGGTGTGGTGACGCTGCCGGAAGGCACGGAAATGGTCATGCCGGGCGACAACATCGCCGTCGACGTGACGCTGATCGTGCCGATCGCCATGGAAGAGAAGCTGCGCTTCGCTATCCGTGAAGGCGGCCGCACCGTCGGTGCCGGCATCGTCTCCTCGATCATTGAATAAGTTAAGGTTTTATGCGGGAGACGCTGATAAAGCGTCTCCGCTAAACAAGGAAAAGATGAAATGAACGGTCAAAACATCCGCATTCGCCTCAAGGCGTTTGATCATCGGATCCTTGACGATTCGACGCGGGAAATCGTGTCGACTGCCAAGCGTACCGGTGCCAATGTGCGCGGACCGATCCCGCTTCCCACGCGGATCGAGAAGTTCACGGTTAACCGCTCGCCGCACATCGACAAGAAGAGCCGCGAGCAGTTCGAGATGCGCACTCACAAGCGTCTTCTCGATATCGTAGACCCAACCCCGCAGACTGTAGACGCGCTGATGAAGCTCGATCTTTCCGCTGGTGTTGATGTCGAGATCAAGCTGTAAGGCTTGAGGACGGAAGGACGAACCGATGCGTTCAGGTGTAATTGCACAGAAACTGGGCATGACTCGCGTCTATAACGACGCTGGCGAGCATGTGCCGGTCACAGTTCTCCGGATGGAGAATTGCCAGGTCGTGGCTCAGCGTACTGTTGAGAAGAATGGCTATACAGCCGTTCAGCTCGGCGTTGGGCTGGCCAAGGTAAAGAATACGACGAAGGGCTTGCGCGGTCATTTCGCGGCGGCTTCTGTCGAGCCAAAGGCGAAGGTCGCGGAGTTCCGCGTCTCGGCTGACAATCTTCTCGATGTCGGCACCGAGATCACCGCCGATCATTATGTTGCCGGCCAGAAGGTCGATGTGACGGGTACTTCGATCGGTAAGGGTTTTGCCGGTTCGATGAAGCGCCACAATTTCGGCGGTCACCGCGCAACGCATGGTAACTCGGTTACCCACCGCGCACACGGTTCGACTGGTCAGCGCCAGGATCCGGGCAAGGTGTTCAAGGGCAAGAAGATGGCTGGTCACATGGGTCAGACCCGCGTGACGACGCAGAACATCGAAGTTGTTTCGACTGATCTGGACCGCGGCCTCATCCTTGTTCGCGGCGCCGTTCCCGGCTCGAAGGGTGCTTGGATCCTCGTACGCGATGCCGTCAAGGTAGCGCTGCCCGAGAACGCTCCGAAGCCCGCAGGCCTTCGCGTATCGAACAATGACGCAAAAGCCGCACCAGCTGTGTCTGATGCAGAAGCAGCGCAGACAACAGAGGGAGCCGAATAATGGATCTCAAGATTACAACCCTTGAAGGCGTTGACGCCGGCAAGCTGAAACTCTCCGAGGAGATTTTCGGGCTCGAGCCGCGCGACGACATCCTTCAGCGCATGGTGCGCTACCAGCTCGCTCGCAAGCAGCAGGGTACGCACAAGGCGAAGGGACGTTCGGAAATCGCACGTACCGGCGCCAAGATGTACAAGCAGAAGGGCACCGGTCGCGCCCGCCATCATTCGGCACGCGCACCGCAGTTCCGCGGCGGCGGCAAGGCCCATGGTCCTGTGGTTCACAGCCATGAGCATTCGCTGCCGAAGAAGGTCCGCGCCCTCGCACTTCGCCATGCCCTTTCGGCAAAGGTAAAGGCCTCCGACCTGATCATCGTCGACGATCTGGCAGCGGCCGAAGGCAAGACGAAGATCCTTGTTTCGCAGTTCGCCAAGCTCGGACTGGAAAATGCGCTCCTGATCGGCGGTGCCGAGATCGATGCGAATTTCCGCCGTGCGGCTTCGAACATCCCGAACATCGATGTTCTGCCGATCCAGGGCATCAATGTTTATGACATCCTGCGCCGTGGCAAGCTCGTGCTTTCCAAGGCTGCAGTCGAAGCTCTCGAGGAGCGTTTCAAATGACTGATCTTCGCCACTATGACGTGATCGTCAGCCCGGTCATCACCGAGAAGTCGACCCTGGTTTCCGAAAACAACCAGGTCGTTTTCAACGTGGCCCGCAAGGCAACGAAGCCGGAAATCAAAGCCGCAGTTGAAGCGCTGTTCCGCGTGAAGGTGACTGCAGTCAATACTGCTGTGCGCAAAGGCAAGGTGAAGCGGTTCCGCGGCATCGTCGGGCGCCAGAGTGATGTCAAGAAAGCAATCGTGACGCTTGCCGAAGGGCAGTCGATCGATGTTTCGACTGGTCTCTGAGGGGCCGTGGAGTAAAGACAATGGCACTCAAACATTATAACCCAACCACGCCAAGCCAGCGCCAGCTGGTGATCGTGGACCGTTCGGAGCTCTACAAGGGCAAGCCCGTAAAGTCGCTGACCGAAGGTCTGTCGTCCAAGGGCGGCCGCAACAACACGGGTCGCGTCACCGTACGCTTCCAGGGTGGCGGTCACAAGCGCACCTATCGCTTCGTCGATTTCAAGCGCCGCAAGCATGATGTTGCTGCAAAGGTGGAACGCCTTGAATACGATCCGAACCGGACCGCATTCATTGCGCTCATCCGTTACGAAGACGGCGAGCTGAGCTACATCCTGGCTCCGCAGCGCCTCGCCGTGGGCGACAGCGTCATCGCCGGCGCACAGACGGACGTCAAGCCGGGCAATGCGATGCCGCTTTCGGCAATGCCGGTCGGCACCATCATCCACAATGTGGAGATGAAGCCGGGCAAGGGCGGTCAGATCGCCCGTTCCGCCGGTACCTATGCCCAGCTCGTCGGCCGCGACCAGGGAATGGCGATCCTTCGCCTGAACTCGGGCGAGCAGCGTCTTGTTCATGGTTCTTGCTTTGCGACCGTAGGTGCAGTATCGAACCCGGATCACGGCAATATCAATCTCGGTAAGGCCGGTCGCAGCCGTTGGCTCGGCAAGCGTCCGCACAACCGCGGTGTTACCATGAACCCTGTCGATCACCCCCATGGTGGTGGTGAAGGCCGGACATCTGGTGGTCGTCATCCTGTCACGCCGTGGGGCAAGCCCACCAAGGGCAAGAAGACGCGCTCCAACAAGGCTACGGACAAGTTCATCGCTCGTTCGCGCCATCAGCGCAAGAAGTAAGAGAGGTAGTCTGAAATGGCTCGTTCAGTTTGGAAAGGCCCGTTCATCGATGGCTATCTTCTCAAGAAGGCTGAGAAGGTACGCGAGGGCGGACGCAGTGAGGTCATCAAGATCTGGAGCCGCCGCTCCACGATCCTGCCGCAGTTCGTCGGCCTGACCTTCGGCGTTTATAACGGCAACAAGCATGTCCCGGTGTCGGTCAATGAAGAAATGATCGGTCACAAGTTTGGTGAATTCGCTCCGACGCGGACCTATTACGGTCACGGCGCGGACAAGAAAGCGAAGAGGAAATAAAGATGGGCAAGGCTAAGGCTCCGCGCCAGCTTAAGGACAACGAGGCGAAAGCCGTTGCCCGCACGCTCCGCATCAGCCCTCAGAAGCTCAATCTGGTGGCTGCTCTCATCCGTGGCAAGAAGGTGAACGCCGCTCTTGCCGATCTGGAATTTTCGCGCAAGCGGATCGCAGGCACGGTGAAAAAGACGCTCGAATCAGCTATCGCCAACGCAGAAAACAACCATGACCTGGATGTTGATGCTCTGGTTGTTGCTGAAGCCTATGTAGGCAAGTCAATCGTGATGAAGCGCTTCCACGTACGTGGCCGCGGCCGGGCGAGCCGGATCGAGAAGCCATTCTCGCATCTGACGATCGTCGTTCGCGAGGCAGTGGAAAAAGGGGAGGCCGCATAATGGGCCAGAAGATTAATCCGGTTGGTTTCCGCCTCGGCATCAACCGCACCTGGGATTCGCGTTGGTATGCGAATACGGGCGAATACGGCAAGCTGCTGCATGAAGACCTCAAGATCCGCAAGTATCTGGTCGAGGAACTGAAGCAGGCTGCCATTTCGAAGGTCGTGATCGAGCGTCCGCACAAGAAGTGCCGCGTTACGATCCATGCGGCCCGTCCGGGCCTGATCATCGGCAAGAAGGGCGCCGATATCGAGAAGCTGCGTCGCAAGCTGTCGGAAATGACCAATGCGGACACAACGCTCAATATCGTCGAAGTCCGCAAGCCGGAGACCGATGCAACGCTGGTCGCTCAGTCGATCGCCCAGCAGCTCGAGCGCCGCGTCGCTTTCCGTCGCGCCATGAAGCGCGCCGTTCAGTCGGCGATGCGTCTTGGAGCCGAAGGCATCCGCATCAACTGCTCGGGCCGTCTCGGCGGCGCGGAAATCGCTCGTATGGAATGGTATCGCGAAGGCCGCGTGCCGCTGCATACGCTTCGTGCGGATATTGATTACGGAACTGCTGAAGCACATACCGCCTATGGCATCTGCGGCGTCAAGGTCTGGGTATTCAAGGGCGAGATCCTTGAACACGACCCGATGGCCTCCGAACGCCGCGCGGTTGAAGGCGACAGCAATCAGGGTTCGAACCGTCGCCGCGAAAACGCTTAAAATAGCGTCTTTCCGGATCGAGAATTTTGGAGTAGAGAACAATGCTGCAGCCTAAGCGCACAAAGTTCCGCAAGCAGTTCAAGGGCCGTATCCACGGCGCGTCGAAAGGCGGCACGGATCTTAATTTTGGTGCTTTCGGCCTGAAGGCCCTTGAACCGAACCGCGTAACCGCGCGTGAGATCGAGGCCGCTCGCCGTGCAATTACCCGTCACATGAAGCGTGCCGGTCGTGTGTGGATCCGGATTTTCCCGGATGTGCCGGTAACATCGAAGCCTACCGAAGTCCGCATGGGTAAGGGTAAGGGTTCGGTGGATTATTGGGCATCGCGGGTCGCACCGGGCCGCGTCATGTTCGAGCTCGACGGCGTGTCGGAAGAAATCGCTCGTGAGGCTCTTCGCCTCGGAGCGGCAAAGCTTTCGGTAAAGACGCGCTTTATTCAGCGCATCGCAGAATAAGGGTGGATGCTATGAAATCCGCAGAAGTCCGGGCCATGAGCCTCGATCAGTTGAATGAAGAATTGGGTTCGTTGAAGAAAGAGCAGTTCAACCTGCGCTTCCAGAAGGCGACCGGCCAATTGGAAAAAACCGCTCGCGTTCGGCAGATCCGCCGCGATATCGCGCGCATCAAGACGATCGCCCGCCAGAAAGCGGTCGAGAGCAAGGCTTAAGGAAGAAAACCATGCCTAAACGCATTCTGCAGGGCGTTGTCGTCAGCGACAAGAACGACAAGACCATTGTGGTCAAGGTCGAGCGGCGCTATTCGCATCCGCTCCTCCAGAAGACTGTGCGCCAGTCCAAGAAGTACAAGGCGCATGATGAAAGCAACCAGTTCAAGGTTGGCGATACGGTTTCCATTCAGGAATCCAAGCCGATTTCGAAAGACAAGCGTTGGGTAGTCGTAACGGACGCCCCGGCCAGTTAAATATCTGTATGTAAGTACGCAACAATCGCGAGGGGCAAGGAAAGCCCAGTCCGGTTGAACAAGAAGAAGGCGGCTAGTCATGATTCAGATGCAAACAAACCTCGACGTCGCGGATAATTCCGGCGCCCGTCGTGTCATGTGCATCAAGGTGCTGGGCGGCTCGAAGCGGAAATATGCTTCGGTCGGCGACATTATTGTCGTTTCGATCAAGGAAGCAATTCCGCGCGGCCGCGTTAAGAAGGGTGATGTGATGAAGGCTGTGGTTGTTCGCACGGCCAAGGACATCCGTCGCGCCGATGGTAGCGTTATCCGTTTCGATAAGAACGCTGCTGTTTTGATCGACAACAAGAAAGAGCCTATCGGCACACGTATCTTCGGACCGGTTCCGCGCGAATTGCGCGCCAAGAGCCACATGAAGATCATCTCGCTGGCTCCAGAAGTTTTGTAAGGAGCAGACGATGCAGAAGATCCGTAAAGGCGACCGCGTTGTCGTTCTGGCTGGTAAGGACAAGGGCCGCACCGGCGAAGTAATCAAGGTTTTGCCGAAGGACGGGCAGGCGCTCGTTCGCGGCGTCAATGTTGTCAAGCGTCACCAGAAGCAGACACAGAACCAGGAAGCAGGCATCATCTCGAAAGAGGCGCCGCTCCATCTGTCGAACATCGCTATTGCCGACAAGGATGGCAAGCCGACCCGTGTTGGCTTCAAGGTCCTCGAAGATGGCAAGAAGGTACGTGTAGCAAAGCGTTCTGGAGATCTGATCGATGGCTGATGCAAAGATCGAACCACGCTTGAAGAAGCAGTACCAGGAAGTGGTGCGTAAGGCTCTTCTCGAGCAGTTCAAATATGAAAACGAGATGCAGATCCCGCGCATCACCAAGGTCGTCCTGAACATGGGCGTCGGCGAGGCGACGGCAGATTCGAAGAAGCCGACAGTGGCTGCTGAAGATCTGGCATTGATTGCCGGCCAGAAGCCGGTTATTACGCGTGCCCGTAAGTCTATCGCGACTTTCAAGGTTCGCGAGCACATGCCGATCGGCACGAAGGTCACCCTTCGCAAGGAACGCATGTATGAATTCCTGGATCGCCTCATCACGATCGCGCTGCCGCGCGTTCGCGACTTCCGCGGTCTGAACCCGAAGAGCTTTGATGGTCGCGGCAATTATGCGATGGGCATCAAGGAACACATTGTGTTTCCGGAAATCAACTACGACAAGGTTGATCAGATCTGGGGCATGGACATCATCGTTTGTACGACTGCAAAGACGGATGATGAAGCACGCGCTCTCCTGCGCGCCTTCAACTTCCCGTTCCGCCAGTAACGGCAAGCGTAGCGAGGTATTTGAAATGGCAAAGACGAGCGCAGTCGAAAAGAACAAGCGCCGCGGGCTTCTGGTAAAGCGTTTCGCTGCAAAGCGCGCACGCCTGAAGGCTATCGTGATGAACCAGTCGCTTCCTCTGGATGAGCGCTTCCGCGCCACCATCCAGCTGGCAGAGCTGCCACGCAATTCCACGAAGGTTCGCATTCGCAATCGTTGCGAAGTGTCGGGCCGTCCGCGCGGTTACTACCGCAAGATCAAAATGTCGCGTATCGCATTGCGCCAGCTGGGTTCGCTCGGCCAGGTGCCCGGCGTCGTGAAGTCGAGCTGGTAAGGGAGAAGAGCGATGTCTATGACAGATCCTCTCGGCGATATGCTGACACGCATCCGTAACGCAATCATGCGCAAGAAGGGCAAGGTTTCGACCCCTGCCTCCAAGCTGCGCGCCCGCGTTCTGGATGTTCTTCAGGCTGAAGGTTATATCCGCGGATACAGCCAGGTGGATTTCGAGAACGGCAAGTCCGAGCTTGAAATCGAGCTGAAGTATTTTGAGAACGTACCGGTAATTCGCGAGATTACCCGTATTTCGAAGCCCGGTCGCCGCGTTTACGTGTCGGTCAAGTCGATCCCGCAGGTTGCCAATGGCCTTGGTATTTCGATCCTCTCCACGCCGAAGGGCGTCATGGCGGATCACGAGGCGCGTGAGCAGAATGTTGGTGGAGAGCTGCTCTGCCGCATATTCTAATGCGCGGGCTTAACAGGAAGAAACGGACAGGTTGAAAAATGTCTCGTATCGGTAAAAAACCCGTGGCCGTCCCGCAAGGCGTCACCGCCAGCGTGGAAGGTCAGACCATCAAGGCCAAGGGCCCGAAGGGTGAACTCACCTTCGTCGCCAATGACGATGTGGTGGTCAAGTTCGAGGATGGCGCCATCAGCGTCAATCCGCGTGACAACACCAAGGTCGCCCGTTCCAAGTGGGGCATGAGCCGCACCATGGTCGTCAACATCTTCACCGGTGTGAAGGACGGCTTCGAAAAGCGTCTCGAGATCAATGGCGTTGGTTATCGTGCGGCCATGCAGGGCAAGAACCTGCAGCTGTCGCTCGGCTTCAGCCATGAAGTGATCTACGAAGTGCCAGCCGGCATCACTGTTGCGGTTCCAAAGCCGACGGAAATCGTCGTGACCGGGATCGACAAGCAGCAGGTCGGCCAGGTCGCTGCCGAGATCCGCGAATATCGTGGTCCGGAACCCTACAAGGGCAAGGGCGTGAAATATGCGGGCGAGAAGATCGTTCGCAAAGAAGGTAAGAAGAAGTAAGGAATTCGTGTCATGGCATCGCCGAAAGAAATCATTCAGCGTCGCGCATCGCGTGTTCGCCGCCAGATCAAGGCGGTTGCCGGTGACCGTCCGCGGCTCAGCGTCCACCGTTCTTCGAAGAATATCTACGCGCAGATCATCGATGATGCGCGTGGACACACAATTGCATCTGCATCCACGCTCGAAGCCGACCTCAAGGGCAAGCTGAAGACCGGTGCGGATTCCGATGCAGCAGCGCTCATTGGCAAGCTCGTAGCCGAGCGCGCCGTGAAGGCCGGAGTCAAGGAAGTCATCTTCGATCGTGGTGCCTATATTTACCACGGCCGTGTGAAGGCGCTTGCCGAGGCCGCCCGCGAAGCTGGCCTCAGCTTCTAGCGTTGTAACGGAAGCCCGGACAATAGCCGGGCTTCGCTATCATTCGTGCTACCGGAAAAGAAAAAGGAATTAGGAGCATGGCACAGGAAAAGAGAAGCCGCGAAGATCGCGGCCGCAACGAAGAGCGCGACAGCGAATTCGTTGACAAGCTCGTACACATCAACCGCGTCGCCAAGGTCGTCAAGGGCGGTCGGCGTTTCGGTTTTGCTGCTCTCGTCGTCGTTGGCGATCAGAAGGGCCGCGTCGGTTTCGGGCATGGCAAGGCGCGCGAAGTGCCGGAAGCCATCCGCAAGGCAACTGAATCTGCCAAGCGCGAGATGATTTTCGTTCCGCTGCGTTCGGGCCGTACGCTTCATCACGATGTCGAAGGCCGTCATGGCGCCGGCAAGGTTCTGCTTCGCGCGGCAACTGCCGGTACGGGTATCATCGCCGGTGGCCCGATGCGCGCCGTTTTCGAGACGCTCGGCGTCCAGGACGTCGTTGCAAAGTCGCTCGGCTCGTCGAACCCGTACAACATGGTTCGCGCCACGTTCGATGCGCTCAAGCACCAGATGCACCCCAAGGACATCGCTGCCCAGCGCGGTATCAAGTATTCGACACTGCAGGCTCGCCGCCGCGACGTGGTCGGTTCGGAAGAATAGGCCAGATTGTGGCGCAGTAGGGCAGGGACCATGGTCCCGCCAACTGTAGACTAAAGGACAAAAGTCATGGTTGAGAAGAAGAAGGGTAAGACGCTGACCGTCGAACAGATCGGCAGCCCTATCCGCCGTCCGGCAGAACAGCGTGCAACGCTGGTTGGCCTGGGCCTCAATAAAATGCATCGCCGCAGCACGCTTGAAGATACGCCTTCGGTCCGCGGTATGATTGCCAAGGTTCAACATCTCGTCCGCGTTGTGGACGAGGCTTGAGACCGGAGACAGAAAAATGAAACTCAATGATCTGAGTGAAAATCCAGGCGCAACCAAGGCGCGCAAGCGCGTCGGTCGCGGTATCGGTTCCGGTTCGGGCAAGACTGCCGGCCGTGGCGTGAAGGGTCAGAAGTCGCGTTCGGGCGTTGCCATCAACGGTTTCGAAGGCGGCCAGATGCCGCTTTACCGCCGCCTGCCGAAGCGCGGTTTCACCAACATCTTCGCCAAGAACTTCAACACGGTTTCGGTTGGCCGCATTCAGGCTGCCATCGATGCCAAGAAGCTCGACCCGAAGGCTGCGGTGACCATCGAGACGCTCAAGGCTGCCGGCGTCATCCGCCGCGCCAAGGACGGCGTTCGCCTCCTGTCGGACGGCGAGATCAAGACTGCCGTGACGTTCGAGGTTTCGGGCGCATCCAAGGCCGCGATCGAGAAGATCGAAAAGGCCGGCGGCAGCGTCAAACTGCCTGAAGCACCAGCTGCTGCAGAATAATTACGCCAGTTCAGGCGGCGATCTTCATGATCGCCGCTTGTACCTTTTTGCAAAGGCACATATCTGGATAGGACCGTCGATTCCCGCTATCGGGCCAAGGACGGAGCTCCTTGGAGCCCAGACCGGAGACAATAATGGCCTCAGCCGCTGAACAGCTCGCGTCAAATCTCAATTTCTCTGCCTTTTCCAAAGCCAGTGAGCTCAAGAAGCGTATCTGGTTTACGCTCGGCGCATTGCTGGTTTACCGGCTCGGCACCTATATCCCCCTGCCAGGCATCAATCTGAACGCCTTCGCCCAAGCCTTCAACAACCAGGCCCAGGGCATTCTCGGCATGTTCAACATGTTCGCCGGTGGCGCGGTCGAGCGCATGGCGATTTTCGCTCTCGGCATCATGCCGTATATTTCCGCTTCGATCATCGTGCAGCTGATGACTTCGGTCATTCCGGCGCTCGAGCAGTTGAAGAAGGATGGCGAGCAGGGCCGCAAGGTCATCAATCAATATACGCGCTACGGAACCGTGCTTCTGGCGACGGTGCAGGCCTATGCCATCGCGGTCGGTCTGCAGGGCAGCCAGGGCATCGTCACCGATCCGGGCCCATTCTTCCTCTTCTCGACGGTCATCACGCTCGTCGGCGGCACCATGTTCCTGATGTGGCTCGGTGAGCAGATCACCGCGCGCGGCATCGGCAACGGTATCTCGCTGATCATCTTTTCGGGCATCGTCGCCAACCTGCCGCAGGCGATTTCGGGCACGCTCGAACTCGGCCGCACCGGCGCGCTGTCGACGGCGATCATCCTCGCCATCATCGTCCTGACCGTTCTCGTCATCGGCATCATCGTATTCGTCGAGCGTGCCCAGCGCCGGCTGCTGATCCAGTATCCGAAGCGCCAGGTCGGCAACCGCATGTTCCAGGGCGATACTTCGCACCTGCCGCTGAAGCTCAATACGGCCGGCGTCATTCCGCCGATCTTCGCGTCGTCGCTGCTGCTGCTGCCGGCAACCATTGCCGGGTTCGCGCAGACGACAGAAATGCCGGCATGGGCGACGACGATCCTGTCTTCGCTCGGCCATGGCCAGCCTGCCTACATGCTGTTCTACGCCGCGATGATCGTGTTCTTTGCCTTCTTCTACACGGCCCTCGTCTTCAATCCGAAGGATACGGCCGACCAGCTGAAGAAACATTCAGGCTTCATCCCCGGCATCCGTCCCGGCGAGCGTACCGCGGAGTATATCGACTACGTTCTTACCCGCATCACGGTTCTCGGCGCGATCTATCTCGTGGTCATCTGCATGCTGCCCGAGTTCCTGATTTCCTGGGCCGGCGTTCCCTTCTATCTCGGCGGCACTTCGTTGCTGATCGTGGTGAGCGTCACGCTCGATACCGTCGCGCAGATCCAGGGCCACCTGATTGCGCATCAATATGAAGGACTGATCAAGAAGTCGAAGCTCCGTGGGGGGAAACGCAACAGATGAGATTAATACTTCTCGGACCACCGGGGGCAGGTAAGGGAACTCAGTCTCAGCGCTTGGTAGAAAAGTTAGGCATACCGCAACTCTCGACTGGGGACATGTTGCGAGAAGCGGTGAGTGCAGGCTCGGAAGTCGGCCGCAAGGCCAAGGCCGTCATGGATGCGGGCAACCTCGTCTCGGACGACATCGTCAATGCGATCGTCTCGGAGCGCATCGACCAGCCGGATGCGGCCAATGGCTTCATTCTCGACGGCTATCCGCGCACGCTGGTGCAGGCCGATGCCGTCGAGCGCATGCTGGCGGACAAGGGCCTCAAGCTCGATTGCGTCGTCGAACTCGAAGTGGATGACAATGTCCTCGTCGAGCGGATTTCCGGCCGCTACACCTGCGCCAAATGCGGCACGGGCTATCACGACACCAACAAGAAGCCCAAGGTGGCAGGTGTCTGCGACAAATGCGGCTCGACCGAATTCAAGCGGCGTCCCGACGACAATGCCGAGACCGTGCGGACCAGGCTGGAAGCCTATTACAAGCAGACTTCGCCATTGATCGGCTACTACTACGCCAAGGGCAAGCTGCGCAAAGTCGATGGCATGGCGGACTTCGAAGAGGTCACCGCCGCAATCGAAAAAGTTCTGTCGGATCTATAGTCTGACAAAAATCTATCGGAGGAGTTGACTTTTCAAGCCGATTCCTTCAAGTACGGCGCAAATTCGCTTGAATATGAAGCGGTCGGCGCCGATCCGGTAAAGCAGGTTCGGGGCTGATCGTTTGTGTTTGTCCCGAATAGTATTTTTCATCCCGTCATCTGGCCGCCATTGGTCGTCCAGCTCTGCCGGTCAACAAGGAGAACAGACGTGGCTCGTATCGCTGGCGTCAACATCCCGACGAACAAGCGCGTTGTCATCGCGCTTCAGTACATTCACGGGATTGGTCAAAAGTTTGCGCAGGAAATCGTCGACAAGGTCGGCATTCCTGCAGAGCGTCGTGTTAATCAGTTGACCGACGCTGAAGTGCTGCAGATCCGCGAAGCAATCGACCGCGACTACCAGGTCGAGGGTGATCTGCGTCGCGAAGTATCGATGAACATCAAGCGCCTGATGGATCTGGGTTGCTATCGCGGCCTGCGCCATCGCCGTTCGCTTCCGGTCCGCGGCCAGCGCACGCATACCAATGCGCGCACCCGCAAGGGACCTGCCAAGGCAATCGCCGGCAAGAAGAAGTAATCATATTCCGGCGCAGTTCGCTGCGCCGGTTCTGCTTTCGCAGAGACCGGTGCCGGTTTCGCACCTTAAATGAAACCAGGTGGAGCCTCTGGAAATACGGAGGCGTCGAGATCAATTGAAAGGACTACCATGGCCAAGGAAGCCACGCGCGTTCGCCGCCGCGAACGGAAAAACATTTCGTCGGGCGTTGCCCACGTCAATTCGACATTCAACAATACGATGATCACCATCACGGATGCGCAGGGCAATGCGATTGCCTGGTCGTCCGCAGGTGCCCAGGGTTTCAAGGGCTCGCGCAAGTCGACCCCGTTCGCCGCCCAGATGGCTGCAGAAGATTGCGCCAAGAAGGCGCAGGAACATGGCATGCGTTCGCTGGAAGTTGAAGTTTGCGGACCCGGCTCCGGCCGTGAGTCGGCACTGCGCGCCCTTCAGGCGGCCGGCTTCACCATCACTTCGATCCGTGACGTGACGCCAATTCCGCACAATGGCTGCCGCCCGCGCAAGCGTCGCCGCGTATAGTCTTTTTTGCTGCAGAATAATCGCATGAGCCTTTATGGGCTCCTCTGCGGTTTCCACGCCTCAATGCCACGATTGGATGGTGGTACAGGCAAGGATAAGGGAAAATTAGATGATCCAGAAGAACTGGCAGGAATTGATCAAGCCGAACAAGGTCGAGTTTCAGACCTCCGGCTCGAAGACCAAGGCAACGGTCGTCGCCGAACCGCTGGAACGCGGCTATGGCTTGACGCTGGGCAATGCCCTTCGCCGCGTGCTGTTGTCTTCGCTGCGCGGCGCTGCCGTGACGGCTGTTCAGATCGATGGCGTTCTGCATGAATTCTCGTCGATTCCGGGTGTTCGCGAAGATGTCACCGACATCGTACTGAACATCAAGGAAATCGCGATCCGCATGGAGAGCGACGGTCCGAAGCGCATGGTCGTCCGCAAGGAAGGCCCGGGCGTCGTAACGGCCGGCGATATCCAGACTGTTGGCGATGTCGAGATACTCAATCCGGACCACGTGATCTGCACGCTGGACGAGGGCGCTGAAATCCGCATGGAATTCACCGTCAACACCGGCAAGGGCTACGTCCCGGCTGATCGCAACCGCGCCGAAGATGCGCCGATCGGTCTGATCCCGGTCGACAGCCTCTATTCGCCGGTCCGCAAGGTGTCTTACAAGATCGAGAATACCCGCGAGGGCCAGGTTCTCGATTATGACAAGCTGATCCTCTCGATCGAGACCGACGGGTCGATCACGGGCGAAGACGCCGTTGCCTATGCGGCACGCATCCTTCAGGACCAGCTGGCGATCTTCGTCAATTTCGACGAGCCGCAGAAGGAAGTTCAGCAGGAACAGGTTACCGAACTTGCGTTCAATCCTGCCTTGCTCAAGAAGGTCGACGAACTCGAGCTTTCGGTTCGTTCTGCGAACTGCCTGAAGAATGACAACATCGTCTACATCGGCGATCTCATTCAAAAGACTGAAGCGGAAATGCTCCGCACGCCGAATTTTGGTCGTAAGTCGCTGAACGAAATCAAGGAAGTTCTGGCTTCCATGGGGCTCCATCTTGGTATGGAAGTGCCCGCATGGCCGCCGGAGAACATCGAAGATCTCGCCAAGCGTTACGAAGACCAATATTAAGAACAACCGGGTTAGAAACCCGATAACAATCCGGGCAATGAGCCCGAAAGAATTGAAGGAGAAGGCTCATGCGCCACGGTAATTCAGGCCGCAAGCTTAACCGGACTGCCAGCCATCGCAAGGCGATGTTTGCCAATATGGCTGCATCGCTGATCGAGCATGAGCAGATCGTGACAACGCTGCCCAAGGCCAAGGAAATTCGTCCAATCGTTGAAAAGCTGGTCACGCTCGGCAAGCGCGGCGACCTGCATGCTCGTCGCCAGGCCATTTCGGCCATCCGCGACGTCAAGCTGGTTGCCAAGCTGTTCGACACGCTGGCGCCCCGCTATGGCCAGCGCAATGGCGGCTACATCCGCATCATGAAGGCAGGCTTCCGCACCGGTGACAATGCACCGCTGGCAGTTGTCGAATTCGTCGATCGCGATGTGAATGCCAAGGGAGCCGGTGATCTGGCTCGCGTCGAGGCAGAACGCGCAAGCGAAGCCGAAGCCGCTTGATCGGCAGTTGATATGTTTGGAAGAGGGGGCTTTTCAGCCCCCTTTTTCTTTGCGCCCATGCAAGGCGCACCTCGCACGGCCGGGTTCCAGGTCCGACGTCAGCGCCCGGCAAAGGCCAGCTTGATGCCGAGCGCCACGAAAGCCGCCGCGAATGAGCGGCGCATCCAGGCGAGAATACGAGGGCGCGACACCACCCGCTCGCGCACCGCTGCGGCAAACAATCCATAGATCGCGAATACGACGAAGGTCATGATCATGAAGATCGACCCGAGCTCCAGCATGCGGCGCAACGGGTCCTCTTCGGTTGGCATGATGAATTGCGGCAGGAAGGCGAGGAAGAAGATCGACAGCTTCGGATTGAGAATATTGATGAGGAAGGCGGTCGTCGCAGTCCTGAGGTGCGAGGTGCCTCCCGACGATTGCCCGTCAATGTTCAGCACCCCGTCTTCGCGCAATGTGTTCCAGGCCATATAGATCAGATAGGCGACGCCGAGGATCTTGAGCGCATTGAAGGCGGTGGCGCTTGCGTGCATCACCGCCGCGAGGCCGCCAATGGCGGCGGCGAGGTGCGGAACAATGCCGATTGTGCAGCCGAATGCGGCGGCAATGCCGGCGCGTGCCCCGCGCGCGAGGCCCGTGGCCAAAGTATAGACGACGCCAGTGCCCGGCGAGACGACGATGATGAACGAGGTGATGAGATATTCCGGTTCCATGCTCTGCTCCAGTTTGGATCGTGCATGAAATGAACCGGAAACCCCGCCGCCCGTCTTGAACCGGATTGCAGCTCAGCCCCGAATTCTCGCATAATCGCCCGGCGAGATGCCGTATTTGCGGATGAAGACCCGCGTCATATGGCTCTGGTCGGCAAATCCGCTCGCCGCGGCGGCATCCGCTAGGCTGTTGCCGCCAAGGATGAGGCGTCGTGCGAGATCCGCGCGGCGCTGCATGAGATAGGCATGGGGCGTCAGGCCGAGCGCCGCCGCAAATCCCCTCAGCAACTGAAACCGGCTGAGACCGGCGACAGATGCGAGCTCCGCCAGGGTGAACGAGGCGGCGGGATCGTCGTCGATCATGGCTTGCGCCATGCTGACCGGCGGTGGGACCGCGCGGGCGGCGGTTCGCCGTTCCATGGCTGCCGGCAGCAATTCCGCCAGCAGTTCATCGCGCAGCAGCGGCATCGCCGATGTCGTTGGCGTTGCCATGGCGAGGAACAGCCGGTGGAACAGCGCCGGGTAGCGATCGCCGTCGAACACCGGACGGATGAATTCCGCCGAGCGAACCTCGTCGTCGATCTGCCCGGCGAGGATTTCCATGACGAATGACGGATCGAGATAGATCATGCGCCAGCAGCGGCCCCGGTCGTCGATCGGCGCGCCATCATGGACCTCGCCGGGATTGACGGTGATGATCTGGCCGGCGCCGGCTTCGACCATGCCGCGGCCGCTGAACGAGCGTTGCGCGCCCTGATAAATGAGGCCGACGCCATATTGCTCATGGGAATGGCGTGGAAAGACATGGTTGCTCCGGGCTTCGACCAGATGAATTCGGCGGTCGGCAGCCGGGTGCATCTTGAATTCGGATTTTCGCTTCAACGTCTTTCCCCTCCGACCTAGTATAACATTGTCGTCGGCCGCGGAAATGGCCGCCATGCCGCAAATTTGCTGCGTTTGACGGCTGGTATTGCTGGCGATAATCACCACATTGGATCAAGCAGATAAGTGATTCACCGGATGGAGTTGGATATGAGATTGATGATGGCTGCATCGGCGCGTGCGCTACTGGTTTGCACATCTATCCTCGCCGGCGTCCTGGCTGGCGCGGCGGTGCCGGCCTTCGGCCAGACGGCGCCCGCCGAGAAGGAACTGCCGCAGACGCGCACCGAATTGCAGCTGTCCTTTGCGCCTCTTGTCAAGCAGACCGCCGGCGCCGTGGTCAATGTCTATGCGGCCCAGGCCGTTCAGAGCACGTCGCCCTTTGCAGGCGATCCGTTTTTCGAGCAGTTCTTCGGCCGGCGGTTCAACGGGCCGCCGCGCGTGCAGTCTTCGCTCGGTTCCGGCGTCATCGCCGACAGTTCCGGCATCATCGTCACCAATAATCATGTTATCCGCGATGCGGATACGGTGAAGGTCGCGCTCTCGGATGGGCGCGAATTCGAGTCCAAGGTGGTTTTGAAGGATGAATCGACCGATCTCGCCATCCTGAAGATCGAGGCGGGCGAGCCTTTGCCGTTCGTCAAGCTCGCCGATTCGGACAAGGTCGAAGTCGGCGACCTGGTGCTTGCCATCGGCAACCCGTTCGGCGTCGGGCAAACCGTGACGAGCGGCATTGTCTCGGCGCAGGCGCGCACGCGCGTCGGCGTGTCGGATTTCGATTTCTTCATCCAGACGGATGCTGCCATCAATCCGGGCAATTCCGGCGGCGCGCTCGTCGACATGAATGGCGAACTCATCGGCATCAACACCGCCATCTATTCCCGGTCCGGCGGTTCTATCGGCATCGGCTTTGCGATCCCCGCCAATATGGTCCGCGCCGTGGTCGAGACGGCAAAGGGCGGCGCCGACACGTTCCAGCGGCCCTATATCGGCGCGTCGTTCCAGAGCGTGACGCCGGATGTGGCGGAAAGCCTCGGCATGAAGCAGCCCTATGGCGCACTGGTAACGTCGGTGACGAAGGATGGCCCGGCGGCGAAGAGCGGTTTGCAGGTCGGCGATGTCGTGTTGAACATCGACGGCGTGCGTGTCGATAATCCCGATACGCTGGGCTACAGGATGACGACGGCCGGTATCGGCAAGACTGTCACTTTCGACGTTCTGTCGCGGTCCAAGCAGAAATCGCTGCCGGTGACGCTGCAGAAGCCGGATCCGGATTCGCCGGACAACCAGTTGATGATACAGGGCAAGAACCCGCTTTCCGGTGCTCTCGTGGTGAAACTTTCGGCCGCAAGCGCCCGCCGCCTCGGCCTGCCGGACGATACCGAGGGTGTGGCAGTGGAGAAGATCTATCCGGAATCGCCCGCCGC
This sequence comes from Phyllobacterium sp. 21LDTY02-6, assembly GCF_023554255.2. Taxonomy (GTDB): domain Bacteria; phylum Pseudomonadota; class Alphaproteobacteria; order Rhizobiales; family Rhizobiaceae; genus Phyllobacterium. Next base: position 1,283,912 of record NZ_JAMJWD020000001.1, on the reverse strand, counting down.
GCGGATCGGCCTTCGTCCGGGCGATATCGTGCGCGGCGTCAACGGCGCCAAGATCGCCAGTATCAGCGATCTCAGCACGGCCATGTCGGACAGCCCGATATTGTGGCGGTTCGAGTTCGAACGCGGCGGCACCGTCATTCGGCAGATAATCCGCTAAGATGGCCGATCTGTTTTCCGCCAGTGACGATCCGACCGCCGACGGGAACCGCCCTTTGGCGGACCGGCTGCGTCCGCGATCGTTGAAGGAGGTCACCGGGCAGGATCATCTGACCGGGCCGGAAGGTGTGCTGACCCGCATGATCGACTCCGGCTCGCTCGGCTCCATGATCTTCTGGGGCCCCCCGGGTACGGGCAAGACCACGGTCGCGCGCCTGCTGGCGAACGAGACCAATCTGGCCTTCGAACAGATTTCCGCGATCTTTTCCGGTGTCGCCGACCTGAAAAAGGTCTTCGAGATGGCGCGCTCGCGTCGCATGTCCGGGCGGCAGACCCTGCTTTTCGTCGACGAGATCCACCGTTTCAATCGGGCCCAGCAGGATTCCTTTCTTCCCGTGATGGAGGATGGAACGATCATCCTCGTCGGCGCGACCACAGAAAACCCCTCATTCGAACTCAACGCCGCCCTCCTGTCGCGGGCGCGCGTGCTTGTGTTTCATCCGCATGATGCGCAGAGCCTCGTCGCCTTGCTCGAGCGGGCCGAGCAGCATGAAGGCAAGGCATTGCCGCTCGACGAGGAAGCGCGCGCCAGTCTCGTTCGCATGGCCGATGGCGATGGCCGCGCCATCCTGACGCTGGCCGAGGAGGTTTGGCGGGCGGCACGCCGCGACGAGATATTCGATGCGCGGCAGTTGCAGGAAGTCGTGCAGCGGCGCGCGCCAGTCTATGACAAGAGCCAGGACGGCCACTACAATCTCATATCGGCGCTGCACAAGGCCGTTCGCGGCTCCGATCCCGATGCTGCGCTCTATTATCTCTGCCGCATGTTCGACGCGGGCGAAGACCCGCTTTATCTCGGACGGCGGCTGGTGCGCATGGCCAGCGAGGACATTGGCCTTGCCGATCCGCAGGCGCTGGTGATCTGCAACGCTGCCAAGGATGCCTATGATTATCTCGGCTCGCCCGAAGGCGAGCTGGCGCTGGCGGAGGCATGCGTCTATCTCGCGACCGCACCGAAATCCAATGCGGTCTATACCGCCTACAAGGCCGCGATGCAGGCTGCGAAGCAGCATGGTTCGCTCGTGCCGCCGAAGCACATTCTCAATGCGCCGACCAAATTGATGAAAGGCGAGGGCTATGGTCAGGGCTACGCCTATGATCATGACGAGCCCGACGCCTTTTCGGGGCAGGACTATTTCCCCGAAGCGCTGGGCCGGCAGACCTTCTATGAGCCGCCGGACCGCGGCTTCGAGCGGGAGATACGCAAGCGCCTCGATTATTGGAACAAGCTCCGGCAGGAACGCAACCGATAGAGCTTCAGGCGCGGCGTCATGCGGCATTTCAATACTTTACCTTGGCGCGAACACGTTTTATGAGTCCGCGCGCTGGAACGGTCCAGCGCAGGTAACACCACCCGCAATCGTTGGCGGGACTGGATAGGAGCAGATCATGTCTCAAGCAGTTGCAAAAACTGTCTCATTGCAATTCCCCGATGGCTCGAAGCGCGAATACGACGCTGCCATGACCGGCGCGGAACTTGCCGAATCGATCTCGAAATCGCTGGCCAAGAAAGCTGTCGCCTATGTGGTCGATGGCACCGTGCGCGACCTTTCGGACCCGCTCGGCGCGTCCGGCGCGGTCGAGATCTTGACCCGCGAGGACCCGCGCGCGCTGGAACTGATCCGGCATGATTGCGCCCACGTCCTGGCGGAGGCCGTGCAGGAGCTGTTTCCCGGCACGCAGGTGACGATCGGGCCGGTCATCGAGAACGGTTTCTATTATGATTTCGCCCGCAACGAGCCGTTCACGCTCGACGATCTGGCGCTGATCGAAAAGAAGATGCGCGAAATCATCGCCCGCAACAAACCCTTCACCAAGGAAATCTGGTCGCGCGAGAAGGCACGCAAGGTTTTCGCCGAGAAGGGCGAGGTCTACAAGGTCGAGCTGGTCGATGCGATCCCCGAAGGGCAGGACCTGAAGATCTACGCGCAGGGCGACTGGTACGACCTGTGCCGCGGCCCGCATATGGCTTCGACGGGCCAGATCGGCAATTCCTTCAAGCTGATGAAGGTTGCCGGCGCCTATTGGCGCGGTGACAGCAACAATCCGATGCTGAGCCGCATCTATGGCACCGCCTTTGCCAATGATAACGACCTGAAGGCCTATCTCCATATGCTGGAGGAGGCCGAGAAGCGCGATCACCGGCGGCTCGGCCGCGAGATGGACCTGTTCCATTTCCAGGAAGAGGGCCCCGGGGTCGTGTTCTGGCATGCCAAGGGCTGGCGGATGTTCCAGAACCTGGTGAGCTATATGCGCCGCCGCCTGGATGGCCACGGCTATAGCGAAGTCAATGCGCCTCAGGTGCTGGACAAGTCGCTCTGGGAGACGTCGGGCCATTGGAGCTGGTACCGGGACAACATGTTCAAGGTCACGGTGGCGGGCGACGATACGGATGACGACCGCGTATTCGCGCTGAAGCCGATGAATTGCCCGGGCCATGTGCAGATTTTCAAGCACGGCCTCAAATCCTACCGCGACCTGCCGGTACGGCTCGCCGAGTTCGGCAATGTCCATCGCTACGAGCCTTCGGGCGCGCTGCATGGGCTGATGCGCGTTCGCGGCTTCACGCAGGACGATGCCCACGTATTCTGCACCGACGAGCAGATGACGGCGGAGTGCCTGCGGATCAACGATCTGATCCTCTCGGTCTATCGCGATTTCGGCTTCGAAGAAGTCACGATCAAGCTTTCCACGCGGCCGGAAAAGCGCGTCGGGTCGGACGAGCTCTGGGACCGCGCCGAAAGCGTCATGATGGGCGTGCTGGACCAGATCCAGCGCCAGTCGAACGACATCAAGACCGGCATATTGCCGGGCGAGGGCGCGTTCTACGGCCCGAAGTTCGAATATACGCTGAAGGACGCCATCGGCCGCGAGTGGCAATGCGGAACGACGCAGGTGGATTTCAACCTGCCGGAGCGTTTCGGCGCGTTCTACATCGATTCCACCTCGGAGAAGAAGCAGCCGGTGATGATCCATCGCGCCATCTGCGGCTCGATGGAGCGGTTCCTCGGCATCCTCATCGAGAACTTCTCGGGCCACATGCCGCTCTGGTTCGCGCCGGTGCAGGTCGTCGTCGCCACCATAACGACCGAGGCGGACGATTATGGCCGTCAGGTCGCGAAGCGGTTGAAGGCTGCCGGCCTGCAGGTGATCACCGATTTCCGCAACGAGAAGATCAACTACAAGGTGCGCGAGCATTCATTGCAGAAGGTCCCGGTCATTCTCGTCTGCGGCATGCGCGAGGCCGAGGAGCAGTCGGTGAACATTCGCCGGCTGGGCTCGCAGGCCCAGACGTCGCTGTCGCTCGACGAAGCCATCCGGCAACTGGTTGCCGAAGCGACCCCCCCGGATCTTGCCCGCATCGCGGCAGGTATGGACGAATAGGCGGTTTCATCAAACTGTCATGCGGATGCGCGAAAATCGCGCATCCAATCTGCCGGGGATCATCGTGCAATTCTCAGAACTCTCCTATGCCAACGAGACGCAGCATCGGTTGACGCAGTGGTTCATCCGCTCGATCGAAACCATCTCCGGGCGCAATCATTTCGTCGAACTATACGAGATCTGGCGCAGGGAGATCGTGCCCGCCGGCCGCAACGTGTTCCGCGACATGCTCGAGCTGATCGATATCCGGCTCGAAGGCCCGGACCAGTGGCCGCCTGCAGATCTGCCGCGCGATCCCATCGTGATGATCGCAAACCATCCTTTCGGCATTGGCGACGGCATTGCGGCGCTGGCTCTTGCGGAACAGCTCGGCCGCCCGTTCCGCGTGCTGATCCACAATGACCTCTTGCGCGTTCCGGAAATCCGCCCCTACGCCTTGCCGATCTGTTTCGACGAGACGAAGGAAGCGCTGGCAATGAATATGGCCACCCGCCACGAGGCGGCCCGCCTGCTGAAGGAGGGCGTAACCATCGTCATCTTCCCCGCGGGCGGCGTGGCGACGGCAAGGAAGGGTTTCGGCAAGGCGCAGGACCTGCCGTGGAAGATGTTTCCGGCAAAGCTCATCCGCCAGGCGCAGGCCTCGGTCATCCCGGTCTATTTCCACGGGCAGAATGGCTGGCTGTTCCATCTCGTGAGCAAGTTTTCCATGACATTGCGCCTGTCGCTGCTCATCCGTGAATTCCGCCGGCTCTCGGGCAAGGCGATCAGGGTGCAGATCGGCGAAATATTGCCCTGGGACCAGCTTGAGAAAATCCGCGACCGGCAGGCCTTGCTCCAGCATCTTCACGATGCGGTATTCGCGCTCGGCTCCAGGCGCTGACGGCCTGTAGCTGGATCAATCCAGCGGTTCTTCGCCTTCGGCCGGGCGATTGGCGCTGGCCGTCGTGCCGCCGCCTTCGGCCGCGATGACCTCGACATCCTGATTGCGGCCCGCAGCGACCTTGTAGTCGCGCTGGTAGATGCGGTCCTTGTTCTTGGCGACGATCACATAATCGCCCTCCGCGAGCACCATCGAGGCGAAGGCGCCGACGCTTTCGCGCACGATGTCGCCGGATGTCGTCAGCACCGACCATGCGGTGTCGGCCAGGGCCTCGCCGCCGGCTTCCCGGACGAGCTTCAGCGTCAGCAGGGCGGCCCGGTGTTCGACGGTCGCCTCGGTGATCTTGCCCGCCTCGACGCGGATGTCGGACCGGATGACGGCATTGGCGGTGCCGTAATTCGAGACGATCTGGTAGGTGCCGGTGTTCAGCCGCACGACGGTGTCGGGCTTCACCGCCGGGATGATCAGCGCGCGCTCGCCACTCGCATCTTCATGATCCTCATAGATGGAGAATCGCAGGCGCTCCGGCGGTATGCGGCCGCCACCCGACAATACGGCGTTCAGCTTGATGCCGCCGGCGTCGAGAATCATCGTTTCGCTGCGCTTGGCGCGCGTCATGGAGATCCGTTTTGTCGCTCCGGCGCGGCCGAAGGCAACGTGGATGAGGTAGCTTCCCGGCGCAAGCTCGAACGAGGTCGAGCCGCCCTTGGCGGTCGCCAGCAGCGCCAGCTTGCCGTCGGCGCCGGGCTCGGGCGAAAAGACGCGCCAGACCAGTCCGCGGCTGATCGAATCGCCATCCTCGGTCAGTTTCGCCGATAGCGTGAGATTGGACGTGTTCTGGCTCGCCAGCGGACTGTTGGCCGGCGCTGCCGGATCGGCATATTCGTTGAGCTGCGGAATACTCGGCAGGTCGCCGAGCGGTTCGGTTGCCGGAAAGTCGGGCGCCAGCTGTTGCGCCGCCACCGGGCCGGCCAACACGCAGACGAAACCCGCCGCCATGGCAGCACGAAAAACCGCGCTGAATTTCCGCATCCTGTTCTGGAACTTCCCCATGTTGTCGTTTGATCCGAAGCCGGTGGCAATTTCAAGGCTTTTTATTGCCAATGGGGTTTACTGGCGTGCTTAACCGGCACATTGTCGCCACCCAAAGAGAACAGATTGCAAACCGATATCATGAACATGTCTTCTCCCAACCCTTTCATCGATTTTCTTTCCACGCGCAGTTCGACGCCCATTTCGGCCATTGGCCAGCCGGGACCCTCCGACGACGAAATCCGGACGATCGTCCGGATTGCATCGCGCGTGCCCGATCATGGCCGGCTCACGCCATGGCGCTTCATGCTCTACCGGGGCGACGCGCGGGTGGAAGTCGGGAAATATCTGGCGGATCTGGCGGAAGAGCGGGAGGGGCCGCTGACGGAGCAGCGCCGCGAACAGGAGCTGAAGCGCTTCGCGCGCGCGCCGCTGGTCATTGGCGTCATCTTCACCCCCGTCGAGCATCACATCCCCGAATGGGAGCAGTTTCTGTCCTCCGGTGCGGCGGCGATGAAGCTCTGCCTTGCCGCCAATGCGCTCGGCTATGCCACCAACTGGATCACCAACTGGTATTCCTCGGACGAGAAAGGCCGCCAATTGCTGGGCCTCGCCCCGCATGAGCGGGTAACGGGCTTCGTCCATATCGGCAGCTGCGGCCAGAAGGTGCCGGAGCGCCCGCGGCCGGAGATCGATGCGATCCTGTCCGAATATGGCGGCCCCTGGAAGGGCTAGGGTTCCAGCAGTAAGCTCAGCCCGCGCGCGCCAGAAGGCGTTCCGCGCGCCGCAGATGCGGCCGGTCGAACATCTTGCCGTCTATGCCGATGACGCCGGCGGAAGGATCGGAGGCAAAGGCCGCCACGATCTTGCGGGCTTCCTCGACCGCCTGCGGCGAGGGCGTGAACATCTCGTTTATGATCGCCACCTGTGCCGGATGAATGGCGAGTTTGGCGGTAAATCCATCCCTCTCGGCATCTGCGCATTCCCGGCGCAGGCCCTGTTCGTCGCGGTAGTCGACAAAGACCGTATCGATGGCGGTCGTCTGCGCGGCAGCTGCGCCAAGGATCGTCAGGGCGCGGGCCAGCCTGAAGACATCCGTGTAGGTACCTGTTTCGTCCCGTGCGTTGCGCGCGCCGATCGCCGCCGAAAGATCTTCCGCGCCCCAGCTCAGGCCTGCGAGCCTTGCCGAGGAGCCGGCATAGGTGGCGGTGGACAAGGTGCCGAGCGCCGTTTCCGTGATGATGGCGATGATTTCAGTGACGCCCTCGTCGATCCCGGCCCGCGCCTCGTGCAAATTGAGCTTGGCGGCCAGCCGGGTCACGTCGCGTCCGCTCTCGGCCTTGGGCAGGAGAATGCCGTCGGGGCCCGCCGCGACCAGCGCCGCGAGGTCGTCATCGGCCAGCCCGCTCTCTAGATCGTTGATGCGCACGAAGAGCCGCTGCGATGCCGGCCTCTCCAGCCCGCGCAGGAAGCTGCCGGCGATCTCGCGCGCCACCGATTTTCGCTCCGGACTGACGGAATCCTCGAGATCGACAATCAGGACGTCGGCCCCGCTCGCGAGCGATTTCTCGAGTTTCCTTTCAGAATCGCCCGGCACGAACAGCAGCGAGCGCATCAGGCGGCGCTCCGCGACCGCATCATCGCCTGCCGGGTGCATCTGGCGACGAGCACGCCATGCTGGTTGAATGCCCGGTGTTCGAACTCGACAATGCCGCGGTCAGGCTTCGACTTCGATGCGCGCGCCGAGATCACCTGCGTCTCGACCCTCACCGTGTCGCCATGGAACAGCGGCGAGGGGAATGTGACATCGGTCATGCCAAGATTGGCGATGGTGGTGCCGATGGTGGTGTCGTTGACGGAAATTCCGATCATCAGGCCGAGCGTGAACAGCGAATTGACCAGCGGCTGTCCCCATTCGCTCTTGGCGGCAAAATCGAAGTCTATGTGCAGCGGTTGCGGGTTCAGCGTCATGGCGGAAAAGAGCACGTTGTCGCTCTCCGTCACCGTCTTGCGCAACGGGTGCTGGAAGGTCCGGCCAATCTCGAAATCTTCCAAATATAGTCCTGCCATGTTCTCTCCTCCGCCGAATCCGCGAAAGACTAGAGCAAATTTCGTTTTAAAGCAGCTTCTTGTGTTCCGCCGAGCATGACGCAACGGCCCGCAGCGTGAACAGACCGCCCGGCGCCGGCATTTTATTACAAAATCGGGCAGCGCTTTGAATAATTCCGTCTGCCGTTTCGCCCGCATCGGCGCGACATTGCTTTTTTGTCCGCTCCGAAACGCCTCGTCGCCGCATGGTGGAGTGAAAACGCCTGTCTTAATAACGTCTTAGCCAGACAAGCCGGCAGCCCGTGTTCACGGTTGGCCCGCTTTGCCTCCCCAAACGGTCATTGCCGTTCCGCATGCCATTCATGCTACTATGTGGCGGGAAATGGAAGCGGGAGGTGCCATATGTCGAACGATGCTGTGCCAACAGCGGGCGGGCTTAGCCTGCATGTGCCGGAGCCGGATGTTCGTCCGGGCGGGGTACCCGACTTTTCCAATGTGAAGATCGCCGAGGCCGGCTCCGTGCGCCGACCCGACGTCGATGCAAATCCCGAGGATTTCAGGGATCTGGCCTATTCCATCATCCGCGTGCTGAACCGCGACGGCGAGGCTGTCGGCCCATGGTCCGGGCTGCTCACCGACGAACAGCTTGTCGCCGGCCTGCGCCATATGATGACCTTGCGCACCTTCGACGCACGCATGCAGATCGCCCAGCGCCAGGGCAAGACCTCGTTCTACATGCAGCATCTTGGCGAAGAGGCGGTGAGCTGCGCCTTCCGCAAGGCGCTGCAGCCGGGCGACATGAATTTCCCTACCTACCGGCAGGCAGGGCTGCTCATCGCCAACGATTATCCGATGGTCGAGATGATGTGCCAGATCTACTCCAACGAGCGCGACCCGCTGAAGGGCCGGCAATTGCCCATCATGTATTCGTCCAAGGAGCATGGCTTCTTCTCGATCTCCGGCAATCTGGCGACGCAATATATCCAGGCCGTCGGCTGGGCCATGGCATCGGCGATCAAGAACGACACGAAAATCGCCGCCGCATGGATCGGTGACGGTTCCACCGCTGAATCCGACTTCCACGCGGCGCTGGTCTTTGCTTCCACCTACAAGGCGCCAGTGGTATTGAATATCGTTAATAATCAATGGGCTATATCGACATTTCAAGGTATTGCACGAGGCGGTTCCGGTACTTTCGCAGCGCGAGGCCTCGGTTTCGGCATTCCGGCACTGCGCGTCGACGGCAATGATTATCTTGCGGTCTTCGCCGTAGCGCAGTGGGCGGTGGAGCGGGCCCGGCGCAATCTTGGCCCGACCCTGATCGAATATGTCACCTACCGCGTCGGCGCGCATTCCACCTCGGACGACCCGTCCGCCTATCGCCCGAAGACAGAATCCGACGCCTGGCCCCTGGGCGATCCCGTCATCCGCCTGAAGAACCACCTCATTGGCCGCGGCGCGTGGTCGGAGGAGCGCCATGTGCAGGCGGAGGCGGAGATACTGGATACGGTCATAGCGGCGCAGAAGGAAGCGGAAAGCTTCGGCACGCTTCATGCCGGTGGCAAGCCCTCGGCGCGTGACATGTTCGAGGGGGTCTACGAGGAAATGCCACCGCATCTCCGTCGTCAACGCCAGCAGGCGGGGGTCTGATACATGGCACGCAAGACGATGATCGAAGCCATCCGCGACGCGATGGATGCAATGATGGAACGCGACGACAATGTGGTCGTCTTCGGTGAGGATGTCGGCTTTTTCGGCGGTGTTTTCCGCTGCACCCACGGGCTGCAGGCGAAATATGGCCGCACCCGCTGCTTTGACGCACCGATCAGCGAGTCGGGCATCGTCGGCGCCGCGATCGGCATGGCGGCCTACGGCCTGCGGCCCTGCGTCGAGATACAATTCGCGGATTACGTCTATCCGGCCTATGACCAGATCGTTTCGGAGGCCGCGCGGCTGCGCTATCGCTCCAATGGCGGCTTCACTTGTCCGATCGTCGTGCGCATGCCGACCGGCGGCGGGATATTCGGCGGCCAGACCCACAGCCAGAGCCCGGAGGCGCTGTTCACGCATGTGTCGGGGCTGAAGGTCGTCGTTCCGTCCAATCCCCATGATGCGAAGGGGCTGCTGATCGCGGCGATCGAAGATCCGGACCCGGTGATCTTCCTGGAGCCCAAACGCCTCTATAACGGGCCCTTCGACGGCCATCATGACAGGCCCGTCACGCCCTGGTCGAAGCATGATCTCGGCGAGGTGCCGGATGGCCACTACACCGTTCCGCTTGGCAAGGCCATCAGGCGCCGCGAGGGATCGCAGCTGACGATCCTCGCCTATGGCACCATGGTCTATGTCGCCGAGGCGGCAGCGGAGGAGCATGGCATCGATGCCGAGATCATCGACCTGCGAACACTGTTGCCGCTCGATCTCGACACGATCATCGAGTCGGTGGCCAAGACCGGGCGCTGCGTCGTCGTCCATGAAGCCACGCTCACATCGGGTTTGGGCGCCGAGCTTGCCGCGCTGGTTCAGGAACATTGTTTCTACAAGCTCGAAGCTCCGGTCGCCCGCGTGGCCGGCTGGGATACGCCCTATCCGCATGCGCAGGAGTGGGACTATTTCCCCGGTCCGACGCGGCTGGGGCGGGCGCTGTTGGAAACGCTGGAAAGCTAGGAGGCAGGTCGATGGGTGAGTATGTCATTAAACTGCCCGATGTCGGCGAAGGCGTCGCCGAGGCCGAGCTGGTGGAATGGAACGTCAAGATCGGCGACCTCATACGCGAAGACATGGTGCTTGCCGCCGTCATGACCGACAAGGCGACGGTCGAGATACCGTCTCCGGTCGATGGCGAGATCATCTGGCTGGGCGGTGAGATCGGCGACGTGATCGCCATCGGATCGCCGCTGGTCCGCCTGAAGGTCGAAGGCGAGGGACATGCCGCCCCCGCCTTGGAGAGGGAGACTGTCGCCAAACCGGCGCCGGAACAGCCGCCCGTGGCTGCCGAGGAAAAACCCGCCGCGCCGAAGCAGCAGCGGGAGCCGGCGACAAGACCGGCAGCAGCACCGAAGGATGTGGCCTCAAGGCCGGGTTTCGCGGCCGGCACCCCGCGCAAGGAGGGCGACAAGCCGCTCGCATCGCCGGCGGTCAGGCAGCGGGCGCGCGAGGCGGGGGTCGATCTGCGCCAGGTGCCGGGCACCGGGCCGGCAGGCCGTATCACGCATGAGGATCTCGAGGCGTTTTTCGCCCATGGGCCGCAGAAGCAAGGCGCTTCCGCCCTTTCGCCCAACAATCAGGTGCAGGAAATCAAGGTCGTCGGGCTGCGCCGCAAGATCGCCGAGAAGATGGCGCTCTCCAAGTCGCGCATACCGCACATCACCTATGTCGAAGAGGTGGACGTGACCTCGCTCGAGGAGCTGCGCAGCAGGCTCAATGCCAGCAAGCGCGCCGATCAGCCGAAACTGACGCTGCTGCCATTCCTGATGCGCGCCATGGTCAAGGCCATCGCGGAGCAGCCGCAGCTCAACTCGGTCTATGATGACGAAGCCAACATCATCCACCAGCATGGCGGCGTGCATATCGGCATCGCCGCCCAGACCGGGAACGGCCTTGTCGTTCCGGTCGTCAGGCATGCCGAAGCGCGGACGCTGTGGGATTGTGCCGCGGAGGTCAATCTCCTGGCCGAGGCGGCGAAGACGGGTACGGCGACGCGCGAACAGCTGACGGGCTCGACCATCACCATCACCTCGCTCGGCAGCATGGGCGGTGTCGTGACGACGCCGGTGATCAATCATCCCGAGGTCGCCATCATCGGCGTGAACAAGATCATGATGCGTCCGGTCTGGGATGGCACCAATTTCATCCCGCGCAAGATGATGAACCTGTCGTCGAGCTTCGACCATCGCGTCATCGATGGCTGGGACGCCGCGGTCTTCATCCAGCGCATCAAGACGCTGCTCGAAACGCCTGCCATGATTTTTGTCGAGGGTTGAAAACGATGAAGGATATCTCGTGCAAGCTCCTGGTGATCGGCGCCGGCCCCGGCGGCTATGTCTGCGCGATCCGCGCCGGGCAGCTCAATGTCGATACGGTGATCGTCGAAGCCGGAAGGGTGGGCGGCACATGCCTGATGGTGGGCTGCATCCCCTCCAAGGCGCTCATCCATGCAGCCGACGAATTTGCCAAAGTAGCGCGATTTGCGGCGGGAAAGACGCCGCTCGGCATTGGGGTTGCGCAACATTCGCTCGATTTTACGCAGACGATCGCCTGGAAGGACGGGATCGTCAGCCGCTTGAACAATGGCGTCGCGGGCCTCCTCAAGAAGGCGAATGTCAAGATCGTCACCGGCCGGGCGCGGTTTCGCGACGGCAAGACCGTGGAGGTCGAGACGCTGACCGGCCTGCAGATCATCCGCGCCGAGAATATCGTCATTGCCACGGGTTCGGCGCCCGTCGAGGTGCCGTCGCTGCCCTTTGGCGGCAATGTCATATCTTCGACCGAGGCGCTGTCGCTGGAGAGCGTGCCGGAAAGGCTGGCCGTGGTCGGCGGCGGTTATATCGGGCTCGAGCTTGGCACCGCCTATGCGAAGCTCGGTTCGAACGTCACGGTGATCGAGGCGATGGACAGGATATTGCCGCAATATGATGCGGAGCTGACCCGCCCGATCGTCAAGCATCTCAATGGCTTGGGCGTGAAACTTGTCACGGGGGCCAAGGCAAGGGGCGTCAAGGGCGATGCCCTGCTGATCGAAACTGCCGATGGCAAGGATGAGAGAATAGCTGCCGACAAGATCCTCGTAACCGTTGGCCGCAAGCCGGTAACGACGGGCTGGGGGTTGGAGGAGATCGATCTCGACATGGACGGCCGCTTCGTGCGGATCGACGAGAAATGCCGCACCTCGATGCGCGGCGTCCATGCCATCGGCGACGTCACGGGCGAACCGATGCTGGCGCATCGGGCCATGGCGCAGGGCGAAATGGTTGCCGAGATCGTCGCCGGGCAGAACAGGGCATGGGACAGGCGCGCCATCGCCGCCGTATGCTTCACCGATCCCGAAATCGTCGCGGTCGGCCTTTCGCCGGACGAAGCGAAGAAGGCCGGTCATGAGATCAAGGTCGGGCTGTTCCCCTTCGCGGCCAATGGCAGGGCAATGACGCAGGAGGGCGAGGATGGTTTCGTCCGCGTCGTCGCGCTGGCCAGCAACCATCTGATCCTCGGCATCCAGGCGGTGGGAAGCGGCGTATCGGAGCTTTCGGCCAGCTTCGCGCTGGCATTGGAAATGGGCGCGCGGCTGGAAGATATCGCCGGCACCATTCATGCGCATCCGACGCAGAGCGAAGGCTTCCCCGAGGCAGCATTGAAGGCGCTGGGCCACGCAATCCATATCTGACCCCGCGTAGTTGGGCCACGCAGGGATTGTTCAGGCAACTCTGATGGAGTGACGCTTACTCGGCGGCTTGCGAGACCGCCGGCAGGCCGAGCCAGGCCCGGCAGTCGCTGAGCGCCCGCGCGCTCATCGCCTGCTTCTTGGCGTTCGACTTTTCCTTGCCGCGCAGTCGTTTGCCTTCCTGCTTCGGTGCCTCGATCGGCGGGAACAGGCCGAAATTGACATTCATCGGCTGGAAAGAGCGCTTGCCCGGCTCTTCGTCGTTTACGATATGCCCGCCGGTGATGTGGCCGAGCAGCGCGCCGAAGGCGGTCGTCACCGGGGGCGGCGTCGCCGATCCGCCCAGACGCTCGGCCGCGGCAAACCGGCCCGCGAGCAGGCCGATGGCGGCGGATTCGACATAGCCTTCGCAGCCGGTGATCTGGCCGGCAAAGCGCAATCCGGGCCGGGATTTGAGCTGCAGGGTCGGGTCGAGCAGGATGGGCGAATTGAGGTATGTATTGCGATGCAATCCGCCGAGACGGGCGAATTCGGCGTTCTCGAGCCCCGGAATGAGACGGAATATCTCCGTTTGCGCTCCATATTTCAGCTTCGTCTGGAACCCGACCATATTATAGAGCGTGCCGAGGGCATTGTCCTGGCGCAGCTGCACGACCGCATAGGGCTTGACCGTCGGATTGTGCGCATTGGTGAGGCCCATCGGCTTCATCGGTCCGTGACGCAGCGTCTCCGGTCCGCGCTCGGCCATCACCTCGACGGGCAGGCAGCCGTCGAAATAGGGCGTTCCTTCCCATTGCTTGAACTCGGTCTTGTCACCGTCGATCAGACCCTGGATGAAGGTTTCGTACTGCTCCCTCGTGAGCGGGCAGTTGATATAATCCTTGCCATTGCCGCCGGGCCCGACCTTGTCGTAGCGCGACTGGAACCAGCACACGTCCATATTGATGGAATCGAAATGGACGATGGGCGCGATCGCATCGAAGAAGGCGAGGGCGTCCGTTCCGGTCTGCTCGCCGATAGCCGCGGCAAGCGACGGCGCGGTCAGCGGCCCGGTGGCTATGATCGTCTTGTCCCAGTCTTCCGGCGGCAGGCCGGTCACTTCTTCGCGCATGAGCGTGATGAGCGGGTGCGCTTCGAGCCTGGCGCTGACGGCCTGGGCAAAGCCATCGCGATCGACCGCCAGCGCGCTGCCCGCCGGGACCTGATTGGCATCGGCGGCGGCCATGATCAGCGAATTGGCCAGGCGCATTTCCGCATGCAAGACGCCGACGGCATTGGTCTGGGCGTCGTCGGAACGGAACGAATTGGAACAGACGAGTTCCGCCAGATGATCGGTCTTGTGCGCATCCGTGCCGCGGACGGGCCGCATTTCATGGAGGATGACCGGCACGCCCGCTTCAGCGAGTTGCCATGATGCTTCGGAACCGGCAAGGCCGCCGCCGACGATATGAACTGGTTTGATGGACATGCCTTCCCATAGCTCTTTTGCCGCGCCGCTTCAACGGCAAGCCCGGCATGCAAGCGGAAATATATGGAGCGGGGAAGATTCGGGCGCGAGGGGCGCGCTGTGGCGATGGGAAGCTACCTCCAGAAACAACAACACCCACCGCGGGAGGAGGTGCGGTGGGTGTCGTTAAGTAAAGACCGGCTGGGAGGAGGAGTGCCGGGCTTTGATCGCAGGAGGCTTTGGGAGGAGGAGAAGCCTCAGCGATATTCCTTGCCGCTATTAGCGGATTGCGGACTTCTTCGCTACGAACGGGATGTCCGAACGGGCAATGCCCAGGTCGCTCAGTTCGCGGATCGAAAGGCGGTTCAGTTCGGTTACCGTCTCGCGGTAACGGCGCCAGTTGCTGTAGGAACGGATAAGGTTCATGTCATTCACCACTTCGGTTGTTGTCTCGTTGATCACTCTTGATCGTTGAGCTGAAGATAGTCGAAGCGGCCTCGAACTTGCAGAGACAAGTTTGCATTTCAGCTATGCAATTGTTGCATTGCGTCATAATGGGCGCAGAATGCTGCGCTGCACAAAAATACCCGAGATTGCCTTTTCAGCCGCAGTCGAGTTAGCTGCTTGCATTGGAGACTCAGTCATTGGCGGTATCTTTCGGAATCAATAGGCACATCTCCCGTTGGGAATCGAAAGGCATAATCGACTCCGATACGGCAGCGCGCCTGCGCAGCGATGTGGAGACCAGCCGTTCCGGCTTCGGTCTCGGCGGCATCCTTGCGGTGCTGGGAGCCGTATTGCTCGGCGCCGCCATCCTCTCGTTGATCGCCGCCAATTGGGAAGTGATGCCGAGGCTGGTGCGCCTCGTCCTGATCGTCGCGGTCATTTGGGCGGGCTATCTCGGCGGCGCATGGCGCGTCAGCCGCGGCGAGCGCATGCTGGGCGAAGCCTTCTACCTTATCGCCGCCATCACCTTCGGTGCCGGCATCGCGCTGGTCGGCCAGATGTATCACCTCGCCGGGGAACCCGCCGAAGCGGTGCTGCTGTGGGTCGCGGGCGTCATGATCGCCGCGCCGCTCCTGCGCTCCGAGATCCTTGCTTCGGGAAGCGTGGTGCTGGCCGGCCTGTTCCTGTTTCTCGCCCTCGATGATGGCGGCCGCTTCGGCTATTCCTGGCTGCTGCCAATTCTCCTGCTCCTTTGCGCCGGCCTTGCCTGGTACACGGGCGCGAGGGCTGCGCGGCACCTGATCGCCATCCTCGCCATCGTCTATGTGTTCGTGCTGCGCATCGATCTCGACGAGGCGGCCATATTCTGGCCGGCGGCCCTTGTGGGCGGCGGACTATTCCTCGTCGATGCCTTGCGCCATCCCCTGCTGGAGCGTTGGACCGGCTGGTCCAAAGCCGTTGGAGCCTATGGCTTCTTCACGCTGCTATTGGTCCTGATCTTCCTGCAGTTCGACGAGTTCGAGGGCACGGTGCCCGGCGAGGTGATGGCCGGCTTCCTTATCCTCGCCTGCTCGGTCGCCGGGCTGTCGCTGTCCGGCTACAGGAACCCGGCCGTGCGCTGGATCGCCTATTCGGTCTTCTCGTTCGAAGTCATCTATCTCGCCTTCAAGACCATCGGCACCATGATCGGAACCGCCGGCTTCTTCCTCAGTGCCGGCGTTCTCGTGCTGCTTCTCGCCGTATTCGTCATGCGGATGGAACGGCGGCTCAAGCAAAGGGCGCAACTGACGGAGGCCGCGCCATGAAGGGCAAGCGCCGCATCCTGTGGCTGGCCGCTGCCGTGGCGCTGCTTCAATCCGGCGTCCTGTTCGCCATGGTCGAACAGCGCGCCTCGGCACTGCGCAGCGCCACCGACATCACCCTTCTGACCCATCCGGTCGATCCGCGTGATCTGCTGCGCGGCGAATATGTTGCGCTTGGCTATGATATTTCGGCCATCCCCACCAGCTCTATCGAAGGAACGGCGCCGAAGAACGGGCCGGCCGATGTTTTCGTCACGCTGCGCCCCGACGCATCGGGCAAATGGGCCTTCGCCAGGGCTTCGTGGCAGCGGCCGAGCGAAAGCCCCGACGGCGAGATCACGTTGCGCGGCAGGATAGGTGCATTGCGCGACCTGACGATGTTCACAACGGTGCCCGTCACCTATGGCATCGAGCGCTATTATGTGGCGGAGGGGCAAGGACGGGTACTCGAAGACCTGCAGCGCAAGCAGCAGATCGAGGCGGTCGTTGCGGTCTCGCCCGACGGCGAGGCGCAAGTCCGGGCGCTGAGGGATGGCGACAAGGTGCTGGACGAGCAGCCTTCATACTGACTGCCATCGTGACCGACACACTGGCTGTCAGGGTGGACGCGAACTGCGCGGCCGCGCCGCCCGGCTTTTTCCTTTGACGCTGCGAGATGGGATGCTATAGAGGCCGCGCCCGAGGCGAGAGCCAGGGCCATGCGGATATGGCGAAATTGGTAGACGCACCAGATTTAGGTTCTGGCGGGAGACCGTGGGGGTTCGAGTCCCTCTATCCGCACCATTCATTCCTGAACACTTCTGCCTAAGTGCTTGAATTGGCGGGCTCAGCGCCAGTTCGCGGCCAGCCGCAGCCATGGCCCGGAATGGAAGACAGCCATCAGCAGGTACATCAGCGTCATTCCGCTGATCGGCGAAGCGGCGCTGGTGCAGATCATGTCCGCACCGCCCTCCGCCGACGACAGCAGCGCCATGGACGCGAATGTCGGCGTCGCGGCAAGGGTCAGCCAGCGCGTTGCCGCCTGTACCGTCATTGCCGATGAAGACGGGGCCGATGAAGACGTGGCCGATGAAGACGGGGCATTACTTGCGGGGTTCGATGGCTTGGCCATGGTCTTCCACTCCGTGCTGATCGCTGGAACGAGTGTCCATCGCCGCGCTGCTGCGCGCCGAGACATTCATCAGACCCGATCCGCGCGGCGCGCTTCGAACGCCTTCCGCCCGTTCCGGGTGACAATTGCACACTTGCTGCGCGCTCTTTAGACTATTGTCCATGAAGTTCTCCTCGGCGTTGTTCGATCGCCCGGCGCCGTGCGCTTGCCGGTCATCAGGCAGGATAGAACCGGATGCCGGAACCGGGAGAGTGACAAGTGTGACGGGATTTGCATGGATTCCTTGATTACTGCCGCCGCCCGGGCCCTTGCGGCGGGCGATGCGCTGGGCGCGTTGAAGCGGGTCGCCTTGCGCGAGGATGCGCCGGCGCTGGCCTTGCGCGGCATTGCCATGGCGCAACTCGGCGATCTCGTCCGTGCCAAGTCGCTTCTGCGCCGCGCCGCTGCTGCGTTCGGCCCGAGGGAAGCCGTGGCGCGCAGCCGCTGCGTCGTCGCCGAAGCGGAAATAGCGCTGGTTTCGCGCGATCTCGGCTGGCCGGTGAAGAAGCTCGAACAGGCCCGCCTGACGCTGGAGCGCCGGGGCGACCGGATCAACGCGGCCCATGCGCGACATCTCGAGGTGCGCCGCCTGCTGCTGATCGGCGCGCTCGACGAGGCAGAGCGCCGGCTGGGCGAACTCGACCCGGCAGACCTGCCGCCGGCCTCGCGGGCAGCCTATGATCTCGTTCTGGCCGGCATTGCCATTCGTCGTCTCAGGACAAGACAGGCGCGCGAGGCGCTGGCCCGTGCCGTCGAGGCAGCCCGCGAGGCCGACATTCCGGCGCTTTCGGCCGAGGTGGAAGAGGTCGGCCTGGTGCTGCGTCGGCCGGCGGCCCGCCTGATCCAGGGCGATGGGCAGCGTCCGCTTCTGCTCGACGAGGTCGAGACGCTGTTCTCGTCGGACCTGCTCGTCGTCGATGCCTGCCGCAATGCGGTGCGCAGGCAGGATGAGGTCGTATCGCTGGCGACGCGGCCGGTGCTGTTCGCGCTTGTGCGTGCGCTGGCGGAGGCCTGGCCCGGCGATGTCTCGCGCGAGCAATTGCTGATATCGGCGTTCGGCGCGAGACATGCGGACGAGTCGCATCGAGCCCGGCTGCGGGTGGAGATAGGCCGGCTGCGCGCCGAATTGCGGCCGCTTGCCGACATTGGGGCTACCGGGCGCGGCTTTGCGCTGAAGCCCAGGCACAATGGCGGCGTTGCCGTGCTTGCGCCGCCTGTCGACGAGAAACATGCGGCCTTGCTCGCGCTGCTTGCCGATGGCGAGACCTGGGCGAGTTCCGCGCTTTCGATTGCGCTCGGCGCCAGTGCCCGCACGGTGCAGCGCGGGCTCGAACAGCTTGCGGCGGCTGGCAAGGTGCAGGCGCTGGGCAAGGGCAGGGCGCGGCGCTGGACGGTGCCTGTGATTGCCGGTTTCCCGACGGTGTTGTTACTCCCGGGTCCATTGCCGAGCGACTAGATTGCCGGGGAACCGAACATCGAACAGCAGGAGTCGAACCATGAAGACGAGCACCGCCGAGATCATCCGCGAATATGGACCATTTCCCGATGTCGAACAGGTCCACGGCCTGACCTATGATGGC
Organism: Phyllobacterium sp. 21LDTY02-6; assembly: GCF_023554255.2. GTDB lineage: Bacteria > Pseudomonadota > Alphaproteobacteria > Rhizobiales > Rhizobiaceae > Phyllobacterium. The sequence continues at coordinate 1,265,049 of NZ_JAMJWD020000001.1, read as the reverse complement.
AGCCAGGTCTGGTTCGCATCAGGCGACAGGATCAATGCCATGGACCCCGAGGACGGTGTGATTACCCGTTCCATCGACGCGGCCGCCCATGCCGGGACGGCGTTCGACGGCCGCCATATCTTCCAGATCGCCGAGACTGTCATCCAGAAGATCGACCCGAAGAACGGCGCAGTGGTGGCGACGATACCCGCGCCCGGCAATGGCGGCGATTCCGGCCTCGCCTGGGCCGAGGGCTCGCTCTGGGTCGGGCAGCACCGGGGCCGCAGGATCCATCAGGTCGATCCTGAAACGGGCAAGGTCCTGCGCACCATCGAATCCAGGCGCGTGGTCACCGGCGTCACCTGGGTCGATGGCGAGCTCTGGCACGGGACGTGGGAGGGCGACGAGAGCGATGTCAGGCGGATCAATGTCGCGACCGGCGAAGTCCTCGAGATCATCGAAATGCCTTCCGGTTGCGGCGTGTCCGGGCTTGAATCGGACGGCAAGGACCGCTTCTTCTGCGGTGGCGGCGGAAGCGGCACGATCCGCGCGGTGAAGAGGCCTCGGCGCGATTAGCCCTTGCGGTATCGCCGGCGCACCGGCAATTGCCGACAATTTATTGTGGCAGTCCCGGCCTATTGGAGTTATTTTTCCTCCCATGGAATATCTTCATGGGAGGAAGTTCTATGTCATCATGGAAAATCGGTCTTTCTGTACTCGTCCTGATCGGCGGACTGTTTGCCATGGCTGCGCCGGCCGGAGCGTCGCCCGCAGCGCCGGCTCGCAGCAATTCGATCGAACTGTCGCAGGTGCTGGAGCAGGTCGGCTGGCGGTGCGGGCGTGGCTGGCACGTCAATCGCTGGGGACGGTGCGTGCCAAATCGCCGGATCGCGCGCTGCGGCCCGGGTCGCCGGCTCAATCGCTTTGGTGAATGCGTGCGTATCCGCCCGGCCCACAGGGCCTGCCCGCGCGGCTTCCATCTTTCACGCCGGGGCTATTGCGTGCGCAACTGGTAGGCGGACAGTGGACGAACCATTATCGTCCGCCATGTGACGAGCCGTCATAGACTGGCGGCTCGTAGGTCCTCGGGTCCGGTGGCCGGAAATTGGGATCGCTCACGCAGCCGGCCAGTGGTATCGAGATCGCGACAGTCAGGAAAACCAGAAAGAGTCTCGGCATCGGCGTTCCGTTCAGGGTTTGCCATCCATCGGCGGATCACGATGGCGCGTCGATGGACGGGATGATCTGGCGGCTCGAATTGGGTCCCGCATCTTCTCTGGAGTGCATCGCCACCAGCCCAAGCAAGCCGAACAAGACTATAAGGACGCCGATAACGGCGCATTGGTGCTTCATATTTGCTCTCCGTTCGTTGCGACCGGAGCAGGCCATTCGCAAACTTTAAATCCCGCCGGAACGGAACGACTTCGACGACAGTCTGGAGAACATGGCGGCGCGGGTCAACCTTGGCAGGCCAATATCCGGGCTACTGTGGAAAAGAAAAAGGCGTGGAGGTGATCCACGCCTTTCGTTGCTAGTGCGCTGCCGCTTCTTCGGCCGCCGGCTTTCGCCTTCGCCCGAAAGAGCGCAGGGCCACATAGAAGACGGGTGTGAGGAACAACCCGAAGAATGTGACGCCCAGCATGCCCGAAAACACCGCCGTTCCCAGCGACTGGCGCATTTCGGCGCCGGGGCCCGTGGCGATCATCAGCGGCACGACGCCGAAGATGAATGCGAAGGCCGTCATCAGGATCGGACGCAGGCGCAGGCGGCTTGCCTCGATGGCCGCCTCGATCGGATCGGAGCCCTGTTCCTCGTGCTGGCGGGCGAACTCCACGATCAGAATGGCGTTCTTCGCCGCCAGCCCGATCAGCACCACGAGGCCGATCTGCGTCAGGATGTTGTTGTCCATGCCGCGCAGCCAGACGCCGATCAGGGCAGCGAGCACCGCCAGCGGAACGATCAGGATGATGGCCAGAGGCAGCACCCAGCTTTCATACTGGGCGGACAGGGCAAGGAACACGAACACCACCGACAGCGCGAAGATGAACACTGCCGTATTGCCCGTATTGCGCTCCTGGAAGGCAAGTTCCGTCCAGTTGAACGTCGTGCCCTGCGGCAAAGTCTTGGCCGCAAGCGCCTCCATCGAGTCGAGCGCCGCACCCGTCGAGACGCCCGGCGCAGCGCTGCCCTGCAAGGGCACCGATACGTACATATTGTAGCGCTGGACCAGCGACGGGCCGGTCGTGTCCCTGATTTCCACCAGCGTGCCAAGGGGAACGAGCGCACCGCTGGCCGATCTGACCTTGAGTGCGAGAATATCGTCCCGCTCGACGCGGAACTGCTGGTCCGCCTGTGCCCGGACTTGATAAACTCGTCCGAAGGCATTGAAATCGTTCACATAAGACGTGCCAAGATTGGTGGCAAGACTTTCGAAGATGTTCGGTATGGGAACGTTCAGCGCCCGCGCCTTGTCGCGGTCTATCTCAAGGAAATATTGCGGGCTGGAGGCAGAGAAGGTGGTGAACACGCCGGTCAGGCCCGGTGTCTGGTTGGCTTCGCCCATCATCTGGTAGGCCAGCGCCAGCACGCGGCGCATGTCGGAACTGTCGCGATCGAGCAGCTGCATCTTGAAGCCGCCCGACGTGCCGATGCCGTTGATGGGCGGCGGCGGCACGGCGATGATGAATGCCTCCTGTATGCTCTGCAGCGTGCCGTAGAGCTGGCCGATGATCGAATTCGCATCCTGGCCGTGTTCAAGCCGTTTCTCGAAATCGTCGAAGGTCGCGAACACCACGCCCGAATTGGAAGCATTGGTGAAGGTTGCGCCGCTGAAGCCCGAGAAGGCGACGGCGTTCTTCACGCCCGGTGTCTTGCGCACCAGTTCGGTCGCCTTCTGGATCGCGGCATCCGTTCGCGACAGCGACGCGCCGTCGGGCAATTGCACGACGACGATGGCATAGCCTTGATCCATGAGCGGTATGAAGCCGCGCGGGATGGAGGTCGCCATGAACCAGGTGGCGCCGAGCAGGGCGACGAACACCAGCAGCGACGCGACGATGCCTGTCGCCGAACTGACCAGATGGCGGATCACCCAGGAATAGCCCGACGCCATCTTGTCGAAGCCCCGGTTGAAGCCGTTGGCCAGCGACCGGCCGACCCTCGCCAGCGGATTGTTCGACTCCTTGTGCCCATGCGGCCGCAACACGATTGCCGCCAGGGCAGGCGACAGCGTCAGCGAATTGAGCGCCGAAATGGCCGTCGCAACCGCGATCGTGATGGCAAACTGGAGATAGAACTGGCCAGTAATGCCCGGTATGAAGGCGGTTGGCACGAAGACGGCGATGAGGACGAGCGAAATCGCGATGACCGCGGTGCCGACTTCGTCCATCGTCACATGCGAGGCTTCCTTCGGTGTCATCCCCCGCGCCAGGTTTCGCTCGACATTCTCCACGACCACGATGGCGTCGTCGACCACGATGCCGATGGCGAGCACCAGGCCGAACAGCGTCAGCATGTTGAGCGAGAAGCCGAAGGCGAGCAGGATGGCGAGCGTGCCGATCAGCGATACCGGGATCGCCACGATGGGGATGATGGCCGTTCGCCAGGATTGCAGGAATACGAGAACGACGAGCGCCACCAATATGACGGCCTCGATGATGGTCTTGTAGACCTCGTTGATGGATTCCGCGATGAACTCCGTCGGATTGTAGACGATGTCATAGGTCAGGCCATCGGGGAAATCCTTGGAGAGTTCCTCCATGGTGCTGCGGATGGAGGCAGCAGCGGCGAGGGCATTGGTGCCCGGGCGGCTGAATATGCCGAGCGCAACAGCCGGACTGCCGTTGAGATAGCTGTTGGTGACATAGTCCTTGGCGCCGAGCTCGATCCTGGCGACATCCTGCAATTGCACGAGACGGCCGGACTGGCTCGCCTTGACGATGACATAGCGGAACTGCCTTGCGTCGCTGAAGCGGCCCTCGGTCGTCACGGTATATTGGAACGCATTGTTGCCGGAAGTCGGTGGTCCGCCGATCGAGCCGCCGGAAACCTGCACGTTCTGGTCGCGCAGAGACTGGACGACATCGTCCGAGGTCATGCCATAGGCGGCAAGCTTTTCCGGGTCGAGCCAGATGCGCAGCGAATATTCGCGTTCGCCGAAGATGATCAGGTCGCCGACGCCATCGAGGCGCAGGAGCACGTCCCGCACCCGGCTGCGCGCGTAGTTGGAGGCGTAGAGCTGGTCATATCTCCCGTTGGGCGAGAGAATGTGAACCACCATCATCAGGTCCGGAGAGCTTTTGGTCGTCGTGATGCCGAGGCGGCGCACTTCCTCGGGCAGCCGCGGTTCGGCGATCGAAACGCGGTTCTGCACCAGGACCTGGGCCTTGTCGAGATCGGTGCCGAGCCGGAAGGTGACGGTCAGCGCCATGGAGCCATCGGCGGTCGAATAGGACGACATGTAGAGCATTCCCTCCACGCCGTTGACTTCCTGTTCGATGGGCGTCGCCACCGTATTGGCGATCGTCTCGGCATCGGCACCGGGATAGGAGGTGCGGATGACGATCGTCGGGGGTGCGATTTCCGGATACTGCGCCACGGGCAGCTGGGTATAGGCGATGCCGCCGACGATCAGCAAAACGATTGAAAGGACCGTCGCAAAGATGGGACGGTCCACGAAGAAATGTGCAAATCTCATTGCGCGGTCTCCGGAACAGGGGCATCGGCGGCCGCCGCGGACGAACTGTCCGCGGTGACGGCCTCCGGCGGCAATTCCGTCATTTCAGGCTTTACCTTGACGCCGGGCCGGATGCGCATGAGGCCGTTGACGACGATGGTCTCGTCGCCCGTCATCCCGGAGCGGATGACGCGATAGCCATAGAGCTTCGGCCCGATGCGGACGGGCTTCGGCGTGACGGTGCCATCCTCGGTGACGGTGAATACGATCCGCTCGTTCTGGTCCGATCCGATGGCCTCGTCGGGAACGAGAATGCCCCGGTAGCTGTTGGATGCCGCTACGTCGACACGGCCGAAGAGGCCGGGCTGCAGGACGAAATCCGGATTGGCGAAGCGCGCCCGGACCCGGACCGTGCCGGTCTCGCTGTCGATCCGGTTTTCGGCAAAGTCGACAGTCCCCTTGAACGGCTTTTCATTGGCGTCGGCCACCCGCACGGTGACCTCGATGCCGCCGCCGCCTTCCTGCAGGTTGCTGCCGCGCTCGCGGGCGGTCTTGGCATAGGAGAGCAGGTTCCTCTCGTCCACGTCGAAATAGAAATCGATCGGATCGAGCGAGACGATGGTGGTGAGGATGGTCTGGTCCGGCTGGACGAGATTGCCGACGGATATCAGCCGCCGGTCGATCCGGCCGCTGAGCGGCGCCGTGATCCTCGTATATTCGAGGTCGAGCCTGGCGCGGGCGAGGGCCGCTTCGGCGCCGCGGACATTTGCCTGCGCCGAAATGAAGTCCCGGCGCCGGTCGTCGAGCTGCGATGCCGACAATGTGCCGCTGCTGGCGAGCGACTCCGTGCGCTTGAACTGCGCCTCGGCATAGATGAGGGTGGTCTTGGCGACTTCCAGCGAGGCCTCGGCCTGCGACAGCGCAGTGATGTAGGGCCGCTGGTCGATCGTGAACAATGGATCGCCCTGCTTTACCAGGGCGCCGTCCTTGAACTCGATCTTGTCGAGATATCCGGCGACGCGCGACCGGATGGAGACCTGGTCGACGGCCTCGAAACGGCCGATGAACTCGTCGCTATCGACGACGTCGCGTACGACCGGCTTTGCGACCGTGACCGGAGGGGGCGGGGGAGGAGATGCCGCTTCCTGGGCAAAGGCCGAAGTGCAGGAAAACAGAAGGGCGGCGATGCCGGCCTTCAGGGTAGAATTCAAACTGGACGACAAAGGACAGGTCTCCATACAGTGAAACGTCCCGACGATTGGGCGACATCATTCTGATACAGATAAAAATGCTAGAACGAACTTCGCGAACGATCAGGTCGAGTAGTACAAATTCGGATTAAGCTAAGGTGCATGCGGGGAGATAGGACATAGCAGGGCAGCGCCATGAAAGGTTGCACGAGTTAGATTGACACTAGTCTCAAATCCCCATGCGGGCAGATTTGCACAGTTCCCGACGATTGTCACCTCGCAATCTGGAGTGGTATTGTGCGCTCCTGTCAATTTTGCGCGCCAGCCTGGCTCCACCATTGATTTTTGCGACCGAGCCGAGTAAAGGGAGCGACCAGTCGGTGACGGTGCGATTTCCAACCCAGTTTTGTGCTGCGGCATGTATTACGGCGAGGGCACAAATCGGAAGTCGAGTTGGAACAGGATTATATAATCAATGTGAAGACGAGCGAAGCTCGTCCATCCGCTTCCCGGAACCACGAAGGCAACAGTTTTCTTCCCGCAATTTGGCAAGAGTGCCGGTAACGGCGGGGCAAATGTTAGAAGTGAAGGTTTGGATATGCAGGTTACTGAAACGCTCAATGAAGGACTGAAGCGCGAGATCAAGGTCGTCGTTCCGGCCAAGGATCTGGAAGCAAAGCTTTCCGAACGCCTCCAGGGTGCCAGCGCCAAGGCGCGCATCAACGGATTTCGTCCCGGGAAGGTGCCTGTAAGCCATCTGCGCAAGGTATATGGCAAGTCGTTCATGGCGGAAGTCGTCAACGAGATCCTCAGCGATTCCTCACGCACCATTCTCTCCGACCGCAACGAGAAGTCGGCGACCCAGCCTGAAGTCGTCATGACGGAAGACGAGAAGGAAGCCGAGAAAGTATTGAACGGCGAGGCCGATTTCGAATTCTCGCTCAACTACGAAGTGCTGCCGGAAATCGAACTCAAGGACGCGTCGAAGATCAGCGTTACCCGCGAAGTCGTCGAAGTCACCGATGAGGAAGTCGAGGAGCAGGCCAAGCGCATCGCGAGTTCCGCCCAGACGTTCGAGCCCAAGAAGGGCAAGGCCGAAAGCGGCGATCGCGTCACCATGGATTATCTCGGCAAGGTCGACGGCGTTCCCTTCGACGGCGGCGCCGACACGGATGCGACGCTGGTGCTTGGTTCCGGCCAGTTCATTCCGGGCTTCGAAGACCAGCTGATCGGCGTCAAGGCCGGTGACGAGAAGGAAATCAAGGTCACGTTCCCCGAGCAGTACCAGGCCGCGCATCTCGCCGGCAAGGATGCCACCTTCGACATCAAGGTCAAGGAAGTGGGCAAGCCGGGCGAGATCGTGATCAATGACGAGACCGCCCAGTCGCTTGGCCTCGAGAATGCCGAGCGCCTGCGCCAGCTGATCCGCGAGCAGATCGAGAACCAGTACAAGTCGTTCTCCCGCCAGAAGGTGAAGCGCCAGATTCTCGACGCTCTCGACGGCGAGTACAAGTTCGAGTCACCGCAGCGCCTCATCGATGCGGAGTTCAACAATATCTGGTCGCAGATCACGCAGGATCTGCAGACCGCCGGCAAGACTTTCGAAGACGAAGAGACGACCGAGGAAGAGGCACGCGAGGAATATCGCAAGCTTGCTGAACGTCGCGTTCGTCTCGGCCTCGTCCTTTCCGAGATCGGCAACAAGGCCGGCGTCGAAGTGACGGAAGAAGAGCTGCAGCGCGCCGTCTACGATCAGGTTCGCCAGTATCCGGGCCAGGAGAAGCAGATTTACGACTTCTTCCGCAACACGCCGGACGCGATCAACGGCCTGCGCGCCCCGATCTTCGAAGAGAAGGTCGTCGACCACCTGCTCGAAAGCATCAAGGTGACGGACAAGACCGTGACCAAGGAAGAGCTGATGGCGGATGACGAGACCGACACCAAGGCGGAAGCCAAGAAGCCGGCCAAGAAGGCCGCGCCGAAGAAGGCTGCAAAGAAGAAGACCGACGACGAGGCTTGATCTCGTCTCGACCATGTCTCGAACGGGCCGCCTTGTGCGGCCCGTTTCATTTCAGGCTGTGTGCAAGCTCGACTGCGGCCTTGATCAGTTCGGCATTGCCCGCAGCCGGTTCGCCGTCCGGCAGGCGATTGTCGTCCTCGAGCCCGATGCGCGTATCATGCCCCATGATGATGGCCTGCCTGAACATCGGCCAGGCGCTGGCCTGGTCGCCATGCAGCAATATCGGCAGCGACATGCCGCCGGCTTCGAGCACGGCCAGAATTCCCGTCGCCACCTGCAGTCCTTCCGCCACATCCTGCTCGTTGATCTCGATGAGCACGCGCAGGCAGGATCGCGCCTGCCGCAGGGCGACGAACCGCCTTGCATCTGCCACCGACCATAGTCCCGCCTCGACGGCGATGCCTTTCGACAGCACGAGAGCGATCATGTCGGCCGCGTCGGGCTCGATGAGGTTGATCGAGACATAATCCGGCAGCACGCTCCAGGCGGAGATGGAGCGCTGGCGCGCGAGGCCGCCCGGCGGGATGCGCCAATGGGTGGAAAGGCCGATCGGCACGCCCGGAACCGCCTGGCGGATTACGCCGATCGTCTCCGCCACCACATTCGGATCGAGCGTTTCGCGGCGCTGGCTGTCCCTCGGATGGATGTGCAACTCGTCCGCGCCGGCGGCAATGCAATCTCGCGCATCGGCGGCGAGCTCGGCCGCGGTGCAGGGCACCCTGGCGTGGAAATCCGGGTTGCGATCGCCGTTCAGGCAGGCTTGTAACATGGTACTCCTCCTCAAGAAGCCCGAAGTCTACACCCGATGGCCCCGACGTCGCCGCTATTCCTGACATCAGGGGCAGGAACGGGCGGCGATGTCAGAAGAGCTTCAGCCCCTTCATGCTGGCATGGCCCTTCTTGCCGATGATGATGTGGTCATGGACCGCGATTCCCATCTGCGCGCCGATGCCGGCAATCGTCTTCGTCATCTCGATATCGGCCTTGGACGGGGTCGGGTCACCGGATGGATGATTATGCACTAAAACCAGCGCGCTCGCCGATAGTTGCAGCGCTCGCGCAATCACCTCGCGCGGGTAGACCGGGGTATGATCCACCGTTCCCGTCTGCTGGATTTCATCGGCGATGAGGGCGTTCTTCTTGTCGAGGAACAATATCCGGAATTGCTCGCGCAGTTCGAATGCCATTGCGGCGACGCAGTAATCCATGACCTTGTTCCATGAACTCAGCACCGTCTTTTCATGTATCTCGCTGCGGATGATGCGCTGGGCGAGGGCGGCGGCGAATTTCAGGTCGAATGCCGTGGCGGGACCGCAGCCCTTTACCTCGCGCAGGAGATTTTCCGGCGCCCCGAGCACCTCGCCGAGGGAGCCGAACCGCGCCAGCAGCGCTTTCGCCAGCGGCTTGGTATCGCCCTGGCGGATGGAGCGATAGAGCAGCATCTCCAGCAGTTCGTAGTCGGCAAGACCCGCATGGCCCGAGCGCTGAAAACGCTCCTTCATGCGCTCGCGGTGTCCGAGATAGTGCGGCGTCGGCTCGGCGGCATAGGGCATATGCGGCTGCGCGTTGTGAACATCGCTACCGACTTCAACGGCTGGTTGTTTGGAAGGGGGTGGGGCGGCTGTTTCGTTGAGGAAGAAAGGTTTTTGCTTGTCTTCTTCGCTCATGGCCACCCAGTTCTATTCGAGTTTCAATCGCGGGGCGAACAGGCCCGCGGGCGACAATGTGAATACTTCGCAGCCATCCGCCGTGACGCCCACCGTGTGTTCGTACTGCGCGGTGAGCGAACGGTCGCGCGTGACGGCCGTCCAGCCATCGGCCAGCACCTTCACATGCGGCTTGCCGAGATTGATCATGGGCTCGATGGTGAAGATCATGCCTTGCCGCAATTCGATGCCTTCATGCGGCGTGCCGTAATGAAGGATATTCGGCGCATCATGGAAGATCTGGCCGACGCCATGACCGCAGAAATCCCTGACCACGGAACAGCGTTCCGATTCCGCATAGGATTGTATGGCCGCGCCGATCGCGCCGGTGCGTGCGCCGGGGCGCACGGCCGCTATGCCGCGCATCAGGCTCTCATGGGTGACTTCCAGCAGGCGTTCGGCGGCGCGCTTGATCGTTCCGACCGGATACATGCGGCTCGAATCGCCATGCCAGCCATCGACGATATAGGTGACGTCGATATTGACGATGTCGCCCTCGCGCAGCGGCTTGTCGTCCGGGATGCCGTGGCAGACGACATGGTTGATCGAGGTGCAGCTGGATTTGGTGTAGCCGCGATAATTCAGCGTGGCGGGCAGGGCGCCATGGTCGGCGCCGAACTCGAAGACGAAGCGGTCGATCGTATTGGTGGTAACGCCCGGCGCGACGATGGAGGCAAGCTCGTCGAGGCAGCGAGCCGTAAGCTGGCACGCCTTGCGCATGGCCTCGAAGGCCTCCGGACCGTGAAGCCGGATCTGTCCGGTATTCTTCAGCGGCGCATGTTGTGCATCGAGATAGGTGACCATGGCGTCGTCCGATTGCTAGATAATGATAGGGATCGCGGCGATTGCAGCAATTCCTGCCGGAGTGATGTGGCATTTTACGGCGTAAGCTTCAACCCCGCGCGACATCGCTCTGTCGAACGCCGCCCGGTAGAGCGGGTCGAGGTCGCCGCAAATGCCGAGGCAATCGCAGTCGCCACGCTGAACGACGTAGAACATCACGCCACGATGGCCATTTTCCACCATGTTGCCGAGTTCGTCCAGATGCTTTGCACCGCGCGCCGTCGGCGAATCGGGAAATTCCGCGAGACCCGGGGTGCGCGAGAAGTGGACATTCTTGACTTCGACATAGGCGTCGCCGCGCACGGGATCGCTCAAGAGAAGATCGATGCGGGAACCGGCGCCGTATCTTTGCTCGCGGCGCAGCCCGCCATAGCCCGAAAGTTCCGGGATGAGCCCCGAAAGGATGGCCTCTTCCGCGATCCTGTTCGGCAGGCCGGTATTGACGCCGACCATTTCGCCGCCGACCTCGACGATTTGCAGCGTATGCGGATATTTGCGCTTCGCATCGCCGCTATGCGACAGCCATACCCTGATGCCCGGATCGGTCAATCCGAGCATCGATCCGGTATTGGGGACGGAACTGGTAATGGCGCGGCCATCATCGAGCACGATATCGGCGAGGAAGCGCTTGTATCTTTGCACAAGCCTGCCGGTGACGAGGGGATCCATGAAGTTCATGACCGGAGGATTAGCCGAATCGCCGCTGCGAATAAAGCGCCGCCGGGGACTTTTGCGGGGTGGCGGTCGGCAAGGGGGATGGATTTGCGAGCCTTCAGCGCGGGCTCCATGCTTTTTCTGCAATCAAATCAATCATCCTCATCCCGGGGCGGGTGGAAGCACGCGCTCTGTTCATGCACCGCACGACCCTCCCGGTGGGATGGATTTTCGGCCTCAGAAAATATTTTGCCCTGCAAGCCACTGATTTCGCTCATTCTTCCCCTCGGCTGCCAAAATAAATAACACGAACTTATCCCACCACTTTGGAACAGGGTTATTCTGCACAAATCCTTTCCAGTGGGGGAGCAGCTTCCGGTGCTGTTTCGATTGCTGGGAAAGGGTGGCGTTGCCGGAAGATCGGAAGTGACAACCCCGATTGGCCGGCAAACTGCAGATGGAAACGGAGGTAGCGCTTCGTTTTCCGGGTTGTTGCGTCTGACAAGCGCAACAATGGCAGGCAAAGACGTCGCGGGCGGTCTTCGGACCTCGACCCTGATACCTACTGACGCGCTGAAGACCGCCCGTCTCCCCCCATTTTCAATGACCAGACGCGATTTTGCGGGCGTGGTGCGGATTTTGGCTATTCAGGCACCTGTTCTGGCTGCCACCACAAAATCCCCTGAAGGTTAGCTCCCCCCATGATGAGCCAACCTCCCTCATGCTGAGCTTGTCGAAGCACGCACTATTTTGATGCAACCAAACAAGGGACTGCATCACCGTTGCAGCGCCCTTCGTGGTTCGGCGGGCTCACCAGGCTCAGGATGAGGGAGGTAGGGGTTTGCAGGGTGGTGGTTCTGCCAGCACGGGCTCCCAGCATGAGGGAGAGTAGCTTCCCAGGGTGGCAGTTGGCGTTGGCGGCTGGCAGAACGCTATTTCTGCAGGCTCGCGGAATGCGGTGCATGGGGTGCGTGCAGGAGGTTGGTTCGAGCCAGCGGCCCGTCCGACAGCATGACGAGTGTTGCAGCCATGAGACCGGCTGCGAGGAATATGATGGTGGTCCTGGTGTCTTTCGTGAATCTCATGCAGCGGTTATCGCCGCCAATACAGCCAGGATTATGATGCAATCTGGCCGCTTCGGGGGCAGGCAAAAGACCTGCCTTTCGAAAAAAGGCAGGTAAATTTGCTCTGGGGTGGGAGAATCGGGCCCGCTTGGAGGTTTAACCGAGCCCTGCTGCCCGATGGGAATCGTGGCAGTGATTTTATGATATGCCACCTCATCATTTCAGCCTCATAACTTTGTCTAACATGGCGTGACAAAGCTTGAAAAAGTGGGGCTGTTCTAAAGGGCGGGACTATCACATCTTATTGATAGGGACATCACCCTGAAGGAGGACGCTCATGAATTACAAGATCCTACTCCCAATCGTGGCACTTGCCGCCTTTACCTTGACCGCATGTGACAACAAGCCATCGGAAGGGACTGCAACGCCGCCGGCGACCACAACCGAACCCTCTACGCCTGCCACGCCGGCCCCTGCGGAACCCGCACCATCACAGCCGGCGCCCGCCAACTAGGCGCTCGCGCAAAAGGTTTCAAAGATGGCCGGCTGGACAGTCGGCCATTTTTCATTGGCCAGCCCGCTTGTGAGCTCGGTCATCTAAATGCTTGAATATCCAGGGAAAGAACCTGGTACGCCCAAGGGGAATCGAACCCCTGTTTCCGCCGTGAAAGGGCGGCGTCCTAGACCGCTAGACGATGGGCGCCCCGCAGGTAAGCGGCTTATAGTGAAACAGTTTTTCCGCCGCAACCCCATAAGTCATTCTTTTTTTGAAAAAGTCGATTTTGTGCAGAATTTTGTCGGGCGCGCGATCCGGCATCGCCGATCTCAGCCGCGTCGGCGCGAGCAGCGCCAGTTCCAGTCGCGGCGCGGGCCGATATCGACGTGCACTGATTCGGTATGGCAATAGGTTCCGACGCCGCCACGGCCGGACATGTTGCGGGCGAAATTCGCCAGTTCCCACTTCGAAACGCCGGGCACCTGGATGTCGGCGGCGGCACAGGACATGTGCAGCGATGCCTTCGCGCCGTTCACCTTGCGATTGTAGGGCGGGCTGCGATAGCCGGAGGTGACGATGACGTTCTTGCCGTATTTGCGTTCGATCGCCTTCAGCATGCCGACGAGCTGCGGCTTCAGGCAGGCGACATCGACCGATTCGCGCTGGACCTTGAGCCCGTTGGGCGCGAGGCGCGCCAGACCGGCCGCGGATGCGAGAATCACCGGAGTGCCCGCTGCCTCGACATCGTCATCGTCATAGAGGCTGTCGCGCTGCATGATCTGGATGCCGGCATTCGGGCGGACGCCGGGCAGGGACGCCAGACGTTCGCTCTTGCCCTCGTAGGATTCAGCCGACGGCAATGCAGAATCATCGCCCGATGCGGCTTTCGTGGCGCGCAGCTCCGGCTTCGACTGCGGATCGATGACCGCGACGAGGCGTTTTGAAGCCGGCCGGGAATTGTTGTTGGAGAAGAGCCTCAGCAACGCGCCGTTGGATTTCGGCGGCGTCGCCTTCGCCTGTGCCGGCGCGGCATAGGCCGCTTCCGTCTTCGTGCTGGCGTCGTCGGCGCTTACATCACCCTCGGCGCGGGCCTCGGTACCAGCGTCGGTCGCTGCGTCGGCTCCAGCAGCAGCCGGTGCCCCGGTGGAGGCGCCAGTGGACGCGCCGGTGGAAGCACTTGCCGTCGAGCTGCCGAAGAGCGAGGTGCGGACAGGCTGTTCGGCGCCCTGCGCCGCGCTTGCGGTCTGAACCGGCGTGTCCTTGGCCTTGCTCGATCCGAACAGCGACGTCTTCGTCTCCTGCGGGGCGGGCGCGGCCGCAGCCGGTTCCGCAGCGGCGGTGGCCGTCTCGGCCTTGGCGCCATCCTGAGCCTTGGCAGCCTCGGCAGGCTTGGCGGCGGCATTCAGCGCCTGGAGCGCGTTGGTCTCGGTGCTGCCGGCCAATGCCAGGGCGCGCGGCCCGACTTCCTGCGTGCCGCCGGAGGCCATTGCGCCGGTTTGCGCCGCCTTTTCCTGCTCGCCGTCAGGTGCGGATGCGGCCGGTGTCGCGGTGGACGTCGCAGTCGGGGCGAGGCCGGCGGTGAGGTTTGGATTGGAGACAGTCGACGTACAGGATGTGGCGGCGAGGGAAGCGAGCCCGACCATACATGCGATTGTGCTTGCCCGAAGGGCAGAGATTGAGCGCCGCAGTATTTTCAACGATTCCCCCGTCCTGGCATTCTATACCGGCCGATGCCTGGTCAGAACGCTTCTATAAGAGCAGTAAGCTCGCGAAGTCCTGTCGAGGTGCGTAATACACCCATAGAGAGCAAAAAGAACTAGTTGTTTTTGCTCGGCTGCACAAGACACGAACTATAACCAGAATGAGGCAAAAGCGTGATACGACACTTTCCTGCCTTTGTTGTTAACCTTGATATACAGGCGATCTTGCTTGGGCCGATACGATATCAGACCCGGACGCGCACATAGGTGCCGGGTGCATCGGCCAGCACTTCGACGTGATTCGCGCCGGGTTGGCGCGCGGCGACGCGCGCATCGTCCAGCGCCGTGATCCAATCGTGCCAGTGATTCCACCACGAGCCGGGATGTTCCTCGGTGCGCGCCAGCCAGTCCTCGAACGACCCCTCTGGCGCGCCGCCGGTCCAGTACTGATACTTGTTCTTGCCTGGCGGATTGACCACCCCGGCAATGTGGCCGGAACCGGAGAGGACATAGGTGACGTCGCCGCCGAAATGATGGCAGCCGGTGAAAACCGACAGCGCCGGCGCGATGTGATCTTCCTTCGCCGCCAGATTGTAGATCGGTATCTTCACGTCCTTCAGCGAGAGTTGCTCGCCCGCCAGCCGCATCATCCCGCGCACCAGATTGTTGTCGAGATAGCAATTGCGCAGATAGTAGGAGTGGTTGGCGGCGCTCATGCGCGTGGCGTCGGCATTCCAGTAGAGCAGGTCGAACGGCACGGGCTCGCGGCCGCGCATGTAATTATTGACCACATAGGGCCAGATCAGGTCGCCGGAGCGCAGCATGTTGAACGCCGTCGCCATCCGCGTGCCTTCGAGGAAGCCTTCCGCCGACATGGCATTCTCCAATGCCCGGATCTGGTCCTCGTCGACAAAGACCTTCAGGTCGCCCGCATGGGTGAAATCGACCTGGGTGGTGAAGAGAGTGGCGCTTTTTATCCGGTCCTCGCCTTCCTTGGCGAAGAGGGCGAGCGCGGCGCTCAGCAGCGTCCCGCCGACGCAATAGCCGATGGCGTTGATGTCCGTTTCGCCGGTGATCTTCTCCACCGTGTCGAGGGCGTAGCGCAATCCCTCATTGACATAGGCCGTCCAGTCCTTCTGCGCATGGCGCTGGTCGGGATTGACCCAGGAAATCACGAATACCGTGTGGCCATGATCGACCGCCCATTTGATGAACGACTTTTCCGGGTTGAGATCGAGTATGTAGAATTTGTTGATCCATGGCGGGCAGATCAGGAGAGGGCGCTTCAACACCTCTTTCGTGGTCGGTTCGTATTGGATGATTTCCGCGACTTCGCTTCTCGCCACGACCTTGCCGGGCGTCGTCGCAATATTTTCGCCGAGCGCGAACTTGGTCAGGTCGGACTGGCGCAGGCGCAGATCGCCGCCGCCGGCCGCAATGTCCTCGGCGAGCATCTTCATGCCCCTGACGAGATTCTCGCCATTGCTGGCAACCGTCTCCTTGTAGAGTTCCGGATTGGTCAGGAGGAAGTTGCTCGGCGACGCCGCCGCCGTCAGCTGCTTGACGTAGAACGAGGCCTTGTGGCGCGTATGTTCGTCGAGCCCCTCGGCGTTTTCCACCAGGTCGATGGCCCAGCGCGAGGTGACGAGATAGGCCTGTTTCAGGAAATCGAAGAACGCATTGCGGCCCCAGTCTTCATCGTTGAAGCGCTTGTCGTTCCTGTCCGGTTCGGCGACGGCCTCGACCTCCTCGCCGCCGAGACGCCTGATGGAATTGGCCCATATCTGCATATAGCTGGCGAAGAGCTTCGTCTGCGCCTCGACCGCGCGCGATGGCTCCGCCAGCCAGTATTCGGTGACCTTGGAGAAGGTTTTCACCACATCGGCGACGGGATCGGCGAGCGTGTCGCGCTTCATGCCTTTTTCGCGGGGCTCGACCCAGGCAGAGGCAGCCTTGCCGGCCTGCTCGATCATATGGGCGACGTTGCGCGCGAAAGCATCCGGATCCTTGACGACGTAGCTGTCGAGGTTCGGGAACTTGCCTCCCTTGCCGCCCTGATTATCCATGCAGTCGCTTCCTCCCGGTCACAGCATTCTTGACATGATAACATAAGATGGTGCTATCCCTCCAAGGCGCAATTGGTGTAGCCATGAGAAATATCGATACAGCAGTCAGGATAAACGATGATTATGACGCTTGAACCGCTTGCCCGTGGCTTGGCAGTTGCATCCCTGATTGCGGCCTTGAGCGCCTGCGCCAATACGCCTCCGGCGCCGGGTGCCAGCTCGCCGCTGGTCGGCCCGGTCAATACCGGCACCTATCCGCACTTCACTCCGGACCCGAAGGGCGAGACGACTCAATTCACGCCCGAGGAGAAGACTGCGCTGCAACAGCGCCTCGCCGCCGCCAAGGGCAGGCAGGCTGGCCCGTCGGCAGACCCGGCAGCCGCGGCGCGCAAACAGGCGGAGATAAGGCAATTGCGCGAGCAGCAGGCGCAGGACCTCAAGGATATCGAGGGCCAGACGGTGGAAGGCCAATAGCCCGCCAACAGCCTGAAAACCGGTAGCTGCAAGCAGCCTGTCCGTTAATGCAACGCTGCGTTGCATTAATATCATTTGTGCGCGCACCGGCCCCAATGCAGCATCGCATTTTTCAACCTTCTGCGGTCCCCAGCCATGCCCTTGCCGATTCTCGCCCTAGCGATAGCCTCCTTCTGTATCGGAACCACCGAATTCGTGATCATGGGACTTCTGCCCGAAGTCGCCGCCGACCTGTCGGTTTCGATCCCGAGCGCCGGCCTGCTGGTCACCGGCTATGCGCTCGGCGTCGTTCTCGGCGCGCCGATCATCGCCATCGCCACCGCATCGATGCCGCGCAAGCCGGTACTGGTCGGGCTGGCCATGCTGTTCGTCATCGGCAATCTCTTCTGCGCCATCGCGCCGAACTACTGGCTGCTGATGCTGGCGCGCGTCGTGACCGCCTTTGGACATGGAGCGTTCTTCGGCATCGGTTCCGTTGTCGCGGCCAGCCTCGTGCCACGCCACAAGCGGGCCAGCGCGATCGCCCTGATGTTTGCCGGCCTGACCCTTGCCAATATTCTCGGCGTGCCGGCCGGCACGGCGCTCGGCGAAGTCTATGGCTGGCGCTCGACCTTCTTTGCCGTCGTCGTCATAGGCATTGCCGCGGTCATCGCGATCCATGTCCTGGTGCCGTCGGCGGGCGAGGGGCAGAAGGGGGCGGGCATACTCAATGAGGTCAAGGTTCTGGCCAAGCTGCAGGTCTGGCTCGCCATGCTGATATCGGCGCTGGCGTCAGGCAGCCTGTTTGCGGTCTTCACCTATATCAAGCCGATCCTGACCGATGTTTCCGGCATTTCGACCGGCAGCGTCACCTGGGTACTGCTGCTCTTCGGCGCGGGCATGACCGTCGGCAATGTGGTCGGCGGCAGGCTGGCCGACTGGAAGCTGATGCCGACGGTGTTGGCGACGCTGGTCGCCCTTGCCGTGACGCATGTCGTCCTGGCCGAGGTCGCGGGCTTTGCCACGGCGACGATCGTGCTGGTGTTCTTCTGGGGCGTCCTGACCTTCGTCATCGTTCCGCCGCTGCAGATGCGGGTGGTGGAATCGGCCGACGAAGCGCCAAACCTTGCGGCCACGCTCAATCAGGGCGCCTTCAATTTCGGCAATGCCGCCGGCGCCTGGATCGGCGGCGCCGCGCTGACGCTCGGCGTCTCCTATCAGCAGCTTCCCTTCGTCGGCGCTGCGCTTGCCGTTGTCGGCCTCGGCTTTGCGGCCTGGTCGGCATGGCTGGACAGCCGCGGGCGGCGCGCGAATACCCCGGCGGAGATCGGCGAGGTGCTCGACCAGGAGATGGCGCTCGAGCCGCTTGCGGGCGTCCAGGGCTAGCCGGCAATTCCGATGCCTGGCCCGATGTCCGCTACCCGGTTTATTGCCGCCTCCTGACCGTGCATGGATCGTTCGCAGGACCGGCCCGGATCGTTCGTAGGACCGAATGTCGCAGTTAGGATTTTAGAGGTCGGTGCGGCGAAGGAACCGGGTCACATTAATATCATTCTAAAGAGCGTTTTTAGGGTGATTTTCGATCAGAAAGTGAGAAGAATCGTGATTTTTGCTGGTGTTTTTGCAGGCTGGGCGCATATTCTGCAGCGGGTAGGGGCGGTTCAGAACGTGATTGTTGCACTTGCGTGCTTGGCGCTAACGCGCTAACCCTCGCCCAACGTCCAGCCGGAAGGTTGGCGTGGCCTGTCGCGTGTTTGCGGCGACTGTTTTTATGACATGGCATTCTTGTCAGCCTGAGTTCAATAGGCGGAAAAAGACGGATCATGAACGAGCTCTTAAGTTCCTATCTGCCCATCGTAATCTTTATCGGTGTGGCGCTGCTGATTGGTGTGGCGCTTCTTGTCGCCCCATTCCTGGTGGCATATAGCGCGCCGGACGCCGAGAAGCTCTCGGCCTATGAATGCGGCTTCAATGCTTTCGACGACGCCCGCATGAAGTTCGACGTTCGCTTCTACCTCGTCTCGATCCTGTTCATCATCTTCGATCTCGAAGTGGCCTTTCTCTTCCCCTGGGCGATATCGTTCGGCGCCGTCGGATGGTTCGGCTTCTGGTCGATGATGGTTTTCCTGGCCGTGCTGACGATCGGCTTCATTTATGAATGGAAGAAGGGAGCGCTGGAATGGGATTGACCAACAGCAATACCACCCTGGTTGCGCCGCAGCCAAAAGGTATAATCGACCCGAATTCGGGCAAGCCGATCGGCTCCGACGATGCTTTCTTCGGCGAGATAAACAATGAGCTGGCCGACAAGGGTTTCATCCTGACTTCGGCCGATGCGCTCGTCACCTGGGCGCGCACCGGTTCGCTGATGTGGATGACCTTCGGTCTCGCCTGCTGCGCCGTGGAAATGATGCACACCTCCATGCCGCGCTATGACGGCGAGCGTTTCGGCTTCGCGCCGCGCGCCTCACCGCGCCAGTCCGACGTGATGATCGTCGCCGGCACGCTGACGAACAAGATGGCGCCTGCGCTTCGCAAGGTCTACGACCAGATGCCGGAGCCGCGCTATGTCATCTCCATGGGCTCCTGCGCCAATGGCGGCGGCTATTATCACTATTCCTATTCGGTGGTGCGTGGCTGCGACCGCGTGGTGCCGGTCGATATCTACGTGCCGGGCTGCCCGCCCACGGCGGAAGCGCTGCTCTACGGCGTCCTGATGCTGCAGAAGAAGATCCGCCGCACCGGGACGATCGAGCGATAGGATGGTGACGATGTTCGAAGAAGCGCTGACCGAGCTTTCAGCCTATCTGAGCGAAAAGCCTGCGCTGTCGCTCAAATCGGTCGAGGTCGCCTATGGCGAACTCAATCTCGAGGTGGAGAGGGACGGCCTGCTCGACCTTCTGACCTTCCTGCGCGACGATGTGCAGTGCCAGTTCGTATGCCTCATCGACATTTGCGGCGTCGACTATCCGTCGCGGGTGCACCGGTTCGACGTGGTCTACCACCTTCTGTCGCCACGGCAGAACTTGCGCGTCCGCGTCAAGGTCGCGACGGACGAGGATACGCCGATACCGTCGGCGACGCCGGTCTATCCGGGCGCCGACTGGTATGAGCGCGAGACCTACGACCTTTACGGCGTGCTGTTCTCCGGCCATCCGGATCTGCGCCGGATTCTCACCGATTACGGTTTCGAGGGACATCCGCTGCGCAAGGATTTCCCGCTTACCGGTTTCGTCGAAGTTCGCTACGATGACGAGATGAAGCGGGTCGTCTACGAGCCCGTCGAATTGCGTCAGGAATTCCGTAAGTTCGATTTCGAGTCACCATGGGAAGGCACGGATTATGTGCTTCCGGGCGACGAAAAAGCGAAGCAATAGGGGGAGACAGTGGGTTCGTTCTCCAAAATCCCGCCTGTTTGCCTGAATCCTGCTTTGGATCGTCAGTTTCAAGAAATGGCCTAGCGATGACTGAACACAACGTTCGCAACTTCAACATCAATTTCGGGCCGCAACATCCTGCGGCGCACGGCGTTCTGCGCCTTGTGCTTGAGCTGGATGGCGAGGTGGTCGCGCGCGTGGACCCGCATATCGGTCTTCTGCACCGCGGCACCGAAAAGCTGATGGAAGCCAAGACCTATCTTCAGGCCGTGCCCTATCTCGACCGCCTCGATTACGTGGCGCCGATGAACCAGGAACATGCCTTCGCGCTCGCGGTGGAGCGTCTGCTCGGCCTCGAAGTGCCGATGCGCGGCCAGCTGATCCGTGTGCTTTTCTCCGAGATCGGCCGTATTCTCTCGCATCTTCTCAACGTCACCACGCAGGCCATGGACGTCGGCGCGCTGACGCCGCCGCTGTGGGGCTTCGAAGAACGCGAGAAGCTGATGGTCTTCTACGAGCGCGCGAGCGGCGCCCGCATGCACGCGGCCTATTTCCGTCCGGGCGGCGTCCATCAGGACGTGCCGGACCAGCTGATCGAAGATATCGGCAAATGGTGCGATCCGTTCCTTGAGACCGTCAAGAACCTCGACGATCTGATCACGCCGAACCGCATCTTCAAGCAGCGCAACGTCGATATCGGCGTCGTTTCGCTGGAAGAGGCCTGGGCCTGGGGATTCTCCGGCGTCATGGTCCGTGGTTCCGGCGCCGCGTGGGACCTGCGCAAATCGCAGCCCTATGAGTGCTATTCCGAGATGGAGTTCGATGTACCGATCGGCAAGAATGGCGATTGCTACGACCGCTATCTGATCCGCATGGAAGAGATGCGCCAGTCGGTTCGCATCATGCGCCAGTGCGTCGACCGGCTGCTCGGTGCCGAGAAGGTCGGGCCGGTGTCCAACACCTCCGCCAAGATCGTGCCGCCGAAGCGCGGCGAGATGAAGCGTTCGATGGAAGCGCTCATCCATCACTTCAAGCTCTATACGGAAGGCTATCACGTTCCCGCCGGCGAAGTTTACGCCGCCGTGGAAGCCCCGAAGGGCGAATTCGGCGTGTTCGTCGTCGCCGATGGTTCCAACAAGCCCTATCGCGTCAAGCTGCGCGCGCCCGGTTTCGCCCATCTTCAAGCCATGGATTTCCTGTGCCGTGGTCATATGCTGGCCGACGTTTCCGCCGTGCTCGGCTCGCTCGATATCGTATTTGGTGAGGTTGATCGTTAATGTCAGTCCGTCGTCTCGCAGAAGATAATTTCCAGCCGGGGACATTCGCGTTCAACCGCGAAAACAGCGCCTGGGCGAAGCTTGCAATCAAGAAATATCCCAAGGGCCGCGAACAATCCGCTGTGATACCGCTGCTGATGCGGGCGCAGGAGCAGGAAGGCTGGGTGACGAAGGCCGCCATCGAGCATGTCGCCGAAATGCTCGACATGCCGATGATCCGCGTGCTGGAAGTCGCGACATTCTATACGCAGTTCCAGCTGAAGCCGGTCGGGACGCGCGCGCATATCCAGGTCTGCGGCACGACGCCCTGCATGCTGCGCGGCTCGGAGGACCTGAAGAAGGTCTGCCAGAGCAAGATCCATCATGAACAGTTCCATCTCAACGAGAGCGGCACGCTGTCATGGGAAGAGGTGGAATGCCTCGGTGCCTGCGTCAACGCCCCGATGGTCATGGTTTTCAAGGATACCTACGAAGATCTGACGCCGGAGCGCCTCGAAGAGATCATCGATGCCTATGAGGCGGGCAAGGGCGCCGAACTGCCGGTAGGGCCGCAGATCGAACGGCATTTCTCCGCGCCCGAAGGCGGATTGACCTCGCTGACCGAAAGGGCGGCCAACGCCAACAAGGCATCGTCCGGCGATGCGGGAGCGGCGGCGGTGCCCCCTTCCAACGCCGCCAAGCCCGTGACCCATGCGGAGGCGACCGATCCCGCGATCAAGTCGCCATCCACGGTGAAGGCGCCGAAAGGCGCGGAAGCCGCCACGTCCACGCCTGCGCCGAAACAATCGACCACGCGGCGGACCATCAAGAACCCGCCGCTGGCAGAGGGTTCGCCTGGCGAGAAACCAACGGTACAGTCGATCGAGGCGGACCCGAAGGCCCTGTCTCTGACCGACAGGAACCGGCCGGCTGCCGTCGAGCGTCCGGCGCAGGTCGACGATTTGAAGCTGATTTCCGGCGTCGGGCCGAAGATCGAGCAGACTTTGCATGAACTGGGCATATTCACCTATGCGCAGATCGCGTCGTGGAAGAAGGCCGAGCGCGAATGGGTCGACGGCTATCTGAAGTTCCACGGCCGCATCGAGCGCGAGGAATGGGTGAAACAGGCCAAGGCATTGGCCAAGGGCGGCGAAGCGGAATACATCAGGGTATTCGGCAAGACGCCGCGATGATGAATTCGGACGCTTCCGGCGTTCGACAGGTGCACGAAGAGAATAGGACGGTGTGAAATGCTTGCTGATAAAGACCGCATCTTCACCAATATTTATGGCCTTCACGACAAATCGTTGAAGGGCGCAATGTCTCGTGGCCATTGGGACGGCACTGCCGGCATCATCGCCAAGGGCAGGGACTGGATCATCGAGGAAATGAAGGCTTCCGGCCTGCGCGGGCGCGGCGGTGCCGGCTTCCCGACCGGGCTTAAATGGTCCTTCATGCCGAAGGAAAGCGATGGCCGTCCGCATTATCTCGTCATCAATGCCGACGAATCCGAGCCCGGCACCTGCAAGGACCGCGATATTATGCGGCACGATCCGCACACGCTGATCGAAGGCTGCCTCATCGCCGGTTTCGCCATGGGCGCGCACACCTGCTACATCTATGTCCGCGGCGAATACATTCGCGAGCGCGAGGCGCTGCAGCGGGCGATCGACGAGTGCTACGATGCGGGCCTGCTCGGCAAGAACAACAAGAACGGCTGGGATTACGACATCTTCGTCCATCATGGCGCCGGCGCCTATATCTGCGGCGAGGAGACCGCGCTGCTCGAAAGCCTTGAAGGCAAGAAGGGCCAGCCACGGCTGAAGCCGCCATTCCCGGCCAATATGGGTCTCTACGGCTGCCCGACGACGGTCAACAACGTCGAATCCATTGCCGTTGCGCCGACGATCCTGCGCCGCGGCGCTTCCTGGTTCTCCAGCATCGGCCGCCCGAACAATGTCGGCACCAAGCTGTTCATGGTCTCGGGCCACGTCAACCGTCCCTGCACGGTCGAAGAGGCAATGGGCATCCCGTTCCGCGAACTGATCGAGAAGCATGCTGGCGGCATTCGCGGCGGCTGGGACAACCTGCTGGCGGTCATCCCCGGCGGCGCATCCTGCCCGGTCGTCCCCGCGGCGGACATCATCGATTGCCCGATGGATTTCGATGGCCTGCGCGGGGTGAAATCCTCCTTCGGCACGGCTGCCGTCATCGTCATGGACAAGTCCACCGACATCGTGCGGGCGATTGCGCGGCTGTCCTACTTCTTCAAGCATGAGAGCTGCGGCCAGTGCACGCCATGCCGCGAAGGCACCGGCTGGATGTGGCGGGTCATGGAACGCATGGTCACCGGCAATGCCCAGAAGCGCGAAATCGACATGCTGCTCGACGTGACCAAGCAGATTGAGGGCCATACCATCTGTGCGCTCGGCGACGCGGCCGCCTGGCCGGTGCAGGGACTCATCCGTCACTTCCGCCCGGAAATCGAGCGGCGTATCGACGAGTTCTCGCGCAATGCCTCGGCCAGCCCCGTTCTCGTCGCGGCAGAGTGAGGCGGACGCCGATGAGCAAATCCCGGAACAGGACGAGCGAAGTCGATGTCATGGCGCTGCTGCCACGACAGTTCGCTCCGGCTGCCAATCTGTTCGGCCCCGTCATGGGCGCCGCGGCTGCGGCCTCGGTCGTCGGTCTCGGTGTTGCCAGCCAGTTCTGGGGGTTCTGGGCAGGTGCGCTCGCCGGCGGCCTCGACGCTGCGCGGACGGGGGAGGCCCATGTTCCGGCCCAGCCCTCGCGGGGCGAACGCGCTGACGAACTCGACCGGCTGAAACAGATGATCCGCGCCCGGCCGGATATCACGGATCAGGTGAAGACTCCGGTGCAAGCATTGGAAAAGAAAGAAGTATCGTCCGCCATTGCCGTCAAGGACGATCTGAAGCGGATTTCCGGCCTTGGTCCCAAGGCCGAGCAGGTGCTGAATGGGATGGGCATCTTCACCTATGAACAGGTGGCGGCCTGGACCTCGGAAGAAATAGCCGAGATCGATGCGCGGTTGCGGCTTGGCGGCCGTATCCGGCGCGACGACTGGACCGGCCAGGCGGCGGCGCTCGTCATATCGGATGGAGCGCGCTGATGCTGTCCGGAGAAATTGGAAGATTGTTCGACGACCAGCCGGCAGGGCTTTGCCGGGGCAGGTCGGGGACTGATATCCGCGCCTTGGTGCCGCTTGATGCCGGTACCGGTTTTGCGGATGTGCATGCAGCTTTTGAAGCGGCAACAGGTGCCGGAGAAGAATAATGGCGAAGATCAAAGTCGACGGTAACGAGCTTGAGGTACCGGATCACTACACGCTGCTGCAGGCAGCGGAAGCGGCAGGCGCCGAGGTGCCGCGCTTCTGCTTCCATGAGCGCCTGTCGATCGCCGGCAATTGCCGCATGTGCCTCATCGAGGTGAAGGGCGGGCCGCCCAAGCCTGCCGCATCCTGCGCCATGGGCGTGCGCGATCTGCGCCCGGGTCCGAACGGCGAGACGCCGGAAATCTTCACCAATACGCCCATGGTCAAGAAGGCCCGCGAAGGCGTGATGGAGTTCCTGCTGATCAACCACCCGCTGGATTGCCCGATCTGCGACCAGGGCGGCGAGTGCGACCTGCAGGACCAGGCGATGGCCTTTGGCGTCGATTCTTCGCGCTACAAGGAGAACAAGCGCGCCGTCGAGGACAAATATATCGGGCCGCTGGTCAAGACGATCATGACCCGCTGCATCCATTGCACGCGCTGCGTCCGCTTCACCACGGAAGTTGCCGGCATTTCGGAACTGGGGCTGATCGGCCGCGGCGAAGATGCCGAGATCACCACCTATCTCGAGCAGGCGATGACCTCCGAACTGCAGGGCAATGTCATCGACCTCTGCCCGGTTGGTGCGCTGACGTCCAAGCCCTACGCCTTCCAGGCGCGTCCGTGGGAGCTGAGCAAGACCGAATCGATCGACGTCATGGACGCCGTCGGTTCCGCTATCCGCGTCGATACGCGTGGCCGCGAAGTCATGCGTATCCTGCCGCGCGTCAACGAACAGGTCAATGAAGAGTGGATTTCCGACAAGACCCGCTTCATCTGGGACGGACTGCGCACGCAGCGCCTCGACCGCCCCTATGTGCGCACGAATGGCAGGCTTGTCGCAGCCACCTGGCCGGAGGCCTTCGCCGCGATCAAGGCAGCGGTTTCGGCGACGAGCGGCGACAGGATCGGCGCAATTGCCGGCGATCTTGCGACCGTCGAGGAAATGTATGCGCTGAAGCAGCTGATGCAGTCGCTCGGCTCGGCCAATATCGACGCCCGGCAGGACGGTTCGGTCCTCACCAACGCCAATGGCCGCGCGAGCTATGTCTTCAATCCGACGATCGACGGTATCGAACAGGCCGACGCCATCCTGATCATCGGCTCCAATCCGCGCTTTGAAGCGTCGCTGCTCAATGCGCGCATCCGCAAGCGCTGGCGTGCGGCGGGCATTCCGATCGCCGTCATCGGCGAGAAGGCCGACATGCGCTTCAACTACGAATATCTCGGCGCCGGGGCGGAAACGCTCGCCGATCTCGCGGCCGGTTCGCTCAAGTTCCTTTCCGTGCTGCAGAAGGCCAAGAACCCGATGATCCTGATCGGGCAGGGCGCGCTGAACCGCCCGGACAGCGCTGCGGTGCTTGGACTGGCAGCGAAGCTCGCCGCCGATACCGCTGCGATCGGCGCGGACTGGAACGGTTTCGGCGTGATCCACACGGCTGCCAGCCGCGTCGGCGCGCTCGACATCGGCTTCGTGCCCGGCGAAGGCGGCAAGACGGTCGCCGAGATGAAGGATGCGATGGACGTCGTGTTCCTGCTCGGCGCGGATGAATTGAACTGGGGCGACCGGTCCGCCGAGGGCAATAGGGCCTTCACGGTCTATATCGGCACGCATGGCGATCAGGGCGCGCACAATGCCGACGTGATCCTGCCGGGCGCCGCCTATACGGAGAAGTCCGGAACCTATGTGAATACGGAAGGACGGGTGCAGATGGCGGCCCGCGCCGGCTTCGCGCCCGGCGACGCCAAGGAGGATTGGGCGATCCTGCGCGCCCTGTCGGATGTACTTGGCCAGAAGCTGCCCTTCGACTCGCTCGCGGCGCTGCGTGCCCGTCTTTACGGCGAATATCCACACCTTGCGGCAATTGATACGATTGAGGCTGGGAACCCTGACGATATAAGGAAGCTGGCGAGCGTGACCGGGCCTGTCGACAAGACCGGTTTCGTTTCGCCCGTCGCCGATTTCTACCTGACCAACCCGATCGCACGTGCCTCGGCTGTCATGGCCGAATGTTCCGCGCTCGCCAAGGGCGGCTTCAAGCAGGCAGCCGAATAGGCGGGAAGAGACTGATATGGAAGATATATTCGCAACCTACATCCTGCCGTTTCTGATCATCCTCGGGAAGTCGCTCCTGCTGCTGGTCGTGATGCTGCTCATCATCGCCTATCTGCTTTATGCGGATCGCAAGATCTGGGCGGCGGTACAGCTTCGTCGCGGCCCGAATGTGGTCGGGCCCTTCGGCCTGCTGCAATCCTTCGCCGACCTTCTGAAATTCGTCGTCAAGGAGCCGATCATCCCGTCGGGCGCCAACAAGGGCATCTTCCTGCTCGCGCCGCTGGTGTCGTCGGTTCTCGCCATGGCGGCCTGGGCCGTCGTTCCGGTGAATGAGGGCTGGGCGGTAGCCAATATCAATGTCGGCATTCTCTACGTCCTGGCGATCTCCTCGCTGGAGGTCTATGGCGTCATCATGGCCGGCTGGGCCTCGAACTCGAAATATCCGTTCCTCGGCGCGCTTCGCTCGGCGGCGCAGATGGTGTCCTACGAGGTGTCGATCGGCTTCGTCATCGTCACCGTTCTCCTCTGCGTCGGTTCGCTCAACCTGACCGATATTGTCCTGTCGCAGAAGGACGGACTGGGCACGATGGTCGGCCTGCCGAACAGCTTCCTCGACTGGCATTGGCTCGGCCTGTTCCCGATGTTCATCATCTTCTTCGTCTCCGCCCTTGCCGAGACCAACCGTCCGCCATTCGACCTGGTGGAAGCCGAGTCGGAGCTCGTCGCCGGCCACATGATCGAATATTCGTCGACGGCATTCCTGCTGTTCTTCCTTGGTGAATATGTCGCCATCGTGCTGATGTGCGCCCTGACCACCATCATGTTCCTCGGCGGATGGCTGCCTCCGGTCGATGTATGGTTCCTCAACTGGGTGCCGGGCGTCGTCTGGTTCCTGCTCAAGCTGTTCTTCTGCTTCTTCATGTTCGCCATGGTGAAAGCATTTGTTCCGCGCTATCGCTACGACCAGTTGATGCGCCTCGGCTGGAAGGTGTTCCTGCCAATCTCGCTCTTCATGGTCGTCGCCACCGCGGCCTTCCTTAAAATAACGGGTCTTACGCCATGAGTTCGCTTGCACAAGCTGCAAAATCACTCCTGCTTCTGGAATTTGTCGGCGCATTCTTCTTGTCGATGCGGCAGTTCTTCGCGCCGAAGGCGACGCTGAACTACCCGTTCGAAAAGGGGCCGCTCAGCCCGCGCTTCCGCGGCGAGCATGCGTTGCGCCGCTATCCCAATGGCGAGGAACGCTGCATCGCCTGCAAATTGTGCGAGGCGATCTGCCCGGCACAGGCGATCACCATCGAGGCCGGCCCGCGCCGCAATGACGGAACGCGCCGCACCGTCCGTTATGACATCGACATGGTGAAGTGCATCTATTGCGGTTTCTGCCAGGAGGCTTGCCCGGTGGATGCCATCGTCGAGGGGCCGAATTTCGAATTCGCCACCGAGACCCGCGAAGAACTCTACTATGACAAGGAGAGGCTTCTGGCGAATGGCGATCGTTGGGAACGCGAACTGGCGCGCAACATAGCATTGGATGCGCCTTACCGCTGAGTGTGCGTGCGCGCTTGTGTCCTTCCAAGGTAGCTTCTACCGAGGGGAAACTTGCGCTAAGAGGCGTGAAAATTTGGAAGGTCGGTCCGCCCGTGGCGGAGCGGCTGTGAGAATGGCAGTTCATGCTGCCGGATTGGAAATCGAGGAAACCCATGCTGACAGGTATAGCGGCGGCGTTTTTCTACCTCTTCGCCTTTATAACGATCGCCAGTGCTTTCATGGTGATCGCGGCCCGCAACCCCGTACATTCCGTACTGTTCTTGATCCTGGCATTCTTCAATGCGGCGGGCCTGTTCCTGCTGACTGGCGCTGAATTCCTGGCAATGATCCTGCTGGTCGTCTATGTCGGCGCCGTTGCGGTTCTCTTCCTCTTCGTCGTCATGATGCTCGACGTGGATTTCGCGGAACTGAAAAGGGGAGCGCTGCAATATGCGCCCATCGGCGCGCTCGTCGGCATCATTCTCGCTGCCGAGCTCATCGTCGTCCTGGCCGGATCGGTCTTCGCGCCCAATGTCGCTTCGGTCGCCGTGCAGCCATCGCCGGATGCCGCGACACGCAGCAATACGGCGGCGCTCGGCGATATTCTCTACACGGATTACGTGTACTTCTTCCAGATCGCCGGGCTTGTCCTGCTGGTCGCGATGATCGGCGCCATCGTGCTGACCTTGCGCCACAAGGAAGGCGTCAAGCGCCAGAACATAACGCAGCAGGTCCGCCGCACGCCGGAAACGGCGATCGAGGTCAAGCAGGTCGAAACAGGCAAGGGTATTTGATTATGGAAATCGGTATCGCACATTATCTCACGGTTTCGGCGCTGCTCTTCACGCTCGGCATCTTCGGTATCTTCCTGAACCGCAAGAATGTCATCGTCATCCTGATGTCGGTCGAGCTCATCCTTTTGGCCGTGAACCTGAATTTCGTAGCTTTTTCGGCTGCTCTCGGCGATCTCGTCGGGCAGATCTTCGCATTGTTTGTCCTGACCGTGGCTGCCGCCGAGGCGGCGATCGGTCTTGCAATTCTAGTCGTGTTCTACCGCAATCGGGGGTCGATTGCCGTGGAAGACGTCAACATGATGAAAGGTTGACGGGGACATGCTGTACCTGGCGATTGTCTTCCTTCCGCTTGCCGGTTTCCTGATAGCGGGCCTGTTCGGCGCGTCGATCGGCGCCAAGGCGAGTGAATATGTGACGACGGGCCTGCTGATCGTCGTGGCGATCCTGTCGTGGGTCGCTTTCGTGACGGTCGGCCTCGGCCATACCGAGGCTTTCAAGGTACCGGTGCTTCACTGGGTCGAATCTGGCTCGCTGAGCTTCGACTGGGCCTTGCGCATCGACACGCTGACGGTGGTCATGCTTGTCGTGGTGAACACGGTGTCCGCGCTGGTGCATGCCTATTCCATCGGCTACATGCACCATGATCCGCATCGCCCGCGTTTCTTCGCCTACCTGTCGCTCTTCACCTTCGCCATGCTGATGCTGGTCACTGCCGACAACCTCGCGCAGATGTTCTTCGGCTGGGAAGGCGTCGGCCTTGCCTCCTACCTGCTGATCGGCTTCTGGTTCAAGAAGCCATCGGCCAATGCCGCGGCGATGAAGGCCTTCATCGTCAACCGCGTCGGCGATTTCGGCTTCCTCCTCGGCATCTTCACGCTGTTCGTGCTTTTCGACACGGTGCAGTTCGACACGCTGTTCTCGGCGGCGGCACAATACCTGCCGGCTGAAGGCGCTGCCGGCGGCGATGCCGTCGTGCTGAATTTCCTCGGCTACAGCCTCGACAAGCAGGGTGCGATCACGGTTGCGGCCTTGCTGCTGTTCATGGGCGCCATGGGCAAGTCGGCGCAGTTCCTGCTGCACACCTGGCTTCCGGACGCCATGGAAGGCCCGACGCCCGTCTCGGCGCTGATCCATGCCGCGACGATGGTCACGGCCGGCGTCTTCATGGTGGCGCGGCTTTCGCCGATCTTCGAACTGTCGCATACGGCGCTGATCGTCGTGACGGTCGTCGGCGCAACCACGGCGTTCTTCGCCGCGACGGTGGGCCTGGTCCAGAACGACATCAAGCGCGTCATCGCCTATTCGACCTGCTCGCAGCTCGGCTACATGTTCGTTGCGCTCGGGCTCGGTGCCTATGGCGCCGGCATCTTCCATCTGTTCACGCACGCCTTCTTCAAGGCGCTGCTGTTCCTGTGCGCCGGTTCCGTCATCCATGCGGTTTCGGACGAGCAGGACATGCGTCACATGGGCGGCCTGCGCAAATACATCCCCAAGACCTATTGGATGATGATCATCGGCACGGTCGCGCTGACGGGCCTCGGCATTCCGGGCACCATCATCGGCACGGCAGGCTTCTTCTCGAAGGACATGATCATCGAATCGGCCTTCGCGTCGCACAGCCCGGTCGCCGGCTATGCCTTCATCCTCCTCGTGGTGGCGGCGATCTTCACCAGCTTCTATTCATGGCGCCTGATTTTCATGACGTTCCACGGCCAGCCGCGCGCCAGCCATGACGTCATGCACCACGTGCACGAATCTCCCTATGTCATGCTGGTTCCGCTGTTCATTCTCGCCATTGGCGCGCTGTTCGCCGGTGTCGTCTTCCGCGAGTATTTCTTCGGCCACGAATATGCCGAGTTCTGGAAGGGCGCGATCTATACCGGCCCGGAAAACGAGATCCTGAGCGAGTTCCACCACGTGCCCTTCATCGTGGCCGCGTCGCCGTTCCTGGCGATGGTCGCGGGCTTCCTCGTGTCCTGGTACTTCTATATCCGCTCGCCGGAAACCCCGAAGCGCCTGGCCGAGCAGCATCACGGGCTCTATCAGTTCCTGCTCAACAAATGGTACTTCGACGAACTCTATAATTTCATCTTCGTCCGTCCGGCCATGGCTCTCGGCAAGTTCCTGTGGAAGCGCGGCGATGGCTGGCTGATCGACGGGCATGGTCCCGACGGGATTTCCGCCCGCGTCGTCGATGTCACCAACCGGGTCGTGCGCCTGCAGACCGGCTACCTTTATCACTATGCGTTCGCGATGCTCATCGGGGTCGCCGCACTCGTCACGTGGATGATGCTCGGGAGCAACTTCTGATGACCGACTGGCCAATTCTTTCTACCGTAACATTCCTGCCTCTGGTCGGCGCCTTCCTCGTCCTCATGATCCGCGACGACAGCGATGTCGCGCGCCGGAACATCCGCAATGTCACGCTGTGGACGACGATCATCACGTTCCTGCTGTCGCTGCCGATCTGGTACTATTTCGACAATAGCGAGGCAGGCTTCCAGTTCGTCGAGAAGTTCGACTGGCTGGACTCCGGCATCTCCTATCACATGGGCGTCGACGGCATTTCGGTGCTGTTCGTCATTCTGACGACCTTCCTCATGCCGCTGTGCATCCTTGCCAGCTGGGAGGCCATCCAGAACCGCGTGAAAGAGTACATGATAGCGTTTCTCATTCTCGAGACGCTGATGATCGGCGTGTTCTGCGCGCTCGACATCGTGCTCTTCTACGTCTTCTTCGAGGCGGTACTGGTTCCGATGTTCATCATCATCGGCGTCTGGGGCGGCAAGCGGCGCGTCTATGCGAGCTTCAAGTTCTTCCTCTATACGCTG
Organism: Phyllobacterium sp. 21LDTY02-6; assembly: GCF_023554255.2. GTDB lineage: Bacteria > Pseudomonadota > Alphaproteobacteria > Rhizobiales > Rhizobiaceae > Phyllobacterium. The sequence continues at coordinate 1,233,028 of NZ_JAMJWD020000001.1, read as the reverse complement.
CTCGGTTCGGTGCTGATGCTGCTCGCCATCATGGCGATGTACTGGCAGGCCGGCACCACGGACATCCCGACGCTGCTCGCCTATTCCTTCCCGGTCTCGATGCAGACCTGGCTGTGGCTCGCCTTCTTTGCTTCCTTCGCCGTGAAAATGCCGATGTGGCCCGTCCACACCTGGCTGCCGGATGCGCACGTCGAAGCGCCGACGGCCGCCTCGGCCATCCTCGCCGGCATCCTGTTGAAGCTCGGCGGCTACGGCTTCCTGCGCTTCTCGCTGCCGATGTTCCCGATCGCTTCGGCCGACTTCGCGCCGCTGATCTATACGCTTTCCGTCGTCGCGATCGTCTATACGTCGCTCGTCGCGCTGATGCAGGAAGACATCAAGAAGCTGATCGCCTATTCGTCCGTCGCCCATATGGGATATGTGACGATGGGCATATTCGCGGCGAACGAGCAGGGCATCCAGGGTGCGCTGTTCCAGATGCTGTCGCATGGCCTCGTTTCGAGCGCGCTGTTCCTGTGCGTCGGCATCGTCTACGACCGCACCCATACGCGTGATATCGCGGCCTATGGCGGCCTCGTGAACAACATGCCGAAATATGCCGTGGTCTTCCTGATCTTCACGATGGCCAATGTCGGACTGCCCGGCACCTCGGGCTTCATCGGCGAATTCCTGGCGCTGATGGGCGTGTTCCGCGTCAATAGCTGGGTGGCGCTGTTTGCCACGACGGGCGTGATCTTCTCCGCGGCCTATGCGCTCTGGCTTTACCGGCGCGTGGTGTTCGGAAGTCTCGACAAGGAGAGCCTGAAGGCGCTTCTCGACATGACGCCGCGCGAAAAGGCCGTGATCTACCCGCTGGTGATCCTGACGATCTTCTATGGCGTCTATCCGATGCCCGTCTTCGATGCCACGGCGAGTTCCGTCCACGCACTGATCAATCAATACAATAACGCGCTATCCACGGCTGCCACGCTGGCGCTGAAATAGCAGGAGAGGCCAAGGCCGATGCAGACCGATATGATTGCAAACCTTTCGCTGATGGCGCCCGAATTGCTGCTCGCAATCGGGGCCCTCGCTCTCCTGATGGTTGGAGCCTTCGCCGGCGAGAAATCCTATAGCCTCGTCAATGGCCTCAGCATTGCCGTCCTGTTGCTGGCGCTCGCCCTGGTTGTCGTGTTCCCGCAAGACGGGCACGTCTTCGGCCGTGCCTTCATCTCGGATTCGTTCGCGCGCTTCATGAAAGTATTGACCCTCGTCGGATCGGTGGTGACGCTGATCATGTCGTCGGGCTTCGCGAAATCGGAGAAGTTCGACAAGTTCGAGTTCCCGATCCTCGTCCTGCTGGCGAATGTGGGCATGCTGCTCATGATTTCCGCCAATGACACGCTTTCGCTCTATCTCGGCCTCGAGCTTCAGTCGCTTGCGCTCTATGTCGTCGCCGCGATCAATCGCGACAGTGTCCGTTCGACGGAAGCCGGCCTGAAATATTTCGTCCTCGGCGCGCTGTCCTCGGGCATGCTGCTCTACGGTATTTCGCTCGTCTACGGCTTCACCGGCCATACGGGCTTCGAGGGCATCGCGCAGTCGCTGGCCGGCGGCGAACGGCCGCTCGGCGTGGTGTTCGGGCTGGTCTTCATCTTTGCCGGACTGGCATTCAAGATTTCGGCCGTGCCGTTCCACATGTGGACGCCGGACGTCTATGAGGGCGCGCCGACCCCGGTCACCGCCTTCTTCGCCAGCGCTCCGAAGATGGCTGCCATGGCGCTGCTGACGCGCGTCGCGGCGGAGACGTTCCAGCCGATCACCGCCGACTGGCGCCAGATCATCGTCTTCATCGCCATTGCCTCGATGGTCCTCGGCGCCTTTGCCGCCATCGGCCAGCGCAATATCAAGCGGCTGATGGCCTATTCCTCGATCAGCCACATGGGCTATGCGCTCGTCGGCCTTGCCGCCGGCACCGCTGTCGGCGTGCGCGGCGTCGCCATCTACATGCTGATCTATCTCGTCACCACGCTCGGCACTTTCGCCTTCATCCTGGCGATGCGCCGCAAGGACGGCAATGTCGAGCAGATCAGCGATCTTTCCGGTCTTTCCCGCACCAATCCGATCATGGCCACCATCCTGACCATCCTGATGTTCTCGCTGGCCGGCATTCCGCCGCTCGCGGGCTTCTGGGGCAAGTGGTACGTGTTCCTTGCCGCGATGCAGGCCAATCTCTATGCGCTGGCCATCATCGGCATCGTCGCTTCGGTCGTCGGCGCGTTCTACTACCTGCGTATCATCAAGATCATGTGGTTTGACGAACCGGCAGGCGGCTTCGTACCCGTGGCCGGCGAGTTGCGCCTCGTGCTCGGCGCATCCGGCCTGCTGGTCCTGTTCTACGTATTGGTTGGCGGTCCCGTCAGCACCTACGCGGAAGCAGCGTCCCGCTCGTTCTTCTAGGTCCGGGGATGGGCTTCACGCTATCGCCGCTGGCGCAGCAGAACGGTTTCAGGCTTGAGGCATTCGATGCGATAAGCTCGACCAATGCCGCGGGCCTGGAGCGCGGGCAGGCCGGGGAGCCCGGCAAATTATGGATCGTATCGAAGAACCAGGCCAGCGGCCGCGGCAGGCGGGGGCGGGCATGGTCTTCGCCCACGGGCAATCTCGCCGCATCGCTGCTGCTGACCGATGGCCTCGAACTGCGCAACGCCGCAACGCTCGGCTTCGTCGCCGGGCTCTGCCTCATCGAAGCACTGGACGCGGTAGCGCCGCCGGCCGTGACCGCGACAGTGGATTTCAGGCTGAAATGGCCGAATGATCTGCTTGCGAATGGCGCGAAGCTCGCCGGCATCCTGCTTGAATCGACGCAGTTGCCCAATGGCCGCCTCGCGCTCGTCATCGGCATCGGCGTCAATGTCGTCGCCTTTCCGGAGGGCCTGCCATATCCGGCCGCCTCGCTGCGCGGCCTCGGCATCGACTGCGATGCCGAGACGCTGTTCCTGGCAATGTCCGACAGCTGGCAGGAAAACTTCGCGCGATGGAATGGCGGGCAGGGGCTTGCCGCCATACGCCGGCGCTGGCTCGAACGGGCGGCGGGTATCGGCGGCGAAGTCGCCGTTCGAATGGACGGCGGGGTGGTACATGGTGTATTCGAAACTATTGACGACGATTGCCAGTTTGTCATTCGCGAGAGTGATGGCCGTCGTTTGAAGATTGCAGCAGGCGATGTCCATTTTGGCGCTATCGCTTCGGCACATGCCGATTGAATTATGTTCTAGGAGTTTAGATGGCACATTCCGATCAAGCGGAGCTTGTATTTCTGCCCTTGGGTGGTGTTGGCGAGATCGGCATGAACCTTGCAATGTATGGCTACGGTCCCGCCCATAAGCGGGAATGGGTCGTGGTCGACATGGGCGTGAGCTTCGCCGGGCCGGACCTGCCCGGCGCCGACCTCATTCTGCCGGATATCCGCTTCCTGCAGGCCGAGCGGAACAATCTGCGCGGCATCGTCATCACCCATGCCCATGAAGACCATTATGGCGCCTTGCTCGACCTCTGGCCGCTGCTGAACGTCCCGGTCTATGGCACGCCGTTCACCGCCGGCCTGCTGGAGGCCAAGCGCCAGTCCGAACCGGGTGCTCCGAACATTCCCGTTACGGTCTACAGGGCCGGCGAGACCTTCCAGGTCGGCCCGTTCGAATTCGAGGCGATTGCCGTCACCCACTCCATTCCCGAACCGGTCTCGCTGGCGATCAAGACACCGCTCGGCACCGTGATCCATACGGGCGACTGGAAGATGGACCCCGAGCCGGCGCTTGGACCGCTTATCGATGAGCGGCGCTTCCGCGCGCTTGGCGATGAGGGCGTGCTGGCGCTGATGTGCGATTCGACCAATGCCTTGCGCGATGGCGAATCTCCCTCGGAACGTGAAGTCGGCGAGAGCCTGCGCGAGATCATCGAGCGGGCGCGCGGGCGTGTGGCGATCACGACCTTTTCGTCCAATGTCGGGCGCATTCGCTCCATAGCGCTGGCTGCGCGCGATGCCGGGCGCCAGACCCTCGTGCTCGGCCGCTCGATGAAGCGGATGATCCAGGTCGCCAGCGAACTCGGCTATCTGGACGGCGTGCCGGAATTCCTCAGCGAGGATGATTACGGCTATATACCGCGCGAGAATATCGTCGTCGTGCTGACCGGCAGCCAGGGCGAGTCCCGTGCGGCGCTGGCCAAGCTTGCCCGCGACGAGATGCGCAGCGTGGCGCTGTCGCCGGGCGATACGGTGATTTATTCGTCGCGCGCCATTCCCGGCAACGAGAAAGCCATCATCGACACCAAGAACATGCTGATCGAGCAGGGCATCCACATCATCTCCGATGGGGATGAACTGGTGCATGTGTCCGGCCATCCGCGCCGCAACGAATTGAAGCGGATGTATGAATGGGTGCGGCCGCGCATCCTGGTGCCGGTTCATGGCGAGGCGGCCCATCTGGTCGGGCAGGGCTCCCTTGCCGCCATGGCCGGCATTCCCGAGGTTCCGCAGGTGCGCAATGGCGATGTCCTGCGGCTGGCGCCAGGCCGGCCTGAAGTCATTGACCAGGCTCCCTTCGGCCGGCTGTTCAAGGATGGCAAGCTGATCGGCGACGAGGAAGAAACCGGGATCAGCGAACGCCGCAAGCTCTCCTATGTCGGGCATGTGGCGGTGTGCATGCTGCTCGATGCCAAGTACAACATATTGGAAGATCCGGAGGTCGTGCCCTATGGCGTGCCGGAGACCGATGCCGAGGGCGAACTCTTCGAGGACCTCTTCTACGACGTGACCGTCGAGGCGGTGCAGAGCATACCGCGCGAGAAGCGGCGCGATCTGGCGATGGTGCGCGAAGCGATCCGCCGGGCCGTACGTTCGGCTGCCAACGAGGTCTGGGGCAAGAAGCCCGTCGTTACCGTCTTCGTCACGCAGGTTTGAGAGGCGTCATGCTCGGCAGGTTGAATCACGTCGCGATTGCCGTTCCCGATCTGGCGGCGGCCTGCGCGACCTATCGCGACATGCTGGGCGCCGAACTCTCGGAACCGGCCGCTCTGCCGGAGCATGGCGTCACGGTCGTTTTCATCGATGTCGGCAATACGAAGATCGAACTGCTGGAGCCCCTGGGCGCCGACTCGCCCATCGCCGCCTTCCTGGCGAAGAACCCTTCCGGCGGCATGCACCATGTCTGCTACGAAGTGCCCGATATCGCGGCCGCCCGCGATCAGCTAAAACAGAAGGGAGCGCGGGTTCTCGGAAATGGCGACCTGAGGATCGGCGCGCATGGCAAACCCGTTCTTTTCCTTCACCCGAAGGATTTCAACGGCACCCTTATCGAGCTGGAGCAGGAATAATGCCAGTTGCAACGGCGATGGCCGTCTATTTCATCTTCTGGTGGCTCGTGCTTTTCACCATGCTGCCGATCGGCCTGCGCACGCAGGCGGACGAGGATGATGTCGTTCTCGGCACCACCCCGAGCGCACCGCACAAGCACCGCATGGGCAGGATATTCCTGCTGACGACGATCGTTACGACAATTGTTTTCGCGATCTTCTACATAGTCAACGAAAAGCTCGGCTATGGCGTCGGCGACCTGCCGATCTTCTTCCCGACGCTTGACTGATTGAACCCCATGGCCCGGCATTGCCGGACCCGGAGCTCACGCGCCGGTCGTGGTGCGATAATGCGCGATATCGCGCCCGGTCAGGCCATGCAGCAGGCCGGCGAGGCTCCCCAGGCATATGGAAGCCGCCACCAGCTGCGCCCCGCCGCGAAACGGCAGCAGCAGCAGGCAGGCCAGAAACTTGAAAAGGCGGGCGATCATGGAGCCGGGCAGACGCAGCGCCGTCTTCCACGGCCGCAGGGCAAGTTTCTTGCGCAGGGCAACGGCACAGGTATCGCGGCTGCGGCAGAATTGATAGCGAAGCGTCAGCCTGGCCAAGGGCATTGTCTCGGCGGCGATGGCCGCCGGCGCCCAACCCGTCCTCGCACCACGTCTGACCGCCTCTCTCCAGAGCTGCGAATCTTCGCCGCCGGCAAAGCCCAGCGTTTCATCGAAGCGGAGGGCGGTGCCACGGAAAAACTCGAGATTGCCGAGCCAACTGCCGGTGGCGAGGACGATCCTCGCGGCCCGTCCCTGCTTCCACAGCCGGGAGGCGCCGTGTTCCTTGGCGCGATTTCGCCGGTCGATGCCGTTCCAGACCAGTCTATGCCAGATTCCGGCAGCCGGTTCGAGCGGCAATAGCCGCACGGGTCCGCCGACAATATCCAGATCGTCCCGATCGCGCGCCGCCAGCAGATGCTCGAGCCAGTGCGTATCGACCACTTCGTCATCATCGGCGAAGAGCAGGATGTGGCAATCAGCATGAAGCGCAGCATCCAGCGCCCGATTGCGGGCGAAAGCGATACCAAGGCGAGGCTCGATCTCGTAATGAACGGCGCGTTCCGGCACCGATAGGCGAAATCTTTCGACGATATCATGCAGGTTCGCCCGAGGATTGTTCTCCACGATGGCGAAGCGCAGTTCGATACCGGGCGGAACGGCGAGTGCTGAATAGGACTTCAGCAGGCATTCGAGCATGACCGGTCGATCGCGCGTTACGGTTGCAATGCAGACGCAGCGCGGGGCGGTGGCGATTTGATTCGTCATCACGCACGCGCCCTCTGCCGCGCGGGGCGGAAACAGGCATCGATCCGGGCACAGGATCGACGCTCGGCCGACCGTCGCAAGGAGCAGCCTTGGCGCAGGTAGATCAGGCGCAGGAGGGATGTGGCGCAGAGCCATTGCGCGGGATCACTATCCCGGCACTTCAGATTGAAAAGGGACATTTAAAATTAACTCGTTGAAATAAAAGATAAAAATCAGTTCAGATGAAATAGGCAGGCAAAAATGCGAAAAACTTGCAGAATGCAGACAGCTAAGCGGAAGACAAAAAAAATGCAAGGCTTTCGCCTTGCATTTAAAGATCGCGTCTGACCCAGTCCACTTGCGTGGCGGCTGCGGAAAACCGCGCCAGGGTCACATCCTCCCAAGACTTTGACCGCGTAGGAAAGCGGAAATATTCTCACTTTCTCCTTATGATTAAAAAAATAGCGGAGTGCCTCCGAAATGTCACGAAAAATATTCGGAAACGTCATTTTTTGATTAGGATTTTAGCAACGGCGATTCACTGGCTTCGCCCAACTGGCAAAGATCGATGGTTGCGGGTTTCCAATCCACCCGTAAGCCAGTAATAAATACCGACTTTGCACTTGGTTTTGCCTGATTCTTCAAGCAATTCAGGCTTCACACAATTCTGGTGATTCTCAATGCGGCTTTCCCGTTACTTTCTGCCCATCCTCAAAGAAAACCCCAAGGAGGCAGAAATTGTCTCGCACCGGCTGATGCTCCGCGCCGGCCTCATCCGCCAGGAGTCGGCGGGCATCTATGCGTGGCTGCCGGCGGGGCTGCGCATCCTCAACAAGGTCAGCGCGATCATCCGCGAGGAGCAGAATCGTTCGGGCGCGATCGAGCTGCTGATGCCGACCATACAATCGGCCGATCTCTGGCGCGAAAGCGGCCGCTACGACGCCTATGGCGACGAGATGCTCCGCATCAAGGATCGCGGCGAGCGCGACATGCTCTACGGGCCGACCAATGAAGAGATGATCACCGAGATATTCCGCTCTTATGTCAAGTCTTACAAGGACTTGCCGCTGAATCTTTATCATATTCAATGGAAGTTCCGCGACGAGCGCCGGCCGCGTTTCGGTGTCATGCGCTCGCGCGAATTCCTGATGAAGGACGCCTATTCGTTCGATCTGGATTTCGAGGGCGCGAAGGCCGCCTATAACAGGATGTTCGTGGCCTATCTGCGCACCTTCTCCAGACTGGGGATCAAGGTCATTCCGATGCGTGCCGATACCGGGCCCATCGGCGGCGATCTCAGCCATGAGTTCATCATTCTCGCCGAGACCGGCGAAAGCCAGGTCTTCTGCGATCGCGCCTATCTGGAAATGGCGGTTCCGGGCCCCGATACGGATTTCGACGACGATGCCGGGATCGCCAGCATCGTCGCCCGCTGGACCGCACCCTATGCCGCCACCGACGAAATGCACGACGAAGTGGCCTGGGCCAAGGTCGACGCCGGCGAGCAGCTTGCCGCCCGCGGCATTGAAGTCGGCCACATCTTCCATTTCGGCACCAAATATTCGGAACCGATGGGCGCGAAGGTCACCGGGCCGGACGGCAAGGAATATCCGGTGTCGATGGGCTCCTATGGCATCGGCCCCTCGCGCGTCATAGCCGCGATCATCGAGGCTTCGCATGACGAGAATGGCATCATCTGGCCGCAGGCCGTGGCGCCTTTCGGTGCCGGCATCATCAACATGAAGCCCGGCGACGAAGCCTGCGATGCCGTTTCGCAGAAAGTCTACGACGCCCTGACGAAAGCCGGCCTGGACCCGCTTCTCGACGATACGGACGAGCGCCCGGGTTCGAAATTCGCGACGATGGATCTTATCGGCCTGCCGACGCAGGTCATCATCGGGCCGCGCGGCGTTGCTGCCGGCGAGATAGAGATCAAGGACCGTGCCACGGGCAACCGCGAGACGCTGACGATAGAAGCCGCCATCAACAAGCTGGCCGGGCCGGCAGATTTTCAGGCAGGAACTCTATGACCGCAAAAGACGAGGCCGCTCCGACCGGCTCGAGGGCCTTTTCGGCCTATGAACGAATGATCGCGTGGCGATATTTGCGCGCCCGTCGGAAAGAGACGTTCATCTCGGTCATCGCCGGCTTTTCCTTCACCGGGATCATGCTGGGCGTTGCGACGCTCATCATCGTCATGGCGGTGATGAACGGCTTTCGCAGCGAGCTGCTGACGCGGATACTCGGCATAAACGGCCATGTGATCATGCAGCCGATGGACAGGCCGCTCGACGATTTCGACGCGGCGATCAAGCGGATCGACGGAGTGCAGGGCGTTTCCTTCGCCATTCCGGTCGTCGAGGGCCAGGTTCTGGCCACCGGCAATGCCGGGGCAGGGTCGGGCGCGCTCGTTCGTGGCCTGCGCGAGGAAGATATCGCCAAGCTGCAACTTGTCGCCAAGAATGTGCGCCAGGGCACTTTCCAGGGCTTCAACAGCGCCGGAGGCGTCGCCATCGGCACGCGCATGGCGGAAAACATGGGTCTCGGGCTGGGCGACTCGCTTACGCTGATCTCGCCGGATGGCGACGTCACGCCGCTCGGCGTCGGCCCCAGGATGAAGTCCTATCCCGTGACCGCGATCTTCGAAGTCGGCATGTCGGAATATGATTCGTCTATCGTCCTGATGCCGCTTGAAGAGGCGCAGACCTATTTCAACCAGGAGGGCAAGGTCCAATCCCTCGAGATCTTCGTCGACAATCCCGATGCGGTCGATTCGATCAAGAAGCCGATCGAGGATGCCGCCCAGCGCTCGGTTATGTTGACCGACTGGCGTCAGCGCAACCAGACCTTCTTCTCGGCGCTTCAGGTGGAGCGCAACGTCATGTTCATGATCCTGACGCTCATCGTGCTCGTCGCCGCGCTCAATATCATTTCGGGGCTGATCATGCTGGTCAAGGACAAGGGGCACGACATCGCGATCCTGCGGACGATGGGGGCGACGCGAAACTCGATCCTGCGCATATTCCTGATGACGGGCGCCGCCATCGGCGTCACCGGAACCATCGCCGGCGTCATTCTCGGCGTCGTCGTCTGCCTGAACGTGGAGCGGATAAGGCAGTTCTTCTCATGGTTGTCCGGTACGACATTGTTCAACCCAGAGCTTTACTTCCTCAGCACATTGCCGGCCAAGATGGATTTCAACGAGACGTTCAGCGTCATCCTGATGGCGCTTGTGCTGTCGTTTCTGGCCACTCTTTTTCCGGCATGGCGGGCGGCCAAGCTCGATCCCGTCGAAGCGCTGAGGTATGAATAGATGAGTGCTGCACCCATCCTGCAGCTGACGGGCGTCGGCCGCCGCTATGACGAGATCGGCCGCGAGCTGATCATCCTCGACGAGGCGAATTTTTCACTGGGTCGCGGCGAGATGGTTGCGCTTGTCGCCCCTTCGGGCGCCGGCAAATCCACCCTGCTGCACACGGCCGGCCTGCTTGAGCGCCCCGACAGCGGCGACGTCCTGCTCGACGGCCGTTCATGCGGCGCGCTGTCCGATGACGAGCGCACGGCCATTCGCCGCAATGATGTCGGCTTCGTCTACCAGTTCCACCATCTCTTGCCGGAGTTCACGGCGCTGGAGAACGTGATGATGCCGCAGATGATTCGCGGCATGTCGCCTTCCATCGCCTCCGAGCGGGCGCAGCAGCTTTTGGACTACATGAAGGTCGGCGCCCGGGCGTCGCATCGGCCGAGCGAACTTTCCGGCGGCGAGCAGCAACGCGTCGCCATCGCGCGCGCCGTCGCCAATGCGCCGCTGGTGCTGCTGGCCGACGAGCCGACGGGCAATCTCGACCCGGTGACATCGTCCTATGTGTTCGAGGCTCTCGAAGCGCTCGTGCGTCAATCCGGCCTGTCGGCGATGATAGCGACGCATAATCACGAGCTCGCGCGCCGCATGGATCGCCGCGTGACGTTGAAGAACGGCAAGATAATAAATCTCTGAACAGACCGGCGCGTTTACCTTTTGAAAACCATTAGGGCGCGGTGGCGGATAAACAGGCTTGACGAGAGAACAAAAATAGAACAAAACAGAGACACAACGACAACGAAGAAGGGTTTATACCATGAACGAACTTTTCCAGGACGTTATGTCATTCGTTACTGTCAGCCTGTTCATAGCGACATTCGCCATGTGGGTGAGCGTCATTTGATGAAAGCCAATAACGGTGCCGGCCGTCTTCCGTCATCGTTCTCCACCGGAGATGCGGCGTACCGGCCGGAAAGCTGTGGACACCGGTTTAGCCATGCGGAACTATAGGGCCGGGCGGTAGAATCGAGTTCTCCGTTCAATTCTCGGAGATTGATCGTGGCTGACGGACAGATTGGTATGGACGTGTCGAAGAGCGCATTGCGCTTTGTGCACCTCAGGGTTCACTCGGCCTATTCGCTGCTTGAAGGCGCGTTGCAGGTTCCGAAGGTCATAGACCTCGCGGTCAAGAATGCTGCTCCGGCGATTGCAATCACCGATACGAACAATCTCTTCGGCGCACTCGAATTCGCGCAGAAGGGTTCCAAGGCCGGGTTGCAGCCCATCATTGGCTGCCAGCTGGACATCGCCTTTCACGATCAGAGCGAGGAGAGCCGCAGCGTCAACAGGCGCGAGGCATTGGGGCTGGCCCCGATCGTTCTGCTGGCGGCGACGGAGACGGGCTATGCCAATCTCGTGCGGCTGGTCAGCCGCGCCTATCTGGAGACCGTCAGCGGCGATCCGGTGCATATCCGCTGCGACTGGCTGGTTGGCGCGACCGAAGGCCTGATAGCACTGACCGGCGGGCCGGAAGGTCCCATCGCCAAGGCGATCAGGGATGATCGCACCGACAGAGCGCGCCAGCGGCTCGTCAGCCTGAAATCGCTGTTCGGCGACCGGCTTTATGTCGAACTGCAGCGGCACCGGGGTTATGACCGCGCGCTGGAGGCGGCCCAGGTCGAGCTTGCCTATGCGCTGGAACTGCCGCTGGTTGCGACGAATGACGTGTTCTTCTCCATGAGCGCCGATTACGATGCGCATGATGCCTTGCTCGCCATCGCATCCGGCTCGCTGCTTTCGATCGACGATCGCAGGCGGCTGACGCCCGATCACTACCTGAAGAGCGAGGCGGAGATGGTCGAGCTTTTCGCCGATCTGCCCGAGGCCATCGACAATACCGTCGAGATCGCGCTGCGCTGTTCATACTACCCGAAGAATCGCGCGCCCATTCTGCCGCGCTTCACCGGCGAAAGCGCCGATCCGGACGCTGCACTCGAGGCGGAGGCGGAGGAGTTGGCGCGGCAGGCTCGCGAGGGGCTGGCGCATCGGCTGGAGACGCTGGGGCTCGCCGAGGGCCACACGCCGGAAGGTTACGCGCAGCGCCTGGAATATGAAATCTCGGTGATAACCCGCATGAAATATCCGGGCTATTTCCTTATCGTCTCGGACTTCATCAAATGGGCGAAGGCCCATGACATCCCGGTCGGCCCGGGCCGTGGTTCCGGCGCCGGTTCGCTTGTCGCCTATGCCCTGACGATTACCGACGTCGATCCGCTGCGTTTCTCGCTGCTGTTCGAGCGCTTTCTCAACCCCGACCGCGTCTCGATGCCGGATTTCGACATCGACTTCTGCCAGGACCGGCGCGATGAGGTCATCCGCTATGTGCAGGGCAAGTATGGCAGGGACCAGGTCGCCCAGATCATCACCTTTGGAACGCTGCAGGCCCGCGCAGTCCTGCGCGATGTCGGGCGCGTTCTCGAAATGCCCTATGGCCAGGTCGATCGCCTGACCAAGATGGTGCCGGCCAACCCGGCCAATCCAGTGACGCTTTCCAAGGCCATCGAGGACGAACCGCGGCTGCGCGAGGAGCGGGACAAGGAACCGGTCGTCGAACGGCTGCTGGATATCGCCCTGAAGCTCGAAGGGCTTTACAGGCACGCCTCGACCCATGCCGCCGGCATCGTCATCGGCGACCGCCCCCTGTCCGAGCTGGTGCCGATGTATCGCGATCCGCGGTCGGACATGCCTGTCACGCAGTTCAACATGAAGATGGTCGAGGAGGCGGGGCTGGTCAAGTTCGACTTCCTTGGCCTGAAGACGCTGACCGTGCTGCAGACGGCGGTCAATCTTGTGAAGCGGCGCGGCATTTCGGTCGATCTGTCGAACCTGCCGCTGGACGACAGGCTGACCTATGAAATGCTGTCGCGCGGCGAGACGGTCGGCGTGTTCCAGGTTGAAAGCACGGGCATGCGCAAGGCCCTGATCGGCATGAAGCCCGATCGGATCGAGGACATCATCGCGCTCGTCGCGCTTTATCGCCCGGGCCCGATGGAGAATATCCCGACCTATAATGCCCGCAAGAATGGCGAGGAGGAGATGGCGTCGATCCATCCCAAGATCGACCATCTGGTCAAGGAAACGCAGGGCGTCATCATCTACCAGGAACAGGTGATGCAGATCGCGCAGGAAATGTCCGGCTATACGCTGGGCGAAGCCGATCTTCTGCGCCGCGCCATGGGCAAGAAGATCCGCTCCGAGATGGACCTGCAGCGCGTGCGTTTCGTCGATGGCGCGGTCGAGCGTGGCGTGACCAAGCCGCAGGCCAATTTCATCTTCGATCTGCTGGCCAAATTCGCCGATTACGGCTTCAACAAGTCGCATGCCGCGGCCTATGCCATCGTCTCGTTCCAGACCGCCTATATGAAGGCGCATTTCCCGGTCGAGTTCCTCGCCGCGTCGATGACTTACGATATGTCCAATACGGACAAGCTCAACGATTTCCGGCGCGAGGCGGTTCGCCTCGGCATCGAGGTCGTGCCGCCGTCGGTCAATACGTCCTATCGGCTGTTCGAGGTGGGCGAGAACCGGATCTTCTATTCTCTTGCGGCCATCAAGGGCGTCGGCGAGGCGGCCGTTGATCACATCGTCGAGAAGCGCGGCGCCACGCCCTATGCCAGCCTGGAGGATTTCTGCGAGCGGATAGACCCGCGTGTCGTCAACCGGCGGGTCTTCGAAAGCCTCATCAATGTCGGTGCGTTCGATTGCTTCGGTCGCGACCGCCCCGCGCTCATTGCCGGCCTTGACCGCATCATCGGCCATGCGCAGAGGACGCAGGAAGACAGCATCAGCGGGCAGGCGGATATTTTCGGCGCAATGGCCGGTGCGGGTTCGCAGGCGATACAGCTCCCCGCCGCCGCGCCATGGCTTTCCTCGGAGAAGCTCCGCCGCGAATTCGAGGCAGCGGGCTTCTACCTGTCGGCGCACCCGCTCGATGAATATCGGCCGATCCTGGAGAAGATGCGGGTCCAGAACTGGGCCGACTTTTCCGCGGCGGTCAAGCGCGGCGCCAATGCCGGGCGTCTCGCCGGCACCATCACGGCCAAGCAGGAGCGCAAGACCAAGACCGGCAACAAGATGGGGATCATCCAGTTCTCCGACGCATCCGGCCAGTTCGAAGCGGTGCTTTTCTCCGAGGCGCTCAATCAATTCCGCGACCTGCTGGAGCCCGGCCGTTCCGTGGTCGTTACCGTCGGCGCCGAAGATCGTCCCGAGGGCATAAGCCTGCGCATCCAGACGGCGCAATCGCTCGAGGACGAGGCAACGCGCATGCAGAAGTCGTTGCGCCTCTATATGCGCAACAGCACGCCGCTCAGTGCCCTCAGCCCCTATCTGGCGCCGCAGAATGACGGCCAGGTCGTCAGCCTTATCCTGATCAAGGAGAATGGCGCCAATGAAGTGGAGATAGAGTTGCCCAACCGCTACCGCGTCGGTCCGCAGGTGGCGAGTGCAATGAAGGCCATTCCCGGCATAATTGAAGTCGAAATGGCCTGACGGCCGGCGCGTCAGTCGATCTCGTCGGGAATATCCGGGCGCCGCCGCTTCATCTTGCCGAAAGTATAGCCGGTCTCCACGGCATCATTGCCGAATTTCAATCGCAGCTTGTCCATGGCCGTTTCGGCCACGGCGCGTTTCGTCCCCTGTATATCGACGAGATCGAGCGGGTCGGCGCGGCCGTCATCGGCAAGGTCGCTGACCCCGATGCCGATCAGCCGGAAGCGCGTGCCGTCGATCTCCTTCACCAGCAGCGAATAGCCGGTGCGGAAAATGCGGTCCGCCAGTTGCGTCGGATCGGCCAGTTGGCGATTGCGCGTCCGCAGCTTGAAATCCTTCGATTTGAGCTTCAGGACGACCGTCCGCCCGGCAATGTCGGCTGCCTTCAGCCGGCGCGCCACCTTTTCCGAGAGCGAGCGCAGGATCGGCGTCAGTTCCTCGAGCGTAGCGATATCCTCGTTGAACGTCGTCTCGGCGGACACGCTCTTGCTCTCGCCGTCGGGCTCGACCTTTCGTTCGTCGAGACCCCTTGAAAGCCGGTAGAGGCGCTGGCCCATGGTGCCATAGGCGCGCATCAAAGGCCCTTGTTCCATGGTTTGCAGCTGGCCGATGGTGCGGATGCCATCACGTTCCAGCGATGCGGCGAAGGCCTTGCCGACGCCCCAGATCATCGTCACCGGCTTGTCGTGGAGGAAGGCGACGGCTTCGTCGCGGCCGATGATCGAGAACCCGCGCGGCTTGTTGAGGTCCGAAGCGATCTTGGCGAGGAACTTGCAGTAGGACAGGCCGATCGACACCGTCACCCCGACTTCCCGTTCGATCCGGTCGGCAAACTGCGCCATCACCCGTGCCGGCGGATCATGATGCAGCCGCTCCGTGCCCGAAAGATCGAGGAAGGCCTCGTCGATCGACAACGGCTCGACCAATGGCGTGAGGTCGCGCATCAACTGCCGGATCTGGCGCCCGACGCGCACATATTTCTCCATGTCCGGTTTTATGACCACGGCGTCCGGACAGGCTTCGAGAGCCTTGAACATCGGCATTGCAGACTTGACACCATGGATGCGCGCAATGTAGCAAGCTGTTGAAACAACGCCACGTTTCCCGCCGCCGATAATCACCGGCCTGTCGCGCAGTTCCGGGTTGTCACGCTTCTCGACCGAAGCATAGAACGCGTCGCAATCCACATGCGCAATGTTGAGGCTGTAAAGTTCGTCATGGCGCAGCAGCCGCGGACTGCCGCATTTGTGGCAGCGGCGCGACGCCGTCGTCTGTAGCGTCAGGCAGTCCCGGCAGAAACCGAAGTTCGGGGCATTCAGATTGACCATGGTGCGCAACGGAACATAGGATGAACGTGATGCACACTACCGAAGCGGAAACACGCTTGCAATGCGCGTCGCGTCGCTGTGCACCGTTCAATCGGGCACTGCGCCGCCAGGGAGCAGGAAAAGCGCTTCACGGAAGTGGCGCGGATCGGTGTTCGTGTCCTCGCAATAGCGCACCAGTGTCGGCTCATGCGCAAGATAGAACTGCAGCACGCCGGCGAGAAACCCGGGCTCGCCCGCTGCCACGCGGATCTGGTCGGCGGTAATGCCCGTCAATGCGAGAAATCGCGGCATCAGTTCCTGGTCGCCGGCAAGATATACCAGGGCGTCGATTGCAAGCGTCTGTGCTTCGTCGAGCGTTATAGTTTTCATCGTCCACGCCAATATTGATCCCGGCCAGTCGTACAGCGATTCTCGGCGGATTGGAGACAATAAGTCTGCGATTGTGAGCCGATTGGAACAGGCGGCCCACGGTATGGTGTTGAACATGTTGAAAAGAAGATGTTGAATAATGCTTGGTTAAACATGATCGACAGCATTTGGCGGGTTGGGCCAAGAGTTTTCTTTTCATCAATCATCAGCCGTTATTCCAGAGGCAACCAGGATTGCCAGCACTGCCCGGACAGGGTCGATCGCCGCTTCTGCGCAAATGAGTGAAATGGGAAATTGCCTATGGTGAAGAAAGTCATGATCGTCGAAGACAATGAGCTGAACATGAAGCTCTTTCGCGATCTCATCGAGGCCAGCGGCTATGAAACCATTCGCACGCGCAACGGGCTGGAGGCGCTCGATCTTGCCAGGGAACATCGCCCCGACCTGATATTGATGGATATTCAATTGCCGGAAGTATCGGGACTCGAGGTAACGAAATGGCTGAAAGCCGATGATGATCTGCACACGATACCGATCATCGCCGTGACCGCCTTCGCCATGAAGGGGGACGAGGAGCGTATTCGCCAGGGAGGGTGCGAAGCCTATATTTCGAAACCCATCTCCGTTCCGAAATTCATCGAAACCATCAAATCCTATCTCGGCGATGCATGATCCGCTCCGGAGAAACCTGCCATGACGGCCCGCATACTTGTCGTTGACGATGTTCCTGCAAATGTCAGGCTTCTCGAAGCGCGACTGAGCGCCGAATTTTATGATGTCGTGTCGGCCACCAATGGCTATGAGGCGCTCGAGATCTGTGAAAACGGCAATATCGACGTGATCCTTCTCGATGTCATGATGCCCGGGCTCGACGGTTTCGAGGTTTGCCGCAGGCTGAAATCGCGGCCGGCCACGGCCCATATTCCCGTCATTCTCGTCACGGCGCTCGATCAGGAGGCCGACAGGATCACCGGCCTCAACTTCGGCGCGGAAGATTTCCTCAGCAAGCCCGTCAACGATCTGCAGCTGCTGGCGCGGGTGAAAAGCCTGGTGCGGCTGAAGAACCTGACCGACGAGCTGCGCCTGCGCGTCGCGACGACCCGCGATGCGGGGCTCGAATCGCTTCTCAATACGCCGGCCGAGATTTCCGGCCGCGAGGCGCGCATTCTGCTGATCGACGAGCGGCCCGAAATCATCGCCCGATTGCAGGAAGTGCTGGCGCCGGAAGCGCGGGTGGAAGTGCAGGGCGATCCGCAGACCGGGTTCTTCGATGCGGCACAGGGCAATTTTGATTGCCTCTTCATCGCATCGAGCCTTTCAAACCACGATCCGCTGCGCATATGCGCGCAATTGCGTTCCCTGGACAATACCCGTTCGCTGCCGATCGTCCTGATGGCCGAACTCGGCGAGGAGCCTCTCATCCGCCGTGCGCTGGATCTCGGCATAAGCGATTATCTCGTGCAGCCATTCCGCTCCGACGAGCTGATTGCCCGCCTGCGCACGCAGCTGCGCCGCAAGGCCTATCATGACGGCCTGCGGGCCAGCGTCGTCAAGAGCTACGAGATGGCCGTCACGGACAGCCTTACGGGGCTGCATAACAGGCTCTATCTCGAAACCCACCTTTCCAGCCTGTTCAAGCGTGCCGCCGAGCGCAAGCGGCCCTTGTCGGTGCTCATGATCGATATAGACCGCTTCAAGATGATCAACGACACGTTCGGGCATGATTGCGGCGATGAAGTCCTGCGCGAATTCGCGCGCCGGCTGCGCAGGAATGTTCGCGGCAGCGATCTCGCCAGCCGCTATGGCGGGGAGGAGTTCTTCATCGTCATGCCGGATACCGATGCGGCGATGGCATCGATCGTCGCCGAGCGAATCAGGCGGGAGACGGCGTCGACGCCGTTCACCATCGACCAGGATGGTATCGGCGTGCCCGTCACCATCAGCATCGGCATTGCCAGCATCCACACCGGCGCCGACAGCGTCCAGGCGCTGCTGAAGCGCGCGGACGTGGCGCTGTACGAAGCCAAGGCGGCCGGGCGAAACCGGGTGGTCTCGGCCGCAGCCTGACGCGAATATAAAAAGCCCGGCACAAATAAAAATGCCGCCCGGAGGCGGCAGTTTTAAGCGGTGGAAACCAGATTACTTGATCTTGGTTTCCTTGAATTCTACGTGCTTGCGCGCGACCGGATCGTACTTGCGGAAAGACAGCTTTTCCGTCTTCGTACGGCTGTTCTTGCTTGTGACATAGAAGAAACCGGTGTCAGCAGTAGACAGAAGCTTGATTTTGATATTCGCAGCCTTAGCCATTTTCAGGTTACCTGTTCTGATTATTGAGGACCGCTATTCAAGTCCAGCAGTGTGGCTATAAGCGGGAATTCGGTCGGACACATAAACCAACCCGGTGAAAAGTCAAGCCTCGGCTCGACACAAAGGCGGCATCAGCCGTGCCGCCTGAGCAATCTGCCGCCGACGAGCAGGGCATAGGCGGCAAAGAAGACCGCAAGACTGATGGCAAAGCCGCCGGGGCCCATCAGGTCCATTCCGATGCCGATTGCCTGGGGTCCGACAAGCATGCCGATGGCATAGCAGAAGACGAAGGCGGCATTGGCCGAGGCAAGCTCGCGCCCGGTGAGCTGGGAGCCGAGATGCGCCAGCCCGACCGTGTAGAGGCCGGCCACGGCGCCGCCCCATACGAAGAGCAGTGCCGCCACCAGATACCAGTTGAGATAGATGAAGGGCAGGAGGCACATGCCGGCAAGACCGATGACGCTGCAGGCAAGCAGCAATTTGCGCCGGTCCTTCACATGATCGCTCAGGAGGCCGATCGGGATCTGCATCAGCACATTGCCAAGCCCGATCGTCGTCAGCAGCAGCGCGGCATTGGCCTCCGTATAGCCGATGCGGGCGCCAAAGACCGGGAAGAGGGCAAAGCCGCCCGTTTCCACGGCGCCGAAGACGAAGACCGCCGCCGTGGCCGTCGGCACCGCCCAGATGAAGGGCGCGAAGGGCACATGCTCCTCCTCATGGAAATCCGGACTGTCGTTCCAGGCGAACATGACCGGCACCATGGCGAGGATGATAATGGCGAAACCGACGGCAAACGGCATGATTCCACTGCTGCCGATATGCGCGAAGAGCCAGGGGCCAAGGGCGAAGCCCATGGAGAGCACCGTGCCGTAAATGCCGAGGACGAGACCGCGCCGTTCGGGTGGCGCAGCGGCATTGATCCAGTATTCGGACAGGATGAAGAGCATGGTCAGCGCGAAATGCAGGAATATGCGCAGGATGACCCAGACCCAGAACTGGGTGAAGAAGTGGAAGCCGAAGAAGGAAAGCCCGCCGATCAGCAGCATGATCAGCAAGGTGGGGACGACGCCCAGCCGCGCGGCGATCGGCGCCGCGAAAGGCGCGGCGATGATCGATGCCACGCCGGCCACGGCGGCGTTCAGCCCGATCATGGTGGCCGAGTGGCCGCGGCTTTCGAGAATGACGCTGAGGAGAGGAATGCCGAGGCCGATCGCGACGCCGACGGCGCTGATCGTGGCGATGGCTGCGACGAGTGCGCGCCAGTGAGTGCGAACCCGTGTCTGGTCCGGCTGGGATCGCGAGGCATCCATGATCTAAATGACCTCTCGCACGAAGCGCCCATGTTTCATGCCGTATTGCACCAGCGCATTGCCGGGCGCCAGCTCAGGATTGTCCTGGAGCAGCGCTCGCGCTTCGCCGATGATCATGCGGGTGATATTCGGAATGTCGAGGGCTGTGGCCTCGTCGAATGTCGGCCAGGCGAGTTCCTCGAGTTCCTGCGCCGGACCCGTGATGGCGGGAAGCCTGTCGGCGATGGATTCGGCAAATGCCAGGAAGAACCGCGTATCGAAGCGCCGCGATCCTCCGGGCGGTGTCGTGGCGCGGGCGAAATAGCGCAGTGCCGACAGATCCGGTGCGATGCCACGCTCGGCGAAGGCGGTCCAATCGTCGAATGCCGGCCAGCGGCCGGCGTCGCTGCGGCGGCCCATGATCAATCCGGCTTCCTCATAGGTCTCCCGGATTGCGGCCAGTGCCACGGCGCGGCAACGTGCGAGCGTGCCGCGTGCGCCCATTCCACCGAGAAGCTTGCGCTGGTCATGATCGCTCAATTCGGCGAAAGCGGGCACTTTTCCATCGCTGGGCTCGACCCTTCCGCCCGGGAATACGAACTTTCCGGGCATGAATACGTGCCGCATGTGCCGTTTGCCCATGAGGACCCGCCAATCCTTGCCGGAGCGATCGACGATGAGGAGCGACGCCGCATCGCGCGGACGCACGCGAACCGTCTTGGCAGTTACCCCCGATGTCGTGAAATTGCTCAGCTTGTTCAGGCTCATGATCAATGTTTCGAAGCGTGAGGATCAGTGCTCTCGCCGAAACCATGCATATAATTGGCCCATTGCAGGCCGATGACAGCACCCTTGACCGGCTGGAGCAGTCCGATCGACATGATGATCGTCAGCGGCACCCAGATGGCAAGATGCGCCCAGTTGGACATGACGAACAGCGTCTCGGC
Source organism: Phyllobacterium sp. 21LDTY02-6 (assembly GCF_023554255.2). Classification (GTDB taxonomy): domain Bacteria; phylum Pseudomonadota; class Alphaproteobacteria; order Rhizobiales; family Rhizobiaceae; genus Phyllobacterium. Next base: position 1,212,310 of record NZ_JAMJWD020000001.1, on the reverse strand, counting down.
GGCCAGAAAGCCGGCGAGAACGATGTGGCCGACGATCGTGATCGTTATATAGGCCGGGAAATCATCGGCCTGCTGATGCGTATAATCTTCACCGCAGACGGAACAATGATCCACCGATTTGACGAACGAACGGAAAAGCCGGCCCTCGCCGCAATGGGGGCAGCGGCCGAGGAAGCCGCGCCACATCGAGCGGCCGACCGGGCGGCTGGGTCGGGCCGGGGCCACGCCCATTCCGGAAAACTGATTCGTCATCTTCTACCTTTTCTTCCGTTGCGACCGGCGCCGGAGAATCGTTTCTGACCGCCGGCCCGCCTGGCCTTGTGGTGCGATCGAACGCCTGCCGGTACCGCATGCGGCTCGGACAGCATCTCGAAGCGCAACGCACCCGCCACGGGCAGAGCTTCCACCAGACGGACCTCCACCACATCACCCAGACGGAAGCCCTTGCCGCTTCGCTCGCCGGAAATGGTGTGGTTGGCCTCGTCATAGAAATAGTATTCATCGCCCAAGGTTGAAATGGGAATGAAGCCATCGGCGCCATATGTCGCAAGCGAGACGAAAAGCCCGGCCTTCGTCACGCCCTGTATGCGCCCTTCGAACGTGCTGCCGACGCGTTCGGCGAGGTGATGGGCGATGAGCCTGTCGATCGTGTCGCGCTCCGCCGCCATCGCCCGTCTTTCAGCGGCGGAAATGAGCGCGGCTGTTTCAGCCAGGACCTCCTCCTCGCGCGGGGTGATGCCATCGGAGCCGAGCCCGAGCGCCGCGATCAGCGCGCGGTGGACGATCAGATCCGCATAGCGCCGGATCGGCGAGGTAAAATGCGCGTAATGATGAAGATTGAGGCCGAAATGGCCGATATTGGCCGGATTGTATTCGGCCTGCGACTGGGAGCGAAGCACGACCTGGTTTACCAGTTCCTGCTGTTCGCTGCCTTCGACCCGCTTCAGGATGTGGTTGAACTGGTCGGGCCGCAGCTGCGCGCCGCGAGCAAGCGAAATATCGAGCGTGCGCAGGAATTCGCGCAATATCTCCTGCTTCGCAAGCGACGGCGCATCGTGAATCCGGTAGATCAGCGGCTGCTTCTTTCGCTCCAGCGTCTCGGCTGCCGAAACATTCGCCTGGATCATGAACTCTTCGATCAGCTTGTGCGCATCGAGCCGGGGCGGGATGTAGACCTTGTCCACCTTGCCGTCGGCGTCGAGCAGGATCTTCTTCTCCGGCAGGTCGAGTTCGAGCGGCTCGCGGGCATCGCGGCCCCGCTTCAGGACCGCATAGGCGTCCCAGAGCGGCCGGAGGATCGTCGCAAGGATGGCGCTCGTCTTCTCGTCCGGTGCGCCGTCTATCGCCGCCTGGGCCTGGCCATAGGAAAGCCGCGCATGCGAGCGCATCATGATGCGATGGAAACTGTGCGAGATTTTCCTGCCTTCGGCATTGAACCGCATGCGCACCGCCAGGGCAGGGCGATCCACCAGTTCCTTCAGGGAGCAGAGGTCGTTCGAGATGCGCTCCGGCAGCATGGGTACGACCCGGTCCGGGAAATAGACCGAATTGCCGCGTTCGAGCGCCTCGCGGTCGAGGTGGGAGCCGGGCGTGACATAGGCCGCCACATCCGCGATCGCCACGGTCGCAACCACGCCGCCGGGATTGCCTTCGTCACTGTCGGGCTCCGCATAGACGGCGTCGTCATGATCCTTGGCGTCGGCAGGATCGATGGTGACAAGCGGCAGGTCCCGCCAATCTTCCCTCTTCGCCATCGCCGCCGGCTTCGCCGCCTCGGCCTCCGCCAGCACTGCCTCGGGAAAGACATGCGGAATCTCATGTTCGTGGATCGCGATCATCGACAGCGCTTTTTCGCTGGATACGGAACCCACGACCTGGCTGATGCGGCCGAGCGCCAATCCATGCCGGCTGGGCTTGCTGATTTCGACCTCCACGAGGTCGTTCGGCTTGGCATTGTTCAGCTGGCTCGGGTCGATGACGATCTCCGCCTGACGGCGTTCCACCGGCTCAAGCCGCCATTCGCCCGTTTCGAGACGGCGCAGCACGCCGAGAATATTGTCACGGCGATGTTCGATCCGCTTGATGATGCGGGCGGTATATTCCGGTCCCGAGGGATCGGCGCCGCGGAAGATGCGCGCCAGGACCCGGTCGCCGACGCCCGCCGTCACTGCCCTGGAACTGCGTGATGCACGGATGAAAACGACGGGTGCAGGCGTGTCGTCATGGGACGGCCATTCGGCCGGCCGGGCGATCAACCCGCCATCGCTGTCGCGTCCCGTCACGTCGAGGACGGCGACGCTCGGCAGGCTGCCCGGCATGGCAAGGCGTTTGGAGCGCTTTTCGATAAGGCCGTCATCCGCAAGATCGCGCAGCACGGCCTTGAGGCCGATGCGCGCATCGCCTTTAAGGTTGAACGCCTTGGCTATGTCGCGCTTGCTCGACAGGTCCGGGTTCTCCCGGATGAATTCCATGATCTCTTCGCGGCTCGGCATGCGGATTTCGCGGGCCGGGGCAGAATTGTCTGGCCGCTTCTTTCCGCTTTTCGGTGGAGATATACGGCGTGCCAATTTCGTACCCTAACTTGCTTTCTTTGCCGCTGCCTTTTTTGGAGCCGCTTTCTTGGCGGCCGGCTTCTTGGCAGTTGCAGTCTTCTTCGCGGCAGGTTTCCTGGCGCTCTTGCTGCCGGCCTTCTCCGAGATGAGCGCCAGCGCCTCCTCGACGGTAACGGCAGCCGGATCCTTGCCCTTGGGTAATGTCGCGTTGACCTTGCCCCAATTGACATAGGGACCGTACCGGCCATCCCGCACCGTGATCGCGCCACCGTCCGGGTGATCGCCAAGCTGCTTCAGCGCTGCCGGCGTGCCGCCGCCGCGGCGCGGGCCCTTGGAGAGCTTGTCGGCCAGAACGGTGACGGCGCGATTGATGCCGATCGAGAACACATCCTCGATGCTGTCGACATTCGCATAGGCCCCGTCATGGGTAATATAAGGGCCATAGCGACCTATTCCAGCGGCGATCATCTTGCCGGTTTCGGGATGCTGGCCCACATCGCGCGGCAGTGAAAGCAATGCCAGCGCCTTTTCATGATCCATGCCGTCGACGGTCCAACCTTTCGGCAGGCTGGCGCGCTTGGCTTCCTTGCCGTCGCCGCGCTGGACATAGGGACCAAATCGGCCGTTGCGGACGCTGATCTCCTCGTCGGTATAGGGATCCTTGCCGAGAACCTTCGGCTCGTCGCCATTGCCGCCATTTTCACTGGCCGTCTCGCTACCGCCGAGCTGGCGGGTGAACTTGCAGTCCGGATAATTCGAGCAGCCGACGAAGGCGCCGTATTTGCCGAGTTTCAGCGACAGGGTACCGGTGCCGCAGACCTGGCATATGCGGGGATCGCCGCCATCTTCGCGCGGCGGAAATACGAGTGGCCCGAGACTTTCATTGAGCGCGTCCAGCACATTCGTGACGCGCAGCTCCTTGATGCCATCGACCGATCCGAAGAAATCCGTCCAGAAATCGCGCAGGACGTCCTTCCATTTCAGCTTGCCGTCGGAAATCTCGTCGAGCTTTTCCTCCAGTCCGGCCGTGAAATCATATTCGACATAGCGCGGGAAGAAGTTTTCGAGAAACGCCGTGACCAGGCGACCCTTGGCCGCCGGAATGAGCTTGCGCTTTTCGATGCTGACATATTCGCGGTCGCGCAGCGTCGCCAGCGTCGCCGCATAGGTCGACGGGCGACCGATGCCGAGCTCTTCCATCTTCTTGATCAGCGTCGCTTCGGAATAGCGGGGAGGCGGCTCCGTCGAATGCTGCTCCGTATCGATCTTCTCGCGCGCAAGGTTCTCGCCGGCGCGGATTTCCGGCAGCCTTGCGCCGTCCTCGTCCGTGTCTTCCTCTTCGCGATGGTCCGTATAGGCGCCGAGGAATCCGTCAAAGCGCACCACCGAGCCCGTTGCACGAAGCTGCGCCGACTGCGAGCCGTTCACAGCGTCGATCTCGACCGTCGTCCGCTCGATATCGGCGGCCTGCATCTGGCTGGCGATCGCCCTTTTCCAGATCAGTTCATAAAGTCGAGCCTGGTCGGCATCGAGGAATTTGCGCACATCCTTGGGATGACGGTTGAAGTCCGTCGGGCGAATGGCTTCGTGCGCCTCCTGGGCGTTCTTTGCCTTCGTCGCGTAGTAGCGCGGCTTTTCCGGGACGTATTTCTCGCCGAAGACCTTGCCTATCGTCTGGCGGGCTGCCTGCACCGCCTCAGGCGCCATCTGCACGCCGTCGGTACGCATATAGGTGATGAGACCTGCCGTCTCGCCGCCAAGATCCATGCCCTCGTAGAGCCGCTGCGCGACCTGCATCGTGCGCGAGGCCGAAAAACCGAGCTGGCCGGATGCGGCCTGCTGCAAGGTCGAGGTGGTGAAGGGCGGCCCGGGATTGCGCTTCGTCGGCTTGGCCTCGACGCTCGCCGCCTTGAACGCAGCGCCGTCAAGCATGGCCTTGATCTGGCCGGCCTGTTCGGCGTTCTTGATGTCGAGCTTCGCCAGCTTCTTGCCGTCCACCGATACGAGGCGGGCGGTGAAACTGTCATTGCGCAAGGTCTTGAGCAGGGCCGCGACGGTCCAATATTCCTCGCGGACAAACCGCTCGATCTCGGCCTCGCGGTCGGAAACGAGCCTCAGCGCCACCGATTGCACCCGTCCGGCCGAACGTGCGCCGGGGAGCTTGCGCCAGAGAACGGGCGAGAGCGTGAAGCCGAACAGATAGTCGAGCGCCCGCCGCGCCAGATAGGCATCGACCAGCGGCATATCGATATCGCGCGGATTCGACATCGCCTCGAGCACAGCGCCCTTGGTGATGGCGTTGAATACGACGCGCTGCACCGGCTTCTTGCCGATCGCCTTCTTCTGCTGCAATACCTCGAGAACATGCCAGGAAATGGCTTCTCCCTCGCGATCCGGATCGGTTGCGAGGATGAGGCCGTCGCTGTCCTTGAGCGCCTTTACAATGTCGCCAAGGCGCTTGGACGAGGCGGAATCCACCTCCCAGGACATCGAAAAATCATCATCGGGACGAACCGAGCCATCCTTTGCCGGCAGATCCCGAACATGCCCAAACGACGCCAGGACCTTGTAACCGGAACCCAGATATTTGTTGATTGTTTTGGCCTTGGCGGGCGATTCGACGACGACGACATTCATTACGAGATTATACTTTCCTGCCTTTGCCACAGCGCAAAAGCACTTCTTCCATTACGAAACAGCCCTGTGAAATGAACAGGCCACGGCATCACGTCAAGGTCTGTAAGCGAAAAATCGTTAAATACAACCTACAGTTGCTCGCAGGTAATATGCAATTGATGGTATTTAATTGCGAGTCAAGATCAAGGGGGAGGTTGGACCCGAACTGGAAACGCTGCCTTATATCATTGAAAAACAGCGGCTTAAACAAACGATTTGATAAATGCCAATTTCACGGCATGGCCTTTATATAAGAACAATTTTCTAATTCAAGTTAATTTGGAGATCAATTTATGGGAAATGACCCGGTCAACCAGAAAAATTCCATCGACAATGTCCGGTATATTCAACAATTACTTGGTGAGCTGCGCGCCATTGCACGGGCCAGCCAAAAGGAGATGTTGGCCTATCTTATCGAGATTGCCTACATCGAAAGTTGTGACGAGTTGCGCAAGGATCTTGAAGACCGCAACTCAACCATAAGAAAGAGAAACTAGCCCTCCCGAGTGCCGTACAAGGCGTCCGGCGAGGTCGAGTTCCAGAAGAATCAACATTACGGCGGAAGGATGCAACCCGCTCGTGCGGACCAGATCGTCCAGATCCACAGCGACCGGGCCGAGGAGGGTGATGAGCCTGTCCCTGTCGGTTTCATCGGGCGGCGGCACCACCGCAAAATCCGCTGCCGGCGCCAGCAGCTCGGCTTGATCCACCAGCGGTCGCTCGCTGAGCGGCGTGACCGCTTCGATGATATCGGCGGTCTCCGTAGCCACGATCGCTCCATTCTTCAAAAGCTGGTTCGCCCCCTTCGCCCTCGGATCGAGAGGCGAGCCGGGCACGGCGAAGACCAGCCGGCCCATTTCCGAGGCGAGGCGGGCGCTGATCAATGAACCGGACCGTTCAGCCGCCTCGACCACGACCAGCCCGAGGGCAAGTGCCGCGATGATGCGGTTGCGCCGCGGGAAATCCCTGGCGCGCGGTTCCCAGCCGAACGGCATCTCGCTGATCACCGCGCCGTTGCGCGCAGGAATGGCGTTAAACAGTTCGATATTCTCCGGCGGATAGGGATGGTCGAGCCCGCCGGCCATGACCGCCACGGTTCCATGCTCGATGCTTGCATGATGGGCGGCCGTATCGATGCCGCGGGCGAGGCCGGATATGACCGCGAAACCGGCTTCGCCGAGCTCCCTGGCAAAAGTGCGCGCGATCTTGATTCCCACCATGGAGGCATTGCGGGCCCCGACAATGGCCACGGCAGGCGCCCGGAAAACCGCCGGATCGCCCTTGATCGCCACCACGGGCGGCGGATTGTCGGCCTGGCGGAGGTAGAGCGGATAGTCCGGCTCGCCGATGCAGGTGAAACAGGCGCCCATTCGAGCGGCGAGCGCGAGTTCGCGCTCCACTTGTTCTACGCTGGCGACCCGTATCTGCCGCTTGCCGCCGCCGCGCCGCACCAGTTCGGGCAACATGGAGATGGCGTCGGCGGCCGTGCCGCAATGGGCGATCAGGTCGCGAAATGTGGCTGGTCCGACATTCTCGCTGCGGATGAGGCGCAGCCAGTTCAGTCGTTGCATGTCAGAAAGGCGGATGCCCTTCCTGGCTTCATTCATCCCTTCGCCCCGATCTTGCCTTCCGTACCGGAAACAAGACGTCGAATATTGGCGCGATGCTTCATGAAAACGATAATCGTAAGGATGAAAAACAATAGTGAAATGGATTTTTGGTCGATCAGATAGAGCGCGACCGGAACAACGACCGACGCGACGAGGGCGGCAAGCGACGAGTAGCGCGTCACGAAGGCGACGAGCAGCCACGCTGCCGCGAAGATCAAGGCGACAGGCCAGTAGAGGCCCAGCAACACGCCGAGATAGGTGGCGACGCCCTTTCCGCCCTTGAATTTCAGCCATATCGGAAAGATATGGCCGAGAAAGGCGCCAAGGCCGGCAAGAAGGGCGTAGTCACCGCCCCAATGGCCGGCGATCAGCACAGCCGCCGTGCCCTTGAACATGTCCAGCAGCAATGTCGCGGCGGCGAGCTTCTTGTTGCCGGTGCGCAGGACGTTGGTGGCTCCGATATTGCCGGAACCGATGCTGCGAACATCGCCGAGGCCGGCGATGCGGGTGAGGATGAGACCGAACGGGATCGAGCCGAGCAGATAGCCGAACAGGAGCGCGAGCAGCAAAAGCATGCGGTTGCTCTCGTCGCTGAACAATCCCAACATGGAAATTCCCCCGATGGCCAAAAGTGCTAGATGCTGAACACGGATTGCCCGGCAACGAATGTCTGTAGAACCCGGCCCTGGAACCGCGCACCTTCAAAGCAGGTGTTCTTGGAACGCGACCGCAATCCTTCTTCCGTCACAATCCATGGTTCGTCAAGATCGACTATGGTCATATCCGCCTTGGCGCCGGGGCGCAGCGAACCACCCTCTATGCCGAATATCCGCGCCGGGGCGGTGGACATGGCGTCGATGATGCGCAGCAAGGGCACGTCGCCATTATGATAGAGGCGCAACGCCGCCGCGAGCATGGTCTCCAGCCCGATGGCACCGGCCGCCGCATCGGCAAAGGGCAGCCGCTTCGTATCGACATCCTGCGGATCATGAGCGGAAACGATGATGTCGATCGTACCGTCGCGCAGGGCTTCGACCATTGCCAGCCGATCCTCCTCGAGCCGCAATGGCGGCTGCAGCCGGAAGAACGTCCGGAACTCGCCGACATCATTTTCGTTCAAAGACAAATGGTTGATGGAGCTTGCTGAAGTAACGTTCAAGCCGAGCTCCTTGCCTCGGCGTATGACGTCGGCCGACATGGACGTCGATATCTGGGCCGCGTGGTAGGCGCCCTTGGTCAGCGCAGCGAGCCGCATGTCGCGTTCCAGCGGAATGACCTCGGCCTCGCGCGGCGTGCCGGAAAGTCCGAGCCAGCTTGCGAACAGCCCCTCGTTCATCACGCCATCGGCACCGAGATGAGGATCGCGCGGCTCCTGGCAGAGCACGACGCCATAATCACGGGCGTAGGTAAGGGCGCGCCGCAGGAGCTGCGTATTGTTGATCGAATGCTTGCCCTCGGAGATCGCGACGGCGCCGGCCTCCTTCAGCAGGCCGATCTCGGTCATTTCCTCGCCCTTCAGGCCACGGGTGGCGGCGGCAGCGGGATAGACGTTGATGACGGCCGTATCGCGCGCCGTGCGCTTGACGAATTCGACCAGCGCCACATTGTCGATGACGGGATCGGTGTCGGGCATCATGATGACGGAGGTCACGCCGCCCGCCGCCGCGGCATGGCTTGCGGAGGCGATGGTTTCGCGGTGTTCCGCACCGGGTTCGCCGATGAATACGCGGGCGTCTACCAAGCCTGGAAGAATGGTCTTGCCGGAGCAGTCGACGATTTCGGCCCCCTCCGGCGTGCCCTGGTTCCGCGCATCCGCGCCGCTGGCGACGATCTGGCCGCCGTCGATGATGATGGTGCCGGTCTCGTCGATGTCCCGGGAAGGATCGACGATGCGGGCATTGGTGAAAACCTTGACGCTCATCCGGCCACTCCCGCAGGGTTGCGGCGAAGATCGAGCAACGCCTCCATCACGGCCATGCGCACGGCAACGCCCATTTCGACCTGTTCCTGAATAGCGCTCTGCGAACCGTCGGCGACCTCGGACGAGATCTCGACGCCGCGATTCATCGGTCCCGGGTGCATGACAAGAGCATCCGGCTTGGCATAGCGCAGCTTTTCGCTGTCGAGACCGTGATAACGGAAATATTCGCGCACCGAGGGAACGAAGGATCCCGCCATGCGCTCGCGCTGCAGGCGCAGCATCATGACGACGTCGGCGTCCTTCAACCCCTCCTGCATGTCGTGATGCACCTCGGCGCCCATTTGCGCGATGCCCGATGGCAGCAGCGTGGACGGCGCCACGACGCGAACCCGCGCGCCGAGAGCGTTGAGAAGAATGATGTTCGACCTCGCCACGCGCGAATGAAGGACGTCGCCGCAAATGGCGACGATCAGCCGCTCGACCTTGCCCTTGGCGCGCCGAATGGTCAGTGCGTCGAGCAACGCCTGTGTCGGGTGTTCATGGGCGCCATCGCCGGCATTGATCACCGAACATCCGACCTTCTGCGCCAGCAATGCCGCCGCGCCGGCGGAAGAATGGCGGATCACCAGCACGTCCGGCCGCATGGCATTGAGCGTCATCGCCGTATCGATCAGCGTTTCGCCCTTCTTCACGGATGAATTGCCGACGGACATGTTCATGACGTCGGCTCCGAGCCGTTTGCCGGCGAGCTCGAAGGATGATTGCGTCCGGGTCGAGGCTTCGAAGAACAGATTGATCTGGGTCCGCCCCCGCAGCACCGTCTTCTTCTTCTCGGACTGGCGCGAAACGGCAATTTCGCCGTCTGCCAGATCAAGCAATTGAACGATATCTTGCGCGGAAAGACCCTTGATGCCAAGCAGATGGCGGTGGGGAAACAGGGGAGAGGCGGGTTCTGATGTCATATCAAGTCTCCCCTATAAGCGTCATGGCCCCATGCTGCAAGCGCGTGCTGCCAATGTCCACCTAAATCCGCCGATCGTCATCCTGCCGTCAGTGCACCTCGGCCGCAAGTATGGCTTCGGTGCGGATTTCCTCGGTGAGGTCGAGGCGCAGCCGCGAAAATTCGGGGCTGGCCTTGATCGTATAGTGGCGCGGATGCGCCAGCGGCACCGGCGTTATCGACTTCACTCGCCCCGGCCGTGCCGACATGGTGACCACATGGGATGCCATGAAGATCGCTTCCTCGATGTCGTGGGTGACGAAGATCACGGTCTTCTGTTCGCGTTCCCATATGCCCAGCAGCAATTCCTGCATCAATCCGCGTGTCTGGTTGTCGAGCGCGCCGAACGGCTCGTCCAGCAGCAGGATCTTCGGGTCGTTGGCCAATGCCCGGGCGATTGCGGTTCTTTGCTGCATGCCGCCCGACAATTGCTTGGGCCAGTGATGCTCGAAACCCTTGAGGCCAACCTTTTCGATATAGGAGGCGACGATTTCCCGCCGATCCCTGTCGCGCACGCCGCGCTCCCGCAGGCCGAAGCCGATATTCTGCTCCACCGTGAGCCATGGGAACAGCGTATAGGACTGGAAGACCACGCCGCGATCCGCGCCTGGCCCACGCACCGCAGTGCCGTCCAGCGTGACGGTGCCGGTCGTCGGGGTGTCGAGGCCGGCGATGATCCGCAGGAGCGTCGACTTTCCGCAGCCGGATGGACCGAGTATGGAGACGAAATCATTGTGTTCGACGGTCAGGTCCGTCGGTTGCAGCGCCTGCGTCGGCTGCCCGCCATGGCTTCCCGGAAAGACGCGGCTGACGCCCTTTATGATGAGCCTGCTCATGCGAGCCTCCAGGCAAAGAGCCAGCGATTGACCGATTTGAACAGGAAGTCGGAGATCAGCCCGATGATGCCGATGATGATGATGCCGAAAATGATCTGGCCGGTGGCGAGCAGTGCCTGGCTGTTGATGATCATATAGCCGATGCCGGAGGACGCGCCGATCATTTCGGCGACGATCACATAGGTCCAGGCCCAGCCGAGAACCAGCCGCAGCGTCTCGGCTATGTCAGGTGCATTGGCGGGTATCAGCACGCGGTTGACGATGCCGCGATCATTGGCCCCGAGCGTATAGGCGGCCTCGACCAGATCGCGGCGTGTATTGCCGACGGCGACGGCGACCATCAGGACGATCTGGAAGACCGCGCCGATGAAGATCACCAGCAGCTTCTGCATTTCGCCGATGCCGGCCCAGAGTATGAGCAGCGGCACGAAGGCCGATGCGGGCAGGTAGCGGGCAAATGACACGAATGGTTCGAGCAGCGCTTCGATGGGCTTGTAGGCGCCCATGGCTATTCCAAGCGGCACCGCAACGATTGCGGCGATGAGAAAGCCGCCGACGACACGCCAGATCGTCATGCCGATATCGTAGAGGAAGTTCTGCTCGAACAGGAGAAACCAGCCGTCGCGCAGCATGGTCAGCGGATCGGCGAGAAATGTGCTCGACACGAAACCGCCAAAAGTTGCAAGCGACCAGGCGCCGACGAACAGGACGAAGAACAATATACCGAGCAGGGTGCGGGCGCGCGAACCGATCGGTTGGAGAGGATGGGGCATATTATGTCCGGATTTGAACGGGAGACCACCGCAAGGCGGCCCCCCGTGAGGTCTTACTTGATGAAGCTCGTATCGACGATCGCGGAAATGTCGGGCTTCTGCTTGATGATGCCGATTTCGAGAAGCAGATCGGCAGCTTCATTGGAGAAGCTGGTAAACTCGCCTTCGAAGAATTTCTGGTTGGCGGCCTTGTCCTGCCACTTCAGATGCTTGGCCGATTCGCCGAACTTCTCGGCTGATTGTTTCACATCCGCGCCCATGGTCTCATAGGCCTTCTTCTCATCGGCGGCGATCAATTCAAGCGCCTCGAAATAGCTCGCGGCAAGCGCCTTGGCGGCTTCCGGGTTCTTCTCCAGGAATTCATTGGTGCAGCCGAACGTGTCCATTACCATGGGGTAGTCGATGGTCGTGGCGATGATCTTGCCCTTGTCGGGCGCGGAACGCACCGTCGAGAGATAGGGCTCATAGGTCATGGCGGCATCGTTCTGCCCTGCGACAAAAGCCTGCGCAGCCGGGCCAGGCTCAAGATTGACGACTTTGACATCCTTCAACGTCAGGCCGTTCTTCTTCAGGATCCAGGCGAGGGCGAAATAGGGCGAGGTGCCCGGCGCCGATGCTGCGACGGTCTTGCCCTTCAGATCGGCGACTTTCTCGATGTCGGGCCTTACCACCATGCCATCGGCGCCGAAGGATTTGTCCATCTGGAATATCTGCTTGGTGGCAACGCCATTGGCATTCCAGGCGATCCAGGTCTCCACCGTTGTCGCCGCGCATTGCACGTCGCCGGATGCCAGCGCCAGATGCCGGCTGGCCTGCGGTATCTTGTTGAGCGTGACGTCGAGGCCATTCTTCTCGAAGATGCCGGCCTGCTTGGCGAGCGTCAGCGGCCCGAAGCCGGTCCAGCCGGACAATCCGACGGCGACTTTCGTCTCAGCCGCGGATGGTGTGGTAAAGGCGACGAGCGCCGCGAATGCCGAAGCAATGTGCCATTTTCTGATCATGCTGAACCCCGTTTATTTTGGTGGATTTGATTGCTGGCATGATAGGCAGTGGCACTTTGTTTTGTCTAGACAATTCAGGCGCTGACCGCGCAATTGCATCGAACCGGGCATAAAGCCTATGTTAGGAGGAATGGATTAACCCCTTGTCAGAAGTTTCCTTTATAACCTTGAGAGAACGTTCCGGCGTCGGACGCCGCCGGGCAATTATCGGCACTGAGATCCGGTAAATCAGTCAGGATGCACATTTGAAAACGCACGACGTACTCAACCAGACGCCTTCGATGGCCGGGCTCAATGCCTATCTGATCGATCCGCTCTTGATGGAGATCACTAAGCGCTTTCCGCAGGCGACGCGCAAAGAGCTGGAGCAGTGCGGCAGGTTTGTGCTTTCCGGCGATGCCGCCGATCTTGCCCGGCTCGCCAATACGGAAACACCGAAGCTCAGAACCCATGATCGGCAGGGAAACCGGCTGGACGTGGTGGATTATCACCCCGCCTATCACGCGCTGATGCGCCGTTCGGTTTCGCTCGGCCTCCACTCGTCGGCATGGGAGGAGACAAAGGACGAAGCAGGGCTCCGGCACCAGGCCCGGGCGGCGCGCTTCTACCTGACGGCGCAGCTCGAATGCGGCCATTTGTGCCCATTGACGATGACGAGCGCCTCGCTTGCCCCGCTGATGGCTGCTCCCAATCTTTACCGGGAATGGTCGCCGCTGATTCTGCCGAGGAAATATGATTCCAGCAACAAGCCGCCGGCGAAGAAGCAGGGCCTGACGCTCGGAATGGGGATGACGGAAAAGCAGGGCGGCACCGACGTCCACGCCAATACGACGCGGGCGGAGCCGGCGGGAAGCGGTTTCCATCGCTTGACCGGCCATAAATGGTTCATGTCGGCACCCATGTCCGATGCGTTCCTTGTATTGGCGCAGGCTCGGGAAGGGCTGTCCTGTTTCCTGATGCCGCGCATTCTGCCCGATGGCAGCTCCAACGGCTTTCGCTTCCAGCGGCTCAAGGACAAGCTCGGCAACCGCTCCAACGCGTCCTCCGAGGTGGAATTCGACAATGCGCTGGCGCAATTGGTCGGCAATCCCGGCGAAGGCGTCAAGACGATCATCGACATGGTCACATTGACGCGGCTCGATTGCTCGGTCGCTTCCGCTGGATTGATGCGAGCCGGGCTGGCCGAGGCGGTTCACCATGCCCGCCACCGTTCGGCCTTTGGCGGGCCGCTGATCGACAAGCCGCTGATGCTGCGCGTTCTCGCGGACATGGCGCTTGATGTGGCGGCTGCGACCGCGCTGTCGCTGCGCCTCGCCCGGGCTTTCGACAATGCCGCCCGCGATCGCGGCGAAGCGGCCTTCGCGCGGGTCATGACCCCCGTCGTCAAATATTGGGTGGCGAAGATTGCTCCGGCCATGCTGTACGAGGCGATGGAGTGTCTCGGCGGCAATGGCTACATCGAAGAGGGCAATCTCGCCCGCTATTATCGTGAGGCGCCGGTGAATGCGATCTGGGAAGGGTCCGGCAATGTCATGGCGCTTGACGTATTGCGCGTTCTCAAGCGCGGGCCGCAATTGTTCGATGATGTGCTCAACTGGATCGGCACCAATCTTGGACGAGGCGGGCAGGGCACCGTCGAGGTCCTGCGCGCTGCCATGCGTGTTGCCGACAATGACGAGGGTGCGGCCCGTATACTGACGGAGCAATTGGCACTCGCCGCCGCGGGCGCCGAATTGCGCTATCTTCACTCCGAAGATATTGCCGACGCATTCATAGAAACCCGGCTCGGAGGGCAGTGGCGCACCACCTACGGCATGCTGGATGCCCGCCACAACGCCCAGAGCATCGTGAACTCCCTCTATCCCGGCAACTGACGCCGCCGCGTATCGGGTTCAGTCGCCATTTTTGCGCGCCTGGAAGCCATCTTTGTCAGGAAAGGCGTGGATCGGCACAAATTATTCCGCGCCGGGGCCAGACAGCCACTCGCTAATCCGTTCAATTTGAATTAAATTTTCTTAAATTAACCTTAATAAATGGTTTACGTTGCGGTTAGCATCTTAAGCGATATCACTGTGGCTCGAAAGACACCATAAAAATCCGTGGGTTACGGGCGGCGGAAGTTGCAGTATCGAGGAGTGGGGAATGCGCGGTTTTCTGATCTTCTGGGCCGGACCCATCGGATTCCTCTGGGGATGGTACTTCCTTTCCTATTACGATCTCAGCATGGGCACGTATTTCTTCAGCCGCGAGATGCACGAAAAGGTGTTCGCTATCTATGGGGGAATACTGGGCATCCAGCCGGAGACGATCCCGCCCTTGGTGGCGCGCGCCTGCGTTGTCGATACCGCTCTGGTGTTGGGTCTGATCGCCATCCGGCGCAGGCGCCAGATCTTCAATCGCTACAAGGCATGGCGTGCCGAACGCGCTGCCTACAAGAAATTGTCATCCGCTTCCGCCGCTTGACGCAGCATGTTCAGGCGGTCGAGCGCGCCTTGAAGAATGAAGGCCGCGGCAGCCGAATCTATTCGCTCCGCACGCTTCTGTCTTGATACGTCCATGCCGATGAGGGCGCGTTCCGCAGCGACAGTCGACAGGCGCTCGTCCCAATAGACGAATGGGAGGTCGGTCAGCGGTTCCATATTGCGCACGAATGCCCGCGTCGCCTGCACGCGCGGACCCGCGCTGCCATCCATGTTGACAGGCAGGCCTATGATGATCGCGCCGGCATTCTCGGCCGCCAGCAGCTTCAGCAGATCCTGGGCATCGAGCGTGAATTTTCGCCGCCGCAGCACCGGGCGCGGATTGGCGAAGGAGAGGCCGCGGTCGGAAATCGCGATGCCGATGGTCTTCGTGCCGAGGTCCAGTCCCGCCAGCGTCCTGCCCGGCGCGAGAGTGCTTTCCAATTGCTCGATCGTCAAAATAGTCAAGGTAAGGCCAGTCCTGCCATTGCATCGGTCTTGATAGATGTTTCTAATTGGCTGATACCCCTATTGCACGCCAAATGCGAGCGCCAACTCATGAATGGAGGCAAGCCAAACCATGAAGATCACCTGGCTCGGTCATTCCGGATTCCGCATCGAAACCGCCCGAAACATCATCCTCATCGACCCGTTCTTCACCGGCAATCCGGGCGCCAAGGGCGTCGATCTGCAGGAAGCCGCGAAGGGCGTGAACCATATCGTTCTCACGCACGGACATGGGGATCATGTCGGCGATACGGTGCAATTGTCGAAGGATACGGGCGCCCTGGTAACGGCAAATGCCGATCTTGCCGCCTGGCTGGGTTCCAAGGGAGTGCAGCGGACCGATTCGACGAACACCGGCGGCACCGTTTCCTATGATGGTTTCAGCGTCACCTATGTCAACGCGCTTCATTCTTCGGCCCAGCTGACGGAAGACGGCGTTTCCCATTCGCTCGGTTCGGCAAATGGCATCGTGCTGCACTTCGATGACGAACCCACGCTCTACCACATGGGCGATACCGACATTTTCTCGGACATGGCGCTGATCCAGGAATTGCATCAGCCCGACATCGGCATCGTGCCGATCGGCGACCGGTTCACCATGGGAGGCGCTGTCGCAGCACTGGCGTCGCGGCGCTATTTCAAGTTCTCGAAAGTCGTGCCCTGCCATTACGGCTCCTTTCCGATCATCGACCAGACCGCGGAGAAGTTCGTCGCGGGAATGGAGGGCGGAACGAGCGAAGTCGTCGTAGCGAAGACCGGCGAGGCGTTCACGGCCTAGACATGGCCGCTTGAAGCTGCCGCATCGGCTCGATATTGAAGTGCATCGCCTCTTGTCCGTTGCGCTCGCGCTCGGCGGACACTATAGCACTGGTAATCCATCAGGAATTCAGGAACTCGCATGTCAGTCGATATTTCAACCGTCAAACGCGTGGCGCGGCTTGCGCGTATCGAAGTCAAGGAAGACGAGGCCGAGCGCATGACCGGCCAGCTCAATGCCATCCTTGGTTTTGTGGAGCAGTTGCGCGAAGTCGATGTCGACGGGGTTGAGCCCATGACGTCGGTCACGCCGATCGTCATGAAGAAGCGCAGCGACGTCGTGAATGACGGCGGCAAGGTCGACGACATCATCGCCAATGCGCCCATGTCGGAGGAAAACTTCTTCATCGTCCCAAAGGTGGTGGAATAGGCGATGGCAATAACGATCGCTGTCGAAACTCCGCTACAGGCAGACGTGCGCGCCCTGGTCGATGCGCTGAACGATCACCTTCTGCCGCTTTCGCCCGTCGAGTTTCAGTTCAAGATGACCGTCGAGGAGATGGCGAACGCCGAAACGACCGTTTTCGTCGCCCGTGACGACACGGGCGCGGCCGTCGGCTGCGGCGCTTTGAAGACGCATGGCGGCGGCATCGGCGAAGTAAAACGGATGTTCACCCTCCCGCAGGTCCGCGGTCAACGGGTGGGTTCCGCCCTGCTGCTCGCCATCGTCGAAGCAGCGAAGAAGCAGAAGATAGACCGCCTGTTGCTCGAGACGGGAACCGGACCGGGCTTCGCTCCGGCGCATCGCCTTTATGAGAATTCGGGTTTCACCCGCTGCGGCGTCGTGCTGGATTACCCGGATTCTGAACATAGTGCATTTTTTGAAAGATGGCTGGCCCTGGCGCCGGCACAGTAAGGACTTGATATGACCGATCTGACCGCTCTCACCATAGCCGAGGCGCGCGAGCAGCTGAAAGCCAAGGCGATCACCGCCGTTGAGCTGACCGAAGCCTATATCAAGGTGATCGATGAAGCGAACGCGGCGCTGAATGCCTATGTCGTGACGACGCCGGAGAAGGCTCTGGAAATGGCCAAGGCATCCGATGCCCGGTTGACAGAGGGCAAGGGCGGCGCGCTGGAAGGCATTCCCCTCGGCATCAAGGACCTTTTCGGTACCGAAGGCGTGCATACCCAGGCCTGTTCGCATATTCTCGACGGCTTCGAACCACATTACGAGTCGACGGTGACTGCCAATCTCTGGGCCGATGGCGCAGTCATGCTCGGCAAGCTCAACATGGACGAGTTCGCAATGGGCTCCTCCAACGAGTCCTCGTACTACGGTCCAGTGAAGAACCCCTGGCGTGCCCGCGGCTCCAATGCCGATCTCGTGCCGGGCGGATCGTCCGGCGGATCGGCCGCGGCCGTCGCCGCCCGCCTTTGCGCCGGCGCCACCGCGACGGATACGGGGGGCTCCATTCGCCAGCCAGCCGCCTTTACCGGCACTGTCGGCATCAAGCCTACCTATGGCCGCTGCTCGCGCTGGGGCATCGTTGCCTTCGCATCGTCGCTCGATCAGGCTGGTCCCATCGCCCGCGATGTGCGCGACGCCGCTATTCTGCTGAAATCGATGGCGTCGGTCGATGGCAAGGACACGACGTCGGTCGATATCGCCGTACCGGACTATGAAGCCGCCATCGGCAGGCCGCTTTCCGGAATTAAGATCGGCATTCCGAGGGAATACCGCGTCGAAGGCATGCCGGAAGAGATCGAAAAACTCTGGCAGCAGGGCATCGAATGGCTGAGGGACGCAGGCGCCTCGATCGTCGATATCTCGCTGCCGCACACCAAATATGCCTTGCCCGCCTATTATATCGTTGCTCCGGCGGAAGCTTCGTCGAACCTGGCCCGCTATGACGGCGTGCGCTACGGCCTGCGCGTGCAGGGGCGCGACATTGTCGACATGTACGAAAAGACCCGTGCCGCAGGCTTCGGCGACGAGGTAAAGCGCCGCATCATGATCGGCACCTACGTCCTCTCCGCCGGTTATTACGATGCCTATTACCTTCAGGCCCAGAAGGTGCGCACGCTGATAAAGAAGGATTTCGAGGACGTGTTCCACGCCAGCGTCGATGCGATCCTGACCCCTGCGACACCTTCCGCCGCCTTTGGCATCGCCGATCAGGAACTCGCTTCCGATCCGGTGAAGATGTACCTGAACGATATTTTCACCGTGACGGTGAACATGGCGGGATTGCCGGGCATAGCCGTTCCGGCCGGTCTCGATGCCAAGGGCCTGCCGCTTGGCCTCCAGCTGATCGGCCGGCCTTTCGACGAGGAAACATTGTTCCAGACGGCCCACATCATCGAACAGGCTGCCGGCAGGTTCACTCCGACGAAATGGTGGTGATCAGAAAAGCGGCCGAAGCGGACATAGCGCAGATCGCCGCTATTGGATCGCGTGCCTGGGCATCGAGCATTTTCTCGTTTGAGGAGGAGCGGCCAGGAATGCGCACGCATGTGGAGAAGGCATTCGCCGGTTTCGCCCGAGAATATTACGAGACGGTGCTCGTTGCCGAGACGGAGCAGGGACTGGCGGGCTGGGGTGCGCGCGAAACGCGGAATGAGTATATTTCCGACCTTTGGGTCGAACCCGCCCTGCATGGGCTTGGTACGGGAACGCTGCTCCTGCGCGCGCTCAAGGCGGAAATTCGCGCAGCAGGCCATCGTCAGGCCCGTATCAGCACGCATGCCCGGAACCGGCGAGGCATCGCGCTTTACCAGCGGGAGGGCTTTGTGATCGTCGAGCAGAAGCTGGAATGGTCGACAAGCCTCGAGCGCGAGATCGAAAAGGTCAGCATGATCGCGGAACCGGTCTAGGATGTTCTTTTTTCTCTCAAAGATCTTCTGGTTCCTCGCCCAGCCACTGAATCTCGCCCTTATCCTGATGGCCGCAGGCTTGTTGTTACTTGGTTTCGCGCGGCGCCGGCTGGCTTTTATCAGCGTCGCCTTGGCCTTTCTGGTCCTCGGCACGGGCGGCTGGACGACCGTCGGCGCTCTCTTGCTGCATCCCCTGGAAGCGCGGTTTCCGCGGCCGATCGATGCGCCGGCGAAGGTCGATGGGATCATCATTCTCGGCGGCGGCTTCGAGGGCGGCATCAACCTCGTACGCGGCGGCTATGAACTGAATGCGAGCGGCGACCGCTTCGTGGAGGCAGCGATACTTGCCGCGCGCTATCCGTCGGCCAAGGTGGTGGTGACCGGCGGAAGCGGCAATCTGGTGCTGGACGGCGAAGCCGACGGCGATACCGCGCCAAGGCTGCTCAATGCACTCGGCGTAGCATCGGACCGGCTCATCATGGAGAACAAGTCGCGCAATACCTATGAGAACGCGCTGTTCACCAAGGAAATGATGGCGGTGAAACCGGGCGAGGTATGGCTGCTGGTTACCTCGGCGTTTCACATGCCGCGCTCGATGGGGCTTTTTCGCAAGGCAGGATTCGAGGTCACCGCCTGGCCGGCGGATTATCGAACCTCCGGCGCCGAAACACTGGGGCTGGCGCAGGACAATGTCTACGACTCGCTGCAGAATCTTACCCTCGCGGGGCGGGAGTGGGCCGGCCTTCTCGCCTATCGGCTGACGGGGCGGATCGACAGCATCCTGCCATCGCCATGAGGAACAATGTCGACGTCCTCATAATCGGCGCCGGGGCCGCTGGCATGATGTGTGCCATCGAGGCGGGCAGACGCGGCCGATCGGTTTTCATCATCGATCATGCGTCGGCGCCCGGCGAGAAAATTCGCATATCCGGCGGTGGACGCTGCAATTTCACCAATCTGCACGCGGCTCCCGCAAATTACCTCGGAAGCAATCCGCATTTCTGCATATCCGCGCTCCGACGCTACACCCAGCGCGACTTTATCGCGCTCGTCGATCGTCACGGCATAGCCTGGCACGAAAAGACCTTGGGCCAGCTCTTCTGCGATGGATCGGCCAGGCAGATCATCAACATGCTGGTCGATGAGATGCGCGGCGCTGGTGTCGAGATGCGGCTCGGGATCGCGGTTCGCGCCATCCACCAGGACGGCGAAGGCTACCGCGTCGAACTCGAAAGCCAGAGCGTAAGATGCCGTTCATTGGTGATCGCCTGTGGCGGCAAGTCGATCCCCAAGATGGGCGCCACTGGGTTCGGCTATGAGATCGCCGGGCAATTCGGGCTGAAGGTCACCGAAACCCGGCCGGCACTGGTGCCGCTGACGTTCAATGACCAGACCTTGGCGGCCCTTAAACCACTATCCGGGATCGGGGTCGATGCGACGGTGACACATGGCAGCACGACCTTCTCGGAGGCGATGCTCTTCACGCATCGCGGATTGAGCGGGCCGGCAATCCTGCAAATCTCGTCCTACTGGCGCGAGGGCGACGTCGTTTCGGTCGATCTGCTGCCCGGAAGGGACGTTTTCACGATCCTGAAGACCGCGCGCGGCCGCAATGGCAAGCAGGCCGTCCAGACAGTGCTTGGCGATCATCTCCCGAAACGATTGGCACAACACATCGCCGAGACGAGCGTCCCGGACAAGGCGCTGGCCGATCTGCCGGACAAGCAACTCATGCTTGTAGCCAGCGCCGTTCACCGCTGGCAGGTGAAGCCGGCCGGATCGGAAGGCTACCGCACCGCAGAGGTCACGCTTGGCGGTGTGAACACCGACCAGCTGGACCAGAAGACGATGGAGGTGAGGAGCCGCAAGGGCCTCTATTTCATCGGCGAGGTGGTCGATGTCACGGGCTGGCTCGGCGGCTATAATTTCCAGTGGGCCTGGTCGTCAGGATGGGCGGCGGGGCAGGCGGCCTGATACAGGCATATCCGGCTCGGACTACCATGCGGGGCGTTCATGAGAATGTTTCGCCAACCGCCCGTAATCGATTGCTTTCCCGGGCGAATGCTGCTTCCCTTGACAGGACGCAATTGCGCTTTGTCAAACTGGGAGGTGTGGCTATGTGGATCAAGCTGACGGACGTTAATGGCGATCACATCACATTGAACTTCGACCATGTGGTGTCGTTCAATCCCTACGGCACCGGCACCCATATCGTTACCATCACCGCCGGCCTGACCTTCTTCGTCAAGGAGACGTCGGAAGAGATCCAGAGCAAGGTCGGCGTCAAAAGCACCTGAGGCCAGCGCTCGTCGAGCCAGTCGAACCGGCATTCAATCCACGTGGCAGTTTGGCTCATCGGTGGCCGGTGCTTCGCTGCTGCAGGCGGCCGGATGCGATCGTTCAGCGCTCCGATTCCTGCTGTCTTCCGATCGTTCCTGATAACGCCCTGGCTTGAAATGGCCGCGCTTGAAAGCGTTCAGCGAGCGTTCATCATTGTCCCACTATATTGAGGGCGTATTCAGAACAGAGGGCGAATTCCGCCCTGAGGCTTCGCTGGATCAAATAGAAGTCAAAAATGGATACAAATAGTGATTTGTTTAATCGGTTTAGCTTCTGTAAATGAACGGTTAAACAAGTATAAGTTCCATTGGTCAAAAAATACTCCCTAACCGGTGAGTAGATTTTTTGGAGGCTAAAAAAGAATGGTTGCAGTAAAAAATGACGTATCGCCAGTAAAAGGCGCCAATGTTCTTGCGCTGGTTTCAGCTGCGAAGGTTGTCCCGTCAATTGTAAAGGCAGCGTCCAGCACCAATCAGCCTTGCGACACGCGAACCATTTCTCAAATCCTGCGGGATTCGAACGGCGGCTTCAGCTTCCGCCGATAATCTTCAAAACAGTTTTGAAACAATATCCCGTTACTCAGAGCGGGATATTGTCGTGTTTCTTCCAGGGATTTTCGAGATCCTTGTTTCGCAGCATCCGCAGCGCCCTTGATACCCGTTTGCGCGTGGAATGCGGCATGATCACCTCATCGATATAGCCACGCTCGGCGGCAACGAATGGCGACAGGAAACGGTCCTCATAGCGCTTGGTATGGGCTGCGATCTTCTCCGCATCGCCTATGTCCTTGCGATAGATGATTTCGACCGCGCCCTTGGCCCCCATGACCGCGATCTGGGCAGAAGGCCAGGCATAGTTGATATCGCCGCGCAGATGCTTTGACGCCATGACGTCATAGGCGCCGCCATAGGCCTTGCGGGTGATGATCGTGATTTTCGGCACGGTCGCCTCGGCATAGGCGAATAGCAGCTTCGCGCCATGCTTGATCAGGCCGCCATATTCCTGCGCCGTGCCGGGCAGGAAGCCCGGAACATCGACGAATGTAATGATCGGAATGTTGAAACAATCGCAGAAGCGAACGAACCGCGCCGCCTTGCGCGAGGCATCGCTGTCGAGGACGCCGGCGAGAACCATCGGCTGGTTGCCGACGACGCCGACGGTCCGTCCCTCGACCCTGCCGAAGCCGATAACGATATTCCGGGCGAAGTTCTCCTGGATTTCAAAGAAATCAGCCTCATCCACCGTTTTACGAATGAGTTCCTTGATGTCATAGGGCTTGTTGGCATTGTCGGGGACGAGCCTGTCCAGTGAATAGTCCAGCTCATCGACGGGCTGATAGCATTCAAGCTCCGGACCGTCGGCGGTGTTGGAGGAAGGAAGAAAGTCGATCAGCCGCCGCATCTGCAGCAGCGCCGCGACATCATTGTCGTAGGCGCCATCGGCGATGGACGATTTCGTGGTGTGGATCGACGCGCCGCCGAGCTGCTCCGAGGTGACGGTTTCATTTGTAACCGTTTTGACGACATCG
Source organism: Phyllobacterium sp. 21LDTY02-6 (assembly GCF_023554255.2). GTDB lineage: Bacteria > Pseudomonadota > Alphaproteobacteria > Rhizobiales > Rhizobiaceae > Phyllobacterium. The sequence continues at coordinate 1,189,474 of NZ_JAMJWD020000001.1, read as the reverse complement.
GGCCCGGTGACGAACATGTAGGACGTGTCGCGCACCATGAAGATGAAATCCGTCATGGCGGGCGAGTAGACATCGCCGCCGGCGCATGGCCCCATGATCACCGATATTTGCGGTATGACGCCCGAGGCGAGAACGTTACGCTGGAATATCTCGGCATATCCGCCAAGCGCAGCGACGCCTTCCTGGATGCGCGCGCCGCCAGCATCGTAGAGGCCAATGACAGGCGCGCGGTTTCTGAGCGCCATATCCTGGATTTTCTGCACCTTTTCCGCATGGGCCTCGGAGAGCGAGCCGCCGAACACGGTAAAATCCTTGGCGAAGACGAAGACCGTGCGGCCATTGATCGTTCCCCAGCCGGTGACCACGCCGTCGCCGGCATATTTCGTCGCTTCCATGCCGAAATCGGTGGAGCGATGTTCGACGAACATGTCGAATTCCTCGAACGAGCCATGGTCGAGGAAAATGTCGATGCGTTCGCGCGCCGTCAGCTTGCCGCGCTTGTGCTGTGCTTCTATCCGCGCGGCACCACCACCCTCGCGGGCAATGTTGCGGCGGCGTTCAAGCTCGATCAGCACGTCTTTCATGGCATCCCTCCCGATTGGTCATTCCTGATAACAGGAGAGATGCCTGCTTGGAAGCCGGAAGTGCGAAGCGCGAACGGATGGTTTGCCCACGCTTCTTTTGGCAATTACCAGTTGCCGGTATTGGGCATGGAAAGCCATGGCTCCTGTGGTGGCAGCGCCGGGCCCTTCTGCAACAGTTCGATCGAAATGCCGTCGGGCGAGCGCACGAACGCCATATTGCCGTCGCGCGGCGGGCGGTTGATCACCACGCCCTGGTCGGACAGTTTCTGGCAGGTCTCGTATATGTTATCGACGACATAGGCGAGATGGCCGAAATTGCGTCCGCCGGAATATTCTTCAGGATCCCAATTATAGGTGAGTTCGAGTTCGGGAGCGCGCTCGGCGGCCGAGCGCCCTTCATCTTCGGATGCAGCAAGGAAGATCAGCGTGAAGCGGCCCTTTTCGTTTTCCGTGCGGCGAACTTCCTTCAGCCCAAGCTTGTTGCAGTAAAAGTCCAGCGATTCATCGACATCGCGGACACGGACCATTGTATGAAGATAACGCATCTTTTGCCTTTGGGTTTATCGAGATTGATAAGGCACAGTATCAGTATCCGATCTGCGCACGACGCAATTGCTAGCACTTAATGACTAGCCTCACAAATATGGGATTAAGCTAGGTTGTACTTGGTTGAGGATAAACAGCCGATTCGCCCTCGACTTTCAGAAAAAACTCATATGATACTTGCTCAACGGGCGTGGACGGGTGTTATTCTTTAGGCAGAGAATCAGTTGTTCGCGCGCAGGAGAGGAGGGGCTCAGTTTAATGTCGGACCGGCCAGTATCAGCCCAGCAATCCCCCCACGATGAAAATCCCGGTGAGAATCTCGAGCTCATCGAGGTTTCCGGCGCCATCAAATGGTTCGACGTCGCGAAGGGCTACGGCTTCATTATTCCGGACAATTCCGAGCTGCCGGACATCCTGCTTCACGTCACCTGCCTGCGCAGGGATGGCTATCAGACCGCGCTCGAAGGTGCGCGGGTGGTCTGCGAGGCGCGTCAGGGCGACCGTGGCATGCAGTGCTTCCATGTGAAATCCATGGACAATTCGACGGCCGTTCATCCGACCGAAATGGCGCCGGTTCGCACCCATGTCACCGTTACGCCTTCAAGTGGTCTGGAGCGCGTCCTGGTCAAATGGTTCAACAGAACCAAGGGATTCGGATTTCTCACACGCGGCGAGGGCACGGAAGACATCTTCATCCATATGGAGACGCTGCGCCATTTCGGCTTGACCGAGCTTCGCCCCGGCCAGGTGGTGCTGATCCGTTTCGGCCATGGCGAGAAGGGCCTCATGGCCTCCGAAATTCATCCCGACATAGGCACGCAGCTGCCGTCGTCGCATTGATGCCAGCGATGAGCCTTATCAAGGCGCTCTGCGTCGTCCTTGCCGTTATCCTTTCTATTCCGGCTGCCTTTGCGCTCGATCAGACGCCGATGCACCTGCCGGTGGATTCCCGGCCATTGATCATAAATACCAGCAAGGGCGACGTGCCCTTCGCTGTCGAGATTGCCGATGACGATACGGAGCGGCAGCGCGGCCTGATGTTCCGTACCGATCTTAAAGACAATAGCGCCATGCTGTTCGTGTTCGATCAGGCGAGACAGGTGACGATGTGGATGGAGAACACTCCCTCGGCGCTCGACATGCTGTTCCTGGATGAGAAGGGGCGCATCACGACCATCCGCCAGAACGCGGTGCCATTTTCGCGCGATATCATAGCCTCGGACGGACCGGCCAGTTATACCGTGGAAGTGAAAGCCGGCACGGTGCGACGTCTTGGAATTGCGGTAGGAGACAAGGTGCGCCATCCATCGATCAAATCCGATGGTGGCTGACGGACAGGAACATGAAACATTTCGAGAATGACGGGCTGAAACTTGCCTATGTCGACGAAGGGTCGGGCGAGCCGATATTGCTGATCCACGGCTTCGCCTCCTCGTCCTTCTATAATTGGGTGCAGCCGGGATGGATACCGACACTGACCGCAGCGGGTTATCGCGCAATTGCGATCGATAATCGCGGTCATGGCGCCTCCGATAAGCCGCACGACAAGGCGCTTTATACGCCAACCCTGATGGCGGGCGATGCCGCTGCGCTGCTCCGACATCTCGACATCGGCAAGGCGCATGTCATGGGCTACTCCATGGGGGCGCGCATCACGGCATTTCTGGCGCTCAACCACCCGGAGATGGTTCATGATGTCATCTTTGGCGGGCTCGGAATCGGCATGGTCGAGGGAGCGGGCGACTGGACGCCCATCGCCGAGGCACTGATGGCGGAGGATGCCGAGAGCGTCACCCATCCGCGGGGCAAGATGTTCCGCAACTTTGCCGACAAGACCAAGAGCGACCGCATCGCCCTTGCTGCCTGCGTCATCACGTCGAAAGAGGAAATCAGCGCAGAGAATATGGGCCGGATCACTCAGCCTGCCCTGGTCGCCGTCGGGACCAGGGATGATATCGGCGGAAGTCCTCAACGACTGGCCGCGCTGATGCCCAATGGCCAGGCCCTGGACATACCGAACCGCGATCATATGCTCGCGGTCGGTGACAAGGTGTTCAAGCAGGCGGCGGTGGATTTCCTGAAGCAACATCCGCTGTGATTGGGCGCGGAACCGCACCGTCCGCGCGGCGTTGATCAATGGAACAGTCCGGTGCGTCATTACTCCGCTCTTGCATCCGCATGAAAGGGAGATGTAAAAGCGCGGTCTTTGTCCTATAATTCGTGACAGAACAATCTGCACCTGCCTGGAGCGTGAATATGTCAGCAAGCGTCACAGCCAAGAATACCGGACCCTTGAAGAAGATTGATCCGATCTGGCACGCAATCCGCGCGGAAGCGGAAGAGGCGATCAGTCACGAGCCTTTGCTGTCGACATTCCTCTACGCGACGATTCTCAACCATCAGTCGCTCGAACACGCCGTCATACACCGGATTGCCCAGCGCCTCGACCATCCCGATGTGGAGTCCGAACTGCTGCGCCAGAGCTTCACCGCCATGCTCGATGCCAACCCGCAATGGTCGCAGGTGCTCCGCGTCGATATACAGGCTGTCTATGATCGCGATCCTGCCTGCGACCGGTTCATCGAGCCGGTGCTGTATTTCAAGGGGTTCCAGGCGATCCAGACGCATCGGCTTGCGCATTGGCTGTGGCATGAACGACGCCGGGATCTGGCGCTTTATCTGCAGAGCCGGTCGTCTTCGGTATTCCAGACCGATATCCACCCCGCGGTTCCGATGGGCCAGGGCGTCTTCTTCGACCATGCCACGGGTATCGTTGTCGGCATGACCGCCGTCATCGAGGACAATGTCTCGATCCTGCAGGGCGTAACCCTGGGCGGGACCGGCAAGGAGACGGGTGATCGTCATCCCAAGATTCGCAATGGCGTGCTGATCGGCGCCGGCGCCAGCATTCTCGGCAACATCGAGATCGGTCATTGCTCGAAAGTTGCGTCGGGCTCGGTGGTACTGAAACCCGTTCCGCACAATGTGACAGTGGCGGGCGTACCTGCGCGGATCGTGGGTGAAACGGGCTGCGCGGAGCCGTCGCGGGCGATGGATCAGCTTATCGTCGATCTGGATTAAGCGCCGAAGCAACTGTTGTTGTTGCTCTTTACATGGCAGGCGGCGGCATGTCACAAGCCGGACCACCGCCGCCCAACACAGGAGAATTAGGTGAAACCCGAAGAACTCAAAAAACTCGACAGCTATTTCAAGCGCACGTTCAGAAACACGGAACTGACCGTCAAGGCTCGTCCCCGCAAGGACGATTCAGCCGAGCTCTACCTGGGCGACGAGTTTTTGGGGTTGATCTACAAGGATGAGGACGAGGGCGAATTGTCCTATAATTTCTCGATGGCCATCCTCGACATGGATCTTTGAACCAGCATTTTCTGACAGGCAGGGTGGATCGAGATGACCGTCTATGGACTTGGTGACGATGTGCCCCGCTTCGACGACCGCGCTTCCAACTGGATTGCGCCCGATGCGAGCCTGATCGGAAAAGTCGCCCTCGGGCGCAATGTCGGTATCTGGTTCGGGGCCATCCTGCGCGGCGACAATGAGCTGATCAGCATAGGCCAGGACACGAATGTCCAGGAACATGTGGTGATGCACACCGACATGGGCTACCCGCTGACGGTCGGCGCCGGCTGTACTATTGGACATCGCGCCATGCTGCACGGTTGCCGGATCGGCGAGAACTCGCTGATCGGCATAGGCGCCATCGTCCTGAACGGCGCCAGGATCGGCCGAAACTCGCTGGTGGGGGCAGGCGCGCTGGTCACGGAGCGCAAGGAGTTTCCCGATAACAGCCTTATCGTCGGCTCGCCCGCGCGGGTCGTGCGCCAGCTCGATGATAAGGCTATCGAACAGCTTCGTGCCTCTGCTGCCCATTATGTCGAGAACGGCAGGCGATTTCTCGCCGGGCTGAAGGTGGCCGACTGAGTTACTGCCCGATGCTGCCGACGAGCACCTGGCGATCGTCATTGACGGCAACCCAGGCGCCGGAATTGTGCGTCGATTGACGTTTCAGATAGTCGTAATTGGTCTGGCTCCACAGCTTGATGCGCGTTTCGAGATTGTCCAGAATGTAGTCGCCGTGGTCGGTCCGCACGGTAAGCACCGCGTGGCCCTCACCATTCATCTGCCGAACAACGGTGATCAGCAGGTTGGCGAGCGGAATTCCCGCCGCGTTCAATAATTGGCGCTTCAGGAGAACATAATCCTCGCAGTCGCCGGCCGTGGTCGGGTATGACCAGACTTCGGCCTTGCCCCAGATATCGAGATCCGTTTCCGGCGTTATGTCGGCGTTCACGCGGCGATTTACCTGAACCAGCGTCTGCCAGAGGCGAGGCGTCAGCGCGACAGGCCTGTCATCGCGGGACCGAACGTTGCATTCGGCCTTGTTGGTCTGGCAGAACTCATAATGGCCGATCGGCTGCGACGTCCGCGCCCCGGTCTTCATCGCATCGCCAGTGGTCATGCCCGGCTCCGCCAAGGCCGCTGTAATCGTGCAAAGCAGCGTTGCTGCCCCAAGCAAAATAGTCTTTTTGTTCATTCCCGTCGTCTCCCCGGTTGAGACGACTATGACAGAGAGAGTTTGACCGCCCGGAAACAACGGCAGAAAAATCCGATCTAATCGCGTAGCAAAAAATAAACGAAACAGTAAGGCGCCATTAAGCAACATTATCCGGTAGTTAAAGGGAGTGGCGAGACATTGCCTGCAGGAAGCTCGTTGTTCCTGTTGTTTCGCATCCCGCGCCTCGAGACTTGACGCCGCCCTGATAAATCCAAGGTTTTGCTGGCGGTCTGCCTAGGCTTGGGCCAAAGAAATGGCTAGCCTTTTGAAAACACGACGCTGAGGAGCAAAATGTCCGAACCATTGAGATCTGCCGGCCCCCGCCACCGAGAACCGGTTTTCAACGTGCCCCGGACCATCGTTGCGATCATCGCCCTATGCGTCCTGTTATATCTCGCGCAAACCTATGTGCTGACCGCGGATCAATTCGCCAATTTCCTCTGGTATCTCGCCTTCATACCCGCCCGCTTCACGGAATATGATGGCCTGTCTTCGCCGCTGGCGTGGGTGACGCCAATCACCTATTCGCTGCTCCATGGCAGTTTCGCCCATATTGCGCTCAATCTCATCTGGCTTATGGCCTTCGGCTCGCCGCTGTCGGCACGGATAGGGCCAGCGCGGACCATATTGTTCTGGATCGCCACCTCCATCGCGGCCGCACTGACGCATTATGCGGTTTATCCGACCAGCATCGCACCGCTGGTCGGCGCTTCCGGCGTTGTCTCGGGCATGATGGGCGCGGCGGCACGCTTCGGTTTCCGCCGTACCGGGGCGAGCAATTCCTCGGCCTTTGAAGGGAGAATACTGCCGATCGGCGTTGCGCTCCGGATGAGGACCGTCCTGACGTTCCTCGGCGTCTGGTTCGTCACCAATATCATTACGGGTCTGTTCTGGAACGGGCCGGACGCGTCATCCTCCATTGCCTGGGAAGCGCATATCGGTGGCTTTGTCGTCGGATTCTTTGGCGTTTCCCTGTTCGACAGGCCGGGCAAACACCGGTGAGAGAACTGCGAAGCCTGTTGCAATAATAGCGACATACGCGCACCATGACTGAAGTCTGTTCATCTGCGAGCAGGTGGACGGGAGGACGTTTGTTGCAAGGGAGGGATTGCGTATGACCGTTAAGCTGATTCTGGAACGAAAGGGATATGATGTCTTCAGCACATCTCCCGAGACCTCTCTGGCCGACGCTGTCACGCTTCTGGCAAGGCACAAGATCGGTGCCGTCGTGGTTTGCGATGAAGGCCACGCGGTCAGGGGGATATTGTCCGAGCGCGATGTCGTGCGTGCCATCGCGGCCAACGGTGCTGATGCGCTATGGAAGCCGATCTCGGAGATCATGACGGTGAAGGTCAGCGTGTGCGATGAAAGCCATACGATCAACCAGGTCATGGAAACGATGACGCGCGGCCGTTTCCGCCACATGCCGGTGGAGAAGGACGGGCGTTTGCACGGTATCGTCTCGATCGGCGACGTCGTCAAGCTGCGGATCGAGGAGGTCGAGCGCGAGTCGGAGGAGATCCGGACTTATATTGCCACCGCCTAGGCGGAAAACCGGTAGCTGCAAGGTACGATCGAGCGGCGTCAGAAGACCAGTTTCTGCATCCGCTCCAACTCGCCGAGGCGAGCCATTGTCTCGTCATAGCCGCTGCGGATCGCCTCGTCGGCGCGATGGAACTCGGCCAGTCCAATATCTCCGACCTTGGGCAGCAATGCGATGTCCGGCGGATCGCCGGCCATCCGGGCACGCGAGATACGGTCCTGGATGATGTTGAAGGATTCCATCATGACGCCGGTAATGCCAAGGCGCTTGGCATGTGCCGAGCGATGCGAGGCGGCATCGGCCTCGCCGGATCGCGGATCGGGCGCATCCGCAGCGTGCTTGATCACGGCAGCCCGTCCGAACTGATCGTAGTGAAGGTTCACGGCAACGACCAGGGGTTGTTCATAGGACCGGCAGACCGCGACGGGAACGGGGTTGACCAGTGCGCCATCGACCAGGGTGCGGCCATTGCACTCGACGGGCTCGAACACGCCGGGCAGGGCATAGGATGCACGCATCGCCGTGATCAGGCTTCCGCGCGTCAGCCAGATCTCGTGACCGGTATTGATTTCCGTGCAAACCGCAACGAAACGCTTGGGCAGGTCCTCGATAGCCAGTTCTTCAAGGTGGTCGCGCAGGCGTCGATCCAGTTTCATGCCGCCAAAAAGGCCATTTCCGCCGAAGCGCAGGTCCAGAAGGCTGAAAATGCCCCGCTTTGTCAGGCTGCGCGCGAATTCTTCCAGCTGATCGAGCTTGCCGCCGAGATAGCAGCCTCCGACGAGTGCGCCGATCGAAGTGCCGGCGATCATCGATATCTCGATGCCAGCCTCGTCCAGAGCGCGAAGAACGCCGATATGGGCCCAGCCTCGCGCCGCGCCGCCGCCGAGGGCCAGGGCGATCGGTGTCTTGGTGCGTTCACGCGGTATTTCGGGAGTGCCTGTCCCCACATCGGAGCCATTATTGACCCCGATCGATTCTGCTGATCGCATTCGGCGCGATGCCCATTCGAGCATGGCATATACTCCCGAGTCATCTGTTTTCTGTCTCGTGATATTGGTAACTGAAGGATGAATATCACGTGAATAAATTTACTTAGCCCGCCAAACGACCGAAGATCGCGTGCCTATCCCTGGGCTCCGGGCTCCATGATCAGGCGCGGCGAGCCATCGGCTGCCGTCACCGTACGGTAGAAACACGACCGCCGGCCGGTGTGGCAGGTAGGACCGTCACCGGCAACCCGCACCCGCAGCCACAAAGCGTCCTGGTCGCAATCCGTGCGCAGTTCGACGACTGTCTGAAGATTTCCCGATGTTTCGCCCTTTTTCCACAATGTCTGCCGCGACCGCGACCAATAATGTGCAATCCCGGTGGAGAGGGTGAGATTCAGCGCCTCTTGGTTCATATGCGCCACCATGAGGAGGTGGCCATCGACCGCGTCCGTCACCACCGCAGTGATAAGTCCCGACGCGTCGAAGCGCGGCGTGAACGCCGTTCCTTCTTCGAGGTCGTGGCTATGGGCGATGGTCGCGTCGGAAAAGGTCATTATGCTTGCTTACCGGCCTCTCACCATCGACATGAAACGAACCTGGTCGTTGATGTTGGATTTGAACGAGCCGGTAAATGTCGTGGTCGTCGTCAGCGAACCGGGCTTGCGTATGCCGCGCATGGCCATGCACATATGTTCGGCCTCGATCATGACGGCGACGCCGAGTGGCTCCAACGCCCCCTGGATTGCGCCGGCAATCTGTGCCGTCATGCTCTCCTGCGTCTGAAGGCGGTGCGCGAATATATCGACGACACGGGCAATCTTCGACAGGCCGACGACTTTCTCGCCATCGGGGAGATAGGCCACATGCGCCTTGCCGATGATGGGCACCATGTGATGTTCGCAATGGGAAAAGAAGGGAATGTCCTGGATCAGGACCATATCCTCATATCCGGAGATCTCTTCGAAAGTACGTCCGAGAACATCGGCGGCACTTTGGCTGTATCCGGCAAAAAGCTCCTTGAACGACTTGGCCACGCGCTCGGGCGTGTCGAGCAGCCCCTCGCGGTCGGGATTGTCTCCGGCCCAGAGAATGAGGGTCTTGACGGCCTGTTCTGCTTCTTCCTGTGTGGGGCGCCGGTTGTTGTTCTGCTTTGCAGAGGCGGACTGCAAATTCTTGACTACCGCATCCATCGCGATCTCCCGTAGTCGCCTTCGAGGAGGCGACGAGTTAAACGGCAATACACGATAAACGTTCCGGAGAACGGACGGTGTATTGAAACAGGCACGGGCAAACTGCCCGCTCCAGTGACTACACTGTCTCACAGAATTGTTCCATGAGACTTTGTGCGTATCACTTCCCATACTATATAGGTGGCTAGCATGGAATTCAAAGGGCCGCTACGTCGCACAATGGCGCGTTTGCGATGAACGCAATGTCAGGATTGGCAGGATCATGATCAACGACGTCTACAATATGCGCATTCTGGACTTCGCCGGAAATATCCCGCGGCTTGGACGTCTGGACGATCCGCATGCCACCGCGACCGCCCATTCCAAGCTCTGCGGCTCGACCGTTACCGTCGATCTCAAGCTCGAAGATGGCGTCGTCAGTGATTTCGCCCATGACGTCAAAGCCTGCGCGCTCGGCCAGGCTTCGTCTTCGATCATGGCGCGCAATATCATCGGCGCAACGCCGGAGGAGCTGCGCGCCGTGCGCAACCAGATGCTGGCAATGCTCAAGGAGAATGGCGAAGCGCCGTCAGGCCGCTTCGCTGACCTTAAATTTCTGGAACCGGTACGCGATTATAAGGCGCGGCACAATTCCACGATGCTGACTTTCGATGCCGTTGTGGATTGCCTGGACCAGATCGACAGGAAGAAGGCCGAAGCCGCCTGAAGCAATGTGCGACGATACCGATCATTCGAGCAACGGTCCGCGGCGCTACACGCGGAACTGGACCGGAACGTGGTCCCGGACACCCGGCCGGGTCACGGGTACCGCGCTGGTGCGACTATACCAGTTGACCCTATCCGGCTTCGTCGGCAATAGCTGCCGCCATATCCCGACCTGTTCCGAATATGCCTATGAGGCCATCGCCCGGCACGGTCTCTGGAGCGGAGGGTGGATGGGCCTGTTTCGTTTCCTGCGGTGCGGGCCGGGCGGCACCAGCGGCCTCGATCCGGTGCCGGATACGCTAGGCGAGCGAACAGCCTGGTATCTGCCCTGGCGCTATTGGCACCCCTGAACCAGCGCAGCAAATGAAAATGGCCGCCTCGAGGGCGGCCATTTTTTCAGGTCATGATCTTGGCTTTCATGCCGCTTCCGTCTTGCGCGGGAAGGGCGTGACATTGGCGGTGTCATCGTCGAGCTTGAGGCCACCGGCCTTCAGCAGTGCCGTGAAGCGGCCATTGCTGCGTGCCAGTTCGTCGAAGCTGCCGGACTCGATCACCGAACCCTGATCCATGAACAGGACGATATCCGCATCCCGGACCGTCGACAGACGGTGAGCGATGATGAAGGTCGTGCGGTTCTGGCACAGCTTGTCCACAGCCGCCTTGACGCGCGCTTCCGTTTCGACGTCGAGTGCACTGGTGGCTTCGTCGAGCACCAGGATCGGCGCATCCTTCAGGATCGCACGGGCAAGGGCAACGCGCTGGCGCTCGCCACCGGAAAGCTGCGAACCACGCTCGCCGACGATCGTGTCGAAGCCGGAATCCTTGGACAGGATGAACTCGCTGGCATCGGCGGCCTTGGCCGCGGCAAGCACGTCTTCGTCGCTCGCCTTCGGACGTCCGACGCGGATATTGTCCTCGATCGAACGGTTGAACATGCCCGCATCCTGGAACACCGTGGCGATGGCGTTGCGAAGCGAACGGCGGCTGATCGTGCGCGTGTCGATGCCGTCGACAAGGATACGGCCCTCCTTCGGATCGTAAACGCGCTGCAGCAGGTTGATCAGCGTCGTCTTGCCGGCACCCGTCGGCCCAACGATCGCAATCGTCTGGCCTGCCTTGGCCTTGAACGAAACATTCTTCAGGCCCTGCGTGGAGTTCGGGAACTCGAACGACACATTCTCGAATTCGACATCGCCACTGACATTGTCGATGTCGTGCGCAGACTTCGGCTCGACCGCATAGGCAGCGGAGTCTTCCATCGCATAGAAGTCCTCAAGCTTGGCGCGTGCCGCGAAGATCTGGTTAACGAATGCGCTCAACTGGTCGAGACGGCCGATGAGCAGCCCGGCGAAACCGGTAAAGGCAACGACCTGGCCGACATTCATTTCATCGCGCATGACGAAATACGAACCGAGCAGAAGCACCACGATCATCGAGATGGTCGAAGCCATGCGGTTGATACCGCTGGCGAGCGCCCACCAGTTCAGGACCGGATACTGGGAATCCAGCAGCTGCTTGGCATAGGTCTGCAGGGCGCGGGTCTCTTCCTCGACGCGGTTGTAGCTCTGCAGCACGGAGATGTTGCTCATCGAGTCGCTCACATGGCTGAACGCCGTGATGTGGTGACGCTCGACCTGAGCCTGGCCGTCCTTGGTCTTCGCCGTCACGACCCGGACCACCATCATGTAGACGACGCCGAGCACGACCAGCACCGAGGTCAGGCGCCAGTCCTGGCTGAGGGCCAGCGGGAACAGCAATACGAGGCCGACAGCGGTCGCCAGATGCGTACGCATGAATTCGAGCCAGAGGCCGAAAAGCGTTTCGACGGCGCGCAGCAGCGTATGCAGCGCATTGGACGTGCCGCGCTGATGATGCCACGCAAGCGGCATGCTGATGACGCGATTGTAGGATTCCGTCAGGACCGCAAGCTTGCGCCGATGGGCGAGCCTGTCGGCCTCACGCGAAACGAGCACATTGGCGCCGATATGGAACAGGCCGACGGCAGCCAGCTGGCTAAGCGGGGGGATGATCGCCGTTTTGGTTGCAATAGCCTGGATAACCCGGCCGGCAAGCCACGGTTCAATGATCATGCTCGCAGCAAGGGCTATGTTGGCGAGGCATATAAACACGGTCGCACGCTTCTCAGCGCCGAGATATTGGAGAGATTTCCAATAGATGTTTAATAATGACACTTTGCCACTCCGATTGCTTTGAGACGCATACGCTTAGAATGACACTGCATCAGACCCTTGTGCACCGCAATATTCAATGCTCTAAAGTCCTTGCCGTTCCATCCTGGAGGTAGGAACATTTTCCAACCGTGCGTAACGTCCCGTGATGAGTCAACTTACTGAGATCGCAAACTAAACCAGCCGAGCTGAATGTAAAATGAACGCATTATTACTGGTTGCAACGGGCGGCGCCATCGGCTCGGTATTGCGGTACGGTGTCGGCCTGTTGATGACCCGGCTTTTCGGCGTTTCTTTTCCGTTCGGCACCCTCACGGTGAATGTCGCCGGCGGCTTTCTCATGGGGCTGTTCATCGAGCTGCTTGCAAGGAAATTCAACGGCTTGCCCGAATTGCGCCTGTTCTTTGCGGTGGGCATTCTTGGCGGCTTCACCACCTTTTCGTCGTTCTCTCTGGACGTCGCCGTTCTATGGGAGCGGGGCGAAACGTCGAGCGTCATGATTTATGTATTTGCAAGCGTGCTGCTCAGCATTGGCGCGTTGTTTTTCGGATTATGGCTCGCAAGGACCGTCGCATAGTGCTAAGCGCATCCGATCACATGAAGAGCAGTGTCCCGGGCAGCTGACGATCGAGTCACGCCAGGACCTGCGGATCTGCAATTTAAGGGCATGGCAATGGCGGCTGTAGAACAAAAAACTGTCGACACGGGCGAAGCCGAAATGCGCCTGGATCGCTGGTTCAAGGTCCATTATCCAGGGCTGGGCTTCGGCCATCTCCAGAAGCTGCTGCGGTCCGGCCAGATCCGCATCGATGGCTCGCGCGCCAAGTCCGATACACGGTTGCGGGCAGGGCAGGTGGTGCGCGTGCCGCCTCTGCCGGTAGATTCGAAGGTTGAAGGCCACCTGACGGGCAAGAGCATTCGCGGCAGGGAGGATGGCGACGTCCTGCAGCAGATGTTGCTCTATGAAGATCCCAAGGTGCTGGTTTTCAACAAGCCTGCCGGTCTCGCCGTGCAGGGCGGGTCCGGCGTGACCCGGAATGTCGACGACATGCTGGAGGCCTGGCGCAACAAGAAGGGCGAGAAGCCGCGTCTGGTGCATCGTCTGGATCGAGACACGTCCGGTGTTCTGGTCGTCGCAAGAACGCGGGGCGCAGCTCAGGCGCTGACCGGTGCCTTCCGCGAGCGCGAGACCAAGAAGACCTATTGGGCACTGGTGAAGGGCATTCCACGCCAGCGCGAAGACAAGATCACCACATGGCTGGTCAAGGAGCCGACGCCGGACGGCGACCGCGTTCGCGTGGCCAAACATGGCGAGCCCGACGCCGATCACGCCGTTTCCTATTATCGTGTGATCGAATCCGCCGGCCAGGTTCTCACCTGGCTGGAAATGGAGCCCTATACCGGCCGCACGCACCAATTGCGCGTACATGCCGCCTATATCGGCTGCCCGATCATCGGCGATCCGAAATATTTCGAGGCGGATACCAACTGGTCGTTTCCGGGCGGCATACAGAACCGGCTGCATCTGCATGCGCGGAGAATTCGCATACCGAATCCCTCAGGTGGTATGATCGATGTCACGGCGCCGTTGCCGCCGCATATGGAGCAATCCTGGAACCTCCTCGGCCTGAACGAGGAAGACGGCAATACCGAATAAACGACAAGCTGCGATTGCGGGTTAAGACATGCGTGATGAATTGTTCAAAATTGATGCCGGGGCGGAGTTGTCGCACGAGGATCCGGTGCGGCGCGCCCAGATCGCGTCGAAACTGCCCTTGCCGAAGCGTTTCTACACCACGGCGGCTGTCGCCGAGCGGGACGGGACCTATGTGGTCGAGCTCGACGGGCGCGGCGTGAAGACTCCGGCGCGCCAGATATTGGCGCTTCCGACCCATGCGGCAGCCGCGCTGATCGCGGATGAGTTCTCGGCCCAGGAAAAGGAAATCGATCCTGCCCGCATGCCGGCGACGCGCCTCGCCAATACGGCCATCGACGGCATTGCCCACGATCCGCAGGCGGTTCTCGAGGACATTCTGCGTTTCGCCTCGTCCGACATGCTTTGCTACCGCGCCGATGCTCCGGAACGTCTGGTCCAGCGCCAGACCGAGCTTTGGGACCCGCTTATCGACTGGGCCGCACGCACATTGGGCGCGCGCTTCGTCCTGGCGGAAGGTGTGATGCATGTGGAACAGCCGCGCGAAACGCTGGGCGCCATCAATGCGCATCTTTCATCTTTCTCGGACCCGTTTGCCATAGCCGCCTTGCACACCATGACCACGCTCACAGGATCGGCGATATTGGCGCTGGCTGTGGCCAGGGGTGAGGTGACGAGCGAAGAAGCATGGAAACTCGCCCATCTCGACGAGGACTGGACCGCGGAACAATGGGGCGAGGATGCCGAAGCGATGGCTCGCCGCGCAAACCGCCAGCTCGAAATGACTGCGGCGGTGAAGATGCTTCAGGCCGTATCGCACGAATAGAGAAAAGCCGCCGCCGGTTCGGCAGCGGCTCGATATCGCGACAAAAGAAAACCCCGGCCTCTGTTCAGACGCCGGGGTTCTTTTTGTTAGACCGAATAGTACATGTCGTATTCGACCGGGTGCGGCGTCATTTCGAAACGCATCACTTCCGCCATCTTCAATTCGATGAAGGCGTCGATCTGGTCGTCGTCGAACACACCGCCGGCCTTGAGGAAGCCGCGGTCCTTGTCGAGGCTCTGGAGCGCCTCGCGCAGCGAGCCGCAAACGGTCGGGATCTTCTTGAGCTCCTTCGCCGGCAGGTCGTAGAGATCCTTGTCCATCGGCTGGCCGGGATGGATCTTGTTCTTGATACCGTCCAGTCCGGCCATCAGCATCGCGGCAAAGCCGAGATAGGGGTTGGCCGTCGGATCTGGGAAGCGGATTTCGACGCGCTTCGACTTCGGCGAAGAACCGAACGGAATGCGGCACGAAGCCGAACGGTTGCGCGCCGAATAGGCGAGCAGAACCGGAGCTTCATAGCCCGGGACCAGCCGCTTGTACGAATTGGTCGAAGGATTGGTGAAGGCATTGATCGCCTTGGCATGCTTGATGATGCCGCCGATGAAGAACAGGCAGTTCTCGGAAAGACCGGCATATTCATTGCCGGCGAAGGTCGGCTTGCCTTCCTTCCAGATCGACATGTGCACATGCATGCCCGAGCCATTGTCGCCGAAAATCGGCTTCGGCATGAAGGTTGCCGTCTTGCCATAGGCATTCGCCACCTGATGCACGACATATTTGTAGATGAGCATCTTGTCGGCATTGCGCGTCAGGGCGTCGAACTTGATGCCGAGTTCGTGCTGTGCCGCAGCCACTTCGTGATGGTGCTTCTCGACCCGAACACCCATTTCCGACAGGACCGTCAGCATTTCCGAGCGCATGTCCTGGCAGGAATCGACCGGCGGAACCGGGAAATAGCCCCCCTTCACCCGCGGGCGATGGCCAAGATTGCCCGTCTCGTAATCCGTATCGTCATTGGACGGCAGTTCGGTCGAATCGAGTTTGAAGCCGGTATTGTACGGATCGGCCTTGTACTTCACGTCGTCGAATACGAAGAATTCGGCTTCCGGGCCAACGAAGATCGTATCGCCGATGCCTTCGGCCTTCATGTAGGCCTCGGCCTTCTTGGCGGTGCCGCGCGGATCGCGATTGTAGGATTCGCCCGAAATCGGATCGAGAATATCGCAAAGGATGACCATGGTGGACTGCGCGAAGAACGGGTCCATGTGGACCGTATCCATGTCGGGCATCAGCACCATGTCGGACTCGTTGATGGCCTTCCAGCCTGCGATTGACGAGCCATCGAACATGACGCCGTCGGCAAACATGTCCTCATCGACTTCAGCGACATCCATTGTCACATGCTGCAACTTGCCCTTGGGGTCTGTGAACCGCAGGTCGAGGAATTTTACGTCATTGTCCTTGATCTGCTTGAGAATGTCATTTGCAGTCGTCATGTCTTTTTTTCCTATTCCCTATTTAGTGCCGAATTATTGCCCACGCCTGGTGCAGCCATCGATCAGATGGCGTCGATGCCCGACTCGCCGGTACGGATACGCACCACTTCCTCGATGTTCGATACGAAGATTTTTCCATCGCCGATGCGTCCTGTCTGTGCCGCCTTGCGGATCGCTTCGATAGCCGCCTCGACGGATTCGTCGCCAAGTACGATCTCGACCTTCACCTTGGGGAGGAAGTCGACGACATATTCGGCGCCGCGATAAAGCTCCGTGTGCCCCTTCTGACGGCCGAAGCCCTTGGCTTCAGTCACGGTTATTCCCTGAAGCCCAACTTCCTGGAGTGCTTCTTTCACCTCGTCCAGCTTGAACGGCTTGATGATGGCTTCGATCTTCTTCATCAGAGATTGGTCTCCCTAAATATCTGCCCGGACCTTGCGCCCGCTTGCCATGGTAAAAGCATGAAGCATGCCAATCGACCCCTCGCGGCATCTTTTTTCTAAATTCGACCAATTGCCTAGAAAAATGCCTGTGTTGCGGCCGTTCACGCGGCGAACGGCCACACGGTCGATCAAATGATGATTATTTTATAGGCGACACGCCCAATAAATAGGCGGAATTAATCGCGGACGCGTTCCGCCAGTGCCTGTGCCGCCTGCGGTGCCCGAACCTTGCCCTCGTGGATGAAGTAAACGAATACGTCCCGCGCGACCTTTTTCGCCGCATCGTCCGGCGCCGCCAGTGGCAGGTCTTCGGGCGCATCGCCCTCGGCCCATTCTTTCGCACGGCGCGCCCATTGGTCGAGTGCATCGCTGGAATAGGCCGTCGGTATGTCGTCAACGCCCTTCTGCAGACGCGCATAGACGAAATCCGACGTGATATCGGCTATTTCGGGATAATCGAAATGTTCGGCATAGACGATGGCGATATTCCTGCTGCGGGCGAGCGCAACAAAAGCCGGATCGATGAATGACGGATGACGGACTTCCACCGCATGGCGCAGGGGAATTCCAGCCTCCTTATCTGGCAGCAGGTCCAGGAACGCGCCGAAATCTTCGGCATCGAATTTCTTCGTCGGCGCGAATTGCCAGACAAGCGGTCCAAGCCGGTCACCCAACTCCGATATCCCGGATTTTATGAAGCGATCGAGCGACTCGCCGGCTTCCGCCAAAACGCGGCGATTGGTGACGAAACGATTGCCTTTGACGGAGAAAACGAAGCCATTCGGCACATCGCTCGCCCATTTTGCGAAGGTGGCGGGCTTTTGCGTCCCATAATAGGTGCTGTTGATCTCGATGGTCTGCAGGTGCTGGCCGGCATAGGCCAGCTCTTTCGCCTTGGACAGTCCTTCCGGATAGAAGGTGCCCCGCCACGGCTCGAACGTCCAGCCGCCAATGCCGGTCCTTATGCTTCCCCTCGCCATGATCTCCTCCCCGGAAAAAAGTCTATTCGGCAGCGGCCTGCGAGCGATGGCCCGGCCGGCGCCGCAGCAATTCCTTCAGGAACTGACCGGTATAGGACCGCTCGACCTCGACAATATCTTCGGGACGCCCGACCGCGACGATCTCACCGCCGCCGTCACCACCCTCCGGGCCAAGATCGATGACCCAGTCAGCGGTCTTTATCACTTCGAGATTGTGCTCGATCACCACGACCGTATTGCCCTGGTCCACGAGCTCGTGCAGGACCTCCAGCAATTTGGCGACATCGTGAAAATGGAGCCCGGTCGTCGGTTCGTCGAGAATATAGAGCGTCCGCCCGGTCGCCTTGCGCGACAATTCCTTGGCAAGCTTGATACGCTGCGCTTCGCCGCCGGAAAGCGTATTTGCCTGCTGGCCGATATGGATATAGCCGAGACCGACCTTTGCCAACGTCTGCAGCTTGTCGCGCACGGCAGGCACGGCAGAGAAAAACTCCGCGCCTTCCTCAACCGTCATATCAAGAACATCGGCTATCGACTTGCCTTTGAACAAGACTTCCAGCGTTTCGCGATTGTAGCGTTTGCCGTGGCAGACGTCGCAGGTCACATAGACGTCGGGCAGGAAGTGCATTTCGATCTTGATCACGCCATCGCCCTGGCAAGCCTCGCAGCGCCCGCCCTTGACGTTGAACGAGAACCGTCCCGGCTGATAGCCACGCGCCTTGGCTTCGGGCAGGCCCGCGAACCAGTCGCGGATCGGCGTGAATGCCCCCGTATAGGTGGCGGGGTTGGAGCGCGGAGTCCGTCCGATCGGCGATTGATCGATATCGATGACCTTGTCGAGGAATTCGAGCCCGTCGATCCGGTCATGTTCGGCCGGGTGCTCGCGCGAGCCCATGATGCGGCGGGAGGCGGACTTGAACAGGGTCTCGATGAGAAAGGTCGATTTGCCGCCGCCCGAGACACCCGTTACCGCCGTGAATGTGCCAAGCGGGATTTCCGCCGAGACGTTCTTCAGATTATTGCCGCGCGCGCCGACGACCTTGATGCGCTTCTTGTCGATCTTTCGCCGCTGCGCCGGCACCGCCACCTCGATTTCGCCGGAAAGGTACTTACCCGTCAACGACTTCGGATGGGCCATCACGTCCCCAGGCGTGCCCTGGGCAATGATCTCGCCGCCATGAATGCCGGCGGCGGGACCGATATCGACCACATAATCCGCGGTGAGGATCGCATCCTCGTCATGCTCCACCACAATGACCGTGTTGCCAAGGTCACGCAGGTGGCGCAGCGTCTTCAACAATTGCTCATTGTCACGCTGGTGCAGGCCGATCGATGGTTCATCAAGCACATAGAGTACGCCGGTAAGGCCCGAGCCGATCTGCGATGCAAGCCGGATGCGCTGGCTCTCGCCGCCCGACAACGTGCCGGAATTGCGCGACAGCGCCAGATAGTCGAGGCCGACATCGTTCAGGAAGCGCAGCCGCTCCCGGATTTCCTTCAGGATGCGCGCCGCGATCTCCCTTTGCTTGTCGTTGAAGCTCTGGTCGATGTCGCGGAACCACGCATCGGCATGGCGAATGGATTTCTCGGTGATCTCGCCGATATGCAGGCCGCCGATCTTCACCGCCAGCGCCTCCGGCTTCAGCCTGTAACCCTTGCAGGCCGGGCAGGGCGTTCCGGACATGAACCGCTCGATCTCTTCCCTCGACCATGCCGAATCCGTTTCCTTCCAGCGCCTTTCCAGATTGGGAATGACGCCCTCGAAGGATTTCGTCGTGCGGTAGGAACGCAAACCATCATCATAGGCGAACTGGATTTCGCGGCTTCCGGTACCGTAGAGGATGACATTGCGCGCTTCTTCGCCGAGATCGTTCCAGCGATCGCTGAGCTTGAAATCATAGACATCACCCAAAGCCTGCAATGTCTGGCTGTAATAGGGCGAGGTAGAGCGCGCCCAAGGTGCAATCGCGCCATTCTTCAGCGTCAGGCTCTCATCCGGCACGATCATTGTCGGATCGATTGCCTTCTGCGTGCCAAGGCCATCGCAGGTGGGGCAGGCGCCAAAGGGATTGTTGAACGAAAACAGCCGCGGCTCGATCTCGGAAATGGTAAAGCCGGAGACCGGGCAGGCGAATTTCTCCGAGAACATCAGGCGCTCATGCGTCTCGTTCTTGGATTTGTTGGCGGAATCGCTCGATGTTTCTTCGGCCGGCAGCGGCTTGTCGGCAAATTCCGCGACCGCGATCCCGTCGGCAAGCTTCAGACATGTCTCGAGACTGTCGGCAAGACGGGCGGAAATGTCCGGGCGCACCACGATCCGGTCGACGACCACGTCGATGTCGTGCTTGTACTTCTTGTCAAGCGCCGGAACATCGGCCATCTCGTAGAACGTGCCATCAACCTTGACGCGCTGGAAGCCGCGCTTCTGCAGATCGGCAAGTTCCTTGCGATATTCGCCTTTTCTGCCGCGCACGATCGGCGCGAGAATGAAAAGGCGCGTGCCTTCTTCCTGCTCGAGCACCCGGTCGACCATCTGGCTGACCGTCTGGCTTTCGATAGGCTTGCCCGTGGCCGGGGAATAGGGAATGCCGACGCGCGCGAACAGCAGGCGGAGATAATCATATATCTCGGTGACCGTGCCGACCGTGGAGCGCGGGTTGCGGCTGGTCGTCTTCTGCTCGATCGATATGGCGGGCGAAAGCCCGTCGATCTGGTCGACATCCGGCTTCTGCATCATCTCGAGGAACTGGCGCGCATAGGCCGAGAGACTCTCGACGTAGCGCCGCTGCCCTTCGGCGTAGATCGTGTCGAACGCGAGCGATGACTTGCCCGATCCGGACAGGCCGGTCATGACGATCAGCTTGTCGCGCGGCAGGTCGAGATCAATGTTCTTCAGATTGTGCTCGCGGGCACCGCGGATGGATATGAATTTCTGGTCGCTCATGGTTCGCCTCTGGAGGGCACGCTTTCGATTAGGGGAAACGACGCCGGCCGCCGACGCATTGCCTCTATTTAGTGAGTTTTCGCTGTTTTACGAGGCCGGCGCTGCGGGTCCGGCGGCTCGTACCTTAGTCATGTTGACATTCTTAGAGCAAGTGATAGAACAAATAAAGAACAAATATCAATCGGTCAATTTGGCGGCAATTTTCGTTTTATCGGTGCATTGGAGGAGTTTAGCCGAGAATTACGGCACCAACACTCCTGACAAATCTGGCAGGAGCATTGATCCTGACATCAGTTGGCGGCAGTTGCCCGATCAGACTTGTGGATAGAGCAATCAAATTGACCGCTCCTGTGCCGCGTTCTGTATGATGGCAAAAATTTTAAAGCGAATTCGTGGAGTTTCACTATGGCAGGCAGTGTCAACAAGGTCATTCTGGTAGGCAATCTCGGCGCTGATCCGGAAGTCCGGCGCCTGGGATCGGGGGATCCGGTCGTCAACCTCCGCATCGCGACTTCGGAAACCTGGCGTGACAAGAACTCCGGCGAGCGCAAGGAGAAGACCGAGTGGCACAGCGTCGTGATCTTCAACGACAATCTTGCCAAGGTTGCCGAGCAATACCTGAAGAAGGGCATGAAGGTCTATCTGGAAGGCGCGCTCCAGACGCGCAAATGGCAGGACCAGACCGGCAATGACCGCTATACGACGGAAGTCGTGTTGCAGAAATTCCGCGGCGAATTGCAGATGCTGGATTCGCGCGGCGAAGGTGCCGGTGGCGGACGCTCCTTCGAACAGGGCCGCGGCGGTCAGGTTGCCGACGATCGCAGTTCCGATTTCGGCCGTTCGAATTCCTCGTCGAGCAGCAGCGGGGGAAATTTCTCCCGTGACCTCGACGATGAAATCCCTTTCTGATCGGCGCCATGGCTCCGAACCGTCTAAGCTCGACGCCGCACTTGTTGCGGCGTTGATGTTTTTGAGCGCCGTTTGTCCGCCGATCTCTGCGGCCTGAACGCCAATTCGACGCGGCCGAATTCCACGGTTTCTATCTGCCACACCTCGGCGTTGCGTGCATCATCGGCCGCGATGTGGTCTGATGCGTCGCAGGGCATGGTTCGGTACGGAGGTTTGGCATGACGAGACTGGAGACATCTGCAGGCCACAAGCATCGGCTTGTCATCGTCGGAGGTGGTTTTGGCGGGCTCGAAACCGTCTACAGGCTTCGCGGCGTGGATCTCGACATCACGGTCATCGACCAGCGCAATCATCATCTGTTTCAGCCGCTGCTCTATCAGGTCGCCACGTCCACATTGGCGACTTCCGAGATTGCCTGGCCCATCCGCCATCTGCTGCGCCGCTTCGCCAATGTAAAGACCCTGCTCGGGACCGTGACCGGCGTCGATCCGGCCGCCCATACGCTCGGCATTCTCGATGGCGAGCCGGTGCCCTATGATACGCTCGTGCTGGCTACGGGCGCCCGCCATGCCTATTTCGGTCACGACGATTGGGAGCCGTTTGCGCCGGGATTGAAGACGCTCGAAGACGCAACCTTGATCCGCAGGCGTATCCTGACGGCCTTCGAAAAGGCGGAACTGGAGCCTGATCCGGCGATCCGCGAACAATATCTGAACTTCGTCATCATTGGCGGCGGACCGACCGGAGTGGAAATCGCCGGCACGATCGCCGATCTGGCACGCGACACGCTCAAGGGCGATTTCCGCAATATCGATCCCACCAAGGCCCGCGTGATCCTGATCGAGGGCGGGCCGCGGCTGCTCGGTGCCTTCAGCGAGGAACTGTCCGACTATGCCAGGCGCGCATTGGAGCGGCTGGGCGTGACCGTCCATTTCGGACAGCCTGTCACGGACTGCCGCCAGGACGGGGTTTCATTCGGTGGCCAGGTCCTGCACGCCCGCACCATCCTGTGGGCGGCGGGCGTTCAGGCTTCGCCCGCGGCCAAATGGCTGGGTGTCGAGGCGGACAGGGCAGGGCGCGCCATCGTCAATGGCGACCTGACCGCGCCGGGCCATCCGGATATCTTCATCATCGGCGACACCGCATCGGTGAAGAGCGGCGACAAGCCGGTGCCGGGCATAGCGCCCGCCGCCAAGCAGCAGGGCGCCCATGTCGCGAATACCATAAAGGCGCGTCTTGCGGGCGACGAGACGCCGCGGCCATTCCAGTACAGGCATGCCGGCGATCTGGCCACGATCGGCAAGCGGGCGGCGGTGATCCAGCTCGGCAAGCTGAAGATCAAGGGATATGTCGCCTGGTGGATATGGGGGCTCGCGCACATCTATTTTCTCATCGGCTTGCGCAACCGGTTGGCGGTGGCGCTGAGCTGGCTGTGGATATCGCTGACCGGCGTGCGCAGCGCGCGGCTGATCACGCAGAAGGATGCGCACGAGGACGCCTGAACCGGAGCCTTGGAGCGCTATCCCTGCACGAGCGTCCTGATGCCATCGGCGACGAATTGCACCGCGAGCGCGGCAAGGATGACGCCGAGGAGGCGCGTGAGAATGGAGCGGCCCGTCTCGCCGAGAAACCTGTCCACGCGCTCGGCCAGGAAGAACACCAGATAGGCGGACGCGATGCAGACTAGTATGATGGCGATCAGGGCAAGGCGCGATGCCGGCCCCGACATGGTTCCGGCCAGCAATATCGTCGCCGAAATGGCGCCGGGACCGGCGATCAGCGGTATGGCAAGCGGGAATGCCGCAATATTGCGGATATGATCCTTGGTAATCGCCACTTCTGCGCTCTTTTCCTTGCGGTCCTGGCGCTTCTCGAAAATCATCTCGAACGCAATCCAGAAGAGCAGCAGCCCGCCGGCGATGCGGAACGCCCCGAGGGTGATGCCGAACAGCGCGAGAATCTGGGCTCCGGCAAGAGCGAAGACCGTGAGCACGACGAACGCCGTCAGGCTCGCCCTGAGCGCCACCTGGCTGCGCTCCTTCCGGTTCATGCCGCCGGTAAGCGCCAGGAAAAGCGGTGCCAGCCCCGGCGGATCGATCGTCACCATCAGGGTTACCAGCGCATTCAGGATTGTGTCGTAGAATGCCACGATTTAGCTTTTCTTTTCTCTTAAGCGCTCCGCCAGGCGGGCGTTTGCCCCGCCTGAACCTAGCCGATTTGCCCCCGCGCGTCGACAAAAGCGGATTTCTGCACGGTAAGTTTTTCGACATATGAGAAACAATGCTATATGCCTTTGATTCAAAAGGATTTTCAACTGTGCATTAACGGCCGCCAAGTTGGCAATTGGGGCGGAAAGCCGCTATAAGTTCTAGATTGATTCTATTTGGAAGATGAGTGCCTCGTGTCAGATTTAACTCCACCTAGCGGTTCCGACGACGACAAGGGCGGACCCGGCTCCGGAATTGAAGCGATTTCCATCATCGAGGAAATGCAGCGGTCCTATCTCGACTATGCCATGAGCGTTATCGTGAGCCGCGCGCTGCCGGATGTCCGCGATGGTTTGAAGCCCGTGCATCGCCGCATTCTCCATGCGATGAATGAAATGGGCCTCGCCTGGAACAGATCCTATCGCAAGTCCGCGGGTGTCGTCGGTGAAGTGATGGGTAAATACCATCCGCATGGCGACGCCTCCATCTATGATGCGCTCGTGCGCATGGCGCAGGACTGGTCCCTGCGTGATCCCCTGGTCGATGGCCAGGGCAATTTCGGCTCCATCGATGGCGATTCTCCTGCGGCCATGCGGTATACCGAGTGCCGCCTGCAGAAGGTAACGGAATCGCTGCTTGCCGACATCGACAAGGAAACGGTCGATTTCCAGGACAATTATGACGGCCGCGAGCAGGAGCCGACGGTTCTTCCGGCCAGGTTTCCCAATCTGCTCGTCAATGGTTCGGGCGGCATCGCCGTCGGCATGGCGACGAATGTGCCGCCGCACAATCTGGCGGAAGTCATCAATGGCTGCGTGGCGCTGATCGACAAGCCGTCGATCGATCTTTCGGAGATCATGGAATATATACCCGGCCCGGATTTTCCGACGGGTGGCATTGTTCTTGGGCGCTCGGGCATTCATTCCGCCTATAGTACCGGTCGCGGTTCGATCCTCATGCGCGGCAAGGTTTCGATAGAGACCATGCGCGGCGACCGCGAAGCCATCGTCATCACCGAAGTGCCTTACCAGGTCAACAAGGCGACGATGATCGAGAAAATGGCCGATCTTGTCCGTGAAAAGCGGATCGAAGGCATTTCCGACATCAGGGACGAGTCGGACCGCGATGGCTACCGCGTCGTCGTCGAACTAAAGCGCGACGCCGTTGCCGATGTCATCGTCAACCAGCTCTATCGCTTCACCCCGCTGCAATCCTCCTTCGGCGCCAATATGGTGGCGCTGAATGGCGGCAAGCCGGGCCTCCTCAATCTTCTCGACATATTGCGGGCCTTCGTCAGTTTCCGCGAGGAAGTGGTCAGCAGGCGCACCAAGTTCCTGCTGCGCAAGGCGCGCGACCGCGCCCATGTCCTCGTTGGACTTGCGATAGCTGTCGCCAATATCGACGAGGTCATCGCGCTCATCCGCCGCGCGCCGGATCCTTCCACGGCGAGGGACCAGTTGATGGAGCGGCGCTGGCCGGCCAACGACATTGCGCCGCTGATCACGCTCATTGCCGATCCGCGCCACACGCTGAACGAGGACAATACCTACAACCTTTCGGAAGAGCAGGCCCGGGCGATCCTCGATCTGCGGTTGCAGCGCCTGACGGCTCTCGGCCGCGACGAAATTGCCGACGAATTGAACAAGATCGGCGTCGAAATCGCCGACTACCTCGACATTCTGGCCTCGCGCAGCCGCATCATGAGCATCGTCAAGGATGAGCTTATCGCCATTCGCGACGAGTTCGGCACGCCGCGCCGGACCGAGCTTGCCGAAGGCGGCGCCGATATGGACGATGAGGATCTCATCGCCCGCGAAGACATGGTGGTGACCGTCAGCCATGCCGGCTACATCAAGCGCGTGCCGCTGGCGACCTATCGCGCCCAGCGCCGCGGCGGCAAGGGCCGCTCGGCGGTTTCCATGAAGGACGAGGATTTCGTCACGCGGCTTTTCGTAGCCAATACGCACACGCCGATCCTGTTCTTCTCGTCCCGCGGTATCGTCTACAAGGAGAAGGTGTGGCGCCTGCCGATCGGCACGCCGCAATCGCGCGGCAAGGCACTCATCAACATGCTCCCGCTCGAACAGGGCGAGCGTATCACGACGATCATGCCGCTGCCCGAGGACGAGGCAAGCTGGGCCAATCTCGACGTGATGTTCGCCACGACCCGCGGCACCGTCCGGCGCAACAAGCTTTCCGACTTCGTGCAGGTCAACCGCAATGGCAAGATCGCGATGAAGCTCGAGGAGGAGGGCGACGAGATCCTCAGCGTCGATACATGCGACGAGTTCGACGATGTGCTGCTGACGGCCGCCGGCGGCCAGTGCATCCGCTTCCCGGTCACGGATGTCCGCGTGTTTGCGGGCCGCAATTCGATCGGCGTGCGCGGCATCTCGCTCGCACCGGGCGACAAGATCATCTCCATGGCTATCCTGGCTCACGTCGAAGCGAGCCCCGCTGAACGTTCCGCCTATCTCAGGCTGGCGGCAGCCGAGCGCCGGGCGCAGGGCGCCGACGATGTCGAGGAGATCGCACTGGTTGGCGAGGAGGCGACCGATGTCGCCGAACTTTCGCCCACCCGCTATGCGGAGCTGCGCGATCGCGAAGAGACCGTGCTGACGGTCAGCGAGTTCGGCTATGGCAAGCGCTCTTCGTCCTATGAATTCCGCGTTTCGGGACGTGGCGGCAAGGGCATCAGGGCGACGGATACGTCGAAAACCGACGAGATCGGCAAGCTGATCGCACTGTTCCCGATCCGAGCGTCGGATCAGATCATGCTCGTGTCCGATCAGGGCCAGCTGATCCGGGTGCCCGTCAACGGCATCCGCATCGCCGGCAGGTCAACCAAGGGCGTGACGATCTTCAATACTGCACAGGATGAAAGAGTGGTATCCGTCGAACGCATCTCGGAATCCGAGAGCGAAGAAGACGGAGAGGAGAACGGCGACGGAGCGGAAGCGCCCATCGTGACCGAATAGGTCAGGCGCCGAACTCAGTTTGGCATCTGTCTGTAGATACCGAAGCGGGAGGTCTGATTCTGGGCTTTCCGCTTCCGGTTTTCTTCCACGAGCATGATGATGGCCGAAACCATCATCGCAACCATCATACCGATGCTCAATAAAATAACCATTGATCCGTCCTTCGAATTGCTTTCGGCAGTCCAATAAGCAACGCGGAAATCGCCGATTGGTTCATATTTAGCTTCTGGCGCTTGAACTTCAGCTGACGACGCCGTTCATCTCCGGTTCATCTGGCGCTCCCCGCTCCATGCCCCTCGATGGCCCTCCATGGCCATTGAAAGCTTGGGCCAAAGCGGCTACTAAGCCCGAATGACGACAGCGATCTACGCAGGATCATTCGATCCGATAACCAATGGACATATGGATGTTCTGCACGGCTCGTTGCGGCTTGCGCGCAAGGTGCTGGTCGCTATCGGCGTCCATCCCGGCAAGACGCCACTGTTTTCGTTCGACGAGCGGGTCGATCTGATCCAGCGGGTGGCGAACGATTCTTTCGGCGAGGACGGCAAGCGGATCAAGGTCATAGCATTCGATGGGCTCGTGATCGATGCGGCGCGCGCCCATGGCGCCGTGCTTCTCGTTCGCGGTCTCCGCGATGGCACGGATCTGGACTACGAGATGCAGATGGCCGGAATGAACGGCAAGATGGCGCCGGAGCTGCAGACGGTGTTTCTTCCGGCCGATCCCGCGGTTCGCACGATTACCGCCACATTGGTTCGACAGATTGCGGCGATGGGCGGCGATATCAGTCATTTTGTGCCGCCGCTCGTTGCCGAGGCCCTCAAGGCAAAGTTCAATCACTGATTTGGAGAGACATTGATGTCCTTTATTCGCACAGCGCTTCTGGTTGCTGCCGTATCGTCCATTTCCCTCGCATCCGCCGGATGGAGCAGGGCGGACGACGCCAACACCATGACCATCAAGCTCAAGGATGGCGATGTGAAGGTCGAACTCCTGCCGAAGCTCGCTCCAAAGCATGTGGAACAGATCAAGGCGCTGGCAAAGGAAGGGGCCTATGACAATGTGGTCTTCCACCGCGTCATTCCCGGCTTCATGGCCCAGACCGGCGATGTTCAATATGGCAACACCGAAAAGGGCTTCAATGCGAGCGCGGCCGGCACCGGTGGCTCGACCCGGCCGGACATTCCTGCCGAGTTTTCGGATGAGCCTTTCGTGCGCGGCGTCGTCGGCATGGCGCGGTCGCAGAATCCGAATTCGGCCAATTCCCAGTTCTTCATCATGTTCACCGAATATCCTTCGCTGAACGGCCAGTATACGGTCGTCGGCAAGGTGACGAGCGGCATGGAATATGTCGACAAGATCAAGAAAGGCTCCGAGGCCAACAATGGAGCTGTCGAAAACCCCGACAAGATGATCAAGGTCACCGTCGGATCGACCAAGTAATAATCTAACAGGAGATTGCACGATATGGCTTACAAGGACCCCGAAAACACGATCCTTCTCGAAACGACAAAGGGAAGCGTCGTCATCGAGCTCTACCCGGATCTCGCACCCGGTCACGTTGCGCGGATCAAGGAGCTCGCACGGGATGGCGCCTATGATGGCGTCGTATTCCACAGGGTCATCGATGGCTTCATGGCGCAGACCGGCGACGTGAAGTTCGGCAAGCAGGGTGGAGCCTCGTTCAACCCGGCACGGGCAGGCATGGGCGGATCGGACCTTCCCGACCTGAAGGCCGAATTCTCCAACGCCAACCACGGACGCGGCGCCTGCTCCATGGCGCGGTCGCAGAACCCGAACTCGGCCAATTCGCAGTTCTTCATCTGCTTCGACGATGCCGGCTTTCTGAACCGCCAGTACACGGTCTGGGGCCAGGTGATCGAAGGCATGGACAATGTCGACAAGATCAAGCGCGGCGAGCCGGTGCAGGATCCTGATTCCATCGTTTCGATGCGCGTCGCTGCCGACGCCGCCGAATAGGGCTCGCCAACCCAGCAATGCGCGTTGATCTTTTCGATTTCAAACTGCCGGAAGAGAACATCGCCCTTCGACCCGCAGAGCCGCGCGACACAGCGCGGCTTCTGCTTGTCAGGGACGGCGAAGCTGCGTTCGAAGAAGATATTGTAAGAAACCTTGCCGAGCACCTGCGGCCCGGAGACGCGATTGTCTTCAATAATACCAAGGTCATACCAGCTCAGCTTGAAGGGTTGCGTGAGCGCGACGGTTCACGGGCGCAGATAAGTGCCACTCTGCATATGCGTACCGGCCCCGACCGATGGAAGGCATTTCTGCGGCCCGCCAAACGCATCAGGGCCGGAGAGCGGATCGATTTCGGCCATGGCAACAATATGTGCCTGCTGGGATCGCTGCAGGCGACAGTCGAAGAAAAAGGCGACGCGGGCGAGGCGTTGCTCGTCTTCGATGTCAGCGGCGCTGCGCTGGACGAGGCCATTGCGGCTGTCGGACACATCCCGCTGCCGCCCTATATCGCCTCCAAGCGATCGGATGACGAGCGCGACAGGCAAGATTATCAGACAGTCTATGCCAGCGAGGAAGGCGCCGTCGCGGCGCCAACGGCCGGGCTTCACTTCACGCCGGAACTGCTGGCCGGTCTGGCCGCGCGCGGGATCGAAGAGCATTTCGTCACCCTGCATGTCGGCGCCGGCACCTTCCTGCCGGTAAAGGCGGATGACACGGCCGACCACAAGATGCACTCGGAGTGGGGCAGCGTCGATGCGGCGACGGCGCAAGCGCTCAACGATGTGAAGGCGCGGGGAGGCCGTATCGTCGCTGTCGGAACGACGTCGTTGCGGCTGCTGGAAAGCGCGACCGATCCCGGCGGCGTCATTCAGCCCTGGACCGGGGCGACCGACATTTTCATCACGCCCGGATATTGCTTCCGGGCAGTGGACATGCTGCTGACGAATTTCCACTTGCCGCGGTCGACGCTGTTCATGCTGGTTTCGGCCTTCAGCGGCCGCGAACGCATGCAGGCGGCCTATCGTCACGCAATCAAAAACGGCTTTCGCTTCTATTCCTATGGCGATGCAAGCCTGTTATGGCGATCACCATCATGAGCAGCGAAACATTCGAATTCAAGATCACCACGACAGATGACAAGGCGCGGCGCGGGGAAATAACCATGCCGCGCGGGGCGATCCGTACCCCCGCCTTCATGCCCGTCGGCACAGCCGCCACCGTAAAGGCCATGTATATGGACCAGGTGCGCGACCTCGGTTCCGATATCATCCTGGGTAATACCTACCATCTCATGCTGAGGCCCGGCGCGGAGCGCGTGGCAAAGCTCGGCGGCCTGCACCAATTCTCGCGCTGGAGCGGCCCGATCCTGACGGATTCCGGCGGATTCCAGGTCATGTCGCTGGCGCAGCTCAGGAAGCTCTCCGAACAGGGCGTGACATTCCGCTCCCATATTGACGGGCGACCTTACGAGATGAGCCCCGAGCGCTCCATCGAAATTCAGGGGCTCCTCGGTTCCGATATCCAGATGCAGCTCGACGAATGTGTCGCGCTGCCGTCGACGCCAAACGATATCCAGCGGGCGATGGAGCTTTCGCTGCGTTGGGCCGAGCGGTGCAAGACCGCCTTCGGCGACCAGCCGGGCAAGGCCATGTTCGGTATCGTCCAGGGCGGCGATGTCGCCGATCTGCGTGTCCGCTCCGCCCAGGCGCTGCGCGAAATGAACCTGAAGGGTTATGCCGTCGGCGGCCTGGCCGTGGGCGAGCCGCAGGATGTGATGCTGGAAATGCTGGACGCGACCTGTCCCGAATTGCCGGCCGACCGGCCGCGCTATCTGATGGGCGTAGGAACGCCGGACGATATTCTGAAATCCGTGGCGCGCGGCATCGATATGTTCGACTGCGTGATGCCCACGCGTGCCGGCCGTCATGGCCTGGCATTTACCCGCCGCGGCAAGGTCAATCTCCGCAATGCCCGCCACGCCGAGGATCCGCGTCCGCTGGACGAGGAATCGACCTGCCCGGCCGCCCGCGACTATAGCCGCGCCTATCTGCATCATCTGGTGAAATCAGGCGAGGCGCTGGGTGGAATGCTGCTCACCTGGAACAATCTTTCATATTATCAGCAATTGATGCAGGGCATTCGCAGCTCTATCGAAGCACGCCGCTTTGCAGCGTTTGCCGCCGAGACGCAGCAGTCCTGGCTGGAAGGCGACCTGTCGCCAGTCTGATCGCCTGGCTATTGCTTATCAGGCAGCGCCAGGCAGATTGCTCCGGGGCTCCTCGGCCGGCTCGAACAGGAGGCTGAGGCGATCGATGGCGGCGATCTGCTCGTCGCGGCTGAGGCCATCCATTTCGAACAGCTTCTGGCAGCGCATGCCTTCAATCGTCAGATAGGCCATCAGCGCCAATGTCGGATCGTCCGAATTTTCGCGGATTCGCTGCAGAAGCTGCGTCGTATAGCGGCGGATCGGGTCGAGAAACGTGCGGTCATTGGCAATTGCGGCCAATATGCCGGACGGTTCGGCCTCGTTACAGACAAATTCAGCCCGATAAACTGCGATACAGGCGAG
Organism: Phyllobacterium sp. 21LDTY02-6; assembly: GCF_023554255.2. Lineage (GTDB taxonomy): Bacteria > Pseudomonadota > Alphaproteobacteria > Rhizobiales > Rhizobiaceae > Phyllobacterium. The sequence continues at coordinate 1,158,163 of NZ_JAMJWD020000001.1, read as the reverse complement.
AACCACGCTGTTTCTGCCATGGTTCCGCAATGCTTCGTGGTGTTTAAGTTGTTTGTCGAATTGGGCCATGTGATCTTCGACGAGAGCCTCGAGCAGCTTGGCTTTCGTCGGGAAGGAGTAAAGGAGACCACCCTTGGAGAGACCCGCTCGCCGGGCAACGGCATCAAGCGAGAGGTTGACCGGGCCGACCTCCATCGCGATCTCGGCCGCGGCCTGTAAAATCTTGTCCTTGGTCGTCAGGGTGTCCGCCTTCATTCCTGTTCTTTCTGTGCCGGGTCCATATAAACCCATATTGACAATACCGTCCAGACGGTACAGTACATTGCGCACGGCAATCAAGCCGCGTGATCTAATCCATTCTGAGGCTGGCAGAGCATTTGCTGGCCCTTGTTTTGTTCCGGAGCGGCATTTCCCATGATAAAGCGCTACATTCTGCCAGTTATAATCGTAATCCTGGTTGTATTGCTCGGTGTGGGGCTTGTCGGCTTCAACCTGTTCCGCGACAAGGCGATCTCGGATTTCTTCGCCAGCATGCAGCAGCCGGCCGCTCCTGTCTCGACCTATACGGTCAAGCCGGAGGTCTGGACGCCGAATATCGAGGCCATCGGCACGGTCAGCGCCATTCAGGGCGTCGAGCTTGCCGTCGAGGTTGCCGGCATCGTCAAGGAAATCCCGTTCAAGGCGAACCAGATCGTCGAGCAGGGCGCCGCGCTGCTGCAGCTCGACGATGCGATCGAAAAGGCGGATATCGTCGCGGCGAAGGCGCAGGACGTTCTTGCGGACCAGACCCTGGCCCGTGCCCGTACGCTCAGCACGCGCGGCGTCGGCGCGATTTCCAATGTCGATGAAGCGCAGTCCGCCTCGCTCGCCAAGAAGGCCGAGATCGCCAAACTGCAGGCCGTTCTCGACCAGAAGCTGATCAAGGCGCCCTTCAAGGGCACTGTCGGTATTCCGCGGATCGAGGTCGGCCAGTATGTTTCGCCCGGAACCGTGGTCGTTTCGCTGCAGGATCTAGCAACGATGCGCGTGGATTTCACCGTGCCCGAGCAGATGCTGGCCTCGATCCATGTCGATCAGCCGATCAAGCTCAATTTGACCGACAATGATGAGCAGTTCGACGGCCAGATCACCGCAATCGAGCCGCGTATCGATCCTTCGACGCGCCTGGTTTCGGTTCGTGCCCAGGTCGACAACGACAGCGGCAAGCTGCGCCCGGGCCAGTTCGCCCAGGTCCGCGTACAATTGCCGACCGAGGAAAACGTGCTTACCGTGCCGCAGACCTCGCTCGTTTCGAGCCTTTATGGCGACTACGTCTTCGTCGTCCGTCCGGCACCTGCGGAGAATGCAAAGCCGGCCGACGCGGCCGCTGCCGGCGAGGGCGAGAAGCCAGCCGATGCCGCCAAGCCGGCGGAAGAGGCAAAGCCGGCGGAACCCGCCGCCAATGGCGAGAAGGCGGAAGAGAAGCTCGTCCTGGCGCAGGTCTTCGTGACGCCCGGCCGCCGGTCCGGTCTGCTTGTTGAAATCACCAAGGGTCTGAAGCCGGGAGATATCGTTGTGACCGCAGGCCAGAACCGCCTCAATCCCGGTTCGGCAGTGAAGATCGCCAACGAAGTCAATCCAGCCAATACAACCGAGTCGGGGCTCCCCACAAAATGAACTTCTCAGACATTTTCATTCGCCGCCCCGTTCTTTCGACCGTCGTGGCGCTCATGATCATCCTCCTGGGTGCGCAGGGGCTCGTCAATCTCTCGGTTCGTGAATATCCAAAGGTCGAAGAGACGGTCATCACCATCAAGACCGCCTATGCCGGCGCGAGTGCGGACCTCATACAGGGCTTCATCTCGTCGCCGATCGCCAAGGCCGTCACGACGACGGAAAACATCGATTACGTGACATCCTCGTCGGCACCGTCCTCCAGCACAGTCACGGTGCAGATGAAGCTTGGCGCCGATCCTGACGCGGCGCTGACCGAGGTCATCTCCAAGGTGAACCAGGTGCGCGGCGACCTGCCGGAAGAGTCCGACGATCCGGTGATCACCAAGGGTACCGGCCAGGACTTCGCGACGATGTACCTTGCCGTTCAGAACCCGAACATGAGCAGCGAGCAGATCACCGAATATCTCGAACGCGTCATCCAGCCGCGCATGTCGACGATCCAGGGTGTCGCCGACGCCCAGATTCTCGGCGGCCAGGTATTCTCGATGCGCGTCTGGATCGATCCGGTGAAACTGGCGGCGCGCGGCACGACGGCGACCGAAGTTCTCGCGGCGATCAATCGCTCCAACTTCCTTTCCGCGCCGGGCAAGGTGAAAAACCTTTACGTCGCTTCGCCGATCACCATGAAGACGACATTGCAGACGCCCGAGGCGTTCGGGGCAATGCCGATCAAGTCCGATGGCGACAATATCGTTCGCCTGCGCGATGTCGCGCGCGTCGAACTTGGCGCGGTGAGCGAGGATACGATCGTTACGTTCAACGGTTCGAGCGGTACGTTCCTCGGCATCTTCCCGACGCCTGCCGCCAATCCGATCGACATGACGGCTGCCGTTCGCGCCGAACTGCCCTCGATCCAGGCGACATTGCCGGAAGGCATGACCATCACGATGCTCTATGACGCTACCGAGCAGATCAGTTCCTCCATCGAGGAAGTGTTCAAGACCATCGGCGAAGCGGTTCTCATCGTGGTTCTGGTCATTCTGCTCTTCCTCGGCTCGTTCCGGTCGGTGATCATCCCCGTGGTGACGATCCCGATTTCGCTCGTGGGCGTGTGCTTCTTCCTCTATATGCTTGGCTATTCGATCAATCTTCTATCGCTTCTGGCCATGGTTCTCGCTATCGGCCTCGTGGTGGATGACGCCATCGTGGTTCTGGAGAACATCCATCGCCATATCGAGGAAGGGCTGAAGCCGATCGATGCTGCCTTGCGCGGCATGAAGGAAATCACCGGTCCGATCATCGCCATGACCGTGACGCTGGCGGCAGTGTTCGCGCCGCTCGGCTTCACCGGCGGCCTGACCGGCGCGCTTTTCCGGGAATTCGCCTTCACGCTTGCGGGCTCGGTCATCATCTCCGGCGTTGCCGCATTGACGGTTTCGCCGATGATGTGCGCCTTGCTGTTGCGCGCCGGCAATCACAGCCGCTTCCAGAGGATCGTCGATAGCAGCTTCGGCTGGCTGGAAGGTGCCTATGAACGGCGCGTCGCCGGCTCGCTCAACTTCCGCTTCGTCACGCTGTTCGCGGTCGTGACACTCGTCGCATTGACCGGGTTCCTCTTCACCAAGACCTCGTCTGAACTCGCCCCGGAAGAAGATTCCGGAGCATTGTTCTCGCTGGTCAACGGACCGCAATACGCCACCTCGGCCTATATGAAGCTCTATGCCGACCAGATCGATAATCTCACCAAGGATCTGCCGGAACTGAAGGCGCGCTTCAACATTCTCGGCCTCGGCACGACAAACTCCGCCTTTGCCATCTGGGTGTTCAAGGACTGGTCGCAGCGTGACAAGTCGCAGAAGGAGCTTCAGCAGGAACTCCAGGGCATGATCTCCCCGGTGGCCGGCGTGGAAGCCTTCATCTTCGCGCCGCCGACGCTTCCGGGTACCGGTGGCGGCTTGCCGATCTCCGTGGTCATCCAGTCCACGGGTCCGGCCGACAAGGTGTTCGAAGTCGCCGAGGAGATCAAGAAGAAGGCCCAGGCTTCCGGCCAGTTCATCGTCGTGCAGAACTCGCTGTCGTTCAATGCGCCGCAGGTAACGGTGACGATCGATCGCGACAGGGCTTCGGCCCTCGGCGTTCCGGTCAGCGATATCGGCCAGACATTGGGCCTGCTCGTCGGCGAGCCGAAAGTGGCGAAATTCGACCGCGATTCGAACAGCTACGACATCTATCCGCAGGTTCCACAGGACTTCCGCTCGAACCCCGAAAAGCTTGGCCAGTATTTCGTCAAGAGCGCATCGGGCGACATGGTGCCGTTGTCGGCGGTCATCAAAGTGACCGAGAATGCCTCTCCGGCCGCAATCGAGCAGTTCAACCAGCTGAATTCGGCGACGATCTCGGCATTGCCGCTACCTGGCGTCACCACCGGCCAGGGTCTGCAGACCGTGATCGACACGGCTCAGCCGCTGATGCCGGATGGGTTCTTCATGGATTATTCCGGCCAGTCGCGGCTTGAGATCGAGCAGGGCAACACGATCCTGATCGCCTTCGCGCTCGCCGTCATCGTCATCTACCTGGTGCTGGCGGCGCAGTTCGAAAGCTTCCGCGATCCGTTCATCATCATGATGTCGGTGCCGCTCTCGATCTTCGGCGCCATCGTTCCGCTCAATCTCGGCCTGGGTACGCTCAACATCTATACCCAGGTCGGGCTGATCACCCTCGTCGGACTGATCACGAAGCACGGCATCCTGATGGTGGAGTTCGCCAACCAGCAGCGTGAGCTGCATGGCATCAATCGCCATGACGCGATCGTGCTCGCGGCCAAGACCCGTCTGCGGCCGATCCTGATGACCACCGCAGCCATGGCTCTCGGCGTCATACCGCTGATCACCGCAACCGGTGCCGGCGCCGCCGCCCGCTATTCGATCGGCCTGGTGATCTTCTCCGGCATCCTCGTCGGAACGATCTTCACGCTGTTCGTGGTGCCGATGTTCTATACGTTCATCTCGCGCAAGGACAGCAAGACAGAGGCCACCCACGAGAGCTCACCGCCAGCTGGCGAACCGACACCGGCGCCGTCGCACGGCTAATCGGGCCAAAATAGAGGCGCAGACATAAAAATGCCCCCGGAGCGCCAGGCGTCCCGGGGGCATTTTGCCGTCAGTATCAGGCTCGTTTAACTGCTCTTACGATGATCAGCAATATGACCGCACCGATCGTGGCTGCAATGATGGCGCCAAGTATGCCGCCACCCAGCGAGAGCCCGAGCGCCGGGAAGAGGTAACCGGCGATGAATGCACCAATCACGCCGACGATAAGATCACCGATCAGGCCGAAGCCGCCACCGCGCACGAGAATGCTCGCCAGCCATCCGGCGACCAAACCGACCAACAGGAATACAAGAAGGCCTTGTCCGTCCATACCAATCTCCTCCAATCAGGTTTCAGCATGATGGTCCGCAGGCCGGGATTCCTTGATCCGTATCGGCAAGAGAATCATCACGCAGATGTTAGGACGAAGAAAAGCGTTTGGATAACAAAACCTGCCGCGTGCTCCGGGCCCCGGCGTACTAGTCGACTGTTCCGATGACGGCGACGCAGTCGCCGGCCTTGACGAGCCCGGGGAAATGCCGGGCAGCAAGGATACCATCCAGCTTCGAACGAAGTTCCGTCGGCTCCGTGCCGGTGCGGCCGATGGGATAGATACGCGCGATGACCTGGCCGACGCTGACGGGATCGCCGAGATCGACCATGGTTTCGATCAGCCCGCCATCCTCCGCGAAGGAGAAGCAATCACCGGAGGGCATGTCCAGCCAGCGCGTGACCTGTCGCTCCACGGCACCGGCGAGAATCCCGGCATGGCGCAACAGATTGGCGGCGCCGCGCTTGGCTATGGCGATGGTTTCGGCGCGCGCGGTGCCGCCGCCGCCAAGTTCGGTGGTCACGAAGACCTTGCCCATTTCCTCGACGGTCGTGTCGTACATTCCAACGGCATCGATTTCGAGCATGCGCATCGACCATGGCGCCGAAAATGCTTCCACCGCCGCGAAGCCACGGGCTTCCTGTTCCTTGTCCGGCAGGATATGCGCGGCCGCGAAGGGCACGAAGTCGAGCGTCTTGCCGCCGGAATGAAAGTCCAGGACGATATCGGCCCGCGGCAACAGCTCGCGCGTGAAGAAGTCGGCGATTTTCTGCGTCACCGTGCCATCCGGCCGGCCGGGATAACTGCGGTTCATATTGCCCTTGTCGATCGGCGACGTTCTGGTGCCGGCGCAGAAGGCCGGATAATTCATCGCCGGAACGATGATCACCGTGCCGCTGATGCGGTCGATGTCCAGCGTGCGGGCGAGGTCGAACAGGGCAATCGGCCCTTCATACTCATCGCCATGATTGCCGCCGGTGAGGAGCGCCGTCGGTCCATTGCCGTTGCGCAGGACGGCAATGGGGATCATCACCGAACCCCAGGCGGAATCGTCACGGCTATAGGGCAGTCGCAGGAAACCGTGCTGCACGCCCGGCTTGTCGAGGTTGATCGTCGGCGTTATGGGCGAGGGGCGTGGCGTTCCGTTCAGCATGGCTGCCTCAATTCTTCACGAACAGCTTGCGCGGCACGTTGGCGAGACATTCCACACCCGTGTCCGTGATGAGAATGCTTTCGGTTATCTCGAGGCCCATCGTTTCCAGCCACAGGCCGGTCATGAAATGGAAGGTCATGCCGGGTTGCAGCACGGTCTTGTCACCGGGACGCAGGCTCATGGTGCGCTCGCCCCAATCCGGCGGATAGGATATGCCGATGGGATAGCCCGTGCGGTTGTCCTTTACGATGCCGTATTTCTTCAACACGCCGAAGAAGGCATTGGCGATGTCTTCGCAGGTATTGCCCGGCTTGGCTGCTGCGAGCCCGGCCTCCATGCCTTCGAGTGTCGCCTTTTCCGCATCCAGAAACTCGTCCGTCGGCTTGCCGAGAAACACGGTGCGGGAAAGCGGCAGATGGTAGCGATTGTAGCAGCCGGCGATCTCGAAGAACGTGCCTTCGCCGGATTTCATCGGCTTGTCGTCCCAAGTCAGGTGCGGCGCCGAAGCGTCGATGCCCGAGGGAAGAAGCGGCACGATCGCGGGATAATCGCCGCCGAATTCGTCGGTGCCGCGGATACCGGCATCATATATCTCCGCCACGAGGTCGCATTTGCGCATTCCCGGCTCGATCTTGTCGACGATGCGCTGATGCATGAGCTCGACGATGCGCGCCGCCTTGCGCATATAGTCGATTTCCGTCGGGCTTTTCACCGCCCTTTGCCAGTTGACGAGCGCCGTGGCGTCGAGGAAGCGCGCATTGGGCAGATGTTTCTGCAACGCGGCGTAGGCCGCCGCCGAGAACCAGTAATTGTCCATCTCGACGCCGATGGTCAGCTTGTCCCAGCCGCGCTCTGTGATGATCTGCGACAGGAAATCCATCGGATGGCGTTCCGTCGACTGAACGTAATGGTCGGCATAACCGACAATATTGTCATGGTTCAGATAGGCGGTCCGCTTGGCGCCATTGGCGTCCTGGCCGCGGCCATACCAGACCGGCTCGCCTTCCGGCGGCACGATGACAGCCTGGTGCACGTAGAACGACCAGCCATCATAGCCCGTCAGCCAGGCCATGTTGGAGGGATCGCTGCAGATCAGCAGATCGACGCCGCGCTTTGCCATTGCCGCGCGCGTCTTGGCCAGCCTGTCGGCAAATTCCTGCCTGGTGAATTTCAGATTTGGTTCGATCATGTTCATTACCTCATGCTCGGGCCGATGAGCCCATCAACTTTCGAAATCTGTGCCGGCCTTCGCCTTTCGTGCGCGGTCGCGGGCGAGGGTGGCTATGGCGGTATCCTGGACGCCGGTTCCCGTGAGGTCGGCTATCGTTATGTCGGTCTGCGACAGGCGGCCTGTCGATGTCGCCGCGACGACGGCGCCGAGCTCGGCAAATTCATCGTCCGACTTGACGAGGCCGGCGGCGATGGCATGGTGCAGTTCGCCAAGCCGTCTCGTCTGTTTGAGGCTGTCGGCGACATAGACATCGGCCCAGGTGATGATGTCGGGCGCCAGCTCGTTCTTGTGTTCGGCATCGGAACCCATCGCCGTGATGTGCTGGCCGGGCTGGAGCCATGTCTTCTGCAGGATGGGAGTATCCGAGGGCGTCGTCGTCACGATGATGTCGGCCGAGTGAACGGCCTGTTGCGGATCGGCGATGGCCGCGACGGGAAAGCCGAGCTGCTCCGTCAACGCGCGCGCCGCCTGTTCGGCCTTGGCCATGTCGCGTGCCCAGATGCGGGCCGAAGCGATCGGCCGGACGAGCGTCAATGCCTGCAATTGCAGGCCAGCCTGCACGCCCGCACCGAAGATGGTCGCGACACTGGCGTCGGCGCGGGAGAGATGCTTTGCCGCCACGGCCCCGGCGGCCGCGGTGCGCACATCGGTCAAATAGCCATTGTCGAGCAGCAAGGCTTCCACCAGCCCGGTGCGACTGCTGAGCAGCACCATCATTCCATTGACGCTCGGAAGGCCGAGCTTGGGGTTGTCGAAGAAGCCGGGGCTGATCTTGATCGCAAAACCGTCGATTCCGGGGACATAGGCGGTCTTCACATCGACTTCGCCGCGATATTCCGGAATGTCGAGCCGCAGAATGGGCGGCATTGCCACCGCCTTCGTCGCCAGTGCGCGGAACGCATCCTCGACGCAGGCTACTGCATCAATATCGAGAGGCACGATCTTCCTGAGATCCGCCTCGGTCAGGATCGTCATTCTGGCCATGATGAAGCGCTTTCCGAGCAGATGAGTTTAAGATGTTGGTTCATATCGATATTACGCCCGGAAAGGACGATGACGGTCGGCCCGTCGAGCCTTGCTTTTCCGGCCAGGATTGCCGCTATGCCCACCGCCGCCGCTCCCTCGACGATTTCCCGCTCCTCACGATAGGCATGGACGATACCGGCGGCGATCTGCTCTTCGTCGAGCAGGATGACCTCGTCGACGAGCGCGCGGGCCATGGCGAATGTGAAGCGGTTGTCGAGCCCGATGCCGCCGCCGAGCGAATCCGCCAGGCTCTCGCTCTCCTCGACGAGAACCGGCCTGCCGGCGGCCAGGCTTGCATACATGGCCGCGCCGCGATCCATCGAAATGCCGACGATCCTGGCGTTCGGCGCGCGGCCCTTGACGGCAGCAGCCACCCCGGCAATCAACCCGCCGCCGGATAGCGGCACCAGAACGGAGGTCACGTCCGGCACATCCTCGACGATCTCGAGACCGAGTGTGCCCTGGCCGGCAATGATCGCCGCATGGTCGAAGGGCGGGATCATGATCAGCCCCTCCTGTTCCACGAGCCGTTCGACTTCCTCCTGTGCATCATCCTGCGATTTGCCGACAATGCGAATCTCGGCGCCGAGCCGCCTGATTTCCTCGACCTTGTTGGAGGGGACGAGCCGCGACAGGCATATCGTGGCGCGCATGCCTTCGAGGCTGGCGGCATAGGCCAGCGCCCGGCCGTGATTGCCTGTCGAGGCAGCAACCACGCCGCGGCGCTTCTGTGCTTGATCGAGCCGGGCAACGGCATTGCTCGCGCCGCGCAGCTTGAAGCTGCCCGTCGTCTGGTGATGTTCGAGCTTCAGAAGGACCGGAACGCCGGCAAGCTCCGAAAGGGCGTTGGAGCGGACCATGGGCGTGCGCAAGACGCGGCCGCGGATGGCCTCGCGCGCCGTCTCGATGTCCGCCAGGGTGACAGGTTCCGTGACCATGATCACCAACGCGCCAGGGATTTGGTCAGGAGCTGCCCATATTCGGGCTTGGCCGCCGCATCGCCGCAGATCCTCAGCGTCGCCCAGGCCGTCGCCTGATTGCTGGTGACGACAGTCTTGCCGGTCATTTGCTCGATCCTTGCCGCTACCCCGGCCGACCGCAACGCGGTGCAGGAGATGAAGAGCGCATCGCTATCCGCCGCGAGCGCCTGCCTGGCCAATTCGACGAGCGAATTCGGTGAAATCCGCGCCATTTTTCGATCATCATCGAGCCCCAGGCAGGTAAAGCGCGCAATATCGAAGCCCTTTTCCTCGAAATAAGCCGCCATGGGCGTACTCGTCTCGATCGTATAGGGCGTAAGCACGCTGATGCGACGCGCGCCAAGGGCTTGCAATCCCTTCACGGCGGCAAGCGGCGGCGTGACGACCGGTACATCCGGCTTGGCAAGATTGATGGCCGCCGCGATCTCGTCATCGCCGATGACGACCGAAGCCGACGTGCACGAATAGCAGATGGCATCCAGCGGTTCGTCGGGCAGGATAAGGCGTGCACCCTCCGTCAATGTCGGCTGCATCCGGCGCAGGTTCTCGGGAGTAGTCGGATTGGCGTAGGGGACGCGGGCGGTGTAGAGACCGATGGCCGGGCTTGCCACCATCCGCTGGAAATCCGGTTCGGTCGTATGGTCGGTGGCAAGGATCACCAGGCCGACGCGCTTTGCTACGGGCCTGTCGTCATAGGCCGGTTCATATCTGCTCTGCTGAATATTCGTGGTGCTGTCCATCGGGTTCACCTAGTCGATCTTGCCGTAGCGGCGTTCGAGCCAGCGCAATCCGACGACCGAAACCAGCGAAATGACCAGAAAGAACGCACCGACCAGGGTGATCGGCTCAATATAGCGATAATTGTAGTTGGCGATGCTGCGGGCCTGGTTCATCAGTTCCAGAACGGTGATCGCCGACAGCAGCGGTGTCTCCTTGAACATCGCAATGAAATAATTGGCGAGGGCAGGGATCATAGGCGGCAGGGCCTGGGGCAGGATGACCTGCGTCCATGTCTGGCGCGTCGTCAGGTTGCATGCCCGGGCCGCCTCCCATTGGCCGCGCGCCACATTGTCGATGCCCGCCCGGTAGACCTCGGCGGCATAGGTGCCATAATGGAGGCCAAGCCCGATGACGCCGGCGACGAGCGGCGAAAGCGTGATGCCGAGATCCGGCAGGACGTAGAATATGAAATAGAGCTGCACGAGAAGCGGTGTGCCGCGGATGAATTCGGCCAGGAAGCCGACCGGCATCGAGATGAGCCGGTTCTTCGAACGACGGACGATCGCAATGGCGAGCCCGATGATCGCTGCGAACACCGATCCGAGAAGCGTGGCGATGATGGTGATCTTCACGCCCTCGATGAGGGTGGGAAGTATCTGTACGACGAAACTCCAATCCCATTCCATCGCTGCCTCCTATGACCGAATGCCGTCGAGGCCGCGCGTCAGATAACGCTCAAGACCACGGATTGCGAGGGATATGACGCTTGCCATGATGAAATAGAGAATGAGGATCGTCAGGAACGGAAACAGCGTGTTTCCGGTCTGCGCCCGGACCACCTGGGCCTGAAAGGTCATATCGGTCAGTGATATAAGGGACACGACGGCCGAAGCTTTCAACAACTCGATCGCGTTGTTGCCGAAGGTCGGCAGCATCAGCACGAATGCCTGCGGCAGGATGACATGCCGGAGACCTTGCCAGCGATTGAAGTTGAGCGCGATGCAGGCCTCATATTGTTCCTTGCCGATGGATTTGATGGCGCCGCGCACGACCTCGGCCGCATAGGCGCCGACATTCAGCCCCAGCGCCAGCACGCCGGCCTGCAATGGCGTCAGCGAAAATCCGAACAATGGCAGGACGAAATAGGCCCAGAACAGCTGTACGAATATCGACGTGCCGCGGAAAAACTCGATATAGGCCGTCGCAAGCCAGCGAAACACCGCAAACCTGGACAAGCGGCCGAGGCCGGCAAGAAACGCCATCACAAGCGCCAAGGCGGAACCCATCAACGTCAGCTTGATCGTGACGACGGCGCCATCGAGGATAAGTTGTAGATAGCCGGCCCACTGGCCCATTGCAGCCACCCTTCGTCGTTGCTGTGGGAGGAGCCGCCACGCCCGCGGGCAGGCGGCTCTACTTTCACGGAGGAGTTACTTTGCGGCGCAGAGCTTGTCGCGGGTGGTCGACATCGCCGCCTGTGCGGAGAACCCATAAGGCTCGACGATCTTGGCGAATTCGCCGGACTTCTTCATCTCGGCGAGCACCTTGTCGAACTCGTCGCGCAGTGCCGTATCGCCTTTGCGGAAGGCGGCGCCATCGCAATAGACCGGGGCACCCTGTACCGGCGCGATCACCTCGAGATTGGGGTCATTGGCCTTCTTGACGAGATCGTTGATCGAAAGTACCGGCAGCGAATAGGTGTCGATGCGCCCGTCCTGCAGCATTTTCAGACCGCTCTGCCCATCCGGGACGACGATGACGCGCTCACGCGGAACACCGGCTTCGAGCGCAAGGCGTTCTTCCGTGCCACCGCCCGGCGCACCGATCGTCGCCTTTTCGTCCTTGGCGATATCCGCATAGCTCTTGAAGCCCTTCGGATTGCCCTTCTTGACGAGGAAAGCTTCGGCGTCGCACAGGATCGGCTCCGAATAGGCGACCGCGTTGCAGCGCTCCGGCTTCATGAACAGGCCTGCGGTCACGACATCATGACGACCAGCCTGCAGGCCGGGGATCATGGCGCCATATTCCGAGATCGACGCAACCACGTCGCCGACTCCGAGCTTCTTGAACACTTCGCGGGCGACATCCGGACCGGCGCCGGAAACGGTGCCGTCCGCCTTCACGGCGGTAAAGGGCGGTTCGTTGGCGATGGCGATGCGGGCAAAACCCTGTTCCTTCAGCTTGTCCAATGCCTCGTCTGCACGGGCCGCCGGCGCGGACATGGCAATGCTGGCGCAGGTGGCAGCTGCAAGAAATGCACTCAAACTCTTCAATTTCATGTTCCCAACTCCTCTGGTTGTTTTTTTGGTATTTCTTGTTCAGCGCCTCAGACGCGATGCCCTGCTGCGATGATCTTCTTCAGGAAGGCCTGGGTGCGCTCCTGTTTCGGGTGCCTGAAAATTTCATCCGGCTTGCCGTCTTCGACGATGCGCCCGCGGTCGAAGAAAAGGACGCGGTCGGCAAAATCATGGGCAAAGCCCATCTCGTGCGTGACGAGCAGCATCGTCATGTCGGTCTCGCGGCAAAGGCGCCACAGGACGTTGAGCACTTCCTCGACAAGCTCGGGATCGAGTGCCGAGGTCACCTCGTCGAACAGCATGATCTTCGGCTTCAAGGCGAGAGCGCGGGCGATCGCGACGCGCTGCTTCTGTCCGCCCGAGAGCTGCGAGGGCATGGATTTTGCCTTGTCCGCCAGTCCGACCATGTCCAGCAGTTCCATCGCGTGCTTCTCCGCATCCCGGCGGGAAACGCCTTTTGTCAGCATCGGCGCGAGGGTGACATTGTCGAGAACGCATTTATGCGGGAACAGGTTGAAGAGCTGGAACACCATGCCGATCTTCTCGCGCATCCTGTGCAGATGAGACTCGTCGGCGGGTTGCAGTTTTCCATTGCGCTCCATCTGGTAGAGATTATCGCCATCGACCCGGATCGTGCCGGAATCGATGCCTTCCAGCGTCATCAATATGCGCAGGATCGTAGTCTTGCCTGAGCCCGATGGGCCGATCAGCGCCAGCTTTTCGCGCGGCTTGACGCTGAACGACAGGTCGTTCAGCACCTTGAAGGCGCCAAAGCTCTTGCTGATGCCGTCAATCTCTATGATCGGGGCGGCGTTGGATGGGGGCATGCGTGTCTCCCTTCTGGTTGAGACAACCTCATGGCCAACGATGGGAGAGTTATCAAATCATGTCAATTGTAAAAATTAAATCATGACAATTTAGGCGAGCGTGCTGAAGAATCGGGCAGTTCGATCATATGGCGAGCAGCAGATGCTCGAGATCGCCGCGCATGAGATTTGCCACCACGGCAAGGCCGGAGCGCAATTCGTTTTCGGTGGTGGACCCGAGCGAAATGCGCACCGCCGAATGCCAGGGATAGTTCGATATGCGAAAGGATGCGCCGGGCGCTATCGCGACGCCTTGCAGGCGCGCATGGGCAACAAAGGCGTCCTCGGTGCGCTCGCCGGTCAATGGCAGCCAGATATGCAGGCTTTGCGGATGCGATAGAAATGGAATGTCCGAAAGCATTTCGGCGGCGGTCTCGTGACGCGCCCTCAATGCCTCCCGCTGCCAATCCACGAGTTCCCTGGCGGTGCCGTCGACGACCCAGCGGCTGGCGATCTCGGCCATGATCGGCGTCGCCATCCAGTTGGATACGAGATGCCGGTTTGCCACCGCGGCGACATAGCGATCCGGCGCCACAAGATAGCCGATGCGCAGTCCCGGAATCACGATCTTGGTGAAACTGGTGAAATAGAGCGTCCGCTCTGGCGCGAGCGCGGCGATCGGAGGAGGGCGATCCTCGACCAGCGGGCCGAGGACATCGCTCTCGATAATCGCTATGTCGTGCTTGCGGGCCACTTCGACAAGCGCCAAACGCCGCTCAAGACCCATGAGGGCGGCAGTGGGATTGATCACCGAAGGCTGCACGAACACGGCCTGAATTCCGGTTTCGCGGCAACACTCGTCCAGAGCCTCCGGAACGATGCCCTGGTCGTCGATGGCCAGCCCGTCCAGCGTCAGGCCGAGATAGGAGGCAAGGGGCGTCAGCGTGTGATGGCCTATGCCCTCGGTCGCGATGCGCGAACCGGGCGGCGCGACGCTCATCAGGGCGACAGTCATGGCCGCGGTGGCGCCATTGGTGACGCTTACATTCGTCGGATGCACGTCGAGCCCGCACAGGCGCAGCCATTCCACCGCCGTGGCGCGGTGGCGGGGGAATACGACGTTGGGCCGGAACGACAGGGCCGAGCTTGGCGGCAGGCTCTCCGAAAGCCAGGCCAGCGCTTTTTTCATGCGGTCGAGATGCGACGTCTCGCAAATCGGCTTCAGGATCGAAAGGTCGATGACTTCGCCGAGGCGTTCCGGCAGGTAGGGCGGATCGGGCTCGCTGCGGGTGGATGAAACGAATGTGCCACGCCCCGTTTCGCCGGTAATCAGGTTGCGGCGGATCAATTCCTCATAGGCCCGGCTCACGGTCTGCACCGAAAGCTGCAGATCGTCCGCCATCTTTCGATGGGTCGGCAGGCGCGCGCCTTGCTCCAGCTTGCCATCGGCAATCGCGCGCGCAATCTGTTCGGCGAGCGAGAGATAGGCCGGGCGGCGCAGTGCCGCAGGATCTGGTTGCCAGAATGTCATGATTTATAAGTGATCGAAGTCAGTGCAATTGACAATCAAAAAATGACAACGTCATGATTAGGCGATAGCGAAACAGGCGAAACATGACCTCAATCAAGCTCGATACGATCGATATCCGGATTCTCGACGCGATACAGCGGGAAGGGCGCATCACCAAGCTGGCGCTCGCCGAGCGTGTCGGCATCTCGCCGACGCCGTGCTGGACCCGGCTGCGGCGGTTGGAGAAGGCCGGCATCATCACCGGCTATCACGCGCGGCTTGCGCTGCGTCTGGTCACGCCCGTAACGACCGTCCTGATGGAGGTCACGCTCGGTGCGCACCGGCAGGCCGATTTCGACCGTTTCGAACGGACGGTCAAGACGATACCGGAGATCGTCGCATGCTGGTCCGTGGGCGGCGGCGTCGACTACGTCGTGAAGGTCATGGCGCGAGATATCGATTCCTATCAACGGCTGGTTGACGATCTGCTGCAGCAGGAGATCGGCATCGACCGTTACTTCACCTATATCGTGACGAAGATCGTCAAGGACGATGCGGTCCTGCCGGTTGCCGATCTCATTCCCGATGCGTAGCCAGAATATCCTCCTATCCGCGGCAATACAGACAATCTCTCCGTTCTCCCGGCCATAAACAGCCTCTTTCTCCGCATGAAAGCGCCAAACTGGGCCCGAACATATTCGGGAGAGCCTTATGTCAGCCCATTTTGCACGACCAGACCGGCACGCCGCGCTCGACGGTCTCAAGGACCGTCGCATGCTGCGCGAGCTTGCCTATATCGACGGCCATTGGACCGCCGGCGATGCGGGTCAGACATTCGAAGTCAACGATCCGGCCTCGGGCACGGCGATCGGCTGGGTGTCGAAGCTGAATGCCGAACAGGCGTCGCTGGCCATCGATGCCGCTGCCCGCGCGTTTCCGCTCTGGCGCGACCTGCTTCCGCAACAGCGCTCGGCAAAGCTGCGCCGCTGGTACGAGTTGATGCTCGAAGCCAAGGACGATCTGGCGCTGATCATGACCCTCGAACAGGGAAAGCCGCTGGCGGAATCACTTGGCGAGATCGAATATGCCGCATCCTTCGTGGAATGGTATGCCGAGGAAGCCAAGCGCCTGAACGCCGAGAGTGTCACCAGCCATCTCGCCGGCGCCGAAATGATGGTGCGCCGCGAGGCACTGGGCGTCGTCGGCGTCGTCACGCCGTGGAATTTCCCCTCGGCCATGCTTACCCGCAAGGCGGCCGCAGCGCTGGCAGCGGGCTGCACGATCGTTGCGCATCCATCATCGGAAACGCCGTTCTCGGCGCTCGCGCTCGCCGAACTCGCCGACCGGGCAGGCATTCCGGCCGGCGTGTTCAACATCGTTACTGGCGAAGCATCGAAGGTCGTCGGCAAGTTCTGCGACGATGCGCGGGTCAGGGCCTTGAGCTTTACCGGTTCGACGGAGGTTGGCCGCCTCATCGCGCGCCAATGCGCTGCCACGATGAAGAACCTCGTCATGGAGCTCGGCGGCCACGCGCCCCTGATCATATTCGAGGACGCCGATATCGAACGTGCCGCGGAAATAGCGGTCAACGCGAAATTCGCCACCTCCGGCCAGGATTGCCTCGCCGCCAACCGGATCTATGTGCAGCGGCCGATAGTCCAGGCGTTCGGCCAGGCCTTCGCCAGGAAGACGGCTGCGCTCAAGGTCGCTGCCGGCCTGACGGAAGGCGCCGAGATCGGCCCGCTGATGCATGAGCGCGCGGTGACGAAGGTGGAGGAGCACGTCGAGGATGCGCTTGCAAAGGGCGCGAAATGCCTTGTCGGCGGCAAACGCCATCAGGCCGGAGAACTCTTCTACAAGCCGACCGTGCTCGCCGACGTGCCGGACGATGCGTTGATCATGCACGAAGAAACATTCGGCCCGGTCGCTGCCATCACGGCGTTCGACAGTGAAGACGAGGTGGTGGCGCGGGCGAATGCGACGGAATACGGGCTCGTTGCCTATGTCGTTACCAAGGACGGCGCGCGCATGCTGCGCCTCGGGCGAAGCCTCGACTACGGCATGGTCGCCGTCAACCGGGTCAAGATCACCGGCGCGCCGATCCCGTTCGGCGGCGTCAAGCAGTCGGGCCTTGGCCGGGAGGGTTCCCGCCATGGCATCGAGGCTTTCACCGAACTCAAATATCTCTGCATCGATACGCACTGAGAATCACGAAAGGACATGGACATGCTCAACAGATCGAACGAACTCAATGCGTGGGACCGCGATCATTTCTTCCACCCGTCGACACATATGGGCGCCCATGCGCGCGGCGAAACGCCGACGCGCGTCATCAGCGGCGGCGAGGGCGTGCGTATCACCGACAGCACGGGCAAGACCAGCATCGATGCCTTCGCCGGGCTTTACTGCGTCAATGTCGGCTATGGCAGGCAGGAAATCGCCGAAGCGATCGCCGAGCAGGCGAAGCAACTGGCCTATTATCACGCCTATGTCGGCCATGGCACCGAGGCATCGATCACGCTGTCGAAGATGATCATCGACCGCGCGCCGGAAGGCATGAGCCGCGTCTATTTCGGCCTCTCCGGCTCCGATGCCAATGAAACCAACATCAAGCTGATCTGGTACTACAACAATGTCCTCGGCCGGCCGGAAAAGAAGAAGATCATTTCGCGCTGGCGTGGATATCATGGTTCCGGCGTCATGACCGGCAGCCTTACCGGGCTCGAACTCTTCCACAATGCCTTCGACCTGCCGCGCGCGCCGATACTCCATACGGAAGCGCCATATTATTTCCGCCGCGCCGACCGCTCGATGAGCGAGGAGCAATTCTCGCAACATTGCGCCGACAAGCTGGAAGAAATGATCCTGGCCGAGGGACCGGAAACCGTGGCGGCCTTTATCGGCGAGCCCATTCTCGGCACTGGCGGCATCGTACCGCCGCCGGCACAATACTGGCAGAAGATCCAGGAAGTGCTGAAGAAATATGACGTCCTGCTCGTGGCGGACGAGGTCGTCACCGGCTTTGGCCGCCTCGGCACCATGTTCGGATCGGATCATTACGGCATCAAGCCCGACCTCATCACGATCGCCAAGGGACTGACCTCGGCCTATGCGCCATTGTCCGGCGTCATCGTTGCCGACAAGGTCTGGGACGTTCTGGTCAGCGGTTCCGATGCGCTCGGCGCGATCGGCCATGGCTGGACCTATTCCGCGCACCCGATCTGCACCGCTGCCGGCGTCGCCAATCTCGAACTCATCGACAAGCTGGACCTCGTGCGCAATGCCGGCGAGACCGGTCGCTATTTCCGCGAGCAGCTGGCGCAGGCGCTGGCCGATCATCCGATCGTCGGCGAAGTGCGCGGCGATGGGCTCATGGCCGCCGTGGAATTCGTGGCGGACAAGGACGACCGGGTCTTCTTCGACGCTGCCGACAAGGTCGGGCCGCGGATCGCCACGGCTCTGGCCGAACGCGGCGTCATCGGCCGCGCGATGCCGCAGGGCGACATTCTCGGCTTTGCGCCGCCGCTGTGCCTGACGCGCGAGGAGGTCGACATCGTCGTCAAGGCCACCGCGGACGCGGTGGAATCGGTCGCCCGGGCACTTTGAGAGGGACCCATGCAGGATAGAAGCACGCAGACCATGGCCGCCGTCCAACTGGTCGGCCATGGCGGATTGGACAAGCTGGTCTACAACACCAATACCCCGTTGCCAGCCGTGGCGCCGGGTGAAGTCCTGATCGAGATCACCGCTTGCGGCATGAACAACACCGATGTCTGGGTTCGCGAGGGCGCCTATGGCACGGAGGAGGACGCGGGCGCCGTATCCACCTGGCGCCGGCAGGAGCCGACGCTGACATTTCCGCGTATCCAGGGAACGGATATCGTCGGCAATATCGTCGAGGTCGGCCAAGGCGTATCGCGCGAACGTCTCGGCGAGCGGGTCATGGTCGACTTTTCCATCTATAATCGCGACGACGACAGCCTTGCGGACATCGACTATATCGGACATGGCCGCGACGGCGGCTATGCGGAATATGTGGCGGTTCCGGCCGAAAACGCCCATTTCGTCAATACGGACCTCACCGATATCGAGCTTGCGACGTTCTGCTGCGCCTACCTCACCGGCGAACAGATGCTGGAACGTGCTGCGCTGAAGGCCGGGGAGCGGGTCCTCGTCACCGGGGCTTCCGGAGGCGTCGGTTCGGGCATCGTCCAACTGGCGAGGGCTCGAGGTGCCATTCCCTACGCTCTGGTCGGACCGGGCAAGGAGAAGGCGCTGCTCGACATCGGCGCCGAGGCCGTGATCACCCGCGGCGAAGGCAATCTCGTCGATGCGGTCGCCAAGGCAGCTGGCGGCAAGCCGATCGATGTCGTTGCGGATCTTGTCGGCGGCGCGATCTTCAATGATCTCCTTCGCATCCTGAGAGCTGAGGGTCGTTATACGACCGCCGGCGCCATAGCTGGTCCTGTCGTTCAACTCGACCTGCGCACCATGTATCTGAAACAGCTCGCCTTGCACGGCTCGTCGCAAGGGACACGCGGCGATTTCCGCCGGATCGTGCGCTACATCGAGGAAGGCCGGATCAAGCCGCTGGTCGGCGGCGTCTACCCCTTGTCGGAATTCCACCGGGCTCAAAGCGATTTCATGGCCAAGAGCTTTGTCGGCAAGCTTGTGGTCGTTCCAGACGCCAAATTGCGCGCCGATCGCTGATCAGTGAAAATCGCGGGATTTCGGCAGCATCCTTTCATTGCGGGGGTGACGCCCCCGCGATTCCATCTGCGATGAATGTGTCGGTTCATCGCTGCGCGAAACCGGCAGATGGGCACGCTGCTCCGACAATCTGTGCAGTTCCGCCGTCTTGTCATGCAGCCTGTTGGCGACGATGTGCACGACATTATCGGCGCTCTGCACCACGCCTTCGATCATGATCAGCCGCGAGCCCATGACTTCCCTGCGCTGCCTTTGGAGAAGTTTTTCCCATATCACGATATTGGCGATGCCGGTTTCATCCTCGATGGTCATGAAAACCACCCCCTTGGCGCTGCCCGGCCTTTGCCGCACGGTGATGATGCCCGCCAGCTTCACACGCCTGTTGTTCGGCAGAGCCGTCGCATCCCTGCAGCTCAAAACGCCTGCTTTCGCGAATATTTCACGCAGGAACTGCATGGGGTGACCCTTCAGTGAAAACCGGGTCGATTCATAATCGGCAACGACATGCTCCGAAAACCGCATGTCGGGCAGTCTGGTCTCGGCCTCGGCCGCCAATTCATTCGTGTCCGCCGCGAGAAAGAGCGGGAGCGTCTCATTGTCGGGAAACCGCCGAACCGCCCAAAGAGCCGCGCGCCTGTCCATGGCTATGGAGCGAAACGCGTCCGCATCCGCCAGCAGCACAAACGCCCTTCGCTCCAGCCGGGTCAGACGCCGCACCTGCTCCATATCGGAAAACGGCTTCTGCCTGATCTCGCTGATCGTCTTCGCCCAATTCTTGGAAAAGCCTTCCACCTGGCGGAAACCGAGGCGCAGAGCGAGCTTATCCGCGTCGATCCGCTCGATCGTATTGTCCCATTCGCTGAAATTGATATCGACAGGCCTTACCTCGACACCGTGCTCGCGTGCATCACGGATAATCTGAGCGGGAGCATAGAAGCCCATCGGCTGTGAATTGAGCAGCGCCGCCGCGAAGATCTCCGGATGATGGCATTTGATCCAGGCGGAAACATAGACCAGAATTGCAAAACTTGCCGCATGGCTTTCAGGAAAGCCATACTCGCCAAAGCCCTTGATCTGGTTGAAGCAATTCTGCGCGAAGGTTCGGTCATAGCCACGGCCGACCATGCCCTCCACCATGCGCTCTTCCATTTCATGGATCGTGCCCATATGGCGGAAAGTCGCCATCGAACGGCGCAGTTTATTGGCATCATCGGCTGAAAAGCCGGCTGCGACAATGGCAATCCGCATGGCCTGTTCCTGGAAGAGCGGAACGCCCAATGTCCTGCCAAGAACATTTTCCAGTTCGTCAGCAGGGCCATATCTCGGCGAGGGCGATGGATAATGGACTTTTTCAATGCCTTTCCTGCGCCGTAAATAGGGGTGCACCATGTCGCCCTGGATAGGACCCGGCCTGACGATCGCCACCTCGATGACCAGATCGTAAAATTCTTGCGGCCGAAGCCTCGGCAGCATGTTCATCTGCGCCCGGCTTTCCACTTGGAAGACGCCGATGGAATCGGCCCTGCAAAGCATGGCGTAAACTTTTTGATCATCCGGAGGGATCGTGGCCAATTCCCAATGTTCGCCTTTGGTCTGGCGAATGAATTCGAACGCCTTTCGGATACAGGTCAACATGCCGAGCGCCAGGACATCGACCTTCATTATGTTGAGTTCGTCGATATCGTCCTTGTCCCATTCGATAAAGGTGCGGTCCTTCATGGCGGCGGGACCTATCGGCACCATTTCATCAAGCCTGTCCCGGGTCAGGACATAACCGCCCACATGCTGGGAAAGATGACGCGGAAAGCCGATCAGCGCCCTGGTCAGTTTGATCGCGCGGCGGATCATGCCATTGTCGGGATCAAGGCCCGCCTGCCGGATCTCTTCGTGCTCGATGGTCTTGCCCCAGCTGCCCCAAACCATGTTGGCGAGGGCGCCGGTGACATCCTCGGTCAGTCCAAGCGCCTTGCCGACATCGCGAATGGCGCTGCGCGGGCGATAGCAGATCACCGTTGCAATGATCGCGGCCCGCTTTCTCGTATACCGCCCAAAGATCCATTGCATGACCTCTTCGCGCCGCTCATGCTCGAAATCGACGTCGATATCCGGCGGTTCCTTGCGCTCGATCGAAAGAAAGCGCTCGAACAGCACCTCTGACTTCGAGGGATCGACAGCGGTGATGCCAAGGCAATAGCAGACGGCCGAATTGGCCGAAGAACCGCGCCCCTGGCACAATATGCCTTGCGAACGGGCATATTGGACAATGTCGTAGACCGTGAGGAAGTAGGGCTCGTATTTGAGTTGCTCGATCAATCGCAGCTCCTTTTCCAGAAGCTTCCGGACCTTGTCCGGGATGCCTTGCGGATAGCGCCGGGCCGCGCCCCTCCACGTCTCGTCGCGCAGGTGCTGCTGCGCTGTCTTGCCCTTCGGCACCGGCTCGTCCGGATAATTATATTTGAGCTCCGCCATCGAAAAGCTGATCGGCTCGATAAAGCGCTGGGTCTCGTCCAGCGCCGCAGGAAAATGCCTGAACAGACGCTGCATTTCGTCCGGCGCCCTCAGATGTCTTTCGGCATTCTTCTCCAGTCTGCGCCCGATAGTTTCAATCGTGACTTGTTCGCGGATACAGGTGAGAACGTCCTGCAAAGGGCGGCGAGCAGGGGAATGGTAGAGCACGTCATTATGCGCGAGGAGAGGGACGTTGCTCGCCGCTGCAATCCGGGCCAGCGCTTCCGCCCGGCGTTTATCCGCGCCGTGATGCGGCATGGCAAGGCCAAGCCAGATGCAGGAAGGGGCGATCCTGCGCAATTGCCTCAGAAAATGCAGCAGTCTTCCTTCCGTATGGGCGGAAGGAAGCACGATGATCTGGAAATTGCGCGCCCGGAATTTGAAATCCTCGAAAAGAAGATGACATTCGCCCTTGATTTTGGCCCGCTCCCGGCCTTCGCTGAGCAGGCGGCAAAGCTGGCCATAGGCGGAACGGTGGCGGGGATAGACGATCAGGTCCGGCGTTTCATCCGTAAAGACGAGCCTGCAGCCTATGAACAGCTTCAAGGGCGAGCCGGTTCTTTCGACCAGTTCACTATGCGCGGAATAGGCCCGCACCACGCCCGCCAGGCTGTTGCGGTCTGCAATCCCGATACCGCCGAGGCCGAGATGATGCGCCTGTTGGATCAATTCCTGCGGGTGGGATGCGCCCTCAAGAAAGGAAAAATTCGTGGTGGTGGAAAGCTCGTGATAGGCCATCAGGCAAAGATTCCATGCACGAACCATTTGGGGTCAGGGTCATTGCGCTCATAAAGCCCTTCGCGAAACACCCAGAAACGCCGCCCCGCATCGTCCTCCAGCCGATAATAATCCCGTGTCAAAGCGCGCGAATTCTCCCGCCACCATTCCGGGGCGATCCGCTCCGGCCCTTCTGCCAGCACGATGATGTGACGCGCCTTGCGCCAGACGAATTGCGCCGGCGCGGCATCGGGAATCTCGAAAGTCGCCTCTATCGGTTCCGGCGGGTGGAACATGCGGATCGGACGTTGCGGCGGGTCGCCTGCAACATCGCCTGCATTCCATCTGGCAGCGGCCGCTACCTTGGTGAGAGTGGCAGGCTCCAGGATGGCAGCGCGTTCCGGAATATGCGTATCGACGAATACCGGCCGCAATACGCGCTTGCTGCCGAGCCGGATGGATAAGCGGTCGACAAGGGTTCCGATCTTGTCGGTTTCCTCGGCATGATTGTCCAGGCTGGTTTGCCTGGCCATGGTCTTCTCGACACGAAGCGCGGCGAGGCGGATAATATCGAAGCCATATCCCGCATCGAGCGGGTCCGAGAGCGAGGCGAGACGTTCCTTCAGCAGCCGCATCAGGATTTCCGCGTCGGTGACGGGGCGCCCGGTCTCGATGCGCAGGCGGCGGATATTTCCATCGGCCCGGAAAAAGACAGCCTCCACCTCGCGCGCGCCCTCCACGCGTGCCTTCAGTTCCTGTGCAAGTTCCCCGGCAAGCTCGCGAAGAACCCCTTCTATTGCCTCCATGAAGGTCAGCGGTTCCGCCATGCGTCTCTCTGCCATGCAGATGGGCACGATGCGGCGCGGGGAAATCGGCTCGCTGTGCCGGCTGAAGAGCGCATCCAGGCGATTGACCGTCCGGGCGCCGAACCTTGCGGTCAAGGCTGCACGCGGCAGGACATCCACATCGCCGACCGTCAACAATCCTGCCCGCTTCAGCCCCGAAAGATGCGCATGCTCGACTTCGAGACTGGTGAGAGGCAATCTATAGAGAAGCTGTTTCAGATCCGCTCCCGCAATCCCGCCTCCCGCAATCCCGCCATTGCCGTAGCGGGCGAGGGCGCGGGCGGCTGCAGGATTGACGGCGATTGCCGAACGGACGCAAATGCCATGGCGCTTCAGGCTGGCATGAATATCGCGCAGCAGCTTCTCCTCGCCGCCATGCAGATGCAGGCAGCCTGTCACATCGAGTATCA
This sequence comes from Phyllobacterium sp. 21LDTY02-6, assembly GCF_023554255.2. GTDB lineage: Bacteria > Pseudomonadota > Alphaproteobacteria > Rhizobiales > Rhizobiaceae > Phyllobacterium. The sequence continues at coordinate 1,134,174 of NZ_JAMJWD020000001.1, read as the reverse complement.
GCCCATGCGGCTCGTCCACCGCCACCAAAGGCGTATAGCGATCACACCAATCCGCCAGCTTCTCCAGGAGGGCATTGTCCTGGCGCGGGGCCGCAAAGGCCGTATCGAGCTTTTCGAATTGCGCACGGGCATCGGTCAAGGCCATGCCCCTGTACAGTCCCGCCGCGGCAGCCTTTTCGTCCACCGCCATCAAGCGCAGCACATTCGCCGCCTTTTCGACGATGACCAGATGCCCATTAGTTCCCCGTTGCCGATCTTCTCTCTTGAGGCGATCGGTAGGAAGGTATGGAAACCAAAGGGCCAGAAACCGGCTTTCCGAGTTTGAAAACATGATCGTCACTTTCCCATTCCAATAGCCAGCGCCCCGTCATTCCCATTCTGTTGCGGATCAAGCTTGCATCGAAAACCGGATGCCCCGGCGCATTGGCTCCGCTCGAGCGGGACGGCGCGGCACGGATCATCCAGCGCGTAACGGCAGCATTGTCGGCCGGCGCCGCTCCGAGACGCAGCAGAAATGCCGGTGTATCGGCTTGCTGCGCAGTCAGGAGCAGCTTGCGCGAGGCGGTCAGGTCCAGGCATTTCGGATTGCTCCAGGGGGCGATGATGACCGCACCCATTCCCGCCGTGCCGAGACTGTCGCAGGCTGCCTTCAGGACATCCTGCGATGTCGAACAACGAACAATGATCAAACGCTCGGGGGCGAGGCCGAAATCATGAAGACCCGCAGCATAGGGAACCCCGTTCTCCCGTTCGGCAAAATCCTCTTCGACCCAGATGATGGGGCTGTGCGATGCCGCAGCGCGCAAGGCCAGGGCAATGATGAAGCCCGTTGCGGCGCCTGCATCGCCCGCCTGCGATGCAAAGACTTCATGGATTGCTCCCCGCTGCAGACCTTCGCGAAAAACGCTGTCGACGGCCTTTTCCCCAAAATGAAAAAACGACCGCAAACTATTGCTTTGAAAAGTCTTTCCAAGAAAAATTATATCGCGCCTTAGCGCTTCGAGGTTGGCGGCTGTCACGGTTCTTCTCAAGAATGTTCATGATATGTTCTATTATGTGACCAATCGACAGGCCAGTCAAGTTTCGCTTTGTGTGTGAACCATCATCAGGGCCCTCGATGCGACGAGCACCTTTGCTCCGGCTCCAGAACTGCTTCATTGGAAGCGCCTGCAACTCAGCCTTGATCGCTGAGCCCGGCGGGAAACCGCCGAGCTCAGCGCTGTGCGCGTAGAATACGCTTCCAGATCGTCCCGCCCAAATATCGATTAAAGATGACGAAGTAGACAACGATCAAAGCAAATAGCAACAGCGCTCGCCAGCCAGTAAGCTCAAAGCCATTCGATGTGCGCCCGCCAACGATTGTTGCAACTAGAAATCCGAGCACAAAGAAGGCGGTGAAGAAATCCAGCACTGCGGCCGTGATGATACGCCAAGTCGCCGGACCTTTGCTTGGTTCTGCATCAGACATTCGATCTTCCCCCAATCACCTGATCTCAAATAGTTAGCTTGCCGCGCACGTGTCGGCAAGTCCGCTCTCGATTGGAGTAGAAATGGCGGCTACGGTACCGGCAACTCAATCACCGAGCGCGAGAAGCTCAGCGAGTTAGAGGTGGCACATGCAGTGTCGAGCAGCACCTCGATAGAAGACATGCGGACCAAATTGTAATTCTATGTAAATTCATGATTTTGATGTGGTGAGCGCGCAGGGATTCGAACCCTGGACCTACTGATTAAAAGTCAGTTGCTCTACCGGCTGAGCTACGCGCTCCCAGCGAGGCGTTTCAAGCCCTCGGGAAGTGCGGCGGAACATATGTGCGGGATGCCGATCGGTCAACAGCTATTATTATACGATTTTGCGACAAAAGGACTTTTCGAGCCTCGTTTATCCCGCCCTCAAGCGGATTTTGCTCTCATATCGGTTTGCCGCAAGGCAGAATGGCGAAAAGGTGATTGGAGTTTCACCCGGATTCGGCCTAATCCACGGCCAATCTAGCTTGAAGGAGCGCACATGGCGCTGGATGTTTCCTATCTCACGGCCGCGGGGGCGGGCGCATTGTCCTTTCTCTCCCCTTGCGTGCTTCCCCTGGTTCCCCCCTATCTCTGCTACATGGCCGGCGTCACGGTCGAGGATTTCAGGGCCGACCGCGCAGCAGCCGCCATGTCGCCGGTCCGCAAGGCCCTGCTCATCTCGTCATTCAGTTTCGTGCTCGGCTTTTCCACGGTCTTCGTCCTGCTGGGCGCCGGTGCCTCGACGATTGGCGGCTTCCTGCGCATGTGGCAGCAGGAAATCGCCATTGCCGCGGGCATCGTCATCATCCTCATGGGACTGAACTTCCTCGGCGTCTTCCGCCTTGCATTTCTCTCCCGCGAGGCCCGCTTCCAGAGCAAGGGGGCTCCGGCCAGCCCGATCGCCGCCTATATAATGGGCCTTGCCTTCGCCTTTGGCTGGACACCCTGCATCGGGCCGGTACTCGGGCCCATCCTGGCTTTGGCGGGTGCGCGCGATACGGTCGCCGATGGCGCGACGCTCCTTGCCGTCTATTCGCTCGGCCTCGGCGTGCCTTTCATCATTGCCGCCATGTTTTCCGGCATGTTCATGCGCTTTCTCGGCCGTTTCAGAATGCATCTCGGCAAGGTCGAAAAGATCATGGGCGGGCTTCTCGTCATTACCGGAATTCTGTTCCTCACCGGCGGATTGCAATCCTTTTCCTTCTGGTTGCTCGAAACATTTCCCATTCTCGGCCAACTCGGCTAAAGGGACGAAATTACCTATTGGAAACCTGCGCCGTGCTACGCCTGCCGGCACATGGTTTTCCCGTCGATCTGAAGGTTCAAGATGGCCCAACGTTCCTGTCTCACAATCATACTTGCCGCGGGCGAGGGTACCCGCATGAAATCGGCACTGCCGAAGGTGCTGCATCCGATTGCCGGCCTGCCCATTGTCGGCCATGTCGCCAAGGCGGTTCAGGCGGCAGGCGGCATGGATATGGCGCTGGTCGTCGGCCGGGGCGCGGAGGCCGTCGAGCAGGCGGTTCGCAAGCTCGTGCCGGCGCTGAGCGTCCACGAGCAGACCGAACGGCTTGGGACAGGCCATGCGGTCCTTGCCGCGCGCGACGCCATCGCCAAGGGCTATGACGATATTCTCGTGGTTTTCGCCGACACGCCGCTGATCGAGACTGAAGCGCTGGAACGTGCGCGGCAGAAACTGGCCGATGGTGCCCATGTCGTCGTCATGGGGTTCCGTCCCGGCGATCCGCACGGCTATGGACGGCTGATCGAGGAAGAGGGCCGCCTTCTCGCCATTCGCGAGGAGAAGGATGCGAGCGATGCGGAACGGCGCATCGGCTTCTGCAACGGCGGCCTGATGGCCCTCAGCGGCGAGACTGCGCTCGATCTCCTGGAACGTATCTCCAACGAGAACGCCAAGGGCGAATATTATCTCACCGACGTCGTCGAGATCGCCAATGCAACGGGCCGCAACGCGGTTGCGATCGAAGTGGCGGTCGATAATGTCATCGGCATCAATACGCGTGTCGAGCTCGCGGCGGCCGAAGCCATCTGGCAGGAACGCAAAAGGCGCGCGATGATGCTGGCCGGCGTCTCCATCCAGGCGCCCGAAACCGTGTTTTTCGCCCATGACACCCTGATCGAGGCGGATGTGACACTGGAGCCCAATATCGTGTTCGGTCCCGGCGTATTCATCGAGAGTGGCGCGATCATCCATTCATTCTCGCATCTTGAAGGTGCAAGGGTCGGGCGCGACGCCACGGTCGGGCCCTACGGCCGACTGCGCCCCGGTGCGGACCTTGCCGAAAAGGCAAAGGTCGGAAACTTCGTCGAAGTCAAGAATGCCCGGATCGCCGCCGGGGCCAAGGTCAATCATCTGTCCTATATCGGCGATGCCGCGGTCGGCGCAGCGGCCAATATCGGCGCCGGCACGATAACCTGCAACTATGATGGCTATAACAAGTCCCATACGGAAATCGGCGCGGGTGCCTTCGTCGGCTCCAATTCATCGCTGGTGGCGCCTGTTTCGATCGGAGACAATGCCTATGTGGCCTCCGGCAGCGTCATAACCAGCGACGTTCCGGCGGACTCGCTGGCTTTCGGGCGGGCGAGGCAGGAGATCAAGCAAGGCAGGGCCATCGAGCTCCGGGCGAAATACGAAGCCCGCAAGCGCGCCGGCAAGCCGAAAGCATAGTCAGGCGTATTTCAGTTCCACCGGACTAGTCCTGTCTATCTCCATTTAATTAGGTAAGGAAAATTGACTTTGCATGCCGCAGTCCGGCAACTAGACGGCAGAACGGTATTGGCGAAGCGTTGAGGTGATAAATGTGCGGAATTGTTGGAATTATCGGACAGGAACAGGTCGCGCCGCTTCTGGTCGATGCCTTGAAGCGGCTCGAATACAGGGGATATGATTCCGCCGGTGTTGCAACGCTCAATAATGGTACGCTCGATCGCCGCCGCGCCGAGGGAAAACTCGGCAATCTGGAAAACGCCCTGAAGGCCGAGCCGCTCAGCGGCACGATCGGCCTCGGCCATACACGGTGGGCGACGCACGGAGCGCCGGTCATCCGCAATGCCCACCCTCACATGACGCCGCGCCTGGCCGTCATCCATAATGGCATCATCGAAAACTTCGCCGAGCTTCGCGCGACGCTCGAAGCCGATGGCTATGTGTTCGAAACCGAGACGGACACCGAAACCGTTGCCCATCTCGTCACCCGCGCCATGGATCGCGGGCGTTCCCCGGTCGAGGCAGTGCGCGAATCCCTGCCGCTGCTGCGCGGCGCCTTCGCCATAGCGATCATGTTCAACGGCGAAGAGGATTTGCTGATCGCCGCCAGAAACGGCCCGCCGCTGGCCGTCGGCTATGGCGATGGCGAGATGTATCTCGGCTCCGACGCCATAGCGCTGGCACCTTTCACCGACCGATTGTCCTATCTCGATGATGGCGACTGGGCCGTACTGACACGCCGAGGCGTCGTCATCTATGACGAGAGCGGAGCCGAAGTGAAGCGCCCGGTGCAGAAGTCCGCCGGCAGCGCCTTCCTCGTCAGCAAGGGCAATCACCGGCACTTCATGGAAAAGGAGATTCATGAGCAGCCGGAGGTGATTTCGCACACACTCGCCAATTATCTCGATTTCGCCAAGGGAACGATCCGAAGCGAGGCGAGCGCCATCGATTTCAGCAAGATCGACCGTATCGCCGCCTCGGCCTGCGGCACCGCCTATTACGCCGGACTCGTCGGCAAATACTGGTTCGAGCGTATCGCCCGCCTGCCAGTCGACATCGATGTGGCTTCGGAGTTCCGCTATCGTGAAATGCCATTGTCCAAGGATAGTCTGGCGCTGTTCGTCACCCAGTCGGGCGAGACGGCGGATACGCTGGCATCGTTGCGCTACTGCAAGCAGCAGGGCCTGAAGATCGGCACCATCGTCAACGTCAGGGAATCGACGATGGCGCGGGAGTCCGACGTGATTTTCCCGACCCTTGCCGGCCCGGAAGTGGGTGTTGCCTCGACCAAGGCCTTTACCTGCCAGCTGGCGGTCCTCGCCTCGTTGGCCGTTGCTGCCGGAAAGGCGCGCGGCACGATCGATGCGGAAGACGAGAAGCGGCTTGTGCGCGAACTGTCCGAGATACCGCGTTTCGCCACGCAGGTTCTGAAGCTTGAGGAGCAGATCGAGGCGATCAGCCGCGAACTCAGCCAGGTCAAGCACGTCCTCTATCTCGGCCGCGGCACCAGCTATCCGCTTGCCCTCGAAGGCGCGCTGAAGCTGAAGGAGATTTCCTATATCCATGCGGAGGGCTATGCCGCCGGCGAGTTGAAGCACGGGCCGATTGCCCTGATCGACGAAGCCATGCCGGTCATCGTCATCGCACCGCACGATTCCTGGTTCGAAAAGACCATATCCAACATGCAGGAATCGGCTGCCCGCGGCGGCAAGATAATTCTCATCACCGACGAGAAAGGCGCTGCGGCAAGCACGTTGAAGACGCTGCACACCATCGTGCTGCCGGACATGCCGGAGCTCATCGCGCCGATCATCTACACCTTGCCGATCCAGATGCTGGCCTATTACACCGCCGTCTTCATGGGGACGGATGTGGATCAGCCGCGCAATCTCGCCAAGTCCGTCACGGTCGAGTAGGTCGCGCTAGCCGGCGCGGAGCAGGCGGATGGCCTCGTCGCGCTCGAAGAGATAAAGCAGGACGCGCAGCGCCTCGCCGCGCGTCGTCTGCAATTCCGGATCGCGCGTCAATATATAGCGCGCGTCCTTGCGGGCGATCTCCAGCAAGTCCTGGTGGGCTTCGAGATTGGCAAGCCGGAAACCGGGCGTTCCCGATTGCCTCGTCCCCAGCAACTCGCCTTCGCCGCGCAGTTTCAGGTCCTCTTCTGCGATCCGGAAGCCGTCTTCCGTCTCGCGCATGATCTTGAGCCGCGCCTGGGCGACCTCGCCGAGCGGCGCCTTGTAGAGCAGGAGGCAGGTCGATGGCTTGTCGCCGCGCCCGACGCGCCCGCGCAACTGATGCAACTGTGCAAGGCCGAAACGTTCCGCATGTTCGATGACGATGATCGTGGCATCCGGCACGTCGACGCCCACCTCGATGACGGTGGTTGCGATCAGCAGCCGCGTATCGCTTCGCTTGAACGCGCCCATGGCCGCGTCCTTCTCGGGTCCGCTCATGCGCCCGTGCACGAGACCGACACGCTCGCCGAATATCGGCCGCAGACTTTCGAACCGCTCTTCGGCGGAGACGAGTTCGACGGCTTCGGATTCCTCGACCAGCGGGCATATCCAGTAGACCTTCTGCCCCTCGGCGATGGCCTTGCGGATCCGGTCCACCAGTTCGCCGAGACGTTCCATGGGCAGGATGGCCGTGGTGATCGGCCGCCGGCCCGCCGGCTTCTCCGTCAGCTTCGAAACGTCCATGTCGCCAAATGCCGTCAGGACGAGGGTGCGCGGAATGGGCGTCGCCGTCATGACCAGCATGTCCGGCGCCCCGCCTTTCGACGTGAGCAAAAGGCGCTGGTGCACGCCGAACCGATGCTGCTCGTCGATGATGACGAAGGCCAGATCGCGGTAGTTCACCTTCTCCTGGAACAACGCATGGGTGCCGACGATGATATGGATCGAACCATTGGCCAGCCCCTCAAGGATCTGGTCGCGCTCCCTGCCTTTTTCACGTCCCGTCAGCAGCGCGACGTTCAATCCGGCCCTTGCTGCCAGCGGTGCGATGGTGGCGTGGTGCTGGCGCGCCAGCACCTCCGTTGGAACCATGAGCGCGGATTGTCCGCCGGCTTCCGCCACATGCGCCATCGCCAGCAGCGCGACGACGGTCTTTCCCGAGCCGACATCGCCCTGCAGCAGCCGCAGCATGCGTTCGGGCTGGCGCAGATCGGCGATGATCTCCTGAAGCGCCTGCCGCTGGCTGTTCGTCAGCGTATAGGGCAGGGCGGCGACGATCCTGGAGCTGATGTCGCCATTGCCTTCGAGGCGCCTGCCAGAAAGCTTGCGTGTCTTCATCCGCACCAGCGCAAGAGCGAGCTGCCCCGCGAGGAACTCGTCATAGGCAAGGCGCTGGCGGGCCGGCCGGTCGAGCGCGATATCCTGCGGTTCGCGAGGATTGTGCAGGATATCCAGGGCTTCCCGGTGCGATGGAAGCGCATATTTATCGAGAAGCGGGCGTTCTATCCATTCGGCGAGATCGGGCGACTTTGCCAGCGCCTCCTGCACGCCGCGTACCAGCACCTTCGGCGAAAGCCCGGCCGTCAGCGGATATACCGGCTCGATCAGCGGCAACGACGCGGCATTCTCGATCGGCGTTATGTGATCGGGATGAACCATTGTCGGGCGGCCGTTGAACCACTCCATCTTCCCAGAAACGATCACCGTCTCGCCGACAGGCATCATCTTCTCGAGCCATGCCTGTTTCGCATGAAAGAAGGTCAGTCCGACTTCACCCGTATCGTCATGGGCGTAGACGCGGTGCGGCACGTTGTTTCTCCCCGCCGGCGGCGGCTGGTGCCGGTCGATACGCACTTCGAGCGTCACGATCGCACCTTCGGGAGCAAAGGCGATACCAGGCCTGTTGCGCCTGTCGATGATGCTGTGCGGCGGCAGGAAGAGCAGGTTCACCACGCGCGGATCGCTGCCGGGCGGCTGCGCGCCCAATAAGGTGCCAAGCAGACCGGAGACCTTGGGGCCGATGCCTGGCAGCGAGCGGACGGATGCGAAAAGTGGGTCGAGTTGGGATGGACGCATAAATAAGGTTTAGCGCGTTCAATATACGTTGCAAGGCTGACAGACGCGGCAAGGCAGGTTATACCCACCGCCACCCGCCTCTTGTAGCCTACCCATGGAGTTCCCAAATGTCCGGAAGCAGTCGCACCACTGCGGATCTGTCGCCAAGGCAGCGAAAAATCCTGTTTCGCTGCTGGCATCGCGGCATGCGCGAGGTGGATTTGCTTCTCGGCCAGTTCGCGGATGAGCATATCGATCGCCTGACCGATGAGGAACTCGACCAACTCGAAACACTCATGGATGAACTCGACCGCGATCTGTTGAAATGGTTCACGGGCGAGGCCGAGGTGCCCACCAGGCTCGACACTCCAATCTTCCGCAGGATCGTGACCTCGCGAAGCCAGATGAAGTTCTAGAAGACAATGAACGCATTCAACAAGCTCGGACTGAATTCCGGTATCGGCTCCCATGTCGTCATCGATGGCGTCGTGGACGGCTATGAAGCCTTTGCTCTGGCGAAGATCGTCGCCGAGGCGGGCGCCGGCGGTCCGGTGCTCTTCATCGCCCGCGATGGCCAGCGCGTCGCCGACATCGAGCAGGTGTTGAGCTTTGTCCAGCCGGACCTGCCGGTGTTGCAATTGCCCGCATGGGATTGCCTGCCCTATGACCGCGTTTCGCCGGGTGCGACCACATCGGCGCGCCGGCTGGCGGCGCTGACCGGGCTGCTGGCGCTGCGGGAACAGACGCACCCGGCGGTCATCCTGGTGACGGCCAACGCCGTCCTGCAGAAGCTGCCGCCGCGCGATGCGCTTGAGAAACAATTGTTCCGCGCGAAGCCCGGCAACAGAATTGACATGAACGAACTTGTTCAACGCCTTGAAAACAATGGATTCGAACGCGTTTCGACTGTACGCGAGGTCGGCGAATACGCCGTGCGGGGCGGTATACTGGACCTGTTCGCACCGGGGGAGGAAGAACCGCTGCGTCTCGATTTCTTCGGAGATACGCTCGAAACCATACGGGCGTTCGATCCGGCAACGCAGCGGACTTTAAGTCAGAAATCCGAATTCGCCATGCAGCCCATGAGCGAAATCACGCTTTCGCCCGAGACGGTCAGCCGTTTCCGCTCGCAATATGTGCAGAAATTCGGCGCTGCCTCGCGTGACGATGCGCTTTATCATTCCATATCGGAAGGCCGTCGCTTTGCCGGCATGGAACATTGGCTGCCGCTCTTCTACGACCATCTTGAAACCGTGTTCCATTATGCGGGCAGGATGCCGGTCATCTTCGATCATCTCGCCCATGAATCGATGGCCGAGCGGCACAAGCTGGTGCTGGACCATTACGAAGCCCGCAGCCGCCAGTCGGACGGCAAGGAACCGGGTGATGCGATACCATACAAGCCGGTCGAACCCGATGCGCTGTACCTGTCTTCAGAGCAGGTGGAGAAGGCTGCGCTCGATTCCGGCATGCGCATCGACTTCACGCCGTTCGATGCGCCATTCGTCTCCGGCCGGGCCACCATTCACGCCGGTGTCCGCAAGGGCCGAAGCTTCGTCGAGGAGCGATCGGCGAAGGATGTCAACGTCTTCGACAGCGTGGTCAAATATATCGGCGATGAGCGCGCTGGCGGCAAGAAGGTCCTTCTGGCCGCCTGGAGCGAGGGCAGCCGCGACCGGCTCGTTCAGGTTCTTGCCGAACACGGGCTCGAAAAAATCGAGTTCGTCGAGAATCTGCGCACCGTCAAGGCACTCGGGCGCGACAAGATCACGGCGAGCATCCTTTCGCTCGAGACCGGTTTCGATGCGGGCGACCTCGTCGTGGTCGCGGAGCAGGATATACTTGGCGACCGGCTTATCCGCCATTCGCGCCGCCGCAAGCGCGACAAGGACTTTATCAGCGAGATCGCGGCGCTGAACGCGGGCGACATCGTCGTGCATATCGATCACGGCATTGGCCGGTTCGTCGGCCTGCGCACCATAACGGCCGCCGGCGCGCCGCATGACTGCCTGGAATTGCATTATGCCGGCGACGACAGGCTGTTTCTCCCGGTCGAGAACATCGAACTATTGTCGAGGTTCGGCTCGGAGAGTTCCACGGCGGTCCTCGACAAGCTCGGTGGCGGCGCCTGGCAGGCGCGCAAGGCCAAGCTGAAGAAGCGGCTGCTCGACATTGCCGGCCATCTCATCCGCATCGCGGCCGAACGCCAGATGCGCGGCGCGCCCGTGCTGGCGCCGCCAGAGGGGCTTTATGGCGAATTCGCCGCCCGTTTCCCCTATGATGAAACCGAGGACCAGGATCGGGCAATCGACGCGGTGATCGACGATCTCTCGCAGGGCAAGCCCATGGACCGCCTCATTTGCGGCGATGTCGGCTTCGGCAAGACCGAAGTGGCGCTGCGGGCGGCTTTCATTGCCGCGCTGAACGGCGTGCAGGTCGCGGTGGTCGTGCCGACGACATTGCTGTCGCGGCAGCACTTCAAGACCTTCGCCTCGCGTTTCCAGGGGCTGCCGGTCAATGTCGTACAGGCATCGCGCCTGGTGGGGGCCAAGGAGCTTGCCGAAAACAAGAAGGCGCTGGCGGAAGGCCATGCCGATATCGTCGTCGGCACCCATGCCTTGCTGGGGCAGGGCATCAAGTTCAAGAACCTCGGGCTGCTGATCATCGACGAGGAGCAGCATTTCGGCGTCAAGCACAAGGAACGGCTCAAGGAGCTGAAGTCGGACGTGCATGTCCTGACCCTGTCGGCCACGCCCATACCACGCACGCTGCAGCTTGCGCTGACCGGCGTTCGGGAGCTGTCGTTGATCACCACGCCGCCGGTCGACCGCATGGCCGTGCGTACATTCGTTTCCCCGTTCGATGCGCTCGTGATCCGTGAGACGCTGCTGCGCGAACGCTATCGCGGCGGGCAGAGCTTCTATGTCTGCCCGCGCATATCGGATCTTGGCGAGATCAAGGATTTCCTCGATGCGAATGTGCCGGAGCTGAAAGTGGCGGTCGCGCACGGCCAGATGGCGCCGGGTGAGCTCGACGACATCATGAACGCCTTTTATGACGGCCAATATGATGTGCTGCTCTCGACCACGATCGTCGAATCCGGCCTCGATATCCCGACCGCCAATACGCTGATCATCCATCGCGCCGACATGTTCGGCCTGTCGCAGCTCTACCAGCTGCGCGGCCGGGTAGGGCGGTCGAAACAGCGCGCCTATGCCCTGTTCACGCTTCCGGCGAACAAGGTCCTGACCCAGATGGCCGATCGCAGGCTCAAGGTGCTGCAATCGCTCGATACGCTCGGCGCGGGGTTCCAGCTGGCGAGCCATGACATGGATATCCGTGGCGCTGGCAATCTGCTCGGCGAGGAGCAATCCGGCCATATCAAGGAAGTCGGGTTCGAGCTTTACCAGCAGATGCTGGAAGAAGCGGTGGCGGAACTCAAGGGAACGGGCGACACCGGGTCCGACCAATGGTCGCCGCAGATATCCGTCGGCACCGCCGTCATGATCCCGGAAAGCTACGTGCCGGATCTGCAGCTGCGCCTCGGCCTCTATCGGCGCCTTGCCGATCTCGACGATCTTCAGGATATCGATGGCTTCGGCGCGGAACTGATCGACCGTTTCGGCCCGCTGCCGGAAGAAGTGCAGCACCTGTTGAAGATCGTCTATATCAAGGCATTGTGCCGCCGCGCCAATGTCGAGAAGGTCGATGCAGGCCCGAAGGGCGCGGTGATCCAGTTCCGCAACAAGACCTTCGACAATCCCGCCGCGCTGGTGAAGCTGATCGGAGAGCAGGGCGCCATGGCGAAGATCCGGCCCGATCAGAGCATCGTATTCGTGCGCGACTGGCCGACGCCCGAAAAACGCCTGAACGGCGCCGCGGTCATCATGACCCAGCTTGCCAAGCTCGTAACGGACTGAGCCATGCCGCCGCGCCGCGCTCAGGCAGGGCGCGGTTCATAGCCATCGGCGGTCTGGCGGATCGCATCGGCGAGCACGTCCGCCGATTGCGCGCCCATGATCGCGTATTTCTGGTCGAGGATGAAGCAGGGAACGCCGCGAACACCGACCTGGCTGGCCATATCGATTTCCTGCCGGACGCCGACAACATCCGCATCGGTCGGCAGCAGGCTTTCGACGATCGCAGCATCCAGCCCCGCTTCGGCGGCGGCTTCGAGCAATATCTGCCGGTCGCCAATATCCTTGCCCTGCTCGAAATAGTACGAAAACAGGATGCCGACGAGCTCGTCCTGAACGTTCGGCGTTGCCTGGGCGGCCCAGCGGATGAGTCTGTGCGCGTCAAGCGTATTGGGACTGACCTGGATGGCCTCGAAGTCGAACTCGATCCCGACTTCGCCGCCGAGTTCGGTCAGTTGCTGGTGTATCTCGAAAATCCGGTCGGAACTGCCGAATTTCTCCTGCATGTAGCGCTGCCGGTCCTTGCCCTTGGCCGGGATGGTCGGATCGAGCTGGAACGGCCGCCAGTTCACGGTGGCATCGAGGTCGGGATTGAGCGCCAATGCCTGTTCGAGGCGCTTGCGGCCGACGAAACACCACGGGCACACCACGTCGGAGACGACGTCGATCGTAATTTTCTTGGCAATCATGTCCATCTAGCGCCTTTCCGACCACCAGGTGGGTAACTGGTAGCCTATGAGTGCGGTTGCGTCCGGGTGCTTGATATGGGTCCAGCGGGCAACCCATTGCGCAGGCTGATAGTAGATAGGTATGAAATAATTGCCCGATATCAACACCCGATCGAGGGCGCGAACCGCGCTGACGAATTCGTCCTGCCGGCGCGCGGCGAGCATCTTGCCGATCAGCGTATCGACCGCCGGATCGGCTACCCCGGCATAGTTGAAGCTGCCGTCCGTATCGCGCGCCTCGCTGCTCCACCGCCGGAACTGTTCGAAGCCCGGCGAGAGCGAACCCGTATAGGCGCCGAGGATCATGTCGTAATCGAAAGTCTCGAGCCGCTTCTGGTACTGGGCGTCATCCACGGTGCGAATGGAAACGTTGATCCCGAGGCGAGACAGGGTGCGCCTGTAGGCGAGGCCGAGACGCTCCTCCGCCACCGAGCGGGTCAGTATCTCGAAGGTCAGCGGATTGCCCGCCGGATCGAGCATGGTCTCGTCCCTGATCGCAAAGCCTTTGCCCATCAGGATGTCATAGGCCTGTTTCATCGCCGTTCGGTCGCGGCCGGAGCCATCGGTTTTCGGCGGCGCGTAAGTGCCGTCCATGACGTCGGGCGCAACCGCGGCGGGAAAGGCGGCAAGCAGCGCACGTTCGGTACTGTCCGCTGGTTTCCCAAGAGAAGAAAGTTCTGAGCCCTGCCAATAACTTGCGAGGCGTTCATAACGTCCCGCATAAAGATTGCGGTTGGTCCATTCGAAATCGAACATGGCGGAAAGCGCCCGCCTGACATCGCGATCGGCGAATTTTTCGCGGCGCGTATTGAATACGAACCCGAACATGTTCGACGGCGCCTTGGTCTTGAACGTCTCCTGGACGACACGCCCCTCCTTGAAGGCGGGGAAATTATAGGAGGCCGCCCATTTGTTCGGATCGCCTTCCATGAAGATGTCGAACACGCCCTTCTTGAAGGCTTCGAACTGCGATTGCTCGTTGCGGAAATATTCGACGGTGATCTGGTCGAAATTGTTGAATCCGCGCCGGCTCGGAATGTCCTTGGCCCAGTAATCGGGGTTGCGCTTGTATATGATGCGCTGTCCGGGACGGACCTGCGATACGAGATAAGGGCCGGTTCCGACCGGGACTTTCAGCGGCGAGGCATCGAAGTTTTCCGCATCGACGGCATGCCTGGGCAGGACGGGCGTCAGCGCGAGGATCAGGGGCAGTTCGCGGTCTGCCTGCTCGTTGAAGGTAAAGCGGATGCCCCGTTCCCCGACCTTGTCGATCTTCTCGATGCGGTCGAGGCGCTGCTTATATTGCGGAAGGCCCTTTTCGGCGAGGAGATGCACGCTGAAAATGACGTCGTCCGGCGTAACCGGCATCCCGTCGGAAAACCTGGCGCGCGGATCGAGCGTGAACTCCACCCAGGTTCGCTCGTCATTCGTCTCGACCTTTTCCGCGAGGAGGCTGTAAACCGTGAACGGCTCGTCCGCGCTGCGCTGCATCAGCGTTTCATAGACGAGATTGCCGAACTGGAGATCGTTGAAGATGCCGCGCGCCGTCGTGCGAAGGCTCTTCACCAGAAAGGGATTGAGGCTGTCGAACGTGCCGACGACGCCATAGGTGATCTGGCCGCTCTTCGGGGCATCGGGATTGGCATAGGGGAAATGCTCGAAATTCGCGGGCAGGGCAGGCTCCCCCCGCATGGCAAGGCCATGAGCGGGCTCGGCGGATGCCTGACTCCACGGCACCAGCGAGGTCGCCAGTACCAGCGTCACAATCTGCAAGCAATTTTTCAACATCAATCAAACCTTGAACTCGACCAGGCACATATCCTGATTCGAACCACAGAATATCATTTGGCGACAATTATGCGGCGGATCATGTTGAAACTCGGCGTCAAACGCGAAAAACTCTCAAAAACTGGTCTGGATTTGCTGGCACATGCAGTGTAACACGGCGTTCGGTAATCAGGGTCACTCTGTTGCCGCATTTGGCAATCAAAGCCAGACGAGCAAATTAAGTGATCGAGAGTGACACACTTGGGATAAGTGCGCTGAAAGGAACCAGTTGACCATGTCCAACCCAAAGATAATCGCTGCCACCACGTCTTTGGCGGGTGCCATCGCCCTGCTCGTCGGCGCAGCGCTACCAGCATCAGCCCAGCAGCAGCAGCAACAGCAGAGAGCGCCACAGGGTTGGTACAAGGTTTGCACGAAGCAGGATGAGAACGACATCTGCAACACGCAGAACATCGTTACCGCCGACAGCGGCCAGCTGCTGACCGCGTTGAGCCTGCTTGAGATCAAGGGCAAGGTAAACCGGAAGATCTTCCAGGTTTCCGTCCCGACCGGCCGTCTCATTACCCCGGGCGTCGGACTGCAGATCAATGGCGGCAAGACCGTCAAGGTCGAATACGCAATCTGCTTCCCGGACCGCTGCATCGCCGAAGTGGCGCTTTCGGACGATCTCGTGAATTCGTTCAAGAAGGGCAACCAGCTGACGCTGACATCCGTCAATTTCCAGAACAAGCCCAATCCGATCAATGTCGCGCTGACCGGGTTCACGCAGGCCTATGACGGCCCCGGCATGCAGCAGAACGAGCTTGAACAGCGCCAGAAGACGCTTCAGGAAGAAGTCCAGAAGCGCCAGAAGGAATTCCAGGACAAGATGAAGGCCGAACAGGAAAAGGCCAAGACCGCAAATTGACCTGATTTAAGGGCGCCTCGGGCGCCCTTTTTCTTCGGCCCTTTTTCTTGGGCGCCTTTTCCTTGGCGGCCTCAGTTCACATGGGGCGTTTTCACCCGGTAGAAGCCATCATTCACCTTTTCGAACAAGGCGCCTACCTGCGGGTGCCGCAGCGGCACCCCGGTCGTATCGGGCACGAGGTTCTGTTCCGAAACATAGGCGACATACTCGCTGTCGGCGTTTTCGGCGAAGAGATGGTAAAACGGCTGGTCCCGCCGCGGCCGGATGTTCTCGGGTATCGACTGGTACCATTCCTCGGTATTGCTGAATTCCGGGTCGACATCGAAGATCACGCCCCGAAAGTCGAAAATGCGATGGCTTACGACCTGGCCGATCTGGAACTTGGCATGTGTTATCTGTGTCATCGATATCGTTTGCTTTGGATGGTGTTTCCGTAATACCCGGGAATTCTCGATTCTCGCGCGCTAAAATCTAAAAGTTCATCATGCTTGACGTCTTCAATCTCGTACTACCGTTCTTTGGACTTATCTTTCTCGGCTTTTTCGTGGCGCGAGTGAACCGGCAGCCCCTGGAAGCGCTGGGCTGGATGAACACCTTCATCATATATGTGGCGTTGCCCGCCATGTTTTTCCAGATACTTTCGAAAACTCCCGTAGCGGAACTTACCCAATGGTCGTTCATCGTCGGCACGACCGGCACGACGTTTCTGGTGTTCGCGGCAATGTTCGCCATCGGCTTCGCCCGCACGCGCCGGGTTGACGAAAGCACGATCCAGGGACTGGCAGCCGCCTATGGCAATATCGGCTATATGGGTCCGGCATTGGCGGTTCTCGCATTCGGCGCACCGGCGGCGGTACCTGTCGCGCTGATCTTCTGCTTCGACAACATCCTGCATTTCGTCATGGCGCCGACCTTGATGGCCCTGTCGGGGAGGGAGCAGCGCCCGGCAGGTCTCGTCGCACTCAACGTCCTCAAGCGGATATTCCTCCATCCTTTCATCATTGCGACGATTTTCGGTATCGGCGCCGCCATTCTGGGTGCGGAACCGCCGCTGGCGCTCGAGCGCCTGATCGATCTTCTGGCGCGCGCAGCCGCGCCTTGCGCATTGTTCGCAATGGGCGCGACCCTGGCATTGCGTCCCTTGAAGCGCGTTCCGCGCGAACTCTACGTCATCGTTCCGCTGAAACTGTTGCTGCAGCCCTTGCTCATCTATCTGGTCCTGACATGGATCGGCACATTCCCCAAGGTGTGGATATTCACCGCCATGCTGACGGCGGCCCTGCCGACGGCAACCAATGTCTTCGTCATTGCCCAGCAATATGGCGTCTGGGTCGAGCGGGCTTCGAGCAGCATTCTCGCCACGACGCTGATCTCCATCGCGACATTGACCCTTTGGCTCTATGCCATGACGCATGGCTGGATAGGCTGATGATCAGCGCCCACTTGCGGCGGCCGTCCGCGAATGTATATATTTGCAAATGATTTGCAGTTGCGGATAATCAGCATGGATCAATTGGGTCGGACAGGGGAGCAGCCGGAAGGCTGGCTCCGCGGTAGGGGTGAGGCGTCGCTGTCGGACGTCCACCGCTCCATAGCGGTACGGAAGACAGGCCCGGGCTGGCGCCGCGCCGCTGCATTTGTCGGCCCGGGCTATCTCGTGGCCGTTGGCTATATGGACCCCGGCAATTGGGCGACATCGCTCGCCGGCGGATCGAAATTCGGCTATTCGCTGCTCGTCGTCGCGCTTGTATCGAACATCATGGCGATCGTGCTGCAGGCGCTTTGCGCACGCCTCGCCATCGGTTCGGGGCGGGATCTTGCCCAGGCTTGCCGCGATGCCTTCCCCCGTCCGGTGGCCTATGTCCTGTGGCTCCTCGCGGAGATCGCCATCATCGCCACCGATATCGCCGAGGTTATCGGAACGGCCATCGGCCTCAATCTCATTTTCGGCATACCGCTGGAAATCGGCGTGCTGATTACCGCGCTCGACGTTTTCCTCATTCTCTACCTGCAAAAACTCGGCTTCCGCTGGGTGGAAGCGCTGGTCATCACGCTGCTGGGCGTCATCGCGATCTGCTTCGGCATCCAGATCATGCTGGCGGACCCCGAATGGGGCGCCGTCGTGCTCGGCTTCGCCCCGACGACCGAGATCGTGCGCAATCCGGAAATGCTCTATCTGGCGCTTGGCATTCTTGGCGCCACCGTCATGCCGCACAATCTCTATCTGCATTCGGGCATAGTCCAGACCCGCGCCTATGGCCATACGACAGAGGAAAAGCGCCACGCCTTGAAGTTTGCGACGATCGACTCGACCGTTGCGCTGATGTTCGCCCTGTTGATCAATGCCTCGATCCTGATCCTTGCGGCGGCAACCTTCCACAAGACAGGCCAGACCGAGATCGCCGAGCTCGGCGATGCCCATTCGCTGCTGGCCCCGCTACTCGGCTGGTCGATAGCGCCGACGCTGTTCGGCATTGCGCTCCTCTGCTGCGGCATCAATTCCACCGTGACCGCGACGCTCGCCGGCCAGATCGTCATGGAGGGGTTCCTGCATCTGAAACTTGCGCCCTGGATGCGCAGGCTCATCACCCGCGCCATAGCGATCGTTCCGGCGGCCGCCGTGACGATCTGGTATGGCGATGACGGCACGGCCCGCCTGCTCATCCTGACCCAGGTGGTGCTGAGCCTGCAGCTTTCCTTCGCGGTCTTCCCATTGGTGATGTTCACGGCAAGCCGCAGCAAGATGGGCGCGCTGGTGGCGCCGCGCTGGCTGACCGCCATCGCCGTCGTCATCGCCATCATCATCGCGGCGCTGAACGTGAAACTGCTGCTGGACTACGTGCTCAGCTGATCGGCTTGGTGCGCCGGCTCGCCGCCGCGCGCCAGCCGCTGCCGGGGCGCAGACCCTCGCGCATGATGAAACTGCGCAGCGGCGAGAACGCCCGCAACAGTTCCAGCCCGCCGCTGCGCACGATCTGCATCGGCAGAAAATCCGACAGCAGCGAACGGTTCAATGCGTCGACCGCGCCTGTGCGCGCCAGAATATCGGGGCGCCGGGCGCGATTATAGGCGGCAATCAGGCCATCCGCGCCAAGGTCTGAACCGTCCAGCGGCAAGGTTTCCAGCAGCGCTTCGACATCCCTTATGCCCAGATTGAGCCCCTGCGCACCGATGGGCGGGAACACATGGGCGGCCTCTCCGGCGAGATAGACGCGGTTGCGGGCAAAGGCGGACGGGACGAGGCCCGAAAGCGGCCAGCTCTGCGGTCCGGTTTCGATAGTGACGGCGCCGAGCATCGATTGCATCCGCTCCTCGACGCTCGTCGCCAGGTCCTTGGGCTCCAGCGTCATCAGCCTCTCGGCGTTCTCCGGCGTTGTCACCCAGACGAGGCTGGACCGCCGCCCGCTCAGCGGCACCTGCGTGAACGGCCCATGTTCCGTATGGAATTCGGTCGAGATGTCGTGATGGTCGCGGGTGTGGCGGAAGCTCAACACCACCGCCGTCTGGCGATAGCTCCACTGCCGCACCGCGATACCGGCGGCTTCTCTCGCCAGCGACGAACGGCCGTCCGCTGCAATGACGACCTCGCCGGCATGGACGCTTCCGTCGGCGGTTTCGATCTCCACCCCGTCCGCGGTCAATGCGTAGCGGCTTGCCTGCGAGGCGACGATATCGACGCCCGAGGCGGCGAGGGCAGTGCCCAGGCATTCGCTCAGCGCCTGGTTCGGAATATTATAGCCAAAAGCCGGCTCGCCGATCTCCGCTGCATCGAAAGTAACGGTAGAGCTCCGGATGAGCCGGCTGGTTCCGTCGATGATCCGCATGGAAGTCATCGGCGCGGCGTGCGGCTCGATCGTCTCCCAAAGCCCCATGGATTGAAGAAACCGGATGGCCGGCATCATCAGGGCCGTGGTCCGCTTGTCCGCTGCGCCGGGCAGGGCGCCGATGGCAAGCACATCATGGCCGGACCGCTTCAACGCGAATGCAGCGAGCAATCCGACATGGCCTGCGCCTGCTACGATGATTCTGCCCATGACAACCGCACTCCTCGCTACCGCTTTCAACAGCTATATCAATCTCATTGCTTGCACTTTCCGCCAATTTCAAGAAAAGCTGGTCGCAAAGCGCATGTCATACAAGGATATAGTGGCGGCGAGACAATTATCATGCAGCAGATTGGCGCGGTCCCGTGAAAAAACCAGCTTTACCCAAGGGCATCAAGGCAAAGAAGGTGACGGCGCCGCAGGCCAAGGCCTTCTCCGTGCATCTTCTGACCGCATCGGGCTCGTTCCTGGCCTTTCTGTCGGTCGTCGCCGCCAGCGAGGAGAGCTGGACCGCAATGTTCTGGTGGCTGGGACTGGCGCTGTTCGTCGATGGCATCGACGGGCCCATCGCGCGCAAGCTGGACGTGAAATATGTCCTGCCCAATTGGTCGGGAGAACTGCTCGACAATATCATCGACTACATGACCTATGTGCTGATACCGGCTTTCGCGCTTTACCAGCGCGGCTTCATGGGCGAGGGGCTTTCGTTCCTCGCGGCGGCGATAATCGTCGTATCCAGCGCAATCTACTATGCCGATACGGGCATGAAGACCAAGGAGAACTTCTTCAAGGGCTTCCCGGTGGTATGGAACATGATCGTCTTCACGCTCTTCGTCGTGCGGCCGGGGGAATGGGTGGCCTTCGCCATCGTGCTCGTCGCCGCCATCGTATCCTTCCTGCCCATCTATTTCCTGCATCCGGTGCGCGTGCAGAGGCTGAGGCCGCTCAACCTGGCGATCTTCATCATCTGGTGCCTGTTTGGCGCCATCTCGCTGTACCAGCATCTGGATTCGCCGCTCTGGGTGCGCATCGGCATCTCGGCGACAGGCATCTATCTCTTCTGCATCGGCGCGGTGATGCAGGCATTCCCCAATCTTGGACGTGTGGAGAAAGCGTAATGGTCAAGGCGATAAGGGTTCACCAGACAGGCGGTCCGGAAGTTCTGTCCTATGAGGACGTGGAGCTTGCAGCGCCGGGCGAGGGGCAGGTCCATATTCGCAACGAGGCGATCGGCCTGAATTTCATCGACGCCTATTACCGGACCGGTCTCTATCCCGCGCCCAAGGGCCTGCCGCTCATACCGGGCCACGAAGGCGCCGGCGTCGTGCTTGCCGTTGGAAGCGGGGTCGCCGACCTCAAGGCCGGCGATCGCGTTGCCTATACCGATCCGATCGGCGCCTATGCGCAGGAGCGCCTTATCCCCGCCGATCGTCTCGTCAGGATTCCGGACGGCATTTCGGCGCAACAGGCGGCCTCGATGATGCTGAAAGGCATGACCGCGCAATATCTGCTGCGGCAGACCTTTCCGGTGAAGGCGGGCGATACGATCCTCTTCCACGCATCCGCCGGCGGCGTCGGCCTGATCGCCGGTCAATGGGCCAAGCATCTTGGCGCAACGGTGCTCGGCACTGCCGGCTCGCCCGAGAAGATCGAACTCGCCCTCAAACATGGCTATGATCATGTCATCAATTACCGCACCGAAGACTTCGTCGAGCGGGTCAAGAGCCTGACCAACGGCAAGGGCGTGGACGTCGTCTACGACTCCGTCGGCAAGGATACGTTCGATGGCTCGCTCGATTGCCTGCGGCCGCGCGGCATGATGGTCGGCTTTGGCCAGTCCTCGGGGCCCGTACCGCCGTTCGATCTCGGCATACTGGCCAGGAAGGGCTCGCTTTTCCTCACGCGCCCGTCGCTCTTCGCCTATGTGTCGTCGCGCGAAGCGCTGGTGCAGGCCGCTTCGGAACTGTTCGATCTGGTGCTCAAAGGTGTCATCCGCATCGAGATCAACCAGACCTATGCGCTGAAAGACGCTGAGCAGGCCCATCGGGATCTCGAAGCGCGGAAAACGACGGGGACAACTGTGCTCATTCCTTGAGCCTATTGCAGGCTTGCACTATTTGTGTGCGAAATGATCGCAACCATAGATTTGTCCTTCCCAAGTTCGGTGGGCCTGACATAGGATTGATTACGGTCTTGGCCGCGGGGAACTATGACAGGCGACACAATAATAAACAGCTCCGACACCGTGCTGCTGCGAGCAAATGGGCTAACGAAGATTTTCGGCACACTGAAGGCGTGCGACGACGTTGATCTCGTCATCGCGCGTGGGGAAATCCACGCGCTGCTGGGCGAGAACGGCGCAGGCAAGTCGACGCTGGTAAAAATGCTTTTCGGCGCGTTGCAGCCCACGTCGGGCAGCATTGCCTGGAAGGGCGAGGCGGTGACGATACCCAGTCCTTCCGTGGGAAGAACCCTCGGTATCGGCATGGTTTTCCAGCATTTTTCACTGTTCGACGCGCTAACCGCCGCCGAGAATATCGCCCTGTCGATCGATGAGGCGACGCCCATCGGCATGATCGCTGAAAAGGCGCGGCAAATCGGCAAGGCCTATGGCCTGCCGGTCGATCCGGATGCGCTCGTCGGCGACCTTTCGGTGGGCGAGCGCCAGCGCATCGAGATCATCCGCTGCCTGCTGCAGAACCCCGATCTGATCATCCTCGATGAGCCGACTTCCGTCCTTACCCCGCAGGAAGCGGAGCTGCTTTTCGTCACCCTGGAGCGGCTACGGTCCGAGGGCAAGTCGATCCTCTATATCAGCCACCGCCTCGAAGAGGTGCGCCAGCTTTGCGACAGGGCGACCGTGCTTCGTCACGGGAAAGTGGTCGGCGAGTGCAATCCCCGCGAGCAGACGGCGAATTCACTGGCGCGCATGATGGTCGGCGGCGACATCCACCGGGTGGAGCGCGAACCGCTCGCTGCCGATGCGGCTGCGGCCAAGGCGGCGCTGATCGAGGTCAAGGGACTGTCGCAGCGTCCCACCGGGCCGTTCTCGGTCGCCTTGCACGATATCGGCTTCACGGTTCATGCCGGCGAGATCCTCGGCATAGCCGGTGTGGCCGGCAATGGCCAAAGCGAGCTGTTCGAGGCCGTTTCGGGCGAGCGATTGCAGGAGCGCCCGGATATCATCCGTATCAGGGATAACGATGCGGGCAGGCAAGGCATATCGGCGCGCCGCAAGCTTGGCGCGGCCTTCGTGCCGGAGGAACGGCTCGGCCATGGCGCCGTGCCGGACATGTCGCTCAGCGACAATCTTCTCCTCTCGCGCCACGCCACCGACCGCAAGGTCTTCACTTCGGGCGGCGTGCTCAAGCTGATTTCGGCTTCGAGCCTGACTTCCGCCGCCAGGCGCATCATCAGCCGCATGGATGTGCGCAAGAGCGCGGAAAATCCGGATGCTTCGGCGCTTTCGGGCGGCAATCTGCAGAAATTCCTGATCGGCCGCGAACTCGATCGGAACCCTTCCGTCCTCGTCGTCAATCAGCCGACATGGGGCGTCGATGCCGGCGCCGCTGCCCATATCCGCCAGGCGCTGGTCGATCTCGCACGCGGCGGCTCCGCCGTCATCGTCATCAGCCAGGACCTCGACGAACTCTTCGAGATCTCCGACCGGATCGCCGCCATGGTGCATGGCCGGCTGTCGGATTCGGTGCCGATCGAAGAGATGAACATGGAGCGAGTGGGCATGATGATGGGCGGCGCCGACCATAGCGCGCCGGAGGCGGCATGATGCGCATAGAAATCATCAGGCGGCCCCAGCATTCGGCGCTTTTCAGTGCGCTTTCGCCTTTCATCGCGCTGCTGCTGACGCTTCTGGCTGGCGCGGTGCTGTTTGCGATACTGGGCAAGAACCCGGTCGCCGCGCTCTATTCCTATTTCGTCGAGCCCCTGACCGAAATCTGGTCGATCCACGAATTGCTGATCAAGGCGGCGCCGCTGATCCTCATTGCCGTCGGGCTTTCCGTCTGCTTCCTGTCGAATAACTGGAATATCGGCGCCGAGGGGCAGTTCATTGCCGGCGGCGTAGCGGGTTCCATTCTCCCGGTCGTGTTTCCGGATTTCCAGGGCTGGTACGTCCTGCCGGTCATGCTCGTCCTTGGCATGGCTGGCGGCATGGCCTATGCCGCGATCCCCGCTCTGTTGAAGACCCGGTTCAACACCAATGAAATTCTCACCAGCCTCATGCTGGTCTATGTGGCGCAATTGTTTCTCGACTGGCTGGTGCGCGGCCCATGGCGCAATCCGCAGGGCTATAATTTCCCCGAGACGATCCAGTTCAACTCCAGCGCCATACTTCCCGAGATCTGGACGGCATCCGGCCGCGCCCATTGGGGTTTCGTGCTGGCGCTGCTCGCCGCGCTCCTCGTCTGGTTCATGCTGTCGCGCATGTTGAGCGGCTATGAGATCAAGGTGCTCGGACGCAGCGCGCGGGCAGGGCGCTTTGCCGGGTTCAGCGCCGGACGACTGACATTCTTCGCCTTCCTCATCTCCGGCGCCCTGGCGGGACTGGCCGGCATCAGCGAGGTTTCCGGCGCTGTCGGGCAGCTGCGTCCCAGCATTTCGCCGGGATACGGGTTCACGGCCATCATCGTCGCATTTCTCGGCCGGCTCAATCCGCTCGGCATCATAGCCGCCGGACTGGTTCTCGCCCTGACTTATCTCGGCGGCGAGGCGGCGCAGATATCGCTCGGAATATCCGAGAAATCGGCGCGTATTTTCCAGGGAATGGTGCTGTTCTTCATCCTCGCCAGCGATACATTGATCTATTACCGCATCCGGATCGTGTCGCGCTCCGTCGAGACCGCGGCAAAGGGCGCTTGATCATGATGTTTGAAGCAATCCTGCTGACAGTTGCCACGGCGGCGACGCCGCTTCTGATAGCGGCCCTCGGCGAGCTCGTGGTCGAACGGTCGGGCGTCCTCAATCTCGGCGTCGAGGGCATGATGATCATGGGCGCCGTCTGCGGTTTTGCCGCCGCCCAGATGACGGGATCGGCCTGGATCGGCCTCATCGCTGCCATCTGCGCCGGCGCGGCGTTCTCGCTGCTCTTCGGTTTCCTCAGCCTGACGCTGGCGACCAATCAATACGCCACGGGCCTGGCGCTGACCTTGCTCGGGCTCGGAGCTTCGGCGATGATCGGCGAAAGCTTTGTCGGCATGCCGGGCGTGCGCATGCAGTCGATCAGCATTCCCGGCCTGACGGAAATTCCCTTTATCGGCAAGTTCCTCTTCGGGCAGGACCCCATCTTCTATATTTCCATCGCCCTGACGGCAGCCGTCGCCTGGTTTCTGTTTCGAACCAAGGCCGGGCTGACATTGCGCGCCATCGGCGACAATCACACATCGGCGCATGCGCTCGGCGTGCCGGTGCTGCGGTACCGCTATCTCGCCGTCCTCTTCGGCGGTGCCTGTGCAGGTCTTGCCGGCGCGCAGCTTTCGCTGGTTTATGTGCCGCAATGGGTCGAGAACATGACCTCCGGCCGCGGCTGGATCGCGCTGGCGCTGGTGGTCTTCGCGTCATGGCGCCCGTGGCGGGTGCTTGCGGGAGCCTATCTCTTCGGCGCCGTCACCATCGGCCAGCTGCATGCGCAGGCGCTCGGGATCGGCATTCCATCGCAGTTCATGTCGTCCTTGCCCTATCTGGCGACGATCATCGTCCTCGTCCTGATATCGCGGAACAAGCGGCTGACGCTCATGAATACACCAGCATCGCTCGGCAAGGCCTTCGTGCCGGACCGGTAGCGCTTACAAACTGAATTAACAGAGAGGTGAACACGCAAATGAAAAAATACATTCTGGGACTTGCGGCAGGTCTTGGCCTCGCCAGCCTTGCCGTCACCGGCGCCTTTGCCGCCGACAAGCTGAAGGTCGGTTTCATCTATATCGGACCACCCGGTGATTTTGGCTGGACCTACCAGCACGATCAGGGCCGCAAAGAGATGGAGAAGGCGCTCGGCGATCAGGTCGAGACGACGTTTCTCGAGAGCGTTCCGGAAGGAGCCGACGCCGAACGTTCGATCGAGCGGCTGGCGCGCGCCGGCCACAAGCTGATCTTCACAACCTCGTTCGGCTATATGGACCCGACGGTCAAGGTCGCCCAGAAATTCCCCGACGTGAAGTTCGAACACGCCACGGGCTACAAGACCGCCGAGAATGTCTCCGTCTACAATTCGCGCTTCTATGAAGGGCGCTATGTCCAGGGCGTGATCGCCGCGAAAATGTCGAAGGTCGGCGTCGCCGGTTACATCGGCTCTTTCCCGATTCCCGAAGTGGTGCAGGGGATCAACGCCTTCATGCTGGGCGCGCAGTCGGTCAATCCGGATTTCAAGGTCAAGGTGATCTGGGCCAATTCCTGGTTCGACCCGGGCAAGGAAGCCGATGCCGCGAAGGCGCTGGTGGATCAGGGCGTCGATATCATAACGCAGCACACCGATTCGACGGCTCCGATGCAGGTCGCCGCCGAGCGCAAGATCAAGGCCTTCGGGCAGGCCTCCGACATGATCAAGTTCGGACCGGAAACGCAGCTCACCTCGATCGTCGACAATTGGGGCCCGTATTATATCGAGCGCGCCAAGGCCGTCATCGATGGGAGCTGGAAGTCGCACAACGTCTTCGAAGGCATGAAGGAAGGGCTGGTCGTCATGGCTCCCTACACCAACATGCCTGACGACGTGAAGAAGCTGGCCGAGGAGACCCAGGCGAAGATCGCATCCGGCGAGCTCAAGCCCTTTACCGGCCCGGTCAAGAAGCAGGACGGTTCCGATTGGCTGAAGGCCGGCGAGACCGCCGACGACAAGACGATCCTCAGCATGAACTTCTATGTCGCCGGCGTGGACGA
The DNA here is from genome assembly GCF_023554255.2 of Phyllobacterium sp. 21LDTY02-6. Taxonomy (GTDB): domain Bacteria; phylum Pseudomonadota; class Alphaproteobacteria; order Rhizobiales; family Rhizobiaceae; genus Phyllobacterium. Next base: position 1,107,866 of record NZ_JAMJWD020000001.1, on the reverse strand, counting down.
CAAGCTGCCGCAATAAGAAGCGCATCGCGAGCAAACAAAAAGGGCGCCTTCGGGTGCCCTTTCTTTTTATCGGCTGATTTGGCGAAGCGGCCGGCGATAAAGGGCCGCCCGTTCCGAAATCAGATCATTCCGCGTCGTTGGCCGGTGCGGCGTTCAACTGTCCGTAGCGCTCGACGCCAATGCGGTTCAACAGGTCAAGCTGTGTCTCGAGGAAATCGACATGGCCTTCCTCGTCCTTCAGCAGCTCGTCGAAGAGCTCCTTGGAGACATAGTCGCCAACCTCGGCGCAAATCTCGCGCGACTTCTTGTAGGAAGCGATGGCGTCATACTCGCCGGCCAGATCGGCCTCGAGCACTTCCTTGATGTCCTGCCCGATGCGCAGCGCGCCAATGGACTGGAGGTTGGGGTGGCCTTCAAGGAAAATGATGCGCTCGATGATGCGATCGGCATGATGCATCTCCTCGATCGACTCGGCGCGCTCTTTCTTGGCCAGGAGCTTGTAACCCCAATCATCGAGAAGACGATAATGGAGCCAATACTGGTTGACGGCTCCAAGCTCGAGAAACAATGCCTCGTTAAGCCGCTCGATGACCCGTGTGTCGCCTTTCATGCCTTAAACTCCTGTATTCGTGACGCAATGACCGCACACGGTCAATAAACGAAACCGAATCAGAATCGTTGGAACCGTGGCGAAGATGATAATCCTCGGTCACCTTTATGATGGTTTCAACGACGTTTGGGAAGCAGCCACAGCACCTGCCGCGCTTCTTCAGGGCATGATAGACCTTCGCCGGGACTACGAGTTGCCACGGGTCAGCATCGAGGAGTTCAACGATAGTATCCTCGATCTCTTTCTGGGTGATGATATTGCAGTGACAGACCAGCATCGCGTTATGAAACAGTTGTTCCGCAGTCACGCCCGGAATTGATGGCGCGATAACTGCTGAAATGCGAACGCGGTACTATGTTGGTCGTCATCCTGGCCGAACTGCAGGCCGAAAATACACGTCCACCGGAGTGGAATACTGTTGAACCAGTCAAAGGTTCCTCCAATCGCAAGGGTTCAAGGCCCTAACATTAAAGGTCAAGCGCTTGTACAGCGCGGCTTCCATCAAAAGACTTTCAGAGGATTATGTCAAATCGCCGACAATAATAACGTTGTGAATTCAATAAGTTAGAACAGTTCTAAACTAGGAAATAATATAACCAAATCAATCATGTTTGACCAAGGAAGCACCCGCGCGGCGCCTGATTTCGGCCGCGGATCGCACTGTGTCAAAACGTCTCATCCAGCACGGTCAGGGCGGAATCCGAGGTCAATCCGGCGCATGGGCCACGCCATTGCGGCGCGAGAAGACGCCGAGCCGCTTCCTTGCAGCATCAATCGCGGGGCAGCGTCAATCGCGGGCCGATTCGGGGAAAGGCGTGAAACTCAGCTCGCGGTCGCGAGCTGGGGTCCGAGGGAATCGATGCCGAGAAGCGCACGAACGTCCCTCTTGTCGACAATATCGTCGATCGAGTACTGCGCCAGCACTTCGAAGAAGGCATTGAGCGCCTTGCGCAATGCGGCGTTCAGGCCACAACTGTCGATGAGGGGACAATCCGCGCCATCCGCCTCGAAGCATTCCGCCATGGCGAAATTCTCTTCGGTGACGCGGACGACGTCGAACAGGGTGATGGCATTGGCCGGCTTGCCGAGGCGGACACCGCCATTACGGCCGCGAACGGTTTCGATAAAACCATTCTCAACCAATGGCTGGAGAATCTTGAACAGAAACAGTTCGGAAACGGTGTAGGCCTGCGCGATTTCACCGATGCGGCTGAGCCTGCCTTCATTGGCGGCGCAGTACATCAGGATACGGATGGCGTAATTGGTCTGGCGTGTCAGTCGCATGTCAAATGTCTTTCTCAACCTTAAATGGCGAGGCCATTAACTCGCGCCTAGTTTAGAATTATTCTCGACAAAGTAAATGGGAAAAATATGAACGACATTATCATATTTACATCAGCGGACGAGCACCGTGATCGAAGCTGCGATGAGAAGGATCGCGCACAGGAGCAGCAGCCCGTACAGGCGCGGCTTGTCGAAGAGGACGGCAAATCCCGCGCCCCAGACGACGACTGCCGATCCGAGGGCGAAGAGGAAGCCGGCCTTGTGCATCCAGGCGATATGAATGGCCATGAGACCGCCGATGACGAGGGCACCGAACACGACCATCAAGGCCAGGGCGTAGTTTTCGAATTTGTCCACCGGTGACTCCATTGAGACTCCACGGCATGCAACCGCGCGCCGCCAGGATGTTCATACCCCGTTCGGCCGCTACAACGCAACAAGGGGGAGGGCGTCCGGCGGGCCCGTCACATGAAAAAGGCCGGGAGGAGAATCCCGGCCTCTTTCTGCAGGACAACGCTGCATCATCGGCGATAAGCACTCAAACCAGCCAATAGCCCGATAGCGGCGACCGCAGATACGATGGCAACGGCAGTCAACGGATTCTCCCGAGCCTTGTCGGCAACGAAATGTGCCTCTTCGCCAACATATTTCACGGCTTTTCGGCCGCTTCGCTTGACGGCGTCATAGGCGGTGGCCGCCTGGTCGCCGATCTCATAGCCCTGTTCGGACAAGGATTGCGTTATTGATGAAAGCTCTTTGCGCAGCGACGCGATCTGGCTCTCCAGATCTTCCTCGGTAGCCGCTCGAACCTTCTCCATATTGGTAGCCATTCCACTTATCCTCTATGTTGCAACACAAAGGAAACGTGGCAATCGCCATCTTTGTTCCGGCCTGCGGGGTTCAGCGCGGAACGGCGTTATTTCCAGCAGCCATTGTTCTGCCCGTTCAGATTATGCGCGTCGATGTCGATGCCGGCGGCAAAGTCGTTCCTGGCAAGATAAAGCGCCGTTTCGGGCTTGATCCTGATCTTGTTCCAGCCGGCGCAGGCCGATGCGACCTGGGGCCGCTCGGTCGCCCAGCGGGTACTGCCGCAGCCGGACATTCCGACCGCGCCCGGAACGAGCATGAATGTCACCACTCTCTTGAAAATGCAGTTCACTTCCGACCTCACCAACCCCGCCAGGGGTTCCGCTGCATGATGCCACAATTCCCGTCGCAAACATATGTCTTTGGGTCAATCATCATTGCTGGCGTCAATCATCATTGCTGGCATTGAGTTCCTGCGGCGGCATGCCTTCGGCCGCGCGCGGGCTGAGCGATTGCGCGAGAATGAGACGGCTGGATTTCAGCAGCGGGGCGTTCGTGGCGCGCAGCTTCGGCATTCGCGGGTTGTTCTCATGCGCGGTGACTGCCGCCTCGTTGGCGTAGAGTTCATTGACCATCACCTTGTTGGGAATGGGAGTGCCGTCGCGATTGATCGGCTTGATCACCTCGAAACGCAGGCAGCCCGGCTCCTCTTCCAGCGTCTTGCGGGCATGTTCCCTGATGCTGGCGATGAATTCTTCCTCGCGGCCCTCATTGGTCTCGAACTCGACGATAATGGTCAAAGCAGTCATTCATGTCTCCCGGTCTGCACGCTGCACGAACCTAGCTCTAACAGCGCGTGGCCGACAAATCCAGCGCGGCGGGGCTGAGTGCCGAACAGCGGCCGGAGGGCGGGAACATCTCGATTGGGCAGGCGTTAAATTCATGAGCGGGAAACGCACGCCCGGCTCGATGACCGCCATTCGGAAGGAGACCCCCATGACATGCAATCATCTCGATACCCTCGGCACGGGAGCGGAATGATATGGTCGACCTGCCACTCAATCGCAAGACGTGGATCATCGTTGCGGATGGCGAGAAGGCGCTGTTTCTTCGCAACGGCAAGGACGTCAAGAACGTCCATCTCGAAACGATCCATCAGATGACCCAGTCCAACCCGGCAACGCGCGAGCAGGGCACCGACAAGCCCGGGCGCTTTGCCGATGGCCCGAGCGCCCACCGCAGCGCAACGGAAGAAACCGACTGGCACGAGATCTCCAAGCGCCGCTTTGCCAGGGATATTGCCGAGGCGCTCTACGCTTACGCCCACAAGGGAGAATTCGAGCGGCTGATCATCGTCGCGCCGCCTCTGGTTCTCGGCGAGATGCGGCAGGAATTCCATAAGGAAGTGACGGACAGGATCGTAAGCGAGATCCCGAAGACGCTCACCAACCATTCCACGGACGATATAAAGGCTATTGTCGAGGCGAGCTGACGCCCCGGGTAATGACAGATGGCAATGTCAGGCGGAAATATCAGGCGGAAGCATCACAAGCAAAACCCCTGCCGGACGGGTAGGGGCTTTGCGCGTTGAGGCTTGATTTGGCTCTAACAGACTGGACTCTGGATAAATCTATCACGCATCGTTTCAGTGTGGCACAGGCTCAAGATACCGCGACACTCAACTATGGACATAGTACCATGATCGGCGGGATATTCAAGAATCAGCTGGGCCCGAGCCGTTCAACTTTGCTTTCAGCTGCGCCGTTTCCCGCTCGAGTTCCTTGATCCTTTCCTCGAGGGCATTGATCGCCTTGAACACGGCGATACCCATGCTCTTGAAATCGCCGGAATGAATTGCAGCTTCTATTGCCTGTCTGGCATTTTCGAGCGACATCGATCCCTCCATCGCAAAGAATAAAGCCCAATCCTCAGGGGCAAGAGGATTGGGCTGTTTGGCTTGTGGGTTTTAGCCATACTGGTCTGGGGGAACCAGTGCCTCTATAACGACGCGCCTGAAAATAGGTTCCGGCGAGTTGCAGATTTTTTTGCTTTTTTGGAAGTTATTTCGGCAGAAGGTCAAAAAGAATGGCGAGGTGGAATATCACCGCGCTGAGGAAGAGGGCGAAGCCGCCGATCCTGTCGGCGCGCAGCGGATTTGCCCGGCGCGGAATGGCTCTCGAAAGACGGATTTCTTCATTCAGCATCATGTTCTTCCCGTTGCCGGCGAAGAATAGGGGCTTGCTTACCCGATTGGAACGGTCGTGTTTACGCCTTGTGGCGCAATCGGGGAATGATTTTGCGCGTCAGCGCCGATTGTTGGATTTTCTGACTAGGTGACGATGGCCGTCACCGATCCGGCGATGAGGACGAACGAGACGAACAGGATAAGGCCGTAGAGCCGCGGCTGGTCGAATATGACGGCGAAGCCGAGAAAGAATGCGCTGCAGGCGGCGGCGAAGGCAAAGAGGAACACGGGTTTGTCGTCGGCGGCGATGCCGAACGCCATCAAACCGGCGATGATCAATGCACCGAAGACAATGAATATCCAGGTGGCAAACGTTTCAAAGCGGTCCATTCAATGCTCCTGCAACTCGGTACGGCGCGGCAAATAAAACGGATTAATCGCCCACAGTCAAATCGCATTGCGCCGCGGCTGCATGGCAAATCAATTCCATAATATGGTTCCAAACGGGCAAAGCCTGCTCACAAGCACCGGGTTTTTGATCGGATTTGCGTTATGGAGCGAGGGCCTGTCCGCTAAAATCGCCGCAAACGAAGCAATTTCAGGACAGATGACCGCCAATGAATGCCAGAACCACCATCGCCAGCAACGGAAGCGGCCGCGCCCAGGCCGCTCGTTCGCCGTTGCCCGTGCCGGCGATCTACGGTGAGGATCAGGCGCAATCGGCGCTCGCCGTGCTCGAAGCGGCCAAGCAACGTGTTGCCAAGGCGCGTGCCGCCGCGGATTCCAGCCTGTTGAAAGCCAAGTCCGCGCCGCCGCCGCATGAAATCGGCAACCCGCTATTTGTGACGCTGTTCGAAAAGCACCAGAACGATCGCGAAATCCTCTTCGCCGCCATGCGCGCCCTGGAAAGGGCGCGTGCCGAGGCAGGGCGCGGCGGCGAGGAATGAACTCGGCCTTCTAGGCCGGGCGGGCCGGAATTTCGAGCCCGCGTTGCACGGCGGGGCGGGCCAGCCCACGCTCCAGCCACGCCGGAACATGCGTCAGGCCGGCATAGTCGACAAGTTCGCCCGCGCCATAGAAACCGACAAGATTGCGCACCCAGCCGAGCATCGAGATATCGGCGATGGTATACTCGTCATCCATGATCCACTGCCTGCCGGCGAGGCGGCTTTCCAGCACGCCGAGCAGGCGCTTCGATTCCTTGCTGTAGCGTTCCAGCGGCCGCTTGTCCTCGATCTCCCGGCCGGCGAATTTATGGAAGAAGCCGACCTGGCCGAAGATCGGACCTATGCCGGCCATCTGGAAGAACACCCATTGGATGGTCTCGTAGCGCCGCGATGCGCTGGCGGGCAGCAGCTTGCCCGTCTTCTCGGCGAGATACAGCAGGATCGCGCCGGATTCGAACAGGGCGAGGGGCTTTCCATCCGGCCCGTCCGGATCGATGATAGCCGGGATCTTGCCGTTCGGATTGAGCGACAGGAATGGCGGCGTCCAGGTCTCGTCCTTGCCGATATTGATCGCATGCGCCTCATAGGGCAGCCCGATTTCCTCGAGCGCGATCGACACCTTCACGCCGTTCGGCGTCGGAAAGGAATAGAGCTGCAGGCGGTCGGGATGCTGTGCCGGCCAGCGCTCTGCAATGGGAAAGGACGAAAGATCGGTCATCGAATTCTCCAGATGGATTCGGGGAGGCTCATACGGTTTTAGCCGGGACGAGCCGCGACCGGAAGCGGCATGAAGGGAGAAATCGTGTTCCCGGGAGCTCCGGGTTCACGGCACGAATACGTCGATCGCCTTTTCGCGGATGGTGAAGTGAACGGGCGTGTGCGTCTTCAGTTCGCCGTCAAGATTGACCGCCCGCGGGCGCCGGGTCCGGATGACGAGTTCCTTGGTCGAAAAGGCGCGCACATCGTCCCATTGCCCATGCGTGCCCTTGCGCAGGCTCGGCAGCAGGCCCAGCAGGCGCCACCAGTGATCGACTTCGAGACTGTAGAAGTCGAGCAGCCCGTCCGTGGCGGTCGCATCCTCATGCACGGTCATGCCGCCGCCATAATGGCGGCCATTGCCGACGGAAACCTGCAATGTCCTCAATTCCTCGCTGGTGCCGTCATGTTCCAGCGTGGCCGTGAACAGCCGCGAGGCTGCCAGAAGCCGGGCGGCAACAATGGCGTAGCCGAGCTTGCCCCAGTATTTCTTGGCTTTCTCGGTCAGCGCCATGGCGAGATCGGCGCTGAAGCCAATGCTGGCGACGTTGAAGAACGGGAAGTCATTGGCCATGCCGAGATCGACGGGCGTGGTCTTGCCGGCGGCGATGGTCTTGACGGCGGAGGGCAGGTCGAGCGGTATGCCGATCGTGCGGGCGAAATCATTTGCCGTGCCGAGCGGCAGCACGCCGAGCGGAAGTCCCGTCTCCAGCAGGCCCTGCGCGGCATCGTTGAGGCTGCCGTCGCCGCCGCCGACGATCACGAGATCGATCTTCCCGCCATTGGCCCGGATCGTGTCCGACAGCGTCTTGCCGCGCTCGGGAAAATCCTCCAATACGTCGATGTCGATCTGCTCCAGCAGGGTACGGGCCTGTTGCAGCCCGTTCTTGCCCCGTCTGGCATAGGGATTGATGAGAACCAGGGCAGTTTTTCTCGGCACGCTTTACTCCGTACAAGGCAACGATCTATGAAGAAATGTCAGCCGCATATGTGCCGCTGGTGCGATATATTCAAGCACCATATATTGAAGCATTGGGACGTTATGATGATCATTCGCAGCGAGACCGCCACGGATGCCGGAGCGATCGGCCAGCTCATCGACGATGCCTTTCGGGAAGTCGCCTATGCCAGCGGCACCGAGGCGGCAATCGTCCGGGCTCTGCGCGCTGCCGGAGCATTGAGCCTGTCGCGCGTCGCCGTCGAAGACGACCAGGTCATCGGCCAGATCGCATTTTCGCCGGTCACGATCAATGGTGCCGACCTTGGCTGGTACGGGCTCGGTCCCGTCGCCGTCCGGCCGGATTGCCAGGGACGTGCCGTCGGGGCCGAATTGATCCGGGACGGCCTGGATCATATGCGCGGGCGCGGCGCCGGGGGCATCGTGCTGCTGGGCAATCCGGCATATTACGGCCGTTTCGGCTTTGAGGCAGTGCCGGAGCTTCGACTTCCGGACGTTCCGCCCGAATATTTTCTGACGCTTGCGTTCAAAGACAAGATACCCAGCGGCATCGTTGCATTTCATCCTGCGTTCGACGTGTCGGCTTGATACGCCAGTCTGACCAGGCAAAAGGCGAGTGCACCGTATCAGTTGCAGATCGAGATTCGGGCTCCACGGAGGAGATGCAAGTCGCACTTGAAAATAGAATGTGCCCCGTCGGGCATCAAAGTCGCATAAGACAGATTATGGAACCAACGGGCATGGCGCGAATGCCGTACTCAGCCGGTTATATCGGCGATACGCGCCTTTGCCGCCTTCGCCAAAGCCCGAGGCTCGCACGGAAAAACGAAGTTCACGCCACCTGCCGCCGCCCAGACGACGTCATACTGCATCAATGTCTCATCCGCATAAGCGTCGATCTCGATCTGATGGCCCAGCGGTGAAACGCCGCCAATGGCGAAGCCCGTCTGCTTGCGCACGAACTTCGGATCGGCCCTGTGCAATTCCTCGCCGATCAGCGCCGCAGCTTTGGCCGGATCGAGCCTGCGTGGACCGGATATCAGGAACAGGTAGAGTTTGCCGCTCGTGCTGCCCTGGAACACAAGCGACTTGACGATCTGGCCGACCGTCACGCCGCACTGTATGGCGGCGTCCTCGGCCGTATGGGTCGAGTCCGGCATCTGGCGGATCTCTATGTCGAGGCCTGCCGACCGGGCAGCCTGCCGTACGCGCTCGACGCTCTTGCTCACAGTTCGACCTCGAATGCCAGCCCGTCAAAGGCCGGCTCCACATGCTCCGGCGTGTCGCGCATGACAGTTCCATAATCCAGGGGAATGTGCATATGGGTCAGGATGGCTCGACGCGGCTTGAGCTTCTCGATCCATGTCATTGTTTCATCGATGGAAAAATGGCTTGGATGCGTACGGTATTGAAGCGCGTCGATGATCAGGACATCGAGATCGCCAAGCTGGTTGACCGTCGTGTCGGGAAACTCGCTGACGTCGGAACAATAAGCCACATCGCCGATCCTGAACCCCAGCGACAGGATATCGCCATGCACCTGCGGCAAAGGCAGGAAGCGGATCGGCCCGCCGGGGCCGGTAATTTCGAAGGCCTCGTGGTGGACGATCTCGTGCGGGCGAAGGATCGGCGGATAGCTGGAACCGGCCGGCGTCCTGAAACAATAGGCAAAGCCCTCGACCAGCCGCCGCTGGGTCGTTGCGTCCGCATAGATGTCCATCAGGTCGCGGCGATCGATGACGAAGGTGCGCAGGTCGTCAAGCCCGTGTATATGGTCGGCATGGGCGTGCGTATAGACCACCGCATCCAGCCGTCCATGGCCGAAATTGATCATCTGCGTGCGAAAATCCGGGCCGGTATCGATGATGACGGTGGTGGTCGCGCCGCCGGCTGCGATCCTTTCGACAAGCATGGAAGCCCGCATGCGCCGGTTCTTCGGCTCCGCCGGATCGCAATTGCCCCAATCGCCATTCAGGCGTGGAACGCCGGGCGACGATCCACAGCCGAGAATGGTGAAGCGCATGCGATCAGGCATCGGCAGGCCTTGGCATCTTGGTGAACAGGCGGAAGAAATTGTCGGTGGTTATCCGCGCGATCTCTTCGTCGCTGACGCCGATCGTCTCGGCCAGGACAGCTGCCGTATGGCGGACGAAACTCGGCTCGTTGCGTTTGCCCCGATGCGGCGCGGGCGCCAGATAAGGCGCGTCCGTCTCTACCAGCAGCCGCTCGCGCGGCACCGTGCGGGCGATGTCGCGGATCTCGGCCGAGTTCTTGAACGTCAATATTCCCGAGAAGGAGATATATCCGCCCAGCTCCACGCCGACACGCGCCAGTTCGGGACCGGACGAGAAGCAATGGAGGATGAAAGGGAAGGCCCCCTTCCCCATCTCTTCGCGCAGGATGGAAATCATGTCCTCATCGGCGCTGCGGGCGTGGATGACGAGCGGAAGCTGCGTCAGCCGCGCGGCGGCGACATGGTTTCGCAGCCCCTCGGCCTGCGCCGCGGGCGGCGCATAGTCGTAATGATAGTCGAGACCAGCCTCGCCTATGGCTACGACTTTCGGATGTTCAGCCAGCCGGACGAGTTCGTCCGCCGTGACATCCAGCTCTTCATGCGCATTGTTCGGATGCGTTCCGACCGATGCGTAGACGCTGTCATAGGCTTCGGCGATCTCGAGGATCGATGCAAACCGCCGGACCCGCGTCGAAATCGTGACGAGGCGCTTGATGCCCTGGTCCAGGGCGCGCTGCACGATCGCATCGCGTTCCTCGGCGAAGTCGGCGAAATCCAGATGGCAGTGACTGTCGACTAGCATGGTCAATTCGACTTATCGGCCTCTACGTAGCGCGGGAAAACCGGCTGGGGTGGCGGCAGGTCCGTCCCCACGACGAGCGCACCCGCGTCTCCAATATCCGAGAAATTGCGCTTGTCCGGCGCAACGGCGAGGATGTCCAGCAGCTTGGCCGCGGAACCCGGGATGAAGGGCTGGCTCATGATCGCGACGCGGCGGATGACCTCGGCCGTCACATAAAGCACGGTCTCCATGCGCGCCGGATCGGTCTTCTTGAGCGCCCAGGGTTCCTGCGCGGCGAAATAGCGATTGGCTTCCGCCACGACCGCGAAGATCGCCGCCAGCGCCTGGTGCAATGCCTGTGTCGCCACCGCCTTGCGCGCCGTATCGAGCGCCGCCACGGCCTGTCCGAGGATAGCCTGGTCGGCCGCTGTCAGCTCGCCGCGCTGCGGCACCTTCGCCTCGCAGTTCTTGGCGATCATCGACAGCGAGCGCTGCGCCAGATTGCCGAGATCATTGGCCAGATCGGCATTGGTGCGATTGACGATAGCCTCATGGCTGTAATTGCCGTCCTGGCCGAACGGAATTTCGCGCAGCAGGAAATAGCGCAGCTGGTCGAGGCCGTAATGTTCCACCAGGGCCGCCGGATCGATGACATTGCCGACCGATTTCGACATTTTCTCGCCGCGGTTGAACACGAAGCCATGGCCGAAAATGCGCTTCGGCAGCTCGATCCTGGCCGAAAGCAGGAAAGCCGGCCAGTACACCGCATGGAAACGGATGATGTCCTTGCCAATGACGTGAACGTCGCACGGCCAGAAGCGCCAGCGTTCCGCGCTTTCGTCCGGATAGCCGATGCCAGTCAGATAATTGGTCAGCGCATCGACCCACACATACATGACGTGCTTTTCGTCGCCCGGCACCGGCACGCCCCAGTCGAAGGTCGTGCGCGATATCGAAAGGTCCTTCAGGCCGGATTTGACGAAGGAAACGATTTCATTGCGCCGCTCGTCAGGGCCGATGAACTCCGGATTGCCTTCATAGAGCGCAAGCAGGCGGTCCTGATAGGCCGACAGCCGGAAGAAATAGCTTTCTTCCTCGAGCCATTCCACCGGAGCACCGGTCGGGGCATAGCGAACGCCGTCGCGCAGCTCCGTCTCATCCTCCTGGAAATAGGCTTCGTCGCGGACGGAGTACCATCCGGCATAGGAATCCTTGTAGATGTCGCCGGCGGCTTCCATCCGCTTCCAGATCGCCTGGCACGCCTTGTAGTGACGCTCTTCGGTGGTGCGGATGTAATCGTCGAAGGACGCATTCAGAAGCGTGCCCATCTCACGGAAAAGCTTGGCGTTTCGATCTGCAAGCTCGCGAACCGGAATACCCTCCTTGCGCGCCGTCTGCAGCATCTTGATGCCGTGTTCGTCGGTGCCGCTCAGAAACATCACATCCTTGCCATCGTGCCGGTTGAAGCGGGCAATGGCGTCCGTCGCTATGACCTCATAGGCATGGCCGATATGGGGGCTGCCATTGGGATAGGCGATCGCAGTCGAGGTGTAGAATGTTTCGCGGCTCATCGTGTGTGATTTCGTCTTTGTTGGACAATCGGGGAAATGGTCAGGCTGACATAACCCAACTTGGGTGGGAATGCCATAGCGGCGCGGTCCATGGAAGGGCTATGACTGCGCGCCGTGCATTCGCTCCAGAAATATGAGCACTGTCTGCTTGCGGTCAAGGTTGAAGGCCGCGGCCTCGTCGGCCTCTGCCTGCATTTCCTGCCACAGCTGCGACCAGCGATTGGCCTGCGCAAGGTCGCCCTGCTCCGCCGCAAGGCGCGCCCTGTTGCTCAGGCGGGCGAAAATGTCTTCGAGGAAGAGTTCGTACTGGATCTCCGAATCGCGCCCGGACAGGACACCGGCCAGCGCCTGCGCCTTCGGCACGTCGAACCGGCCCGAACCGATGATCTCCTCGGTTGCCCGCGCGATTTCCAGCCCGCCGAATGCCAGCAGCAAGGCGGCTTTCCTGACGCTGCCATTGGCCTGCGCCACAAGCCCATCCATCTGCGCGGCGTCGACGTCGAGGCTGATGGCCGCAAGCGCTGCCGGAAGCTCCTGCTGCGACAATGGATCGAGGCGCACCGACTGGCAGCGCGAGCGGATCGTCGGCAATAGCCGGCCGGAGGAATGCGACACCAGAATGAACAGGGTTTTCTTAGGTGGTTCCTCAAGCGTCTTCAACAAGGCATTGGCAGCATTGCGATTCATGTCGTCAGCCGGATCGACGATGACGATCCGCCACGCGCCGTCATGCGCCGTGCGGTTGAGGAAATGCGTGACGCGGCGAACTTCGTCTATGGTGATGGCGGTCTTGAACTTGCCGGTCTTCGCGTCGACCGGCCGCGTGATGTGCAGCACCGAGGGATGCGTGCCGGTGGCGATCTGCCGATAGGGCGCAACGCTGAAATCCGGCTGCGCCAGCACCAGCGGCGCCTCGCCGGCGCGCGCGTGTTTCAACATATGGCCGGCAAGGTGGAAGGCGAGCGTCGCCTTGCCGATGCCCTGGGGCCCTTCGAGCAGCAGCGCGTGATGCAGCTGGCCGCTCTGGTACGATCTTGCCAGGAAGGATGCCGCGCCCGCATGGCCGACAAGCGCCGGATTGGCGGAGGGCGCAACGATGCCATCAATGGAATCATGGTTCAGCGGAACCTCGAGCTCGACTTCGCTCATAGCGCCACCTCCTTGTTGACCGCCGGGCCGCCGGCCGCCTGCTCGAGCCCGTCCACCAGCGCGGCGATCTCGCTCGCGATCTCATCCACGGGACGGTCGGCCGGCACCACCTTGCAGCGCCCGGGCTCCATCCTGGCGATATCGAGATAGGCCTCCCTGCGCCTGACATGCAGGTCCAGCGTTTCCTTCTCGAATCGATCGGCGGCGCCCTCCCCGCGTCTTTTGTTGGCGCGTTGCAATCCGGCTTCGGCGGGAAGGTCCAGTATGACCGTGAGGTCCGGCATAAGCCCGTTGATCGCGGCGTTTTCCACTGCGCGCATCAGCCTCGGATCGAGGTTGCCGGTAACGCCCTGGTAGACCCGGCTGGAATCTATGTAGCGATCGCAGAGGACGACCTTGCCGGCTGCCAGCGCGGGACGAATGACCTGTTCGACGTGATCGTTGCGGGCGGCGGCGAACAGCAACGCCTCCATCGCCGGACCGAACGATTCGACCGCGCCGCTCAGAATGACATGGCGCGCCGCCTCCGCCCCGGGCGTGCCGCCGGGTTCGCGGGTGACCACGACTGTCCGCCCCCGCTCGCGCAGATGCGTGGCAAGCAGGCCGATCTGGGTGGATTTACCCGCGCCCTCGCCGCCCTCGAAGGTTATGAACAAACCGCGCACGCCTGCCTTCTTCCGGTAATCGTCTATCGTCATTGAGTGGCATGTTTAGCCTCAGCGAGGGCAAAGGTCGAGGCAAATGCACATCGGCACGGATCAGAATCGCAGCCGGCGCATCCAGCCGGTCGTCAGCTCGACGACAGCATCGAGCGCCTTCTTTTTCAGCCCCGCCGATTCCACCGGCTGCGCGGTATAGACCGGCGTTTCCTGCACAAGGGCCTCGCCCATCCAGATTTTCAGCGTACCGACCGGCTGGTCTGCGGCGAGCGGCGCGATCAAGGGCCCGTTATAGACGATATGGGCCTTGAGGCGGTCGCGCCTGGCCACCGGCACGAGCAGGCTCACCTTGTCATGCGCCTTCAGCGGCACGCTCGAGACCACGCCGCCATAGACGCTGGCTTCGCCGACGGTTTCGTCCTTGGCGAAAATATCGAGTTCGTCGAAGGCGCCATAGGCCCACTCGAAGATGCGCCGCGCCTCGTCCGCCCGCTCTTTGTCGCTCGCCAGCCCGCTGAGGGCCGCCACATAGCGCCGACCTTCATGTTCGGTCATGCCGACGATCCCGTAGCCGGACTGTTCCGTATAGCCGGTGCCCATACCGTCCGCGCCGATGCTCAGCCTGAGAAGCGGATTGCGGTTGCGCTGGAAAATATTGTTCCAGGTGAAGCTTTCCTGCGCATAAAGGCGGTATTGATCGGGATATTCCCGCCTTATATGCCGCGCCAGCGTCACGAGATCGGTGAGCGAAACCCGCTGCGCAGGATCGGGCAGGCCGGTGGAATTGACGAAATTCGAGTGCTGGAGGCCGATCTCCTTCGCTCTTGCATTCATCAATTCGGCGAACTTGGCCTCCGAGCCGGCGATTCCCTCGGCAAGGACGATGCAGCCATCATTGGCCGATTGCACGATGACGCCCTGAATGAGGTCGCCGACGGCGACCGAGGATTTCAGCTTGGCGAACATGGTGGAGCCGCCCGACGGGGCGCCGCCGGTCCGCCAGGCATTCTCGGAAACCGGATATTGCGTCGATGGCTGGATCCGGCCCTGCTTCAATTCATGGAACACGACTTCCATGGTCATGAGCTTGGCGAGCGCGGCCGGCTCGATGAGCGCATCGGGTGTCTTGGAGTAGAGAACCGTCCCCGTCCGGTCCTCGATCATCAAGGCGTGCTTGGCCTTGCTCTCGAACAGAGTATCCTGCGTTTGCGCATAGGCTTGTGAAACCAGAGAGAGCCCGACGAACAGCAGCGGCAGCAGGCGATGCGCGAACGGACGGGTCCTGCCCTCTTCACCTGTCATCGCGCACGACAAAGGCATCTTCCGCACCGGCGTTCCAGGCAGCACGGAGCAAGGCATCATTGCCGGCCGCATCCCTGGCCCTGGCCACGAGCGCGGTCCGCATGCCTTGCGGGCTTGCCACCTCCGACAGGCTGACATTGCCAAGACCCTGCAACAGTTTCGACAATCGAAGCGCCTCGGCCCGATCCTCGAACAGGCCGAGATCCACATATTCGCCTTCCGGCGCCGGCAGGTTCGACAGGCGCGCAAGGCGCTTCCAGGTAGCGGATTCGACAGCGGGGTCGATGGCGGGGTCTATGGCAGCTTCGAGCGCGGCGCTGGCCGAATTGGCGGCGGCAATCCGCTCGTCCGCATAGGAACTGACCAGAGCCGAAGCGCGGCGCTGCTCCTTGTATGTACCGATCATGATCGCCGGCTTGTCGGCAACAAAGGGGCCGATCAGCGGCAGGACCGGATCGGCGTCGGTGAAATTGAGACCGCTGCTGTCGACCGCCGGCTGCGACTGCGCCGTGCCTGCAAGACTGCTTGCCTGGTAATCCAGCGAAGGCGCCGCCGCGTCGAGGCTGGCGACCTGCACGCCCGCTGCGGGCTGCGGCGCCATTCCGGGAATGGCAACCGCCGCCTTGCTCGTCGGCGTAGCGCCGTTCATGGCGATCATGACTCCCGATGCCGGCTGGCCATAGGGATCGCCGGCGCCGGGGCCGCGATAGGAAGCCATGAGGAAGCTTTCATCCGCGCCGTCCAGCGGCGCACGCCCCACATATTCGACTTTCACATCGGCGGTGCCCGTATGCTGGTAGTCCAGCATCGACGCCGCCCGCTGCGAGAGGTCGATCACCCGATTGCCATGATAGGGCCCGCGATCATTGACCCGCACGACGACCGAACTGCCATTCGCCATGTTGGTGACGCGCGCATAGCTCGGCAGCGGCATGGTCGGATGCGCCGCCGTCAGATGATTGGTATCGTAGACCTCGCCATTGGCCGTCAGCCGGCCGTGGAAGGCCGCGCCATACCAGGACGCCTTGCCCTTGCGCACATAGCCCGGCTCTTCCTTGGGATAATACCACCTGCCCGCCACCTGATAGGGCTTGCCGACCTGATAGCGGCCGCCGCCACGCGGGATTTTCCGCCCCTCGCCCACGATTCTGGGACTGGCCTTCACGCCATATTTCGATTCGGCGAAATATTCCTTGCCGTGGGATTTCCTGGCGGATTTCGGCTTCGGCGAAGCGCAGGCAGCCATAAGGGCGCCCATTGCCACCACCCCTGCTATTCGAAAAGCTTTGGCTTTCAGCAAACTCAACACGGCGGATGCCGTCCCCACACAAGTCAGACTCGGATACGATAACAGATGGAAACATCTGCGCAAACCCGTGACCGCGGGTTATCAGGCCTATAGATGGCATCGATTGGTTGATGCCGCGTTAACCGCGGCAACGGCCGCCGCGCGCTGGAGCCGGCGTGCCGCGACCATGCCAATCGGCCCTGGAGCCGATATTTACTTGTTCACGCCATTACCGGTTGCGGGGCCGGTTTCAGGGCCGGTTGCGGGCCCGGTTTCAGCACCGGTCGTTCCGGATGTTCCGAACGTGCTCGATATATTGTCGCCGAGCGACGAGATGGCGGTGATGATGCCGACGGAAATGAGGGCTGCGATCAGGCCATATTCGATAGCCGTTGCGCCCGATTCGTCCTTCAGAAAACGCCCGAAGAGATTTTTCATCTGATTGCCTGCCTGTCAGTTGTTTTGGGTCTTGTTGAATTGCCCCGAACATAAGGCGACGCGAATTGCGGGCTTCTTAATTGTAATGGTTAGCAAAAGCTCTCTGAAATAACTGGATAATTTTCGCTTGTGAACTTGCTTAAAATGCGGATCAAACTGGAACGATCGCCGGCTGCACTCTAATCCTCAGCCTTGCGTATATTGAAGCTTCGAATGGAGCGGTCGACCTGGTCCGCCTCGATCCGTCCGGCAGCGATCAGATGGCGCAGCCGCGATATGACCAGGAGATCGCCGAGGCCATTGCGCGGATCGCATCGCGACATGACGTCTCCGACGACGCGCGCGGCGCGTGTCCATTCGGGCGGAGAACATTCAACAATGAATTCGTCATGCGCAGAAATGTCCTTGAACTCCAGTCGTCCTTGCGCGTCGACCTCCCGGCGCATTTCCGGTCTTCGTGCGATGGCCTCATATTGATTGGCCAGCACGCGCACCTGTGCCGCCTCGATCGGTGTCGTGCTTGAAACAAAGCCGACGAGCGCCTCCGGTGGATGCACCGACACGGAATGATGGTCCTCGCGGGCTGGCACATGAACCTGCGCCAGTTGCACGCCAGCGTCGCCCAGCCAGTGACATGCCATGCGCAGCAGCACATGATCCGCCCCGCTTCCGCTCGTCCAGATCAAAATGCGGCTGAGCGCGCCGTGACCAAGCCGCCGCACCAGATGCCGCCACGGCGCAAAGGCATCGCCGGGATCGAAGCCATGCTCATCGGAATCGCCGAAGACCCCGTGCAGTTCAGGCTCCCTCGCCCCGGCCGCGAGTGCGTGCCAGAACGCAGCGCGTTCGTGTCCGTCGGTCAGGGGACCGAGCGAGAGGTCATCCCTTATACAGAACGGCTCGCCCGGCAGGCCAAGTTCGAGTGTCGCAACACGAAGGCTTCCGGCGGCGCTCGACGATGCGACGAGATGTATATCATTCATGGCGATCCCCTCCATCGAAGATTGCGCAAGCAACCGACGCTTCTAAAATGACAATTGCCAATGTTCCTGTTTCTCATGCCCAACCTCCTTCATGCAAATCCCAACCTTCTTCATGCCGAGCCTGTCCCGGTTGATTGCAGTGATGTACCGCGTGCTTCGACAGGCTCAGCATGAGGGAAAATTATTGATGGCGGAAGCGGAGGGAGCCATGATTTGAAACCTCACAGAACCACCACCCTGCAAAACTCTACTCTCCCTCATCCTGAGCTTGTCGAAGGGCGCAGCAACGTTTGTGCAGTCTCTTGTTGGAGAGGCTGGATACGGAAAACCCTCACCACGCCCGCGAAAATCGCGTCTGGTCATTGAAATGGGGGGAGACGGGCGGTCTTCAGCGCGTCAGTAGTGGTATCAGGGTCGAGGTCCGAAGACCGCCCGCGACGTCTTTGCCTGCTGTTCCTGCGTTTGTCAGACGCAACAACCCGGAAACGAAGCGCCACCTCCGTTTCCTTCTGCAGTTTGCTGGCCAGTCGGGGTTGTCACTTCCGATCGTCCGGCAACGCCACCCTTTCCCAGCTTGTCGAAACAGCTCCGGAAGCTGCTCCCCCACTGGAAAGGATTTGTGCAGAATACCCCGGCTTCAAACAGGGGGGATAAGTTTTTTTGCGTGCCGGAAGGAAGAATGAGCGAAATCAGTGACTTGCAGGGCTAAATATTTTTTGAGGCCGGAAATCTATCCCACCGCGTGGGCCCGTTGTGCCCCTGTTCACGGCCCGGAAACGAGAGATGGCAATGATGTCCCGCGTGCTTCGACAAGCTCTGCATGAGGGAGGTCGGGGATTTGCAGAAAAGTAGGGAGCCAGAACTGAAGGCCGGGCAGAACTATCCCCTGCCATCCACCCCATCCCCTCATCCTGAGCCCTCATGGTGAGCTAGTCGAACCACGAAGGGCGCAGCAACGTTTGTGCAATCGCTTTTCAGAGCACCGCATCAAAACAGTGCGTGCTTCGTGGTTCGACTAGCTCACCATGAGGGGCTTGGCATGATGGAGGGTGCCACACCATGATGGAGCTTGGCTCAGCATGCGGAACAGGTCAGCCCCATCGCCCCCACCCATATTCGCGGAACAGGTTGACGCTGCAATCCGAACGACTATAAAGGCCGCGAAACCCGCTGGCGGCAACCGCGCGCCGCCATGTCGATCGCCAAGCCGGCCGACAGGTTTTCATGGGTTGGAGGGGTGGCCGAGCGGTTTAAGGCACCGGTCTTGAAAACCGGCGTAGGTGAGAGCCTACCGTGGGTTCGAATCCCACCCCCTCCGCCATATCTATTTGTTTTTATTGTATTTTCGCTGCGCTGCATGAACGAAAAAACCACCCTGCCGAAGCAAGGTGGCCTGATCGTAGTGAAGGGCGAGCAGGTTTCCTGCGTCCTCGCCCGGACTGGTCCGAAAAGTTAAACCTTGGTCCCGAGCAGCGAAGCGACCTCATTCGTCGTCGGAACTTTGCCGTCGGCCGTAAGCTTGTCGACGATACCGGGCAACACCTTCGAAAGCTGGGCAAGCAGTTCTTCCTCGCTGATACCGGTGCGCTTGGAGATTTCGCTGACCGCTGTCTTGCCAAGTGCGGAGCCAAGGTCACCGGGGGCGATGGGTTTGTTTTCACCTGGCTTCACCCAGGAATCCACCGTCTCGCCATGACCGTTCTTGGTGAGGCTTTCGATCAAGCCGCCCAGCCCGCCTAACAGGCCACCATCGCCGGTTGATTGCGTTGGAGCCTCTGGCGCGCTTGCCGTCGGCTCTGGCGCGCTTGCTGTTGGTTCCGGTGCGTTTGCCGCTGGTTCCGCCGATTGCGGCTCGCTGCCGCCGCCGCTGACCATTTTCCCGACGATCAGTGCCCCCAACGCGATCAGCAAGGGCTTTGTGATGTTACCCTCAGGTACTGCATTGTCGAAAATTCCCATAAACGTCGCTCCTTTTGGTGAAACACATGTCAAACTAAGCAACCATAACTTGCATTTGTCCAGTCTATGGGAAAATATGTCTGCATTGTACCGCAAACTCAGAGGTGACCGATGTCTATTCTTAGTTGGATAATCTTGGGACTGGTTGCAGGTTTTATTGGAAGCAAAATTATCAATCGCAGTGGCCAGGGGCTTATTCTGGACATCATTCTTGGAATCGTCGGTGCTGTTGTTGGTGGCGTTATTTTCAGCTTCTTTGGTGCAGCCGGAGTTACCGGCCTGAATATCTATAGTTTGATAGTCGCGATAATCGGCTCGATCGTGGTCCTCTGGCTCTATCACGCAGTCTCGGGTAGACGCTCGGCGTAGAATTTGGCGCCCGCCACCCTGCCCGGCACATTCTGGAATGCTTTTGCTGCCGGGCATGGGATCGGTGGGAGATATGTTCCATCAACTCCGGGCATAGACAACATTCTGCCTGTGGCCGCTGCTGCAAAAAACGTAATTTGAGCGCTGACAGAACGTCAAAGCGGCAGGAAGTTCGAGCGAACGGCCTGCGATCATCATATTGGATCGGACAGGCGCGTTCACCTGGCTGATACCGGCTTCGACGAGCTGGTGCGGACCGCGTGACGAAGCACCCTGCCCGCATCGGCATCATCGAGGATATAGCATTGTCGAAAGATCACGATCACCAGCACCATCATCATGACCACGCACACGATCACGACCATCAGGAGATCGACTGGCGCAACAATGGTGTGAAGGTCATTCCCGGCAACCAGCTCGACCCCAATACGGCCCAGACGCCCGGCATGAACCGCGCGACAGCCATTAACAATGCGCGGGCCGGCGCGGAGAAGATCTGGGCCGGCACGGTGACGATCCATGCCAATGCCAAGACCGGCGCCCATCACCATGGCGATCTCGAAAGCATCATCTACGTCGTAAAGGGCAAGGCGCGCATGCGCTGGGGCAACAACCTCGAATTCACGGCCGAAGCCGGCCCGGGCGATTTCATCTACGTTCCGCCCTATGTGCCGCATCAGGAGATCAATGCAAGCGAAGACGAAACGCTGGAATGCGTGCTCGTTCGCTCCGGCCAGGACCCGGTCGTGGTCAATCTCGATATCGAGCCGGTTGAAAAGCCGGAAGGCGTCCTGTGGAAGGACCCTATCCACAGATAGACGCGGCATTCATGCCGGGCGGCGATGCTCAGCCTATCTCAAGCGCGGTCGTCGCCTCGATATTCGCGCCGAAACTGTCGGTGACGACGAGTTTCGCCACCCAATACCCATTCATGCCGATCTTCAGCGGCGGGACTTCGAACGTCCCGTCACCCTGGCGGCTGACCCTGTGCCTAAAGGGTCCGAGACCGAACGAAGGCTTGGCGAGCTCGAAGACGATCTCCGTCGTATCGACGGCGGGAATTCCGTCTCGCTCGACGTCGATTATGGTCACCGAGACGTCGCCGACATGCGGCGGATCGACGAGGATCGTCGCCCGCAGCCGAGGCGGCGGCAGGAGACCGGGGTCGCCGCCTTCCGCGATCAGTCGAAACAGCCGCGCCGCGGCGCGCGGGTCGCCGTCTTTTGCCGCCGCCACGCAGGTAGCCGCGAGGTCGCTCGATACCAATGGTATGGCGATCGAACGATCCTTCAGACCGGCCAGGCCCGCTCTCGTATCCAGCCCGTAGCCGATCAGGAGGCCGATCGCGCCGCCGATGATGATCGGCACTCGGGAGCCCGTGGCCGGCGCCGCTGCCATCGTTCTACCAGCTTGCCGCAAGGCCAAGGTGCTGAAGCGCCTCACGGCGCAGCTCGCCAAGGCGTGGATCGCCCCGGTGCCGCGGATACGGCAGGTCGACCGGGATATCGGCGACAATCCTTGCCGGACGCGGCCCGAAGACGAGAACGCGCTGCGTCAGGAACAGCGCCTCCTCGACATCATGCGTGACGAGAACGGCCGTCATCGCAGCCTTCTGCCACAGCGCCACCAGTTCGGCCTGCATCGTCAGCCGTGTCAGGGAGTCAAGCTTGCCCAGCGGCTCGTCGAGGAGGAGCAGGCGCGGATCGTTGACCAATGCCCGTGCGAGCGCCACGCGCTGCGCCATTCCGCCCGAAAGCTGGTGCGGATAGGCCTTCTCGAACCCGGCAAGGCCGACAAGCCGGAGTGCGGCATCGACACGATCGCCACTGGTCCTGATGATGCCCTGCGCTTCGAGGCCGAGCGCGACATTGTCGCGGACGGTCCGCCAGGGGAAGAGCGTCGGGTCCTGGAACACCAGTATGCGCGAGGGATCGGGGTCGGCGATGGTCTCACCATTCACCCGCAGGGAGCCGGCGGTGGGGTGATCGAGTCCCGCCAGCAGCCGCAGTAGAGTCGACTTGCCGCAGCCGGAGGGGCCGAGCAGTGCCACGAACTGTCCGGGCTCGACGGCAAAGCTGACCCGATCGAGGACGGGCAGCGGCTCTCCCTCGAGCTCGAACTGGTGCGAGACGGCGTTGATATCCACCTGCACACCGGTGCGGTGCGCGGGTTCGCGAAAATCGGACTGCGCAAGCGCTACCATCGGACAAGTCCCTTCTGCCATGAAAGTACCCGGTCGCGGATACGGAAAAGAATGGTGATGAGGCTCGAGCACATCAGGGCCATGACGATCAGCGCGGCATACATGTTGGCGTAGGCGGCCCAGCCCTGCGCCCATTGCAGATACCAGCCGAGCCCTGCCTTGACGCCCAGCATCTCGGCGACGACGAGGACCGCAAAGGATGTGCCGAGGCCCATGAACAGGCCGACGAAGACATGCGGCAAG
Organism: Phyllobacterium sp. 21LDTY02-6; assembly: GCF_023554255.2. Lineage (GTDB taxonomy): Bacteria > Pseudomonadota > Alphaproteobacteria > Rhizobiales > Rhizobiaceae > Phyllobacterium. The sequence goes on along the minus strand of NZ_JAMJWD020000001.1, from coordinate 1,085,360 downwards.
GCGGCGGGAATGGCGACCTTGAAGATGAGGAACCAGCGGCTGGCGCCGAGCGTGCGGGCGATGTCGTAGTAATCGCGGTTGACGCTGGCGATGCCGGACCAGGTGAGGATCGTCACCGGAAAGGCCGTCGCCAGTGCAATGAGAAAGACGCTCGCCGAGCCGCTCGAGGGGAAGATGAAGAAGGAAAGCGGGAGCCATGCCGTTGCGGGAAGCGGTCCGATCAACCGCAATATGGGATGGACCCAGTAGCCGGCCGCCCGCGACCAGCCTATCGTGACGCCGGTGGTAAAGCCGATGACGGCGCCGAAGAAATAGCCCTTGGCGAGCAGCAGGACCGAATGAAGGACGCTCTCGCCGAGGCGCGCCCAATCGTCGATATAGACTTCCAGAATACCCTGCGGCGACGCGAAGAACGGCACCGGAAGCAGGGCGAGCTTGGCCGTCAGCACCTCCCAGATGCCAAGCCCCACCGCAGCAACGGCAAACCACGGACCATAATAGCGGATCCAGGCTGCGGTCTTCCCGAGGAAGGGTCCTGTCGCCAGCACCAGGCCAAGCAGCGCCGCAACCAGCACCGCCAGTATTGCCAGTTCCCGGCCATAGGGGGCGGGTATGATCTCCGGCCAGAATTCGATGACGGCTGCGGCGGCCAGCCAGAGCAGCGCGGCAAACGCTCCCGTCCACCAGGTCCGGCCGGCCGGTCTGGCCGAGGCGGCCGGGCTGGCTGCGGTGGAAAACCGCGTGTCGTTCGACTCTATGGCGGTCATGTCACCCCCCTTTCGTCAGGCTGTCAGGACGTCTGCATAGACCTTGTCGGCAAATGCGTCCGGATCGGTCGATTGCTTGAATACCTGCACATCGCGCAATTCGCCGGCGTAGAGGGCGATTTCCTTTTTCAGGTCGGCGCCGGTCGGATTGTGATTATGCGTCTGGGCCAGAAGCACGGCGATCAGGTCGTCGGTCGATTTGTCCTTCGGCGCATTCGGCAGGAAGGCTTTCGCGGCGTCCTCGGGCTTGGCAACGGTCCAGTCCTGGGCCTCCAGCAATGCGCGCGTGAGGGCGGTGGCGGTCGGCAGGTCATCGCGGATCAGGCTGCCGCGCAGCCCGACGATGCAGCAGACGCGCTGTTCGAAACCATGGTCCAGATTGGAGGCTATCTGGACATAATCATTATCGCGCAGCCAGAAGAAGGCCTTGGGATCGCCGTCGGCGATGGCGTGGATTTCTCCCTTTTCCGCCGCAACCTGCAACAGTTCGCCGGGATATTGCCGCCATTCCACATCGCTGATGGGGTTTATGCCTTCCTTGTTCAGAAGGATCGAGAAGAAATTCTTGCCCGGGCTCGCCAGATCCGAGACGCCGATGGATTTGCCCTTGAGGTCCGCGAGTGTCTTCAGGCCGGTGCTTGCCGGCGTGACCAGCCGCGAACAGCCTCCGTGTGTGCCCGCTGTAATCTTGACGTCGAAGCCCTGCTCCAGCGCTTTCAGCCACCTCAGCGCCATGCCGACGCCGCCATCGGCCTTGCCCGTCGCGATCGCCTCCAGAAGCGCTTCGGTGGATGCGCCAAAATTCACCAGCTCGACGTCGAGCCCGTATTTGGCGAATATCCCCTGCTCCTTGGCGACGAAGACCGGGGCAAGACAGATCGCCGAAGCATTGGTGGCGAATTTGATCTTCTTCAGTTCCTTGGCGGGTGCCGCTGCATTCTGTGCGCCTGCGAGGCCGGTCAGCGCCATGGAGCCGAGCGGCGCCGCCAGACCCAATGCACCGGCGCCACGCAGGAGCGTGCGGCGGTCAAGCATGAAATTCCCCATTTCCCAACTCCTTCGATTTTGGTTTTCGACTGTGACTCTGGCCGCCGGCACTACTCCGCCGCGTGCGCCTGCTTTGCTGCCCGATCCCGCTGTGCCACGAGCTCGCGCACGCGCGGCAGCAGGTCGCGGCCGTAGTGGAAGGCATCCTCGATCGGATCGAAGCCGCGAATGAGGAACGTGGTGATGCCAAGGTCGTAATAGTCGAGGAATGCCTCAGCCACCTGATCGGGCGTCCCGACGAGCGAGGTCGTATTGCCTTGCGCGCCCGTCAGCCCGGCAATCCCTGTCCACAGGCGCTTGTCGAGCACGGTTCCCTGTTCTGCCGCGGCCAGCAGGCGCTTCGAGCCTTCATTGGCCGGGTTGCGTCCGCCGATCTGGTTGAAGCGCTGATTGTTGGCATCGCGCACGCGGCCGGCATCGATCAGGGCTTTCGCCTTCTCAAGAATGGTGTTGGCCTTGGCCCAGGCCGCGTCTTCCGTCTCTGCCAGGATCGGGCGCAGCGAAAGGCTGAAGCGCGGCGATCGGCCATAGGGAGCGGCGGCCTCGCGAACGCGCTGCAGCAGTTCCTTCACCTGCGCATGCGTCTCGCCCCAGAGCGCGTAGATATCCGCATGTTTGCCGGCCACTTGCAGGGCCGCATCGGAAGCGCCGCCGAAATAGACCGGAATGCCGTTCTGCTGCACCGGCTTGATGCCGCCGAAGCCCTTGTCGACCTTGTAATACCGGCCGTCATAGTCGAACGGTTCCGCGCTCGTCCATTCCTGGCGTACGATGTCGAGATATTCCGACGTGCGCGCATAGCGCTCGTCCTTGGTCAGGTGATCGCCGTCCTGCGCCAGTTCGACGTCGTTGCCGCCGGTGATGATATGGACACCGACACGACCTCCGCTGATGTGATCGAGGGTCGCCAGCTGGCGCGCCGCAATCGTCGGCGCCGTGAAGCCCGGGCGATGGGCGATCATGACGTTGAGGTTTCTCGTCACGCTGGTGACGTGCTGGCCGACGAGGATGCTTTCGGGGGACGTCGAACTGAAGGCCAGAAGCACGCGGTCGAAACCGCCGCTTTCCTGCACCTTGGCAAGCGCCTCGATATAATTCAGATCCAGCGCCTTGCCCGTGGCGCGGATTGTCTCGGAACCGTTGGCGTTTCCGACATAACCAATGAATTCGACTGGCATGGTGGCCTCCTTGAATGGGGTAAGCCGTGTCAGATGCCGAGGGCTGCGCGCCCCGCGGCGATCCGCACGGTGTCTTCCTGGGGTGAATGGATGCGGCCGCAAAGAACGTTGCGATAGTGGCGCTCCAGCGGATTATTGCGGCTGATGCCGTGGTTTCCGGTCAGCCTGAGTGCTTTTTCGACCGCCAGGATCGCATTCTCGGTCACGGTCAATTTGAGAAGGCTGCTCTCGGTCGATGATGGCGCTTCGCCGGCATCCGCATCGCGCGCAGCCGAACGGAGCAGGCGCGCATTCGTAACGAGCAGTTCCTCGATTTCGCCGAATGCCTGCTGGATGCGAGGCACCGTTGCCAATGCAGCGCCAAGATTGGCGGGTTTCCGATCATGGAGGAATTGAACGAGCCAATCGCGCGCCGCCCGCGCCACGCCGTCGTAAAGGGCGCCGAACAGCACCGCCATCCACGCCGTCTGGCTGCCGTCGCGCTCTTTCCATTCCTCCGGCCGGCGAATATCGACCGCATGGTCGAGGGGAATCCGGACATTGTCGAGAATGGCGTCGTGGCTCGCCGTCGCGCGCATGCCGAGCGGATTCCATGTCTGTTCAATCCGCAGCCCATCCGCCTTGGCGGGCACCAGAAAGGCGCCCACGCGCGGCTCTTCCCCGTCCGTTCGTCCCCAGACGATGCACCAGGTGAGGCCGGCAATGCCCGTCGAGTAGATCTTGCGGCCGCTCAGCGACCAGCCGTCCCCGGTCCGGCGCGCGGTCGTCGCCGGAAGGCCACCGCGGACCGGCGTCCCGAGTTCCGGCTCCACCCGCAACGCGTTGATCAGGGCGCCGTTCGTTGCCGCGTCGGCCAGCACCCTCCGCACCAGATGTTCCGGCCAGCGCTCACCGGGCAGTGTCGCAAGGTTGATGTACTGCATGACGAGGATCAGCGCGGTCGATGGCTCGCCCTTGGCAATTTCACCGATCACGGTCGCAGCATCGGCAAGCCCTGCCCCTCGGCCGCCATAGGCCACCGGCGCAGTCAGCGCCAGCAATCCGTATTCCTGCAACTTGCGGAAATTCTCGTGCGGAAACGCACCGCTTTCATCATGATCGCCGGCCGTCGCGGCAAGTTCTATCGCAACCGTTCGGGCCGTCTCGCCAAGGGTCAGTGCGCGCGTCATCGTCTTACTCCGCTGCGCTGGCGGCCGGAAACGCCAGTTGAGCGACGAATGGACGGACTTCTTCGACAATCTGCGCGATCTTGAGCCTGACCGGCTCTGACGCGATCTCGTTATCGGCAAAGTCGCGATCGACGCCAAATATCCCGGTCGGGAGCGTATGCGCCGCGAAGAACCCGAACAATGGCCGCAGCTGGTGCTCGATGATCAATGCGTGGCTGTTGTTTCCGCCCGTCGCCGTAAGCACGATCGGCTTGCCTTGCAGCGCGCGCGGCTCGAGCAGATCGATGAAATGCTTGAACAGCCCGGTATAGCTGCCCTTATAGGTTGCCGTACCCACCACCAGAATATCCGCTGCCACGACCTTGTCGAGAATGGCGGTGGCGGCGGGACTGAGTTCGCTGGCGTGATGGGCAGTGCCGAGCGATGCGCCAACGTCGATGAGATCGTAGACTTCCGCTGTCAGCCCATATTGCCGGCTGATGCTCGTGACCACGCTGGTGACGAGCGATTTTGTCTTTGAAGGGCTGCGGACATTGCCGGAGAGACCAACGACAGTCGGATTGGACATGAGCGATATCCCTTTAACTGTTATTGCCGCTGACACGGCTCAGGTAAAGACTACCAAAGTTATAGAGATTAAAAAGAAAGCAGGCGCTGAACTGCGCCGCGTTCCTGGTATATTTTTCTGAATCGTCGCCGGACGATGAACTTATCGCCGCCTCGCGGGATTGCGCGCAGAACCTCCCCGCCGCCGCCCGATCACGCCGTTCGTTCCTTGATCACCTTGAACATGTCGGTAAACCGGACATCGCCCCTGATGGCGTCGAGATCGGAATCGTTCCTGAACCACATGGTCTGGTAATAGGAGCTTTTCGGCAGGACGGTTTGCAGCAGCTGGATGGCTTTTTCCGTCTCGCCGATGATCGAATAGACGCAAGCGACATTATACTGCGCCACGACATCGTCAGGATCGATCGCCAATGCCCGGTCGGCCCATTCGATCGCACGCTGTTTGTCGCCCATATGGGCCCAGGCGAGCGCTCCCCGATGCGCCGGTCCCGAATTCTCCGGATTCCGGGCCAATGCCTGTTCCGCTCGCCAGGCACCGACGCGCGCCCAGCTTTCGGTATCCGCCGCCTTGCCGAGCGACCGATATGCGCTCATCAGGTGGATGGGCGACAGGTAGTCATCGGGCTTCAACTCCGCAGCACGCCTGAAATACTCCACCGCAGGCTCGAACTCGCCGCGCATGTAAAAGAAGCGGCCATAGTGGAAATTCGCCTCATGGAGCCCCTGATCGATCGCGAGTGCGCGCTGGAACGATGCCGCGGCCTCCTCGTCCCGGCCAGCCTGGTGCATTGCCAGGCCGCGCGAGGCGTGGGCCTCGGCCAGGTCGGGGTCCAGCTCCAATGCCTTGCCCGCCATGGCCAATATTCTTTCCAGCGGAAAATCCTGCGGCTGCCAGTCCCGCAGGGCCGCCTCGCAATCGGCTATGCCCGCATAGGCCCGCGCATAATCCGGATCGAGTTCCACTGCCTTGCAGAACATTCGCCGCGCCAGATGGAGGTAGGACTTGGTCCAGGCATGCGAGAACTGCCGGCCGCGAAGATAATAGGTATAGGCCTCGACATTGCCCGTCGGCGCCGCCACGATTGCCCTCCGCTCATCCGGCAGCAGCTTTATCTTCAGCTGGTTGACGATCGACTGGGTTATCTCGTCCTGTATCGCGAAAATGTCGGTCAGTTCGCGGTCGTAGCGCTCTGCCCACACATGGCCGCCATACGTCGCATCGATGAGTTGCCCGGTGACCCGCACGCGCTCCCCGACCTTGCGGACGCTGCCCTCCAGCACATAGCGCACGCCGAGCTCCTGCCCCACCTGCTTGATCTTCACGGATTTGTTCTTGTAGGTGAACATCGTATTGCGCGCCACGACATGCAGGCTGGAAACCTTCGACAGGTCGGTGATGATGTCTTCGGTGATGCCGTCGGAAAAATACTCCTGTTCCGGGTCGCGGCTCATATTGGTGAATGGCAGGACAGCGATGAGTTTCTGTGTCTGGTCGAGCATGGCTGGTGGCGTCGGTGCGGAGGAATCCGGGCCGGGCGCATCGTCGAAGCCGATCGTATAGACGCGGATGTTCTGCTTGATGTTCTTGAGGGACTGTTCGCCCCGGTCGACGAAAGGCAGATTGAGCCTCGAGCCGATCTGGTCGCGCACGGATGCCGCCACGGCGATGCCGCCCGGGTCCGCGATGCTTTCGAGGCGCGCCGCCACATTCACGCCGTCGCCGAAAATATCGCCATCCTCGACGATGATGTCGCCGAGGTTTATGCCGATGCGGAACTCGATGCGGCGGTCCGCCTCCACTTCCCGGTTGCGCTCCTTCATCCCGCGCTGGATATCGGCCGCACAGGCAACGGCATTGACCACGCTGGAAAACTCGACGAGCATTCCGTCGCCGGTCAGCTTGAATATCCTGCCCTGATGGTCGCCGATCAACGGGTCCATGAGTTCGCTGCGATGACGCTTGAAGCCGTTGAGCGTGCCCGCCTCATCGATCCCCATCAGGCGGCTGTAGCCGACGATGTCAGCAGCAAATATAGCGCTCAGTCGGCGTTCCAAATGGCCCCCGGGATGTAGAATGAACAAGCGGGTACTATAGTCGCTTTCGTTCTCGTGTCGCGTCCATCATTCGATTGACGAAATGCACGCCTGCGGGAGCCTGTCGAGCTTCAGGCATGCGAGGTTTGGCTTGACCGTTTTCGATGCCGAGGCGACACTTCCACCGAGAGGCAGGAGGAAGAACGATGGTCGAACCTGAGCGGTGGCGTCACATGGCAAGCGCCCCAAAAGACGGTAGCCGGATTCTCGTCACGGTCCGCTCGTCCGAACAGGGACCGGCGGAAGTGGACCTCGCCTACTGGTCGAATGGCGACCAGTATGGTGCGGAAGGCTGGCGCGCCTCGGATTCCTCCCCCGGCCGCATCATCGAATATGCCGAGCCAGAGTTGAAGTGCTGGATGCCGATGCCGTCAGCCGATTTCAGCCGCGCTTCGGCGCCCCAGCCCTGGGAAGGCGAAGATTCGGAACAACTCGACGGGTCCGGCATCTGAGCCGCCTCTGCCGCGAGCCATTTGCGCCCGCGAAAACAGCCCCGGCATCCATGGAAACCGGGGCTATTCGCCATGTAGGCCGCGCTAGTGTGGTGGAATTGAAATACGCCTGATTATGACGGCAGGGCCGGAGCGTATTTCAATTCCGAAACCACACTGGAAACATCTGGTTGCTAGTGACCCTGTCGAATCTGAAGTTCATCTGGTGCTGCTGCAACAATGTCGTGAACTTCAGATTCGGGTCACTAATTGGTCGGGCAGTCCTGCGGCCGCGTTGGCGGCTTGGTCGAGTCGTTGCTCATTGCCGTGGTTTGACCGGACTTGATGTCGGGGCAGTTCAGGCCGCCCTTGTTGCCCTCCGAATCGGACGTTGTGCCCGTTGCCGTGCTGCCGGTGGTGGCGCCGGACTGATCGGCGCCCGGCGTCTTGTCGGCTTCGTCGGCGGGTTTGTTTTCCGGCATCGCCCCTTCCGAAGTCCCGGTCGGCTTGCTGGTGGCAGGGTCGGCCGGCGCCGCGGTTTGAGCAAAGGCTGACGTCGCCATGGCAACGGAAAAGAATGCTGCGGCCAGTGTCTTGTAGATCATGAGTTTTCCTCCATAGGTTGATAACTCGATGAAGACGTAACCGCACTTGCATCGTAATGTTCCCCGGTAAATCAAGGCAAAAACAGGGCAGCGTCGCTGATGCCGGCGCGCACCGCCCGGCCCATCCACTAGAGCCCGCCGGCTTGCAGCGGCTTGGCGTTGCGGGCACCGAAGATGACGAAGCTGATCGCGGCAAAGCCCAGTGCCGACAGCGCGCCATAGAGCATGACCCAGCTGAAACCCTGGATCAGTGCGGATCGTGCAGCCTCGAGCCCGATGTCGCCTCCGATCCCGGCGCCGAGATTGCCGGCGGCAATCGCCTCGGCAAGCGACCTGAAGTCGGCGACCTGACCTCCCCCCGCCAGGCTTTCGAGGTGCGAATGAATGCCGAGCAGGAGGATGAAGCCCATCAACGCGATATTGATGGCGAGCGAGATCATGCGCGCGCTCATATCCATGCCTGAAGCCATGCCCGCGCGTTCGACCGGAACGGCAGCCGTGGCGGTATTGGTGACCGGTGTATTCGTCATCCCAAGCCCGATGCCGGCGAGGATGCAGCCCGGCAAGATGGTCAGCCAACTCGCCTGATCGCTGACGGCCGCAAGTCGCATGAGGATGAAGCCGATGCCGATGAGGAACAGACCGAGCGGGATGACCACCCTTGGTCCCTGACGCAGCAACAGTCTTTCTGCAAAAGGCGGAACCACGAGCGTCGGCAGCGTATAGGCTAGAAGGGTGAGCCCTGCGGTGACGCTGTTGAGCCCGAGCACCGCCTGGAAATAGATCGGCAGGTAGATCACGAATGGCCAGAAACTGAAGTTCATGCCGCCGGAACCGATGAGCGCGCCCGAAAAGCTGCGTGTCCGAAAGGTGCGGAAATCGAACATCGGCCGCACAACCCTGTTCTCGACCATGATGAAGATGACGAGGCTGACAAGGCCGATGGCGGCCATGGCGAGGCCAGGCGGATTGCCGGTTCCAACGCCTTCACCCTGCGTGATCAGATAGACCAGGCAGAAAACGGCGACCGAAAGGCTGACCATGCCGGCGAGATCGATCCGGACTGCATGCGGATCGGACGATTCCTCGACACCCGCATGGGCGAGACCCAGCGTCGCCGCAGCGAGGACCACATGGACTAGAAACACCCATTCCCAGCTGGCAAGCGTGACGATGAGACCGCCGACGATCGGACCGAACCCGAGGCCGATGCCGAATATGATGCCCCACCAACCGAAGGCGGTGCCTCTCTCGCGACCATTGCGGAACTGGTGCGAGAGCACCGCGACCTGGCAGGCCAGCATTGCCGCGCCGCTCGTTCCCTGCAGAAACCGCGCCGCGATCAGCACCGGCGCCGTTTCTGCCAGGCCGCAGACAAGCGAGGCAATACCGAAAACCACTATTCCCACCATGAAGATGCGCTTGCGGCCATACCGGTCCGCAAGCGCGCCCATGGCCATGAGCCAGGTCGTCATGGCTATCGTATAGGCATTCATGATCCATTGAAGCTGCTTGAAGTTCGCGGGCAGGACGTGTTCAAGCGTCGGCAGTATGGAGGGAATGCTGGAAATCTCAAGGCCAAGCATGAGCGCCGAGAGACACACGGCGGCCAAGGCCACGAGATTTGTTGATGAGACATTGGAGCTCATGATTTTACCTTGCTGTTTTCATTGCGAATCGAGACTGCGGCGTATCGTGCCGATCCCAACGGCACCCTTCAGTCAGCAGTCTGGACGCAAGATGGTCGCGCATTGACCATAAGACAATCGAATGTCAGACTATTTCAGTGACAACAAAATTGAATGGATAGCAGTGTGACCATACTGGAAGTCGATGCTGTTCGGGCCTTTGTGATGATAGCCGAGCACCGCAGCTTCACCCGCGCGGCCGAGGCTCTAGGAACCACGCAAGGCGCCATCAGCGTGAAGCTCAAGCGGTTGGAGGACCGGCTCTCGCAAAAGCTGATCGAGAGGACGCCGCGCCAGGTGCGCCTCTCTGCGCAGGGCCAGATATTCATCCAGTCGGCGCGCGAATTCCTGGCGGCGCATGAGCGGGCCATTGCCGGATTGACTGCCACCCGGCGTCGCTTCAGGCTCGGGATCGCCAGCCACGTCATGGGGCCCGAGGTTCCGACATTGCTGGCGCGGCTGAAATCGCTCGACCCGGCGCTGACGATCGAAGTGTTGCTGGATAATTCGCGTGCGCTGCTGGATTCCTTCGAGGAAGGCACGCTCGACGCCGTCATCATTCGCAGTGACGACGACCGCCGCGACGGGGAAATTCTCGGGCCCGAACATTTCGGCTGGTTCGCCTCACCGGATTTCGAGCACCGGCTCGGCGAACCCCTGCCGCTGGCGACGCTTTCGCCCCACTGCGCGGTGAGGGATGTCGCCACGCGCCTGCTCGACCGCGCCTGCATTCCCTGGGTCGAAGTCTTCGTCGGCGGCACGTCTGCCATCGCCGCCGCGGTATCCGCCGGCCTGGCGGTCGCTGCCTATCCCTATCGCCTTGCTCCGCCCGAGGCTGTCGATATCGGCGACGTGCTTTCCCTGCCGCCGCTGCCATCGCTCGAGATCGTGCTCCACTCCTCCCTTTCCGACCCGCGAACGAAGGAGACGTTGCGCGCCATCACCGCAGCCTTCAGGGAGCACCGCAAGGCCAGCATCAAGCCGACCTGCGTGCTGCAGACGACCGGCTAGCTAGCCGGGAATTCGCGGCCGGTCAGCGCTGCCCGCCATAGCCTCGCTGCTTCCAGCGGCTGAGCGGCATGATATCCGGCAGTCCGCCGCCGGGCTCGTACCAGGAATCGACGGCCCAGGACGATCCGGCGCGATCGACCATGACGGCGGTGAAATGCGGGTAACGTCCATCGATGAAATTGCCCCGCGATGCGCGATTGGCGGGAACGTGAAACCGCAGCATGCCATTCTGCTTGAGATATTTCAGGAACCGGCCGGTATTTGTCGATTCATCGACGCAATCCATCTGGCCCTTCTCCCGGCCCTTGCCGAACTCCATCTTCGGCCTGTCCCGGATGCCTATTGCCGCCGTGCCGCGCCGTTCGAAATATTGCACCGCCCGGCGCGTGGCATTGCGCTCGGCGGCCGGTGAAGCCTTTCCACCGGCCATGATCGCGGCTATGCGCGCCCGATCCGCATTCGACAATGTGAGCGATGTACGAAAGTGGCAGCCATAGCCATGACAGATCGCGATCCGTTCGGCTCGCGCGCCGTTGCTCGCAGCAATCATTGCCGCCAGTGCCCCGACGACCAGGCCGGCCGCCCTGCCCCATCCTGTTGTATTTCCCGCCACGATCCGGTCTTCTCCTCATTCGCTATGTGCCGTCGGCCGGCCCTCGCCAGAGCTTACAGGCGGCGCGCAGATGCCGATAGCATTTCGTCGCCCGGCCCGGCAATCACGCGGAACGGTCTACACCCCTTCGTTATTTACCAAAGCGCCTTCCGTCTGTTAGCATGGATGGCAGTCCTGACGCGCGGAGCGGTAACACCATGCCGAAGCAGCCTCATTTCGAGCAATATACGGACGAAGACTGGCAGATCATGAGCGAGGCTCACAAGACCGCCTCCCTCAAGCTGGGACGGGATCACCGCGAGCACGAAAACGCCAATCGGCTCGCCCGCACCGTCATGATGCTGTTCGACCAGGGCATCAAGAACAAGGATATACTGGTGAGGATGGCCATTCGCCGGGAATTGGCCAATGAGCACCTGGCCAACGAACTCTATTCGAAATTCGACAGCATCACCCTGCTGGACCATGGTTCGGCCCCTGCGGGCAAGCAGAAGCCAACCGAGCAGAAGAGGCCGACGGAACGCCACTAGAGGTCCGGTATCAGGACCACATACCGCGCATTCGGGCGCCGATATCGACCCGCACGCTGCGCGCCGCCTGCTCCCGCTCGCTGGATGCGCGAACCTTCGGCCAGCTTGAACATTCGAAATACTGCAGCAATGTCGCCGGAATGAACCGCGTGCGCGATGCGTAGACGTGCCTGTCGCCTTGCGCATTCTGGCCGTGGGTGAAAAACCGCTGCGGCACGACGAGGTGCAGATCGTCCCGGGCTCGCGTCATCGCAACATAGAGCAGGCGCCGCTCCTCCTCCAGTTCCGGGCGGGAGCCGGCGCCGAGATCCGAAGGCATGCAGCCATCGACGACGTTGAGAAGATAGACCGACTTCCATTCCTGCCCCTTGGCGGAGTGGATCGTCGAGAGGATCAGATAGTCCTCGTCGCGCGATGGCACCCCCGACTGGTCGCTGGTGGCGTCGGGCGGATCGAGCGTCAGTTCGGTCAGGAAACGTTGGCGGGAATTGTATCCCGCCGCGATCTGCTCTAGCTGCAATATATCCGCAAGGCGCATGGAGGCGTCCTCGTAGCGCCGTTCCAGATGAGGCTCGTACCAGGCACGGATCCGGTCTATCTCCGTCGGCCAGGGCGTGTTGCTGCCATGCAGGGACTGCAGCAACTCGACGAATTGCTGCCAGTCCTCACCGCTGGCGCGGGGCGGACCCGAAATGGCCGAAAGCGCCGCGAGCGGATCCGCTGCTTCCGCCATCTGGTCGAGTACCCGCTGCGCCGAGCCCGGACCGATGCCGGGAATGAGCTGCATCAGCCGAAACCCGGCCACCCGGTCACGCGGGTTCTGGACGAAGCGAAGCGCCGCGAGCGTATCCTTGACATGGCTGCTGTCGAGAAATTTCAACCCGCCGAATTTCACGAAGGGAATATTGCGCCGCGTCAGCTCGATCTCCAGCGTTCCGCTGTGATGGGAGGTGCGGAAGAGCACCGCCTGCTCCTTCAGCAGCGCCCCCGTCTCCCGATTTTCCAGCACTTCTTCGACGATGTAGCGGGCCTGTTCGGTCTCGTCGCGTACCGTAACGAGCCGTGGCCGCGCCGCTGACTGGCGCTCCGTCCACAGGTTCTTGGTGAACCGCTCCGATGCAAGGTCGATCACCGCATTGGCGGCCTTGAGGATCGGTTCGGTCGAGCGATAATTGCGGTCGAGCGTGATGACCTCGGCGCTCGGGGAGAAGGCGGCTGGAAAGTCCAGAATATTGCGCACTTCCGCCGACCGGAACGAGTAGATGGACTGGGCATCGTCGCCGACGACGGTAATACCCTTGCCGCCCGGCTTGAGCGCCAGCAGGATGGAGGCCTGCAACCGGTTCGTATCCTGGTATTCATCGACCAGTATGTGGTCGAACCTCGAGCCGACATCCTCGGCCAGCAGAGGATCGCCGACCATTTGCGCCCAGTAGAGCAGAAGATCGTCGTAATCGAGCACATTCTGCGCCTGTTTGGCGGCCACATAGCCGCCGAAGAGCTCCCGCAGCTGATCGTTCCAGTTGCCGCACCAGGGATAATGCTCCTTGAGCACCTCCGCGAGCTGCCGCTCCGAATTGACGACGCGCGAATAGATCGCCAGGCATGTCGATTTCGTCGGGAACCGGCTTTCGGTCTTCGAAAAGCCGAGCTCATGCCGGACGAGGTTCATCAGATCGGCCGAATCCTCGCGGTCGTGGATCGTGAAGTCGCGGTCGAGCGACAACTGCTCGGCATAATCCCGCAATATCCGGGCGCCAATGCCGTGGAACGTGCCGGACCATTCCAGTGCATCGCTATAGAGGCTGCCATTTGCGCCCAGCACCTGGCGGCAGATATGCTCCACCCGCCGCGCCATTTCCGTCGCCGCGCGCCGGGAGAACGTCATCAGCAGTATGCGCGAGGGATCGACGCCATTGACGATGAGATGGGCGACGCGATGCGCGAGCGTGTTGGTCTTCCCCGACCCTGCGCCCGCGATGATGAGCAAGGGACCCGCGATGGCTCCCTCTGCGACGCCGAACTCGACGGCGCTGCGCTGCGCTTCATTCAGCTTTTCAAGATATGCGGCCATTGGATCTCCGGCACACGGATCCCCTGCGGAGAATCACCTGGAACATAGCACGAACGTAACATCGTCCGGTGTGCATTGAAAAGCAGATCCTCAACTTGCGGCAACGGGAGGCGCAGCAAGAGCTGTGGACAAGCCGATCGGCGACAAGGGCTTTTATGGTGCCCTGCCCCCGGCTGGCCTATCACTGTTCAATGAAACCATCTCGAGACATTGCGCGCCTGCTCGACATCATGGCTGCGCTTCGCACTCCCGTCACCGGCTGCCCGTGGGACATCGAGCAGACGTTCCGCTCCATCGCGCCCTATACGCTCGAAGAGGCGTTCGAGGTGGCTGACGCCATCGAACGGGACGATCTCGACGATCTTCGCGAAGAACTGGGCGACCTCCTGCTGCAGGTGGTTTTTCATGCGCGCATGGCGGAAGAGATCGACGCTTTCGATTTCGGCGACGTCGTCCAGGCCATCACGAACAAGATGATCCGCCGCCATCCGCATGTCTTCGGCGACGAGCAGGCGCGCGGCGCCGGCATGGCCAAGGGCATGTGGGACAAGATCAAGGCGGAGGAAAAACGCGAGCGCCGCGAACGCCGCAGCGAGCTTGGCCTGACGTCGCATGAAGCGGCTGGATATCTGGATGATGTGCCGCATGGCTTTCCTGCCCTGATGCGGGCGCTGAAACTTCAGCAGAAGGCGGCGAAAGTGGGTTTCGACTGGTCTGAAGCCGCCCCCATACTCGACAAGATCGAAGAAGAAATCGCCGAGTTGCGGCACGAGATCGCCAGCGGCGATACGGAACGGGCCAAGGACGAATATGGCGATCTGCTTTTTGCCATGGTCAATCTTGGCCGGCATCTCGACCTGGAGCCGGAAAGCGCCCTGCGCGGGACCAACGAGAAATTCCGGTCGAGGTTTCATTTCATCGAGCGGAAGCTGAGCGAGCGCGGCCAGCCGCTGGAAGATGCGACGCTCGACGAAATGGAGGAACTCTGGATCGCGGCAAAAGGCCGGACCTGATCGCCTATATCGGCTGGCCGAGCTTTTCTTCCAGCCCCTGTTTCGACGTCGCGGTCATGTCCATGCTGATCTTGACGGAGCCATCCTCCAGATCTGTCCGATCCACATTGCTCGCGTGCTGATAAACCCAGTCCACCAGCCGCAATTGATGCTGGTTCAGCGTGATGGTGATGCGCTGCAGCTTCCCGGCGATGCGGTTCTCGATCTCCCGCAGGAGCACGTCGACGCCTTCGCCGGTGACGGCCGAAACCGGCAGCGGATGTTCGTCGCCGACCGATGCCGCGCTCAAGCGATGAGCCGCCTCCCTGCCCGCATCGTCCAGAAGATCGATCTTGTTCCAGACCTCGATGATGCGGCGCGTATCGCCCCTCTCGATGCCGAGGCTCGCCATGATCGCGTGGACGTCCTCGGCCTGGGCGGCCGTATCCGGATCGGAGATATCGCGGATGTGCAGGATCAGGTCCGCCTCGACCACTTCTTCCAATGTCGCGCGGAAAGCGGCGACAAGATGCGTCGGCAGGTTGGAGATGAATCCGACCGTATCGGACAGGATGATCGTCTCGCCATGTTCCAGCCTGATGCGGCGCAGCGTCGGGTCGAGGGTCGCAAACAGCATGTCCTCGGCCACCACGCCCGCGCCGGTCATGCGATTGAACAGGGTCGATTTGCCGGCATTGGTATAGCCGACGAGGGCGACGACCGGATGCGGCACCTTCTTGCGCTTGCTTCGATGCAGGCTGCGCGTCCGCACCACGGTTTCGAGCTCGCGCTTGATGCGCAGGATCTTTTCCTGCAGCGCCCGCCGATCGGCCTCGATCTGGGTTTCACCGGGACCGCCGAGGAAGCCGCCACCGCCGCGCTGGCGCTCAAGATGGGTCCAGCTTCGAACGAGACGCCCCTTCTGGTAGGTAAGGTGGGCAAGCTCCACCTGCAGCGCGCCCTCCTTGGTCTGGGCTCGACGGCCGAAAATCTCGAGGATCAGCCCGGTGCGATCCAGCACCTTGGCGTTCCATTCCTTTTCGAGGTTCCGTTGCTGAACGGGCGTAAGCGCGTGATCGACGATGACGAGTTCCGCGTGATTGCCTTTCACGATCTCGGCAATGGTCTCCACCTTGCCCGTGCCGAGCAGGGTCGCCGGCCGGGGCGCGGCGACCTGGACGATGTCGGAAAATACGATGTCGAGATCGATCGCCTTGGCGAGGCCGATGGCTTCTTCCAGCCGAGCCTCGTCGCTGCGCTGGAATTCGCGGCTATATCCGCCTGAATCGTCGTTCCTGGCGCCCTCGCTGAACCGCAAGGGCAATACCGGCACGATGACGAGAGCCCGTGTGGGTTCTTCAGCCGTCGTGCCGGCCGCGGCGTTTACGTCTGTTTTTCTTGAGTTACGCCCTGAAGATTTAGCCAATCCTGGTCTCAGTCGCTTTCTTCGACCTCGAACATCTGCACCGGCTGGCTTGGCATGATGGTCGAGATGGCATGTTTATACACGAGCTGCGAATGCCCGTCGCGGCGCAAGAGCACGCAGAAATTATCGAAAGAAGTGACGATCCCCGTCAGCTTCACGCCATTAATGAGGAAAATTGTCAGAGAAATCTTCTGTTTCCTGACGGAATTCAGAAAAAGGTCCTGAAGATTCTGCGATCGTTCAGCCATTGTTTTTGTCCTTTTATGCGATCAGCAAACGTGTCCCATGCAGATGTCGGCAGCAGGCGCGGATATTATCCGCACCGGCAGGAGGTGGAGATATAGCGTCGTTTAGTCCCCTCATCCACGGGTTAACAGGATGGCGTTTTTTCCGCAATGTCAAAAAACGCCTCCCGCAAGGAAAGTGTCGTGGCGCCGGGATGTCCATTGGCGACTACATGGCCATCGATTTCAACGATAGGCATGATGACCGTCGTGGCCGCAGTCATGAAGGCTTCCTTCGCATTCCTGGCTTCCTCGACCGAGAATCCGCGTTCCTCGATGGTCAGTCCTAGTTTCTTCGCCACATCGAATATCGTCGTGCGGGTGATGCCGCGCAAGATGCCCGTCTCGGCCGGCCTCGTCACCAGCGTGCCGTCTTTGGTCACGATCCAGGCATTGGTGGCGGCACCCTCCTTGACCGTCCCGTCCGGATCGACGAACCACGCTTCCTGTGCGCCCTGCTCCTTGGCCTGCTGGCGCGCCATGACATTGGGAAGCAGCCCTATCGACTTGATATCGACGCGTTCCCAGCGGTTTTCCGGCACGGTGATGACCTTTATGCCCTTCGCCGCCCGCGCGGCACTGGCCGCCGGGTCCGTCCGCTTCGCCGTCACGACGATGGCAGGCGTGGTGGTCGCCGAAGGAAATACATGGTCGCGCCGCGCCACGCCGCGCGTCACCTGAAGATAGACCAGGCCATTATGGACCCTGTTGCGGCGCACCACTTCCTTGATGACCGTCACCAGCGCTTTCCGAGCCATCGGCCAGCCGATTTTCAGTTCGGACATCGACCTGTCGAGTCGATCGAGATGGCGGGTCATGTCCATGATATTGCCGCGCGCCACCTCGCACACTTCATAGACGCCATCGGCGAACTGATAGCCGCGATCCTCGATATGGATGCCGGCATCGGCATGCCTGACATATTGGCCATTCACATAGGCTATGCGCGACATTTCACTACTCCTCAGAATCTTCCGAATACGATGCGCATGGGCGTCGCAAGTTCGACACGCTTGCCCGTGTCTTCCAGTTTTCCGGTCTCCGCATCCCGCCGGAATACAGCGATACCGCCGCCCTTCTGATTGCTGACCAGCATGAAGCGGCCGGAGGGATCGATGACGAAGTTTCGCGGCCCGATGCCCTGCGACGGCTGCCAGCCGACCAGCGACAGTTCGCCGTTCGCCTCGATCCGGTAGATGACGATGCTGTTATGGCCGCGATTCGAGCCATAAAGGAAGCGCCCATCTTCGCTTACGGCGATTTCAGCGCAGGTATTGGTCTGCGTGAAATCCTCCGGAATGGCAGGAACCGTCTGGATGATCCGCAGGCGCCCCGAAGCGGCATCATGCTCCAGCGCCGAAATCGTCGAGTTCAGCTCGTTTATGACATAGGCATTCCGGGCATTGGGATGGAAAACCATATGGCGAGGCCCCGCCCCCTCCGGCAATTGCGTCACCGGTTCGGCCGAAAGGCGAAGCTCCTCCCCTTTGTGCGGCATGTCATAGGCAATGATCTGATCGAGACCGAGGTCGCACACATAGAGCGTGCGATTGTCCGGACTTGTAACGGAGCAATGGCCGTGCTGGCGCTTCTGCGTCGGCAATATCGCCTTCGGACCCTCGTGAATCGAGGCCGCGAACGCCGGATCAAGCCCGCCATCACCGCGAATGGCGAGTGCCGCGATGGCATTGCCCGGTCGGGCGCCCAAGGGCGCTACCGTGTAGTTGGAGGCGAATATGGTCTCGCGCGCAATGTCGAAGCTCAGGTGACAGGTCGCATTGCCGAGTGCCGATTGCATGTTGATGTAGGAGAGTTCGCCGCGCGCGGGGTCGATGTCGAAGGCGACGACGAGATTCTCGTTCCATTCGGGCACTTCCGACGCCGCATAAAGCCGCTTGCGCTTCTCGTCGATGGCGAGATAGCCGGGATTGTCGATGGACTTGTATTCACTCACTAGTGAAAGATCGCCCGTTTGTTCGTTGAATTCATAGACATTTATACCATCGCCCTTCCCGGGAAGCGCATTGCGGTTCAGGTTGCCGGCAAAGGCGAGGGTCTTGGTCATTTGTTTCTCACAAGATGGACGGTTTTTGACGTGTAACAGGACTTATCAGAAGAATTCGAGGCTGACGCGGAACATCTGTTCGACCTGCTTGACCGTGTCCGCGGTCGCGAACAGGACGACGCGATCCTTGGGCTTGATGCGGACGCTTCCATTCGGCTTGATGACTTCGCCATTGCGGTAGATGGCTCCGATCCGCAAGCCGACCGGCAGGTCGAGATCACGCAATGGCGCGCCGACCATGGGTGAAGTCTCCAGCGCCTCCGCCTCGATGACCTCGGCCCGGCCCTTCTGCACGCTGTGAACGGCGCGGATACGCCCGCGCCTTACATGTTGAAGAACCCGCGAAATCGTGACGCTTCGCGGGCTGATATGGGCATCGATCCCCAGGCTTTTGCCGAGGTCGAGAAAATCGGGATTGTTGATCAGGACCAGATTGGACTTGCAGCCAAGGCGTTTCGCCATCACCCCCGCCAACATGTTGACCTGATCGTCATTGGTCAGCGTCACCATGAGGTCCGCATCCTGAATTTCGGCTTCATGCAGCAATTTCTGGTCGAGCGCACTGCCATGTAGCACCAGCGAGCGGCGCAGCTCATCCGCGATGGCATGGGCACGCTTCAGATTGGGCTCGATCAGCTTGATCCTGGTCTTCGGCTGCCTAGCTTCGATGGTCTGGGCGACATGGAGCCCGATATTGCCGCCGCCGGCTATGACGATCCGGGTCGCTTCCGGCTCCTCATGCCCGAACAGGGCAAGCGTGCGATGTATTTGATCCTTGGTGGCGGCGACATAGGCGATGTCTCCGCTGAACATCTGGTCGGTCGAGCGCGGGATGAACAGGCTGTCGCCCCGCATGATGCCCATCACGGTCGCTTCGAGATCGGGAAAGAGCTCGGTCAGCTGGAACAGCGGCGTGTTGATGACCGGGCAATCCTCGAGACATTCGATTGCCAGAACGGCGATATGCTCGTCGGCGAAGCGCACCACGTCGCTCACCCCCGGCAGCGCAATGCGCCGCAGGACCATCTCGCCCACCTCGAGTTCCGGCGAGATGATCACGTCGATCGGCATGTGATCGCGCGAGAACAGGTCCTGGTAGTGCGACGCCAGATAGGCCTGCGCCCTGATGCGCGCTATTTTCGTCGGCACGTTGAACAGCGCGTGGGCCACCTCGCAGGCGACTATGTTCACTTCGTCATAGAGCGTCGCCGCGATGATCATGTCGGCCTGGTCCGCACCCGCCGCCGCGAGAACGTCCGGATGGGCGCCATGCCCGACAAAGCCGCGCACATCGAGCGTATCCCGAACCACCTGGATGAGTTCGGCCGACGTATCGATGACGGATATGTCATTGTCCTCGGCTGCGAGACGCTCTGCAATGCCGTAGCCGACCTGACCGGCGCCGCATATGATCACGCGCATCAGCTAGACATGCCTTCCACGAGGAAGATCGAATGCAGCGGCGACCATTGTCCGACCCGGTTTCCCTTGGCCCCAGCCGATAGGACGCGCGGCTCTCGATTGATAGTGCCAGGCATGAGCTACTCCGGTCATCGCATCCCGAATGCTTCAAACCCCGAGGGATTTCAGCTTTCTATGCAGTGCTGAACGTTCCATACCAACGAATTCGGCGGTGCGCGAGATGTTTCCGCCAAAACGGTTGATCTGGGCGATAAGATATTCCTTCTCGAAGCGCTCGCGCGCCTCGCGCAGCGGCAGCGCCATGATGTGCTGATCCGATTCGGTCGGTGCCTTCGGCAAGGTATCGCCGATCTCCGCCGGCAGCAGGTCCGCGGTGATGACAGCCTCCGGATCGTCGCCGCGCGCGAGAATGATCAGGCGTTCGATATTGTTGCGCAATTGCCGGATATTGCCCGGCCATGAATGCGATTGCAGAACCGCCATTGCGTCGGGACCGATCTTGCGCGGCTTGATGCCGGCCTGTTCCGCGATCTGCGCCATGAAGAAATCGACAAGCGCGGGAATATCGTCGCGACGATCGGCCAGCGGCGGAACGATGACCGGCACGACGGCCAGCCGATGAAACAGATCTTCACGGAACCGCCCCTCGGCGATCATCGCCTCAAGATTCTGTGCGGTGGACGAGATGATGCGCACATCGACCTTGATGCGCTTGGTGCCGCCGACACGTTCGAACTGCTGGTCCACGAGGACGCGCAGGATCTTGTTCTGCGTCTCGCGCGGCATGTCCGCGATCTCGTTCAGGTAGAGGATGCCGCCATGCGCCTCCTCCAGCGCGCCAACCTTGCGCTCGCCGCCATCGGATTCGGTGCCGAACAGCTCTATCTCCATGCGTTCCGGAGTGATTGTCGCAGCGTTCAGATTGACGAACGGTCCCTTTGCCCGGGTGGAAAGCGCGTGGATCGCCCGCGCCGTCAATTCCTTGCCGGCACCGGACGGGCCGGTGATCATGATGCGGCTATTGGTGGGCGCAACGCGTTCGATCGTCTGGCGCAGATGGTTCATCGCCAGCGAATTGCCCAGCAGCTCGAAGCTTTCGGCCGAGCGCCGGCGCAGATCCGAAACCTCGCGGCGCAGTTTCGACGTTTCCAGCGCGCGTTCGGCGACGAGGATCAGCCTGTCCGCCTTGAACGGCTTCTCGATGAAATCATAGGCGCCGCGGCGGATCGCCGAGACGGCGGTTTCGATATTGCCGTGGCCGGAAATCATCACCACCGGTACTTCCGGGTGGCGCTGCTTGATCTCGTCGAGCAATGCGAGGCCGTCGAGCCGGCTGCCCTGCATCCATATGTCGAGGAATATCAGCCGTGGAATACGATCATCGATCGCCGCCAGGGCACTGTCGGCATCCGAGGCCATGCGCGTGTCATAGCCCTCGTCACTCAAGATGCCCGCAACGAGCTCGCGAATATCCACTTCATCGTCAACGACAAGGATGTCAGATGCCATTTGAATTCACCTGTTCTTCTGGATGATTGTCCGGCCGGACACGGGGAAAGACCATGCGGATCATCGCCCCGCGTCCCCCATAGAATTCTTCCGGTGCGTCGTGTAATTCGAGTTGCCCCGCGTGGTCCTCGACTATCTTCTTGACGATAGCAAGGCCGAGGCCGGTGCCCTTTTCGCGCGTCGTCATATAGGGTTCGAGCAGGCGCTGGCGATGCTCGCGCGGCAGGCCCTTGCCATTGTCGAGGATCTCGATGAGCATTTCCTCGCCGACGGCCCTGCAGCGCACGAGGATATGGCCATCGAGATGCCCCTCCTTGACGACGGATTCGACCGCCTCGGCGGCATTCTTGATCACATTGCCGAAGGCTTGCCCCATGAGCCGGGGATCGAACATCCCCATCAGCGGCTCATCAGCGAAATCGCGCTCGAAACGGATGTCGCTTCTGCTGACTTCCACGAGGAAGGATGCTTCCTTCAAAGCCTCGCGCAGGTCTACGAGGCGCATCTCCGGCTTCGGCATGCGAGCGAAGGATGAAAACTCGTCGACCATCCGCCCGATATCGCCGACCTGCCGGATAATGGTTTCCGTGCACTGGTCGAAGACTTCGCGATCCTGCGTGATGGCTTTTCCGAAGCGACGGCGCAGCCTTTCGGCGGAAAGCTGGATTGGCGTCAGCGGATTCTTGATTTCATGGGCGATCCGTCGTGCCACGTCGGCCCAGGCCGAGGAGCGCTGCGCCTCGACGAGATCCGTGATGTCGTCGACGGTCACGACATAGGAATGTTCTGCGGCATCAGCATCTTCCATCGTTATCTGAACGTTGAACGTCCGCGCGCTGCCATGCCTCGATATGGCGACCTGCTCCCGGTAGACCGAGCGGTTCGTCGCCCGGGCCACTTCGAAGACCAGGCCGATCTCGGGAACCAGCGCGGAAAGGTTCTTGCCACCTGCAGTCGCCGGATCGAGCCCGAGCATCGACTGTGCCGAACGATTGATGATCTCGACGATGCCATCGCCATTGACGCTGACGACCCCCGCCGTCACTCCCGACAGCACGGCCTCGGAGAAACGCCGCCTCTCGTCGATCTGATCCTTGGCACTGACGAGATCGTTGCGCTGCGTGCCGATCTGGCGAACCATCGTGTTGAAGGTCTGCGACAGGGAGCCGACATCGCCATCGGATCGATGCACCGGCACGGAAACGTCCAGATTGCCCGTAGCAACATCGCCCGCGGCGCCGATAAGCAGCCGGATCGGCCTGACCAGACGGTCGGCGACGGCAATACCGGTCCAGATGGCCGACAGAAGCAGCGTCAGCGTGAGGCCGAAATAGAGCAGTGCAAAAAGCAGCTGCGTCGGTATGCCTTGGTTCGGGCTGCTCATGCTGCCGGCATTCTGCTGCGTGACGGCGCGGCTGGCATTGAGAATGTCCGCATCGACCGGGCGAACCGCATAAAGGTAGAGCCCGGGCATCTCGCGCAATTTTATCACCGCGCTCAGAAGATTGGTCTGCTCCGGCGGGATAAGCACGGGCTTCCCGTCGGAGGCGGTATTGAGCACGCCGCGGGCGACGGTGGGAATATCGATGTTCGTGCGGATGTCGGCGCGGGCGACGGTTTCGCCATTCTCCTTGATCAGGGAAGCGGCCACCATGTTCCGGCTGACGGCCTGCTGCGTCATCATTCGAAGGAAGCCGCTACGATCGACATTGTAGAGCGTCCGCTGCGCATCGAGATATTCGACCATCTCCAGCGAACTGTTCTGCAGGTTGCGCGCGCTTTCCTGAATGTAGGATTCGGCGAGGCTGATCGAAGATCGCACGATCATCGAGGTGCGCATCTCGAACCATCGATCAAGCCCCATATCAAGCGTGATCGACGCAACGATAGCCACGATCATCGCAGGCACCGCGGCAACGAGGGAAAACAGCACCACGAGGCGGACATGAAGGCGGGACGCCGCCTTCCCGCGGCTGCGTGCCTGGGCAACCCTGTATATTTCCCGGCCGATCAAGCCGATCAGGACGAGGATGAGAACTGCATTGACGGCCGTCAACACCAGCGTGACGCCACTTTCCGGCCGGATCGGCGTCATGTCGGTGAGAATGACGAAGGTGACGCCCGTCGTCAGAAGCGCAAGCGCGACAGTCAGGATGCCGGCGCGCGAAAAGAAGCGCTGGCTGCTGCCTCCGGCTGCGCCACGGGTTGGGCCACCACTGGCCAAATTGACAGAATCAGACAAGACCATCGCCACGCAATCCGAAACAAGTGGCACTCATGCAACACATTGTGGCGGAAATGCAACGGTCTCGTTCGACATCCTCTGAAAAATTGTACCAAAGCATCACTGCCACGTAGACGTTCGGCAAATTTATGCGTTTTGTTGTCAAGTTTTTCACCGCCGTGGTGTAGGAATGACTGGGGAATCCGGCGAGAACCATGAGCACCTACGATTTTTGGGTCACGAAATTCGGCAATCTGTCACCGCCGCGGCAAGTCGTTGTCATGGTCGTGATGGCTACGACGGCGGCCAACACCCTTGCAGTCGTGTTTTCCTTCTTCGTCGATCTGAACGATACCGTTGGCCTGCTTGCGGTTACGACCTGCATCGTCGTCATCGTCAGTGCGCCGCTCGGTGCTTTTCTGATCGACCTGAACCAAAGGCTGAAGCAGACTGCGATACTTCTCGACGAGGCTTCCCGCCGCGACGATCTCACGGGCTTGTCCAACCGCAACGATTTTTATCTCCAGGCGCAGCGCCATATCAATCTGTGCGACCCCGACAAGAGTGCCGGCGCCATCCTCTATATCGATGCCGACCATTTCAAATCGATCAATGATCGCTTCGGCCACGCCATCGGCGATGCGGTCCTGCAGGAAATAGGATTGCTGCTGCGCGCCATCACCACGGAGTGGGATTACGCCGCAAGGTTCGGTGGGGAAGAGTTTGCGGTTTTCCTGGCCAATGCCGATGTCGGCAAGGCCGACTGGCTCGCCCACCGGCTCTTGACGGGGGTGCGCGACATTCCGAAACAATTGCGCGTGGAGAACCTCGACGTAACCGTTAGCGTCGGCATATCGATCCACCTGCCGCAGCAGTCGCTGGAAGAGGCTTTGATCGCGGCGGACAAATGCCTTTACGCGGCCAAGACCCAGGGGCGCAATCGCATTGTTCACGCCAGCAGCGACCCGAACGAGCTGATTTTGGCAGCAGCGCATGGCCAGAACGAAATCGCCACTTGAAAATGTCGTTCCGGGTCGTAACTGCTAGGGACGTGAATCTGAACGCTCTGAAGGAGCAATAATGTCCCTGTCCCTATATTCCGTAGCCGTGCCCGCACTGCTGCGTGGTCTTTCCATCGCCTCCTCGCTCATCGACAAGGCGGAACACTATGCCGCCGAGAAGAAGATCGACCCGCTTATCCTCTTCAATGCCCGTCTCGCTCCCGACATGTTGCCATTTTCGGGCCAGGTCCAGCGCATGAGCGACACGTCGAAGAACATGATCGGCCGCCTCACGGATATTGCCGCGCCGAGCTTCCCCGACAATGAGACCAATTTCGACGAACTGAAACAACGTCTGGCCAAGACGGCGGCGTTCCTCGAAAGCGTCGACGAGGCGGACCTTGCCGATTCGGCCGCGCGCGAGGTGATGCTGAACTTCGGCAAGATGAAAGTAGCGCTCAGCGGCCAGGACTACGTTCTCAAATTCGTCCTGCCGAACTTCTATTTCCACGTCACGACCGCGCAGAACATACTGCGCCACAATGGCGCTCCCGTCGGCAAGCTCGATTATATCGGCTTGCTCGACTGATTGCCGCAGGCGTGGCTGGATTGCCCGGCCGCGCCGCCTTCGCTAACGGTTGTTCTTGTATATATTCACGCCGAGCTCGCGGATTTTCTTGCGCAGCGTGTTGCGGTTGAGACCAAGAAGCTCCGCCGCCTTGATCTGGTTCCCATGGGTCGCCGTGAGACAGGAGAGGATAAGTGGATATTCCACCTCCTCGAGCACGCGTTGATAGAGCCCGGGCGGCGGAAGATCGTCGCCATAGGACATGAAATACCGCTGCATGTTGTTTTCGACGGCCTGGCCTATCGTCACGTCATCACTGGCCATGACCGCCGAAGCAGGCTCCGCCGGACGCAGGTCTGCCTTCAGCTCGGCCTCGATGACATCCGCGTTGATTTCTTCCTGAGGATAGAGGGCCGCCAGCCGCCGGACGAGGTTTTCGAGTTCGCGTACATTGCCCGCCCAGGGGTAGCGGCGCATCAGGTCCAGTCCAGCCGAAGTGATGCGCTTCTCCGGCAGACCGTCCTTCACCGCCAGCTTGAAGAAATGGCGCACGAGATCGGGAATATCCTCGCCGCGCTCGCGCAGGGGCGGAAGTCTGAGCGGCACCACGTTCAGGCGGTAGTACAAATCCTCGCGGAACAGCCCCTGATTGATGAGGGTCCGCAGATCCTTGTTGCTGGCGGCGACGATCCGCACATCGGTCTTGATCGGCGTGCGCCCGCCCACAGTCATATATTCGCCCTGCTGCAGCACGCGAAGCAGCCGGGTCTGCGCCTCCATCGGCATGTCGCCGATCTCGTCCAGAAACAGCGTTCCGCCATCCGCCTGCTCGAACCGCCCGCTGGAGCGGTTCTGCGCGCCCGTGAAGGCACCGCGCTCGTGCCCGAAGAGTTCCGATTCGATCAGATCCCTCGGGATTGCCGCCATGTTGATCGCGACGAACGGGCCTTTGCGCCGCCGGCCATATTCATGCAGCGCCCGCGCGACCAGCTCCTTGCCCGTGCCGGATTCGCCTGAAATCATCACGGTGAGGTCCGTCTGCATCATGCGCGCCAGGACGCGATAGATCTCCTGCATCGCCGGCGAGCGCCCGACGAGCGGCATTGTGTCGGGCTGCTCGTCCGCCACCCATTTTTCCGGTTTCTTCTTGGGTTCCGCCAGCGCCCGGCCGACAATGCTGACGAGTTCCGTCAGATCGAACGGTTTCGGCAGATATTCATAGGCGCCAGCCTCGGAAGCGCGAATGGCGGTCATGAAGGTATTCTGCGCACTCATGACGATGACCGGCAGGTCCGGCCGCGACTTCTTGATACGAGGCAGGAGATCGAAAGCATTCTCGTCAGGCATGACCACGTCGGTGATCACGAGGTCGCCATCGCCGGCGGATATCCAGCGCCAGAGCGTGGCGGCATTCGATGTGATGCGCACGTCGTAGCCGGCGCGGGACAGGGCCTGATTCAGCACCGTCCGGATTGCGGCGTCGTCGTCAGCGACGAGAATACTGCCGAGACTCATGATCAGAATCCTGTCTTCTTGCTAG
This sequence comes from Phyllobacterium sp. 21LDTY02-6, assembly GCF_023554255.2. GTDB lineage: Bacteria > Pseudomonadota > Alphaproteobacteria > Rhizobiales > Rhizobiaceae > Phyllobacterium. The sequence continues at coordinate 1,058,552 of NZ_JAMJWD020000001.1, read as the reverse complement.
TTGAAACCGCATCGCCCTGCCCGTCATCAAGCGGATCGCTCTGCCATGCGGGCATCAGAATGCGGAACGTCGTCTTCCGCGGAACGGAATCGCATTCTATGACCCCGCCATGATCGCCGACGATCTTGGCAACAAGGGCAAGCCCAAGCCCCGAACCATTGGGCTTGGTGGTCACGAACGGATCGAACAGATGCGGCATGATATCGGGTGCGACCCCGGCGCCCGTATCGGACACGCAGAATTCGAGCGGCAGCGAAACGCGGTTCCGCATGCCGGGAATCGAAAGGCGGATGCCGGGTCGGAAGGCGGTGGACAGCGTTATCTCGCCCGACTCGCCTTGGCCGATGGATTCGGCGGCGTTCTTCACGAGGTTGAGGAACACCTGCACGAGCTGGTCGCGATTGGCGAACACATAGGGCAATGACGGATCGTAATCTTCATGGAACTTGATGTGGCTGGCAAAACCATTCTTCGCAATGGCTTTGACATGGTCCAGCACGACATGGATATTCACCGCCTCGCGTTCGATCGGCCGTTCATCGGAAAACACTTCCATCCGGTCGACCAGCGAGACGATCCGGTCGGTTTCGTCGGTGATCAACCGCGTAAGTGCGCGATCATCATCGTTCAGGCCAGTCTCCAGAAGCTGGGCGGCGCCGCGAATTCCCGACAGAGGGTTCTTGATCTCATGCGCGAGCATGGATGCAAGCCCGGTAACGGAGCGCGCTGCACCGCGATGCGTCATCTGCCGATCGAGCTTCTCCGCCATCGACCGCTCCTTGAAAAGGATGACGATCGAACCGGGCGCTTCACTGACGGGTGTAACGTAGAGATCGACGATCCTGTCGTTCCCGAGGCGCGGCGACGATACATCCACGCGGTATTCATTGACCGGTGACGGATTTTCCCGAACCTGCTTGACCAGCGCAAGCAGGGGGCTTCCGAATGGCAGCAAGGTTTCCAGCGTGTTGCGGCTGAGAATGCTGGCGCTGGAGCGAAAGAACGCTTCGGCATCGGCATTGGCGAAGGAGATGAATCCCGCCTCGTCCAGCATGATGACCGGGTGCCGCAATGAATTGAGCACCATGGTCGCCACGCCCTCGTCAAGTGCAGCCCTGTTGATTTCCCCCATCATGCCACCTTCTTGAATTCGCCCGTATGCGCGACCGACAGCGCCGCATGCAGGCTGCGCGCGACGTTGCGCGGGTCCTTGTCGGTCAACAGGCAGCCGCGCTCGGCCGGAGTTATCGCCGGCGCAAACCTGTCGAGATACCAGCCGATATGTTTGCGCGCGTGGCGCGTACCGGTCAGTTCGCCATAATGGGCAAGCATCGCCTCGTAATGCACCACGGCATAGTCGGCAATCGGACCGACTTCCGCGCGGCTATCGTCCACTATCGCGCCCGGCAGCCAGGGCTGCCCATAGGAGCCGCGTCCCACCATAACGGCGTCCGCCCCGGAAGCATCGAGAATCGCCAGCGCATCGTTTCGGTCGAGAACGTCGCCATTCGCCACGAGCGGAATGGAGATGGCATCGCGCACGGCGCGAATCGCACCCCAATCCGCTTTGCCCTCATAGAATTGGCAGCGGGTGCGGCCGTGGACGGTCACCATCCGCACTCCGGCGGCCTCGGCGCGCGCGGCGAGTTCGGGAGCATTGATGCTGTCGCCGTCCCAGCCGAGACGCATCTTCAGCGTCACCGGAACCTTGACTGCCCCAAGCGTCGCCTCCACCAGGCTGATCGCGTGATCCAGGTCGCGCATCAGCGCCGAGCCGGAGAGCCCGCCCGTCACCTTCTTGGCGGGGCACCCCATATTGATGTCCACGATATGAGCGCCCTCGCCCTCGGCGATGCGCGCGGCTTCGGCCATCCAGCGGCTTTCGCGCCCGGCGATCTGCACGACATGCGTGCCAAGGCCCTCGCCCTTCAGGCGCAGCAGATTGCAGCGTTCACGGGTGCAGAGTTCGGCGCTGGCAACCATTTCCGATACGACCATTCCCGCGCCGGCCTGCCAGGCCAGGCGGCGGAACGGCAGGTCGGAAACGCCGGACATCGGCGCGAGCAATACGCGATTGCGCAGTTCGACGCCGCCGACATTCAGGGGGCTTGCCAGATCGATCACAGAGATTGCCTGTTTCGTATGCAATTTTTCATCAGCCTATCCTTTAGACAGGATCACGCCCGTCCGCAAGGTAGACTGCGTGCGGCAAGTGTGCGTTTTCAACTTCCATTGTGCGGAAAGCTCTGGCCTTTCTGCCGTGCAGAGGTTAACGCATTTGCGGTCATGGAGAGATTGTGTGCCGGGGACGATTGACGATAGCAAACCGCGGGTAGCGGCCGTCATTGTGGCGGCCGGGCGCGGCGAGCGCGCCGGTCAAAGCATCGAGGGGCCGAAGCAGTATCGCAGGATCGGTGGCGAAGCCGTACTCGCCCATACCGTGCGCGCATTCCTCGATTGCCCGCTCCTCGACGATATCGTGGTGGTCATCCACCGCGAAGACGATGCCCTGTTTGCGCAGGCGCTGGGCGAGCTTGCCGCAGGCGTCACGGTTGTCACCGGAGGACCGACCCGGCAGGAATCGACCCGTCTCGGCCTGTTGGCGCTGAGGGAGGCCGCGCCCGACCATGTTCTGATCCATGACGGCGTTCGCCCCTTCATAGCGCCGGACCTGCTCGAACGGGTCATATTCAACCTGACGCCGCACATGGGCGTGCTGCCCGTACTCGCCGTCTCGGATACGTTGAAGGCGGCGGGACATGATGCGATGGTCAGCGGCACCGTGCCCCGGGCCGGGCTCTATGCTGCGCAGACGCCGCAAGCCTTCCCGTTTGTGCCGATCCTCGCAGCGCATGACGCCGCCTTTGCCGCCGGGCGCTCCGATTTCACCGATGATTCCGCCATTGCGGAATGGACGGGCCTGCCAGTTCGCATCGTCGAAGGTTCGGCGGACAACACCAAACTCACCTGGGCTAAGGATATCGAGATGGCCGATGACCGCTTTTCCAAGAATAACATGGCATTTCCCGATGTCCGGACTGGAAACGGCTATGACGTCCACGCTTTCGAACCCGGCGACGGGGTGACGCTGGCTGGTGTCTTCATCGCCCATGACAAGAAGCTTTCCGGCCATTCCGACGCCGACGTCGCCCTCCATGCACTCACCGATGCACTCCTGGCCACACGCGGCGCCGGCGATATCGGCACGCACTTTCCTCCCTCGGAGGCCAAGTGGAAAGGCGCCGCCTCACGCATATTCGTCGAGCATGCGGTGGGCATCGTCAGGGAAGCCGGCGGGCGCATCGCCAATGCCGACATTACCCTGATCTGCGAGGCTCCGAAGGTCGGACCGCATCGTGAGGCAATGACGCGCGAACTGTCCTCCATGCTCGGAATCTCGGCTGACCGCATTTCGATCAAGGCGACGACCAATGAGAAACTTGGATTCATTGGCCGCGAAGAAGGCATCGCGGCCATCGCCACCGCGTCGGTGATCTATCCGGGCGGGCTGCCGGAATGAGCGGGCTGATAGCAGAGAAGAAAGCCATTGAGGTGCTCGAAGCCTGCCGCGCCGCCGGATTGATGCTGGCCACGGCCGAATCCTGCACGGGCGGAATGATCGCAGCATCGATCACGGATATTGGCGGCTCATCCGATGTGTTCGACCGCGGCTTCGTCACCTATTCCAACGAAGCAAAGGAACAGATGCTTGGCATTCCGCGGGCACTCATCGCCGAGCACGGGGCGGTATCGGCAGAGGTTGCCCGGGCGATGGCCACCGGTGCGCTGCAAAATTCCAGGGCGGGCATTGCCGTCTCCGTCACGGGCATTGCCGGCCCGGGCGGCGGCTCGCCTGAAAAGCCGGTCGGGCTCGTATGGTTTGGCCTTGCACGACACGGTTCCGAACCCATCGCGGCCAAACATCTGTTCAAGGATGACGGCCGCGAATCCATTCGCAGAGCCGCCGTCGATGCAGCGCTGGAACTCATTCTCCACGGGCTGAAGAAGACGCAATGATCAGTCGCGATCGACCCGCAATGCCATGCCGATGGATTCCGGCGTGACCGGCTCGAAACCGAACTTTTCATAGAGATATCTTGCCGGACCATCGGCGATGAGGCTGCAATAGGCGCCCTCTGGCGCCCGGGCCTGAATATGATCTACCAGGTTGGACACGATCCTCTTGCCCAACCCCTTGCCCTGATGCTCCGGATCGACCGCTATATCGACGATCTGGTAGAAGCAGCCATCATCGCCGACAATGCGCCCCATCGCCACCGTTGCGCCATTGTGGCGGACGATAGCGGCATGAATGGTGTTGGGCAGGCCCTTCTCCGCGGCTTCGAGGCTCTTCGGCGAAAGCCCGGACAATTCACGAAGCCGCCGATAATCTTCAACGGACGGCGTCTCGCAATGAAGCTCGTAGCTGTCATCATCCATGCTCAACCCTCCGCCGGACGGCCATAGATTGCGTCGGCCCGCTTCTCGAATGCTTCGGTGAACTTGCGAAACGCGATGTCGAACATCGATCCCATGAGAAAGCCGAGCGTGCGGCTCTTGAACTCATAGTCGATATAGAAGTTCACCGATGAATGTCCCGGGTTCTCGGCCGGAACGAATTTCCAGCGATTGTCGAGGTAACGGAACGGCCCGTCGATATATTTCGTCTCGATCAGGCTCTCCGCCGGCTTCAGCAGAACCTGGCTGGTGAATGTCTCGCGTATCAGCTTGTAACCGACGGTCATATCCGCGATGAGCAGCGTCTTGCCATCGCGTTCCTTGCGCGAACGCACTTTCAGGCCCTCGCACATCGGCAGGAATTCGGGATAGCGCTCCACATCCGCAACGAGATCGAACATCTGGTCTGCGCGATGCGATACGGGTCGGGTCGTCTCGAACTTCGGCATGTAGCTGTTAGCTGCGCGCTGCGTGTTGTGCTTCGCGCGCAGCCTTCAAGCGGGCAAAATCCTCCCCGGCATGGTGGGAAGAGCGCGTAAGCGGACTTGAGGCGACCACGAGGAAGCCCTTCGTCTTGGCGATCGTCGCGTAGGACTTGAATTCTTCGGGCGTGACATAGTTCAGCACCGGATGGTGCTTGCGCGTCGGCTGCAAATACTGGCCGATGGTCATGAAGTCGACATCCGCCGAGCGCAGGTCGTCCATCAATTGCAGGACCTCGTTGCGCTCTTCACCAAGGCCGACCATGATCCCGGATTTGGTGAAGATGGTCGAATCCAGTTCCTTCACGCGCTGCAGCAGGCGGATGGAATGGAAATAACGAGCGCCCGGCCGAACCTTGAGGTAGTTCGACGGAACCGTTTCCAGATTATGGTTGAAGACGTCAGGGCGCGCCGCAACCACGATCTCCAGCGCCCCCGGCTTGCGCAGGAAATCGGGCGTCAGAATCTCGATGGTCGTGCCCGGCGATATGCGGCGGATGGCATGGATGACGTCGGCAAAATGCTGCGCACCGCCATCGGCCAGATCGTCGCGATCGACGGAGGTGATGACGACATGCTGCAGGCCCATCTTCTTCACGGCCTTGCCGACATTCTCGGGCTCTTCCGGATCGAGGGCTGTGGGCAGCCCGGTCGCGACGTTGCAGAAGGCACAGGCGCGGGTGCAGATTTCGCCCATGATCATGAATGTCGCGTGCTTCTTGTCCCAGCACTCGCCGATATTCGGGCAGCCCGCCTCTTCGCAGACCGTGACGAGATTGTGCGAACGCACGATGTCCCGCGTCTCCGAATATCCTTTCGATACCGGCGCCTTCACGCGGATCCAGTCCGGCTTTTTCAGTATCTCGGAATCCGGCCTGTGTGCCTTCTCCGGATGGCGAAGCCGGCGTTTCTGATCGATCGTATCGAGTACGGTTACCATTGAACCTTCCTAGTTTCCTGCGCGGGTCTTACCGAAAACCCAAAGGATGAGAATTGCGCCGACTGTCGCAACGATCAGATTTCCGAAGAAACCGTAAAAATTGATGTTCAAGACGCCTGCGAGCGTGCCGCCGACAAAGGACCCGGCAATGCCGACGAGGATATTCGTGAAAAGGCCATGGCTGCGATCCAGTGCCTTCTCCGCCACATAGCCCGCTATGAACCCGACAATGAGCATGCCAAAGAAACCCACGCCGGGCATGCTCATGAATCCAACCACTGGCTCGTTCATAGGTTTCCCTTACTTTCGTTCCGAAGCGATGGCTATTGCACGAAACACCAAGGCCCATATAGCACCGAATAACAATCCGCCCAAGCCGAAGGCCAGGGTGAAGACCCAGACGCCGTACCACCCGTCAAGAGCAACACCATTGATGGATATGGTGTTGCCCGAGGCGACGCTCAAGGCCGACGGGACGAAGCCGATCACGATCCCCCCGATCGTGGACCATTTCAGCACCGCCCACGACAGGGCAACCCACGGCTTGCCGTCTTTTATCGTCACCAACCTCGTGGTGTCCTTTCCGCATCAGGCATTCAATGCGCGACCATAGGCGTCGAGCACGCTCTCCTTCATCGTTTCCGACAAGGTCGGATGTGGGAATATCGTGTGCATGAGTTCTTCTTCGGTCGTCTCCAGATTCATCGCAACGACAAATCCCTGGATCAGCTCCGTCACCTCGGCTCCGACAAGATGCGCACCGAGAAGCTGGCCGGTCTTCTTGTCGAACACCGTCTTCACCATGCCCTGGTCTTCTCCGAGCGCAATGGCCTTGCCATTGGCCACGAAGGGAAACCGGCCGACCCTTACATCATAGCCGTCGGCCTTGGCCCTGGCTTCGGTCAACCCGACCGACGCGACCTGCGGGTTGCAATAGGTGCAACCCGGGATCTTGGCCTTGTCCATCGGGTGGACATTGGGCAGGCCGGCGATCTTCTCGACGCAGATAACCGCCTCGTGCTCCGCCTTGTGCGCCAGCATGGGTGGGCCGGCCACGTCGCCGATCGCGTAAATGCCCGGCACGTTGGTCTTGCCATAGCCATCAATGACGATGACGCCGCGCTCGGTCTTCACGCCGAGGGCCTCAAGACCGATATTCTCGATATTGCCCTGAACGCCGACCGCGGAAATCAGTCGGTCGGCCGTAATCTTCTCGACCTTGCCGTCCTTCATTTCCACATGGGCGGTGACGGAATTTGCGGCCTTGTCAACCTTGGCGACCTTGGCGTCGAGGATGATCTTCATGCCCTGCTTTTCGAACTGCTTGCGCGCGAAAGCCGAGATCTCGGCGTCCTCTACCGGCATGACCTGGGACATGACCTCGACGACGGTGACGTCCACGCCCATCGTGCGGTAGAAGGAGGCAAATTCGATACCAATGGCGCCCGATCCCATGACCAGCAATGATTTCGGCATCTCCGCCGGCTTCATCGCCTCGAAATAGGTCCAGATCAACTTGCCATCCGGCTCGATACCGGGGAGAGCGCGCGGACGGGCGCCCGTCGCCACGATGATATGCTTGGCGGTGTACGTGCCCTCGCCGAGCGTATTCTTCGGCAATGGCGCCTGCGGCTCGACCGGCTTCTTCGTGGTTTTGGAAACGACGATCTCGCCCGGCTTGGTCAGCTTCGCCTCGCCCCAGATGACATCGACCTTGTTCTTCTTCATCAGGAAGCCGACGCCGCCATTCATCCGTTCGGCAATACCGCGCGAGCGCGCAACGATCGCCTTCAGGTCGGCCGTAACGGTGCCCTCGACCTTGAGGCCATAATTCTTTGCATGTTCGGCATAGTGGAAGATCTCGGCCGACCGCAGCAGCGCCTTGGTGGGAATACAGCCCCAGTTGGAGCAGATGCCGGCCAGATGCTCGCGCTCGACAATGGCCGTCTTCAAGCCCAGCTGCGCCGAACGGATGGCGGCGATGTAGCCGCCCGGTCCCGAACCGATGATGATCACGTCGTAATTATTGGCCACGTCTCGGTCCTCCTAGACTGAACTGTCGAGCATTTGTCGAACGATTGGAGCGACGGCCTTGCCTATCGCCCTGGTATTTTCCGCATCGAGATGGATACCATCCAATGGCGAGGCCGTCGCCACCGAGCCGGCATCGAAGAAGCCGCAACCCGCAAGCTGGGCCGCCTCGAAATAAAGCCCTGCAAGCAGCTGCGACTGCTGGATGCCGCCGGCAAAGATCTCGACATATTCCGCTATCTCCACCCGTCGCAAGGGCGGCGGCGCCATGATCAGGATCTGCGGGGTGCCCGCCCTGAACTGGTATTGTGTCGTGCGCACGATCTCGATCAGGCGCTGAATGCCGCGCTTGGCGCCCTGGGCATTGCCGCAGACGAATGATTTCATGTCATTCGTGCCAAGCATGATGACGATCAGGTCCAGCGGGAAATGCGATCCAAGCGTCGTGCCAAGCGTCTTTGCACCATTGCGCTCGAAACCCGAGAGATGATCGTCGAACGCCGTGGTTCTGCCGTTCAGGGCCTCGCTGACCACATGCACCGCGTCGCCAAGTTCAGCCTGCAGCACCTGAGGCCAACGGTCCTGCAAGGCATGGCGTCCCGTGCCATCGGGAATAAACCCCCATGTCAGCGAATCGCCATAGCACAGGACCGTTTTCATGCCAGCCTCAGACCAGCATGCCCATCGGATTTTCGATGTGCCGTTTGAACGCCTGGGCGAGTTCCGCCCCAAGTGCGCCATCGACGGCGCGGTGGTCGGTGGACAAGGTCACGGACATGACGGTGGCAATCTTGATCTCGCCGTTCTTCACCACCGCACGCTGCTCGCCGGCACCGATCGCAAGGATCGTCGCATGCGGAGGATTGATGATGGCGGCGAAGTCCTTGACGCCGAACATGCCGAGATTCGACACCGCAGTCGTGCCGCCCTGATATTCCTCGGGCTTGAGCTTGCGGTCGCGAGCGCGTCTCGCCAGGTCCTTCATCTCGTTGGAGATGGTCGACAGCGTCTTCTGTTCCGCCTTGCGGATGATCGGAGTGATCAGCCCGCCCGGTATGGAAACCGCCACGCCGACATCCGAATGCTTGTGCTTGACCATATTGGCCTCGGTCCAGGAAACATTCGCTTCCGGAACATCGCGCAGCGCCAGGGCCATGGCCTTTATGATCATGTCATTGACGGAAAGCTTGTAGGCCGGGACGTCGCCCTTTTCCGTTTTCCGCATCGGCGAAGCACTGTTGATCTGCGCGCGCAGCGCCAGCAGAGCGTCGAGCTCGCAATCGACCGTGAGGTAGAAGTGCGGAACCGTGGATTTGGCTTCCAGCAGGCGCTTGGCGATGGTCTTGCGCATGCCGTCATGCGGCACGAGTTCGTAGGAACCTTCCTCGAACAATTTCAGCACGGCATCGTCCGAAACGGGCTTCGGCGCCGGCGTGGCGGCGGAAGGCGCTGCCTTTTCCGCGGCAGCGGTCTTGCCACCGCTCGAGATGGCGGCCTCTACGTCCTTCTTCACCACGCGGCCATGCGGCCCGGTGCCCTTGACGGCGCTGAGCTCGATGCCCGCTTCCTTGGCGATCCGCCGCGCCAGAGGCGAGGAGAACGGCCGTTCGGAAGCAGACGAAGAAGCAGCTTCGGCAACGGAAGCGGCTGAAGCCGGGCTCGGCTTGGCGACTTCTGGCTTCACTGCCTCGGGCTTCGGTGCCTCGGGAGCCGCAGCTTCCTTCTTCTCGGCTTCTGGCGCCTCGGCCTTTGCCGGCGCATCACCCGCACCGGCGGCAGCAGAAACGTCCTCGCCCTCTTCGGCGAGCACGGCGATAAGGGCGTTTACCTTCACGCCCTCGGTGCCGGCCGGGACGACGATCCGGGCGACCGTGCCTTCATCGACAGCTTCGACTTCCATCGTCGCCTTGTCGGTTTCGATCTCGGCAATCACATCGCCGGGGCCGACCTTGTCGCCTTCCTTGACGAGCCATTTAGCCAGATTGCCTTCCTCCATCGTGGGAGAAAGCGCCGGCATGGTGATATTTATCGGCATCTCGATATCCTCCCTTATGCCGTGTAGGTCACGGCCTTGACGGCATCAACGATCTCCTGAACGCTCGGCAGGGCCAGCTTTTCGAGATTGGCCGCATATGGCATCGGCACATCCTTGCCAGCAATGGTGAGTATGGGTGCATCGAGGTAATCGAATGCTTCCTGCATCACACGCGTCGCGATCTCCGTTCCGACGGAGGATTGCGGATAGCCTTCCTCGATGGTCACGCAACGGCCGGTCTTCTTCACCGATTCGACGACCGTCGGGATGTCCATCGGCCGGATTGTCCGCAGATCGATGATTTCCGCGTCGATCCCCAGCTTGGCCAGTTCCGCCTCGGCCTTCACCGTGTAGTTCATACCAATGCCGAAAGACACGAGCGTGACGTCCTTGCCCTTCTTGTGGACCCGCGCCTTGCCGATCGGCAGCAAGAAGTCCTCAAGCTTCGGAACCTCGAACGTGTGACCATAGAGGATTTCGTTCTCGAGGAAGATCACCGGATTCGGGTCGCGGATCGCGGCCTTCAAGAGGCCCTTGGCATCGGCGGCCGTATAGGGCATCACCACCTTCAGGCCGGGAATATGGCTGTACCATGCGGCATAGCACTGGGAGTGCTGTGCGGCCACGCGGGACGCAGCACCGCTCGGCCCGCGGAACACCATGGGAGCGCCCATCTGGCCGCCGGACATATAGAGCGTCTTGGCCGCCGAATTGAGTATCTGGTCGATCGCCTGCATGGCAAAGTTGAACGTCATGAACTCGACGATCGGACGCAGGCCAGTCATCGCCGCACCGACACCGACGCCGGCAAAACCATGTTCGGTAATCGGCGTATCCACGACCCGCCGCGGCCCGAATTCCTCGAGCAGGCCCTGCGTCACCTTGTAGGCGCCCTGATATTCGGCGACTTCCTCACCCATGACGAAGACGTCCGGGCTGCGGCGCATTTCTTCGGCCATCGCATCGCGCAAGGCCTCGCGCACGGTCATGGTCACCATCTCGGTGCCAGCCGGAATATCGGGATCGGCTGCGATTTCAGCCTTCGGCGCTGCTGGAACGGTCTGCTTTGCAGCCGGTTGCTCCTGCTCGGACCTGGCATCCTCCGCCTTTGCGGGTTCTTCGGCCTTGGCCGGTTCCTCGGCCTTGGCAGGCGCAGCGGCAGCCGCGTCGGCGCTCTCGCCCTCGCCCAACAGGACAGCGATGACGCTGTTCACCTTGACGCCTTCCGTGCCTTCGGGAACAACGATCTTGCCGATCGTGCCCTCGTCCACGGCTTCGACTTCCATCGTCGCCTTGTCGGTCTCGATTTCGGCCAGGACATCACCGGAAGTGACGGTATCGCCTTCCTTTTTCAGCCATTTCGACAGTTTGCCCTCTTCCATCGTCGGGGAGAGCGCAGGCATAAGAATATCAATAGGCATGGTCGCGCCTCCTCAAAGAAGAATGTCGGTGTAGAGCTCGGATGCATCCGGCTCCGGATCGGACTGGGCGAAATCGGCCGCATCGGCAACGACATCACGCACTTCCTTGTCGATCTTCTTGAGGTCGTCCTCGGTGGACCAGCCCTTTTCCACCAGGCGGTTCTTCACCTGCTCGATCGGATCATGGTCCGAACGCATCTTCTGAACCTCGTCCTTTGTCCGGTACTTCGCCGGATCGGACATGGAATGGCCGCGATAGCGGTAGGTCTGCATTTCGAGGATGATTGGCCCCTTGCCGGCGCGGGCCCAGGCGACGGCCTCGTCGCCAGCGGCATTGACCGCGCGCACATCCATGCCATCCACCTGGAAACCGGGGATATTGAACGAGATGCCGCGGCGCGAGAAATCGGTTTCGGCGGATGCGCGCGATACGGAAGTGCCCATCGCATAGCGATTGTTCTCGATGATGTAGATCACCGGCAACTTCCACAGAGCCGCCATGTTGAAGCTCTCATAGACCTGGCCCTGATTGGCAGCGCCGTCGCCGAAATAGGCGAGCGAAACATTGTCGTTGCCGCGATAGCGATTGGCAAAAGCCAGGCCGGTGCCGAGGGAAACCTGCGCCCCGACGATACCATGGCCGCCATAGAAGTGCTTTTCCTTGGAGAACATGTGCATGGAGCCGCCCTTGCCCTTTGAAAGGCCTCCACGGCGGCCGGTCAATTCGGCCATGACGCCCCGGGCGCTCATTCCACAGGCGAGCATGTGCCCATGATCGCGGTAACCGGTGATGACCTGGTCGCCATCCTTCAGCGACATCTGCATGCCGGTGACGACGGCCTCCTGGCCGATATAGAGATGGCAGAAGCCACCGATGAAGCCCATGCCATAGAGCTGGCCGGCCTTTTCTTCGAATCGGCGGATCAACAGCATATGCCGATAGGCTTCAAGCTCCTGGTCTTTGGTGAATTCTGCGGGTTTCGGTGCTTTGACAGCAGAGGTCTGCGCGGAGCGCGCAGGGCTTTTTTTCGCCCTCGTGGCCATATCTCACTCCCTGTGAATTGGTTGAGCGAGAATAAACAGCCCGGCACGAAGTTACAATACGCAGAATCGAATAAGTGCTATGCAAATAAGACGTTCAAAACACACACTAAAATGGCGATTAACCGCAACCTAGTTAATTGCTAAATCGCCGGAGCCGCGCATAATCGTGACTTCGTCCGACCTAGACAGATTCAGTGCTCTGCGGGCCTGCTCGTCGAGCATGTCCTTCTCGATTGTACCATCATGCATAAGTTTCACCTGCTGTTCAAGCTCGGCGCGGGTCTGGCGAACCGCGGCCAGTTGAGCCTCGAGGAGATGCGTGCGCTCCTGCAGCTTGATGGTCGAGTAGAGGCCATATTCGCCGTGATAGGCGTGGAACCCGAAATAGGCAAAGAAGAGCACGGCAAGAAGCGGAACGATCAGGCGGCCCCGCCTGGTTTTGCGTCTCTGTTTTGTCCACATGCGTTTTGATCCGAACAGGCTCGACAGTCGAGCCAGAATGGCCCGATTCACGTCAACCATAGAACATTGTTTTGCTTAACAGCCGATTACCATACGGCCCAAAAGCAAGATGGCGGGCACAGCCCGCCATCGCACAAAGCATGTCAGTTACCGGGGATCAGATGCTGCGGAAAATCCCGCGGCCCGCATAGCGCGCCTGCGGACCGAGCTCTTCTTCGATCCGGATCAGCTGATTGTATTTTGCCACCCGATCGGAACGGGCAAGCGAGCCGGTCTTGATCTGACCGCAATTGGTGGCAACGGCGAGATCGGCAATCGTTGCATCCTCAGTCTCGCCGGAACGATGCGACATCACGGCGGTATAGCCGGCGCGATGCGCCGTATCGACGGCATCGAAAGTCTCCGACAGCGTTCCGATCTGGTTGACCTTGACGAGGATCGAGTTACCGACGCCCATCTTGATGCCATCGCGCAGGCGGGCGGAGTTGGTGACGAAGAGATCGTCGCCGACGAGCTGGCACTTCTTGCCGACGAGTTCGGTCAGATATTTCCAGCCGTCCCAATCGTCTTCGGCCATGCCGTCCTCGACCGTGATGATCGGATAATTGCCGATCAGCTGCGCCAGATATTCGGCCTGCGCATTGGGGTTCCTCGTCTGGCCCTCGCCCTCATAGACGTAATTGCCATCCTTGAAGAATTCCGTTGCCGCGCAATCGAGACCGATCGCGATCTCCTCGCCCGGCTTGAAGCCGGCCTTTTCGATCGACTGCATGATGAAGTCCAGCGCGTCCTGCGCCGAGCTGAGATTGGGTGCGAAACCGCCTTCATCGCCGACATTGGTGTTGTGGCCGGCTTCTTTCAGGCGCTTCTTGAGCGTGTGGAACACTTCCGAACCATAGCGCACGGCTTCGGCCAGCGAGGATGCGCCGACGGGCAGGATCATGAATTCCTGGAAATCGATCGGATTGTCGGCATGGGCGCCGCCATTGATGATGTTCATCATCGGCACCGGCAGGACGTGCGCATTCGGGCCGCCGAGATAGCGGTAGAGCGGCAGGCCGGACGATTCCGCGGCCGCCTTGGCAACGGCCAGCGACACGCCGAGGATCGCATTCGCACCGAGACGGCCCTTGTTCGGCGTGCCGTCCAGGTCGATCATCGTCTGGTCGATATGGATCTGGTTCTCCGCGTCGAGACCGCCGACTGCATCGAAAAGCTCGCCATTGACCGCATCCACGGCCTTCTGCACGCCCTTGCCGAGATAGCGGGAACCGCCATCGCGCAGTTCGACCGCCTCATGGGCGCCCGTGGAGGCACCGGAGGGAACAGCCGCACGTCCCTTGGAACCGTCTTCCAGCACGACATCAACTTCAACAGTCGGGTTTCCACGACTATCCAGGATTTCACGGCCAATAATATCGACAATCGCAGTCATTTAACTTCCCTTTGATGAAGGTGGTACAGCATGTTGCTGGCCACTGAATAGCGAATGAACATGACAAGGAAAACCCTGCCTCTGCCGAAACCGGCCTAAAATCGCAAAAAGCCCGCGCCGAGCCCCAGGCCGCCCGATTAGTCGGCTTTGGCGATGCGATCGAATTCGAGGAGTTTCTCGAGAAGCCGGGGCATCTGGTCCAGCGGCACCATGTTCGGGCCGTCGGACGGTGCATTGTCCGGATCCTGATGCGTCTCGATGAAAACGCCGGCGACGCCGACTGCAACGGCGGCCCTTGCCAATGTCTCGACGAATTCGCGCTGTCCTCCGGTCGAACCACCCTGCCCGCCCGGCTGCTGCACCGAATGCGTGGCATCGAATATGACCGGGGCACCGAGCGACGCCATGATCGGCAAGGCGCGCATGTCCGAAACCAGCGTATTATAGCCGAAGGAGGCACCGCGCTCGGTCACAAGCACGTTCGGATTGCCGCTCTCGGTAACCTTGGCGACGACGTTCTTCATGTCCCAAGGCGCCAGGAACTGCCCCTTCTTGATATTGACGATCCTGCCAGTCTTGGCGGCTGCGATCAGAAGGTCCGTCTGGCGGCAGAGAAAGGCCGGGATCTGCAAGATATCCACGACTTCGGCCAGGACCGCGCACTGCTCTTCCGTATGGACGTCCGTCAGGGTCGGCAGGCCAAACTCCTTCTTGATATCCGCGAACACCGGCAACGAGTTCTCGAGGCCAAATCCGCGCTTGCCGCCAAGCGACGTGCGGTTCGCCTTGTCGAAGCTCGACTTGTAGACGAGGCCGACGCCGAGCTTCGTGGTTATTTCCTTCAACGCGCCCGCCATGTCGAAAGCGTGCTGGCGGCTCTCCATCTGGCACGGGCCGGCAATGATCGAAAGCTTGCCGGTATTGGAGAAATCGACCTGGCCTGCGGATACGGTGGAATTGATGGACATGTCAGAAAGCCTCAAAAGCAATGGCGGCGCCCTGCCCGGGTGCCGGCGGCACCACGAGTCGCGGACCGCGCTGTTCAAAGGAAATATTGTTCGCGGCCAGCCTTGATTCAACACCGGCAAGATCGCTGACCGCCAGGACGAACCCCTGCAGCCGCAAACCCCGTTCGCGAATAGGCGCTGCTACGCCATAGAATGCCGCCAGACCCTCGGGCGTCAGAACCGAAACATTGCAGTTGGCGGCGCGTATATCCATGCCGAAGGAATGGGCATTCACTTCGCGCTGATTGGC
Source organism: Phyllobacterium sp. 21LDTY02-6 (assembly GCF_023554255.2). Lineage (GTDB taxonomy): Bacteria > Pseudomonadota > Alphaproteobacteria > Rhizobiales > Rhizobiaceae > Phyllobacterium. Next base: position 1,042,987 of record NZ_JAMJWD020000001.1, on the reverse strand, counting down.
CGTCTGCTGGAGGAAATACTGAAAATCGGTCGGATTTTCCTCGGACAGGACCACTTCACGCAAGGAAACACGGCCATTCGCATGGTTGAGCAGGGCCGAACGGTCGACGGGCGGTGCGCCGATACGCTGGCACGCAAAAACGAAAGCATCCGGCGAGCGCAGGTCCGCCGCAAAGGCCAGACGGAAGCTTGCAACGCCCTTTTCGCCGCCGGGCGTTTCGAACGTGCGCGAGAAATCCAGGGTCTTGCCGGCGGAGATGCCCGCTTCGACGAAGTTGCTGTGGTCCGAATGCGCATCGTCGCTGGCGAAAACCAGGGCGGAAAAACCCTCCTGGCCGTTGCGGAACCGGTAAGTCTGGTCGCGCGCCACGAAGACGTTGCCGGCCCGAGCCTGTTCCTCGCAGGTTTCCCGCTGCCCGATCGCCAGCATCTCGATATAGCAACCATCCGCGAGAAATATGCAGACATTCTCGGTTCCGAACGGATGTGCGGCCGCCGGAGCGACGACAAAGCCCAGACGCTCCCATCGCTCGCGGGCGACATCGAGGCTTGCCGTCGGCAGAACCAGATGGTCCACGGGTCGCGCCGTCCAGGGGAGCATGTCACTCATTGGTCGGCGCCCCCTGTGCTTCCAACGTCAAACCAGCCTGCTCTGGGCCATCGCCGCGCTGATGAAGGACGCGAACAGCGGATGCGGTTCGAACGGCCGTGACTTCAGCTCCGGATGATACTGGACGCCGATGAACCATGGATGGTCGGGATATTCGACCGTCTCCGGCAATACGCCATCCGGCGACATGCCCGAGAACACCAGGCCGCATTCCTCGAGCCGGTCCTTGTATTCGATGTTCACTTCATAGCGATGCCGGTGCCGCTCGGAAATATCGGTCGATCCGTAGATATCCGCGATACGGGTGCCGGCCTTCAGCATGGCTTCATAAGCGCCGAGCCGCATCGTGCCGCCCAGGTCGCCGCTTTGCGCCCGCTTCTCAAGCATATTGCCGCGCAGCCATTCGGTCATCAGGCCGACGACAGGCTCGCTTGCCGGTCCGAACTCGGTGGACGAGGCTTCCTCGACACCTGCGAGCGAACGCGCAGCCTCGATCACCGCCATCTGCATGCCGAAGCAGATGCCGAAATACGGCACTTTGCGCTCCCGCGCGAACTTGGCGGCCAGTATCTTGCCCTCGGAACCACGTTCGCCGAAACCACCCGGCACCAGGATGCCATGCACCTTCTGGAGATAGGGCGCCGGATCTTCCTGTTCGAATATCTCCGATTCGATCCAGTCGAGGTTCACCTTCACCTTGTTGGCCATGCCGCCATGATGAAGCGCCTCGATCAACGATTTATAGGCGTCCTTGAGGCCGGTATATTTACCGACGACGGCGATCGTCACCTCGCCTTCCGGATTGTGTATCCGCTGGCTGACCTCGTCCCAGCGTTCCATGCGCGGCTTCGGCGCCGGATCGATACCGAATGCAGCGAGAACTTCCGAATCGAGGCCTTCCTTGTGGTAGGCCATCGGCACGTCATAGATCGTGTCGACGTCGAGAGCCTGGATGACGGCGGATGCACGGACGTTACAGAACAGCGACAGCTTGCGCCGCTCCGATTCGGGGATTTCCCGATCGGCACGGATCAAGAGAATGTCCGGCGCAATGCCGATGGAACGAAGTTCCTTGACCGAATGCTGGGTCGGCTTGGTCTTCAGTTCGCCCGCTGCCGGAATGTAGGGCATCAGCGTCAGATGGATGAAAACCGAGCTGCCGCGCGGCAGATCATTGCCCAATTGGCGGATTGCCTCGAGGAACGGCATGGCTTCGATATCGCCCACCGTGCCGCCGATTTCGCACAGCACGAAATCATAATCCTCATTGCCTTCGACGATGAAGTTCTTGATTTCGTCGGTGACGTGCGGAATGACCTGCACCGTCGCTCCGAGATAGTCGCCGCGACGCTCCTTCTCGATGATATTGCGGTAGATCCGGCCGGTCGTGATGTTGTCCTGCTTGTTGGCAGGCCTGCCGGTGAATCTTTCGTAGTGACCGAGATCGAGGTCGGTTTCCGCGCCGTCATCCGTTACGAACACTTCGCCGTGCTGATAGGGCGACATCGTGCCGGGATCGACGTTGAGATAAGGATCGAGCTTGCGGATACGAACACGGTATCCACGAGCCTGGAGAAGTGCCGCCAAAGCGGCAGCAGCGATGCCTTTTCCGAGGGAAGAAACCACGCCGCCAGTGATGAAAACATATCGGGCCATGGGCTTATCTCGTTAGTCCTTTGTGAGTGATTTGGCCACAAAAAAATTCGGCGCAAGCGCCGTTTTCCAGTGCCAAGATTATTGCAAGCTCAAACAAAACGGCCAGACGCGATGTCTGGCCGTTTCAGCGAATGGGTAAATAGAACTTAGAGAACAACCACTTCCGTGCCGACACTCACGCGATCGTAAAGATCGATCACATGATCATTGACCATGCGGAAGCAGCCATTGGAGGCCGAGCTGCCGATGCTCCACGGCTGAACCGTGCCATGGATGCGGATGTGGGTATCCTTGTTGCCCTGCGACAGGTAGAGCGCGCGGGCGCCAAGCGGATTGCCCGGGCCGCCATCCATGCCGTTTTCATACTTGGCATAATGCGCCGGCTCGCGCTTGATCATGTCCTTCGTCGGTATCCAGCGCGGCCACTCGCGCTTCGTCTGGACGACGGCCGTTCCCTTGAACTCAAGACCTTCCTTGCCCACGGCTATGCCGTACCGACGCGCACTGTAGGCGCTCTCTACGTAGTAAAGGAACTTGGCTTTCGTATCGATGACGATCGTCCCCGGCTTGTAGCCCGAGAACGCCACTTCCTGCGGCTCATATTTGGGATCGATGCCGTACCTGGATTTCTTCGGCTTTGCCGGCTGGCGAACCTCGGCAACCTGGACTGGCTGCGGCTCAGTCGCTGCAACCGCCTCATCGCCGTTGAACGGCTTCATGATCTTCTGGAGCAGCGGCTCTGCCGATGCCGGCCCGGCAAGGGCAATGGCAGACAGGCCAATAAGTAACGACCGACGTGATAGCATAGTTCTTTTCCCGCAAATGAGCTTGGCGCGATCCTTCAGCACCAGCCCGGCCCCCAGGCCAACTGATATGGCGATAACGGAAGAATTTTCTCTTCTCAACGCAAATCGCCGTGAAGTGGATGATGCCGATTATGATGCGTCTAAAAAGTTGCGGAAGCGCAACACTTTGCTGCGCTTCCGCTCACCTCGGAATGATCCGATACAGGGCTTAATTCGGTACCGGGCTCGTCGGCTGTGCCGGCGTGGTCGCGGGAGATTCGGGCGCTGCCGGTGCCTCGGTACCGGGCGCGGCCGGTGTCTCGGTGCCAGGTGCGGCCGATCCGGTCGGCGCCTGCGGCAGAGCGGCCGGCGTTTCGGGCTGCGCCGGTGCGCCGTTCTGCGCGGGCGCCTGGTTGGAAGACGGTCCGCCCAGCTGGTTGAGGATGCCGCCACTCGTCGGAGGCTGCTGGCCAGCGGGCTGCGTCCCGGTCGTTGCCGGAATACGGTTGAGAATATCCGTCGGGTTTTCGCCGTAGCGGGCTATGAGGCCGAGAACCAGCGATGTGATGAAGAAGCCGGTTGCGAGGATCGCAGTCGCGCGCGTCAGCACATTCGCCGCGCCGCGTGCGGTCATGAATCCGGACCCGCCGCCAATGCCGAGACCGCCGCCCTCGGAACGTTGCACGAGAACAACCCCGACAAGAGCAAGTACAATCAACAGATGAATGACGATAACGACGGTTTGCATAGGAAATAGTCTGCTTTCTTCGTATTGGACGCGGCTCTTTACACCGTATGCGGCAATAAACCAAGCCCACCCGGCCCGGAATTGCGGCTAGAGCGAATGATAGGCCTCACAGATGGAGAGGAAATCGGCCGCTTTCAAGCTCGCACCGCCGACAAGGGCGCCGTCGACATTGGAGATGGCCAGAAGTTCGAGTGCATTGGACGGTTTTACAGACCCGCCATAAAGGATGCGCATCCGTGCACCTTCGCTACCGAAATCATCCCTGAGCCTGGCGCGAATCGCATCATGGACCTCTGCGACGTCTCCCGGCGTCGGCGTCAGCCCGGTCCCTATGGCCCAGACGGGTTCGTAGGCGATGATCGTGTTGGCCGAGGTCGCCCCCGCCGGAATCGATCCGGCCAGCTGCGCGGTGATGACGTCGAGCGTCTCGCCCGCCTTGCGCTGCTGTTCGGTCTCGCCGATGCAGATGATCGCGATCAGACCGGCCCGCCAGGCCGCTACTGCCTTGGCGTTCACGATCTCATTGGTCTCCGCGTGATCGACGCGGCGCTCGGAATGGCCGACGATGACGTGCGAAGCGCCGGCATCCTTGAGCATTTCGGCGGAAATATCTCCCGTGTGCGCACCGGAATCCTTGGCATGGCAATCCTGGCCGCCAATATCGAGCGCTTCGCCGTCCACCGTCTGGACCGCGCGGGCGAGAAGCGTGGACGGCACGCAGATCAGCGCGTCGATCTTCTGGCCGATGGCCGAGTTGGGCCGGTTGACAATGGTGCGCAGCTCATCGAGCGAATCCGCCACACCATTCATTTTCCAGTTTCCAGCGACGAGAGGACGGATGTCAGGGGTCATTTTCACTTCCTTACGGACTTGCCTGGGGCGATTTTCTCGATCATTTGATTGCTTGACTAGCAAATTCGCTTGATAAAGCAATCGACACAAAGCATTCGGCGCGCTATTCCCGCAGGGAAATCCAATACGCCTCCTGTCTGATAAGGTAACTTTATATGCTCGACTCCCTCCGCAACGTTGCCCGTACCTGGGTGGTAAAAGTGATGATGGGCCTTCTCGTTGTCAGCTTTGCCGGATGGGGTGTATCCAGCACGGTACTCGGCACCATGGGCGGCAGTTCGGCCATGCAAGCCGGCCAATCGACAGTCTCGGCGGTAGATTACCGGCTGGCCTATGACCGGCAACTCGCAATGTTGTCGCAACAGGTGGGCCAGCGGCTTTCGCGCGAACAGGCGGAAGCCGTCGGCTTGACCCAGCGGGTTCAGGGGCAGCTCGTCGCCGGCGTCGTACTCGACGAACAGGCGCGCCAGATGTCGCTTGGCCTTTCCAAGGACAGGCTCGCCATGCTTGCGGCCGAAGATCCGGCCTTCCGCGGCGCCAATGGCCAGTTCAGCCAGCAGCAGTTCGATATCGTGCTGCGCAATGCCGGCATGACGCCGCAGGCCTATCTCGACAATCGCGAACAGGTGGCCCGCCGCCAGCAGATCATCGAGGCCGTCGCCGACGGCATCAAGGCTCCGGACACGCTGCTGAAGGCCATGGCTCTGTACAAGGGTGAATCGCGCACGATCGAATATGTCTCGATGCCCAAGAGCTTCATTTCGAATGTCGCCGACCCGAGCGATGCCGACCTGAAGACCTATTTCGAAGCGCACAAGGAAACCTATGGCGCCCCGCAATACCGCAAGGTCAGCTATGTGAAGCTGGAGCCAAAGGACATTGCCGATCCGGCAAGCATCACGCCCGAGGAAATCAAGGCTGAATATGATCGCGATATCGGCCGCTTTTCGACACCGGAAATGCGCACGATCGACCAGCTGACCTTCGCCAATGAGGAAGCAGCAAAGGCAGCGCGCGAAAAGATTGCCGCAGGCACCAGCTTCGACGATATCGTCAAGCAGGAGAACAAGACCGCCGACGACGTGCGGCTTGGCAGCTTTCCGAAGAACGGCCTTCCTGACGAGAGCCTCGCCGATGCCATTTTCGCCCTGCCCGCCAACGGCGTCAGCGACGTGCTGAAGGGCACGTTCGGACCGGTCATAATCCGCGTTGCGGAAATGACGCCGGGCCATACCAAGCCGCTTGCCGAGGTGGAAGCGGACATCCGCGAGTCGCTTGCGCAGGCTCAGGCCGTAAATTCCATCACGGATGTGCACGACGCCTACGAAAATGCACGGGCTGATGGCCTGAGCATGGCCGAAGCTGCGGCCAAGGCAAACCTCAAGATGGTGACGATCGATGCCGTCGACGCCACCGGCCAGGGCCTCGACGAGAAGCCGGTTGCCAATCTCCCCTTCAACGAAGCCCAGCTGGCGGCGGTATTTCAGGCCGATGTCGGGTTTGACAATGAACCGCTCAGCCTCGGTTCGAACAGCTATCTCTGGTATGATGTCGATAGCGTCATCCCTGCCCGCGAGCGGCCGCTGGAAGAAGTGAAGGACCGCGTGATCGCCAATTGGAAGATCGCAGAGCAGGAAAAGCAGCTGAACCAGAAGGCCGAGGAAGTGCGCAAGCGCGTCGCCGAGGGAACCACGCTCGATGCAATTGCCGGCGAGTTCAAGTTCACCAAGGAGACCAAGCGCGGTATCACGCGCGGCAGCCAGGATACCGATCTTGGCCTTGGCGGCGTCGATTCCGTATTCGACGGGCCGCAGGGTCTGGTTGGACTGACGGAATCCGCCTCGGATGGTTCGAAGCTCATATTCAAGGTCACCGAGGTGATCGAGCCCGCCAATACGGGTCCGGAGACACTTTCGACGGCTGAACGCGATTCCTCCGGCAACCGCCTCGCCGACGATCTCCTCGACCAGCTGGTCGCCCAGTTGCAGACCGTTTACCCCGTGACAGTCAACCCGACCGTCATCAACCAGGCGCTTTCCCGTTAGGATATGACATGGCTGAGCTGAAGCGTTTCATCGGGATCGCAGCGTCCGGCAAAGCATTGTCGCAGGATGAAGCCGTGCAGGCTTTCGACATCATGATGTCGGGAGAGGCCACGCCGGCGCAGATCGGCGGCCTGCTGATGGCATTGCGCGTGCGGGGCGAGAACATCGACGAGATCACCGGCGCGGTTTCGGCCATGCGATCGAAGATGCTGCCGGTCAATATCGGCGTCGATGCGATCGATATCGTCGGCACGGGCGGCGACCAGTCCGGCTCCTACAATGTGTCGACCTGTGCTGCCTTCGTGGCCGCGGGCGCCGGCGTTCCCGTGGCGAAACATGGCAATCGCGCGCTCTCGTCCAGATCCGGCGCCGCGGACACGCTCGCGGCTCTCGGGATCAACATCGAGATCGGCCCCGACCACATCGCCCGTTGCGTGGATCAGGCCGGCATCGGCTTCATGTTTGCTCCGGTCCATCATCCTGCGATGAAGCATGTCGGCCCCGCGCGCGTCGAGCTTGGTACGCGGACCATCTTCAATCTTCTCGGCCCTCTGACCAATCCGGCCGGTGTAAAGCGGCAATTGGTCGGCGTTTTTGCGCCGGAATGGGTCGAACCCATTGCCCATGTGCTCAAGAAAATCGGATCGGAATCGGTCTGGGTGGTGCATGGCGACGGTCTCGACGAGATCACCACGGCAGGTATCACCAAGGTTGCCGCACTCGAAAACGGTGAAGTCCGCAGCTTCGAAATCGAGCCGGAAGCGTTCGGGCTTCGACGCGTCGAGCCCCAGGACCTGAAAGGCGGCTCGGCGGACGAGAATGCCGTGTCGCTGCTTTCCGTACTGGATGGCGCCCACGGCGCCTATCGCGACATCACCCTGTTCAACGCCGCCGCCGGCCTTGTCATCGCCGGCGCTGCACCGGACCTTAAAGCCGGCATCGAGCAGGCGGCCCATTCCATCGACAGCGGCGCGGCGCGCAGCGTTTTGCGGAAGCTCGTCCACATTTCCAATGAGACGGACATCTGACATGGCCGATATCCTGCGCAAGATCGAAGCTTACAAGCGCGAAGAGATCGCCGCCGCGAAGGCCGCGACAAGCCTGGAGATGCTGCAGGCGCAGATTGCGCAGAATGACGCCCCGCGCGGATTTCTCGACGCCTTGCGCCGCAAGCGCGAGAACGGCCAATTCGCGCTTATCGCCGAAATCAAGAAGGCAAGTCCTTCCAAGGGGCTGATCCGTCCGGATTTCGATCCGCCGAGCTTGGCGAAGGCCTATGAGCTTGGCGGTGCCGCCTGCCTGTCGGTGCTGACCGACCAGCCATCGTTTCAGGGAGCTCCCGAATTTCTTCATGACGCCCGCGCCGCCACGAACCTGCCGGCGCTGCGCAAGGACTTCCTGTTCGACCCCTACCAGGTCCACGAGGCGCGCGCCTGGGGAGCGGATTGCATCCTGATCATCATGGCCTGCGTGGATGATGCGCTTGCCGCCGAACTGGAACAGACCGCATTTTCGCTCGGCATGGATGCGCTCGTCGAAGTTCACGACGAAGCGGAAATGGAGCGCGCCCTGAAGCTCGAATCGCCGCTTCTGGGCATAAACAACCGCAATTTGCGCACTTTCGAGGTAAACCTTGCCGTTTCCGAGCGGCTTTCGCGCATGGTGCCGGAAAGCAGGCTTCTCGTTGGCGAGAGCGGGATTTTTACCCATGACGACTGCCAGCGCCTCGCCCGATCCAATATCGGCACCTTCCTCGTCGGCGAAAGCCTCATGCGGCAGCAGGACGTCGCCGCCGCCACCCGGGCGCTGCTTTTTGGCGACACGCCATGACCGGCACCGGGCTCACCCATCTCGGCGCTGAGGGCAGCGCCAATATGGTGGATGTCGGTGACAAATCCGAAACCAGCCGCACCGCCATCGCCGAAGGTTTCGTGCGGATGCAGGCTGAGACGCTCGATCTCATCCGCAAGGGAAATGCCGCCAAGGGCGACGTGATCGGAACGGCGCGAATCGCCGGCATCATGGCGGCCAAGAAGACGCATGACCTCATTCCGCTCTGCCATCCGCTGCTGTTGAGCAAGATCGCGGTCGAGATCGATGCCGATGAAAATCTCCCGGGTCTCCGCGTCGTTGCTACCGTGAAGCTCAACGGCAAGACTGGCGTCGAGATGGAAGCGCTGACGGCCGTCTCCATCGCCTGCCTCACCCTCTACGACATGGCCAAGGCAGTCGATAAGGCCATGGTGATCGAGAATGTTCGCCTTTTGCACAAGAGCGGCGGCAAATCGGGCGACTGGAACGCCGAAACCGGCAATTCCGGGACGCCATGAGCGGGCTCCTTCCCGTAGACGAAGCCCTGCGGCGGATCATGGAAGCGGCCGCCGAGGCCGGGACTGAACTGGTCGCGCTTGCCGAGGCCGGCGGTCGGGTTCTGGCCGACAACCTCTACGCTCAACGCCAGCAACCACCCTTCGCAGCTTCCGCCATGGATGGCTATGCCGTGCGCGCCGCCGATGTCGAAAATGCGCCGGTCAAACTCAAGCTGGCGGGACAATCCGCCGCCGGCCATGGTTTTTCAGGCGAATTGGTGGCTGGCGAAGCCGTACGGATATTTACCGGCGCGCCCGTACCCATCGGCGCCGATAGCGTCGTCATCCAGGAGAATACCGTCGCCCGCGCCGGCGAAGTCGAGATATTGCAGCCGATCCTCACCGGAAAGAACATCCGCCGCGCCGGCCTGGACTTCAATGAAGGCGACCTGCTGCTTGCCGCCGGCCGCTTGCTCGACCCGGCGGCCCTCGCGCTGGCCGCATCGGCGAACCATGCGCAACTGGCCGTTCGGCGCCGACCCATTGTTGCGATACTTGCGACCGGGGACGAGTTGGTCGAACCCGGCCAGGCGCCGCGCGCGGACCAGATCATTGCCTCGAACAGCTTCGGCGTGGCGGAAATCGCCCGCTTGGCCGGCGCGGTCACCATCGATCTCGGCATTGCCGAGGACAATCTCGATGCGCTCAGCAATGCGATCGATCGCGCCGTGGCTGCGCGGGCCGATATCCTGATCACGCTCGGCGGCGCTTCGGTAGGCGATCATGACCTCGTGCAGCCAGCCCTGGCATCCAAGGGGCTGGAACTCGATTTCTGGAAGATCGCGCTGCGGCCGGGCAAGCCGCTGATGTTCGGCCGGCTTGGACCGATGAATGTGCTCGGCCTGCCGGGCAACCCGGTGTCGAGCCTCATCTGCGCGCATGTTTTTCTCGTGCCGCTGCTGCGGAAGATGCTGGGCCTGCCATACGAGCCAGAATTGCGCCCAGCTATCGTGGCAAGCGACATGCCGGCCAACGACCAGCGCCAGGATTACGTTCGCGCGCGGATAGCGCGGGGGCCACACGGCACCCTGACGGCAACGCCCTTTGCCGTGCAGGATTCGTCGATGCTCAAATTCCTCGCCGACGCCAATGGCGTTATCGTGCGCGCGCCGGCGGCGCCCGCCTTGCAGGCGGGCGATCAATGCCGGGTTATGATGCTACGCTCCGAGGTTGAATGAGGTTTTCCTCGAGCTTGTGCTCCCTGCGGTCGATCTCGGTGATCGTGGCGAGGTCGATCGCCTTCTGCAGCTTGGCGGCATGCCTGAAGGACGGTTCCAGCGTACGCCCCTGCCCTACGGCCTCGACGAAGCGCTGGTAGTTGGTGGATACGGCTTCTACCTCGATTTCCTTCCAGGTCGCGGTTTCGATGTCTTCGCCCAGGCAGACGAAGAGCTTGGAACCGTCATGGCGATGCTGGATTTCCATCGAGCCCTTGTCGCCATAGACACGCAGGCGCAGCTCATTGACATGGCCCGTCGCCCAGCGGCTTGAGTGAACGACGCCGAGGGCGCCATTGGTGAAGCTCACCGACATGGTGAAACTGTCATTGGCATCCAGCACATATTCGCCGATGCGATTGCCATCCGCCTTGTCGAAGGCCTTCAGCCGGCAGAAGACCTCATCGATCTCCGTATCGGTCGCGTAGACGACAAAGTCGAGAATATGGACGCCGACATCCCCCAGCGTCCCATTGGACCCGTGCTGCTTCGACAGGCGCCACAGCCATTGGCTCTCCGTCCGCCAATCGCCCCAGACCTTCGAAACGAGCCAGCTCTGCAGATAGGACGCCTCGATATGGCGAATATTGCCGATCTGACCGCTCGTCACCAGCATTCGCGCCGCCTGCAGCTGGGCAACGTTCCTGTAGGTCAGGTTGACCATGCCGACGAGGTTGTTGCGCTCGGCCATCTCGGCCATTTCCATCGCATCCATGAAATTCGTCGCAAGCGGCTTTTCGCAGAACACGTGCTTGCCGGCGCGAAGACAGGCAATGGTCGTCGGATGATGCGCACTGTCGGGAGTGACATTGGCGACCGCATCGAAATCATTCCACTCCAGCGCATCCTCCAGCGACGTGAAGGCATGTTCGAAGCCATATTTGTCGCGGAATGCTTCCGCCCGGGCACGATCGACATCGACCGCGCCGGCGAGCGTAACGCCCTCGATCGCAACGAAATTCCGGGCGTGGGTATTGGCCATGTGACCGGTTCCCAGGATCAATAAGCGCATGCGCGTCGTCCTTCAAAGATATCGCGGCCAGCGGCCGGCTGCACGAAAACATATCGCATTCTTCAGTGCTCCTTAGCGGAAGCCCTCCTCGCCCTGTTTGTGCAAGCTTTCCCCCCGTAGCTCTATGGGCTCCAGCGCCTTCTCGACGGGCACGTTCGGCGCGGTGGTGATATTCGGGAATCGCGCCGGAGAATAGGCCCAGTTCACCGCATTTCTCAGCACCAGACCCACCGTCTCGTCGTGATAGGTCGGGTAGGTCTCGTGGCCGGGACGGAAGTAGAAGACATTCCCCGCGCCCTTGCGGTAGGTCAAACCCGAGCGGAAAACCTCGCCGCCCTGAAACCATGAAACGAATACGGTCTCTAGCGGTTCCGGCACCGAAAACGGCTCGCCATACATTTCCTCGTTCTCGAGCTCGAAGAAAGCCGGCAGGCCGCGCGCGATCGGGTGTCCCGGATTGACCACCCAAAGTCGCTCCCGCTCGCCGGCCTCGCGCCAGTTCAAGGCGCAGGGCGATCCCATCAGCCGCTTGAATATCTTGGAGAAATGCCCCGAATGGAGGACGATGAGTCCCATGCCTTCCCAGACCCGCTTTGCCACGCGCTCGACGACTTCGTCGGCCACATCGCCATGCGCCCGGTGACCCCACCAGACCAGCACGTCGGTCTCTTCCAGGGCCTTTTCGGTCAAACCATGCTCCGGCTCCTGAAGCGTCGCCGTCCGGACCTCGATGTTCGTGTCGGAACGCAGCAGCTTGGCGATCTGATTGTGCATGCCCTCCGGATAGATGTCGGCGACGGTCTTGTTGATGTGCTCGTGAACGTTCTCGCCCCAAACGAGCGTACGAATAGGCATGGCTGTTTCCTTGTCTCAGGCTGTTTTCAATCTAGCTTCGGTCTCAGGCGGGTTTTCCCGCCTTGTCGAAACGGTGAACATTGTCATTTATCGGCGAAACATGGAGCGCTTCGCCCGGCTGGTGCCGCGCGGTGCCGTCCTGGCGAACGACAAGTGGCTCCTGTGCTCCGATATCGATGTAGAGATAGCTTTCCGAGCCGAGATTCTCCGAAAGCAGCAGCTTGCCCTGCCATCGGCCCGCCTTCTCCACGATCTGCAGGTGCTCCGGGCGAACGCCCAGCGTATCGGCCTTGTAGGCTTCAGCGAATTTCCCGGTCAGAAAGTTCATCTTTGGGGACCCTATGAATCCGGCGACGAAAGTAGACTGGGGCTTTTCATACAGCTCCAGCGGCGTGCCGACCTGCTCCACATTGCCATCCCGCAACACACAGATCCGATCGGCCAACGTCATGGCCTCCACCTGATCATGCGTCACATAGATCATGGTCGTCTCGTGCATTTTGGCGTGGAGCTTGGCGATTTCAAGACGGGTCGCGACACGAAGCGCCGCATCGAGATTGGACAGCGGCTCGTCGAAAAGGAACACCTTGGGATCTCGGACGATGGCGCGTCCGATTGCGACGCGCTGGCGCTGGCCGCCGGAAAGCTGCTTGGGCAGGCGGTCCAGATATTCGGTGATCTGCAGCATTTCGGCCGCTTCGTTGACACGCTTCCTGATCTCGTCCGCGCCGCCCTTGGCGAGTTTCAGCCCGAACGCCATGTTGTCGTAGACGGTCATATGCGGATAGAGCGCGTAGGACTGGAACACCATTGCGATGCCGCGCTGGGACGGCGTGAGGCTGTTCACGACCTTGTCGTCGAATGACAGCGTGCCGGAAGTAATGTCCTCCAGCCCGGAGATCAGGCGCAGCAATGTGGACTTGCCGCACCCGGATGGACCAACGAACACCATGAATTCGCAAGGGTTTATCTCGAGATTGACACCCTTGATGACATCGAAATTGCCGAAGGACTTGCGAAGCTCTTTCAATCGTATTGTCGTCATTTGAAACTCCTCAGCCTTTGACGCCGCCGGCGGTAAGACCGGAAATGATCTTGCGTTGAAAAATGAGAACGAGAACGACCAGCGGTACGGTCACGATGACCGAGGCCGCCATGATCGCACCCCAGGGCACTTCATGGGCGCTGTTTCCGGTCAGAAGCGCTATGATCACCGGCACCGTCCGCGTCTCGGTCGACGAGGTGAATGTCAGCGCGAACAGGAACTCGTTCCAGGCGGCAATGAATGCCAGCAGGCCCGTGGTCACCATTGCGGGCCACATCAGCGGCAGGAACACTTTCGTGATGATCACCCAGGGCGTGGCCCCATCGACGATCGCCGCCTCTTCGATCTCGACCGGAAGGTCTCTCATGAAGGTGGTGAGTACCCAGACGGTAAAGGGCAGCGTGAAGATCGTATAGGAGAAGATCAGGCCCCACAGCGTATTATAGAGGCCGAGCAGCCGGATGACTTCGAACAGGCCGGCGAGAACGGCGATCTGCGGGAACATCGAAACCGAAAGGATGGTCAGGAGCAGCAGCGAGCGCCCGCGAAACCTTACCCTCGCCAGCGCGAATGACGCCGTTATGGCGATCAGCAGCGACAGCATCACGACGAGGCTCGAAACGATGACCGAATTCAACAGGTTGCGGGTGAAACTGCCGGCCTCGATCACCGAGACATAATTGGCCAGGGAGAAGCTCGTGGGCAGATAGGAGATAGTGAACAACGAATTCCCGGTTTTGAAGCTCGTTATGATCGCATAGTAGAACGGGAACACCGAAAACAGCACGATGATCGCCACCAGAGCGTAGAATGCCGTTTGCTTGACGAGTGCTGGCATCAGCGTTCCCCTCCATCGAGGCGCACACGGCCGAGCCAGATCGCAGCGATCGTCATCAAGGCAATGATGACGAACAGCAATGTCGATTGGGCCGAGCCATAGGCGAATTTGTCGAACTCGATCAGATTTTCGCGCGCGAGTACCGACATGGTCTTGGTCTGCGCACTGTTCGGCGTCAGGACATAGATCAGGTCGAATATCCGCATCGCGTCGAGCAGGCGGAAGATGATGGCGACCATCAGCGCCGGCCTGACCAGCGGCAGGGTGATGCGGAAGAACTGCTTCACCGGATGAACGCCATCGATGCGCGCCGCCTCATATATGTCCTGCGGGATCATCTGCAGGCCGGCGAGGATCAGCAGCGCCATGAATGGCGTGGTCTTCCACACATCGACGATCAGCACCGCGATCATCGCCGTGTCCGCGCTGGCGGTCCAGGCGATCGGCGCGCTGATCAGGCCGAGGCGGATGAAGAGATCGTTGAGAATGCCGAACTGGTCGTTCAGCATCCAGCCCCACATGCGGGCGGAAACGATGGTCGGTATCGCCCAAGGTATCAGTATCGCGGCACGGACGAGGCCCCTGCCCTTGAAATCGGCGTTGAGCACGAGGGCGATGACCATCCCGAAAAATGCCTCCAGCGCCACCGAAAGAATGCTGAATCGCACCGTATTCCAGACGGCATTCCACCAGGCCGGATCGACCAGCAGGCCGGAATAGATGGTGCGCCCGCTCTTCAGCTGAATCCACGAAAAATAGTTCTTGAAGCCGACCCATTTGGCGGCGCCCATATTGGTGAGGGAGGCGTCGGTAAAGGAGAAATAGATGGTGCGGATGAGAGGCCAGCCTGCGACCACGATCAGCGCGACGATCATCGGTATCAGGAATAATTGTGCGGCCCGCGCGCGTTGCCGCAATAGTTCGGAGCGCATGGCCAATTCAGAGCGCATGGTCGGTGCAGTCATATGCGCAGTCCCCGGTTGATCGACATATCGTCAGGCGTCGGCGCGAATGATTTTCAGGAGGTTGTGAAATCATTCGCGCCACGCCCTTTGCTGGCACGACTACCAGCTACCGCCCTGAAGTTCCGCCAGTTTTGCCTCGAGCAGTTCGAGGTTTTCGGCTGCGGTACCATTGCCCGACAGCGTGTCGTGGACCGCGCTCCAGAACATCGACGAGACCTCGTTATATTTGACCTTGGTTGGAGCCGACGGACGCGGCACGGCCGTTTCGAACACCGGCTTCCAATTGCTGATCAATGGCTGCGCGGCGATGATTTCCTTGTCGTCATAGAGCGCCTTGATGGTGGGAAGATTTGAGAGCGCTATGGCCCGCTCCTTCTGCTGCTCGGGCGCCGAAAGGAACTTCACCAGCTTGATCGCCTCTTCCGGCGACTTGCTGTACTTGGAAACTGCTATGTTCCAGCCGCCAAGCGCGGCTGCGGACGACGCTCCTTCCTTGCCGGCCGGCAGGGGCGCCACGTCGAACTTGCCCTTGATTGCGCTGTCCGGGCCATTGCCCAGCGCATAGGCATAGGGCCAGTTGCGCATGAACACGGAATTGCCGGTCTGCCAGACACCGCGACTTTCTTCCTCGGTATAGGCGAGCGCGCCACGCGGACTGATCGTATCGATCCAGCCCTTGGCGCGGTCGACGGCTGCCGCTGCGTCCGGATTGTTGATCGAGATGGTGCCATCGGTCTCGATGATCTGACCGCCACCCGAAGACTTGATCCATTCAAGCGCATTGCAGGTCAGCCCCTCATAGGCATTGCCCTGGAATACATAGCCGAACATTCCCTTGTTGCCGGCGGCCCGCTCGCCATCCTGTATTTCCTTGGCGGTCGCAGCCATCTCGTCCCAGGTCTTCGGCACCGGCTTCTTGTACTTTTCGAGGAGGTCCTTGCGGTAATAGAGCGCCGGCGCATCCGTATACATCGGCATGGCCACCAGCTTGCCATCGACGGTCTGGCTCTCGATGACGGATGGGAAGTGCTGTCCGATCACGTCCTTGAAGGCGTCGGTCAGGTCGAGAAACTGCTCTGCCAGCTGCGGCGCCCAGATGACGTCGGTGCGATAGACGTCGATATCGGTATTGCCGGCCGCCAGCCACAGCCGATACTGGCCGAACTGATCGGAACTATTGGCGGGCATCGCGACGATCTGGACCTTGTTGCCCGTCTCCTTTTCGAAGCGGTCGAGCTGGCTGCGCAGGAACTCGCGCCCATTACCCGTATCGCCGGACACGATGGACAGATTGGCCGCATAGGCGCCCGAACTCAAAAGAGCCGTCACCAGCGCCCCGGCGAGAAATGATCCAAGCTTCATAATTCCTCCTCCTCGTTCAATGGCGCCACATCAGCGGCGCCCCTCCTCCAGTAGCGCCCGGATCCCTCCCAAAGCGCTTTGGAAAATAAGTGTCAAATAAGGTCCACAATGTCAAGATACCGCAAAATCACCTTGTGCAACAGAGAATTTGTCAACATAATTGCTTTATAGCGCTTTGGATTTTATTCAATCTGGCGTTGTATGCCAGTCGTCGCAATGGCCAGTCGTCGCAATGGAAATGTCGGAACGATCATATGAACCTCAAGGAATTGGCTGAACGGCTGGGACTGTCCCAGACCACCGTCAGCCGCGCATTGAACGGCTACCCGGAAGTCAGCGAGGCGACGCGCGAGCGCGTGACGAGGGCTGCCCTGCAGCACGGATACACCGCCAACGCCAATGCGCGCCGGCTGGCGATGGGCCGGGTCGGCGCCATCGGAATCATCATTCCGGCCGATTCCAGCCAGAGATTCGGACCGCACACCGCCGAATTCCTGGCCGGCCTGGCCGAACGCCTCTCCGCCCATGAGATCGATTTCCTGATCAGCCCGCTGATCAACAATGACGAGATCTCGGTCTATAAGCGCCTGATTTCGAGCAAACGCGTCGATGCCATCATCGTTTCGCACCCCGCACTCGTGGACGAGCGGATAACCATGCTGGCCAAGGCCGGCTTTCCCTTCGTGCTGCACGGCAGGACGGAAGCAGACGTTCCCCATTCCTGGCTCGACATCGACAATCAGGGCGCTTTCTACCAGGCGGCCTCGCATCTGCTCGATCTCGGCCACCGCCACATTGCCATGATCGATGGCCTCAAGGGCTTCACCTTCTCCGAACATCGCGAACTCGGATACCGGCAGGCGCATCTGGAGCGCGGCCTGCCCATCGATGAACGCCTCATCATTCATGACAGGTTTTCCGACGACATCGGTTTCGCCGAAACGCTGCGCCTCCTCTCCTGTGAACCGCAGCCGACCGGCATTATCGCAGGATCGATGATGACTGCGCTGGGCGTTTCACGCGCCATACGCGCCAAGGGCTACCAGGTCGGAAAGCAGGTTTCCCTCATCGCCCATGATGACGTCTTCCCCTATCTCAATGCCAGCAACATGGTGCCATCCATGACGACGACCCGCTCATCGATCCGCGCTGCCGGAACGAGGATCGCCGAGATGCTGATGTTGCAGCTCGACGGCGCCGCCGTGACAGCGATGCAGGAAGTCTGGCCGGTCGAGCTGATCCTGCGCCAATCGAGCGGGCCACCCGTCCGTTAGCAGGCTATGGAACATGCTGCGAAGGTATGATGCTTCGCCAAAAGTAGCGAAAAATGTCCTATCGCCATGGCGTTCCATTTAAATTTCCGCCACCTGGGCTTTTTCAACCACATATTAATCCTTGTGGAACACAACTGGAACATATAGTGTTTGTTCTGGTTTTGTTTTTCCGATTCCCTGGTGGAGGATCGCCAAATGCTCACGCGCAAGCAACATGAACTACTGCTGTTCATACATGATCGTCTGAAGGAAACGGGCATCCCCCCTTCCTTCGATGAAATGAAGGATGCGCTCGACCTTGCGTCGAAATCCGGGATTCATCGGCTGATCTCGGCGCTCGAGGAGCGCGGCTTCATTCGCCGCCTTGCCAACAGGGCGCGGGCGCTCGAAGTGATCCGCCTTCCTGATTCGATCGCTCCGGGACTGAACGCCCAGCGCAAATTCTCGCCGAGCGTGATCGAGGGCAGCCTTGGCCGCACCGCCCCTGCGCCGCAACCCGCGCCGGACATCGGCAATATCGCGGCCAATATGGTCAGCATTCCGGTCATGGGACGCATCGCGGCCGGTGTGCCGATCGCGGCCATCCAGAACCAGACGAGCATGCTGACGCTGCCGCCCGACATGATCGGCAATGGCGAGCATTATGCCCTTGAGGTCAAGGGTGACTCGATGATCGAGGCGGGGATTTTCGACGGCGATACCGTCGTCATACGGCGCGGCAACACCGCAAATCCCGGCGAGATCGTCGTGGCCCTCGTCGATGATGAGGAGGCAACGCTGAAGCGCTTCCGTCGCAAGGGCGCGTCGATTGCACTCGAAGCTGCGAATCCTGCCTATGAGACGCGAATTTTCGGCCCTGATCGGGTTCAGGTTCAGGGCAAGCTCGTCGGGCTCATTCGGCGGTACTGACCACAGCCTGTACAGGCGGGCGTTTCGGCGGGCGCGGACGCTCCGCGATATTGCGTGCCGCCCGCGAATGAATTCGATAATTGTTCCATGGCCGGATGGGCCGCCCTATCGCATACTCTATCGATGCGAAAAAACCCGGCGCTGCTGCGGCGATCGCTCCCCGGGTGGGTTCGGTCGATTGGCGACGATCTTCCGTCGATCGTTTGATTGCCGGCATTGGCTGAAACTCGGGCGCTGGCCGAAGCTTGATGGTCGCTGCGCCAAAGAGCGCCAATTGCTGCCGCGTTACGGTGATGGGCGCATTCTTCACCTCGCAAGAGCGATAGGGGCCGGCGAAGGCCAGCACCATGATATCGCTTTCCATGCAAGCGGCCGCCATGGCCTCGGCCGAACGGACATGCGCCACCACGGCGCCATATCGCGGCTCCCTTGCGAGGCATAACTCTGCGTTGCACTCGAACTGCGTGTCCTCCGCTGCCACGGCTGGTTTGGCCGGAACGATCACGGCCGATGCGGCATGGGCCTGTTGCCAGTTCTTGAGCGTAAAGCTTTCCGCGCCTGCCCTGTTGACGGCAAGGCGGCCGTCGGTCGCGCGCAGCGCCACAAGGCTCGCATTCTCGGAGATCATGATCTCCGGCGGCGGCGTCCAGACTGCCAGGGCTGCGGCCGCTGCAAAGAGCGGCAAGGCGAACAGGCGCAGACGCGTCGCCGGAAACAGCAATATGATCAGGCCGAGGCAGGCGAGGATCAGGCTTTGGCGGGGGACGAGACCGAAATTGCCCGGCGGAGAGTGGCCTGAGACCATTTCGGCGACCATGATGACCATATCGATGCCGCGCTCCATGATGCCGAAGAAAAACCCGTCGAGATCGAATGGCATTGCCATGAGACCGATGACGCCGAATGGAATGACGAGCGTTGAAATCACCGGCAGCGCCAGCGCGTTGCCGATGAGCCCGAGCGGCGCCGTATTGTTGAAGTGATAGGCGGCGAAGATCGAACTCGCCGCCCCAGCGACCAGCGAGGTCAACGCGATCCCAATGACATACTGCGCCACCGCTTCCAGTGCGCGCCCCGCCGCCCCCGCCGGACGCCCCCGGCGCTTTGCCCTGCGGCTTCCCCACCAGCCGTAGAAGGCAATCAGCGCCGCCGTCGCCGAATAGGACATCTGGAAGCTCGGTCCCATGATTTCGTGCGGCGCCAGCGCGATCGTGACCATGGCGGCCAGGGCGAGATTGCGCATCGACAGCGCGGCACGGTCGACAAGCACCGCCAGCAGCATGATCGAGAGCATGATGAAACTGCGCTGTGCCGCGACGTCGGCGCCCGACAGGAGCAGATAGAAGGCGCTGCCGGCGAGCGCAGTGGCGGCCGCGAATTTCTTCACCGGATAGCGGGCTGCCACCCCCGGAAACAGCGCCAGGCTGGCCCTCAGCGTCGCCATGATGGTCACGGCGACAAGCGCCATGTGGAAGCCGGATATCGACAGGATATGCGACAGGCCGCTGAGGCGAAGCGCATTGTTGGTCTTGTCGCTGATGCCGTCGCGCTGGCCGGTTATCAGCGAGGCGGCGATATCCCCTGCCTCGCCTGGGATGCGGTGCTGGATATGCTGGGTCAGCCGCTGCCGCATCGACTCGATGCTGCTCAGAGCCCAGGCCACGAGGCCGGGTTTCGGCGGCAAGATGCGCCGATGCGCCATGCCGAGCACGAAACCGTTGGCGCCGATACCACGATAATAGTTGTTGAACGCGAAATCGTAATTGTCGGGGCGGGATGGCCCCGAAGGCGAGCGCAGATGGATGCGCGCCCCAAGGCCATCGCCAACACCGAGACCGGCCGGAAGCTTTCTGGCCGAGACGGCGATACGGGATGGCGGAAAACGCAATTTTGGCTTGGCCGTATCGATCACGTCGAGCACGACCCTCACGCCGCCCTTGGCGTTCCTCGCCATAGTCAATACTCGGCCGGTCACCTCCGTCGTCACGTCGGATCCAAGCATCGGCGTATTGGCGAGTATGGTTTCGATCTTGGCGAACGCCATGCCGGCAACGAGCGCAAGGGCGAATGTCACCGCAAGCCTGAGCAGCGGCCGATCGGCAGCCATCCATCTCAGCGCGCCGAGCAGCACCAGTCCGAAGATCGCCGAACTCAATCGCGGTTCTGCCGCTGCCGTGAAATAAAGCACCGATCCCGTGCCCGCGAAAACCGGAAGCAGCAGGAATGTCGTGCCGCGCGCTGCCTCGTGGCGCAAGGCGACTGATGCAGCGTGGCGGCCGCGTTCAGCCGCCAGGGCGAGGCCGGCGGCCATGCCGCGCGCAATGGCTGGCCTCGCCGCCCTGCGTTCGGTATCCGGGACCGGGAGGTTTCCAGATGACGGCGGCGCCAGCCCTGATTCGTGCCGGCTACGGATGAGGTCTGCCAGCTTGTCCATTTAGCGCCAATTCTGCCAATACACTTGCACCACGGCGCTGCTATGGTACATCAACGCCAAATCAAATCGATTGGACGTTCGGCTAATAGCCGGGCGTATCTGGAGACCCTATGTCATCTTCTGTTGTCACCCGTTTCGCCCCTTCTCCCACGGGCTTTCTTCATATTGGCGGCGCTCGCACGGCTCTCTTCAACTGGCTCTATGCCAAGCATACGGGCGGTAAAATGCTCCTGCGCATTGAAGATACCGATCGGGAACGGTCGTCCGAGGCCGCAGTCACGGCGATCCTCGACGGGCTGAAATGGTTCGGCCTCGATTGGGACGGCGAAGCCATATCGCAGTTCGAGCGGGCGCCGCGTCACCGCGAGGTGGCGGAAGAACTGGTCGCCCGCGGCAAGGCCTATTATTGCTACGCTTCGCAGCAGGAACTGGAAGAGATGCGCGAAAAGGCACGCGCGGAAGGTCGTCCGCCCCGCTATGACGGGCGTTGGCGCGATCGCGACCCGAGCGAGGCCCCTGCCGGCGTCAAACCGGTGATCCGTATCAAGTCGCCCCAGGATGGCGAGACCATCGTCCAGGACCAGGTGCAGGGCGAAGTGCGTTTCCCGAACAAGGACCTCGATGATTTCATCATCCTGCGCTCCGACGGGAGCCCCACCTATATGCACGCGGTGGTCGTTGACGATCACGACATGGGGGTGACGCATATCATCCGCGGCGACGATCACCTGACCAATGCGGCACGGCAGACCGTGATCTACAATGCGATGGAATGGACGATCCCCGTCATGGGCCACGTTCCGATGATCCATGGGGCCGATGGCGCGAAACTTTCGAAGCGCCACGGCGCGCTCGGGGTCGAGGCCTATCGGGCCATGGGCTATCTGCCGGCTGCGCTGCGCAATTACCTGGTGCGGCTCGGCTGGAGCCATGGCGATGACGAGATCATGTCCGACCAGGAGATGATCGACTGGTTCGAGATCTCCGACATCAACCGCAGCGCCTCGCGCTTCGATTTCCAGAAGCTGGAGGCGATCAACGGTCATTATATGCGCAGCTCGGACGACGAATATCTGGTCCAGGCCATGATCGACATCCTGCCGGAAATGGAAGGCGGAGCGGACATTCTGGCCCGCCTGAACGAGACGACGCGCAAGCAGCTGGTCGCCGCAATGCCGGGTCTCAAGGAAAGGGCGAAGACCCTTGTGGAACTCGCCGACAGCGCTCGCTATCTGTTCGTGCAGCGGCCGCTCGGGATGGATGAAAAGGCATCCGGCCTGCTCAATGCCGATGGTATCGCCGTGCTCGCCGGCGTGCTGCCGGTGCTGCAGTCGGTGGATGACTGGAACGCCGAATCCCTCGATGCCGCCATACGCGTCCATGCCGAGGCAACGGGTTTGAAGCTCGGCAAGATCGCCCAGCCATTGCGGGCCGCCCTCACCGGCCGCTCAACGTCGCCGGGTGTATTCGACGTTCTCGCCGTGCTTGGGCGCGAGGAGTCGCTTGGCCGAATCGATGATCAAATAAAAGCCGGATAGCGGGGTCGAGCAGCACATTTTTGCATTGCAACATCGCACCTTTCGGTTACGGTGCAATGCCAGAAAAAATCATGTTGGAACCTCGAATGAGGATGAATGCTTTTGCGCTTAACAAGCGCAAGTTGGAAGCAAGAAAGGAAGGGCAATGTCTGAAAACAGCGTCAACATCGACCTCAATGGTCACGAATTCGCGCTACCCATAAAAAAGGGTACGATCGGGCCGGATGTGGTCGACATTGGGACATTGTACAAGAACACCGGAGCCTTCACCTACGACCCCGGTTTCACATCGACGGCGTCCTGCGAATCCCAGATCACCTATATCGACGGCGATGAAGGCATGTTGTTGCATCGGGGCTACCCGATCGAACAGCTCGCCGAGCATGGCGACTTCCTCGAAGCCTGCTATCTGCTGCTTTACGGCGAACTGCCGACCAAGAGCCAGAAGGCCGATTTCGACTTCCGCGTCACCCGCCACACCATGGTGCACGAGCAGATGACGCGCTTCTTCAGCGGTTTCCGTCGCGATGCGCATCCCATGGCCGTCATGGTCGGCTGCGTCGGCGCATTGTCGGCCTTCTATCATGATTCCACCGATATTTCCGACCCGCACCAGCGGATGGTGGCTTCGATCCGCATGATCGCGAAGATCCCGACCCTGGCCGCGATGGCCTACAAATACCACATCGGCCAGCCCTTCGTTTACCCGAAGAACAATCTCGACTTCGCCACCAACTTCCTGCACATGTGCTTTGCCGTGCCGTGCGAGGATTATGTTCCAAACCCCGTTCTCGCGCGGGCGATGGATCGTATTTTCATCCTGCATGCCGATCACGAGCAGAACGCTTCGACGTCGACTGTCCGCCTCGCCGGTTCCTCCGGCGCCAACCCCTTCGCATGTATTGCCGCCGGCATTGCCTGCCTGTGGGGTCCCGCGCATGGCGGCGCCAATGAAGCCGCGCTCAACATGCTTGGCGAAATCGGCACCGTCGATCGTATTCCGGAATATATCGCCCGTGCCAAGGACAAGAACGATCCGTTCCGTCTCATGGGCTTTGGTCACCGCGTCTACAAGAACTACGATCCGCGCGCCAAGATCATGCAGCAGACGACGAAGGAAGTCCTCGCCGAACTGGGCATCAAGGACGATCCGCTGCTTGACGTTGCCATGGAGCTTGAGCGCATTGCGCTAACTGATGAATATTTCATCGAAAAGAAGCTTTACCCGAACGTGGATTTCTATTCGGGCATCACATTGAAGGCCCTCGGCTTCCCCACCACGATGTTCACCGTTCTCTTCGCGGTAGCACGCACCGTCGGCTGGATCGCCCAGTGGAAGGAGATGATCGAAGACCCGCTGCAGAAGATCGGCCGTCCGCGTCAGCTCTATACCGGCGCCACGCAGCGCGATTATGTGAATGTCGAAGACCGCAAATAAGCGGTTCTCGTTCCAGATGGAAAAAGGCGCCGAAAGGCGCCTTTTTTATTGATCCGTTTCAGGGGAGCGCCGGACCAGCTGCAGCACTCTCCCGGCCGCCAGCTCGCCTGACGGCCGTTCGGTGCGCATGAGCCGGGCGATCTCATCAAAACTTTCCAATTGAGCCCTGCGCCGAAGCCCTGGCTTGATAAGTTGCTCGATCTGGCGCGCCAGCACGCCGGCACGGACGAACTGGTTGAAATATTCGGGGACCACAGGTGCGTCGGCGATGATATTGGGCAGCGCAGCGCTCCAGATCTTGATGCGCGGCGCGATGAAGGTCCGCGCCAGCCAATCCGGCTTGTAGGACAGCACGGTCGGCACGCGTGCAAGCGCCAGTTCGAGCGAAACCGTGCCCGAGGCGGCAAGTGCCGCGTCCGCAGTGCTGAACGCCTTGAGGCGCGCCGCCTCGCCAACGACGATTTCCGGGCGGACCTTCCAGCTGGCCGTCAACTCCCGTACCAGGGGCTCCACCTTTGGCAGCGTGGGTATGGTGACGCGGATATTGTTGCCGCGCTCGGCCAGCAGGTCCACCGCCTCGCCGAACGGTGCCGCCAGCGTGGTGATTTCCGAACGCCGCGAGCCCGGAAGGACGACGATGTTCCGCGCGTCCTGATTATCGATGCCGGCTTCCCGGTCGCGATTATGGGCAGCGGCTTCCATCAATGGAGCGTAGGAGACGAGGCGGTGCCCGACATAGGTCGCCGGCGGACCGCCCAGTTCCTTGAGAGCATCGACCTCGAAAGGCAGGATGACCAGAACATGGTCGATATATTCGCGCATCGCCTTGGCACGCTCCGGCCGCCACGCCCAGACGGAGGGGCTGATGTAATTGACGATCGGTATGGATGGGTGCGCGGCACGCACCTTGCGGGCGACGCGGTGGGTGAAATCCGGACTGTCGATGATGATGAGGCAATCAGGTTTCCATGAAACGATAGCGTTTGCCACGAGGCCGATACGCCTGATCAGCTGCGGCAGTTTCTTGACGACGGCGGTCAGTCCCACCAGTGCTATGTCCTGCTGGTCGAACAGGCTGTCGAGGCCAAGCTCGCGCAGATGATCGCCGCCGACGCCCATCAGTTCGACGGCGCCGCCATGCTGCGTGCGAAGCGCCCGTACAAGGTCGGCGCCGAGCTGGTCACCCGACTCCTCGCCCGCGACAATGGCGATGCGCAACGGACGTGCCGCCTTCATCATCCAGCCTCCTGGTCGAAGGTTTCAATGAACAGCCCCGCAGCGTTCGCCGCGGCAATCGTCTCCCTGTAGCCGAGAATGAGCGTCCGGCCCGCCTCCACGGCAATGCCCGACAATCCGGCCTTCGCGGCGTTCTCGACCGTGCTGACACCGATGGCGGGCAGATCGGCCCGCACTTCCTGCTGCGGCTTGGCGCATTTCACCAACGCCCCGCCCTGCCGGTTGATGCGCCGGGCGGAACGCAGGTCCGCCACGCGCTGCAGCATCGCATCCGTGCCCTCGACGCCTTCGAGCGCAACGACGCGCCCGCCGATCGCCACCGCGCCCTGGCCGATATCAAGTGCCCCTATCGCCCGCGCCGCGACTTTTGCCGCTGCGATATTCGCCCCGCCTTCGCGGTCCGGCTTCTTGCGCGTCAGAACGCCGGCAGCGGGCGCCAGAATGTCCGGAACGATCTCATGCGCGCCGACAACGCGGAACCCGTAGGACTCGATGGTCGCGATGACAGCACGCAGCAACCCGTCATCGCCAAGCCGAAACGCACGCAAGAACCGGAAAAGCGCCGAGAGATTGCCGTTGCCGGGCTTCAGGGCCGCGCTGAATTCCGGGCGATGACGCACGCCGCCTGCCAGCACCACATTGGCGATATCATGCGCCTTCAATATCCGGATGAGGCCGCCGAGTTCGACAATGGAGATTTCAGCGTCTTTCCGGGCCAGAAGCTCCGGATCGGCCTCGCCCTTGATGGCAATGAGGAACGGGCTCTGGCCACGCTGGCGCAAACCGTCAGCCACCGCCAGCGGCAGCGAGCCATTTCCGGCAATGATCGCGGTTCGGCCCGTGATGACGGGCGGTGCTGGCGTCGGCCGGGCTTTATCGCTCTTCGCTGTCACTGATCTCGATTCCCGAATCGAGCGGCGGCGTACAATAGGCGCGCTTGGTGTCAGTGGTAATGAAATCGATCAGATCGGCAACGGCCGCGGAGCCAGGGAACGCCGCACGAACATCCTCGGCCCGGCTCTTGATGGCCTTGCTGCGGTCGAACAACATGCGCACGGCGTGGCGCAGATTGTGGATTTCGGGGCGCGCCATTCCCGAGCGCTTCATGCCGATGATGTTCAGCCCGCCGAGATAGGCGTGATTGCCGATCGCCATGCCATAGGGCACCAGATCGCTCGCCAGCGCCGCCAGACCGCCGATGAAGGCATGGTGGCCGATGCGGACGAACTGGTGAATGCCGGCACCGCCGCCGATGATCACATTGTTGCCGACGGTGACATGGCCGCCGATCATGACATTGTTCGAGAAGGTCACATGATCGCCGATGATGCAATCATGCGCCACATGGGAATAGGCGAGAAACATGCAATTGTCGCCGACGCTCGTCACTCCACGGCTGCCATCGGTGCCGCGGTGCATGGTTACGCCTTCGCGAATGACGCAATTGTCGCCGATGACAAGCGTCGTGCGGCCACCCTTGTGCTTGGTGTTCTGCGGCTCGCCGCCAAGGACGGCATTCGGATAGACCACCGCATTCCTGCCGAGGCTGGTAGCGCCCATGACGACGACATGGCTCAAGAGGCGCGAGCCTTCACCGATGACGGCATCCGCACCGACGTGGCAGAACGGGCCGATACTGACGCCAGCGCCAATCTCCGCCCCCTTTTCGATGATGGCGGAGGGATGAATAGTGATTTCCGACATCAGGAAGACGTCTCGTCTTCTTCGGGGAACCCGACCATCGCCGCGACTTCCGCCTCGGCGACCTTGACGCCATCCACTTCGGCGACGCAGGCATATTTATGGATGCTGCCGCGCTGCTTCATCTTCGTCACGCGCAGCTTCAGCTGGTCACCCGGCACGACGGGCTTGCGAAACTTGGCATTGTCGATCGTCATGAAGAAGACCTTGCCGGGCTTGCCGCTGCCATTGTGGAAAAGCACGATTGCACCAGCCGTCTGCGCCAT
Organism: Phyllobacterium sp. 21LDTY02-6; assembly: GCF_023554255.2. Classification (GTDB taxonomy): domain Bacteria; phylum Pseudomonadota; class Alphaproteobacteria; order Rhizobiales; family Rhizobiaceae; genus Phyllobacterium. The sequence continues at coordinate 1,015,833 of NZ_JAMJWD020000001.1, read as the reverse complement.
GGCCTCGATGATCAGCACACCCGGCATGATCGGCAGTTCGGGAAAATGCCCGGCGAAATGCGGCTCGTTGATGCTCACATTCTTGATACCGGTGGCGGAAGTATCGCCATCGATATCGACGATGCGATCGATCAGGAGAAACGGATAACGATGAGGCAGATTCGCCAGCAGCTTCTGGATGTCAGCTACACCGAGGCTATCTGCGTTTTCTTTTTCACTCATCTGAATTATTCTCCTTCTTGGTCCGGGTCATCGCGCGCACGCTGGCGATTTCACGGAACCACTGCTTGAGTGGCTGCGCTGGGGCTCCGGCCCAACGCTCGCCATCTGGAATGTCGCTCATAACACCGCTGGCCGCGGCAATCTCCACGCCCGTACCGATATTCACATGATCCTTGATGCCCACGCTGCCGCCAAGCCGCGTCAAGTCGCCAAGCACGACGCTGCCGGATATTCCGCACTGCGCGGCAATGACACAATGCCGGCCGATCGTCACATTGTGGGCAATCTGCACGAGATTGTCGATCTTGGTGCCTTCGCCAATCACCGTATCGGCCAGAGCGCCCCGATCGATCGTCGTATTGGCGCCAATCTCCACATCGTCCTGCACGACGGCGCGGCCGAGCTGCGGCATCTTCGCAAGGCCCGTCCGTCCGGCGACATAGCCGAAACCGTCCTGCCCGATCCTCACCCCTGGGTGAAGCAGCACCCTGTTGCCGAGAAACGCATATTGTATCGAGCTACCCGGCCCGATGTAGCAATCCCGGCCGATCTTGCAGCCATTGCCGATGACCACGTTTGCCGCAATCACCGTTCCAGCGCCGATCGAAACATTGGAGCCGATGACGACCCCGGCTTCTATCGTGACGTCGTCTTCGATTTCGGCCGATTCATGAATGATCGCATGGGTCGAGACGCCGGTCTGGCCCGTCCACAAATGCGCCTTGACGGCGTTGGGATAAAGCGCCCGGCCGATAGCGGCGAAATCCTGCTGCGGATGACGCGTCACGATGATCGCCACCTTCTTGGGGATCAGCGGCCGGATTTCCTCGGTACACAGCACACATGCGGCATTCAGCTTGCCGAGTTCCTGCGCATGCTTCTTGCTTTCGACGAAAACGACCGCATCCGGCCCCGATTGTGACAGCGAGGCCAGGCGCGTAACGGGCCTTTCGGCAAGGGAACTGTCCACAAGAACGCCATTGGTCAGATCGGCGATCTGACCAACAGTTACATTCAGCAATGGATCATAAAAGATCGGATCGGCCATCGACGAACTTTCTCTCCCGGGGAGAACCCCGGGAGGTCAGCAATCTATCAGAACTTGCTCGACATGCCGAAATTGAAGTTCTGCTCCTGATCGCCGTCAACCTTCTTGACTGGCACCGCATAGTCGAAGCGAAGTGGTCCGAAAGGCGATGCCCACATGATGCTGGCGCCGACGGAAGCACGCCATTCCATCTTGGTGGTGTCGTCGCCATTGTTCTTGGCGTCGTCAAGATCGCTGCCGAACAGCGTGGCAGCGTCGGCAAAGAGCGCACCGCGAATGCCGATGCTCTCCGGAATGACCGGCATCGGGAACTGGGTTTCGACCGTGGCATTGAAATAGGTGTTACCACCGAGGAAACTGCCCTTGTCGTCACGCACGCTCGCATCGCGCGGACCGATACCATTATACTTGAAGCCGCGGATCATATCCGTGGTGTTCTTGAACGTATCGAACACGCGCAGATCGTCGCCGAAGCCCTGAATGTGACCGCCGCCAATGCGAACGAGGCCCACCACGTCGAGTTCATCCATCAGCGTCTTGTAGTAGCTGCCGGTGAAGGTCGTCTTCAGGAAGTTGGCATCGCCGCCGATACCAGCATATTCCTGGTAGAACTTGGCATAGATACCGTCGCGCGGGTTCTTCACATCGTCGATGGAATTATAGGTGAGCGACCAGCTTACCGACGATTTGACCCACGGGCTGTCTTCGGCCGCATCGGCGAAGGCACGTGAAATTTCGTCGAGATCGGGCGTGCCGTCATCGTTCAGCGCATCCTCGTCGATCTCATATTCTTCGCGCGTGATGTTGTAGGCCAGACCAGCCGTCAACTCTTCCGTGATCGGCAGGCCGAAGCGGATGGTTGCGCCGGTTACATCGGTCTCGTACTTGTCGCGAACGCCGGACTGGCGCTTGTAGATGTCGAAGCCGGCGGAAATACGCTGGCCGAGGAAGTAAGGTTCGGTGAACGACAGCGAATAGGTACGGTTGTTGTCGAGGCCGCCACCGGCACCGATGCGAACAAACTGGCCACGGCCAAGGAAGTTGCGCTCGGTAATCGAGGCTTCAACCGTCGGGCCGGGATTCTCGCCACCGGTCGTATAACCGCCACCGATGGAGAACTCGCCCGTTGCCTTCTCGACGACGTCGACGACCAGGACCACCTGATCCGGCTGCGAGCCGGGAGCGGTCGAGATATTGACGGTCTGGAAGAATTCAAGACGCTCGAGACGGCGCTTGGCGCGCTGGATCAGAACCTGATTGAAGGCATCGCCTTCGCTGACGTCGAACTCACGTCGGATGACGAAGTCGCGGGTCTTTTCATTGCCGCGAATCTCGATGCGCTCCACATAGGCGCGCGGGCCCTGATCGATGGCATAGGTAACCGAAATCGTGCGATTCTCGAAATTGCGATCGCCGCGCGGCTCGACCTTGGCGAAGGCATAACCCTGGCCGGCAACCTTCTCGGAAACCTTGAGGATCGAATCCTCGATCTCCTTGGCGCTGTAGGTGTCGCCCTCGCGGGTCTCGACCAGACCTTGAAGCTGGGCCGTATCGACGCCCTCTACCGAGCTTTCGATATTCACGCCGCCGAAGGCATATTTATCACCCTCTTCGACCGTGATGGTGATCGTATACTCATTCGTCGCGGGATCGAGCTCGGCCGTGGAGGATACAACGCGGAAATCCGCATAGCCGCGATTGTAGTAGAAGCGACGCAGCGATTCCTCGTCGGCACGAAGGCGGTCTTCGCTATATACGTCATTGCGCGTCAGCCAGGACAGCGGATTGGACTTCTTCGTCGAGATCACGTCGCGCAGGCGACGGCTGCCAAAGGCCTGGTTGCCGACAAAGGTGATGTTCGAAATCTTGGTACGGTCGCCTTCATTGATCTCGAAGACGACATTAACCCGGCCCTCGCCGAGATCCATGATGCGGGAATTGACCGTGGCATCGCTGCGGCCGACATTGCGATAGGCGGCGCGGACTGCTTCGGTGTCGGCTTCGAGCGTCGTCTGATCGAAGGCGGCGCGCGGCTTCAGCTGGACGGCGTTCTGAAGCTGCGGGTCCTTGATCTTCTTGTTGCCCTGGAAAATGACCTGGTTGACGACCTGGTTCTCGGAAACCTGGACGATAAGCGCTCCGCCGGCCTGGCTGATGCGCACGTCGCTGAACAGGCCCGTACCGAACAGGCGCTTGGTCGCGGCATCGATATCGGCATTGGAGAAGGGCTTGCCCGGCGTGATGCCGACATTGTCCCGCACGGTCTGGGCATCCACACGCGTATTGCCGCGCACTTCGATGCGGCTGACGGTTGCTGCATGCGCGGCGGTGACGCCTGCGACAGTCGTTACGATTGTGCCTGAACTCACCAGAGCCGCTGAAATGGCGAGCGCCGACGCTGCACCAACGAATTTTGAACTTGCCGCCATAGGCCTTCTGAACCTTCGTTTCTCGTTGTACCCGGGCGAGATCCCGGACTAAGCATTACTCGTACACCGTCATAGCCGGTTTTTACATACACGCAAGGCTTACGGTTAAAATCTATTTACTTCACACAAAACAGTGGCATCCGTGCCACGCCAATCGGCACATATAGTAAACAGATCCTGTCCAAATTCCCCGAAATGCCCTTATTTTCATTAATGATTAAATTCTACGTCAGCATGCGAAAAGGTCGTTGAACAGCACGAATCCCATGAATCCCAGCACCAGGAAAAAGCCCGCCCGGAAGAAAACTTCCTGCACCACGGGCTTTACGGGACGGCCGATCACGGCCTCGGCAGCATAGAATACGAGGTGGCCTCCGTCGAGAGGCGGCAGGGGAAACAGGTTCAGCAGGCCGATGCCGATCGACAGCATCGCCGTGAGCTGGATAAGCCAGTCGATGCCCTGGCTGGCGGCCTGCCCGGCCATGGTGGCGATCTTCACCGGACCGCCGAGCTGGCATTTATCTTCCCGCCCGGCGAAAAACCGGCTGAAGAACTGGCCGGTGCGCGCGATGATGAACCCGCTTTCGCGCACCGCCTGCCCCACCGATTCGACAGGGCCGTATTCGATGCGCCGGAAATTCCCGACCGCTTCATTGGTGGCAACGCCGATAATGGCGACCTTGACGGTATTGCCGAGCGCATCCTGCTGGTCCGTCAATTGCGGCGTCGCCGTCAGGCGCACATCCTGGCCGTTGCGGTTCACGACGAAGTCGAGGGGATCGCCGGCGCGGCCGGATACGATCCGCTGCACATCGGCAAAGGTTTCGATCCGCGCGCCATCGACACTGACGAAACGGTCGCCCGGCTGGAAACCGGCCATTGCCGCCGGTCCGCCCGGACGCACTTCGCCGACGGTCGGGTCCGACACGCGCTTGCCATAGAGCGAAAAGAACACGGAGAAGATGAGGACGGTGAGCAAAATGTTGAATGCGGGACCGGCAAAGACGGTCGCGGCGCGTTTCCATACCGGCTGGGTATGGAAGGCCACCTTGCGCTCCGCCTCGCTCATCGCGCCGATATCCTTGCTGGTGGAACTGGTAACGTCGTCATCGCCGGCGAATTTGACATAGCCGCCGAGTGGAATGGCGGACAGCTTCCAGCGCGTGCCGCTGCGGTCATTGAAGCCGATCAACTCGGGCCCAAAGCCGATGGAAAACGCCTTGACGCCTATGCCGCACCAGCGGCCGACGAGATAATGCCCCATTTCATGCACGAAGACGACGACTGTCAGCACGATCAGGAATGGTACTATCGTTCCGACCAGGAGGCTCTGGCTACCGAACAGAGTATGAAGCAGTTCCGTCAAATCATCCTCCCAGCACTATCCCGGTGCCATGGGATAGAGGCCGTCAAAAAAGAATATCGTAAGGCGTTTCCGGCGAGACCAGAATTGCACCGATCACGTATAGCAATGCAGCAGCAGCGACAAGCCCATCCACGCGGTCCATCACGCCACCGTGACCGGGAATGAGTGCGCCGGAATCCTTTACGCCGAACTTCCGCTTCATCCACGATTCGCCGAGATCGCCCAATTGCGCGAAGATCGACAGGACGAGCGCAACCAGCGGTATGGGCAGGCCGCCGCTCGGCGTGATGAAGGAGGCGCACAGCACGCCCGCCGCAACGCCCGCCGCCGCACCGCCAATGGCGCCGCTCCAGGTCTTGTTCGGCGAGAAACGCGGCGCGAGCTTGGGCCCGCCAAGGGCGCGGCCATTGAAATAGGCAAAGATATCGGTCGCCCAGACGACGGCGAACAGGAACAGGATCGCCGCGAACCCATCGCCGCTGTCGCCGCGAAGCATGGCGAGCGCTACGGTCGGGAAGCCCGCATAGACCAGGCCTGCCGCAGGCCAGAAGCCCTCCGACCGTCCGCCGGCAAAGGCGGTGAGCAGCGCGCCGGCGAATATGAGCGCGAGCATCACCACGACGTTCTGGGTGAACAACAGGACGAGAAACGTTGCGAGGAGAAATGTCCAGGCAAGCCCGCGCGTCAGCGGCGACGAGCGGCCGCGGGATATGCCCTGCCATTCATAATGCGCGCCGAGGCCGATGGCGCAGGCCAGAAGGCCGAAAAAGAAGCCGCCGAGCCAGGTCGCCACGATGGCGATGATGATCAGGACAATTGCGCTGAGAATGCGCTTCTGCAGGTTCGACATGCCTTCTCCCCAAAGGGTCACAGGGCTATGTCCTGGGCCGTCACGCCGCCAAACCGGCGCTCCCGCAGCTGGAATGTATCGATGGCCTCCGCCAGGTGCGACGGCCGAAAATCCGGCCAGTAGCACGGAAGAAAGACGAATTCGGAATAGGCCGCCTGCCAGAGCAGGAAATTCGACAGCCGCATCTCGCCGCTCGTGCGGATGATCATGTCGGGATCCGGCATGTCGGAGGTATCGAGACGCGCCGAAATGGCCTCCGGGGTGATATCGGCGCGGCTGATCAGCCCGTTGCCCGCATCGTCGACCAGACGCTGAACCGCGCGGACGATTTCGTTGCGCGAGCCATAGTTGAAGGCAATGACAAGCGTAAGGCCGGCATTCCCGGCCGTCAGCGCTTCCGCCTCGTCCAGCAGCGAGCCGATATCCTTGGCGAGATTGTCCCGCTCGCCGATGATCCTGACGCGTACATTCTCGCGGTGGAGTTCCGCCAGGTCGCGGCGGATGAACAATTTGAGCAAACCCATCAGGTCGGAGACTTCCGAGCGCGGACGCGACCAGTTCTCCGACGAAAAGGCAAACAGCGTCAGGAACGGAATTTCCATCTTGCCCGCCGCGCGGATGATCTCGCGCAGGGACTCGACGCCCGCCTTGTGGCCCGCCGCCCTCGGCAGGCCCCTCGCCTTTGCCCAACGGCCATTTCCATCCATGATGATGGCGATGTGGCGCGGTTTGGACATGGGGCGATTCTCCTCGATAGGTCGGCTGAAGTTAGACTTGCATAATTTCGGCTTCTTTAACGGCGACTACCTTGTCCATCTCGGCAATGGTCTCGTCCGTCAACTTCTGCACCCGTTCCGACTGGATCCGGTTGTCGTCCTGGCTGATCGCGCCGTCCTTTTCGAGCTTCTTCAGCTCGTCCATGCCGTCGCGGCGCACGTGGCGGGCGGCCACCTTGGCCTGCTCCACATATTGATGCGCGATCTTCACGAGTTCCTTGCGGCGCTGCTCGTTGAGCTCCGGCAGCGGGATGCGCAGATTGTTGCCATCGGTGATGGGATTGAGGCCAAGGCCGGATTCACGGATGGCGCGTTCCACCTTGCCGACCATCGACTTGTCCCAGACGGAGACCGCGAGCATGCGGGATTCGGGCACGGTGATATTGGCGACCTGGTTGAGCGGCATCTGCGATCCATAGGCCTCAACCGTGATGGGTTCCAGCAGGCTTACCGAAGCGCGCCCCGTCCTGAGCCCGCCGAGATCATGTTTCAGCGCCTGCACCGCGCCATCCATACGGCGTTTCAAATCGTTAAAATCGAGTGCATCACTCATACTCAATGCTCCTATATTCTCGGCAGAAACAGTCGGCGGAACCGGATCAAAGGTCCGAAACGATTGTCGCGCGCCCTGCTCCCTGCAGCACTTCGGCGAAGCCGCCCTTTTCGTGGATTGAATAGACGATTATTGGGATATTGTTCTCGCGCGCAAGGGCGACAGCGGTCGTGTCCATGACGGTGAGCCCGCGATCCAGCACATCCTTGTGGGTGAGCCGGTCGAACCTTACGGCATCGGGGTATTTTTTCGGATCGGCCGTGTAGATCCCGTCGACCTGCGTGCCCTTGAACAGGGCATCGGCGCCGATCTCGGCGGCGCGCAGGGCGGCGGCGGAGTCCGTGGTGAAGAAGGGATTGCCGGTACCGCCTGCGAAGATCACCACCTTGCCCATATCCATATAGGCCGTGGCCTGTCGCTGCGAGAAGGTCTCGCAAAGTTCCGGCATCGCGACCGCCGAAAGCACCACCGTATCGATACCGATCTTGACCAGCGAGGTACGAAGCGCCAGCGAATTGATGACGGTGGCAAGCATGCCCATATGGTCGCCGGTAACGCGGTCGCCGCCCTTGGACGCGACTGCCACGCCGCGGAAGATGTTGCCGCCGCCAATGACAACGCCGACCTCGACTCCAAGCGCCCTCGCCTCGGCGATATCCGCCGCGATACGGTCTGCCACCGCAACGTCGATGCCGAAGCCCTGATCGCCCATCAGTGCTTCACCGGAGGCTTTCAGAAGAACGCGTTTGTACAGAGCCGTACCAGCAGCCATGGGGCCTCCCTCAACTTGACTTGAATTCCGGATACACGAAGGGCATCGCGTTGTCACGCGATGCCCTTCGATTTCAGCCCGATAGGCTTATTTCTTCACAGCGGCAGCCACTTCGGCGGCAAAATCCGACTCTTCCTTCTCGATGCCTTCGCCGAGGGCGAAGCGGACGAAGCCGGTGATCTTGGCCGGAGCGCCGATTGCCTTCTCGGCATCCTTGAGCGCTGCCTCGACGCTGAGGTCGGGGTTGATGACGAAAGCCTGCGACAGAAGAACGACTTCCTCGAAGAACTTGCGCATGCGGCCATCCACCATCTTTTCGATGATGTTTTCAGGCTTGCCGGACTGACGGGCCTGATCGGCGAAGATCGCCTTTTCACGCTCGACGGCAGCCGCATCGACTTCCGCCGCCGTCAGGGCAAGCGGGTTGGTCGCTGCAACATGCATGGCGACCTGGCGGCCGAACGCATTGGCTGCATCGGCATTGCCGGCAGTCTCGATCGCCACCAGAACACCAAGCTTGCCGAGGCCATCGGCCACGCCATTGTGGATATAGGTCGCAACGACACCTTCGCTGACCGTGAGCGCGGTCGAGCGGCGGAAGGCGAGGTTTTCGCCAATCGTGCCGACGGCGTCCTTGATCGTGTCGACGACGGACTTGCCGCTGGCGGGATCGACGGCTGCGGATACGGCGGCAGTGGAGCCGTCCGTACCGAGAGCGATCGTTGCAACATTGCGCACGATGTCCTGGAAGGCATCGTTGCGGGCAACGAAATCGGTCTCGGAATTGACTTCCACGACAACGGCCTTCGTGCCGCTGGATGCAACGCCGACGAGGCCTTCAGCTGCGGTGCGGCCGGCCTTCTTGTCGGCCTTGGCAATGCCCTTGGCGCGCAGCCAGTCGACGGCGGCTTCCATGTCGCCATTGGTTTCGGCAAGGGCCGCCTTGCAGTCCATCATGCCCGCGCCGGTAAGGTCGCGGAGTTCTTTTACCTGTGATGCAGAAATGCTCATTGTGTCGCCTCTTCTCAAAGCGAAGGCACACTGGCGGACCAGCATGCCAACTTTGCGGCGCATTGCGCGCCAATGGAATCCTTAGATCACCCGTTCACGACGGGTGTATGAAGCCTCATGCGGAGGCTTCACCCTCCTGTGCTTCGGCAGCCGGCGCTTCTTCGAGTGCCGGTTCGACAGGCGCTTCTTCCTGGGCGCCGACGTCAACGCCGAGCGAGCCCTGCTGGCGCAGGATACCGTCAAGCGCAGCCTTGGCAATGAGATCGCAATAGAGCGAAATCGCACGCGAAGCATCGTCATTGCCGGGGATCGGGAAATCGATCTCGTCCGGATCGCAGTTCGAATCGATCACGGCGACGACCGGAATGCCGAGACGCTTGGCTTCCTGGATCGCGATTGCTTCCTTGTTGGTGTCGATGATGAAGATCAGGTCCGGCGTGGAACCCATGTTCTTGATGCCACCAAGGGCGCGGTTGAGCTTCTCGCGCTCGCGGTCGAGGTTCAGGCGCTCCTTCTTGGTGAAGCCCTGTGCATCGCCGGCAAGAAGCTCGTCGAGCTTGCGCAGACGCTGGATCGAGTTCGAGATCGTCTTCCAGTTGGTCATCATGCCGCCGAGCCAGCGGGCATTGACGTAATACTGGGCCGAACGCGTGGCCGCATCGGCGATGATGTCGGAAGCCTGGCGCTTGGTGCCGACGAAGAGAACGCGGCCGCCGCGGGCAACCGTGTCCGATACCTTCTTCAATGCCACATGCAGCAGAGGAACGGTCTGGGCCAGGTCGAGAATGTGGATATTGTTGCGGTCACCATAGATGTATGGAGCCATTTTCGGGTTCCAGCGATGTGTCTGGTGTCCGAAGTGAACGCCAGCCTCGAGGAGCTGACGCATGCTGAAATCAGGCAATGCCATCTTTATTTTCCTTTTCCGGTTTAACCTCCACAGGAAAGAGGCGGGCGAACCCGCCACCGGAGGCCGTATCGGATTTCTCCCGATACCAACCCAAATCCCGTGTGTGGAATGTTGCGCCTGTTAATGGATTATCCGGACAAAGGCAAGCCTGCAGCGGCATAAAGCCAGCCCTTTCATCGTAAGCGGGCCTATTTCTTGCACTTCGGCATGTCGAACAGCTGCAGATTGACGAGTTTTCCCGTCATGGAGAAATCGCCATAGTCCATTTTCAGGTCGCGCGTGACGCCATTGCCATACATCTTGAAATTGATGCGATAGCTCGGCAGGCCCTCGCCCCTTTCCTTGTCGTCGAAATAAGCGATCGACACGGGCCAGGTCGCTTCCTTGGCCAGGGGCCCCATATTCTTCAGTTCGTCATCATCCTTGGTGATGCCGGATTTGCCGATGACGACAGTGGTCGCCATGATCTTGTTGGCATCCTCCGAACCGTCGAAAAGCTTGGTCTGGTAGAGAACTTCCCCGGCCATGGCCTTTTCGATCAATTGCTGCATATGGCGCGTCGGAAACTGCGAAAGGTCGAGATCTTCCTTGCTCTCCGTCGGCTTGGTCAGCTTCACCTCGGTCTTGTCCTTCAGCAGCGCCGCGTCGCCGCGCACTTCCTTGGTCAGGTTCTGGTCGACGAAGGTCTTGTTGACGAAACGGAACTTCTCGCCATTGGCCGTCTCGAAGGTCGTCGTCTGCTGGTCGGTCACCCTTTGCGGCTGCTCTTCCATGTCGACGCGGGTGACAAAGCGGAAATTGGTCGTATAGCCCTCGCAATCGGAGCCGTTGAACTCATAGACCATGCGGCCGGTCAGGGCGGTGATGCCGCTGCTGTCCAGCGCATTGTCGAGCTTCAGATCGTAGATCGCCCGATGCGGCGTCAGCATGGCGGTGCTCGCCGCCTCTGCCCCGCCCGTCAAACCGATGACGCCAAACCCCAAAACAACCACTGATATTAGACGCATCGGCAAGATTCTCCATATTCGAGCGGTCATATTAAAAAAACTCTTGGCGGAAGCGAGGCAAAAATCGCAACTTCGTTCACAATCCCTTGCGATTCCGAAAGAAGGACCTTCAGCATGAGCAACAATATCGAGACACGCCTGCAGCAGATGGGCGTCACCCTGCCGGTCGCCGCCGCGCCGGCCGCCAATTACGTGCCTTTCGTCCAGAGCGGATCGCTGCTTGTCACTTCGGGCCAATTGCCGCTCCTGGACGGCAAGCTGGTGCACACCGGCCTGCTCGGCGGCGAAGTGACGGTGGAACAGGGCCAGGAATGCGCCCGGGCCTGCGCGATCAACATCCTGGCACAGGCCAAGGCTGCCCTCGGCGATCTCGAACGCATCGTGCGTATCGTCAAGCTGACCTCGTTCGTCGCCTCGAAGCCCGATTTCACCCAGCAGCACCTCGTCACCAACGGCGCTTCGGATTTCCTTGTCGAGGTGCTCGGCGATGCCGGGCGCCATGCCCGCTCCGCCGTCGGCACGGCCGCGCTGCCGCTCAATGCCCCGGTCGAAATCGAAGCCATCATAGAGGTCCGCTGAGATGCCATCCGCAGCCTGGCTGACAGAAAGACCGATCGCCCATCGCGGCCTGCACGACCTGAACAGGATGCGGTGGGAAAACACGCTGTCCGCCTTCGAGGCTGCGGCGAGCGCCGGCTTCGCCATCGAGTGCGACGTTCATCTCGGCAGCGACGGCAGCGTGCTGGTCTTCCACGATGGCAGCCTGAAGCGCCTAACCGGCCAGGATGGCGACATAGACCATCTATCGGCCGAGACAGCGCGGGAGACCAAGATCGGCGGCACGGACGATCACATACCGACGCTGCCGGAAATGCTCGGTCTCGTCGCCGGGCGCGTCCCCGTCGTCATCGAACTGAAGGGCATCGAGGGGCGCGACGATGGCCTCGTGCGCGCTGTGGCGGATGCGCTTTCCGCCTATGCCGGCGAGGCGGCGATCATGTCCTTCGATCATCACCTGATACGGCGCTTTGCCGGCGATGCGCCCGGAATTGCCGCCGGATTGACGGCGGAAGGCGTAAAGGATGCGGATATGGAAGCCCATTTTTCCATGCTCGCGTACAATATCGACTTCGTCTCCTATAATGTGCATCATCTGGAAAATCGCTTTGTCGATACTGTCAGGAAGAAGCTCGGCCTGCCGGTCATTTCCTGGACGGTCAGAAGTGCGGAAGACAAGAGAAAAAGCGATGCCGTGGTCGATCAGATCACCTTCGAGGGATTCGATCCGCGCGGCTGAGGCCCAGCCTCTTGTATCGCCGGCGGAATGGCCTAACTGGAGACAGATGATCCAATCGCGGACCCAGCCGGGAAGTTGATGCACATGCCCCATAATGATCGTGGCGAATTTACTTTGCGGGTCTGCGAAGGCGTCGGCGCATTCACGAGGGATGAATGGTCGAAGCTCACCGGAACCTCCCGGCAGGCGGCGGATTACAATCCTTTCCTGTCGCACGCCTTCCTCTCCTCTCTCGAGGATTCGGGCTGCGTGGCGGCAAAGGCCGGCTGGTTGCCGCAGTTCCTGCGCCTCGAATCGCCCGACGGCAGTTTGCTGGGCGCGATGCCGTGCTATCTGAAGAGCCACAGCCAGGGCGAATATGTATTCGACCATGGCTGGGCCGATGCGTTCGAGCGCGCCGGCGGCCGCTATTATCCGAAATTGCAGGCGAGCATCCCTTTCACCCCCGCGACCGGTCCGCGCCTGCTTGTCGACAGGAGCGTCGATGCGCCGGCAGTGCGCTATGCCCTGGTGAACGGGCTTCAGCAATTGACGCGGCGCCTCGGCGTCTCGTCGGCCCACGCCACATTCGTCAATGATGCCGACCTGCCCGCCTTCACCGACCAGGGCTTCCTGCACCGGACCGACCAGCAGTTCCACTTCTTCAACGAGGGCTATGCCGACTACGAGGAGTTCCTCGAAGGACTGGCGTCACGCAAACGCAAGGCGCTCAGGCGCGAACGGCGCGAAGCGCTTGCCGACGACATCGAGATCGATCGCCTCACCGGCGCCGACCTGACGGAGAAGGTCTGGGACGATTTCTATGCCTTCTACATGGATACGGGCAGCCGGAAATGGGGCCGCCCCTACCTGAACCGGCGGTTCTACGCGCTTATCGGCGAGCGGATGCCGGACGACATCCTCCTCGTCATGGCCCGCCGCAACGGCCGCTACATAGCCGGAGCCATCAATTTCATCGGTTCCGACCGGCTCTTCGGCAGGAACTGGGGGTGCATCGAAGATCATCGCTTCCTGCATTTCGAGGTCTGCTACCACCAGGCGATCGATTTCGCCCTCGAGCGCAGGCTGCGCGTGGTCGAGGCCGGAGCACAGGGCGAACACAAGCTCGCGCGCGGCTACCTGCCCGTCACCACCCATTCGGTGCATTACATCGAACATGAAGGCTTGCGGCGCGCCGTGAGCGACTATCTCGAGCATGAACGTGCCGACGTCGCCCATATGAGCGAGTTGCTGAACGAGCATTCGCCCTTCAGAAAACAGGAACAATGAGCGTGACGGCTGTTGACTGGCCTGGCGCCGGACGGCAAATTCCTGCCTCGACCGAAATGAGGAAATCGCATGACAAAGCCCTATGACGACAGCAATATCTTCGCGAAGATACTGAAAGGCGAGATTTCGTCCCACAAGCTTTATGAGGATGACAAGACGGTCGCCATCATGGACGTCATGCCCCAGGGCAAGGGCCATTGCCTCGTGCTGCCCAAGGCCCCGAGCCGCAATCTTCTCGATGCAAATCCCGGCGATCTTGCCGCCATCATGGCGACGACGCAGAAGCTCGCCAGAGCGGTGGTCAAGGCCTTCGATGCCGATGGCGTGGTGATCATGCAGTTCAACGAAGCGCCGGCCGGCCAGACCGTATTCCATCTCCATTTCCACGTCATCCCGCGCTTCGAGAATGTCGAGCTCAAGCGCCATTCGGACAAGATGGAAGATCCGGCGATCCTTGCCGACAATGCGCAGAAGATCCGCGACGCACTTGGCGCGGCCGGCTGACCGGGGGCAAGCGACCTTAAAGCAGCAGCCCGGCCACCAGAATGGCCTCGCCGATGAGGACGCCGACAATGACGCGCCGCCCGAGATAGAGATAGCCGCAGAAGCCGGCGGCTGCGGCCGCCAGTCGCAATGACAGAGCCGATTCCGCCAGGGCGCCACTTGGATAGAGGACGAGCTGTGCGATCACGCCGGCCACCAGCGCCGTCGCCACGGCACGCACCGCCACCAGCGCCTCCGAATCTTCGCTGACGCGGCCGCCGATGAGCACGCCGAGAAAGCGCCATATATCGGTCGGCAGCCACCCCGCCAGAAGAATGAAGAGATAGGGCCACCACCAGGTGGTAAGACTATGCCAGGTCACGTCGCCGCCCTTCCCTTTGACCAGCGCACATAAGCCATGGTCACGAGCCCGCCGATCGCCCCGGTCAAAAGCAGGTCGTAGGCCGGCGCAACGGCATGGATTGCCGGAAACAGGATGAGGCCCGACACCATCGCCACATGGATGGAACGGTCGCGCGCCGAGCCCCAGAGCGAGGCGAGGAAATACATCGGCGTAAGAAAGAAGAGGCAGGCGAAGACGAGCGGCGGGAAGCTCGCCGAAAGCAGGTAGACCAGCGCCACCACAAGCGTATTGGCCGTGGTGAGCGTGATGCCGATACCGGCGAAGAACACCACGCGCATCTCTGCCGGCACGTTCTTCAAGCGTTCCATTCCTATCACCCAGGCGGTGATCGCGATGAAATGCGACAGGAGCAGCAGGGAAATCCGGCGCGTATTCGGGCCGCGAATCTCCGGCACGAACGCGGCCACCATGGGCATGAGCCGGATCGAGGACAGGCCGACCGCGATCGCCGCCGCGACAATGGAATAATCGCCCGCGATCGCGCCGATGAGAACGATATTGGCCGGCAGGGCCCAGATCGCCGCCACCATGAAAGCAGCCTGGATCATGGGCAGGCCGTTCTCGCTGGCAAACCCCGCAAAGCCGACATGGGCCGTCATCAGAATGAGAGCGGGGATACTGCCGGTAAGTGCGGCGCCTGAAAGAAACCAGGAGAGCTTTGTTCGCGACTCGACTGGAAGGGATGGTCCGGAATCAGCCATGCACAATCGATAGACCCAAGACGACCGCCCTTCAAGAAAAAGGCCGCCCGGAGGCGGCCTTTTCATCATTTCTTGCGTGGCACCTTTGGAACCGAGGCCTTGGGTGCGGGAGCAGAGATGCTCTCGCCTCCATCACCGCCGGCCGAAGCCTTTTCCAGCACCGGCTTTTTCGCCACCGGCTTCTTGCGCGCCAATGGCTTCTTGTCGGCGGGGATTTCCTTCTTCGGCTTTACCACCACCTCGTCGGCGACATAGTCGAGGACGAGACCGCGAGCACCATCCGCCTTCCCGGCGACGGAAACCCGTACCGTTCCGCCCTTGCGCAGCTTGCCGAACAGGACCTCGTCCGCAAGCGGCTTCTTGATGTGTTCCTGGATGACGCGGGCCAGCGGCCGCGCACCCATCCGGTCATCATAGCCCTTCTCGGCCAGCCATGCGATCGCCTCGGGCTGCAGGTCGAAGGTGACGCCGCGATCCGCCAGTTGCGCTTCGAGCTGGATGACGAACTTCTGCACCACCTGGTGGATGACAGGAACCGGCAGCGGGCCGAACGGAATGATCGCGTCGAGACGGTTGCGGAACTCCGGCGTGAACAGGCGGTTGATCGCCTCCATGTCATCGCCTTCGCGCCGCGACGAACCAAAACCTATGGCGGAGCGGGCCATGTCGGACGCGCCCGCATTGGTCGTCATGATCAGGATGACGTTGCGGAAATCGATCTGCTTGCCGTTATGGTCGGTCAGCTTGCCATGATCCATGACCTGCAACAGGATGTTGAACAGGTCCGGATGGGCCTTTTCGATCTCGTCCAGCAGCAGCACGCAATGCGGATGCTGGTCGACGCCATCGGTCAGAAGTCCGCCCTGGTCGAAGCCGACATAGCCGGGAGGCGCGCCGAGCAACCGCGAAACGGTGTGACGCTCCATATATTCCGACATGTCGAACCGCAGCAGTTCGACCCCGAGCGAGGCCGCAAGCTGCTTGGCAACCTCCGTCTTGCCGACGCCCGTGGGGCCGGAGAACAGGTAGGAACCGATCGGCTTTTCGGGCTCGCGCAGGCCGGCACGGGCAAGCTTGATCGAGGACGACAGCGCCTCGATGGCGAGATCCTGTCCATAGACCACGCGCTTCAGCTCGGCCTCGAGATTGGAAAGCACCGCCTCGTCATCCTTGGAAACCGTCTTCGGCGGAATCCGCGCCATGGTGGCGATGGTCGCTTCGATCTCCTTCACGCCGATCGACTTCTTGCGCTTGGACTCCGGCAGCAGCATCTGGCTTGCGCCGGTCTCGTCGATCACGTCGATAGCCTTGTCGGGCAGCTTCCGGTCATTGATGTAGCGCGCCGAAAGCTCGACGGCCGATTTGATCGCTTCCACCGTGTATTTCACCTTGTGGAAGTCCTCGAAATAAGGCCGCAGCCCCTTCATGATCTCGATCGTATCCGGGATCGAAGGCTCGTTGACATCGATTTTCTGGAAGCGGCGAACAAGCGCCCTGTCCTTCTCGAAGAACTGGCGGAACTCCTTGTAAGTCGTTGATCCAATGCAACGAATTGCACCTGATGAAAGCGCCGGCTTCAAGAGGTTCGAGGCATCCATCGCGCCGCCGGACGTTGCGCCCGCGCCGATGATGGTGTGGATCTCGTCGATGAACAGGATCGCGCCCGGATATTCCTCGAGCTCCTTGATGACCTGTTTCAGGCGCTCTTCGAAATCGCCGCGATAGCGGGTTCCGGCCAGAAGCGTGCCCATGTCGAGCGAAAACACGGTCGCATCCTGCAACACGGCAGGCACCTTGCGCTCGACGATGCGCTTTGCCAATCCCTCGGCGATCGCGGTCTTGCCGACGCCCGGATCCCCCACATAGAGCGGGTTGTTCTTGGAACGGCGGCAAAGGATCTGAATCGTACGGCTGATTTCCTGGTCGCGGCCGATCAGCGGATCGATCCGGCCATTGCGCGCGCGGTCGTTCAGATTGATGCAATAGGCCGACAGCGCGTCCTGCTTCTTTTTCGTGGCCTCTTCGCTATCCGCGGAATGGCTGTCGTCATTGCCGTTTTCGGCAGCGCCGAGCGGCGTGCGCGGCTCCGACATGCCGGGACGCTTGGAAATCCCGTGCGAAATGTAGTTGACCGCATCATAGCGCGTCATCTGCTGTTCCTGCAGGAAGAACGCGGCATGGCTCTCCCGTTCGGCAAAGATCGCCACGAGAACATTGGCGCCCGTCACTTCCTCGCGGTTGGAGGACTGGACGTGAATGACGGCGCGCTGGATAACGCGCTGAAACGCGGCGGTAGGCTTGGAGTCCTCGTCATAGCCCGTCACCAGATTGTCGAGCTCATGATCGACATAGTCGGTCACCGTGCGGGTCAGTTGCACGAGATCGACATTGCAGGCACGCATGACGCTGCTCGCATCCTGATCATCGATCAATGCAAGCAGGAGGTGTTCCAGCGTTGCATATTCGTGGTGATGCTCATTGGCGATCGTCAATGCCTGGTGAAGGGCCCGCTCAAGACTGGGTGAGAAAGATGGCATGAAACCTCACTTTTTCTCCATCACGCATTGCAGCGGATGTTGGTTTTGCCGCGAATAGTCCATGACTTGCGTCATCTTGGACTCCGCAACCTCATAGGTAAAGACACCGCACTCCCCGACCCCGTGATTATGCACATGAAGCATAATCCGCGTGGCATCCTCCTTGTTCTTCTGGAAGAAGCGTTCCAGCACATGAATGACGAATTCCATGGGTGTGTAATCGTCATTCAGGATCAACACTCGATAAAGGCTGGGCTTCTTGAGCTTGGGTTTGGTTCGCGTGATAACGGCAGTGCCCCTGCCCGGTCCGTTACCCCCGCTCTTGTCCTCATCCTGCATTCTGGGTGAAAACGTAGTCATCTCTTCCATGCCCGCATATGAATTGTGCCTTTGTGTCGCTCCATGCAATCTATGTAGGTCGCAACAACCAAATTTTAAGCCCTATCTTCAAGCTTGCAAGATCAAGTTGGCGTCCCGGCGGCAAATTGATACCTGCAACGTAAAAAAGGGCCCGCTTGCTGGTGCAAGCCGGCCCCTCGCGCCCTTCCGCCCTTAAGGCGAAAGCTATTTCGGCACGCGTGCAACTGCAACCTCGTAGGGCCGGTAGGCTTCCCTGGCCAACTCAGCATAGAGTTCGCTGAAACGGGTGGCCTGCCCGACAAAGGATTCGTAGGCGCGGCGGGCAAAATCGTGCTGGGTCTCCAGCGCCTGCTCCGGCGATTTGATCGAAGCCAGCTTCTGCATCAGGGCGGAGCTTTCCTCGACGGATTTCCGCGAATAGTCGGCGGCTTCGCTGGCAATGGTCTGGAGCCCCTGCGACACCGCGCCGAGGCTGGTCATCGCCGTATCGAGGACGTCCCGGCCCTTCTGGTTCAATGCGTCAAATGGAGCGGCCATTTCCATACCTCTTGCAAGTGTTCATGCGGAAAAAGGTAGTGTGCACCGCACAAATTGTCAAACCGCCGCACTCTCGCCGCTGTTAAAAATTAACCGAACTTCGCGGAAAAAGATGAACGATCCGGTTACCATAAACAGTTTGGTAACGCTGATGCCGCTAAAGTCAAAACTCCGTTTTCGTTGCATTTGATGGTCGATGAATCCCGACCGCATATCGAGCAGGTGTTGAAATTGCTTTATCCGGCCCGCCAAAAATCCCCGTTCAGCAGAAGAGTGGCCCGCCTGGTGTTCGCGTTGGCTTTGGCCTCGGGGTTGGCTTCGGTCCAGACATCCGGCGCCGCGGCCAACAGCAAGGCAGCCGCGGTCGTGGTAGACGCCAATACGGGCAAGACGCTCTATTCGTCCAATGCAGATGCCAAGCGTTATCCGGCTTCGCTGACGAAGATGATGACCCTCTATATGCTTTTCGAGGCGATGGCGGCGGGCAAGGTCTCGAAATCGACGCCCATCCCTGTCTCCGCCTATGCGGCTTCGCAGCCTCCGACAAAAGTCGGCATCAAGCCCGGCCAGACGATCAGCGCCGAGGCGGCCATCCTTTCATTGATCACCAAGTCCGCCAATGATGCGGCCACCGCCATCGGCGAATATCTCGGCGGCAGCGAGCAGCGCTTTGCCGTCATGATGACCAACAAGGCCCGCCAGCTCGGAATGAACCACACGCAGTTTCGCAACGCCAACGGCCTTCCGGACGTGAAGCAATATTCGACCGCGCGCGATCTCGCCGTTCTCGGCATCGCGCTCCGCGAACATTTCCCGCAATATTACAGCTATTTCTCGACGCGCAGCTTCAGCTATCGCGGCCGCCGCATCGTCGGGCACAATCGCCTGCTCGGCAAGATCGAGGGCGTGGACGGCATCAAGACCGGCTATACGCGCATGTCCGGCTTCAACCTCGTCTCCTCGGTCAATACCGGCGGCAAGAAGCTGGTCGCGGTCGTCATGGGCGGTACGAGCGGCGGTTCGCGCGACGCGCAGATGGCCAAGCTCATCGCAGCCTACCTGCCCAAGGCATCGGCACGCGACGGCGGCAACCTGCTCGCCTCGCGCAAGAACAGCCGCCTGAGCGTTGCCGCGCTTGAACTGCCCGAGGACGGCGATGCGCCAGTGCCGGTTCGCCGCGAGACAGTGGCTGCAACATCGGTGCCGGAGGTAATCACCGCCTATGCCGAACCAGCCCAGCCTGCATCGCCAGCAGCGCGCATTCTCGCAGTGCCGACGCCGCGCGAAGAAGTCGGCGAAGGCGACGTATCCGAAGTCGATCCGGTCACCACGGCATCGGCGACGCCCGGCGGCTGGATGGTGCAGATTGCCTCCGTCGGCAGCCCGGACGAAGCAAAGGCGCTGCTTTCCAAGGCTGCGACGCAGGTCGGCGGCCCGCTGGCAGGCCTCTCGCCCTATACGGAACAGTTCCAGAAGGGCGCCACCACCTATCACCGCGCCCGTTTCGCCGGCATCTCTTCCGCCAAGGCGGCGAGCAATGCCTGTGCGGCACTGAAACGCCAGAAATACAATTGCTTTGCAATCGCGCCGCAGTCGGGCGGTTGATTTTACGAATGACCCGGTAGGTAAAGCGTAAGGGGTTTAGCGATGTCGATCATTACAGACAGTTTCGACGCTCATGCAACGAGGTCCGCAAGGTCGTTTCCGGGCCTTGGCGCCCTGCAACAGGCGGCGCAGCGCATTGCCGATCTGCGGCGGAGCGATGCTCCGTTCAAGACCATGGACCTAGTCAACGTCCTGCTGTGCCAGGCGGCCCGCTCGCGGCGCGTGGCCCAGCCCGCCGTGCGGCTGCGCCTGAATTCGGACCCGCGCAACGGCGTCGTGGCCGTCCGCCTGAAATTATCCTGAGCCTACAGCAGGCCGAGCGCGGCCAGCTCATTGCGCAATTCGGGCGGCAGTTTGGCCCGGCCGGAGCCGCCCTTGCCCTCATCGAGCGGTGCATCGTCGGCGGAGAGATAGCGCCAGCCCTGAAACGCCCGGCGCGGTTGCCACTCGGTGGCGATGATGCGCGGGTCGAGCACCAGATGGCAGCGGGATATGCCCTCATCATCCGTGAACGTGCGAATATCGGTCAGCATCTGCCGGCACTGGATATTGCCCTTTATCACCCAGTAGAGCGAGCCGCCGTCCAGGAGTTCGTCGACGCGCTTGGGCACCATCCGTGTCGTATGGAACTGCTCGGCGGAAAGACCCGTCCGGCGACGTTCATCGAGCCGGAAATCGATCCATGCCGCCAGTTCCTCGATGGCATTGCAGCCAACGCACAGTTTTACCAGATTGAGAGCCATGATTAAGCATTCGCATTTCGCGGGCCGTCGTCAACGACCGGCCGAGGTTCTCCACAGGCTCAGCATTCGACGACGTTGACCGCCAGCCCGCCGAGACTGGTTTCCTTGTAGCGCTCGCTCATGTCGACTCCGGTCTGGCGCATCGTCTCGATACAGGCGTCGAGCGGCACGAAATGCGTGCCGTCGCCTTTCACGGCCAGGGATGCGGCGGTCACTGCCTTCACCGCACCAAGCGCGTTGCGCTCGATGCACGGCACCTGCACCAGCCCGGCGACAGGGTCGCATGTCATGCCGAGATGATGTTCGAGGGCGATCTCCGCGGCATTCTCGATTTGCTCCGGCGTCCCGCCAAGCACGGCGGCGAGGCCGGCCGCCGCCATGGCCGAGGCGGAACCGACCTCCCCCTGGCAGCCGACTTCGGCGCCGGAGATGGAGGCATTCGTCTTGATCACGCCGCCAATGGCCGCGGAGGTAAGCAGAAAGTCGCGGATACCATGCACGTCGGCATCCTCGTGGAAATGCAGATAATAGCGCAGCACGGCCGGGACGACGCCGGCAGCGCCGTTGGTCGGGGCGGTGACGACGCGTCCGCCCGCAGCATTCTCCTCGTTGACCGCCATGGCGTAGACCGAAAGCCAGTCATTGGCGAGGAGCGGATTGATGCGGTTCTGCCGCCATTCCTCCTGCAGGCGATCATGCAGGTATCTTGCGCGGCGCTTCACGTTCAGGCCGCCCGGCATGATGCCCTCCTGCTCCAGCCCGCGGTCGATGCAGGAGCGCATAGCGCCCCAGATCCGGTCCAGCCCGGCATCGAGTTCGGCACGGCTCATGAACATTTCTTCGTTGCGGCGCTTCATTTCGGCGATGGACAAGCCGCTTTCGCGCGCCATGTTCAGCATCTGCTGCGCATTCCTGAAGGGAAACGGCACCGGCTGCTCGGCTTTTGGCGCCGTGCGCGTCCTGGCGGCCTCGAGTTCTTCCTCCGTCACGACGAAGCCGCCGCCGATGGAATAGAACACCCGGCGCAGCAGCAGCCGGTCGTCGGCATCATAGGCCTCGAAAGCCATGCCGTTCGCATGGCCCGGCAGGGGCGTGCGCTTGTCCATGACAAGATCGGCAGCCGGATCGAAATCATACTGCGGATGGCCGTCGGGCGTGAGTTTCTTCGTTCGCCGCACCTCTTCGAGCAGCGCATCCATCCTGTTGGGATCGATCGTCGCCGGTAGCAGGCCGCAAAGACCGAGGATGACCGCGCGGTCCGTGGCGTGCCCGACACCGGTGAAAGCGAGCGAACCATGCAGCCGGGCGCGCAGCCGGGCGACCTTGACGCCGGTCGGGCGCGGCCACTGGCCGCTTTTCAGCTCGTCCAGGAACAGGCCTGCCGCAGTCATCGGCCCCATCGTATGGGAGCTCGATGGGCCGATGCCGATCTTATAGAGGTCAAAAACCGACAAAAACATTCACTACCTCGCCCAATTTCTCGGACATCATGGCCGCCGGACATGTTTCATCGCGGAGCAGCGGCGACTTTGCCTTGCGTTAATACGACATAGAGTGCCGGATGCCAAAAACCAAGGGCACAGCGCATGCAGCCGCGCATTGTTGACACGGCGGCGGACTCTCCGAATAGATGACATCGACAATTCCGCATTGCGAGTGGTGATATGGCATCTGCCCCAATCATGACCTACTGGATGGACATCCTGGCCATGATCTATTTCTTCTTCGTCTGGGGGCTCTATTCCCGCACGACGGCGCGAGGCTTTGCCAATCGCCGGTCGCTGACGTCGGAGATGAACCATGCGCGCGGCCAGTGGATGACCACCATGGCGTCGCGCGAACTGCGCATGATCGACACCAGCATCATGATCGGGTTGCAGCAGGGCACGGCATTCTTCGCCTCCACCTGCATTTTTGCCATTGGCGGCTGCTTCGGCCTGTTGAACTCGTCCGGCCGTGTCCTGACCCTTTTTCACGACCTTCCCTTCCTCGGCGAAACGACGCAGCAGCTCTTCGAAACCAAGATCCTCGGCCTGCTCGTCCTCTTCGCCTATGCCTTCTTCAAATTCGCCTGGTCCTACCGCCTGTTCAATTACTGCTCGATCCTGATCGGCACCGTCCCGATGGCGCGCGACAAGGGGCCGGACGATCCGGCAGTCATCGCCAGCATCAACCGCGCCACCGGCATCAACGTGCAGGCCGGCACGCATTTCAACGCGGGCCTGCGCGGCATATTCTTTTCCATCGGCTATCTTGGATGGTTCCTCCACCCGCTGCTGTTCATGCTGACGACCACCCTCGTCGCAATCGTGCTGCTGCGGCGGCAATTCTTCTCCAAGGCGCGCGAAGTCCTGATGCGAAATCCCGCCGGCCTATAGGCGGCGCGGCAGGTAGCGCCAGACGAAAACGGCGGTGAAAACCATCAACCCCGCGAGAGCGATGAAGATCGCCCCGATATTGAAGAAGCTCAGGATGATCGAATAGACGAAAGCCGGAACAATCTCCGAGAAATCGAGATATGTCCGGTAGACGGCCGTCATCTGCGCCCGCTCATGCGGATGGACCGCGCGGATGAAGGTGGTGGAGGCCAGCGTATCGAGCGCGACACAGAAGAACGCTCCGACGAGCAGCATGAGCGCCGCGACCATGGGGAAACCCGCCCCGGCGATGCCGGCGCCGATGAGTGCCGCGGCGATGAGCACGAAAACGCCGGAAATCGTGCGCGTCAGTCCCTGGATCATGCCGATCTTGCCCCACAGGATGGAGGCGAGCAGGAACAGATTGCCGAGCGAGACCAAAAGCCCGCCGGCCAGCGAACCCTGCCCGGTCGCTACCATGAGGATGGGACCATAGACGAAAAACGTACTCCAGTAGCAGGAACGCGCAAAGGCGATGAGCCAGGCAAGCCGCAACCGGGGCTGCACCACGAAGCGCCTTATGTTGGCGATCGGATTTGCGGGCCGGCTCGGTCCCTTCTGCAGGGCCGGATTGTCGCTGAGCCGGAAGTACCAGAACAGCCCGAGCAGGAGCAGCGAGAAGCAGATGGAGGCGAGGAAGGGCGCGATCATCCCGACTTTCGTATAGAGAAACACGCCGACGAACGGGCCGCCGGTCCAGGCCAGCGTCGCCGTTGCCATGCGTACCGATTCCGCCCGCACCAGTTCGCCCTTCTTTATATGGTCCATGATGTAGAGGCTGAGCGTGATCGACAGCGTCCCGGCGCCGAAGGTGCGCAGGAACAGGCCCAGCGCCTGCCCCGGCAGCGTATCGAGCGCAAAGGCGCAGCAGCCGAGGATCAGCGCCGCCGCGCCGGATGTGTAGACCCAGCGCCGCGGAATGCGCACGATGAGCATCGGGATCGACAATGTGGAAATCAGGCCGAGCAGCGACATGCAGGTATAAAGGATGCTGACGCCGCGCTCGCTCTGCATCAAATCATAGGTCTGGATCGGCACCACGCTGGTGATGATCGCCCGGGCCATCGATTCGATGCCGAACAGGATAGCGAATACCCGCGCCGTCGGGCGCTTGGCAGCATCGATCCAGATAGGATGGCGAACCTGGTTGATCACGGGAGGACTTTGAACATTGGAGTCGGGCGACCGGGAAATACTGGACGCTTGCGCGCTCCATAGCAGTCAATTGCACGACATCCTATGTCTATTTATTGCCTATGGCGGGCTTTCGCAGCAATTCGTGCCGGGGCTTGCGAGCCGGCGGCACCGGCCTTGCAAAACCGGCGCGCCTTGTCCAAGATCGGCCGGCAGAACGAGTCCCTCAAAAGCAGTTTGCCGTGCTTGCGCCCTTCGACTGATACAGGTTCCTTCATGACGCAAGCAGATTTGCCCTCGCCCCCCTCGCGCATACGCCTGACAAGGCTCGACCTGCTGCGTGGTCTGGCGCTGATCGCCATGGCCATCTACCACACCGGCTGGGATCTGGAATTCTTCGGCTATATGGAGCCGGGCACCACCGGCCATGGCGGCTGGAAGCTCTTCGCGCGCTGCATCGCTTCGAGCTTCCTGTTCCTGGTGGGCTTCAGCCTCGTGCTTGCCCATGGCAACGGCATTCGCTGGCGCTCATATGGCATTCGCCTGGCGCAGATCATTGCCGCCGCGCTCGCCATTACGGCAGCCACCTATTTCTTCACGCCGGAGAGCTTCGTCTTCTTCGGCATCCTCCATCAGATCGCGATTGCCACCATCCTCGGGCTGGCCTTCATCCGCCTGCCGGTGATTGTCATCGTCCTGTGCGCCGCCGCGACCATCGCCGCGCCGCTCTATCTCGCCTCGCCGGTCTTCGATGCAGCCTGGTACTGGCCGCTCGGCCTGTCGCAGACAGCTGTCCGATCCAATGATTACGTGCCGATCTTCCCATGGTTCGGCGCCGTTCTCGCCGGCATCGCCACGGCGCGCCTGATGCGGCAATACGGCGTCATGGCTGCGCTTGCCGGGCCAATCCTGCCGCATGCGGCCGAGCGTCCGCTGCAATTCATCGGCCGGCACAGCCTGGCCTTTTACCTGATACACCAGCCGGTCCTCATCAGCTGCGTATTCCTGCTCTCGCAGATATATCCGCCGGCTGTCGCCACGCCGCATGAGGTCTTTTCGCAGGCCTGCGTGCAAAGCTGCGCCGCCGACAATGAAACGGCGTTCTGCCAGCGCTTCTGCGATTGCGTGATCGGCGAGACCGAAACCGCCGGAATATTCGATGAGCTTTTTGCCGGCAAACGCGACCAGAGCGATCCTCAAATGGCCGAAATCGCGCAGATCTGCACGCAGGGCAGCAGCCAGCCCTAGGTCAACTGCCTAGGTATTGACGCCGAGTTCCGCCAGCCGCTCGATGCAGCCTTCTTCGACCTGGTCGAGCTCGGCCAGCGTCTCCTCGATGTCGCGCCGCTTCTGCCTCAGTTCCGCGCGCTTCTCTTCCACGCGCTTCATCATGAGGTGGATCTGGCCGACCTCCCCGGGCGGTGCCTTGTACATCTGGATGATCTCCTGGATTTCGGAGATCGAGAAGCCCAGCCGCTTGCCGCGCAGGATCTGTTTCAGCAGATGCCGGTCCGATGGCCTGAACAACCGCGTGCGCCCGCGCCGCACCGGATGGATAAGCCCCTCGTCCTCATAGAACCGCAAGGTTCTGGTCGAGACGCCGAACTCGCGGGTCAATTCGGTAATGGAGTAGTATTCGCGGATCGCCGACAAAGATTCATTCCTTTTTAGACCGGTCTGACGTTTGTCCACGAATTTACGTAAAAGTCAATTGTACGATTGTTTTGAACTGTGAACTTCCGTGCACGACGGCGCGGTCAGCCGAAGCCGAAACCGAACCACCAGGTGGCAAGGCCGAGGAAGGAGAAGAATCCGACCACATCGGTCACGGTGGTGACGAAGACCGCGGAGGCGATGGCGGGATCGGCGCCGAAGCGGTGCAGCAACAGCGGAATGAGAATGCCGCCCATGGCGGCGGCCAGCATGTTGATGATCATGGCGGTAGCAATGATGCCGCCGAGATTGACATTACCGAACCAGAACGATGCGACGGCGCCGATCAGGATGGCGAAGATCGCGCCATTGATGATGCCGACGAGCGCCTCGCGCCGAATGATGCGGCCGGCATTGTAGATATCCATGTCGCGGGTAGCGAGGGCGCGCACGGTGACGGTCATGGTCTGCGTGGCGGCATTGCCTCCCATGGAAGCGACGATCGGCATCAGCACCGCCAGCGCCACCATCTGCTGGATCGTCCCGTCGAAAAGGCCGATCACCGAAGCCGAGATGAAGGCGGTGAAGAGATTGATCACCAGCCAGGGCGTGCGCGAACGCGAGGTCGAAAGCACGGAGTCCGACAATTCCTCGTCGCCGACGCCGCCGAGCCGCAAGATGTCCTCCTCGGCCTCTTCCTGGATGACGTCGACGATGTTCTCGATCGTCAGGACGCCGACGAGGCGCTCGTTCTCATCCACCACGGCGGCGGAAAGCAGATCATATTGTTCGAATATCTGCGCCGCCTCTTCCTGGTCCATGGTGGCCGGAATGGCATGGCGCGTCTCGTGCATGATGTCTTCGATCTTGATCTCGCGCCGCGTGCGCAGGATGCGGTCGAGATCTATCGCGCCGAGCAGGCGGAACATGGGATCGATGACGAATATCTGCGAGAAGGAATCCGGCAGGTCGGCATTCTCGCGCATGTAGTCGATGGTCTGGCCGACCGTCCAGAATGGCGGCACGGCGACGAACTCCGTCTGCATGCGCCGGCCGGCCGTCTCTTCCGGATAGCCAAGGGAGCGGCGCAGGCGAACACGTTCGGTAAAGGGAAGCTGCGCCAGGATCTCGTCGCGATCCTCCTGGTCGAGGTCCTCCAGAATGTAGACCGCATCGTCCGAATCCAGGTCCTGGACCGCCTCGGCAATCTGGCGGTTCGGCATGGCATCGACGATTTCGAGGCGCACGGCCTCGTCCACCTCGGTCAGTGCGGCAAAATCGAACTCGTCGCCGAGAAGTTCGATCAGCGCGCGGCGCTGGTCCGATTGCAGCGCCTCGAGCACATCGCCCAGCTCCGACTGGTGGAGCTTGGCGACATGGGAGCGCAGGAACAGCACGTCGCGATCGGCGATCGCCGCGCCAACCCGCGCCAGATAGGACGACCGGACGGCGCCGTCATCGCCATAGATGTCGGCTTCCTCATCCTGGGGCGGGGTTTGCGATAGGTGTTCCGTCTCGTCCATGCTGTCCGCACCCGTCTTGCTGGCATGCTGTCAGGCGAGGCGTACAATACGGACTGCGAAGAAACAAACGAAATTCCGCGTGCGCGCCCCGACTTCTGCGACTATCGAAGGCAGATCGGTTCTGCCTCAGGCCGCAGTGTCCTGCCAGCCGCTTATCGCCTTGACCTCGAGGAAATCCTCAAG
The DNA here is from genome assembly GCF_023554255.2 of Phyllobacterium sp. 21LDTY02-6. Lineage (GTDB taxonomy): Bacteria > Pseudomonadota > Alphaproteobacteria > Rhizobiales > Rhizobiaceae > Phyllobacterium. Next base: position 988,023 of record NZ_JAMJWD020000001.1, on the reverse strand, counting down.
GCCCCAATGCCCGCCCTCGCGGCCGATGCCAGACTGCTTGTAGCCGCCGAAGGGAGCATCCGCCGCATGGGAAGCGCCATTGATGCGCACCATGCCCGCCCGCAACTGCCGCGAAACACGGCGGATGCGCTGCGGATCGCCGGACTGGACATAGGCGGCGAGGCCATAGGGCGTGTCATTGGCGATCTCGACGGCTTCCTCCTCCGTATCGAACGGGATGATGGCGAGGACCGGGCCGAATATCTCCTCCCGTGCGATCGTCATGTCGTTGGTCACATCGGCGAATATGGTCGGCCGCACATAATAGCCCCGATTGAAGCCCTCGGGCCGCCCCATGCCGCCGGCGATCAGCCGCGCGCCTTCCTTGATGCCCTTCTCGATCAGGCCCTGCACCTTGTTGAACTGTATCTCCGACACCAGCGGCCCCATGTGATCGCCATCCTGCGCCGGATCGCCGACGCTGGTGGCATTGGCGGTCGCGGCGGCCACTTCGGTCGCCCGCTCATAGACCGAGCGCTCGACGAGCATCCGCGTCGGCGCATTGCAGGACTGGCCCGTATTGTTGAACACATGAGCGACGCCGCGCCTCACGGCTTCGTCCACGTCGCTGTCGGCAAAGACGATGTTGGGCGACTTGCCGCCGAGTTCCAGCGAAACCCGCTTGACCGTTTCGGCCGCCGCCTTGGTCACGGCGATACCGGCACGCGTCGAACCGGTGAATGACATCATGTCGATGCCGGGATGCCGCGACATGGCCTCGCCCACCGTCGGGCCGTCGCCATTGACCAGGTTGAAAACGCCCGCCGGCAGGCCGGAGGCATCGATGATCTCGGCAAACACGACCGACGAGATCGGCGCGACCTCGGAAGGCTTCAGGATGACCGTGCACCCGGCCGCAATGGCCGGAACGACCTTGAGCACCACCTGGTTCATCGGCCAGTTCCACGGCGTGATGAGGCCGCACACGCCAATGGGTTCATAGGCAATCCGCGTTGTCGTGTTGCGCTCATCCAGCGGCCGCTCGAACTTGAAGTCCTTGAGGGCGCGCTGAAACGCCTTCATGTGCGACATGCCGGAGGCCGCCTGCTCCTCGAGAGCCATCTTGATCGGCGCGCCCATCTCCTGCGAGATGGCCTTGGCCATGTCCGACATGCGCGTTTCATAGGCCTTCAGCAGACGCTCGAGCCAGGCAAGGCGCTCCTCGCGCGTCGTGAGGCTCCAGGTCGAGAAGGCGCGCCGTGCCGCGGTCACCGCCTTGTCCACATCCTCCGCCGAGCCGAGCGAGATCACCGCGAACGCCTGTTCGTCCGCCGGATTGATGACTTCGAGTTCCTTGGCGACAGCGGGCGCTATCCACTTGCCATCGATGTAGAAATCGGTCTTGCGCAGCATATTGGCCTCCTGGATGGGAATTTCGAATGGAATGAGATGCCGGGTTGCAGGGAAATGAAACGGGCACTTGATCCTGTGTAGCGGATCACGGCTTGTGCGGCCAACAGGAATATCGAACAAACAAGCGAAAATTGCGGCGTTATCGACCTGATCGCGCGGAATTGAACGCCTGCGCCAGACGCAGGAAATTGCCGAGCATGGCATGGCCATATTCGGTGAGCACGGATTCCGGATGGAACTGCACGCCATGGGTCGGGTGCGTCGCATGCGACACCGCCATCACCTCGCCTGCCTCGGACCGCGCCGTTATGCGCAGCAGCCCCTCCGCCTCCGGTGCCTCGACGATCAGCGAGTGATACCTGCCGGCCTTCAGCGGGCTCGGCAGCCCCCTGAACAGGCCTTCGCCATCATGATGGATCGGCGACGAGCGCCCATGTACCGGCTCCTTGGCGCGGACCACGCGGCCGCCGAAGACCTCGCCGATACATTGGTGGCCAAGACATATTCCAAGGATCGGTACTTCGCCGCTCAGGGATCGGATGATCGGCATGGACTGCCCCGCCTCGAACGGCCCGCACGGCCCCGGCGACAGGATGATGGCTTCGGGCGCCATGGCCGCGACCTCCGCCACCGTCAGCCTGTCATTGCGGATGACGCGGGTTTCCTTGCCGAGTTCGGCAAAGTACCGGGCAACGGTGAAAACGAAGGAGTCGTAATTGTCGACGATAAGGATCATGAGCCGGACCCTTGCGCGAACACGGCGAAGATGCGCGCGGCCTTGTCCAGCGTCTCCTGATATTCGGCCGCGGGATCGGACAAAGCCGTGATGCCGCCGCCCGCCTGCAATACAGCCCTGCCCGCTTTGAAGGATACGGTGCGGATGGCGATATTGCTGTCGAAACTGCCATTGAAACCGATATAGCCGATCGATCCGCAATAGATGCCGCGCGCAACCTTCTCGATTTCGGTGATGATCTCCATCGCCCGGACCTTCGGCGCGCCGGTGATCGAGCCTCCCGGCAATGACGCGGCGATAAGATCGCCCAGGCCCTTGCCGCTGGCAAGCTCGCCCGTCACGACCGAAACGAGATGATGGACCGCATAGGATTCCAACCCGCAAAGGGTGGGCGTCAGCACGGAATGAGGCCGGCACACCCGCGACAGATCGTTTCGCATCAGATCGACGATCATCAGGTTCTCGGCGCGATCCTTCTCGGAATTGAGCAACAGTTCCGCCGAGGCGGCGTCTTCCACGGGATCGTCGGAGCGCGGCGCCGTGCCCTTGATCGGCCGGGTTTCCACCGCCCGCCCCCGCACCTTGAGGAACCGTTCGGGCGAACTCGAGGCGATCACGCTGTCGCCATGGTCGAGAAAGGCCGCGAATGTAGCCGGGTTGCCCTGGCGCAACTGCCGGTAGAACGCCCAGCTGTCATAGAAATCGGGCAGGTCCGCCACGAACCGTTGCGCGATGTTGGCCTGGAAGATGTCGCCTGCGAGGATGTATTCGACGACCCTGCCGACGGCATCCATATAGTCCCGGCGCTCGAAATTCGATCGCCACGCCTCCTTGGCAATCGGCGGAATGGCGGTCTCCGGCGCCCCGGGCTGCGCCAGGCAATCCAGGAATTGCCGCGCCCGCTCCTCCGCCCGCCCGCTGCGCTGCCCGCTTTCCGCCGGCAGGCCCGACGACAGCAGCCACGCCTTGTCTTCCTGGTGGTCGAAAGCGATGACGACATCGTGGAAATGCCAGGCGGCATCGGCAATGGAGCCTTCGTCGGGCGCAAGCGGCTGCGGCAATTCTTCCAGCAGGCGGCCGAACTCATAGGCGAAATAACCGATGGCCCCACCCTGGAACGGTGGCACGCCCGGCACATCCTCCAGCCCGTAGCGATCGACGAAACCCATCAAGGCCCGCAGCGGCGGCTCGCTCAGTTCTTCGCCGTTCCAGAACGAGCGCCGGTCCCGCACTTCGAACCTGCCGAAAGGATCGGCGCAGACATAGGAATAGCGGCCGAGCGACGGATGCTTCATGGCACTGTCGAGAAAGCTCAGCCCGCCGAGCTTGCGCAACCGGGCCGCAGCGTCGACGGGTTCGAGCCAGGGAATTTCATGAATGCGCAAGCCGGGTTCTCCTCGAATACCGCGCCGGCCGCAATTCTAGCCGCTTTTGCGTGTCGACAGGAGAATACTTGTCTCCGTTGAGGTGATTCCGTCAATATGCCGGATGTCGCGCAGGGTCTTGTCGAATGCCTCGAGCGTCTCCACCTCGATCTCCGCGACGATATCCCAGCGGCCATTGGTGGTGTGCAGCGCCTTGATCTCCGGGAAACCCTGGAGGCGGCGCACGACCTTTTCGGCCGCCTGACCCGCAACTTCGACCATTGCAATCGCCCGGACGCCGTAAAGGCCGGCTCCAGCCCGCAGATTGACGGTGAAGCCCTGGATCGTGCCGTCATCCACCATCCTGTCGATACGGCTGCGAACCGTGGCACGCGATATGCCGAGAATCGTCGCCATCGACGACAACGGCACGCGGCAATCGTCCCGCATCAGAGCCAGTATTCTACGGTCCGTATCGTCCATGATCTGTCACTTTGGCTAAAATGATTGAGCAAATTGCATAGTATGCCTGTCATTTCTATCAGGATGCCGCCTTTTTGTCAGCAGCCCAACATGCCACAATCCCGGCAGCATCGGCATTGACGGGGAAAGCGGCATTCAATGGATTCACGGGATTCACGCGGGACTTTCGAAGAGCACCACAAACAGCTCCTCACCATCATCGGGGCGCCGATCGACGAGGGCGCCGGCCGGCCCGGCGCGTTGATGGGCCCCGCCGCCCTCCGTACTGCCGGTCTCATCCACACATTGAAGGAACTTGGCCATCCGGTCGACGATCGCGGCGATCTGCGCCTGCCGCAACAATTGCCGCAACTGCCGCCGATCGAAGGTCTTGCCCATTACAGGGAGCGGATTTCGGCCTGGTCGCGGCTTCTGGCGGTTGAAACCCATGCCGCCATGCAGGCGGGAGCGCTTCCGATCATACTCGGCGGCGACCACAGCCTTTCCATGGGTTCGATCAGCGGCGTCGCCCGCCACTGCGCCGAAGCGGGGCGCGAATTGTTCGTTCTATGGCTTGATGCCCATTCGGATTTCAATACGCCGCTCACCTCGCCGTCCGGCAACATGCACGGCATGTCCGCCGCGCTGCTTTGCGGCGAACCCGGCCTGGAATTCGTCCATGGCGACACGCCGCACGGCTTGATAAAGCCGGGCAATCTGCACCTCTTCGGCATCCGTTCGATCGATGCCAGCGAGCGCGTGCTGCTGCGGGATCGCGGCATAGACGTGATCGACATGCGCCGGATCGACGAGGTCGGCCTGCCGACGCTCCTGCGCAAGATCATCGAGCGGGTCGAACGCGCCAATGGCGTGCTTCACGTCAGCCTCGACGTGGATTTCGTCGACCCCTCGCTCGCGCCGGGCGTAGGCACCACCGTTCCGGGCGGCGCGACCTATCGCGAGGCGCATCTGGCAATGGAAATGCTGCATGATTCCGGCCTCGTCTGTTCGCTCGATGTGGTCGAACTGAACCCGTTTCTCGACGAACGCGGAAAGAGCGCCCTGCTGCTCGTCGATCTCGTCGCCAGCATGTTCGGACGCTCCATATTCGACCGCCCGACACTGCCCGGCCGAGCGGCAGGCGCATTGACCAACTAGGACTGGAGGACATCTTGCTACACACCGCCGCCCATCTCATTTCCACGGAAGCCCGCCTCGGCGCGCACAATTACAAGCCGCTCGACGTCGTTCTCGAACGGGGCGAAGGCGTCCATGTCTGGGATATGGATGGGAAGCGATATCTCGACTGCCTTTCCGCCTATTCGGCGGTCAATCAGGGCCATTGCCACCCGAAAATCCTGAAAGCGATGGTGGAACAGGCCGGAAAGCTGACGCTGACCTCCCGTGCCTTCCGCAACGACCAGCTGGCGCTGTTCTACGAGGAAGTCGCCAGCCTGACCGGCTCCCACAAGATATTGCCCATGAACAGCGGCGCGGAAGCGGTGGAAACGGCGATAAAGGCCGTGCGCAAATGGGGCTATGAAGTGAAGGGCATTGCCGAAAACGCTGCCGAGATCATTGTCTGTTCCGACAATTTCCACGGCCGCACCATGGGCATCGTCGGCTTCAGCACCGATCCTTCGGCCCGCGAGAATTTCGGCCCCTTCGCGCCCGGCTTCCGCGTGGTGCCCTTCGGCGATCTCGCCGCCTTCGAAGCGGCGATAACCCCGAATACGGTAGCGTTTCTCGTTGAACCGATCCAGGGCGAAGCCGGCGTGATCATTCCGCCGGCAGGCTATTTCCAGAAGGTGCGCGAATTGTGCACCCGGAACAATGTCACCCTCATCCTCGACGAGATCCAGACCGGCCTTGGCCGGACGGGGGCCCTGCTCGCCGAAGAACATGAGGGCATCGAGGCCGATGTCACGCTGATCGGCAAGGCGCTTTCCGGCGGCTTCTATCCGGTCTCGGCGGTACTTTCCAACAGCGACGTGCTCGGTGTTCTGAAACCCGGCCAGCATGGCAGCACCTTTGGCGGCAATCCGCTGGCCTGCGCCATCGCCCGCGCCGCCCTGCGGGTGCTCACCGAGCAAGGCATGATCGAGAATTCCCGCCGCGAGGGCGCCTATTTCCTCGAGCAGTTGAAGACCATCCGCAGCAATGTCGTGCGCGAAGTGCGCGGCCGCGGTCTCATGCTGGCGATCGAGCTTCATCCGGAGGCCGGCGGCGCCAACCAGTTCTGCTACGCCCTGAAGGAGCGCGGCATCCTCGCCAAGGATACGCATCGCGATACGATCCGCATCGCGCCGCCGCTGATCATCGAGCGGGATCAGGTGGACTGGGCGCTGGAACAGTTCGAGGCGGTGCTGACCCGCATGAACTGACCGCCGCCGGGGCAGTAACTTCCGGGTGCCTCAGCCACCAATGCGTGCGTTCTTCATTCTTTGCGCAACTGCCCCTACCTTAGGGCAAAGCAGTCAGGCAGGAAGAACGCCAGCATGGAACTCGGCATCTATACATTTGCGGGAATGGCTCCCGATCCCACCAGCGGCGTGGCGATCGACGCGCACCAGCGCATGCAGAACCTCATCGAGGAAATGGAACTGGCCGACCAGGTCGGTCTCGACGTCTTCGGCATCGGCGAGCATCATCGGCCGGATTTCGTGATCTCGACGCCTGCGGTCGCCCTTGCCGCCGGGGCCGCCCGCACGAAGAATATCCGCCTCACCAGCGCAGTCACGGTGCTGAGCTCGGACGATCCGGTGCGCGTGTTCCAGGAATATGCGACGCTGGACCTGATTTCCTCCGGCCGGGCCGAGATCATGGCCGGACGCGGTTCGTTCATCGAATCCTTCCCGCTTTTCGGCCATGACCTCAATGATTATGACGAGCTTTTCGCCGAAAAGCTCGATCTTCTGCTCAAGCTGCGCGAAAGCGAGCATGTGAGCTGGCGCGGCCGCCTGCGGGCGCCGATCGACAATCTCGGCGTCTATCCCCGGCCGCTGCAAAATCCCCTGCCCGTCTGGATCGCCGTTGGCGGCACGCCGGCATCGGTCATCCGCGCGGGTACGCTCGGTCTCCCGCTCGCCATTGCCATCATCGGCGGCGAACCGCACCGTTTCTCGCCGCTGGTCGAACTCTACCGCGAGGCTGGAGCCAAGGCGGGACATGCCGCCGAGACGTTGAAGGTCAGCATCAATTCGCATGGCTATGTCGGCGAGACGTCGAAGGGCGCCGCCGACCAATATTGGCCCTCATATGAGGTCGTGATGAACAAGATAGGCCGCGAGCGCGGCTGGCCGCCCAGCAATCGCCAGCACTATGAAGCCGGCCGCTCGCCGCGCGGTGCGCTGCTGGTCGGCTCGCCGCAGGAAGTGATCGACAAGATCCTGCTCCAGCACAGCTATTTCCGCCATGACCGCTTCATGCTGCAGATCGATCTTGGCAGCCTGCCGCACAAGGAGACGCTGAAGGCCATCGAACTCTACGGCACGAGGGTTGCGCCGGAAATCCGCAAGGCGCTGAAATCAGACGTTGTTAAGGCCGAACCCGTGCAATAGGCGGCGAACCGCGAAATCCGGCTTGCCGGAGGTGAAAACGGCGATATCGTCGCCATGTTCCGGCTCGCCGCCGCCTTCCCTCGGCTTCAGCAGCGACAGCGCACGCCGCGCTATCGCCTCTGCCGGATCGAGCCAATCGACCGGCCAGGGCGCGAGGCGTCGGAAGACATTGACCAGAAACGGATAATGGGTGCAGGCGAGCACGACGATATCGGTGCGCCGTCCGTCATTGCTGTAGAAGCAGGGAGCGATTTCCGCCCGCACCGCCTCGTCGTCGACGAGTTCGCCGCGCATGTGCAATTCCGCCATCCGCGCAAGGTTCTGGCTGCCGACCAGCCGCACATGGCACTTTGCGGCAAAGGATTGGATCAGATCGCGCGTATAGGCGCGTTTCACCGTACCGGGCGTCGCCAGCACGCTTATCAGGCCCGACGAAGTGCGCTCCGCCGCCGGCTTGATGGCGGGTACGGTGCCGACGAAAGGCACGGCGGGAAAGGCCTTGCGCAGATCGTCCAGCACCAGCGTCGAGGCCGTATTGCAGGGGATGATGACCAGCTCCGGATCATAGGTTTCGATGAAACCCTCGAACAGCGCGAGGATGCGCTGGCGCAACCCCTCTTCCTCCCAGTCGCCATAGGGAAACCCCGCATCGTCGGCGATATAGACGAACCGGCGGTCGGGCATCAGCACCCGCGCCTCCCGCAGCACGGTCAGGCCGCCCACGCCGCTGTCGAATGCAATGATCGGGCGCTCCATGCGCTGGCCGGGAAGATCATCGCGCTCGAGCGAGGCAGCAGCTCCGCTCCCTTCGGCATCGATCGTCCTATTCATCCTCGTTCTCCGCCGTCTCGATGCGTGGCTGGCGCTTGCGTCCTTCCGGTGCTCCAGCGCCCCGCGGCGTCTTCGGGCTGAAATGATCGAGCGAGACGAGCACGCCGCGCAGGAGCTTCAGTTCGGATTCCGAAAAGCCGGCGCGGGTCAGGACGCCACGCAGATTGTTGACCATGATTTCCTTGCGCGCCATGGGCCGGAAATAGCCCCGCGCCTGCAATGCCTCTTCGAGATGGTCGAAGAATCCCTGCAATTGCTCCTTCGGCGCCGGCTCCAGCTCCGGCCCGCGGAATGCGGTGTCCGTGGCTTTCTCCAGTCCGGACTTCATCCATTCATACGACATAAGCAGTACAGCCTGCGCGATGTTCAGCGACGAGAATGCCGGATTGACCGGAAAGGTGACGAGTTCATCTGCGAGGCTGATCTCGTCATTATTAAGTCCGAAGCGTTCGCGGCCAAAGAGAATTCCGGTCTTCTGCCCGCTGTCGAAGCGCTTGCGCAGCGCCTCGCCCGCTTCCACCGGCCCACGCACCTGCTTGTAGGCATCGCGCTCGCGCGCAGTGGTGGCGTAGACGAAATTGAGGTCTGCCACCGCCGTCGCCAGATCGTCGAAGACCTGCGCCGCATCGATGATGTGGTCGGCGCGGCTGGCGGCGGCGCGCGCCTTCTCGTTCGGGAAGGCCTCGCGCGGCTTGACGAGCCGCAGCTCCGCCAATCCGAAATTCGCCATCGCCCGCGCCACCATGCCGATATTTTCGGGCAGCTGCGGCTCGACCAGAATGATGGCCGGGCCTTCGGCTATGAGCGTGCGATGTCTGTCTGTTCCGGCCATTTTCATTTCCTGCATTGATCGGCGCCCTCATAACCCGCGTTTTTTCGGCGGGCAATCTTGCTCTTTGCGCGAAAGGCGCAGACTGCGCCTTTGCGTTCGGCGAAGGCAGTGCTATAGGGGCGCGAACCCTCATTAAAAACCGATGCTGACATACCACTCCCCAGCAAAACAGAGGCTGACTATCCATGGCAAAGATCAAGGTTGCAAATCCTGTCGTCGAACTCGACGGCGATGAGATGACCCGCATCATCTGGCAATATATCAAGGAAAAGCTGATCCATCCTTACCTCGATATCGACCTGAAATATTTCGATCTTGGCATCGAACACCGGGATGCAACCGACGACCAGGTGACCATCGATGCGGCCAATGCCATCAAGCAATATGGCGTCGGCGTCAAATGCGCCACGATCACGCCGGATGAGCAGCGCGTCGAGGAATTCAAGCTGAAGAAGATGTGGAAGTCGCCGAACGGCACCATCCGCAACATCCTCGGCGGCGTCATCTTCCGCGAGCCGATCATCGCCAAGAACGTTCCCCGCCTGGTTCCGGGCTGGACGCAGCCGATCATCGTCGGCCGCCATGCCTTCGGCGACCAGTACCGCGCGACGGATTTCAGGTTCCCCGGCAAGGGCAAGCTCACCATCAAGTTCGTGGGCGAAGACGGCCAGACCATCGAACATGACGTCTTCGATGCACCCGGCGCCGGTGTCGCGATGGCGATGTACAATCTGGACGATTCGATCCGCGATTTCGCCCGCGCATCGTTCAACTACGCCTATAATCGCGGCGTTCCCTGCTATCTGTCGACCAAGAACACGATCCTCAAGGCCTATGACGGCCGCTTCAAGGATATCTTCCAGGAGATTTTCGACGCGGAGTTCAAGGACAAGTTCGCCGCCAAGAAGATTCATTACGAGCACCGCCTGATCGACGACATGGTTGCCTCCGCGCTGAAATGGTCCGGCGGCTATGTCTGGGCCTGCAAGAACTACGACGGCGACGTGCAGTCCGACATCGTGGCGCAGGGCTTCGGCTCGCTCGGCCTGATGACCTCGGTGCTGATGACGCCGGATGGCCAGACTGTCGAGGCGGAAGCTGCCCACGGCACCGTGACCCGCCATTACCGCCAGCACCAGAAGGGCGAGGAGACCTCCACCAACTCCATCGCTTCCATCTTCGCCTGGACCCGCGGCCTCGCCCATCGCGCCAAGCTCGACGACAATGCGGAACTCGCACGGTTCGCCCAGACGCTGGAAAAGGTCTGCGTCGATACGGTCGAGGCAGGCTTCATGACCAAGGATCTGGCGCTCCTCATCGGTCCGGACCAGCCCTGGCTCTCGACCACTGGCTTCCTCGACAAGATCAACGCCAACCTTTCCAAGGCCATGGCAGCCTGATCAGCGAAATGAAGGATGGTCGGGCCCGATGCTCGACCATCCCTTTCCATACTGCCCGGGGCAATTGCAGCCCTGCCGCGTCGCCGCGACGCGCATCGAATCATACTCCCGTCATAAAATACGTCAGCAATATTGACTTATTCTCGGCTTTACGGTCGAGTGCTGTCATTCATCGGGAGGATTGCGAATGCGCAATGACAGATATTCCACGCGCGTCAACAAAATGAAGGCATCGGAGGTTCGCGAGCTGCTCAAGCTGCTCGATCAGCCGGACATCATCTCGTTTGCCGGCGGCATTCCGGACCCGGCCCTCTTCCCGAAGGACGCCATCAAGGAAGCCTACAGCGCCCTGCTCGACGAAAATGCCGGCGCCGCGCTGCAATATTCCGTGAGCGAGGGCTATCGCCCGCTGCGCGAATGGCTGGCGGCGCACATGGCCTCGCTCGGCGTCGCCTGCAGCATCGACAATATCGTCATCACAACGGGTTCGCAGCAGGCACTCGACTATCTCGGCAAGCTGTTCATTTCGCCGGGCGATACGATCCTCACCACCTGGCCGACCTATCTCGGCGCGCTGCAGGCATTCAATGCCTATGAGCCGCATTACGACCGGCTCAGCCCGCATGGCAACATGACGCCGGATATCTATCGCCAGCACGCCACGACGCTCGGCGGCGAGGTCAAGCTTGCCTATCTCACCGCCGATTTCTGCAATCCGACCGGCGAAACGCTTGGCAGGGAGGAGCGTCTGCGGCTGGTCGATCTGGCTCACGAACTGGACATTCCGCTGATCGAGGACGCCGCCTATCAGGCCTTGCGCTTCGACGGCGAGAGGATCGCCCCGATGCTGGCGCTCGACATCGAGAAGCATGGCGGCATCGAAAACAGCCGCGTGATCTATTCCGGCAGTTTCTCCAAGACGCTGACGCCGGGAATGCGCGTCGGCTGGGTGTGCGCGGCAAAGCCGATCATCGGCAAGCTGGTCCTGATCAAGCAGGCGGCCGATCTTCATAGCCCGACGATCAACCAGATGGTCATTCACCGGGTGGCTGAGAAGCATTTCGACGAGCAGGTCGAGAAGGCCTGCACCGCCTATCGAAACCGCCGGGACCTGCTGCTGGCGGCGCTTGAGAGATATATGCCCGCCGGCGTGAGCTGGACCCGGCCCGAGGGCGGCATGTTCGTCTGGCTGACCTTGCCGGAAGCACTGGACGGGGCGGCGCTGCTGGCGCAATCGATCGAGGAGATCCGCGTCGCTTTCGTGCCGGGCGCGGCGTTCCATGCGGATGGCAGCGGGCGCAACACCATAAGGCTGAACTTTTCATTGCCCGGTGCCGAGGCCATCGACACCGGCATGGCGCGTCTCGGAGAACTGATCGGCCGGCAACTGCGTTCCGAAGCGGCCTGATCGCCCGTCCCGGATCGTCCTGTCTGGCCGGGACTCCGGCGGCGGCAGGACGCCTCCCGCCGCGAGCCGCCGCGCGTTCAGATCAGGCAGCGAGCGCCGAGCGAACGGCGGCAACCGCCTCTTCCGCCTTGCTGCCATCCGGTCCGCCGGCCTGTGCCATATCGGGACGACCGCCGCCGCCGGCACCGCCAAGCGTGGCAGAAGCGACGCGCACGAGATCGACGGCGCTGTATTTGCCGACGAGATCGTCGGTGACGCCGACCACCGCGCTGGCCTTGCCATCTTCCGAGACGCCGATGAAGACCACCACGCCGGAGCCGACCGATGACTTGGCTTCGTCCGCGAGCGGCTTCAGGTCGCGTGGACTGACGCCGGTAACCACCTTGCCGATGAAGCCGACGCCATTGACCTCTTCGGCGGCGCTTCCGCCACCGGAGCCGCCAAGCGCCAATTGCCGGCGGGCCTCGGTCAATTCCCGCTCCAGCTTGCGCCGCTCCTCGATCAGGGCATTGACGCGGTTCAAGGCCTCGGCCGGAGTCGATTTCAATGCGCCCGCGATCGATTTGAGGCGATCATCCTGCTCTTCGAGATAGCGGCGGGCCGCCTCGCCGGTCAGCGCTTCGAGGCGCCGCACGCCGGACGCGACCGCACCTTCCGAGACCACCCGGATAAGCCCGATATCACCGGTGGCGCGCACATGGGTGCCGCCGCAGAGCTCGGTCGAATAGATCTTGCCGGCCTTTTCGCCGTGCAGCGCCGTTCCCATCGAAACCACGCGCACCTCATCGCCATACTTTTCGCCGAAGAGCGCCATGGCTCCCTCGGCAATGGCGTCGTCCACCGCCATCAGGCGCGTCGTCACCGGCGCATTCTGCAACACGATCTCATTGGCCAGGTCTTCGATGGCCGCGAGTTCCCCGTCGGTGATCGGCTTCGGATGCGAGAAATCGAACCGCAGGCGATCGGGCGCGACGAGTGAACCCTTCTGCGCCACATGCGTGCCGAGCGTCTCGCGCAGCGCCTCATGCAGGAGATGGGTGGCCGAATGGTTGGAGCGGATGCGGGTGCGGCGCTGATGATCGACCGCGAGTTCGACAGTCGCGCCATTCCTGACGCTGCCCTTCTCTACGGTGCCGATATGCACGAACACGCCATCATTCTTCTTCTGCGTGTCCGATATGCGAATGCTGAAGCCCTCGCCCGAAATCACGCCGGTATCGCCCTGCTGGCCGCCCGATTCGCCATAGAACGGCGTCTGGTTGACCACGATCGAGACCGGTTCGCCCTCGTTTGCGCTTTCCACGATCGAGCCGTTCTGGACGATGGCCTGGATGATGCCCTCGGCCTTCTCCGTCTCGTAACCGAGAAATTCGGTCGCCCCCGCCTTGTCGCGAACCGAGAACCACACGGTTTCCGTCGCTGTTTCGCCGGAACCGGCCCAATTGGCGCGCGCCTCCGCCTTCTGTCGCTGCATGGCCGCATCGAACGCTTCGGTATCGACGCCAATGCCGCGCTGGCGCAGGGCATCCTGCGTCAGGTCGAGCGGAAAACCATAGGTGTCATAGAGCTTGAAGGCGGTCTCGCCGTCGAGCCGGTCGCCCTCGCCCAGATTGTCCGTCGCCTCGCCAAGCAGGCCGAGGCCGCGTTCCAGCGTCTTGCGGAACCGCGTCTCCTCGAGCTTCAGCGTCTCCGAGATCAGCGCTTCGGCGCGGATGAGTTCCGGATAGGCCTGCCCCATCTCGCGCACCAGCGTCGGCAGCAGCCGCCACATCAACGGGTCGCGCGCGCCCAGAAGCTGGGCATGGCGCATGGCGCGACGCATGATGCGGCGCAGCACATAGCCGCGCCCCTCATTGGACGGCAGGACACCGTCGGCGATCAGGAAGCTTGCCGAACGCAGATGATCGGCGATGACGCGATGGCTGGCGCGGAACTTGCCTTCCGCCTTGACGCCCGTCTCGTCCTCCGACGCCCGGATCAGGCTGCGGAACAGATCGATATCGTAATTGTCGTGCACGCCCTGCAGCACCGCGGCCACCCGCTCGAGGCCCATGCCGGTATCGATCGACGGACGCGGCAGATCGATGCGCTGCTCCTTCGTCACCTGCTCGAACTGCATGAAGACCAGGTTCCATATCTCGATGAAACGGTCGCCATCCTCATCGGCGCTGCCGGGCGGACCACCCCAGATATCCTCGCCATGATCGTAGAATATCTCCGAACAGGGGCCGCAGGGACCGGTATCGCCCATCGCCCAGAAATTGTCGCTGGTCGCGATCCTGATGATGCGCTCGTCCGGCAGGCCGGCGATCTTCTTCCACAGATCGGCCGCGGCATGATCGGTGTGGTAGACGGTGACGAGCAGCTTCTCGCTCGCCAGCCCATATTCCCTGGTGATGAGGTTCCATGCGAGATGAATGGCCTCTTCCTTGAAATAATCGCCGAAGGAGAAATTTCCGAGCATCTCGAAGAAAGTGTGATGCCGCGCCGTATAGCCGACATTGTCGAGGTCATTGTGCTTGCCGCCGGCACGGACGCATTTCTGTGACGTGGTGGCGCGGCTATAGGGCCGCTGCTCCATGCCGGTGAAGACATTCTTGAACTGCACCATGCCGGAATTGGTGAACATCAAGGTCGGGTCATTGCGCGGGACAAGCGGGCTCGACGCCACGATTTCATGGCCGTTCTTCTTGAAATAATTCAGAAATATCGACCGTATCTCATTGACGCCACTCATGCCCGCTGCCTTCTGACTCTTCTTCGACGTGAAACCATGCTCCCGACCCGAAACGGCGGGAGAAATAACGATCCGCTTGTAGCGACAGGTCCACGACCTGTCCAGAAAATCCCGAGCAGCGGGGTAAAACCTTCAAGCCTGAGAGCCCGTCGAACCACACATCATGTCGAATGCAGCCCTCGAAATAGGGCTGCACCATGATAGTGCGTGCTTCGTGGTTCGGCAGGCTCGCCAAGCTCAGTATGAGGGAGGTTGGCTCAGCGTGGGGGAAATCGGGGATCGCAGGGATACAGGAACACCACAAAAAAGGCCCGCTGCGGTACAGCGGGCCTTTCAGTGAATCCACTACGACCGATCAGGCCTCGGCAACATCCGGGCCGTCATCCTCCACATCGCCGGGTCCCTTGTCGAGCATCTGCTCGGCGATGAGGCCGGCATTCTGGCGCAGCGCCAGCTCGATCTCATTGGCGATCTCGGGATTTTCCTTGAGGAACAGCTTGGCATTGTCACGGCCCTGGCCGAGACGCTGCGAATTATAGGAGAACCAGGAGCCGGACTTCTCGACGATGCCGGCCTTGACGCCAAGATCGACGAGTTCACCCGTCTTGGAGACGCCCTCGCCATACATGATGTCGAACTCGACCTGCTTGAAGGGCGGCGCAAGCTTGTTCTTCACGACCTTGACGCGGGTCTGGTTGCCGACGACCTCGTCGCGCTCCTTCAGCGAGCCGATGCGGCGAATGTCGAGGCGCACCGAGGCGTAGAACTTCAGCGCATTGCCGCCTGTCGTCGTTTCGGGCGAGCCGAACATGACGCCGATCTTCATGCGGATCTGATTGATGAAGATGACCATGCAGTTCGAACGCGAGATCGAGGCCGTCAGCTTGCGCAGCGCCTGGCTCATCAGGCGTGCCTGGAGGCCGGGCAGCGAATCGCCCATCTCGCCCTCGATTTCGGCGCGCGGCGTCAGGGCGGCGACCGAATCCACCACCAGGACATCGATGGCGCCGGAGCGAACCAGCGTGTCGGTGATCTCAAGCGCCTGCTCGCCCGTATCCGGCTGCGAAATCAAGAGGTTTTCGAGATCGACGCCAAGCTTGCGGGCATAGACCGGATCAAGCGCGTGCTCGGCATCGACGAAGGCGCAGATGCCGCCCTTCTTCTGTGCCTCGGCAATCGTATGCAGCGCGAGCGTCGTCTTGCCCGAGCTTTCAGGCCCGTAGATCTCGACAATGCGCCCCTTGGGCAATCCACCGACGCCGAGAGCAATATCGAGCGACAGCGAACCCGTCGGCACCGTCTCGATCTCGACCACCTGCTCATTGCGTCCAAGCCGCATGATCGAGCCCTTACCAAAGGACCGTTCAATCTGCGACAAAGCCGCATCCAGCGCTTTCGTTTTATCCACCGAATTACCCTCAACCAACCGCAAAGAATTTTGAGCCATGTTACACCACCCCTGTGAGTTCGATGAAGTCCGGATGTTCCGATCTGTGAACTTATTTGTATCTGTTTTGTTCTCAAATGACAAGGGTACCAAACCATTGATATAAAACGATAACTGAATTTTGTTCTATTAATGTTCCAGTTTTCGCCTGCACCGCCTACGATCAAATGCCGCGGCGTGCAACCGGCTCGCTCGCAGGGAATTGCGAACGGGTTTCCGAATCGCCCTCGATTGCGCGGCGCGTCGCGGCACGGTAGAGGAACTGCGCAGCGCACCATTTTTCACCGGACCATCAACCCACCATGGCAAAATCTCCCAAACCGCTGCTGTTTGCAGTTGGCGGCGCCCATCTCGATCGCCGCGGGCAAAGCAGCGTTCCCTTCATTCCAGGCGCGTCGAATCCCGGAACGATGCGCGAAGAGGCCGGCGGCGGCGTGTTCAATGCGCTGCGGCTCACGGTCCAGCGCGGCGTGGCGGCGGAACTCCTGTCGATTCGTGGCGGCGATCCCGCCGGTGCGATGGTGGCCGCAGCGATCGACGCAGCCGGGATCATCGACAGTTCCGCGATCTTCATGGACCGCGCGACGCCGAGCTATACCGCCATACTGGACGAGCGCGGAGATGTCGTCGCCGCCATTGCCGATATGGCGCTCTATGAATTGGCGCTGCCCCGGCAATTGCGGCGCCGCAAGGTGCGCGATGCGATCGGACGGGCGCAGGCGGTGTTCTGCGACGCCAACCTTCCCTCCGAGGCGCTGCAATATCTCGCCGGCCTCTGCGCCGGCAAGGCGCTCTATGCGCTTGCCATATCGCCGGCCAAGATCCAGCGCATGCTGCCCGTATTCCCGCACCTCTCCTGCCTGTTCATGAACCGGCGCGAGGCGCTGGCATTGACCGGCCTGCCCGGCGATGCGCCGCCTGCCGAACTTCACCGCAGCCTCGCCGGCAAGGGCCTCCGATGCGCCTTCGTTTCCGATGGCGGGGCGGCGGCACTTGGCTATTCGGCCGGGGGCGCCTTTACGATCCAGCCGCCGGAAGTCGACGCGATTGCCGATGTCACCGGCGCCGGCGACGCCCTTGCGGGGGCGACGATCGCGGCACTGCTGCGCGGCGCGGCGTTTTCCGCCGCCTGCCGGGAGGGCCTCGCCGCATCGATGCTGACGGTGCAGACCCACTCCGCCAGCCCAAGCTTCTCCCCATCACAATTCGCCGCCGCGATCGCCGCAGTGCCGCCGGCGGAACCTCTTGCATAAGGAAAGACATGATGAACGCCCTCAATCCATTCATAGACATTGCCGAGGAGGTGAAATCCGCCCTCGCCACCGGCCGCGCCGTCGTTGCCCTCGAAAGCACGATCATCACCCATGGCATGCCCTACCCGGAAAACAGCCGCATGGCCGCCAATGTGGAGGCGATCATCCGCGAGGAAGGCGCCGTGCCCGCAACCATCGCCATCATCGACGGTCGCATCAAGATCGGCCTGACCGACGCCGAGCGCGAGGCCCTGGCGCAGGTCAAGGGCGCGATGAAGCTTTCCCGCGCCGATCTCGCCTTCGCCCTGTCGCAGAAGCGGACGGGCGGCACCACCGTGGCCGCCACCATGCTGGCGGCGCAGCTCGCCGGCATCAAGGTTTTCGCCACCGGCGGCATTGGCGGCGTCCACAAGGGCGCCGAGACGAGCTTCGACATCTCGGCCGATCTCGAGGAGCTGGGGCGCACGCCCGTCATCGTGGTCTCGGCCGGCGCCAAGGCAATCCTGGATGTTGAGAAAACGCTGGAAGTGCTTGAAACAAAAGGCGTTCCCGTCGTGGTCTACGGGTCTGACACCTTCCCTGCCTTCTGGTCGCGCCAGTCACCGCTGAAGGCACCCCTGCGCCTTGACGATGCGGCGGAGATAGCCGCGTTCCAGCAGGCGCGCGAAGCCATCGGCATTGTCGGCGGCATGCTGATCGCCAATCCGATTCCCGAGGCGAGCGAGATTCCGGCGGAAATCATGGCCGGTCACATCCGCGAGGCGCTGGCCCGCGCCGAACGGGACGGGATTTCCGGCAAGGCGGTCACGCCCTATCTGCTGGCTGCAATGCTGGACATCACCAAGGGCGAAAGCCTGGTGGCGAACATTGCGCTCGTCGAGAACAATGCCCGCCTCGGCGCGAAGATAGCGCTGTCCCTCGCCGGCTAGCGCTCGAAAAACCTGACATCAGCCATGGCGGCCGATGTCAAATTCGTTCCGCTATACTAGGTGAGCGGCGAGATCTGGATTTCCACGCGGCGGTTCTGAGCCTTGCCCGCTTCCGTCGCGTTGGTGGCCACGGGCTCGGTCGGGCCGTAGCCGCGAACGTCGAAGCGGCGATTGTCGATGCCCTGCTGCGTCAGGTAATTGGAAACGGAGAGCGCGCGGCGCTCGGAAAGCAGCTGGTTGTGCTGCATGCTGCCGGTCGAATCCGTATGACCGGCGACATCCACGATGGTGCGGTCGAACTTGCGCAGCACGGCTGCAACGGAGCCGAGCGTGCCGTAGAATTCCGGCTTCACCCGGTCCTCATCGGTGTTGAACGTGATGTTGGACGGCATGTTCAGGATGATGCGGTCGCCCTCGCGCGTCACCGAAACGCCGGTTCCCTGCAGCTGGGCGCGCAGTTCTGCTTCCTGGCGATCCATGTAATTGCCGATCGCGCCGCCGCTGAGCGCACCGATGCCCGCGCCGATCAGCGCGGCGTTCCTGCCGGATTTTCCGCCACCGCCGACCGCGAGACCACCGAGAGCGCCAACGCCGGCGCCGATCAGCGCACCGCCGGCCGTGTTCGACATCTTCTGCTGGCCCGTATAGGGATCGGTGGTCGTGCAGCCCGCGAGAAACGTCGCCGCCAGGCAGCCAATGGCAAATCTTTTCAACATGGAATCAGTCCCCGTTCGATGGTGGCCGAGTTATACAACGGATTCGGGCAAAAAATGGATGGCATTCGACAAGCATTCAATTTGATTGACCGTTGCACAAATCGAATTCGTTTGCGGCAGCGAGCCAGTCTGAAACATCATGGCCATCCGACATCAATGGAGAGCAGTGACATGAACGACGAAAATCAGGCACCGGTAGCGATCATCACGGGCGGCGGACGCGGCATGGGCGCGGCCATAGCGCGGGAATTGCATGCGCGCGGCTATCGGCTCGGCCTGATGTCGCCATCGGGCAGCGCCGTGGAGCTTGCCGGCGAGCTTGGCGGCGTCGGCATCAAGGGTTCGGCCGGCGAGGCAGCCGACCTCGAGGCACTGGTGGCGAAGACGGCCGAGGCCTATGGCCGCATCGATGCGGTCGTCAACCATACGGGCCATCCGCCAAAAGGCGATCTCGTCGATATCACCGACGAAAACTGGGCGCTCGGCAATGATCTGATGGTGACGAGCGTCGTGCGCATGGCGCGGCTGGTCACGCCCTACATGCTGAGGCAGGGCAAGGGCGCCTGGGTGAACATCACCACTTTTGCCGCTTTCGAGCCGAGCCTCGTCTTTCCGGTATCCTGCGTCTACCGCGCGGCGATCGGCGCCTATACCAAGCTCTACGCCGATCGCTACGGCGCGGACAATATCCGCATGAACGCGCTCCTGCCGGGTTTCGTCGACAGCCTCGACCACAAGCCCGGCACGGAAAACGCAGTGCCGATGAAACGCCTCGGCTCGACGCAGGAGATCGCCAGGACCGCCGCTTTCCTGCTTTCGGACGATGCCGGCTATATCACCGGCCAGAACATCCGCGTCGATGGCGGCCTCACCAAGCACGTGTGAGGGCCACTTCGCTCCACTGAACCCCGAGATGGAGGGAGTGGTGCCCCACCCCCTCCACGAATCGCCAGAAGCGCTCAGACCTGCAGGCCGCCGGCCACGTCGATCACTCCGCCGGTGATATAGCCGCCGTTCGGCCCGGCGAGGAATGTGACGAGGGCGGATACTTCCTCGAGCGTGGCGATCCGGCGGATCGGATGCAGGTCCATGATGGCGTCCGGGAGCTTGTCGCGCACCTCGGCGGCCATGTCCGTCGGCATGATGCCGGGCTGCACTATGTTGACGGTGATGTTGCGCCCGCCAAGATCGCGCGCGACGCCCTTGGCATAGCCGGCGATCGCCGACTTGGTGCCGGCATAATCGGCAACGCCGGCGAACGGAATGCGGCTGCCGAGGAGCGAGCCGATGAAGATGATGCGGCCGCCATCCGGCAATACCGCCGCCGCCGCGCGCGTCGTCGCCACGGCGCCCATGACGTTGACCTGCCATTGGTGATCGAGATTGACCGTATCGAGCTCCGGATCGTCGACCGTCCTGCCCTGCACCGCGATCGCGGCATTGTTGACGAGGATGTCGAGCTTGCCGAAATGCGCAACCACCTTTTCGACCAGCGGCCTCGCGGCGGCCGTATCGGCCTGGTCGCTGCGGACCGCCAGGGCCCGCACACCTTTCGCCTTCAGCCTTTCAACCACGGCCTCGGCCTTTTCCGCCGACGCGACGTAGCTGATCGCAACGTCCGCACCCTCATCGGCAAGCGCTTCGGCAATGGCTGCGCCAAGCCCGCGCGAACCGCCGGTGACCAGTGCAACCTTGCCCTTCAATAGATTCGACATGATGGATTTCCTTGTTGGATCAGCGTCTCCGGAACAGCTGATGGGTTTCATAACGACCGTTATTGTAACGACTGGTATGAAATATGGACAAGTGCTGTCAAGTGGTTTATTAACGGTCGTTATGAAAAAGGCTGGATTGGGCTGATGGGCCGGCATCGCGAATTCGACGTGGAAAAAGCACTGGAGGCAGCGCTGTGCGTCTTCTGGCGCAAGGGCTATGAGGGCGCCTCCTATGCCGATCTCACGGAAGCGACCGGCGTGGAACGGCCTGCGCTCTATTCGGCCTTCGGCAACAAGGAAGCGCTGTTTCGCAAGGCGCTGGACCGTTATTACGAGCGCTACCTCGATTTCATCCCGGCAGCGCTGCAGATGCCCACGGCCCGCTCAGTGGCGGCGCATGTCCTTTATAATGCGGTGGATCTCAATACGCGCTACCCCGCGCATCGCGGCTGCCTCGGCATCAATGGCGCGCTGGCGGGATCGGACGAGGCGGAGCCTATCCGGCAGGCGCTGATCGACGCCCGCGCGGTCGGCGAGGTGCAATTGCGCGAGCGTTTCGAACGCGCCAGGGCCGAGGGAGACCTGCCGGAAACCGCGAGGCCCGCGGCTCTTGCCGCGTTCATCCTGGCTGTTTCCCACGGCATCGCAGTGCAGGCCAAGGCCGGTTTCAGCCGCGAAATGCTGGAGGCAGTGGCCGAGCAGGCGCTCTCCAGTCTTTAACGCTCCCCCGCACTCACATCTCCACCGCATCCAGTGTCACGCCGAATGTCTCGCGCAGCTGGCGCCGTCCGTTCGGCGTGACCGAAACCGCGCGCGTGCCTTCGATCCGCCGGACCCAGCCCCGGTCGAAACAATGGCTGCAAAGCGCTGCGCCCAGCGCGCCGGCGAGGTGCGGGCGGCGCTCGCTCCAGTCGAGGCACGGCCGGCAGAGGATGCGGCCGCGTTTCGCCATCGCATCGGCGTCGAGCCCGGCATTGCGCAGCAGGGCAAGCCCGCTCGCGGTGATCTCGGCCGCATCGCCATTGAACTCCAGATGCCCGTCGCGCGCCAGCGAATCGGCGATGGAAACGCCGAGATGCCCGGCCAGGTGATCGTAGCAGGTGCGCCCTGCCCGCAGCGCCGCATCGCGCGGCCCGGTCCTGACGCTCCTCGCCGGGGCCGGCGGCGCCGCCAGCTGCATGATGCTCTCGATCATCTGCGCGACGGCGGCCGAAGCGAGCCGGTGATAGCGGTGCCGGCCCTGCTTCTCGACGGTGAGAAGCCCGGCATCGGTCATCCGGGTCAGATGGCTGCTGGCGGTTTGCGCGGTTATCCCGGCCAGTTGCGCCAGTTCGGATGCGGTCAGGGCGCGGCCGTCCATCAGGCCGTAGAGCATGCTGGCCCGGCCGGGATCTCCGGCAAGGGCGGCGATTTCGGCGAAGCGCGCAGTGTTGGCCATGGGGTCGGTTCCTTCGATTGTCGCTGGATCATGCAACGGCCCGGTTCGAAATGCTTCGAAGCCCGCCGAACTATCCACAGCACCGGATGCTGGGGCAATCTGTGCGGTGAGGCAAATAAAAGGTTGGCAAATTTTCATCTGCCACTAACAATGCCCGTCCAAAGCGGGGGCCGGAATGGCCGGCGCCGCATATAAGGTTGGGAGGCCTCATGTTGCAGATCAAGTCCAGATTGCTTGCCGCAGGCGCGGTCGTGCTGTCGATGGGAATGTCCACATTGACCGCGAATGCGGCGGAATTCATCAATGTCCTCACCGGCGGGACCTCCGGCGTCTATTATCCGCTCGGCGTCGCGCTGTCGGAAATCTACGGCCAGGGCATCGAGGGCGCCCGCACGCAGGTGCAGGCGACCAAGGCATCGGTCGAGAACCTCAATCTGCTGCAGCAGGGCAAGGGCGAGATCGGCTTCGCGCTGGCGGATTCGGTCAAGCTCGGCTGGGAAGGCAACCAGGAAGCCGGCTTCCCCGCCAAGCTCGACAAGCTCCGCGCCATCGCGGCCATCTATCCGAACTACATCCAGATCGTCGCGAGCAAGGATTCGGGCGTCAAGACCATTGCCGACCTCAAGGGCAAGTCGCTCTCCGTCGGCGCCCCGGCTTCCGGCACCGAGCTCAATGCCCGCTCGATCTTCGATGCGTTGGGCATGACCTACAAGGATCTGGGCAAGATCGAATATCTTCCCTTCGCCGAATCGGTCGAGCTGATCAAGAACCGGCAATTGGACGCGACATTGCAATCGGCGGGCCTCGGCGTCGCCTCGATCCGCGATCTCGCCACCTCGCTGCCGATCAACGTGGTCGCAGTGCCGGCCGAAACCGTTGCCAAGATCGGCGCGCCCTATCTTTCGGTAGTCATCCCGGCCGGCACCTATGACGGCCAGACGGAAGACGTGCCGACCGCCGCCGTCGGCAATATCCTCGTCTCGCATGACGGCGTTTCCGAGGAGACCGCCTACCAGATGACCAAGCTGCTGTTCGAAAACGTCGAAAAGCTCGCCTCGTCCCATGCGGCGGCGAAGGCGATCAAGCTCGAGAACGCCACCGCCGGCCTGCCGATACCGCTGCATCCGGGTGCCGAACGCTACTACAAGGAAAAAGGCATCCTGAAATAAGCAGAATATTCGGGATTTCCGCCGCTTTCCATCGGGCAGGCGGCGGAAGCCATTCGTAAATACCGGTGCGGGGGAGCAAGATGGTACAGAAGGCAGAGCAGCAGGCACAGCACGAAGAGGAAATCATCGAGGGCCTGCCCGAAGGTTTCGGCAGCGGGCTTTCGGGAAGGATCGCCTATGGTATCGCGATCTGCTTCTCGCTGTTCCAGCTCTATCTTGCCGCCTATGGCAATCTGCCGAGCCAGGTGCAGCGCGCCATGCATGTCGGCTTCCTGTTGCTGCTCGGCTTCGTGCTGCTCGGAAACCTGCGGGCGCAGACCAGCTGGGGCAAGGCGGTGCTGTGGCTCCTCGGCATCATCGGCTTCGGCACCGGCCTCTATAACTGGATATTCTATTTTCCACTGATCCAGCGCTCCGGCTTTCTCAATCCGGTCGACCTGACCGTCGGCGCCATTCTCATCGTTCTGGTGTTCGAAGCGGCGCGGCGGCTGATGGGCCTGCCGCTCGCCATCATCGCCGGGCTCTTCCTGCTCTATTCCCTCACCGGGCAATATCTGCCTGATCCCTTCGTGCATCGCGGCTATACGGTCGAGCAGATCATCGACCATTTCGCCTTCGGCACAGAAGGTATCTACGGCACGCCGGTCTATGTCTCGGCCGCCTATATCTTCATCTTCGTCGTCTTCGCCGCCTTTCTCGAGCGGGCGGGCATGATCGCCCTGTTCAACGATTTCGCCCTCGGCCTCGTCGGCGGCGTTCGCGGCGGCCCGGCTCAGGTCTGCGTGCTCTCGTCGGCGCTGATGGGAACGATTTCCGGCTCCGGCGTCGCCAATGTCGTCGCCAGCGGCCAGTTCACCATTCCGCTGATGAAGCGCTTCGGCTTCCGTTCGGCCTTTGCCGGCGGCGTCGAAGCCACCTCGTCCATGGGCGGCCAGATCATGCCGCCGGTCATGGGCGCCGTGGCCTTCATCATGGCCGAAACGCTGAACGTGCCCTATGCCGAAGTGGTCAAGGCCGCGCTCATTCCCGCCTTTCTCTATTTCGGCGCCTGTTTCTGGATGGTCTATCTCGAATCCGGCAAAAGCGGCCTCAAGGGCATGGACAAGGCGAGCCTGCCCAATCCGTGGGCGGCGGTGCGCGAACACTGGCCGCTGGTCCTGCCACTCGCGGCGCTCGTCTACCTGCTCTTTGCGGGCTATACGCCGATCTTCGCCGGCACGATGGGACTGGCGCTGACGATCGTCCTCATCCTCGGCACGCCGCTCGCGGCGCTGATCGGGCCGATGGCGTTCCGCATCGTGTTCTGGATCGCGCTCGGCCTCGGGGCCGCGGCCTTCCTCAAATATGGCGTCAATATTCTCGTGCTGGTGCTCGGCGGGCTGATTCTCGCCTGCCTGCTCTTCAAGGGCGGGCGCGAGACCCTGGTGATCTGCCGCGATTCGCTGGCCGAGGGCGCGAAGAACGCCCTGCCCGTCGGCATAGCCTGCGCCATTGTCGGCATCGTCATCGGCACGCTGACGCTGACAGGCATCGCCTCCACCTTCATCGGCGCGATCATCAGCATCGGCAAGGACAATCTGTTCCTTTCGCTGGTCCTGACCATGCTGACCTGCCTCGTTCTCGGCATGGGCATCCCGACGATCCCCAATTACATCATCACCTCCTCGCTGGCCGGCCCGGCGCTGCTGGAACTCGGCGTGCCGCTGCTCGTCAGCCACATGTTCGTGTTCTATTTCGGCATCATGGCCGACCTGACGCCGCCGGTGGCCCTCGCCGCCTTCGCCGCCGCGCCCATGGCCAAGACTTCGGGCATGAAGATCGCCATCCAGGCGTCCAAGCTCGCCATCGCCGGCTTCGTGGTGCCGTTCATGGCCGTCTATACGCCGGCGCTCATGCTGCAGGATGCCGGGCCGATGGCGGCGACGTTCGGCTATCCGGTGGAGGTCGTCTATATCCTGATCAAGGCCTGCCTCGGCATCGTCCTGTTCGGCGCGGCGGTCGTCGGCTTCCTCAAGACCCATCTCGCCATCTGGGAGCGGATCGTC
The DNA here is from genome assembly GCF_023554255.2 of Phyllobacterium sp. 21LDTY02-6. Taxonomy (GTDB): domain Bacteria; phylum Pseudomonadota; class Alphaproteobacteria; order Rhizobiales; family Rhizobiaceae; genus Phyllobacterium. The sequence goes on along the minus strand of NZ_JAMJWD020000001.1, from coordinate 962,589 downwards.
GCCGCCGCAGCCGCCGGGCTGCTGGTGCTGGCGCTGCCGCTCACCGACGAGGCCGGCTTCGCGCTCGCGGCGCTGTTGATCGGCCAGCATCTCTGGCGCGCACGCTCCACCCGCGACACGCTGCATCCCGCCTGACGGCCCCCGCCTCGGCCATGGGGTTGAAACCTTGCGCAAGCTGGACGAATATCCGTCCGGCAGCGGTTCATGATGTGCCGTCCCTGCCGAGCGAATGGAGTATCGCCTGATGAGCCTTTGCCTTCTTGCCGCCGGCAAAACAATCACCATTGCGGCGACTGCCTTCACGCTCTCCTGGACCCATTCGGTGGAAAAGACCCGCTGGCAGGAGAGCTGGACCGTCGGCGAGGAAGCGCTGCAGATCGTCGAGGCGCGCGTCAAGGGTTCGGGCGCCGGCATGGAACCGCCGCCCGGCTCCGAGCTGAAGGATGGCTGGTGGATATTCAAGCCCGACGTGCCGCCGCAGAAGAAGCTCGTCCTCGCCTCGTCCGGCACCACCTCCGCCGGCTGGGAATTCTGCGCCGCCGGCGACTGCCGCGAGATCGCGGCCGTCTCCGACGATCCGGTCAGCATCAAGGTCTGCCGCGAGGGGTGACACTTCGGCCATGGTCGAAGCATCCGGCCCTGCCGGCGGTCTAGGAGTGAGGTCGTTCCACAAACGGAGTGACCCGATGATTACCTGCTTCATCCGCTATGAGATCGACCCCTTCCAGAAGGAGGCGTTCGAGCAATATGCACAGAATTGGAACGAGGCCATCCCGCGGTGCGGCGCCGACCTGATCGGCTATTTCGCCCCGCATGAGGGCTCGGCGACCACGGCCTATGGTCTTTACGATATCGACGATCTCGCGGCCTATGAGCGATATCGCCTGCGCCTGCTGGCCGATCCGCTCGGCCGCGCCAATTACGAGTTTTCGCGGGAGCGCCGCTTCATCCGCCGGGAAGACCGCATCTTCCTGCGCCGGGTCGAAGGCCAGGGCCGGGAGGCGAAGCGATGATCGCCGTGATATTCGAAGTCGAACCCGCCGAGGGGCAAGGCCCGAGCTATTTCGAGACGGCCGCCGAACTGCGGCCGATTCTGGAAAAGATGGATGGTTTCATTTCAATGGAAAGGTTTCGAAGCCTGGCCAATGAAGGGCGCTATCTGTCGCTCTCCTTCTGGCGGGACGAGGCCTCAGTCGCGGCCTGGCGCAGCACGGAGGCGCACCGGGCCGCCCAGGCCGAGGGCCGCGCCGGCATATTTGCCGACTATCGGCTTCGGGTTGCGGCCGTCATGCGCGATTACGGCCTGCGTGCGCGCGATGAAGCGCCGCTCGATTCGCGGACAATTCATTATGCCTGAACGTGACCGCCATGGTTGCGTTGGGCACAAGCCGGTCCCGGGCCCCGCATATAGTGGCGTTCGGGACGGTAGGACGGCACTACGAATTCACGGACGATACGAAGCGTATCGCGCAGCTGGAAGATTACAGTCATTTCATTCACCTTGGTACATTGGGCGCCGGCCGGAGCCGTTACGATCAATTGGTTAAAACTTAACAAAAAAAGATGAACGTCTCCTGAATACGCTTGGTTAATGACCTTTGAATTCATAAAAAATTAGGGCTTTGCGGCGGCATTTCCCGGCCGGCGGCGCGGCTGTTCACGTCGTCGCAACGGCGCGATTTTCCTTTGGCGAGTGCGCTACAGGCGCACCCGCTCCGCCTTCGGATCGTACATCGGCCGCAGCGAGGCCTCGGCCCGCACGCGGCTGCCGGCGATCTCGATCTCGTAGGCGGACGCAAGCAGCTCGTCGGCCGTCTCGCCCTTCGCCGGCACATAGCCGAGGCCGATAGCGCCACCGAGATGATGGCCGTAATTGCCGGACGTGATCGTGCCGACGATCCTGCCGTCGCGTACGATCGCCTCGTTGTGGAAAAGCAGCGGTTCCGCCTCGGCCAGCCTGAACTGGACCAGCCGGCGATCGAGACCAGCCTCGCGCTTGCGCAGCACGGCGTCGCGGCCGATGAACTCGCCCTTGCCGGTCTTCACCGCGAAGCCAAGCCCCGCCTCCAGCACATGGTCCTCGTCGGTGATGTCATGGCCGAAATGGCGGAAAGCCTTTTCGATGCGGCAGGAATCCAGCGTATGCAGCCCGCAGAGGCGCAGGCCCTCCTCGCGCCCCGCCTCCTCGATGGTTTCGAAGACATGCGCCGCCTGGTCGCTGGAAACGTAGATCTCCCAGCCAAGTTCGCCGACATAGGTCACCCGGTGGGCGCGGGCGATTCCCATGCCGATCTCGATCTCGCGCGCGGTCCCGAAGGGATGGCCGGCATTGGAGAAATCGTCGGGACTGACCTTGCGCATGATATCGCGCGCATTCGGGCCCATCAGGCAAAGCACCGCCTCCGCTGCGGTCACATCGGTGACGACGACGAATTCGTCGCGCAGGTGCTTGCGCAGCCAGGCAAGATCGCGCTGCAGCGTCGCGCCCGGCACCACGGCGAAGAACACGGTTTCGCCCAGCCGGGTTATGGTCAGGTCGCTCTCGATGCCGCCGCGATTGTTCAGCATCTGCGTATAGACGATGCGGCCCGGCTCGACATCGATGTCATTGGCGCAGAGACGCTGCAGAAACGCCATCGCGTCCCGCCCCTCGATGCGGATCTTGCCGAAGGAGGTCATGTCGAAAAGACCGGCCGCGTTGCGCACCGCCAGATGTTCCTGGCGCTGGTTGGGAAACCAGTTCTGCCGCTGCCAGGAATATCGGTATGCCGGCTCCTGCCCTTCGTCGGCGAACCAGTTCGCCCGCTCCCATCCGGCCACCTCGCCGAAGACGGCGCCGCGCTGCTTCAGGTGCTCATGCAGCGGCGAACGGCGCACATTGCGCGATGTCGCCATCTGCCTGTAGGGAAAATGATCGGCATAGAGCAGGCCCAGCGTCTCCGATACGCGCTCCTTCAGGTAGCGCCTGTTCTTCTGGAACGGCTGCGCGCGCCTTATGTCGACCTCCCACAGGTCGAACGGCGCCTCGCCATCATTGATCCACTGCGCCAGCGCCATGCCGGCACCGCCGGAAGAGACGATGCCGATGGAATTATACCCCGCCGCGACCCAATAGCCGCCGAGTTCCGGCGCCTCGCCGAGATAATAGCGATCATCCGGCGTGAAACTCTCCGGACCGTTGAAGAAAGTGTGGATGCCGGCCGTGCCGAGCATCGGCATGCGGTTGACGCCCATTTCGAGTATAGGTTCGAAATGCTCGAAATCCTCCGGCAGCTGGTCGAAGCAGAAATCGTCCGAAATGCCGTCCATGCCCCATGGCTTGGCGACCGGCTCGAAGGCGCCCAGCATCATCTTGCCGGCATCCTCCTTGTAATAGGCGCACTCGTCCGGCACGCGCAGCACCGGCAGGCGCCCCAGCCCCTCGATCGCCTCCGTCACCAGGTAGAAATGTTCGCAGGCATGCAGCGGGACCGTCACGCCGGACATGGCCGCAAGGTCGCGCGCCCACATGCCGGCGCAATTGATGACGATATCGGCGTCGATCCTGCCCTGCTCGCCATCCTTCAGCCAGGAAACGCCGGTCACGCGGCCATTGGCCTTGTGCACCTCCGTTACCTTGACGCCTTCGACGATGCGGGCGCCGCGCTGCCTCGCCCCCTTTGCCAGCGCCATGGCTATATTGGCCGGGTCGCATTGGCCGTCGAGCGGCAGATGCACCGCGCCAACCACATCCTCTATATTAAGATGCGGATACATCTCCTTGACTTCGCTCGGTGAAATCTCGCGCACATCCACGTCGAAGGCCCGCGCCAACGAGGCCTGGCGGTAGATCTCGTGCTTGCGTTCCTCCGTCAGCGCCACCGTGATCGAACCGACCTGGCGCATGCCCGTGGCAACGCCCGTCTCCTCCTCCAGCCGCACATAGAGATCGGCCGAATATTTGGCGAGCCGCGTCATGTTCTGCGATGCGCGCAGCTGGCCGATCAGCCCCGCCGCGTGCCATGTCGTGCCGGATGTCAGTTGCTTGCGCTCGAGCAGGACGATATCGGTCCAGCCGAGCCTGGCGAGATGATAGGCGACGGAACAGCCCGATACGCCGCCGCCGATGATGACGGCGCGGGCCTTGGCCGGAAGTGAGCTCATGCGCGGATTCTTTCGTTCCTGGGGTCCCAAAGGGGCTGGTCCGGATGCACGGTCGCCTTGTAGCGCACGCCGAATATATCGACTTCGACGATGGTCCCGGGCTGCGCCAGTTCCGGCTTCAGCATGCCGAGCGCGATGGATTTGTCGACGCGGTGGCCCCAGCCGCCGGATGTCGTCTCGCCGACGATGGCGCCATCGTGCCACAGCGTCGACATATAGGGCGCGTCGCAATCATCCGCCTCGACGGTCAGCGTCACGAAGCGCTTGCTGCTGCCCTGCTGGCGCTCGTTCTCCAGCGCCGCCTTGCCGATGAAATCCGGCTTCTCCCATTTGACGAACCGCTCCAGCCCGCTCTGCAGCGGCGTATAGTCGGTGGAAAGATCGCCCTTCCAGGCCCGGTAGCCCTTTTCCAGCCGCAGCGAATCGAGCGCGAACATCCCGAACGGCTTGAGGCCGAATGTCTTTCCAGCCTCCCAGACCGCATCGAAAATGGCGGCAGTATCCTCGATCTTGCTGTGGATCTCCCAGCCGAGCTCGCCGGCAAAGGAGACGCGCACGAGCTGGCAATGGCGCCCGGCGATCTGCGTCGTCTGGTGCGACAGCCATGGCGCGGCAAGGTCGGCCGCGCAGATGTCGGCGAAGAGCGCCCGCGATTTCGGCCCGGTGACGATCTGGCAGGAGAATTTGTCGGTGACATTGTCGATGCTGATGGCGCTGCCGGCCGGCAGGTGGCCGAGCAGCCAGTCCCGGTCATGCCACTCGGCGACGGCCGCGGTGATGAGGAAGAACAGGTTCTCCTCGATGGCCATGATCGACATTTCCGTGACGACGCGGCCCTTCTCGTCGGCAAAATAGCCAAGGCCGATCCGCCCCGGCTTCGGCACGGCGCCGGTGACGAGCCGCGACAGCCATTCGCGCGCGCCCTCGCCGCTGACCCTGAAGCGCGAGAAGCCCGGCAGGTCGAGTATGCCGACGGCGTCGCGCACCGCGTGGCATTCCTCCCTAATGCGCTGCTGCCATGGTCCGTTGCGCGCATAGGTCTGGGTTGACGCCTCCGACGTATCGTCGCCGGGCTGCGCATACCAATTGGCGCGCTCCCAGCCATTATAGGCGCCAAACTGCGCCCCGAGCGCCGCGATGCGGTCATGGACCGGCGACAATTTGCGATTGCGCCCGGCGGGCCAGCTGTGGCGCGGGAAATGAATGGCATATTCATGGCCGTAGACTTCCAGCCCCTTGGCCACGCAATAATCATGATCGGTGAAACCGGTGAAGCGGCGCGGATCGCATGACCACATGTCCCATTCCGTCGCCCCTTCCGTCACCCATTCGGCCAGCACCTTGCCCGCGCCGCCGGCCTGGGCGATGCCGAAGGTGAAGACGCAGGCCTCGAAGGCGTTCGGAACGCCCGGCATCGGCCCGATCAGCGGATTGCCGTCCGGCGCATAGGGTATCGGCCCATTGATGATCTTCGACAGGCCGGCGGTGCCGAGGATCGGCACCCGCGCAATCGCATCGTTGAGATACCAGTCAAGCCGCTCCAGATCGTCGGGAAACAGCTGGAACGAGAAATCGTCCGGCATAGGATCGTCCGGCGTCGCCCAATGAGCGCGGCAATTGCGCTCATAGGGCCCGAGATTCATGCCGTTCTTCTCCTGGCGCAGATAATAGGACGAATCGACGTCGCGCAGCAGCGGCAGCTTGCGCCCCTGCTCCCGGCTCCAGGCGGCGATCTCCGGAATTTCCTCGAACAGCAGATATTGATGGCTCATCACCATCATCGGCACCTCGCGACCGAAGAGCCGGCCGATTTCCTGGGCGCGGTAGCCGGCGGCGTTCACCACATATTCGCAGCGGATCTCGCCTTGCGGGGTGGACAGCACCCATTCGCCCGCCTCGCGCCGCGCGCCTTCCACCGGGCAGAAGCGGATGATCTTAGCGCCGAGATCGCGCGCCCCCTTGGCCAGCGCCTGCGTCAGCTGGGCGGGATCGATATCGCCGTCGTTCGGATCGTAGAGCGCGCCCTCCAGCTCATGGGTGGCGATGAAGGGATAGCGGCCGCCGATCTCGCTCACCCCCAGCACGTCGATATCCATGCCCTGGTAGCGGCCCATGCTCCTGACGCGCTGGAACTCGCGCATCCTCTCCTTGCCGTGGGCAAGGCGCAGCGAGCCGGTCACATGGTAGTTCATCGGATAGCCGACTTCGTCCGCAAGGCCGCGATAAAGCCCGGCGGAATAGCGCTGCATGTTCATGACCGACCAGGACGCGGAAAATGTCGGCACATTGCCGGCGGCATGCCAGGTGGAGCCGGATGTCAGCTCGTTCTTCTCAAGCAGCACGCAATCCGTCCATCCCGCCTTGGCCAGATGGTAAAGCGACGAAACGCCCACCGCGCCGCCACCGATGATGACGACGCGCGCCGACGTTGGAAAATCAGCCATTCAGTGTCTCCCCGGATTTCATGCCTGTTCCGATGCTGTTCATGCCCGCGCGATCTCGTCCAGATACCACTGGATGTATCTGAGTTCGTTATATTCCATCGGCGCGACGGGCCCCGGAACGAAATAATGCGAGCGCACGCCGCGCGCCGTGTGTTCGATGATGGCCTTGTCCTCGGCGGTCGTCACCTTCCACAGCCAGGTGAGCTTGTCGAGATCATAGTCCCTGCCTGCCTCCGCATCGCCGCGCACGAGCCAGATCAGCTCCATCTCGCAGCTGTCGACCGTTTTCGGAATGAAGCGGTAGATCATGCCATGGTCCGGATAACAGACGAGGAAGCTCGTGCCGCCGAGATGAATCGAGGTCACGCCGCCGTCGAATTCGGTAAAGCGCCCCATCAGCGGCGCGACCGGCGAGCCATCCTCGCTTCCGCTCGAAACGCCGTCATAGAGCGCATAGCGGAACGTATGGATCGCCTCGCGCCGCTCGCCGGAATTCTGCCAGTGATCGCCGGTGGCGATGTCGATGCCGAGCGAGCAGGTGCGCTGCTCCATGCGGGCATTGAGCTCGACGATCTTTTCCGCCGGCTGTTCCAGGGCATGCGTCTGCGAATATTCCGGATGGGCCGGACCGCAATGATAGCATTCGACGTAGTTCTCGACGGCGAGCTTCCAGTTCGCATCGACCGCATAGGTCTCGCGATGCGCCACCTTGGCCTCGGCCCAGCCATATTGGCCGCAGGTGGTGCGCAGCGATTGCTCGACCAGCGAGAAATCCAGCGGCTCATCGGCGAAGCAGATGAAGATCAGCCCCTCGGCCACCCTCACATGCAATTTCCTCAAGCCGTGCGCCGAGCGGTCGAAATCCTTCGGCATCAACCGGGCCGCCCGCAGGCTGCCATCATTGGCATAGGTCCATGCGTGATAGGGGCAGACGAAGAAGCGGGCATTGCCCTTGTCTTTCGTGCACACTTCCGCCCCGCGATGGCGGCAGACATTGAGGAAAGCGTGGATAGAACCGTCCTCGGCGCGCGCAACGATGATGGCTTCCGCATCGATCTTGAAACGTTCGAAATCGCCCGGATCGGGGATGATGCTGGCATGGCCGATACAGTGCCAATGGCGGCGGAACACGCGCTCCATGTCGCGCGCATAGATGTCGGGATCGAGGTAGAAGGCACGCACCAGGCCATGGCCCGGGCGATGTTCGGCGATCAGCCGGTCTATCCTGTCCAGAGACGGCGCGACGTCCGCAAGGGCCTGCTCAGCACCCATCCTAGCCTCCAAAGATTGTTCCCGCACGCTTGTTGTCTGCATTGCGCTTCGCAGATTAGAATGATTCCGCATTGGGCTTGCATTCAAGCGATGGTTGCTCATCCAGCCATGAGTTATTCTCACATCAGTTATTCTCACATCCCCTTTTGAAGGTTCCGCCGACATGATGTCCAAGCCCAGAATTCCGCCCCTCGGCTCGTTGCGCGCCTTCGAGGCCTCGGCGCGGTTGCTGAGCTTCCGGCTGGCGGGGGACGAGCTCGGCGTGACGCAATCGGCCATCAGCCACCGCATCGCCGAGCTGGAATCGGTGCTCGGGATAAAACTGTTCGAGCGGCAGCCGCGCGGCGTCAGCCTCACCGATGCCGGCACGCTGTATTATCCCTATATGCGCGACGCCTTCGAGAAGATCGCGCGCGGCACGGCGCTTATCAGCCGCATCGGCACCGCCGACGACCTGGCGCTTGAAACCTACGCCACCTTCGCCGTGCGCTGGCTCATCCCGCGGCTAGCCGGCTTCCGCAAGGTCAATCCGAGCCTGGCGATCAGGATCGGCACGAGCCAGCTCGACTGGGAATTGAACATAGACAATTGCGATATCGGCATCATCCATACGACGCGGCCCGAGCGCATGAACCTGCATTACCGCCTGCTCACCAAGGCACAGATGTTTCCCGTTTGCAGCCCGGCGGTGGCGGCACGAATCGATCCCGCCGATGCAAGGACGCTGTCGCGGGTGCCGCGGCTTGCGCTTTTCACCTCGCCGGAGGATTGGAGCATCTGGCTGGAGGCGGCGGGACTGGCCGACAATGCGCAGGCCGTCACCCTCAAGTTCGATACATATCTGACGGCGCTGCAATCGGCGCTGGACGGCCAGGGACTGGTGGTGGCGCCCGATTTCCTCGTCCGGGACGACCTTACGGCCGGGCGGCTGGTGGCGCCCTTCGATATCAGTGTTTCGCAGCCCGGCGCCTGGTACCTGATCTGCCGCAAGGAACGCGTCGGCGAGGCCCGCATCCGGAAATTCGAGACGTGGCTGACCGAACAATTCGCATCCCACAGCCGCTGATGGCAGGGGGATAGATTTTCGGCCTCAAAAAATATTTCGCCCTGCAAGCCACTGATCTTGCTCTTTTTTCTTCCGGCAACCAAAATAAATTGCACAGACTTATCCCCCCTGTTTGAAACCGGGTTATTCTGTGCAGGTCCTTTCCAGTGGGGGAGCAGCTTCCGGTGCTGTTTCGATTGCTGGGAAAGGATGGCGTTGCCGAAAGATCGGAAGTGACAACCCCGATCGGCCGGCAAACTGCAGAAGGAAACGGAGGTAGCGCTCATGTTTCCGGGTTGTTGCGTCTGACAAGCGTAACAATGGCAGGCAAAGACGTCGCGGGCGGTCTTCGGACCTCGACCCTGATACCACTACGACGCGCTGAAGACCGCCCGTCTCCCCCCCATTTTCAATGACCAGACGCGATTTTCGCGGGCGTGGTGCGGATTTTCCGTATTCAACAGGGGTTGATAGCGCACGGAAAGCTTCCCCTCATTTCCTCCTGATGCCAATCGAGCGGCCCACCCGCTCGGGGCGCGGCAGCAGCGCGTGCTCCTGCCTGTAGCGATCGAGACCCGGCACGATATCGTCCGGGAACGGCACCACCCTCGGCCCGTTCATGTCGACATGCAGCGACAGCACCTCCGCCGTCGCAGCCACCCAGCCATCCCGGTGCACGATCTCATGATAGACATGCAGCCGCTTGCCGTCGAAGTCGATGAGCTGGCTCGTCACCGTAACGATGTGGTCGAGGTGGATTTCCTGCACGTAGCAGACATGCACCTCGGCCGTGTAGATCGTCAGCCGGCGCTCCGCCGCATAATCCGGGCCGAAGCCGAGCTCGGCCAGGAATTCATCGCCGCCGCGGTCGAAAATGACGTTGTAATAGGCCATGTTGAGATGGCCATTATAGTCGATCCAATCCTTCTCGATGCTGATCGGATGAGAGCGGTAGGGCTGCGCCTCTGGCATGTCGGGCTCCGTTGCTGGCTGTTGTCGCTTCATGAAACGTGCCGCCGCGGCCTTGCGCTTCCCCAAAAGCGACAGGCCGTGACGGCTGGCTATTGTGTCGGGCGGAAAGCGCTGGGCGGCCTGCCCTCGAAATTCCTGAATGTGCGCGTGAATGCCGCCGCCGACGAAAAGCCGGTGCGCGTGGCGATATCGGCAAGCGGCGCGCGCGTATCCATCACCAGCCGCCGCGCCACTTTCAGCCGCAGGCGAAGATAATAACGCCCGGGACCCTCGCCCACCGCCTTGATGAAGATCTTCTCCAGCGCCCTTGTACCAAGCCCGCAGCGCCGGGCGATGGCGTCGATCGTCAATGGCGCTTCGATATGGCCTTCCATCAGCCGGATCGCCGATGCCAGCTTGGGATGCACGCCGTGCAGTCGCCCGAGGGAGACCAGCGGTTGCGCATCGCTGGAGGCATGCGCCTCGTCATAGATGAAGACGCTGGCCACATCGAGCGCCACCGACATGCCGTAGCGCGAGCGGATGAGATGCAGCATCAGGTCGAATGTCGGCGAAGCACCGCCGCTGGTGAAGACCGGACCGTCTATGACATAGCGGTCGGGCCGTATGTCCGCTTCCGGGAATTCCAGCGTGAACTCCTCCATGTCCTCCCAATGGGTCGTCGCCTGTCGCCCGGACAGGAGGCCGGCGCGGCCGAGCAGCCACGATCCCGCCTCGATGCCGCCGATCAGGCGGTAATGATGCGCGGCGCGGCGCAGATTGGCGGTAAAGGTGGTGCGGGCGATATCGGAAGTGCCAAAACCACCGATTATCAATAGCATATCCGCTTTTTCTGAAGCATCGAAACAACCGGATGCGGCAATCGGCAGGCCGCAGGTGGTGATCGCCGGCGTGCCGTCGAGCGTGACGATGCGCCAGGTAAACAGCGTCGAACCCGAAACCCGGTTGGCCGCGCGCATCGGATCGATGGTCGAGGCGACGCACATCAGCGAGGCCCCGCTGAAGACCAGCACCGTGACGGCGAGCGGCGCGGCGTCTGGCCGAAAGATCGCGGACAATTCGGTTTTCATCAATTTTGATTCGTATATCGCAAAGCAGACTTTGGCAATCGCGCCATGATGAAGGCAATGAATAATGGGAGCAGAAGAATGGGACTTACCCCCAACCGCGAAGTTTTCATCACTTGCGCAGTGACCGGCGCCGGCGACACGACAGGCCGTTCCGACAAGGTGCCGGTGACGCCGCGCCAGATCGCCGACGAGTGCATTGCCGCCGCCAATGCCGGCGCCGCCATCGCCCATATCCATGTGCGCGACCCGAAGACCGGCAAGGGCTCGCGCGACGTCGCGCTCTATACGGAAGTGGTGGAGCATATCAAGGCATCCGGCGTCGACATGATTCTCAACCTGACGGCCGGCATGGGCGGCGACCTGACGCTCGGCAGCGTCGAGCAGCCGATGCCGCCTTCCGCCGACGGCACCGACATGGCCGGCGCCACCGAACGGCTCGAACATGTGGCGAAGCTGCGCCCGGAAATCTGCACGCTCGACTGCGGCACGATGAATTTCGGCGAAGGCGACTATGTGATGACCAATACGCCGGCCATGCTGAAGGCGATGGCAGCGCAGATCAAGGCGCTCGGCGTGCGCCCGGAAGTGGAGATTTTCGATACCGGCCACCTGTTGCTGGCGAAATGGCTCTACGACCAGGGCCTGCTCGACGATCCGGTCATGGTTCAGCTCTGCATGGGCATACCCTGGGGCGCGCCGGACGATATCGGCACATTGATGGCGCTGGTCAACAACCTGCCGTCGAACTGGACCTTCTCCGCCTTCTCCATCGGCCGCAACCAGATGGCCTATGCGGCCATGGCGATGCTTGCCGGCGGCAATATCCGCGTCGGGCTGGAGGACAATCTGTGGCTCGACAAGGGCGTGCTGGCAACCAACGGACCGCTGGTGGAACGCGCGGTGAAGATCGCCGAGGGCATCGGCGCCAAGATCCTCGGCCCGCAGGAAGTGCGCGAGCGCCTGAAACTCACGAAGGGCTGGTAGCATCATGACGATCATTCGCAAGGCTGCTGCGGTCGGCGGCGGGGTCATCGGCGCCGGCTGGGTCGCGCGCCTGCTGCTCAACGGCATCGACGTATCGATCTTCGACCCGGACCTGGAGGCGGAACGCAAGGTCAGCGAGGTCATGAAGAATGCCCGCCGCGCCTATAAGACCATGCTGCCGGACGGACTGCCGAAGGAAGGGCGGCTGACCTTCGCCAAAACCGTCCAGGAAGCGGTGGAAGGCGCTGATTTCATACAGGAAAGCGTTCCGGAACGCCTCGACCTCAAGCACAGGGTGCTGGCCGAGATCGACAGGCATGCCGCGCCCGATGCCATCATCGGCTCGTCGACATCGGGCATCCTGCCCTCCGAAATGCAGACCGCGATGAGCCGTCCCGAGCGGCTGGTCGTCGGCCACCCCTATAATCCCGTCTACCTCCTGCCCCTCGTCGAGATCGTCGGCGGCAAGCAGACCTCGCCGCAAGCGGTCGCGAAGGCCGAGGCGATCTACGCGTCGATCGGCATGAAGCCGGTCGTCATCCGCAAGGAGATCGAAGCCTTTGTCGGCGACCGCCTGCTCGAAGCGGTCTGGCGTGAATCGCTGTGGCTGATCAAGGACGATATCTGCACGGTCGAGGAACTCGACGACATCATCCGCTATTCGTTCGGCATTCGCTGGGCGCAGATGGGCATGTTCCAGGTCTACCGCGTGGCGGGCGGCGAAGCGGGCATGCGCCACTTCATCGCCCAGTTCGGCCCCTGCCTCTCCTGGCCATGGACCAAGCTGATGGACGTGCCGGACCTCGACGAGACGCTCGTCGACAAGATCGCCGACCAGTCCGACGCGCAGGCGCACGGGCTTTCGATCCGCGAGCTCGAACGCATCCGCGACGACAATCTCGTGGCGATCATGGATGCGCTCGCGCGCCAGAACAAGGGCAAGGGCTGGGGCGCCGGCGCGCTCTACAAGGACTATACCAAACGCCTGTCGAAGCTCGCCCGGAAGCCGCCACTGTCGAAATCGGCCGAAAAGGCGAAAGCCGCCAAGCCGCGCCGAAAGAAGGGCTGAGCCATGGATTTCGGTCTTTCCGAAGAACAGAAGCTGATCGTCGAGACGACGCGCGCCTTTGTCGAGAACGAGCTTTACCCGCATGAAGCCGAGGTGGAGCGCACCGGCATTCTGCGCAAGGAACTGGCGCAGGAACTGAAGCAGAAGGCGATCGAAGCCGGGCTGTACGCCGCCAACATGCCGGAAACGGTCGGCGGCGCCGGGCTCGATACGGTGACCTGGCTGCTCTACGAGAAGGAACTCGGCCGCGCCAATTACGCGTTGCACTGGACCTGCGTCGGCCGTCCGTCCAACATCCTCCTGGCCGGGACCGAGGCGCAGAAGGAGAAATATCTCTACCCCTGCATTCGCGGCGAAAAGTCGGACTGCCTCGCCATGACCGAACCCGGCGCCGGCTCCGACCTGCGCGGCATGACGGCCTCCGCCGTCGAAAAGGGCGGCGACTGGGTCGTCAACGGCACCAAGCACTTCATCAGCCATGCGCTGGAGGCGGATTTCGTCATCCTTTTCGTTGCCTCAGGCGAGGAAGAGACGGCGCGCGGCAAGAAGAAGAAGATCACCGCTTTCTTCGTCGACAAGGGCCATCCGGGCATGACGATCCGCGAAGGCTACCGCAATGTCTCCCATCGCGGCTACACCAATGCGATCATCGAATTCGACGATTGCCGCCTGCCCGCGGATGCCATACTCGGCGAGGTGCACAAGGGCTTCGATGTCGCCAATACATGGCTCGGCGCAACCCGCCTGCAGGTGGCGGCGACCTGTCTCGGCCGGGCCGAGCGCGCCCTAGCCCATGCGATCGAATATGCGGCGCAGCGCCGGCAGTTCGGCCAGCAGATCGGCAAGTTCCAGGGCGTATCGTTCAAGCTGGCCGACATGGCGACCGAGCTGAAGGCCGCCGACCTTCTGACCTTCGAGGCGGGCTGGAAGTTCGACCAGGGCACCGTGACGGACCAGGACATGGCCATGGCCAAGCTGAAGGCCACGGAAATGCTGGCTTTCGTCGCCGACGAGGCGATCCAGATCCATGGCGGCATGGGGTTGATGGACGATCTGCCGCTGGAGCGCATCTGGCGCGATGCGCGCGTCGAGCGCATCTGGGAAGGCACCTCGGAAATCCAGCGCCACATCATTTCGCGCGCCCTGCTCCGCCCGCATGGTGCGTGATGACCCCCATGGTGCGTGATGGCCAATAGTCTCGATCGCCTGCTCAAGCCTCGCTCCATCGCCGTGTTCGGCGGCGTCCAGGCGGCGGAAGTCGTCCGGCAATCCCAGCAGATGGGCTTTGCCGGCGAAATATGGCCGGTGCATCCGAAGCATGAGACGATCCTCGGCCTCAAGGCCTATCGCTCGGTGGCCGATCTTCCCGCCGGGCCGGATGCGGCCTTCATCGGCGTCAACCGCTACCTGACGCTGGACATCGTGCGCCAGCTGCGCGAGATCGGCACCGGCGTCGCGGTCTGCTACGCTTCCGGCTTCCTCGAGGCCGGAGCGGACGATGCCGACGGCGCGCGGCTGCAGGAGGAACTGGTGGCGATCGCCGGCGACATGCCGATCATCGGGCCGAATTGCTATGGCCTGATCAATTATTGCGATGGCGCCCTGCTCTGGCCCGACCAGCATGGCGGCCGCCGGCTCGGCGCGGACGAGCGCGGCGTGGCGATCATCACCCAATCGTCCAACATCGCGATCAACATGACCATGCAGCGGCGCGGCCTGCCCATCGCCCATGTGATGACGGCCGGCAACCAGGCGCAGACGGGCCTGCCCGACATGGCCATGGCTTTGATCGAGGACGAGCGCGTCACCGCCCTCGGGCTCCATATCGAGGCGTTCCAGTCGGCGGCCAAGTTCGAGGCGCTCGCCGCCCGGGCCCGTACCCTCAACAAGCCCATCGTGGCGATGAAGGTCGGCAGGTCGGCGCAGGCGCGCGCCGCCACCATCTCCCATACGGCCTCGCTTGCCGGCTCTGACGCCGCCTCCGACGCCTTCCTGAGGCGGCTCGGCATCGCGCGGGTCAATTCCATCGCCTCGTTCCTGGAGACGCTGAAGCTGCTGCATGTGCATGGCCCGCTTTCCGGCAATACGCTCTGTTCGATGAGCTGTTCCGGCGGCGAGGCTTCCGTCATGGCCGATGCAGCCGAGGGCCGCAGCGTGCATTTCCCGCCGCTCGATCCACGCCACCGGGAAAGCGTCAAATCGACCCTCGGCCCGCTGGTGGCGGTGGCGAACCCGCTCGACTATCATACGTTCATCTGGAACAATGAGCCGGCGCTGACCGAAACCTTCACAGCCATGGTCGCGGGAGGATTCGCCTTGAGCTGCCTCGTCCTGGACTTCCCGAGAAAGGATCGCTGCTCCGACGTCGATTGGTGGTCGACCGTCCGCGGCTTCGAGAACGCGTTGAAAACCAATGCCGCCCGCGGCGCCATCATCGCCTCGCTGCCGGAAAATCTCCCCGAGGAATATATGGACGGGCTGATGCGGGCCGGCATCGCGCCGCTCTGCGGCATCACCGAAGCCATGGATGCAGCCGAAGCTGCCGCCTTCATCGGCGCGGCGTGGAGCGAGCCGCCGGCTGCCCCGGTCGCCGGGCCCGCCGCCAAAGCAACGACAGAGCCGCATGTGCTGGACGAGGCGCAGGCCAAGGCCATCCTCAGGAGCTGGGGCCTGCCGGTTCCGGACGGGCGGCGCTGCTCCGGTGAAGACGAGGCCGTGCTTGCGGCCAATGCCATCGGCTATCCGGTCACGGTGAAGGCGCTGGGGATCGCGCATAAGTCGGAGCATGATGCCGTGCGGCTGAACCTTGGCAATGCGCACGAGGTTCGCGCGGCGGCAGGCGCATTGGCGCGGCTCGGCAGCGGCCTTTATGTGGAACAGATGGTGACGGGCGTCGTCGCCGAGCTGATCGTCGGCATCACCGACGATCCGCAATTCGGGCCTGCCCTGACGATCGGCAGCGGCGGCGTGCTGGTCGAATTGCTGCAGGACACGCAGACGCTGCTCTTGCCCGCAACGCGCGGGGAGATCGAGGCGGCGCTGCGCAAATTGCGGATGTTTCCCTTGCTGGACGGCTATCGCGGCCGCGCCAGGGGGGATGTCGCCGCCGCCATCGAGGCGATTGCCGGCATTGCCGATTTCGCCGTCGCCAACAAGGACAGCATTGCCGAACTCGACATCAACCCGCTGCTCGTCCGCGCCAGCGGCAAGGGCGTCGGCATCGCGGATGCACTGATTTCGGCCAGGGGAGAACTTTGATGAGTGTGATCAGGACACGCCGCGAGGGCGGCATTCTCGAGGTAACGCTTGACCGGCCGAAGGCAAACGCCATCGATCTTGCGACCAGCCGGCTGATGGGCGAGACCTTCCAGGCCTTCCGCGACGATCCGGAACTGCGGGTGGCGATCGTCCGGACCGAGGGCGACAAGTTCTTCTGCGCCGGATGGGACCTCAAGGCAGCGGCGGCCGGCGACGCGGTCGACGGCGATTACGGCGTCGGCGGCTTTGGCGGCCTGCAGGAACTGCGCGACCTCAACAAGCCGGTGATCGCCGCGGTCAACGGCATGGCGGTCGGCGGCGGTTTCGAACTCGCCCTCTCCTGCGACCTCATCTATGCTTCCGACCATTCGAGCTTCGCCCTGCCGGAGATCCGTGCCGGGACGCTTGCCGATGCGGCGACGGTGAAGTTGCCGAAGCGCATCCCCTATCACATCGCCATGGACCTGCTCCTGACCGGCCGCTGGATGGACGTGGCCGAGGCGCAGCGCTGGGGTCTCGTCAACGAGGTCCTGCCGAAGGACAGGCTGATGGAGCGGGTCTGGGAGATTGCGCGGCTGCTCGAAAGCGGCCCGCCCCTGGTATTCGCCGCCATCAAGGAAGTGGCGCGGGAGGCGGAGAGCATGGGCTTCCAGCAGGCGATGAACATGATCACCAAGCGCAAGTTCCGCACCGTCGATATCCTCTATGCCTCCGAGGATGGCCAGGAGGGTTTCAAGGCTTTCGCGGAAAAGCGCGACCCGGTGTGGAAGGGACGATGACGGCCGATTATTCGCTGCTGATCGACGCGGAGACCTGGGCGTTCATCGAGCGCACCAACAGTTTCTATCCGCCGGATGCGGTGGATTTCAGCGTCGCGCAGCAGCGCAGGGTCTATGACGAAATGTGCCGCGCCTTCTTCGCCGGCTACCCCGCCTCCGTCACCAGCCGCGACGACACGTTCGATACGGCAGCCGGACCCGTCGGCATCCGTCACTACCGCAAGGGCGGCGGCGAAGCGGAAGCGTTCTGCCTCTATTTCCATGGCGGCGGCTTCGTCGTCGGCGGGCTCGACAGCCATGACGATGTCTGCGCCGAAATCTGCGACGCCACTGGCTTCGACGTGGTTTCCGTCGATTACCGGCTGGCGCCCGAGCACCTGCACCCGGCATCGTTCGACGATGCACTGGCGGCGTTTCATCATCTTGCCGGCATGACCGAGCTGCCGATCGTCCTCTGCGGCGACAGCGCCGGCGGCAATCTGGCCGCTGCCGTCACGCATCATGTCCGCGGCGGCCCGCGCCAGCCCGCCGGCCAGGTGCTGGTCTATCCCGGGCTTGGCGGCAATATGGAACAGGGTTCCTACGTCGAACACGGCAATGCGCCCATGCTGACGACGCGCGATACGATCTACTATGCCGATCTGCGTGGCGGCGGCCGCGACTGGTCGGCCGATCCGCGCTTCGCCCCGCTCGCCGACACGGATTTTTCCGCGCTGCCGCCGACTGTCGTCATCTCGGCCGAATGCGACCCGCTCAGCGATGATGGCCGCCATTATCGCGACAGGATCGTGCAGGCCGGCGGCATGGCGCTGTGGAACAACGAGCCGGGCCTCGTCCACGGCTATCTGCGCGCCCGCCATTCGGTCGATCGCGCCCGCCGCAGCTTCCGCCGCATCCTCACGGCAATCCACCTCCTCGGGCAAGACCGCTGGCCCGGCTCGCTTTGAAACCGACCAGCCCTCAATTGCCGGCGCTGGCCATCTTGCGGGTCTTCATCGCGTTTTCCAGCCAGCCGAGCTCCATTTCCGGCACGGAGGACAGCAGCAGTTCCGTATAGGCGTCGAAGGGCGGCTTCAGCACCTCGTCGCGCGGCCCGTAGCGCACCACCTCGCCGCGATACATGACCGCGATGGAATCCGAGATCGATTTCACCGTGGCAAGGTCGTGGGTGATGAACAGATAGGCGACGTTCTCCTCCTGCTGCAGGGCGAGCAGCAGCTTCAGGATGCCGTCGGCCACCAGCGGATCGAGCGCGCTCGTCACCTCGTCGCAGATGATCAGCTTGGGCTTGGCCGCGAGCGCACGGGCGATGCAGACGCGCTGCTTCTGCCCGCCCGACAGTTCCGCCGGATAGCGATCGGCGAAGCCCTTGCCCATCTCGATCTTGTCCAGAAGCTCGGCGACGCGCCTGTCGCGCTCGCTGCCGCGCATGTTGAAATAGAATTCCAGCGGCCGGCCGATGATCGTGCCGACCGTCTGGCGTGGATTCATCGCCGTGTCCGCCATCTGGTAGATCATCTGCAATTCGCGCAGATCGTCGCGCTTGCGGCTGGCGAGCCGCGGCGAAAGCTGCCGCCCGTCGAACTCGATGCTGCCTTCCATCGGCGGCAGCAGCCCGGTGATCACCCGCGCCAGCGTCGACTTGCCGGAACCGGATTCGCCGACCACCGCCACCGTCTGCCCGAGATGGATGTCGAGCGAGACGTTCTTCAACACCTTGACCTGCCCGCCGCCATAGGCCGCGGTGATGCCCCTCGCCGCGAGGATGGGCGCGCCGGAAGCGGGCTTCTGCCGGTGCGGGATGTGATGGACCGAGACGAGCTGGCGCGTATAGTCCTCGCGCGGCTCCTTGATGATCTGCCGGGTTTCGCCATATTCCACCGTCTTGCCATGGCGCAGCACCATGATGTCGTCCGCCACCTGGGCAACGACGGCAAGATCATGGGTGATGTAGAGCGCCGCCACATTGGTGTCGCGGATAGCATCCTTGATCGAGGCGAGAACGTCGATCTGCGTCGTCACGTCCAGCGCCGTCGTCGGCTCGTCGAAGACGATGAGATCGGGCTCCGAGCACAGCGCCATGGCGGTCATCGCCCGCTGCAGCTGCCCGCCGGATACCTGATGCGGAAAACGGTCGCCGAACGTATCGGGATTGGGCAGGCCGAGCTTGCGGAACAGGCCGACGGCGCGCTTCTCCGCCTCGGCCCTGGAGCAAATCCTGTGCTGGCGCGCCGCTTCCGTCACCTGGTCCATCAGCTTGCGCGCCGGATTGAACGCGGCGGCGGCCGATTGCGCCACGTAGCACACTTCCCGCCCCCGCACCTGGCGCAGCAGCCGCGCCCCGCCCTTGGTGATGTCGCGGCCATTGAGCACGACTTCGCCGCCGGTGATGCGCACGCCGCCGCGGCCATAGCTCATGCTGGAAAGGCCGACGGTGGATTTGCCGGCGCCGGATTCGCCGATGAGCCCGAGCACCTTGCCGCGCTCCAGCGCCAGCGATACGCCATCGACGATGACGATGTCGCGCGGCGGCTCTCCGGGCGGATAGCTCGTCGCCTCGATGCGCAGGCCGCGTATGTCGAGCAGCCGCGCGCTCTTGTCCTTTGCCGCAAGCCTCGCCATCAGCCGCGCCCTCCCTTCAAACTTGTGGTGCGGTTCAATATCCAGTCGGCGACGAGATTGACCGATATCGCCAGGACGGCGATCGCCGCCGCGGGAATGAGCGCCGCGGGAATGCCGAAGACGATGCCCTCCTTGTTTTCCTTGACCATGCCGCCCCAATCCGCGTCCGGCGGCTGCACGCCGAGCCCGAGGAAGGACAGCGCGGAGAGGAAGAGCACCGCGAAGATGAAGCGCAGGCCGAGTTCCGCCACCAGCGGCGTCAGCGCATTGGGCAAAATCTCGCGGAAGATGACCCACATCTTGCCCTCGCCGCGAAGCTTGGCCGCCTCGACGAAATCCATGACATTGATGTCCACCGCCACGGCGCGGGCAAGGCGGTAGACACGGGTCGCGTCGAGAAGACCCATCACCAGGATGAGCGTGACCACATTGGTCGGCAGCACCGAAAGCACCACCAGCGCGAAGATCAGCGTCGGTATCGCCATGATCAGATCGACGAAACGCGACATGAGCTGATCGAACCAGCCGCCGATGACCGCCGCCGCGAAGCCGAGGACCGAACCCAGTATGAACGACAGGGCGGTGGCGAGCGCGGCGATGAAGATGGTGATGCGTGCGCCATAGATCAGGCGCGACAGGAGATCGCGCCCGAGATTGTCGGTGCCGAGCAGATATTTCGCCGACATCGGCTCCCAGACGTCGCCGACGGTTTCGCCTACGGGATAAGGCGCGACCCATGGCGCGAACACGGCGGCGAAGACGAAGAGCGCAGTGAGAACGAGGCCGATCCAGGCGCTGACGGGAATGTTCCTGATGCTTGACATGGCCGGCCTCATTTCGGGTGCCTGAGGCGAGGATTGGAGACGATCGCCACGATGTCGGCGACGATGTTGAGCGTCACATAGACGGCGGCGAAGACCAGCCCGCAGGCCTGGACCACCGGCACGTCCCGCTTGGCCACATGGTCGACCAGATATTGCCCCATGCCCGGATAGACGAAGATGACCTCGACCACGACGACGCCGACGACGAGGAAGGCAAGGTTGAGCATGACGACATTGACGATCGGCGCGACGGCATTCGGAAAGGCGTGCCGGGTGATGATCTGCAACGGCGTCAGGCCCTTGAGCTCCGCCGTTTCCACATAGGCCGATTGCATCACGTTCAGGATGGCGGCGCGGGTCATGCGCATCATGTGGGCGAGCACCACCAGCGTCAGCACCGTCACCGGCAATGCGATGGCGCTGAGCCGCTCACCGAGCGTCATGCCGTCGAAAACGGTGGAGACGCTCGGAAACCATTGCAGGCGCACGGCGACGAAATAGATCAACAGGTAGCCGGTGAAGAATTCGGGCAGCGAGGTCGATGCCAGCCCGAGGCCGGAAATGAGCCTGTCGACGAAACCGTTGCGATAGCGCACCGCGAGCAGGCCGAGGCCGATCGCCAGCGGAATGGAGACGATCGCCGCCCAGAAGGCCAGGAACAGCGTGTTCCACAGCCTGCCCTTCAACGACGACGCTATGTCCTGCCCGCTCGACAAGGCGGTGCCGAGATCGCCGGTGAGCACGCCGCCGAGCCAGCGGAAATAACGGATATAGGCCGGATCGTTCAGCCCCATGTCCCGCCGCAGGTTTTCGAGCGCCTGCGGCGTGGCGGACTGGCCCAATATGGATTGCGCAACGTCACCGGGCAGGATCTGGGTGCCGACGAAGATCAGCACCGAGACCGCCAGGAGCAGCAGGATGCCCATCGCTATGCGCTGGGCAACCAGTTTGAGTACCGGGAGGCTCATCCGAACGGCCCGGTCAGGCGTTCAGCCAGCAGCGCGACAGCGCATAACCCCCGCTCATCTCCTGATTGCCGTCAGGCACCCAGCCGCCGACCTTGGCGCTGGTCGCATCGATGAAATCGTTGAACATCGGCACGATCACGCCGCCCTCGTCGCGCACGATCGTCCCCATGTCGCGATAGATCTGCTTGCGCTTGGTCTCGTCCAGCTCGCCGCGCGCCGTAATCAGCATCTTGTCGAACTTCTCGTTGAAGAAGCGCGTATCGTTCCAGTCCGCGGTCGACAGATAGGCGGTCGAATACATCTGGTCCTGCGTCGGGCGTCCGCCCCAGTAGGATTCGGAGAATGGCTGCTTGTTCCACACCTCCGACCAGTAGCCGTCGCCCGGCTCGCGCTTGACCTCGATGGTGATCCCGGCCTTCGCGGCGCTCTGCTGGTAGAGCTGGGCCGCATCGACCGCGCCCGGAAAGGCGACATCCGACGTGCGCAGCAGGACAGGACCGTCATGGCCGGACTTCTTGAAATGGAAGGCAGCCTTGTCGGGATCATAGGCGCGCTGCTCGATATCGTCCGAGAACAGCGGATAGGCCTTGTTGATGGGGAAGTCATTGCCGACCGAGCCATAGCCGCGCAGGATCTTCTCCACCATGTCCTCGCGGTTCATCGCATATTTCAGCGCCAGCCGCAGGTCGTTATTGTCGAATGGCGCAGTGTTGCAATGGGCGATGAACACGTAATGCCCCTTGCCGGCGACGTTCTGGATGGTGACGCCAGGCACGCGCTTGACGAGATCGACGATCTTCGGCTCGACGCGGTTGATCATGTGGACCTGGCCCGACTGCAGCGCGGATGTGCGCGCCGTGGCGTCGTTGATGACGATGATCTCGATCTGCTCGGCATGGCCGCGCTTGTCGCCGTTCCAGTAATTGGCGAATTTCGCGCCGATATGCCGTACGCCCGGCTCTTCCGTCACCACCTTGTAGGGTCCGGTGCCGATGCCGGCGGTCGGCTTGTCCTTGCCGCCATTGGGCTGGATCATCAGGTGATAATCATCCAGCAGGAACGGCAGGTCGGCATTGGGTTCCTTGAGCGTGAAGACGACCGTGTCGCCATCGCGCTTGACATTGGAGATGCCGCCCATGACGCCGAGAGCGCCGGATTTCGAATTGGCGTCCGAATGCCGCTCCATGGTCGCGACCACGTCGTCGGGCGTCATCGTCTTGCCATCGTGGAACTCGACATCCTTGCGGATCTTGAAGGTCCAGACCTTGGCGTCGTCCGAGGAGCCCCATTCCTCGGCGAGCTTGGCCTGGAGCGTGCCGTCCGGCTGGATCTCCACCAGCTGTTCGCCCCATTGGCGGCCGAACTTGTAGGGAACCTGGCTCTGCCAGGTGGCGGGGTCGAGACTGTCCGTCGAGGCGCCGCCCTGCATGCCGGCCTTGAGCGTGCCGCCCTTGACCGGCCCTTCGGCCAGCGCGGCGCTGCCGAGCAGGGAATTGGCGAAAACGCTGGTGACGCCAAGGGCCGCGGCCCGGCCGAGGAAGTCGCGGCGCGACAGTTTTCCCTGGGCTACCCGGCGGCTCAGATAATCGAGTTCTCTGGACATTCTACTTTCCCCTTCTTTTTATGGAGGCGCATGGCGCCAGCCGGTTATGTGAAATATTCAACTCTATCGTCGCAAATTTCAACTCGTCATTCCAGTCGCGGTGCAATGCCTCAAATGAAATGGCGTTCGATCGTTTCGTCAAAGTCCCGCTCGAACGCGAGTTCGTCGTTCTCATAGGCCTCGATGCGGCCCGTGAGATAGAAATGCCCGGCGTCCGAGCGCATCGTCGTGAAGGTCTCCGTCCTTATCCGCCAGTCGTCCCGTCCGGATATTTCCGTCCAGTGCGTCTCGCCGCGCGCCGACAGCGGATCGCCCGGATCGATCTCCCAGCGCTCGCGGGCGGTGCCGCCATGGATCAGCCCGTGATCCCGGTCGCGGGCCTCGCCGAAATCATCCTCGATGACGAGCGCGATCCTGCCGCTGACCTGGTCATGCTCGATATGGCGCCTGTTGGCGGCTTCCCGCAGGATGTCGAGCTGCCATGGCGCGGCCGCTTCCGGTTCGGCGAAGGTCCATTCATCGCCCTCTGCCAGCTTTCGGGCGGGAATGTCGATCCGGCCGGCGCTCAATGTCAGGCTCGCCTGCTGCGGCGAGGGCCAGACCATCGGCCAGTAGGACGAGGAAACGGCCACCCTCAGCCTGTGCCCGGCCGGGATGCGATAGGCGATGTCGTCGAGCTTGAAGCTGATGCGGTATTCCTGCCCCGGTTCCAGCGGCTGCGGCGCGTCGTGGCCGCCGCGATGGCAAAGATTGAAGACGCCATAGGTGATGCGCGTCGAGGCGCCGTCCGGATGCACGTCGCAGAGCCGCACGGCGACCATCGCCACCGGCCTGTCGCTCGCCAGCGTCAAGCTGATTTCCGGCGCGCCGACAATGTCGATCGTCTCGTCCAGCGCCCGGTCGTAGCATAGCGACAGCGCATCGTCGCGGCGCTGGTCGCCCGGCAGTTCCGGCCCCAGCCATATGGCGCAATATTCGCCGCCCATCATGCCGCAATCCTGCGGCGAGGAGACGAGATGGGCGAAAGCCGCACCGGCTTCGTCGGCCAGCACCATGCCGGAACCGAGATGGTAGCTGCGGCTGCCGATCGTGGCGGACGGCCATTGCGGCTCGGCGATCCAGCACCCCGGGCGCTCCGTGTACCAGCTCTTCGGCCGGACGCTGTCCATGAGGTAGCCGCGATAGGCCGGATCGCCCTCGACGCCGGTGTCGATATCCTTCAGCCAGCGATCCCACCAGCGCAGTGCCTCCTGCAGGAAGCCGATGCGCGGCGCCGGCACGGCGAAATGCGGATATTTGTGCACCCAGGGGCCGATGATGCCCTTCACCGGCGCGCCGATACCCTGCATCAGCCGCGGCACGGCGTTCTTGTAGGCATCGCCCCAGCCGCCGATGGCCAGGGTCGCCGCCTTGATCGAAGCGAAATCCTCGCAGACGGAACCGCGCTTCCAATAGGCGTCGCGCGTCTGGTGCCGCAGCCAGACCGCCGGCAGGAACGGTTCGTTCTCCAGCCGCTCGCGCCACATGTCGCGCCATTTCTCGCCGCGCAAGGCAGGGTCCGGCGCGCGCGAGGAATAGGCCAGCATCGTCGCGCCCCAGCCGAGATTCTCGTTGAGCAGCAGCCCGCCCTTGTAATGGATATCGTCGGCATAGCGGTCGTCGGTGGAACAGAGCGTGATGATCGCCTTGAGTGCCGGCGGCTGCAGGGCCGCGACCTGCAGCGAATTGAACCCGCCCCAGGAAATCCCCATCATGCCGACGGTGCCGCTGCACCAGGGCTGGCTGGCGATCCAGGCGATGACATCGCAGGCGTCGCCTAGCTCCTGTTCGGAATATTCATCCTCCATCAGCCCTTCGGAATCGCCATTGCCGCGCATGTCGACGCGCAGGCAGGCATAGCCATGGCCGGCGAAATAGGGATGGGTGAGATTGTCCCGCGCAGTGGTGCCGTCGCGCTTGCGGTAGGGAAGAAATTCCAGGATCGCCGGCACCGGCTGTTCGGAAGCGTCGTCCGGCATCCAGACCCGCGCCGAGAGCCGGCAGCCATCCGGCATTGCGATGCCCATGTCGGCATGTTCGATGATATTGCGTGGAAACCTGTCTACCGTCCGCATTACCCGCCCTTGTTGCCTCGCCCCGATGGAAATGGACGAACCGCCTGCAGCCGCCGGCGGTCGAGCTCCTGATTCCCGTCTTTACGAGGTTTACCTATGCCACTATGCGCACTTGCTCAACCGCTGCATAAAACACTTGCGACATTCGAGCCGTCATTTGCGCCACCTTCCCATTCTTCCTCAACCGAGACGCGAGGGGATCAGCCGTTCCAGCTTGCGGAACAGAAAAACGATGATGCCGGTGATGATCAGGTAACCGGCGGCCAGCAGCAGGAGCGGCTCATAGGTGATGAACGTATCCTGCCGCACGCGCGAGGCGACCGAATAAAGATCGACCACCGTGATGGTTGCGACAAGCGGCGTCGATTTCAACTGCAGGACCGCCTCGCCCGCCAGCGTCGGCAACGCCCGGTGGATCGCCTGCGGCAGCCAGATGCGCCTGAGGATAGTGAAGCGCCGCATGCCGAAGGCGCGTGCCGCCTCGAGCTGACCCTTCGGCACGCCGGCAAAGGCTCCGCGCATGACCTCGCCCTCATAGCCGGCATAGGACAGCGTCAGCGCAAGCACCGCATAGGGCCAGGCCTGGCGCAGATAGGGCCAGAGCTCGGAACCCCTGATCCAGGGATATTGTGGAAAAAGCGAGCCGAGGCCGTAATAGAGCAGCCATAATTGCAAGAGCAGCGGCGTGCCGCGAATGACGGTGCAGAACCATCTGGCCGGTATGGCGAAGATCGCGGGGCCGGCGGCCTGCGCAAGGCCGAGCGGCACCGCCAGAAGAAAGCCCAGCACCACCGTCACGACGAGAATCCAGATCGTCCGCCACAAGCCTTGCAGGATCAGCCCGCCATAGGAGGGCAGCCAGTCCCAGCGCATGAAGATGGCTGCCGAGGCCACCAGCGCCAGGCCGATCAGCACCAGAACGATCCGGTGCGGCGGCATGTCCCTCAGCCGGAATGGCGGCCCGCCCTCCTTGTGGATGGAAAAGGTATCCAGCGGCGTTTCGAGCTTGGGTGCGGTATTGCTCATCAGCGCGCCCCTTTCGCCGATGGCAGGCCGCGGCGCGCCCATTTCTCGATCCGGCCGATGATGGCGTTGGAAAACAGCGTGACAAGGAGATAGAGCGCTCCCGCCGCCATGAAGAACAGGAAATAGGCCTTGGTGGCCCCGGCCGCCTGCCGCGTCTCCAGCGTCAGTTCGCTGAAGCCCACCACGGCCAGCAAGGCGGTGTCCTTGGTGGAAATGAGCCAGAGATTGGCCAATCCCGGCAACGCATAGGGCAGCATCGCCGGCAGCGTGATGCGCCGCATCATCAGCATCGGCCCCATGCCATAGGCGCGCGCCGCTTCGATCTCGCCTTGCGGTATGGCCTTGATCGCGCCGCGCAGCACTTCCGTCGCATAGGCGCCCTGCACGAAGCCGAGCACGACGATGCCCGCCACCAGCCCATTGATGTCGACCCGGGCATAGCCGGCGGATTCGAGCACGCGGTTGATGAGATCGGTACCGGCATAATAGAGAAGAAGGATCAGCACGAGTTCGGGAACCGCGCGCACCACGGTGGTATAGATCGCGGCGAGATCCCTGGCGATCGGCCCGCCATAGAGCTTGGCATAGGCGCCGAGCGTGCCGATCATCAGTCCCATGGCGAAGGAGCCGAAGGCGATCTGCAGCGAATGCAGCAGCCCGCGCAGGAGATTGCCGCCCCAGCCGGGCGGGCTGGGCGACAGCAGTGCCAGAAGGTCGAGCACAGCCTGCGGCACGAGGGATGCGTCGGTCAATCCAGCCTCACTTGAACGCTTGTCGGGAGGGGAAAGCCGGGACCGTCAGGCCCCGGCCAGCGAGGCTCAACCGCCGAAAATATCGAAGTTGAAGTACTTCTTCGAGATTTCGTCATATTTGCCGTTGGCGCGGATGCCCTTGATCGCGGCGTTCATCTTTTCCTTCATCGCCGTATCGCCCTTGCGTATGCCGACACCGACACCCGGCCCCAGCACTTCGAGATCGTCGGCGACCTTGCCCTTGATCTCGCAACAGGCCTTGCCCGTATCCGTGGCGGCGAAAGTCTCCAGCGCAAGCGCATCGGCCTGCGTCGCGTCAATGCGTCCGGCCGCGAGATCCTGGTTGGCCTCGTCCTGCGTCTGGTATTCCTTGATCTCGGCTGCGGTATCGCCGAAATGCTTCTTCACATAGGCCTGGTGCACGGTCGAGACCTGGACGCCGATGATCTTGTCCTTCAGCCCCTCCGGCGTCGGCTCCATCTTCACGTCCTTCGAGCCGAGAATGACCGTCGGCGTATTATAGTACTTGTCCGAAAAATCGATGGTTTTCTCGCGCTCGGCGGTGATCGACATCGAGGCGGTGATGATGTCGATCTTCTTCGTGGTCAGCGCCGGAATGATGCCATCCCACGACACCGGCGTGATCTCGCAGTCGAGCTTGGCCTCCTCGCACAGCGCCATGGCGATCTCGACTTCCCAGCCCTGCCACTTGCCGGAAGCATCCGGCGAGGCGAAGGGCGGATAGGGTTCCGCGGCAATGCCGACTTTCACGGTCTCGGCCTTGGCCATGCCCATCGTGGCGGCCATTCCCATCGTGGCGGCCACGACACCGGCGGCGATGGCTGATTTTACGAGCATCTTCATTCTGGTCTCCATGCTTGTTGTTCCCCGGTTTTCCCGTTCATTGTTAATTTCATTCATGAGACAGTGCGTATAAACTGCTTCAAACGCTCGGATTTTGGCGATCCGAACAACTCGTCCGGCGGCCCTTCCTCCTCCACGATCCCATTGTGCAGGTAGATGACATGGCTCGCGACCTCGCGGGCGAACTTCATCTCATGCGTCACCAGCAGCATGGTGCGGCCCTCGGCGGCCAGGTCGGCGATGACCTTGAGCACCTCGCCCACCAGTTCCGGATCGAGCGCCGATGTCGGCTCGTCGAACAGCATCACGCGCGGCTGAATGGCCAGCGCCCGCGCAATGGCGGCGCGTTGCTGCTGCCCGCCCGACAGAAAGGCGGGATAGACATCGCGCTTCGCCGACAGGCCGACGCGTTCCAGCAATTGCTCGCCGATCGCCACCGCCTCGTCGCGCTTCATGCCGAGAACGTGGATCGGCACCTCGACCACGTTCTGCATCAAGGTCATGTGCTGCCAAAGGTTGAAATTCTGGAACACCATACCGAGACGGCTTCTGATGCGCTCGATCTGGCGCCGGTTGGCCGGCACCTGCCCGCCCGCGCCGTCGCTGACCATCTCGACCTCCTCGCCATTGATGCGAATGACGCCGCTGGTCGGGTTTTCGAGGAAGTTGACGCAGCGCAGGAAGGTCGATTTTCCCGAACCGCTGCCGCCGATGAGCGCGACGACATCGCCATCCTTCGCCGTCAGCGAGACGCCCTTGAGCACTTCCAGCGCGCCGAAGCGCTTGTGCAGGTTCGAGACATGGAGCGCCTCGCCTTGCGAGGCCGAAGGATGGGTGAGCGGGCTGGCGGTGCTCATCGTCATTCGGATGATTCCATCTGGCTCATTCGGACGATCCCATCCGGGCTGGGACTGCAGAAATCATCATAACGATATTGATCCGCCTCTTTTGTCAGCACAGGTCTTGCTTGCCTGAATTTAACGCATCACACCACTTGCGCTCTAATTATGCAAGCGTATAAATATCGTCCGCGACAATTTTTCGAGAGCATAAGATGACCGCATTCGGTTCCCAATCCATGGCCCTGCCCCTCAAACGCGTCATCATGCGCATGCCCGACAGGGTCATGGCCGGTGCGGAACCCCATGTCTGGCACTATGGCGAGCAGTTCGACCCGATCCGCGCCTCGGAGCAGCATCGCGTCTTCGCCGATCTCGTTGCGCGCTCGGGCGCTGATATCACCTGGATCAGGGACGGCAATGACGGACTTTCGGATTCGATCTTCACGCACGACCCTTCGCTTGTGACCGACCATGGCGCGGTGCTTCTGCGCATGGGCAAGCGCCTGCGCATGGAGGAGCCGGACCTTCATGGCGACACCTACCAGCAGATGGGCGTGCCTTTGCTTGGCAGGATCGAGGCGCCGGGCACCGTCGAAGGCGGCGATTGCGTCTGGGTCGATGCGACGACGCTTGCCGTCGGCCGCGGCGTGCGCACCAACCAGGCCGGCATCGAGCAGCTGGCGGCGATCCTGAGGCCTTTCGGCATCAGCGTTCTCGGCTTCGACCTGCCGCTCTGGCACGGCGAAGAGGCCTGCCTGCACCTGATGTCGATCATCTCGCCCCTCGCCGAAGATCTGGCGCTCGTGCACATGCCGCTCTTGCCCGCCGCCTTCTACCAATTGTTGAAGCAGCGCGGCATTCGCCTGATCGCGGCGCCGGAACAGGAATTCGCCGCCAGCAACGGCCTCAACCTCAATGTCCTGCCGACCGCGCCCTTCGAGGTGATCGCCGTCGCCGGCTTCGATGGCACGAGGGCGGTGATGGAAGCCGCCGGCTGCACGGTGACCACTTTCGAGGCCGACGCGCTGTGCATCGCCTGCGAGGGCGGCCCGACCTGCCTGACGCGGCCCGTCTGGCGCCAATGAAGCCGCAGCCCGCCACACGCAAGAGCTTCCGCCGCGAGGGCGAGGACAAGCGCCGCGAGGATCTCATCGCCGCGACGCTGCAATGTGTGGCGGAGCGCGGGCTCGCCGGGGCGACCGTGCGCGAAATTGCACTGAGGGCCGATGTGACCCCCGGCCTCATCCGCTATTATTTCCCCGCCAAGGACGATCTCATCGGCGCCGCCTACCGGGCGGTCATGGGCAGGATGACCGTCCAGGCCGGCGCTGCCTTGCTCAATGCCGATGACAATCCCCGCTCCCGCCTCGCGGCCTTCGTCACCGCCAATCTCGGCGCGCCAATCATGGACCCGCACAATCTGTCGCTCTGGGCCGGCTTCATCGGCCTCGTTCATGCGGACGCCGCCATGGCCGCCGCCCACCGGGACGGCTATCTCGGCTTTCGCGACGAGCTGGAAGCGCTGATCCGCGCCGCCTTGCTGGCCGAGGGCAAGCCCGCAGCGCCAGCCATCACCCGCCGCCACGCCATCGCCATCAATGCCGTCATCGACGGCCTCTGGCTCGAAGGCTGCCTTGCCGGCGATATTTTCAGCGATGGGGAGTTGGCCGCGACCGGCATCGGCGCTATCGAGGCTATACTTGGAATCTCACTAACCGAAGGAGGCGCCCAATGATGCGCTTTGCATCCGTCACCGATCGCCTTGCAGGACTGGGCTCCGACAAATGGGCGGTGCACATGCGCGCCCGCGAAATGAAGCGCGAGGGCATCGATATCGTCGAGCTTACCATTGGCGAGCCCGATATCCCGACCCCGGCCGACATGATCGACATTGCCGACAAGGCCATGCGCGCCGGCCGCACCGGCTATTCGAACGGGCGCGGCGAACCGGCCGTGCTGGCGGAGCTTGCCCGCAAATATACGCTGCGGACCGGCCGCCAGATCGATGCCGACAACATCATGTGCTTCCCCGGCACGCAGACGGCGCTCTCGCTCGTCATGCTCGGCCTTGCCGAGGCGGGCGACGAGATCATCACCGGCGATCCGCTCTACGCCACCTATGACGGCGTCATCAGGGCAACGGGCGCAACGCGCGTATCGGTTCCGCTGCATGTGGAAAACGGCTTCCGCATGCAGGCCGCGGACCTCGAAAAGGTCATCACGCCGCGCTCGAAGGTGCTGCTCCTGAATACGCCGCACAATCCGACCGGCGCCGTCCTCAGCGACAGGGAGATCGGCGAGATCGGCGAGGTCTGCCGGCGCCACAATCTCTGGATCGTGTCGGACGAGGTCTACGAACTTCTCATCTTCGACGGGAAGTTCGCTTCGCCGGTCGACCGCGCGGAACTGGCCGACCGGGCGATTGCGGTGGCTTCGATCTCCAAATCGCACGCGGCGCCGGGCTTTCGCAGCGGCTGGTGCGTCGGGCCGAAGGAGTTCACCCGGCGGCTGCTGCCGCTGTCGGAATCGCTGCTCTTCGGCGTCCAGCCCTTCATAGCCGACATGACCGCCTATGCGCTGGGCCAGCCAGCGGCGGCGGCGGCAACGATGCGGACCAATTTCCTGCGCCGCGCCGAGCGCATCTCCGAACGGCTCGACGGCGTTGCCGGCATCGTCTCGAAAGTGCCGCAGGCAGGCATGTTCATCCTCGCCGACATACGTGCGAGCGGCCTCAGCGGGCAGGATTTCGCCATGCGCCTCCTCGAGGAGGAACACGTCGCCGTCATGCCCGGCGAATCGTTCGGCGCCAACCTGTCCGGCTATCTGAGACTGAGCCTCAGCGTTGCCGACGACCAGATCGATACCGCCTGCGCCGGCATCGTCCGCCTCGCCTCCCGCCTCCAGCAACGGAAATCGGCATGACGACGGTCGGCGAAGCACTCGTACAACTCCTCGAGGCCTATCATGTCGATACGGTGTTCGGCATTCCGGGCGTCCACACGATCGAACTCTATCGCGGCCTCGCGCGCTCCAGCATACGCCACATCACCCCGCGCCATGAACAGGGCGCCGGCTTCATGGCGGATGGCTATGCGCGCGCCACCGGCAAGCCCGGCGTCGCCTTCGTCATCACGGGACCGGGAATAACCAATACGATCACCGCCATGGGCCAGGCGCGCGCCGATTCCGTGCCGATGCTGGTCATTTCGGGCGTCAACCAGCGCGATTCCCTCGGCAAGGGCATGGGTTTCCTGCATGAATTGCCCAACCAGCGCGCCATGCTGCAGACCGTCGCGATGTTTTCGCACCGTATCGAGACGCCGGGCGAACTGCCCATCGTGCTTGCGCGCGCCTTCGCCCTCTTCGCCTCCAGGCGGCCGGGGCCTGTGCATATCGAAATCCCGCTCGACGTCATGGCGCTGCCGCTCGATGGCGCCCGGCGGCTCGATTTCGACGCGCCGCTGCCGCAGATGTCGGCGGAAACCATGGCCGAGCTCACCCGCCTCTGCGCAACGGCCGAACAACCGCTCATCCTGATCGGCGGCGGCGCGAAGGGGGCGGCGACCGAAATCGCGCAGCTTGCCGAAAGGCTCGGCGCTCCGGTCGTTTCCACCACCAATGCGCGCGGCATCATGTATGGACATCCGCTGATCGTGCCGGCCAGCGCCAGCCTGAAGGCGGTGCGCAACCTGATCGCCGAAAGCGATCTCGTCATCGGCATCGGCACCGAGATGGGCCCGACCGATTACGACATGTATGGCGATGGCGGCTTTCCGGCGATGAAGCGCTTCGTCAGGATCGACATCGATGCGGCGCAACTGGACCGCTGGCCGGCATTCCTGCCGATCGAGGCCTCGGCGCAACAGGCGGTCTCGGCCCTCGTCGCCGCCCTGCCCCCTGGCCGCAATGCGGCCGCAATGCCCGATCGCCGCCATGCCGGTACGGGCGAAGAGCGCGCCGCGAAGGTGCGCGAGGCGGCCTGGACGGAACTCGCCCCCCGCACCCGGGCGCATGTCGGCTTCCTCAACATGCTGCGCGATACCTTGCCCGGTTCGCTGATCGTCGGCGACTCCACCCAGACCGTCTATTCCGGCAACATGTATTTCGACCATGACAGGGTCGGCGGCTGGTTCAATGCCGCAACCGGCTTCGGCGCCCTCGGTTTCGGCCCGCCCGCTGCCATCGGCGCGGCGCTCGGCAGGCCCGAAGCCGCGACCATCTGCCTTGTCGGCGATGGCGGCTTCCAGTTCGTGCTGGGCGAACTCGGCGCCGCAATCGACGAGGACGTGCCCGTCATCTTCATCGTCTGGAACAATAATGGCTATCAGGAGATCGAGCGCGCCATGGTGGAGGTGGACATCGAGCCGGTCGGCGTGCGTCCGTCGCCGCCGGACTACCTGCTGATCGCGCAGGCCTATGGCATCGAGGCAACCCGCCTCGCCTCCATCGACGAGTTGCCGGAAGCGCTGTCGAAGGCAAGAGCTGCGGGCAAGCCCTGCCTCATCGAGATCGAGGAAAGACTGGTCGGCTGACAGGCAGCCGACCAAAGCGCAATGTAGTGATCACGGTCTGTGGATCGTCTTGATCTCCAGGAAATCCTCGAGCCCGAACACGCCGCCTTCGCGGCCATTGCCGGATTGCTTGTAGCCGCCGAACGGGCTGCCATAGCGATGCGGGCCACCATTGATATGCACCATGCCGGCCTTCAGCCGCGACGCCACCCGTTCGGCCCGCTCCGGATCGCCGGTCTGCACATAGGCTGCAAGGCCATAGGGCGTATCATTGGCAATCTCGACGGCCTCCTCCTCGCTATCGAAGGGAATCAGCGCCAGCACCGGCCCGAAAACCTCCTCGCGCGCGATGCGCATGTCGTTGGTGACGTCAGCGAATATTGTCGGCTTGACGAAATAGCCGGTCTCGAAACCTTCTGGCTTGCCGGCTCCGCCGACGAGCACGCGGGCGCCTTCGTCGATGCCCGCCTTGATGAGGCTCTGCACGCGGCCGAACTGCACGTCGCTGACGAGAGGCCCGATATGATCGCCCTCCTCCTCCGGATTGCCGACGCGGGCCTTGGCGCCGGCCGCACGGGCAAGCTCCACCACCTTGTCATAGACGCCCCTCTGCACGAGCATGCGGGTCGGCGCATCGCAGGACTGGCCGCTATTGTTGAAGCATTCGGCGACGCTGGCAGGGATGCGCTCGCCGAGATCCGCGTCGTCGAAGACGATGTTGGGCGACTTGCCGCCGAGTTCCAGCGTCACCCGCTTGACCGTGTCGGCCGCATCCTTGCTGACGGCAATGCCGGCCCGCGTCGAACCGGTGAAGGACATCATGTCGACATCCCGGTGTTTCGACAGCGCTGCGCCGACGGTCGGGCCGTCGCCATTGACGAGATTGAACGTTCCGGCCGGAAAGCCCGCCTCGTCGATCATTTCCGCGTAGAGCAACGCATTCAGCGGCGTGAATTCGCTGGGTTTCAACACGCATGTCGAGCCGGTGGCCAGCGCCGGCACGACTTTCAGCGCGATCTGGTTGATCGGCCAGTTCCACGGCGTGATCAGCCCGCAGACGCCGATCGGCTCGCGCACGACGATATCGCCATTGGCCAGTTCCTCGCGCATGTGCAGCGTCTTCAGCCCGTCGATGAAGCCCGATAGGTGGCCGACGCCGACATCGGCCTGCTGTTCGGTGCTCATGCTGATCGGGGCGCCGAGTTCCCGGGTCAGGGTGCGGGCCACCTCGTCATAGCGGCGCTTGTAGACCGCCAGCAGTTTTTCGAGCAGCGCCAGCCTCTCTTCCACCGAGGTCCGGCTATAGGAACGGAAGGCCTGCCTTGCCGCGGCGACCGCCCTGTCGACATCGCCGGCCGTTCCCATGGAGATGACGGCAATGGGCTCCTCCGTCGCCGGATTGATGACTTCGAGATCGTTCGGCTGCAGCGGATCGACCCATTCGCCATTGATGTAGAACTTGCGCCTGTCGAGCATGGAACCTCCTCCTGGCCAATATGCGAAAAGAACATTCTGCTGATGGCCAAACGGATTACAAGCACGGATTACGGGAAAGGATTACAGGGCCGCGTCTGATCCATGGCGCCGCCGGCAAGGCGATGTCGGCCGATGTCGCACACAGCACATGACTTGCCGCATTCGGGCTTCTCGCCACTGGCCCACCACTCTATCCTTTTCGCCATGGCCCACATCTTCGATGATCGTTCGCCAATAGGACCGGCCGCTGGCCATAGTGTCCGGAGAGCGAAGACGGCCATGATTCTCCGATCCGATTCGACATAAGAACAAGGGGTATATTCATGAAGGCAGTATTATTGAGCGGTGTCATGGCAGTTGCACTGCTCGGAGCCGCTGGAGGCGCACAGGCGGCGGAATGCGGCGATGTCACCATCGCCAGCATGAACTGGCAATCGGCCGACGTTCTCGCCAATCTGGACAAGATCATCCTCAATGCCGGCTATGGCTGCAGTGCCGAAGTCATTCAGGGAGACACGATCCCCACCCTCACCTCCATGACCGAAAAAGGACAGCCCGACATCGCCCCTGAGGGCTGGGTGGATTTCATGCGCGACATCATGGACAAGGCGGTTGCCGACGGCAAGCTCGTCTACGCGTCCAAATCCTTGTCGGATGGCGGCATCCAGGGTTGGTGGATACCGAAATACCTCGCCGATGCCCATCCCGACATCAAGACCATCGACGACGCGCTGAAACATCCGGAACTGTTCCCGGCGCCGGAGGATTCTTCCAAGGGCGCTGTCTTCAACGGACCTCCCGGCTGGGGCGGCACTGTCGCGACCACGCAATTCTTCAAGGCCTATGACGCGCAGAAGCAGGGATTCACGCTGGTCGACACCGGCTCGGCTGCCGGTCTCGACGGCTCGCTGGCCAAGGCCTATGAGCGCAAGGAAGGCTGGCTCGGCTATTACTGGGAGCCGACGGCGCTGCTCGGCAAATACGCGATGGTCAAGCTCGATCATGGCGCGCAGTTCGATGCGGCGGAGTGGAAGCGCTGCAACACCGTCGCCGATTGCCCCGATCCGAAGAAGAACGACTGGGAAATCGCCGAGGTCAACACCGTCGTCACCAAGAAATTCGCCGACGAAGCCGGTCCGGTCATGGACTATCTCAAGGCGCGCTCCTGGGACAACAAGACCGTCAACCAGCTGCTTGCCTGGATGACCGAAAATCAGGCCACCGGCGAAGACGGAGCCAAATATTTCCTCAAGAACCACGAGGATATCTGGACGAAATGGGTCAGCGCCGATGTCGCCGAAAAGGTGAAGGCCGAGGTTCAATAAGCATTGCACATGGAACGAGAGCGGCCTTTCGGGCCGCTCTCAGAACCGCATGGCGTAGCGCAGCCCATCATAGATCGCGGCGTGGATATTGCGCGAATGCACCGCATCGCCGATGCGCAGCAGCTGGAAGCCACCTTCGCCGCGCACGGGAAATATATCCCCGCCATTGACAAGCGCGCCGTAATCGATGGCGCCGCGATTGCTCGATAGCGGCTTCAACTCGGCATAGAGCTCGTCGATGGGCAAGGTGCCATGCTCGACCACCACCTGATCGACCAGCCGTTCTTCCCGGTGATCCGGGGCGTAATCCGAGCCCAGCACCGCCAATAATTGATTTCCGCTCCGGCTGACGGCGACGAGCCGCGTATTGATGGTGATCCGCACATTCCTGCGATGAAATGCCCGCATATAGGGAACGTGGTTCATTCCGCCCATTTCGGGAGCGAAGAACCGCTCCGGGCTGACAAGCTCCAGCTTCGAGCCGCCCTCGGCGATCATTTCCGCGGCGCCCATGCCCTGATGCCCGCCATTATCATCGTAGAGCAGGACTGTTTCGCCCGGTTTCACCGCCCCCGCCATGATGTCCCAACTCGACGTGACCAGGGCATCGCCGGCCTCGAGGCGCGGATTTTGCGGCATGCCGCCCGTCGCGACCACCACGATGTCCGGCGACATTTCGAGTACGTCATTCGCCTCGGCCCAGACATTGTAACGGATGCCGACGCCCAGCCGCGCCAATTCGTCGAGCCGCCAATCGACGATGCCGATCATCTCCTTGCGGCGCGGGTTCTTCGCCGCAAGCTGCACCTGCCCGCCGGCCTGATCCGCCGCCTCGAGCACGCTGACGCCATGCCCGGCCTCCGCCGCGACGCGTGCGGCTTCCAGCCCCGCCGGCCCGGCGCCGACGACCACCACATTGCGCGGGCGCAAGGCTTTGGCGATGACGTGCGGCATGGTCAGTTCGCGCCCAGTCGCCGCATTGTGGATGCACAGCGCCTCGCCGCCCTCGTAGATGCGATCCAGGCAATAGGTAGCGCCGACGCAGGGCCTTATGCGATGCTCCTCGCCGGCCATGATCTTGCGCACGATATGCGGATCGGCGATATGGGCGCGGGTCATGCCGACCATATCCAGCTTGCCCTCCGCGACCGCATGGCGGGCGGTGGCGACATCGGCGATGCGCGCGGCGTGAAACACCGGAAACTTCGTCAGCTGGCGTACTTCACCGGCAAAATCGAGATGCGGCGAGGACCGCATGCCCTGGATCGGGATGACCTCGTTCAGCGCCGCATCCGTATCGATATGGCCGCGAATGACGTTGAGGAAGTCGAATTTGCCCGAGGCGGCGAGGCGCCGGGCGATCTCGACGCCCTCCTCCCGGCTGAGGCCAAGCTCCCAGTCTTCGTCGGCCACCATGCGGATGCCGACGATGAAATCCGGCCCGACCGCCTTCCTGACGCTGTCGATCACCATCCAGGTGAAGCGCAGGCGATTGTCGAGCGAACCGCCATATTCGTCCTCGCGCCGGTTGGTGGCTGGCGACCAGAAGCCGTCCATCAGATGCCCATAGGCTTCGAACTCGATGCCGTCGAGGCCGGCGGCCTGCATGCGCTGCGCGGCGGCGGCATAATCGGCGATGATGCGCTCGATATCCCAATCCTCCGCTTCCTTCGGAAAGGCGCGATGCGCCGGCTCGCGAATGGGCGACGCAGAGACGACCGGCAGCCAATCCGCCTTGTTCCAGCTCGTCCGGCGCCCGAGATGGGTGAGCTGGATCATGACCGCGGCGCCCTGTTCGTGGCAATCATCGGCCAGTTCGCGCAGCCATGGCACGATCTCGTCGCGATAGGCATGGAGATTGCCGAAGGCCGGCGGCGATTCCCGCGACACCACCGCCGAGCCCGCAGTCATGGTGAGGGCGATGCCGCCCTTCGCCTTTTCGCGGTGGTAGAGCCGGTAGCGCTCCTTCGGCATGCCGTCCTCGGAATAGGCCGGCTCATGGCTGGTGGACATGATCCTGTTTTTCAGGGTCAAGTGCTTGAGCTGGAATGGCTGCAGCAATGGATCGGTGGCTGTCGGCAATGTGCAAGTTCCCTTTTGCCGCAAGATTAGCCCAATCGCGCCGCCGCGAGTTTCTTTCCCGCGACGTGTTCTGACGCCACGCCGCCACCGGATGCACCCTCAGCGTGCAGGCCGCGGCGCGCGGCCATCGGTCCGAAAGAAATAATAAGCCTTGTTCTTGGCACATTCCTTCTATAAAAAGAAAATATCGATCTTGTCATTGAACTATTTTTGCCGCTCCTACTGGCAGTTGTAATAATCTTTCCTTCCAAAATCGACTTGATGGCATTTGGGAAATTCTCATTGCCGTATGATTATCCATGCGATTTGAAAGGTAATTGCTATGAATCGTGGTATCGTAAAGTGGTACAATACAACCAAGGGCTTCGGCTTCATCCAGCTCGAAAATGGTGGAGCTGACGTTTTCGTTCATGTTTCCGCGGTTGAGCGCGCTGGCCTGCGCACTCTTACGGATGGTCAGCAGATCACGTTCGACATCGTGCAGGACAAGAAGTCCGGCCGGAATTCTGCCGACAATCTACAGGCGGCTTGATCCGCTTACAGCGGCTCGGCCTGACCACGGATGTACTGGCAGAAAAAGCAGCTGATGCGAAGGTCGGGGTCGAACCCGGCCTTTTTCAATTAAGGGACAATTATCGTGAAAAAGCTAAATGCCCCTGTCATAGCGCAGAGAAAGAACACCAGTTCCGAAGAACGCTACGCCCAGACGACGAAAATCGCCAATGAGATTATCGCCGAGGAAGTGCGGCGGCGGGAAGCCAATACCGAGCGGCTTCGCCTGCTT
Source organism: Phyllobacterium sp. 21LDTY02-6 (assembly GCF_023554255.2). GTDB lineage: Bacteria > Pseudomonadota > Alphaproteobacteria > Rhizobiales > Rhizobiaceae > Phyllobacterium. Next base: position 923,760 of record NZ_JAMJWD020000001.1, on the reverse strand, counting down.
CGGCTGGAACAGGAAATAAAGACGGACCTGGCCGAAGCCAAGGCTCCGAAGACCAGCAAGAAGGCCGGCAAGCGCTCGTCGCGATAGTTCGACGGCCCATCCGGGCCAAGGCTGGCGCGCCCATCCGGGCAAGGCTGGAATACCACGCTGCGAGCCATCTGCCTCGCGCGAACAGGACGCGTTGCACCTTCCGATCCCCTATCCAGACCAGAGCTGCCATTCTCGCTGCATGGGCCATTCTGCGCCCTGCCTGCCGGCGAAGCATATGGATTTGACGCCGCATGGGGCTATGATATGGGGCTATGATGCGGGCAGCGATTCAGCGGCGATTGCCGATGAGCGCGACGTTGCATCAGCTCGAGGGAGGCGATCCGATCATGACAACCAGCACGGCCGATGATGGCGCCGGGGGAGCATCCGCCTCGCAACTGATCGACGCCAGGATCCGGGAACTCGGCGATTGGCGCGGCGAGACCCTCGCCCTGATCCGGCAGCTCATGCAAAAGGCCGATCCCGGCATCATCGAGGAAGTGAAGTGGCGCGGCGTGCCCGTATGGTCGCATTCGGGCATCATCTGCACGGGCGAGACCTATAAGAGCGTCGTCAAGATGACCTTCGCCAAGGGTGCTTCGCTGCCCGACCCCGCCGGCCTGTTCAATTCGAGCCTTGAAGGCAATACGCGGCGGGCGATCGATATTCGCGAGGGCGAGCCGATCAACCACGATGCGCTGATCGATCTCATCCGCGCCGCGGTGGCGCTGAACGGCACCGCGCGCCCTGCCCGCCGGAAGCGCGCCTGAACCCGGGGCGAAAATACACGCTTCGCAGCAGTCGATTATTTCCTCCAGGCGCGGAGCCGGCCTCCGAATCGCCATGCAAAACTGATCAGGCGCGCGGTCGCGTGATGGAGATGAGGATACCGCGACATGCGCCGAGACGCAGCGTCGACGAGCCGGACCACCTTTCTGGAGCGCAGGGCCTGCAATTGAAGCGCAATTTGATCCCTGTCCTGTACCACCAGAGCCCGATCATGCTCCAGCAGGGCCTTGTCGTGTAGCAGCAATGCCCGTTCATGCTCCATGGCAGACAGCCGCCTGGCCTTCTCCGCCTGCAGCCAGAGCTGGCGCTGCAATTGAATGGATTCAAACCGTGGAAGCACATCGCTTGCGGCGGCGACCCGTTTGTACCCGGGCCAATCGCCATAGGTTCTGACCATCGAATTTGGTCGCACTCGGTACAGGCAATCGACACGCGGAATAACTGCGATGCGCCCGCCGCTGGCGATTACCCTGAGGTAAAATGTCCAATCTTCCCACTTTGCCTTGCTGCTTTGATCCCATCCACCCAACTGCTTCGCCGAGTCCACCCTAACGCCGCCATTGGCATGACCGAGGTGATTGTCGGTCTGCGAAATGACATAGCCTTCCCCGATCGGACGGTAGACATATATGCCAGCGCCCTCTCCCCATGAATTGAAGGTATCGCCGTCTTCGAAGGCCTGCAAATATGGGACCGCTACGACCGTTTTATCATCGCGAGCAAACGCTCGTACGATGTTTTTCACCCAGTTTGTAAGCGGAATGTCGTCCGAATCGATATTGATCAGGACGTCAGTCTTGCACTCGGCCAAGCCGGTATTTCGGGCGCCGGCCAAGCCCAGATTGGTTTGATGGCTGACGATCCGAAATGGAACGCGAAGTGCGTTGCCAGCGAGTTCCTTGAGGGCTTCGACGTTGCTACTCTCCGATGCGTCATCGACTATAATGACCTCATTCGGCGTGTGGGATTGTTCGTTCAACGCCCAGAACAGCTCTTCCACATAGCCGAGAAACGTATTGTAGAACGGGATGAGCACAGTTACCGATAGATCCTTGCTTTTTTTCTCTTTCGACCCATGATCCTTTCGAATGAAGGATGTTGCGACCTCATTGTTGGATCGCAGATTGCCGATGAGGCTCGCATTGAGCCGTGCGCGGTCGTTGGCGGACCAATCCAGGGCTTCCAGCATTCTTGACGACAGAGCGGTTGGCGTTGTGTTGAACAAGCATTTATCCCACTCTTTCGCCTGGAATATCTCCGGTATCCCGCCTGCCGATGCCGCGATCAACGTGCCTCCCGAAGACACAACGTCGTAAACGGCCAGAGGAAAGTTGTCGGCACGGTAAGGTTGTACGAAGAGGCAGTGCGACCTACTGCCCAGAATGAATGCCAGCAGTTGCTCATGGCCGAAATCGGCATATTCCTCCACATCGAAATGAGCGCCGATCTCGGATTTATCGAATGGATCCTCAGGATCGATCCGCGGCCCGATTAGCACAATTCGAGTCACCCCCCGCTTCCGAAGCGACTGGCAGACTTCGGGTGTGAACGCATCGCAGAACAGGTCGAAGCCCTTCATGCGAGTGCGCTTGCCCACGAACACGATTGTATCGATCGTCTCATATTCGACAGCACCAACCAACGCGCCATCATATGGATAAGGCACAATGGAGATCGCTTCATCTCGCATTTCCATCCCGTTGTATTCATAAAGCGTGCGAAGAAAATTCGTCGGAAAGACGACTTCGTCCGATCGCTCGATCGCCACTTTTTCTTTTTCCGCTATTGGTTGCAGATCAATGTCGAACCAGTGTTCGCTGGCATTCTCGACGTAGAAAAGATTGCCGTGGCAATGGACCACAGTCTTGAGAGAGCCTGGAAACATGCCACTGTGCTTCGCTTGCGCCACACGGAAGCCTATTCCACCATAGTCCTGGTACTCGACGGTTTCGAGGTCCGGCAAAAAGAAGAGCAACTGTTCGACGAACTTGAGGACGTTGTCCTCTATCGGTCTCGACTCCAGGCTCTCCTTGGCAAGCAACGCGTTCAGGGTAAGCACCGAGCCGTTTGACTCGTCAATACGAGTATCCGCGAGCAAGACTGCAGAATGCGGATTCAATTTGTGCTGGTTGACGACAACCGTGCCTATGCCGCCCGCCTTGTTCAGGCCTGGAAATTCTGTCGTGACAAGCAGCGTTTTCGTGGCCAAGCCCGCTGGAATGCCGATCCGAGACAGGAACTCGCCATATTTCCCGCGATTGAAACCGCATTCGACAAAGCTGGTCGACAGGCTTGAATCGAATTTGTTGGGCCTGATATGGCCAGCACGTATATTCTCGAAGCCACACGCCGCCAAAAGATCGCACAGTTCGGCCAGTGTCCATTCGCGAACATGCGAGCGGTTCGACGGGTAGTCATCTGGAACCTCATAGGCGAGCCTGTGCCTGTCCGGCGTTGAGAAGAATATCCTGCTTTCCGGGTTTCCGGCCAGAAGCGATCGCGCCAATGCCAGAAGTGGACGAGGATCCGGCAAATGTTCGATAACATCGCTGCAAATTATAGTAGCCGGCTGGCTTCCTGAAAGGTTTGCTGCCGTACGTCTCGTTTCGTCCCAATCCGTCAGATCGCAATCCACGAGCGTCGCTTCAGGAAAATTGGCTTTTGCTGAACCAAGTGACGCTTTGAAATCAACGGCTACTACCTCTGCAGCAATGTTCTCAAAACATGATTTGAGCTTCATCGCGTTGCCACAGCCAAGGTCAATGACCCGTGCATGCTTGCGCAATTTGAAGACCTTGGCTGCCTCATGATAGATGTCCGGCTGCCACACGACTTGCGTATGAGGACCATCGTCGAATATTTCATTGATGATCCGAGACCGTCCGGCGCAGCCGAAATTCCGGTCCGGCGTTGCGATCCATACTGACGGAGCATCTCTGTCCCGGAGGCCAGACCATTCGTGGACCGGTTCTGCGTCGGGCATCTCGAATGCCGCTTTATTCGCCTTTACCTTCACCACAAGCACTCCTTCATCCGACCCAATGTACCGGCAGTCCCTGACCGGAATCTGTTTCAGGTCTCCGCCCGGTTCACGGCGTGCACGTTCAATATCTAAAACATTGGATTGAACATTGAATGTCGTGCCGGCAAAAATTCAGGTTGCCCGGCCGATCGATGGCCCGCCCGACAGTGCTCTTGCGCTGCAAGCGCACAGTTCTTGCTATCTGTGAGCAGAACAACGCCCTATGTTGCATTGAGGTCACTCTAGCTGCCTAAAGTTCCGACATTGCGTCAAAAATTGGGCAATCTTGGTTGCCGTGAAACTGTAGGTTGTGGCTTATTGCGGGTGATTTGCGTTTACTTTTCAACACGCAAGTCCGGGGCGACGATCGACACATGGCTTCACGTCCCACACGGGCGGCTGCGGTGCTGTCGCGAGTTCCTTGAGCGTAACATAGCGATACGGGGACATTGCAGTGCTGAATATATCAAGAACGAGAACGGCCCGGTTGCTTGCCACTACGGCAATCGTGCTCACGCCACTTGGGCTTGTCGACCCCTCGTTCGCCGCTTGCACCACATTGGGCGGGGTGACGACGTGCGACACGGCAGGTCAGAACCCCTGGACGACCACCGTGGGCGAAGGCAATGTCGCTGCCGCTGACAATCGGACAGTCAACGTCGGTGCCGGCAGTCAGATCGCGGTTGGCAACGCCAATGCGATCAGCTTGCGTGACGGTGCCAATGTCACGGTTGCAAATACGGCCGTGGTCAGCGCTCAAGCGACCACGACTGGCGGCAACTTCGGTACCGGTGGCAATACCGTCGAGTTTCGCAACAATGGAAATCTGACTGTCGATCAAGGCGGCCAGGTGCTGGCGCTTGGAACACAGGGCAGCGCAGAGGCGATCAATTTTCAGGGCACCGGCAACACCGTTACCAATAATGGTCTTATCGACGCCAACAATTCCGTGGCCATCTGGTCGCAGAACACCAGCGGCCTGAATACCGTCGTCAACAATGAAACCGGCATCATCGAGGCCGGCAATGGCACCACGAACACCGTGATTGGCGGCTCCGGCAGCGGTGCTCTCGATTTCACCAACAGGGGCGCGATCAGAGGCAGCATCAGTCTCGCCGGGGGCAATGACATTCTGCGCCTGTATACCGGATCGAGCGTGACCGGTAATTTTAGCGGCGGCGCGGGCAATGACCAGATATACCTGAGTGGCGGCGGGCAAGCGACCCTGCCCGGCAATTTCGTCGGTTTCGAATCGCTTATCAAGAACGACCCCGGCACGTGGACGCTCAGCGGCACGATCACTGGCGTCACGGTTTCCGACGTCCGGGAGGGCACGCTGGTGCTCACTGGCGACAACACGAATTATACGGGCCAGATTCTGGTCCAGCCCGCCGGAACGCTTGAGGCGCGCGCTCAAAGCCTGCCGCCGACAGTCACAAATGATGGGCTCGTGCGCTTCGCCCAGCCCGACAATGGCACCTATGCCGGGACGATCGCCGGTGGCGGCGCGATCGAAAAGACCGGCGCGGGCACGCTGACGCTGAGCGGCAATACGAATATCGCTGGGAACACCCGGCTCAATGAAGGGACGCTCGTCATGGCGAGCAGCGGCTTGCTCAATACCGCCGCAGTGGTGATGGGCAATGCGACGACGCTGCAGCTCGACGGCACGCTCACAGGTCCAGCCGGAGGACCAGCCACCATCACCGGGCAGACCGGCAAGCAGACCGTGGTTGTCAATGCCAACCTCACGGGCGCCATAAATCTCGGCGACGACGATGACACCTTCATCCTGAACAACGGCACGGTTACCGGCGCGGTCGATCAGGGAGATGGAAACGATCTCGCCCAGATCAATGGCGGCACGCTGACCGGCAATCTGCAGCAAGGCGGCGGCATCGATAATTTCCAGATGGTCGGCGGGACGATCGGCTCGCTCAACCAGGGCGACGCTCTCGACGATTTCTTCATGTCCGGCGGGCACATCATCGACGCCTTCGACGATGGCGATCGCGCCAAGATGACCGGTGGGCGCATCGGCCGCGTCAACATGAAGCTCGACGACAATATTTTCGACATGTCCGGCGGCACGATCGACCGCAATCTCGTTACCGGCTTCGGCAATGACACGATCATCCTTTCGGATGGCGTCATTGGCGGCAATATCAGCGTTAGCGGCGGCACCGACAGCGTCACGATCACCGGCGGCAGTGTCGGCGGCAATGTGCTGATGAGCTTCGGCAGCGATACGTTCCGCTGGGACAGTGGCGGCATCGTTTATGGCTCCGTCGATCTTGGGCCCGACAACGACACTGCGATATTCTCTAATCTGACGGCGGCCAATCTCGGCGCCAGCCCGCAATTTACTGGCGGAGAAGGCACCGACAGCCTCACGCTCTCGAATGTATCCACTTCCGGCGTCGCCCGGTTCCAGAACTGGGAATCGATCGCCGCTACCAACGACACGGAATTGACCTTCGACGGCACCCTGACGCTCGGCGATGCCGGCACTGGCACGGGCGGCCTCAGCGTCGATTCCACCAGCACGCTTTTCGGTGGCGGCACCAATTCCGCGGTCGTGTCGGCCGTGGCCGGACAACTCGCCAATGTCACCAATGCAGGTCGCATCGACCTGACCAATGGCACCGGCACGGGCGACACCTTCCGCATAGCCGGCAATTATACCGGTAATGGCGGCCTGCTGTTCCTCGACACGGTTCTCGGCGACGACAGCTCGGCCTCCGACAGGCTGGTCATCGATGGCGGCAGCGCCGGCGGAACGACGGGCATCAGCGTCCAGAACGATGGTGGGGCGGGCGCCGCGACGACGGCCGACGGCATCATGCTCGTCCAGGCGCTGAACGGAGCAAACACCGGGTCTGGCACCTTTGCCCTCAGCAATGCCGTGGCAGCCGGCGCCTACGAATATTACCTGTTCAAGGGCGGTGTCAGCGGCGGCAGCGCCGAGAACTGGTACCTGCGCTCCACGCTCATCAATGGCTCGACGACACCCGCACCGGCACCGACCGACCCGGGCACGGGAGTCGAGCCGGAAGAGCCGGAGCCGTCCGCACCGCCACCGTCCCCCGCACCGCCACCGCCGTCACCCGACGAGAACGTGCCGGCGCTGCCCACGGATACGCCACCTGTCGCGCCACCAGATCCCGCAGAGGCCGAGGCAGCGACGCCGCCACCGGCTACGCCAGCCATACCGACCACGCCGGCGCCGGTCCCGGGACCGGGCGTCGTCCCGCCGACGGAGGGAGCGACGCCTGTGGAAGGCGACATCGTTCCGCTCTACCGCGTCGAGGTGCCGACCTATTCGGCGGCGATCCCCGCCTTGCGTGAAACGCAGCTGGCGACATTGAGCACCTTCCATGAACGGCGCGGCGCACAGGACGTGCTGAGGCCAGGCGAACTCGCTTCCGCCGCATGGGCGCGCGTCTTCGGCGAAAGCGTCGAACAGAGCTGGGGCGGCACGGTATCGCCCAATATTGACGGCACGATCTGGGGCGCCCAGCTCGGACTGGACATCCTGCGCCACGAGAGCGACGGCGGACACAAGGATACGCTGGGGCTGTTTTACGGCTATGCCTCGCTCGACGCCGATATTCGCGGCCAGGCGCTCGGATGGAACAATCTGAAGACCGGCAAGATCGAGTCCGACACGCATAGCGTCGGTGCCTACTGGACCCATATCGGCCCGCAGAACTGGTATGTCGATGCCGTTGTGATGGGAAGCTGGTTCGACGGCACGGCCCGTTCGGACCGGGCGATCGGCATCGATCTCGACGGCAGCGGCGTTACCTTGTCGCTGGAGACCGGCTATCCCTTCGCCCTCGGCCAGAACTGGACGCTGGAGCCACAGGCGCAGATCATCTACCAGCACATCTCGCTCGACGATACGGAAGACGCGTTCTCCACCATCGGTTTCGATACGGATGATGGCTGGACGGGCCGGATCGGCGCACGGCTGCAGGGCCGCTACGAAGTATCCGGCGGCGTGCTGGAGCCCTATCTGAAGGCAAATCTCTGGCACGTGTTCGAGACGGAAGACAGCGTGCGCTTTGGCGGCGATGCGATCACCACGAGGGGCGAAACCACGGCGGTCGAACTCGGCGCGGGCATTGTGCACAATTTCAACGAGACGTTGAGCGCCTATGCCGTCGCGGACTACACTTTCGACGTGGATGGCGGCAACCGCGAGGTCATCGAGGGCAATATCGGCCTGCGCGTGAAGTGGTAGCATAAGGGCTTCGGGCCATGCGCTCAGGCGCATGGCCTGCCAGCCAACATGCCGGTCTGACCGCCTCACGATCGACGTGGGAATGCGAAGCGGTCATGGCTGAGAGGGCGGACCTGAGAGATTTATGTCACGCTCGGATCACGGGTACAGTTTCAATGTTCCCGAATGTCAATCGAGTTGTATCCACTGCAGACTCCGCTTGAGTGCCCGGAGTGCAGTTTCCGCTATGATCTCATTCCAATTGAGGAGAGCCAGGAATCCCCGGTTCATTGCGCCCGATGCGGCGCCTTCATCTGCTCATGGAGCGAGATCGAACAGGCTTCCGATATCGTCGAAGCCAGCTGACCCATCTTGCTCGATCATCGATCATGCTTGCCGGTCCTGCCGCGCGCGGGAGATTGCCGTGAGCTCGCCAAGGTTGCGCTCGCCCCAGTCGCAAATCGGATAAAGCGCAGAGCAAAGGTCTTTGCCGAAGGCGGTCAACTCATAGGCAACGTGAGGCGGAACCACCTTGTAATCAATTCTCCTCACCAGGCCGTCCGCCACCATCTCCTTGATCTGCTGGCTGAGCATCTTTTCGCTGACCTTGCCGACCTGCTTCCGCAGTTCGCTGAAGCGCAAACGACCATCGGTCGAAGTCAAACGGTGGAGTATCACTATTTTCCACTTCCCCCCGATCAGGTCTACGACGCCGTCAATTCCACATGCGTAGGGTGCAGCCGGCATTTGCTTACGTCCTTTCGAACACTTACTAAAAGGTATGTAGAGATAGGACGACTAGCAGAGAACGATCGTGTTTTCCAGTCGCGGAGCTACGCGCGCTACCTCAAAGCACCCCGTGGAGGAAAATTGATACTTACAAATTAGTGCGTTCTACCCTTTTTGAAAGTCTTGTCCCATATAGGCGCCTGGATAATCACAGGAGACGAAGATGGATAAACTCGCCGGTAAAGTCGCGGTGGTGACAGGCGCCAACAGTGGAATCGGTCTGGCTGCCGCCAAACAGTTTGCACGCGAAGGCGCACGGGTGTTTCTGACGGGACGGAGGCAGGCCGAACTGGACGCGGCCGTTGCCGAGATCGGCGGCGACGCGCGCGGCGTGCAGGGAGACATATCCAATCTCGCAGATCTCGACCGGCTTTATCGCATCGTTCGGGAAGAGGCTGGCCGGATCGATGTGCTCTTCGCCAATGCGGGTGGAGGTGAGCGTGGGGCTCTTGACGGCATGACCGAGGAGCATTTCGACAGCACCTTCGCGATCAACGTCAAGGGTACGCTGTTCACGGTGCAGAAAGCGCTACCCCTACTCAGCGACGGCGCGTCGGTCATTCTGACCGGCTCGACCGTAGCGCATAAGGGCGCGCCGGCTTTCAGCGTGTACTCAGCCAGCAAGGCGGCCATCCGGAGCTTCGCGCGCAACTGGATCATCGAACTATCGCCGCGGCAGATCCGGGTCAACGTCCTTGCTTGTGGTCCAATCGCAACGCCGGGCGCGCGGGGATTATCCAAGACCGAAGAAGAATTCGAGGCGTTCCAACACTATGCGCGGCAGGTTACGCCGCTGGGCCGTATCGGCGATCCCGCCGAGGTCGCCGCTGCAGCCCTGTTCCTCGCATCGAGCGAAAGCAGCTATGTCACCGGCAGCGAGTTGTTCGTGGATGGCGGCCAGGGCCAGATCTAGGCCGGATACGAGGTGTCATTGGCGCTCTCTTGAGCATGGTTCCCGGCAGCCGCGCGTGCAATTGGGTTGCGTCGTGAGAAGCGACATCCTGGCCAGCAATATTGTCATTGCCCGCAAGGTAAACCTTGTTTTCGACAGGAACCGCACCCTTTAAAGTGCGATGGCGCTTTCGCATGGCAGTTTGCCAGAGTGTGCTGAAAGGCCATCATTTCGAAACCAGGATTTTGCCACCAAGCTGTTCTTTTGTCATGTGAAAGGATACTGACCCAATTGGAGGCACTGGACTAAATCTCCAAACGAGTCCATCATCTAGACTTTAGAAATTCTGATTACTAGTGGCATGCATGACCCTGAACAACATGATCTTGATGAGTATTCTGATCCTTGTATCAATGCTTCTATTGGGAGTTGCGCGGGACTATGTCCATTTGATCCTTTTCAGCGGCGGTTGAGCTCCATCGCCTCGCCATAGTTTTCCAGTGCCTGAAACAGGATTACGGCATGTGTCCGGCTTGCGTCGACACTGCGATCCGACGCAGCAAGACTGCCGTTAGAATCATGGCGATTGCCTTGCTGCGCGCTTTTTGCAGCCGCTGGCGAACGGAGACTTGGACTGGTTGCGCTACCTCGTTCACCGCAGCTGTGATCGCTGCATTGTAAGCCGCATTAATCCTTTTCGGGTATTAGCGAAGTTTACGATGGAAAAAGAGAGCGTTGCGTCTGAACACCCTTGATATTTATATCGAGAACTGCGAGACGAGTGATCGTCTTTTGCGAGGGAAGCCTAATGTGGAAGTATATATCTCGCGAACCAGCGAATATCGAAGAGCGTATTATTGTTTCCGCTCTGTTCGCATTTTTCTCAATTCTACTTTCGTGCGGACCATTGCTGCTGGGTATCAATACGCCAGATGACCACGCGACTAGCGATGTTTCGCTACCTGCTGCATTTTTTTTCGGTCAGGGTCGATTCATAGCAGCAGTTCAATCGGAAATATTGCTATATTTAGGAGTTAAGCTGCCGGATATAAGTTTCATGGCAGACTTATTTCTATTTTCTTCATTATCTATACTGGTTGCGCTGCTGTTCTCATCATTCACCAGCCCTCGAACGCCCCTTATATTTACTGCGATGGTTGCGGCGGTCGCTGTATCACATCCATTTTTAGGGACTTTTTTTGTCTACAGAGTATCCGCATTGAATATCGCATTTTGCTTTAGTTTTATTGCTGGCGCTATTTATTGCCACAAGCACTATATAGAAAGCGGTAGTCCTTCCCATTTCCTACTCACAGTCGTGCTCCTGACGCTATCGTTTGGCTGCTATCAAACCATTTTGCCATTGGCTGCCATGTGGACATTGTATGCAGCCATATGCTCGGAGAATAATACGCTGACGACCAGAATTACACGCTCGTTTCTTCCAATCGTTTGCGCCCTGGTTTCTTATCTAGTGCTGTATGTATTGACGAAAGACACAGATGGCGGCGGCTGGGATTCTAGAGCTAGCCTCATATCTGCCAGAGACATACCGACACGGCTTTTCGAGGTGCTCAATCTACTGCCGACCTTGATATGGAAAGGCTGGTACGCGTTGCCGCCAGTTTTGGCGAAATTAATCTGTGCAACCCTTCTGTTTTGCACCGTTGTCGGCACCTTTGTTTCGGCTCGCACGACCGTCACCGCGCTGGGATTCGCAGGAGCCAGCCTGGCCGGCGTGTTGCTGCCTGTAGCAATCCTGGCGACATGGGCACCGGACACGCGGAACCTATATTCATTTGCTTTTATCTTCTGCTTTGTCCTCGTGATCATTGAACCCACGCTCCGTGGAGTATTGGGCAAAGTGACTGCTCTCTTGCTTGCAATTTGCTTGTCGTCCATCATTGCCACAAATGGATATCTAGCCCACATAAACCGAGCGGATAAAACCAACCTCTGGATTGCCGGGCAAATATTCCTGGACTTGAACAAGGCTCAAGCACTGGACAAGACAATAAGCTTTGTAGATTCCCGGGGTGACGGCGGCATGCCATCCTGGTCCTTTAGAGGATTGGTCTACAATGCCACGGGACGCAGGCTGAACATCGTCAACCCGGCAAATGCCGATGTCGAAAAATGCGCAACCGCTCCCAAATGGCCAGAATCAGGATATCTGAACGTAGCCGATCCACACACGGTGGTATGCCTCTAGAATGAGACAGGGCTCGCACCACGGCTGTCCGTTTCATGAAAACTGCCACCGTGTGAGCCAATAACCGCGAAGACGATCGAGACGATCACCTTCAAGTGGGCTGATCTTCTCGTGCCGCGCTGGAAGAGAAATATTCAGCCAATACCTTGTCGCCCTGACGATCTACTATGAAATACAATGGCTTGCCGTGGGCGTGCAGAACCAGCACTGAAATGTATTCCAGGGCGATGCCGACGAGGAAAATGATGGCACCGCTGAAAAACAAGATCAGCAGAGCCAACGAGGCCCATCCGCTCGCAGCCACCCGCTCGGGATAGAACAGCTTCTCGCCCAGAACCGCAGCAGCTCCAACAATGCTGACGCCAAGGGCGCCAATTCCAAACAGGCTTCCCAGTCTCAGCGCTTTGATCTGCCCGGTAATCAGCATCTTGCGGGCGTGGCTGAGCAGCGTTTTCAACTTATAGCCGCTTTTGCCCGTCTGGATGTAGCGGTCGTCTTTAAGAGGCATATGCACCGCCGTGATGCGCTGCGTGTACCATGACAAGGCCATGTCAAAGTAGGTACTATGGCCGCAAGCCGCTGACGCTGCTCTCGCGACAGAGCCACGGATGAGGCGGAAACTGTTGAACAAATGCACGTTCTGATTGCCGCTCAAGTATCGAATTGTTTTCTTGTAGAGGCGGGACGTGAGGTCGCGTGAAGCGCTTTCATGGACGGCCTCCGACGCATTGGCATAGACAACGTCACTTTGCGTCAGGGCGGCTTTGGCTAGCAGCTGCTCGATCCTGCTCGGAGGATGCTGCATGTCTTCATCCATCGTCACGACCCAATCACCTTCGGTTTTCAGTATTCCCGCGATTGTCGCGGGATGTTGACCAAAGTTTCGGGAAAAATGATGGGGCTTGACCCATTCCCGGCCGGAACCGAGAGCATCAATGATGGATGGGGAATTGTCCCTGGCTCCGTCATCCACGAACACCAGCTCGAGCAGTTTGAACGGTGCGTCATCCGCGATCCATTTGGCTCTGATCTCGGCAACCGCGTCAACGAGACGCTCCAGATAGGCCTCGCCAGAGTAAACAGGAACCACCACGGAAATCGAAATCATAGCAACACCACAACTTTTCTATTGAGCCGCTCGATATCAGCTGTCAAATGCAGTGGCAATTAATCATCCGCAAGATAGCGAACATCGATGCACAATTCGGCCAGTTTTTCCTGATGGTGGCGATAATAACCACATTGATTTCATTGATCGCTATCTTTGCGATGACGAAGATGGGGTTCTTGCCTCTGCTGGCGATGGGACCTGGGGTATTTGCGGCGCAACGAATTGCAAGGACTCCCGGATGAAGCCTCTGACCCGGATGATTTCCAAACAATACGCCTCGGTCATCCTGTGTGCCGCACTGGCAGCCCCGATCTTTTGCGCGCTCTACGTCAGCCTCGAAAACAACGTCTACTCCTGGGATGCCCGAGGTTATTGGGTCGAGTTTAATGCACTCGGCGGCCTGCTCGAAAAGGGCTTCCGGCCGTTCATCGCCTATCTCTCCCACAGCGTCATGACAGCGGAGTACAATGCGTCATCGGTAGCACCGATCGCCCCTCTCTATCTGCTGGCCGGCGGCGGCAGAACGATTTACATCAGTGCGATCAGCTTGGCCTACCTTTTGCCGTTGAGCATCTTGTTTGCTCACCTCATGAGCCGAATTGGTCGTGACAGCGCAACGCCCACACTGCCCGCCTGGCTGCTCTTTGCCACAATCGTTTTGAATGTGCCGATATGGGACCCGATCGTTCGCGGCGGCCCCGATGTTATTGGCCTGATACCCATTTGCGCGTTGATATACTATTCTGCCAAGCCGGACACGGGGACGCGACTTAACTTGAAGCGAGCGTTGCTCATGGGCATCCTCATATGGCTGCCTTTCCTCTTCCGGCGTTGGTATGCCTATTCAGTTCTCGCCCTGTGCTTTACGGCTCCAGTTTTGAGCTTTTACCTGTCGGTGTTTCGGGCCCGGGTCGCGTGGAGCAAGGCTCTGGCGGTCACGGTCGTCAATTACTTCATTGCAGGATCCGCCGCTCTGCTCTTGATGTATCTGTTTCAGCGCGATGCGATGATGACGGCGCTCTCGACTGATTACACCGTGGCCAACAGCGCCTATCAGGTGTCCGCCTTGCGTCATCTGAGCATGCTGCTTGAGCGTTTCGGCATCCTTTCAATCGGCCTGTCGCTGCTCTCTCTAGGCTGTGCATTGCAGAATCCACGGGCGGTGCCGTTCATCATGCTCGGATGGCTGAATCTGTTATTGACCTATGGGCTCTTCACCTCGGTCCAGGTATTCGCCGACCATCATTATCTGCCCGTGGCGTTCTGGTTCACCTATCTCGCCGTGTTCGGCATAGCATTCATACGGTCACAGTTTGATCGGAAATACGCATCGGTTGTGGCAGCGGTGGCGGGGACGGCAATTGCCGCGGTCTTCGTGGTCTCGTTCGCTGCATCTGCGGCCGGCATATCTGTCCTGAAGAACATCCTTCCCTTTGCCGCGCCACCGGTCAAAGTCGCAAATATCGACGCTTACCAAGCCCTGACGAACGATTTGTTGCGCCTGACAGAAAGCAGCTCGTCTCGATTTGCCATATTTGCCTCAAGCGAGCGATTGAATGATTCAATGCTCATGACCCTCTCAAAGGAGAGGCTCGCTCCGTTCGCTGCCCAGGTTTCCCAAATCGATCGGATCGATGGTATTTCGGCGCCCGCATTGCTGGCAAAATATGTCGTCCTCACCAATCCGATCCAGACTCATCGGGACACGGGACAGTTGGTCATCACCCTGCCCGCCTCGATGATCATGGATGGAACCGGCATCGGCAAAGCCTACAGGCGCCTGCCCCAGACATATGTCCTGGACGGTGTTGAGGCTTATATCTATGAGAAAACCAGGCCGTTCTCGCAAGATGATGTCGATCTGTTGCTCAAAGCATTTTTTGCTTCCTACCCGGAATGGGCAGAGAAATATCAAGGGAGCATCACGACAGCCTTGCTGGGCTCGGAGTTGCGGCTGGGCGATATATGGGGCAGGTTTGAATACTCCCCCCACTCGAATGTCGTCTTTGCCCACCCCGGAGCGCGATCTCCGACCGTCGTTTTGTGGAATTATCAAGGCGTATTGACCTTCAAGCTCGGTGGCGCCTGCCCCGGCTCAAACGGTGTCCTCGTTTCTTTTTCTGACGGCAAAAGCAGCCATCAAATCCGCATTGCTACCGATGACAGTTCGGTCGAGTTCGACACGTCTGTGTTTCATGGTGCGAGGTACGAACTTGTGATCGACAATGCCGGCGACGCTGCCTGCGATGGAATGTTTATAACCGAAAAAAAACGCCGATGATGCTTCTGCTATAGGACTTACTGACCCTGCCGGCAGAGGCCTGTCCGTTCAGACAATGCAGCAGCCGGGTAGCGATCATTCATCAGTGTGCTCGGCATCCAATGCGAGCCGCACCGGCAGGAGATAGTCCAGTTGTTTCGCCCGCGATTGCAGGAACCTGGAAATTCCTTCGTCAAATGTGAACCTGGGTGTCCAGCCGAGATGTTTTTGCGCTAACGAGATATCGAGTATGCTCGCTTTAACGTCCACGGCCCTGGGGTCATGGTAGGATACGGCCAATTTTCTATTCAACAGCCTTCCAAGAACGTTGACGATCTCGTTCAGATCGTGCCCTTCACCCGAGCCTATGTTAAAAACATTCTGGGTGCCTTTGTACTGCAAAGCAGTACAAATGGCATTTACCGCATCGTCGATATAAACATAGTCACGGACTACCTTTCCATCTCCCCAAATGTCGATCGACTTGCCCGTCAAGGCCCGCTCCAGAAAAACGGCTACGGCGCCTTGTTGGCGATCGCCTCGCTGCCCCGGTCCATATGGATTGGATAGCCTGAGAGAAACGGCATCGAAGCCGTAAAGATGACTATAGAGATTGAGATATTTCTCGATGGCAAGTTTGCCTATTCCATAAGACGATAGCGGGTTCGTCGGATGAACCTCATCTATTGGAATATATAACGGATTGCCGTAGACCGTCCCACCCGATGAAAGAAACACAATTCTTTTGGGTCCGTACGATCTCGCCACTTCCAACAGGCGAACCGTAGCAAGCAAGTTCGTCTCTATGTCCAATACCTTGTCTGCATTGGACGTTGCCGGCAGCGTAGTCGTGACCAGGTGAACTATCGAGTCGCACCCGTCGAGTGCCCGCCGCAGGTCGTCGGTGACCAGAAAGTCACCTTGTAACAACTCTACTTTGCCAGTCGACCAACCACTGAAGCTCTTGCGAAGATCCGGAGAAACATTTCGCGTGAAGATTCTGACATTTTTTCCGTCTCTGACCAGAGCATCGGCTAACGCTCTCCCAATAAATCCAGCACCACCGATCAGAAGGCATCTTTCAGACATGAATCCAGATTCTCACAGAGGTGGGTGGAAGAAGGCAGGAACTGGACGATCCGATCTGTTTAGTTCCAAGAACCGATCCGCGCATTCCAATGCCTCTCGTATCGTAACGTCCATGTCGAGGTATCTGTAGGTCCCCAACCGACCTACAAAAGTGACGTTATCTTCGCGCTTGGCCAGTTCAACGTACTCCGACAACATTGCTTTATCGTTAACAAGTCGTATCGGGTAGTATGGGGTATCCCCTGGCTTGCTCAAGCTGCTGTACTCGTGAAACACAACGGTTTCGTCGAACTTTTGCCATGGCGCAAAATGTTTGTGTTCCGTAATTCTGGTAAAGGGCACCTGTTCTTCGGGGTAACTCATAACTGCGCACCCCTGAAAATCTCCGCTGTGGTGGCTCGCTTCAAACGAAAGCGTTCGATAGCCGAGACGACCGAGCTTATGTCCAAACCAACTGTCCAACGTTCCAGAATAGAAGACGTGATCGTATTCCGTTCTATCCCCTGCGCTGAAGGCGCGATCGAGTGTCACTGAAATATTCGCATGGCGTAAAATCGACGCGACTATCTCCGTGTATCCCGTTTCAGGAATTCCCTGGTAACGGTGATTGAAGTAGTTGTCGTTGTAGTCGAATCTCACAGGAAGTCGCTTCAACACTGATGCCGGCAGTTCCCGGGGGTGAATGCCCCACTGCTTGATCGGATAGCCCTTGAAGAAGGCTTCATACAGTTCCCGCCCCAGGAAATTCAGTGCCTGGTCCTCAAAGGAAACAACTTCCGGAATGTTCTCGGATTTTGACTTGATGAACCGCTCCGCCTCTGCAGGAGAGAATGTCTGTCCAAAAAACTGGTTTATGGTCAGTAGATTGATGGGCAGGCTGTAGACCCTGTTGCCAGTCGTGGCTTTTACCTGGCAGGTATAGGGCTGAAAAGAACCGAACTTCTGGACGTACTCCCACACATGTTGATCATCTGTGTGAAAAATATGTGGCCCATGGCGGTGAACTGTAATTCCTGTTCGCCGATCTGTTTCCGTATAACAATTCCCCGCGACATGCGCGCGCGACTCTATAACGTCGACCGCGTAGTTCTGTTCGGCTAACTGTCTTGCAATTACGGCGCCACTAAAACCTGCGCCAACCACCAGTATTCGTTTCATGTCTATAACCTGCCGGATAAGCGGTCGGCATATGCAAACAGCGGCAATCTTACCCTATTGGGCAGCGATCGCCAAACCCGGCTTGCAATTCTCCAACGGAAGCTACGCCTCTTGTTCGCTAGCGCTTGACCTTCAATTTGACGCACCTTGTGATCCAGGACCCCAAACAGCACCTTCTCATACCAGGGCGTCCGACGCAGGTAGTTCCAATAATAATGGCTCAGTGGATTCTGTGAATCTATCCAGGGCTTTCCTACACCCGCGAAGTGTACAATTTTCGGATCGTCGTGAGATTTCTTGTACGCATCGTTCTCGACTTTGCTGAGATACGACAGGTGCCGCTGGTCTATGATAACAGTGTTCCAGGATGGGGAGATGAACATCACGCGACCAAATAAATGCTTGTTCAGAACATCCTGGTCCAGGAACCAAAACCGGCGTTCCGCGAGATCTTTAAGCATTTTATCGGTGACACCAGCGTCGCGGATCGCCTTGAGGTTGAGCACAAGGGTGCCGGCCTGGAAATAGTCACCAGATTTTTCACCCATGCCAAGGTTCTCTGACAGATAGTGCTTGGCTGACTTGCTGCCCGTTTCCGCCAACGGGCGTACTCCCATTGATACGAAACTGCTCATAATGAGGTCCCGAACGGCAGCAACATAATTGTCGCCTAAATCGAGATCGAACAGTTCGGTTACATCGGCATTTGCAACCATGTCGGTGTCCAAGAACACGATCTTGTCATGGTTTTTGAACAATTCTGGAATAGCCAGCCTGAAATATGTGGACCGCGTAAAGTATGATTGCAGAGGAAGCTCCAGAAACGCTCCGGACATGTCCAAAAAAGTTATCGAACAATGGGGGTGCAGCGATTCCAGGCCTTGCAACATTTTCTTGTCGGCCTCGCCCAAACCGCCTGCCAGAACGAGGAATTCGATAAAGCGCTCGCGTGAAGCGTTGGAAAGCACCGACGTGACGAGTGCTGCCATGTGAGGCAGATAGGCTGCGTCAGTTGAGGCTGCTACTGAAACGACCGGAAGCTCGGTCTTCGGCGACGGAGGCGCGACGGGCGTAGGAGTGGTATTCTCTACAAACACCCGGCGCAAAGTCCGCATCTTGAACGCGTCATCTTCCATCTGCTTCTTGACAACAAACACTGTAAGGAGTCTCTCCGCGAGATAGCCGATCACGCGTTTCTCTGCAGCGTTGTAATTGGTCGTGTTGACAGACAGCTCAATGCTCTTGAGTAGCGGAAAGAGCCACTCGCAATATTCTTCGAAGAGTGACCGCTTGAACACGAACATATTGCCGGGATAAAGGTTGTACCCCGCCATCGCCCGGTCAAAGTATTTTACATCGCCGGGATGGAGTTCCTCGACTGCCTTTCTGGCTAACTTCAAGTCACCAACGTGCTGAAAGGGATCTGAAACATATTGGTGCCAAACAGATTTTGATCCGACCGACCTCACATCAAGGGGTTCGGGAACGACCGCATCATAGTCTTTGACGATATCTTCGATTTGGTGTTCGGTCAGCGCAAATTTCTCGATAAAGCCATCAGAAAACGTCTTCTCGATTATTCCGTGAGGGGTCATTGATCGCTTCCGAGCGACGTCAAAGTCGAGGAAACGCCTGTAGTGGAAGAAACCGAGGTAGTCGGAACTATGATCGTTCTTCCAAACCCAATACGTGCCGGTCAGTTCGCAATAGCTGGGGTTCTTTTCGGAGATGTTATCACCTTCATCGTCACCCAGCATCGGAAGCTCAACAGACGACAGCGCCCTCCCCACCTGTATCGGCTTGAGAACGGAGTTCTCGATGATTTGAGCAGCGTTGAAATAACTTAGGTAGATGGTAACCACAGACAGCACCTTTTGGCTTGACGGGTCTGGCTTTAGCTTCTTTCTGTAAGCGGTGCAACGCCGTTGTCGCGCGGAGACAACATCCACACTATAACTAAAATGGAGAAACTGGTTGAAAGGAAGTTGAGTGTTATTTGAAGCCATGGATCGTGTTCGAGCGATGCGACAGCGTCCGCTTGAGTTTAATCAAGCCTTCAGACTCTTGCATATTCACATACCTAGAACCGCCGGCACATCATTTCTTACAGTGATGAAAGAGTTGTTTCCGCTGCATTCCCATCTTAGTTGGGACAATGCGGGTCAAGACTGGCGTGATCTATGTCAATCTGGCCTGATCCGGCCTTTCAACACCGGACACATCAGGCTGGATCAGGTATCCTCCGAGATCGACCTGGTTACCAAACGGCTGATGCTCGTTTCAGTTGTTCGCGAGCCACTGGATCGAGTGATCTCGAACTACAATTACGGCCGCTCGGTTATTCATCCCCAACACCGGGAATTCCGCGAAGAGTACGCGAGCCTTCAACAGTTCGTAGGACAGGCCACACTGGAACCCAATGAACAGTCATATTGGTTGTGTGGCGTCCAGAATGATCGAGCTGCCTTGATCTCGGCGGTGAACAGGCTCTATTTCGGCTTGTGCCCTTTGCCATTCCTGGATCATTACATGGACGTCATCCGCACGACATTCACCGATAAGCCACATGTCGACAGCGTCAAGGTTAACGAACTCGAGCTCTCTCCCGGCGACAAGAAATTCGGGCGGGAAGACATTTCCGACACCTTCATCGAGAGGTTCTATGAGGCAAATGCCTTGGATCTGGAGTTATACCGGAGTTGCCTGCATCAATACGCCGAGATAATGGAGCCGCTCACCCCGACGAATGAGAACCTGCCTTTCGATGGCTCGTCTTCTGGGGAGCAGACATCGCCGCTTCCTGAGCCCGACAAAGCGTTCGTGGAGACTTGACGCTGCTGCCGATTATCTAGGTCGTCGGACCGGATGATCCGTCCGGAAAGACCCAAAATCTCATTGCGAGGAAACTGATGACCGGAACGAGCAGCGCGGTTGCGACAGTGCCCACCATCGGTGGAATTTCATTGGCCATTGCCGCGTAGACCGTGCCATAGCTCATCAACAACCCGACGGCCGACAGTACGAAAAATCGCAGACCATGGTGGAGCTTCAGCCCCTGAACCCGAAAGGTGAAGAGGCTTTGCCCGAAAAAGGAAACGACCATGCCGGCAATATAGGCGACGACGGATGCCGCGATTGGCTCTGCGCCAAGGAATATCAAGATGTTCGATACGATCAGGTACAACAGGGTAGCGGCAATTCCGACTGTGCCGAAGCGAGAGAGGAGCGCCAGTATCGCACGCATTATTTGGTCGCCGAAACATAATACTGAGCACCGAGCGGCAGAACACCCAGAGCCCGATCCAGGCCCCTCAGAACGCCTCCCTTGGGTGGTACAGTCAAAATGGTTCTACTGTAGACATCCTTGAACGAGGCCTGCTCAAACAGCTTCTTGGTTTGCCCCTGTCGCAACAGCACCGCGTCCTCATCAAACGGGCAAGAGTTCACGATCCGCATGGTCAGAGGATTCAAGGGATTATGTTCGAATACCAGCGCTTGCCCGCCAGGCTTCAACACCCGTTGCATTTCGCGAACGAAGTTCGGCCAAAGCGACGGCGGCACGTGGTGCATCACACATACCGTAAACGCAACGTCGAATGAATCGGTATCGTATGGCAACACCTGCCCATCATACACCTTGTAGTCGACGTCCGGGTTGTTCGCGCGCGCTACGTCGATGGAGACGCCGGATATGTCTACACCCGAAACACTGCGGAAAGCGGGCACCAGCAACGGGTGAAAGTTTCCAATTCCGCATCCAACGTCCAGTGCAGAAAGCTTTGATGCGTCGCCGGCATGATGTCGAGCGAGATCAACGATATAGTCCCCCTTCACCCTTGTAACGAAATCGAGCGATAGCCCTGTAAACTCGACTGCTTTCGTTACGCTCTCGGCGTAGCTCAAACCATATTCGTCAAACGTCTTTGCTGTCTTTTCCGTGTCGGACTTATCGCGATTCAACAGCCGGTTCCTTAGTGTTGCCCATCAATCTGCCTGCGCATGATGCCCGCGCGCGCAGTTTCGGTACAGTACCTGTTCAATTGACAATTCGTGTAAGCGGAAAGCCCGGCGATGGCAATACCGGCGCTGATCGCAACTGCCCCGATTGCGGGCCAATCGGTACAAAGCTCACGGTACCGGGACTGACCCGCACTGCGCGTCCATGGCTCTTTGGTTGACTGCCCGGTGCATGCCTGTCTACAAGCCATGAGCACGATAGATAGGTTCTTTTGTCATGTTACATTACGCATCGCGCGCCTATAAAATACTTCGACGCCGGGGACCGCGGTCGTTCGCGGCCCATAGTTTGAGGTTCATCGCCCACAAGATCGACCCAAGGGAGATCCCCTATTATCTGCTGGAAGGGGAAGTAAAGCCGGGGCGGCTGAACGCCATTGGCGCCGTCGCGGCCCGGACCATACCCGACGATGTCAATCCCGCCATAGCGATACCGACTGCCGATTACGGTGGCGATATCGCATTCGGCAAAGTGGCCGTCATTGCCCATATCTTCTATCCTGAACTGACCTCCGAGATGGTCGGCTACATCAAGAACATTCCAATACCGTTCGGACTGTTCATTACGACCGACACCGAGGAAAAGAAGGCTGCGATATTGTCGGCCATCGCCGGACTCGATATCCACGCGCTTGAAACGGAAGTTCGTGTCACGCCTAACCGCGGTCGCGATATCGCTCCTAAATATCTCGGATTCAGCGAAGTCTACGACCGTTACGAATGTTTTCTCCACCTCCATTCGAAAAAATCATTGCATACGGACGGGCTGGGCAACATCTGGCGCAAATACCTGTTTACCAATCTGATCGGCAGCAAGGAAATTGCCGAGACCAATCTTCGCATCCTGTCGACCGGCAATATCGGCATCGTCTATGCGGAACATCACGACGAGATCAAAGAGCAGATAAACTGGGGCTATGATTTCCCCATTGCCAAGGAGATCACAGCCAGGGCCGGAATCACGCTAGATGCGAATACGATCCTCGAATTTCCGTCCGGATCGATGTTCTGGGGAAGATCGGAGGCCATCAGGCATATTCGCGAACTGAACCTCACATTCGACGATTTCCCCAAAGAAGAAGGCCAGATCGATGGTACCCTCGCTCACGCGCTGGAGCGATCCCTGCTCCTGTTCGCGGAGCATGCAAGGTTCAGCTGGGCGCGCGTGACCACAAAGCAGACGGAGCGGCCGGTGGCTCACGCAGGCAGGCGCTTCATCCCATTGCTGGGCTCGGAACATAGCGCGTCGGATATCACCTCGTCACGGATCCCGGAATCCTATCGGCTGCTTGCGGCGCCGCAGTTTGACAACAGGCCGCGATTGAATCTGCTTCTGCCGACCGTCAATCCCAAGGACGTGTTCGGCGGCATCGCCACCGCGTTGAAGATATTCGATCAGATCGCCCAGGCCCATGGTGCCGGCCTGGACCTCCGGATAGTCGTAACCGACGCACCGGTATCGGCGGTCACTGACGGTCTGAAAGACTACAGCGTGCAGAAACTTGGAGCAGAACAGCCGGCGCAACGCGTTTTGCTCGATGCAACCGATCGCACTGAAAATCGCCTGGACATGCGGCCAACGGATGTATTCGTTGCCACCGCATGGTGGACCGCATTGAACGCGTTTCGCCTCCACGACACGCAGAAGGTTCTCTTTGGCGGCGCGCCGAAGGTCGTGTACCTGATGCAGGACTTCGAGCCGGATTTCTATGGCTGGTCCACGCGCTACGCTCTTGCCGAGTCCACCTATCTTCGCGGCGAGGATACCATCGCCCTGATAAATTCCGAGGAATTGCTCGGACATTTCGAAAGCAAATATTCCCATCCGGTGCGAATGGTCATTCCTTATCAGGTAAACGCCAAGGTCGACGCGGCGTTGAGCCACGCGCTGCGCGAAAAAATCATCCTGTTCTACTCCCGCCCGTCGGCGGTTCGCAATTGCTTCGAATCCGGGATCGACGGTTTGACCCTTTGGGCACGCAGAAACCCCATGCAGGCCGCCGAATGGAAGGTCTGCTGCATCGGCGAAGCATTCGACTCGGCCCTGGCCTCTTCGCTGCCCAATTACGCCGTCATGGGCAAAATGTCGTTGGAAGAATATGCGTCGCTTTTGAGCCGGGCGTCCGTCGGCCTGTCCTTGATGATCTCTCCGCATCCGAGCTACCCGCCGCTGGAGATGGCCTATGCCGGGCTGCGGACGATCACGAACAAATATACGGGAAAGGACCTGTCGCGCCGGTCTCCGTTCATCTCAAGCATAGAACTGCCGACATCGGAACTCATAGCCAAAGCATTGGAGGACAATGTCAACGAGGCTGAGAAGTCGATGATCGGACGCAGGAGCCCGATCCGCACGGAGATCAGGGACTTGCCGATCGACGCCGAATATTTCGATCCGCGCGCTGCTCTGGCGCACATCTGGCCGCAGTTCCAAAAGCAATAGCCCAAAAGCAATGGCCCAGTGACGAAGAACTCGTTCGCGAAGCCGAGGCATCCTGCTGAAAATTCAGCCGCTTATACGAACTGAGAGAGAAAATGGTGCGGTCGAGAAGACTCGAACTTCCACGTCTTGCGACACAGCGACCTCAACGCTGCGCGTCTACCAATTCCGCCACGACCGCACTGTGGTAGAAGCCGAACCGTGTCGGCACGGCGCATGTAGCAAATAGGTATGAGGGACACAAGCCCTATCGCGATTGTTTTTCACATGCCTGTCAAAATCCCCTGCCCGCCAGAACCGGGCCCAAGAGCCCACTGGAATTTTCCCACGGAAAAGTCCATATGCGTCAGACCCATCATGAGCTCGCGCAGAGCCGAGACAGGCACGGACCAGAACTTCAGATCATGAGACTTAGCCGCGATTCCCTCACGCCGTCCTTCCTGCCCACCGAGGACTCGCCGCCCGTCGAATGGCGCATTGCCGACGGCCTGACGGATTATGACGAGGCGCTCGCCTTCATGGAGCACCGCGTGGCGCAGATCCGCGAAGGCAGCGCGGCGGAACTCATCTGGCTGGTCGAGCATCCGCCGCTCTATACGGCCGGGACGAGCGCGAAATCCGCCGATCTTCTCGCCGCCGACCGCTTTCCGGTCTACGCCACCGGCCGCGGCGGCGAATATACCTATCACGGCCCCGGCCAGCGCGTCGTCTATGTCATGCTCGACCTGAAGCGGCGCAAGGAGGACATCCGCGCCTTCGTCACCGGCCTGGAGCAGTGGATCATCGCCACGCTGGAGACCTTCAACATTCGCGGCGAGCGGCGCGAGGATCGCGTCGGCGTCTGGGTGACGCGTCCCGAGCGCCCGCCCCTGGCCGATGGCACGCCGGCCGAGGACAAGATCGCCGCCATCGGCATCCGGCTGCGCAAATGGGTCAGCTTCCACGGCATATCGATCAATGTCGAACCGGACCTCGCCCATTTCGACGGGATCGTGCCCTGCGGCGTGCGCGGCCACGGCGTGACCAGCCTTGTCGACCTCGGCCTGCCGGTGGAGATGCACGATCTCGACCAGGCGCTGCTGCAGACATTCGAACCCGTCTTCGGGGCGCTGGAGCAGAAGGCGAGCACGGACTAGCTCGCAGAACTACAACCCTGCCACCCGACCCGTCCCCTCATCCTGAGCCTGTCGAAGGGCCCACTATGTTGATGCAACCAAAAAAGAGATTGCACAAACGTTGTTGCGCCCTTCGACAGGCTCAGGATGAGGGAGAGTAGAGTTTGGCAGGGGGATAGTTCTGCGAGGTTTCAAACCTGGGTTCCCTGCTTTTCTGCAATCAAATCAACCTCCCTCATGCTGAGCCTGTCGAAGCACGCGCTCTATTTATGCAACGCACGACCCTCTTTGTGGGATGGATTTTCGGCCGCAAAAAATATTTCACCCTGCAAGCCACTGATCTTGCTCTTTTTTCTTCCGGCAACCAAAATAAATTGCACAGACTTATCCCACCACTTTGAAACCGGGTTATTTTGATTCGGTCCTTTCCAGTGGGGGAGCAGCTTCCGGTGCTGTTTCGATTGCTGGGGAAGGATGGCGTTGCCGGAAGATCGGAAGTGACAACCCCGATTATCCAGCAAACTGCAGAAGGAAACGGAGGTGGCGCTTCGTTTTCCGGGTTGTTGCGTCTGACAAGCGCAGGAACAGCAGGCAAAGACGTCGCGGGCGGTCTTCGGACCTCGACCCTGATACCATACTGACGCGCTGAAGACCGCCCGTCTCCCCCCATTTCAATGACCAGACGCAATTTCGCGGGCGTGGTGCGGATTTTCCGTATCCGGCATCTGCACAAGGGATTGCACCAACGTTGCTGCGCCCTTCGACAAGCTCAGGATGAGGGAGGTAGGGGTTTGCAGGGTTCTAGTTCTGCAAGGCTTCAAACCCAAGCTCCCAACCTTTTTGCAATCAAACAAAACCCCTCATGCTGAGCCTGGTGAGCCTGCCGAACCACGAAGCACGCACTATTTCGATGCGACCATATAAGGGATTGCACAAACGTTGCTGCGCCCTTCGACAAGCTCAGGATGAGGGAGAGTAGAGTTTTGCAGGGTGGTGGTTCTGAGATGTTGGCAGGTGTTGAGAACTTGCAGAACTACAACCCTGCCAAACACCCACCTCCCTCATGCTGAGCTAACCTCCCTCATGCTGAGCCTGGTCAGCCTGGTGAGCCTGGTGAGCCTGCCGAACCACGAACCACGAAGCACGCAGCAACAGTGATGCAGTCTCTTATGGAGCTCAGCACGAGGAGGTGAGGCAAGTGGAGCCTGCCAATCACGCGAATTCCATGATCACCGCATCGACCGCGAGGCTGTCACCCTGGCGCGCATTGATGGCGGAGACCACCAGATCCCGGTCGGCGCGGAGCACATTCTCCATCTTCATCGCCTCGACCACCGCCAGCGTCTCGCCCGCCTTGACCTCCTGCCCCTCCGCGACATTGATCGAAACGATCAGGCCCGGCATCGGGCAGAGCAGCAGCTTCGACGTGTCCGGCGGGATTTTCACCGGCATCAGCCGCTCCAGCGCCGCCACGTGTTTCTGCATCGGATGGGCCACCACCGAAATGCCCTTCCAGTCGATGCGCATGCCGTTTGCAACGGGCCGCAGCTGCGCCTTGATGCGCCTGTCGCCAATGGTCCCGGACCAGACCGCATCGCCGGGCTTCCAGTCGCTGCGGATGCGCATTCCCGTGCCATCGGCCAATATGGCCTCCAGATCGACGGGAGGCCGCGCCCTGCCGTTGCCGACGGTGACCGGGATATAATCGTCGCCGATACGCACCTCCCACTCGCCGCCGGTATTGCCCGAATGCGGCCGCAGCCGGTCGCCAAGCCGGTCGAGGCGCTCCTTGCGCACCAGCTCGCCGGCAAGCGCAATGGCGGCGAGCAGGCGCAGCTCGTCCGCAGCGGGCGCCACCGGCTTGAAGCCTTCCGGGAACTCCTCGGCGATGAAAGCGGTCGACAGCCGCCCTTCCCGCCAGCGTGGATGCTGCATCAGCGCCGCCAGGAAGGGGATGTTGTGTTCGATCCCGTCAACGACGAAACTGTCGAGCGCATCGGCCATGGCATCGATGGCTTCGAGCCGCGTCGGCGCCCAGGTACAGAGCTTCGCCACCATCGGGTCGTAGAACATCGAGATCTCCGCCCCCTCGGTCACGCCCGTATCGTTGCGGATGACGGCATTGCCGGACGGGCCTTCGACCGGCGGCCGGTAGCGGGTCAGCCGGCCGATGGAGGGAAGGAAATTGCGATAGGGATCTTCCGCATAGAGGCGGCTTTCGACGGCCCAGCCATTCAGCTTCACATCGTCCTGGCGCAGCTCCAGCTTCTCGCCCGCGGCAATGCGGATCATCTGCTCGACCAGATCGACGCCGGTGATCAGCTCCGTCACCGGATGCTCGACCTGCAGCCGCGTGTTCATTTCGAGGAAGTAGAAATTGCGGTCCTTGTCGACGATGAATTCCACCGTGCCGGCGCTCTGGTATTCCACTGCCCTGGCCAGCGCCACCGCCTGCTCGCCCATTGCCTTTCGCGTCGCGGCATCGAGGAATGGCGACGGCGCCTCCTCCACGACCTTCTGGTTGCGCCGCTGCACCGAACATTCCCGCTCGCCAAGATAGATGCAATTGCCGTGCGCATCGGCCAGCACCTGGATTTCTATGTGGCGCGGATCGACGATGAACTTCTCGATGAATACGCGCTCGTCGCCGAAGGAGTTGCGCGCCTCCGATGTCGCCCGGTCGAAGCCGTCGCGCGCTTCCGCCGCGTTCCATGCGATGCGCATGCCCTTGCCGCCGCCGCCGGCCGATGCCTTGATCATCACCGGATAGCCGATCCCGGCGGCGATCCTTTCGGCCTCCGCCGCATCCTTGATGACGTCGAGGACGCCGGGCACCGTGTTCACCCGGGCCTCGTTGGCGAATTTCTTCGACTCGATCTTGTCGCCCATCGCAATGATGGCCCTGGGCTTCGGCCCGATGAAGACGATGCCCTCATTCTCCAGCGCCTCGCAGAAGGAAGCGCGTTCGGACAGGAAGCCATAGCCCGGATGCACCGCCTCGGCGCCGGTCTCCTTGCAGGCGGCGATGATCCGCTCGGCGACGAGATAGCTTTCGGATGCCGCCGCCGGGCCGATATGAACGGCCTCGTCGGCCATTTCGACGTGCACCGCATCGCGATCCGCATCGGAATAGACGGCGACCGTGGCTATGCCCATCCTCCGGGCGGACTTGATGACCCGGCAGGCGATTTCGCCGCGATTGGCAATCAGGATTTTCTTGAACAATGCTGGTCCTCCGGGTCCGATTATTATTGCCAACCTGGCGTCAGCTCAAGCGGCAAGCCTGTCCTTGGCTGTGGATGCCTCGCGCACCTTGCCTTCGCGCCATATGAGATAGATGCCGGAACCGACGATGACGGCGATGCCGAACCATTTCGAGATCGACGGAAACTCCCCGAAGACCACGAGGCCGATGAGAACGGCCATGACGATTTCGAGATATTGGAACGGCGCCAGCAGCGATGCGGGCGCAAGGCGCGAAGCCTGGGTGACGAGCAGATGGCCGCCGGTGGCGATGACGCCGATCATGAACATCAGCACCCAGGAGAGACCGCCGCCGGGTGCGCCGAGCGTCATGTCGTCGATACCGGCAATGGCGCCGACAGCCAGCGCGACGATCACCGTGACGGCGCCGCCGAGACCGGAATAGAGCTGCATGATCAGCGGCGTGTCGGCGGTGCCGTAGCGGCGGTTGAGGATGAGATAGAAGGCGAAGAGCGCGGCCGTCGCCAGCGGCAGCAGCGAAACCCAGCCGAAGAGCGCCCAGCTCGGCTGGATGACGATGAGCGTTCCGACGAAGCCGACGAAGACCGCGAGGCAACGGCGCCAGCCGACCTTCTCCTTGAGGATGAGCGCCGAAAGCACGGTCAGCATCAATGGCTCGACGAAGAACACGGCAATGGCATCGGCAAGCGGCATGTATTTGACCGCCGCCCAGAATGAGAGGCTGCCGAGCCCCATCAGCACGCCGCGCAACATGTTGCCCCAGAACTTCACGGGGCGCAGGCTCTGCCGGCCGGTCAGGGCAATGATGATCACGGCCGTCAGCGCCGATTGAACGACGAAGCGCGACAGCGTGACGGTGGCGGGCGGCAGCGTGTCCACGGTGGCGAGCCATTTGGCGATGGCGTCCATCATCGGCAGAAAGAACATGGCGCTCGCCATCAGCGAGACCCCTCGCACTTGCTGTGCGGTCGTGTTTTCCATCGCCGATACCTTTCCGGGAGCCGTCTTGGGCAAGTGCAACTGGCATATCTCCTCCACTGGAAAAATCAATCGCAACTTGCCGGCATTCGATCGGCCGGCCCGGCGAAATTTGACTTTTGGGGCCGTAAATGGTGCAACACCCCCTCCCAAGCACCCAAAAAAGTCAGAAGAACGGAGAATCTCATGAACTCTCAGCCCAATATCATGACCGAGACACCCGACACGGACACGCTGGGTGGACGGCTCTCGCGGGCTCGTGATTCAAAAGGACTTGGCGTTGCCGCCGTCGCCGGCCATATCGGCGTGACATTGAAGACGATCCAGGCCTGGGAGGCGGATCGGTCCGAGCCGCGCGCCAACCGGCTGGTGATGCTCGCGGGCTTTCTCGGCGTGACGCCGACATGGCTGATCCACGGCGTCGGCCAGGCGCCGGACGAGGAAAATCTCCCCAGGCCCGAATTGCGGGCGGAAGTCGAGGCGCTGAAGGAGCGCCAGAATAAAATGATCCGGCGCATCGAGCGGCTGGAGACACTGCTCCAGGCGGTCAAGGCCGCTTGAAACATGGGGATTCATCGTCTAGACAGGCGATGGGTTCCGGAACATATGGCGAACGCCCATCGCCTTCGCCGCTGATCCATGCCAAGATCGGGGATGATTCGGATAGCTATGAATTTCGGCCGTGAATACCATGGATGACAATAACGACCTCTTCTCAGCGATTGTGAAAACCGCCCACGAGCGCAATGCGGCGGCGCCTGAAGCCGTCGTGCCTCCGCCGCTGCCCGCCGCGCGGGAAAGCGCGCCAAAGCCGGCCAGGGCCCCGGCGCGCGCCGCGCCCGACAGCGGCGGCAGCTACAGCGCCGCCGATATCGAGGTGCTCGAGGGGCTGGAGCCGGTGCGCCGCCGTCCCGGCATGTATATTGGCGGCACCGACGAGCGCGCGCTGCATCACCTCTTTGCCGAAGTCATCGACAATTCCATGGACGAGGCCGTGGCCGGCCATGCCAATTTCATCGACATCGAGCTCGATGAGAACGGCTATCTCTCGGTCACCGACAATGGCCGCGGCATTCCGGTGGACGCGCATCCGAAGTTCAAGGACAAGTCGGCGCTCGAAGTGATCATGACGACGCTGCATGCCGGCGGCAAGTTCGACTCCAAGGTCTACGAGACCTCCGGCGGCCTGCACGGCGTCGGCGTTTCCGTGGTCAATGCGCTGTCCGACCATCTCGAGGTCGAGGTGGCGCGCAACCGGCGCCTCTACAGGCAGCGCTTCTCGCGCGGCAGGGCCCTCGGCCCGCTGGAGGAAGTCGGCGAGGTGCAGAACCGGCGCGGCACACGCATCACCTTCCACCCCGATGCCGAGATATTCGGCCAGGGCGCCAAATTCGATCCGGCGCGGCTCTACAAGATGGCGCGGTCGAAGGCCTATCTCTTCGGCGGCGTCGAAATCCGCTGGAATTGCGCGCCTTCCCTGCTCGATCCGAAGGACCCGACGCCGGACAAGGCGGTGTTCCATTTCCCGGGCGGGCTGAAGGAATATCTGGCGGCATCGCTCGGCAAGGAATTCCAGGTCACGCGCGAGATCTTCGCCGGCAAGACCGAGAAATCCGCCGGCCATGGCTCGATGGAATGGGCCGTCGCGTGGCACGGCGGCGATGGTTTCATCAATTCCTACTGCAACACGATCCCGACCAGCGAAGGCGGCACCCACGAGGCCGGCCTGCGCATCGCCCTGACCCGCGGCCTGAAGGCCTATGCGGAGCTGACCGGCAACAAGCGCGCGTCGATCATCACCACCGACGACGTGATGATTTCGTCTGCCGCCATGCTCTCCGTGTTCATCCGCGAGCCGGAATTCGTCGGCCAGACCAAGGACAAGCTCGCCACCGTCGAGGCGCAGCGCATCGTCGAAAACGCCATTCGCGATCCCTTCGATCATTGGCTCGCCGCCTCGCCGCAGGAAGCCTCCAAGCTGCTCGACTGGGTGCTGGACCGGGCCGACGAGCGGCTGAAGCGCCGCCAGGAAAAGGAAGTCAACCGCAAATCCGCGATCAAGAAGCTGCGCCTGCCGGGCAAGCTTGCCGATTGCACCCAGAGCGGCTCGCTCGGGGCGGAGCTGTTCATCGTCGAGGGCGACAGCGCCGGCGGCTCGGCCAAGCAGGCGCGCGACCGCGCCACGCAGGCGGTGCTGCCATTGCGCGGCAAGATCCTCAATGTGGTGAGCGCTGGCCGGGAAAAGATGACGGCCAACCAGCAGATCGGCGATCTCGTCCTCGCGCTCGGCTGCGGCACCCGCTCCAAATATCGCGATGAGGACCTGCGCTACGATCGCATCATCATCATGACCGATGCCGACGTGGACGGTGCTCACATCGCCTCGCTGCTGATCACCTTCTTCTACCAGGAAATGCCGGACCTCATCCGCAACGGCCACCTGTTCCTCGGCGTGCCGCCGCTCTATCGCCTGGCGCAGGGCGGCAAGGTCGCCTATGCGCGCGACGATGCGCATAAGGACGAATTGCTGCGGACCCTCTTCACCGGCAAGGGCAAGGTCGAGATCGGCCGGTTCAAGGGCCTCGGCGAGATGCGCGCCGACCAGCTGAAGGAAACGACGATGGACCGCAGAAAGCGCACGCTGCTGCGGGTCCAGATCGACGAGGAATGGGCCGACCTGACGCGGGTTGCCGTCGATGACCTGATGGGAACCCGTCCGGACGCCCGCTTCCGCTTCATCCAGGATCGCGCTGCCTTCGTCGAAGAACTCGACATCTGACGCCGGACCCGGCCTTCAGACATCGTGCAATATTACCTCAACGATGCCTTCAGCATCGTGCGTCTTACCCCAACGATGCCTTCAGCATCGTGCGTCTTACCTCAACGATGCCTTCAGCATCGTCCAGTGCCGCGCGAGCGGTGATAGTTCCGCCACCTCCGACATGACCCGCTCGCCCATGCGCTTTATCTGCCGCAGGTGGACGGGCGTCAGGCGCGCCGGCAGATAGGCCGGCCGCAGCGAGGCCGGCATCTGCCCGGCAGCCGCCTGGTATTTGCTGAAATGCTCCTCGGCCAGCGCCACCATGGCGGAGATGGCCCGCCGCGCCGCCGGCAGGTTGGAGCCGTCGATCAGTTCTTCCGGCTTGCATCCGACCGCCGACAGGATATCGACGGGAATATAGACCTGCCGCCTGCTGCGATGGATCGGCAACAGCCGCAGCAGCCCGGCCGTCGCCTGCGCCACGCCGGCATGGCCGGCGCCGGTGCTGAACTCCCTCGCCCGCCCCGCATCGAGGATAAGCGATGCGAGCTGGATCATCGCCGACGCCGTTTCGCCGCAATAGCCCTCGAGGTCGTTGCGGCTCGGCATGGGGTCATCGTAGAAATCGAAGATGCGGGCTTCGCAATAGCGGTCGAAGGCATCGCGCGGCAGGTCGAAACGCTCTATCGCTTCGAGCAGCGCAGCGGCGACGGGATTTGCCGAGGCCGCGCCATGCTCGGTGCCGTTGACGAGATCGCGCCACCATTGCAGCCGCACCTCGCCGGGCAGCGGCTCGCGGATCAGGTCGCGGATGCGCGCTATTTCCGTATTGAAGGCATAAAGCGCGGCAAGCGCGCCCCGCTTCTCCTCCGGCGCATAGAGCACGGAAAGATAGCGGTCCGGATCTGCGGTTCGCAGCAGTTGCAGGCAGTGCGTTTCGTTAATATTCATCAGCGGACTTATATAGGATGTTTGGCCGACGCCAAGCCCGCCGCTGGAGCGATTTTGAGCGGCCGGAGGATCAGTCGACGGCGATGAGCGCGGCGGCGACCGCCCTGTCCTCGGCGAGGAGCACATTATAGGTGCGCACGGCCGCGCCGGTGCTCATCGGGTCGGAGGAAATGCCGTGCTGGCGCAGCAGATCGCGCAGTTCGGCCGGCAGGCGGCGCAGTTCCACGCCTGTCCCGACCAGCAATATCTCGATATCGGAAGCCTGCTCCACCACCATGGCGAGGTCCTGCACCGTCAGCACCGGCGGCGATTGCGGTTCCCAGCCATGGATACCCGATGGCAGGCACAGGATCGAACCCTTGTGCGACATGTCGGCAAAGCGGAAGCCGCCATTGCCATAGGCGTCGATCGGCGCCCGCCCCGGAAAATGCGCCTCGCGGATTTCGATGCCCCTGGCCAATTACGCCGCCCCGCTATTGCCGGCTTCGAGCGGCGCCGATGCGCCTGCATCCTTGCCCTTGAGGCCGAACAGGAGCAGCAACGGCCCCGCGACGAATATCGACGAATAGGTGGCGACGAGGATGCCGAGCACCAGCGTCAGGGCAAAGGACTGCACGTCCTCGCCGCCATAGAAATACAGTACCGCCAGCGCCAGGAACGTCGCCACCGAGGTCAGTATCGTGCGCGACAGCGTCTGGTTGATCGAGGCATCGAGAATGACCGAAAGCGGCGTGTTCCTGCTGTAGCGGCGGATGTTCTCGCGCACCCGGTCATAGATCACCACCGTATCGTTCAGCGAATAGCCGACGATAGCCAGCAGCGCCGCAATGCTCCACAGGTTGAACTCCATGCGGAAGATGATGAAGATCGCGATCAGCAGCAGCACGTCATGGATGGTCGCCAATATGGCGCCGAGCGCGAAGTGCCATTCGAAGCGGAACCAGACATAGGCGAAGATGACCACCAGCGTCAGCACCACCGCGAGGATGCCCGCCTGCGACAGTTCACTCGACACCGAAGGCCCGATCACATCCACCCTCGGCAGATTATACTCGTCCTGGAACTCGTTGCGGATCTTGACGCCGACGGTCTGCTCCGCATCCTCGCCGCCGCCCTGGCTGCCGACGGTGATGAGCGCGCGGTCGTCCGACTTGAACCGCTCGATCTTCACATCGCCGATATTCAGTTCGTCCAGGCGGCTATAGACGTCGTCAAGGTCGATCGCCCCTTCCTGCGATTGCAGCTCGACCATGGTGCCGCCCTTGAAGTCGATGCCGAAATTCATGCCGACAGTGACAAGCAGCGCCACCGCGGCGATGCTCGACAGGGCCGAGAAACCGAGCGTGAGGCCGCGTATCTTCATGAAGCCGATGCGGGTGTCGTTGGGAACGAGCTTCACCCAGCCCGCCGGCACTTCCTTCGGCTTCGAGCGCTGCACCCAGACCGAGACGAGCAGCCGGGTGAGCGTGAACGTCGTGAACAGGGTTGTCACGATGCCGATCGTGACCGTCAGCGCGAAGCCGTGCACCGGCCCGCTGCCGAGCGTGAACAGCACGAGCGCCGCGATGAGCGTGGTGACATTGGCGTCGACGATCGTCGCCAATGCCCTTGCAAAGCCGGAATCGATCGCCTGGATGACCGAGAAACCGGCCCGGCGATCCTCGCGGATACGCTCGTAGAACAGGACGTTGGAATCGACCGCCATGCCGATCGTCAGCACGATGCCGGCGACGCCGGCCAGCGTCAGCGGCGCGCCGAACAATGTCAGCACCGCAAGGATGAGAATGACGTTGACCACCAGCGCGATGCTGGCGATGACGCCGAGCAGGCCGTAGGAGACGACCATGAAGGCGATGACCAGCACTGCGCCGATCAGCGCTGCGATCTTGCCGGAGTAAACCGAGGCGGCGCCGAGATCGGTGCCGACCGTCCGTTCCTCCAGCACCGTCACCGCGGCAGGCAGTGCGCCGGCGCGCATGACCAGCGCCAGATTGCTTGCGCCGGAAATATCGAAATTGCCGGCGATCTGGCCGGTATTGCCGGGGATCGGCTCGCGGATGACCGGCGCCGAAAGCACCTGGTCGTCCAGCACGATGGCGAAGGACTTGCCGACGCTGCCTTGCGTGAACTTCGAGAATTTGTCGGCGCCGAGACTGTCGAGGCGGAACGTGATCACCGGCTGCTGCGTCGCCGTGTCGATGCCGGCCTGCGCATCGACGAAATTCTCGTTCGACACCAGCGGCGTCTTCTTGACGAGATAGGCGACGGGCGGATCGTCAAGCGAATAGGCGATCTGCGAATCTTCCGGCGGCGCGGTATCGATGGCGTCCTGCACGGGCATGGAATCATCCACCGCCCGGAAGCTCAGCCGGCCGGCAACGCTCAGGATATCCTTCAGAAGCTGGGAATCATAAAGGCCCGGCACCTCGACGAGCACGCGCCCGCCGCGATCGCTCTCGACCAGCGGGCTCGCATAACCGAGTTCGCCCAAGCGCCGATTGATGACCGCAACCGTGGCCTCGGTATCCGGGAGATGTTCCTTGTCGACCTGCAGGCGCAGGCGCGAGCCGCCCTGGAGATCGAGCCCGAGCGGCACCTGCCTTGCATGCAGCCAGTCGGGCAGGCTTGCAAGCAGGTTCTGCGAAAACAGATTGGGGAGCGATATGATGATACCGGCGAGAACCACGGACCAGATGAGTATGGTTTTCCAGCGGCTGAAATAGAGCATGCGTCGCGAACCCCAAAGAATCAGAAGGGCGGCTCATGGCCGCCCCGCAACTATGCCTTATTTCTTGGCGTCGGCAACAGGTTCGCCTTTTACGCGAACGTCGGCAACCATTCCGCGCAACACGCGCGCCTTGATGCCCTCGCCGATTTCGACTTCGAGTTCGCCGGTCTCTTCATGCACCTTGGTGACCTTGGCGATGAAGCCGCCGCCGGTAATGATGGTGTCGCCGCGGCGGATGTTCTTCAGCTGCTCTTCCCTCTTCTTGGCCTGGACGCGCTGCGGCCGGATGATCAGGAAATACATGATCACGAAGATCAGGATGAAGGGCAGGATGCTCATCAGCATTTCGGGTGCGCCACCGGCCCCTGTTGCCTGCGCATATGCGGGAGTTACGAACATGGAACCTCCAGATAGTATCGTTTGTGAATGATCATGCCTGCGCAATACAATGTTTGAGCGGCTAAAAGCAACAGCGCAAAACTTGCCCCACTGCTTTTCGATTTTGGATCGACATGATAGTCACGTCGGGCAATTCAATTCAGAGGCTGCCAAGAATGTCCGAACAAGTACTGAGCGAAAAACTGGATCGACTGATTGCCATTCTGGAGCGCTGGGCGCCGCCCGCCCCTCGCCCCATCGATCTTGACGCCGCCGATTGTTTCGTCTGGAACCCCGCCCGGCTCGCATTCGACCCGGTGGCCAAGGTCAATCGCGTCGACATTTCGCTCATTCGCGGCGTGGACACGGTCCGCGACATACTTTTCGACAATACCAAGCGTTTTGCCGACGGCTTCCAGGCCAATAACGTCCTGCTGTGGGGCGCGCGCGGCATGGGCAAGTCGTCGCTGGTCAAGGCCGTGCATGCTTCGGTGAATGTAGACAGGAAGAACGACGCGCTGCCGGTCAAGCTCGTCGAGATCCACCGCGAGGACATCGACAGCCTGCCGGCGCTGATGGCCGCGATCAAGGATACGGCGCACCGTTTCATCCTCTTCTGCGACGACCTCTCCTTCGACCATGACGACACGTCCTAC
This sequence comes from Phyllobacterium sp. 21LDTY02-6, assembly GCF_023554255.2. Taxonomy (GTDB): domain Bacteria; phylum Pseudomonadota; class Alphaproteobacteria; order Rhizobiales; family Rhizobiaceae; genus Phyllobacterium. Next base: position 886,934 of record NZ_JAMJWD020000001.1, on the reverse strand, counting down.
AAATCGCTGAAGGCGGCGCTGGAAGGCGGCGTCGAAGGCCGGCCGGACAATGTCATCTTCTACGCCACGTCCAACCGCCGCCATTTGCTGCCGCGCGACATGATCGAGAACGAGCGTTCGACGGCGATCAACCCGTCCGAGGCAGTGGAGGAGAAAGTATCGCTTTCGGATCGCTTCGGCCTCTGGCTCGGCTTCCACAAATGCAGCCAGGACGATTATCTGTCGATGATCGACGGCTATGCCGCGCATTTCGGCCTCGAACTCGACCAGCAGCAGCTCCATGCCCAGGCACTGGAATGGGCGACGACGCGCGGCTCAAGGTCGGGCCGCGTCGCCTGGCAGTTCACGCAGGATCTGGCGGGACGCCTCGGCCGCAAGCTCTAGTGGTTCGGCTCTAGCGAAAAAGCCCGCATCTTGCGGATGCGGGCTTTCGAATGTGCCGTGGCTGGAAGCTTTACAGCTCCAGATATTTCGATGGATCGACGGGCGTCGAGTTCTTGCGGACCTCGAAATGCAGCTTCGGCGTCGTCGCATTGCCGGTCATGCCCGAGCGGCCGAGTTCGTCGCCGCGCTTGACCTTCTGGCCACGCTGGACATTGAGCTTGCTCGCATTGCCATAGACGGTGACAAGGCCGTCATCATGGCGCACCAGCACCGTATTGCCGAACTCCTTCAGGCCATCGCCGGAATAGATGACCACGCCGCCTTCGGCCGCCTTGATCGGCGTACCCTCCGGCACGGAAATATCGATGCCGTCGCTGCCCTTGCCGTAATTGGCGACGACCCGGCCGCGGACGGGCCAGCGCATCTTGGCACTGGCACCTGCTGCAGCCTGGGGTGCGGAGGCGACTTCCTGCGTGTCTTCGGCGGCCTTGGCCGGCGGCGTATAGGGCTTCGCCGCCTCGCTGGAGCCTGCCACGGCCGGTGCTGCGGCTGCTGCCGGCTGCGCCGTCGTTGCGACGGCCGGCTTCGCCTGCTCGACTGCGGGCGCGGCGGCGACTTTCACCGGCGCAGCGGCCGGAGCGGCCGGGGCCGCGGTCTTCGGCTTCATGTTCGTCGCGACATTCTGGGCCAGCGAAGAGTTCGACGGCGGGATGGTCAGCGACTGGCCGATGCGGACGGTGCCGTCCTGCATGTTGTTGGCCGCCTTGATCGCATCGATATTGGCGCCGGTCTTGCGCGAAATCGCATGGAGCGTATCGCCGCTCTGCACCGTATAGGAACTGCCTGCCACGGCCGCCGCCTTCGGCGCCTGGGCCGCTGCCCTTGCCGGCATCCGCGCTTCGCCGCCATCGGGTGTACGCAGGGTGCCGGCAGCCGAACCTATCGGCGCCGCCTGCATCGGAGCGGCAGCAACCTGCTGCTGGCGAACGGGAGCGGAACTCGCCACCGGCGCCAATGCCGGCCGCGAAGGCTGCGCCGATGCCGGTGGCAGCGCGGAAGAACTTGCGCCGACCGGCGGCAGGCTGCCGCGCTGGACGCCGCCCGATTGCGGCACCGAGGCCGTATAGGTCGAATCGACCGGCGGCGTATAGGGCCTCGGCCCCGCCGTGTTCTGCGCCTGCATCATCGAGCGCTGGTTGTCGCTATAGCCCGAGCCGAAATCCGCACTCGAGAACCGAGCAACGCCGGAGCTGCACCCAGCAGCCAGACCAGCTACCGTAAGGATGGCGGCATTCAGTGCCAACCGCCGTGACGCTTTGTCCAATCTACTCAAACGCATCGCAAATCCCGCCCGTACTCACACAAAGAATATTGGACGCATTAGATCGCGTTAATGTTACCCGACCGTTAAAACCGGGAAAAATTTGCAAAAGATTCACCAATCTTCTTAGGGGAATGACCGAAACCGGCCGCAATTCAAAGCGCGGCGGCCATTCCCTCGGCCAGCGGCAGGAAGCGCACGGGCATCAATTCCTGCTGCTCGAAGCGGCTGCCGACCTTGAGCAGGCGCGAAATCGTCTGCGTGCCATCCGTCGGCCCGATCGGAGCGATCAGCACGCCGTTCGACGACAGAAGATCGACGAACGGCTTCGGCAGGGTTTCGAAGGCAGCCCAGACGATGATCCTGTCGAACGGGCCGTCATGGCTCGATCCCTGCCGGCCATCGGCCTGCTTCAGGATGCAATTCTCGATCTTCAGCGCCTGGATGCGCTGCTGGGCCGCCTCCACCAGCGTGCGGTAGCGCTCGAGCGAAAGCACCCTGCCCGCCAGCCGCGACATGACGGCGGCGGTGAAGCCGGAGCCGGTGCCGATCTCCAATACGCGGTGCGTCGGTTCGAGCTCCAGCGCCTTGATCAGCCGCGCCTGGAGATCGATCCCCTCGATGAACTCGCCGCAATCGATCGGCAGGCTGCCCTTGCCATAGGCCACATTGCCGAGGCTGCCATTGACGAAGCTCATGCGCGGCGTGGTCTCGAACGCCCCGATCAGCCGCTGGTCCGTCAGGCCGATGGAACGCATGCGCAAAACGAAAGCCGCGAATCCTTCCCGTTCCGACAGACTTGGCTTCATGCGAAGGATTCCTCCAGCACTGCGCGCATGTCATGGGCGGTGAGGTCCAGCTGCAGCGGCGTGACCGAGATATAGTTCTTGCGGATCGCGGCGACGTCGCTGTTCTCCGCCGGCTCGTCCTTGCCGCGGCCATACCTCAGCCAGTAATAGGGCAGCCCGCGCCCGTCATGCCGCTGCTCGATGGCAAGGCCGTGCGAAAGTTTCCCCTGCACGGTGATCCTGGTGCCGGCAATGTCCGCGATCTGGCAGCTCGGGAAATTGATGTTGATCAGCACGCCCCGGTCGAGCTCGACGCCAAGGACCTTCTTCAGAAGCTCCGGCGCCCGGGCCTCCACCACCTCCCATGGCAGGACGCGCGTGCCGCCATCGAGATTGTATTCCTGCGAAAGCGCGATCGACTTTATGCCGAGCAGCGTGCCTTCGATGGCGGCCGCGACCGTCCCCGAATAGGTGACGTCGTCCGCCGTGTTCGAACCGGAATTCACGCCGGAGAGGATGAGATCGGGCGGCTCGGGCATGACCTGCTTGACGCCCATGATCACGCAATCGGTCGGCGTTCCGCTGACGGCGAAATGGCGCTCGTCGATCTTTCGCAGGCGAAGCGGATTGGAAAGCGTCAGCGAGTGCGCAAGGCCGCTCTGGTCGGTCTCCGGCGCGATGACCCAGACATCGTCGGAAAGCTGGCGGGCAACCCGCTCCAGCACGCCCAGACCCTCCGCATGAATCCCGTCATCGTTGGTCAAAAGTATGCGCATGCCGTTCCCCTTCGATCAAACTGCCCGTTCTATCCGCGTCAACCCGCCCATGTAAGGCACGAGCGCAGCCGGCACGGTGATGCTGCCATCCTCGTTCTGGTAATTTTCCATCACCGCGATCATCGCCCGGCCGACCGCCGTGCCGGACCCGTTGAGCGTGTGCACGAAGCGCGTCGCCTTCTCGCCCTCGGGGCGGTAGCGCGCATTCATGCGCCGCGCCTGGAAATCGCCGCAGACGGAGCAGCTCGAAATTTCGCGGTAGGCCCGCTGTCCCGGCAGCCAGACCTCGATGTCATAGGTCTTCTGCGCGCCGAAGCCCATATCGCCCGTGCAGAGCACCATCGTGCGGAAGGAAAGATCGAGGCGCTTGAGCACTTCTTCGGCGCAGGCGGTCATTCTTTCATGCTCGGCGAGCGAGGAATCCGCATCGGTTATCGACACAAGCTCGACCTTCATGAACTGGTGCTGGCGCAGCATGCCGCGCGTGTCGCGGCCGGCAGAGCCCGCCTCCGAGCGGAAGCACGCCGTCAGCGCGGTCATGCGCAGCGGCAGGTCCCTGATGTCGAGTATCTCTTCGCGGACGAGATTGGTCAGCGGCACCTCGGCGGTCGGAATGAGGTAGCGGCCATCGGTGGTCTTGAACAGGTCCTCGGCGAATTTAGGCAATTGGCCGGTGCCGTAGAGCACTTCGTCATTGACCAGGAGCGGCGGGCTGACTTCCACATAGCCATGTTCGTTCGTATGCAGGTCGAGCATGAACTGGCCGAGCGCGCGCTCCAGCCGCGCTAGCTGGCTCTTCAGCACGGTGAAGCGGCTGCCCGACAGTCTCGCCGCCCGCTCGAAATCCATATAGCCGAGCTTTTCGCCGATATCGAAATGTTCCTTCGGCTCGAAGGCGAAGTTCTTCAGGTCGCCGACCCTTCGCGCCTCGACATTGCCGCTCTCGTCATTGCCGACCGGCACGTCGGCGAGCGGCACGTTCGGCAGAACGGAAAGCGCGTCGCCCAGCGCCCGGTCGAGCTGGCGCTCCTCTTCCTCGGCCCCGGTCAGGAACTGCTTGATCTCCGCCACTTCCGCCTTCAGCCTGTCGGCCGTCGCCTGGTCCTTGGCGGCCATGGCCTTGCCGATCTCCTTCGAGGCGGCGTTGCGGCGCTCCTGCGCCTCCTGCAGCCTGGCAATGTGCTGCCGGCGCTTCTCGTCGAGATCGATCAAATGGGACGAGACCGGCGCGACACCGCGTTTTGCCAGGGCCGCATCGAGCGCTTGCGGGTTCTCACGTATCCATTTGATATCGAGCATGGGAATAAAGCCGTTTAGTCGAATTGTTGGAACTCATGGGCGCGGAGGCCCTGCGGACTGAAGGGAGCTTCAGGACGAGAGTTCGCTCGGCGAGGCTTGCGTTTTGGTCGCCTCACGCTTCCTCTCGACCAGGCGCGCCATCCAGATGGAAATCTCGTAGAGAAGGATCGTTGGAAGCGCAAGGCCGATCTGGCTCACCGGGTCCGGCGGCGTGATCACGGCGGCGACGACGAAGGCGATGACGATCGCATATTTGCGCTTGGACTTCATGCCCTCATAGCCGACCAGCCCGACCCTCGCCAGCAGCGTCGCCACCACCGGCAGCTGGAACACCAGGCCGAAGGCGAAGATCAGCGTCATGATCAGGCTGAGATATTCCGATACTTTCGGCAGCAGCGAAATCTGCACCTCGCCCGCCACGCCCTGCTGCTGCATGGCCAGGAAGAACCACATCACCATCGGCGTGAAGAAGAAATAGACCAGCGCGCCGCCCATCAGGAACAGGATCGGCGATGCGATCAGGAACGGCAGGAACGCCATGCGCTCGTTGCGATAGAGACCGGGCGCCACGAATTTGTAGACCTGCGAGGCGATCACCGGGAATGCGATGACCAGCCCGCCGAACATGGCGATCTTCACCTGCGTGAAGAAGAATTCCTGCGGCGCCGTATAGATGAGCTGTGCCTTGGCCGGATCGAATCCGGCCCAGCCCACGGCCCATTGATAGGGAATGACCAGGAGGTTGAACAATTGCTTGCCGAAGTGGAAGCAACCGAGAAACGCCACGAAGAACGCCAGCAGCGCCCAGATGAGGCGGCGGCGCAGTTCGATAAGGTGCTCGATCAGGGGCGCCGAGCTCTTGTCGATTTCGTCGTCGGAATGGCTCACGGTTTCTTCCTCGCACTGCCTGCCCCGGCAGGCCGCTTCGCCGTCCGGGTGGAAGCGGCACCTGCCGGCTTGTCTTTCGGCTTTGCCGTGGCCTTTGCCGCTGGCGCGGGCTTTGCGGCTGTCTTTGCAGCAGCCCTGGCGGTTGCCTTTGCCGCCGGCTTCTTCGCCGGTGCAGCCGGTTCTGCTGCCTGTCCGGTCGCCGCTACCGGCTCTGCTGCCTGCCCGGCGGCCGCTACCGGCTGGGCGACTTGAGGCTGGCTCGGCTCCGCGCCGGGAGCGCCCGGGTCCGGAATGGCGACATTGTCCTTCGCCCCCGGCGCCGGATCGTTGAGGCTGGAGCGGATTTCCTCGCCGATCGTCCTTACCGGATCGAACACCTTGCGGATGTCGTTGCGGGGATCGAGGCTCTTGGCGTCATTGATGATTTCACGCACATCGTCGAGCTCGGCCTCTTTCAAGGCCTCGTCGAACTGACGGCGGAACTCACCGGCAGTGGCGCGAAATCTGGACGTGGCCTTGCCAAAGGCCCGCAGCATCTTCGGCAGATCCTTGGGGCCAACCACCACGATCAGGACGATGGCGATTACAAGAATTTCCGACCAACCGATTTCAAACATCTATTAGCTCCAGCCGCCGCGCGGCTCGGGCGCCGCGCGCGGAATGCAGGTCATGACAAAAAGCTCAGGACTTTGTTGTCTTTTCCTTGACCGAATTCACCGGCTGGTTCGGTTCATTGTCGATGGTCTTGGCGTTGTCGGCAGCCTTGGTGTCATCCTCGCTCATGCCGTTCTTGAAATTCTTGATGCCCTTGGCAACGTCGCCCATCAATTCCGGGATCTTGCCACGGCCAAACAACAGAAGCACCACGGCCAGCACGATAAGCCAGTGCCAAATTGAAAAACTACCCATTTTTTCCTCGCATTCACCCAATCGATTGAGCTGATTTAAGCTTTTTGCTCGTGCGTTTCAAACACAAGTCGCACTTGTTGTTTCACATTCACGCGTTCTCAGCGCAAGTGGCAATCGAAAAGCGCGCGTCAAAATATATTCGCCGGAGAATGTGGCGAACTGATTGCCGGGGAGATCGCGCCGCTAATCGCCGTCATCGAGAGGCGTCAGCAGGCCGAGCTCGGCAAGGTCGATATCCGTCAGCGGGTCCTCGTCCTCGGTCAGTTCGTCGGGGTCATTGGCCGGAACCGGTATGGCGAAATTGGTCGGCATGCGCGCCGAAAGCAGGCCCGCACCGCGCAATTCGTCGATTCCGGGCAGATCGCGCACCTCCTGCAGGCCGAAATGGTCCAGGAACGCGATGGTCGTCCCATAGGTGATCGGCCGCCCGGGCGTGCGGCGCCGGCCGCGAAACTTGATCCAGCCCGTTTCCATCAGCACGTCGAGCGTGCCCTTGGAAGTCTCGACGCCGCGGATTTCCTCGAGCTCGGCGCGCGTGACCGGCTGGTGATAGGCGATGACGGCAAGGACTTCCAAGGCAGCGCGCGAAAGCTTCTTCAGCTGCACTGCCTCGCGGTTCATCAGGAAGGCGAGATCGGCAGCCGTGCGAAACGCCCAGGAACCGCCGATCTGGCGCAGATTGATGCCGCGCTTGGAGTAGATTTCCTGCAATTCGCCGAGAATGGCCGGAATATCGGCGCCACTTGGCAGCCGTTCCTTCAGTGCCTTCTCGGAAACGGGTTCGACCGAGGCGAAAAGGACTGCCTCCGCCATGCGCAGGGCTTCGGAAACGGGCACGCGGGAGTTCCAGTCCTCCTGGTCCTGCTCGTCGACGCTGTTTTCGTCCATCTCAGCCATTCACCGCATCCTTGACGCGCACTTCCGGAGGGTTGCGCAGGTAAAGTGGCTCGAAAGCGCCGGTCTGCCTTATCTCCAGATGCCCCTCGCGCACCATTTCGAGGCTGGCGGCGAAGGAACTGGCAATGGCGGTCCTGCGCTCGGCCGGCGAAACGATGAACTGGATCAGATACTGGTCGAGCGCCGTCCAGTCCTTCAACTCGCCGACGAGCCGCATGAGAATGGTCCGCGCATCCTTGAGCGACCACACGCTGCGGCGCGCGATCTGCACCTGCGATACGGCGCGCTTCTGGCGTTGCGACGCATAGGCGGTCAGCAGTTCGTAGAGCGTGGCGGAATAGCTATTGGTCTGCTCGACGATGACCGCTTCCGGCATGCCGCGGGCGAAAACGTCGCGCCCGAGTCGGTTGCGGTTGATCAGCTTCATGGCCGCATCGCGCATGGCCTCCAGGCGCTTGAGCCTGAATTGCAGCGTCGCCGCCAGTTCCTCGCCGCTTTCGCCGGCATCGCCGGGAGCCTTGGGGATGAGCAGCTTGGACTTGAGGTAGGTAAGCCAGGCGGCCATGACGAGATAATCGGCCGCAAGTTCGAGACGCAGCGCCTGCGCCTGGCGGATGAACTGCAGATATTGATCGACCAGCGCGACGACGGAAATCCGGGCGAGATCGACCTTCTGGTTGCGCGCCAGATGCAGGAGCAGGTCCAGCGGGCCTTCGAAGCCGTTGACGTCGATGACGAAGGTCGGCTCGCTGAGACCGCGATCGGTGGCGTTGTCCCATAGCGCATCCATCGGCGCGTCCATCCGCGCCGTTTTGTTTGCCGTCGTCCCTGTCTGTTCCGCTGTCAAATTCTCTCGCTCTATGCCACGGCCTCAAACATCTGCCCGAACTCTTCGCGCAATTCCTCTTCGATGCAAGCATCCGGCTTCCGGCGACAGGCCAGCGCCTGCCTTGCCCGCTCCTGCGTCCTGCCCTGCAGGTCGGGCGCAACGGAGGCTACCGCCCGCATCTGGTCCATGATGCCATGGCAATGAAGCACCATGTCCAGCCCCGCAGCATAGATTGCCTTGCTGCGATCGACATAATCCCCAGAAAGTGCGTTCATCGAGACATCATCGCTCATCAAAAGCCCCTCGAAACCGATATGGCCGCGAATGACCTCCTCGACCACCTTGCCCGACGTGGTCGCCGGAAGCTGCGGATCGATGGCGGAAAAGATGACATGGGCGCTCATCGCCATCGGCAGATGCGCCAGCGCCTTGAACGGGGCGAAATCATGCTCGGCCAGATCGTCGAATGGCGTCGTCACAGTCGGAAGCTCGTGATGCGTGTCGGCAAAGGCCCTGCCATGGCCCGGAATGTGCTTCATGATCGGCAGCATGCCGCCCGCAAGCAGCCCCTCCGCCGCCGCGGCGCCCATGGCGGCGACGATGGCGGGCTCCTTGGCATAGGCGCGCGCGCCGATCACGTCATTGGCGCCTTCCACCGGCACGTCGAGCACGGGCAGGCAATCGACATCGATGCCGAGCTTCAACAGGTCGAAGGCATGCAGGCGCGACAGCAGCCAGGCAGCGCGCAGGCCAAGCTCCTCGTCCGAACGGTAGAGCGCGCCAAGCGCCGCGCCGGCGGGATAGTCGGGAGCCAGCGGAGGACGCAGCCGCTGGACGCGGCCTCCCTCCTGGTCGATCAGGATCGGCGCATCGTCCCGGCGCACCACATGGCGCAGATGCCCGCAAAGGTCCTCGATCTGCGCCCGCTCGCTGACATTGCGCGCGAAAAGGATGAAGCCCCAGGGCCGCTCGTCCGCAAAGAACGCGATCTCGTCCGGGGTGAGTTTTGTTCCGGACGTGCCGGCAATCCATGCTTTTGATTCGCTCATGATCCGATTCTATCGGGCTGAAGCCAATTGTTGAAGCGATTTCGCCATGACGCCCGCGGCAGCCAGGCGGGCGCCCGAAACGACGAAAGCCCCGCGCGATGCGGGGCTCCCGTCAAGATTTGTGCCGGTCTACCGGGTGACGAAGCAGTTGCCGCCCGCAGACTTGTATTTCGAGCAGAGGTTGATCGCGTCGGACTTGGAGCCGGCAGGAATGCGAACCCGGTAATAGGTGCCCTTTCCTGCGATTTCCGCCTGGCGGATATCGACGCCGCGTCCGCCGATCACGCCTGCGAACTTCTGCGACAGCGACGCGTAGGACTTCTGCGCACCCTCGACCGTCGGCTGGGAAGCAATCTGGATAACGTAGCTTCCGGCGGCCGGCGCTACCGATGCGACCTGCTGGCCCGCGGCGGCGGCTTTCGGCGGTACCCGATCGACGATGTCGAGCGGCTGTTCGGCCGGACGATCACCGAGCGGCACGTTGGTCGGCGCTACCGCCGCAGTCGTTTCCGGCGTGACCTTCCTGGTCTGGACAGGCTTCGGTGCGGCGGCGGCGGTGGCCCGCGGTGCGGCGGGTGCTGTGGCTGCCGGTGCCGGTGCCGCCGGCGCTGCGGCCTCGGGTGCTGCCGGCGTCGCATCGGACGGGACTGAATCCACCAGTGCGCCGATCGCATCATCATCGTTCTCGGCCTGGACCGGCGAACTTGCGACCGCTGCCGGGCGCTCCGCCGGTGCCGCTGCCGGGCCGGCATTGGCCGGGGCGGCGTCATCGTTGATCGAAGCCACCATCGTGCCATCCGGGCGAACGACCATGGTCTGCACCTTGCGCGGCGCAATGGCGCTGTTGCGCTCGGCCGGCTGGTTTTCCGCGGCGTCCTGCTGGATCGGATCGATGCGCGCATCGGCCTTTTCCATGATCGGCACGCCGGCATCGTCATCGGCGGCGGCAAGATCGACCGGCTCTTCGCTGCTGGTCACCAGCTGTTCCTGCTTGGGCGCTTCGGGCGTCGCCGTCGCACCCCTGTCGTAAACCGCCTTGTCCTGGTTCGGCACGACAGGCGCATTGTTCGTTTCAGGCTTGACCTTGGTCGGCGCAGTATCGGCCATGATCACCACCGGTTCGCCGCTGCCGGAACCCACCCATTTATAGGCGACCGCACCGCCGACGGCGACGAGGATGACGGCGGCGGCAACACCCGGCACGAAAAGCGGGCTGCGGCCGGTCTTCCTTGTCGCGGCACTTGGCGGCACCGCCGCCATGTCGACGCCGTCATGGCGCGGATCATAGCCGAAATCGGCATCGTGTTCGGGGCCGTGCTGATAGGTGGCGCGAGCGCCCTGGCTCGCCGCTGCGGCCATGCCGGCAGCCGCCGCGCCCGCCGCCGCATAGGCAGTGGCACTGGACTGGTTCTGCCCGGAATTGTAGCTGAACACATCGGAGAATATCTCCGAATAATCGTCTTTCGGCTTCTCGGCCGGCGCGGCAGCCTCTATCGGCGCTGCTGGTGCTGGCGCAGGCGCAGGTGCCGGCTCGGGCTCCAGGGTTCCGAACACTTCGGTGAATTCGCTCGCAATATCGTCCACCGCATAATGGACCGGCGTATCCTCCTCGTACTCGACCTTGGGCAGGTCCAGCGCTTCGGTGTAGTCGACGCGGCTTTCGGTGACCGGCACCGTCTCGACCACGGGCGCCGAGCGCACGGGTTCTGCGGCTACGGCGCGATCGAGCTCATCGGCATATTGATTGAGCGCCTGCACTTCCGGAACGCTGGGCGCGCTCGAAACAGGCGTCGCGACGGGAACCTGCAATGGTTCCGGCATCTGCCGCTCGGGAGCCGGGGCCTCGGCGATCGTCTCCTGTTCGGAGAAATCGAAATTATCGAAAGCAGCGGCAAGTTCGTCGGCGTCGAACGCATCGACTTCCGCCGGCTCCGCGGACGGAGCGGCATAGGCCGTGGACTGATGCTTCTCCTCTGCCGGCTGCTCCGAATAGGCAAGCTGTGCGGGAGGCGGCTGGTAGGCGACGGGCGCCTCGGCGGCAGCAGGCTGTACGGGCTGCTGGCTGGCCGAACGGGCAATGATCGGCGCCGGTTCGGGCCGGCCCGCCACATTCGACCGGGAGCCGTAACCCCAGGATGCGTTGGCGCTGCGTGTGACTTCCGGTTGCGGCGTCGGCTCGACCTGAGGCGCTGCGCCGGCCAGAAGGTTTTCCAGCTCGTCTTCCAGGCTGAGCGACGGCTCGCCGGAGGCTCCCGCCTGCTGTGCGGAGGCTTCTGGCCCCTCGCCTGCCTCGGCGTCCGGGAATGTGTCTTCGGGTTCGTAGTCGGCATAGTCAGGCTCGGCATAGGCCGTAACCGGCGGCGTGGCCTGAACGGGAGAGAACTCCCGCTGCAGCGATTGCTGGAGACTGCTGACCGCATGGGTGGGTGCCGCAGCGGCAGGGGCTTCGTCGTCCAGCCCTCCCATCAATTCCCGCTCCAGATCCAGAGCGAGATCATCACTCGTTCCGGCCGGGTCGATCATGATCCGGGAAAGCTCCATCAAAGGATCGTCATTCCCGTGTTGCGAATCATCCTGCCGGTGAGAACGCTGAAGGTAGTTGTCCGCCATGGCGTTTATCCTGTACTCTCAACTGTGGACGCCCGAAGACGTCGCGCATTGGCCATACCAGCGCAATGTGGGCAAAAGTTGACAGGGTTTTCAACGCTTTCAGCGCATTTCGGTCGGGGCGTCCGCACCTATGATAGCAAGACCGGACGCCAAAACCTTCGAAACAACCTGAACCAGCCCTAGCCTGGCTTGGGACAAGTCTGGATCGTTAACCTTAATAAAACGTAAGTCCGGATTTTCGGTACCCTTGTTCCACTGCGCATGGAAGGCGCTGGCGAGGTCGTAGAGGTAGAATGCGACCCGGTGCGGCTCCTGATGTTGAGCCGCCGTTTCGACCAGCCGGGGATACTCCGCCAGCTTGCGGATCAAGGCGATTTCGCTCTCTTCCGTCAGCAGGCCGAAGTGCCTGGAACTCGCCGCCAGGTCGATTTCGCCGATGCCCAGTTGCTCGACCGCCTGCCGGAACACCGAGTGGCAACGCGCCGAGGCGTATTGCACGTAGAAGACCGGATTGTCCTTCGAATGTTCCGTGACCTTGGCGAAGTCGAAATCGAGCGGCGCGTCGTTCTTCCGGTAAAGCATCATGAACCGCACCGCATCCCGGCCGACTTCCTCGACGACGTCGCGCAGCGTGACGAACTCGCCCGACCGCTTCGACATCCGCACGGGCTCGCCATCCCGGAAGAGCTTCACCAACTGGCAGAGCAGCACCGTCAGCTTCGCGGTACCGCCCGAAACGGCCCGCGCCAGCGATTCCAGCCGCTTCACGTAGCCGCCATGGTCGGCGCCGAGCACATAGATCATCTCGTCGAAATGCCGGTCGTACTTGTCCTTGAAATAGGCGACGTCGGCGGCGAAATAGGTGAACTGCCCGTCCGACTTGACCAGCGGCCGATCGATATCGTCGCCGACATCCGTGGACCGGAACAGGGTCTGCTCCCGGTCTTCCCAATCGTCCGGCAATTGCCCCTTGGGCGGCGGCAGCTTGCCCTTGTAGACATGCCCCTTCAACGTGAGGTCGTTGATGGCCGACCGTATCAGCTTCGCATTGTTGGCGTGCAGCGCCCGCTCGGAGAAGAACACGTCATGGTGGACGTTGAGCGAAGCGAGATCGTCGCGGATCATCGCCATCATCGCATCGACGGTCCTGTCCTTGACGATGGCAAGGGCCTCCTCGTCCGGCATTGCCAGCAGCCTGGTGCCGAACTCGGTCGCGAGTTCCTGTCCCACCGGCACCAGATAGTCGCCCGGATAGAGCCCCGAAGGGATCTCGCCGATCTGTTCGCCGAGCGCTTCCCGGTAGCGCAGCATGACGGACCGCGCCAGCACGTCGATCTGGGCGCCGGCATCGTTGATGTAATATTCCTTGCAGACGTCGTAGCCCGCAAAGGAAAGCAGGTTCGCCAGCGCATCGCCGACGACCGCGCCACGGCAATGGCCGACATGCATCGGCCCGGTCGGATTGGCCGATACATATTCGACATTGACCCGGTGGCCGTAGCCGAGCTGCGAGCGGCCGTAGTCGAGACCCGCCGTCAGCATCGTCGTCAACTGCCGCTGCCAGTAATTGTCCTTCAGCCGAAGGTTGATGAAGCCCGGACCCGCCACTTCGATGGCGCCGATATCCGGATCGTTTTTCAGTGCTTCGCCGATTCTCGCCGCGAGTTCGCGCGGATTCTGGCCGACTGCCTTCGAGAGCACCATCGCGGCATTCGTCGCGATATCGCCATGGCTCGCATCGCGCGGCGGCTCGACACCAACGCGAGAGAGATCAACCGCAACACCTTCCGAGTTTTTCAAATCAAGGGCTTGCAGGGCGTTCTTAATCCGCGCATCGAAGTCAGCGAAGATATTCATGACGATTGTACTCTTTGATTGTTATCAGAAGGACCGGCGACCCGGTCCATAGCTGGGCGAACGCTTAAGCCAATTCGGGCGTACGGTCAAACAGCCTCCGATACTCCCGCACCGCATAGGTGTCGGTCATGCCGGCCAGAAAGTCGGCGACATGCCGTGCGCGCTGCGCCTCACTGGCGCCTTCCCGCCCCTCGCGCCAGCCCTCGGGCATGTTGCCGACATCGGCAAAATAGGCGTCGAAGAGTTCGGCGACAATGCGCTCGGCGGATTTGCGCACCCGCACCACGCTCTCGTGGAAATAGAGATTGGCGTAGAGATATTTCTTCAAGGCCTTTTCCGCCTCCCGCATTTCCGGCGAGAAATCCACGATCTTGCGCCCCGCCTCATGCACGTCGCGGATGGTCTGCGGCTTCAGCGCCGCGATATTGGCCTGCGACTGGCGGATAACGTCCTCTACCATCAGGGTGATCTGGCGGCGGACGATCTCGTGCGTCGTGCGCGTATCGTCGAGCGCGGGGTATTTTTCGCGGACGCTGCGCAGTATATCGCCGATGATGGCGACATCCGCCAGCCTGTCGAGCGAAAGCAGCCCGGAACGCAGCCCATCATCGATATCATGCGCATTATAGGCGATATCGTCGGCGATGGCGGCGCACTGGGCTTCGAGCGAGGCAAAGCGATCGAGTTCCAGATCGTTGCGGCGATTATATTCGAGCACGGCCAGGGGCACGGGCTGGGAGGCGGCATGCGGCCCGATCAGCGGTCCATTATGCTTGACCAGCCCTTCCAGCGTCTCCCAGCAGAGGTTGAGCCCGTCAAATTCCGCATAGCGCCGCTCCAGCTTGGTCACGATCCGCAGCGATTGCGCATTGTGGTCGAAGCCGCCGAATTCCGCCATCTTCGCATCGAGCGCATCCTCGCCCGTATGGCCAAAGGGCGTATGGCCGAAATCATGGACGAGCGCGATCGCCTCCGCGAGATCCTCGTCGAGGAACATGGAGCGCGCCAGCGCCCGGGCGATCTGCGCCACTTCTATCGTATGGGTCAGCCGGGTGCGGAAATGATCGTCCTCATGGGCGATGAACACCTGCGTCTTGTGCTTGAGGCGGCGAAAGGCGGTGGAGTGGATGATCCTGTCGCGGTCGCGCTGGAAGACCGTCCGCGTCGGGCTCTCGATCTCGACGACGAGGCGACCCCGGCTCGAGCGCGGATCGCTGGCATAGGACGCCCTTTCCCTGTAGCCAAACCCCAAACCCTCTATGGACATACGAAAGCTGCCTTCCAATATTCGTGGACCCGATTGTCGTGGACCCTCGATATCGTGAATGGGGGGCCGTTGACTTCCGGTTTCCCAATTCTTAGCTATGCTGTATGACGATTAGCAAGGTGCGCGCGGATCATTATGGCCTCTGCGGCCGCGCACTTCAGGGATGATGACGATGAGCGAAGTTGCAAATGTTTCTGTGTCTGACGCGGCGGCAAAGCGAATTTCTGCCATTCTGCAGTCCGAACCGGACAAGACCGCCCTGCGCATCTCGGTCGAAGGCGGCGGATGCTCCGGCTTTTCCTACAAGTACGATCTGGTGGACGGGCAGGATGCCGATGATATCGTCATCGAGAAACTCGGCGCCAGGGTGCTGATCGATTCCATCTCCCTGCCCTATATCGGCGGCTCGGAGATCGATTTCGTCGATGACCTGATGGGCCAGTCGTTCCAGATCCGCAATCCGAACGCCACTGCTTCCTGCGGCTGCGGAACCAGTTTCTCGATCTGATCCCCCTCCTGCATCCGCGCCCGTGACTCGGTCGGTTGATGGAAGCCTGTCCTTCCTTGACCCGCCATCCGTCGGGCTTGTATCGTTCCGCATCAGAACAATGGGATCTCCGACTCGATGAAGATAGTCACCTGGAACATCAATGGCGTGAAGGCGCGCATCGACGTGCTCAAGGCATGGCTGCGCGAATCGGACCCCGACATCGTCTGCCTCCAGGAGATCAAGTCGGTCGACGAGGGCTTTCCGCGCGCCGAGATCGAGGAACTGGGCTACCATGTGGAGACGCATGGCCAGAAGGGCTTCAACGGCGTCGCCATCCTGTCGAAATCCACGCCGGAGGAGGTCAATCGCGGCCTGCCCGGCGAAGATACCGACGAGCATGCCCGTTTCATCGAGGCGGTGTTCTCGACCGAAAAGGGCGTCCTGCGCGTCGTCTCGCTTTATCTGCCCAATGGCAATCCGATCACCACCGAGAAATTTCCCTACAAGCTGCGCTGGATGGCCCGGCTGGAGAAATGGGCCGAGGAGCGGCTGGCCCTGGAGGAGCCGCTGGTGCTGGCGGGCGACTATAATGTCATTCCCGAGCCGATCGACGCCAGGACGCCGGAAAGCTGGGTGAACGACGCGCTGTTCCAGCCGGAGACGCGCCAGTCATTCCGCCGCCTGGAGAATCTCGGCTTCACCGATGCGCTGCGCAGCGTCACCGATGCCGGCGGCACCTATACGTTCTGGGATTATCAGGCCGGCGCATGGCAGAAGAACAACGGCATCCGCATCGATCATCTCATGCTTTCGCCCGAAGCCGCCAACATGCTGGATTCGGCCTCTGTCGAAAAACATGTGCGCGGCTGGGAGAAACCGTCCGACCACGTGCCCGTCGCCATCTCGCTGGCGTGAGGCGAAGTCGAGCCTTAGAAGTCGCCGGTGCGGACGATATCCTGCGCCAGCACCATGGCGGTGCGGCGGTCGGCCTCGTCGGCCAGTGAGAATGCCTGTTCCTGCAGGCCGCTGATCCAGGTGCGATCCTGCTTGGGCGCATGTTCGAGCGCCGCCGTCATCATCGCGAGGCCGCGCACGGTCTTGCCGGCCTGGAACAGCAGGTTTCCAAGCATGGCCTGCGCCCCGGCATGGCCCTTCTGGGCCGAAAGACGGAACCAGCGCGCCGCCTGGTTGGGGCTGGACTGGCCGCCCTCGCCCTTCATCAGCATCCTGCCAAGCTCGAACTGCGCATTCGGATCGCCGAAATTGGACGCCGCCTGCATATAGAGGTCGCGGGCAGCCATGGGATTGGAGCGCACCGGCGAATTCGGGATGCCGCGCTTGATGTAGCCGGCAAGCGCCACCAGCGCGTCCGATACATAGCTCTCGTTCTGGGTGCCCTGGTCGGCCCCTTCCTGGATCACCTGCTCGAACATCTTGTAGGCTTCGTAATCGTCTTCCTCGACGCCGTCGCCTTCCGCATACATGCGTGCAAGCTTCCAGTTGGCGCCCTGGTGCCCTTTCTCCGCGGCGAAGCGCAAGGCCTTGACCGCCTCGTCCTTGTGGCCGTTCTTGTAGGCGGAGAAGCCGAATTTGAAGAGCGCGAAAGGACTGGAGTCCTCATTCATCTCGGTCTTGGTATCGAAGGCGTGGCAAGGCAGCGTCATGGCGCCAAGCAGCAGGCCCATTCCGGTAAAGGATGCAAGAAAACGATCAGCGATCAGCATGGCAGCACGTCTTTCTGGGACCATGCCATCGCTGTCGCATCAACGGATCGCGCCGAGCGAATGGCCGGAGAATTCAACGCCAATACGGGCGAACGGATCGCGCTCTTTGGCAGTAATGTGAATTCTTTCACATTAATGGAGCCATCTTTGGGCGGTATTTCGGCAAGAGTTGGGCCGGCAAGAATGCCGTCCGGCGCAGCGCTCGTGCGGTAGCGCGCGCTGGTCCTGTTTGAATCGCTGCCCGACGCCCCACGGCGGCCAGCAAAGAAGACATGCGAATAAAGTGTCGCTTCCATCATTTCCCCAAGCGGTCAACCAGTCATTCATACCGTCAAAAGGTTACCGCACAATCGAGGTGCTCCGGGTTTGTGGCGCAAAATGGGCAAATTGGGCGTCTGGCGGCCACCGGGCGACTCATCCTGCAACACTGTTGCCGAATCAACACAAGCGCCATGCGCGCCGGACCGGCCGTAACGCCGCCCCGCCCGGACATGCAAAAAGCCCGGCATTTCTGCCGGGCTTCGCCATTATCGGGTCTGGACGTCAGATCAGAACTTGACCTTGCCGGAAATCGACAGCGCCGAGACGAAATCATCGTCGAAATCGTAGCGGACCTTGGTGCCGCATGGCTGATTGCCGACGCATTCCGTCGGGCCGAACGAACCGGAGGTCAGGATGCCGACGGCACCGCCGACGCGCAGTTCGACATTCTTGTTGGGCGACCAGGCCACGCCGGAAGACAGCAGCCAGGTATCGGTCTGGGTCGTCAGGCCCGTGGAGGTGCCACGATCCCAGCTGACCTGCACCGAGCCGCTCCACTGGTCGTTGAACTTGTGGCCGACGCCGGCGGTCACCGTCCAGCCGTCGCGGAACATCAGGTCGAGGGATGTCACGCGGGCCGGCGAGCTCGGACCGCAGGCGACGGCGCCCTTGCTCGAGGTCGGGCAGAAGGCGATCACGTCCAGCACGCTCCAATCCACCCATTTGACCGAGCCATAGGCCAGCCAGTTCGGGGCGAAGCCGCTCTGCAACTTGAATTCGACGGATTGCGGCATCGTTGCCGTGCCGTAGACGTCGATGACCCGGCCGGCAAAGGGCAGCTTGGGATTGGCGAAGGCGGCTGGAACTTCCGTCACGTCGACCGTGCCGTTCACCTGTCCGAGATCGACCTCGGCATTATAGATCAGGCTGGCGCGCAGGGCGATTTCGGGAATTTCGTAGGACGCGCCGATGCGCCATCCGTAGCCGTCGCCCTCAAGGTCGAGAACGCCGGTGCCGTCGAAGCCCGCGGCGGCATATGGCGTCTGCAGGACCTGGCCGAGAACGAGACGCTCCTTGAAGCCCTCGACTTCCTGGTAGGACACGCCGCCGATGGCACGGACGAAGCCCTTGCCGACATCGAACTTGTAGGAGCAGGTCAGGCCGTAATCATGGCTTTCGACCTTGGTCTCGATGTTTTCATTGGCGCCGACCCAGCCGCTGCCCGGCTTGGTATGCACGCCCCATGGCTGGCTGTAGGATGCCAGGCAGTCGAATTCCGGCGTGAGACCGACCTTGGCGCCGAAGCGCGGAATGGCGTAGTCTTCCGTCTCGTCCACGGACGTCGCGCCGCCGCCGGCACCATTGGCGCCCATGCCGTCTGTCGGGTCCGTATCGCGCGCATTCTTGATGCGCCGGTCAGGCATGACGTAGATGACGCCAGCTTCCGATGCGAAACGCTCCTCGCTAAACAGCAAATCCCAGTTATACCCCCCGCGCTCAAGTCCTCCGGCCTGTGCTGCAGTGGCGATGCTGGTCAACAACAGTGCTCCACCCAGGACTGTTGATACCGTTTTTGCCATAAGTCTCTCCTCCCCAACGAAATGCGCCTGCGCTAAAATTTCGTGCATTTATTACCAATACGTAACAGGTAACCAAGAGAGCGAGAGGCGCGCAACCGCATTGTCTGGGCACCGCGCGGCACCCGGAATTGACGAATACGTAAAAACGTCGATTTTGTAGAAATTTTCGAAGCTAATCCGAAATTCCCGGCCTAATCAGAATGAATTAGGAGCGAAAAACAGGGTTTTTCGGCCGAAAAACGTCAATGTTGCGCAAATGCAACGAGCATCAAAAATGACGAAATTGGGGCTATTAACGGGCTTAAATAGGGTGGCGGCAGCCCGGTTTCAAGGCCTTGCCGCCATCCCATGTCGCTTTCGAAGCCGAAAGGAATCAACCCGCGTCGCGCACCCGCCGGATGGCGGTGCCGATCTTGTCCGCTGCCTGTTCCAGTTCGGCCAGCCGGTCGCGTTCCGCCTGCACGATTTCGGGCTTGGCGTTGGCGACGAATTTCTCATTGCCGAGCTTCTTGCCGATCTTCTCCATTTCGTCGGAGATCTTCCCGGCTTCCTTGTTGAGACGGGCGATTTCGGCCTCGATATCGATGAGATCGCCAAGCGGCAGGCATGCGGTTGCCTCGCCGATGACGAACTGCGCCGAGCCCTTGGGCGCTGCGTCGGCGAATTCGATCGACTTCACCCGCGCCCGCCATTTGATCGAAGCGTCATGGCGCTCGAGCCTTGCCCTGGTCGCCTCATTGGCATCGATGACGACGAGCGGCGCAACCGCCGAGGCCGGCACGTTCATCTCCGCCCGCACGGAGCGTATGCCGGTGACGAGGTCGATCAGCCAGTTGATCTCGGCCGCGGATTCCGCATCGGCGAAATCGAGCACCGGCCATGGCGCATGGCACAGCAATGTCTCGCGCGGATTGCCCTCGCCGGCGGTCCGCGCCCAGAGCTCTTCGGTCATGAACGGCATGAACGGATGGAGCAGCTTGTAGATCTGGTCGAGGACATAGGCGGCGCATGCCTGCGCTTCCGCCTTGGCGTCCGCATCCTCGCCGTTGAAGACCGGTTTCAGCAATTCGATGTACCAGTCGCAGAACTGGTTCCAGACGAAACGATAGGCCGCGCCTGCCGCCTCGTTGAAACGATAGGAGGTGATGCCATCGGTGACTTCGCGCACCGTATTGGTCAGCTCGGTCAGGATCCAGCGGTTGACCGTCAGCTTCGCGTCTTCCGGCCTGAAGGCGCGATCCCCCGTGACGCCGTTCATTTCGGCGAAGCGCGTCGAATTCCACAGCTTGGTGCCGAAATTGCGGTAACCGGCGATGCGGCTGGTATCGAGCTTAACATCCCGGCCCTGCGCCGCCATGATCGCCAGGGTGAAGCGCAGCGCATCGGCGCCGTATTCGTCCATCAACTCGAGCGGATCGATGACATTGCCCTTCGACTTGGACATCTTGGCGCCGTTCTTGTCGCGAACGAGAGCGTGCATGTAGACGGTGTGGAACGGCTCCTCATTCATGAAATGCAGGCCCATCATCATCATCCGGGCGACCCAGAAGAAGATGAGGTCGAAGCCGGTGACGAGCACGTCGGTCTGGTAATAGGTGGCGAGTTCCGGCGTCTTGTCCGGCCAGCCGAGCGTCGAGAACGGCCAGAGCGCCGATGAGAACCAGGTGTCGAGCACGTCTTCGTCGCGGGTCAGTATCTGGTCGGGCTTCAGATCTTCCAGCAGCGACTGCACATGCGCCTTCATCGGGCCCTCATGCGCCAGATAGTGCTGCACCGCCGCGCTCAAGGCTTCTTCTTCGCTCTTTTCGACGAAGACCTGGCCATCAGGCCCGTACCAGGCGGGAATCTGGTGTCCCCACCACAATTGCCGCGAGATGGTCCAGGGCTGGATGTTCTCCATCCAGTCGAAATAGGTCTTTTCCCAGTTCTTCGGGATGATGTTCGTCCTGCCTTCCCTGACGCTGGCAATGGCCGGCCTGGCGAGTTCGGCCGCATTCACATACCATTGGTCGGTGAGGTAGGGCTCGATCGGCACGCCGCCCCGGTCGCCATGCGGCACCGAGTGGACATGGTCCTCGATCTTCTCGAGATAGCCGCCTTCCTCCATCATCGCGACGATAAGCTTGCGCGCCGCGAAGCGGTCCTTGCCATCGAGCGCATGGATCAGCTGGTCGAGCTTGCTCGACTGCTCCAGCCCTTCAAGGAAATCATTATTGTCCTTGAGGAAGACCGACGCATCCGTATTGAAGATATTGATCTGGCGCAGATTGTTGCGCTTACCGACCTCGAAATCGTTGAAATCGTGCGCCGGCGTGATCTTGACCGCACCCGATCCAGCCTCCGGATCGGCATAGTCGTCGGCGACGATCGGTATATGCCTGCCGACGAGCGGCAGCACCACATTATTGTCGACCAGCGCATGGTAGCGCGCATCGTCCGGATTGACGGCAACGCCCGTGTCGCCGAGCATGGTTTCGGGCCGCGTCGTCGCCACCACGATATAGGTGTGCGGATTTTCCGGGTCGAAGGCGACATTCTCCAGCGGGTAGCGGAAATGCCAAAGATTGCCCTTGACCTCGTGCTGTTCCACTTCCACGTCGGAAATGGCGGTCAGAAGCTTCGGATCCCAATTGACGAGCCGCTTGTCCTTGTAGATGAGGCCCTGCTTGTAGAGCGTGACGAACACCTCGAGGACAGCCCGCGACAGGCCCTCATCCATGGTGAACCGCTCCCGCGACCAATCGCAGGATGCGCCGAGGCGCTTCAGCTGCCCGGCGATGATGCCGCCGGACTCGGCCTTCCACTCCCAGACGCGCTCGATGAACTTTTCACGGCCCATCTCGCGGCGGCCCGGCTGCTGGCGCTCCATCAACTGCCGCTCCACGACCATCTGCGTCGCGATGCCCGCATGGTCCATGCCCGGCTGCCAGAGCACGTTCTTGCCGCGCATGCGCTCGAAGCGCACCAATATGTCCTGGATCGTATTGTTGAGCGCATGGCCCATATGCAGCGATCCGGTGACGTTCGGCGGCGGTATGACGATCGCGAAAGGATCGGCGCCCGGCTTCGAACCCGCACCGGCCTTGAAGGCGCCGGCCTCGTCCCAGCGTTTGGCGATCTCTGGCTCTACGGCAGCGGCGTCATATGTCTTATCAAGCATTTAATTGTCCGTCATTTGCGGAAGGGGGAGTTGTACTGGTGTAAACCCAAACGACGGAGATAAGTCAATGCCGACTATATTCGGCCCGGCCGTTTCTGCGCGGCCGCGCTACGCGTCAGTCTTTGGCGGATAGCTCAGGCCGGCATCTTTGGCAGTTCCCGGGCGTTGCCTGCCGTATCACGGGCGCAGGAGAGGTTCAGCGCTTCACGCCGCCACGGACGACCCGCTCGATCTCTTCGCGCACGAGCCTTTCCACGAGGGTCGGGAGATTGTCGTCCAGCCACTCCTGCAGCAGCGGGCGCATGATGTCCTGTGCGATCTCGTCGAAGGAACGCCGCGGCTCGCTGCGGACGGCAAAGGACAGATCATCGAATGCCGCGCTCACCTGGCGCTCCGCCGCCGCCGAAAGGATGGGTTCCAGGGCCTGGCCCAGATTGCTCGATACGGCGTGATTGAGCTCGTCTTCGATCTCCGGACGGCCGGGCGCCGGTTGCTGCGTCGCTTCGGGAACAGGCGGCTTGCTGACGGCTTCCGGCTGCGACGGCTGCTCGTCCTTCTCGGCCGGAGGCTGCACCGCCTCGCTGACGGGGTGAGCCGTGGGAGCCTCGTCTTCAGCCAGTTCGGGCATCTCGTCTTCAGGCGCCTTGGCTTCGGGAGCTTTGACTTCCGGAGCTTTGACTTCCGGAGCCTTGGCCACTGGTGCCGGGGCTACTGGTGCCGGGGCCGAATGTGCCGGAGCGGATGGCAGTTCGTCCGCCTCCACCGCCTCGTCGTCGATGGCAGGCTTCAACACCGCGTCCGTCAATATTGCTTCCGCGGCCGGTTCGGCCGGCTGGGTAAACGGCCTCGACAGCGCAATACCCTCGCGCGGCGGCAATTCCTGCTCTGCCTCCGGCTCCTCGCCCCTCTCCAGATCGTCGGCTCTGGCGAAACGCGGCGCATCGGAATTCACAGCCACCGGAGGCAGATCGTCCGGCTTGCCCGTATCGCTTTCTTCGATGATGCGGCGGATGGAGGCGAGAATCTCCTCCATCGAGGGTTCACGCGCCAGGCTGGATGATTGTGCCATGAGATAATGCCTACTACATCTTGTTTCGGTGCTGTGCAGCGAATCTGCATGGAGTGTAGTGGCTGGCGTGTCGTTTGAGAATCCCTGCATTGCGGGATTGAAACTAACCCACAGACTTTTGATGACGCGCCGTGCAAAAGCAAAGGCCGCCGAATTGCCTCCGGCGGCCCTGCCCGATAATGAAAATCAGCCTGCTATCAGCGACCGTCCGGCGTGCGCAGACCGCCCCACTTGTCCTTGACTGCATCGTAATGCTCTTCCGGCCTGTATTCGGCGACCTGGAGACCAAGCTGCTTCGCCGAGAGGCGACCCGTCGCCAACAGGGCGGCATAGCTGCTGACGACCGCATCGCGCTCGGCCTGAACCAGCAGGATCTGCGCCGTGATCACATCGTTCTGGGCGTTCAACACGTCCAGCGTCGTGCGCTGGCCGACCTTGCGCTCCTCGATGACGCCGTTGAGCGCGAGCTGCGCGGCAGAGACCGCAGTACGCTGCGCAATGGTGGAGGCCTTTGCGGACTCCAACTCGGCAAAGGACGAGGCAATGGCCTGGCGGACGCTGTCGCGCGTCACATCGACTTCGATACGGCGCTGCGCAACGGTTTCCTTGTTCTGCCGCACGCGTGCCGAGGTCCGGCCGCCGCTATAGATCGGCACCGTCACTCTCAAACCCGCGCTTGCCGTCACGGAATCGTCTCCTGCGGAGGTGGAATAGCTCGGCGTCTCCCAGATCTCATCACGGGAGATTTCCCCGGTGAGGCTGACCTGCGGCAGCAATTCGCCCTCTACCGCCTTGACGTTGTAGCCGGCGGCATCCACCGCATAACGTGTGGCAAGGATGGCCGGATGGGTGTTGGAAGCGATCTCATAGGCCTGATCCATGGAACGTGGCAGGTTCTTGGAGGCCGGTTTTGCCGTTGCGAGCTTGGTTGGCTTGTCGCCGATTACCTGGATATAGGTCGCTTCGGCGGTCTTGGCGTTGGACTTTGCCAGATTGAGCTCGGCGATGGCCGTTGCCTTTCCGGCCTCGGCCTGGGCCACGTCCGTCCTCGTTCCCTCGCCGACATCGAAGCGGGCGCGCGCTGCACGCAACTGCTCGTCCAGTGCTTCGATATTGCGCTGGCGCAGCGCCACGATCTGCCGGGTAACGTAGACATCCATATAGGCCTGTGCCGCCGCGAACAGTCTGTTCTGCTCGGAGTTGCGCAGGTTTTCACGGGCGGCAAGGACCTGCGTCTTGGCGCCGGCGACATTGTTCCTGGTGGTGAAACCATCGAACAGCATCTGGTTGATCGACACGCCGAACGTACCGGTGCGGCTCGTGCCATTGATGCCCGAGTCGAAACGGGTATTCGCAACGCTCAGACTTGCCGTGCTGCTGATGACCGGGCGGTAGCCGGATTTGGCGATGGCGACGCCTTCATCGGTAACCCTGACGCCGGCCCGGTCGGCATTGAGCGTGGAATTGTTCTGGTAGGCTTTGGCCATGGCGCCAAAGATGGTCTCAGCCATTGAAGGCGTAGAGGCTAGTACCGTGGCTGACATCAGCGCTGCGGTTAATAATCGCTTGCCCGCTATGAACACTATAAACCCCTTCATTCTCTCTAATCGCCGACCGAACCAATCGGTTCGACGGAATTTTCAATACTCGTCCGGTTGCGAAATGACTACAGGCCTGATCCCCATTCCACAAACAAAGTAGGCGACCGTTGCACTTATGCCTCAGGTACAACCCGGTCTAGAATTCGAATTCCGGCTTTTTCTCAAAGCCTGGCAGCGGCTTCACTGCCGAATTGAAAGCGCGACGACCGGAAATGATTCCCTCGCTTTTCACGTAAACCATTGATTTGCCAGAGTTTCCCCTACCCTCAACGACCACCAGACGCCCACCGTCCTTCAACTGTTCAAATAGTGGACCAGGAACGTAGTCAACGCTACCCTCAATTATGATTACATCAAAGGGGGCTTCGGAGGCATAGCCGTTCTCGAGCTGGCCGGTGACGACGACGACATTGTCACAGCCGAGCGAGGACAGGAGCGAGGTCGCCTGTCCGGCAAGATTGGTGTCGCATTCCACCGCGATGACCGAGGTGGCGAGATGGGAGAGCACCGCCGCCGAATAGCCGGTGGCGCAGCCGATATCCAGGACGACATCCTCGGGCTGGACATTTGCGAGCTGGACGAGCTTGGCGAAGGGCGATGGCTGCATCAGGTAGCGCGCCGGCGTTTCGGCCGTCGCCGTGGCGACCATCACGTCGTCATCGATATAGGCGAGTGCCTCGCGCACGCTTGGTACGAACTTTTCGCGCGGCACTGCGAGGAATGCCTGCAGCACGGCCTTGTCGGTCACGTCGGTCGTGCGCAATTGATTGTCGACCATCTTGGTCCGGAGATCTTCAAAGTTCAGTACCATGTCCTACGAGCTTTCCTAAACGCCCTGCCGGACTTGACCGCCGCACAGGGTAAAACGCTGCCGCCGGGCGATTGCCCCCAGGTTCTTGCAAACCGGATTTTGACTGCAGCACACTTTCATCAAGGATGTGGCAAAAAATCGTCGCATCGTCAATGAAGGAGAGGAAGAACTTGGCAGGCAGAGGACGATGCTGCCAGGCAGATGAAGGTGCTGCGACGGCAGTGGAGGATGCCGCCGATTTCCGCCGCTGCGACCATCCGGCGAATAATTTCAACCTGATGCAATTTTCATTATAGATTTGCTCAAATTTGAAGCAATTCGATAGTTTTAACCCTAGAAGCTAATGTCTATTGAACATAAGCGCTGCTCCTGTCATTCTATACTGGGAGAAATGGAGTCGTTCTCGTGGACGATAGGAATTCAAAACCGATGATCGAGTCTCGAGGATTTGGCGACTTTCCGGTCAGCCAGGATGAACTTACGGGCCTCGCCGACCGCGCCGCGCTTCAGGAACATCTCGACAGTCTTTTCGGCTCCTATGCCGACAGCGATTTCGACGACCGGCTGCAATTCGCCATCCTGTGCATCGACCTGGACGGGTTCAAATCATTCAACGAGCAGCATGGCCGGGCCGAGGGCGACCTCGTATTGAAGCTCGTGGCCGACCGGCTGCAATCATGTATGCGCAAGAACGACGTGGTCTACCGCATCGATGGCGACGAGTTCGCGATCGTGCTGCTGCAGGTGACCGCCAATGAAGTGGCGAGCATCGCCGACCGCATCATCGGCTATGTTTCCCACCCCTACCAGCTTGCCGACGGCAAGACGGCGGACATCACCGTAACCGTCGGCGCGGCGCTCGCCCCGCGCGATGGCGACACGCCGGAAAGCCTGCTCTGGTGCGGCGATGCCGCGCTCTATATCGCCAAGAAGGCCGGCAGAGGCGTCTATCGGCGCTATTCGGAACGCCGTTCGAGCTGATTCCGGCATCAGGGAAATTTCGTGGGCGGCGGCGAGACAGGCGGCCGAAACGGGCAGGTGTGCGCCCGTCTCGTGGTCGATGTTCATATGGCGCACGGCTTTTGCCCAGTTGGCGTAACGCGGGCATTCACTGGCAATACGGATCAGGCTTTATCCGGATTTGAGCTATCGATGGACCCGCCTCTGATCAGCGTAGCAGCGCCCCCGAGGATGCCGGTTCCCAGCAACAGTCCAGCGAGGATGTTGTTGCCATTCAGGCCAGCATAGAAGCCAGAACAAATCAAAATAAGAAGCACGGAGTAGCCAAGGTACATGGCATCCCTGCTTGTACGAATTGAACCTTGCACGATTGCTCGTTCCATGTCCTGGTTGTGAGCTTGAGCGCTCTCGGCCATGGAAATTATTCGCTCCGCCGATCCGGGCAGAATTTCCTCATACTCACGAAAATGCTTGGGGTGAGCGATGGGGCCCGAAAAATTCTCGTTCGAGCTGACGACCCTGGTCAGTCTGGCTACGATCTGAGTTCGCTGGCCTTGCGGCACCAACGAACCAATTTCACGCTCGATTTGCTCTTGTAAAGCCTGGTCAGGCGGCTTTGCGTCTTGACTTGTGTCGGGGGATTTGCCTGCCGGTTTTTTGCTCAATATAGGACCCTTGTTCTTTTGTCGCTAAAGAAAGGGCCTTGCCGACGTCAGCCCATGCCTTGGCAACACTTCCATTGAACTGTGTTGGGCGCCGGACTTTTATTGGCGAGAAGAACAAAAACGGTGCAGTAAACCCGCGCATGAAGCCTTGTTTGAAGGCATCTGCTCTTATTGGTTTGCTTTCGCTGTGTTTGTCCATGCTCATTACATAGGCCCCGATGGGGTAAAAATCAAATTAAGGTTTGTTGTGCGGACTGGCCATCATGCTTCCAGCGTCGCATCCATATCAGTGCATCTTAATAGCAATAATTTCCTATATTCAATCCAGGCAAGCCGCGTGATCCAATCGATCGCCATTATTCCCGTACTGGTCTGCGGTCGCTCATACTACATTGATACTATCAAGAAACATTTTGGAGGCCTCGCCCGAGGTCGTCAAAGTGAACAAAATCATTGACTTACGCTCGGGTGTGGCAGGAAACTAGCGCACCAAATATCAATGACTTAGCAGGTGCACTGCCACACCTTGGCGGCTCAATAATCCTCTTCCGTCACCTCATGCAGCGACGTCGTGATCACGCACACGTTTCCTTTAATGTCTATGTTGGCTCAAGCGCTGTCTCTCTGAGGGATGGGAAACCACTAGTGACAGGAGGCTGTCAGGTAGACTGTGAGATGCTTTCAATTGGACACCGCTTAACACGATGGATTGGCTATGATGATTTCACCGCTTCTCGCCGCTCTTGGTTCAGACGGTCCGACACCTGAACATGAGAAGGACATGGAGCTTTATGGGTGGCTAATCGGAAGCTGGGAAATGGAGACCATTCATCATCTCCATGACGGCACGACACAGACGTCGACGGGTGAAATCCATTTCGACTGGGTACTCGAGGGCCGTGCAATTCAGGACATCTGGATCAGGCCCAAGCGCCCTGCTCCATCCACCATGTATGGCACGACGTTACGGGTCTTCGACCCTGAAATCGATGGTTGGCACATCATCTGGAGTGATCCGCTCAATCAGGATTACTCGCGCCAGATTGGTCGGGCAGAGGGCAAGGACATTGTTCAACTGGGCGAGGATTCACGCGGGCTGAAAGCGCGGTGGCGGTTCACGGAGATCACCGCAAACAGCTTTCATTGGATCGGCGAAGAGCGCTCGTTGGATAGTGATCCGTGGCAGGTCACCTTTGAACACTTTGCCCACAGAACGTCGTCTTGACGATAGATCTCGCCCATTGGGCGTGCTTGCTGTCATGGGATAGTTATCAACAACCTTAGCTCCGGTTGCACTGAACGGCGTCCTTGAAGCTATTCCGATATTGACTCTCCTGCCAAACGAGAACAAATATAGAACATACGGCAGCGGCGAGCCGTTTCACGACAATTGAAGAGCTAACAAAACCTGTCTTTTGACGGGGCGGACAGGCGTTGTCTCGAAGGAGAGAAGCCAATATGAACGAACCAGAACTGAAACATGACAATGAGGTTGATGAACTGATCGCCGAGCATGGTGGCGATGTATATGCCGCCATTAAGACGCTGCTGTCCGACCGCGAGTTCCTCATCAGGGAACTGCAGTATGCCGCCCTGGCGATGGGACATGGCTATACGCGCGGCTGGAAGCCAAAACTGCTGCAAGGGATGCATTGAGATGGCCTCACGCAGCCGCGGCGCCCTTCCCACAAGCATGATTGATGCGCAATTCCCGTTTCAGGTCATGCTCAACCACGACGTGTCAGAGCGATGGAAGCGCGTCGACAACGTGATGAAAGCGAAGTACGAGCTCGGCGCTTATGCTCTCGGCTTCTCGGTCTATTATGACGAAGAGAAAACCTACTACGATATCTATTGCTTTCCGACCAAGGAGGCAGCGGAGACCTTCGCCGAGATGTTCGGTGGCGAGTTTATCACGCCGGCAGACAGGAAGAAGGCCAACCTTCGGCCGCGCTCGCCGCTACCAGTGGTTCGCGGATGGTGATGGGAAATGGCCAGACCCAGGCGCATGAAGAAAGTTCTTGACGGCGCAACCTTCGCCGGACTGGCTCAATGGGAAGAGCTCTACGGCTACTGCATCGAATGCGAAAGGCGCACCAGGCTCGACAAATACAACCTGGGCCAGCACTTCGGTTCTAATACCAAGATAAACACCCTTCGATCGAGGCTGGTGTGCCAGAACATCAAGTGCAAGAACAAGAAAGGGAAACATGTTTGGCACCGCCAGCATGGATCGCTGAGTGTTTGTATGCACGCTCCCTTCTTGAAGATATCTATCGCGTCAGCCCTCGCTACGAATGATCCCGGGAGAACTCCCGCATTGACATCAAGACCGGCATCAAACCACGGCCAGCATTCGAAAGACTGTACTCAACACGCGGTGGCTGCTCGCCGAAGTCGCGCCTCGTGACCAGTCCATCATGCTCCAGTTCCCGTAGATGCTGTGTCAGCATCTTCTGAGAAATGCCAGGAATTTCCCGCATGAACTCAGATGTTCGCATCGACGGCTCTGCGAACAGCCGGAACAGGATGGGCAGCTTCCAGCGGCCAGTGATCATTCGAAGCACCTTGACGACATGTGCGACCGACCCATCGGGGCCAAGACACACATCTCTGGTTTCACGTTCGACAGGCACCTTAAAGTGCGTAATTGCCTCGTTCATTGCCGTGTCCTCTTATCCATTCTCTAGGTAACATAGGAACGAACGGATGAATCTGGAACTTGATGGAAAAATTGCGCTGATCACGGGAAGCAGCAAGGGCATAGGCAAAGGAATTGCCCAAGGCCTAGCACGTGAAGGCGCCACTGTTATCGTCCACGGCCGCGACAAGATAGCAACTGAAGAAGTCGCCCATAACATCGTCAACCAGGGTGGACGTGCCTACGCAGTTTTTGGCGATCTGACAAACGACGACGAGGTCGAGGAACTGGTCCAAGATGCACAGGCCTTCATCAAGCCCGTCGACATTTTGGTGAACAATGCAGGCGGTTCGGGCGATCCGGAAGAATGGTCCACGACACGCCCCGAGAAATGGGCGTCCTGTTACGATCGGAACGTGCTCGCGGCAGTAAGGGTGACCGCTCGACTATTGCCAAGCATGCGGGCCGCCAAATGGGGACGAATTGTCAACATCTCCAGCTTGGCAGCGTTGATGCCTCCATCCAAAAGGCCCGATTATGCTGCCGCCAAGGCCGCGATGATCGCCATGATAGCTTCACTCGCGAAGGAAGTGGCATTGGATGGCATTACGGCGAATACGGTATCGCCCGGAACAATTCATAGCGACAAGTTAGAAAAAAGCTTCCGAAAGGTCGCAACCGGCCAAGGCCTTGCGCCCAACGCACCATGGACCGAAATCGAGAAAATAGCGCTGCCCATGTTTGCTCAGGTTCCCATGGGTAGGGTTGGAACGCTTGAAGAACTCGCCGATGCCATTGCATTCCTCGCCAGTCCAAGAGCCAGCTACATCACCGGCGCAAACCTGAGGCTCGATGGCGGAATGTGGCCAGGGCTTTAGCCTCCAGAAATAGCCGCTACGGCTGAAGGCAGCGTGTATCTAAGCGGCCAAGGGCATAGGATCGGTATTCCAGAGCGGCATTCCAAGTGATTCTGACACTTCCGGGTCGATCGTATAGACCGGAAACCCCTTCTCCAGAAGCTTCGTCAACATGGCCTGCTGCCGGTTTTTCGGACACGAGGTTAAGCTAATCCCACTTTGGTTTCAAAATCGTTCGGGCTGAGATAGCCCAGTGTTGAGTGGCGACGCCTTCTATGTCGGCAAGCTCGGCTTCGAACTTAAAGAAGACACGAGATTGTCCCCCGAGACGCGTTGGGTGGTCGTTGGTCCAAAAGGTGGCCAAGCATCGCCGCTTCTCGCCAAAGCTGTTGGGGAACACCAGATCGCGACCATTGGACAACAGGGCGGCGGCAGGATCGCGATCATGCTCGATATATTGCAGCAGGGGTCACTTTCCACGAGCAGCCAAGAACAGAGCCTTACGGGAAGGTTGCCGTTTTTGAAGACCTATACGGCAACCGCTGCGATCTGATTGAACGCGAATGCAGCGGTGAAGCCCATCCACCCCAGAACGATGCCGGTAACCGTCATCGGCGACGCCAAGCGGGCTGAGCGCGGCTGGAGAGGGTGGGAGGTCACACAGAAGGTAAGAACTTCAATATCCCTGCCAATGCCGGGCCAGTCTGCTTTCCTTTGTCAGATGGATGAGAAACTCCGTCATTTACCGGGACTTCATCGAAGTCAAAAGGACTTAAGCCATCCAAGCATGCGACATTGACACCATATTGGTTCGGATTCGACCGTCGCTGATGGTGGGTATAGATGCCGCATTTCGAGCAAAAGTAATGCTTCGCCACCCTGGTGTTGAATTGGTAAAGCGTTAACATGTCTGCGCCTTGCTGGATTTGTATGTCGGAAATGTCCGCCGATACAGCGACAGCACCCCGCATACGGCAATAGGAACAGGTGCATCGGCGCGCTGAGTGCAGGCCATTTGTCAGACGAACATGGAAGCGAACTGAGCCGCAGTGACACGATCCGTTGATCTGATCAATATCCTTGTTCAGGGTTTGCAGCCCTAGTTTTTTCGAAGTCAATCGAACTTCCTCCGCTGTTGATGTTGAAGAAGCTGTCTGAGCACAATGCCCAACGACTGCAAAGGGTCGATTCCAGCACGAGTATACGGGCGTTTATAGTGTCATTTCGCCCCCTGCCGCAAATGACGCCTTTATGATCCCGACGACAGACTTCTTCATGCTCATCCCGCCAGCAAGATCGGCCGGACCATGTTGAGGGCATCCCGGTGACAAACTACATCTCAATAGGGCATGCCGCAATAATCCTGATCAAGCGGCGTTTCGGACCCAGCCGTCTGCGACAGATGTGATCCTGATGACGGCCATCTACGAGGTTCGCTTTCGGGGCCGCCACTTCTTGCCTTGGACGGCCGAAACTAGAGCAGATTCGACTTACTCCGGGCCATAGCCGGCTGCCTCGAAATGTGCCTGCATTCCTCGGCTGTGAAAGCTGCGAGGTCGTTGGCCACGACCCACCAGAGTTCGTCGATGGTTCGGGCTGCAGCCTTTCTCAGAGGGCCTTATATTTCGAGAAATCCACCTCGATCGGGTTGAAGTCGGGCGAGTATGGCGGCAAGAACAGGAGCCGCGCCACCTTCTCGATCGCCTCGCGCACCCGCCGATCCTGTGGGCCGGCAAATTGTTCATGACCACGATGTCGCCGGGGCGAAGCTCGGATGTCATTGTCCCACAGGAGAAGGTGGCGGCATAATTTCCCGTCAAAAGAGGCACCTTTAACGTCCCGTTGTGCCAGCA
Organism: Phyllobacterium sp. 21LDTY02-6; assembly: GCF_023554255.2. Classification (GTDB taxonomy): domain Bacteria; phylum Pseudomonadota; class Alphaproteobacteria; order Rhizobiales; family Rhizobiaceae; genus Phyllobacterium. The sequence continues at coordinate 854,388 of NZ_JAMJWD020000001.1, read as the reverse complement.
CACTGCAGCTTGTATAATAATCGGGGGTGACCGAGAGGATAATATGCCTTTCCGTGATTTTCGAGAGCGCGATCGCGAAGAATATGTGCCATACCTGACTCCGACGTGGCCCTACATGATTGCGTTCGTGATTCTGGCAGCAAGCGCCATGGCCATAGGCTGGGCATACGCTCCGAGAAAAACAGAACCGCAACGGCTCCAACCTCCTGTTATAGCGACCGAAGATAGTCGCTAAGTACTGCTTACGGCAGCGGTAAGTCGGCGGATCGCAAGCGGCGCCAACCATTCATCGCTCGCAGAGATACTGGAGTTGCAAATGCGACGACGGTCTTTTTCATCGTCCCACAAAAGAAGGTAGCAGCATGATCCTCCCGCCCAGCCGGACCCGCAGCGACCCCGATCGTTTCTCAGATTGCCAGCGAGCGATCGAAGATGAATTGATCGCTCTCTTAACCGAAGCAACCGAGGCGGGTTGGGATAGAGACGAAGTACTCGCAGCGATTGTTGATGTTGCTGACAAAACCGCTCTGGCTTTGCAAGAGAATAAGCTGCTATCTGAGGAAACAGAACTGAAGAGATTTCGGCGGAATGCTGACAAGCGGGGAAAGCTTTAGGTTCAAGGCGTTGCCGGACTCAGCCGCATCAAATCGACTGCTCCTTGACGCGGATCAATGCATCGATCGCCGCCTGAATATCCATTAGATTCTTCAACGGGCCAGGATTCGCACCGTTACGAGCAATCTGAATGATCTCCTGCCGTCTAGACAGAACAAGCTCTTCTATTGCCGCGTCGATCTCTTGAATGTGCTGTGCTACCATCATTATTCCGGCCGCGTTCTCGAGTGGGAGAATCCCCCACCTGAACGACGCAGGATGTTCGAAAGTTTTGTCCAGTCGCTTGAAGGCGTATGGTTCAAGTCACGCGCTACGCGCAACTGGTTTGTCCCTGCAGCAGTCCGACCCGCGAGCGTCGCCTTGGTGGCGGAACGCAGTGTTCCCAAAAGTTTTGCCGTAGCTTTCATAAAGTCGCTCCTCAAATTGATGCGTGATAAATTCTCCGCGCGATTTCGGTGCGGAGAAGCAATTTCTTCGAATGAATGAAGTAATAGCCACAACTGCCACGACATTGCGGTTTAAGTAAGTGTAACTGCTCTGATCATGGCCGGTACGCCATGCTGGCCGCACTCAATCGGACAAAGCCGACTTTAGGTCTTCAAGAAGCCGGATCGTCGCAGAGTCGGTCTGCCCCGCGGCTTCCTCGATGTAGGAGCCCAATGCTCGAGAAAACTGACCTCGCTCCAGTGCACCATTGTTTTGAAGACAGATCACAAGCATTTGGAATGCTGTCGCAGTTGCGGACATATGGGCAGCCAGGTCACCAGAGACATGCGGCTTGGCGGAATCTTCATCTTGCGTCATGGTAGTGGCCGGCCGATTGAACTCTCACTAGCACGCACGAAGGGATGCAATTCTGTTGCCTTGGCGGCATCGCGAGCGATCGTCAGCACCAAATCACGCGCGGACGGAGCATACTGTCTCATCTTTTGGAGTTCCGCATCGCAGAGCTGAAATCGACCGCAGTTGAGGCAGACGACCCTGGTCAGGTTCGACGAGACCGTGTGCACAGCCGTGGCCTCGCAGATCGGGCAAGGCGCTTTTCGCAATATTATACCGTGTGCCATCGTCAATGCGAACAGCCTTGCTGGCTTTTGACTCGCATACTTGAGGTAAACCATCATCGCTCCCTATCCGGAGCGGGTCGCCGCTCCTGCCGCTATCCCGGGAGCGCGAATTATCTCTCATGCATCAGCCGTTAGACGAGTTCTGATGCTAAATCACACTACGCTCATAGCGAACAGAGTCAATCAAGATCGCCCGGCAGCCCTTTGTAGTGTCCTGAGCAAATCGCAAGAAGCCAAGGACATCGAGAAGCAGCACGGCAAGATAAAGACGACGCCGGCGGTGAAGCTGCGCGGTAAGAACCACGTGTTCGTCGTGCCCACTCTTGCCGCCGAGGTCGAGTTTCGAGCTTGGAACGGCGACGGCAAGCTTCGCCATGCTTAGTTCAAGGGGTTAGGTGAGGCAGCCGACAATGCGAGAAATTTTAGCGCAGAAGCCTTTTCACCTCACTCTTTTTCTCCCCACCCTTTCGTTCGAGGGGGTAGCCAATGGTGGCATCCCGTTCTCGAGTGTACGTCTCGAAGCGCGGAAGGGCGTCGGCGAAGTTTACCCATGGCAACTTCATCCGCCAATAGCCGTGTGCAACAGGCTCAAAGCGCTCAGGATGATCCATAAATCCGACTGATATCCAAATCTCCTCCCTAAGCCCTGTATCAACGTAACTGATGGATGAACCGCAATTGGGACAGAACCCTCGGCTGATACCAGGAGTTTTACTGAACGTCTTGGGGGTTCCGTTCGTGAACGTAACTTTGTTTTGCGGGTAGCCAATCCAGACTGTGAGGGGGCTGCCTATCGCCTTTCTGCAGTCGTCGTCATGATCGTAATTAATCCAGAAAGGTTCACCCTCCAGTTCCGCTACTACCGCTCCACAAAAACAGGACCCTCTCTCTAGGCGTACCAGCATATTGGGCTTCCTTCGCAGATTGAATCTTTGGTCAGATTGAACCCCGCGAGTTGGAACTGCAATGACCGCTGTTCGCCCATCGTTGCCGTATATCGATCGGCTCATGATCGAGATAGCCGTGGTGGAACACGGCGCTGAGATCGCGCATGTCTATCGCCTGACCGCACATCGCGTAATTTATGACAGGTTCAGGTTCGGGGTGTCCGCCGCGGCTAAAGACCCAACGATCAAGCTTTGCTAGAATTAACTTCTAACACATTGTGCCCAGACGCGGACTGTACATTTTGTCGAAAATCAACACCTTGCGTGACATCTGGACATTTTTACTCTCAATGTTTTTACATATCTTTTTCGAATAGTGTCCAGCGGACGAAGATCATGTTTGCCGTAATAATCAATGGCTGCCAGACATTAAAGACACTTAAGAGGCTGGAGGACGCTTTGACAGACATTTTGGACATGACGTTGAACTTCAATCCCAACGGGCAGCGACTCTTGAAAGCCTTGCGTGGTGACGATGACATTGGTTCCTTGGTGCGTTGTCAATTCGAAGCAGATCGGGCGGCGATAGCAGTGCTGGAAAAACTGACGCACGGGCGATACAAGCCACAAGACGACAAGTATTTGACGGAACGCTTGCGCCTTTGTCGTCTATTTGGAGTCAGCGACCGATTAATCCAGCCGCTGAGAACACTCAACAAACATCGAAACGCTTTTGCACACGACGGCACAGATGAGATCACCGAGCAACAGTTCCTAGATTTATTCCGACAGGTAAAGGAAGTGTACGAGCCACTCGAAGAGTTGACCCTGGCAGTAACAAAAGAAGGTTCGGTTACATCCGAGATCGCGTTCAAGCGGATCGAGTGATCCTTGCGCGTACGCCGATAAGCCAGAAACCAAGCCAGTGGCCAGAGGACACCGCTTGGATGGATGCCGTGCGGCCGAGCGCTCGAAGGCCGCAGCGGTGATCGATCTTAGACGTCAATATGCGTCAGCTTATCCGGATTTTTGACGATGTAGATCGCGAAGATCTTACCGTCGCGAATGCCGAGAGCTGTTGTTTGCAGCACACCATTTGGATCAAGGCTTACATACCCGGGCAGGCCATCAATAGTTGCGGTTCGCAGCAGGGTGGGCGGAGTCGCGGCCTTTCGCTGAGCGGAAACGAACAATCGCAGTGCACGTTCAAAGCCGCGGATGACTTCACGGAACGCGAGCACCTTGCCGCCGCCGTCGCTATGTATCTCAACATCGCGCGCGAGCAACGCCGAAAGCGCGGTGACGTCGCCGTCACGCGAAGCAGCAAAAAAAGCGCGCGCAATTCCATCAGCCTCTGCCGCCCCGACGCTGTATCGTGGTCGCGCATTCTGAACATTCTTGCGTGCGCGAGAAGCAAGTTGCCGAACGGCGGCAGGTTCACGATGAAGCACGACCGCGACCTCGGTCAGCGCCACATCGAACACTTCGTGGAGCAGGAAAGCCGCTCGTTCTAGCGGCGAAAGTCGTTCCAACGCTAACATGAGCGTCACAGTGACATCGTCAGCAATGGCTTCTTGCGCATCAAGAGGCTCGACCAAAGGTTCTGGTAGCCATGGGCCGACATAGATCTCGCGGCGCGCTCGCGCCGACTTCATCCGATCAAGGCATAGTCGGGTGACGATACGAGTGAGATAGGCGGTCGGAGCATGGACTTCAACTTCAACGCGTACCCAACGCAACCACGCATCCTGCACAACATCTTCCGCCTCCGTGATCGACCCTAGCATCCGGTAGCTCAGACGCAGCAATCGTTTGCGATTCAGTTCGAATTCTACGGTTCTTTGCTCGCTAAGCGACACATCAGCGCTCGCTTCACACATGCCACTTTCCCTCTCACTCGATCGCCTGCCCCGTGGACGAGCGAGTTCGCGCAAGTGTGACATGGCACAGGCCAAAATAAAATCAGGTCGAGATGTCACGCCTTCCATCGCCGCGTCGTCATTCGAGCAGCGCCGGCTGTTGGCGCAACTGAAAGGAGACCATCATGAATGAAACGACGCGCCTCAACTGGTACGAGGTAGCACCCGCTGGAGCCAAGGCCCTGTTCGGTGTGCATCACTACGTCATCCACAACACCAATTTGCATGAGGAACTTATCCATCTCGTGTTCCTGCGCGTATCGCAGATCAACGGCTGCGCACATTGTATCGACATGCACACCCGCGATCTGCTGAAGACCATGGCAGCCGACAAGGTCGCCCTCGTCCCGGTATGGGAAGAGGTGCCGCATCTTTTCTCAGAACAGTACCGCGCGGCGCTGGCCTGGGCGGAAGAGGTGACGCTTGTCAGCGAGACACATGCTTCCGACCGAGCCTATGCTGCTGTCTCAGCAGTTTTTGAGCCTAAAGATTTGGTAGATCTTACAATCACGATCGCAGCTATGAACGCCTTCAACCGTCTAGGCGCGCCATTCCGGCTTCCGGTGAAGGCGCAGCCCTGAAAACGCGCTGGCGCCGTTTGCTTAGCCACGACGGCGCCACTGTGCTTGTGAATCGGTTGCTTGCAGTATCTCGCCAAGGTTTTGTCGCGCACGGTCCTTCAACCCTCTCGACGGCGGCAGTTCCAACAATCAGTAATCTTCCTCCGTCACCTCATGCAGCGGCGACTTGTCGTTCACCCATCTGTGAAAGTTCCAGTCCACCTTGCCGGCTCGAATGTCTGCAATGCGCTTCCAGAATGCAGCAGGATCATGCTTCTTCATTCCCCGCAGCCGGTCCACGGATGAGCCACAACCGAATTCTTCCGGTTCCAACCCCATACCGCCGCCGTCCTCCGTCGGCGTCTTCAGGTAGCATTCAAAGCGCTCGCGCACCTTGTCGGCCGCAGCTTGTTTGGATGGCTCAATGCCGCCGTTGGCGTCCCTTGCGAACGCGCCAACGTCGTATCTGCAGAAACTCCAACTCCAAGCCTCTTTCAGTATTGGTGAATGGGTCTTGTGGATAGAGCCTACCGGCACGCGGAGGACAGTCGCGATGAAATGGTCGGCAACTGGCTTGCCATCATCCTTTAGTTGTTGCCACCGAAGTTTCACATTACACGCTCCTGTTTCTGCCCCTCCCTTCACGAGAACAGAATAAGAACACTGCCCCATCTTGCGTCAAGTTCGAAGATGACGCAGTGTGAGACGAAGGCAAAAGCGAGCGGCCCATGTGCAATCTCTATAACGCGACGACGACGTTTCAGGCCATGCGCCACCTGTTTCCGGACCTTGGCAACCGCACAAACCAGATGGAGTTCTCGGAAGATGTCTTCCCGGATTATCCGGCGCCCGTTATTCGCAAGGATAAGGACGGCGATACATATCTCTCCATGCTCCGTTGGGGCATGCCGACGCCTCCGCAGTTCCTCAAGTCCCAGGTCGATTCCGGCGTCACTAATATCCGCAATGTGACGTCGCCGCACTGGCGGCGCTGGCTCGGGCCGGAGAGCCGGTGCGTGGTGCCGGTAACAAGCTTCTCGGAATATGGACAGGAGCCGGATCCTGAAACGAAGCGGAAGCCACTGTATTGGTTCTCCCTCAATGGGGAGAAACCGCTCTTCTGGTTTGCCGGCATCTGGACGGACTGGTATTCCATGCGAAAGAAGAAGGAAGGGCCGATCCAGGCCGAAATCTTCGCGTTTCTGACGACGGATGCGAATGCCGTGGTGAAGCCGATCCACCCCAAGGCGATGCCGGTTATCCTCCGAACGCAAGAGGAGGTCTCAACCTGGCTGAATGCACCGGCCGAGGAGGCCTTGAAGCTGCAAAAGCCCCTGCCCGACGACGAGCTCGTCATCGTACCACAAGAGAAGGTCGCAGCATGATCCTCCCGCCTCACCGCTCGCGCACGTATTGCATGCATGATGGTGCCACAGCGGGGCAACTTTGTCTTTGAAGGCTTTGCGTGTAAGCCCGTAACAACGACAACAGTTACTTTTGTCATCAAATATCGTACGGTGCCGTGCGGCAACCCTATCTCTTTGAGAGGATTATAGTGCAAGACAATGAAATGCCTTCATCTGCGTCGATGGACACGTTTGATATGGCCAATGTGTCGCTAAAGCAGGTCCTCGACGCGCTCCCGGAGGCTGTCTACACCGTAGATCAAGATGGGAGAATAACGTATTTCAACGATGCTGCAGCCGTATTTTGGGGTGTACGTCCAGAACTGCGTAAGAGCGAATTTTGCGGATCTTGGAGGCTTTATTGGCCGGACGGACGTCCAATGCCGCATGACGAATGCCCGATGGCGCTGGCATTACGGCAACAGGTTCCGAATCGGGGCCATGAAGCGATTGCAGAGCGGCCTGATGGCTCTCGAGTCCCCTTCCAGGCATTTCCAACGCCTATACTTAATCACTCTGGAAAACTGCTTGGTGCAATTAATATGCTGGTTGATCTAACAGACAGCATTGCCATAAATCAGGCCGCACAACGCTACCAGGCTATTATTCAGTCCTCCGACGACGCTATCGTCTCGAAGGACCTTAACGGGATAATCACAAGCTGGAATCCTGCCGCCGAACAGATGTTTGGTTATAAGGCCGAAGAGGCTATTGGCCAACCTATTTTGCTGATCATTCCAGCGGACCACCATAGTGAGGAGACGGAAATAATCGGACGCATTCGCCGCGGTGAACGCACCGAAAATTTCGAGACCATCCGCAGGCGCAAAGACGGCAGCCTTGTCGAGGTCTCTTTGACAACATCGCCTGTCCGAGATCGGCGGGGCATTATCGTCGGAGCATCTAAAATAGCTCGAGATATCACTGATCGCCGCCGCGCCGAGCAGCAGCAACATATGCTCATCCGCGAGATGGACCACCGGATCAAGAACCTCTTCGCGCTTGCCAACAGCATCGTCTCGCTGAGCTCCCGCTTTGCCGAAACGCCCGGCGAGCTGGCCATATCAGTGGGTAGGCGGATGAATGCGCTTTCGCGCGCACACAGCCTCACCACACCATCCTCCTCGACCGCGTCTGGCCGCAAAGAACAATTGACGACGCTGCATGATCTGATATGGACGATCATCTCGCCCTATGTCGATCCGAGGGAAGAGCCGGCGCTGCGATGCAAGGTCACGGGCGCCGATATCACCGTCAACGGCCCGGCAGTGACCAGTATGGCGCTGCTGCTACACGAATTCGCTACGAATGCGGCCAAATATGGCGCGCTGTCGGTGCCGGAAGGCAGGATCGACATCGACTGCATGATAGAGGGAGATGAATTCGTGCTGCAATGGGTGGAGGCGGGCGGCCCGCCTGTCGTCCCAACCGAAAAAACCGGCTTCGGCACGCTGCTGGAAAAGGCGACGGTGAGCACGCAACTGGACGGCCGGGTTACGCGCAGCTGGGACCCGGAAGGCATTGTCATCAAACTGACGGCAAATAAAGAACGACTGTCAGCGGCTGACAGCGAATAGTTCAGAACATCGTTAAGACGATTAATCGAGGAGGGGTAGTTGTGCACAGGATGTCGCCAAGGGCGCACTTCATATTTCCCGTTCGTCATTTTCGCGACGATATCCAGGACAACCGTTTCCTCGGCCCTTGTAATGCCATCTTGCACCACAATATGGCCAAGCGATGATCGCCTGTACATAGATGAAGGGGCGGGCAGATTCTGCAGAAGGCATAGGCTGCACTGCCCTGAACCGAATTGACTCGACATTGCGGCCGCTACGATTAGTGGCTTATTTCCGGGTCTAGATATGGGTCAATCGCGAAGCATCCTGGTAAGAGACTACGTCGGGAAGATCCATTTCTTTTGGTGAGATTGGCGAAGCTGCGATCGCGGATCGGAGCATACCGACTGTGGTCGAGGGACTGGCGCGATTGGCCGCGTCTATCATAGCGTCAGTTGGGTCGAGCAAGACATCACGTACAGCGTTTATAGCTGCTCGGGCATCCTTTCTATAGTTGTCCTGCACGAAAGGTGGCATTGAATCCCATCCACCGCGCCTCCCGGCTCTCCGCTCGTAGAGAGCCATTGCCACCCTATCCACAATGCTAAACTCCGGATGGTTGTTATGCGAATCCATAAATCACTCTCCCTTTAAGCGCTATCGTCAGCTCTGCTGGCTATGCGCTTTGCATTCCATTGCCGGTGTCGTAGATGATTCCGGCCGCGGTCGGAACGCAGGTCTCCATAGCCGTTCTCGGACTTTTGGCAAAGTACGCCTGGCGCGGTTTGCGCTGATCGAGGCGGCCAAGGTAGCGAACATCTATGTCGAGCCTGCCGGTCGCTCACTGGCTGCAGGCAGGCCATCTCCGAAATGGGGCAAGCGGAAGCCGACACGTAGGGCTTGAACGCAAAAAAGAGCCGCCCCATCCCGAAGGACAGAGCGGCTCGTGTATTTGGATATCACGTCAAGGCTTGGTCATCTAAGGCGGGGCATTGGACTTGCGGCGCTCGTAATCCTCCCTCGCCTGCATCGTGGCCGTGAGAGCAGCAATCGCATTCGACATGCTGACCATGCTGTCTTGCAGCCGATCGAGGCGCGTCAGCGTATCATTCTGGAACTTGGCGGCAGTAGCATCCGCGGTGGCCTGTTTGGTTTCAACCACCGTTAGGCGGTCATTGACCTTCACTGATTGGTCGATGGCTGTGGTCGCAGTCTTCTCGATCCGGTCAATTCGGGAGACCTGAAACGCAATGGCGTTCTGGCTGTCCGTCGCGGCCTTGTCAAACTTGCCATCCAGCCATCCAGATCCAAGATAAACGACAAGTCCCAAGATAGGCATTGCCATGGCCATCGAAACCCGAGCAACCGCCCTGAGCAGAACGTTGTCGGCAATCTTCTGTGTGCGTTCGCCTGTCATCGCATCCTCGCCGGTGAAGTCCATCAACCTGCCCATTTCCTTATGTGATTATTTCCAGCAGCCCTGAGACGCCCCAAAGCCGTTATGTGATGCGACCTGATTGGCGAATGGCCGGTCGTTCTTGAGTATGAAGACTGAGCTTTCAAGGTTCGGCGTTAGTTTCGAGAACCCGTCGCACGCACTCAGCTTGGTCGTCGCTTGACAACCCGAAACTGCTGCACAAAGTGGCAGCATCAGAAGAAGATACGGTCCCATCGATTTCTTTCCTTTTGCGCAGGACTTTGACAGAGGTTTCAAGCGCCGACACAGCGGCCTGCTGAGCGCCCTCATGCTTGCCGTAGTAAATAGATGCTGACGCGATGAGAAACGCTCCCAGCGCAGCCCCTGCGGCGAATTTGACCCAATTGGGAATGAGTGCGAGCAGCGCCATCATGCCGGCACCGCCTTACTCGGAAGATCGAGCGCGTCACGCAGCTCGCTTTCCTTCCGCTTCGACCAGTAGCGATAACCCAGACCGCCAAGGAAGATGACGACGCCGGCAATCGTGAGCACAGCGACGGCCTTGGCGACAAAGTCGATATTGCTGAGCGGCGTAAGCTGGTCTGTGGCCTGAGCGAGTGCGGCCGAAACGGCACCGCCGCCCTGAGCTGCATCGGCCGGACCTTTGCCGGGCGCGGTCTTGGCATCCGCCAGATACGCCTTGGCATCCATATTGACCGCATAGACGGGCTCGGGACCAACGGAACCCGACGCCCACGCCTGCCCGATCTTCTTGACCTGGGCAACGCGATTGCTCCAACCCCTGCCGAACGTACTCCATGTGCGAAGAGCCTTGAGGAAGGCCAAGCGTCGATCGAGGATGCGAGCGATCAGCGCGTCATGATCCGGATAGGCCAGAACAGCCTTGACGGTCAGATCACCCATGATCCCGTCGATAGAGCCGTTGTAGGCATTGCCGAGGGCGCGCTGCACCCATTTGACCGACTGAGACACACCGCTGTTCACGGCACCGTCAAACACCGCGTAGTCGATCCCGGCCGGCAGCCTGTCGCCCTTGATCGGGTTCCAGTACAGATTGCGGTATATCGCATCCCGCTCGGCCGCATTGATCTTCTTGACCGGCTGCGGCTTCTTGCCCTGCGACTTGCGGTAATTGTCGTAGACACGCTGCGTCACGCCCCACATGGTCGCCCCGCCCGGGTCCTTGGGATGATTGGAATAGCCCCCCTCATGAACGAGCACGTTCGCGAGAGCGGAAGAGAACTTCGCTTTCATGGGAATACCTACGATTTGATGATGAGATTTCGTGCCGCCTCAAGTGTCAGCGGCTAGGGGCCTGACGGGCAGCCCCCGTTTAGGCTCGTCAGGCCCGACAATATCGCCTATAATTCAAACTCGCGGGCCGTAACCGCTACTCCGGCTGGCGACGAGAGCCTTCGGCGCAAACCGCTCCGCGCCGAAGGCTCTTTGGTTCTCGTGGAACCTTCATCACTCATTTCTGTTTAAGCAGGCCGAGGACGTCCCAATCCCGGCACGAGCCTCTGACAAAAGCCGTGCGAAGCTCCATGTCAGAGGCTCACCTTTTAAAGCACCGACGCGGCCCCGAAGAATTCATCCACCTGCAGTTCGGTAAAGCCAAGCGCAGAGAACCCCTGCTGCAGCATTTCATCGGTGCGGACGAAGGTGCCGCTATCGGCATAGGCGGCCTGTATTCGAATGTCCTGTGTGGCAATCCAGCCCTCGACCTGATCGAGTATCCCGGCATCGATGAGCTGCAAGCGGAACTGCCGGCGTGAAACCCGATCGGGAATTATCGCCTCGGGCGCAGGCGGCTCGTATGGCAGGACGTTGCCGTCTTGCCACTTGCGCGTTTGAGGATGCTTAAAAAGCTCGTCGAACTGCGCTTCGGTGATCTTGATTGCATCGGCGGGAATGATCGGGTTGCGGTCCTCTCCATCGGCGGGCGGGGCATAAGCGGCGCTCTGCCAGAAACCAGCGATAAAACCGTCTTCATTGAACTTGGCGTAAATCTCGTTTTTCATGTTCCCACCGTCACCCATGACACTTGAACCGTCGAATTTGCATATGCCTCGTTTTGCAAATGCGTCTGTTTAACCAAAAAGTAGAATGCGGACGCCGTTGGAAATCCCTGTTCGTATATTTGCGGGACAAGCGTGAAGCTTCCGTTTCGCCACTGTTGCATGATGATGCTATAACTAGACGCTGACGAGTAAGCCGTGGGTAGAGCAACCGCCACACCGCCACCGGCTGTTGTGGTCTGAAGGGTTGTTCCCCATTGAACGAGTAGACCACCGGGCAAGCGCACCCATCCGGGACCGGAACTTCCGCCGAGTGTCGCGAAGGCCGCCGCCGCGTTGGCGTCATCGAGTAGTGTTTTTGCAAAGGCGGATATGCCGAGGGTCGTTTGGGCGGCACTCGCGTTAGGATCATCAAGCAATGTCCGAATGAATTCCGATATACCGAGCGCCCATTGTTGATCGGTAACGCTCGTCGCTGCAAGAAACGAGCGGGCTTGCGCCGTTATCGGCGTCAAGGCCATGGTATTCGCGCCGGTCCCATAGGGCAACTGATCCGCCGCCATGGTAAGGCCGGCGAAAGAAGCAAGCCAAGCCTTGGCGTTTGCCAGAACTGAACGGGCATTTGCACCAAAATCAGCAAGCGCCATCGTGCCGGCGCCCGTGAAATAGATCAACTTGTCCGCAGCACCAGTTAGTGCCTGCAACGCTGCCACGGAACCACCGGAGAAGAACTCTCGCATCTGCGCATAAACCGCCGTGAAGCGCGAACCGTCAGATTGGAACCGAATGCGATAGGCGCTGTCGGTTAGGGCACCGCCTGTCCAAGGCTCAATCAGGGTGATCTGCGTGTTGCTATCGACGGATGCAATCACCGCATCAAGGTTCTTCACCTTGAATGTGTCGCCGGGCCCTATAGTGGCTATTGCCCATAGCGTGCCGGTTCCCGTGACAACCGTTCCATTGGCGGCCACGCTGACGGTTCCGGCATCATAGTCAGGCTTGATTGCCATCAGTTGCTCTCCTCGGTCGTCTCGGGCTCTTCGCCCGAAAGCTCAGCGATCTTTTCACCGGCCTCTTTCAACTGAGCCTGCAACTGCTCGTTTTGGTCGCGCAGTGTTTGCAGCTCATTGGCGAGAAGTAGATTGCGGTTCTCGTAGTGCTGGATAAGCGCACGTTGTTCGTTGACCGCGGCCATAGGCGCGATCTGCACACGGTTCTCAGACATGGTTTTCCTTTGGAGTTTGCTTCTAGTCGACCTTGGATTTATCGTTTCCAAACAAGTATTCGGGCTGTCGCTGATCCACCGATCACATTGGTTCCTTGGAATCTGAACGTGGTGTTTCCGGCTGTGTTCAACCCAAAGAAGAATTGCCGTCCTCCATAGACAGTCGATGAGCCGGGAGTGTGGGATTCTTCGAAAAGGATTGCACCAGTCGTCGCGTTCACCATTCGAAACCGGCCGGTTATCCCGTCACCCGTAAAGGTTCCCGACCAATCCAACTGAATCATGGTTGCATTGGCTAATGGCGTCGGCACGACTTGGTCGTAACTCGAACTCGCTCCGGTGAAGGTACCCGCCATCGTCACCATTTCGGTCACAGCGCCGAAAGCAAGATTCGACGTACCAACGATGAGATTGCCGATTATGGCATTGCTGATATCCACGTTGCCCAGCACCGCCGACAGGGCCGATAGCGTGTTGACCCTGACGTCATCGAGATAAAGCGTGCCGCTCTGAAAGATGAATGGCCGCCGCTTGGCACCGCCAGACATCATGTAAATCCGGTCTGCGATCATCCCGATTTCACTTAGGCCATCGGTCCGAGCGCTCATGATCAGAGCGGCCTGAGAGGCCGGTCCGCCAGCCGACGCGGCGACACTCCACCCGATCGTTGCGAGTGCGCCGGCCTGCGTTGCCTCCACCGTCGTGCGAGCCAAGCCAGATGCCGTGACGTTGCCGACGCTCACTGTGAGCGAATCTACTGAGTTTCCTATGGCGGTGACTTCATCGCCAATCGTGCTAACCGTGACGGAAAGGGTGCTAACAGCGCTCGCAGTAGCTTGAAGCCCCGTTTCAGGGTCATCGATCCGCGCCGTCAGTTCCTCGATCCGAATTGCAGATGCCTCTGTGGCCGTCGCCACGACGAGGATTTCACGCCGATATTCGGCAATGGAACTTCCTACTTCGGTCTTCAGTTCGAATGTATCGCGATCAGATTGAGCGGCAGCGTCGGCGGCAAGGCTATTCAAGCGGTCCAGTTCGTCCCGAGCATAGTGAACGCCCTCGGCAAGCCATTCGAGATGACCAGCCATGCTCGCTATGACGTCATCAACCATTCCCGGCAGATAGATGTCCTCGGCCCCGAGGCGGATATCTGGTGTGATAACGAGCAACCAGCCCGACCACAACGTCTGCCTAGAACTGCCGGGGATATATCGGGCCCGAACACCATAGAGTGTGTTAGGCAACAGGCCTTGGCTGATCAGGATCGCGCCGATGCTTGGCTGATCCATGCGGCTCGAATACTGGGTTTCGAGAGAAACGCCGTTCCTTACCTCATATTCGACGCCGATAACGTCCGGTTGATCACCATCCCAAGATAGCTTGATCGCCGGCCGGCGCGGGTTGCCGTCATTGTCCTCGATCACGGCCGGTTCGGCGAAGAAGTCCACCATCGGCTGAGCTGGCGGCCGGATAGGCCCGAGATAGCCTACGGACGACGGAAGCGGATCGGTTGCCGGGTTCCAGTCGTAATCGCTTGGATCGACCTCACGGATCGCCACGCCCTGGTTGACGTTGTCGAGGTCATCCATGCTTTCTATATCGAAGAGCTTGTTGGAATAGCCCTCGCTCTCGCTCGTCCACGAAATCACATCGAGTGGCTCGAGATCGTATGCTTCCGGCGGCAGGACGGCCTTATGCTTGCGGAACTTGCGGTTCGTTTCGATCAGCGCTTTGGCGAGCTGCTGGGACTGAACAGCAAACGGCACATAGTTGAACTTGACGTCGGCAACCAGGCGGCGCCCGTCGTCGAGCGCCTCGAGGTCAGATCGCAGCCTGACCGGCGCGTCCTTCATCTCCCAAGCGGCTTCCGGCTCCGGGTAGGAATACTGGACGCCGTTATGCGTTGCTTCCAAGCCGGGGAATGGATCGAAGCTGCGCGGATCGGTGACGGATATCGTCTCGTCCGTATAGGCGTAGACCGGCAGCGTGGGCGCACCGACGCGGATTTTGTAGATACCGCCAATCTCCGCCATGCGGCCGTTGCAGGCCTTCAGCAGTTCGTTAATGACCTCAGCCGGCTCCTGATTGGTGCGGATTTCACCGCCGCAACGAAACTGCTTCGCACCGCCGACGATCCGGTCGCACTCGTTCATTGCCGCGAACCAGTTCGACAACGGCAAGCGCGTCGCCGGCAGGTCCTGTAAGCCATATACCCACTGTGTGCCGTACCAGATGCCGCGAAGAATGTTGTAAATCACGACAGCGGGATTGTCCGAGAACTGCCACGTGGCGGGATCCGCATAGCGCTGCGAACCGGAGCCCCCGACGGTGCTGTCAAAGCGCGGATCGTAGAGTCTGATGCCCTGCACTTCAAAACGGCATTGGGGTGGTCCAGTGAAAAGTTCGCGATTGACCTGCGCAGTGACGACAGCATAGGCCAGCCCGCGCCCGATCATGTCGGACGTCCAAGGCCGATCGGCGTCACCGCCGAACTGCGACAGCAGGAAAGGATCAGCGGCGGTTTGGTCGCCGAGGTGCCTTTTCATAAAAAGGTAGTTGCTGTTCGGACCCGTTCGATACTCGGCAACCTGGTTGCCCCTGCCGCCAGGGTCCAGAATATCGTCGATGGTGCAGCGTTCGCCGTTGATCCATACCTTTGGAAGGATCGCGGTTACCGGCAAGTCGGACAGCGTGACAACCTGCGTCAGATACGCATTGGGGGTCTTCCCCGAATTGCCCGCCGTGTTGACATACTCAAGCTGGCCGGCCGTCGCGTAGGTTCCGAAGATAAAGGACAGCGGATTGTCGCCACCGACCTGTATCTGCCCTTGGATGCCCGGCACTGCCTGCTTGTTCTTCGGCGTCATTGCGCGCTGAAGCAGGGTCGAACCGACACTGAGCGCCGCGCCGACAATCAACTGACCGAGTGTACCGAGACTGCCGATGGACGATACCAGCAGGCTCACCAATCCCGTAATGGGATCGGCGTAGGCAGCGGTCATCGCCGCCAGCATGAACCATGCTGCGAGCCAAAGGATGCGGAAAATCTTCATGCTAGACCCTGAAGGCCCTTTCGGCGGTCAAGAGGTCAGCCGTCCCAAGCCCAAGGCTGTCAGGACGGCAAAGATAGATACGCGGGCCATTGACGACGCCGAGCGCATAGAAGCCGCCCGTTGATACCTTCACGGCGGCAATATCGCCGACAGAGGCGAGAGAGATAGGGATTTCCTCGAGCAGTGATGCTGCAAGCTCGGCATGGTTGGCGAAGCCCTTACGCTTGAGCAGTCCGAGCCCGCCCTTGAGCGACTTGTATTTACCACGATACGGCGCGGCGAAATCCTCGCCAGTCATTGCCTCGACGGCACCCGCTGCGAAGAGAGCGCAATCGTGCTCCGACCACTGGAACGGCTTCTGCATCGAAGCGTCGATGTATTCGGCCAAGGCGGGCCGCCAGAATGAATAACGCTCGGGCATACGGCGCTCCTAGTTGCCATTGACCTTGTTGTGTTCGCCCCAGAAGAATGTCCACTGGCCGGCAACATCCGAATATTTGCGGAAGCGGTCGTTTCCCCGAAGCTTCTGCGTCTCGTCGGATCTCTTGGCCGGATTGATCTTGGTCAGTGCGCGCGTGTGGGAGACGACGGAAAGGGCAACCTTGCCCTCTCCTTTCGCGGCAGGTGTATCGATCGGCGCGCCATTGACCCAACCGACGAAGCGCGGCCGGGGATTAGCGATCAGTATCTGATTATCGGGCCCGAGAAAGCCGCGGTGGACCTCGATCGGCGCGAGGCGCGCATCGTACTGACGGATGGCAAGGCGCACCTCTTCGGAAATCGGGCTCAAGCCGATCTGGATTGTCCGAATGGAAAGGTCGGAGACGAGAGGCACGGGGTCGATTGATAGCAGCGCGCCCCAGCCGTGATACGTCCTCGTCACCGGAAAGCCTGTCGTGCCGCTGATAACTGTCACCTCCACGGTGTCGTCGCCATTCCAGAAGCCGAGGCTCTCGGCGACACCGGATGATCTATTCTTTGCCGTGATCCAAACGAGGGAACGCGGGTTTACACCCTGGCGGCTCTGCAGGTGGGCCGATACAGCAGGATCATTATCACGCATGATCGACCTTAAAGAGTTTGCCGCACCTGGAACGACATGCCGCGGGTTATCCCGTCGCTGTCATTCGTGCCTGGATTGAAACTGTCCGGTATCATCTTCACTTTTGCCGCGGCCTTTATCAGCGTGACGGCAAGTCCAGTTGCGGCACCTGGCCGGATATAGGGCCGAACCTCAAAGAGTGGCGTCACACCCGTACCGGAGGCGGTGACAGGCAGGACGATGCGATGGAGCGCCCGCCGGACAGGGTTCGTGCCATAATTGAATGACAGGAGATCGCCGCCGGAGAGAACGTAGCCGGCCGGAAGCCCCGCCAGACGCATTTCCTTATTGTTCGACACCAAACTGTCGATGGTCACGCTTGATGCCCCGAGGATTGATCCTGTCGGGTCCATGCGAGGATAAGCCTTCTGCGGGCTGTGCAGGTAGAACGTACCAAGAGCACCGTCCAGTGCCTCGATAAGCGCTTGAACCTCGGCGGCGTCCTCATGATACATCGGGTTGATATCGACCTGCGCTTCGACACGTGGAGGTGCCATGTTGGCGGCAAGGATTTCCCCCGATCCAAGGCCGGTGAGCTGTTGTTGTTCCTTCAGCTGCCAGATCACCGATGCAATGTTGAGTTTCTCGGCGAACTGCGCCAGCGATAGGGGATAGGTCAGTGCCATCGTTATCCCCTCGCCCGTGGGTCTTCATTGATCTGATTGACACGCTCAGGCAGCACATGGCGATTATACTGGTCGATCTGGGCGGTAGAGACAGAGCTTGCCTCCTGCTGCGCGATCGACTTGATGACCGGTTTCAGATCGCCGTCAGAGCCTGGCGCCCAGCCTATCGTCACATGAATGCCTTGCGGTGCATTGCTGTTGGCAGCCGGGGCGGACGGAGTGCTCGTCATCGTCGGCACATAGCCGCCGCTGGCATAGCCTTTGGCGCGGTTGTGCATGGCTTCAAGGTTGCCGATACCAATCCTGTCGGTCGCCTTCTTGGAAAACACGAATTCACCGCCATGGACGATGCCGGCGGCCTGGCTGGCCCCGCCGTTGCCGGTATAGCCGCCCGAGGCAAACAGGCCAGCACCTGGCGTAACCTTAAAACCACCACCGAACAGCCCGCCGAACAATGATCTGAGAAAGCCGCCGCCTCCGCTGCCGCTTCCGCCGACAGAGAAGATCGCATCGACGAAATCCGTCTGTATCTTGTCGATTATCTTGTTGAGCACGTTCAAAGCGGCATTGCCGAAGGACTTCCAGAAGCCCTCGCCGTTCTGCAAGCCGCTGCGCAAATCGGAGAGGAAGCCGTTGCTGACGTCCTTCGCCAGATCGAGAGCATCTTGCGCCTTTCTGGTGGCAGCTTCTATCGAGGCCATGCTGCCAGCCAAGCCCGCAAGTTCCGTCTTCTGGGCTGCCGTTAGCTCAATACCGGCCCGCTGAGCCTGGTTGAGCAGATCCTGCTCATAGCGCAACCGGGCTGCAGCTTCTTCCGTCAGTCCGACAGCCGCTTGTTCCGCCCTCAGCGAGGCGATGCGACGTTCGGCTCCCCTGACGATATCCTCGTAGCGTTCCGCATCGGTCTTGCCGCCCTTGCTTCCCTTTTTCTTTGATTTTTCATCGACATCGGTCAAAGACTTCGCAAGCTCTTTCAACTTGCCCGATGCGGCGGAAGCGCCATTCGCGATCGCTGCTCCGAAGTCGCCGAGATAATCCTGCCCTTGCGCAGCCTTGATTGCATCCGCGACCGCCTTATCGACGCCGGCTGCCTGACCCGCATAGGGATTGGCAACACCGCCGAAGGACACCTCGCCTATCCCGCCGAACTTGCCGATATCGACCCCGACCTTGCTGGCGAAACCGGAGATGCTGTTATAAGCGCCGCCGATATAATCGTTCATGAGCTTGATGACGGCATTGATCATTGTTTCAACGCCTTTGACCGTGGCGTTGGCGGTCAAATAGACGATATCGCCAAGCGCGGCTGGCAATGCACTCCATGTCGCCTTGATGCCGCGATAGGCGCCGACAAAGGTCGCAATGAGCGAATTAACGCCATCCTTTGCAGCGGCGACGATATCTATTCCGAATATTTTCGTGAGTTCATCTCGGAACACATTGGCCGCCGCGACGGCGGCGGTGATGCCAACAATGAATGCAAGACCGGGATTAGCCGCTACCATAGCAGCAGCGGCAACGGTCGCAGCTACAGCAACTCGCCCGAGCAGTGCAATGATCTGCACAACGCCAGCGATTATCGTTGGCGCGTAGAGCAGTGCCAAGGCAGAGGCAGCGCCGATGGCATAGGGGGCGATGACCTCGAGACTGTCGGCAAGACCTACGAGGACAGCGGCGCCGGTCTTGGCCCAATCTACCATCTGCAGACCGGCGGCCACTGCTGCAACCAGGCCGATCGTCACCAAGCTGACCGGCGATATTACGGAAAGGAACGCGGCGCCCAAGCTCCTGAGTGCGCCTGCGGCTCCCATTGGACCGAGGACGGCGCTGATCTGCGTTCCCTGCTGCAGTGCTATCTGCAACGGGTTCATTGACATGGCCGCCGAAACGCCGATGTCCTGAAATTGGGCCGCGAGATTGGCGACGTTCGTATTGGCACCGACCAATTGCCGGCCGCTGGCGCTGACAGCCGTGGCGTGAACCTTCATCGCGTTGGAAGCGCGGGTTGCGGCAGCAGCCTCGGCATTCAGGGCCGTGGCATGAGCCTGGGCCGCCTGCGATGCCATTGCGCCTGCCCTACTCGACGTCGGGCCTATAGCGTCCGTTGCCGCCTCGACACGCTTGGCAGCGCCGGTCAGCCGATCAAGCGCCCTCGCCGTCTGTTCAACGCCGCTGGCTGTCGCTTCCACGCCAAGTTGTGCAATGTCCGGCATGTTCTATTCCTTGTTGCGCTGAACCACCCGGCGATTTGCAACCGCGCCTCTGATGCGGAGCTTTGCTTCCGCCACGTCCGCGGTCGTTGCCTGGCTCTCGCTTGGCGCCTGCCTGTCGGTCTTGTTGATGACGCCGAGAACGGCCTGATCGATGCGGCGAAGCACTGACAGCTCCCATGGGGTGATCAAGGCACCGGTGATCCGGCAGAACGCCTCAAGCTCTAGGAAACTGATCGGGTTGGCGCTGAAGCCGATCGATCTCAAATTGTGGAGCTGGACGAACCAATCCCAGATGTAATCGGTATAGTCGGGCGGCTCCGGCACCGGATCATTCTTCCGCCGTGGCGTAAAATGCGCCCTCGCGAAGTCGATCAGCTCTTCTGCGAGGGCTTCACGAAATGTGCGTCTTCATCCGCCGCCTTATCGACCTGCTCGGATATGAAGAAATAATCCGGATTGGAGATGACCTTGAGCACATTTTCCGGCGTGCATTCGACCGGCTTGCCACCCTGCGTCAGGTTCCAGCCGATGATCGAAGCCGCAACGATTTCGTTGGTGCGCTCTTCAATCTCCTCGACGGTGCCGACCTTCTTCGGGTTCTTCTTGCCTTCGCGGAGTGCCTCATTGGCAAGCCGGCGCTGAACGCGCTTCACGCGCTCCGACCGATAGGACACGACCTTGACCACAAGGCCGGTCTTTTCGCCCGTTGCCGGATGAAGAATATCGAGGTCAAAGCCTTCTTCGAGCTTGGAGGCGAGACCATCGAACTGGGAAAGATCAAACATGATTGCTCCGTAGAGATGGCCGGTGCGAGACCGGCCGTTGTTGAGGATCAGGGAGTGATGAGGGCCGTATCGACGGTGAGGATCTCGGTCGAGATGCCGATATTGAAGGTCCGCCGAAGCACGTTGTCGCCGGTACCGACGTTCTTCCGGCCGGACATCACCAGTCCGCGGAAATAATCGACGCTGTTCTCGTATTGAGCGCTTGGTGCGTCCTCGTACTCGACCTTGAAATTATACTGGAACTTGGTCTTTTCGGCCGCCCGCATGGCCACCTGGCCCGGATCGAGCGGATCGTCGCCGACAACAAGGGCAATGGTTCCTGCATCGCGGGCGCCCTTGAGATGGCGAACGCGGCCGTCGCCGAGCGATTGGAATGTAACGTCGGAGGATTCATCGCCGAACTCGCCGCCGTCTTCGACTTCCTTGACCTCGACCCAGGTCAGCGCCTCGAAATCAGCGATTGCAGTTGCGTCGGTCGTGTAGTCAATGGCGGTCGTGCCGCCGATAAAATATTTCGCGCCAGTGGCTGTCGTAATGGCCATGGGGTTTTCCTTTCCATAAAACCCCTGTCGGGGCGGGTTAGACCGGATCGTCCGGAATTCAGTTGAAGCTGCGCCATTGGACCGTTACCGGCACATTGACCCTGTCCGGCTCGATAAGCGGACCGCCGACGCTCGGCTTCTGGTAGACCTTGAGCTTGACGCCGGAACCGTAGAGGATCGTTCCCTTGGCGAAGTGAGAGGCGATGAGCCCACCGGTGTCTGTGGCCTTGATGATGCCCGCGCCGACGGGATAGATCGCCATCACCTGCAGAATTCCCTGATGACGGGCCGTGGCATCATAGGCGAGGCCGAGATTGTCCGTGCGGTTTGGTATGAAGTCTACGCGCAGATATGGACCGGCCGGGGCGGTGAATGATCGACCAGGATAGGCTACCGGAAGCACCGGATTGAGGACCAACGCGGCGGCCCTCGCAAAGAGCAGCTCGGCAATTGTCGCTTCTACAGTCGCGGCCATCGTGTTAATCCTTCGGCAATGGCCGATAAGCTTTCAGACAAACAGGCATATGAGCGGTTGCACACTGCCCTTCTGGCTTTGGGCCGTGAGGAAGGCGAAACCGTGCGCGGCGATACAAGCCTGAAGGCCGCACGCCGTGCTATCGCTTTGGTTCAGATGGGCTTGCTCAAGGCCATGGATGAGGAAAGCGACAGGAACATCGCTGTCAAAGACCCAAGCGTGCCTTAAGCTCCCGCGCCTTGTTCTCGACGATCATATCCCACCGCTGCGCTGCCGAGCGAACAAACGCATCCGGTGCCTGACCGTTTGAACCGTATTCCCGATGCCCGGCATAGGCAGCGGTATAGCCGAAGAACAGGGTGGCATTGATGTCGGCGCCGAGAATAACTGCTTCGATCTGCCCGCCGTCATAGCTGTAGCTTGCGCCTTCGACCGGCGTCTTGCCCGCGTTGATGGAAGGCATTGCTGCCGTCGACGCCAGCAGGGAAGCTCGCAGAAATCCCGTGTCCACTCGCATCCGCCCGCCGGCCGAAACGGGCATTTGCATTTCCGAAACAACCTCTTGCACGCTTTCCTTGAAAACGGCTTCCACCGCGCCCGGTATCTTTTCGGCGAAGGCCGCGACTTGTGCGCTGAACGAGAGTTTCGCCATGGCTAATCACTCTTGCCTATTTGCGATTTGGAGCATCTTGAAGCATAGTCGTTGTTGCATATCTGGCGCCGTTCAACGCTCTTGCGTCGTCTGGTCAGAGCCGTCGAACTACTCTCCAATTCTCGGCGGCTCGCCTTTTTTTCAGATCACGCAGCCCTGTAGCGCCGTACCACGGACGCGAAGTAATCGATCTCGTATTCCAAATGGCAGCGACATCCGACGATCTCATTCGTCGGAGCCCGCGGATCGCCAGGATAGCGCAGCGTTGCGCCGGACGAGCTCTGAAACACTTGATCGATGCCGACTGCCTTGCCGTTCAAGGACTGGTGCGTATGGCGGACGTGACCGTCGCCGGCGGACCTCCAAATCTTCTGGACGTCCGAGGCTTCGACCTTGCCTGCGCTGATCTGCTGACGCATCGCATTCTCGCGTGCCGTGCCGATCGCCGTCATGGTCTCGGTTCTCGCCAGCATTTCGCCCCTGAGCAGCAACAGGCGGTCGGAATATCTGCTCACCATCCGCGCGACCACATCGGCAGGAATGGCTTTGCCCTCTCGAATAACGGCCGTGACCGTGCGATCAAAGCGCTTATCCCGCCGCTGGCGCGACAGGTAGTTCCTGAGAAGCGTTGCATCGCTCGAGAGCAGTTCGGCCCGCGCCGATGACACAAAGCGCTCCTGTGGCGCCGTCAGGCCGATTATTCCACCCACCCGCTTGCCGGTTACGCGGTTGATCCGTCCAACGACATCGAGTGCGACGGAATTTGGATTGCGGCCGGCCGAGAATCCCTCCTGCAGCGCCTGGCGGATGGCTGTCCGCTGATCCTCGACGATGCGCGAAACAAGTTGCGAGGAATGATATCGCAGCTCTGCTTCAGCTTCCGGATTGCGGACGCCAAAGCGGAAGATCACACGGTTGCCTTCTGTATCTTTGATCCTCGGCAGGTTCTCGACAAGGCTCGTGCCGCCGGCGTTGTACGCCTCGGTAAGCGCGACCTCCAACGCTGAGAACGCTTCCGGCTCCAGGTGCATCGCATCGATCGCGCCGGCGATGTCGCCCTTCTCAAGCCGCTCGGCCACGACGCGAAGCGTAATGCCCGACTTGATTGCGTCAATGCCCTGGAAGAACGCCTCGGCAAGCCGCTGATCATACTTGTCTAGAAGCTGCTCAAAGATGCTGCGGTTGCCGGCCATAGTCAGAACTTCTCGCGGGCTGAAAAGCGCTTGAGCATGTCAGCGCCTCTTAAGCGTAACGTAAAGATTTAGGAGGATCATCACCGTCGTGAACGCGTTTAAGCCGAGCATCCAATACTGCGCGTTCATTTGGGATTCCTTAGAGGGGCTTATGACAGAAGACACAGTGCCAAGAGTTGATCCTGACCCATTCGTAATCATTAGCATTGCGATCGCTGCAGTTGCTGCGGCAGCGTCAGTGGTTCAAGCCGGCATCGCTTATAAAGACCGGCGCACATTACCGGCGACCAGTGCCAGCGATGCGATGGCGGAAGGTTTTCAGCGCTCCATACGTAATGGGATGGCCAACGTGGAAAAACTGATTAAATTCTTGGCCAAAAGTGATTTTGGGAAAGTATTGCCCTTAGAGGAGCGGTTCGCTTTTGGAAATACTGTACTGTTGATGAGTTTCAGCGACCTTCATCGTTACGACTCCATAGCTAGCCAATTGTCATTTGACATCGGCCTAATCCATACATCGATGATGGGTCTAATCAGGTACGCGCCTGAAACCGCAAACAAAATTGGCCTCGAATTCCTCAATGAGATGTCCGACTATAAGGACCGCATCAACGGATTTTATCGATCTGACCAACGCAATGGTGAGGTTTTGGACGATGCTCTTAAGATACTCCGGACATTCGAGCGGGTACTTACCAAGTTAGAGGGCAATTAACTCCGAACGAACAGCTTGTGATAAACGACGGTCGCTGCCGGCTGTAGCGGCGCGACCTTTATGATGGTGTAGCTCTTGCCGTTGAACTGCAGCCTGTCAGTGGTGGTTGGCTCGATCGCAAGTCTGGCGGCGACATAGGCGGTCTTATCAGTCGATTTGACGAGAGTTCCGTCCACATCCTTCAGTTCGATAGCGAGTATTGCTGCGGTGCAGGGCGTCTTCTGGATCGTCGGATCACCCGGATCATAGATCGGACCAGATCCGGGAACTTCGCGCCATATCTCGCCAGCGGCGCCGAATTCCTCAAGCAGTTCGAGGGCGTCGGTTTGCGCTTCCAGATAGTCAAACTTCTCGACAGCCATTATGCCCTCGCTGCCGATCCGAAGAGATTGGATTGCTTTGCGCCGATGAGCGATGACAGGATGCCGTCAATGACCGAGAACACCGGGACAGATGCAGCCTGGCTGAATGATCCGTCGGCATATTCGATCTCTTTTTCCAGCTCGCCGACCTTCTTGCGCTCCCGTTTGATCTGGTCTGCTCCATTGTAGTCAGGCGACAGTGATCCGGGCGCAGTCAGTTCGCGCCAAGCGGCTTCACTTGTCGCGTTCTTAACTTGCGATGGGATAACATCGTCCGGAAGCTCCGAACCTCTCCATTTCGCTCCTGTGCGCGGCCACTCTAACGCCTGCGCGCTATCCGTAGGCGAGCCAACGAACCGCGCGCCATATGTGGCGTCAATCCAGCGCGTGCCGCGGCGTAGTGCCTGCTCAATCTCCGGATCTGTCTTATCGGCTATGTCATAGCCCATGTTACCGGCATAGGTCTTGAAAGCGGCGACATCGGCATAGCTATCGACATCAACAGCGCCCGGAGTGGTGGTCAGAGCCATCAGTTCACCTCAGACCGCAGCAGCCTGGCAGGCTGCGTTAAACTGCTCGATGAGTTTTGCCCGTCCCAGCATGTGATGCGGGGCCTTGCCGGTGACCTCTGAGATGATTGCGCGGAGCTGTTCGTCGCTAAATGTGTCGCCGTCGACAAGGCCGAGATCATCAGGAAAACTGGCGACAGATACATCACGAACTTCGACGACCGGGTTTTGGGGCTCGGCGATAACCGTCACCGGAATGCCTTTTGCCTCATAGGCTTCAACGATCTTCGGATAGTCGCCGATGACAGTAACGGCATTCACGCCAGCACGAACCGAAGAGAAGAACCGAGGGTTCGCATAGCGTCTTCCCTTTTCAAATCCTGATCCCTGGTCGGAATAGGTCAATTCAAAGCTTTTGTCGGTCATTGGGTTGATCCTTAAGGTGCGACGGAATATCGGCGGGCTTCTGGCCCGCCGCGTTCATCCTTTGATGTTTGCTTACTGAGCAGCGTCACCCTGAGCGAGCACGCCCGCAGTGTGCTTGATGCTCGTTGCCACCTTGTCCCAGTTGGAGCCCGTGGCGAGTTCAGCGTCCGTCGGCGATTTGCCACCGTTGGCCTCGTCCCAGGTGTAACCTTTGAGCGAAAGACCGAAGGTGTAATCAACCTGCATCGTGGTTTCGATACGGGTCTGACCGTTTGAGGTCTCGATGTTGGAGATCACGTCGCCGCCGTCGAACACGGTTGCCGCACCTTCTGCCAGCGACAGAACGTTGAGCTTGGCCGGAGTGCCGGCCTCGAACAGCGCCGGAGCATCCGTCACGATTACCGCCTTGCCAAGGATATCGACAACACGGACATTCTGAGCCTGGTAGAGCTGGTTGGTGTTGGTCAGAGCAAGACCGATGAGCTTGTGGTAAGCCGCACCATTCATGACCTGAGCGACCAGCGCCTGTGAATGATCGCCGAACAGTGCATGGGAGTTGTTCAGCGCGACCTGCGAAATCCCGCTTGTCGCAGACACGTCCACGACGGTCGCGGCAGCCTGAGCCTTGATGGCAGCGACAAGCGCAGCAATCGCAGTGTTAAGCTGATCGGCAAGTAGGGCTTCGGCAAAGTTGCGGGATGCAACCTCGATGCCTTCTGCAGTCGGCTTGTTCAGCCAGGTCAACTGAGACGGCTCATAGCGGATCGGGCCAAAGCCGCCGGCAACCTTCACCGAAGAATGCTTGAGCTGGGACAAATCCGTTGCGGTGGCTGCTGCCTGGGCCGCATAGCGATCGACACGACGCTGGGCAGAATGAATGGCAGCGAAGAATGATTCCTGGAGGAAATCGCCGTCAAAGCCCGCTGTGGTCAGCCGGATTGCGCCATTGCTGGCGCCGTTGAACTTCTCGACCATCTGGGCGAGAGTTTCGATGGTGGCAGGCATGATGTACTGGTTGAAAACCTGCATCTGGGAGAGAGACATGGAAAAATCCTTTCACGGTTTGTCTCGGGAGAATTGTTCGGTTTGAGAGAGGCTTCCCGCCTCGGTAGTGCCGCTTCTCATCCCGAGACAGCAGCGAAAGGGTTGCGATTAGCTCGCGTTGTTGAGGTCGGGGAACTTGGCAGCGATTGCCGCTGCGCGCTCCTCGCGCGTCCCACCGAAATTGCCTTTCTGTTGGCCACCGCCGCCGCCATTGCCTGGCTGCTTGCCAGTGCCCGTATTGCCGGACGCCTCAAAGGCCCGGCCGAAAGTGTCTGACTGGCGCATCTCTGCGACCAGCCCTTTGATATCCATGGGCGTTCCCTTGGAATCAGCGATCTTGGCGTTGCCGTCCTTGTCGACTACTTCGACGACAAACTTGCCGTCGATTTCCTTCACGCGGGTGTGAGCGCGAACGTGCGGGAGGAGCAGATCGACCGAGCCCTTGGCCTCTGCCAGGGCAAGTGTCGCCGCATTGTCGATTAGCAAAGCGCCGATCTGGCTTTCGAGGAAGCCGTTGCGGGTCTTGATTTCACCCATTTCGCCCTCGTGCTTCTGGAGCAATTGGGCTTTTGCCGCCTCAAACTTCGTGTTGGCGATCTTGTCAGCTTCGGAGGCCGGATCGAGCTTCTTCAGCTCTTCCAGTTCAAGTAGGGCGGTACGTGCCTTGTCCGGATCGAGATCCTTAAACTTGACCACATCCTTTTCCAGCTTCTCGCGGGTTGTCCGCTCCTTGCCGAGTGCCGTTTTCAGTCCGGACACGTCTTCGAGGGAGAAGCCGTCGACGGGTTCCACGTCGAGGACGAACTTCCCGTCCTTCTCCACATAGAGAGCCTTGGTTGCATCGTCGACGCCCTCGAGCGATGCCAGAATTGCTTTAAGTGCCATGGTGATATCCATCCCGGATTATGCGCATCCCGCGCGTTGAGATGCCCCGGAAGGATCACCCTGCCGAGACGGTAGAAACTTGAACTGTCTGTGATCAGGCCGCGTTTGCCGGCGGGGTTACCGATCCGGCAATATCGTCCTCGCCATCCTCGCCGGGGATTTCCGATAGAATAAGTTCTAGATCTTCAGCTTCATCATATTCAGGAGCGAGGATGTTCCGGCGCTTGGCTTCATTGATTGCAGCGACGCGCGAGATCAGGCTTTCTTTCTTCATATCGAGGACGACCTTCATGCCCTCGACGCTGTCTGTCTCGACATCAAAGTCAGTGTAAACCGTCACTTCCGGCTGCGTGGCATCCTTTAACCATAAGCACGTGAACCTCAGCGCCTGCTCGAGCGCATCCTTGAGATTCAATGCCCATGCCTGGACAGCCGAATTGCCCTTCTGAGCGGCAAAGGCAGTTGTCACGACTGTCAGATTGCCAGTTTGGGCTGTAAGCGGCTGACGGCCAAGCTCGCGGAGCTGCTGCTCGGTCTTGTCTACCTCTTCAGCTAAGAACTTCAGGGAAGCCGCTGTCGGTTCAATAAACTTCCATTCGCCATGCTGCTGACCCTGCCCTCCCATCGGGGCATAGAGCACTACAGACGGGCCTATCGGAGCTATCACCGGCTGACCGTTGCTATCGAGCGGAGGAGAAATGCCATTACCTGCCAGCATCGGGAATGCAGTCAGTTCTTTGGCCGATTTTAGATTGGTTTCCTGTTGGTAGTGTTCGACCTGCAGGTAAGCCGCATCCTTCATCGGAGGAAGGAGTTGCCATGTACCTTCCTTGCGACGGCCGGTCATGAATGGGACAAGTGCGATGACACCGATCGAGATTGGGCCATTTTCCTTCATCACCCAATTGACCGAAGTCGATTTGCTTCCGACCTTTGCCGCGGTCGCTTCCCAAATCTCAAATCGTGCCGGACCATAGGAACCGTCATCGGCCCTGTCCCGGATCAAAAGGCGCATCCGGTCTATCGTGACCTCATCAAAGCCTTTGCGAACTGTGGTTGGCTCATGAATGGCGGCGTAGACGAATTGCTCCTTGCCCTCGATCATCGCGGATTCGACCCACTTCATGCGGGTGGCCGGAATACGAACCCAATAGGGCCGCGCTCCCATCCTGCGCTCATCGGTGGCGCTAATTCCCGTTGGGACAGCCGTATGATCGACGAGCATCCAATCTATCGCGCTCGCAATGCCATTGAAGAACACATCGCCAGCGAAAACATGTAGATGATTGCCGGCTCCGTCAACGTCCTCGACAAATGATTTGATTGCGGGCGAAGCCGACTTTTCAACGAGATCAACCTGCTTGGCGAATGGCTTGGCAGCTAGGCCCTCGACCAGATCGCGAAACACATTGGTGAACTTGGCGTTCTTGCGCCGGTACTCGTAGTTGGTTTCAGTTTCATTTGGAAACTGGGGCAGATAAGCCTTGCCGGCCGCACGCATGGCTTGAGCACCTTCAAGCATCGTTTCCACCATGCACCAGTACGGACTCATGGCGAGGTAATCGCAAGATGGTGTATCGGGCGTGTTATTAACCATTTGCTATCCGTCCATATGTTCCGAAGAGTGGCGCGGGCGACCCGCCGGAAAGCAAGGCATTGAAGGCTCGGCTTGTACTATCCGCATCATCATCATGTGTGGCTTCGGGAAAGCCTTCGAGCTCAGAGAACCAGATTTCGTTCCAACTACCGCGGACAACAAACACGTTTCCTGCCTCGGCCTGCGCTGAGAACCCGCCAAAACGAGTAATTTTGTCACCAGATTCGGGCGAAGACCGAACGTTGTAGCCAGCCAGCAATTTTGTCAGCGTTGCGATCTGGCTTTTGCCTGCTTGCCCCGGATCCTGCGGCAGTGAAATACCCACCGTTATTCCATCGCGATCGGCTGTGTTCTTGATCATGCGTTCGACACCGGCAGGGCTCGCCCTATCTCTGCGATGATCAGCAACGAAGTAACGACCGTCTCGGGTCATTCCCATCTTGGTACCGCAAGTCCAATCAGGGTCATTGCTTTCTGTCTTTGGTGTTCCCGCCAAATCCCAACCGCGGATCCATGTGATATCCGATGGCACGGCGTCGACAATCTGGCACCACGCTCTCTGGAAGTAGAGCCCAGCCGCTGGCCTGATCTTCCAGTTGCCTCCGAGCAGCCGCTCGCGCTCCACAGTTGGAAGCGCCATAAGGCTCGCAAGGTAGCTTGGATCTGCTGCCATCAGCGCGCGGTTATCGCTGAGCTTGGCCGGGATGAACGTTACCGACTTCGGAGGTATCGGCGCCTCAATCCCATCTTCATTCGGCGCCGTGTAGTGTGCGAGTTCTCCCGGGCTACTCCCCCAGATGATCGCGTCACCTATGCGGACGAACCAGCGCAGGACGCCTGCCCGCTCCGGTATCGGCAATCCCGTATCAGGATCGATCCACCAGGCGATGAACTCGGCGACCCAGCTGTCAGCATCAGGATTGCATGTTGCTCTGATATATGGCCGCACGCCGCTCATCGAGCGGTTGCGCGAAACCATGTACCAGAACTGCTTGGCGCTGAAATGCGTCAGCTCATCGAAGCAGATGAGCGGTATCTGTGATCCCTGCCAGTTGAGCACTGTCTTGTCGTGCTCCAGGTGAGCAAAGGAGACCGAAGAGCCGGACGGAAACTTCCATTCAAGAACGTGTTCTTTCGGCGCCGCACCTATGCTCGGGTAGAGCTTCTCGCTCTCGTCCCAGAGCCCGCCCTCGTTGCGCACCTGCACAGTCGATCGACGGAAGAACACTGCACCGAACTGCGGATTGGCAACATGGCGCAAAGGCTCCATTAGGAGAGCCCATGTCTTGCCACCGCCAGCTGACCCGCCATAGATCGCGATATCGGCCGGCGAAGCCAGAAAGGCAGTCTGCGGTCCCGGTTGAGGACGGATTATGGTTTGGGCCGCCTGCCCTGCTTCAGCTCCTGCCATTGTCGGGCAACTGGAATATCGTCACCGGCGATACTGGCACCGGCAAATCCTTTCCATCCTTCCCCGTGAGTTCGCGCCGGTTCGTATAGGCGTTGCCAATTTCCTCGGCCGCCTGCTTCATCAGGGACGCGGCAAGAACCATATTTCCTTGGGTTTCAGCCTTGTCGGCCATGCGCTGCAATGCTCGGAGCCGAACTGCCCGATGAGAAATGGCTATCGTGGCAGTGTCTTCGAGAAAGGTCTTGCGCGTCTCCTCGAACAGCGCCCTCCACTTCGGAGCCAATCCTGAAGCGGCCTTCTTGTTCGGATCGTGGCTTTCCACCAACTGACGGCTGACCTCGATGCCCATCTCCTTCTTGACCGCAGCAGCGACTACAGATGGACTGTCAAAACATGCCACGGCCTGCACGATGTAGGTTTTCACCTCATCTGAGAGTTTCGCTTTAGCCATGGCTATGTCAAAGTCCGGTCAAAAAAGGGAGGTGGAATAATGGAACTTTCTTCGGCCGACAAGATCATGGAGATCATGAGGCTTACTAGAATGAATCAATCCGAGTTGGCAAAGCGGATGGGGGTTTCCCAACAGGCTATTTCAAGCTGGACACACGGCGCCGCACAGCTCCACTATAATTATCGAACAATCGCCAAGATTCACGATCAGGCGAAACGAGCTGGAAGTTTAACCATCGGCTATTGGTACGCCAAAAATCTTCGCACATTCAGTGACAGCGTTGAAATTGTTCGTATCGATCTAGATAAGCGCAAGCTGGCGGTCTTGAGATACGGCGACCCCAAACATCATCCCATTTACAACTTTTCTGTTCTCGGACGCGTTCCAGACTACACCAGTTAGTTCAAGCAGCACGAAGCTGACAGGTGCCGCATGCATTTGCGATACGAACGTTGGCGATCTCTGGTCCTGCATTGGCTGCATCGACGAGCGCCCGAATTTGGGTGGCGTCAGCTCCATATCGCCTGACCACGCCGACGAACTCTTCCACGTCATGTCCCCGTAGAGTGAATATCGGCATGCCAGTACTCTTGCTGAACTTGGGAGCACCGAAAGGATCTCGCTCTTGTGCCGCGTGGTAAAGCTCATGCTCGATCAGCGCGCAAAATTCAGCATCCGAACATTCCACGGCGTAGAGAGCATCTATCGTGATGATGAAATCGGGTATCGTGCCGAACCATCCGACGATCTGCTCTTCTGCTCGGGCCTTACCCCATTTGCCCATCATGCCAGATGGCTTGCCCTCTTCGCACTGGCCTATGATGCTGCGCCCCTTGCGGGTGTTACTGACGTTGGTCCAGAGAATGCCAAGCGAGGCGCTGTTGAGATGGAAGTGATCCGGGTTAAACAGCTTGGCGTCTTCGTTGATGAAAGTCGCCCTGGCCCACTCTACCAATTGGGGAGCTGGCGCAAAGGTGCTCGTTGCGTCAATGGCAGTGATCGCTTCTGGTGGCAGTGGGCGAGACATGAACATGCGGCACACCTCTTGCTTTCCCGAGAGCGAAGCTGTTGGATCAAATTTAAAAATGGGGAGCTATTGTGCCAAGCCTAAAAGACTTTATCGAAGCGCTTAGCGTGTCCTGGCCAATTGCATTGGTGGCGCTCATCGGTAGCGGGGGTACCCTGGGCGCAAATTATTACAATTTGCCCTATGCAGATTTGATTGGACCGGCTTTTCTTGCGGCCGCTTTGATTATTTTCTTGTTCGCTGTCGGCATCTGCTTTGTGAAAGTGATCCTTGTAGTAATCGATTGTATTGCATCGGTCAGAAGCTGGTTTGCCACTCGTGCACATATCGCGAGGCACATAAAACTACTCTACGACTTACCTGACCAGGAACACGCAATTATGGCGTACCTTCTCAAACGAAATACTCAGTCTTTTCCGTATCCCTACGGCGAGGGTCGATTGGTTGGATTGCTTAGTAAGGGTTTAATCTCTCGACCTGGTGGTCAACACCAGCAATTGTCTTGGCCCCACTATATTCCCGATCATGTGTGGGCTGAAATGAAAGCGAACACAGACAAGTTTGTGTTGGTCCCACCGAACGCTAATCCTTTATAATCGGGATTCTAGACGACTTTCCTTAGACCTTCCACGTCCCCCCGGTGCTTGCCAGCTTTACCGGATCAGCAGCGCGAGGCATTGCGGCAGCAGCGCCGGCTATGGGAGCAAATCCGAGGAGTGCCAGGATTGATCTGCGGTTCATGGTGATTGCTCCAAATGAAAACGGCAGCCCGTAGACTGCCGCAGGCGCACCTATTGTGCGGGATGACTGCAAATCTGGAAGACTATTTGTTGATGGTAGTGACGGCCAGATTGGTCAGCTTGTTGTTGGCAGCTTTTTCCTGGTCGAGAATTTCACTGAGTAGAACATGGGCTTCCTCGTTTCCGAGCACCTTTGCCCACTCACGAAGTGACCCGTAACGCGCAATCTCGTAGTGTTCTACAGCCTGACAAGCGGCAAGCGCGCCCGCGTCAAGTGCGACGCCCGTCGCTTCGGCCACAACGCCATCGGTCTCCTTAATAAGACCGTCGGTTGCATCGCATTTTTCACCGGCGGGTTTGACGTTGATCGATTTGAACACCTTGTCTAGAATTTTAATTTGACCTTTTGTTTCTTCAAGGTGGTGATCCAGTGCTTTCTTTAGTTCGGCACTTTTTACAGCGGCTGACACTTTCGGCAGCGCCTTTACGATTGCGTTCTCGGCATAATAGACATCTTTGAGCGTATGTTCGAACAGCTCCGCGAGTGTCTTCATGATGGTACTCCCTTTTGATTGAGTACCTAACCAACTCGCAAACCTGTTGATCGTTCCAATTCATCGATACGAACGCATACAGGAGCCGAATATGAAGAACGCCTTTACGGCTGGCATATATTCGTCAGCGCGGAAGCCTACGAAGCGGACGCAGCGCATTATGATCTCGCATGGTTGATTTGTTAGCCGCGAAACTGCTATTTGGTCATTTTGCACAGGTGCTCAATGTCCAAAAAGAAGACCAAAAAGCTTTCGATGTACGTCACGCCAAGTCTCGGGTTGTTCTATCTCAGAATTGAAGGACGATCGGATCAACCTGAGATCGTCGGACCATTCAAAACGTTGGCGGAGGCTGAGAAAGAGCAAGCTCGCCAGGCAAAGCTTTGCAAGTTCAAATGAAGTGGTTGCGGCAGGTCGGATTTGCACCGACGATCTCCGGTTTATGAGACCGGCGAGATGACTACTTCTCCACTCCGCATGAAACTGAATTTGAGGAATAAACCTCCATCTGCCTCAAGCTGCTGCTTGGGCTGGGTTTGACCGGCGAGTATTCCCTGTCCAAAGGTCCGCGCTGAACATCAAATCATCCTGCATGCGCGTATAAACTGATTTTCTTCCTATGTGAAGGATTATTTTCGTTGAACGCCGTTGTAGATGTCAAATTCGATAGAGGCGTTTCGCAGTGCCACTTCGATCAGTGTTTGGGGGTCAAGGTCTATGCCCTCGTTTTTGCCCTTTAACCAGAGTCCGCAGAATATGCGTATTCTGTACCGAGATGACACGTCGAGCCAGTGATCAAGATCCTGGCTAAGCGGTGTGAATAGTTCAGCGATCTGTCCGTCGAGGTCACCGGGTATTCTGTATTCTGCGCTTCTGGACCAAAGGCCAGTGTGCGCAATTATTCTATTTCCATTCGGCAAGACACGTTCTTTCCCCTTCTCGTACGCTAAGTCAGGCTCAGCTTCGAGAAGATGACTAACGTGTGCGATCTCAAGTTCGTCGCTCGAGACATTAAGTGATGCCGCTGATTGATATATTTCTGCCAATCGCTGATCCTATACCGCGGAAACTAACAGTTTAACGCTGAATTCAACTGGTGTCATCCGGCCAAACAATTCCATGAGAGGTCACCCTGACCTTTCCCGCTTTTGTTACTTCCTGAACCACGCCTGTGTGTTCTTAGAACGGATTTGGCGGATCACTACAAAAACGCTCTACGCGCCGGGAACTGCCAAGCAGTATTGTCCTTTGTTGAAGCCACTTCGTCTGCTGCTTAAGTTGGGTTTGACCGGCGAGTGTCCCCTGTCCAAAGGTCCGCGCTGAACATCAAATCATCCTACATGCGCGTATAGCCTGATCTAAGTCCGATGAAACGGTATATTTTCATAAATAGTTCACCGAAGATTGTTGTAGAAGCTTAGAAGCTGGTCTTTTCCGTTGTCAGTCTTCATGGGTGCTATCCCCAAAAACATACCCGCATCATGCGCCGCACGTATTTGAATTCCGAAACCTATCGAATTAGCTATCACTGCAGCTTCATTGTGCTCGAGTTTGGCAAAGACATTAACGTATATCCCTACCGCGGCGCGAAATGCGCGCTCAGAAATATCTATGTTGTTCGAACTAGCTTCAACATTGATCTCGACTACGGGAAAGCTGATCAGTTCATCTTCGCGGCCTTGCGCTTCAATAACTGCGTGAAAGTAGAAGCCTCCAGACCGGGTGTGGCCAAGCATAACCTTATGGTGACCATACAATGAGTCCCGTTCGCCACGAATATAGAGGGTATTGTTTCTCGCTTGCATGCTCCACGTGACGTCAGTCTCACCTCCAGTAACCACCCCGATTCGCTCAAGTTCATCCGCTTCCAGAAGCTTAATCTTATCGCCCGGAGCAGCGGTAGAGATATTCAGAAACTCCGATGTGATGCCCATGTCCTCTATGAAGCGCGCAATCTTTGCGGAGAGTACTTGCGAACGTCCAACATGATCTGGGGCAGGGTCTTTGAACGAGAACTGATGCACTCCGAACTTGGCGTCGTTGTCAAAATATCTCAACCGTCCACCAAGGTAGATCAACGTAGCCGCGCTTAAACAACGACCGGGTATATGCTTCCGCGGAACATAGTGTTCATGATGCCGGTCGTGATCAAGAACGAAGCTTCCAATATGGGTAGAAAACCACTCACCGCGTATGAGCTGGCCAATTTTGATCGCAGTCTCAACGTCCCCGCCAGTGGAATTGATGTACACCGGCGTTCTGGGCGGTGGCGCGCATTGCGCTAGAAACTCTTGGAACCTGATGTCATCGCCTAGCTTGATTGGACCAAACAAGTTAATCGAATAATGGCCGCCAAACATGCGTTCAAGTTCACTTTGTGGCTCCGTATACTCAAACTGCAAAGCGACTCACTCCTTGAGACGAACGATACTCAAAAGTACTTGATGTCAGGCCGCAGACGAAAGCTGTTTCGCTTCGAACTCGACCGGAGTCATTCTGCCGAAGAGCTGGATCAGCGCTCTGACCTTTCCCGCCCTAGTGACTTCCTGGACCACACCGGCATGTTTCGAGAACGGATTCGCAGGATCGACTACGAAAACGCTCTGCCCTGATGGGAATTGCCTAGCAGCGTTTTCCTTTGCGGAAGCCAGTTCCTCCTTGCGATGAATACGTGCTGCGCGAGTATCGTCGAAATCCATTTCGATCTCGGCGATGTAGATTTCCTCGACGCTCTTTTCTGAAACGCGGATTGGGCGGCCGTCCACTCCTAGCACTCCCTCGACACAATCGCAGTTGCGCAACCGGTAGAAGTCAGGATTAACCCTCGGCTGCCCCACGAAGAGATACCGAGGCATGAGCGGCTGTTCCTTGACAACATACGTCTTAGTCCGCCTGTGCTGCACCTCAACCCGCCGACGCGGGAAATAGACATCGTAACCGGCCTTACGGATGCTCTCGAAAGCCTTCACTTCACCCTTCACGGTTGTACGCACCACGTACCAGTGCTTGTCTTTGTCTATGCCCGCCTTCATGGCTTGTCCTTCATGATGCGATTAAGATGCTTTGAGGGTGATCGAGCGGCGCTGATGCGGCTCGATCTCAATGTGTCCCCGTTCTTCGAGGCGGTGGAGCATGTAGAACGCCGCGGTGGACGAGCATCCGAGAAGCTCCGCCGCTTCCTTGAACGTCGGCGACTGGCCATGCTCGGTCTGGAATGCCTTCACTGCGTCCAGCGCCTGTTGCTGGCGATCGGTCAGCTTCTTCGGCGCCGGGTTGAACTGGCGAACGATCTCACGAGCCAACGCTGGGCTCGCTGCTATGATCCGTTTCGCTCGTTCTTGAATTTCGGTATCCATCACTGCACCAAAAGCGTCCCAGGCTTTACGCCGGCGCGAGCCATGATCTCCCGCATCTGCTTGCGGTACCGCACCTCATCACAGAGCTGAGCCGTCGATGGGCAGTAGGCCTTGTTGACCTCTTTCACCTCGCCCTGCCGGAAACGCTCGACAGCTGCCAGAACGTCAACGCACTCGAAGCTCTCGACGGCATCGAGATAGGCACGAAGCTGCAGATCAGGGTCGGACATGGGAGATTGCGGGAAACTGCCGAACAGCTTGGTCAATGCCTTGGTTGCTTCGATCTTCTCGGAATTGTTCATGCTGTTGGAGCTCCTGGATCAGTGAAAGTGCTGCGTCTGTCGATTTTCGAATTGGGACAAATCCATTTGGTTTTCGCGCGCCTGCGCGCCCTGAAAAACCGGAAGGTTTTTCTATATGGTCTCTGGTTTCTGGAAGATGCTGTGGCAAAACGCTGGCATTTGCCACGTGCCGTTCTTTATCTTTCAATGCTTTAGCTTCGCCACCCTTGGCACCGGCGGCAGCTCTCGATTGACTTTTACTCGCGCTTTTTTGAAGCTCTTTCGTCAGACGATTGTGGCTGATTTTGCCGTCCGCCTTCACAAAGAACGGCAAGAGATCGCCGCTGATGGAGCGCCATTTTTTGACCGACATGCGGACGACGCGAGCGAGTTTCGCGTCTTCGTCAGGCAGGCTGCCGTCGGCGTTCCACATGGCCATAAGGAGCAACATGTATGCTCCTATCTGTTCCGTGCTGAGGTGCAGCGTGTCGCCGATGAAATCGGAAACGTACAGCTGCATGAATGGCCTTTCGCTCATGCCGCTCCCCTCTCCCGCTCTGTCGCTCTGCGGTAATCGTGTGCGGCCTGGCTGAGAACATCGCGCTCGCGCCGAACGCGATCCAGCTCGTGCTCAGGGCGCTTGTTTCGACCTGTTGAGAACCGTGAAAGCCAGTCAAGCTTGCTGGAGAGCAGCTTCGATAGCTCTTCAGTCATTTCCCTCGCTGAAAGCCTCTCGGTCATGGTAGCGCCGCCCTGTAGGTCTGCGATCCGCCGAACAGATCGTCGCCCTCGGGGACGACGAGCCCCTCTCGGATGCAATAGACGGCAGAAGCTGTTCCAACGGGCCTTCCGTCAGGGTGGGTGAAGTAGAGGTGGCCGTCGCCCTTTGCCGTCGCTTCCTCCGATTGGGGCGCCTGACTGACCAGAACGGCGCCGCCGCGGATGCGCGCAAGGAACGGCTCCACGTAGTGTGGGGTTTTCATCTCGTGCATTGATTTTTCCTTTGCGGATTTAAGTCGCGCCATCAGAAGCCCTTCCCGAATATCCAGGGAGCAGCGATCCAAGCCGCGGCGACCGCAACAAGGAAAATGCCGAGAGCTATGGTGATGGGGCTAACGGGTTCGTCTTGAGACTCGATCATGCTGCCTCTCCCGTTGAAAATTCATCGGCGCCATGTGACTGTCGGGCCAAGGTAGAAAATGTAAGGGGGAGCGCATGAGCTGGGGCTTTGAGCGCGGAAAGATTTATAATCGTCGAGGGGATATTCACGCGCGCTTTAGGGGCCAGCAGCAAGGCGGGATCATCACGCCGGCACAGCACACCCTTGTGATTATCATTACCGGCGAGGAAGGGCTTGAACACGGGTATTCCGACAGGACGCGGGCCGACGGAGTGTTCGAATACTTCGGCGAAGGCCAGATCGGCGACATGACGCTGAGAGCCGGCAATAAAGCGATCGCGAACCATTCGGCCGACGGGAAAAGCCTTCTCCTCTTCAAAAAGGAAAAGGCCGGTTTGCGTTTTGAAGGTGAGCTCGTCTACGAATCTCACCATATTGAGCAAGCGCCTGACCGCGAGGGCAATCTGCGCGACGCGATTGTTTTCGAATTGCGGCCGATCGAGAACGTCGCAGAGGTCGTGGAAGTGGTTTCTCCCAAGGCTGTCACGACAGAACTCGATCTTGCAGCTCTTCGAGCCCTGGCGATGGCTGCTGCAAACGAAAGCCCAGGCAAAACCCAAACCACCTCTAACGTTTTTGAGCGTAGCCGCCACGTTCGGGATTACGTCGTGGCACGAGCCAAGGGACACTGTGAAGGGTGCGGAGCTCCCGCCCCGTTTCTGAGAGCTAGCGAGCTTCCATATCTCGAGCCGCATCATATTCGACGCCTGACAGATGGCGGCCCTGACGATCCGAGGCATGTAATTGCGCTCTGCCCTAACTGCCACAGACGAGTTCATTCCGGGGCCGATGGCAGCATTTACAATGCGAGCCTCGCTGAGAAGATGAAGTCTATTGAGGGGAGTGCATAGCCTCATGGCTGCACCGCAAGCTTGATGGACCTGGACCTGTTTGGCAGCCGGCAGAGATAGCCACGCTGTTCGAGTTCGTCGACGATGCTGGAAATGGCGCTTTTCGATTTTACGCCGAGGGCAGCCTTCATCTCATCATAGGAGGGCGCATAGCCGTTGGTGTTCTCGAATGCCGTGAATGCGTCGAGGAACTGGCGCTGCCGTGGGGTGATACCGAAGCCGTTCATTTCTTATCGCCCTCCCCCTGGATATTTTCTTCGCGGCGCTGCTTCCTTCGCTTCTCGAACCTTCGCCAGTAGCTGCGAAGCCTCGCGCTCAAAATCCTCCATATGAGCATCCGGATACACCGACCTTTCGACTTCGAGTTCATGTGAGAGATTTGCGATCTGGCGTTCGCAAAAATCGAGATAGGCCGAGCGGATGCGCTGGAAGGTTCCGGCATCGATCGTCTTGGCCCTGCGGGTTCTGAGATGGTTGAGCGTCCAGCGGGAAAGCCCGTATCTGGACTGCAGCCGATCCATGGCGGGGCCAATGTCACCCCACCCTCGGCTTTCTCTTTCAATCATGCGGTTCACATAACCGCTGGCAACATCGGCGCTACTCACGACCTTAGGCTCCGGGGTTAATTTGTGTACGAGATGCTCTGTTTCTCTGCACGTCATGCTCAAAATCCTTGGCTAGGTTGCTTGCATGACGCAGCAGCCATTGAGCAGAACGGAGGGCGCGAAACAGGTGAAAGAGACCATCAGCCAAGACTGCAATCTTGAAGCTGATGACTGGGATACGAAGAGAATCGGATTTCTCGCGCAGACGGTCTTGTCCACCCTGATCGCGAGAAAAAGGACGGAGGAAGCCAACGCCGTGGCTTCCTCCGTCAG
This sequence comes from Phyllobacterium sp. 21LDTY02-6, assembly GCF_023554255.2. GTDB lineage: Bacteria > Pseudomonadota > Alphaproteobacteria > Rhizobiales > Rhizobiaceae > Phyllobacterium. The sequence goes on along the minus strand of NZ_JAMJWD020000001.1, from coordinate 814,786 downwards.
TTATGCTCAAGCCGTGTGGGAGGTGGGGACGACGGCGAGCAATACGGAAATGGACAGGCAGCCGGATTTGACGTCGCAAAGGTAACAGGCATCCTCCGAACCAACCGGCTGTCTTTTGCGGGAAGATGATTCGGCAATAGATCGTACTACTCTCTCGAGTTTGGTACTCCCGCAAATACGACAAATTCAGACACGGCATGATTCACGCGACCTCGCTCGAGGCTGTCATCAATATGGAGCACGAATAGCAATGGGCGAGACCGGAAGCCCCGCATGCGTCTGGCTTCCGGCAGTGCGGGCGGTAATCGCACGCTGTTTTCGCGGCCTTCGGCTGCAGGAATGCTGGCGGTTCGAAATTGTTGACGGCTTGCCCTTCTTGACCCGCAATGGTTCCGCCTTTGCGGTCCTGACCGACGACTGGCACGGGCCGGTCGCTTTTTACGCTGTTGGGAGAAGAGCTTGGTACTGGTTGGCCGTCGGCAACCACTGGAGGCTGCGGGTCAGGAGTAGTCTCGGAAATTGGTGCGGACGAACGATGCTCCACCGTAGCTTCAACATTCCGTTCGTCCGCTGCGGCGTCCTTTTCAGGTGCCGCGCACTCGATCGCCATTTCGGGCGAATTGGTAATCTCGCCCGTTTCCGGGTCGATCTGCTCGTCGCGCTCAATCATGATATCGACGGCCGCGATAAGAGCCTTGCGACCGATTTCGGTCTGCAAGCCGGCAGCTACCGTCTCGACGAGCTTCGCCTGGGCCGGAAATTCTTCAATGATTTCTCGCGTACGCGCAGGCGCGTGCGCCCGACCGCCAGTCTCATAGGCACTGAGGTACATTTCGAAGATTGCTTCACGCTCGCTGAGCGTTTCCCGGCCGAGCTTCTCGACCTTCCGCAGGTGAGAGACGACGTTGCCGAGGACGGTCTTGTCATAGCCCCTGCCCTTGGCCTCCGCGTAAACCTCGCGGATATCCTCGCCAAGCGTGTCCTGCTCTTCTTTGAGGCGCAGGATGCGATCTATGAACTGTTTGATTTCGGCTTCGGCGCTCATGCTGCTTCATCCTGCTGTGGAAGAAAATCCGATGGCTGGAGGTCAATGCCTCTGTCCCTCGCCGCTTCGAGGAGAGCTTGCATGTGCCAATGTGGAATGATGCCGCCAGTACCGCCGCGCTCCCTGGGAGAGCGCCAACGCATGACCGAATGGACAGTCACATTTGCAGCCTGGGCAATTGGCTTCAAACCATTGAACTTCTTGATAATCGTGTGGGCGGGTTCGCATCTCATGCCGACAATGTACGATATTCATACAGACCTGACAATAGTGAATGTACGAAAATACTAAAGGATTTGGAAAATGTGTTGTGCGAAAATCAAACAATGGCTGATGAGGTAACGGAAAAGTATTTGGAGTGGATCAAGCAGGGGCTGGCTCAACCGGGAAAAACGCAATCCGGTTTGGCAAAGCACCTCGGTATCGCTCATCCGCAGATAACCCAACTCCTGCAAGGAAAGCGAAGCTTGAAGGTTTCGGAGCCTCCGAAGATCGCCGAATACCTCGAACTCCCGGATCCTTTCAGCGAAATTAGGCCGGCAACATCGCGCCTAGTGCCTATCCCGGTGATTGGAAAAACCGAGGCGGGCTCCTTCAGGGAAGTCGACGACATGGATCAATCAGAGCCAGTCTTCTTGTCCCTGCCCCCAGATGAAAGGTTCCCTGGCGCCCGCCAGGTGGCATTCGACGTAGAGGGTGACTCGATGAACGCTCTTCGCCCTCGCCCTATCCTGCCTGGCGACAGAGCTGTTTGCGTTGCCTATGAGGACGTCGCTCATGACGCCACGCTCCGTGATGGGATGGTCGTGGTAGTTGAGAGAACTCGGGACGGCGGCCACACGCGTGAGTGGTCGATCAAACAGGTTGAGATCTACGCTGATCGAACTGAATTCCATCCACGCTCAAACAATCCAAAACACAAGCCGATCGTTGTCAAACGGGACATGCATGCCGATGAAGGCACTGTGGTGGAAATAATCGGACTTGTTCGCCGTGTTGTGAATGACTTTGAATTCTAGGACGCAAGGCGAACTTCAGGAAGATCGAACCGCTCACAAGCCTTGATAATTTCGGCGATCAACCATCGGCTCGGAGGCTCGCACAAGGAGCATTCTCCGTCGCCCCCCACTGCTCCCATGATTGGGATCACTGAGAATCCGCCGGCACTATCGACCGGCGCGAAGGGCGCGATGGCAAAGTTGAGCTTGGGGAAACACCTCTTCAGGTAAGCCGTAAACATATCTTTCTGCGCCGATGCCGCTGCCCGCTTTTCAAACGGCGCGACGATTACGAAATCACCCACTTGCCGTTGATTCATTCCATTTCCCCTTCTGTGATCGCCACCAACTGACCGATGGCGCTTTCACAATGGACGCAAGAATATCTGACCTGGCCAATCAGTCCGCTCTCAATCAGCTCTTCGACGTCCGACGGACCACTCTGGCCGCCGAAAATCTCCTGTACGCTCTCCTTCAGGCAGTTTGAGCACCTGATGTGTAGCGCAAAGACGCGGCTACTTGCCTGTAACGCCAATCCCATGTTTGTTCTCCTTACGTTCTATTTGAAAGCAGAACCACAACTACAAGTCGAGTCGAATCTTGCGAATCGGAACAATCCACAGGCTCAAAATATTTTACGATTATCGTACATTTATCCTTGCGCATATTGAATGATTTTCGTACATTGTGTTCATCAACAACGGATGGACGCAATGAACAATCCTACAGCGAAACTGCTCAATCAGCTTCTCGACCGCGAAACATATCAGGTCATCTGGCAGCATCGTGACGGCAGCATCTGCATCGACGGTGACCGCGAATTCGCTCACATGACGCGTGAAGCAGCAATTTCGGCATATCAGAGCTGCAAGGTCCTCAAGGTTTTCTGCATCAACCTCATTGAAGCCACCGTCCGTGATGTCACTGACGAGGTTGCCGACGAGGCAATGGCGACCGCTGAGGCCGCCTGATGGTCTACCTCGACGAAACCGACGACATCGCCGCTTGTCAGGATCGCCGCGCCCGCAAGGTCGAGCGCGCCCTCATCTGGTCGCTCGTCGTCATGTCATCTCTCTACTTCTGGTCGGCGCTCGCGACGTGGTGCTTCCAATGAAATCCCTCATCGACAGCATCTACGAACTGATCACGCGTGAAACAGACGAAGGCCCGGTCTACGACCTGAGCGTGCTCGAGGATGCAAATACACAAATCACGTTCCTGAGCCTGTTGGCGGACTTAAACTTTAAGGCAGGACGTCGACCCGGAACGGCAACGGGCAGTGACGATCTGATCACAGCGTTACGCCAGTGCCAGAGCATCTTGGCCGTTCTCATCGATCCCAAACACAAGGGCAGCGGCATCAGCAACATGGTGGCTTGGTCCAACTGTGTTGCCGCCGAAGCGAAGGCGCGGACCGCGCTCGCCAGGGTCGGTTCCTGATGGACGAACTGATCCTGATCATTTGGGCCGGTTTTCTGCCCGTTCTCGCAATCATCGCAATCTGGGGAAATTACCAATGAAGAACATCATTCAAGCGATCCGCTGCGCAGCAGAGTTTGCTGCAATCGCTGCATTCGTCGGATCGGTGATCTGCCTGTCCGCCTGTGGAACGTACAACACATGGACACCTGAGACCAGCAACACCGTGGACGCCTATTACGAGCGCTCTTGCGCCTCTGGGTACTACGAGTGCGGCAACGGCTCTCGCGGTGGACGTGGTGGCGGTGGGCACGGTGATCAGAAATGAACCTGTTCGTTCAAACCGAACTGGCGGTACTCGAGCGGCTGCCGTTGACCGAACAGCTTGCCCGCCTCGAGCAGACCTTGGCTGGTCCCCTTCCCGACATCGGAGCGCGCGCCGAACTGCGGCGGCTCTACCTCAACCTCACCGAAGAACAATCGAAGGAAATCGCAGCATGAGCAATCAATACGCATGGTATTTCAAGGCGCTGGAACTGGCCGGCGACTGCGGCGAGCTTTCCCGCGAACAGATGAAAACGCTCGGTGTATCGGAAGGTGATCCGAAATCCGGCTTCTTCCGCCGGCGCGCTCACAAGGACGGGCCATGGCAGACGGTCGCCATTTGGTTCGACAACCTGAACACCGTCTGCCTGGTAGATGGAAGGCCAGCCGACGCCGAAAGCGTGTGGACCTTCGCCTGCCGTAACCCTATCAGCGAAGGAACCTACCACGCCGTGCGCAAAGGCGCGGAGTGGCCAGGTGAACCGGCGCCGACCGTGCAGCGGACGAACCTGCCATCGGATCCATTCGAAGCATTGAAAGCCGAGTTCGAAAGCGATCGCGAGATCGCAGAGGCGTTCCTAAAGTCGCCAATCACGACGAAGGAGCAGGCGGACAAGGCCGCTGCTTGGGCCAAGCGTCTTTCGGCCATAGCCACCAAGGCGACTGGCCTGCACAAGGTCGAGAAGCAGCCAAGCCTCGATGAGAGCCGCCGTGTCGACGAGAAATGGCGCGACCTCAAGGAAGAACCGAAGGAACTGTCGACGAAGATGAAGCGCCATTTGGATGCGTTTCTTCTGGAAGAGCAGCGCAAGGAACGCCAGCGCCAGGCAGAGGCCCAAGCCGAGGCCGACAGGATTCGGCGCGCAGCGGAAGAGGCCGCCCGAAAGGCCGAGGATATCTCGACCAACCCGAATGATCCTGTCGATCTGGCCAAGAAGGCAGACGCCGACAGGCTGGCGAAGGAAGCCGCTGAAGCAGAACGCGAGGCACAGGCTCGCAATGCAACGGCAGGCCGGACAGGGTCGAAGGTTTCCCTTCGTACCTTCGTATCGGCTCGGATCGTCGACTACGACAAGGCGGTCACCGCCCTGAAAGAGCATCCCGAATTGAAAGCACTCGTCGAGCAGCTCGCAAACCGCGCGATCCGCGCTGGCCACGAGCTCGACGGCGTTGAGCGCTACGAAGAGCAGAGGGCAGCCTGATCATGAACGCACCAGCGCAAATCCTAGACAGCCGACCGCCCGTCTTGATGGTCGGCGGCAGTGTAAATGCCATCGTGCCTCAGTCCATCGAGGAAATCTGGCGCGTATCCAAGATGGTCGTAATGGCTGGCTTGGCGCCAAAGGCTCTCGTTGGGAAAAAGACCGGCGAGGATGCCGTCAGCGCGGTCGCCATATCGGTGATGGCTGGCGCCGAGCTCGGTTTGCCTCCCATGGTAGCCCTGCGCAGCTTCACCGTCATCGGCGGCCGGCCGGCGCTTTATGGCGACGGCATAATCAATGTCGTTCGCCGTTCCAAGAAGGCTGCCTATATCCGGACGGGATATGACGAAGCCCGCGGTGTGGGCTGGTGTGAGGCAAAGCGATCCGACACCGGCGAAGAAAAGCGTACCGAGTTCTCGGTTGCCGACGCCAAGCGTGCTGGCCTTTGGGATGACCGGCCCACAGTCAAGAAACAGGACTGGAACACCAAGCAGTGGAACGAGGTGCCGAATGAGGCTCCATGGTTCCGCTACCCTCAGAGGATGCAGCAGTGGCGTTCCGCTGGATACTGCCTTCGCGAGCTCTTCGCCGACGTCCTTGGCGGCATCACCGATGAATACGAGGCGCGCGAGATCGCCGGCGAGAGCTACGAGCCCGAGCGCGCAAAAGATATCACTCCGCCTTCTCCAACGCGTGAAATCGCCGTCGAGCAGCAATCGCAGAATGCCGGCGAAGCTGTAACCGATATCGAACCGGAACAACGCTCGACGGAGCTATCACCACCGCCGGCGACGAAACCGGCCGCCGATCTCGATTTCAGCAATCCAGCCGAAGTCATCGCCGATGCGGAAACCCGCTTCGCCTGCGTCCAGGACGAAGGTGATTGGGAAGAGCTGCGATCCGAATTCGCTCACCTGCAGGAGACGTTCTTCCCGGTCGATTGGGACAAGCTCGTCGACATCATGCAGCGGGCGTACGACCGCGTGATAGAATAGCAACCAGGCAAGGGGCGCGAATGCCCCGGAAAGGACAGGACATGGCAAACAAGCGCGAAGCCCAAACGATTATCGTTCGAAAGACGCCGAGGGGCTTGCAGCCGGTGTCCGGGTTCGATGCCGAGTTGTTAATGGCAAAGTCGTTGGGAACCGAGTTCCGGCTGACCTCCCTGACGAAAAGAAGCCTTCCCCAGCATCGGACATACTGGAAAGCCCTGTCCGTAGTTTGCCGCTCCACCAATAAATGGCCCACGCCGGAGCACCTCCACGACGCACTAAAGCGCGCCTGCGGCTACGTCACCATTAACGTGATGCTGAACGGCGACGAATTTGTCACGACCGATAGCACTGCCTTTGACGCAATGAGCGCAGAGCAATTCGGTGAATATTTCAACCGAGCGATGGAACAGTTGGCCGATGCTATCGGCTATGACCCGCTCCATTTTCTGGATGACGCAGCATGACGTCCGTTCCCCTCCACGCTCCCTACGAAGTCCGTCGCTCGCGCGAACTGGCTGCGGTCTACGACAGGACGCACCTGCGCTTGAAGCTCGAAGTCTCTCAGAATGAGAATGCCATCGAGGCGATGGCGGCCGATCTTGAGCGGATCATTGAACGCGCCGTGAAGCGCTCGCGGAGGCCCTCTTGATGGCTCGGCGCGAATTCAGCAAAGCTGTCTATGCCCAGATTGTGAAGCGAGCCATGCATCCGATCCATGGCATCTTCTGCGAGGGCTGTGGCCAGGTACTCGGCCTCAAGAAATGGCATATCGATCATATAAAGGCCGATGGCCTTGAGGTCGATAAGAGCGGAAAGCTCACTGCGGCACACGGTCAATTGCTCGGATACGATTGCTGCCACAAGCCGAAGACCGCCGCGGACGTCAAGGTCATCTCGCAGGCAAAGCGCCGCGAGGCGAAGCACCTGGGCATGAAGCGCTCGAAAGGCATCATAAAGTCGCCTGGCTTTCCCAAGGTTGCGAAAACCAAGCCCCCACTCACCAAGTCCCTGCCGCCTCGCCGTATGTATCAGGAGCGCCAGCAATGACCAACATACAACCCATCATCGATGAGCAGATTGCCGATCCGGAAAAGTCATCGAACGTTCAACGGCGCATGGCTACAACTTTGGATGAGGCTAAAGCCACTCTATCCGTGAACGATACAAGATCAAACAGTGAAACGCTGGAAAAGAGTTGCACCTTTGACCCCAATAATGTCCCCAAAAACGAGAACATCCACCCACGTCGCCCCAATAATGCGACGCGCCTCGAAGCCCCCGAGAAACGCATCGCCGCGTTGGAAGCCCAATACCAGCAAGCAAGGGAGGCGTTGGAGAGGATTGTGGAGCGCAGCCGCAACTTTGAGCTCGGTACGTCAAAAGTCGTCGACATGCGAAACCTCGCTTCCGCCGCCCTGAAAGAAACGCTCCCGAGACATCCTGTGGATAATGGGGGGAAGTCCGATGGCTAAGATTGAAAGCCTCAGAAACATCCCTCGGCTCGGCCTCAGCCGTGCTGAAGTAGCCATTGCGATCGGGGTTGCCCCAAACACTGTTGATGAAATGGTCAAGGAAGGTATGCTCCCTCGCCCGCGCAGATGGCACACGCGGAAGTTTTGGCGGATAGCCGAACTTGAAGCTGCGATGGCAGAATGGCCGGTGGATGGTGAGGAGGAGGTCGATGTCTCAGGCTGGAGGGCATCGGCTTGAACGATTTGGCCGCTGTTGAATTGCCATACATCGAGTACAACCCGAACCGGCATGGCAAAGCGCGGTATTACTTCCGCTTGAATGGGAAGCGCCTGGGGCGCCTTCCAGATAACCCTGATAGCGAGGAGTTCACGAAAGAATACTGGCGGATTCGCAATGGGATCGCCCTACCCGAGGATGTAGTGTCTGATGACAAGGTTGTGCCTCAGATAGCCCGCCCCGGTACATTTCATTACCTCTGCACCGCGTATTTCAAGAGCGATGCTTTCAGCAGCCTTGACCCTACAACCCAATCAAAGCGCCGTTCAATCATCGACGCAATGCTCCTCGAGCCGATCAGCGAGACAGACAAACGAATTTTCGCCGCCATGCCGATATCGGCACTCGATGCCGACAACATCGCTGTGCTGCGCGATAGGAAGAAACAAACGCCATTCGCGGCCGATGAGCGGCTGAAGGTGTTGAGGCAGATATTTGAAGCCGGGATAAAAACCAAGCCGGCGCCGTTGGTCAAGGTCAACACTGCAAAGCTCGTTCAATCGTTCAGACAGAAGACGGACGGACACGCCACAGCTCGCGACGAAGAGATTCGGCAATATATCCAGCATCACGGCACCTCATCGAAGGCCGTCCTTGCCCTCTCCATTCTCATGTACACCGGAGTTCGCGTTTCGGACCTGGCCAAGCTCGGCCCTCAGCATCGCCGGGGCGATTCGTTCGAATTTCGAGTGTTCAAGAACCGTAACAGGCATCCGGTGACGCTGACGATCCTGATTCACCCTATCCTTGAGGCCGTCCTGGCGATGCACCCAGTGAAGGGCATGGCTTATCTACTTACCGAGTTCGGCAAGCCATTTTCGGTCAAAGGTCTGGGCAATCGTGTGTCAGACTGGTTCACTCAGGCCGGATTTCCCCATCTCACCGCACACAGCGTGCGAAAGGGCCTTGCGACGAACATGGCCGAGAATGAAGCGACCGATCACATGCTTGAGGGAATGTTCGGCTGGTCGGACGGAAAGACGTCGAAAATCTACACGCGCAATGCCCGCAGATCAAAGCTCGCGCGACAGGCGGTTTTGAGGATCGATTGGGGTGAAATCGGGAACGAACTGCCACACCCTGATGAAGCGATGGCGTCCCAGACTGCCACACCTGAGAAAAATCAAAGCAAAATCAGATAGATACGGAAGCGGGAAACTGTGTTGGAGGCCTCGCCCGGAATCGAACCGGGGTGCAAGGATTTGCAGTCCTCTGCGTAACCACTCCGCCACGAGGCCCCAAACGTCGAAATTTATAAAGATTTCAACATATTAGACAAGAAGAAGGAAATTCATTCCGAATAGTTCTCCTTGCGGCGTTCTGAATAGTCGTTTTTGTTTTGTGCCGCAACATCAAAATTCTCATCGCCGCGCTTTAACGTCCGGCTGCTGAATGCCATGCGGTCGGCGCGCCTATTTATCGGCCGGGCGGCTGCCTTTCCATTTGCGGCCGATCTTCACTTCGAGCTGGCGGCGCTTGCGGCGGACGATGGCCGAATCCTGAGACAGCACGATCAGGCCGAGCGGCACCATCCAGAAGCCGAGGACCGGCAGGAAGCCCAGCGTGCCGCCGGCGACGAGCAATCCGCCCAGCGTGCGACGCATTGCCACCGATTGCGGCACCGGCAGGTGGCGGCCAAACAGCCGTATATGCCGGCGTTTCTTGGCGCCTGCCGCGTGATGGGGTTGTTCGCCGGCATCATTTCCGCCGGTTTTACTGCTTTTCGTCACTCGCTTCCAATTCGTCATCTGGTGCTACAATTCAAGGATGTAGGTCGTTCCGCCGGACGTGCCAGGGTTCTCCTGTGCACATTTGCTGAAAAAAATCGAAATGGTCCTTTGCAAAAGCAGAACCCTTTTGCTATAGGCCACATCGCTGATGACTGAGAAGCCTTTTCCCCGGTAGCTCAGCGGTAGAGCAACCGGCTGTTAACCGGTTGGTCGCTGGTTCGAATCCGGCCCGGGGAGCCAGTCATCAGATATTCCCTTCCCCCATGCAGTTCCGGCGATGCCTATAATAGCACCGTCCAGGCCCCCTATCGCGGCGACAGCGCGGGCAGGACCGATTTTCCATAGGCCTCGATGAATTCCGACTGGTTTCGACCGACATTGTGGACATAGATCTGCTCGAATCCCATTTCGAGATATTGCTCCAGCCAGCGGCGATGTTCCGCCGGGTCGGCCGATATGCGTACATGCCTGTCCATGTCCTCAGGCCGCACATTGCGCGCCGCCTTGTCGAATTCCTCCGGGAATCTGAGATTCTCGGCGGTTTCCGCGGTAATCGCATTGCTGCGCCACTGATCGAAGGCATTGGCCCGCGCCGTCTCGTCGTTCTCGGCCAGCGAGACATGCAGCTGAAGCAATAGCTGGCCCTTGCCGCCCTGCCCCCGAAACGCTTCGATAATGCCTGCAAGGCTCGCGCGATCCTGGTTGACGGTAATAAGGCCATCGGCCCAGCGCCCGGCCCAGCCGGCGGTTTCGGCCGACAGCGCGCCGGCGATCATGCGCGGCGCCTGCGGCGGCAGCGTATGGAGCCGCGCCTGGTCGATTCGTATCGGCTCGCTCTCGCTGACGGTCTGCCCGCTCCAGAGCGCCCGGATGGCCTCCACTGCCGCGAGGAGCCGCCTGTTGCGCTCGTCCTTCGGCGGCCAGGCGCCGGCGGTCACATGTTCGTTCAAGGCCTCGCCGCTGCCGACAGCCAGCCATGGAAACCGGCCGGGAAACATTTCGGCGAGTGTGGCGGCTGCCTGCGCGACGATCACCGGATGGTAGCGCCAGCCGGAAGGCACAGTGATGATGCCGAAGGGCAGCGCCGTCGCCTGCATGGCCGCGCCCAGCCAGCTCCACGCCGCGCCGGACTGGCCCTGGCGCATGCTCCACGGCGCCAGATGATCCGAAGACATGATGCCGGCGAACCCCGCCTGCTCGGCTTCGCGCACGAACCGCACCAGTTCGCTCGGCCTGAACTGCTCATGGGACGCGTGATAGCCGATGAATGCCATCAGTCCTGCGCCTCCGAGCTCAGCCAGCAATAGCCATGGGGCGGCAGGTCCAGCGCCAGCTCCTTCTTCACCACATATTTCCGTCCGCTGGCGATATCCGTCAGTTCCTGCTGCCGCAGCGGGTTCAGCATGACGCTGGCCTTTACCGGCTTCGCCGAGAGATTGTGCGCCACCAGCAGCATCGCATCGGCATCCTCATAGCCGCTGATGAAGATGGCGGGATTGTCCGCCGTCAGCCGCACCACTCGCCCCGACCGGATGAGTTCGCTCCGCCGCCTGACCGAAATGAGCCGCTTGACCTCGTTCAGCAGCGATTTCGGGTCGTCGGCCTGATCGGTGACATTGATGCGCTTATAGCTGAACGGCCCCTCGGACACCGGCTTGAGCGGCAGGGCGCTCGCATTGGCGCTCGAGAATCCCGCATTGCGCGCCGGCGACCATTGCATCGGCATGCGCACCGCATTGCGGCCTTCCTGCTCCAGGTCCTCGCCGAGGCCGATCTCGTCGCCATAGACGATCAGCGGCGGCCCGCGCAGCGAGAATATGATGCTCAATGCCAGGGCGACGCGGCGCGCATCGCCGCCAAGCATGGGTGCGAGCCGCCTGCGGACGCCGCGGCCATAGACCTGCATGTCCTGCCTTGGCGCGAACTTGGCGAAGACGTCGGCCTTCAGGTCCGCCGGCACCTGCGAGAAATCCAGCTCGTCCAGATTGCGCAGGAAATTCGCCCAGCCGCGATTCTCGGGCGGCTGGGGCAGACCGCTCAGCGCCTCATAGATCGTCTCGGCGGATTCGCGCGCCAATCCCGCGAAGACGTGGCAGGCGAGCATGAAATTGAACAGCAGGCCGAGCTGGTCGCCCTCGCCGAAATATTTCTTCGTCTCCTCCAGCGGCATGTTGACTTCGCCGAGGAGCAGCGCGCCCGGCCGCCGGCTTTCGATATAGGCGGCGAGATCGCGCAGCACGCCATGCGGGTCCTTGGGATTGGCCTGCCGCAGGCCATTGTCGCCGATGATCAGCGGCGCGGCATCGAGCCGGAAACCGCTGACGCCGAAGGAAAGCCAATAATCGACGATGCGCAATATTTCCTCGCGCACCTCGGGATTGGCGATGTTGAGCTCCGGCTGGAACGAATAGAACTTGTGGAAGTAGTAGGCCCGCGCCACCTCGTCATAGGTCCAGACGGTGCTCTCCTCGCCCGGAAATATGCTCACCGTCCCGGGCGCTATGGGCGGCGGATCGCCGCTCCAGACATAATAATCGCGGTAGCGGGATTTCTCGTCGCGCCGCGCGGCCTGGAACCAGGGATGCTGGTCGGATGTGTGATTGACCACGAGATCGATGATGACGCGTATGCCGTGCTCGCCGGCCTTGTGCAGGAAGGCGAGAAAGTCTTCGCGCGTGCCGACTTTCGGATTGACCGCCATGAAATCGCTGACGTCATAGCCATTGTCGCGGTCGGGCGAACCGAAGAACGGCAGCAGCCAGATGCAGGTCACGCCAAGGTCGCGCAGATAGCCGAGCCGTTGCGTCAGCCCGACGAAATCGCCGATGCCGTCGCCATTGCCATCGGCGAAACGCTCCACGTCGATCCCGTAGAATATGGCATCCTTGAACCAGGGTGCGGTCATGCGGCGGCCCGGCTAGATGATCGGCTTGCCGCCGGTAACGGCAATCATCGTCCCGGAGACATAGCTCGACAGCGGATCGGCCAGCATCACATAGGCGGTCGCGAGCTCGGCCGGCTGGCCCGGGCGCTTCATCGGCACCTGGCTGCCGAAATTGCGCACGCTCTCCGCCGGCAGGGTCGATGGAATGAGCGGCGTCCAGATCGGTCCGGGCGCGACGGCATTGGCCCTGATCCCCTTCTCCGCCAGCATCTGCGCCAGGCCCGCGGTGAAATTCTGGATGGCGCCCTTGGTGGTCGCATAGGCCAGCAGCGACGGATTGGGATTGTCGGCATTGACCGAAGCGGTATTGATGATCGCACTGCCCGGCTTCATGTGTTTCGCCGCCGCCTTCGTCAGGTAGAACATGGCGTGGATATTGACGCGGAAGGTGAGATCCCATTCCTCGTCGGGGATTTCCTCGAGGCTCTTGAAACTGGCCTGATGCGCTGCATTGTTGACGAGGATGTCGATCCCGCCGAGCTCGCGCACCGCCGTCTCGATGATCTCGCGGCAGTGGCTGGCATTCTGCACGTCGCCGCGCACCAGCACGGCCTTGCGCCCCGCCGCCTCCACCTGTTGGCGCGTTTCATTGGCGTCGTCATCCTCTTCCAGATAGGAAATGAGGACATCCGCGCCTTCGCGCGCATAGGCGATCGCCACCGCGCGGCCGATACCGCTATCGGCGCCGGTGATAACGGCCTTCCTGCCCTCGAGCCTGCCGGACCCCTTGTAGGAATTCTCGCCATGGTCAGGCAGGGGATTCATGCGCGCCACGGTCCCCGGCATCGGTTGCTGGGGCGTGTCGAAAGGCGGTTTCGGATAGTTGAACTGCTCGGTCATGGGGTGCCTCGCTCAATTGGTTGTTCAGGTTCGGCCGCAGGTCCGCGGAAGCTGTTCCAGCGTGGCCGCAGGAATGTTTCGCCCCGCCGGAGCGGGCGTAATCACTCATTCCTAATTCGTTCAAACGCCGAATGTTCCGCCAGAACGCCCGGTTTTTTTGAGGAACATGCGCCCGATTGGCGGGTTGGTCAGGCATCGGGGAATAGGCCCCGAGCAACCCTGAAAAGGAACGTGAAAGGAGAAGAAAATGGCTGACAATGAACGCAACAATGACCGTTCGGGCCGCGGCTTCGCCTCGATGGACGACGACAGGCAGCGCGAGATCGCCAGCAAGGGCGGCCAGGCCTCGGGCGGTAATTTTGCCCATGACCAGCAGCGCGCCAGCGAAGCCGGCCACAAGGGCGGCCAGCAGTCCGGCGGCAATTTCGCCCATGACCGCGAGCGGGCGAGCCAGGCAGGCCACAAGGGCGGCACGGTCTCCGGCCAGCATCGCGCCGAGGAAGGCAGCCGCGGCGGTCAGCAGGGCGGCAATTTCGCCAGCGATCCAGAGCGCGCCCGCGAGGCCGGCCGCAAGGGAGGCCAGAGCTAGGATATTCCACGACAGCCCCGGCCGCGCGGTTCGCCCGCTGGCCGGGGTTCGCCCGTTATATGGCCCGTTATATGGAGGCAGCGATGGCAGGCAGGAAAACCCACGAACAGCAGCTCCGCATCATCGAGAAGCGCGAGGAGACCGGCAAGGCCGACAAGGATTTCGACGCGAAGGCCGATCTGAGGAAGTCGGACGCCGCGCGCGACATCAGCGAACATGGCAATGCGGGGCCGCGCGTCAGGATACCGGACGACCAGAGCCGCCTGCGCGGCGAACATCAGGAGAGCCGCCACAACAAGCCGTCGCGCTGAGGCGACGCGATCATTACGACGCGGCAGGAATCCATGTATCATGCCTTGGCCGGATGCCCGAGTTCCATGGGCCGCATGGACCGCATGGGGCACCGGGGCACGATGCAGGAAGGTCTGAACGAGCTCGCAACCCGGTTCTTCGAGATTGCGGCGCCGAGCAAGGGGAGAGATTGAAATGGATCAGTTGACAATGCTGCTTTTGTTCATCGGCGTCGGCACGCTCATAGGCGTCGCGCTTGGCATCGGGTCGCTCGTGCTGGCAAGCCGCAAGCACAACCAGCCGGAATAGCTGAACCACCGGTCATTCAATCCGCAAATCGACCTTTCTCGTCGGGCCAGGTCCAGATTTCGGGGTCCGCGAGGATGGAATCGACAACGGCCGCTGCGCGCTCGCGCGTGGAGGGATGTTCTGCCAGAGCCATATATTGAGTCTCGATCTCGACGAGATAGTCGATGACCTGATCCCGCGCGATGCCCCTGCGCAATTGCGACGCCGCCGAGATCAAATGCTCGTCATATTCATCGGCAAAGGAAAGGTTCGCTTCGTCGTTCCATTTGCCGGCATCTGGTCCCAGCAAACCAAATGGATCCCAGCATTTCCAGCCGATATCGCGCAGTCTGGACAGTTTTACTCTCGGCTCCGGTGAAATCTTCGACATGAACGACACTTTCAGATCATAGTGTGGTTTCTAGGCACTAAAGACCCGCCGGCCGAATGTCGACAGGCAATATCCCTCTACGCAAGACGTTCCTTGTCGGCCGAATATCCTTGTCCTATTGCGTCGATGGCGATGACGACGGAACGTTCGGCTGGTTGGTGTCGCCGCTCGACTGTTCGGACGTATCGATCCTGGCGCCATCATCCGTGCTTTCGCCGAAGATCTCGGCCGCGCCCCAGGCGATCATCGCGAGGATGAGGCCGACCACGAGCACCATCAGCACCGGCGTGCCGCGCTTGCCCTGTTTTGCGTCCGTCGCGCTTTCCACGGGTCCGTCTGTCGTTCTCTTGTCCATCATTCGTTTCCTCTTCGCTTTTGAAATGGAACAGGAAACAACCCGGAAGGTTCCATTCGCGGCCGCTTCCGGCGAAGAATGCGATGCCGCTATTTTCATTTGCGCCGCGAGCACCTATCTGCATGGCAGAAGCCATTCGGAGGATGCGATGCAGGGATTGAAATCATTGGTGCTGGTTCTCGGCCTCACGGCGCTCGTCGCCGGCTGCATGAGCAGCGGCTACAACACGGCCCGCACGCCGGATACCGACGCCTATGGCAGGGCCGAGCCGGCTGCCCATGATGTCGGCCGCGGACTGTCGCGGGGCCTGTAGAACGATCATGCGGGCGGCCCGGCGCTCTCCAGCACGTCCAGTGCCTGCCTGACGCTCGCCCTGCTCCAGCCTGCCCGCATCGCTTCCGTCACGATCGCGGCGACATTCGCTCCGTGCTCTTCGGCGGCGTCCATCCTGATGCGCAGGAATGTCAGGCAATCATCGTCGCCGCCGTCAATGCGGTCGGCACCAGCCATCGTAATCGTCATTGCACCGTCTCACTTCTTGCCGATCAAACATGCTTTGGCGGTTCGCGAACCTCATCCGGATTGGGCACCGGCATTTCGTCCGGCAGCTGCTCCGGCGGCGGTTCTTCCACCGGGATATCGCCCGGCCGAGGGTCCGGATCGGGCGGCAGTTCCTCCGGCCGTGGCGTCGGGCCGGGGTCTACCGGCCTGTTCGTATCGGGTCCCGGGTCCGGTATCTGTGCTTTATGGGTCATCGCAAATTCTCCCGCCGCAATCGCGGCAGTCATTCCTCCTCGAACATGACAGCGACATCGGAATTCGCCGACAGCCGCACCTTGTTGCCTTCGATCTCGGCTACCAGCGAGCTGGAAATGAAGTGGTGATGCCCCTCATGGGAGCCCTCGCCGCTATCCTTCCTGGTCAGCTTGATCCTTCCGCCCTCGACACGATCAACCGTTCCGATATGGACGCCATCGGCCCCGATGACTTCCATATGTTCCTTGATGCCCGCAGCTGTCATGATTAACCTCCATGGTGGGATGATGGTGGGTAACGCATGAGCGGCGCATTGGATGCATCGTGGCAACCGGAAATGGGAGTGGATCGCCGCATGGGCCATGAAATATTGACGCCGCGGGAGATGGCCGAGGCCGACAGGCTGACCATCGAAGGCGGCGGATTCAGCGGCTACCGGCTCATGCTGAATGCGGGAGATGCCATTGCCCGGCATGTCCTCGCCCATCATGGCGGCGCGGCGGAAGTCCATATCCTCTGCGGCCCCGGCAATAATGGCGGCGATGGCTATGTCGTGGCGCGCCTCCTCGCACGGCGGGGCGTGCCGGTGCATCTCTGGGCGCTGGCAGAGCCCAGCAGCGGCACCGATGCGGCGCGCGCCAGGGCGGATTGTCTGGCGGATTGCCCGCTCGTTCCCCGCCCGCTGCAGGCGTTCCAGCCGCCCCGCACGGGGCTGATCGTCGATGCCCTGTTCGGCGCCGGATTGAACCGGCCGCTGTCGGGCGCGGCGGCTGAGGCGATAGCGCGCGCCAATGAGGCCGCCTGCACCCGGATCGCCGTCGACGTGCCGTCCGGTCTCGATGGGCTGACGGGCCAGCCGCTGGGAGCGGCCTTCGCCGCCCATGCCACCATCAGCTTCTTCAGGAAGAAGCCCGGCCACCTGCTCTATCCGGGCCGGCAACTCTGCGGCCAGCTCGTCATCGCCGATATCGGCATCGGCGCCGAAACCCTTGCCGCCATGGGGCCGAACTGCTTCGAGAATGCGCCGCCGCTATGGGTGGCGCAGCTGCCGCGACCGCAGGCCGAGACGCACAAATACCGGCGCGGCCATGTCGGCGTGTTCTCGGGCGGCGCCTGGAGCACGGGTGCGGCACGCCTTGCCGCCATGGCGGCGGCCCGCAGCGGCGCCGGCGCCGTTACGGTGCTTTCGCCGACCGACGCCATGGCGAGCAATGCCGCCCATCTGACATCGATCATGCTGCATGAGTGCAATGATGCCGCCGGTCTCCAATCCTTCGTCGAAGGGCGCAAGGTTTCCGCCTGCGTCCTCGGTCCGGGCTTCGGCGTCGGCGAAAAGACGCGCGCCTTCGGCCGGGCGCTGCTCGAACTCGAAACGCCTGCCCTCGTCTTCGACGCCGATGCGATAACCGCGTTCAAGGGCGAGCCGCAAGCCCTGCGCCGCCATGGCGGCGATCTCGTACTGACGCCGCATGAGGGAGAGTTCGCGCGGCTTTATCCCGGCATCACTGCCGGCAACACGCCCTCGAAGCTGGAGCGGGCGCGCAAGGCGGCGGAGATTGCGGGCGCGACCATCGTCTACAAGGGCGCGGACACGGTCATCGCCGCGCCCGATGGCCGCGCCGCCATCAACAGCAATGGCACGCCGCTGCTGGCAACGGCCGGGTCCGGCGATGTGCTGGCCGGCCTCATCGCCGGCTTGATGGGCCAGGCGATGCCCGGCTTCGAGGCGGCCTGCGCCGCGGTCCATATTCATGCGGCGGCGGCGCGGCATCTCGGCCATGGCCTGATCGCCGAGGACCTGCCGGCAGCGCTCGGCCCCATCATCGGCCGCATGATCGATCATGCGGAAGCCTGATAAAATATGCGCCCCGTCCGGTAGCGTTAACCCGGTCTTTACCTTGATCCTTCACCTTGATCGGCAAGCGCGATAAGGTACTGCGTACGCGCTCAATATTTTCGATGTTGTCATTATCCTGTCGCAATGTCAGTGTAGTGATGGATCAAAGCGAATAGTTTACTTCCATTCTTGACCACGGATGTACTGGCACTGATGTAGAGGTAGACTTAGGAAGGTCGGGTAGCTCCCGGCCTTTTGCTTTTTCAGCGTCAAGTTTCTGTTCCGATTGGCCTTTTTGCCGAGATGCTTACCCGTGCTGGCGAAGCCAATCAGTCGAGCGATCCGCCCTCGTCGGGAAGGCTGTGGTCAGCCCAGTCTTTCCGGGGGATCGGATCGCCCACCAGGAACTCAAACGCTGCGACCTTTTTGTGGTCCGGGGTCAGTTCGCATTTGTATTGAAGCCTGAACCAATCCCGTTTGCTGTGTAGCGCGGCGCCGTCGGCCGAAAAGGCGTTCCCGACCATCTTCGGGTCCGCCATGGCATAGGCGACTACCCGATCAGGCAGGAACTGCTTGCTCCATGCCCCGACCTGCGCCATGGCTTCGAGGCCGCAAAGCTGCTCGACCTGATCGGTGGGTGCGAGTGCCGCCAGTTCCTTTCTCGCGTCCCGGCTGCGGGGATCGTCAAGAACCTTCTCCGACAACATGCGCGACGGCTTCACCATCGCCGGCATTTCATCGCGGGGCTGTGCTGCCTGCGGAGTTGTCGACGTGTCTGCGCGATCTTCCGGCCTGTTGTCCTGCGCTGCCTCATCCGTTACAGGCGGAGAAACCTGCTGTGGCAGGTAGTGCTTTTCTTCGACCGGAGCCGAAAGCGATACGATTTCCACGTCAATGCTTTCCTCCTGCGGAGGCTTGAATTGTGGCCGATCCGGCAGCAGCAGAACAACCAGACATGCGGCAACGTGCAGGAGGACCGAAGCACCAAAGCTCCATCCTCCAAGCTGATCCTTAACCCTTGCCGTCCCCTGCATCACTATCCGTCAAGCTGCAGCAGCTTGACGAAATTGCTGACGATCATGAATAAAGCGATGGCTGTAATAACTACGCGCATGAACTGGATTACCTTGGGAACTGGGCAGAAGAAGCATCGCGATTTCTTTCATCAATGACGACGCAAACATGGTTGTGCGGATACCTCAAGACCCTGAACCATCGAAACTGGCACTGTAAAGGTGCATTTCTGATCCTCCGGTCCGCTGCGCCGCCTTCAAACATGCGGAATTCGACCTTCGCTAGTAGCATAAAACCTGCGCCCCATGCCCATTTACCGGTTTCGCGAGGCGGTTTACCGTTCACCCGGCAGCCTGAACGGCTCCTAGCCATCCGGCATGCCGCTTTCCCGACGCTGCTCCCGTCCTGCCATGAAACCCCTTGAACATTTGATCCGCGGCGGCAAATATGGTGCGTCAAGCTCAAGGGTGGAGAGCCATGGAAGAGAATGATCGAGCGGTAGCCGATGCTGCCGGCCAGTTGAAATGGCTGACGCCCGACAATGTCGGCGCCGTCCTGAAGGGCCTGCCCTTCAAGGTTCGTACCGCCCTTCGCGCCGCCGCCCACCTGCCGCGCGGCAGCCTGACGATCACCACGCCGGACCGCCAGACCTTCAAGGTCGTCGGCAGGGAGAGCGGGCCGGAAGCGGCGCTGATCCTGCACAATTGGAACCTGCCGCGCCGCGCCTTTTCCGGCGGCACGATCGGCGTCGCCGAATCCTACATGGATGGCGATTGGGACAGTCCGGACGTTACCACCTTTCTCGAACTCTTCGTCGTCAACGAGCAGATCGGCGAAAAGCTCGCCGGCGGCATGAACTGGCTGGCCAATTCGCTGCAGCGGGTGCGCCACTGGATGAACGAGAACACGCCCAGCCGCTCGCGCCGCAATATTTCCGCGCATTACGACCTCGGCAATTCGTTCTATCGCGAATGGCTCGATCCGACCATGACCTATTCCTCCGCGCTCTACAGCGAGGGCGCCAATGATCTCGAAAGCGCCCAGACCGCGAAATATCGCGCCCTTGCCCGCAATATCGGCATCACGCCGGGTTCGTCCGTGCTGGAGATCGGTTGCGGCTGGGGCGGATTTGCCGAGTTTGCGGCGCGCGAGATCGGCGCCCGGGTGACCGGCCTGACGATCAGCCGCGAGCAATATGCCTATGCCACCGAGCGCATCGCCAAGGCGGGCCTTGCCGGCAAGGTCGATATCAAGTTCCAGGACTACCGCGACGAGACCGGCCGCTACGATCACATCGCCTCGATCGAGATGTTCGAGGCGGTGGGCGAGAAATACTGGCCGGTCTTCTTCGGCAAGGTCAGGGACTGCCTCAAGCCCGGTGGCAGCGCCGGCATGCAAATCATTACGATCAATGACGAATCCTTCGATCGCTACCGCAAGCGGCCGGACTTCATCCAGCGCTATGTCTTCCCCGGCGGCATGCTGCCGACGCCGTCGAAACTCAAGAGCCTCGGCAAGGAGTTCGGCCTCGACCTCTACCGCGAAAACGTCTTCGCACAGGACTACGCCCGCACCCTCGCCGAATGGCGCGACCGGTTCTGGAACTCCTGGGACAGGCTCCGGCATCTCGGTTTCGACGGCCGCTTCAAGAAGCTCTGGGAGTTCTACCTGTTCTATTGCGAAGCCGGTTTCCGCTCCGAATATATCGACGTGCGCCAAGTCTTCTATAAGGCATAAGTCTTCTACAAGGCATAAGTCTTCTACAAGGCATGGCCGTCGAAACGCGCGCCAAACGCCCGGATTTGCCGGCTGAATTCGGCTGTACGGGCATGAGCATCCACCGGATCGCGGCCTTCATGTGCAGGATTCGACCATTCTGGTGCAAAAACCGGCCATACTTAATTGAACGATCGTTCAATTAACGCCTCAGCCCCCGGCGATCTCGATCAGGCCGGTCTCGACGCCGAGGCCGGTGCGGTCCGCCACCTCGCGCAGGGCAAAGGACGAGTTGATCTTGGTGACATGCGGCATGGCCGAGAGCCAGAATTTATGGATGCGCTCATAGTCCTCGAGATCCTTGGCGGCGACGCGCAGCAGGTAATCATATTCCCCCGACATGAGATAGCAGACCAGCACATTGGGACAGCGGCGCACCGCCGTCTCGAATTCGCGCAATTGCTTGTCCGCCTGCCCGGACAGCGAAATGTTGACGATGACCGTCACCGGATGGCCGAGCAGCTTGTTCGAAAGCCGCGCGTGATAGCCGCGGATCACCCCCGATTTTTCCAGAATGTCCAGCCGGCGCGAACAGGCCGATTGCGACAGCCCGACCCTGTCGGCAAGGGTCGCATTCGACATGCGCCCATCCTTCTGCAGATTGTCGAGAATGGCGATATCGATCCTGTCGAGCGGCATTATTGAAAGCTTCCCCTGATTATCGTCGTTTTCACGCAAGGATACGCGGAAACAAGCCGCTGGTCGAGGGGATTTGGCAAGGACATGCGGTTTGTTCTGTGATGTTATTGCACATCAACCGAAACAGCAGAACCAGATGAGGAGGCGTTATGCGCGTTGGCTGCCCTAAAGAAATCAAAAACCATGAATATCGCGTCGGCCTCACTCCGGGCGCCGTACGCGAATATGTTGCACATGGCCACGAGGTCATCGTCCAGTCCGGAGCTGGAGCAGGAATTGGCGCCGACGATGGAGCTTATCAGGCCGCGGGCGCGAAGGTGGTGAAGACCGCCGAAGAAGTTTTTCAGCAATCGGACATGATCGTCAAGGTCAAGGAGCCGCAGCCATCCGAATGGACGCAGCTGCGCGAAGGCCAGATTCTCTATACTTATCTGCATCTTGCGCCGGATCCCGAACAGACCAGGGGCCTGCTGGCATCGGGCGTCACCGCGATCGCCTATGAAACCGTGACCGACGATCGCGGCGGTCTGCCGCTGCTGGCGCCGATGTCCGAGGTGGCGGGCCGGCTGGCGATCCAGGCTGGCGCCACCGCATTGCAGAAGGCCAATGGCGGCCGCGGCGTGCTGCTCGGCGGCGTTCCGGGCGTGCTGCCGGGCAAGGTGACGATCATCGGCGGCGGCGTCGTCGGCATCAATGCGGCGATGATGGCGACCGGCCTCGGCGCCGACGTGACCATCCTCGACCGTTCGATCCCGCGCCTGCGCCAGCTCGACGATATTTTCCGCGGCCGCATCCATACGCGCTATTCGACGATCGAGGCGCTGGACGAGGAAGTGTTCTCGGCCGATGTCGTCGTCGGCGCCGTGCTGATCCCCGGCGCCGCCGCGCCGAAGCTCGTCACCCGCGAGATGCTTTCGGGCATGAAGAAGGGCGCGGTCATCGTCGATGTGGCGATCGACCAGGGCGGCTGCTTCGAGACCTCGCATGCGACCACGCATTCGGAGCCTACCTATGAGGTCGACGGCGTCATCCATTATTGCGTCGCCAACATGCCGGGCGCCGTTCCGGTGTCGTCCGCCCACGCCCTGAACAATGCGACCCTGCAATATGGCCTGCAGCTTGCCGATCGCGGCGTGAAGGCGCTGGTCGACAATCCGCATCTGCGCAACGGCCTCAACGTCCACCGGGGCCGGATCACCAACCGCCCCGTCGCCGAGGCGCTCGGCCTCGAAATGGTCGAGCCGAAGACGATCCTGGCTGCCTGACGCGCACGGGCGGGGCCGAGCGCCCCGCCCCTTGCCTCCCCCATGCCGAGCCTACGCTAGCCTCATGCCCGGCCCCTCCTGCTGGGCCGCCCATGGTGGGCTTGTCGAACCACGAACCACGAACCACGATCCACGCAGGGCAGTACCGCCGCGCGCACATAAACCCGGTTCATCGACTTTCGTAGAATTGTGGTTCTCGTGCACGCCAGCTAACATTGGTGGACAGCGCGGGGTGGGCCGATGGAGGCGACAGTCTATATCTTGCAGTGCTCGGATGGCGCCTTTTATACCGGGCTGACAAAGCAGAACATCGAGGCACGTGTCTGGGAGCACAATGCCGGCATATGTTACGGCTACACGAGAAAACGCCGCCCCGTCACTCTTGTCTTTACCGAGACCTACGACCGCTTGACCGATGCAATTGCGCGAGAACGGCAGATCAAGGGGTGGTCACGCGCAAAGAAGCAGGCGCTTATCAAACTGGACTATGAGGGCCTTCCTGAATTGGCAAGGAATCGGGTCGGCACCGCTGCCGTGCGTGCTTCGACAAGCTCAGCATGAGGGGATTAATTTGATGGCGGGAAGGTTGGGAGCTTGGGTCTGAAAGCTTGCAGAACTAGAACCCTGCAATCAAACAATAACCCTCATCCTGAGCCTGTCGAAGGGCGCAACAACGTTGCTGCAATCCCTTTTTTGGGAAGCTGCAAAAGCATCGTGCGTGCTTCGACAGGCTCAGCATGAGGGAGGTTGGCTCAGCATGAGGGGGTTGGGGTGTTTGGCAGGGTGGTGATTTTGAGATGTTTGCGAGTATTGAGCTCGCAGACTAACAACCCTGCAAATCCCTACCTCCCTCATCCTGAGCCTGTCGAAGGGCGCAACAACGTTTGTGCAATTCTCTTTGGGCGCTGCAAAAGCATCGTGCGTGCTTCGACAAGCTCAGCATGAGGGAGGTGGGAGCTCAGCATGAAGGGCTGCAAAAAGGTTGGGAGCTTGGGTCTGAAAGCTTGCAGAACTAGAACCCTGCAAATCCCTACCTCCCTCATCCTGAGCCTGTCGAAGGGCGCAGCAACGTTGCTGCAATTCTCTTTGGGCGCTGCAAAAGCATCGTGCGTGCTTCGACAAGCTCAGCATGAGGGAAGTTTATTGATGGCGGGAAGGTTGGGAGCTTGGGTTTGAAACCTTGCAGAACTAGAACCCTGCAAAACTCTACTCTCCCTCATCCTGAGCCCTCATGGTGAGCTTGTCGAACCACGAAGGGCGCACCAACGTTCGTGCAGTCTCTTGTTGAATACACAAAATCCGCACCACGCCCGCGAAATCGCGTCTGGTCATTGAAATGGGGGGAGACGGGCGGTCTTCAGCGCGTCAGTATTATATCAGGGTCGAGGTCCGAAGACCGCCCGCGACGTCTTTGCCTGCCATTGTTACGCTTGTCAGACGCAACAACCCGGAAACAAGAGCGCCACCTCCGTTTCCATCTGCAGTTTGCTGGACAGTCGGGGTTGTCACTTCCGACCGTCCGGCAACGCCATCCTTCCCCAGCTTGTCGAAACAGCTCCGGAAGCTGCTCCCCCACTGGAAAGGACCGAATCAAAATAACCCGGTTTCAAAGTGGTGGGATAAGTTCGTGTTATTTATTTTGGCAGCCGGAAGGAAGAATGAGCGAAATCAGAGGCTTGCAGGGCAAAATATTTTTTGAGGCCGGAAATCTATCCCACCGCGTGGACCTGTTGTGCTCCGTTCAGGGCCGGAAAACGAGAGATGGCAATGATGTACCGCGTGCTTCGACAAGCTCAGCATGAGGGGGGATTGGCTCAGCATGAGGGGCTCAGCATGAGGGAGGTTGGCTCAGCATCAGGTTGTTGGAAGGCTGTGCCGAATATAATCACACGTTTCAAAAGCCTGGACAGCATGCTAAGCCACTTGGAATATATCTCGATTTATTATTCCAAGCTTATCCCGAAATACTTCTCTGCTGGAAAAACGAAACCCCTGGCGGGCATTTCTGCCGGGCACAGGGGCTCTGGTGCTCACCGCAGCGCTTAACCAAACATGGACAGAGGCGACAGGGATACGCGATTGAACGGATATTGGAGTAGCTATGGCAGAAAGTCAATTCCAATTTGCCTATGACAAAGATGTTCAATCTGCCATTGCAACTTCCTTGACAGAGCCCCGCCTAGAAAAATACCTACGCGAGGGCGGGCGCGATTTCGAATATACAATGGCGTTGTATCTATGGAACGCCCGCCTCTGTAAAGCGCTTCAATTCCCGATCCATTCCCTGGAAGTGACGCTGAGAAATACCATCAATCATCACATCATGAAATTGAATTGGCCAACAAACTGGGCTTTCCATGATGAATATCTTGAAGACTTGGCGAATAAAAGCAATGCCGCGATTGAAGCTCAGAACCGTGGAAAGCGGCGTCTTCTCGAATATAGAATGAGAAAAGGTGAGTACAATGCTCTCGTGCGCAATCAAGCTTTCAGGTTCGTACCTGATTTTGGGCGAATAGACACCAATGATGTCATTGCCAGCCTTTCTTTTGAATACTGGGTGGCGATGTTGTCTGGCCCTCACGAATCTGACTGGCACGAGACGCTGAGAACAGTATTTCCAAACCTTCCAACCACCAAGAGCCGACGTGATCTCTGGTTGGCGGCGGATAAAGTAAAGGGGCTAAGGAATCGCGTATCTCATCACGAGCCGATCTTTCACGTCGCCGATCTGGTCAGTAGTCACCAGTCCGTACTTGAACTGATTGGAATGCGTGACCAGAACATGAAAGCGTGGGTCAAACACCATTCCACATTCCTGCAGGTTTGGCATGACAAGCCGAGACGCGACGCACAGCAGTCTGGACGCAAGCTCCTTGCTTTCGTCGAAAAAGTGCCGATCTGTCGCTGCCGATCAATGACTTTTTGAAATCGGCGGGGCCTCTGACTCCGGTCGCGATACTGGGGGAAGAAAGCACGACGGGCATGGCTCACAAACTATTCCATGCCCCGGATAGCAAACAAAAACCGGGCGCAATTGTCGTGACCTCAAATGGAGCGGCAAACGGAATAATCCGCGGAGCGGTGTTCAAACCTGACTTCACTATGTGAACCGGCTTCATGTGAACCGGCTTCCAGCTTCGATCTGGAACTGCTGCAGCTTCATTGTCTCGCCCTGAACAGAACATTACGAATCAGCAAGCGCGTGCTTCGACAAGACCAGCATGAGGGGCCCAGCATGAGGGGCCCAGTATGAGGGGGTCAGCATTAGGGAGGTTGGCCCAGCATGAGGCAACCAAGTTGATTGCATAACCGAATCCCCCTCAATCCCAGGCTTCGATCTCCGCATCGGCGAAGCTCACCGGCCGGAAGCCCATGCGCTGGTAGAGCTGCAGCGCGCGCGGGCTGTCGAGCGTATTGGTTTCGATCCTGATTTTTTCCGGGTCGCCCATCCAGGCGGTCAATATGGCCTCGTTGAGGAAAAACCGTGCGAGGCCCAGCCCCTGAAATTCCGGGACGAGGCCGAAATAGAGAATCTCGGCGATCCGCGTCTCCTCGTCGATGACGATTTCGAAGAAGCCGCCCGGCGAGCCATCGACATAGAGCACGTGGATCTCGACATTGTCGCGGTGGATCATCGCCGCCAGCGTCGCGTCGTCGACATCGCGGCGCATGGCCCAATGGTGCGATTTGCCGACCTGCTCATAGAGAAAACGGTAGAAGGGCAGCGAAATCTTCGACGCGCGCATCAAAGCGAGCTTGTAGCTGACGGGCATCGGCACCGCGTGCACCAGCCGCTCGGTCATTTCCAGATGCGTCACCCGCGTTTTCAGGATGCGCCTGGCCATGTCAGGCGTCGCCCGTTGCCACGGGCGTTTCCTTGCTGCCGCCCCATTCCGTCCAGGAACCGTCATAGAGCACATTGTCGCCGTGGCCGAGCGATTCCAGCGCCAGCGTGATGACCGCGGCAGTGATGCCGGAGCCGCATGTGGTGGCGATCGGCCGGTCGAGATCGACCCCCGCCTCGCCCAGAACCCGGCGCAACCCGTCGAGATCCTTCAGATAGCCATTATCGGCCAGCGTCGAAGACGGAACGTTGCGCGCGCCCGGCATGTGCCCCGAGCGAAGCCCCTGGCGCGGCTCCGGATCGACGCCCTTGAACCGCCCGGCCGAACGGGCATCGGCGATCTGCCGGCTGCCGGTCTGCACGATCTGCAGCATCTGGTCGAAGCTGGCGACGCGCGCGGCGTCGAAATCCGCCACGAAAGCCGTCGGCGCGATGCGCGTCGCCTCGGCCGTCACCGGCCTGCCCGCCTTTTTCCAATTGTCGAAGCCGCCATCGAGCACATGGACATTGCGCGCGCCCATGATGCGGAACATCCACCAGACGCGCGGCGAGGTGTACATGCCCGGGCCATCATAGATGACAATCGTATCGTCATTGGCAATGCCCATGCTGCTGGCGGCGGCGGCAAAGGCCTCCGGCTTCGGCAGCGTATGCGGCAGGGAGGACGCCGGATCGGACGTTTTCTCATGGTCGAAGAATATCGCGCCGGGAATATGGGCGGCGTCGTATTCGGCCTTGGCGTCGCGGTTCTGGAAGGGGAAATACCAGGATGCGTCGAGGATCGTCAGGCCGGGCTGTTGCAGCCGCTCCTGCAGCCAGTCGGCCGAAACCACGAAGGGACTTTTCTCGCTCACTCTATGCTCCTTCCGGCAAGGCGCCGAAGCGGATGCGGAACCGCCGGTTTTCCTTGCCCTTCTTTTCGATCTTGCCGATATGGATTTCGCCGACCTCGCCCGTCGAGGCGACATGGGTGCCGCCGCAGGGCTGCGAGTCGATGATGCCGTTTTCGCCGATGCAGACGAGCCGGATCCGGCCCGTCCCGACAGGCGGGCGCACATTCTTGGATTTTATCAGCCCGGGATTGGCCGCCAGTTCCTCGTCCGTTATCCAGCGGGTGAAGATCGGCTGGTCGGCGCGCACCAGTTCCATCAGCCGTTCGGTAACGCTTTCCTTGGTGAAACCCGCATCCGGCAGGTCGAAATCGACCCGGCTGTCATCCTCGCCGACCGCGGCGCCGGTGATCGGGAACGGGCAGACGACGCTGAGAAGATGGCAGGCCGAGTGCATGCGCATGAGCCTGTAGCGGCGCTCCCAGTCGATACGCAGCACGAGATCCTCGCCGACGGCCGGCAGCGGCTGGCCGGCATCGGCGATGTGGATGATCTCCTCCTTCGTCTCGCCGGTCACCGTCGTCGCGATGCGGATTTCGGAACCGTCGCCGCGGAGCATCAGGCCGCTATCGCCGGGCTGTCCGCCGGACGTGGCGTAGAAGATCGTGCGGTCGGTGATGATGCCGCCGCGCTCATTGACGGCAATGACGCGCGCCGGCGTCTCCTGCAGGTAGGAATCGTCGCGGAACAATATGCCTGAATCGAAAGCCATCATCTGTTCTCGAACGGGACGGAAATCTCGCTCGTCGCTTCCATCCAGGCTGGAACGGGAAGCTCCTTGGAGCGCAGGAATTCCGGATTGAACATCTTCGACTGGTAGCGATTGCCATAATCGCAAAGGATCGTCACGATGCTGTGGCCGGGGCCGAGATCGCGCGCAAGGCGGATGGCGCCGGCAATATTGATGCCCGTCGACCCGCCGAGGCACAGCCCCTCCTCCTGCACGAGATCGAAGACGATCTCCAGCGCTTCGGCATCGGGTATCCGGTAGGAATAGTCCGGCTTGAAGCCTTCGAGATTGGCCGTCACCCGGCCCTGGCCGATGCCCTCGGTGATCGAGCCGCCCTCGGACTGGAATTCGCCGGTCGTATAATAGGAGAACAGCGCCGCGCCGAAGGGATCGGCCAGCGCGATCTTGATATCCGGCCGCTGGGCGCGCAGTCCCTCGGCAACGCCGGCGAGCGTGCCGCCGGAGCCGACGGCGGAAACGAAGCCATCGATCCTGCCGCCGGTGTCGCGCCAGATTTCCGGCGCCGTGGTTTCCACATGCGCCTGCCGGTTGGCGACATTGTCGAACTGGTTGGCCCAGATCGCGCCGTTCGGCTCGGATTTCGCCATCTGTTCGGCGAGGCGGCCGGAGACCTTCACGTAATTGTCGGGATTCTTGTAGGGCACGGCGGGCACCTCGACGAGCTCGGCGCCGAGCAGGCGCAGCGCGTCCTTCTTCTCCTGGCTCTGCGTCTCGGGGATGACGATGACGGTGCGGTAGCCGAGCGCCTTGGCGACCATGCTGAGCCCGATGCCGGTATTGCCGGCCGTGCCCTCGACGATGACGCCGCCGGGCTTCAACAGGCCGCGCCGTTCCGCATCGCGAATGATGTAGAGCGCGGCGCGATCCTTGACGGACTGGCCGGGATTGAGAAACTCGGCCTTGCCATGGATTTCGCAGCCCGTGAGTTCGGAAGCTTTCCTCAGACGAATGAGCGGCGTGTTTCCGATGGCATCGATCACAGAATCAAACATGGGCAAATCCTTCAAATGCGAGACTTGAACCTATGTGCCCATGACGATCCGTTCAAGCAAAGAAATAACCGCCGGATCATGGAAAACGCCGCCCCCGGATGGTCCGGGGACGGCGTTGGATAGAATGGCGGGGGATAGAATGGCGTTGGATAGAATGGCGGCGGGATCAGGCCGCCTTGTTGCCGAACGACTTGCGGTTGCGGCGGAAAGGCCGCTTCTGCGCCGGAGCACCATCATTGCTCCAGATCTTCTCGCCGCTTTCCTGGCGCGGCTTGCCGCTACCATTGCCCTGGCCGCGATGCGGCTTCTTGGCCGATGCGGGCTTCGGGGCATCGCGCCGGGCCGGGCGCTGGTCATTATTGGCGGCGCGCGCCGGCAGGCTCGCAAGATCGACCGGCGAATCGACGACCGGGAGGCGCAGGCGCGTCACGCGCTCGACCGCCTTGAACTTGGAGCCTTCCTCGGCCGGATCGTAAAGCGTGATCGCATTGCCCGAAGCGCCGTTGCGGCCGGTGCGGCCGATGCGGTGCACATAGCTTTCCGGCTCGTCCGGCAGGTCGAGATTGATCACATGGCTGATGCCGACGACATCGATGCCGCGCGCGGCGATATCGGTGGCGACGAGAATGCGGACCGAACCGTCCTTGAAGCCGTTCAGCGCCCGCTGGCGCGCATTCTGCGACTTGTTGCCATGGATCGCGGCAACGCTGTAGCCATCCTTGTCGAGGACGCGGGTCACGGCATCGGCGCCGTGCTTGGTGCGGGTGAAGACGATGACGGAGGAGAGGCTCTCATCCTTCAAGAGCGCCGAAAGCATCTGCTTCTTCTGCCGGGTCGGCACCATGTGGACGACCTGCTTGATCTCGGCGGCGGTGGTGCCCTGCGGGGCAACCTCGACGCGGATCGGATCGCGCAGCAGGCTTTCGGCCAGCGCGGTGATTTCCTTCGGCATGGTGGCGGAGAACAGCGCCGTCTGCCTGTCGCGATGCGTGCCCTTGGCGATGCGCTTCACATCATTGATGAAGCCCATGTCGAGCATGCGATCGGCTTCGTCGAGCACCAGCCAGCGCGTTTCCGACAGATCGACGCGATTGTCGCGCACGAGGTCGGTCAGGCGGCCGGGCGTGGCGATGAGAACATCGACGCCGCCTTGCATCCTGTTGATCTGCGCGCCGCGCGAAACACCGCCAAGGACGAGAGCGGTGGAGATATGGGCGCCCTTCGACAGCTTGCGCACGGTCTCTTCGATCTGCACGGCAAGCTCGCGCGTCGGCGCGAGAACGAGCGCGCGGCAGGTCTTGCCCTTGCGCTTGTCGCCGATGGTGATGATCTTCTGCAGGATCGGCAGGCTGAAGGCCGCGGTCTTGCCGGAGCCGGTCTGGGCGATGCCGAGAACGTCCTTGCCGGCCAGCTGCGCCGGTATCGCCTGTTCCTGGATCGGCTTCGGCTGGTCCATCCCGGCTGCTTCAAGCGCCTTCAGGAGGACGGGGTTGAGACCCATGGCGGCAAAGCCGGTTTTTTCTGTAGTTTCCAATTCAATTCTTCTTTCAGCGGGCATGGTTGTGCATGACCGTCAATGTGTCAGACAGGGCGCAACCTGTGTGCGTAATATTTGATAAACGACGAGACGCGGGAATGAAAATTCCATGCGACTTGCGCAGCCGTGCCCATCGCATCGCGCGATTGAGACTAAGACGCCACGAAGTCCATAAAAGGAAAACCAGCCTGTGCCGGTTCAAGCGCCTGGACCGCATATGGGCTCATCCGCGCGAAAATGCAAATGATTTATTGTGCGGCGCACCCTGCGGCGCCGTTTAGGCCCCAAAAAATGCTAGGCCCCGAAAAATGCTAGGCCCTGGCGAACCGCTTGGCCCCGGCGACGCAGAGGATGACCGCGAGGGTGACGAGCACCATCTGCCAGCCCACCGGCTCACGCAACAGGGTCGCCGCGAGGAGCAGCCCGAAAAACGGCTGCAGCAGCTGCAATTGGCCGACCGCCGCTATGCCTCCCTGCGCCAGGCCGCGATACCAGAAGATGAAGCCTATGAGCATCGAGAACATCGAGACGTAGAACAGGCCGAACCAGGCCGGAGCGCCGATGCCGCCCCAGTCCGATGGCAGCAGCGCCAGCGACAAAGGCAGCATCAGCGGCAGCGACAGCGCCAGCGCCCAGGAAATGACCTGCCAGCCGCCGAGCCGGCGCGACAGCCGCGCGCCATCCGCATAACCGAGGCCGCAAACGAGCACCGCCGCGAACATCAGCAGGTCGCCCGTCATCGAGGCGCCGGAATTCTGCATCAGGGCGAAACCGGCGACGAGCAGGCTGCCGAGGCAGGAGAACAGCCAGAACATCGGCCGCATGCGCTCCCCGCCGCGCAGCACGCCGAATATCGCCGTCGCCAGCGGCAGCAGGCCGATGAACACGATCGAGTGCGCGGCGTCTATATGCTGCAGCGCCAGCGCCGTCAGCAGCGGGAAGCCGACGACGACACCGAGCGCCGTGACCAGCAGCGAGCCGAGATCCTGCCGCGTCGGCCGCTTCTCGCGAAACACCAGCAGCAGCGCCAGGCCGCACAGCGCGGCGATCGAGGCGCGTGCCGCCGTCAGGAAGATCGGATCGAAATCCGCCACCGCAACGCGCGTCGCCGGCAGCGAACCGCTGAAGACGAGCACGCCGATGAAGCCATTGATCCAGCCGCTGGCGACCTTGTCCGTGTCCTTCGATGTCATGTCTTGCGATGTCATGTCTTTCCATCCGTTTTCCCTTCCGTTAGCGCGGCAAGGGCTGGATTCGCCAGAGACGATACAGTACAATTCAACCAAACTGTCATGGAGCAAGAGCCAGTACAGATGGATGACACCACCTCCCCGGCCATGGACGAAAGCGCGACGCTCGTCGAAAAGGTGATGCGCGAAATCCTCCGCCGCATCACGGCGCGCACGCTGACGCCGGGCTCGCGGCTGCCCTCGATCCGCAGCCTTGCCGCCAGCATGGCCGTGTCGAAATCGACGGTGGTCGAGGCCTATGACCGCCTTGCCGCCGAGGGCAGCATCCAGCCCCGCCCCGGTTCCGGCTTCTATGTCTCGGGCCGCCTGCAGCCGCTCACATTGACCGAGATGGAGCCGAAGCTCGATCGCGCGATCGATCCGCTGTGGGTTTCGCGCAGCTCGCTCGAAGCCGATGGCGGCGCCTCCATGCCGGGCTGCGGCTGGCTGCCATCCGGGCTGATGCCCGAACAGGCCATCCGCCGCGCCATGCGCTCGCTGGCCAAGGCGCCGAGCGCCAGCCTCACCGACTATTCGACGCCGCAGGGCCTGCAGCCGCTGCGCCAGCTTCTGGTGCGGCGGCTGGCCGAGCGCGGCATCGAGGCCATGCCCGGCCAGATATTGCTGACGGAATCCGGCACGCAGGCGATCGACCTGCTCTGCCGGCTGCTGATCGAACCGGGCGACGCGGTGATTGTCGACGATCCCTGCTATTTCAACTTCCGCGCCCTGCTGAAGGCGCACCGCGCAACCATCGTCGGCGTGCCCTATACCCCTGCCGGGCCTGATCTCGACAAGTTCAGCCAGGCGCTGGCGGAGCACAGGCCGCGCCTCTACATCACCAACTCGGCCATTCACAATCCGACCGGGGCAACGCTGTCGCCGGTCGTCGCGCATCGGCTGCTGAAATTGGCCGAGCAGCACGGTCTGACCATCATCGAAGACGATATCTTCGCCGATTTCGAACAGGAGCCAGCGCCCCGCCTTGCCGCCTTCGACGGGCTGGAGCGGGTGATCCACATCGGCAGTTTCTCGAAATCGCTGTCGGCGTCGTTCCGCTGCGGCTTCATCGCGGCGCGCCGCGACTGGATCGAACCGCTTGTCGACCTGCGCATCGCCACATCCTTCGGCGGCGGCACGCTGGCTTCCGAGCTCGTGCTGCTGATGCTCAAGGACGGCACCTATCGCAAGCACATGGAGCAATTGCGCGCCCGCCTCGCCCGCGCCATGAACGAGACGCGTGCCCGCCTTCATACAATGGGGATCGAACCCTGGATCGAGCCGCGCGGCGGCATTTTCCTGTGGTGCCGGCTGCCCGACGGCGTGGATGCCGCCGAAATTGCCCGTTTCGGCCTTGCCCGCGGTGTGGTCTTCGCTCCGGGCAACGTGTTCAGCGCCTCGCAGACGGCGCAGTCGTTCATGCGCTTCAATGTTGCGCAATGCGCGGACCCGAATATTTTCACGACCCTGCGCGAGGCGATTGCAGCCCGGAAGCAAGTGCGTGCAGCTTGAGGACGCTGTTCCAGTTGCGGGCCGTCACCGACAGGCCGAGCGTGCGCTCGATCTTGGTATGCAGCCTGGAATTCGAGAAACCGTCCGGCGTGTAATAATAGAGCACGCGCCCCCTGATGCTGAATTGTTCGGTTCCCCTCACCTTCGCCCGCAGCGCCTCCACGGCCTCCGCCGCCGGTTCCCGCTCCATCAGAAACGCATGCAGATATTGCGGCACGTCGGCGGGAAACGGATTTTCGTCGATCAATCGCTGCCATTCGGCGAGATCCGCGACAAGAATGGCCTTGGCGAACTGAAATTCCCGGAGCACCACCGGCGCGATGCGCGCGATGATCTTTTCCGGCCGGTCGCCGGACGTCAGGACGACATTGCCCGTATTGATAAAGGTGCGGACATTGTCGAAACCCGCTTCCGTCAGCGCCTCGCGCAGCGGCTTGACCGGCAGGAGCGTATCGCCGCCGACGCCGCGGAATAGCACGATCCATGTCTTCTGCGTTCGGCTCATCAATTTCGGCCTAGATGATCAATCCCGCAATCGCATCGTTTTCCGTAATGTCCTGATAGGCCCAGCCCGCTTCGTCGAAGCGCTTGAACAGTGCATCGAAATTGCTCCTGTGCCTGGTTTCGATGCCGATGAGGACGGAACCGAAATTGCGGGCCGACTTCTTCAGATATTCGAACCGCGCGACATCGTCTTCCGGGCCGAGCAGGTCGAGGAAGGAGCGCAATGCGCCGGGCCGCTGCGGAAAGCGGAAGATGAAATATTTCTTCAGGCCCTCATAGCGCTGCGACCGCTCCTTCAGTTCCGGCAAGCGCTCGAAATCGAAATTGCTGCCGGATATGACCAGAACCACATGCTTGCCGCGAAGATCGCCCTTCTTGAAATCCTTCAAGGCGTCGATGGCGAGCGCCCCGGCGGGTTCGACGACGATGCCCTCGATGTTGAGCATTTCGAGAATGGTCGAACTCAATCGATTTTCCGGAATCAATGTCACATCTTCCGGCCGGAAGTGCTTGAGAAGCTTGAAGTTTTCCTTGCCGATCTCACCGACCGCCGCGCCATCGACGAAATTGTCCACCGCATCGAGGCGCACGCGCTTGCCGGCTTCGAGGCTGCGCTTCAGGCTGGGCGCGCCCGCCGGTTCGACGAAGCGGAATTGCGTCTTCCAGCCGATATCCGCGAGGTAGCGGGTAACGCCGCCGGAGAGCCCGCCGCCGCCGACGGGCAGGATCATCAGGTCCGGGCGGCTCTTCTCCGGCAGCTCGCGCGAGATCTCGTAGGCGACGGTGGCCTGGCCGGTGATGATGTCCGCGTGGTCGAAGGGCGGCACCATGATTGCGCCGGTCTGTTCGGAATAATCGCGCGCAGCGGCGTAGCATTGGTCGAAAATATCGCCGACCAGCCTGATTTCAATGAATTCGCCGCCAAAACTGCGTGTCTTGTCGATTTTCTGCTGCGGCGTGGTGACGGGCATGAAAACCACGCCCTTCCGGTTGAAGTGCCGGCAGATGAAGGCAAAGCCCTGGGCATGGTTGCCGGCGGAGGCGCAGACGAACGAGGCGTCGCCATCCCTATGGGCGGCGAGATATTGCGATATGAAATTGAACGCGCCGCGTATCTTGTAGGAGCGGACCGGCGAAAGATCCTCGCGCTTCAACCATATATGCGCACCATATTTCTGCGACAGATAATGATTGAGTTGCAGGGGTGTCTCGGGAAACAGCGTGCGCATCTTGTCGGCGGCGCGCGCCACATGATCGGTAAAGGCAGTCATAGAAACAGTTCAACCTTCTTGAAAGTTCTGACGTCGATAATCCCCAAATCGGAAATACGCAATTCCGGAATGACCACGAGCGCCAGCAGCGAATGCTGCATGTAGGCATTGTTCAGGCTGCAGCCCATGGCGCGCATCGCAGCGACGAGTTTGTCCGCCTTGGCGGCAACCACTTCGGCTCTTTCATCCGACATCAGGCCGGCGATCGGCATTTCAACCAGCGCCAGTTCCCGTCCCTTCGAGTAGATGACGACACCGCCACCGACTTCGCCGAGACGATTGGCGGCCTTGGCCATGTCCTCCTTGTTGGTGCCGACGACGATCATGTGATGGCTGTCATGGGCGACGGTCGAGGCGATGGCGCAGTCGAGCGTATAGCCGAAGCCCGAAACGAAGCCGTTGACGACCTTTCCCGTGCCGCGATGCCTCTCGACGAGGGCGATCTGGCAGATGTCGTTGCGGCGGTCCATCTGCACCACGCCGTCGGAAATCGCGAGTTCGGCTTCGAGCGCCCGCGTCGGAGCCTGGTTTTCGATGACGCCGATGACGCGCGCCGTTGCGGTCTTGCCGGGTTTCGGCGCCGCGATGTCGAAATCCCTGGCGCGCAGGGTCTTGCCGAGCTTGATCGTGTTCCGTGCATAGGAAGGATAATCATAGGCGGGTATGTCGATGAGCAGCTTGCCGCGCTCCGCCACCAGTACGCCCCTTGCATAGACCCGGTCGATGGTGAGATTGGCAAGGTCGGAGACGATGAGGAAATCGGCGAGACGCCCCGGCGTTATCGAACCGATCTCGCGCTCCAGCCGGAAATGCTGCGCCGTGTTGAGCGTTGCCATCTGAATGGCCGTGACGGGCTTGAGGCCCTGGGCGATGGCGTGGCGCACCACCCTGTCCATGTGGCCTTCATTGACCAGCGTGCCGGAATGGCTGTCATCGGTGCAGAGGATGAAATTGCGCGGATCGAGCCCCTGTTCGGTGACCGCCTTGATCTGGCTGGCAACGTCATACCATGCCGATCCGAGCCGCAGCATGGCCCGCATGCCCTGGCGCACGCGGGCGATCGCGTCTTCCATGCGCGTGCCCTCGTGGTCGTCCTCGGGACCGCCGGCCACGTAGCCATGGAACGCCCTTCCGAGCTCCGGCGCCGCATAATGCCCGCCGACCGTCTTGCCTGCCCGCACCGTCGCATCGATGCCGCCGCGCATGGTGGCGTCATTGGCGGCGACGCCGGGAAAATTCATGACTTCGCCGAGGCCGACGATGTTGGGCCAGGTCATGGCTTCTTCTATGTCCTGCGGGCTGATCGCCGCCCCCGCATTTTCGAGGCCGGGCGCGGACGGAACGCAGCTCGGCATCTGCACATGGACGTTGATGGGCATGGCCAGCGCTTCGTCGTGCATCAGCCTTACGCCCTCGATGCCGAGGACATTGGCGATTTCATGCGGATCGATGAACATGGAAGTCGTGCCATGCGGAACGACCGCCCGCGTGAACTCGGTGACGGTGACCATGCCGCTTTCGACATGCATATGCGCATCGCAGAGACCCGGCACCAGATAGCGCCCGGCCGCATCGATCACCTTGGTCGTCGGTCCGATGCAATGCTGCGCGCCCGCCCCGACGAAGGCAAAGCGCCCGGCGACGACCGCGATGTCCACGCCGGCGATGATCTCGCCGGAATAGACGCTGACGAGCCTGCCATTGCGCACCACGAGATCGGCCGGCTGCCGCCCCATGGCCACATCGACGAGCAGAGGGGCGGAGTGGGTCCAGTCGGCTGGCCGATTGGCCGCGTTCGATCGTTTCGCCACAGTTTCACCTCGCTGAATTTCGGTTTCAAATCACATGCTACACCAAAAAACTTCGCGCAATGCACTTGCCGATTGTTTTGTCGAAATTATTAGCCGAAGCCCATGAAACGCTTGACATACCCTGGTTGCTCGCTTCCGATAGACTATTGTGCGCGGACTGGATTCTGGCGGGTCAAGGAGGAACGGCCTTGCCGGACGTAAAAAGGCGCAAAAAGAATGGGACTGCATCACTGGGAGGAGTTCGGATGCACAAATTTGGTATGACACTCGCGGCAACGGCCGCCCTTGCACTATTCGCCGGCAGCGCTTTCGCGCAGGCCTATCCCGAGCGCAGCATCACCATGGTCGTGCCATTCTCGGCTGGCGGTCCGACCGATACGGTGACGCGCCTCGTGGCGGAAGCGATGTCCAAGGATCTCGGACAGCAGATCATCGTCGAGAATGTCGGCGGCGCCGGCGGCACGCTCGGTGCCTCGCAGGTGGCCAAGGCCGAGCCTGACGGCTATACCCTGCTCTTGCATCATATCGGCATGGCGACCAGCGCCACGCTCTATCGCAAGCTGCCCTATGATACGCTCAATGCGTTCGAATATGTCGGCCTTGTCACCGACGTTCCGATGACGATCGTCGCCAAGAAGGATTTCGAGCCGACCGATCTCAAGGGCCTGGTCGAATATGTGAAGGCCAATGGCGACAAGATCAGCCTTGCCAATGCCGGCATCGGCGCGGCGTCGCATCTGTGCGGCATGCTGTTCATGAACGAGATCAAGGTCCCGCTCGTCACCGTGCCCTACAAGGGGACGGGCCCGGCGATGACGGACCTCCTCGGCGGGCAGGTCGATCTCATGTGCGACCAGACCACCAATACGACCAAGCAGATCAAGGGCGGCACGATCAAGGCCTATGCGGTCACCTCGGCCAAACGGCTGGATGCGCTGCCGGACCTGCCGACCGTAGCCGAAGGCGGCCTGCCGGGCATGGAAGTCGGCATCTGGCACGGCGTCTATGCGCCGAAGGGCACGCCTTCGGACGTCACCCAGAAGCTCTCCGCCTCGTTGCAGAAGGCGCTGAAGGACCCGAATGTCGTCGCCCGTTTCGCCGAATTGGGCACCGTGCCCGTTACCGATGCCGAAGCAACGCCGGACGGCCTCAAGTCCAAGCTCGAGAGCGAAGTGACGCGGTGGAAGCCGATCATCGAAGCGGCCGGCCAATACGCCGACTAGCGGGAGTTCGGGGCTGGAGCCCCTCAGGCTCCGGCCCCCTGATGTCATAAGAAAGCCGGGAAACGGCAATTGGGGGACGAATGAAATCCTTGAGTTTCAGCGCGCGCGACCTTGTGTGCGGGATCGTTTTCATTCTCGTCGGGCTGGTGTTCGGCGCGCAGGCATTCGGACTGGAGATAGGCACGGCGTTCCGCATGGGACCCGGCTATTTCCCGCTCGTCCTTTCCGGCATTCTCGTGCTGCTCGGCGTGATCGTCATCGTTCAATCGACGCAGGTCGAACATGAGCCGATGGGCCCGATCGCCTGGCGCGGCATCCTGTTCATCCTGCCGGCACCGATCATTTTCGGCCTCACCATACGCGGCCTCGGCTTCGTTCCCTCGCTGTTCCTGACGGCAATGGTGGCGGCATTCGCCAGCCAGCGCATGCGCCCGGGCACGGCGCTGCTTCTCGTCGGCGGCTTGACGCTGTTCTCCGTCATCGTCTTCAGCTATGCGCTCGGCCTGCCGTTCCGGCGTTTCGGCCCCTGGCTCGGCCAATAGGAGCGGGCCATGGATCTCATCAACAACCTCGTCCTCGGCTTTGCCACCGCCGGCCACCCCTGGAACCTGTTCTTCTGCTTCATCGGCGTCATCCTCGGCACGCTGATCGGCGTCCTGCCCGGCATCGGCGCGACGGCGACGATCGCCATGCTGCTGCCGATCACCTTTCAGCTCGAGCCGGTCTCGTCCCTGATCATGCTCGCCGGCATCTATTACGGCGCGCAATATGGCGGTTCCACCACCGCGATCCTGATCAACATGCCGGGCGAATCCTCCTCGGCCGTGACCGCGATCGACGGCTACCAGATGGCGCGCAAGGGACGCGCCGGCGCAGCGCTCGCCATAGCGGCGATAGGCTCGTTCTTTGCCGGTACCGTATCGACGGTGCTGGTCGCCGTCTTCGCCCCGCCCCTCACCTCCATCGCGCTGCAATTCGGCTCGGCGGAATATTTCTCGCTCATGATCGTCGGCCTGGTCTCGTCCATCGCCCTCGCCCATGGATCGGTGGTCAAGGCGCTGGCGATGGTCGTTCTCGGCCTGCTGCTGGGGCTTGTCGGCACGGACATCTATACCGGCACGCCGCGCTTCAATCTCGGCATACTCGAACTGTCCGACGGGCTGAATTTCGTCGCCGTCGCCGTCGGCGTCTTCGGCATCGCCGAGATCCTGCGCAATCTCGAAAACGAGACCGACCGCGACGTCGTCATCAAGAAGATCACCAATCTGTGGCCGACGCGGGAAGACTGGAAAGGCATGGTCGCGCCGATCCTGCGCGGTACGGCTATCGGTTCCGCGCTCGGCATCCTGCCCGGCGGCGGCGCCATTCTCGCCTCCTTTGCCTCCTACACGGTGGAAAAGCGCATGTCGGACCGGCCGTCCGAATTCGGCAAGGGCGCCATTGCCGGTGTCGCCGGGCCTGAATCCGCCAATAATGCCGGCGCGCAGACGTCGTTCATCCCGATGCTGACGCTGGGCATCCCGGCCAATCCGGTCATGGCGCTGATGATCGGCGCGATGATCATCCAGGGCATCGTGCCCGGCCCGAATGTCGCGACCGAACAGCCGGCACTGTTCTGGGGCATTATCGCCTCGATGTGGATCGGCAATCTCATGCTGATCCTGCTCAACCTGCCATTGATCGGGCTCTGGGTGAAACTCCTGACGATCCCCTATTACATGCTGTTCCCGGCGATCATCGCCTTCTGCTCGATCGGCGTCTACAGCGTCAATTCCAACGTCTTCGACCTCTATGCCGTCGCCTTCTTCGGCCTGATCGGCTACGGCCTTTCGAAATTGCGCTGCGAGCCGGCGCCGCTGCTGCTCGGCTTCGTGCTTGGCCCATTGCTGGAGGAGCATCTGCGCCGGGCAATGATCATGTCGCGCGGCGATCCTTCGACCTTCGTCACCCGGCCGATAAGCCTGACGCTGCTGCTCATCGCCGTCGCAGTGCTCATCATCGTGCTGCTGCCGAGCATCCGCAAGAAGCGCGACGAGGTCTTCGTCGAGGAGGCCTAAGGCCTGGAAAGGATGAAGTAGCTCACTTCTTCGCTGCTCGAAGGGTAATATTTGTAGGGCAGCGTGACGTGCTTCATTTCGGTAGCCGCCGGCGGCTTCAGCCCGGCGCTCTCCAGCAACGCGACGACCCGCGGGTTCGGCTCATGGCCGAACCAGACGACCAGCATCGGAAACTGGATCTGCTCCAACGCGTTGGGCATCTCGAAATGGATCGGCTGCAGCTTCGTATCCGAAAGGCGCAGATTGCCGGGCAATTGCGGACCATCCGACATGACGCTGCGATAATCGCCGGACTGGCGCGTCTGCG
This sequence comes from Phyllobacterium sp. 21LDTY02-6, assembly GCF_023554255.2. GTDB lineage: Bacteria > Pseudomonadota > Alphaproteobacteria > Rhizobiales > Rhizobiaceae > Phyllobacterium. The sequence continues at coordinate 774,408 of NZ_JAMJWD020000001.1, read as the reverse complement.
CGAACAGCCCGGCATAGTCGAGCTGGCCGATCGACGGCTTGTTGCCGTCCCGCGCATAAAGCAGGTTGACCGCCAGCACGGGAACGACGAGCAAGGCACAGGCCACGCCGACGAAGCCGTAGCGCTTGAGCGCCGCAAGGCCGGCAATATTGCGGTGGATGACGATCGCGAAGAACAGCGGCGAAAGGAACAGCACCGGCTGCAGCCAGCGGTCCTTGACCTGGGCCGCGCCACTGATCAGCACGCCGACAAGCACGATCGACAGCGCAAGGATCAATATGCGCTTGACCAGTTCCTCGCCATCATGCATCGGCCGGTCGGGCACGACCTTGTTGTTGCGGCCGCGCAGCGCCTCGATCCCGAATATCGCCAGCGCGACGCCGGCGAAGAGAATGCCGTTGAGCACCAGTTCCCAGGCGCCGTGCAGCCGGCTCAGGATGAAATTGCCGCCATCATTGATCTGGAACTTGTCCGCCCGTGCCAGGGCATTCTCCGTATGCTCCAGGCTCCACAAGGCAGTCGGGCCGATGGCGACGAGGAATACCACCAGCGTCACCAGGCTGCGCCGCGACAGGAGCACGGCCCGGTAGGCCGGTATCGACAGGCCGGCGATCACGATGGCGACCATGAAGAAGGCGGCGTTGAACTTGCCGAGAAGCCCGGCCGCCAGCCCGAGCCCCAGCAGGGCGGCGGAGAGCCACGAGCGCGATTTCATGTGCCAGGCAAAGGCGAGGAAGGCCCAGGCGCAACCGGTCGTTCCCGCCACCGAATGGGTCAGCGTACGCTGCGACTCCCAGGCGATCTGCGGCAGCATGAACACGCCGAGCATGCCTGCCGCAGCCACCGCCTTCGGCAGGCCGAGCAGCCGCGCGCCGAAATAGACACTGAGAAACAGGCTGGCGAGCATGCTGAACTTGACGAGATAAAGCGTCGCAAGGCTGATGCCGAAAATGCCGGCCGCCATGCTGTTGATCCAGGTATAGAGCGGCGCCTGCGACCCGCCATATCCGGCCTGAAGCGCGCCGATATAGGCGAGCTGCTCCGCATCATCCAGGCCTGCGCCATTGGAAATGCTCGTCAGATAGAAAATCTGAAAGGCAAAATAGAGCAGAATGAACAATATTGGCCAGTTTTCGAGCCAAAGATTGTTGCGCGCTGTTTGTTCAGGAATGGGCGTCATTTCATCTTATTAATGTTGCGGGGTGTGTTCTAGTCTAGTTCGCGGACCGAATCTACCCAATAAGCGACGATATCCATTGCCGGAGCATTGCGATCCGCAACCGGCGGTTTCAGCGCGAAAGTGTGAAAAACGTCGTTGACGGATGCGCCGGAACCAAGGAAAAGCATAGTCGCGCGGACGTGGTGAAACCGGTAGACACAACAGACTTAAAATCTGTCGGCCCCAGGCCGTGCGGGTTCAAGTCCCGCCGTCCGCACCAAGCCATGCAGGAGCCGGCACTCGCGCCCGGCTCCTGCCTTGCTCGTTCATCCACAGCCATGTCGCCCGATTGCAGTAGACATGCACTTGCCCGCGCCCGCATGTCGGCAAGCGCAGCCATCATATTTTCACCGAGAACTGCACCGGCGACGGCGCGGAGATGAGCAAGATCAAAAAATAGCACCCTCTCGCCAATTGACGAACTGACATTAAGAAAGTATCACCATGATACATATTGGCAGTAAGGATGCTGCTGGTTAGGGGGAATGTTGACCAGCACACAGCCGTGGAACCCAGGGCAAGCGACGACTGAAATACGAGCGATAGCGCGCAGCAATAAACTGGATCTTTCCTACAAGCTGCATGCGCGAGAGCGTCTGGCAGAACGCAATCTTATTGCCTCCGATGTCTTGTATGCGCTCAAGAATGGCTTTGTGTTCCAGGCCCCTATTCCGGCAACACGTCCCGGACATTATAGATATCGCATGGAGTGTAGAACGCCGAACAGTGGAAGTCGAAGTATTGGGGTCGTTGTTATCCCTTCTAAGGCAGGATGCCTTATTAAGATTGTATCGGTCATGTGGATCGATGAATGACCGGATGGTCAACTGGAGTTAATAGGATGAGTGAACACCATTACACGGAAAGCGGATTGAGCAATGTCTACATCAGTGGGATTGCTGTTGAGCTGGATGATGATGGCGATGAAACCATCACCATCCCTGCAATCAACGAGCTTCATTGCGTGATTGCATTGGGGATCGTAAGCCATGACAAAGGCATGAGCGGCGCGGAACTACGCTTCCTGCGTTCAGAAATGGGCCTAACTCAAGCCGAATTGGCAAAAACCGTTCACCGCGACAAACAGTCGATTGGCCGGTGGGAAAGAGGCGAGATAGAAATTGACAGCCCGGCTGAAGCCCTAATTCGTCGGTTGGCAATCGAAAAGCTTCAACTTCCCACCGATGCCGGGATAGACGAGTTATCCCGTCGCAGCATCCCTACGGTTGAAACGCAAACGATCAACATACGAAAGGTTGACGAGCGCAACCACCAGTATGAATTGATGGCTGCTTGAACAAACAGTCGGTCGCAGACGTCCGCACCAAGCTCTGCAGGAGCCGGCATCGCGCCCGGCTCCTGCCTTGCTCGTTCATCCACAGCCATGTCGCCCGATTGCAGTAGACATGCACTTGCCCGCGCCCGAGCCGGCATTTAGGTTCATGTTCCCCGCAAGGAGAACTTGAATGACGAATGACGTGATCACCGCGGCAATGCTCGCGATCGGCGATGAACTGCTTTCAGGCCGGACCAAGGACAAGAATATCGGCCATCTCGCGGATATCCTGACTGCCGTCGGCATCGATCTCGAAGAAGTGAGGATCGTCCCCGACGACGAGGATCGCATCGTCGAGGCCCTGAACGCGCTGCGCCAGCGCTATGATTATGTGTTCACGTCGGGCGGCATCGGCCCTACCCATGACGACATCACCGCCGATGCCATCGCCAAGGCCTTCGGCGTACCCTGCGAACATGATCCCAAGGCGCTGGAACTGCTTGGCGCAAGCTATGCCGCGCGCGGCATCGAATTCACCGAGGCACGCAAGCGCATGGCGCGCATGCCGCGCGGCGCCGAACATATCGACAATCCCGTTTCCACCGCGCCGGGTTTCCGCATCGGCAATGTCCATGTCATGGCCGGGGTGCCTTCCATCTTCCAGGCGATGCTCGACAATGTCGTCCCGACGCTGAAGGTCGGCAAGCAGCTTTTGTCCCGCACCATAGATTGCCCCTTCGGCGAAGGCACGATCGCCGAGCCGCTGGCCGAGATCCAGAAGCAATATCCGCAGGCGATCATCGGCTCCTATCCGAAATACCAGGACGGAACCTTCTGGACCGAACTGGTCGTCCGTGCGCGCGATCTCGATGTGCTTGTCGCCGCGGAAACGGCCGTGCAATCTATGATTGCATCATTGCACCAGAACAACGCTAACAGGTCTGCCCCATCAGGCGTATAATGCAAATGTCTGATTTCGAGTGACGCAACGCATGGAGGCCAAAATGGCATTTCGCACGATCATCGCATTCATCCGGAGCGAACGCGAGGCACGCCGCGTAATGGGTGCTGCGCGGCTGATTGCGCCTTCCAGCGGCCAGTCGCACATTATCGGGCTCTATACGATACCCTCACCCGTCGTCTATGCCGACCCCACGGGCTTTGCCGATACCACGCTGTTTGAAGCGCACGAGCAGCGGCACAAGGAGAATGCCGAGGCCATCATGGCGCTGTTCAACGCCGAAATGGCGACGAGCGGCGGCTCGCACGAGTTCCGCATCGTTCGCGCCGAGAGCAGCAGCCCCTCCGCCGGCGTGACCCAGAGCGCGCTGCGCGCCGACATCATCGTCGCCGGCCAACCGGACCCCAACGATCCCGATACCGTCAATGACGTGACCGACCCGCTGGTTATGGAGAGCGGCCGCCCGGTGCTGTTCGTACCCTACAAATCTTCCCTGCCCGAAAAGATCGAGCGTGTCGTCGTCGCCTTCAACGGCAAGCGGGAGGCTTCCCGCGCGGCTTTCGATTCGCTGCCTTTGATCGTCGATGCCGAGAGCGTCGAGATCGTATGGATCGATCCGAAGAAGACCACGGATCCCAACATGGAAATCCCCGGGACACCGCTTTCCGATGCGCTGCGCCGCCACGGGGTGAACGTGAAGCCGAGCACCATCGAATCCAATGGCGAGGCCACGGACAAGATCCTCAGGAAGCGGATCGAAGAGAATGACGCCTCGCTCTTCGTCATGGGTGCATTCAGCCAGTCGCGCTTGAAGGAATGGGTGTTTGGCGGCGTCACCACGTCGATCATGACGGACATGCCATGTCTGACGTTGATGTCGCGCTAGGCCCGGTTTCACCCGGTGGCAATGGCGCATAATCCACAGGCGACTGGCATGGCAGCGCAGGATCGGCGCAAGCCGCTTGCCTTCCACGCCGTTTTCCCGTTATTGCGGGCCGATGTGAGCGCAAGTCGCTCGGCGATCAATCGATGGAGTTCGCGCCATGTCACTGCCTGACAAAGCCTTTCCGGTCTCCTGGGACCAGTTTCACCGCGATGCGCGCGCTCTGGCGTGGCGCGTGGCCGGCATGCAGCGCGAGTGGCGGGCCATGGTGGCCATCACCCGCGGCGGACTTGTGCCGGCGGCCATCATCTGCCGGGAACTGGGCATCCGCATGATCGAGACGGTCTGCATCGCCTCCTATCATGATTATGACGAGCAGGGCGAACTCAAGGTATTGAAGGATGTCGATGCCCGCCTGCTCGAGAACGAAGGTGACGGCGTCCTCGTCATCGACGACCTGACCGATACGGGCAAAACGGCGGCGGTCGTGCGCGCCATGATGCCCCGCGCACATTTTGCCACCGTCTACGCCAAGCCGAAGGGGCGTCCGCTGATCGATACTTTCGTCACCGAAGTCTCGCAGGACACCTGGATCTATTTTCCCTGGGACATGGGGCTGGTCTATCAGGAACCGATCACCAAGGGCCACAAGGGCTGACGACCGGGACATTGCCGGTCAGCCAGCCAAGCTCCCTCACCGCCCAAGCCGCGTCCAACTTCTCAAGCGGACCATGTTCAGTCGCATTTGCGACCGCCGGCACGCATTCGACGTGATATCGGAACAAGTCGTCCGGATGATCCTTCATTCGGGTGTCACACTGGCGTGCTAGTCATTTTGGAATCTTGAAAATTTATCAGGAACCATGTCCAGGGTCCGTCGTTGTGGTATTTTTGCACTGCTGTTCAAAGAATGGCCACAACTGCCGGTTAGTGACGCCCGTTTGGGTCATCAACAATTGCTAATCGCGCGAATCGGTCCAAAATCACGCAGCAAGACAACGAAATGAGTGAAGCCTTGAATATTATGTATCAAGACGAGCTCGTAACCGCCAAGCGGATCGAGACCCCGAATGGAAGGGTCCGCCAGGTTGCCGCCCTCGTCTACAGGTTGAAGAAACAGGTACCGGAGGTGTTGCTGATCACGAGCCGCGGCACCGGGCGCTGGGTGCTGCCCAAAGGCTGGCCACAGGTGGGCAAGACGTTCGTTCAATCGGCCGAAGCGGAAGCCTATGAGGAAGCCGGCGTTCGCGGCGAGACCTACCCTGTGCCCGTCGGCACCTACACCTATGAGAAGCACGATGTGTGCGAGGGCGAGAATGGCGACTTCACCGTCGATGTCTTCCCTCTCCTTTTCGAGCGCCAGGAAAAGAAATGGCCGGAGCGCGGCGAACGTCGCCTCGACTGGTTCAGCCGCGAGGAAGCCGCGCAGCGCGTCGAGGAGCCGGGCCTGAAAGAACTCTTGCGCAGCTTCGATCCGAATGCGGTCGTGGCTGGCTGATATTTTTCATTGTCTTTGGATGCGCCGGCGGCATCCATCGGTCTTTCGTAGCGACGCCGACGCATCCCGTCGCAACATTGCCCGAAAATAATTTCGTTCTCCCCGTTATCCACATATGTGACACACAAGATGTTGCGTCATAAATTCGTCAGAAACTAATTCTTGACGCTGTGACCCGAGTCATTTTTTATGTAATCCGTTGCGTTGGTGGCGTGGCCGGAGTTTGTAGCCGGTCTTCATTTTCCAGTTAGAACAACGTTTTAACGCGGTTTCCACACGGGTCCGCGAGCAGCGATACATGTGCGAAAATGGAGGTTTCCCAAAGCAGGATCGAGGTGGACAAATTTAGCTGTTAACACTATATTTAGTGTTTGCAGCCATCATAACCACCAGATAGTGTTGAATGCCTTCAAGGCAGGAATCAAAGACGACGCATCGGGAATATGAACCGCCCGGAAGAGACCACGCCGAGATAACAGGCGGTCGGGAAAACCAGGGCGAAGCAGCCGGCTTTCGGATTCGAAGGCGGGATCAGAGGAATTGTGTCTGACGCGCCAAGTCTTCACACGGCGCCGATTGGACACTATATATAGAGACGAGGACGAAGAAATGCGGATCGAACGGCGCTTCACGAAAGAGAACCAGTCGGCCTATGCGGAAATCGAATTTCGCGTAGCGACCAGCGAGATCAAGAATCCGGATGGATCCGTTGTGTTCCGCCTGGAAAATATCGACGTCCCGGCTCAGTTCAGCCAGGTTGCGGCAGATATCCTTGCCCAGAAATATTTCCGCAAGGCAGGCGTGCCTGCGCGCCTGAAGAAGGTCGAGGAGAACGCCGTTCCTTCCTGGCTCTGGCGTTCGGTCGCCGATGAAGAGGCTCTGGCGGAGCTGCCGGCCGATCAGCGCTACGGTTCCGAAATGGATGCGCGCCAGGTGTTCGATCGCCTTGCCGGCACCTGGACCTATTGGGGCTGGAAGGGCAAGTATTTCGACAGCGAGGCCGACGCCCTCGCCTTCCGCGACGAGCTTGCCTATATGCTGGCGACGCAGCGCGTGGCGCCGAATTCCCCGCAATGGTTCAACACCGGCTTGCATTGGGCCTATGGCATCGATGGTCCGGGCCAGGGTCACTATTACGTCGATCCGGATACCGGCAAGCTGACGAAATCCAAATCCGCCTATGAACACCCGCAGCCGCATGCCTGCTTCATCCAGTCCGTCGCCGACGATCTGGTCAATGAAGGCGGCATCATGGACCTATGGGTGCGCGAAGCGCGACTGTTCAAATACGGATCGGGCACCGGCTCCAACTTCTCGCATCTGCGCGGCGAAGGCGAAAAGCTTTCGGGCGGCGGCCGCTCCTCCGGCCTCATGTCCTTCCTCAAGATCGGCGACCGTGCTGCCGGCGCAATCAAGTCCGGCGGCACCACCCGCCGCGCGGCCAAGATGGTCGTCGTCGATGTCGATCACCCCGATATCGAGGAATATATCGACTGGAAGGTCAAGGAAGAGCAGAAGGTGGCGGCTCTCGTCACCGGCTCGAAGATCGTCAAGCAGCATCTTGCCGCCATCATGAAGGCCTGCGTCAATTGCGAGGCGGACAATGGCGATTGCTACGATCCGCTCAAGAACCCCGCATTGAAGCGCGAGATCAAGGCCGCGAAGAAGAACCAGGTTCCTGAAAACTACATCCAGCGCGTCATTCAGTTCGCGCGGCAGGGTTACACGGATATCGACTTCAAGACCTATGACACCGACTGGGACTCGGAAGCCTATCTGACGGTTGCCGGCCAGAACTCCAACAATTCGGTTTCGCTCAAGGACGAGTTCCTGCGCGCCGTGGAGAATGATGGTTCATGGAACCTGACGGCCCGCAAGGACGGGCGTGTGATGAAGAGCCTCAAGGCACGCGATCTTTGGGAAAAGATCGGTTATGCCGCCTGGGCTTCGGCCGATCCGGGCCTGCATTTCAACACGACGATGAACGATTGGCACACATGCCCGGCGGCTGGTCCGATCCGCGCCTCCAATCCGTGCTCGGAATATATGTTCCTGGACGACACGGCCTGCAATCTGGCGTCGATCAACCTCCTCACCTATCGCGGCAAGGATGGCAAATTCGATATTGCCGGCTATGAGCACACCGCGCGGCTCTGGACCATCGTTCTGGAAATATCGGTGATGATGGCGCAGTTCCCCTCGAAGGAAATTGCCCGCCTCTCCTATGAATACCGCACGCTGGGCCTCGGCTATGCCAATATTGGCGGCCTGCTCATGACTTCCGGCATTCCCTATGACAGCGATGAAGGCCGTGCCATCTGCGGTGCGCTCACCTCCATCATGACGGGCATTTCCTATGCCACATCGGCGGAAATGGCCAAGGAACTCGGGGCATTCCCGAACTACACGCCGAACGCTGCCAATATGCTGCGCGTCATCCGCAATCATCGCCGTGCCGCCTATGGCGAAAGCCAGGGCTATGAGGGTCTGGCCGTCAATCCGGTTGGCATTGTCGCCGATCATTGCCCGGAACAGGCGCTCATTACCCATGCGCGCTCCGCCTGGGACAAGGCGCTTGAGCTCGGCGAGAAGCATGGCTACCGCAATGCCCAGGCGACGGTCATCGCCCCCACCGGGACCATTGGCCTCGTCATGGATTGCGATACGACCGGCATCGAACCGGATTTCGCCCTGGTGAAGTTCAAGAAGCTCGCCGGCGGCGGCTACTTCAAGATCATCAATCGCGCAGTACCCGAAGCGCTGCGCACGCTCGGCTATTCCGAAAGCCAGATCGCCGAGATCGAAGCCTATGCCGTCGGCCATGGCAATCTCAATCAGGCGCCGGCGATCAATCCCGGCTCGCTGAAGGCCAAGGGCTTCACGGATGAAATCATCGCCAACCTGAATACGGCGCTGAAATCCGCCTTCGATATCAAGTTTGCTTTCAACAAATGGACGGTCGGCGAAGCTTTTGCCAAGGATGTCCTCGGCTTCACCGATGAGCAGCTCAACGATTTCTCGTTCGAGATGCTGCCGGCGCTCGGCTTCACCCGCAAGGAGATCGAGGCTGCCAACGTCCATGTCTGCGGCGCGATGACGCTTGAAGGCGCGCCTTTCCTGAAGGAAGAGCACTATCCGGTGTTCGATTGCGCCAATCCGTGCGGCAAGATCGGCAAGCGCTATCTTTCGGTGGAGAGCCATATCCGCATGATGGCGGCTGCCCAGCCCTTCATTTCCGGCGCGATCTCCAAGACGATCAACATGCCGAACGAAGCGACCGTGGACGATTGCAAGTCGGCCTACATGCTGTCGTGGAAGCTGGCACTCAAGGCGAACGCGCTTTATCGCGATGGTTCCAAGCTGTCGCAGCCGCTGAATTCCTCCCTTCTCGCCGATGACGAGGAGGACGAGGACGATGCTGTCGAGGCGCTGATCGATGCACCTGCGGCAGCCCGCGCCGTGCAGGTCACCGAGAAGATCGTCGAGCGCATCGTGGAGAAATATGTCCATGATCGCGAGAAGCTGCCGAACCGCCGCAAGGGCTATACGCAAAAGGCCGTGGTCGGTGGCCACAAGGTCTATCTGCGCACCGGCGAATTCGACGATGGCCGCCTTGGCGAGATCTTCATCGACATGCACAAGGAAGGCGCTGCCTTCCGGGCGATGATGAACAATTTCGCCATCGCGATCTCGCTGGGCCTGCAATATGGCGTGCCGCTGGAAGAATATGTGGAGGCCTTCACCTTCACCAAATTCGAGCCGGCCGGCATGGTTCAGGGCAATGATGCGATCAAGAATGCCACGTCCATCCTGGACTATGTGTTCCGCGAACTGGCCGTCTCCTATCTCGATCGTCATGATCTCGCCCATGTGGACCAGTCGGATTTCTCCAATACCTCGCTTGGACGCGGTATATTCGAAGGCAAGGCCGAGCCTGTATCCAAGGGCCTGACTCGCGGTGCGAGCCTGACGGTCGTTGCACCGGCCAAGGCCGACCCGAAGGGAACGGCCGCTCCGTCCAACGCCTCGAAGCTGGCCGTGTCTTCAAACGTCACGGCGCTGAACAGGTCCGCGACTGCCTTGGCCACCAAGCCTGTCGTGGCAGCCGTCAGCCAGGAATCCTCTGCCTTCAAGCGCGATTATGAGGAGCGTACGGAGACTGAACTCAGCCCTTCGGCCGCACTCTTCGAGAATGAAGATGCAGAAGCCGCCGCCGAAGAGGCGAAGGCAGCGGCCAAGAAGGTGATTTCCGACCGCCGCATCAAGTCGATGATGCAGGGTTATACCGGCGACAGTTGCTCGGAATGCTCGAACTTCACGATGGTGCGCAACGGCACCTGCCTGAAGTGCGATACATGCGGCGCCACCAGCGGCTGCAGCTGATTGGCGAGATCAAAATGATTTCCTAAAATGCTTTTGCCGGTGTTCGAAGCAACTTGAATTCATCCACCGGCAACGAGATAGTCATAAAGATAGGAACTTGTTCTCACTTGGAATACGAAATACCTCCTGCACGTGGGCGGTGGGCTTTGAGACGGAGTGAATGGCATTATTCTTGGGGCACCTTTGCACCGAGAGATCCAGCATAAACAGGAAATGGGGATTTTGATTACAAATTGAACACACAGCGTCGGTTGGGGGTGCCGATTGTCACTACGTAGGAGTAATGTGCATGCCGACCTTCGGATTTTCCGCCTACTTGAAGCTTTGCGCGTCGAACGAGAGACCTCAGCGGTCGATAATTCGAGAGCGTCTTTCTCCCGTGAAAAGTGAAGGATATGACTTTCACAGATCTTTACGACTTCGAACGCAACGGGTGATGAAGGGTAGTCACTCTCTAGCAGAGGTGCTGCAATCACTATCTGAGATCAAGATGCCACACGAACGAGAGTCCGTAAGGCGTGGAATTCAAAGCCTGACAAAATGGCGCGACTTGAATCCTAGTAAGATTTTTGAGGTCGCGCCAGCCACCTACGAAAGTCCTAACGCAATATTCAAAGTCAAGTACACGCCCGATTTTGGAGTACGCGTGAACGGTCGAAATACCGCAATCCATATCTGGAACACTAAAACACCCGAACTCTCGCATCGCGTTGTATATTCAGCGTTAGCAATTTTCAGCGATCACTACAGGAACACATCCCTAAGCTCACTTGATGATATCGCCGTTCTCTCGCTACGTGACGACACGCTCTATCATTTAGCTCTGAACGCTGAAGCAGCCTTTCTTGGGCGCGCGATGGTGGCGCGCATCGAAGCGCAGTTCGATCGGACAAGAGACGAAATAGACGGTGTGCGACCAGATTCTGAACCAATTCAGCGTCAGTGGTAGATAGCGTCGACATGGCATCAATCAAGACGCCATGCCATCTGTATTGGACGGCAATCATGCCGGCATCGGGCTCAGTTCGGGATCATTGACCGACTGCGCCTTTTCGGCCCTGCGCGCCGCCCGCGACAGGATACCCTGCCGATTGACCGATTTCCGCTCCGCATCGATACGGTGGATGAGGATTTCCGCCCGCTCGATGGAGCCGAGCAGCGCGAGTATGGTGCCGCGCTCCGCAGCACCGGCATTCGGACCAAGCGCCAGGGTTCGCGCGCGCAGTTCCTCGACGTCGGGGATACTGACATGGCCAGCCGGCATCGGCGGATTGGCGACGCCGTAGTCCGGCAGGATTTCCTGCAGCGAAGCGTCGAGCTTGTTGAGCGCAACATCGACGATTGCACGCGCTTCCGAACCGAATGCCTCGCGGCGCACACGCCGGGCTACCTGATGCAGCGACTCGGTCAGGGCCGCCGTGAAATCGGCCTCCTCGATCAGGCTCGCCACCAGATCGAGCTGCTCGTAAGGCAGGTCTTCCTTCATGAGCGAAGCCGTATATTCGCGTATGTCGCGGCTGAGGATGTCCGTGGCGAGATAGTGCTCGCCGGGATCGGACGGAGCCGACTTCGACGAGCGGGCGATATCGAGGAACATCGCCCCGGCCTGCAGGTGACGCGCCGTCTCCTGCTGGACAGCCGGGATTGCCTTGGCGAAATCGCCTGCAAGTTTCCGGTCGAGGAACTTCGGGGTCGAATAATCTTCCGCATCCTCGGCATCGGTACGGCCGATCCGCGCCAGAACATGTTCGAACACGCCGACGAACGGGAAGAGCAGTGCCGTGTTGAAGACGTTGAAGAAGGTGGAATAGAGACCGACCGCAACGGGAACAAGCGGGAATGTCTGCTTGCCTTCCACCACCACGGGCACGCCCGGGTCGCCACCGAACCACTGCATTGCCCAGGCCAGGACGTCGATCGAGACGAAGAACAGTGGCACGGTTATGCAGACGCCGATGATATTGAACGACATATGCGCATAGGCGGCGCGTTTTGCATTCCTGGACAGGTTCAGCGATGCGATCCACGAAGTGATGGTTGTTCCAAGGTCGGCGCCGAGCGAAAACGCGACGGCGGTCGTCCAGTCGAGCACGCCCGCGGCGCCGAGACCCATCACGATGCCGATCGTCGCCGATGAGGAATGGATCATCGCGGTGACGCCGGCTGCGATAAGCACGCATTTGATCAGGTTGAAGTATGAATCCGCCTGCAGCGTCGAGAGGACGGACATGACCTCGGGAATATTGCGCAGCGGGCGCAGACCGCCGGTCATCAGATTCAGGCCGTAGAAGATCAGCGCAAAGCCCATGCAGGCGAGCGCGATGTTGCGCAGCTTTTCGTTCTTGGAGAAGCAATAGACCAGGGAGAACAGGCCGGCAAAGATCAGCCCCAGCGGTCCCAGCGGCAGGGCGATCAGGCCATTGCCGAGCGTGGTGCCGATATTGGCCCCCATGATGACGCTGATGGCCGGTCTGAGGCCGACGACGCCGGCATTGACGAGGCCGACGACCATGACAGTCATCGCCGTCGAAGATTGGATCACGCCGGTGATCAGCGTCCCGGCAACGACACCCTTGATCGGCGTGCCGGCTGCCTTGGCCAGGAATGCGCGCATCTTGTTGACCGAGAGCGCCTGAATGCCGTTCGACATGAACTCCAGGCCGAGCATGAATATTCCGAGCCCGCCAATGACAGGCACGAGAATATCCTTGAAAATATCTATATCCATTTTGTCCTATCCCCACAGCGCCGAGGCGCGATCCGTATTTTCCCGCATCTGGGCGCGGGCCTGCTCCGGGCTGCCATTGCGTTCAATGTCCAGCCGCGGGTTGTCTCAGCCAATATTGCTTGATCTCACTCACCAGCGGCTCCGATAGCGGCACATACCGAAGCGCCTCGGCATCCCTGGCCCCAGTATCGAATGCCAGGCGGAAATAATCGTGGACGCGGCGATAGCGCCCCGGCGATTGCCCCTCGATCGGCACGACCGCATAGGTAGCCCCGCAGATCGGATATGTCGCCTCACCCGGCTGGTCCGTCAGAGAGACGGCAAAATCCTGGGCCTTCGACCAATCGACAGCGTCCTGCGCCGCCCTGACGCCTTCCGGACCAGGGCTGACGAACCTGCCCGCCCGGTTCAGGATGGCGGCGAATGCCAGATTGGCCCGCTCGGCCTGGCCATATTCGGCATAGGCGATTGCACCTCGCGTCGCCTTCACCGCAAGAACAAGATCCTGCGTGCCCTCGACGCCCGTGCCGACCGGCCAGGCAATCAACGTGTCGGCGCCATATCCGGCCTTCCATTCAGCGCTGGCGGACGACAGATATTGCGTGAACATATGGGTCGTGCCGGATCCGTCCTTGCGATACATCGGCAGAATCTTGACGTCTGGAAGCTGCAGGTCGGGATTGATCTCCTTGATGGCCGGATCGGCCCAGGACTGTATCTTGCCGAGGTAGATATCCGCCAGGACCTGACCGGACAGTTTCAGGTCGCCGGCTGCAATGCCCTCGAGATTGACCGCTACGGCCACGCTGCCCAGCACGATCGGAAACTGCTGGCGCCCATGCTTCACCAGTTCATCATGCGATATCGGAACGTCGGTCGCGGCAAAATCGAGTTCCGGCTGATCAAGCCGCATCACCCCCGCCAGCGAACCGACGAGTTCGTAGTCCACCGTCCAGTCGGGTGAGGCGAAATCGCCACCGTCGACGCGCGACGCCCGGTAGTTCTCGGCCCATTTTGCTATGATCGGCGCTGCAAATGTCGAGCCCGCGCCCCGGATCGGCTCTGCCCGAGCGCTCGAGCCCAGAAGCAGGCCGATCATCAACAGACCCGCTCCAAATAAAGCCGCTTCAAGACCGGAGCAGACCGCGGCCAGTTGCAAACGGCTGCGCAGCAAGAAACATTCCATTATCGACGCCTCGTAGTCATAAACATCGTAAAGTTGCAGGGAGACCGGAGGCCACCCGTTCAGAGAGCATATGAATGTTCGGGCGCTGTTCTTTAAAACTAATGCCAGTTTCTCAGTAACTTGGTTTGTTGAAACATTGATGACAGGGCGCTGTCGTGCCGACGCAATCCGGCCATATCAGGCGCAGATATGCCAAGGGCCCGACAGGGATCTTGTCAGGCCCAGGGGCAACGAATCTGATCGAAGCTGCGCCAGCTTCGGCGGAGCCAAGTATCAGCGATGATTGAAATTTCGCAGCCCGGACACCGCATTTGCGTGGGCGTCGAAGCCTTCATAGGTTGCGAACCTGTGGGTATGCGGCGCCATCTCGGCATATCCCTTTGCCGTCATGTGGCCGATGGATGCACTCTTCATGAAGTCATGCACGCCCAACGGCGAGTGGACATGCGCCGCACCCGATGTCGGCAGGACGCAATTCGGCCCCATCATGTAGTTTGCAATCGATCCCGGCGCATATTCCCCGAGCAGGATTTCGGAGGCATTGCGGATTTCGGACAGGTGATCGAACGGCTGCTTCGACAGAATTTGCAGGTGCTCCGGCGCATAATCATTGACGAAGTCGTAGGCCTCCTGCTGCGACGAGGCAATGACGATGCCGCCGCTCGACCCGCCCAGCACGGTCGCCGAGAACCCGGCGCGCTTGCTGCTCATCTTCTCCCAATAGGCCGGTATGGCCTGTCGCACCTTCTCGGCAAAATCACGATCCCACGTCACCAGAAAGGCAGAACTGTCGGGGCCGTGCTCGGATTCGATCAGCAGGTCCAAGGCAGCCATCCGGGGGTCGGTCGTCTCGTCGGCCAATATGATGATTTCACTCGGCCCGGCAGGCAGGCGCGAGGCGATCTTGCCTTGCAGCAGCCGCTTGCCGGCCAGGAACCACGGGCTTCCCGGACCCTCGATCTTGTGGCACCTCGGTATGCTGGCAGTACCGAATGCCGCCGCAGCCACCGCCTGCGCCCCGCCCACCCGGAACACTTTCTCGACGCCCGCGATGCGCGCCGCGACGAGCGTCGCCGCATCGACCTTGCCGTCCGGTCCGGGCGGCGTCAGGATGATGGGAAGCTTCACGCCGGCAACAATGGCGGGGATGGCGGTCATCAGCGTTACAGAGGGAAACGAGCCCTTCCCCCTCGGCGAATACAGCGCGGCGCTGTCGATCGGCGTATATCGCTCGCCGACCAGCACGCCGGGGCGGATCTCCTTGATCCACATGTCGCCGGGCAATTGCGCTGCATGGAAGCGCCGTATGTTGTCGGCCGAATATTCGAGCGTCTCGATCATCTCGGCATCGAGGGCCTTGAATGCCTCGTCGAATTCGCTCTCCTCGACGGCCAGCCTGCCGGGGTCGAGCGTCACGCCATCGAACTCGCGGGCAAACCGCACCAGCGCCTCGTCGCCTTCGCGTCGCACCGCCTCGATGATGGGCGGCACCCGCTCGAGGAAATAGGACAGGTCGTCCTCGGCGCGAAGCAGGAGCGCGTTGCGCTCTTCCGCAGTGAGGGCAGCAAGATCATGGAGCGCTATTGCGTGGGTCATGTGGTGTCTTCTTCGAACTCGATCTGGCCGATTGGCAGGCGGCATGTTTCTGTCAGGAATGGTCCATGGCCATCAGTTTCAGGGTCTCTTCGCGAATGTCGGCGAGGATTTCCCGCTTGTAGGCGGCGAAGGTCGGATCGGTCAGCACTTCGAACGATCGTGGCCTTTCCAGCTCTATCGGCAGCACCTTCTTGATCCTCCCGGGCCGGCTGGCAAGAACGACCACCCTGTCGGCGAGGAAAATGGCCTCATCGACATCATGGGTGACAAAAAGCACCGTCACCTTGTGATCGTCCCATATCTGCAGCAACAATTCCTGCATCATCCCCCGCGTCTGTGCATCCAGCGCGCCAAAGGGTTCGTCCATCAGCAGGATCGAGGGCTTGTAGACCAGCGCACGGGCGATGGCGACGCGCTGGCGCATGCCGCCCGACAGCTGTTTCGGAAATGCCTTCTCAAAGCCCGACAATCCGACCGCGTGGACGAAATGCGCCACCAGTTCGCTCTTCTCGGCCTTGGAGAAGGTGCTTTTTTCCAGGGCGAAACGGATGTTTCCTTCCACGGTCATCCATTCGAACAGGCTGTAGGTCTGGAACACGAAGCCGCGATCCCTGCCCGGTCCGTTGACCGGCTTGCCGTCGATCAGGATTTCGCCGGATGTTGGTTCGTCCAGTCCTCCAACCATGTTGAGCAAGGTGGACTTGCCGCAGCCGGACGTGCCGACAATCGACACGAACTCATTCCTGCCGATGTCGAGGTCGATCTTTTCTATCGCGACCAGATCGCGGCCCGAGACATTGAAGGTCTTGCCGACGCCGACGATCGATACTTTCGCAGCGCCTGCCGCCTGAGTGGATAAATTGCTCATCGGGTCTGGCTGCTCCATTTGAACAATGACCTGCCGCCGCGCTTGAACAGATAGTCGGTCAGAAGGCCGAGCAGCCCGATAAAAAGCGTCCCGAACAGGATCGTATCGGTCGACAGGTAGCGCTGGGCATCCATGATGCGGCGTCCAAGGCCCGCATTCGCGGCGACGAGTTCCGCCACGACGAGATAGGTCCAGGTCCAGCCGATCGTGATGCGGAACGTATCCCAGATGCCCGGGAGCGCCGCGGGCAGGATGATGCGGCGCAGAATTTCATTGTTGCTGAAGCCCAGCGTCTGCCCCGCACGGATCAGATTGAGATCAATGTTCTTCACATTGTCCATGATCATCAGCGCCTGCTGAAAAAACGTTCCGAGAAAGAGAATGAGTATCTTCTGCCCGTCGCCGATGCCGGCCCACAGGATCGAAAGCGGAATGAGCGCGACGACGGGCATGTATCTCACCGTCGAAATCAACGGCTCCAGCAATCCCTCGATGAGCTTGTAATTGCCCATCAATATTCCGACCGGCACGGCAATGACGGTAGCAGCCAGCCAGCCGATGAGGATGCGGTAGATGCTGACCGAAGCATCGGCGAAGAGAATGCCTTCCATCAATTGGCGCCAGCCCTCGCCGATGACGCTCCATGGGCTCGGCAGGAACAAGGGGCGCACCAGCCCCATAGCCGTCACCGCCCACCACAGCAGGAACAGCACCACGGGTATCACGAAACCGGCGGCGGAAAAGATGCTGTCGGGTATGTCCTGCCGCAGCTTCAGCAGGCCCTTGCGCTTCCTTGCCGGCTTGCCGCTGCCTGTCGCCTGTTGTGTCATGGTGCTTTCCTCGCCTGAAGGACTGGCCGGCGCTCGCATCGAGCGCCGGACTTGCCGTTATTGTTTTGCCGCTACCGCGTTCAATGAATCGAGCGACAGGAGGTCGGCCGGGGCGGGAACAGTCTTGATATTGTCGGGATTGGTCGCGTGCAGGATTTCACCGACGGTCTGGAGCGAACCCTGGAATTCCCCTTTCAGTGCCTCGACATTCTCTTTGACATTATAGAGCCGCACGCCCTTGAATGCAGGCTCGAACTCGGCCATCGGGCTGCCCACGGCCTTGGCGATGATGGCCTTGCCCTCTTCCGGGTTGGAGCGGATGAAGTTGATCGCGTCGTCCCAGGCCCGGATCAGACCCTGGACATCCTTTGGGTTGGCGTTGATCCACTCCGACGAAGCCGTCAGCATGTCGCCGATCAGGCCGGGCTTTTCGGCGGCCGTGTAGATGACCTTGTTGTCGCCGCCCTGGGCCAGGGCCGTCGAGATATAGGGCTCATAGGTGACCGAAGCATCGACGCGGCCGGCAATCAAGGCGAGCCCCGCTTCCGACGCGCCCATCGGAACGTGCTCCACATCGGCGATCGTCATGCCGTTCTGCTTCAGTGCATAATTGATGAGCAGATCGCTGGTCGCACCGGCTTCGAAGGCCACCTTCTTGCCCTTCAGATCCTTGATGGAGGCGATGTCCTTGCCGGCGATGATGGCATCCGCCTCGAACGACAGATCCATGATCAGGAAACCCTTCTGATCGACCTTCTGGTTGAAATTGGTGATCATGCCGTTGGTGGCGCTGGCGATGACGTTCAGATTGCCGCTGGCAAGCGCCGCGGTCATGTCCTGATCCCAGTTGAACGTGGTCAGCGCCACGTCGATCTCGTTTTTCTTGAAGAAGCCTTTCTCCTCCGCCACCCACAACGGCCCATATCCTAGCCAGGGCTGCAGCCCGAGCTTGATCGTTTCCGCCTGTGCGGCGGTCAGCGTGGCAGTCATCACTGCCAGCGCCAATGCCAGTTTCCTGATCATGTTATTCTCCTCTGTCGATTGGATCCGAATGATCTATTATGTTTTCTTCGCCGGATTGTAATGCCATTTGACGCAGGACATTCAGCGTTATCCGCCCGACATCGTTCATTTCCCCGACATCGTTCATTTCGTTGCCGGATGGCAGCGCTCCGAGCCAGGCTACGGAACTTGCGGAGAAAATGATCCCGCCAGCCGGCAGGTACCTGACGGTCATCTCGCCGCAGCGCCGTCCGTCGCGTTGGCTATCGCCGCCTTCGTACCAGCGCGACGGATCATGGAAGAAGCTGTCCGGGAAGCCGTCGGCCCTGGCAACCACGATGGTATCGGGCGATGTTCCAAGGCGCATGTCGGTGGCGTCGACTTCGTAGCCCGCCGCACCGCCGAGCACGATGCCGTCCTCGCCGAATGTCGCGGCGGTGACGCCGTCGAACAGCCATTGGTGCCTGGCATCGTAGCTATCGGGCGTTCTGGTGAATGGCCGGGCTGCATCGAACCCCATCAGGGAGATCGCGCCGCCGACCAGCGAAAACTCGCCCTTGCCGCGGGATCGCAGATGTCCGCCGGGCTCATTGGTGATGGCGAGATTCTGCTCGGCTATCGGTCCATCCCAGGTCCGTCCGGCCTCGAGCGGCGAACGCCGCAGTTCCATCAGATCGTCCTTGAACGCGACGACGCCCGCAAAGCCATTGCCGCCCATATAGGCGATATTGCCGCCGCCGGCCGCGAATTCCCTGTAGGCGCTTTCCATCTCGATGGAGAGATATTCGGGGTGGCTTCCGGTCACGATTGCCGAATAGCCGCGAAGGCCTGCCGCGCCGCGAAGATGAAGCTCGTGATCGGTAATCAGGTCGAAAGCGATCCCGTTATTGTGGCAGAACCGCAGGAAATGAAGATCGACCGGGAGGTTGTGCGGGCAATCGCCGAGCGGATAGCGATAATCTGCCCGGAGCGTGGCCTTGGGCTTCTGATAGGAACAGATCGAAACCCCGCTCAGGTCGCCATGATAGTCGTAGAGCGACCTGAAATTATTATCCACGGCCAGCCGGTGGCCGCGATCGTCGCATTGCCATTCATAGAGATGTTCCGGCAGAATTTCGTCGGCATAGGCGAGATAGGTCGCGGTCGGAACGATGAACAGCAGCGGATTGCGCGCGGCATCGGAAGACACAAAGAACACGATCTGTTCCTTTGCCCCGGCGCCCCGGATCTCGAAGGCGTAGACCCCGCAGTCGGCCGTTTCCGGCACGTCCACCCGATAGGATGCAGGCCAACCGAGCGCGGCCATGTCATCATCATGGCAATGCACGGCATCATAGTGATCCGGCACCAGGCGCGGGTCCAATGCCGATCCGTCCCAGCGCGCAGAGGTCACGCAGCACGTCGGCAGATTGACCAGTTCCAGCGCGAGAGCCGCTCCATTGCCCTTCGAGAGCAGCGGCCCATCGGGCAAAAGCGTCGGAAACTGCCAGGCATGGCCGGACGACACGGTTGCCAATGCGATCGACGAAAACCGCGCATTGAGAGTCGGCCTGTCGAAGTGCCTGTCTGTGCCGAACAGGAGATCGCCGACCAAGGCGTCCCAACGCATCCCGGCGACCGTCTCCTTGAAGTGAAACGGTGCAAGCGGATCCGCGCCACTCAACTCGATGCTCAGGAGACCGCGATCATCGCGGAGGACAACGTTGAACCAGCGCCGCTGAGGAATGGCGGCATCGAGCGGATGTCGTTGGCCGCCCTGCTCCAGCTCGAACCGGTAGTCCGCCAGTCGTAGCACCGTGTTGCCAAGGTCGAGAACGGTACGCGGGTCGGGGTTGCTGGTCAGCAGCAGCTCGAAGCGGACGGCCGTGACCCGTTCGATCTTCTCGAGCTCATCGCTCCTGACCGCAAGGTAGGAGCCTTGCTCGAAGTCGCGGTGGACGGGACCATCGTCCAGCGGCGTGACGCGCCACGGCATAGGCTGCCGCGAACCGTCGTCCAGCCGCCTGATTTCGATGGCATCCGGCTTCACTGCACAGGACAGATGCAAGGCTACGGGTCTGCCCGATCCCGTGCTCCAGGGCGTCGTGTAACCGATGAACGGCATGGCGTTATGATTGACGCGCTTCTTCATCTCAACTCTGCCTTAGCGGTTGTCCGCTATTATCCGGCGAATCCCAGACCATTGATCTGCGACCAGATACCCCTTAATTCTTAGCTATACAGTCACAAATTCCACATGCAGGGGTATATACCCCCAAAGGGGTATTCCATGGCGGCAAATGAGCTGGACAGCCTGGCGAGAGCCATAGATTCCGTCGGTAAAGCCGACTTTTACGAGAAACTGGAAGTCTACCTGCGCCAATGTATGGATTTCGACAATATTGTCGTGATCATTTTCGATGGCACCCAGACGCCATCCGTCAGGTTCCGGCGCATCTATGGACCCGACGTCTTCCAGTATATCGAAAGCGATTACCTCACCGGGGCCTACGTCCTCGACCCGATCTATCATTTCCATCTGGAACGCGGAAAATCCGGTATCTACCGGCTGTTGGATGTCGCTCCCGATCAGTTCAAGCGCAGTCGTTATTACGAATGGTATTATGGCCGCATAGGTATCACCGACGAGATTTCCATCGTCATGACCATCGGCAGGAACATGACGGCGACCATTTCCATGGGAAAGGACGGTTCATCCGGCGACATGTTCTCCAGCAAGGCCGATGCCGTCCTGCGAAAGCACCAGCCGGTGATCATGGCGCTGCTGAAAGCTCACCTTACCCCTTCGGTGGAGGCCTCCGTACGCACGAAACCCGAGTTGTCGCTGACGGAAAGCCTGATCAATGCCATGCGTACGCGCTTTGCCGTCAATCTCAGCCACAGGCAGGCCGAGGTGGCTCTTCTCATCCTGCGCGGGCATTCATCGCCGTCGATCGGCCTGAACCTGGACATCAGCCCGCAAACGGTGAAAGTCTTTCGCAAACAGCTCTATCGCAAGTGCAATCTGTCGTCCCAGGCCGAGCTTTTCGCATTGATGATGCCGATCTTCGAGCAGTTGACGCATGCCGACGCGGCCTAGCCAGGCCGCCCCGGATCGCATGTCTGAACTCAGATTGCCGCCTTCAGGTTCGTGCGCTGCTCCAGCGCTGCCGCATTCTCCTTCCGTTCGCTGTAGCGGTCGGTCAGATAGGAGGTTACGTCGCGGGTCAGCAGCGTGAACTTCACCAGCTCCTCCATCACATCAACGACGCGATCATAATAGGCGGAGGGCTTCATGCGCCCGTGCTCGTCGAATTCCTGATAGGCCTTGGCGACAGAGGACTGGTTGGGGATCGTGATCATGCGCATCCAACGCCCCAGCACGCGCATCTGGTTGACCGCATTGAATGATTGCGAGCCTCCCGAGACCTGCATGACGGCCAGCGTGCGCCCCTGCGTTGGCCTTATCGCTCCCATCGCCAGCGGTATCCAGTCAATCTGCGACTTCATAACCCCGGTCATTGCACCGTGCCGCTCGGGGCTGGTCCAGACCTGACCCTCCGACCATAGCGACAGGTCGCGCAGTTCCTGCACCTTTGGATGATCGACAGGCGCATCGTCGGGCAATGGCAGGCCTGCCGGATCGTAAATACGCGTTTCCGCGCCGAAATGCTCCAGCAACCGGGCAGCTTCCTGCGTCAGCAGCCGGCTGTACGAGACTTTCCGGAGCGAACCGTAAAGCAGGAGGATACGCGGACGATGGTTCGACGGTCGAGCGACCAGCTTTTCGACGTCGGGAATATCCAGGGCGCCAGACAGAGTATTGGGCAGATCAGACAATGCGCTTTCCTTCATCGTCGATGACCATCTCGCCATCTTCCTTGGAAAAGGCTCCCTTCTGCGGGCCCGGCAGAATATCCAGCACCGTCTCGGATGGCCGCGCAAGTCTTGCGCCCTTTTCCGTAACGACGAAAGGGCGGTTGAGCAGGATCGGGTGGGCCTCGATGGCGTCCAGCAATTGCTCGTCATCCAGTGAAGGGTCGCCGAGCCCAAGCTCCGCGAATGGCGTTCCCTTCTCTCGAAGCGCCTGGCGCACCGTCAAGCCGGCCTTGCTGATCAGATCCTTCAATTCCTGCCTTGCCGGCGGCGTCTTCAGATATTCGATGATCGTCGGTTCGATTCCGGCATTGCGGATCAGGGCCAGCACGTTGCGTGACGTGCCGCAGGATGGATTGTGATAGATGGTGACTGTCATCAGACGGTCCTTTCCGCTTTTTGAAGATTTTGGACCGCTGCACCTCGCTCATACCAGTCCTTGCTTCTGTTGACGATCCAAACGACCGAAAGCATCACCGGCACTTCGATGAGCACGCCGACGACGGTCGCGAGCGCGGCCCCCGAATTGAAGCCGAACAGGCTGATGGCAGCTGCGACGGCGAGCTCGAAGAAGTTGCTGGCTCCGATCAAGGCCGACGGTCCGGCAACGCAATGTTCTTCGCCGCTGATCCGGTTGAGAATATAAGCCAGGCCGGAATTGAAATAGACCTGGATGAGGATAGGCACGGCCAGCAGCGCGATCACCAGTGGCTGGGCGATGATCTGTTCTCCCTGGAAGCCGAAAAGCATGACGAGGGTCGCAAGCAATGCCAGCAGCGACAATGGCTGGAGGATGGCCAGTAGCCTTTCAAGGCCAGCTTCGCCGCCATTTTTCAGCAATTGCCGGCGGATGAACTGGGCAATCACGACAGGGACGACGATATAGAGGACAACCGATAGAATGAGCGTGCTCCAGGGAACGGTGATCGCCGAGAGACCAAGCAGCAGCCCGACGATAGGCGCAAAGGCGACGACCATGATCGCATCATTGAGCGCCACCTGCGACAGCGTGAAATGCGGCTCGCCCTTGGTAAGGTTGGACCAGACAAACACCATTGCGGTGCAAGGCGCGGCGGCAAGAATGATCAGCCCTGCAATATAGGAATCGATCTGGATAGCCGGCAGATAGGGCCGGAACAGCCAGCCGACGAACAGCCAGCCCAGCAAAGCCATGGAAAACGGCTTGATTGCCCAATTGATGAACAGCGTGACGCCGATGCCGCGCCAGTGCGCTCCGACGCTGCGAAGCGAGGCGAAGTCGATCCGCAGCAGCATCGGGATGATCATCAGCCAGATCAGGCCCGCCATCGGCAGATTGACCCGGGCATATTCGGCCGCCCCGATCGCCTGGAAGAGACCGGGAAAGAAGTGCCCGAGGGCGATACCCGCCACGATGCAAAGCGCCACCCAGAGGGTTAGATAACGTTCAAAGACCGACATCGTACTTCCTTGGAGCGAAACAGACTTGGAGCGAAACGAAGCGCGTCATCCATCCGCCTTCTCCCCTGGCGCGCAGCAGGGAACGATGTCAGCGATGAGAGGGGCGCAAATCTCCGGGTGCCCCCGGCAGCAATCCTTGAGAAGATAATTGATGGCGGCGCGAAGATTGCCAAAGCTCGCTTTGTATATGATGGACCGGCTTTGCCGCTCCGATACGATCAGGCCCGCCCGGGACAGGATCGCCAGATGCGACGACATGGTGTTCTGGGGAATGTCCAGTTGGCGGGCGATCTCGCCTGCAGCGATGCCTTCCGGCTCGTGCATCACGATGAGCTTGAATGCGTCCATGCGCGACGGTTGCGCGAGAGCAGCAAGAGCTTCGATAGTCGCTTCTTTTTCCATATATCCAGATATCTCGATTAATGGAGAACTGTCAAGCGAGGCTGTGGGCGCAGCGCTGTTCGATCAATGGTCGGCGGCTCCCCAGATCGGGGGCAATGGAGGTTTTCAGCCGCCAAACCGGCCAGTTTTGTCGCAAAATGGCCCATTTAAGTGCCCTCTGTGATCGATAAGTGACACTTTTTGTCTGAAACGAGCGTAGTATGTCCGTTTCTCTAACGTTCGAAGTGGAGGACAGTCCATGATCAAGCAAAGATGGTTATTTCTGACCGCATGCCTTCTGGTATCGACTCCCGCCCTCGCCGCTGACGTGGTTCTGGAACCGCCAGCGCCGGCTGTCGAAGAGGTACCGCAATTCACCTGGACAGGACCCTATATCGGTGCCGCGGCCGGCTATGGCTGGGGCAAGTCGGATCTCGATTCCGACTTCGGCAGCATGTCCTTCGACCCGGATGGATTTCTGGGCGGTGTATATGCCGGGTATAATTACCAGTTCAGCAACAATGTCGTTCTCGGCATCGAGGCCGATATCGACTACAGCGACATGAATGGCGACGACGAGGTCGGTATCATTTCGGGGGACAGCGAACTTCAATGGCAAGGTTCGGTGCGGGCACGTCTCGGCTATGCCATGGACCGCGTGCTGCCTTATATCACCGGCGGCGTGGCCTTCGGCAATTATGAGCACAGCATCACCGATGGCGTCGACGGATTCTCCGACGACGACACCTATGTCGGCTGGACAGTTGGTGCGGGCATCGAATATGCCATCACGGACAATTGGATCATGCGCGGTGAATATCGCTATACCGATTTCGGCGATCAGGACTTCGACTTCGCAGGCGCCGACTACAATGTGGATTTGAAGACGCATGCTCTGAAGCTGGGCATCAGCTACAAATTCTAGCAATTTTCATCTCAAGGCGGGCAAAATCTCCTTTGCCCGCCTGATTTTTTCGATAGCCGCGCCGAAGCGCAGCCTTCGAACCCATTCTCTGCTTCCAATTGCCCGTTATTGCCTGCCGACGTGGAACGTCTGCGGCCGCATCTCGTTCGGGCCTTTAACGGTTATCAAGGCTTGGCAAGGCCGGCTGTTTCGACTTATAAATATAAATAAGCCATGTTGATATCTGGGAGGAGATTATGGACAGTCAGCATCAGTCAGTCGGGGCAGAAGAGATCCAGCGCGATATCGAGACGCTTCGCACCGACGGCATCGTCGGGAAAAAATCCGCGTTTTCAAGGGAATGGGCTGAAAACATGAGGGAGGACATGATGACCGCCTTCTGGACATCGATCCAGAGACCGGGCGGCGCCGTCGGTCGTGGTCCTCGCCGCTGGTATGTGGAAATCCACCCGGAAGAATTTTCGGGATTTGTCGATCTTGTCACCCATCCCTGGGTCGTCGCCATGTGCGAGAACGCGCTGGGCAAAGACTATCAGATCGTCGAGATCGGGTTCGACGTGCCGTTCCAGGGCGCCAAGTTCCAGCCGTGGCACAGGGATTTTCCGTCACCGAGGGACACCTACGAAGATCGCCGGATCACGTCGCTGGCCTTCAATCTTACCGGCGTCGATGTCACCGAGGATATGGGCCCCTTCGAAGTAGCGCCCGGAACGCAATATGATGATGGCCGCGAATGGAAGCACGAAATGTTTCCGCCGAAGGAAATCTGGCCGACCTTCCAGAGCCGCGCGGTGCGCAAATTTCCCCAACTCGGCGATATATCCTGCCGCTCGGCACTCACCGTCCATCGCGGCACCGCCCACGCCTCCCCCATCTCCCGGCCAGTGATGGTGCTCGGCGTCGATGCGCCGGGAGCCGGACATGCCGAATTGCACGACATGATGGTAACGCAGGCCTATTTCGACAGCTTGCCCGATATTGTGAAGCAGCATCTCGTGTGCCGCGTCGTGGATGAACTCGTCCCCGTGACCCAGAAGCACGATATCGAAGGTCTGGTGATGGGATCCGACCCGGCCTAGCCGTTTTTCTCGATCGCCCGCCATGGGCAGGCATGAAAATGGCGGGAGCCGAGGCCCCCGCCATTTTCAGTTTCACACCGGGCCGATCAGGCGGCTGCCGATATCTCGGTCTCGGTCGGTACGGTAGCGATCGTCCGCAGGATCTGCGATGCGATCTGGTACGGATCACCCTGCGAGTTCGGACGGCGATCTTCGAGGTAGCCCCTGTAGCCGTTGTTGACGAAGCTGTGCGGGACGCGGATCGAAGCGCCACGGTCGGCAACACCATAGCTGAACGTGTCGATCGACTGCGTCTCGTGCTGGCCGGTCAGGCGCATGTGATTGTCCGGGCCGTAGACGGCAATATGGTCGGCGCGGGCCTCGTCGAAGGCTGCCATGAGCGCCTCGAAATAGTCCTTGCCGCCAACTTCGCGCATATAGGCGGTCGAGAAATTGGCGTGCATGCCCGAACCGTTCCAATCGGTGGCGCCGAGCGGCTTGCAATGATATTCGACATCGATGCCGTATTTCTCGGTGAGGCGCTGCAGCAGATAGCGCGCCATCCAGATCTCATCGGCGGCGCGGCGTGAGCCCTTGCCGAACACCTGAAATTCCCACTGGCCCTTGGCAACTTCGGCATTGATGCCTTCGTGATTGATGCCGGCGGCTAGGCAGATATCGAGATGTTCCTCGACGATCTGGCGCGCGACGTCACCGACATTGCTGTAGCCGACACCGGTGTAATACGGGCCCTGCGGCGCCGGGTAACCCGTCTCGGGGAAGCCGAGCGGACGGCCGTTCTTGTAGAAGAAATACTCCTGCTCGAAACCGAACCAGGCATTTTCGTCGTCAAGGATCGAAGCGCGGGTATTCGAAGGATGCGGCGTGACACCATCGGGCATCATCACTTCGCAGAGGACGAGCACGCCATTCTTGCGCTCGCTATCCGGATAGAGCGCCACCGGCTTCAGCACGCAATCGGAGCTACGTCCTTCGGCCTGCATGGTGGAGCTGCCGTCAAAGCCCCAAAGCGGCAACTGCTCAAGCGTCGGAAAGCTGCTGAACTCCTTGATCTGCGTCTTGCCACGCAGGTTCGGCACGGGCGTGTATCCGTCCAACCAAATGTACTCGAGCTTGTATTTTGTCATTTCAACCTTCCTGTAATGCTGCGTCGGACAGCGAATTCCGACGGGGACGATACGGTCGTCCACAACAGTGCAGGTTCCGTGCCAACTTGAGCATCGCCCCCCAAATAATTTTCTGACGAGCCGGATTCTCCGGTCAAAAGCCCTTACTCGGCTCACGGTTCACCCTGGCGAAAGTCAACGGCCGGTCCCATCCGGTGAACAGCGGTGCAAAGTACAGTGGCAAGTTGCACTGAATTTAGGCAGAAGCTGCTTTGGCAAGCGGCAGGATCAAAGTGGGGCGAAACTGACGGATTTGATGATGGCGAATACGTCCTTGCCGGGCGAAAGCGCCAGATTCTCGCAGGAAAGCTGCGTCAGCCGCGATATGATCAGCGCACCGCCACAATTGACCTGGACATCCACAACGCCGGGCACTGTGGGCCGCAAACTCTCCACGCGCCCCTCCAGAATGTTGAGCGCGCTGATTTCCTCCGGGCGGCGCGTCGCCAGCATGACATCCCTGGCGCTGATGTGGAAGCGCGCCATCCGCGTCTCCGCCGGGAATGTGCCGGCCACGAAAAGCCGCTGGGAGCCGAGCATGACCGTCGTGAGGCCATATCGATCGTCATGATCGGCGATCATGCCTTCGACGAAGGCGCCCGCATCCCGTCCCTCGTCCATCTCCACCACCGTCTCCGGATGGTTGAGCAGCATGTCGACATCGCCGCTCATGCCGACTTTTCCATCCCTGAGGACGATCACGCGATCTGCCAGCCGCGCGATTTCGGCCATGGCATGCGTGACATAGATGATCGGAATGCGCATCTCGTCACGAAGTGCTTGCAGGTAAGGCAATATTTCCGCCTTTCGCGGGTCGTCGAGCGCGGAAAGCGGTTCGTCCAGCAGCAGGAGGCGTGGCGCGGCGAGCAGCGCCCGCCCGATCGCAACGCGCTGCTTTTCGCCTCCGGAGAGATTGGCAGGCCGCCGCTGCAGCAGGCCATCGATGCCGAGCAGGTCCACGATCTGGCTGAATTGTGTGCTCTTGCGCTGGCTGGCGGCGAACCACATCCCATATCGCAGATTCTTCTCGACCGTCAGATGCGGAAACAGCCTGCCATCCTGGAAGACATAGCCGAATCCTCGCCGATGCTTCGGCACGAAAACACCCTTTTCAGTGTCGAGAAGGACATCGCCATCGAACAGGATATGGCCTTTGGCGGGTCGGGAAAGCCCCGCCAGCAAGCGGATGATGGATGTCTTGCCCGATCCCGAACGGCCGAAGAGAGCGGTCACTCCCGGACCGGCGGTGAACTCGGCATCGAGTTCGAACACGCCCAGCCTCTGCTTTGCCTGGAAGGAAAGGGTCATGCGGCGCGCATCCGACGGTTGATGCTGTGCGCGGCGAATTCGGATGCGAGCAGAGCGACCATCGAAACGACTACGGCGATGATCGTCAGGCGAAACGCGCCGGCATCGCCGCCCGGAACCTGGGTCAGCGTATAGATCGCCGCGGAAAGCGTCTGCGTTTCGCCCGGAATGTTGGACACGAAGGTAATGGTCGCGCCGAACTCGCCAACCGCCTTGGCGAAGCCGAGTATGGCTCCGGCGATGACCCCCGGCAGCATCAGGGGTAAGGTGACGGTGACGAACACCCAGGCAGGATTGGCGCCGAGCGTGGCGGCCGCGTCTTCCAGCCCTCGGTCGATGGCCTCGATTGACAGGCGGATGCTCCTGACCATCAGCGGGAACCCCATGACGCCGCAGGCCAGGGCCGCGCCCGTCCAGCGGAACGAGAATATGAGACCGAAATGATCCGCAAGGAATGCGCCGATCGGGCCGCGCCGACCAAACAGAACCAGAAGCACGAAGCCGGTGACCACAGGCGGAAGAACCAGCGGCAGATGCACGATGCCGTTCAAAAGCGATTTGCCGGGAAACCTGCCCCGCGCCAGCGCCATGGCGGTGATGATGGCCAGCGGCAGGCTGCACAGGGTCGCGACCGAGGCTATGCGCAGGCTCAGCAGCAACGCTACCCATTCGCTGTCCGTCAGTGCAAACCAGCTCACATCGGCCCCGATTCCGTTCGCCGCAACTACGTGGCCGGGGTAAGCACGGTGAAACCGTGCTTGCGGAAGAATGGTGCGGCGCGCTCCGATTTCATGAAGGCCAGCAGCGATTCCGCCTCGCGGTCGTCACTTTCCGCCAGCACTGCGACGGGATAGACGATCGGCTTGTGGCTTGCTTCCGGGAACGTAGCGACGATCTCGACCTTGCTGTCGGCGGCTGCATCGGTCTCATAGACGATACCGTAGGGAGCTTCCCCGCGCGCCACGAGAAGCAGCGCCGCGCGCACATTTTCCGCTCCAGCGATGCTGTTCGCCACCGCAGGCCAGATCCCGAGAGATTGCAGCGCTTCCTTGCCGTATTTACCGGCCGGAACGGTATTGATTTCCCCCATTGCCAGACGCCCGCCATCGAGCAAGCGCGCGAGATCGAGCCCTTGCTTCATTTCGATCGGCTCTGCCTGCCCCTCGGGGGCGACAAGCACGAGCCGATTGCCGAGAAGATTGCTCCTGCTGGCCGGCTTGATGAGGTTCTTGTTCGCGAGATAGTCCATCCATTCCAGATCGGCGGAGATGAATATGTCCGCGGGTGCTCCCGCCTCGATCTGCTTGGCCAGGGCCGAGCTCGACGCGTAGGAAGCCACGGCCTGCTTGCCGCTTTCCTTCATCCAGGCCGCCACTACGTCGTCCATGGCGTTCTTCAGGCTGGCTGCCGCAAAAACGGTCACCGCCTCCTCGGCCCGGGCGGGTGCAGCAGCGGACGAGAACATCAGGCAGATCACGGCCATGACGCCGCCAAGCTTCTTCAATCCGATCATGCGCATGGCACTCTTCCCTGAAAATCGTGATATCCGCACGAATATATCGATCCTTGTCATTTTGGCCAGTGTTATATCCGGCCAAATATAACGAAAGTTGCACGGCTCTGGCATTCGTCCGCTCGCCGGGAACAAACATGGCTGGCGCAGCATTCAATCAATGATCAATCCCCTCGCCGCTTTTCATCGCAGGCAAATTCCGCAATGATCGTCGCAGGATAATGAAAAGGATGAGCAAATGAAGCTGTTGGCCTTGGGCATACTGATCCTTCTCATATTGATCGTGCTTGGCGCCGCCGGCGTTTATTTCTACTCGCAGGAATCCGCCAAGGTGGCAGTCGAGGATGGTTATGGTCCCGATCCCGTCCTGCCGGCTCCAAACCCGAAGCCGATACCAACGGTCAACATCGCCCGCATCGCCGGCTGGGCCGAGGGCGCCACCCCGGAACCCGCACCGGGATTGCGTGTCAATGCCCTTGCCGGTGACCTGCAGCATCCGCGCTGGCTTCATGTGCTGCCGAACGGAGACGTTCTGGTCGCCGAGTCCGATGCGCCCGCCAAGGAGGAAAGCGGCAAGTTCAGCATTCGCGAATGGGTGGCGCAGCTCCTCATGCGCCGCGCCGGCGCCCGCTCCGGAAGCGCCGACCGCATCACATTGCTGCGCGATGCCGACAATGACGGCGTCGCCGAAATACGCCACACATTCCTCGAAGGATTGAACTCGCCCTTTGGCATGACGCTCTCCAACGGGCGGCTGTTCATCGCCAATACCGATGCGATCGTCGCCGTGCCCTATGCCGACGGCGATCTTGAAGCGAGCGCCTCGCCGCAACATGTTTCCGATCTGCCCGGAGGGCCGATCAACCATCACTGGACGAAGGACGTTATCGCATCGCCCGACGGAAAGAAGCTCTACGCGACCGTCGGTTCGAACAGCAATGTCGGCGAAAACGGCATGGCTGCGGAAAAGAACCGCGCGAACGTGCTCGAGATCGATCTGGAGACCGGAGCGCAACGCGTATTTGCGTCGGGGTTGCGCAATCCCAACGGGCTGTCATGGAACCCGGACAATGGAGCCCTGTGGGTCGCCGTGAACGAGCGCGATGAGATCGGCAGCGACCTCGTGCCGGACTATATGACTTCGGTGAAGGATGGCGGCTTTTACGGTTGGCCCTACAGCTATTACGGGCAGACTGTCGATGTTCGCGTCAAGCCGCAGAATCCGGACCTCGTGGCCAGGGCCATAAAGCCGGACTATGCGCTCGGCGCCCATACCGCATCGCTCGGGCTGGCATTCAACAAGGGTATGGCGCTCGGCCCGGACTATGCCAATGGCGCGTTTGTCGGCCAGCATGGTTCATGGAACCGCAAGCCGCGCAGCGGTTACAAGGTCATCTATGTGCCGTTCGAGAACGGCCAGCCCTCAGGCAGGCCGAAGGATGTGCTTACCGGCTTTGTCGATGAAGGCAGCGGCAAGGCATTCGGCCGTCCCGTCGGCGTTGCGATCGCAAGGGACGGCGCTCTCCTGGTCGCAGACGACGCCGGCAACAAGGTCTGGCGGGTCACTGCCCGGCCTTAGGTCTCAGGCGGCAAGGCGGCCGATCCAGTCTCGCACCTCATCCGCCGATCCGATGCGGTATTGCGCAATGCTGTCGAAAGGCGGATTGCCGACGCCGACCGAGCGCCCCCCGGCGTCATTGGCGATGCGGAACATGGTTTCATCCGTCAGATCGTCGCCGATGACGAAGGGTTTGCGGCCAAGATAGGGCGGGCTCTGCATGAAGGTCGAAACCGCATCGCCCTTGTTGGCCGCGGCCGGGTGGATCTCCACCACCATCTTGCCCTCCTGGCACTTCCAGCTGTCGCCGAGCCCCTTCAGGATACCGCCGAGTGCGTTGTGGATGGCCGGCTCTGCCTCCGGCGCCTGCCTGTAGTGGATGGCGAGGGCCCGGCCCTTGTCTTCCAGGATCACGCCGGGCCAGCGCTTGGCAAGAAGATCGAGTTCGAGGCGGGCGGGATCGAGATCCGCAGGTTCCACGGACTTGTATGTGACGGTCCCTGCTCCGTCGCGCATTTCAGCGCCGTGCATTCCGGCGACCGGCAGCCTGTTCGGGTGGAACATCTCGTCGACGGCGCTGATGGCCCGTCCCGTGACGAGCGCCATGGCACCACCGGCCCGGCGCTGGACGACGGCGAGCTGATGCGGCAGCTCTTTCGGGATGATGATGGCGGAGGGCGTCGGGGCAAGGTCTATGAGTGTCCCATCGATATCGATGAAGAGCGCCCATTCCCTGAGGTCGAGGGGAAGCGGGTGGACAGTTTCTAGGGTCATCAAATCGTTTCGCTGCTGCTGTTTGTCTGAGGGAAGAACTCACAGATAGGGCATTTTGTTCGGCAAGTTCTTATTTTTTCCCCGATTCCTGCCAAAAATATGGAACCATACGCGTTGCGAGGGGTTCAATTTTACTCCTAGGACGTAAGGGACAATTATATGGGACGGCTTGTTGTTGTTTCAAACCGGACAGCAAATCTTGCGAAGAAAAATCAGGCAGGCGGATTAACAGTAGGAATAATCGATGCGCTCCGCTCTCAGGGCGGATTGTGGATGGGCTGGGACGGCAACGTCCAGGACGCGGTCGGAGACCTGCGCCGTTCGGAGCATGGCAACATCTCGATATTGACCACGCCGTTGACCAATGCCGAGCATGAACAATATTATCTGGGCTTCTCCAACAAGGTCCTGTGGCCGGCATTCCATAACCGGCTGGACCTCATGGATTACCGGACGGAATTCGTCGATCGATATTCCGCAGTCAATGAACGTTTCGCCAAACTACTCGCGCCGCAGCTCGAGAACGACGACGTCATCTGGATCCACGACTATCATCTGATGCCGATGGCGGCCGAGCTCCGCAAGCTCGGGATCGACAACCGCATCGGTTTCTTCCTGCACATCCCCTTCCCGCCGGTGGATGTGTTTTCGGCCGTACCGCGCCATCCCTGGTTGCGATATTGCCTGCTGCAATACGATCTGGTCGGCTTCCAGACGCTGAATGACGTGCATAATTTCCATCGCTACCTGGAAGAACATTCGGACGCCGACATCATTTCGCCGGAGCTGGTGCGCGTAAGGGAGCGTACGGTGCATATCGGGCATTATCCTATCGGCATCGACGTCAAGCAATTCGCCCAGACGTCGAGCAAGCCGGACGATGCTGTGGAACTGGAACGAATGCGCCGCAAGGTCCTGCGCCGCTTTCAGCTTATCTCGGCCGACCGGCTTGATTATTCCAAGGGATTGCCGCATCGAATCAAGGCATTCCGCAAGTTTCTTGATCTATACCCTGAATATCAGGGCCATGCGGAATATCTCCAGATAGCCTCGCCGTCCCGCGAGGACGTATCGGCCTATGGCGACATCAGAGCCGAACTCGAACAGCTTGCAGGGGCGGTGAACGGCAAGTTCGCCGATTTCAATTGGGCTCCGATCCAGTATATCAACCGTAGCATCCCCCGCACGAAGCTCGCTCCATTGTTCAAATCGAGCCTGATCGGCCTGATCACGCCGCTGCGCGACGGCATGAACCTCGTCGCCAAGGAATATGTCGCGGCGCAGGACGACAGCGACCCGGGCATTCTCATCCTTTCGAAGTTCGCCGGTGCTGCCGAGGAACTGCGGGAAGCCATTCTGGTCAATCCCTACAACATACAGGAAGTCGCGGAAGCCATCCACAAGGCGGCGACCATGCCCCTGGAAGAACGCCAGCTGCGCCACCGCAAACTCTTGCGACGGGTGACCGACCATGATGCGCAGTGGTGGCAGCGGAAATATCTGAACGCCCTGCTCGGTCATGCCGAGCAACAGGCGCAATCGTCCGGGAGGCTGGCGCCCGCCGAAGCCCATCCCAACGTCTAAGCCAATGGAGACGAAGTAACAGCATGGCCCCTACCCAGCATATGCCGACCTCAGCCTACCGATTGCTCCTGAGGAACGGAATAACGTTCCGCGACGTGGCGAAGGCAGTTCCTTATCTCACGGACCTCGGCATAGACAGCCTGAGTATTTCCTCGGCATTCGATACGGCCGATGCCGGCAGCGGCCGACGCTCCTTCGACCCGACGCGGCTGGACGAACAGGCGGGCGGCGAACCGGGATTCGCATTGCTGGACAATTCGCTTCGC
This sequence comes from Phyllobacterium sp. 21LDTY02-6, assembly GCF_023554255.2. Classification (GTDB taxonomy): domain Bacteria; phylum Pseudomonadota; class Alphaproteobacteria; order Rhizobiales; family Rhizobiaceae; genus Phyllobacterium. Next base: position 740,129 of record NZ_JAMJWD020000001.1, on the reverse strand, counting down.
GCAGCGGGCATTCCGCTCATCATCGACATCAATCCGAACCAGACGCCCGCAAAACATAGCAATAAATGGTGGTTTTCCGTCCTGGAATGGGGACCGAAGAGCCCTTTCGCCAGCTATTTCGACATCGACTGGCGCAAGACGCTTGCCATTCCGGCGCTTGAGCGTCCGCTGATCGAGGAGATCGAGGCGGGCAACATCACGATCAAATTCGATTCCGCAACGAATACGATCGGATTGACCTATCCCGAAGGTTTCGTCCCATTGGCGCCGGGCTCCTACGCAACGGCGCTGGGCGATCTGAGCGACGCGCTGGCGGATGCATTTCGCGATCTGGCAGCGGCTGCCAAGCCGGAAGCAGCCGAGGACTTTCGTCTTGGTCTCGGCAAGGCCTACCATGATGCCCCGATAGCATCCCGCCTCCGGCTTGCCGGCCATTTGAACGGCATGCTGCAGGATCGCGCCGCCCGCGACGACCTGCTCGCTCAGCAACATTGGAAACTGATCGCCGAATCCGACATTCCGGCGGCGTTGAACTACCGCCACTCCTATGATTCCGCCATATCCGTCGGCATCGACATGGGTGAACCGGCAGCATTTTCGGATTTCCATCGCGTCGCCATCGACCTTCTGGAGAACAGTGCCGTTTCGGGTTTTCGGGTGAACCAGATCGATGGCCTGGGCAATCCGGACAACTACCTGGAAGAGCTGCGGCGTCTTGCCGGCGATTCAGCCTATATCGTCACCGACAAGATTCTCCTGGCCGGCGAGGAACACACACCCCACTGGCCGGTCCAGGGAACCGCCGGTTATGAATTCATATCGGCTGTTGCCAATGTGCTCGTGGATCATGCGAAACTGGACGAAATGGACCGGCTCTACGGCCAGAGCATCGGCAATGTCGACGATAACCACTTTCATTACCGCCACGCCAAGTCGGCCATACTTCACAAGAAATTCGGAGCCGAGCTGCGCGAACTGGGCGATCTTCTGCTCGCAGCCGCTACAAAGAAGGGCAAGGGCATGGCCGTCCGGCAGGCGATCAGTGCCGCCATCGCTGAAATGCCGGTTTTCCGCACCTATTCCTCGCCGAAGCACAAGCCGGATTATGCAAGCATTTTCCAGGCCGGCCGTGTCGAATGGAAAACGGCATCGCCTGAACTGGTTCAGGCGTTCGACAGGCGCTTCCAGCAGCTTTCCGCCGCCGTGATGGCGCAGGCGGTGGAGGAATCCTACCGCTACGACCGTGGCCCGCTCGCAGTGGACGACATGACATTGCGCATGGCGACTGCCGACGATCCCGTCGGGGCTTTCCACCGGCAGATGGCCAACAAGGCGGCGGCAGCGCCCCATGGCATGGTCGCCACCAGTTTCTCCTACGCGACGAAATTCGGCGAAGATGCGCGCATGCGCCTGCTGGCCCTGTCCGAGGCACCCTCCTTGTGGGCCGAGAACCTGTCGGATTGGCGCTCCAGGCATGCGGACAGCATCATCCGCATGGAGAACAAGCCGGCGCCCGGGCCGGAAACCGAATGGCTGATCTACCAGACCTTGATGGCGATCTGGCCGGCGACCTTGCATCTGGACGATCAGGCCGGCCTCGATACTCTGGAGAACACACTCTCGCAGTTCATCATCCGGGCCGGAAGGGAGGCGCGCAAGGAGGCATTCTGGACCGAGATCAACAAGCCTTACGAGCAGGCGCTGACGCGCTATGTGCAGAACCTGTTTCACGACCGCAGTTTCCTTGCGGATTTCGCCGAGAAGACGCGTCCGTTCCGCGTGGCCGGCGCCATCAACAGTTTCTCCCAGACCGTCCTGAAAACCACGACGCCGGGCATCCCGCTCGTCCACATCGGCTCTGAAAGCTGGGATCTTGCTCTGTCGAACGTCGTTGCACCGATCGACCTTGAGCCATCCGCGCTTCGCGACAGGCTGCGCTACGTCAACGACTCTCCCCTGTCCAATCTTCTATCCGATTGGCATTCCGGCGCGATAAAGCAACGAATTCTGGGCAAGCATCTCGAATTGCGGCGACGGGAGCGCTCGCTGTTCCTTGAAGGTTCCTATACGCCGCTGGAGGTCAGCGGCCCGATGGCCGATCATGTCATCGCCTTTGCGCGCAGCAAGGGCAAGCGGCATTGCATCGTCGCCGTGCCGCGCCTGCCCTTCGATGCGGTGTCCAAATATCAGGACCCGTTCATGCCGCTGCCGGACTGGCAGAACACGGCGCTTGCGATACCTGATCGGCTGACCGGCATCGAAATGCGGAACGTCATCACCGATGCGTCGATAACGACCAGGGCCAAACTCAAGGTCGCCAATCTGATGCGCGATTTTTCGACGGTCACGCTCGTATCGAAATAGGGCGGGCAGCAATGCCGCCCGCCCGTCCGATCAGAGGCCGTTCGCCTTGAGGATTTCCGGCGCATTTTCCTTGGTGATCGTCTGGGTGTCGAGAACGATCTTCTTTTCGACCTTCTCGCCGGCGAGTACCTTCAAGGCCTGACGCAGACCTTCCGCGCCCGGCGTCGGGTAGAGGAAAGTCGCTGCAAGTTCGCCCTTGTTCACCCACTGGACACCCTCATTGGGCAGGCCATCGACGCCGAGAAACAGGATGTCCTTTTCCCGGCCGGCATCCTTGGCGGCAAGATAGGCGCCATAGGCCATCGGGTCATTGTGACCGTAGACGAGCGAAATATCCTCGTGATTGCGCAGGGCGGTGGCCATGATGTTATAGGCCTGGTCCTGCTTCCAATCGCCCGACTGCTTGTCGAGCAGATAGGTGATCCCCTTTTCCGCATCGGTGAGCTTATGGAAGCCATTGCTGCGGTCGTGGCTGGCCTGTGTGCCGAGGCCGCCCCAGATCTCGACGACCGTGCCCTTGGCCTTGCCCGGCCCGCCCAGCAGCTCGACCGCATATTTGCCTGCGGCTTCGCCAATGACGACATTGTCACCGCCGATCCACTGGGTGAACTTGTCCGTATCGACATTGCGATCGAGCACGATGACGGGAATACCCGCATCCATGGCTTTCTCGACCACACCGGTCAGCCCGGCCGACTCCTTGGGCGAAATGAGGATCGCATCCACCTCCTGCCGGATGAAATTCTCCACATCGGCAACCTGTTTTTCGGTCTTGTCCTGCCCGTCGGCAATCAGAAGCTCGACATTGTCGTGCTTCTTGGCCTCAGCCTCCAGATCCTTGTTGAACTGGACCCGCCAGGGTTCGACCGTGGTGGTCTGGCTGAAGCCGATCACATATTTGTCCTTGGTCTGCGCCAGGGCCATATGCGTCAGCAGCGGCGTCGCAAGCGCGGTCGCCACCGCCAATTTCGTAAACAAGCGTCGGTTTATCAACATCGTCTCTCTCCCTTTGTTTTATTTCTTGTGTTTCGATGCGCTGCGCGCCCGCAACTGCGACAGAAAGAATGCCCATCCGCTCGACCGCCGCTCCTGCAGGAGAACGGCGGCGATGATGATCATGCCTTTCAGGACGAGCTGGGTATTGCTGTCGATATTGTTGAGTTGCAGGATATTGCTGAGGAAACCGAAGATCAGCACTCCCACCAATGTGCCGATCATGGAGCCGCGCCCGCCCATGAGGCTGGTGCCGCCGATGACCACGGCGGCGATCGCATCGAGCTCCAGGCCCATTCCGGCGTCCGGCTTGCCCTGGCGGTATTGCGCCACATAGAGGATGCCGGCGAGCGCCGCCAGATAGCCGGATATGGCATAGACCGTGATCTTGACGCGCCAGACAGGCACGCCGGCCAGCCTCGCCGCCTCCTCATTGCCGCCGATCGCATAAATATACCGCCCGAACTTGGTGAAGGTGAGCACGGCCCAGAACAGAAGCACGATGGCCGCGAATATGACGCCCGGCACCGGCACGATGCCGAAGATCAGCGAGCGCAGCACTTCGAAGTTCTCGGTGGCATTGCTGCCCGTATAGACCGGCCAGACCGCCGTGTTCTGTCCTGCCGTCAGCCGCGCGACGCCTAGCCCCGCGACCATCATCGCCAGCGTGACGATGAAGGGCTGCAGCCTGCCGCCGACGATGACAAGGCCGTTGATAGCGCCGAGCATGAAGCCGACGGCGGGCACCACGAGGAGGACAAGCAGGACGCCGGCCTTCGTTCCCGAACCGGCAAAGACCCATGCGGCGATAGCGGCCGCTGCGACGAGCGCCAGCGCCAGCGCCGGGCGGGACATGCCGGAAGATACGGCCGCGCTGGAATCCTGCGAAGCCCTCATCGCCTTCACCGCAAAGGCCGCGATGCTCGATATGACGAGGAAGGACAGGAGAAACACGGCCGGCACGCCGAGCGAATAGGCAGCCGACCATCCTTCATTTGTCAGCAACATGGCGCAGACCACCGAGCCGAGCGCCAGGACCGAGCCAACGGAAAGATCGATACCGGCGATGAGTATGACGAGCGTCATTCCAACGGCGGTGATACCGGTCACCGATACCTGCCGGAAAACGTCCGACAAATTGCCGAAGGAAAGGAAGATATTGTTGCCTTTCGACGAAACGGGCGACGAAAGAACGCCGACGAGAAACAGCAAGCCGAGGCCCCAATAGAGTTTTGTGTGCTTCAGGACGCTCTTCAACCGTCCAACGAGATCGGGCATGTGCAGCCTTTCTTCGCTCGCATGGGTCATGCCGCCGCCTCGACAAGCGCCGAGCCTCGCGGTGTCGCAAGCTCCATGATGCGTTCTTCCGAAAAGTCCCGGCTCGCGACGATACCGGTGGCCCTGCCCTCGCACATGACGACGATCCGGTGCGACAGCGCCAGCAGTTCCGGCAGTTCGGAACTCACCATGACAATGGCGACCCCCGAAGCGGCGAGCCCGTTCAGAAGTTCGTAGATCTCTTCCTTGGCGCCGACGTCGATGCCGCGTGTCGGCTCGTCCAGCAGAACGACCCGCGGCCTCGTCTCCAGCCATTTGCCCAGCACGATCTTCTGCTGGTTGCCGCCGCTGAGTTCATCGATTTTCTGGTCCGGCCCCTGGCAGCGGACACGCATGGCCTTGATCATCCGCCTGGCCACCGCATTTTCCCGCCGCTTCGAGATGAGGCCTGTCGGCGCAAGCCACGGCAATGATGGCAGCACGGCATTGGATCGGATATCGGCATCGAGAAGCAGTCCGGTTCCCTTGCGGTCCTCCGTCAGGAAGCCGATGCCATTGACGACCGACTGGCGCGGCGTGAGCGACGGGACGTCGAGGCTGCTGCCGTCGCGAATGATCGTGCCGGACCGCTGCCCTTCGGCTGCACCGAATATCAGTTCCAGAACCTCGGTCCGCCCGGAACCCAGCAGGCCGCCGATGCCGAGGATTTCGCCCGCATGGACGTCGAAGCTGACATCGTCGACGACGGCATGGACCCGGCCGCGCGAATTCGGCCGGCTCAATCCGAGATGGTGCGCCGACAGAACCACCGGCTTGGCCGTAACAGGCTCCTTTGCCCGCTGCGGCTGCAATTCGCGCCCGACCATCATGCGGATGACGTCGCGCTCGCCTATTGCCGATGCCGGATGGGTAGCGATGAACCTGCCGTCGCGCAGCACCGTGATCTTGTCGGCAAGCGCGAACACCTCGTTCATGCGATGCGAAATATAGATGATGGCGACACCGCGCTCTGCAAGCATCCGCACCAGACGCGCAAGTTGCTGCGCTTCCGCCTCGGAAAGCGCCGAAGTCGGCTCGTCCAGGATAAGGACATCGGCATTCAGCGACAGCGCGCGGGCGATCTCGACAAGCTGCTGCTCGCCAACCCGCAGGTTCTCTATATCGGCCTTCGGATCGATATCGATGCCAAATCTCGACAACAGCTCGGCGCTTTGCGTTTCCGTCGCCCTGTAGTCGATGAAGAGCCCTTTCTTCATCGGTTCCCGCCCGAGAAAGATGTTTTCCGCGACGCTGAGACTCGGAATGAGATTGAGTTCCTGGTGGATGATGGCGATGCCGTACCGTTCGGCTTCCTTTGGCGAGACGAAATCGACCTCCTCGCCGCGCACGGTCATCGTGCCGCCGCTGCGCCGGTAAACGCCGCTCAATATCTTGACCAGCGTCGATTTTCCCGCCCCGTTCTCGCCCATGACCGCATGAATTTCCCCAGCGTGGATATCGAGATCAACGCTTTCCAGGGCCATGATGTGGGCGAAATTCTTGCTGATCCCGCGTAGCGAGACGATCGGCGCCGAACTCTCCAAAATGTTCCTCCCAAAACACTCTTTCAAGCTGATGTGTAACATGTTAGATGCGAAGACAGGCGCGGAGTCAAATACTTTCCTGTCACGCAAATCAAGCAGCGACAGGTTTGGAGGGGATTTGCAAACGAAGACGGCGGCCACGGATTATCGGGCACAGAAGGTCATCGTGGTGTCACGCCGCGACCAAGTCTATACGATCTTGCGGCAGGCCATCATCTCATCGCAGCTTTCTCCGGGCGAATTGATCCGCAAGGAACAATTGGCGTCTCAACTCGGCGTATCGCGCACCCCCGTAACGGAGGCGATAAGCCGCCTCGCCGGTGAGGGCCTCGTCGAAATTTACCCACAGACCGGAACATTCGTCGCGCGTCTCGTGATGGAAAAGATCGAAACGGCCCAGTTTGTGCGGCTGGCCCTTGAGACGGCTGCGGTGCGGCACACGGCGCAGCGGGTCTCCCCGGAAATAGTGGCGCTCATGAACGACAATCTGGAAAAGCAGAAGGCCGCTGCCGAAGCCGCCGATTTCGAGCGTTTCTACGCACTCGACGAAGCCTTGCACGATCTCATCTGCGACGGCACGGGGCTGATCGGACTGCGGGAGATCGCTGCCAAGGAGCGTAGCCAGATCGACCGGGCCCGCCGTCTGCTGCTGCACTACGAGACCCGCATGTCGGAGACGCTGGCGGAGCATGGTTCCATCATCGCGGCGATCGCCGAGGGAGACGGGCCGCAGGCGGCAGAGGCAATGGCAGCCCATATTTCCAAGATGAGCACGATGCTGCTTCAACTTCGCGACAAGCGGCCCGAACTCTTCGGAGATTGATCCGCTGCCCTTGCAAGGCTTTCGTCCTGTCATTCCACGTGGTAGAGCGGCCCTTCCCAGGCTGAGAGAATATCATGTCCCGTTTGATCCCAGACAGTTTTACCATCATGCTTGTCGCGACCATCGTGCTCGCCTCGTTCCTGCCGATCAGCGGCGACGCGGCCGAGTATTTTGCGATCGCCACGAAGATCGCCATAGGCCTGCTGTTCTTTCTGCACGGTGCGCGGCTGTCGCGTGCGGTCGTGATCGCTGGTGCTCTTCACTGGAAGCTGCACCTGACCATCCTGGCGTCGACCTTCGTGCTGTTCCCCCTGCTCGGGCTCGCAACCGGCTTTCTCGTTCCCTCGGTACTTTCGCCTGCGCTCTACACCGGCATAATCTTCCTGTGCGTACTCCCCTCCACCGTTCAGTCCTCGATCGCCTTCACATCGATAGCCGGTGGCAATGTGCCCGCCGCCATCTGCTCGGCGTCCGCCTCCAACATTTTCGGGATGTTCCTGACGCCGCTTCTTGCCGGACTGCTGATATCGGCCAGCGGTCATGCGGGCTTCTCGCTCGATGCCCTGGAGTCGATCCTCACGCAGCTTCTGGCGCCCTTCGTGCTCGGTCAGATCCTGCAGCCGTGGATCGGCGAGTTTCTGCGCCGCAGGAAATCGCTGCTGATGCCGGTCGATCGCGGCTCCATCCTCATGGTGGTCTACCTCGCCTTCAGCGAGTCCGTGACCGAAGGCCTGTGGCGGACAACCTCCATCCAGGATCTCGCTGCGGTCATCATCATCGACATCGTGCTTCTTGCCATCGTACTGGCCATCACCATGTATGGCAGCCGCCTCGCCGGTTTCTCGAAGGCCGATGAAATCGCCATCACGTTTTGCGGGTCGAAGAAGAGCCTCGCGACCGGAATACCGATCGCCACCGTCATATTTGCGGACCAGAGCATCGGCACCATCGTTCTGCCGCTGATGCTGTTCCACCAGATCCAGCTTATGGTATGCGCCGTCATCGCCAAGCATTATGCCGACGTGGCGGCTCGGCAGCCCCTATCCGACAGCCGCACCGAGTGATGTCACGGCAAGCGCCGGTCCAGCGCCTCCATCAGTTTCTGGGCCAGAAGCTCGTACTTCTCGTCATAGTGGTGATCGCCGGCTAGCTCGATCTTTTCGACGGCGGCAAGCGCCGGATCGTTGCAGGCCGTATCGTCCTCCTCCGACCCATAGACGCACAGCGCCTTCGACGCCGGCAGCCTGGCAATGGCTGGCGCAACGTCGCTGTCGCCGCCCAGACCGAGCCAGGCGCCGACGGAAACCTGAAAAGGCGTGGTCTTCTCCGTACCGATAAGGCCGATCATTGCGGTGCGGTCCTGCAGCCTCTTCGGCAGATAGGGCCAGGCGAAAGGCAGCGTGTTCGCTCCAAACGAATAGCCCAGCAGCACGACCGGAAGCCTGCCGCCAGGATCAGCCTTCGCAACCATGTGCGCGATATCCTTGGCAATCCCCTCCGGCTTGCGCAGGCTCCAATAGTAACGAAGGGAATCGACACCGACGACGTGCACGGACTTGCCGGCAATGATGTCGCCGACGGATTTGTCTATATCTCTCCAGCCGCCATCGCCGGAAAAGAACAGCGCGAGATATTTCGCCTGACCATCCTTTGCAGGAATGTCGATCGTCGGAAGCGCACCGGCGGAGGCATCTTCGCGCGCGATTTCCACGGCAGCATCGGCAGCCATGTCGAGACGCTTCGCCCTGGTGTCGGCAAGTCGTTCCTCGGCAAGGAAATACCCCTGCGTCGGCGGCCCTTTCGGCTCCGCATCGGGCTTCTCGCGCACGATGATGGCAGGGTTCGGCAGATCGGCATTGTAGGAATAGCTGTATCCCTGACCGGCAACGGCTTCGTAATCCGCACCTTCGCACGATGGAAGCTTGGTGTTCAGGGCGGCGGCGGGATCGACGATCACTGCCCCGGCAAGGGTCGCCGCAGGCGTATCGGCGACGGACGCATAGGCCATGACGCCGCCCTCGCCGATGCCGACGATCACCGGGTGCATGTAGGTACTGCCTCCGACCAGGCGCTGCGCCTCCTTTGCGAGGCCCTCGAAATCGGCAACGAAATAGGTGCAATCGCCGGTATCCTGGTTCAGTTCGCGCCGCCATTTCTCAAGGTCGACGGTGAGAACGAGAAAACCCCGGTCGAGGAGCTTGTCCGCCAGAGCTCGATCGTCGGCAGCGGGACCGCCGGTCTGCGACACAAGTATGGCAATGCCGGTCACCTCTCCCTTGGGTTGTAACAGCGGAACGTCTTTCAACCGCTCGGCCGTGACCGTGACAGCGTTGGGCCTGTGACCAGGCAGGCCGTAGTTCAGATAAAGCGCCAGCCCGAGACTGACGAGCACCAGGGCGACGAGCAGTCCGGATAGCGAACGACGCGGCAATTTCATCTTTTGAGAACCTCGAAGGGGCTGCCGCTGACGAGATTGGTCGCGTCGATCAGCGAGCGCGGCGTGGCCAGTCCGGCGGGGCAGATGAGATAATAGGGCGTCCATTTCGGCCCGAACTTGTCCTTGAACGACCGCAGCCCGTCGAATCGGTAGAATTCAGCACCGCGGCGATAGATGAAGGAGCCTATCCTGTTCCAGCGTGAGGCGAGATGGCTGTCGGAAAGGCCGGACAGCGGCGCAGCGCCCAGATTGAACCATTGGTAGCCTTCATTCTTGGCGGCCATCAGCAGGTTGGCGAACAGCCCATCCATGACGACGCTCGAAGCGTCGGGCAGATGGCGCATCAGATCGACCGCCATCTCATGCTTATCGGCACCCCGCCACAGATTGGCGAAGGCAACGATGCGGCCCTCCCTGCGCAGAACCGCAATGTCGAAATAGGCCAGATAGGCGGGGTCGAACGAGCCGAGCGAAAAGCGCTTCTCGGAACCGGATTTCATATCGAGCCAGGCGTCCGAAACCTGCCGCAGTTCATCCATGATCTCCGCAGTGGCGTCCCGGCCGACGATCTCGAAGGATATCCCTTCTTTTTCGAGGCGACGCGCCGCATATCGCAGCGGCTGGCGCCTGGATCCTTCCAGCGAGAAATCCTCGAGTTCGACGCGTGCGACCTCTCCAAGCTTGAGTGCCGTCAGGCCCATATCGAGGAACAGCGGAATGCGCTCCGGCCCGACCGCGTAGAACACCGTTCTCAAGCCCGAGCGATCGGCAAGCGCCCGGAATGCCCAGGCGAGTTCGTCGGCGACGGCAGCGTTCCCGACCGGCTCGCCCATCGAGACGAGACTGCCGCCCGAACGCGCATACATGACAAATCCCCGGCCCTGCGGGTCAAGGAGAAATCGCTTGTCGCCAAGCAGCGCCAGCGCATCGGATGCACGCGGCGATGCCTCGACAAGGGCCGGAACCCCGGACGGGATCGGCTGTTTTTTCAGCCTGCTTCGCCCGGCGCCATTGATGATCGTGTTGATGGTGGCTGCTGCGAGCAATGTAAGCAACAGCACGGTTGCCCGCAGGAAGCGCGATGCCGGCGCATCCCAGGCGAACTCCCACCAGAGTTCATTGGCGTATTCCACGTGCCGATAGGCGAAAAATCCGAGCCAGATGATGGCGAATGCGGTCGTTCCGATGCTGGCAAGCCATCCCCAGCTCAAGGCAAAACGCTCGTCGAGCGGCTTGCGATAGAAGGAATCGCCGAACAGCAGCAATATTCCCGCCATCAGTCCGAGAATGACCGATTCTTCCCAGGCCAGCGCCTTGAACAGCGCGAACACTGCACCGAGGCTGAACAGCACGATGGCGACAAGCCACGCCCGCCACAGCCGCCTCGCCAGTCCACGCGCAACGATCAGCAGCGCCAATCCGACGAAACTCGCGCCAAGATGGGACATTTCGAGGAACGGCAATGGCATTATGTCGGCGAGTGTCTCTATCCTGCCGCGAGCGCCGGGAATGACCGTGGAGATGAGGAGGACGATGCCGCCGAGAAAGGCTATCCCCGCGGCCAGCGGTGGTATCAGCGGCTCGAACAAGCGCACCACGGCCTGGGCTGGCGCTGCGATAAGGTGCCGGCGGCGCAAGATTTCGGACAGAACGAAACCGGCAACGGCAATCAGGAACGGGATAAGCGTATAAATGACACGATAGGCAACAAGCCCGGCAATCGCATCGGGATTCTGACCAAGCCCCAGCCCTGTAATGATCGTCGCCTCGAATGCGCCCAGGCCTCCAGGGGCGTGGCTGAGCAGGCCAAGTGCGACGGCCACGACATAGATCAGCGCGAAGGCGGCGATGCTGCCAACGGCGTCCGGCGGCAACAGCACATAAAGCGTCGCGGCAGCCGCCGCGACATCGATGAGACCGGCGACGATCTGCAGCAGCGCACCCTGTGTCGAAGGCAGCCGCACCGACAATCTTCCCAGCCGCAACGTCCGCTCGCGTCGCGACAGCCAGAAAAGCAGCGTCGCCACGGCAAGCAGGATACTGATACCGATCGCCTCATCGAGAGCCGGGCCAAAGGAGACCAGCCAGGGTATCCGCGACGGGTCTGTAACGAGTGCCACTGCGATCATGATCGTGAATGCGAACCAGATCGCCATCCACGATGTGCCGATAATTCTGCCGATATCGGCCGTATCTATGCCTTCCGCCGCATAAACCCGGTAGCGGAGCGCCCCGCCCGTCAGCAGGGAGAAACCAAGAGCGTTGGAGATGGCATAGCCCGCACCGCCGGCCAGCGCCGATATGCGATAGGGCACGCGGCCCGGAGCAATGGTCTCGACCGCCACGACATCGTAAAGCGCGACTGCCGCAAAGCTGACCAGCGTCAGAAGCAGCGCCAGCCATAGCGAACTTGCCGGAAGCGCGTGAAGCGAGCGCCGCACATCGTGCAGGTGCAGGTCGCTCGATACGCGGCTGAGTATGAAAAGACTGATGGCAGCGACGCCGATGCCCAGGGCTGCAAACAGCGCCGAGCGCGTGCGATTGCCCAGTTGGAAACCCACCCCGGATACATCCTTGGGTTTGTCAGTGGCATCCACTTTATCATTGACGGAAGTCATGAGGACCGCCTTCGACGGTTGAACATCCCCAAATCAACATGAATTCGGGACGCCGTCATTAGCAATCAAATAATGGCGGGATTGCGCCTTGACTATCGATGATGCCGGGCGCCTCAGGCAGCCCGACCTCAGGCAGCCTTCAGGGCAAGTCTCCGGAAGCTTCCCGGCGCCTTCAGCCTCCCTATTGCGGCCGAGGGAGGCGTAAGGCCCATGGCTTCGGTTATGGCCGTGGCGACGCTATTGCTGTTCTGCACCAGGAAGGAATAGCGCAGACCGGACTGCCTTATCATCTCCGCCACCTCTACCGCAGCATTCCAGCGTGCGGCGATGACGGCAAAGGGCGCTTCCATCAGGACGTTCGAAACCGATGTCGGCCGAACGTAGAATTCAGGATAATAGGTCAGATCGCGGTGCCGGTAGTCGGTAACGACCGCCGTCAGCGGTCCCTTGACCGCACAATAGTTGAAACTGCCATCGGCATTTGCCGCACCGCCATTGATCTCGTAGAGCGGCCGCCCATCCGCATCGGTCCAGGCGACGAAATTATGGCTGGCAATCCCCGCAAAGCGAGGGATTGGGTAAGAACCAAAAACGATGCGATGATTCATCCGGATACCATGCAGACACAATGGAGAGGGAGCTTGACGTTATACTTCAGTCAGGTAAAACCATTTGAAATCAAATACAAGGGACAAATTTCTCACATCCGATCACAATTTTATTCATTAGCCGGCGGCGCAGTTGCACATGATTGATTTGGCGATGATTTTACGCGCTGCAGTTGCAACTGCTCCCCTGAATTATTGTTCGTCGAGGTGTCGCGAACAAGGTCATTTTGTCGGCGAAGTTTGATCTTCAGACCACCTTGGTCCGAATTTCGGCCACGCCATCGACACCTCCATGCAGTTCGTCGCCGCGCTGGATGGCGCCAACGCCCGCCGGCGTACCGGAAAAGATAAGATCGCCTGCCCTCAGGGTGAACAGCGTCGACAGAAAGGCGATGGTCTCCGATACGTTCCAGATCATCTGACGCAGGTCGCCGCGCTGGCGTTCGACGCCATTGACCTTCAGCCAGATTGCGCCCTCGCCCGGATGGTCGATCATCGATACCGGCACAATCTCGGAACATGGCGCCGACGCTTCGAACGCCTTCCCGGTCTCCCAGGGTCTGCCGAGCTTCTTGGCTTCGCCCTGCAGGTCGCGGCGGGTCATGTCGAGCCCTGCCGCATAGCCGAACACGTGGTCCAGCGCATCTTGGGCGGCGATCCCCGCGCCGTCCTTGCCGATTGCGACCACCAGTTCCATTTCGAAATGCACGTCACTGCTGGCGCCCGGATAGGGAAAATCGGCCCCGTCTATCACGAGCGAATCGGGGTTCTTCTGGAAGAAAAACGGCGGTTCCCGGTTTGGATCGTGGCCCATTTCGATGGCATGATCCGCATAATTGCGGCCGACACAGTAGATTCGGTGCACCGGAAACAGTTTTTCCGACTGCTTTATCCGCAGGAATGGCTGTGGTTGCGGCTCGAAACTATAGTGGTCGTTTTTCATGACCGGATTGCCCCTATGGATTGTGGAGAAGCGCGTCTCGCGCGCATTAGCTGTTTCGCTGCCGATCAGTATGCGCAAACTGTTCACATGAATTTAAGAATAGAGCCGCAATCGTCAATCGTCGCTGGCAAAGATGATGATCTGCTGGAGGAGATCCAGCGCCAGAGCTTTCGCTATTTCTGGGATGGCGCGCATCCGGCGAGCGGCCTCGCGCGCGACCGATCCGGACGGACGGCCGATCCAAAGAACGATCTCGTCGCAATCGGTGGTTCGGGCTTTGCGATCATGGCGATCATCATCGGCGTCGAGCGGGGCTGGATTGACCGAACGCAAGCGACCACCAGGCTTGACCGGATGCTGACCGCCCTTGAAGGCGCGCGGCGCTATGATGGCGTCTTTCCGCATTTCATCAATGGAATGGACGGTTCGACGGTGCCTTTTTCCCGGCTCGACGACGGCGGCGACCTCGTCGAAACCTCCCTGCTGATGCAAGGTCTCATCTGCGCCCGGCAGTATTTTTCCGGCGATTGCAACGATGAGGTCGATATCCGGAGCCGCATCGACGGCCTGTGGCGCGAAGTTCGCTGGACCTCACACATCAAATCCGGCGAGAGAGTGCTTTATTGGCACCGCAGCCCCCGACATGGCTTTCGGCGCAACGTTCCTGTCCGGGGCTGGAATGAGGCTCTGATTACCTATCTCCTGGCAGCGGCGTCACCCACGGCAGCGATCGACCCGATCATCTATCATGAGGGTTTTGCCGCCAATGGCGCGCTGCGCAACGGTCAAAGCTTCTACGGGGTCAAACTGCCGCTCGGGCCGGATTTCGGCGGGCCGCTCTTCTTCGCCCATTATTCCTTCTGCGGCCTCGATCCCCGCGGCCTGGTTGATCGCTATGCCGACTATTGGGAGCAGAATGTTGCCCATTGCCGCATCAACTATAATCATAGCGTCCAGGCGGGCCATGCCCCGTTCTGTTGGGGATTGACGTCGAGCCATGGGCCGAAAGGCTATAGCGTCGGCTCTCCGGCAACGGATAATGGCGTGATCGCGCCGACCGCCTCCTTGAGCAGCATGCCCTATCTGCCAGAGGAATCGCTGCAGGCGCTGCGCTATTTCCTGTCGTTGCCCCGAGGCCGCATCGGTGGCCGCTTTGGCTTCGTCGATGCCTTCGCCCCTTCGCTCAACTGGTTTGCCCGAACCTACCTCGCCATCGACCAGGGACCGATCATCGCCATGATCGAGAACTACCGCAGCGGCCTGCTCTGGCGCCTGTTCATGAGCGCCGTGGAAATAAGGGGTGCGCTGGCCGAACTCGGGTTTGACAGTCCTCATCTGGGAAAGGCGCAGGGAACCAAATCCAGCCTCGACCATTGCTCGTGTCCGGGGTGAGCGGCAGCGCCATCCGCCAACAGAGGGGCCATGAATGAGAATTCACGCCGTTTTCAATCGGGATGGCGGAACATTCCGCACCACCGATATGCAGCAATTCAGCCAGACGGCAAAAACCCTGTTCGAAGAGCGCGGCCACGAATTCAGCAGCGAGATCGTCTCGGGAAAAGACATGGTCAAGGCGATGCAACGGGTCGCAGGCGAATCCGGTGAGCCGGTATTGATGGCCGGCGGCGGCGACGGGACGATCTCGGCCGCCGCCGATATCGCATGGAAAGCCGGCATTCCGCTCGCCGTTCTACCGGCAGGGACGATGAATCTCTTCGCCCGTGCGCTCAAGATCCCGTTGGATCTGACGGCAGCTCTGGAAAGCCTCGCCACCGGCGAGATCATCGCCGTCGATATCTCCACCGCCAATGATGAGAGCTTCGTCCATCAGTTCTCCATCGGCTTCCAGCCCCAGATGATCGAATTCCGCAACACGCTGGAATATAGTTCACGATGGGGCAAGCGACTTGCGAGCTTGCGGGCCTTTGCGAAGGCAGTCAGCAAACCGCCGAACTTCAAGGTGCGCATGACCTTGAACGGCAAGGCGAGCGAAAGAAAAGTCTCGGCTGTATCCGTCGCCAACAATCCCTATGGGCAAGGCATGTTGCCTGTGCCCGACAAGCTCGGCAGAGGCGAGCTTGGAATCTATATCGCGCGCAAACCGACGCCCGCCTCCATCGCGAAGCTCGCCCTTAGCGTCTTTACCGGCTCGTGGCGGGACCATCCGGATGTCGAGGAGAAATTTGCCAGGACGATCGAGCTTCACTTCCCGCATCTGAGGAAGCACGCCAAGGCGACCATCGACGGCGAGTTGATACAACTTCCGCGCGACGTGAAAATACAGATCCACCCTGGTGAACTGAAAGTGCTGGTGCCGCGTTCGCCGGGCGCGGAAGAAGCGGATAGCTGATGCTGCGCCGCTTCTTCGCCTTTGGGCTCAGCTCTTCTTCCTGGCCTTCTTGACGGGCGCGGGCGCTTCCGCCTGCCCCGATGCCGCCTTGCGGGCGGCAGCCTCTTCGGCGGCAACCTGGTCGGCGCTCTTCGGCATCGTATCCACGACGGAACGGACCTTGCCCTTGTCCGTGACGGTGCAGAGAGCGTCGCGGATATCGGCCTTCAGCCGAACATGGTTGACACCACCGCCGACGGCTTCCGAGTCGATGACCTTGATATGGCGTTCGGCAAGGAAATACTTGGCCGAAGCCGCCGATATGCAAGGGTCGGCGAGAGCAGCGTCAACCGGCGGGCGTGGCGGCGCGAAGGTTGGAATGATCACCGGGCGCGATCCGATGTCGCTCGTGGTCGAACACGCTGCCAGCGGGACAAGGATCGCCAAAGGGGCAATCCGGCATAGAATGTTGTTGGGCAGACCCATTGCTTTCTCCGCAAAATCGTCTTTTGAATGGCTGAATATTGGCCGGAAACTATTCGCTTTTTAACAATTGTCGAGTGGCACAGCTGCCACACTGGGACTTTATTGCAACATGAAACAAAGCCTTCATGGAGCCTTGGAAAGCATCCAGTTCAAGGCCGCCCTCCAGTCGGTCATCCGGATCGGCGTGCCGTGGTTCCCGCCCTCGAAACGATGGAAGCGAACCGGATAGTTCTTCGCACCGCTACGCAGCTTGCGGTAGAAGGCTTCCTGCTTCTCAACCGCGAACACCGGATCGCGGCTGCCATGACCGAAAAACACCGGTACGCGGCGCTTGTAGGCCGCTGAACCAATGAAGTCTTCATCCCACAACGAACCGAGCAGGACGAGACCCGCTATGCTTTGCCCCGCCTGCTGGTTGGCCGCCACGCTCCAGCACAATTGGCCGCCCATGGAGCCGCAGGCGATGATAATCCTGGCTGATGGTGCCTGTCCCGCAACATACCCGACCAGCGAAGCTATCTCTTCTTCGCCCTTTGGCCCGAAATCGGTAAAATCCGGGCTTATATAGACGCCGTCATTGCGCGCCATCAGGTTCTTCAGGCGATTGAAATTTCCGCCAAAAGTATAATCATTCATGCCCTGCTGGCGATTGCCGCCCTGACCGTGGAGATAAATGACCACCAATGCCGGCCGGTCGCCGATGTCGCCGACGACCATCGCCTTTACTCCGCTTCCGCTCGTCCGGAACACCAGGTCCTTCTGGGAACGCTTCGGCTGCAACGATACATAGGCTTGCTTGACGCGGCGCTCGGGTATCTGGTCGCGCCCATTGATGTCGCGCATCTCGTCATAATCGACGACGAGGTAATCGCCGGAATCCCCCGTCTGCAATATGCCCGGATACTGGAACAATTCGTCCCTGTAGGGCGCGAGTTCTGCGGCAGAACCGTACGACAGCCCGGCCAGCGACATCATCGAGGAAAGCAAAACCGCTTTCAAAACCATCCTACTCAACGCCATTCCCCTCAATTCCGCGCCTCCTCGGCAATCGAACCAACTCGAAACGCCTGAACGACTTCAGCGAGGATGGCGACCGCTATTTCCTGTGGGTTGGCCGCACCGATCGCGAGTCCAATTGGCGCGTGCACCCGCCGCAGCCGGTCGTCGTCAATGCCTTTCTGGCGCAGCCTTTCGATGCGCTTCTCATGGGTTTTCCGGCTGCCAAGCGCCCCGATATAGAAGCAGCCCGCTTCAAGCGCGCTTTCAAGCGCCGGATCATCGATCTTCGGATCGTGCGACAGGGCGGCAAGCGCACTGTAGCGATCGAGCGGCCTGTTCGTCAGCACATCCTGCGGCCATTCGGCGATAACCTCAGTCTCAGGAAAACGCGCGCTCGTTGCAAATCCGGTGCGGGGATCGATGATTTCGACCTCATAGCCGAGCTTGGCCGCCATAGGCGCCAGTGTCTGGCTGACGTGCACGGCGCCCACGAGAACGAGACGCAGCGCCGGCTGGTGCAGATTGAGAAAGAACTCGCGGCCGTTGGCGGTCACCAGCCGGGAACGTCCGGCTGCGAAAGTCTGTGCTATGGCAGCGCCTAGCTCGCCCGCAACGGCGTCGTTCTGCAATATCACCCTGTCCCGGCCATCGGCGAGGTCGGTCAGATGTATGGCGGCCTGCCGCAATCGGCGGGCCTGGTTGAGCTTTTTCAGACAAAAAGGATCCACTGTCAGCCCAGCCGCTCGAGATAAATCCTGATGCGGCCGCCACAGGAAAGTCCCGCTCTCCAGGCCACCTCGTCCGCAACGCCGAATTCCAGCATGGTCGGCTCGCCGGACCTGATGACGTCGATCGCGGTCGTGATCACTTCGGCCTCGACGCAGCCGCCCGAGACCGATCCCTCGAAGTTGCCATCCTCGTCGATCGCCAATTGACTGCCGGCAGGCCGCGGCGACGATCCCCACGTCTCGACGACAGTCGCTATGGCGACAGCGCGTCCATTGTTCATCCAGCCTTCGGCGATGAAAAGCGGATCAGACGTCTCGGACACCATGATCAACCGCCGACATGATGGTAGGAACGATCGAGATAGATGAGAGATTGGCCATCGCCACCGCCTTTCAGAGCTGTTACCCGTCCGTAGACCACGTAATGCGTCGCGACTTCATGCGTCTCGATGATACGGCAATCGAAACTTGCCAGCGCATCGGCAAGCACGGGCGCGCCCGTCTGCAGCGTCTGCCATTCGCCGAGCGCAAACCGGTCGGCCTGCGACAGGCTGCCTTTGCCGGAGAATGCTTCCGACAGCGCCATATGACCGAAGGACAGCGTATTCAGCGCGAACACCTTGTTTTCGATGAATATATGATTGGACTCATGTTCCCGGTTGAGACACACCAGCATGGTCGCGGGATTATCCGAGACCGAACATACGGCTGAAATGGTCACGCCGCGCCGACCCGCCGGGCCATCTGTGGTCACAACATGCACTGCTTCTGCGAAATGGCTCATTGCATTGCGAAAAGCCAGCGGCTCGATTTTAGGATCTTTGGCGATAAACACAGCTTTCTTCCACTCAACCCACGCATCAGTATAGCAAGCCAAAGCTTTTATATAGACCCCCGATTGCGCCAACCGCTGGAAACCGCTACCCAAAAGCATGGTACGAATGGTTTACAGGGAATTACGACAGGTCCAATGACGGCAATGATCCGGGCA
Organism: Phyllobacterium sp. 21LDTY02-6; assembly: GCF_023554255.2. Taxonomy (GTDB): domain Bacteria; phylum Pseudomonadota; class Alphaproteobacteria; order Rhizobiales; family Rhizobiaceae; genus Phyllobacterium. Next base: position 720,949 of record NZ_JAMJWD020000001.1, on the reverse strand, counting down.
GCTTTCTTGGGATTGAGCCTGATGGTCTGCGGTGCCGCGCATGCTGAAGACAGGATCGGTATCGTAGCACCCTTGTCAGGCCCATTCGCGCGCCTCGGCGACCAGATCGTCACTGGCGTTTCCACCGCGATAGCCGCGAATGGCGGTGCGGATCGTGCGACGATCGTTACGGAAGATGACCGGTGCGAGGCGGAAGGCGGCGCGGAAGCGGCACGGCGCCTGATACAATCCGACGTGATGGTCGTGATCGGCTTCCTGTGCAGCGAGTCGCTCGAAGCTGCCCTTCCACTCTTCAACCAGAAGGGCGTGGTCGTGATCACCCCGGCGATCCGGTCACCGACGTTGACGGAACTGCGTGCCGATCCGCCGTTTGCGGTATTCCGCACAGCGCCTTCCGAACGCAAGGCGATCCTGGAAACCGGCGATATATTGGCGGAACGCTGGCGCTCCACGCCATTCGCCATCATCGATGACGGCACGATTTCGGGCCGCGAACTCGCAGGCGGCGTCAGGGCACGGCTTGAGGAAAAAGGATTGAAGCCGGTGTACAACGACACATACCGGCCAGGGCTGGACAACCAGAACGCACTGGTCGGGCGGTTGAAACGCGCCGGCGCGACCGAGGTCTTCGTCGGCGGGGAACGCGACGATGCGGCATCCATCGGCCTCAGCGCGCAGACAATGGGCACCCAGCTCACCATAATCGGCGGAGAAGCGCTGAATGCCAGCCGCAAGGAAGGCGATCTCGTGCCGGGAACGCTGATGGTCGCGCCGACGGAGCCGCAGTTCCTCGACACCGCCCGCAACGCCAGGAATGCGGTGGAACTCGCCGGCAAGGCTCCCGAGGGATATACGATAGCAGCCTTTGCAGCGACGGAGGCAGCGCTGAACGTGCTCACTGCCGCGCAAACGCAGGCCGGTTCAATTAGCGAACTTTTGCGCAACACCAAGTTCGAGACCGCGCTTGGCACCCTGCAATTCGACCAGAACGGCCAGAGGATAGGTAATGTTTACGAATTGCAACGCTATGACGGCGCCCAATTCGTACCGGAGGCCGAATAAATGCCACCCACACCCGGAGCGCGCAACCTCATAACGGACGTCAAAGGCCTTCTCGTCGGCAATGCCGAAGATCACAGGCTGAAATCCGGCTGCACCGTCATTCTCTGCGAAGAACCCGCTACCGCGGCCTATCAGGCGCTGGGCGGGGCCCCCGGTACCCGCGAGACCGACCTGCTGGAGCCACACAATACCGTACAGCAAGTCAATGCCATCGTCCTTTCCGGCGGGTCGGCATTCGGGCTCGATGCGGCATCCGGGGCGCAGGCAGCCTTGCGCGCACGCGGGATAGGTTTCGAAGTTGGTGGCCACCGGGTTCCGATCGTGCCTGCGGCCATATTGTTCGACCTCATGAATGGCGGCGACAAGGACTGGGGCAGATATCCGCCCTACCGCGAACTCGGCCATGACGCCGTTGAAGCGAGTGGCCCGGATTTCGAACTGGGCAGCCATGGCGCAGGCACGGGCGCGACCGTCGCCGGGCTGAAGGGCGGGCTGGGTTCGGCTTCGGCAATGCTCGAAAACGGCACTTGCATAGGTGCACTCGTGGCTTCCAACGCGCTTGGTTCCGTCACGGTCGGCTCATCGAGGCATTTCTGGGCGGCGCCGTTCGAATTGGCCGCGGAATTTGGCGGGCTCGGTCTTCCGCATCCGCTTCCTGCCGAAGTTGCGGCAGTTCGTACGAAATTTTCCCACCCGCCTGCCAATTCGAACACGGTGATCGGCGTCGTGGCGACGGATTATATCCTGACCAAGGCCGAAGCCAAGCGGCTCGCCATATCCGCCCATGACGGTTATTCCCGCGCCATCTGGCCGTCCCATACCGCCTATGATGGCGATCTCGTCTTCGCTCTCGCAACCGGGGCAAGCGGCAGAACACCGGATGCGGCCGAATTCATCGAGCTCTGTGCCCATGCCGCCTCGACGACGGCGCGGGCGATTGCGCGCGGTGTATTTTCAGCGACGCCGGCCGATGGTGACCCCTATCCCGTATGGAGCTCGCTGCGATAATCGCTTGTGCATTGTCCGGCAATGCCACCCATGGTAACGCCCACCGATAATTTCAGTACGGAGAACAACCATGAGCCGCCCGCTTGTCATCGCCCCTTCCATTCTCGCGTCGGATTTCTCCAGACTGGGCGATGAGGTCAAATCCGTGCTCAAGGCCGGCGCTGACTGGATTCATATCGATGTCATGGACGGCCACTTCGTCCCCAACATCACGTTCGGGCCGGACGTCGTCAAGGCTATCCGCCCCTTGACCGATGCCATATTCGACACGCATCTGATGATCGCGCCCTGCGATCCATATATCGAAGCCTTTGCCAAGGCAGGATGCGATATCATAACGGTTCACGCGGAAGCCGGGCCGCATCTGCATCGTTCCCTGCAGGCGATCCGCGCGCATGGCAAGAAGGCGGGCGTTGCGATCAATCCCGCAACGCCTGAATCCGCGATCGAATTTGTGCTCGATGACGTCGACCTGATCCTGGCGATGACCGTCAATCCCGGATTTGGCGGACAAAGCTTCATATCGGGCATGCAGGAGAAAATCCGGCGCATCCGCCAGATGATCGGAGACCGCCCGATCGATCTCGAAGTAGATGGCGGAATCACCGCCGATACCGCGCCGCTCGTAGTCGCTGCCGGTGCAAACGCCCTTGTTGCGGGCTCGGCGATCTATAAGGGCGGGACAGAAGCGCATTACAAGGATAATATCGATCGCATCAGAGCATCGATCATGAAAGCAAGCTGATGGTCAAACGCCGCCTGTTGCAGGGCATGATTGCAGCCTCCGCCCTCGCCTTTCCTGTCGAGGCGGGCGCCGGCGACGTCGCCAACCTCAACATACTCGGCTTCTCCAAGGATGGCGGCATCTTCGCCTTCGAGGAATTCGGCGTGCAGGATGGTTCCGGCTTCCCCTACGCCAATCGCTATTATATCCGCACCTCGGACGACAAATTCCTTCCAGGAACGCCGATCCGCGTGCGCCTCGACGATGAAAGCGCCGATGTCGGCAAGGCGCGCGGCGAAGCCGCAACGAAGGCACAGAGCGCGACATCCTTGTCGGACGCGGAACTGCTGGCCAATAGCGGCAATACGGTGGCCCTCAATCCTGTCACCGAGCTTTCCGCCAATCCCATGGCCGTGAAGGTCAATCCTCGCCCGATTTTTCCTGCTCTCGATCCGGTTCTGGCCATTTCGCTTGACGAATTCCCCCTTGCCGCGGGTAGCAATTGCCAGAACATCGGCGATATCAAGGGCTTCAGGCTGACGCTGCAGGAAGAAACGCCGAATGCGGCGCCATCGACCATCCATGAAGACAGTTCAGTTCCGGCAAGCCGTGGCTGCCCGCTCGGCTATTCGATCGGCGCTGTCCAGACCTTCTACCCGCAATCGGGCACTCGGGTCGTTGCCGTGATGATCGCCATCCGCGGACAGGGTTTCGAAGGACCGGACTATCGATGGCTGGCCGTAACCAGGCAAAGATAGGCTGTGCGTGAAAAACTCGCGTTGAGCGCCAGCGCATCCTCTGATAGACCCCCGCTGAACCCGAACGACATCGCCGACAGGAAGAAATATGATCCCGCGCTATTCGCGGCCCGAAATGGTCGCCATCTGGTCCCCGGAAACCAAGTTTCGCATCTGGTTTGAAATCGAAGCCCATGCCTGTGACGCACTGGCGGAACTTGGCGTCATTCCCAAGGAAGCCGCAGCGACGATCTGGGAAAAAGGCGGCGCGGCTACGTTCGACATCGACCGTATCGACGAAATCGAGCGGGAGACCAAGCATGACGTCATCGCCTTTCTGACGCACCTTTCCGAGATCGTCGGCCCCGATGCCAGGTTCGTGCATCAGGGCATGACCTCCTCGGACGTGCTCGACACCTGCTTCAATGTCCAGTTGATGCGGGCCAGCGACCTGTTGATCGACGATCTCGATCGCCTGCTTGCCGCGCTCAAGAAGCGTGCTTTCGAGCACAAGGACACGGTCACCATCGGCCGCAGCCACGGCATCCATGCCGAGCCGACGACGTTCGGCGTCAAGCTGGCGCAGGCCTATGCCGAGTTCGAGCGGTGCCGCGCCCGGCTCGTCGCCGCGCGCGAGGAAATCGCCACCTGCGCCATCTCGGGAGCCGTCGGAACCTTCGCCAATATCGATCCGCGCGTCGAGGAACATGTCGCGAAGGCATTGGGCATGAAGGCCGAGCCGGTCTCGACGCAGGTCATTCCGCGCGACCGCCATGCCATGTATTTCGCGACCCTCGGCGTAATCGCCTCGTCGGTCGAGCGGCTCTCGGTCGAGATCCGCCACCTGCAGCGCACCGAAGTGCTGGAGGCGGAGGAATATTTCTCGCCCGGCCAGAAGGGCTCCTCGGCCATGCCGCACAAGCGCAACCCCGTCCTGACGGAGAACATGACCGGCCTCGCCCGCATGGTTCGCGCCTTCGCTCTGCCGGCCATGGAAAATGTCGCGCTCTGGCACGAACGGGACATTTCCCACTCGTCGGTTGAGCGCATGATCGGGCCGGATGCGACCGTCACGCTCGATTTTGCCCTGGCTCGCATGACGGGCGTGATCGAGAAATTGCTGGTCTATCCCGACAACATGCTCGCCAACATGAACAAGTTCAGGGGCCTGATCCATTCCCAGCGCGTGCTTCTGGCGCTGACGCAGGCAGGTGTCTCGCGCGAGGACTCCTACAGGCTGGTTCAACGCAATGCGATGAAAGTGTGGGAACAGGGCAAGGACTTCCTCGAGGAACTGCTGGCGGACCAGGATGTGCGGGCCTCATTGTCGGAGGCCGACCTTCGCGAGAAGTTCGATCTCGGCTACCACACCAAACATGTGGAAACGATATTCAAGCGCGTATTCGGCTGAATGATCGAGGCAAAATGAACGAAAAACCCGCAATCCGGACCGGATCGCGGGTTTTCCTGCATTCGGCTCAGCGAATCTATCGATAGTCCCAGAAGAAGCGTTCCGATTCCCGGCGCGCCTCCCGCGGCGCGACGCCGATATCGCGCAATTGATCATCCGTGAGTTCGCTCAGGTGGATCCGGGTACGGCGCTTCATCATTGCAGTGCCGATCCAGTCGATCACGGCAATCAGCCTGCCCTTGAACGGTGTTCGCACGGCCGTACCGATTGCCACGCCATCGGTACGGGCGTTTGCACATTCATCGGCACAGATTGTATCAATTGTACTCATTTTGCGGTCTCCAAAGCACAGTTCCGCAGTAAATTGTCTGCATATTCTGCGATTGCAGTCATGTATTGACTCAATTCAACACGCAATATATTCATTGTTACCATGACAAATTGGCTTCCAAATCTGGACAATGACCCCGATCAGGGCCGCAAGGGCCCGCTCTACCTGCGCCTGGCGGAGCGAATAGAGGCCGACATTGCCGGTGGAATATTGCCGCCGGGGACGAAACTGCCGCCCCAGCGCAATCTCGCCTTCGATATCGGCGTTACCATCGGCACGGTCGGGCGCGCCTATAATCTGATCCGTGAGCGCGGCCTCGTCAGTGGAGAGGTGGGCCGCGGCACCTATGTGATGGATCCGAAGGCAGCGGGGCTTGTTGCACCCGCCAGTCCGAGCGAGCCCTTCGGTGGAACACGCTCGACCTTCGTCCATTCCGGGCTGATCCGGCTCGACAGCACCGCCGCAGTGGAAGTGGGCCAGGCGGAACTCATGGGCTCCACGCTCACCGAGATCACGCGGCAGCACCCGAACGAGATAGCGAGCTATTCGCGTAGCCTGCCCGCCTCGTGGCGCGATGCGGGCGTCAGATGGCTCTCCGGCGCAGGCTGGTCACCGGACGGTGAAAGCGTCGTTCCGACACTCGGCGCCCACTCCGCAATATTGGCGGCGATTGCTGCCGTCACCGTGCCGGGCGACAAGATTGCCTTCGAGGACCTCACCTATTGCTCGGCCGCCCGCAGCGTCAATCTGATGGGCCGGCGCAGCATCATCATGCACACGCAGAATGGCAGCGCCACGCCGGAGGATTTCGAGCGCCTTTGCGCCCAGCAGCACCCGAAGCTCGTCTTTCTCATGCCATCGCTGCACAATCCGACGGCATTCACCATGCCCGAGGACTATCGCCGTGCGACCGCCGAGATCGCGCGCCGCTACAATGTCTGGATCATCGAGGATGAAATCTATGGCTCGCTGGTCGAGGACGGTCATGTAAAGATCGCAGCCTTCGCACCCGAGCGCACATTCGTCATCGGCGGCATGTCGAAGTCGGTCGCGGCCGGCCTGCGCGGCGGCTGGGTCGCCTGCCCTCCGCATCTCGCCGCGCGCGTGCATACGGCCCATAAGATGGTGACCGGCGGCCTTCCCTTTCTCATGGCGGAACTGACGGCGCGGCTGGTCAATTCGGGCGATGCGGATGAAATCCGCGCGCGCGTCCGCAATGAGGTGAGGAGCCGGGGCGCCATTGCCCGCCAGGCTCTTGCCGGTATCGAATTCAGCACGCAGCCCCTGTCAGCCTTCCTTTGGGTCAAGCTGCCGGATCCCTGGCTGTCGGCGACCTTCAAGAACGCGGCCTTGAACGAAGGCGTCCTTATCGACGACGAGGATGAATTCAAGACCGGCCGCACGGAGAAAACGTTCCACCGCGTGCGGCTCGGCATTACCGTTCCCGGCAGCGGCGAGGAACTGAAGAACGGGCTGACCGTGCTTCGGCGGCTGATGGTGACGGACAATGCCAGCTATGACAGCTATTCGTAGCGCCAGGCCGCGCTATCGCCAACATGCGACGGTCCCTTCACTCTTCTTCGAGCATTTCCTTGACGGCCGTGGCGAGCTGCTTCAGCGAGAATGGCTTCGGCAGGAAGCCGAACTTGGCATCCTCGGGAAGGTTCTTGGCGAAGGCATCTTCGGCATAACCCGAGACGAAGATGAATTTTATGTCGCCATATTCCTTGCGTAGCTCGCGCAGCAGCGTCGGCCCGTCCATTTCGGGCATCACCACGTCGGACACGACGATATCCACCTTGCCGTCCAGTTCCTTCATGACCTCGAGCGCCTCGACGCCACTGGAAGCTTCATGGACCGTATAGCCGCGTGATTGCAGGGCGCGCAGCCCGCCGATGCGCACGGCATCTTCGTCTTCCACCAGCAGCACGGTCGCCGACCCGGAAAGATCCTTGGGCTTGTCCTGCTTCTTCTCCTTCTTCGGAGTCTCGATGACAATGGTTTCACCCTCGGCATTGAGCTGCGGCATGGGCTGCCCCTCCACATAGCGCGGCAGCAATATGCGGAAGGTCGATCCCTTGCCGAGTTCAGATACGGCGTGGATGGAACCACCCGTCTGCTTGATAATGCCATAGACCATGGAAAGCCCGAGGCCCGTCCCCTTGCCCACCTCCTTGGTGGTGAAGAACGGCTCGAATATCTTGGCGATGACGTCCGGCGCCATGCCGGTGCCTGTGTCCGAGACTTCGACGACGACATATTCGCCCGGGAGCACGTCCCTGTTGTTGAGCTCCATGCTTTCCGCTTCGGTCATGTTGCGCGTACGGATGGTGAGTTCGCCGCCTTCAGGCATGGCGTCGCGCGCATTGACGGTCAGATTGACGATGACCTGCTCGAACTGGCCGAGATCGGCGCGGACTGGCCAGAGATCGCGGCCATGTTCGATCTTGAGGCTGACCTGTGTACCCGCCAGTCGAGTCAGCAACATGCGGACATCGGCGATGACATCGGTAAGGTTGAGCACTTCCGGCCGCAATGTCTGGCGACGCGAGAATGCCAGCAATTGCCGCACCAGCGAGGCAGCACGGTTGGCATTCTGCTTGATGTTCATGATGTCGGCGAACGAAGGGTCCGAGGCGCGATGGTTCGACAGGAGCAGGTCCGACGACATGATGATCGCCGTCAGGACATTGTTGAAATCATGGGCGATGCCGCCCGCAAGCTGCCCGACCGCCTGCATCTTCTGGCTCTGCGCCATCGTCGCTTCGAGCGCCTTCTGCTCCGTCGTTTCCACCACGGAGACGATGGCCGCTTCTTCTGCGCCCTCTTCCGCACCGGCATCGAAGACCGGGCTGATATAGAAGCGCAAATGCCTGTCCTCATGGCCCGGAATGACCGTATCGACCGGCGAAATCTCGGCTTTGCCCGCAAAGGCGGCGGCAAGCGCCCGGTCGAAGGCATCGCGGTCGCGCTCATGCACCACCGTCTCGAGCGGGATGCGGCGATCGATCTCGTCGCGGTCTACGACAGGGGCGAACAGGCCGAGGAAGCGCGCATTCGTCCGCAATATCTTGCCGGTGGCGTCAACGGCGGCAATGGCCATGGAGGCCGAATTGAAGAAGCGGGTGAAGCGGACTTCGGCGGCGCGCAAGGCGGCGGACGTGTCCTCGCCCTCCGCACGGTTGAGGACGATCGTCCGCGTCGGTCCACGGCGGCCATCGCGATGTATTTGCACACGGTGGTAGAAGCGGACGGCGAGGCTCTGACCATGGGCCGTGGCAAGATCGAGATCGATGACGGTGTTGCGGCTGGTGCCGGGTTCGGTCCGGACGGCATCCAGCAGGGCCATGCCATTGCCGGCCACGATCTCGCGCACCGTCATGGAACCGGGAGTAAAGCGGGTCAGGTCGATGCCGAGCCAGTCGGCAAGCGTGGCATTGACATAGATGATGCGGCCTTCCGGGTCGGCCGAGAAGAAGCCGGCGGGAGCATGATCGAGATGGTCGATTGCCTCCTGTATATCCTGAAAATAGCGCTCCTGCTCGGCCCGCTCCGCCGATATGTCGGCGATCTGCCAGGCATATACCGGCGTGGTCTGGTCGGGAATTCCGGCGACCGCACGCGTTTTGACGCGATACCAGGTCGGTACCGGCTCCCGCGCCGGGTCCAGCGGGCGCGACAGGCGTATTTCCACCTGCCCCGCTATCCCGTCCCGGACCGCATTGGCGAGGCGGTAGATCGGGTCCGACGCCGCCGCTTCGCCGGACAAGATATGCTCGACCGGGCGCACGTCGTCGGCGCCAGTGGCACCGGTGAGCTGCGCATAGGCCCGGTTGGCGTAGACGATGCGCCCTTTCTGGTCGCAAACGACGGTTCCTTCGGGATAGGTGTCGACGAAAGCACGGGTAAGTTCGTCGCTCGTGCCGCGCGGGGTGAACTGGATGACATTGATGGCCGAACCGAACAGGTAGAAGACGCCGATCATGGCGAGCAGCCCCAGAAGGCCGAGCAGGAATGGCTGGCCGAGTTGATCGCGGTAGACGAAATACAGCACCGCCACGCCGATCAGCAGCGCCCCCAGCAGAACCAGCCGCAGGCCGGCCCGGTTTGCCTTGGTCTTCGCTATGATCGGCTCAGGATATAGATCGCTGTTCGTTTCTTGAGACATCCGTCTCAAACCCCTTCTTCCCTCAGGCTGGCGCGCCCATTCGAATCGGTTGGATCATATCTGCGCCAAAGGTAAAACCCCATCCCCCGCAGGAAGTCCGTTATTCCACGATTATCGGGCCGGACCGCATGGGCACGCAGTTGCATACCAATGGCCAAGCCGTTACTTTCAGCCGATTAATTCTGCCACGAGCGGCCTGAGCATCAGGCAAAGAAGCAATCTGCCCGCCTGCAAACGTTGAGCCAGGCGGGGTGGGGAAAACGCATTCGACCAGCATATGAGGGATTTCCCTGTCGCCTCATTTCCATCAAATTAATAGGTTCCGGCACTAATGTCATGTAAACATATGCTTCGAGCCCGCATTGGGGAGCATGGTTTCGGGTTAGAGATCGCAGAGGAGACTCGTCATGAATGCCTGGCTTGCAACTATCGTCGGTGATCGAGCCGCGCCTATCGTGGGCTTCGTCCTATTGTTCGCCCTGGTCATCGTCCTGCTCCTTCTCGTCTTCGGCATATTGCGCCGGTTAACGGGCGGAACCTTCGTTGCCGGCGGCCGAAACCGGCAGGTCAGGCTTTCCGTCACCGATGCAGCCGCGGTCGACAATCGACGTCGTCTGGTGCTCGTTCGCCGTGACGATGTGGAGCATCTCATCCTGATCGGCGGCCCTACCGACGTGATCGTCGAGCAAAACATAAGGCAGTTCGCCAAGGCGCCGCGCAGTGAGCCGGTGGCAACGGCGCCAATTGCGGCGCCCGAACCCGATCTCAAACCTGAGCCCAAGCCGGCGGAAACGCCGCAGCGCCAAGCGCCACAGGCAGCGCCTGTCGAAGCGGCAAGACGGCCTGCGCCCCAGCCGAGGCAATCCCAGCCGGTATCTCCGCCAGCCTCGTCCGCACCGGAGGCAGGCGAAGAGGATGCGCCCCGCATTCCGATATCGCCGGTTCCATCGGCACCAGTGACGCCGTCCGCTGCCCCGCGCGTCAATACGCCAGCGCCGATTGCGGAAGCAGCAGCGCCCATGCCAAGCATAGCGGCGCGCGATACCGGAACCGGATGGGAGAAAAGCAGCACTCCAGCCCCTTCCTTCACGGGCGAACCGCGTCCGCAGTCCCCGGCAATGCCGCCGCGGCCAAGGATCGAGCCGATCAGCGAGCCGAGGCCGACGACGGCCGCCGCCTTTCCGTTCAGCCTGCGCGACAGCCCGCCCGCCGAGCCTGTGCAAGGCTCGTCCCTTGATGCGGTGACGCCTGCCAAGGACGAGGACAGGGTCAATCTTGGCGAGGTCGATTTCGACGACCAGTTCGACAGCGACTCGGATGGCGAGCTCCACATCGCTCCAGGCAAGGACGAGGCGCCGAAGAAAACGGATGAAATCGAAGACGAAATGGAGCGTCTGCTTGGCGAACTTTCGCGCGACGAAAGGCGCTGAGCCTCCAGTCCGATGCAGCGGTCATAAAAAAAGCCCGGCGAACCGGGCTTTTTTCTGTATCAGTCGTCGCGATAGACCTTTTCGCGCCGTTCGTGGCGCTCCTGCGCCTCGATCGACAAGGTGGCGATCGGCCGGGCATCCAGCCGCTTCAGGCTGATGGGATCACCGGTCTCTTCGCAGAACCCGTAGGTCCCGTCGTCGATCCGTTGCAGTGCCGCGTCGATCTTCGAAATCAGCTTGCGCTGACGGTCACGCGCACGCAATTCGATCGCTCGGTCTGTTTCCGAGGAAGCACGGTCAGCGATGTCCGGTAGATTTGCATTTTCCTGCTGCAAGATCTCAAGCGTTTCGCGCGCCTCCCGCAGGATATCGTTTTTCCAGTTGATCAGTTTTTCACGAAAGTAGGATTTTTGCCGATCACTCATGAAGGGCTCGTCATCCGTGGGCTTGTAGTCAAGATCGATAAGCTTATTCATCATTGAATCACCCTGCACCTATGAGACGCGAGGAGGCCTATATATGTCGTGTCAGATTGGCACACAACTACAAAAGCATAAGAGGTCGGCCACATCTCCCTACGAATACGCTCAAAATATCAGCAAAGTTCCGTAAAATTATCGTTGCAGCGGCCGAAATCGGACCAAATTGATCATTTTTAGTGGCGTGGGCATGCGCAGCAGACCAGGCGATGCTCGCAATGGATGCACGGAGCATATTAATTTCGCAGTATGGTTGTGCACATTTTTTTGATCGGCCGGGCTGTTTCCCGGCGCGCAAAGCAGGCAATTGCCTCTGCGTGAAAAGCGTGCAACGCTCATCCGGAGGGGGGTGCCAATGAGTAGAGTCTTCCTGTTGCGGCATGCAAAAGCTGTCTGGCCGACCACCGGCCAAAAGGATTTCGATCGAACGCTCGACAAGGACGGCATCGACGCAGCGCGAATGCTGGGCGAGACGATGCGGCGAATGGAGCTCATTCCCGACGTCATCCTGTGTTCGCCGGCAATCCGCGCCCGCCAGACGCTCGAACATGTCGATATCACGCCGCGCCTGGCGCATCAGGAGGCGGAAAAACTCTATTCGGGCGGCCCGGACGCCTATCTCCTCGCCGTCCGCATGACCGGCCTCGAATTCGACCAGGCCCAATCGGTAATGCTTGTGGGACACAATCCCATGATGGAGGAAATGGCGACCGCGCTGGCCGGGCGCGGCGATCCGCCTACCCATCCAAGTTTCGTGCCGGGATTTCCCACCGCCGGGCTTGCCGTGATCGAGTTCGACGCGCCCTTGCAGGATGTCCGTCCCGGCCACGGCATATTGCGGGAGTTCCTGTCGCCATCCGAGCACTTATGAGCGTGAATTCTTGTCTTTAGCGGGCCGGTGCCCCATATGGGCGAGGCATCAACCTCTCAAACGCCGCCACAGGATATAAATTTGGGAACGCTGACCACACTGACCGACGAAGCAAAGATTGCTCTGGACACTTTGTCGGACCGTACGGCTTCACTGGTTTCTCCTTCCCTGCGGCTCGGCGTTACCGGGCTTTCGCGCGCCGGCAAGACCGTGTTCATCACCGCACTTGTCCATAATCTGCTCCATGGCGGCCGGCTGCCGCTGTTCCAGGCGCAGAAGTCCGGACGTATCGCCCGAGCCTATCTCGAGCAGCAACCCGATGATGCGGTTCCGCGGTTTCAATATGAAGACCATCTGAACGCACTGCTCGACGAGCGAATCTGGCCGGATTCGACCCGCGCCATCTCCGAATTGCGGCTGACGATCGAATATGAGTCCGCCTCGATGTGGAACCGCATGTTTTCCGGCGGCAAGCTCTCGGTCGATATCGTCGATTATCCTGGCGAATGGCTGCTGGATCTGCCGCTTTTGAACAAGTCCTATGCCGAGTTCTCGCGGGATTCGTTCGAACTGGCGCAATTGGAGAGCCGCAAGGACCTTGCCGCGGCATGGCTTGCCGCCGCGGGCGCCGTTGATCCGGCTGGCGACGCCAACGAGATGACGGCGCAAGGGCTGGCCAAGGCCTTTACCGATTATCTTCGCGCCGGCAAGGCGGACGAACGCGCGCTGTCGACCCTGCCACCCGGCCGCTTTCTCATGCCCGGCGACCTGGATGGTTCGCCTGCCCTGACCTTTGCGCCCTTGCCGTCCCTTGGCGATGGCCGCACCAAGCCGGGATCGCTGGCCGCGATGATGGAACGGCGTTACGAGGCCTACAAGACCCACGTCGTCAAGCCATTCTTTCGCGAACATATTGCGCGTCTCGACCGACAGATCGTCCTTGTCGATACGATGCAGGCAATCAATGCGGGTCCCGCCGCCGTCGCCGATCTGGAGCGGGCGCTGACGGAGATATTGTCGTGTTTCCGTCCCGGCGTGACCAACTTCCTGACTGGTCTGGTCCAACGCCGCATCAGCCGGATATTGGTGGCGGCGACGAAGGCCGATCAACTGCATCATGAAAGCCACGACCGGCTGCAGGCGATCGTGCGCCGTCTGGTCGACCGGGCAATCTCCCGCGCCGATTTCTCGGGCGCGCAGGTGGATGTCCTTGCCATGGCAGCTGTCCGGACGACCAGGGAAGCAACCGTCACGCAAGGAAAGGACGTTCTTCCGGTCATCGTCGGTACGCCCATCGAGGGCGAGACGATCGGCGATGAAGAGTTCGACGGAAAGACGGAAACCGCTATATTTCCCGGAGACTTACCCAAGGATCCTGATTCGCTTTTCGAAGGCCCTGTCGCCGAAGATGCCATGGTCAGGTTCGTGCGTTTTCGCCCGCCGAAACTCGAGCGGACCGCGGAAGGCTATACGCTCTCCCTGCCGCATATCAGGCTGGACCGGGCAATCGAGTTCCTCATCGGAGATCGCCTCGCATGACCGACAAGCGCAAGCCGGCATCGTTCCGCGTCGACAGTTCCCCGAATGAGGAGGCCCCAGCCACCAGCGAGCCTTCCGCGCCGCGCCGACCGACTGCGATAAAGGATCTCGCTGTCGTAACGCCATCTGCGGTCGACATCTTCGATCTCGACCCCGCCGCCGCGAACGAACTCGATGCCTTGACGCCGCCGCCGGCGCTTCCGAGGCGCAGGCGTCTCTCCTTTGCGGCGGTCTTCACCGGCGCGCTCGGCATATTGGTGTCGTTTGGTGTGGGCTTGTGGGCCGACAATCTGATCCGGACGCTGTTCGAACGCGCGCCATGGCTCGGCTGGGTCGCACTGGCGGCAACGGTCGTTGGCGCTCTCGCGCTCTTTGCCTTCCTTGCCCGGGAGGCGCTGGCGCTGCTGCGGCTGGCGACGGTGCAGGAATTGCGCGTCGAAGCCGCGCGGGCGGCCAGCGACAATGACGTGCGCCAGGCCAAGGCCGCCGTGGCCAAACTCGTCGGCATCGCCGAGACGCTGCCCGCCACCGCCAAGGGCCGCGCCATGCTGCATGAGTTGCGCGATGACGTGATCGACGGGCGCGACCTCATAAGGTTGAGCGAGGCCGAGCTGTTGCGTCCGCTCGATCGCCAGGCGCGGGAACTGATCCTGGCGGCCGCCAAGCGGGTATCGATCGTGACGGCCGTCAGTCCGCGTGCATTGGTCGATGTGGGCTATGTCGTCTTCGAATCGGCAAGGCTGATCCGTCGCCTGTCGGAACTCTACGGCGGAAGGCCGGGTACGCTTGGCTTCCTGCGGCTGGCGCGCAATGTAATCGCCCATCTCGCCGTGACCGGCACGGTCGCGATGGGAGACAGTATCGTTCAACAGCTCGTCGGCCATGGCATCGCCGCCCGCCTCTCCGCCCGTCTTGGCGAAGGCGTCATCAATGGCTTGATGACGGCCCGCATCGGTATATCGGCCATGGATCTGGTCAGGCCCTTCCCCTTCCAATCGGAGAAGCGCCCCACGATCGGCGATTTCATCGGCGATCTCGCCCGCATCGGCGGCGTCAAGAAACCCTGATAGCTGGCTGCCAATCGCCGCCTCCGGCCTGGTTCTGCCATTGACAAAAGGTGCCGCCGCTTGAATAAACACGCTTTGCCGTAACCGTGGCAACCAACCATTAACCATTCCGGACGATGATTGGCCCAACGATCCATTCCAATGATTTGTGTTGAGTCCGTTCAATGAAAACAAGCGTTGCAGCCGCCGCCCTCTCCCTGTTTGCCTGCTCGCTTATGGCAATGACGGCCCATGCCAAGGACAAGGACGCGGAATTCTTCCAGACCATCGAAGGCCAATGGGTGGGGCCCGGCGAAATTGTCGCCGGCAAGTACAAGGGCACGAAATTCACCTGCACGCTGGACGGTTCGACACCAACAGCAGCAACAGGCATGACCCTCGATGGAAACTGCCGCGTCGGCATCTTCAATCAGCCGATGAAAGCAACGGTCGTGCGCACCGGAAACAGCTACAAGGGCAGCTTCCTTGATGGCTCCGCCGGCAAGGGTCTCGACATCACCGGCGGCAATGTTTCGGGAAATCGCGTCGTGCTCGCCATCAGCCGCAAGCAGCTGAGCGGTGCGATGCAGGCGAAAATGACCGGCGACAACAGCCTCAACGTCACGATATCCGTACGTCTCGAGGACCAGATGATTCCGGTCGTCGGCATGTCGCTGAAGCGCGTCGATGAGACCGCTGTCGGCAGCATCGCCAAGAACTGATCCCGACCAGGATCAGCCTGACTGCCACCATTCGTCGCCCGGCGTGATCCTCTCTATGCCGGAAGCATCCGAACGGGATGCCCATTCGGCGATGGAAAGACCCCCGACGACCAGATCCGGCGCTATGTCGGCAAGAGGAACCAGCACGAATGCGCGTTCCGTCATCCTCGGATGCGGCAGCGTCAGTTCCGGCTCTTCGAGAACGCCGATTCCTTCATAGACCAATATATCCACGTCGATGACACGTGGCCCCCAGCGTTCGAGCCGCTCCCGTTTCAATTCGAGTTCGATATCGAGGCCCACACGCAACAATTGCTGCGGAGAGAGTGTCGTCGCAATTTCGGCGCAGGCATTCTTGAAAGCCGGCTGGTCCGTCTTGCCCCATGGCGGCGTCATATAAACCGGCGACACCGCCCTCACCGTCGTATCGTCGCGTCCATCGAGGCTGCGCAGGACCTTGCTCATGGCCTTGATCGGATCGCCGAGATTGCCGCCGAGGCCCAGCCACGCGCGGTTCATGCCCTCCCACCCCTTTGATTCCGGGCTTCGAGGATGGCATCGGCCAGCGCCAGTGCTTTCCTGCTCATGGCAACGTCGTGGACGCGGAATATCTCGGCGCCGGCCAGACGCAGAATTGCGGAGGATGCCGCCGTGGCGACGTCGCGCTCATCGGCCTCCCCGCCCGAAACGCCGCCAAGGAACCGCTTGCGCGACGTGCCCGCCAGGAACGGAAAGCCGAAGGCCGACAATTCCGAGAAACGATCCATCAGCGCGATGTTCTCGGCCGTATCCTTGGCAAAGCCGAAACCAGGATCAAGAACGATCTGGTTCTCTGCGACACCGGCAAGTCTGGCGATCTCGAGCGAGCGATTCAGAAAGAAGAACTGGTCGGCGATCACGTCAGGGTCCCGCTCCCGCTCGCGTCCCGTGTGCATGATCACCAGGCCCGCCCCCGTCCGGGCGGCAAGATCGGCAATGGCAGGTTCGCGCTGGACGCCCCAGACGTCATTGACGATATGGGCGCCCGCCTCCACGGCCAGCCGCGCGGTTTCCTCCCGGTAGGTATCGACGGAAATGATGATATCGGTTTCCTTGCTAAGCGCCTCGATGACCGGGAGCACCCGTGACTGCTCGACCGCCGGTTCCACCCTTGTTGCGCCGGGCCGCGTCGATTCTCCGCCGACATCGATGATCGAAGCGCCCTCGCCGATCATCTTGCGCGCGCCAGCCAGCGCTGCCGGAATGGATAGATGCAAGCCGCCATCGGAGAAGGAATCGGGCGTGACGTTCAATATGCCCATGAGCAGGGCCCGTTTGCCGAGCGTCAGAGAGCGACCATGCGCCAATTGCCATTCCCGTTCCATCAGCCGCGCCTCCAATACATCGTTGATTGCCTAAGCCGTTTTTCAACAGAACCGCGTCTACGTCAATTCATCGGCAAGGTTTTTGACGCTAAGCTGTCGATGAGGCAGACTGGCCATGATCAAGGGAAGTTTTCAATGCGTATCCGGGCCAGAATATTTGCATCCGTCTGTGCTGCCCTCATTGGCTCGGCAATGACGCTGACCGCGGCCAATGCGGCAACCGTGCTGCGAAAATACCAGTATTTCCCGATCAACGGGACGACCGCCAGCGATCTTGACCGCGAACTCGGGCGACGCGGCCCGATCTTGCGCAAGACCGGCGCCAGACATCCCGGGATGACGCGGATGCGCTTCGACAGCAAGGTGAAATTCGCGTCGACCGCCAAAAATTGCCGGGTTGTCGATGCCGATATCATCGTCCATGCCAATGTCTACCTGCCCCGCTGGAAGCAAAGGCGCACCGCAAGGACGGATCTGGCGCTGATCTGGGATACGCTTTCAGCCGACATCAAACGGCATGAGGAGAGCCATATCGCCATCGCCCATACGGCGGCGGGCGATATGGAACGGCGGATCAAGGCCCTGCACTGGCGCAGCGATTGCGTGAAGATGAAGGCCGACGTCGACAAGATCACCGCGCGGCTGCTCAAGGAGCACGACGCCGCGCAGGTCCGTTTCGACAGGGTCGAAAGCATCAATTTCGATGCCCGTTTCGAGCGTCTGCTGGCCTATCGCATCATTCGCGAGTTCGGCAGCCATTGATTCCCGACCGCATCGGCGTCAACTGACGCCGAGCTTCTTCTGCAGGCTCGTTGATGACGTCGTGTACTGGAACACCACCCGCTCGCCCGGATTGACGATGCGTTTGGCTGCCTGGGTCATGAGGGCAGCTTCATGGAAGCCGGAAAGGATGAGCTTCAGCTTGCCCGGATACCAGTTTATGTCGCCGATGGCGAATATTCCGGGTTCCGACGTTTCGAATGTTTCGACATTCACCGGAATGAGATTCTCGTGAAGATTGAGGCCCCAATCTGCGATCGGGCCAAGCTTCATCGTCAGGCCGAAGAAAGGAAGCAGGCGGGTCGTGGGGATTTCGACCTCCCCCTCCGAACCCTTGATCACCGCATGGGAGAGCTGGCCATCGGCGCCCTTCAGGCCGGCGACCTGCCCCAATTCAAAGCGAACGCTGCCACTCTCGACGAGTTCGAACATCTTCTTCACGCTGTCCGGCGCAGCACGGAATTCCGCGCGCCGGTGCACGACGGTCAGGCTGCGTGCGATCGGCTGGAGGTTCAGCGCCCAATCGAGCGCTGAATCGCCACCACCGACGATCAATATGTCCTGGTCGCGGAACTCTTCCATGCGGCGGACGGAATAAAAGACGCTCTTGCCCTCATATTCCTCGATGCCCGGCACAGGCGGCCGCTTTGGCTGGAAGGAGCCACCCCCGGCAGCAATCACCACGACCTTCGCTTCGAAGACTTCGCCCTCGTCGGTCTCGACATGGAACGTCCCGTCTTCCTGGCGTTCGAGCTTTGTGACCATGCGGTTGAAATGGAACTCGGGCGAAAACGGCTTGATCTGCTCCAGAAGCTTCTCGGTCAGTTCGTGGCCGCTGATCACCGGCCAGGCCGGGATGTCATAAATGGGCTTCTCCGGATAGAGCTCGGCACACTGCCCGCCGGGACGATCGAGAATGTCGATGAGGTGGCATTTCAGATCGTAAAGACCAAGCTCGAACACGGCGAACAAGCCGACAGGCCCTGCTCCAATGATCACAACATCGGTTTTTATCATCTCGCTCATCACAACGTCCTCGTGCCGGGAATGATCTGCTGGCGCAGAATGTGGGGGATGGCTGGCGTGCAAGCACGCGGGCTGCCGTTCGCGTAGCGATTGTGTCTGGTCAGGTCAAGCCGGAGAACCGGTTGTCTGGCGTCAAAACCGGCTGCCGAGGAATTATCTCAACAGCCGGTGAGGAATTTTCAAGGGAAAGACGGCGTCGCCAGTGTCAGGACTGCCGCTCGGGAACGTGGACCACCAGGCCGTCGAGCTCGTCCGATACGCGTATCTGGCATGACAGGCGGGAATTGGGGCGCACATCATAGGCAAAGTCGAGCATATCCTCTTCCATCGCCTCGGGATCGCCCGTGGTGCTCGTCCACTCCTCGTCGACATAGACATGACAGGTCGCACAGGCACAGGCGCCCCCGCATTCGGCGTCTATGCCCGGCACCGCGTGGCGGATGGCGTTTTCCATGACGGTCGAGCCATTTTCTGCTTCCGCCTCGATGCGTGTGCCGTCGAATGCGACAAATGTAATCTTCGCCATTATTAAAGTGTCCTGGTCGAGAAATTTACCGCTGACATAGGGCTTTGAACGGCCAAGTCAACTGTACTCCCTGACGCAGGGCCCGCGATGCCCGGGCAGCTTTTAGCGGGTAATGGCTGCTATATAATCCCGGGCCGCATCGATCGCCGGCCGCAGCGCCTTGACATTCTTCGCATCGGCAGGCGCGTTTTCCACAGCCTCCGCCAGCTCGGCCACTCCAAACGCGCCGATGGCCTCCGCCGACCCCTTGAGCGAACGGGCAAGCCGCACGCGCTCCTGTGCATTCGCCTGGAGCAGGCGATCCACGATGCCGCATGTCTGACGGGAAAACAGGTTCAGTATCTCGGTTTCGAGGGCTCTGTTGCCGAATGTTTCGCGCGTTAGATGAACAAGATCAATCGGTCGGTTACGCGCCGGTTGCGATCGCTCGCCACCCGGCGAAGCGAAGGCCATTGATGCTTGTAGTGCCATTGAATATTCTCCTGAACGCTTTTACAACTGAACGAACACAGTCCCCCATTGCACCTGCTTCTAGGTTAAAACGAGGCAGAAAAGCCCCCGAAATGGCGTGCTATGGTGAACACCTGGTAAATTTTTTCCGGCAAATGAAATTTGTCGCGAGCTTCAAAAATTAACCTTGTGTTTAAACTTTTAAGCATTTCGGGATTCCATTGTTTCTTTCCAATCCATGTGCCAGTACATTAGGATAGCGGCGTAAAGAGTATGGCGCGGCAGGCTTCGCATGTGGCCGCCGTCCAATATTGTGAGGTAAACATGGCCACAGCCCCAAAAAACAAGGCGTTCAAAGCCGAAGACGAACTCGGAGAAGCCCTTGAAAAGGCCCTGGAAATCGACTTCGACGAGTCGACGCTCGGGATGGATATGGACCTGTCGCCAATCGATGATGATGACATCCTTTCCCTGAACGATCTCGAAGAGCAGATTTCCCAGGCTGCCCAGGAACTGGCGGCCGAGAAATTCGACACGAACAGCGAGCCAGAGGCCGAGCCTGTAAAACTGTCCGAGCCTCAGCCCAAGCCGGCCACGGCTGAAATCGCCGCGATTCCCCTTCCTGCGCCAAAGCCGCAGATCAAGGCCGCAAATCCCATTCCGGCTGCTCCTCCTGCCCCTCCGAAGGCCCCGGCAGTACCGGCGCAGCCATCCTTCAGAGCGGCCAACGACGATCTCCTACAGGCATCGAAAGCCTCGCGCTCCGCATCGTCCCTGCCGCAGCCGCGCTCCTATGGCCTCATCACTGCCGTGGTCAGCGCTGTCTGGGCAGCTGGCGTATTGGCGCTCGGCCATGCACTTTACGGCTCCTCGCTGTGGTCCATCGGTTCGCTGTCGGACTTCGCGGCGCGCCCGCATGCAATCGGCATTGCGGTGGCGATTGTCGTTCCGATCATGCTGTTCTTCGCCTTCTCCATGATGATCAGGCGGGCACAGGAAATGCAGTACGCTGCGCGGTCGATGGCCGAAGCGGCGATGCGCCTTTCCGAGCCGGAAATGCTTTCCTCCGATCGCGTGGCCTCGCTCGGCCAGGCCGTGCGTCGCGAGGTGGCGGCCATGAGCGAAGGCGTCGAACGCACGCTTGCTCGCGCCGTGGAACTCGAAACCCTCGTTCAGACCGAAGTCAACCAGCTGGAGCGCGTCTACACCGACAATGAATATCGCATCCGCACACTGGTCGATCGCCTGGGCGGCGAGCGCGAGTCGGTCATCGGCCATGCCGAGCGCGTCCGGGCGTCGATTTCCAGCGCCCATGAACAATTGAAGGACGAACTCTCCCAGGCGGGCGAATCGCTGCGCGATCATCTTGCCCATGCCTCGACCAATCTCAGCATGTCGATCAACCAGTCGGGCGAATCGCTCATCGACCGGCTGACGCAGGGTGGCCAGGCCATCGCGGAATCGATCGTATCGCGTTCCGACGATATATCAAACAAGATCAGCACTTCCGGCGAAGCCTTTGCAAATCTTCTGGAAATGCGCATCGCCGCCCTGTCGGAACAGACCGATTCCGTGACGATGAAGCTGGCGGATACGCTCGACGGGCGTACCAACAGCATGTTGTCGCTCCTCGGCAACGCAACACAGACGCTGGTCGGTGAGTTCGACAGCCGCCTTGCCGGCCTCGATACGACGATCAACGAACGCGGCCGTTCGCTTCTCGCCGAGTTCGAGACGCGTGCGCAGGCGCTCGATACCAGCACGGAACGCCTCAATTCGGCACTGGAAGCGCGTGCGCGCCAGATCAACGAGCAATTGATAGAGCGTACCCGCGATATCGCCCGCACCTTCACCGACGGACGTGCGTCGATCGACGGTATTGTCGATGAGACAAAGGCGAAGATCGGCAACGACCTTTCCAGCCTTTCGGAGTCGGTCGGCAGCCTGCTTTCGACCAATACGGCAGCATTTGCCGAAAAGCTGGCCGAAAACCGCGAAGCATTGGCGGCGACGCTCGCCGGCGAGACCGAACGCGCCGCATCGATCATCAGGGACCAGGCCGGTCAGATCGGCGACCATACGTCCAACCTGAAGACCATCCTCGAGAGCAGCACGTCTGCTATCGGCCAGATCATCGAGGGTCATGGCAATGCTCTCGAGACAAAGGCTGCGGGCCTGCGCGCTTCCCTTGAAGACAATGATGCCCGCATCGGCGCGGCACTGGAGCAGCATACCAAGGCTGTCGAGGAGCGGACGTCCGGCATGCATGCCGCATTCGCCGATACGGATAGCAGAATCCGCGCCACGCTCGACGAGCATGCACGCAATATCGATCTGCGCAGCGCCAACATAGAGACGGCGCTCCAGGCAACCGACGCCAAGATCGGGCAGACGCTGGAAGCGCATGCCAAGATCATGGACGACCGGACCTCGGGCATGCGCTCGGCCTTCGTCGAGACTCATGCCAAGATCGCGCAGACCCTGGACAAGCACAATCAAGGCCTTGACGAGCGCAATCAGGAGATTCAGCTCGCTCTCAGCAATAGCAATGCCCAGCTTGGCGAAACCCTCGCCGCCCATACCCAGACGATCGATGCACGCAATGCGGAGATCCAGGCAACCCTGCTCAACAGCGGCACCCAGATCGACGGCACGCTCGGCAGCTTCCTCGAATCCGTGGACGAGCGCACCAATCGCATCGAACTGGCGCTCAGCAACAGCGACGCCAAGATTGGCGATGTGCTCGCCTCCCATGCCAGCACGATCGAGGAACGTACGGCCGGAATCGGTGCTGCGCTGATCAACAGCGATTCCCGCATCAGCGAGATCCTGTCGTCCCACGCAAGCTCTATCGACGAACGCACCGCAGGCATCGAGCAGGCCCTTGTCAACAGTGACGAGCGTATCAGCCAGACGCTTGCCGCCCACGCCTCCGTGCTCGACGAGCGTGCTTCGGGTATCCAGGCGGCGCTGGAGCACACACATGTGCGCATCGGCGAGACGTTGGCGAAGCATGCCAGCGATATCGAGGACCGCGCTACCGGCATCCGTTCCCTGCTCGATAGCAGCAACGGCCAGATCGGCGATACGCTGTCGCTGCACCTCAACGCTCTGGATGAACGCGCAGCGGCCATCCGCGCGGCGCTGTCGGAAAGCGACTCCCGCGTCGGCGACACGCTCAACGATCATGCGAACCAGTTGGAGCAGCGCATTGCCGGCATTCGTGCGGCGCTCGAAAAGGGCAATGCCGAACTCGGAACGGTCCTCGACGCGAAGTCGGAGGCCATCAACAGCCGTACTGCAGAGCTACAGACGGTCCTGCAGAACAGCTCCGAAATCCTGGCCAAGGCATTCGAAAGCCACGGCGGAACGATCGACGAGCGGACCAATACGATGCAGAACGCACTGGCGATCGGCGTGGAAAACGTCCGCAAATCACTCGAACAGAGCGCGTCTGTCGTTGCACGCAGCCTGCGCGACAAGATTTCGGAGGCCGCCTCGTCGCTCTCCACCGAAGCGCAGAAGGCCGGAGAGGCGCTCGACGGCCATGGCGAAGCTTTCAGCCAGCGCATGGTGGAAAGCCTGAGCGAAACCGAGAAGCGTCTCGGCCAGCGTGCGACCGAAGCTGCCGCCAACCTCGAGGCACTCGAGGCGCGGTTCACGGCGGCAACGGACAGCACGGCGTCCAAGCTCGCCGAGAGCACACGCCAGCTGAACGAGGTTCTTTCCGCCCGTTCGCAGGAAATCCTCAGCATTCTCGACAATACCGCCCAGCCGCTGGTCGAAAGCCTTGCGGACAATGGACGCACGCTCGCATCGCAGCTGGTCGAGGCCACCACCTCGGCAACGGAGCGGCTGCGGGTAGAGAATGCAGCGCTCATCAACGCGATCGCCAGCCGCACCGCGGAAACCATCACCGCCGTTCAGGCAGCCAAGGCAGGCCTGACGGACGATGTAAGCAATCTCATCGATCGCCTGTCGTCGTCGAATGCCAAGCTGGGCGAACTTATCGACATGGCCACGAAGAACCTCGGCGATATTGACGGCCGCCTGCTGGATACGACGACGGCCTTCGCCGAGAACGCGACCAAGGCCGCGGAATCGTTCGAGAACTCGACGCGCCTGATCGACGGCAATATGGGCAAGCTTTCGCATCTGTCGAACAGCACGCTCACGGATATTGCCTCCATCGCCAAGCGCTTCGACGAGCATGGTGCGATGCTGAGCAACGCGGCCGAACTGATCAATGCTTCCCAGTCCAACCTCGCATCCACTTTCGATGACAGGCAGGAAGCGCTTCAGTCGCTGGCAGCAGGTCTCGTCGCCAAGTCGGAGATGATCGAGAAGAATATGCGCTCCTTCGAAACGCTGGTGGCTTCTGCCTTCGATCGGGCTGAAGGACGCGCGTCGCAGACGACGGAGCAGATTCGCAACTCGATTTCGGAAGTCGTCGAACAGGCTTCGCAGAAGTTCGCCAATGCGACGGATGAAATCCGTCGTTCCTCGGCGGCGATCCGCACGGAACTCGAGCAGACACGCGCCGAACTGCAGCGCGGCGTCATGGACATGCCAGAAGAAGCCAAGCAGTCCACTGCGCAGATGCGCAAGGCCGTGGCGGAACAGATCAATGCGTTGAAGGAACTTTCGGAAATCGTGCAGAAGTCCGGCCGCCTTACCGATGTCGGTGAAGCCCGCGCCCAGCGCGCTGCACCGGCAAGAGCGGCGGTCGCTGCGGCTCCGCAGCCGCAGGTCGCCGCACCGCGTCCCGCCCCTGCCGCTCCCGCACCGGCGGCACCCGCCATGCGCGGAACGATCGACACGCGCGGCAATGCCGAGCAGCCACGTGCCGGCGGCAATGGCTGGGTGTCGGATCTTCTGCGGCGCGCATCGACCGAAGAGAGCGACGCGGCTGCCAAGGCGCCCGCCGGCCGCACGCCGGGCCAGGTGGTCGAATCCCTCAACTCACTGTCGGTCGACATCACGCGTGCCATTGATCATGATGCGTCTGTTGAACTTTGGCAGCGTTATCGGGCGGGCGAGCGCAACGTCTTCACGCGTCGCCTCTATACGCTGAAGGGCCAGCAGACCTTCGACGAGATCAAGCGCAAATATCAGTCCGACAGCGAATTCAAGCGCGCTGTGGACCGCTATATGGATGATTTCGAGCGCCTGCTGGAAGATGTGACGCGCAATGATCGTGACAATACCACGACGCAGAATTACCTCACATCGGACACGGGCAAGGTCTATACGATGCTTGCCCATGCCAGCGGACGGTTGCGCTAAGCGCCGGCTCGACGAGCCACAAACGTAAAAAACGCGGCTTCGGCCGCGTTTTTTGTTTAGCGATGAATTCAGGGGAGGATGAATTCAGGGGAGCCCGGCGCCTCGGCAAGGCATCTGCGGCTCTATCCCAACCGATCTACTTTTGACTAAATGACGGACAGCGTCCAGCGGACGATCTCGCCGCTCACATCGTCGAAGGCCCGGTCAAGCGCCGCGACGTAGGATGCGTTGCCGCCCCCCGCGACCGGCGCTGCCGAACGGAAGACGCGGGTTGCGCGCACCGTGCCGTTCTTGTCGTTGAGCACCTTGACGGCAATCTCGACGACAGCGGTTTCGCCAGCTGACGCATCGATGTTGAATGTACGGATATTGGTGATGATCTGGTAATCGATCGCGAGGCCGTCACCCGGACGCCCTACTCCGCCGAGGCGGCCTGTCCCTTCAAAGGCCTGGGCCAGGCGCGACTGTACGATATTCGGCAGCCGATCCGCCCACTGCGCGCCCTTGAGGAACGATATCGAATTGGGGCCGGACCTTACGACGATATTCTCGCCATCCAGCGCCTTGAGCGCCGATGGGGCAGCGATCAGTATCTGCCGACCCTGCTTCCTCGAGGCTGTTATCTCCGGCGTTGCGGCCGAGAGATCGAACGTATCGAGCTTTTTCGCGCTGGCGCATGCAGTAACGGAAAGGGCAACAATCAAAGCTGCAATGATTTTTTGCGAACTCACCGATTCAACCCATCCCTGCACAGCAATTCTTAATTCACGTTAATGATATGGGCACGAGCGAAAGTCAACGCCGCGTGCGGCCATCATATTCCGGCACATTGCCGCCGCCCCCGAAAATCACCCTCTGCGGATTCTTTTCGAGATCGCTGATGGCGCGTTCGATCCGCTGCACGGATTGCCGGCTTTCATTGACCAATGACTGCACGTCGCGCAGGCCCTGCCCCGAAAACCGGTTGAGATTGTCGGCAATCGGCCCAAGCCGCGTATTCAGATTGTCGGCAACGCTGCGATAGGATTGCAACGTGGCGCGCGCTTCCCGAACGATGCTGCCATCCTGATCGGAAAGCTGCAGATCGAGCTTGGCCAATACACCATCGACGCGGGTCGAAGCCGCATTGAGCCGCGTCATCATCTCCCGGGCTTCGCGCACGAGGACCTGCACATCCTCCGCGCTGCGGCTGAACTTGTCGATGACGTCCGAATTCTTGGCGAGGGCATCGGTGAATTTCTTCGTATTGTTGACAGTATCGACCAGCGGTCCCTTTACCTCGGTGATGAAACTCTCGATCGAACCAACCGCCGTCTCGACACGCTCCAGGATGGTTTGCGCCTTCTGCAGCAAATTGTTGACGACTGAAGGATCGGCATCGATGCGCGCGACGACATCTTCCTTCGCCGCCTCTTCCAGAAGCTTCGGCTCGTAGAGCTTGCCGCCCTTCAATTCGATGAAGGCCTGCCCCGTGAGGCCGGCAAAGCCCAATGTGGCCTGGGTAGAGCGGGTTATCGGCGTCGATGCGTTCACTTCCGCCTGAGCGATGACGGCATCCGGGTTCTTGTCGTCGATCGACAAGCGGCGGATGGTGCCAACCTTGATGCCGTTGAAGAGCACCTGGCTGCCATCGGCGAGACCCGTGACGGAGCCAAGAATCCGGATTTCCAGCGTTGCGGTCTCCGTCTTGTCGCCATAACGGGCGATCCAATAGACGAATCCGAACGCGAACAGACAGACGACCAGCGTGAAAATTCCGACCAGAACGTAGTTTGCCTTGGTTTCCATCGATTATTTCGCCTGCCCGTGCAGCCCCGCTGGTGCCGTTTCTGTTGTGGCCGCGCGTTCGGACCGACGCAAATTCTCGCCCGCCGGCACGATCTGGCGGGCTCGCTTTCCCTGGAAATATTCCTTAACCCAAGGATCGTCAAACGCCAGCATATCGTCGATCGTTCCTTCCACGAGCACCCTTTTCTTGCCCAATACCGCGATTCGGTCGCATACCGCGAACAGACTGTCCAGATCATGCGTGACCATGTAGACCGTCAGGCCCATCGTATCGCGCAAATTCGCGATAAGTTCGTCGAATTCCGCGGCACCGATCGGATCGAGCCCCGAGGTCGGCTCGTCGAGGAAGACGATTTCCGGATCCAGCGACAAAGCCCGGGCCAGCGCCGCGCGCTTGATCATGCCGCCTGAAAGTTCCGACGGGAATTTGTCGGCCGTATCCGGCTTCAATCCCACCAGGTCGATCTTCAGCCGGGCAAGTTCGTCCATCAAGCGCGGCGGGATGTCCAGATATTCCCGCATCGGTACCTGAATGTTCTCGAGTACGGTGAGGGATGAAAACAGGGCGCCGTGCTGGAAAAGCACACCCATGCGCATGTCCACGGCGAGTTTTTCCTGCTCGCTGGCATGATCTATGTCGTGGCCGAATATGCTGATGCTGCCGTTCTGCTTCTGGTTCAACCCGAGGATCGTCCGCATCAGCACCGATTTTCCCGTGCCGGAAGCGCCGACAAAGCCGAGGATTTCACCGCGATAGACGTCGAGATCGAGGTGATCAAGGATTTGCGCCCGGCCGAACGAGACGCTGACATCCTTGACCGAGAGGATTACCTCCCTGGTCGTCGTGTCTCCATCCGGGTTCTGCTGTTTCGGGTTCATACCGCTCGCTCAGAAATTGATAGACGCGTAGAAGATGGCGAAAAAGCCATCGACCACGATTACCACGAAGATCGATTTCACCACGGAGGCCGTCACGCGCTGTCCGAGGGATTCGGCGCTGCCGCCTACCTTCATGCCCTCGACCGAGGCCATTACGCCTATGATCATTGCCATGAACGGCGCCTTGATCAGCCCCGCGAGATAGCTCGAGAGATCCACCGCATCGCGGAGCCGCTGAATGAAGGCATCGGGGGAAATGCCGGAATAGGCCCAGGTGATGATGATCGCGCCGACCAATGCGGCAAAGTCCGCAATTATGGTCAATAGTGGCAGCGAGATCACCAGCGCCACCAGACGGGGGAACACCAGCACGCCGACGGGATTGAGGCCGATGACCGTCAGCGCATCGGTTTCTTCCCGCATCTTCATGGAGCCGATTTCGGCCGTGATGGCGCTTCCCGAGCGGCCGGCGATCATGATTGCCGTCAACAACACGCCGATTTCACGCAGGACGAGGATGCCGACGAGATCGACGACAAAAATCTCGGCGCCGAAATAGCGGAGCTGGAACGCACCCTGCTGCGCGATGATGGCGCCGATGATCGTCGACATGAGTACGACGACCGGGATGGCGCCGATCCCCATGCTGTCGATCTGATGGACGATTGCGGCCGGCCGTATGCCCGTGCGCCCGCTGCCCTTCATCTGCGCGCCACGCACGGTGGCGCCAAGAATGTGCATTGCCTTCAGGAAGTCGTCGCCGAAAGCATAGACCCCGCGCCCGATGCCGGCAAACATGCGGGTCAGCATCGACGGCCGATCGACGGTCACAGCCTCGTCCGGAGCAGAGGCTGCCTCGCCTACGGCTTCGAACAATGCCGCCCAACCCGGTGCCTGGCCCTTCAGGGCGACTTGCTTGCCTGCCTTCTCAAGCGTGGTCCGCAGCCGCTCCACCAGCCAGGTACCGGCCGTATCAAGCAGTTCAACGCCGGAAAGATCGATGGTTGCGCTGGAAAAGCTGCGATTCTCGCCGATTTGCCGCATGGTATCGTCCACACGCCTGACGTTCCGCGTCGTCCAGGCACCCGATAGAGCGATCAGGGCCTGACCGCCGTCCTCACTGAACTCAACCTGAGGCGGCGCTGCGGTAGAAGCACTTGATTTGCTTGCTCTATCGGTCAACATTCCTCACACATATCGAGTCTTTCGGTGCGTGTCACTTGAACAATTAAGGCACTCAATAATGTCAACAATACTTGAAATCGGGGTGGAGAGATGGCCCATCGCCGGAACGTTCACCATATCCCGAGGCTCGAAAACCGAGGCCGCCGTCGTCATCTGCAGGCTCGTCACCGAAACTGCAACCGGTCGGGGTGAATGCGTTCCCTATGCGCGTTACGGCGAAAGTATCGATAGCGTCTGCGAGCAGATCGAATCGATCCGCGAACGGCTGGTTCAAGGACTGGACCGCGACGATCTGGCGAAGCTGCTTCCCGCTGGCGCGGCGCGCAATGCGGTCGATTGCGCCCTGTGGGACCTCGAAGCCAAGAGCGCCCGGACCAGTGTCGCAGAATTACTCGGTCTCGGTGAATTGCGGGACCTGACGACGGCGGTAACCGTGTCGTTCGGCGACGCGGAGACCATGGCTGCCGCGACGGCGAAATTCGCTCATCGGCCGCTGATCAAGGTCAAGGTCGGCGGCGACGACGATGCCGATCGCATAAGCGCGGTTGCAGCCGCCGCTCCTGCCAGCCGCATCATAATCGACGCCAATGAGGGCTGGAACGACGATAATATCGTCGCCAATCTCCTCGCTTGCGCCAAGGCCGGGGTGGCACTCGTCGAACAGCCGTTGCCGGCCGGCCAAGATGCCATCCTGCGCCGGATACCGCATCCTGTGCCGATCTGTGCGGACGAAAGCGTCCATGCCGCGGACGATCTGCACCAACTGGCCGGACTCTATGATTATGTAAACATCAAGCTCGACAAGACCGGCGGCCTGACGGAAGCGCTGCGAATGCAGCAGGAAGCCCGGCGCCTGGGATTTGGCATCATGGTGGGCTGCATGGTCGGCACATCGCTGGCCATGGCACCGGCAATGCTCGTCGCTCAGGACGCGGATTATGTGGATCTCGACGGGCCGCTCATACTGAAGAAGGACCGGGAGCCGGGATTGACATTTTCCGGCAGCCTCGTTTCTCCGCCTTCGCCCGTGCTCTGGGGCTAGGCGGCGGCAGCCCGCTCGCCTCTCTCGAGTTTCAACGAGGCCAGCGCCAGAACGAGGCCGATGGCAGCGAGGGCGACCATCACGTAGAAGCCATTTATGCCTGTCGCCGAATAAAGCGGCCCGGATGCCATCGTCGCCGCCGCAAGCGAAGTTCCGACGAAGAAGGTCGACAGGCCCTGGGCGGTGCCGCCCCGTTCCTCCGGAATGGTTAGGGCGATCATCTTCTGCATTCCGAGAAACGACAATGCGAAGGAAAAGCAGTGCAGGCACTGCGAGAACAGGAACCCGCCTAGGCCGAGACCGAGCGGCTCGACCAGGGGGAACAAGGTCCAGCGGAACATGGCGACGGCAGAGCCGATCATCAGCACCTTGGCCGGATGAACCTTGCCGAAGAACCGCCGGAACGTCGCGAAGATGATGACTTCGGCGACCACCGATATGGACCAGAATATGCCGATCACCGTCTCTTCGATGCCGATCGACTTCCAGTAGATGGCTGAAAAACTGTAGCCATAGGCATGGCTCGCCTGCGTGATGCCGGTCGCGATGAGGAACGTAACGAAGGCGGGCCGGCGCAATGCCCTTCCTGCATTGGCTATGTCTATGTCCGACAGCGGCGATATGCGGCGGGGCCTGCCGATTCGGGGCACGGCAAAACTTGTCGCGCAGGCGAGGATCAACGCCGCCAGCAGCGCCCAGGGGATGATGTGTTCGCCGATGCGCTGGATGATGATCCCCGCGAAGAAAGAGGTGAGCAGGAAGGAAATCGAGCCCCACACCCGCATCCGCGCAAAATCGATGCCGTATCGGCGCACGCCGGACAGGGCGATCGTGTCGGCTAGAGGAATCTGCGACGTCCAGGGCGGGGACAGCAGCAGTGAAACCGCAAGGATTCCAGCGAAACCGAAAGGGACGAAATAAAACGCGGCGATAAGCGCCGCCATTACCGCCGCCGCCGACAGGACATGGGCGCGGTCACTGGATTTGTCCGCAAGCATCGATACGAGTGGAGCCGCGACCACGCGCACGAAAAGCGGCATCGACAGCACGATCGAAATCTCGGTGGGCGTGAGCGCCCTATATTCGAGCCAGAGCGGAAAATAGGGCAGATGCAGCCCGGTCGACATGAAGATCGCGAAATACATCAGCGCGATCCGAAGCTCGAACCGCGACGGTTTTTCTACGCTGGGATCCGCCAATGCGGCTGTCATCAATCGACTTTCAGGTGTGAAACAGGCCGGTAGAATCAATAGCCCGGCCCTACGTCGCTAACACGAAACCGCGCCGCTGCCTAGAAAACCTCCATCCAGCGAGGCCTAAGGTTTCTGGGCCTGGTCGGACAGATTGCGCGGCCTTGAGGCGCCGATAAAGGCCAATATGCTTTCAAATATTTCGGCGCAGGCTTCCCAGCTGAATTTATTCAGACTTTTCTCGGGATCGACGCGCCCCATCGCCAGGGCTTCCAGAGCGGCAACGCTCAGATCCTCGGCCAATATGCCCGCGCCCGTCGCTGCTATGACATCCTTGGGTCCCGGCACCGGATAGGCCGCGACCGGCAATCCGGCAGCTATCGCCTCAAGCAGAACAAGGCCGAAAGTGTCCGTCCGGCTGGGAAACACGAAGACGTCCGATGCCGCGTAGTGATGGGCGAGTTCCGCACCCTCTTTCTTGCCTGCGAAGACGACGCTCGGATATTTGCGCCGCAGCGACTCAAGTTCAGGGCCGTCGCCAACGACCAGCTTTGTGCCGGGCAGATCCAGGTCGAGGAAGGCTTCAAGGTTTTTTTCCGGCGCTACCCGCCCCACGCAGAGGAAGACGGGTCGCTGAAGCCCAAGGTCGGCACCGCGTTCAGGCTTGAACAGCGCGCGATCGACGCCCCGCGTCCAGACTTTTAGCGTCTTGAAGCCCCGTTGCGACAGTTCATCGTGGATCGACTGCGTCGGCACCAGGCAACATTGGGCCGAGTTGTGAAATCGACGCAGCAGGCCGTAGGAAAGCGACAGTGGAACCGGAAGGCGCTGGCGCAGATATTCGGGAAAGCGCGTGTGGAAGCTGGTCGTGAAGCGCCAATTGTTCTTCATGCAGGCGCGCCGGGCCATGAAACCAAGCGGCCCCTCCGTCGCTATGTGGATATAGGCGGGCTGGATGGCCTCAAGACGCGCCTTCAGCGCGCCGGGCAGCGTCATTGCAAGTCTTATCTCCGGATAGGTCGGGCAAGGCACCGAGGGATAATCCGCCGGCGACATGATGGTGACTTCGTAGCCGCGAGCCTCCATCAGCTCGCGCACCTTGGTCAATGTCCTGACAACACCATTGACCTGCGGATGCCAGGCATCCGTAACGATCACCAGTCGCCGTGTATCGTCTTCAGGCTGCATTCGCCGCCTTTGGCCGCTTATCGGCAAGCTGAACGACAGGGGCGAAGCCTGCATTCTCGCCGATGAGGTGGGTCCAGGACAAAAGCTCCATCCGGCCGTCGAAATGTTCCACGATGGCGGTGCAGCTCTCCACCCAATCGCCCGTATTGATATATTCGATACCGTCGATCTGCTCGATCGTCGCGTGATGAATATGGCCGCAGATGACGCCATCGGCGCCAATTCGCCGGGCTTCGTCGGACACCACCGTCTGGAACGAGCCGATGAAATTGACCGCCTTCTTCACCCGGAATTTTGCCCAGGCCGAGAACGACCAGTAGCGCAGGCCCAGCAAGCGCCTCATCTTGTTCATGACCGTATTGATCGCCAGTGCTGCGTCATAGGCCCAATCACCGAGATAGGCGATATGACGGGCGTTTCGCACCACGACATCGAACTGATCGCCATGGATGACGAGATATTTCTTGCCGTTCGCGGTTTCGTGCATCATCCGGTCCGTCACCTCGATGCCGCCGAAATGCGTCCCCTGGAAATCGCGCAGGAATTCATCGTGATTGCCCGCGATATAATAGATCCGGGCGCCTTTCCGGCTCTTCCGCAACAGCTTCTGCACGATGTCATTGTGCTCCTGCGGCCAATGCCAGGAACGCCGGAGCCGCCATCCATCGACGATGTCGCCGACGAGATAAATCGTATCGGCGTCATGATGCTTGAGGAAATCCAGCAGGAAGTTGGCCTTTGCGCCCTTCGACCCAAGATGGATATCCGACAGAAAGAGCGTACGGAATTTTCGTGCCTCGCCATCCATCATGATCCGATCTCCGTTGCTACGACGTGGATGCGTCCGATTGGCCGACACAAACCCGATTCATGTCACAAACGTATGACGGCGCTAAAAATGGGGGGTTCCTGGCGATAAACACTTGTATCGATTCTGAGTTCATTTAAGCCTCTCAGCCTCAAGACGCGGATGCAAACCTCTTCGGGATGTGCAACCGTGAAGGCAGCAGAGCGAAGGTGAAAGGACCGTCCATGGCAGAGGATAAAACGCCCGGTACATCTGATCTCGAAGAGAGCGCTCTGTTCTATCATCGCTTTCCGCAGCCGGGTAAGCTGGAAATCCAGGCGATCAAGCCCCTGGGCAACCAGCGCGACCTGGCGCTCGCCTACTCGCCGGGCGTCGCAGCGCCCTGTCTTGCAATCCATGAAAATCCCGCGGCCGCCGCGGATTATACCAGCCGCGCCAATCTCGTCGCCGTGATCTCGAACGGTACGGCGGTGCTCGGCCTTGGAAATATCGGCCCGCTGGCTTCGAAGCCGGTCATGGAGGGCAAGGCCGTCCTCTTCAAGAAGTTCGCCAATATCGATGTGTTCGACATCGAGATCGACGCCAATGAGATTGCGCGCATCGTCGATGTCGTTTCGGCGCTCGAACCCACATTCGGCGGTATCAATCTCGAGGATATCAAGGCTCCCGAGTGCTTTGAGGTCGAGGAACAGCTGCGCGAACGGATGAACATCCCTGTCTTCCACGACGACCAGCACGGAACGGCCATCATCGTTGCCGCAGCCATCCTGAATGGCATGGAACTCGCCGGCAAGGATCTGTCCAAGGTGAAGATCGTCGCCTCCGGTGCCGGCGCGGCGGCCCTCGCCTGCCTGAACCTCCTGGTCAAGCTCGGCGCGGATCGGAAAAACATCTGGGTCTGCGATCTCGACGGTGTCGTCTATGAAGGACGCAATACGCTGATGGACCGGTGGAAATCCGCCTACGTCCAGAAGACCGATGCGAGGGTCCTGGCGGACGTGATCTCCGGCGCGGACGTCTTTCTCGGCCTTTCGGCGGCCGGGGTCCTCAAGCCTGAACTGTTGAAGCAGATGGCGCCGAACCCGCTGATCATGGCGCTCGCCAACCCCAATCCCGAAATCATGCCCGAGGAGGCCCGCGCTGCCCGTCCGGACGCGATGATCTGCACCGGCCGATCGGATTTTCCCAATCAGGTCAACAACGTATTGTGTTTTCCTTACATCTTCCGCGGTGCGCTGGACTGCGGTGCGCGCGCCATCAATGAGGAGATGAAGATGGCGGCGGTAAAGGCGATTGCCGCTCTGGCGCGCGAGGAGCCGTCGGACGTGGCGGCCCGCGCCTATTCCGGTGACACGCCGACTTTCGGACCGAATTATCTCATTCCATCGCCGTTCGATCCGCGGCTTATCCTGCGTATCGCGCCGGCGGTGGCCAAGGCCGCCATGGAAACCGGTGTCGCCGACAGGCCGATCGAAGATTTCGACGCCTATCTCGACAAGCTCAACAGGTTCGTCTTCCGTTCGGGCCTGATCATGAAGCCGATCTTCACCGCAGCAAAATCGGCGGAAAAGAAGCGCGTGATCTACTCGGACGGCGAAGATGAACGGGTCCTGCGCGCCGCGCAGGTGGTGCTGGAGGAAGGCATAGCCATCCCGACGCTCATCGGTCGCCCGCAGGTCATCGAGACGCGGCTCAAGCGCTACGGCCTCAAGATCAAGCTGGGGACGGATTTCGACGTCATCGACCCTGAAGACGATCCGCGCTACCGCGATTATGTCGATCTTCTCGTCAACCTCACCGGGCGTCGTGGCACGACCCCGGAGGTGGCGCGGACCATGGTGCGCGCCAGCGGAACCGTGATCGCCGCCCTCGCCATTGTGCGCGGCGAAGCCGATGCCATGATCTGCGGTCTTGAAGGCAGGTTCGAACGCCATCTGCGCAATGTCGAACAAATCATCGGCAAGACGGAGGGAATTCGCAACTTTTCCGCCCTGAGCCTGCTGATCTCGCAGCGCGGCGTGCTCTTCCTTACCGATACCTATGTCAGCATCGACCCGACATCGGAAGAAATCGCTGAAAAGACCGTGCTTGCCGCCAACGAAATCCGCCGCTTCGGCATCGAGCCCAAGGCTGCGCTGCTGTCGCACTCCAACTTCGGGTCCCGCGATTCGGAAAGCGCGGCGAAGATGCGCCTCGCATCGGAGATCCTGCGCTCCAAAGCGCCCGACCTGGAACAGGATGGCGAAATGCACGGCGATTCAGCGCTTTCGCAGATCCTGCGCGACAGGGTGCTGCCGCACTCACGGCTCAGCGACGAGGCAAACCTCCTCGTGTTCCCCAATCTCGATGCCGCGAACATCACCTTGAATGTGGTGAAGTCGGTGACGGATGCCTTGCATGTCGGCCCCATCCTGCTGGGCGCCGCCAAGCCGGCACATATCCTGACGCCGTCCGTTACCTCGCGCGGTATTGTGAACATGACGGCGCTTGCGGTTGTTGAAGCATCACAACGAATTGACTGACGGCCCGGTGTCTTATTGCTGCCGCATGGACGTGATGGTTCATGCGGCCAATCAATAGGCATGACGATGATACGCTTCTGTTCACTGCTGTTTTTCATGCTGGGCGCATTTCTGCAGACGGGACCGGCCTTGGCCGATCCTGCCGTTTGTGCCCGCATGCAGGCAAGGCTCGATGAGCTGACGAGCGACTACGCTATCGACGACTACGAATATAATCTGCGCAGGGACCGTATCGAAGCTGCGCTCGATGCCAATGATTGCCCCATACGCGATCATCAGTACCGCAATCTGCCCTCCGTCAACGACGACCCGCCCTATGAGGTCCTGGGGCAGCCAGGGGCTGAGCGGCCGGCGGAAACGACGCCCATCTATGGCGGCGACTACCAGACGCTCTGCGTACGCAGTTGCGACGGCTACTACTTTCCCTTGACCTACCAGACGGGCGCCGAGAACTTCCAGCGCGACCAGGCGAGGTGCGAAGCGCAGTGCCCGGGCGCGAAACTGTTCTACAGGCCGACCGACAGGCAGAGCCCGGAGGCGATGATGTCGCTCGCCGGCCAGCCCTATGGCAACCTGCCGAACGCCTTCAAATTCCGCAAGGCCGGAGCCAATGGCACGGCGCAGTGCACATGCGAGAGTACTGCCGGCAATGACAAAGGTCTCGGCAATGGGTCCATGGGCAAGGCTGCAGAGACTGTTCCAGCGCAGAAGCCCGCCGCGCGTGCCGATGCACCCGTCGAGGCCAAGACGATGCCCCCCGCCGCTCCGACAGCGGCAGATCCGGTGGAAACGCCGACGAAGCCTGCGGCCGTTGAAGCACAGCAGCCAGCCCCGAAGACCGACGCCGATGCAAAACCTTCAGCCGTGACAGGACCTGGCGAGCCAGAGGCACCGAAGGCAGAGGCTCCCCTGCCCAAGCCTTTGTCGCCGGACAAGCCGATGGACCCGAGCCGCAAGGTCAGGGTCGTCGGGCCAACGTTTCTTCCCGACCAAGAAGGGGCAATAAATCTGCGAGCTCCGGACCAGAAGCAAGTCCGGTAAGTGCGATGCGCAGCGGCATGAAGAGCGTCTTTCCCTTGCGTCCGCTCTGCTGTTTGACCGCGTCGGTCCAGATCTTCCACGTATCGCGGCTCCAGGGTTCCGGCGGCAGCAGATCGAATGCGGAACGCACATAATCCTTGTCGTCTTCCGCCACCGTCTCTTCGCCCGACGGCGCATCCCTGATAATACCCCACCATTGCGACGCTTCGCTCAGACGCGACAGGTTGCCCCGCACGGCCAGCCAGAACGGCTCTGCGATAGCACCCTCGACGCCGAGGGCTGCGAGCCTTGGGGCAGCTTCAGCGAAGGGCATTGCGTGGATCAGCGTCCTGTTCAGCGTATCCAGCTCGCCCGGGTCGAATTTCGAGGCGGATTTGGATGTCGCCTTGGGGTCGAAGACTTCCGCCAGCGCCGCCATGTCGGGCATCGCCGAAACATTCTCGGACGTGCCAATAAGCACCGCAAGGCTTGCAACCGCCATGGGCTCATAGCCGTCGCGTCTCAAACTGCCGACGGAAAGAGCGCCGGACCGCTTCGACAAGCCCTCGCCCGAAACCGTCGTAAGGAGATTATGGTGGCCGAGTGCAGGCGCCACAGCTCCAAGAGCTTCGAACAGGGCGATCTGGACGCCGCTATTGGTGACGTGATCATCGCCACGAATGATATGCGTAACGCCCATGTCGATGTCATCGACGACCGAAGGAAGCGTATACAGATAAGTGCCGTCCTCACGCACCAATACAGGATCTGACAGCGAGGCCAGATCGACCGTCTCGGGCCCGCGCACGACATCGTCCCAATGAACATCGGTTCTTTGCGGCGCGAAAGGATCGGCGGAGAAATTGGGCAGAAGGAAGCGCCAATGCGGCTTGCGGCCCTCGCTTTCGAGTTTCGCGCGGTCGTCAGCGCTCAATTTCAGCGCATCACGGCCGTAAACCGGCGGCAATCGCCGCGCAAGGCGCAGCTTGCGCTTGCGCTCAAGCTCGTCCGGCGTCTCGTAGCAGGGATATAGCAGCCCGGCGGATTTCAGCTTTTCCACCGCGGACGCGTAGATCGCGAAACGATCCGACTGATAGGCGATGCGCGACGGACGGATGCCGAGCCATTCGACGTCCTCCTTGATCGCCTCGGCATATTCGGGCTTCGAACGTTCCACATCGGTATCATCGAACCGCAGAATGAACTGGCCGTCATTCTTCAGGGCGAACAGCCAGTTGAACAAGGCAGTACGCGTATTGCCAATGTGGATGTAGCCAGTCGGAGACGGCGCAAAACGAACGGTGACAGTCATGACCGGGGCATATCGGATGGCGCCTGGATTGGCAATATGGGCCGCGTGTCGCCGCGGCCCATATCAGGGGCGAAGAGCCTAGCCATCATTGAGGACGAGCCCCTTTGTCAGTTCCAGCGCCTGCAGTTCGAACAGGCCGCGATAGATGCCGTTCGGCCTGCGGATCAGGGTATCATGGTCTCCTTCCTCGGCTATCCGGCCATGGTCGAACACGAGCAGCCTGTCCAGCGAGCGGACGGTCGACAGCCGATGGGCAATGACCAGGGTCGTCCGCCCATACATCAACCGCTCCATCGCCTGCTGGATCAGCACCTCGGATTCGGAGTCGAGGCTCGACGTGGCTTCGTCCAGGATGAGGATCCGTGCGTCCGCCAGGAAAGCACGCGCAATCGCCACCCTTTGCCGCTCGCCGCCCGACAGCTTCACGCCCCGTTCGCCGACCAGCGTCGCGTAGCCCTTCGGCAGGTTCATGATGAAATCATGAGCACTGGCCTGACGCGCGGCCTCTTCGATCTCCGCCTGCGTGGCATTCATCCGTCCATAGGCGATATTCTCGGCCAACGAACGGTGAAACAGGATCGGTTCCTGCTGCACGATGGCTATCTGCTGGCGCAGGGATGCCTGCGTGACGCTGGCGATGTCCTGCCCGTCGATCAATATCTGACCCGCCTTCACGTCGTGCAGGCGCTGTACCAGCTTGACGAAGGTCGATTTACCCGAGCCCGAATGACCGACCAGACCCACCCGCTCACCGGGCTTTATGACAACGGAGAAGCGGTCATAGAGCGGTTTCTGGTGAGCACCATAATGGAACGTCACATTGTCCACCTCGATCTTGCCGGCGGAAATCCGGATCGGCTTGGCCCCAGGCACATCTTCGATACCCAGCTTCTGCCCATGGATTTCAACCAGTTCTTCCATGTCGTTCACCGATCGCTGCAGGTTGCGGACGTCCATGCCGACCTCCCGCAGGTAACCCTGCAGAATGAAAAACGACGTGAGGACGAAGGTGATATCACCGGCGCTGGCCTGGCCGCTGGCCCACAGGACCAGCGAAAAGCCGATGATGGCGGCGCGCAACAGGACAAGCAGCATGCCCTGCGTCGTTCCGTTGTAGGTCGCCCTCCGCCACGTCTTGTCGGTGCGGTCTCGCCATTTGGCGATGACCTTTGCGAGACGAGCATCCTCGCGGGCCTCGGCACCGAAGCCCTTGACCACCGCGTTGCAACTGATGGCATCGGCCAGGGCGCCACCAAGCCTCGTATCCCAGCTGTTTGCAAGGCTCGCCATCGGGGCGACATAGCCGAGCGACATCAGCACCGTGACCACGATGAAGAGCAGTGACCCGGCACCGAAGATCAGGCCCATCAGCGGCCAGTGCCAGGTCATGAGCAAGGTCGATCCCACCAGCATGACGACTGACGGAAACAACGCGACGAGCAAGGTGTCGTTCAGCAGGTCGAGCGCCCACATGCCACGCGTAACCTTGCGGACGGTCGAGCCCGCGAAGCTATTGGCGTGCCAGTCGGTCGAAAACCTCTGGATGCGATAAAAGGCGGCGGAGGCTATGCCGGACATCATGTTCAGGGTGAGAACCACCACCTGCATGAACGTGATGTAGCGGAATACGACCGCGCTGACCGAAAGCGCCAGAAGCATCATGAATGCGGCCATGGCTGCATCCCATGCGACCTGGTCACTCGGCTGACCGCCCACGACGGCATCAACCAGCCGGCCGGAATAGAGCGGGGTCAGGATGTCCGCCAGCGTGGCCAGCAATATGGCCGCCAGGATCACAACCAGGCGAACGGGTTGCTTCTGCCAATATTTCCAGGTGAATCCGAACACGCTGCGGAAAGCTCCGCCTCGGATCTCGAGTCGTAAGAATGTCATGACGATTGCCCGGTGCAAGCACCGGCCTCAATAGCTTCACAAAGATGGAGATGCCGCTGGTTATGACGACTTGTTGCGGCAAACTGGTTGGCGTCTCGCCCGAATACGGGAAAGGCCAAATTGGCGATAGCTATTCTTGACTCATGAAGCCAATAGAAGGTCGAATGACCTTCGCTCACCACAAGTCAGGAATGGACGCCGCCCTGTCGGGACATATGAAATGGTCTCATTCATGAACCTCCCGGTCTGGAGTGCCGGAATATGTTCTATATGTGAATCGTGATCAAGCGCCAAGCACCAAAATGGAACCTGGGAAGCGGCCAGGCCGCTGGTGCGGCCTCTTTGCAACAGTTGCTCGCTTGGCGCCTTAGCGGTCGCGGAAACGATTGGTGATCGGATAGCGCCGGTCCCTGCCGAAATTCTTGCGGGTTACCTTCACCCCCGGCGCCGATTGCCGCCGCTTATATTCGGCGATGTAAAGCAGATGCTCGATACGTTCGACCGTCGCCCGGTCATGGCCGCGTTGGACGATTTCATCGACACCCATCTCGTTTTCCACCAGGCTCTGGAGAATATCGTCGAGGATGGGATATGGCGGCAGTGAATCCTGGTCGGTCTGGTTTTCCCGCAGTTCGGCCGACGGCGCCTTGCTGATGATATTGTTGGGGATCACCTCCCCCGACGGCCCCAGCCCTCCAGCCGGCACATTGCGATTGCGCCATTCCGACATGGCGTAGACCTGCATCTTGTAGATGTCCTTGATCGGATTGTAGCCGCCATTCATATCGCCGTAGAGCGTGGCGTAGCCAACTGACATCTCGGATTTATTGCCTGTCGTGACCACCATCGAGCCGAATTTGTTGGAAATCGCCATCAGGATCGTGCCACGAGCACGGCTTTGCAGGTTTTCCTCGGTGATGCCCGGTTCCGTTCCGGCAAAAGTCGGCGCGAGCGTCTTGAGGAACCCCTCGACGGGCTCGAAGATCGGCACGATATCGTAGCGGCAGCCAAGGAGGCGTGCGCAGTCCTCGGCATCCTTCAGCGAATCTTTCGATGTATAGCGATATGGCATCATTACTGCCCGCAGCCGTTCTTCGCCGAGGGCATCCACAGCCAGCGCCGCACAAATGGCAGAATCGATGCCGCCGGACAGTCCCAGAACGACATCCTTGAAGCCGTTCTTGTTGACGTAGTCCCGCAGGCCGAGCATGCAGGCGCGGTAGTTGGCCTCCTCACCTTCCGGAATGCGCGACGCCGGCCCTTCGCTGCAGACCCAGCCGCCTTCCGTGCGCCGCCAGGTCACGACGATGATTTGCTCTTCGAACTGCGACATCTGGAATGCAAGGCTCTTGTCGCCATTGAAGGCGAATGAAGCGCCGTCGAAGATCAGATCATCCTGCCCGCCGAGCTGGTTTGCGAAGATGAGCGGAAGCCCGGTCTCGATGACCTGCCGCAATGCCACCTGATGACGCACATCCACCTTGCCCTGATAATAGGGCGAACCGTTCGGCACGCAGAGGATCTCGGCGCCGCTCTCCGCCAACGTCTCGCAGACGCCCAGGTCGCCCCAGATGTCCTCGCAGATCGGTATGCCGATGCGCGTGCCGCGGAAGTTCACCGGCCCTGGCATCGGCCCTGCCTGGAAGACGCGCTTCTCGTCGAACTCGCCATAATTCGGAAGATCAACCTTGTAGCGCTCGGCGATCACCTTGCCGCCATCAAGGACGACCACGGAATTGTGCAGCCCGGTCGGACGCCGCAACGGCGTTCCGATGATGACGCCCGGGCCGCCATCGGCGGTATCCAGTGCGAATTCGTTGACCGCCGCTTCGCATGCCTCGATGAACGCCTGTTTCAAAACGAGATCTTCCGGCGGGTAACCGGAAATGAACAGTTCGGTATAGAGGATGAGGTCGGCGCCCTGTCGTGCCGCATCGGAACGGGCTTCGCGCGCTTTCGCGAGATTTCCCTTGATATCTCCCAGTATCGGATTGAGTTGGGCGATGGCTATGCGGAGGACGTCGGGATTTTTGCTCATAGTGAACATATATCGCTTTGCTATGGGATGGACAATAGATGCCGGGCCGCTTCAGGCCAGATAGAGACTCCACAATATATAGAGCCAGATACCCGCAACGAGAACAACCGAAATGAGAACCGCAAGCGAGCCGCAATCCTTGGCGATCTGGATTTCCTTGTGAAAGTCCTTTGAGACCGCGTCGCAGGCGGCCTCGATTCCGGTATTGAGCACCTCGATCATGATGAGGAATAGCAGTGAGCCGGTCAGGAGCAGGAATATGAGCGCCGAGGGCGCGATTGCCGCTGCAACCGGAATGGAAAGCAGGAAGATCGCCAGTTCCTGCTGGACGGCCTTCTCGTTCCTGGCGAGATGCCGCAATGCCCTCATCGAGTTGATGAAGGCGGCGATCAATCGTTGCATGGCTGCGCCTCCAATCCCTTGAACCTAGCGATCACTGGCCGAATATGAACCGTCAATCATGATCATGATTGGCAACGACGATACTGCCGCTCGCGGCAAATTGCGGCAGACCATCGTCAATCTCATAATAATCGCCCTTGTCGGCAACGAAGATATGGCACTCCCCCTTCAATCCGGACGGAGCCTCGAACGCACCGGCCATGACGGAGATATAATCCAGATCGTCATGCTTCCAGAACAGTGCCGAACCGCAATCACGGCAGAAGCCGCGCCTTGCCTGCTTGCTTGCGCGATACCAGCTCAGATGGTCGGTACCGGAAATCTCGATATTATCGTCAAGAACGTTGGTCGCCGCATAATGATGTCCGGACTGTTTGCGGCATTGCGTACAATGGCAATAGACGACGCCACGCAACGGACCGCTGGTCTTGAAGCTGACTTCGCCGCAAAGACATGACCCCGTATGTATATCCGCCATCCCTGCCCCTTCGGAGGTTTGTTGCCGCATCTAGCCCTGCCTGGCAGGGCGTCTGGCCGCCACGGCCAACAAAGCCGCGCCGAAAAGCGCTGACAGCAGCGAGCCCATCAGGACGCCGAGCTTTGTTTCGTCCTGCAATATGGTCGAGTCCGAATAGGCCAGCAGCCCGATGAACAGGCTCATCGTGAAGCCGATGCCGCACAGGATGGCTACGCCGTAGAGCTGCGTCCATGTCGTTCCTGCAGGCCGCTCCGAAAGGCGCAGCTTGATGGCGAGCCAGGCAAAGGAGAAGACGCCAAGCTGTTTGCCTATGAACAGCCCTGCCGCGACGCCGAGCGGCACCGGATCCGCCAGATTGGAGAGAGCGACGCCACTGAACGAGACGCCGGCATTGGCGAAGCCGAAGATTGGCACCACCGCGAAACCGACCCATGGCTGGATCGCATGTTCGAGCGTATGCAACGGCGATTCCGAAGCGGCTTTGCCGCTGCCGCGCATTGGTATCGCCAGCGCCAGCAGCACCCCGGCTATGGTTGCGTGGATGCCGGACTTGAACACCAGTATCCAGAGGATGACGCCGAGGATGACATAGGCCCAGAGCTGCATCATGCCCATGCGGTTCATTGCAATGAGGATCAGGAACACCACGGCCACGCCTATGAGCGCCGGCACGTGAATTCCACTCGAATAGAAAAGCGCGATGATGATGACGGCGCCAAGGTCGTCGATGATCGCCAAGGCCGTCAGGAACACCTTCAGCGACATTGGCACGCGCGAGCCGAGGAGCGAAAGTACGCCAAGCGAAAATGCGATATCGGTCGCCGATGGAATCGCCCAGCCGTGGATCGTATTGCCCCTGTTAAACGCGATGAAGATCAGCGCAGGCACCAGCATGCCGCCCACTGCCGCAAAACCCGGCAATGCGCGGCGCGGCCAGCTCGACAATTGCCCGCTGATCATCTCGCGCTTGATTTCCAGTCCGACGAGCAGGAAGAAGATCGCCATCAGGGCATCATTCACCCAATGGAGTATGCTCAATCCGCCGACCTCGACATGCAGAAGGCCGAAATAAAGCTCGCTCCAGGGCGAGTTCGCCACCACCAGAGCAAGCGCTGCAACGATCATCAGGATGATGCCGCCAGAAGCTTCATTCTCGATGAAGGAACGGAAGGCTTTGGAAAGGCGGACGCGGCGAGGTTCTTTTTGCATGCCGACTTGATAGAATCCGGAAGCAAAAAACACCAGTCGAAAGTCATTCATAACGTGATTATGAACTGCCAAAGTAAAAGGGCGACCCAAAGGCCGCCCTTTTCACATGGGTATTCGTCGCTGCTTCAAGCGTTGACCGCCAGCTTCTGTGGCTGACTGTCGCGTTCCTTCTTCAGCAGTTCGGCAACGAGAAACGCAAGTTCCAGTGCCTGGTCGGCATTGAGTCGCGGATCGCAATGCGTGTGGTACCGATCCTGCAGATCATCGGCGGAGATAGCGCGGGCGCCACCGGTGCACTCGGTGACGTTATTGCCCGTCATCTCGATGTGAATGCCACCTGCATAGGTGCCCTCGGCATGATGAACTGCAAAAAACGCTTCTACCTCTTTCAGGATGCGGTCGAACGGCCGTGTCTTGTAGCCATTCGCGGTGATCGTGTTGCCGTGCATCGGATCGCATGACCATACGACATT
Source organism: Phyllobacterium sp. 21LDTY02-6 (assembly GCF_023554255.2). GTDB lineage: Bacteria > Pseudomonadota > Alphaproteobacteria > Rhizobiales > Rhizobiaceae > Phyllobacterium. The sequence continues at coordinate 676,562 of NZ_JAMJWD020000001.1, read as the reverse complement.
GCGGCCTTCCTTTTGCACAGCCCGAATGAGCTTGGGCAGATGATCGCCAACCTTGTCATGGCCGAAGCGGGCGATCAGCGTGAGCCGCCCAGCCTCGTTGGCGGGATTCAGCAAGTCGATCAGGCGCAGAAGATCGTCCGGCTCGAGCGACGGTCCGCACTTCAGGCCAAGCGGATTCTTGATGCCGCGGCAATATTCGATATGTGCATGGTCGGCCTGCCGGGTGCGGTCACCGACCCAGATCATGTGCCCGGACGTGGCGTACCAGTCGCCCGAGGTCGAATCCACGCGGGTCAGGGCTTCTTCATAGCCAAGCAGCAGAGCTTCATGGCTCGTGTAGAAATCCGTCTCGCGCAATTGCGCGTTCGTCTCGGCGGTGATGCCCACTGCCCGCATGAAATCGATCGTGTCCGAGATGCGCCGGGCCAACATGCCATAGCGCTCGCCCTGCGGGCTGTCGGCGACAAAGCCGAGCATCCACTGGTTGACGTTCTCAAGATTGGCGTAACCGCCCTGCGCGAACGCACGAAGCAGGTTGAGCGTCGCCGCCGACTGCCGGTAGGCCATTTCCTGCCGGGCAGGATCAGGGATGCGAGCCTGTTCGCTGAACTCGGTTCCATTGATGATGTCGCCGCGATAGGCCGGGAGCTCGATGCCGTTCTTGGTTTCGGTGTCCGAGGACCGCGGTTTGGCGAACTGGCCTGCGATGCGCCCGATCTTCACCACCGGCTGCGATGCGCCGAACGTGAGTACGACTGCCATCTGCAGGAACACGCGGAAGAAGTCGCGAATATTGTCAGCGCCATGCTCGGCAAAGCTCTCGGCGCAATCGCCGCCCTGCAACAGGAATCCTTCGCCATGGGCAACGGCGGCAAGCTGTCTTTTCAGCTTGCGTGCCTCACCTGCAAATACAAGCGGCGGATAGGTGCGAAGACGAGCCTCGACATCGCTCAATGCCTGAGCGTCCGGGTAAAAAGGCACCTGCTTGATCGGTTTGCCTCTCCAGGATGTCGGTGTCCAGTTCTTCGTCATTATTGCACCTGTTGCTTGCTTTCTACATGTTGATTAGGTCAAAACTTATGGGTTGAAGTTTCCGAAAATGTCTCAGAAGGCGCTCATATAGTCTAATTATGTGACACGCACCAGTCCTGATCACAGCGCTTCGACAACGACGCTTCGGCATATGACGAAACCATTGCCCTGGCCGCCGAATAATATTACCTTTACGTCAAGGTAATATGGAGACTTCGATGGAGGAGATCAGCTTCCGCGCTGCGGACGGCTTCGAGTTGCGTGGCAGCTTGTTCAAGGGAACAGGCCACAAGCCGGCAGTACTCCTGTCGTCGGCTGCGGCCGTACCTGAAACGTTCTATCGCCATTTCGCGGCGTTCCTGGTCGAGAACGGCGCATCCCACGTGCTGACCTATGATTATCGCGGCGTGGCGAAATCGTCTGCGGACAAGAAATGGAGATCGCGGCTGAACATGAAGGATTGGGGCGCGCTGGATTTACCGGCTGCGCTTCAGGAACTCAGCGCCCACGCGAACGGCAACAGGATCGTCGGTATCGGCCATTCATTCGGCGGCGTCGCACTCGGATTGAACGACCACTCGGCCCGCTTCGACCGATATGCCACCGTCGCGTCCCTTTCGGGATATTATCGCAACACAGCCGAACCTTTGGCGGTATTCGCCCGAATGAATCTCGTCGGTGTCCCTCTTACCTTCCCCCTCGGCCGCCTTCCCAAATGGAGCGGCATCGGCGAAGCCTTGCCCGGAAGCATATTCCGCGATTGGGCCCGCTGGTGCAGAAACCGCAACTTCCTCTTCGAGGACGCCAAAGTCCCCGAAGCGCGCTTTTTTCCCACCGTCAGGACGCCTATTCTCAGTATCGGCATAAATGACGACCCTTGGGGGACGCCGCGCGCTATCGGTGCGTTGATGGAGCGCTTCGAGAATTCGACGATCCATGAAATCTGGCTCTCCCCCGAGGCAGGCGACAAGATCGGCCATATTGGCTTCTTCCGCAAGCATCGCGCCGATGCACTATGGGCGCCCGTCGCAAACTGGCTGTTGCAGGGTGACCTGCCGGCGGGGTCGTGCGCCTTGCACAGGCCAGAGGCCGCCTAGAAATTCACCCCACGCGCTCGCCTTTGACGATGCGATAGGTCGGATTGTACATCGTCACCAGTTCTTCCGCGGCAGTCGGATGCACTGCCATCGTCCTGTCGAAATCATCCTTTGTGCAGCCCGCCTTGATCGGAATGGCGAGCAATTGCGCCATTTCGCCCGCATCCGGCCCCAGAATATGCGCGCCGAGCACCTTGCGGCTCGCACCATCGACGACGAGCTTGGTCAGCATGCGTTCTTTCGCGCCCGAGAGCGTATTGCGCATCGGCCGGAACAGCGCCCTGTAGATTTCGACATTATCGAATTCCTTGGCTGCCTCTTCCTCCGAAAGGCCCACGGTGCCTATCTCAGGTTGCGAGAATACCGCCGTGGCAATCGTCCGGTGGTCCGGCTTCGTCGGATTACCCTTGAAAGCGGTTTCGAGGAAACACATGGCCTCATGAATGGCGACAGGCGTGAGCTGCACGCGGTTCGTGACATCGCCGACGGCCCAGATATTGGCGACATTGGTGCGCGAATATTCATCGACGACGACAGCTCCGAGTTCGTCGGTTTTCACCAGCGCATGCTCGAGCCCCAGCGATTGCGTGTTCGGCACGCGGCCCAATGCCACCATCACCTGATCGGCGACCATGGTCCCGCCCGACAGCAAGGCCACCTGCAGCCGGCCGGAATCGTCGCGCTTCACTTCCTTGAATATCTCGCCGCAACGGATCTTGATCCCCTTCGCCGTCATTGCCTCGTGCAGCAATTGGCGCAGGTCATGGTCGAAACGCGACAATATCTCCTTGCCACGGTAGACCAGTGTCACATCGACCCCAAGCCCGTGGAAAATATTGGCAAATTCGACTGCTATATAGCCGCCGCCCGCGATGACGATCGCCTTCGGCAGTTCCTTCAGATGAAATGCCTCATTGGAACTGATGCACAATTCATGGCCAGGCAAGGCGACATGCGGATTGGGGTGGCCACCTACAGCGATCAGTATCTGGTCGCTGGTGATCCTTTGTCCCGAGTTCAATATCTCGATCGTGTGGTCATCGACCAGTCTGGCCCGGCTGTCGAAGATCTCTACCTGGGCGTTGTCGAGTCCCTGCCGGTAAAGGCCTTCCAGCCGGGCGATCTCCTTGTCCTTGTTCGCAACCAGCGTCGGCCAATCGAACTTCGTTTCGCCGACGCTCCATCCGAAGCCCTTCGCGGCCTCGAAATGTTCGGGAAACTGTGAAGCATAGACAAACAGCTTTTTGGGGACGCAGCCGCGGATGACGCATGTTCCGCCCATCCGGTACTCTTCGGCTAGCCCGACGCGCTTGCCCATGGCCCCAGCCAGGCGACCGGCGCGAACACCGCCCGACCCTCCCCCGATGACGAAAAGGTCGTAGTCATAACTTGCCATGTGAAGACACTCCGAATCTGCGCAGAGCCAATATATGAGGCTTAACGGTCGAATTTAAAAGAGAAGGCCCGGCTTTCACCGGGCCTTCTCTAAACCATTAATTTCAGCAGATCAGGGTTTTGGCGCTGCCGGGGCTTCCGGCGCGGCGGGAGCGGTCGCGGCAGCAGCGGCAACGACCTTCTCGGCGACAGCCTGCGCCAGGTCGCGTGCAATGCCGCGCTCCCAGATGCCAGCTGCCTTGAGCACTTCGCGCGTCACGATCGGGCCTTCCGAAAGAAGCTTCTTGCCGGCAGGCGATGTGTAGAAGCCGGTGATCGCGTTGAGCTCTTCTTCAGTGAACGATACGGCGTAGGCGCGTGCAGCCTCGTTCTCCAGGTCGCCGCGGCGCGCGGCCAAGGCCAGCGCCTGCTCGTCAACGGTGGAACTGATTATGGATTCCAGATTGGGATCCTTCTGGATAAGCTCGGCTTTCAGCTGCTGCGCCACCTGGGGCAATATTGCATCGAACTGGTCGGTCGTGCGGATGGCGGTAACGGCGGCACGTGCAGCAGCCAGGTGAGATGGCGTGACGTCTTGCGCATAGGCAGACAATCCGCCGCCCAGCATGATTGCGATGGACAAAGGTGCAATCAAGCGGCGAAGGCCAGTTGCTCGGGTCATGAATTATCGCTCCGTTTTCTTCGTTGTCAGTGTCTGGATACCGTCAGCACCGGCCAATATGGCTATGCGCGCCAGATCCAGAAATAGCCCATGCTCCACGACGCCGGGTATGGCGTGCAGAGCTCTCGATAAAGCTCTTGTATCCGGAATGCGGCCAAAAGATGCATCCAGGATCAAATGCCCACCGTCTGTAACAAATGGTTGATCGCCCGTCATCCTCAATGTGATCGGACCGGACAATTCGAGATTGCTCGCAGCGCTTTCGATGGCGCGCCGGGTGGCGGAAAGGCCGAAACGATTGACTTCGATCGGCAGGGGAAACGCTCCCAACACGTCGACGCGCTTGGAGGCATCCGCGATGACGATCATGCGTTCGGACGCCGCCGCCACGATCTTCTCGCGAAGAAGAGCACCGCCACCGCCTTTGATCAGCGACAGTTCGGGATCGACCTCGTCGGCGCCATCTATAGTCAGATCGAGTGCCGGGGTTTCCTCGAGCGTCGTCAGCGGCACTCCGAGTTCCCTGCACAAAGCGGCCGTCCTCTCGGAGGTGGGCACGCCGATCACGCTCATCCCGTCGCGCACCTTGTCCGCCAGTACCCGCACGAATTCCTCGGCGGTCGATCCCGTGCCTATCCCAAGCCGCATGCCGTCCTGAACATAGGCGAGCGCCGTCACGGCGGCTTCGATCTTCAGCGCCCTCGCGTCCATTGGTCTCGCCCTCCCGTTCCAGCTTTGACTTGACACCGGGCTCCCTAGCACGTCAGACAATTGGGTCAAGCTCAAGATCGATTGCAGATCTACCATTTCCCTCCGAATTTGCAGGATCAGAATGTCTAAACCGATCATTGTTTTCGATCTCGATGGGACGCTTGTCGATACGGCTCCCGATCTTCTCGACAGCCTCAACCATTGCCTGGCCGAAGCAGGGCTGCAAAAGGTCGATCCGGTCGCGCTGCGCCAATATGTCGGCCATGGCGGACGGGTCATGATCGAACGGGCATTCGAGGCACAGCAGAAGCTCCTGAGCCCTGAACAGCTCGATTGGCTCGTCTCGATCTTCATCGACCACTATGGCGCCAACATGCCTGGGCATTCGGCCCTCTACGAGGGCGCCGCCGAGGCGATGGACGAACTCGCTGCCGCCGGTTACGCTCTCGCCGTCTGCACGAACAAGTTCGAGGGCCTGGCGACGAAGCTGCTCCGCGGCCTGAAGCAGGCCGACCGCTTCGGCGCCATTTGCGGCGGCGATAGCTTCGCCTTCCGCAAACCGGATCCGCGGCATCTGTTCGAAACGATCAGCAAGGCGAATGGCGACAGCGCCCGCGCCGTGATGGTGGGCGATAGCCGAACGGATATCGAAACGGCCAAGGCGGCTGGAATTCCGGTCATTGCCGTTGATTTCGGTTACTCCGACCAGCATGTTTCAGCCTATGGCCCGAGCCGCATCATTTCGCATTTCCGCGAGCTCAAGGTGGAAATGGCCAACAGCCTCCTGGCGGCTGTCAACGCCTGACGGAACCAACACGACCCTGGCGCGTTGAAGGCATCGGACAATGCCGGCATCACTGATCCACCGGCATGGAACGAGGCCCAGACCTCGGGAAACCGGAGGACCCATGAAAAAGCTTACATCATTCATTGCGGCGGCAGTCATGACGTTTGGCACGTTTTCGACCGGTGCACTGCCGGTCTATGCGGCGCCGATCACGCCACCTGCCATCGAGACGGGGAACACGCCGCTCCTCAATGTGCAGCACCGCCGGCACTGGCGAGGCGACCGGGGCTGGAGGGGCGATCGGCACTGGCGCGGTGGCCGTCATTGGCGCGGCGAGCGGCGCTGGCATCGCAATCGGCATTGGCGCGGCCACCGTTATGGCGGCTACCGCGGATACCGTTACCACCGTCCGGGCTACAGATATTATGATGGTGCATGGTTCCCGCTCGCAGCCTTCGGCACGGGCGTCGTAATCGGCAGCACCATAAACCGCCCGGTTTACCGCGGCGCACGTTCCCATACGCAATGGTGCTATAACCGCTACCGCTCGTATCGGGCCTATGACAACACTTACCAGCCCTATAATGGCCCACGCAGGCAGTGTGTCTCGCCCTATTGAGCAGGTGAACGATTTGGGGCCCGCCTGACTGTCGGGCCCTTCCACCGCTCAGCTCCCGTATATCTCGCTGAAACAGTTGGCTTTGCTGCCCCAGCGTCACGCTTGTCGCCCAATTTTTAGGCATTGCACGCGCCATAATCGCGACGCGTTGGAATATGCTTGCTTTTTCTGCCGAACGCGCTTGAATAAACCCGATAAAGGGGGATTTGAGTGAAGCCATTTGATGAAATGATTCAGTCCGGCGGCCTTGTTCGTCCGCCTTACCAACAATTGAAGAATTGGCTCGACACGCAAAATTCGGGCCGCCTGGCCCAGAAGGCGATCGACGCCGAGAACGTCTTCCGGAAAACCGGGATCACCTTTGCCGTGTATGGCGACGAGGAAGCCGCCGAGCGCTTGATACCCTTCGATATCATTCCGCGCATCATCACCGGAAACGAATGGCGCCGCCTCTCGCAGGGCATCGAACAGCGTGTCATGGCGCTCAACGCATTCCTCGACGACATATATCACCGCCAGGAGATCATTCGCGCCGGGCGTATCCCGCGCGAACTTTTCATGCACAATGATGCCTATCTGCCAGAAATGGTCGGCTTTCGCCCTCCCGGCAACGTCTATACCCACATTATAGGCGTCGATATCGTCCGAACCGAAGAAAATCAGTTCTATGTTCTGGAAGATAATGCCCGGACGCCCTCCGGTGTTTCCTATATGCTGGAGAACCGCGAAACGATGATGCAGCTCTTTCCGGAGCTGTTTCAGCAGATCAAGGTCCGTCCCGTCGAAACCTATCCGAAGCAGTTGCGCCAGTCGCTCGCCGCAGTAGCGCCACCGGGCTGCAAGGGAACCCCGACGATCGCGGTATTGACCCCGGGCATCTATAATTCGGCCTATTTCGAACATGCGTTCCTGGCCGATCAGATGGGTGTCGAACTCGTCGAAGGCGGCGACCTTCGCGTCGAGAATGGCAAAGTCGTCATGCGGACGACGGAGGGCAACCGTGCCATCGACGTTCTCTACAGGCGGGTGGATGACGCATTCCTCGACCCGCTGACTTTCCGCCCGGATTCCGCCCTCGGCGTTCCCGGTATCATGGATGTCTATCGTTCCGGCAACATCACCATTGCCAATGCACCAGGCACTGGCATCGCCGACGACAAGGCGCTCTATTCCTACATGCCCGAGATCGTCGAGTTTTATACGGGGCGCAAGGCGATACTTGAAAACGTCCCGACACATCGCTGTTCGGAACCTGACACGCTGAAATATGTGCTTGAGAATCTCTCGAGCCTGGTCGTGAAGGAGGTACATGGCTCGGGCGGATATGGAATGCTGGTCGGGCCTGCAGCATCGAAGAAGGAGTGCGAAGCCTTCGCGCTCAAGCTCAAGGCAAATCCAAAGAACTACATAGCCCAGCCGACGCTGGCTCTATCGACGACGCCGATCATGACAGAAAAGGGACTTGCGCCAAGGCATGTCGATCTGAGGCCTTTCGTGCTCGTCTCCGATCGCATCCGCATCACCCCCGGCGGCTTGACGCGGGTAGCCCTGAAAGAGGGCTCCCTGGTGGTCAATTCCAGCCAGGGCGGCGGTACCAAGGATACGTGGGTCCTGGACGACTAGCGATGTGAACGAACGTGACAAAGGGCCGGGCCAAGGCCGAACGCTGTAGAGGGATACTCATAGAATATGTTGCTTGGGCGTACTGCGAATGGTCTCTACTGGATGTTCCGCTACATCGAGCGGGCCGAAAATATGGCGCGGCTCATCGATGCCGGATTGAGAATGGCGCTGACCAAGACATCCGACGCTCCCGAAGAATGGTCCTCGGTACTCATGAGCGCAGGCGTCAAAATCGGCTACGATGCGAAGTACAACGAGTATAATGCAAGCCTCGTATCGGACTACCTGCTGCGCGATACCGGCAATCCCTCCAGCGTGATCTCCTGCATCGAAACAGCCAGATCCAATGCCCGCATGGTGCGCACGGCACTGACGCGGGAGGCCTGGGAGAGCGTCAACGAGACTTGGATGGTACTCAAGGCCACCCTCGCCTCGGCGATCGCCGAAACCGACCTGCCGCGGGTTCTCGACCAGATCAAGCGTGAAACCGCGATCATCCGCGGTGCGTTTCACGGCACCATGTTGCGCAACGAGATTTTCAACTTTGCCAGGCTCGGCACATTCGTGGAACGTGCGGACAGCACCGCCCGCATCCTCGACGTGAAATATTACGTCCTTCTGCCGTCGATTTCCTATGTCGGCACGACGCTGGACAATTTTCAGTGGGAATCGATTCTGCGCTCCGTCTCGGCCCATCGCTCGTATCGGTGGGTCTACGATGTCGAATACAACCCAGTGAACATAGCGGATTATCTGATACTCAATTCCCGCATGCCGCGTTCATTGAATTTCTGCTATTCGAATATCGTCGACAATCTCCAACATCTCGCGATCGACTACGGCGCAAGGCACGAATGCCACACCATGTCGGAAGCGATCATGACGCGGCTGGAAAACAACGAGATCCGTCACATATTCGACAATGGCCTGCACGAGTTTCTGAGCGACATAATCTGCGAGACAACCAGCTTGAGCAATGAAATTGCCCGAGCCTACAATTTCGATTGAGGACCATGCTTCTTACAATCCAGCATAATTCGCACTACCGCTATGATACGCCCGTGCATTACGCGATCCAGCGGTTGCGGCTTTATCCGCATAATTCGCCCGGGCAAAAGGTGCTGGAATGGAGCGTGACGCTGGAAGGCGCCACAGAGGAAGCAAATTATCGGGATGGCTATGGCAATCGCACCCAACTGATCAATATCGACCGCGGCGCGCAGCAACTCACTATCCGGGCCGAAGGAAAGGTGGAAACGGAAGATCATGCCGGTGTGCTTGGCAAGGTCTATAATTTCATGCCGACCTGGCTTTACGAGCGCGAAACGCCGCTGACGGAACCTGGTGAAGCGTTGCGGGAACTGGCAGCGACCATGCCGAAGGACAGCGATCGGCTGTCAATATTGCATCGCCTGATGGAAACCATAAACCAGCGCATCGCCTATGTGCCCGGCTCGACCAATGTCAACACCACCGGTGAAGAGGCGCTGGTTAGTGGCCAGGGCGTCTGCCAGGACCACACCCACGCCTTCCTCGCTTCGGCGCGGCTCCTCGGGATCCCTGCCCGCTATGTATCCGGCTATCTGATGATGCTGGATACGATCGAACAGACGGCGAGCCATGCCTGGGCCGAAGCCCATATCGACGGCCTCGGCTGGGTGGGATTCGATGCCGCGAACAATATCTGCCCGAACGAAACCTATATCCGCCTGGCCTGCGGCCTTGATTACCGCGACGCCGCACCGGTATCCGGTGTCCGCTTCGGACCCGCCATTGAATCACTTGCCGTCGAGGTCAATGTAGAGCAGTAATCGCTCGGATGATCGAATACGGGATTCGTTATGACCTATTGCATAGGACTGAAACTGGACCGAGGTCTGGTGTTTATGTCCGATACCAGGACCAACGCTGGTGTCGACAATATTTCGACGTTCAAGAAAATGTATACCTGGGCCAAGGCCGGTGACCGTGTAATCACCCTTCTTTCCGCTGGAAATCTGGCCACGACGCAGGCTGTCATCAGCATATTGAACGAGAGGACCAAGGCGCCCTCCGAGCGTTCACCATCCATTTACGACATGCCTTCGATGTTCCAGACCGCGCGCCTGATCGGCGACACGATCCGCGACGTGATCCACGAAGTCGATACCGAGGGACAACGCGCCGACTCCTTCGGGGCTTCCATTATTCTCGGCGGACAGATCAAGGGCGGAGACCCGCGCCTCTTCCTGATCTATCCCGAGGGCAACTTCATCGAAGCCACTCCGGATACGCCGTTCTTCCAGATCGGCGAGCATAAATATGGCAAGCCGATCATCGTGCGATCCTATGATCCCGCCCTCACCTTCGAAGAAGCAGCGAAACTGTTGCTCGTATCGTTCGATTCGACGCTGAAATCCAACCTCTCGGTGGGCTTGCCGCTCGACCTGCAATTTTACGAAACGGACAGTTTCAGGGTCGGATTCGAAAAACGCATCGAGCGGAACGACCCCTATTACGAGATCATCTCCGAGGGCTGGTCGCAGGCGCTGAAACTCGCATTTCAGAGCCTGCCGCCGTTTCAGATCAAGTAACAGGGCATTCCTGGAAACCTAGAGGTTGGCGGTCTGCAACATGTCTGCCTGCCGAAGCGCGGTGGTCTTGGCGATGGCCTTTTGCAGATAGGCGTCCCGCTCATAGACATCGTCGTAATAGTTGATTTCGCCCGTCGCGGCATCCGGCCATGCCGTGAAGTAGGAGACGTAGACCGGCAACTGCGACTTGACCTTCACATTGCGCTCGTTCTTGCCGAAATAGGGCTTCAACTCGTCGACTGACAGTTCCAGCACGGCCGCCGCCATCCCCCGTGGATTTTCGAGCCTGATGCAGCCATGGCTGAGGGCGCGCATGTCCCGTTTGAAGTATGATTTCGCCGGCGTGTCGTGCATGTAGATATCATGGCTGTTGGGGAAGAGAATCTTCAACTCGCCCAGCGCATTGTCGAGACTTGGCTTCTGCCGGATGCCGACGCCGCCACCGCTGGCAGCCACCTTCGACCAATTCACCGAACTCGACGGCACAACGCGGCCCGTACGATCATAGACTTCGTATCCGCTTCGTTCGAGATAGGACGGATTGCTCAGGATTTTCGGCATCATCTCGTTGAGGATGATGGAGCGCGGGACGCCCCAGGATGGATTGAAAACCACCGTCTCGATCGTGTCATTGAAGAAATAGGTCTGATTTCTCGGCGACCCGATCACGACATTCATCGCCAGTTTCTCTGTACCGCCGCTGAAATACTGGGCGCGATAGGCTGGCTGGTTGATGAAGACATAGCGCTCGCCGAATTCATGCGGCATCCACCGGAGCCGCTCCATCGAGTACAGAATGCGGTCGCGCTTGGATTGGCTGGATTCGCCAACCAGTGCCTTGATCGTGGCGCTACCGATGATTCCATCGGCGCGCCGACCCTGCGACAGCTGATAATCCTTGATGGCCTGGACCAGGCTTTCATCGTAGATCTCGCTCGATTGATGCTGCTGCAGCACCAGATCATGCTGTTCCAGATAGGCTTTTGGTGCCTTTTCTCGCAAGAGCGCCATAAGTTTCGGCAGTTCGGGGCTGCTTTGACCGGGCCGGATCAAAGTGCCGGGTGCAATGGTCACGCTTGGTTGACCGGTGTCTGCAATCTCGTGCAGACGCTGCTTCAACTCGGCATACCACTTGTTCCTGGGCTCGAAACTGGCGAGAACGGCAGTCGGATCCTTCGCCTCGGCAAGCTGTTCCAGAATTGCGCGTGGTTCAACCTTTTCCGTCGCCAGATCGTGGAAGCCGCTCAGACGGTTCGGATTGATTCTCCCCTCGCTCTGATCAAGGGCGTATCTGAGCGCGCGAGCCGACAATTGCAGCTCAAACTCCGCCAGCAACTTGAGCCGACCGGGGATATCGGATCTGTCATACGCATCGCCGGGCAGTTTCACCGAATAATCCAGCGGATCAAGGCCGGCTTCACCCGCTCTCGCCAGTTGGGCGACAACGGCCTTGGCCTGAGGCGTGACATCATATGAACTGGTCCATATCGGCTTCTGGTTTGTTGCATAGAACGACAACAAGGCGTCCGCGACCCGTTTTTCGGCTTGCACCTGTGCTTCCTTCAGGTGATCGATCTTGAGACCGAACCTGTCAGCCTCCATAGTCGGCGCCATGGAGACAGGATGTGCCGATGCAGTGAGCTGCGGATCCACCTTGCTGAAATCGACGGCAACAAGCGTTTCCGGCTTATAGTCATAATTCGTGGGAGCGGTGACCGTGACGCGCTTGATCGGTGCCCGCACCGGCTGGCTTCGGGCTGGCGCCGCCGTGCGCTTGCTTGGCGGATCGGCGGGCATGACGGGCTGGGCTTCGATCCGGCGCGACGGGAACAACAGCTCCATCAGATTGCTGGCCGCAAGGCTGGGCTGCGCGGAAAATGCCGTGGCCGACATGAGCGCGGCGATGAAAACGGCTCGTTTGGATAGTCTGGTGTTCATGATGCCCGTCCAACTGGAATCTCGCCCGCGATCGTGCGCGGGCCATCGAATCTGTGTCGCTCCAGTTTCAGCACATCCTGTTTAGATTGTTTTAACAATGCCCCCACGCTCCGACGTTTCCCCCAGATGATTTTCACCGGCCCGAGCGGCAAACGTAACGTGATTCAACAGTCATTTCATTTCGATTCACTACACAACGAGTTGATCACCCCTGTTCTTTTCGCGAACGTGCAATAATGCCACAGTAGAGTGGATTCGTTGCATCCGCCTTGGGGGAGACAGATGGTTCAAATTTTACGGATTTTCTTTCTGACGTGTGTCGTTTTTTGTCTGGGTTGCTTGCAGGCTGCTGCGATATCTCAAGATCGCATGGTCAAGAAGATATTTCTGGCAGGCAGACAACCGGGACAAACTCTCAAATATCGCTCGGATTATTCACCGATTCCACGCAAGCGTGTGTCGATATCGGAAAAATACCAGCCCGGGACGATCGTCATCAGGACCGGAGAAAGACGGCTATACCACGTCACCTCTCCCGGCCGCGCTATCGCCTATGGCATCGGCGTCGGCAAGGAAGGCTTCACATGGAGCGGCAGCAACAGGATATCGCGCAAGGCCGAATGGCCGGGTTGGACGCCACCGGCGCGAATGCGGGCCCGGGAAGCGGCCAAGGGGCGTATTCTGCCCGCCTATATGCCGGGTGGACCGGACAATCCCCTGGGCGCAAGAGCCATGTATATCGGCTCGACGCTCTACAGGATCCATGGAACGAACCAGCCATGGACCATCGGCAGGGCCATGTCGTCGGGCTGCATTCGCATGGCCAACGACGATGTCAGGCATCTCTATGACAATGTCGCGGTCGGCACGAGGGTAGTCGTAACACGCTGAATGTCGCGGCCTCGCCCTCGAATATCCAGTTTCGGGCTCAGCGGGAGCGGCGAGGCTCGCGGCTCAGGCCTTTTTCCGATAGCTCGTCCAGATAGGATTGCCAGCGCTGCTCCTTGTTGCGCCCGAGTTCCATCAGATAAGCCCAACTGAACAGGCCGGTGTCATGCATGTCGTCGAAGGTGATCCGCACCGCATAATTGCCGATGGGTTCCAGCTTGGCGATGGCAACATCTATCTTGCCGGGAACCGTGACACGCTGCTCTGGCGAATGTCCCTGCACTTCCGCTGAAGGCGAAGCGACGCGGAGATATTCGGCCGGCAATTCATGTTTTTCGCCATTGTCGAATTCCACGATCAGCAGCTTCCGATCCTTGCTGACACGAAGTTCCTTGGGCCATACATCGGTCATTGGGCGCACCTTTCCGTCGTCTCGCGCCGGTTCGCGGCGCCGAACTGCTGTAGGCCTTGCCATCAAGCTTCGCAAGCGACAAGGCACAAGGCTGGACAAGGCTCCGCGCAAATCCTATCTGTGTCACAGGAGGATATGGTGAACAGCTTGCTTCAATCCGATAGCGCCAATGGGCATTCGAACATGATAGACCCCTTCGGTCGGACGATCGACTATTTGCGGGTGTCCGTCACGGATCGCTGCGACTTCCGCTGCACCTATTGCATGTCCGAGAACATGACCTTCCTGCCGAGGAAGGAACTGCTTTCCCTCGAGGAACTGGATCGGCTTTGCAGCCTCTTCATCGAGAAAGGCGTTCGGCGCCTTCGGCTTACGGGGGGCGAGCCGCTGGTGCGAAAAAACATCATGCACCTCATCGGCCAGTTGTCGCGGCATCTGCAGACCGGCGCGCTCGATGAGCTGACGCTGACGACGAATGGCTCCCAGTTGTCGCGCTATGCCGCCGAACTCGCCGATCTCGGCGTGAAGCGCATCAACGTTTCCCTGGACACGCTCGATCCGGACAAATTCCGCGCGATCACCCGCTGGGGCGATTTCAGCCGCGTCATGGCTGGAATAGACGCAGCACAGGAAGCCGGTATCAAGGTCAAGCTCAATGCAGTTGCCCTCAAGAATTTCAACGATCTCGAAATTCCGCAGATGATCCGGTGGGCCCATGGGCGAGGCATGGATATCACGCTGATCGAGACGATGCCCATGGGCGAAATCGAACTGGACCGGACGGACCAATATCTGCCGCTCTCGCTCTTGCGTACGCAGTTGCAACGCGAGTTCTCTCTGGAGGAGATCGCCTACAAGACCGGCGGCCCAGCCCGCTATGTGAAAGTAGCCGAAACGGGCGGCCGCATCGGCTTCATCACCCCGATGACCCATAATTTCTGCGAGAGTTGCAACCGGGTTCGGCTCACCTGCACCGGTACGCTCTATATGTGCCTCGGCCAGGAGGACGCGGCGGATCTGCGCGCGCCGCTGCGTGCTTCCGAAGGCAATGAATTGTTGTCGGAGGCGATCGACCGCGCAATTGGCCGCAAGCCCAAGGGCCATGACTTCATCATAGACCGGCGCCATAACCGCCCGGCTGTATCGCGGCATATGAGCGTCACCGGCGGCTGACGCCAGCTATCGATAGCGTTTCCCTTCCAAATTTTGATATACGGGGTCAGGCGATTCTGGAGGAGGATCGCCGCAAACGGTGGAACGAATCGTGGCCCTATCTCCAAATGTGCGCGGCGGCCTTGCAATGGCTGCAGGCATGGCGTGCTTTACCTTCAACGACGCCACCGTGAAATATGTCGGCGAGGAAATGAACATGGGTCAGGTCATGCTGATCCGCAGCGTCATCGCCACGATCCTCATCCTTGCCGTTGCCTGGCAGCGTGGCATGCTCATTCCGTTGCGACGTGCTCTTCACAAGATGACCATTCTGCGCGTCATCGGCGAAGTCGTCGGCACGGTCACCTTTCTCGTCGCCCTGGTCCATGTCCCATTGCCGCTCGCCTCGGCCATATTGCAGGCGCTGCCGCTTGTCGTAACACTTGGCGCGGCACTCCTTTTCGGCGAACCCGTCGGCTGGCGCCGCTGGCTCGCGATCACCATAGGGCTGGCTGGCGTCCTGATCATCGTCCGGCCTGCCGACGGGGCCCTCAGCCCTTACGTATTGATGATCGTGGTAACGGTGATCTTTGCCGCCCTGCGCGATCTTGCGACGCGCAAAGTGCCAAGGGCAATACCGGTTCTCATGATCTCGGCGCTGACATCGGTCGGCGTCGGTATTGCCGGAGCAGCGATGATCGTGCCACTCGGCGGCTGGTCGTCTCTCTCGCTGAGAAATCTTGGTCTTCTGACACTGGCCGCATGCTGCGTGATGGCGGCCTATCAGTTCCTCATCATCGCCATGCGCGAGGGCGAAATCTCGTTCGTGGCGCCTTTCCGCTATATGAGCCTGTTATGGGCGATATTGCTGGGCTTCCTCATCTTCGGCGATCTACCTGATCTTCCGATGGTGGTCGGCTCGCTTATTGTCATCGGCAGCGGACTTTACACGCTTTACCGAGAGCGCGTTTCGAGCCGACTGAAACCGGCCGCGACGGTCACGGCAAGCACGTCGCCGGAGGTGGCGTAAACTGCCGATCCAGGGAGCAACGATGCAAAGCATACGTCTTGCGGGTGTCATATTGGCGGGTGGGCGGTCAAGCAGGATGGGGGCAAGCAAGGCCTTGGCCCGGCTCGGTGGCGTGCCTCTGGCGGAGCACGTCTATCGCCGCATCGCCGCCCAGACAGAACCCGTCATCATCAATGCAAACATGGACCGGCAGGCGCTATCAGCCCTTGGAATTCCGATCGTACCGGACGGTCTCGGTGGATATCCCGGCCCGCTCGCCGGTGTTCTTGCGGGAATGAAATGGGCCCATGAGCAGACACCCCCTTTCTCCCATATCCTGACCGTTGCCGTCGATACGCCGTTTTTCCCGCGCGATCTGGCGGCCCGACTTTCGGCGGCAGCCTTGCAGGCTCCCGAACAAATTGTCGTCGCAGCGTCAGGCGGCCGCGTTCATCCCACTTTCTCGATCTGGCCCGCCGCACAGCGCGAGACGTTGCAACTGTGGTTGACGGAGCCGAGCAACCGTCGCGTGATGGATTGGATAGGTTCGCAACCCTACCAGGTCGTGAATTTCGAGATGTCGGGCGACAATGAGACTATGCTGGATCCGTTTTTCAACGTGAACAATCCGGATGACCTCAGGAGAGCCGAACAGGAGTGGTCTGAAAGGCATGGATAAGCGAATATTCGGCATTACCGGCTGGAAAAACTCCGGCAAGACGACTTTGACCGAGAGGCTGGTCGATGAACTCGTGCGCCGGGGCTGGATCGTTTCGACGGTCAAGCATGCTCATCATGATTTCGACATCGATCATGAAGGCACCGACTCCCACCGCCACCGGCGTGCCGGCGCGAAGGAGGTTGCCATCATATCCGACAGGCGCTGGGCACTGATGCATGAGCTGCAGGACGAGGCGAAACCTCAATTGTCTGAACTGATCGCCCGCCTCGCCCCTTGCGACATAGTCCTGGTGGAAGGCTACAAGAGGGAGCGGCACAAGAAGATAGAAGTAAGGCGGACCGAAGCGAGATCGACCGACAGCCTTGCCGCCAATGATCCGGCCATTGTTGCCATCGCGGCCGATCACAGGCCGCTCGATACCGGACTGCCGGTCTATTCGCTCAACGACATTGGCGGGCTGGCGGACCTCGTCGAACGCGAGACGGGCCTGCATCGACGGCAGTGACACATGTTCTGCGCAGGTGACGCATCCGGGCACGATATTCTCATCAGAATTGTTTAGAGCGGAAACGATTCCCGTTGCATTTACGCAAAAACTAGTGGGAATATTCCGCCAGTAGCAGTAACACCTGCGACCAGCCCGGAAACTGTCCATAAGAACAGGGGAACAGTCGGGTCATAAAAGAGAGGTTCAGACATGCGTATCAATAAGCGTCTAACACTGGCAATTTCGGCCGCCGCATTGGCGTTGACAATGGGAGCAGCGCAGGCACAGGACGCCTTGAAACTGACGATTGCATCCGAGGGCGCCTACCCTCCCTTCAACAATTTGACGCCGGACGGAAAGCTCGAAGGTTTCGACATCGATATCGGCAAGGCGCTTTGCGAGGAGATGAAGGCCGATTGTACCTTTGTCACCCAGGATTGGGACGGTATGATCCCCGCACTGCAGGCAGGAAAGTTCGATGCCGTGATCGCGTCGATGTCCATTACGCCCGAGCGGCTGGAAAAGGTCGATTTCTCCAAGAAATATTACAACACGCCACCGGCAATCGCCGTACCCAAGGACTCCGAGATAAAGGACATTACGCCGGAATCCCTGAAGGGAAAAACGCTGGGCGTACAGGGTTCGACGAGCCATTCCAACTTTGCCGAGGCGAAGTATGGCGAGTCGGAAATCAAGATGTATCCGACTGCCGACGAATATAAGCTCGATGTCTCCAACGGCCGCATCGACGCCGTGATGGACGATTCCGTCGTGCTTACCCAGTGGCTCGACAGCGAAGCAGGTGCTTGCTGCAAGCTGCTCGGCCTGATCACGCCTGATGTCGCGATCCATGGCCCGGGCGCCGGTGTCACCGTGAAGAAAGGCAATACGGAGCTGGCAGACAAGTTCTCCACGGCCATTGCCGCTATCCGCGCGAGCGGCAAGTACAAGGAAATCAACGACAAGTACTTCAAGTTCGACGTCTACGGCGCTGATAATTAAGCCGCTTTTGCGGCTCGACCTGGCGGGTGGCGCGCTGTCGCCATCTGCTGATCCTATGCAAATGACGGGACGGACACCAAGAACGGGTGTCGATGGGGCGTTCCGCAAAAACTACGAAAGTTGCCTATGGAAGGCTCAATAGCGCTACTGGGTTTTGGCGAAGGCGGATGGGGCCCAAGCATAGTCCAGGGTATATTCGTCACCATCTCCCTGGCCGTAGCGACCCTGCCCGTTGGGCTGGCCATCGGGTTCTTCGTCGCCCTGGGCAAGCAGTCGGAAGAGCCATCGCTCAAACTGGCTGCAAATCTGTACACGACGATATTCCGCGGGCTGCCCGAACTCCTCACCCTCTTCCTCGTTTATTATGGCGCCCAGATCGGCATCCAGAAGCTGGGACAATTGCTCGGCTATGGCGGCGCCATCGAAATCAATTCCTTCATCGCCGGCATGTTCGCCATGGGCACGGTGTTCTCCTCCTACGCGAGCGAGGTGTTCCTTTCGGCCTTCCGGGCCATTCCCAGGGGACAATACGAGGGTGGTTACGCAATCGGCCTGTCGAATTGGCAGACGATGCGCAAGATCATCCTTCCGCAATTGATCCACATCGCCCTGCCCGGCCTTGGCAATCTGTGGATGGTACTATTGAAGGATACCGCTCTGGTTTCGGCCATAGGACTCGCGGACATCCTGCGCCAGACGGCAGTGGCAGCGCGTGTCACCAAGCATGCCTTCCTCTTCTACGGCACCGCATGTCTCATCTATCTCGCGCTCGCGATACTGTCGTCCATCGTCATCAGCGGGATCGACAATTGGGCGGGGCGAAACAGCGGAGCAACAAAACGATGAGCGACAGCGCAATAGTCTCCAGCGCAGCCATGCGTCCGCCACCGCCAGTGCGCCGCTGGACGCGCACGCGCATCCTCGGTCATATCTTGGTGGGATTCTGGGCCGCTATCGCGCTTGGGCTGGCCTATTACCTCTACAGCGCCTGGAACTTCGATCTCGTAGCGCGCTACGGACCCGATTATCTGGATGGCCTGATAACGACGGTCATTCTGGTTCTCTCGTCGGTCTTCATAGGTGCCATCCTGTCCATACCGATCGCGATGGGACGGATGAGCAGCAACCGCATTCTCGCCACCCTCGCCTATTTCTACGTCTACTTCTTTCGCGGCACACCGCTCCTGGCGCAGGTTTTCCTGATCTATTACGGCGTCGGCTCGTTCAACAAGGAGCTTCAGGCGATCGGGCTATGGGTGTTCTTCCGCGAGGCCTGGTTCTGCGCCCTGCTTTCGTTTGCGTTGAATACGGCTGCCTACCAGGCGGAAATCCTGCGTGGAGCGATCCGCAGCGTGCCGCTCGGGCAATGGGAGGGTGCAGCTTCGCTCGGCGTGCCGAAATCGGTCACATTCCGCAAGATCATTCTGCCCCAGGCGCTGGTCGTCGCACTGCGGCCCTATGGCAATGAGGTCATTCTCATGATCAAGGGGTCGGCGATCGTTGCCTTGATCTCGGTCTACGACCTCATGGGTTACACCAAGCTCGCCTATTCCCGCACGTTCGATTTCCAGACCTATCTCTGGACCGCCATCATCTATCTCATTCTGGTGGAACTGCTCCGCCATCTCTGGGACTGGATGGAAAGGCAGATCACGAGACATCTCGTACGCTAAAACCTCGGAGAACCGAATGCTGAAGATATGGGGCCGGACCAACTCGACCAACGTCAAGAAGGTGCTGTGGACTGCTGAAGAGGCAGGGCTGGACTATGAGAACATTCCGGCGGGAGGTACCTTCGGCATCGTCTCCGACCACGAATACCGCGCCAAGAACCCCAACGGCCTCGTTCCCACGCTGGAAGATGGCGACCTAACTCTTTGGGAAAGCAACACGATCGTCCGCTATCTCGCCGCACGCTATGCGCCTTCGACATTGTTCATCAATGATCCGGCCGAACGGGCCAAGGCCGAGCGATGGATGGATTGGACGACCTCCACAGTCGCTGCACCGTTCCGTGACGTGTTCTGGAATGTCGTAAGATATGGGCCGGATCAGAGGGATCAGGCTGCGCTTGAGCGGGGTCTCGATAGCTGCGGCAAGATCCTTGCCATCGCCGACGAGGCTCTTGCCTCCCAGCCCTATCTATCAGGAGACGAGTTCGGCATCGGCGATGTGCCGGCGGGCTGCTTCGCCTATGGCTGGTTCGAAATGCCGATAGAACGTCCTGAGCTGCCTCACCTTGCAGCCTGGTACGAGCGCCTCAAATTGCGCCCGGCCTATCAGAAGACGGTCATGACACCTCTCAGCTGAGGCGTCATCGATATATTCTACCTGTTGCCGGGGCTGAGCTGCCATACACCGATACGGCCATCCTCGTATCCGGACTCCCGCGTCGGGATGGTGATCGCTTCAAGATTGGACCAGCGTTCAGCATAGTCACGGTAATTCTGCGAGAATACATTCCCGGACTGCCCCGTCGTCTGGATGTAGGTGGAGCGTTCCAGATCGGCCAGATCGAACAGCCCGCGATAGCTGCTGGCATGAGTCGCCCGATAAGGGTTGTTCTCATCGCTGAAAGCGGATTTGCCGCGGTCAAGCGTATAGGCGCCACCTGAGGCCGGAACCGTGACATCGAAGAAGCGATCCAGCGGGCTGACCTGCGCGAACGGCCTGTGCGCTCCATAAGCATAATGCAATGCGCCCCATGTCCACTTCGACCGGTCGGAACCCAGCCGCGTCTGGAGGTCCTTGATTGCATCCGCCAGCGACAAGGCCAGAATATCCCCGCAGCTTTCCTTCACTGCCGTCCGGCCGTCATCGCACCAATCGCGCGAAGGAGCGGTGCCGAGCCAGCGCAGCATCGCTCCAGCGCGGGCCTGCCAGAACGAAGGAAATGCCTGTCCCAGATCGTCCTCCAATATCCGCTTTGTGGCGGCGCGCAACCAGGCATTGAATATGAGTGGCTCAGTTTTGCCTCTGTCTTCCTCGAAGTTCCACTTCGAAAGCCTATCGAGGACGTCGACGTCGACATCGCTCCGCCCTCTGACGCTCAAGAATACCGGCATGAGCGTGGCATAGGCCTCCGACCGCACGTCTCCCTGTGCCTTC
Organism: Phyllobacterium sp. 21LDTY02-6; assembly: GCF_023554255.2. Lineage (GTDB taxonomy): Bacteria > Pseudomonadota > Alphaproteobacteria > Rhizobiales > Rhizobiaceae > Phyllobacterium. The sequence goes on along the minus strand of NZ_JAMJWD020000001.1, from coordinate 655,386 downwards.
CGGCTGGTCTCGAGTGTCTGGCCGCTGGCACCGTAGAGAAGCGATTTTATGCGCTCCAGCCGCCAGGGCTCGTCCCAGTCGAACGTCAGGAAGTGCGGGTAGTCAGGACCGACGATCTTGGTGTTCGCCGTGGCCAAGATATTCTCGGCGGGATTGAATGCGCGCGGCAGGGCTTCGTAGGGGATAAAACCTTTCCAGTCATAGGTCGCGTCCCAACCGGGCGATGGCGCCCGTCCCATTATTGCGTTCGCCGGATCGCGCATCGGCACCCTTCCTGGCGCGATCATGCCAATATTTCCATCGATATCGGCGATGACGATGGATTGCATGGGCGTCACGAAATCGCGCATCCCCTCCTGGAACTCCGTGACGCTTGCGAAATCCCACAGCCTGAAGCCAGCGGCAATCGTCTTGTCGTCTTCGGCCAGAGCAGTCCACGACAGAGCAGCGACGGTGCCCTCAGGCAGGTAGCTATCGAGTCCGCGATAGTCTGCCGGCAGAACCGGGCCGTGTCGGGTCGTCTGCCGGTCGAAGGTAACCGGCTCCCCTCCCTTCACTCTGATGCGTTGCGCCGTCCTGCCGAACGCAGCAAACCCCTCAGGCGTCTGGTATTCATCCGAATTTGCCGGATTTACCCGTTCTATGAAGATATCCTGCACATCTGAGCCCGTATTGGTGAAACCCCAGGCAAGACGGTCATTGCGTCCGAGCAGGACCAGCGGTGCACCCGGCAACGTTACACCGACGAGATTTCTGGAGGTGCCATCGCCACTCTTGACCTGCAGATGCGCGAGGTACCAGACGGCCGGCGCGGTCAGGCCAAGATGGGGATCGTTCGCAAGTATCGGCTTGCCGCTCTCCGTGCGCGCGCCGCCGACGACCCAATTGTTGGAAGCACCGCTGGCCATGATGTCGTCCAAGGCGGCATATTGAGCCTCGCTATCGCGGGCTCCGGCCCTGAGCGCACCACTGGGCAGGCCAAGCAAGGCGCGCAGATCGGGCAATGGCGGGGGCGTGTCTGCGGCAACGGGCGGCAGGAGATCGAGCATCTCGGCATCGCTCATCCCCAGCCGCGCGAATTTCAGCCGCAGGATCTCGTCATCGATATTGGCAGCGAGCGTGATCGACATGAGTTTCAAGGTGACGATGACATCCGCCGGCGTCCATTTCTCCGGACGATGGCCAAGAATGACGAATTCGGGCGAAAATTTCGCCCCGAAGGACGGGCCTGGCGCGTCTATGAAGGCATTGACCCCGCGCACATAGGCTTCCACCTTGGCCCTGTCGGCGGGATCCAGCGCATCGGCCGATTTTTGCGCCGATTCGTAGACGCCAAGGCTCCTGATGAAACGATCTGTCGGTATCGTCGTCTCCCCGAAGAGTTCGGAAAGCCGGCCCTGCCCGGCCATCCGCGACACCTCCATCTGCCATAGCCGTTCCTGGCCATGCACGAAGCCAAGCGCTGTGAACACATCCTCGACCGTATTCCCGACAATATGCGGCACGGCGTTCTTGTCTCGCGTGATCGTCACCGGTGCAGCGAGGCCAGCGATCGCCGCTTGGCCCTCGGATGGGGTAACGGAGCGGGTGATCCAGATATAGGCGAGAACGGAAGCGATCAGAATGAGAGGTACAAGGGAAAAAACAATCCACAACAGCCCTTTGATGAGACGCCGCAATATTCTAACCTCCCAAACCTGCACTTCATGAAAAGCTCATAAGATAGAGGATACTGCGGAATGGCAAGCGTTGCTTTTATTGGTCTTGGCGTCATGGGATACCCGATGGCGGGTCATCTGAAGACCCGTGGCGGTCACGATGTTACCGTCTTCAACCGCACTCCTGAAAAGTCCAAGAAATGGGCTGGCGAATTTTCCGGCCTTGCCGCGGCAACGCCCCGCGACGCCGCCGGCGACAAGGATTATGTCTTCTGCTGTGTCGGCAATGATGATGATCTACGTTCGGTCACCATAGGCGAAAATGGCGCCTTCCATTCGATGAAACCAGGCTCCATCTTCATCGACAATACCACGGCCTCGGCGGAAGTGGCACGCGAACTGAATGACGAGGCGAAGAAGCGGGGCTTTCATTTTCTGGATGCGCCGGTTTCAGGCGGCCAGGCCGGGGCGGAAAACGGCGCGCTGACGGTGATGGTTGGCGGCGAAGCGGAAATCTTCGACCGGGCGAAGCCGATCATTGAATCCTTCGCAAAGATGGTGGGGCACATGGGTGATGCCGGCGCCGGGCAATTGACCAAGATGATCAACCAGATTTGTATCGCGGGCCTCGTTCAGGGTCTCGCTGAAGGTATCCATTTCGGCAAGAAGGCAGGCCTGGACATCGAGAAAGTCGTCGAAGTGATCTCCAAGGGTGCCGCTGGCTCCTGGCAGATGGAAAACCGGCACAAGACGATGAACCAGGGCAAATACGAATTTGGCTTCGCCGTCGATTGGATGCGCAAGGACCTCGGCATCTGCCTCGCGGAAGCCGACCGCAACGACGCCAAGCTTCCGGTGACCGCGCTGATCGACCAGTTTTACAAAGAGGTTCAGACGATGGGCGGCAATCGCTGGGATACGTCGTCGCTCCTGGCACGGCTGGAGAAATAACCGCGCAGCGTCGTCCCAGGAACTGCCTTCACACATGCAAGGCAGTTCCTGCAGCGTTCCAGCTCAGGACGATTCCTTTTCGATGCTCATATAGTCCAGCGGCAGTTCCGTCGTATATTTGATCTGCTCCATGGCAAAGGCGGAAGACACGTCGCGGATATCGATCTTGCTGATCAACCGCTTGTAGACGGCATCGTAGGCCGCAATGTCCGGCACCACGACCCGCAGCAGATAGTCCACATCGCCGCTCATGCGATAGAACTCCACCACCTCGGGAAATTCCTGCACGACTTCCGAGAAGCGCTTCAGCCACTCATTATTGTGCGCACCCGTCCTGATCGAGACGAAGACCGTCACCCGCGTATTCACCCGCACCGGATCGAGGATCGCCACACGGCGCTGGATCACGCCATCCTCTTCCAGCTTCTGGATGCGCCGCCAGCATGGCGTTGTCGAAAGCCCTACCTTTTTTGCAACATCGGCGACGGCAAGCGTCGCATCCTCCTGCAGAAGGCGAAGAATTTTTCGGTCAAGTCTGTCCATGCCTTGTCATCCCCATACTGCAAGAAGAAATCCATGCAGCAAAACTTTTCAACTCTGCTCTTCGATACGCATGTATTTGCGAATGCAAACACCAGCTGTGGAATGGGATACTTTATGAGCTGATAAACTGCGGACGTACAAGAAAATTATTCTATTGTTTCCACAAAGCGAAAAAAATTCGCACCATTTGCTAGGATATTAGATTTTGCACCGTCTGCCTGAGAACTGGCAGCACGTCTTGCGCGAACCAGGGGTTTTTCTTCAACCATCCGCTATTGCGCCATGAGGGGTGAGGCAATGGCAATATCGCCGGTCGATCGCCCTGGTAGAAATATTCGCGCCAGTTCGAGACCGTCCGGGTCATGCCGGACAACCGTCTCGAGCCGAGATGGTAGGCCTGCGCATATTGCCCTATGGCGAGAATGAGTTCCACCTGGGGCATTAGCGCAAACAGCGCATCATGCCACGTCTCGCGGCATTCGCGCCTTGGCGGCAGGTCGCTCCCCAGGGCATCATATCCCGGGAAACAGAAGCCCATGGGCACGATGGCGAAATTGTTCGAATCGTAGAAGATCGACCTGTCCACTCCCAGCCAGTCGCGCAGCCTGTCGCCGGACGGATCGTTGAATGGAATGCCGGTATCGTGGACGCGAATGCCGGGTGCCTGCCCGCTGATCAAAATTCGCGCTTCGGATGATGCCACGCAGACTGGATTTGGCTCGAAGGCGAGCGGCGGAGCGTGTCGCGGTGCGTCGCGGCAGATTCTGCAACTCCTGATACGAGCCGCCAAGGCGGCGAGATCCTGGTCACGTTCAGTCAACTCAAGCCTTCGCGCTCGGACGGTTCGAAGCCATTTCATACCAGCGGCGCAGATTGGCGAGGTCGTCGGGCATCGCGATCTTTGCCGGTTTCATGAAATCGACGCTTGCGAGCAGCGTAATGTCGGCGATGGTATAGCGGTCCCCGGCGATGAATTCATGCGTCGCCAATTGATCATTCATCACCCGCAGCGCGTCCTTGGCCTTCTCACGATTGGCCTCGCCCCATGCGGGAATTTGCGGCACTTCCCACTCGACCATTGCCGGATGAGTGTGGCGGAACGCGGATGAAATCGGCACGAAGACGTGCAGTTCGACGCGCCGCTGCCACATCTCGACCAGCGCCCGGTCAAGCGCATCTACGCCGAACATCGGCGGCTCGGGATGCAGTTCCTCGAAATAGCGTGAGATTGCAACTGTCTCCGTGATGATCGTCCCATCATCCAGTTCCAGAATGGGAAGCCGCTGGAATGGGTTGAGCGCACCAATCTCAGGCGACCGGTGCTGCATCCCCGACATATCGACAGGGACCAACGGCAATTCAATGCCTTTTTCGGCCAGGAACATGCGTATCCGCCGGGGATTAGGCGCGCGGCCGCCGTCATAGAGCTTCATCTTGTTCCTCCCATCATCGTAACGAACCAATTCCACAGTCGGTCAAGCGGCGTCGTAGCCGCATCGTCCGGTTGATCAAAATCGTCAACCACCTCCTGGTTGCGCCTGCGCCAGTCGCTCGGTCGTTCAAAATCACCTTTCCAAAGTCCCAGCGATTTGGCACGCGCCTCCATTTCGGCGCCACCGTAGTCACCATAGGAGACAGCCTGTCCGGTGCCAACCATCGAACGATTGAGTTCTGTTTCGCCCGAAAGACATATTGCAAGCACCCGATCATAGCGATCCCGGCCTTCTTCCGAACAACGGACATCCCTGCCGCCGATCAGGCGAATCAGGCTTTGCCTCGCCTCCTGTCCGCACGGCCGGGCTGCAGCGCCGCATGTCTGTTTCAGTTCCGGTGCGTCAATGCCCTTCAATCGAATATGGATCCGGTTTATCGAGATCGTGTCCCCGTCGATCACATAGGCCCTGCCGGTAAGCGCCGCGCTTGGCGTCACGGTTTTCGGCGATTGATCGAGCCTGACCACGAGGACGGCGATCAGGACCAACAGCACAACTGCGAGCAAGATGTCCCAGAGTCTCCGCCCCATGGAGGGACGAGGGCTCGGGGCGCGATATCGCCTGCGGCCGTTGCCATATCTGCGGCCCATCGTTTTTCCCCCCGCCTGACTGGACGCCGTCCGCATTCAACACCGATTCGGCGTGGTTTTGATCATTTATGAACAAGGATGTCACACAACAGCAATTCACGCCGCGCTCGGCGGCATCGCGCAGGCGGTGGCCAAGCCAGCCTTGCGACATCAATTCATCGTTATTTGCCGCAGGCGCGACCTTTTGCCATTGCTGCGGAAACCAATTCCGCATCAAGGGGTATTTCATGGCCGAAACCAAAACCAACAATTCGCTGATCATACCGGCGCTCGGGCGCTTCTATGCGCCGCTGAGCGAAAGTGCGGAGACGCTGCTCCGCCTGGTTGCGGGTCTCCTGCTCGTCGTGCACGGATCCGGAAAAATCGCCAATCCGTTCGGCGCGGTCGGCATGGTGGAAGGCCTGGGCTTCTACCCGGGCGTGTTCTGGTCACCCCTTCTGGCAGCGACGGAGTTCTTTGGCGGCATCCTTCTGGCGCTTGGCCTGTTGACGCGTCCCGCCGCCTTCGCAACATCCATCGTCCTCGCCGTAACGATCTATTTTCACTGGGTCGTGCGCGGCGAAGGCATGAGTGGAGCAGAGAAATCCATGCTGTGGATGGCCATCACGGTGTTCTTTTTCATTCGCGGTGCCAATAGCCAAGCTGTCGACGCCAAGATCGGCAGGCAATTCTGAGCGGGGGATGGGCCTGCCTGGCAGGCCCCTCGTCCTAGACTAGGCGCGGTTGCTGACCCCCGCCTGTTCGAAGGTGGCCATGCCTGAATGGCTCAGCGCGGCAGCCTTGACGATGCCGGCGGCAAGGGCTGCGCCCGTGCCCTCGCCCAGCCGCATGCCGAGGGCAAGCAGCGGCGCCTTACCCAGCTTCTGCAGAAGTCGGCCATGTGCGGGCTCCGCCGAGAGATGGCCAAACAGGCAATGATCGATGGCTTCCGGATTGGCAGCATGCAGAATTGCGGCGGCCGCCGTTGCGACATAGCCATCAATGATGACCGGGATTTTTTCCACGCGGCAGGCCAAAATCGCACCCACGATTGCAGCGATTTCACGCCCGCCAAGCCGGCGCAACACCTCGAGTGGGTCCTTGAGGTGAGCAGAATGCAGTTCAACGGCCGTTTTCACCGCGTTGACCTTGCGCTTCATGCCGTCCACATCGGCGCCGGTGCCCGGTCCCACCCAATCTTCCGCCGCGCCTCCATAGAGGGCAAGGCAGATCGCCGCCGCAATCGTGGTATTGCCGATTCCCATCTCGCCGATGCACAGCAAATCCGTGCCGCCTGCAATCGATTCCATGCCGAATGCCATGGTTGCGGCGCAGGTCTTCTCGTCCATCGCCGCCTCTTCAGTGATGTCGGCGGTTGGATATTCAAGCGCAAGATCGAATATCTTGAGGCCAAGATCATGGGCGATGCAGATCTGGTTGATCGCGGCGCCGCCGGCAGCGAAATTTTCCACCATCTGCATGGTGACCGAGGAAGGATACGGTGAAACTCCCTTGGCGGTTACGCCGTGATTGCCTGCGAATACGGCGACCAGCGGGCGTGTAACCTGCGGCTGCGGCCGACCACTCCACGCGGCCAGCCATTCTACGATCTCTTCCATGCGCCCAAGAGAGCCTGGCGGCTTCGTCAACATGGCATCCCGTTTGCGCACCGCAGCGACCGCCGCGTCGTCAGGCCCCGGCAAGGTTTCGATCAATGTGCGAAAATCGTCAAATGGAAGGCCAGTGGTCATGATAATCCTTCAACTCTTCATGGCAAATCGGAAGCTCCCGTCCTATAAGCGCTGCGGCGGAAAACGCAAAGACTTGTGACCGACCCGCAATGTCGCGGGCAGGAGCGGTGGCAAAATGGACCTACTTTCTCAGACGATGCGTGCACTGGCCTTTCTTTCACGCATTCCGGTCGGACCAGGCTGGTTTGGACATGAAGGGAGCGCTCTTTCAGCCAACGCCCGCGCCTTCCCCCTCGCCGGTGCCCTGATTGCCCTCCCCGCCCTCGTTCTATTGATAGGCACGCGCAGCCTTGGTCTGCCGGAACTCGTCGTTGCGATCTTTGTCGTCGGCACCCTGATCATCACGACCGGTGCGCTGCACGAGGACGGATTGGCCGACGTGGCCGATGGCTTCTATGGCGGGCAAACCACCGAGCGCCGTCTTGAGATCATGAAGGATTCCGCGGTCGGCTCCTACGGCGTTATCGCCTTGATCCTCAGCCTGTCATTGCGCATTGCCCTGCTCGCGGAACTGCTCGACGAACTCGACTTTTTTGAACTTGTGCTTGCCATCATCGCCACAGAAAGCGCCAGTCGCGCGGTTCTGGTAAAATTCTGGCAATCCTTGCCGTCCGTGCGGCCAGGTGGCATTGCCGACAGTTCCGGCATTCCGACCGGCCGCGAGGCTGATATCGCCCTTCTGATCGGGTTCGCCTTCCTGGTGGTAGGATATGGTGTCGCCGGCGGCATCCCGGGCATTGTTGCCGCCTGCATTCTCGCAGCGCTGGCCTATTTCGGACTGCAAGCCATCTGCCGCGCGAAAATCGGCGGCCAGACAGGCGACACGCTCGGCGCCATACAGCAGGTTTCCGCAATCGCACTTCAAATTGGACTTGTCATCAGCCTTTGAGCGCCCCACTCTTTAACGATGAGCATGATTGAAAGCCCTTGTATCCTGGTTTGCGCCATTGATCCGAAGACAGGTTACTGCTTTGGCTGTGGCCGCACGCGCCAGGAGATCTCGGATTGGATCAGCATGTCCGCCGATAACCGCAGGCAGATCATGTCAGCCTTGCCGGCGCGGCTGGAAAACGTAGAACGGCCTCCGCGGCGCGAAACGAAACGGCGCCGCCTTGCACGGGAAAGGCTGGAGGACTGATCATGCCGCGGCTCTTCTGGATATTGATCGCATTGATCGGCGGCGTACTCCTGCTGCTGGTCGCCAATAATGATGCCGGTTCGACATTCGGACTGGCCAATGATCAATTCGCCCGCCTCTCCTATATGGGCATCTGGGGAATCGTGCTTGGCGCAGCAATTCTGGGCTCCGGCATCCCGCTTGGCCATATCGCACGAAACCTCGCCGTTTGGGTGGTCATCATCCTCGTCCTGGTCACCGGTTACCAATATCGCTACGAATTGCAGGACGTGGCCAACCGCGTGACCGCAGGCCTGATCCCCGGCAGCCCGCTATCGACGACGAGCGCGGATGGGGCAGTCACGGTCACCTTGGCCAAGGCAGGCAATGGTCACTTCGAGGTTCGTGGCGAGGTGAATGGACGGACGGTGCCATTCATGGTCGATACCGGAGCCTCCTCCATTGTTCTTTCTGCCGAGGATGCCAGACAGGCCGGCATCGATACGGATGCGCTCGACTACAATACCCCCGTCATGACGGCCAACGGCCTGGCCCAGGCTGCGAATATCAGGCTGGACAGCGTGAAGGTCGGCGACATCGAGCGGCGCAGGCTAAGGGCGGTCGTCGTACGCGACGGCCTCATGGACGGAAGCCTGCTCGGGATGAATTTCCTCAGTTCCTTGAGCGGGTTTTCGGTTCGCGGCGATCGTCTGATCCTGTCCGATTGACTCGGTTGATAGGCTAGGCAGCTTCGCCGACCGAGGCAGTCTGGACAGCCTCGAATGCCCTGCGAATGACATCGCTACCGGCACCCGGGCGAGTCGCGTCGGTCGACAGTAGCTGTCGCCAGCGCTTGGCTCCCGGCGCTCCGTGAAACAGGCCCACCATATGGCGCGAAACGTGGGAAAGCCGTCCTCCCGACGCGATATGGCGCTCTGCATAGCCACACATATATTCGATTATGTCATCCATGGAGCCAATCTGGTGCGGATCCCCGTAGATCGTGCGATCCACATCCGCGAGCAGCATCGGGTTGTGATAGGCCGCCCGGCCCAGCATTACCCCATCGACCTTGCCAAGGTGCTGCGATGCCTGCTCGAGCGTTTCGATGCCGCCATTGATACCGATGAACCAATCGGGGTAGTTTTGCTTCAACCGGTAGACGCGGTCATAGTTCAGCGGCGGGATTTCGCGATTTTCCTTCGGTGACAGCCCTTTCAGCCAAGCCTTGCGGGCATGCACCCACAGTGCGTCGGCGCCCGCCCGGTGGACCATGCCGGCGAGATCGTCGAGCGCACTTTCCACATCCTGATCATCAACGCCGATCCTGCACTTTACGGTTACCGGCAGGGAGACGGCCTGCCGCATGGCCCGTACGCATTCGGCGACAATATCCGGCGTCTTCATCAGGCAGGCGCCGAACGTTCCCGACTGCACCCTATCGGAAGGGCAACCGACATTCAGATTGATTTCGCCATATCCCATTGCCTCGCCGATGCGGGCCGCCTCGGCCAGTTTCGTCGCGTCCGAGCCGCCCAATTGCAGGGCAACAGGCTGCTCCACGTCCGAAAACCCCAATATCCGATTGCGATCGCCGTGGATCGCGGCATCGGCTACGACCATCTCCGTATAGAGCAGGGCATGGCGGGAAAACTGCCGGTGCAGCACCCTGCAATGGCGGTCAGTCCAGTCGATCATAGGTGCCACGGCGAAACGGTTCGCCTTGTAATCCTTCACTTTTTTCTCGCGCTCGGCCATTACTCAAAACTTCTGCTCGTATCCTTTGCCACATGTCGGGTCCTGGAACAGGATATCAAGACCGGACACCAGGCTCCTTGGGGGATACACTTTATCACGCATTCGCGCCAGCTTCGCTCGTCTGGATCCCCCTGGGCGGGATATCAAGGCTGAAACCACGATCGGAAAGGAACGCTGAAGCGCCGGCGGCGTTAGAGCAACCGGCAGGCGCTGGGATTGAACCTGTCGGCCTAGACCATAGCCGCCGGCTGCTTCGCGCTCTGTTTCAGGATCGCGACGAAACGCGCCCCCGCCTCTTCGACACTGGCCGAATTGTTGATCATGATGGCATCATCCGGATCGCAGGCATTCGGTGCTGCACGCATCAAGCGGCGCTTGATTTCATCGGCATTTTCCCGGCCGCGCATCGCCAAACGCCTGGCGAGAACATCGAATGAAGCCGTTATGTGAACGATCGTGCAATGAGAATAACTGCGCTTCAGTTCCGGCAGGATACCGCGTGAGACATTGGCGATGGCGACTGATCCCTTCCCCACTTCGTCCTGGACCGATTGCGGCAGGCCGTAACTCAGACCATGGGCCGACCAGTGATGGGCAAATGCGCCCGCCAGCTTCGCCTTGGCGAAATCTGCCTCATTCATCGTGTCATGATCTTCAGCATCGGCATTCGATGGCCGCGTGATGACGCGTCGTACGAAATGGAAAAGGTGGTCCTCCGCGAGCGAACGGCGCGCATAGTCGATGATCGTGTCCTTGCCCGCGCCACTCGGCCCGACGACAGCGACGAATACCCCGCCATGGACCGTTTCTGATGCCGCGCCCGCCTGCGTAGAGATCGAGATAGTCATCAGGCCACCCGCCGCCCTTCTCGCCACACGGTCCGCACGACCGGAATATGCTCATCCACGCGCACCCGCACGAGATCGGCGCGCTTGCCCACGGCCACCGTGCCGCGATCGTTCAGTCCGACAGCCTCGGCAGGGTTCTTCGTTACGAGCTTGATCGCCTCTGGCAATCCGATATTCCCGTTGGCCTCGCCCAGCACGAATGTCGACTGGATCAGGCTGAACGGCACATAGTCCGACGACAGAATATCGAGGTGCCCGTGCTCCACCAGTTCCCGCGCCGACACATTGCCCGAATGCGAGCCGCCCCTGACGATATTCGGAGCGCCCATCAACACCGACATGCCCGCATTCTTGGATGCGGCGGCAGCCTCGATCGTCGTTGGGAATTCAGCAACCTGGATGCCCTGTTCGATGGCCTCATCCACATGCGCCTGCGTGGCGTCGTCATGACTGGCGAGCACGATCCCGCGTTTGCGGCACAATTCTGCGATGGCGCGGCGTTGCGGATCGGAATTCGCCGCCGATTGCGCCATGCGTTTCTCGCAGAAGAGCTTGAAATCGGGGTCCGAGAGCTTCAGCTTGCGCTGGTAGTAATAGGCATAGGTCTCGAGATCGACGAACTGCCGCTGCCCGGGAGCATGATCCATGAGCGAAGCAAGCTTGACCCGCTCGTCATTCTCGAAAAGGCCGAAGCCTTCGAGACAATCCTCGGCTGAGACCTCGCAACGCAAATGGAAATAGTGATCAGCCCGAAGGCGGCCCTGATGCACGCTGTCCTCGATGGCGTCGGCCAGCTTGCGCGTCTCGGCAGCGGTCATGTCCGCATCCTCGTCGAGCCCGACCCGCAAAGCGTCGAACACGGTCGTTATGCCGGAACTCGCGATCTGCGCATCATGGGCAAGCACCGCGGCGATCGGGTTCCAGCGTACCCGCGGCCGTGGCATGTAATGGCCTTCGAGATGATCCGTGTGCAATTCGACCAATCCCGGAATGAGGAAATCGCCTTCGAAATCGTCGCCGGATACGCTGGTCGTGGTCGATATATCGTGGATAAGGCCGTCCTTGAAGCTCAAGGAGCCTGAGATGATCTCGTTTTCCAGAACGATTTTCGCATTTTTCAAAACAGTTTCGGGCATTTCAGGCGGACTTTCTCTTTCTTGTGCCTGCAAGCGGATGCAGGGAATGTACTTCGAACGGTGCACCGGGCTCCGCCTCGGTAAAAAGCGCAATATTGTTAACCTCCACCGGCTCCTCCAGTACAGGCTCGATGAAATCCCGGACGAGCCGCTCGACCTTGTCTCTCTCATGCTCCGGCACCTGACCGGTCAGCGTCATATGGAAGCGGAAATCCTCGAACACATAGGGATAACCCCACCGCTTGAGATTGTCGCGTTGGGCCTGGCTCAATCGTTCCGGTCGGCGTCTTGCAATCTCCTGCTCGCTTGGCGGCGCGCGGAAGCGGTCGAACGCCACGACCAGATCATTGGCCAGCTGGTTGAGCTCCGGAACGGGCGCGTCGGGTACCAGCGCAAAGAACCCGTCGATACAGCCAATCTCCAATCGCGGAATCTCGAATGGTTCGATCGACGATGCAAAATGCATGAGATCCGATAATAGCTCGCGCTCTTCGAGCCCCTCCGCAAGATGAAACGGAGGTTTGAGCGTGGCATGAAAGCCGTAGCGCCGCGGCGCCTCCACCAGCCTCTCGAAAGCCTCATGCGCCAGGTCACGAATAAGCGGCGCGCGAACGGGTTGGCCCGAGAAGGCATTGCGTCCGAGCCAGTTCGCCGCGACCTTGAGCAGCGGATCGCTGGAGGGCGGCGTGAAATAGAGTGCGTAGCGCATTTGGTTCCTCTGAAAACTCCTCGCCATCTGCTGCCCAAGACCAGCCAACCAGCGTGATCACGAGCGGTGCGTCCTCGAATCACCCATCAGCCGGGAGCGCAAAGCATTCGAGACATTGTCGAAGATGAAGATTACGAGCAAGATTAGCAGCACCATATAGGCAACATTGTGCCAGTTCGTATTGGTCCGCATCGCTTCCCACAATTTCAGCCCGATTCCGCCTGCTCCAACCGCACCGATGATCGTCGCGGATCGCGTATTCGATTCCCAGAAATACAGCGCCTGGCTTGCGAACACAGGAATGACCTGGGGCACGACGCCATAGCGCTGGACGTTGACAGGAGACGCACCCACGGACCTTACGCCTTCGCGCTGCTTCTCGTCGATGTTCTCCAGGGTTTCGGAATAGACCTTGCCCAGCGTGCCCGTATCGGTGAAGAAAATGGCGGCGATACCTGCCAGCGGACCTGGCCCGAAAGCGCGCGTGAAGAACAATGCCCAGATCAGCATATCGACCGAACGCAGAAAATCGAAGAACCGCTTGGTCAGCTGGTTTGCCAGCCTGCTCGACGTGATGTTGCGCGCAGCAATGAACGCCAGCGGAAATGACAACAGCGTGGCCAGAAGCGTGCCGACAAAGGCCATCACGATGGTCTGCAGGAGCTTGGTCCACACATCGCCGTGCTGCCAGGAGGAATTGTACCAGACATTGTCGAAGGCGAGCGCAAGATTGGACATTTCCGGCTTTATACGCTCTCCGCTGACGATGAGCGACGCCACCTCGCCGAGGGACTTGTTCCAGAATGGCGACGCCGTATCGAATACGAAATTGGCCCAGCCGAAGAAGCGCCGGCTGATGACCACCCGCTCCGCCAGTATGTCCGCCTGACCGGCGAAACCGAAATTCACGCTGACTTCATCCTCCTCGGCGGTAGCCCAGGAAGGCAAATTCCCTTGCGGCACGACTTTGTCCGATTCGGTCAACACTTCCAGCGTCTCGCCATCATGGTTCACGACGACGCGTCCCCGCTGGATCGCCAGGCTCGAATCCGAACCGAAATCGACGATGGCCTGCCCGTCCCGCTGCGCAATCCAGGCTGGGTCGGGATTGTCACCAAGCTCCGAGAACCGCGGATAGGAGATGGTCGGCCGGGCAGAATTGGTGCGGATAGTCGCCCTCACCGCATAGGAGACCCAATCGCGCGCATAATATTCAGCCCGCTGCCACTGCCCCGATGCCAGCACCGAGCCGACCGAGAAGAACCACCAGCAATAGATGAAATAGACGATCACCCCGGCCAGGATAAGCAGCGGCGCGAAACGCTTCCACAGCGACGGCCGAAACACCTCCGGATAGCGGCTCTCATATTCCGCGATTGAAACAGAAGCGCTCATGCTGGTTTGCCTCCGAAGCCAAAGGCCTGCTCCCCCACGAATTTGCGGCGCAGCCAGGCCGAAAACTGATCGACGACGATGATTGTCACGAGAAGCAGGAGAACGATGGCCAATGTCTTTGCCTGGTGACCGCGGCCGATCGACAGACGCAATTCTTCGCCGATCCCGCCGCCACCCACGGCGCCGATGATCGTCGATGCACGCACGTTGATTTCCAGCCGCAGCAGGGCATAGGAGATGAAATTCGGCATGACCTGCGGAATGATGCCGAACCCGACCCGTTCGAACCAATTGGCGCCGGCGGCACGAAGCCCCTCATCAGGCCTCATATCGGCATTTTCGACCACCTCGAAGAACAGCTTGCCCAGCGCGCCGATCGTATGAATTCCGACAGCCAGCATGGCCGGAATCGGGCCTAGCGAAAGAATCGCCGCGAAGAAACCGGCAATCACGATCTCGGGAAACGCCCGCAATATTTCCATGTAGCGGCGCACGACGAAACGGACAAAACGGTTGCGAACGAGGTTCTTGGCCGCCAGGAAACACAGGAGGAAGCCGAGCACGAATCCAGCCAGCGTCGATACGATGGCGATGTTCAGCGTCTCGAGCATCTTGTAGAAATATTCGGGGAGATAGACCGGCCCGAACAGGTATACCCGCCCCTCAGGGTAGTCATATTTCAGGCTTCCATCGAAATAGGGCGACGGCAGGTCGAAAAGCGCCCGCCACACCTCCCAGCCGTCGCGCGGGATGAGATCGCCGGCAAAATCGAAGAAATGCGGCAATCTGTCGAGAAATTTGCCTGCATTGGACTCGTTGGCGAACCATAGCGACCCCGACACGGCGAGCAACAGGCCGAGACCGATGAGCCAGGAATAGGCGCGGCGGCGCCCCGAGAGTTCGCGCCAATGGCGCTCGATCTGCAAGCCCTCCGGGCTAAGGTCTGGTACGGTCCGGTCAGTCATGAAACACCTTGATGCACGACGTTACGGCCGGCGCCATGGAGAGCGCCGGCCGTCGATGAAGTGGCGATATCAGCCGCCGATCTGCGCCTTGCGAGCGTCGATGATGGGCTGATAGAACTCGGTGTTGACCTCGGTATAGGCCTTGAAATCCCCACCCATGGTGGCGGCAAAGCAGGCCGGATCGGTCTTCGGCAGATCAAGCATGAATTTCTTGAACTTCGACTTCATGTCGGCGTCGAGCGACGTACGCACGACGATCGGACCATTCGGGATCAGAGGCGACTTCCAGACTTCGACGAAGTCCTTCATGTCGATGATGCCCTTGTCGACCATCTTGCGCAGATTGCCGGATGTGTAGCCTTCGCTGAAGTCGCCGACGCCCGAACCGAAGGTGGTGCCGACATCGAACTTGCCGTCCTTGACGGCCAGGACGAGATTCTCGTGGCCACCGCCGAAGCCGGTTTCACCGAAATATTCCTTGACCGGCGCCTTGATATCCTTGGGCAGCGACGTGACCGGGATCAGGTAGCCGGACGTCGAATCCGGATCGGCAAATCCGAGTTTCTTGCCCTTGGCGTCGGCGAGCGTCTTGATCCCGCTATCCTTGCGGGCAACCATGATCGAGTAATAGCCGGTGGCGCCATCGGTCTGGATCGTGGTCAGGATGGGTTCCACCGCCTTCGGGTCTGTCAGGTAGATCTTGGCAAAGCCGGATGCACCGAGCTCGGCATAGTCGAGCGTGCCGCCGAGAAGCCCCTGGATCACGCCGTCATAGTCGGTCGCCGGGAAGAGCTTGACTTCCTTTACGCCGATCGCCTTGGGGAGCTGGTCGACGATGCACTGGTAATTGCGCAGCCGGTCGGCTTCGTTCTCGCCGCCGATGATGCCAACGCGGAAGGTTTCGAGGTTTTCCGCACGCGCAATCGAACCGGCGAACATTGCGCCGAGCGCGATGGCGCTGAGCAGTGCCTTCTTGAACAACATGATCTTCTCTCCTGTCAAACGGTGTTTTTGATGTGACTTTTGCTATTTGAAGCGAGCGGGCGACGCCTATCGCGCCGCCAGAATCGCCTCTAGTTCCGGAATTGGTTTCGGCGCGTCCACGCGGATTTTCGTCGATGTGATCGACTCCGAATAAGCGTCCTTGACGCCATCGACACCATAGATGCGGCGGGCGGCCGCCTCCGTCAGATCGTCCGGCGATCCATCGAACACAACACGTCCAGCTTGCATACCAATGATCCGCTCGCAGAAATTGCGCGCCGTATCAAGCGTGTGCAGGTTGGTGATAACTGTCAGCCCTTCTTGCTCATTGATATCGCGCAGCGATTGCATCACGACTTGAGCATTGCGCGGATCGAGGGAAGCAATCGGCTCATCGGCCAGAACCACTTTCGGCTCCTGCATCAGCGCCCGGGCAATCGCCACGCGCTGCTGCTGACCACCGGACAATGTTCCTGCCCGCTGCAAGGCGGTCTTGGCTATATCGAGCCGTTCGAGGGCGGCGATCGCCATCGCCCGCTCCTGGCGCGAGAACATGCCGAGGAAGCTTGTTACCGTGGAACGATGGTTGAGCCTTCCGAGCAGGACGTTCGTGAGGACATCCAGGCGCGGCACGAGGTTGAACTGCTGAAAGATCATCGCGCAGTCGCGCTGCCAGCGGCGGAGCCGCGCGCCGCGCAGCTTTGCCACGTCGACGCCGTCGAACACGATGGAACCCTCGGACGGATCGACCAGCCGGTTGACCATGCGCAGCAAGGTCGATTTTCCAGCGCCCGATCGACCGATGACGCCCACCATCTGGCCCTGCGGTATCTCTAGGTTCACGTCGTCGATAGCCACGAATTTTCCGAAGCGGCAGGTGACGTTCTGAAGTCTCAGCATGGCTCTACCTCTATTGTACTCGGGAGTCCTAGAGGTGTTTCATGAAGACGCGATGTCACTTTTGTTTCAATGAGATGACGATTGCGATACAGTTTTCTTACACGCCGTGCCGGTCCAGAAACGCGTCGATCGGCAAGGAACGGAAATCATCGAGGCATGCCCTGAGTTTGCCATGGCTCCAATCCCACCAACGGAGTGCTTCAAGTCGCGCCGCAGTCTTGTCATCGAAGCGATCCCGGATCTTGCGTGCCGGCACGCCGCCGACAATCGTGTAGGGATCGACGTCGCGGCTCACCACGGCCCCTGCACCGATGACCGCGCCATTGCCCACCCGCACGCCCGGAAGGATCGTCGCGCCATGCCCGATCCAGACATCGTGGCCGATGGTGACCTGATTGGCGCGGCGCCAGTCGAAAAAGCCTTCGTCCACTTGCGCATCGTCCCAATAATCCGATGAGCGATAGGTGAAATGATGCAAGGTGGCGCGCCATGTCGGATGATTTGGAGCGTTGATGCGCACATTTGACGCGATATTGGCAAATTTGCCAATCGTAGCGCACCATGCCGCCCCATCCTGCATGATGTAGGAATAGTCGCCAAGACTGGTGTCGATCATCCGGCAGCGTTCGGCAATTTCCGTATAGCGGCCAAGTTCGCAATCGCTGACCGACGCCGTCTCGTGGATGGTCGGTGTTTCCGACAGGCGTGTCATGCTGCAACTCCGCCGCGGCTGGAAAAGGCGGTGACGTCGATAATCCGGTCGGCCACCGCTTCCCGCACGTCCTCGTCGTGGAAGATGCCGAGCATTGCCACGCCGTCCTGCTTTTTCTTCCGGATCATGGAAATGACCACGCTGCGGTTTGCAGCGTCCAGCGAAGCTGTCGGTTCGTCGAGGAGAAGAATGGGATGATCGGTGATGAACCCTCGCGCGATATTCACGCGCTGCTGTTCTCCGCCTGAGAAGGTCGCAGGCGCCAGGGTCCACAGCCGTTCTGGCAGGTTGAGCTGACCGAGAAGTTCGGCCGCCCTGTCCCGTGCCACCGCCCGGTCGATGCCGCGCCCCACCAGCGGTTCGGCGACGACGTCGATCGCGGCGACGCGCGGCACGGTCCGCAGAAACTGGCTGACATAGCCGATGAGATCACGCCGGATGCTGAGCATCGTCCGCGGATCGGCCTGGGCAAGATCGATGAGACGCCCGCCAAAAGGCGCGATGATCTGCCCCTTGTCCACGGCGTAGTTGCCGTAGATCATCTTCAGGATCGAGCTTTTTCCGGCGCCGGAGGGCCCGCCCAGCACGGCGCATTCCCCTGCCCGGATCGAAAAGGAGACGTTTTCCACGACCGGCAGCAGAAGCCCGCCCTGCAGGTGCATGGTGAAGCTCTTGGCGACATCGGAAACGACAAGTGGTGTTGATGACATTGGGCTGTCCTAGACTTGCAGGATGGAGGAGACGAGAAGCTGCGTATAAGGCGCCTGGGGATCGTCCAGCACCCGGTCGGTGAGTCCGGTCTCCACCACGACGCCGTCCTTCATCACCATCATCCGGTGCGACAGCAGCCGTGCGACGGCAAGATCATGCGTCACGATGATTGCCGCCAGACCGAGGTCGCCCACGAGCCCGCGAAGCAGGTCGAGCAGCCGCGCCTGTACCGATACATCGAGCCCCCCGGTCGGCTCGTCCATGAATACCAGCCGCGGCCCGGTGACGAGGTTGCGGGCGATCTGCAATCTCTGCCGCATGCCGCCGGAGAAAGCTCTCGGTTCGTCGTCGATGCGGTCGGAAGCAATCTCGACCCGTCCGAGCCAGTCCGTCGCCGTAGCGCGAATATTGCCGTAATGCCTGTTGCCGGTGGCCATGAGCCTTTCGCCGACATTCGCGCCGGCCGAAACGGTCATTCTCAGCCCATCGGCCGGATTCTGGTGCACGAACCCCCAATCGGTTCGCATAAGGAAACGGCGTTCCGCCTCGCTCAAGCGATAGAGATCACGAAATTCACCGTCCCGCATGCGGTAGGACACCGAACCGGCCGATGGCGCGAGCCGGGTGGCGAGGCAGTTCAGCAAGGTCGTCTTGCCTGAACCGGACTCACCCACGACGGCCAGCACCTCGCCGGGATAAAGCTCGAAGGAAATGTTCTGGCAGCCGATGCGGCTCCCGTAGAATTTGGAAAGCCCATTGACTTTCAGAAGTGGCATATCGCTCATTCCGCTGCCTCCGCTTGCGGGGAAAGATGCCCGCGATGTCCCTGTGCCTGGCGATCCTCACAGAAATCCGTGTCCGAACAGACGAACATGCTTCCGCCCTTGTCATCGAGGACCACCTCGTCCAGATAGGCGCCCTGCGCCCCGCACAGTGCGCAGGGCTGCGCGAAGGACTGCACGGTGAAGGGATGGTCTTCGAAATCCAGGCTCACCACTTCCGTGTAAGGGGGAATGGCGTAGATCCGCTTTTCCCGCCCGGCGCCGAAAAGCTGCAGAGCCGGGGAATTGTGCATCTTGGGATTATCGAATTTCGGCGTTGGCGATGGATCCATGACATAGCGGCCCTCCACCTTCACGGGATAGGCATAGGTCGTGGCGATGTGCCCGTGACGGGCAATGTCCTCGTAGAGCTTGACGTGCATCAGGCCGTACTCCTCGAGCGCGTGCATCTTGCGCGTCTCGGTCTCCCGTGGCTCCAGGAAGCGCAGGGGCTCGGGGATCGGCACCTGGTAGACGAGTATCTGGCCCGCCTGCAGCGCGACTTCCGGAATCCGGTGCCGCGTCTGGATGATGGTCGCTTCGGCCGTCCTCGTCGTAACGGCGACGTTTGCGGTCTTCTGGAAAAAGGCCCGTATCGACACTGCATTGGTCGTATCATCCGCACCCTGATCGATGACCTTCAGGCGATCATCGGGACCAAGCACGGCAGCCGTCACCTGGACCCCGCCCGTGCCCCAACCATAGGGCATGGGCATTTCCCGGGAAGCGAACGGAACCTGATAGCCGGGGATGGCGATGGCCTTGAGGATCGCGCGCCGGATCATCCGTTTGGTCTGCTCGTCCAGATAGGCGAAATTATAGGTGGCAAATTCGGTCACTCTGCAGCCTCGCTCGCTTGATTGGCGGTCGTCCGTTCCAGCCCCTGCTCGGCGCGCATCATGCGCACCAGATCAAGCTCCGCCTGGAAATCGACGTAGTGCGGGAGCTTCAAATGCTCGACGAAGCCGGTGGACTGGACATTGTCGCTGTGGGAAATCACAAACTCCTCATCCTGAGCCGCGGCGGTAATGTCTTCGCCGAGTTCTCGAGCGCGCAGGGCCCGGTCGCATAGCGCCATGGACATCGCCTTGCGCTCGCTCTGCCCGAATACGAGCCCATAGCCGCGCGTGAACTGCGGCGGTTGCTTGCTGGACCCCTTGAACTGGTTGACCATCTGGCACTCCGTCACCTGGATACGCCCGAGTGTCAGCGGGAAATCGAGCTCGGCCACTTCCAGTTCGACATCGACCTCGCCGATTCTGATTTCGCCTGCAAATGGATGGCTGCGGGCATAACCGCGCTGGGTGGAATAGGCGAGACCGAGCAGAAAGCCTTCGTCACCGCGCGCCAGCGCCTGCAGACGAAGATCCCGCTCCAGCGGAAATGCCAGCGGTTCGCGCGTCAGATCACCGATTTCCTGCTCTTCCGGCATGGAACTGTCGGGCTCGATCATTCCATCGTGCCCAAGAATATCGGTAACGCGCGGCGTCGATTGGCGGGCCGGCTCATCGCGCCTCTCGCCGGCGGGAACGGGCTCGTCCGCCGCAAGTTCAGGATCCAGCAAACGATGCGTGTAGTCGAATGTCGCTCCCAGCAACTGCCCGCCCGGCAAATCCTTGAAAGTCGCCGAAATGCGCCGTTCGATTAGCATTTTCGCGGTTTCGAGCGGATTGGAGTAGCCAAAACGCGGCAGTGTCGTGCGGTAGGCGCGCAGCAGGAAGATCGCCTCGATCATGTCGCCGCGGGCCTGCTTGATCGCTAGCGCTGCCAGCTCCGTATCGAAGAGCGAGCCTTCGGCCATGACCCGATCGACCCCGAGCGCCAGTTGCTGGGCGATCTGGTCGAGACGGATCGCGGGCACGGACCGATCGCCTCGGCGACGGTCGGCAAGCAGCCGGTGCGCGTTATTGATGGCCTTTTCGCCACCCTTTACAGCCACATACATGGATCAGGACTCCCTTCTCGTGACCCGCGTGGTGCGGGGGAGCGCAGCAAGCCTGTCCTTGCCGGCAAAGATCAGATCGATGCCACGCGGAAAAGCAGCACGATTAGCCGCCCACTGCTCGATGAACAGCCGCGGCAGATGGCTCGGCGCAAATAGGGTCGATTCCTCGATGCCCGGGCCCCTGAGGTCAAACTGCTCCGCGCCGTCAAATCCTTCGACCTGAAGTATCAGCGTTGTCGATTGATCGGGATATTCGGCGGTCCCCTTGGCGAATGCCTCGAAGGACGGCATGGCGTCGATATCCGTTACCAGAGCGAAATCGGCCTGCCCCGCCTCGGACGACAGCATCATGCCGGTCTGGAACCGCAACCATCCGACAGCGGCATCCGACTTGCTGATCGGCTTGTCGCACCAGACGATCGTATCCTGGTCGAACAATGTCGCAGCTATGCTCGCTGCCAAGGGCGAAAGCGGCGCAGGAGGCGTTGCACGCGGATCGACCGGCACGATACGACCCGGATTGGCCATGGCGTCCATGACCGCGCGAAAGACAAGCTGCGCGTCGAAGACAGCGTCCGGAAATCCGCCTTCGAACATTTGTGTCTGCGGCTTCATTCAATCGTCCCCTCTTACCATCGTGAAAAAATCGACCTTGGTGGCAGCAGCCTCAGAGGTTCGCCGTGACTGATCCTCGTCCAGCCGGCGGGCGATCGGCCGGAGAACCGAGGCTTCCACCGCGTCGCGCGCCTCCGGCGTTTGCCAGAGTGCGTCGAAAACCGCCGCAAGACGCACTTTCTCGCGATCCCGCCCCAATGCGTAGGCGTGGCCCACCATGCCAGTGCCAAGCCTGACCGTTGCGCGCGTCACGGTCGCCTCGCCCAGATTGAATGGCGCACCACCACCCCCGATACGGCCGCGCAACATCACAAGTCCGGTTTCCGGACGACGAAGCTCCTCGATACTGGGCTTTGCAGGCCAGGCGTCCCATCGCTCCTCGAGCTCAATCCGTGTTGCCTGAGCAAGCAAAGCCATGGCGGATTTTCGCGCCAGGTCGGGCGCGGCCTTCGCTTTTTGAACGTCGGGGTTTTCCATTTGACACCTCCGGTAAATTTGTCTACTTATCTATACAACTAGACAATATACTTCCTTATATCCGTGGTCAATGACAGGAGCATGACAGTCGTGCCGGCAAACAACCTCATAACGCGCAATAGCGGGGTCGCGATCTGGCGACAGATCGCGGACCAGATCCGCGGCGATATCAGCGAAGGCAAGCTGGAGACAGGCGCGCAACTGCCACCGGAAATGGAATTGTCGCGGCGTTTCTCCGTCAACAGGCACACGATCCGCGCGGCGATCGCTGCATTGACCAATGAAGGCGTGCTGAGAGCCGAACAGGGGCGCGGCACCTTCGTCGCCAACAACCGCAAGCTGCTCTACCGAATCGGTTCGCGGACGCGCTTTTCGCAGACGCTGGCAGCGCAGGTCCGGGAAACCAGGGGCACCCTGCTCGGGCAGCGGCTTGAAACACCAAGCGCCGAGATAGCAAAAGCGCTGAATATGAGCGATGGAGAGGTCATCCGGATCGACACCACGCATTCGGCCGATGGCAATCCCATCTCCTGCGCCACGGCATGGTTCGATGCGAAGCGGTTTCCCAATATTGCCGATGATTATCGCGCATCTGGATCGATCACCGCGGCGCTGAGAGCCGCAGGCGTCGATGATTATCTTCGTCAGTCAACCATCATCGCCGCGCGGCATGCCGATGCCGAGGACCTGCGCCATCTGCGCCTTTCACCGGGCGCGATCGTCCTCGTTTCCACAGCCATCAACGTCGATATGAATGGGCAACCGATAGAATATGGTCAGACACGCTTTGCGGCCGATCGTATGGAGATCGCCATCGATCATCCGGCGCAGTGAAGCGCCTCACCACATCGTTTTCGCCGCGCGCTCCGGCCATTCGCGGTCATAATTCTCGCCGCCGACCCGATTTTCGCTTAGGGCCGCCAGAATTTGGCCAGGTGTCGGAAACTCCCTTGGCGAGCGATGTCGTTCCGGATTCCAGAGTTCCGAGCGTATGAGCGCCCGCGCGCACTGGAAATACGCCTCTTCGACATCAATCACGGTGACGGAGCGCGGCGCCTTGCCATCGACATTGAAGCTTTCGAGCAGTGCCGGTTCAGTCTCGATATAGGCCTTGCCATTGACGCGGAATGTGGTGGTCAGGCCGGGAATGAGAAATAGCAGCCCGACGCGCGGGTCGCGGACAATATTCCGCAGGGAATCGATTCGATTGTTGCCGCGCCGGTCCGGCATCATCAGCGTATTCGCATCATGAACACGCACAAAGCCCGCCAGGTCGCCGCGCGGCGAACAATCGAGGCCTTCCGGTCCACTGGTAGCAAGGGCGACAAAGGGCGAGGCCTCAATGAGCAGGCGATATTCCGGTGTGATGTGGGCGGCGACCTTGGCTGTCGATGCCTCGGTGACGCCGGCATCATAGATCGCTTCCAATTGCTCGATCGTGGTAATCCGTGACATTCGTTTCTCCCTTGCTTGCCTTCGCCGACTAACACGCCTTCACGAACCGATTGTGACACGCGGCCCGTTTTAGCCCATGACAGCGGCAACCAGCTAGTATATCAGTTCGCCCCAGTACGGAAGAAAGAGGTTCACATGGGCGGTTTTGCTGCAATCGGCGAATGTATGATCGAGCTTTCCGGAGCAAATGGCGACCAATGGCGCATGGGCTTTGCCGGAGACACGCTCAACACCACCTGGTATGTACGCGCCCTCGCCCCGGCAGATTTCCCGGTCGATTATGTCACCGCCTTCGGCGACGATCCCTTCTCGGACAAACAACGCGCATTCCTGGCGGAGAACGGCATCAAAACAGCCCACAGCCCCACCATTACCGGCGCGCGCCCCGGGCTCTACGCGATCACGCTCACGGAAGCGGAACGGTCCTTCACCTATTGGCGCAGCGATTCGGCAGCGCGTCAGCTCGCGGATGACATGGATGCGCTCCAGCGCAGCCTTGAGGGGCGGAGGATCATCTATTTCTCCGGTATAACAATGGGCATATTGAGTCCAAGGGCGCGCCAGAACCTTCTAAGCGCCGTGAGCGGCGCCCGCCGACTTGGCGCAACGGTCATATTCGATGCCAATTATCGGCCGCGCCTGTGGGAAAATGCCGAAACGGCGAAGCAGGCACTGAGCAATGCCTTCCACGTCTCGGACATCGCGCTTCCGACCTTTCCGGATGAAAATGCTCTTTTCGGCGACGCGACGCCCGAGGAGACAGCAGCCAGGATCGCCAGCTACGGCGTCAAGGAAATCATCGTCAAGGACGGCACCGCTCCGGCGCTGGTCGTCGAGAACGGCCAGCAGACGAGCGTGCCTGCGATTGCCGCACGGGCGGTTGACACCACCGGCGCTGGCGACAGTTTCAACGGCGCCTACATTTCGGCCCGCGTCGCAGGAATGGATCCGGTGTCTTCAGCTGCGGCAGCGCATCGTGTAGCCGCGCGGGTAGTCGAATATCATGGCGCGCTTGCGCCCATGAAGGAGGCGCGGAAGGCGTTCGGCGTCATTCCGGTGGATCAGACTAATTCTGCCTGAAACTATATTTCGTCATTTGACGGTAAGCCTGGTCCGGGCGCAGTACGGCTTGTGGAAAATACGGATAATGCGTGGCGTCCGGCCAGCTTTGGGCTTCGAAACAGAGGCCGGCATAGTTTTCATATGGCTGGCCGGTCAGGCCGATCGGCGGGCGCCCGCCAAGCGTGTTGGCTGCGTAGAACTGCACGCCCGGCTCGGTCGTCAGCACAGACATCTCAATGCCTGAGCGGGGTCCCCGGACCGAAGCGACCTGCCGCAGGGGCTGCCTCTGGCTGGAGAGGCAGAAATTATTGTCGTAGACGATCTGGCGGCCGTCCTGCTCCATCCGGACAGGCCGAGCCACGCGGAAATCATGGCTGGTTCCGGCAACCGGCACAACACGCCCATCCGGAAGAAGGTCGGCGTCGACCGGCAGAAAGGCGTCGGCCGCGATCATGACCTCATGGTCGAGCGCGTCGGTCGCTCCGCCATCTTCCAGATTGAAATAGCTGTGATGGGCGAGATTGCAGATCGTCGGCTTGTCCGTGACGGAATCGAGTCGCACGACCAACGTACCTTTGGCTTCCAGCATATAGGTGCAGGTAATGGTGAGATTCCCCGGAAACCCGCACTCCCCATCGGCAAGGGTGATGGTGAGCGTGACATAATCCGGCCCGACTGCCACCACCTGCCAGACGCGCTTGCCTGCACCGGTGCTGCCGCCATGAATATTGTGCAACCCTTTGAAGTTCTTCTCGAGTTCAAAGGTTGCGCCGTCGAGCACAAGTTCGCCATTGCGTATCCGATTGATCGAGCGCCCGATCGTCGCACCGAGATAGGGCGAATATGCCGGGTAGTCCTCGAAATTCCGATAGCCCAGCACCAGGGGATGTTCATGCCCCTTCAGACGCAGGTCCTGGATGACTGCGCCCCAGGTGAGGACCTTGGCGGTCAGTCCACCACCGGAAATAGTGATGCGGTGGACAGGCTCGCCAGACGGCGCATGGCCGAATATTTCGGTTTCCATCATGCCGATCTCTTGATCAGAGCCCGAGACCGCCAAGGCAGACATATTTGGTATCGAGATAGTCCTCGATGCCCTGATGACCGCCTTCCTTGCCGAGTCCTGATTCCTTCACGCCGCCGAACGGAGCTTCGACCGTCGTGATCAGGCCCTCATTGATGCCGACCATTCCGTATTTCAATCCCTCGGAGACGCGGAACGCCCTGCCGAGATCCTGTGTATAGAAATAGCTGGCGAGACCGAACTGCGTGTTGTTTGCGAGGTCGATTGCTTCCTGTTCCGTCTCGAACTTGTAGACCGGAGCGACGGGGCCGAATATCTCTTCCGAGGTGAACAGCATGTCGACCTTGGCGTCGCCAATGACGGTGGGTTCAAAGAAGCTGCCGCCGAGCGCATGGCGCTTTCCACCCGTGACGATCTTCGCGCCCTTCTTCTTCGCGTCATCGATGAATTCTTCCACCTTCTGAACGGCCTTTTCATCGATCAGCGGCCCTTGCTGCGTGCCGGATTCCAGTCCGTCACCGACCTTGAGCTTGTCGGTGGCAGCCGCGAACTTCTCGACAAAGCGGTCATAGATGCCGGCCTGCACCAGGAACCGGTTGGTGCATACGCAGGTTTGGCCGGAGTTGCGGAACTTGGCCATGATTGCACCTTCGACCGCGCGGTCGATATCCGCGTCGTCGAAGACGATGAATGGGGCATTGCCGCCAAGCTCCATCGAAACCTTCTTGACCGTATCAGCTGCCTGCTTGATGAGAATCTTGCCGATTTCCGTGGAGCCCGTGAAGGTGATCTTCCGCACCAGGGGATTGCTGGTCAGCTCTCCGCCGATCTCGGTTGCCGAACCTGTCAATATGTTGACGACGCCTTTCGGGATACCGGCCTCCTCGCACAGCGCGCCCCAGGCAAGTCCCGAATAGGGCGTCTGCGTGGCGGGCTTCACCACAACCGTGCATCCGGACGCCAAGGCGGGGCCGATCTTGCGCGCCAGCATGGATGACGGGAAATTCCATGGCGTGATCGCGCCAACGACGCCGACCGGTTCCTTCGTGATCATGATCCGCCGGTCGGCCCATGGTGAAGGAATGACGTCGCCATACATCCGGCGGGCTTCCTCTGCGTACCAGAGAATATAGGCGGCGGACATGCCGACTTCGCCCTTGGACTCTGCCAGGGATTTTCCCTGCTCCATGGTCAGGAGCTCGGCAAGTGCGTCCTTATTCTCAAGGATGAGATCGTGCAGCTTGCGCATGAGCTTGGATCGCTCCAGCACCGAAGTCTTGCGCCAGGACTTGAAGGCCTCGGCGGCGGCATCGATTGCCCGTTGCGTCTCGGCCTTGCCCGAATTCGGAATCGTGCCGATCTTCAGCCCGGTCGCGGGATTGATGACGTCGATCGTCTTGCCTGAATCTGCCGCGACCCACGCTCCGTCGATGAGATTGGCCTGCTTCATGAACTGGCTGGATTTCTGCAACATCATAGTCTCCCTGAATTCTGAGGGTTATGGTCCTGGTAGCGTCCGTACTGGATGAACCTTAATTGCTGTCAGCAAAGCCGCCTGGTCGGGGCCATCGGTACCCTGCTCTTTTTCCGCGAAAGCTGCAACGGGGCAAACCGTCCTAGCCGTAGATATGGGTGACGACGAATATCCAGAACAAGAGGCTTGCTGCGGAAAGACCCGTGGCCATCACCATGGAATTGGAAGCGAGCGCCTGGCCGGTGCCGAATCGCGTCGCGATGAGATATGAGTTGACGCCGGCTGGCAGGCCCGCCGATACCACCGCAATTTTCGCGGTAAACGCCGGTAACCCCAGCAACAGCACGGCGCCGAGCACCGCTGCCGGCATGATCATCAGCTTGATCACGGACATGGCGAGACCCGCGGCGATATTGCCCGAAACACCGAATTTCTTCAGGCCCATTCCCATGGCGAAGAGCGCAACCGGACCGGCCACGCTGGCCAGCGTGCCGATCAGCGCATCGACGGTCTGCGGCATGGGCAAACCTGCGAATCGCCAGAGCCAGCCGCCCAATATCCCCAGCACGAAGGGATTGCGCAGCAGGCTCGTAAAAAAGGATCGCACCACCGCGGTGAAACTATGTTCTCCATCGAACACCTTGTCGCGGCGCAGCGCGACTTCATGCAGGCAGATCGATGCGGCCATCATGATGGGCATGTGAACGGCGACGATCAGGGACAGGACTGCAAATCCGGGCTGTCCGAACACGCCGAGTACGAGCGGCATGCCCAGGAATACGAGATTGGAGAACGAGCCGGAAACACCCGCGACCACCCCGGCTCGATTGTCGCGCCCGAACAGGAGTTTGATCGCAATATCCGAGGCAGCCCATGCAATCGTGACGCCGCTGAAATAGGCGATCCACAGCCCCCATGGCGCAGTGCCATGGAAATCGGCGGTGACCATCGTGCGGAAGAGCAGCAATGGTGCAGCGATCATGAACACGAATTCGGACAGCCCATCGCCCACGCGCTCATCCAGCAACTTGAAGTGTGCAGCGGCGTAAGCGATGGCAATCACACCGAACACAACGAGAATTGTCTGAACGAGGCCCATCGCCATCCGCAATAAGCCCGCCGGGCGCGGGTCGCAAGGGTGAACGGCCGTTCTCCTTCACTTTTTGCGAGCAAATCCCCATTTCGACTGGTAAGGAGGACCAATGCCTGCAAGATTCCCTTATCTGGCGACCGCAGCCTTGCTGTGTCTGCTGCTCGCCTCCATGGTTCCAAGCGCCGTGGCGACGGAGGCAGCCTGGGCGCGCATCCAGAGCGGCGGCTATACGATATTGCTGCAAGCCGGAGAAACGCCGAGAGCCGCTGCCCAGCCGGGCGATGACGAGTGCAGCGGAAGGGTCCTCTCCGACCGTGGCCACCAATTGGCGCAAAAGCTTGGTGCGCGTTTTGCCGCCCGCTCGATACGCATCGAGAAGCTGTTGACGAGTTCCTCCTGCGCTGCCCGTGAAACAGCACGTCTTTCGTTCGGTTCCGTCGCCGCCGAAGTCCTGCCATCGCTCGACACGGGGGCGGACCAGCAGCAGACCGAGGCGCTTCGCGCCGCCATCAACACATTTCAAGGCAAGGGAAATCTGGTAATCATGACCGATCGCAACCATATTGCGGCCCTGACCGGCATCACACCGCGCCCTTCCGAAGCAGTTGTCGTGGCGCCCGCGAAAGATGGACAGACGATAAATGTCGCTGGACGAATTATATTCGATTGAATTGCACGAGGCGCATGGGTCTTTCCCTGCGCCGTGAAAAAAGCTAGATAGCGCCCCATGAAGCATCTGTGCCTTGCCGAAGGCACCTACAACACAAAGGAACATCCATTGTCCGATACATTCGACAAAGTTGCCGATATCATTGCTGAAACGAGCGAAATCGATCGCGACTCGATCACCCCCGAGAGCCACACGATCGACGATCTCGGTATCGACAGTCTCGACTTCCTCGACATCGTCTTTGCGATCGACAAGGCGTTCGGCATCAAGATTCCGCTGGAACAGTGGACGCAGGAAGTCAATGACGGCAAGGTTCCGACCGAAGAATATTTCGTGCTGAAGAACCTTTGCGCCAAGATCGACGAACTCGTCGCTGCGAAGAAGGCCTGATCCAGACCGGCCTGCCGCTCTCTTCTCGATCAACCGGGTCCACCGTAAAGCGGTGTTGCGAAAAATGCAGAACAATACCGTCCTTATCACTGGCATCGGACTTATTTCTTCGCTTGGAGAAGGCGTCGAGGCGCATTGGCAGGCGCTGAACGATGCGTCGGCGCCCCGAACGGACAGCGACAGGTTCAACCCCTATACGGTGCATCCGCTGACGGAAGTCGATTGGAACAACCAGATTCCGAAGCGCGGCGACCAGCGCCAGATGGAAACCTGGCAGCGGATCGGCACCTATACCGCCGGGCTGGCCCTCCAGGATGCCGGCATCAAGGAGAACGAGGCGCTATGCACGACCATGGACATGGTCGTCGCAGCCGGTGGCGGCGAGCGCGATGTCGCGGTCGACACGCAGATTCTTGCCGAGGCCCGCGGCCGCAACGATCTTGGCACGATGCTGAACGAGAAACTGTCGACGGAACTTCGGCCGACATTGTTCCTTGCCCAGCTTTCCAACCTTCTCGCCGGCAATATTTCCATCGTCCACAAGGTTACGGGATCCTCGCGCACCTTCATGGGCGAAGAGGGTTCGGGGATTTCCGCTATCGACACCGCCGTCTCGCGCATCCGTGCCGGGCAGAGCACGCATGCGCTCGTTGGCGGCGCGTATAATGCCGAACATCCGGATATGTTGCTGGGGTTCGAGCTCAACCAGATGCTCAAGACCGATGGCTGGTCGCCGCTATGGCAGCGCGAGAATGCCAGCGGCGGCGGTATCGTCACCGGATCCGGTGGTGCGTTTCTGGTGCTCGAAAGCGCCGACCATGCGAAGCAGCGCGGCGCACGCGCCTATGCGGCAATCGATAATGTCTTCGGCGAGCAGACGAGGCGCAACCGCGAGGATCTGGAAACGACGATAGCCAAGCTTCTCGGCGCAGCCAGCGCGGAGAGCACTGCCGATCTCATCATTTCCGGCGCAAGCGGGGCCAAGCGGGTGACCGCAGCCGAGAAAGCGGTGCTGGACTCGTTCGAAAGTTCCGCCATTCGCGGATTGGCGACGAAAACCGGCCATATGCGCGAGGCGCAATTCCCGTTGGCTGTGGCGATCGCGGCGCTTACCGTGTTCAAGGGACAGGCGTTCGCTCCGCTCGACAGCGAGCACGAGAAGGCCGGACCGGCGAAGGTCACGAGTGCGATAGCAACCTCCATCGGCGCCACGCGCAGCGAAGGCGTCGCCCGCCTGACCAAGGTTTAAAGGATATCTCCATGTCCAAATATACCGATCATCTAGGCCGTCCATTGGTTGCCATCACGGGGCTCGGCGTCGTTTCGTCGCTCGGACAGGGCAAGCAGGAAAACTGGACCGCGCTTACCTCTGGCACGTCCGGCATTCATACGATCACCCGTTTTGCGTTGGACAATCTGCGCACGCAGATCGCTGGAACCGTCGATTTCCTCGAGGAAAGCAGCAAGGGCGCTTCGGCGCTCTCCGAGAAACTGGCCTCGCTGGCTGCTGAAGAGGCAATCGCGCAGGCGGGCTTCAAGACGGATGATTTCGGTGGCCCGCTTTTTCTGGCAGCCCCCCCGGTCGAACTCGAATGGCGCAATCGCTTTGCCCTCGATGCAGCGGTGAAGAGCGAAGGCGAGCCCGGATATGATCTGCTGCTTGCCGCCTGCCGCCAGCAGGCTCACACGGAAATGTTCAATACGGCCGAGTTCGGCTTCATCGCCGAGCGTCTCGCTGATACTTTCGGCACGCGGGGCCTGCCGATCACGCTTTCGACCGCCTGTGCGTCCGGCGCCACGGCGATCCAGCTTGGCGTCGAGGCGATCCGGCGCGGCGAGAGCGACAGGGTGCTTTCGATCGGAACCGACGGCTCGGTCTCCGCTGAAGCTCTGATCCGGTTCTCGCTGCTGTCCGCGCTCTCCACGCAGAATGATCCTGCCCACAAGGCCGCCAAGCCGTTCTCCAAGGATCGCGATGGATTCGTGATGGCTGAAGGCAGCGGTGCGCTGGTCATGGAATCGCTCGAAGCGGCGGTTGCCCGCGGCGCAAATATCCTGGGCATCATGCGCGGATGCGGTGAAAAAGCGGATGATTTCCACCGTACGCGGTCGAAACCCGATGGATCGCCAGCCATCGGCGCCGTTCGTGCGGCGCTCGATGACGCCGGCATCAAGGAAGACGCCATCGACTACATCAATGCGCATGGCACTTCCACGCCGGAAAACGACAAGATGGAATATCTGGCGCTTTCCACCGTTTTTGGCGAAAGGATATCGTCGCTTCCGGTCTCGTCGAACAAGTCGATGATCGGGCACACTCTGACCGCGGCCGGCGCGATCGAGGCGGTTTTTTCGGTTCTCACCATCCAGACCGGGACCATTCCGCCGACGATCAATTATGACAACCCCGATCCGGCGATCGCCCTCGACGTCGTGCCCAATGTGAAGCGCGAAGCCAGCGTCTCTACGGTGCTTTCCAGCTCCTTCGGCTTTGGCGGACAAAATACCTGTCTTGTAATGACTGCAGAACCGCACTAATCCCCTTCCCTAAAAGGAAAACGGATATGCGCGCATTACAACTGGTTGAAGACCGCAAACTCGAGATCGTCGATCTGGCACCCCCGCCTCCGCCGGCTGCCGGCGAGGTCACCGTCAATATCAAGGCCGTCGCCCTCAATCATATCGACGTCTGGGGTTGGCGCGGCATGGCATTCGCGAAACGCAAAATGCCGTTGACGATCGGGGCCGAGGCCTCCGGCGTCGTGGACGCCATTGGTCCGGGTGTGGCCAACCTCCTTCCGGGCCAGCTCGTTTCGATCTACGGGGCCCGTACCTGCGGCCTCTGCCGTCCGTGCCGGGAAGGCCGCGACAATCTCTGCGAGCATGTCTCCGGCGTTCATGGTTTTCATCTCGACGGCTTCGCCCAGGAGAAGGTCAATCTGCCGGCGCGGCTGCTGGTACCGGCCCCTCCCGGTGTCGATGAAATCGGCGCGGCGGTCGCGCCCGTCACCTTCGGCACGGTAGAGCACATGCTCTTCGACAATGCCAAGCTCGAGCCCGGCGAAACGATCCTGATCCATGCGGGCGGCTCCGGCATAGGCTCGGCCGCGATCCAGCTGGCTCGCAAGATCGGTTGTACGATCATCACGACGGTTGGCTCGGACAGCAAGATCGAAAAGGCCAAGGCGCTCGGCGCCGATCATGTCATCAATTACCGTGAAGACCGCTTTGAAGGCGTCGTCCGAAAACTGACAAAGAAGAAGGGCGTCGACGTCGTGTTCGAACATGTCGGCGCCGATACCTGGGCCGGCTCGATGCTCTCGCTCAAGCGTGGCGGACGCCTCGTCACCTGCGGATCGACATCGGGTGTCTCGACAAGCATGAATCTGATGATGCTGTTCCAGCAGCAGTTGAAGCTGCTCGGTTCCTTCGGATGCCGGATGGAGAACATGGCTGACGCCATGCAGAAGATGGCGCGCGGCCTGGTTCATCCGGTCATCGACACCGAAGTCGGTTTCGACGATATCGATACCGCGTTGAAGCGAATGGAAGGCCGCGACGTGTTCGGCAAGATCATATTGCGCATCAATTGATCCAGCAATGAAGCTCAAATACAAGCTCGCCCTCTTCCGGTGGAGCCAGAAGTTGAAAATGTTCAACTACTGGCTGTCCGCTCATTTCGTGTTCGGCATCTTGCGGTTGCTGCAGCTCTTGCCGGCAAGGGCAGCGATGAATTTTCTGGATTCCGCTGCGCGACGGGTTGGCCCCTGGCTCGGCCGCCACAGGGTCGCCATGAACAATCTGCGCAAGGCCTATCCGGAAAAGGACGAAGCCGAGCTTCAGACGATCGCGCGCGAAATGTGGGGCAACATGGCGCGCCTCACCGGCGAGTACATCTTCCTCGACGCTATATTCGACTATGATCCGCACAGCGACGAAACGGGCCTCGTCGAGGTGAAGGGACGCGAGATCTTCGAGCGCATCCGCGACGAAAAGGACCGTCCTCACATCTTCTTCACCGGCCATACGGGGAATTTCGAACTGCTGCCGATATGCGCGGCCACGTTCGATCTGAACGTCACCGCGTTGTTCCGCCCGCCCAACAATCCCTATGTCGCCAAGAAGATCTTGAGCGCCCGGCGCACGAATATGGGTCATCTCGTACCTTCAAAGGCGGGTGCCGCCTGGTCGCTCGCGACAGTCCTCAACGCGGACGGCAATGTGGGCATGCTGGTCGACCAGAAGTTCCGTCGGGGCGTACCCTCGACATTCTTCGGCCGGCCGTGCAGGACGAACCCGCTCCTCGCGAAGCTGGCGCGGCAATATGAATGCGACGTCTATCCGGCGCGCTGCGTCCGCCTTCCTGGCGGCCGGTTTCGTCTCGAACTCGAGGAAAAGATGGAGCTGCCGCGCGATGAAAAGGGCGGCGTCGATATAGCTGCGACCGCGCAGGCGCTGAACGACAAGGTGGAAGCCTGGGTCCGCGAATATCCCGGCCAATGGATGTGGTTCCACAAGCGCTGGAACAGCTAGGGTCATGGTCGCTCAATAATAATTCATCACGGCGTGCCTTGCCTCCGCGAAGAACAGCCAACGCTCGACCAGAACGCCGACAGAATGGCTCAGAACGGCGAAGACGAGCACCGAACGCAAGGGCAGGCCGCCCAGCGCCAGGGAAAGCAGCAGCAGTGCCGCCGGCAGCAGAAAAGCGCAGACAAGCGCAATGGCCCACAGCTTCGCCGAATGTTTCCTCGCGACGCGGTAGCCCATTTCCCGCGTGAGATAATTGTCGAGCGTATGGGGACGTTCGAATAGCCGCACCCGGCCGATACCGCCCAGCCCTGTCGCGCTTTCCGGTGTCGAGAGCGGCTGGTTTCGCAACATCCGCCTGCGCCACGCCAATTTGCTGGCCATCGCGCCGAGGAGCAGCAGCAATCCCGCGCCGGCAAGCAGCCTCGTGCCCGGGGCGAAACAGGCGGCGAGCAGAACGCCCCCCGTCAGCGACAAGAGCAGGAAGCAGGCCGGCGTCAGGGCGCTGTGCCAGGCGTCTATGCCTTTCAGCGACGTGTAGATCATCGACGTGCAGAACACGGTGAGCATGGCGCCGGCGGCGCCGATATAGCCGAGGATGGGCTCCGACTGTCCTGTGAACAGCAACAGCCCGGCGTTCAATGTCAGAGGCACGAAGGTTCCAAGCGCCATCACGCCTTCGCGCGACAGCCAGCTCGACCGCCATTGGCTGAGCGCGCGCCATGCCCGTTGCGGATTGCCGAGGTGGAAGAGCGACGCGATCAATCCCGCCGCTATGAGCACCAGCGCCAGGATATGGGCCAGCACCGTCGATGGCAGCGAAGGCTCGAGCCCGCCAAGGCCAAGAACGACGGCAAGCCCATAGCCCAGGCCTGACAGTACCGTGAATATGATCATCGAATAGGCTGGATGCATTGCGTCAGATCCGGTCCAGCGTCTTGTCCAGCCAGGCGAAGAAACCGCGAGCGCCTTCCGTGTTCTCCGCCAGCGGCATGGCAGGTTGCTGGTCGGCCAGGGATATTCTTGGTCGCGGCGGCAGATATTTGTTGGTTGGCCGTGTGCCCTGTTCAGGCATGAGGTCATAGCCGCCGCGCTCGGCAACCATGATGGAAACTTCGGATCGCGGGTCGCCAAGATCGCCGAAATGGCGAGCGTTCGCCGGGCAGGTACGGACACAGGACGGAACCCGATCTTCCTCTTGCAGCGCTTCATTGTAGATGCGATCCACGCACAGCGTGCATTTCTTCATGACGCCGGCAGCCAGATCCATCTCGCGAGCGCCGTAGGCACAGGACCAAGCGCACAGCCCGCAACCGATACATTTGGTCTCGTCCACCAGAACGATGCCGTCGCTTGCGCGCTTGTATGACGCTCCGGTGGGGCAGACGGTGACGCAAGGCGCATCCTCGCAGTGGAGGCATGATTTCGGAAAGTGGACGATACGGGCCTGTCCGGCCTCGCCGATCACCTCGCCGCCTTCCGGGACGACCTCGTAGCTGTGAATGCGGTTGAGGAACGTACCCGAGACGTCGTCTCCATAAGGATGCTGGTCGGACAACGCGCTGCCATATCCGCCAGTGTTCCATTCCTTGCAACTGACGACGCATGCGTGGCAGCCGACACATACGTCGAGATCGATGACCAGCCCGAGACTGGTTGTACCGCGATCCTGCGGAAGACTGGTCATTGCTTGCTCCACTCCTGGCCATAGCGCAGTTCGCTGGCCGCGCGGGCCTGGCCCGCCGGACGCCCGACCGGCGCAAAGGACGGCTCGGCCAGTTCAAGACCGGGCTCGGCCTTTTCGATACGCACGCGCAGATCATACCAGGCGGCCTGCCCGGTGATCGGGTCGGAATTGGACCAGCGCATGCCGTCGCTCTTTGGCGGCAGCAATTCATGGATGAGATGGTTGAGCAGGAAGCCCTTATTGGCTTCCGGCGCGTTCGTCTCGAGCGCCCATGCGCCTTTGCGCTTGCCGATGGCATTCCACGTCCACAGCGTCTTCGAATTTACCGCATCCATGCGGGCGATCTCGCATTTGATCCGGCCATGGCTGGAGATGACCCATGCCCAATCACCGTCGCTCAGGCCGAGTTCGTTGCAGATCGGTCCCGGAACATAAAGCGGGTTTCTGGTGTGTATCTGTCTGAGCCAGGCATTCTGCGAGCCCCAGGAATGATACATGGCCATGGGCCTTTGCGTCAGCGCGTGGAAGGGAAAGACCGAATTGTCGGTTTGCTGCTCTTCGAGAGGCATGTACCAGTCCGGCAGGGGATCGAAATAATCCACCAGCCGCTGCCTGTATGGCTCAGGCGCCACCGGCTCGCGCACGCCTTCGCCCGACAGCCGGAACTTCTGCAGGGTTTCCAGATAAAGCTGTATCGTCACCGGCTGCGGCGTATCGAAAAACCCCATATCGATGGCGAATTGCTGATAGGCGGCGTTGTGGTGCTTGAAGTAGAGTGCCTCGGCCGGAATATGCTTCTGCCAGAAGGCGCCATTGCCGATGTAGCGGTCGAGCTGGCTCTGGTTGGGTTGTCCCCTGCCCTCGTCCAGTCCATCCTCACCCCGCCAGCCGGACAGCGGTCCGATACCGGGCTTGCGCTGGTGATTGACGATGTAGTCCGCATAATCGCGGTAGAGCGGTTGCCCCTGCGGATCGACGAAGCCCGGAAGTCCGAGGCGCGCACCGAGATCGATCAGAACCGACTGGAAGCCTCGAACGTCGCGCTCTGGCTGAAGTACCGGCCAGCGGACCGCGTCGCAAACCGCGTCGGGTTCCGATATGGGCCTGTCCAGCAATGAGATACAGTCATGGCGCTCCAGATAGGTCGTATCCGGCAGGACGAGATCCGCATAGGCCACCATTTCCGATGAATAGGCGTCGCAATAGATGATTCGCGGTATCTTGTACTCGCCCGTCGTTTCATCGCGCTCCTCGAGCATCCGGATGGTGCCGCGCGTGTTCATCGACGAGTTCCAGGCCATGTTGGCCATATAGAGGAACAGGACATCCACAGGATAGGGATCACCGGCACAGGCATTGGCGATCACCATGTGCATCATGCCGTGCGCCGAAAGCGGAGCTTCCCAGGAAAACGCCTTGTCGATGCGTTGTGGCTTGCCCTGATCGTCTACGAGCAGATCCTCCGGCCCAAGGGGGTAGCCGAGATGCGGTCCTGCCAGCGGATTGCCGGGCTGGACATGTGCCGGTTTCCCGTGCGGGCGAGGGTGAGCCGTCGCGGGTTTCGGGTATGGCGGCTTGTAGCGATAGCCGCCAGGGCAATCGATGGAGCCGATGATGGTCTGAAGGACGTGCAGCGCCCTCGCCGTCTGAAATCCGTTCGAATGCGCTGAAATCCCGCGCATGGCGTGGAAGCTGACCGGCCGCCCGATCATCACCTCGTGATATTCGCCTTTCATGTCCGTCCAGGGTTGCTGCAGGATGATCTCTTCCTCAAAGGCAACGCGGGTTATCTCCGCAGCCAGCCCTCGTATGGTCGCCGCATCGATCCCGGTCTGCTCCGCCACAGCCTCGGGCGCATATCTGGGATCGAGATATTTCTCGGCCATCAGCCGCAATACGCTGCGCACCTTGCGACCGTCCGCAAGGACGAAGTCCGCGTTGAGATCGGGGGAATGCCCGAACGCATCGAACCTGACCAGGGCACCCGTCCCGCGGTCGCGTATCAGCGCCTTGCCAAGATCGTCGCGCAGGAAGAGGCCGTGGTCCTCTCCTCCCGGATTGTCGATGACCAGCCAGGGCGCATTCGTGTAACGCTGGAGATAATCGAGGTCGATCCTGCCGGTGAGAAACAATTGATGGATGATCGACAGGATGAGCAAGCCATCGGTCCCGGGACGAATGCCGATCCAATTGTCCGCCACGGCTGAATATCCGGTGCGGATCGGATTGACCGAGACGAAGCGCGCTCCCCGCTTTTTCAGCTTGGATATGCCGATCTTTATCGGGTTCGAATCATGATCTTCCGCGACGCCGAACAGGACGAAGAGTTTGGTCTTGTCCCAATCCGGCGCGCCAAACTCCCAGAAAGCGCCGCCGATCGTATAAATCCCGGCGGCCGCCATGTTCACGGAGCAGAAACCGCCATGCGCGGCATAATTCGGCGTGCCGAAATTCTGCGCCCAGAAGCTCGTCAGCGCCTGGCTCTGGTCGCGTCCCGTGAAAAACGCCAGCTTCTGAGGCGCCGTCTCCCTGATCGGCGCCAACCATTCGACCGCGAGCGACAGCGCTTCCTCCCAGCTGATCGTCTTGAACTCGCCCGACCCCCTTGGCCCGGTGCGCAGCAGAGGCGCCTGCAGCCGCGCTGGCGAATAGTGCTGCATGATGCCGGCCGAGCCCTTGGCGCAGAGGACGCCCTTGTTGATCGGATGGTCGCGATTGCCCTCGATATAGCGGATCTTGCCGTCCTTCAGATGCACGTCGATGCCGCAGCGGCAGGCGCACATGTAGCATGTGGTCTTGGCAATAGCGTCACCCACCGGTTCGGTTAGGGTCAGATCTGGTTCTGACGTCATGACGCGCTGCCCCGCTCGCTTTACTCTGTGACACCAGTTTTATAAGAACAATTCCAATCTACAAACACGCAAACGACATTTCCCGCGCAAAGTTTGATGCCGGATTCATCGATATCCGGCTCCTGCTGTGCTCGCAGCACGAAACGCGCTACATATCGATTCACGAGCACCGAATACTGGAGAAACGGTAGAATGACGTTGTGGAGATCTGCGCTGCTTGCCTTGACGCTGGTCCTTGGATCGGCGAGCGCCCATGCCGCCAGGAGCGATCTGGTGCTCGGTGTCGTCCTTGAGCCGCCGCATCTCGATCCCACCGCCGGCGCTGCTGCCGCGATAGACGAGATCGTCTATGCGAATGTGTTCGAAGGACTGACACGGATAGGCGCGAATGGCGAAGTTCTACCTGCATTGGCGGAGAGCTGGGACATTTCCGACGATGGCCGGGTCTATACGTTCAAGCTTCATGGCAAGGTGCTTTTCCACGATGGCACGACTTTCGACGGGGAAGATGTGAAATTCTCGCTGGATCGCGCCCGCGACGCGAAATCCGTCAATGCGCAGAAGGTACTGTTCGAAGGTATCGAGAATGTTGAGATCGTCGATCCGCTGACGGTGCGCATCACGCTGAAACAACCGGATGGCGATTTCCTCTATAATATGGGCTGGGGAGACGCGGTGATCGTGGCACCGGAAACGGCCGCGACAAACAAGGAAAGACCCGTAGGCACAGGCCCGTTCAAATTCGGCAATTGGGCCAAGGGATCGCAGATCACACTATTGCGCAATACCGCCTATTGGGGCAGCCAACCGGCGCTGGAGAAGGCGACGTTCCGCATCATACCGGACCCTGCCGCCGCCACGGCAGCGCTTCTTGCCGGCGATGTTCAAGCTTTTCCGGTGTTTCCGAGCTATGAAACGGTACCGCAATTCCAGACCGATCCGCGTTTCAAGGTGGTGATCGGCACGACCGAAGGCGAGACGGTTCTGGGCATGAACAATGCCAAACCTCCATTCGACGCATTGAAAGTCCGGCAGGCGATCGCGCATGCGATCGATCGCAAGGCACTGATCGATGGAACAATGTTCGGATTTGGGACGCCGATAGGCTCGTTCTTCCCGCCGCACCATGCAGCCTATACCGATCTGACCGCCAAATCGGCCTATGATCCGGAACTTGCCAAGAAATTGCTGGCGGAGGCGGGTCACCCGCAGGGATTCAAGACGACGCTGAAACTGCCTCCGCCCGTCTATGCG
This sequence comes from Phyllobacterium sp. 21LDTY02-6, assembly GCF_023554255.2. Lineage (GTDB taxonomy): Bacteria > Pseudomonadota > Alphaproteobacteria > Rhizobiales > Rhizobiaceae > Phyllobacterium. Next base: position 615,837 of record NZ_JAMJWD020000001.1, on the reverse strand, counting down.
CGGCGCGGTGGCGAGATTATCGCGGCGCAGCTCGCGGCCATCGGCATAGAAGCCCAGATCGTCCCACTGGAATGGGCGCAATGGCTCGACCAGGTGTTCAAGGGCAAGGATTACGATCTGACGATCGTATCCCATACGGAGCCGAACGATCTCAATATATTTGCCCGTGACGACTACTATTTCAACTACAACAATCCGGCCTTCAAGGAACTGATCAAGACCATTGCCGCGACTTCGGACCAGGCGCAACGTGCCGAACTCTACCGCGAGGCACAGACTGTTCTCGCCGACGATATGCCTGCGGCCTTCCTGTTCCAGCTTCCCAAGACGGGTATCTGGGATGCCGGCGTCGAGGGGCTTTGGGAGAATGGCCCGATCCAGGCGAATGATCTGACCAATGTCAGATGGACCGACTGAAGCTCGCAGGCGGATTGGGCAGCGATGGCAAATTACGCGATCAGACGTCTGTTCATAAGCCTTATGACGCTTCTTGCGGCCAGCGCGGTTATCTTCGCCCTCATTGAAATCCTCCCCGGCGATCCTGCCCGCATCATGCTGGGAATGAATGCTTCGGAGGAAGCCATACGGTCTCTCCAGGAACAGATGGGACTGAACCAGCCGCTGTTCATGCGTTATTTCAGCTGGCTTTTCGGCATGCTGACCGGGGATTTCGGCCGCTCCTATACCTATGCCGTTCCTGTCGCCGACCTCATTCGCGAGCGCGTCGTCGTATCGCTGCCTCTGGCGGTATTGTCGCTTGTCCTGTCTACCGCCATCGCGATCCCCATTGGAATATTCACGGCCTCGCGGCGCGGGCGGCCCGCAGATACCGCCATCATGGGCGCCACGCAGCTCGGCATAGCACTGCCGAATTTCTGGCTGGCGCTGCTTCTCGTCTACGTGTTCGCCATATCCTTGCGGCTCGTTCCAGCCGGTGGATTTGCAGGCTGGGAGACCGGCACCTGGACAGCGCTTAAATCGCTGCTGCTGCCTGCCTTTGCCCTTGCCTTGCCGCAAGCAGCGATACTCGCCCGGATAACGCGCTCCAGCCTGATCGAAACCCTGGCCGAGGACTATATTCGCACCGCCCGCGCCAAAGGACTGAGCCCGGCGCAGGTGCTCTACCGCCACGCTCTTCGCAACGCCTTCATACCGGTGGTGACGATCCTGGGGCTGCAGTTCGCGTTCCTGCTGGCCGGCACGATCATCATCGAGAACGTCTTCTATTTGCCGGGTCTCGGGCGGCTCGTCTTCCAATCCATCACGCAGCGGGATCTCATCGTCGTCGAGGGCGTCGTCGTCCTGCTCGTCGCGACGGTCATCCTGATAAATTTTCTCGTGGATTGTTCCTACGCTCTGATCGATCCAAGACTGGCGGCAGACCGATGAACGGTTGGCGCAAATCACCAGCCCGTTTCAAGATCGGCTTGCTCATCATGCTGGTCGTAGGATTGACGGCCCTCTGCTCGTTCGTCTGGACACCCTACCCGCCGACCGCCATCGATATCGCCAGCAAGTTGCAGCCTCCCTCGATGCGACACTGGATGGGCACGGATCATTTCGGCCGCGACATTCTTTCCATGGTCATGGTCGGCAGTCGAACGTCGATCGCGGTAGCCATTGCCGCCGTTGCCATCGGCATCGGCATCGGTGTTCCCATCGGACTGTTGGCGGCAGAGCGGCGGGGTCTGATCGACGACGCGCTGATGCGGCTGAATGACCTCATATTTGCGTTTCCCGCCCTCATTTCCGCGATCATGATCACGGCGGTCTTCGGCCCCGGTGCGCTCAACGCCATCATCGCCATCGGTATCTTCAATATTCCGGTTTTCGCCCGGGCGACGCGGGGAGCAGCGCTTTCCATCTGGCCACGGGAATATATCCTCGCCGCCCGTTCGACCGGGAAAAGCGACCGTCGGATCACCTTCGATCATGTCTTCCCGAACGTCTCGCACCTGCTCATGGTGCAGGCGACGATACAGTTCTCGCTCGGCATCCTTGCGGAAGCGAGCCTTGCCTATGTCGGGCTCGGGACCCAGCCGCCGATGCCAAGCTGGGGCCGCATGCTCTTCGATGCCCAGACGATGATCGGGGTGGCGCCGCACATGGCGATATTCCCGGGCCTCGCCATTGTCGCGACGGTGCTCGGGCTCAACCTTTTCGGTGACGGGCTGCGCGACATGCTGGACCCGAGGGCCTCCTCCCGCTGATCAGAACAACAGCCCGACAAGGAAGAGTACCGCCACCACGCCCGTGAATATGGCCGTCGCGACGCGGAAAATATGCAGGCCATCCTCGATATTCTCTATGCCCGCATCGCGTCGGCCGGCACCGTTGAGCATGGGTTCGTTGGCGACCGCCCCGCCATAGACGCGCGGTCCCGCCAGCGCCACATCGATGGCGCCGGCCATCGCCGCTTCGGGCCAACCGGCATTCGGCGAACGATGCAGGCGGGCATCGCGCATCATCACGTCGAAGGATTGCCGGGCCGCGCTCCCGCCGTGAACGAGACAGGCTGCGGCTGCGATCAGAAGCCCGGTGAGCCGCGCCGGCACCCAGTTCGCCACGTCGTCGAGCTTCGCGGCGAAGCGTCCAAAATGGCGATGCCGGTCATTCAGGTGACCGATCATCGAATCGGCCGTGTTCAGCATCTTGTAAGCGAGCAATCCGGGAAGTCCGAGCAGCGCATACCAGAAGGCCGGCGCGACGATACCGTCCGAACTGTTTTCGGCAAGGCTTTCGATCGCGGCACGGCTGGTCGCCGCCTCATCCAGCACTTGCGTATCCCTGCCGACGATCATGGACACGGCCCGCCGCGCGCCCTCCAGGCCCTCCTCGCGCAGCGCGGTTGCTACGGCCTCGACATGATCGCCGAGGCTCTTCTGTGCCAGAAACACTGCCACGACAAGCGCCTCCACCAGCCCGCCAAAGGGCGGGATGAGGGCAAGTGCGGCGTGAATGACGGCACCAACCAGCGCTGCCAGAAGCAAGAGTGCGAGCACCGACAAGAAACCATCGCGCCGACGCTGCTGGTCGGTATTGGCAGCCAGATTGAACCTGTGATCGACAAAATCGATGGCCTTGCCGAATAGCACGACGGGGTGCGGAATCGTGCGCCAGAGCCAATCGGGATCGCCGAAATATCGGTCGGCCAGCAGCGCAAGAAACAATATCAGCAGATTGATTTCCATTTGCACCCAATCCATCACTTCGGCCAATCAGCTTGGGCCGCTCGTAAAGCAAGAGTAAGACGAAGATGCAATTTGTCGGCATCGTTCCGATCGAGCGGCACGCCGAAGCGAAGACGGTCCGCGAAATGCTCGAATTTTCGGGTCAGAACGCGCTGCCTGCACAGAGAATCATGCAGCCCGTGCGCCTGTTCGTGCCTGACGAGCGAGAAAAGCGCCGTGCCGCCGATCTCCATCAAACCATGCGCAGCCAGCACCTCGCTCAGCAGCTTGCGCCTCGTCTGCAGTCTCGACGCAAAGGCATCCAACGCCTCGCCGCCGGCAAACGCATGCGCCGCAATGGCGAGCGCAGGCCCCGATACGGCCCAAGGGCCCAGCCTTTCCCGCAGGAATAGCCCTGTCTCCGGTGATGTCAGGGCGAATCCAAGCCTCAAACCGGCCAGACCGAAGAACTTTCCGAATGATTTGAGGACGATCAAACCCTTTTTGCCGGCGTCGGCGGCAAGGCTGTTTTCCGGATGCATGTCCGCGAAGGCCTCGTCGACGACCAGAAAACCCTGACGATTCGCCATTTCCTCGGCAAGTTTCAACAGATCGGCCCGATCGACGCTTCGGCCGTCGGGATTGTTCGGATTGACGATGACAACAGCGCCCGCAGAGACCGGAATCTCGCGCAAACTCGAACAATGGCGGATTGCCCAGCCGGCCTTGGCGAAGCAAAACTCGTGTTCCTGATAGGTCGGTCCGACCACGGCCACCTCGCCGCTCGGCTTCATCCAGGGCATGAGCTGGATCAGGGCCTGCGTGCCCGGTGCCGCCACGATCGCAGTGGCCGGTGCTGCACCATAATAGGTTCGCGCGCCGTTCAACGCCTTGGTCAAAAGTCCCTCGTCCGGCAGGCTGTTCCATATATCGGAACTCATATCGGGTAAATGGAACGGCTCGGGATTAATGCCCGTGGAGAGGTCGAGCCAGTCGCTGCGGACCCCGCCATATTGGCTCATGGCGCGGTCGAGCGCGCCACCATGTTCGATCTTTTTCATTCAGGCCAAGTCGATAATGTGCATGTAGGAACCCGAAACCGAGCCATTTCTCAGTCCCGCTTCTCCCAGATCTTCGTTCAAGGCATCGCGAACCCGGAACAGCCGCGGGGCGCTTCCTTCCTCGACGATCGTTGCGTAGTGGAACTCATGGCCGGTAAGCGGCGAGGCGAACGGGCCACCCGGGAGAGGCTGGAGCCGGCGATAGCCGAGATGAAGCTTTCTTTTGGCAAAGCTCGTCCGCAACGGCAGCAGACCGAGCATCTTGTGCTCATTGCCTTCCGCGTCCTCAAGTGATTCCCCCAGCACCATATAGCCACCGCATTCCCCATAGACGGGAATCGAGCGGGCGGCAGCCTCGCGAATCCCGTCGCCAAAAACCTGCGCTGCGGCCAGCCTCCCCGCGTGAAGCTCGGGATATCCGCCCGGCAGATAGATGGCATCGCTGTCGACCGCCGGCGCTTCGTCGGCCAGCGGCGAGAAATAGCTGACCTCTGCTCCCCGCCTGCGCCAGCCATCGATGAGATGAGCATAGGAAAAGGCGAAGGCATTGTCCCGCGCCACGGCGATCCGCTGTCCCAAAGGCGGGACGCGCTGCACATTGGCCATGGATTCGCTTGGCCCCCACCGTCCCGCGATCTGGCGAATGCTCTGCAAATCGACCGCGCCGGCAATGACTTCTCCGGCATTGGCGATGAAATCATCGATATCCTGATGCTCCCCCGCCTGGACGAGGCCGAGATGACGCTCCGGCAATGCCAGGCCCGCATCGCGCGGGACCACCCCGAGCACCGGTATTCCCACCGGCTGCAGTGCCCGCCTCAGCAGGCTTTCATGCCGGACGCTGCCGACCTTGTTCAGGATCAGTCCGCCAATCATCACATTGCGCCGGAAATCCCTGAAGCCGCTGACCAGCGCGGCGATGGATTGCGACTGACGCGCGCAATCGACGACGAAAATAACTGGAAGCTGCAGCCGCTGCGCCAGATCCGCACCCGAGCCTTGCCCGTCGATCGCCCCATCGAATAGACCCATCATCCCTTCGACGAGCAGCATCTTGCCGCCTTCCGTATGGCGTGCAGCGAGCGCGCTTATCAGGTCGGGGCGCATCGCCCATGGGTCGAGATTGATGCAACTCGTTCGCGCAGCGATGGCATGATATGCCGGATCTATGTAGTCGGGCCCGGCCTTGGCCGGCACAACATCGGCGCCTGCGTCCTGCAATGCACGCAAAAGCCCGAGAGTGATGGTCGTCTTGCCGCTTCCGGATGCGGGAGCGCCAATCAGTATTCCCTTCATGCGGTATCTCTTTTCTTGCGCGTACCGAGAGGGTCGCGCGTGAGCACCCGGCCCTCGAGCGCGCCAAGCCAGTCCAGCGCGCTCCGCAGTCGCACCACTTGTCCGATCACGACGATCGCCGGCGGCTCAAGACCTGCTGCCTCGACATCCGCCTCGGCCTGCGCGAGTGTCGTTTCCACCACCCGCTGCACATTGGTCGTGGCATTGCAGACGAAGGCGACGGGATCGGACGCTGCGCGCCCGCCTGCGATGAGCCGCGCCGCAATCGTGCCTATGTGTTTCATGGCCATGTACATGACGATGACGGAAGAACCCTTTGCTATGCTTGCCCAGTCCATGGCATCGGGTACGAGGCCGCTCGCATCATGCCCCGTCAGGAAGGTGACGCTCTGGTTCGTTTCCCGGTGGGTAACGGGAATGCCCGCATAGGCCAGCCCGCCAATGCCGGCCGTGATTCCCGGAACGATGCGGAACGGCACGCCATGTTCGACCAGCATGAGCGCCTCTTCGCCCCCCCGCCCGAAGACGAACGGATCGCCGCCCTTCAGGCGAACCACCTTCTTGCCGGCTCGAGCCAGTTCGACCAGCCGCAACGAAATATCGCGTTGCTGAGGCGAAGGCTTGCCGCCCCGCTTTCCTGCATATTCCAGCGCTGCCGCCGAGTTCGCATAGGAGAGGCAGTCTTCATTTACGAGCGCGTCGTAAATGATCACATCTGCCTGCTCGATGCCGTTCAACGCATGCAGCGTCAACAGCCCGGGATCGCCCGGACCGGCGCCCACCAGCCATACATGACCCGCTTCGAGTTTCGGCAATTTCACTTTCGCGCTCATAAGTCACCCCGCCTGCTGGCGCATAGCATAAATTTCCGCCGAACATGAATGAGCATAATGCAAAAATCATGCAACTGCGATCGAAGCTGGTCTATAAGAACCGGATGAGTGATGAAGCAGATGCTGGCTTGCGCAAGCAGGATGAGACACATGAACGGCCATTGCGCAGGGGCTGGACAACGGGCGCCTGCGCAACGGCTGCCACGAAGGCTGCTCTTCTGGCGCTGATCACGGGGGAATTTCCGGATCCTGTAGCGATCATCCTGCCAAAGGGCGAAGTTCCGCATTTCCAGCTCGCCATCGAATCCCTCGGCGACGGCTACGCTATGGCTGGCATCGTGAAGGATGCCGGTGATGACCCCGATGTGACCCATGGCGCAACTATAATATCGACGGTATTTCCTGCCCCGCCCGGAAGCGGCATTCAGTTTGTCGCTGGCGAAGGCGTAGGCACGGTGACATTGCCGGGCCTGCCGATCGCCCCCGGCGAAGCAGCCATCAATCCGGTGCCGCGCAAGATGATGACGGACATCTGCAACGAAATCTGTGCTCAGTACGACCTGCCGGCGGACCTCGTGATTGCCATCTCCGTGCCTGAGGGAGAAGAACTGGCCAAACAGACTTGGAATCCACGACTGGGGATCGTCGGCGGCATATCGATCCTCGGCACGACGGGTGTCGTGCATCCGTTCTCCTGCGCCGCCTGGATTCATTCCATTCACCGTGGCATCGACGTCTGCCGCGCAGCGGGCCTGAAACATGTGTTGGGCGCGACCGGTTCAACATCGGAGGATGCAGCGCAATCCTTATATGATCTGCCTGAGATCGCACTGCTCGACATGGGCGATTTCGCCGGTGGATTGCTCAAATATCTGCGTGTCCACCCGATCGAGCGTCTCACCATCGCCGGCGGCTTCGCCAAGCTCACGAAACTCGCCCAGGGCGCACTGGACCTGCATTCCGCCCGCAGCCAGGTCAGCATGGAGTTTCTTGCCGCTGAAGCAAAGGAACTTGGCGCACCTGCGGAGCTGATCGAGCGGATTCAAAATGCCAACACAGCACAGGAAGTATTTGAAACCGCGCGAGATAATGGAATCGACCTCGCCCTGCCAATAGCCGTGAAGGCAAAGGCCACGGCACTGCAGACGCTGAAGGGCGCGCCCGTCGAAGTCGAAATCATCGTCGTGGATCGTAAAGGGACGATCATTGCGCGCGTCTGAGCGGCCAATCCTTGTTCTCGGAGGCACCGCGGAGGCGCGCGGCCTGGCCAAAATGCTCGTGGAACAAGGATACCGAGTCATTTCCTCGCTGGCCGGGCGCACCAGCGATCCCATCCGCATTGCCGGTGAAACGCGCGTCGGTGGCTTCGGCGGACAGCAGGGCCTGGCGGACTATATTCGCAGCAATGGCACCGCCATCCTGATCGACGCGACGCACCCCTTCGCGACGCAGATCTCGGACAACGCGATAGCTGCCGCAGAGGCAACGGGAATTCCCTTCGCGCGGCTCGAGCGGCCCGCATGGTTGCCGAGGCCCGGTGATATCTGGACCAGCGTGGCCGATGGTTCGGCGGCGGCCCGCGCCATCCCATCGAAAGCCCGGGTCCTGCTGGCACTGGGCCGACAGCATCTTGCGCCGTTTTCGCGCCGCAACGACGTTCATTTCATCGTCCGCATGATCGATCCGCCAGACGCTCCGCTCGATCTGATGGATTTCGAACTTGAACTGTCGAAGCCCGGCAATTTCGACGACGAGGTCGCACTGCTTTCAAAGAAGCGGATTTCCCATATCGTCTGCCGCAATTCCGGCGGCAGCCAGTCCTATGCGAAGTTGAGGGCGGCGCGGGAACAATCCATACCCGTCATCATGATCGAGCGGCCGCAGCGCCCCGCCATTGCCACACTCCCCGATATCGGCGCGATTTTGTCCTTTGTCGCCGAAGCGATGCCTCAGCCGGGTCTCAAACTGTGATGATGGCCCTTGTTATAGAGCGCTGAATCACGAAAACCGTCGGCTGATAGCCCTCGCCCGACAAAGATCATGGCGCTTCGGCTCAGGCCCGCATTCTTGATCTTGTCCTCGATATCGGCCAACGTTCCATGCAGGAACTGCTCGTCGGGCCATCCGACGCGGTAGGCCACGATGACCGGGCAATCCTCCCCATATAGTGGCGCCAGCTCTGTCCTGATCCGCTGCATGTTGCGGACGGAAAGGTGGATGACAAGCGTCGCCCCTGATTTGCCCAGCGTTGCCAGATCCTCGCCCTCCGGCATGGCGGAAGATTTCATCGAAGTGCGTGTCAGGATGATCGTCTGGCATACTTCCGGAACGGTAAGCTCTTTCTTCAGCGCCGCCGCCGCGGCCGCAAAGGCCGGCACACCCGGGGTGACGTCGTAGTCGATCCCGAGTTCGTCCAGCCGCCGCATCTGCTCCGCTACGGCGCCATAGATGGAAGGATCGCCGGAATGAACGCGCGCGACATCCTTGCCTTCCCGCTGCGCCTTCTCAAATTCGGCTACGATCTCATCCAGGGTGAGCACCGACGTGTCGACGATGCGCGCATCCTTGGGTGCCTCGGCCAGCATTTCCGCCGGAACCAGTGACCCCGCATAGAGGCATACCGGGCAGGTCTGGATGAGCCGGAGCCCACGAACGGTGATGAGGTCTGTCGCGCCGGGGCCGGCACCGATGAAATGTACGATCATTCTATGTCCCGTTAAAGGCTCGACCCGGTTGCGAGTGCGGCCGTTCCATGTGCAGACTTGGTTTTGCCGATGATGAGGCGAGCTAGCCTGCCGGCACCAGCCAATGCGGCCGCCTCGGCTACGCCATGACAACCGACAAGCGCAAAAACGGCATCGGACGGATTGAGCAGTTTCGGCGTCTGCTCTTCCAGCTGCGCCGCACTGTAGCATGACAAGGAGATACCCAAACCATCGGCGACGGCAATGATCGCCGGCTCATGTTCGCGCTGGTCGATCGTAAAAGCGCCGGCGAGATCCCCTGGTGACAATGCTGCTTCGGCAAGCACCCTTTCGGCAAGCTGCCGCAGTTCAAGCGGATCGCACCCCCGTTCGCACCCAAGGCCAAGCGTATAGACGGGTTTCATCAATGCGGTTTGTGCAGTTCTTCAGGCGTGACACCGAGCAGCTCCGCCGTCTTCCGGATCAGGTTCGCTTCCTTGGGGTCGATATCATTATCGGCATTGGCGATCGTCAGCAAATGGCGCAGAAGAAGTACCTTGCGTTCGAATGGCACCTCGGCGAAAGCCAGCGCCGCCTGCGCGCTCGTGGTTTCATAACCGAAATCCTTCAGATAGGAGGCGACTTCTCCAAATTCCTCCGGAGATATGCCGAAATCCGATGCAGCGATCTTCAATATGGCCGTGTATTCGGCTTTCTCCGTCTTCCCATCGGCCAGGGCGATGTGAAGCAACAAGAGAAGTTCGGCCGTCAAAACAGGATCATCGGCAACTTTCTGGACAGCGCTCTTGGTGCCCAGATATGCCAATATGCGATCAAAAATGCTCTCGCTCATCATACCCCCGTCATTTTCCCGATTGATTGCAGTGGCCGCCGATCGTTTCAAGTGCGTAAACAACACACAGCCCGCTTATTTGCACGGCGCCGCTCTGAAACCACTCGCCAATCGCCAAAATACCACTATGGTCCGGCGCAAAATCGGATCGCCCAATGTCTACATTTCTCGATAATTTTCCGCTCATCCTGGTAATTGCAGCATTTGCAGCAGGCTTCATCGACTCGATTGCCGGCGGCGGCGGCCTTGTGACCGTGCCTGCACTCTTGCTCGCCGGCTTCTCGCCAGTCGAATCCCTCGGCACCAACAAGCTGCAATCGTTGTTCGGCTCGGCCTCGGCGACGATCGCCTATGCCCAGAAGGGACATGTGGACCTGAAGAAACAGCTGCCTTCCGCGCTCATGTCTGCGCTTGGCGGTGTCGGCGGCGCACTCCTGGCGGGATTTCTGCCGGGCGATGTGCTGCGCGCCTTCCTGCCCATCCTGCTCGTCGCAATTGCGGTCTATTTCGCGGTGAAGCCGAATATGGGCGATATCGACCGGGCACAACGCATGACACCCTTTCTCTTTGGTCTCACCATCGTTCCGCTCATCGGGTTCTATGACGGGCTTTTCGGCCCTGGAACGGGCTCTTTCTTCATGCTCAGCTTCGTTTCCCTCGCCGGCTATGGCCTCCTCAAGGCGACCGCCCATACGAAACTGCTCAATCTTGCTTCCAATCTCGGCGGTTTCGCCACATTCGCCGTGCTTGGCGTCATCAATTGGAAGGTCGGCATCCTCATGGGGGTCGCGCAGTTTGCAGGGGCAAGGGTCGGGGCCGGCATGGCGATGAAAAACGGCGCCAGGATCATCAAGCCGCTGCTGATCGTCGTCTGCCTGGCGCTGGCGGGAAAGCTGCTGCTCGAAACGGACAATCCGCTGCGCATCTGGATTACCGCGCTAGTCGGCTAGGCTCAGAACTCGATGCCCTTCTGAGCCTTTATGCCGTCCCGGAACGGATGCTTGATCATTTCCATTTCGGTCACGAGGTCGGCGAATTCGATCAGTTCGTCCTTGGCATTGCGGCCAGTGATGATCACGTGCTTCATATGCGGCTTCTGCCGGAGCACATCGATAATCTCTTCGACGGGCAGATAGTCGTAACGGAGGGCGATATTGAGTTCGTCGCACAGCACGATCTCGGTTTCGTCATCCATTATCATCGTCTTCGCCTGCTCCCAGGCCTCGCGCGCCATTGCGATGTCGCGCGCCCTGTCCTGCGTCTCCCAGGTGAACCCTTCACCCATCGCCGAAATCTTCACCTGCTCGGGAAATTTCTCCAGCACCCAGCGCTCGCCCGTGTCCCAAGCGCCCTTGACGAACTGGACGACGCCGATCTTCATGCCATGCCCCAGCGCCCGAAAGACGATGCCGAACCCTGCAGTCGATTTGCCCTTGCCCTTGCCGGTGTTGACGATGACCAGGCCCTTCTCGTCCGTCTTGGTGGCCAGGATCTTGTCGCGAACCGCCTTTTTCTTGCGCATCTTCTCGGCGTGACGCTCATTGAGCTCCGCTTCCGACATGTTTTGCAGTTTTTGTGATTTCTCAGCCATTTACCCGTCTTTCCCGAATCTGTTTCTCAAGCTGCCAGCCTGCTCAATTCGTAGCGCGCCGAATTGGACCGGGGCGTCCACAGTCCCCTTGCCGCCGCCTCTTCCAGCTTCTCCGCCATCTCGCGCAAGGCATGCGGGTTCTTTTCCTGCAGGAATGCCCGAACGGCTTCATCACCAAGGAATGCCGCATAGACGGCTTCGAAATGATGATTGCCGACCGCCCCCGTCGTCGCAGCGAAGGCAAACATGTAATCCACCGTCGCAGCCATCTCGGCGGCACCCTTATAGCCGTGTCGCATCGCGCCAGCGATCCATTTCGGATTGGTGACGCGGCCACGCACGGTCCGGCCGATCTCTTCCTCGAGCGTCCGGATGACAGGTTTCTCGGGGCGCGAATGGTCATTGTGGTAGATCGCGGGCCGCTCTCCTGCCACCTTCTCGATCGCCGCCGCCATGCCGCCCTCGAACTGGTAATATTCATCCGAATCGAGCAGGTCATGCTCGCGATTGTCCTGGTTCTGCACCACCGCGCTCACGTCGCGCAGGCGTTCTTCCAACAGCCCGCGTTCCGCCTTGCCTTCTTCGCCGGCACCATAGGCATAGCCGCCCCAGACGAGCCAGGCTTCGGCGAGATCGTCGCGTTCGGTCCACTCGCCATGATCGACCAGGGCCTGCAGCCCCGCCCCATAGGCTCCAGGCTTGGAGCCGAAGACACGGAAGCCGGCGCGCAGCTCTGCAAGCTTCTCGTCAGCGCCTTCCGCCAGCAGCCGCTGCCGGTCCTTGCTGGCGCGCGCCGCGATGGGATTGTCGTCTTCGTCCTCGGCGAGCTTCGCAACCGCACGGACCGCCCGGTCGAAAAGCGCGATCTGGTCGGGAAATGCATCACGAAAGAAGCCGGAGATGCGCAATGTCACATCGACGCGCGGCCGTCCCAGCACCGACACGGGCAGGATTTCATAGCCAGTCACCCGGCGGGAGGCCATATCCCAGACAGGCTTGACGCCGATGAGGGCGAGCGCCTGCGCGATATCGTCTCCTCCCGTGCGCATATTGGAGGTGCCCCACGCCGTCAGGCCGAAGGATTTCGGCCATTCACCGTGATCCTGAGTATAGCGTCGGACCAGAAGCTCTGCCGATTTCTGGCCGAGCGCCCAGGCAGCCGGTGTCGGCACGCTGCGGGTATCGACGGAAAAGAAGTTCCTGCCGGTCGGGAGCACGTCGAGACGGCCACGCGTCGGCGCCCCGGACGGCCCCGGCTCGACAAAGCGCCCGTCCAGCGCCGCCAGCAAACCATTGATCTCGTTGGCCCCGCAACGGTCGATGGCAGGGGCAATCTCCTGTTCTATCCCTTCGAGGACCGCGGCGGTTGCCAGCCAACCATACGGGCAGCCAAGTTCGCCGCTTACGAAGCTGGCGGACAATAGTTCTATCCGCTCGACGACATCGCCGTTGGTCCGCCACGGATCGGCGGACACCGCCTGCAACATTTCCGGCCTCGGACCTTCCCACGGCGCGGCCATGTCGCAATCCAGCGGGTCGATATCCAGTTCCAGATCGGCGGCGATGGCGCGCTGCAGGCTCTTGTCGCGTCCTTCGCCGGAATGACGCGACACTCGAGAGAGCGCGACGATCAGGTCGGTCTTCAGGCGCCCCTGCGGCGATTGCCCGAATATGTGCAGACCGTCGCGAATCTGCATTTCCTTCAGGTCGCAGAGATAGGCGTCGAGCTTCTGCAGCGCCAGATCGTCGGCGTCATGCCCATGGATGCCCGCATCGTGATCGAGGCCGATGTCCCGCACCAGATCCAGAATCTGCGCTTTCAATCGCACCAGTCGGCGAGGATCGACGCCCGAAGCTTCGTAATATTCATCCACCAGCGCTTCGAGGTCCTTCAACGGACCATAGCTCTCAGCCCTCGTCAGCGGCGGTGTCAGATGGTCGATGATGACTGCCGAAGCGCGGCGTTTCGCCTGCGTGCCCTCGCCCGGGTCGTTGACGATAAACGGGTAAATGTGAGGCAATGACCCGAGCGCAGCCTCCGGATAGCACGCATTCGACAGTGCAAGAGACTTGCCGGGCAGCCATTCAAGATTGCCATGCTTGCCAACGTGAACGACGGCATGTGCCGCATAGATAAGGCGCAGAAAGGCATAAAAGGCGAAATAGCCATGCGGCGGAACAAGGTCGGGCGAGTGGTAGCTCTCTTTTGGGTCTATATTGAAGCCTCGCGCCGGCTGAATGCCAACCAATGTGCCGCCAAACCTGCAAATAGGCAGCGCGAATAGTCCCTTGGAGCCGATAAAGTACGGGTCCGATTCAGGTGCGCCCCATCTCGCCGTTACCTCGGCCTGAATCTTTTCCGGAAGCGACCGGAAAAAATCCTTGTAATCATTGACGGAAATCGTCTCACGCACCTCGCGGCCACGAATCCCGGCATTGGTCGGACCTGCACCAAGCTGCCGCAGCAGAGCCTCGCCATCCGGCGGCAGATCACTCACATCATAACCCGCCTCACGCATGGCGCCGAGTATTCCCAACGTACTGGCCGGCGTGTCGAGACCAACGCCATTGCCTACCCTGCCATCGCGGCTTGGATAATTGGCCATGACCAGCGCCACGCGCCTCGCTTGCGGCGCGGAAGCGCGGAGCCTGGCCCAATTGGCGGCAAGATCGGTCACGAATTCGACGCGATCGGCAAGCGGCTCGTGCGAGACGATATTCGCTTCGACATTCTCGTCATATTGCCGGGCGGATTTGAACGAAACCGCGCGCGCAAGAACGCGGCCGTCAACCTCGGGCAGGGCGACATTCATGGCAAGGTCACGCGCCGATAGTCCCTGCCCTGCTTCCTGCCACTGCTCGCGGCTCGAACCCGAGAAAATGACCTGGAGGACGATTGCTCCGTCCTTCTCGAGCACTGTTGGCTTGCGGGCGCTACCCGGTGCGGAAACCGCAAAACCCGTCGCGTTGAGCACGACGGCCGGAGACGCCTGTTCAAACAGCGTCTCTACGATGGCAACGGACACCGCATCCTTGAGGCTGGCGACAAAGATCGGCAGCGGATTGAGCCCTTTCGCCAACAGCGCCGCGACAAGCGCCTCGACGGGCCGGGTCTGTCCGCTTTGTACGAGCGCCCGGTAAAAGCAGATGCCTATGACGGGTGCGCCTACCTGCCAATGTCTGGAAACATCATCCAATGCCGGAGCTGCAAGCTCAGGCCACCACAGTCCGGCCTTGAGCAGCGGCGAAGCCTCCTCGGGCCTCTCCGAACCATGGACGAGGGAAGCGCAATAGTCGAGAAAACGGCGCGAATTCTGCTCGCCTCCCTCAAGAAGATAGTGCCAGAGTGCGTCGCGATCGGCCTGCGGGAGCGTCGAGAACCTGTCGAGGCCCGGATCGGGCTTGTCGTCGCCGGGCAGAACGGCAAGCATGATCTTGTGATTGACCGCGCAGGCGTGCAGCGCCTCCAGCCCATAGGGCCAGTAGCTTTCGCCGCCTATGATGCGGACGATGATGAGCCGGGCGTGACGGGCAGTACGCTCGACATAGGCATCGACCGACATCGGATGGCTCAATGCCATCATGTTTGCCAGACGCAGCGAAAAGCCGGCCTCGCCGCGCCGGGCCGAAGCCAGGCTGGCGAGTTCCGTATCGGCAGCCGAGAGAAATACGACATCGCCCGGGGTCTGCCCGAGGTCGATCGCTTCATTGCCCTCGGCAATCGTGCCTTTCTGCGCCAGCAACAAATGCATATCTGATATCCGTCAGGCTGCGGCAGACTGAATCGCCGCCTCTATGGCCGCGTTGTCTATATCGTGCAGGCCGATGACGACAAGCTTCGTCTCCCTCGCCTCGCCGGGATTCCAGCTCCGGTCGAAATAATGCTCGATCCGCCGGCCCACCGCCTGGATGACGAGACGCATCGGCTTGCCCGGCACGTCCACGAAGCCTTTCAAACGAAGGATATCATGGCCCGCGATCACGTCCTTAAGCTTATCGATGAAGGGTTTCGGATCGGCAACCGGGCCAAGACCCACGACAAAGCTCTCGAACTCGTCATGATCGTGTTCCTCGCCGGCCTCATGTTCAAGCTCGTGATGCGATTTCCTGTTGGCGATATCTTCTTCTGTGCCGACGCCGAGCCCGAGCAGCAATTGTGTGCTGAGCTTGCCGAAGCTTGCCGGCACCATGTTGAGCGATCGGCTCGACCGGCTCTGCACGTCGCTTCTGACGCTGGCCAGTCCGGTCTCGCTGATCAAATCCGCCTTGTTGAGAACGATAAGGTCGGCCGCCCTGATCTGATCTTCGAACAGCTCCTCCAACGGGCTCTCATGATCGAGCGATTCGTCCTGCGCCCTTTGTGCATCGACCTTGTCGTGATCATCTGCGAAACGGCCCTCGGAGACCGCAGCGGCATCGATGACCGTCACGACGCCATCGACGGTGACCTGCGTCTTGATTTCCGGCCAATTGAAGGCCGCCACCAGCGGCTGGGGTAGTGCCAGGCCGGACGTCTCGATGACGATATGATCAGGCCGATCCTCGCGGTCCAACAGCTTGGTCATTGTCGGAATGAAGTCATCGGCCACGGTGCAGCATATGCAGCCATTGTTGAGTTCGATGACGTCCTCGTCCCGGCAGGCTTCGATGCCGCAGCCCTTGAGCAGTCCGCCATCGACGCCGAGATCGCCAAATTCGTTGATGATCAGCGCGATACGCTTGCCATCTGCGTTTTCCAGCAGATTGCGGATCATCGTCGTCTTGCCCGATCCTAGAAAACCAGTGATTACCGTCGCCGGAATCTTGTGCCCCTGCATTTCATTATCCCTTCATTTTGAGCGGCAGCCCGGCTGCCAGAAAATAAACACTCGCGGCTACCTTGGCCACCGCCTGGTGGAGCCTGCCGGCATGGTCGCGGAAATCGCGCGCCATGCGGTTTTCCGGCACGATGCCGAGGCCCACTTCGTTCGATACGAGCAACGTCGCGCCTTCCAGCTTGGGTAGCAGCGCGACGAACCGCGCAATTTCCTCGTCCACATCCTTTTCAGCCATCATGAGGTTTGTCAGCCATAGCGTCAGGCAATCGACGAGAACCACATTCTCCGCCCCGCAATTCGCCTCCAGCGCCGCAACGAGATCGAGCGGCTCTTCTACCGTCACCCACGAAGCGCCACGTCCTTGTCGGTGAAGCGCGATACGCTGCGTCATCTCCTCATCCCAGGCACGCCCGGTTGCGATATAGACGCAGCGCTTGCCCGAACTTTCGGCTAGTCCTTCGGCGAAGCTCGACTTGCCGGACCGCGCGCCGCCAAGCACGAGCGTGCAGCCGCGATCAAGTTCATGCATCAGACTTCAAGCTCCGATTGAGCGTAAGTCTGCAGGAGCCAGCCCAGCGAGATACCGAGTACGGCCCAGAAGAAGAGGTTCGTCGCCAGCGTCGATACGGCAAATTCCGATGCCAGCGTCGGCGGAACCGGCGAGGTGAGATTATCGGGCTCGGGCGCGCCGTAGAGATGAGGCGCGACGATGAGCGCAATGCCGGCGATCTTCGCCCAGATGAAATCTTTAAGCACGATCAGATAGAGGCCGCCGGCCGTGAGCAGAACTGTGACCAGCCACCATGTCTGACGCGCCGCGAGATCGGCCGCAGGCATTGCGGGCAGTTCCGGCGCAAGGCTGAAAGCGGGTGCGAAGTTGAAGATGAAGAACCCTGCCAGCCCCCAATAGACGCCGTTCTGCAACGTGATGCGACGGCCGAGAAACAGGGCGGCGGCGCCGGTCACCAGTGCAAAGCCCGCACCCGCAACGAGATTGATCAGCAAGGTATTGCCAAGGCGTCCTAACGGGAGTTCTGCCCCCGCCTCCTCGGCGTGTTCATGCGGCGTCGCAGCGGCACCCTGCGCCGCATGGTCCGATTCGTGCGAATGCCCGCCCTCGCCTTCGAATTGTTCGGCGTGCAGGATCAGAGGTACGTTTCGGACATACATGGCCGGCGTGAGAAGGATACCGGCGAACAATCCGGCCACGATCGTAGCCAGAAGATATTTTACCAACATGGTTTCAGTCCCCATCGGAATACGATTGTGCCGATACCGCAACGATATCGGTCAAAACCGCAGGTTTTTCGGCAATCAAGCGCGCTAAAGAATCAGATTCAGCTTCGGCTCAGTGGCAGGGAAAACCGTAGGAATGGCGCGTATCATGCGCGGTATCGTGCAGCATGTCGGAATGGGCCATGCCGACGCCATAAATGATGAAGACACCGAGCAGCAGCGAGACGACAGCGGTCGCCATACGCGAAGCAAGCGGTATGGAAATCGTATTCGAAGTAGAAGTGGCAGCCATAACAACCTCCGTGCAGGGCCAGAAGGGACAATCCTTCGGTTCTGGGCATTATTGCCCTTTGACTGGCAGGTCTCCTGGCTCGCGGGTCATAAGATCCTTGCCTCCTTCCCGGTTTCCCAGTGGCTGCTGCAAGCGCTTCGGCTCGCAGCGATGGCATGATCCTATCCGCTCTACAGTCGCGGGGTCGGCTACGGTTGGACCGCCCTGATGGGTACGGTCGTCGTATTCCCTTTTGATCCCTAAGCCTTTGGCCAAGCGGGAACCAATCAATCCCGAACGTTAGTCACCAAGCGCGCGAAATGTCAAAACAAATCCGCCATGGCCTTCACCGGGAGATCGAACTGACGGAAAGGAGCGCATCGATGTCCAGAACCTGCTCGAGTTGCGCGGCGATGGCGTCAAGGGCGAGTTCCACGCCTGCCTTGTAATTCGACGGTTCCGCCACTACTCCCATCGAACGCAGAAACTGCGTCCTGAAATCGTCGGCGCCGAACAATCCATGGAGATAGGTTCCGAAAACCTTGCCGTCAGCGGAAGTCGCTCCATCATCGATCCCATTGATACGCGTCGCAGGCCGGGTGCAATCGGGCCCGGCAGTCCTGCCGAGATGGATTTCATATCCCTCCAACGGCAAGTCGAAATGCAGCGAATGCGCCGTCACATTGCGCACGGTCTTTTCAGGCTCCATGATGGTCGTGACGTCGAGAAAACCAAGACCATCGACCTCTCGCGCAGGTCCCTCGATGCCGTCAGGGTCGGATATGCTGCGCCCAAGCATCTGGTAGCCGCCACAAATGCCGACAATCGTGCCTCCCCGCCGGCGATGGAGATGAAGATCCTGATCCCAGCCATTCGCTTTCAACTGCTGAAGATCGCCGATGGTGGATTTGGAGCCCGGAATGATGACAAGGCCGGCATCGGCCGGTATCCGCTCGCCTCGGTGCACCCAATTGAGGTCGACGGCCGGCTCGCTGCCGAGTGGATCAAGATCGTCGAAATTCGCGATCCGGTCGAGCACCAGCACGGCGATTCTCAGCGCGGGGCCGGCACTTCGGGTCAGCCGCTCCAGCACGACCGAATCCTCCGCCGGCAGGCGCGCCGCATCCTTGAGCCATGGAACAACGCCGAAGGAACGCCAGCCGGTAAAATCGGTGATCGATTTCAACCCTTCGTCGAACAGCGATACGTCGCCGCGAAACTTGTTTATGATATAGCCGGCGATCATGCCGCGATCCTCTTGCGGCAAAATGGTGTGTGTACCGACGATGGACGCGATGACACCGCCACGGTCGATATCGCCGACGAGCACCACCGGAACACCGGCGCGCGTTGCAAAGCCCATATTGGCGATGTCTCCCGCCCGCAGGTTGATCTCGGCCGGCGATCCCGCCCCTTCGACTATAACCAGGTCGGCGCCCTCCCCGACCCTGCCCCATGATTCCATGACGGCTTCCATCAGGGTGGATTTGAAGGTCTGGTAGTCCTTGCCGCGAGCGCTGCCCCTCACCTTGCCGTGGACGACGACCTGGCTGCCGGTTTCCGATTGCGGTTTCAGGAGTACAGGATTCATGTGCACGGACGAGGGAACGCCGCAGGCCAGCGCCTGCAGCCATTGCGCGCGCCCGATTTCGCCGCCGTCATCGCTGACCGCTGCATTGTTCGACATGTTCTGCGGCTTGAATGGCCGAACCTTCAAGCCGCGATTGCGTGCCAGGCGGCACAAACCGGCTACCAGTACCGATTTGCCAACGTCCGAGCCTGTTCCCTGTAACATGATTGCGCGTGTCATGGGCTCTGAGTAGCGGATATGTCTTTCTCTTCCTAGCCCCATGCAGGCCGTTGCGCGCATCGACACTTTGGATAGAGTGGGTCGTGGGTTGGAGGAAACAATGGACGCAGACGTCGCGCCGGTTCAGTTCGAACTGAACGAAGATCAGATTGCAATTCAGGATATGGCAAGGTCGTTTGCCGCCGACAGGGTCGCTCCGAACGCGCTCGCCTGGGATCGGGACAGGCATTTTCCGATCGAGATCATCAAGGAGACGGGACCGCTCGGCATGGGCGGCATCTATGTGCGCGAGGATGTCGGCGGATCGGGCCTGGCGCGTCTCGACGCCGTGCTGATCTTCGAGGCGCTCGCTGCCGCCTGTCCGGCGTTTTCGGCCTTCATATCCATCCACAACATGGCGACGTGGATGATCGACCGCTTCGGAGACGAGGACCAGCGGCGGCAATATGTACCGGGCCTGACGGCCATGGAGCAATTGGCCAGCTATTGCCTCACGGAGCCCGGCTCAGGATCGGATGCAGCCGCCTTGAAGACCACGGCGGTCAGGCAAGGCGACGAATATGTTCTGAACGGCGCCAAGCAGTTCATTTCCGGCGCGGGCGACAGCGATCTCTATGTGACGATGGTGCGAACCGGTGGCGAAGGCGCGAAAGGCATATCGGCATTCATCATACCAAAGGATGCGCCTGGCCTCTCCTTTGGAGCCAATGAACACAAGATGGGGTGGAACGCCCAATCGACGCGCACGGTGACTTTTGACGATTGCCGGGTGCCTGTCCGAAACAGGATAGGCGAGGAAGGCGAAGGCTTCCGCATCGCCATGGGTGGGCTCGACGGCGGCCGGCTCAACATCGCCGCCTGTTCGCTCGGCGGCGCACAATCGGCGCTCGACAAGGCCCTCGCCTACGCCGCCGAACGCAAGGCATTCGGCAAGGCGATCAACCAGTTCCAGGCGTTGCAATTCAAGCTCGCCGATATGGAAACGGACATCTCCGCTGCACGGATGCTGCTCTATACGGCTGCGGCCAAGCTCGACCGCAAGGCACACGATGCCTCGAAATGGTCCGCCATGGCCAAGCGCTTCGTTACCGATGCAGGCTTCGCCATCGCAAATGATGCGCTGCAGATTCATGGCGGCTATGGATATCTGCACGACTACGGAATCGAAAAAATCGTTCGCGACTTGCGCGTGCATCAGATACTCGAAGGCACGAACGAGATCATGCGTGTCATCATCGCACGGCATATGATCGATCGATGACTGTTCAGCGAGGGAGGAAAGCGCGATGACGACAATCGCATTTATCGGATTGGGACATATGGGCAATCCGATGGCCGCAAATCTGGTGAAGGCTGGGCACAAGGTGCTTGGGTTCGATCTGATGCCCGAAAACCTCGCTACGGCGGAGGCGAATGGTGTCGTCATCGCAGCGAGTGCCGAGGATGCTGTTGCGGAAGCCGAAGCCATCATAACCATGCTGCCGGCAGGCAAACATGTGCTTTCCGTCTATGAGGCAATCGCCAAGCGCGCCCCGAAAGGCAGCCTCCTCATCGATTCCTCGACCATTGACGTAGCTTCGGCGCGGAAAGCGCATGAGATCGCCCGCGAAAACGGCTTGCGCTCGGTCGATGCACCGGTTTCGGGCGGCATCGGTGGCGCGGCAGCCGGAACGCTGACCTTCATGGTCGGCGGCGCCCCGGAGGCTTTCGCCGCGGCGGAACCTCTCCTCAAGAACATGGGAGCCCGCATCGTCCATTGCGGCGACGCCGGAAACGGCCAGGCCGCAAAGATCTGCAACAACATGATCCTTGGCATTTCCATGATTGGGGTCAGCGAGGCTTTCGCCCTGGCAGAGAAGCTCGGCCTCTCCCATCAGGCACTTTTCGACGTCGCGTCCACATCGTCCGGCCAGTGCTGGTCGCTGACGACCTATTGCCCGGTACCGGGTCCGGTCCCGACATCTCCTGCCAACAACGGCTATAAACCGGGATTTGCCGCTGCGCTGATGCTGAAAGACCTCAAGCTTTCCCAGGAGGCAGCCGCCAGTGTCCATGTCGCGACACCACTCGGAGCGCATGCGGAAGAAATCTATGCGGCTTTCGCGGCGGCGGGAAATGAAGGCTCCGATTTCTCGGGCATCGTCAATTATCTGCGCCAGGCCGAACGGCGCGACTAGTTGCACGTTGCAGCGCCAGTTCCGCTGCGGCTGATAACCTTGCGGTAACGATGTGCAGGTAAAACTTTATCCGGAGCTGCAAAGCCCCTACTCCGGATCAGGTACTGCGTACCGGAGTCCTGCTTCCTAGACGGCAGGATACCAAGCTTCTGGCTTTAAAAAGACCGCGCTGTGCCGTGCATGGGGCGGTTTTTTTGCGTTCAGACGTGAAAAAGCGGCGCCGAGTAAGCGCCGCCAAGATAACGAACTGGATCGGTGTTGCCGGCGGTCGTGTACCTCCGGCTGGTTCCGCAGGTGTCAGCCTGCCGAACGGGTCCAGATGAAGGAGAGCGCGGAAGCCAGACCGCTCTTCTCATTGGCGCGCGCCATGTCGCGCTTTTCAGTTGCATTCCAGGCGATGTGAACGCGGTTGTTGCGATTGAAGATATAGAGCATTTCTGCACCCTAAAAACGAAGTGGTTGTTGCACTCCAAATGCGCTCTTTGCTTAAACTTTGATCAGGGAAATTCGTCACGACGTGTCGCATTTACGGTACCGGCTCATGCATTTTTGCATACCAGCTATGCGCGAGGCCGCAAAAACCGCCTGCGGCACGGGAACTCGTCATCAACCGACGCAGAATTTGAGCATGGCGCTATCAGATAAGCCAGTAATCCACAAGCAATCGCCTTCCGAGGACGCCGATATGGACCCGCCATTACTAGCTTTCAGCCAGCTTCGCGACATCGGAGGGGCGTCCAGGATAAAGAAAATGGCTTAAAGCGTTGATCTTTCATCTATTGCTTTGTTACGATGTTCACATGAGCATTCTTGTACTGGCACTCAGTCATTTTACAGGCGTCGTTATATCGACAGGCATTGTCGCGTTAGACCGCATTTATTCAGTGGAACCATTGCATTCTGCCGGGATAATAATGCCAAATGGCACAAGCGAAGCTGGGTGAGGCAGTACCAGCAGTAATTCGCGTAAGGGTGAACTGTCCAAAGAGTGGGAGACTACCATCATGAAGAAGCTATTGGCTTCGACTATATTGGTCACAGGCCTTCTGGGTTATGCCGGAACGGCATCAGCGGCCGAAGACTGCGGTACCGTGACGATCGCAAACATGAACTGGCAATCGGCTGAAGCTCTCGCCAATCTCGACAAGATCATTCTGTCGGAAGGTTATGGCTGCGATGCCGAACTTGTGGCCGGCGACACCGTTCCAACCTTCACCTCCATGATCGAAAAAGGCGAGCCGGACATCGCACCGGAAGGCTGGCTCAATGCCGTTCGTGAGCCGCTCGAGAAAGCCGTCAAGGAAGGCAAGCTGGTCTATGCAGCGCCCGCAATTACCGAGGGTGGCACCGAGAGCTGGTGGGTACCAAAATATTTTGCGGACGCACATCCGGAGATCAAGACCATCGCTGATGCGATGAAACATCCGGAGCTCTTCCCCTCGCCGGAAGATCCCAAGAAGGGTGCTGTCTACAATTGCCCCTCCGGTTGGGCATGCCAGATCACGACAACGAATTTCTTCAAGGCCTATGAAGGCGAGAAGAACGGCTTCACGCTGGTTGATACGGGTTCTGCCGCCGGCCTCGATGGCTCTATTGCCAAGGCCTATGAGCGCAAGGAACCATGGCTCGGCTATTACTGGGGCCCAACGGCGATCCTCGGAAAATATCCCATGGTCAAACTGGACAACGGCGTGGCGTGGGACGAGAAGGAATGGAACCGTTGCAATGCCATCGCGGATTGCCCGGATCCCAAGCCGAACGGCTGGCCCATTGCCGACATCTACACGATCGTGACGAAGAAATTCGCTGATCGTGCCGGCCCCGCCTTCGAATATTTGAAGAAGCGGCAGATATCCACCGAAGACGCCAACAAGCTCCTGGCATGGATGGTGGACAATCAGGCCACCGGTGAAGATGGCGCCAAATACTACCTCAAGAACAATGAGGCGACCTGGGCCAGTTGGGTTTCGCCGGAAGCTGCCGAGAAAATCAAGGCCGCAGTACAGTAATTTGCATGCGGCGGAGCAAGACTCCGCCGCACCCGCAAGCTTGGACAGTTGAGCCGCAACGCTCAGCTATGAATTTGCTATGACGAGCCGCGTTGTGGCCGAAGAAGGGGGTACCAACAAATGGATTGGTTCTACTCATTCCCGAATATGAATGACGATACGCTGCGCAATCTGAAAAAGACGATGGATGAGGGCTTCAAGGCTTTCACGCGCAGTTATGGCGACGTCATCGAAACATTCTTTCGGCCGCTGCAATATTTCCTGATCCAGGCCGAAAAGTTCATGACCACGACGCCGTGGCCAATCATGATCGTCCTGATAGCGGGGATTGCATGGCTCGCGAGCCGCAACTGGAAGATCGTCGGCGGCACCATCATCACCCTCCTCCTCATCGGCTATTTCGACATGTGGAGCGACGCGATGAAGACCATCGCGATGATATTTGTCGGCACCGTCGTGTCCATCGTCGTCGGCATTCCCATCGGCATCATCATGGCTCGCTCGGACAGTTTCCAGCGTTTGGTCAATCCGATACTCGATGTGATGCAGACCATGCCGAGCTTCGTCTACCTCATACCCGTCGTCATGCTTCTTGGTATCGGCAAGGTGCCCGGCCTTATCGCGGTCGTCATCTACGCGATCCCGCCAATGATACGCCTGACCAATCTCGGCATCAGGCTCGTCGACAAGGACGTTCTCGAAGCGGCCGACGCCTTCGGCTCCTCCAGTTGGCAGAGGCTGAAAAACGTCCAGATTCCGCTCGCCCTGCCCACGATCATGGCCGGCATCAACCAGACCATCATGATGGCGCTGGCAATGGTGGTCATCGCTTCGATGATCGGCGTGCAGGGACTAGGCCAGCCGGTTCTGCGCTCCGTCAACGGCCAGTTCTTTTCCCTTGGGCTATTCAACGGTCTTGCCATCGTAGGCATTGCCATCATTTTTGACCGCGTCAGTCAGGCCTATGGCAAGCGTCTGCAGAAGCATCAAGAGGTCGTACATGGCTAATCCATCACCACAGCACGCTGGCATCAGGATCAAGAATCTCTACAAGATCTTCGGCCAGCGTCCTTCCGCCCATGTCGAGGCCGTCAAGAACGGCATGACGAAAGCTGAGCTCAATGAGAAGCACGCCCACGTGCTCGGATTGCGTGATATCAACATCGATATGCCAGCTGGTTGTATTCAGGTTGTCATGGGGCTTTCCGGTTCGGGCAAGTCCACGCTGATCCGTCACATCAACCGTTTGATAGACCCAACGGCCGGCGAAGTCATTATCGATGGCGATGATGTCTGCAAGATGAACGAGAATGAATTGCGCCAGTTCCGGCGGCACAAGACCGCCATGGTGTTCCAGAAGTTCGCCCTGCTCCCGCACCGCACGGTGCTGGATAATACGGTCTACGGCCTGGAAATACAGGGATTGTCCCGCACGAAGCAGGAAGAGCAGGCCCGGCGCTGGATCGAACGTGTCGGACTCAAAGGCTTTGAGGACAATTATCCCAACCAGCTTTCCGGCGGCATGCAGCAACGCGTCGGCCTCGCACGAGCGCTGACCAATGACGCGCCGATTCTCCTGATGGACGAGGCCTTTTCGGCGCTCGATCCGCTTATCCGCATGGATATGCAATCGGTCCTGCTGGATCTCCAGAAGGAAATCAAGAAGACGGTCGTCTTCATCACCCACGACCTTGACGAGGCACTGCGCCTCGGCGACCGCATCGCGATCCTTCGTGATGGGGAAATCGTTCAGCAGGGAACAGGACAGGATATCGTCCTTCAGCCTGCCGATGAATATATCTCGAGCTTCGTAAAGGAAGTGAATCGCGGCCGCGTCATCATGGTCGACACGATAGCAACGACCGGTGCCACGCCGCCCGATCTAGGCAGCGTAACGGTCAAGTCCGGTACGATTTTGGAGGATGCCGCCAAGACCATGACCGACGCCAACCAGCAATATGCAACGGTGGTGGACGAGTCCGGCAAGAGCATCGGCGTCATCAGCATGAACAGCCTTATCCAGGCGATGGTGACCCCGATCAGCCATCTTAGCGCAGCCGCGGAATAGCTCGCCGCGTATCCGATTCCGGCCGCCGGCCGGCATCGTCGTCGCACCAAGTTTCGGCAATCGCCATGTCGCTTCCCTCGCGCTGAGCGTCGTTCAGGCCACGCATCTTTTGCGGTCGCTTGGCGATAGTGAAAGCCACACCATCAGGTGCGATTGAGGGCATGGCAATGAGCGAATCCGCGACAGGAACCGATAGCGAAAAACAGGCACATGGCAGGCGTGGCGGACGGGCAAGGCCCCGCGATGTCGCAAGCGGCCCATTCGACCAGCCACCCTTTCGCCAGCTTCGCATTCCGATCACGCCGACCAAGATCGTTTCCGACGACGAACTGGAATCGATCCACAATGCTTCCCTGCAGGTCCTGCGGGAAATCGGTGTCGATGTCCTCCACGACGGCGCGCGCGAAATCATGAAGCAAGCCGGCGCCGATATCGTCCCAGGCAGCATGCGCGTGCGTTTCGACCCGGAGATGATCCTTGAGCATGTCGGCCATGCGCCTTCTGAATTCACGATGCACGCGCGCAACCCGGCGCATAATGTGCGCTTCGGTGGCAATAATCTCATCTTCGCCCAGATGGGTTCTGCGCCAAATTGCTCCGACACCGACAATGGCAGGCGCTCGGGAAACCAGGCGGACTTTCGCAATTTCCTCAAGCTCGCCCAGATGCATAATATCATCAACATGAGCGGCGGCTATCCCGTCGAGCCCATCGACATCCATCCATCGGTTCGGCACCTCGAATGTATCAGAGACCTTGCCACCCTCACCGACAAGGCATTCCACATCTATTCGCTCGGCAAGGAGCGAAATGAGGATGGAATAGAGATTGCGCGGCTGGCTCGGGGGATAAGCCGCGAACAATTGCAGGACGAACCGTCTTGCTACACCATCATCAATACGAATTCACCCTTGAGGCTCGATATCCCGATGATGGAAGGCATCATCCAGATGTCGGGCAATGGCCAGCTCGTCATCGTCACCCCGTTCACCCTGGCCGGAGCAATGGCCCCGGTTACCATTGCCGGCGCCCTCGTGCAGCAGAATGCCGAGGCATTGGCGGGCATCGCCTTCACGCAGATGGTCAAGAAGGGCGCTCCCGTCGGCTATGGCGGCTTTACCTCCAATGTGGACATGAAATCCGGTTCACCCGCCTTCGGAACACCCGAATATATGAAGGCGCAGCTCATCGGCGGACAATTGGCGAGACGCTATGGCATCCCCTACCGCACCTCTAATGTTTGCGCCGCCAATACGGTTGACGCGCAGGCCGCCTACGAATCGGTGTTTTCCCTGTGGGGCGCCATTCAGGGCGGAGCAAACTTCATGCTCCACTCGGCCGGCTGGCTCGAAGGCGGCCTTTGCTGTTCATACGAGAAGATGATGCTGGATATCGATCTGCTGCAGATGGTAGCCGAATTTCTGACCCCGTTGGACCTGTCGCAGGATGCGCTTGGCGTGGACGCCATGCGGGATGTCGGCCCAGGCGGTCATTTCTTCGGCACTGCCCATACGCAGTCGCGCTACAAGACGGCATTCTATTCGCCCATCATATCCGACTGGCGGAACTACGAGACATGGCAGGAAGCCGGTTCGCCTACAGCCATCCAGCGCGCCAACCGCCTCTGGAAAGAGCGTCTGGCGACCTATACCAAACCCGCAATCGATCTCGCGATCGAAGAAGAGATCGATGCCTTCGTCGCACGGCGCAAGGCGGAAGGCGGCGCGCCGACGGATTTCTGATTGCTTGAATCAATCTGTCAGCCCCCTGAATCATATTCACATCAAAGAGGCCCAAGCGAATGAAATCGCACGTTAAAGCAGTGGTAATCGGTGGCGGAGTAGTCGGATGTTCGGTGCTGTATCATCTCGCCCGCGCCGGGTGGACAGATGTATTGCTGATCGAGAGATCCGAACTCACATCCGGTTCCTCCTGGCATGCGGCCGGCGGGTTCCATACACTGAACGGCGATCCGAACGTCGCGAAACTTCAAGCCTATACCGTCAGTCTCTACAAGGAGATCGAAGAATTGTCCGGGCAGTCCTGTGGCCTGCACCTGACCGGCGGTGTCATGATGGCGGATTCGCCCGAACGAATGGATTTTCTCCGCCTCGCCCACGCGCGCGGCCGCTATCTCGGCATGGACACCGAGCTCATTACCCCATCCGAAGCGCGGGCAATGTTCCCGCTCATGGACGAGTCCAATTTCGTCGGCGCCATGTGGGATCCGGTCGAAGGCCACCTCGATCCCTCCGGCACTACCCATGCCTATGCCAAGGCGGCACGCAAGCTCGGCGCCGACATCTCGCTGCGCAATCGCGTGGTGGAACTGACCCAGGACGCCGATGGCACATGGAACGTGGTAACCGAACAGGGAACGGTGAAGGCCGAGCACGTGGTCAATTGCGGTGGGCTCTGGGCTCGCGAGGTCGGGCGTATGGCGGGGCTCGAACTGCCTGTCCTCGCCATGGAACACATGTATCTCCTGACCGAAGACATGCCGGAAGTCATCGAATTCAATGAATCGACCGGTCGCGAGCTCATCGGTGTCATGGACTTCAAGGGCGAGATCTATACGCGCCAGGAGCGGAACGGCGTCCTGCTCGGCACCTATGAGAAAGCGGCAAAGCCATGGTCGCCCGTCAATACCCCTTGGGATTTCGGCCACGAGCTGCTGGCGCCTGACCTGGATCGTATCGCCCCCTCGCTGGAAGTCGGGTTCCGCCATTTCCCCGGCATCGAAAAGGCCGGCATCAAGCAGATCATCAATGGACCCTTCACATTCGCGCCGGACGGCAACCCGCTCGTCGGCCCCGTCCCGGGCCTCACCAATTACTGGACGGCCTGCGCCGTGATGGCCGGATTCAGCCAGGGCGGCGGCGTTGGCCTGGCGCTCTCCAACTGGATGGTTCACGGCGAACCCGGCTTCGACGTATGGGGAATGGACGTCGCCCGTTTCGGCGAGTGGGCAACCCTGCGCTATACGAATGCCAAGGTGCGCGAAAATTACTCCAGACGCTTCTCCATTCGCTTCCCCAATGAGGAACTCCCGGCAGGCAGACCGCAGCAGACCACGCCGCTCTATGACAGGATGATTGCTCAAAACGCCGTCATGGGCGATTCCTGGGGCCTTGAAACGCCGCTCTGGTTCGCACCAGAGGGCACTGAACCGCGCGATATCGTTTCCTACCACCGCTCCAACGATTTCGACCATGTCGGCAATGAAGTACGGGCAACGCGGCGCAGCGTCGGCGTGACCGAAATCGCAAACTTCGCAAAGTATGAGGTGACGGGTCCCGGCGCCGAAGCCTTCCTGTCCCGGTTGATGACGAACACCATGCCGAGGATCGGACGCCTGGTGCTGACACCCATGTTGAACGAGGATGGAAAACTCATCGGCGACTTCACCATTGCCAAGGCAGCAGAGGACCGGTTCGTCATCTGGGGCTCATCCGCCGCCCAGCGTTATCACATGCGCTGGTTCCAGAAGCACCAGCCGCGCGACGGCTCGGTTCGCATCCACCGTTTCGACCAGACCCTGGTCGGACTGAGCATTGCCGGGCCGAAATCGCGCGACCTGCTCGCCAAACTGGTCGACGAGGATGTCTCGGGTGGCCAGTTCCGCTTCATGGACTATCGCGAGATGGCTGTCGGCGGTGCTCCCTGCCGCGTCAACCGGATCTCCTATACCGGCGACCTCGGCTACGAGATCTGGATGGAGCCGGCCTATCAGCGTCTTGTCTATCAGGCGATCAAGGATGCCGGCGCCGAATATGGCATCGTGGACTTCGGCATGCGCGCCCTGCTCTCGATGCGCCTCGAAAAGAACTTTCCGACCTGGTATCGCGAGCTGCGGCCGATTTATGGCCCCTATGAAGGCTCGATGGATCGCTTCGTCAAGCTGGCCAAGAATGATTTCATCGGACGGGAGCCGGCAGCGAGGGAAAAGGCAGAGTTTGACGCCGGAGGTGACGGCAAGCTTCGCCGCGTATCATTCATCGTCGACGTGCCAACCGGACCGGACGCCGCCGATGTGATGGGCGATGAGCCGATCTGGGCCAAGGTTTCCAAGGATTATGGCATCGTTCAGGCCAGCCACGGCGTCGGTGCGCCGCGCTTCGACGGCAGCGGCAAGACTGTTGCGAATATTGGCGACATCGGTGCAGTACAGGGCGAATGGCGCGTGGTCGGCTGGGTTACCTCGGGCGGTTATGCGCATCATGTCGGCCATTCCATGGCCCAGGGCTATGTGCCGAACGAGCTTGCAGGAAACGAAAGCGCCGGGCTCTTCGAGATCGAAATCCTCGGGAAACGACGCCCTGCCCGCATCAATGTCGAACCGCCCTTTGATCCTTCAGGCGAAAAGCTCCGCGGGTAGCTGCAGCGAGGAGATGAAGGGCAAACCCTTTCGCCTCGCAGTCCAGCCTACAGGTGCCAGGGCGCGCGCCGCCGTCGTGAACTTCAATGCAATATCCCACGATTTGCAGTCGATCGCGGCGAGATCGGCGCGATTTTCGGCAACGGCGTCGATCGATCTGCGATGTCCGCGAGTTTCGACAAGGTCGGAGAAAATGCCGAACGAAAGCCCGGCTTCAGCAAGATCGCGCTCCAGCGCCAGGTAGCCGGACATGGAATCCCGGCTGTTGAAAGCGAGCCGCTTGCCTCGCATTTTCTCGACAGGCAGCATCGCATTGCCGTCCGCAGGCGCACCGGCACGGACGCCGTCGCCGCGACGCATGACGAGTACGCTGGAATACAAGGCACCCTGCCCGCCCTCGATACCCGAATAATCGTCCTGGCCAACCACATGGACGTGGTCCCTCAGGCCAAGTTCCATCGGCCCCCAGCAGGTCTGCGCCAACAATAGTGCCGGGTGCTTCCACAGTACCGGAAGATCAAGCTCATGCGGCGGCAATGTCGCCGGGTCCGGCGCGATAAGCTCGCCATTCTTGCCGATGATACCGCCAGGCACAGGCGGAAGATCCCCGTTGCGGCGCACGAGGTCGCTCGGCGCGTCAAACCCTGCATCGATCAGCCGCTGACGCAGCAAACCCCACTGCGCGTCGACCTCAGCACGGCGTTCCGGCCAATCATACATTGGCAAAGCGGCAATGAATGGCATCATGTAATGGGCTTCAGTCCTTGGGCGGCTCGGCCGGGATGGGCATGGTTGACCCTCCCTGCATGCTTATACCATGGCGCCGCGGCCGGAAAGCGCGTGCGGGAGCGGGATCGCGCCGCAACACCGGATGAACGACTTCGTGCTTCTTGCGGAAAGCATAGGCCTTCAAAATTTCGAGATAGTTGCGGAACACATAGCCGCCATTCATGCGCTGCCATTCCTCCCGCTGCGCCTGATACAGTTTAGGCAGATCATACCATGGCGCCGTCGGCCGTTTATGGTGGACGAAATGAAGATTGTTGTTGAGGAAAAGCAGTGCCAGGGGTGATTTTTCGACGATGATCGTTCGACCATCCGGCCGCTCCGACCATTGGTGCTCGCAATAGGTGCGAATAGCAATGATCGACAACCCCCAATAGGCGGCAGTCAGGCCATAGAGCCACAATGGAATATCGAAGACGAACCACAGGACCGCGACGAGAGGGATCAGGCTCAGACCATGCAATATCCAGGCGTCGCGGGTCTTGCGTTCGCCACCGAGAACCAGTTGCGTCTCGCTGATGGCAAAGCCGATAACCATTAGGGCCGGCCCGATCGTTACCCGTCCGATCAGCGTATTGTTCCAGTTCAGGAGCCGTTTGATGAATGACGGCAATTTCTCCCAATCGCCCAACGCCCGATAATAGCTCTCCGGATCATCATAGGGGTCTGTGAGCCGCTCATCCGCATGATGTTTCAGATGCAGGTACTTATAGCGGCGATACGGGTAGAAAAGTCCGAGCGGCATTGCCACCAGCAACTCGTTGATAGAGCCATTCCGCGTCGGGTGGCCATGCAGGACTTCGTGCTGCAGTGAAGAGTGCAAGGCGACCGACACTGCCATGAGTGACAGCGCAAGCAGCGGGCTTACGGGATAAAGATAAAGGCCGGAGGCAAACCACAGCCCGTAGCAAACCAAAACAAGGCCGATTGTCGGCCATTCGATGCGCCGCTTACCGCGGCGAGATGTATGTCTTTCTGATTCCATGTCATTTATCGTCTCATTGTCAGCAAGTGTCAGCAATGAGATTTCCGTAACTGAATGTTGATTTTGCGCACCAAACAGCGCATATGTTGTTCAATATAAACATTCGGAGTGCTTGCAGTGGATAAGAGGGATCTGTCCCGGCTCTTCCAGACTCGGGTGAAAATCCTGCTGGAACGAAGCGGAGAGAACCAATCCTCTTTCGCTGCCTCCATAGGAATCGATCGTTCAGCCCTTTCACAGCTGCTTTCCGGCCAATCAACCCGTCTGCCGCGGGTGGAGACCTTGCTGAACATTGCCGAGAAATATGCTGTGTCGCTGGACTGGCTGCTCGGGCTTAGCCATGATGAAGGCATCACCGGCGAGCTTCGCCCGAGCATGGAGCTGGAAGAGGGTCCGGATAATTTCGAACGTACATTGCTGGTGCGTTGGCACGCCGAGGCAACCGGAAGCAAGATTCGCTACGTTCCCGCCCGTATTCCCGATCTTCTGCGTACCCCTGCGGTCATTTCCTATGAGACCTCGATGGTTCCGCGCGACCCGTCAGTCCAGATGCATGAAACTGCGTTTCGGCTGGACTATAACCGCCAGCCCGGAACGGATATGGAAGTCTGCATGCCGGTGCAGACACTCAATGATTTCGCCTCCGGGCACGGCATATGGGCAGATCTGCCGCAAGACGTTCGAATTGAACAGTTGAAGCACATGGCCGGTCTGGTGGACGAGCTCTATCCGTCGTTCCGGCTGTACCTCTTCGACGGGCGCGAGCGCTATTCGGTGCCCTATACGGTTTTCGGGCCCTATAGAGTGGCGCTTTTCGTCGGAGGCATGTACCTCGTGCTCAACACGACCGAGGCTGTTCTGACGATGCAGCGTCATTTTGACGGGCTCATCCGCGTAGCGCGGATAAATGCTCATGAAACAGCGGCCTATATTGCCGGCCTGAACACAGCCTAGAGATCATCGACGCTTAGATTCGCATTGACCGACATATAAAGACTTGCTTATATCATTATCTAAATCCAACGAAGGAATACTCCGCAATGTCCGCTTCCAATCCTCTTGCCGACCTCATTGCAGAAAAAGGGGTGCTGCTCGCCGACGGAGCCACAGGGACCAACCTGTTCGCCGCCGGACTTGAAGCAGGCGAAGCGCCGGAACTGTGGAACGAGTCGCAGCCGGAGAAAATCCTGGCGCTGCATCAGGGCTTCATCGATGCGGGTGCGGACATCATCCTCACCAACTCCTTCGGCGGAACGAGGCATCGCCTCAAGTTGCATCACGCGCAGGACCGTGTTTTTGCCTTGAACAAGGCGGCTGCGGAACTGGCTCGCGAGGTTGCGGACAAGGCCGGCCGCAAGGTCATCGTTGCCGGATCGGTCGGCCCGACGGGCGAACTTCTTGTCCCGCTTGGCGCACTGACCGAAGAAGACGCGGTCGCAGCGTTCATCGAGCAGTTGGAGGGCCTGAAGGCCGGCGGTGTGGATGTTGCCTGGATTGAAACCATGTCTGCGCCCGGCGAGATAAGGGCCGCAGCCGAAGCGGCCGTGAAGGTCGGCCTCCCTTACGTATATACGGGATCGTTCGATACTGCGGGCAAGACGATGATGGGCCTGCATCCGAAAGATATTCACGGCGTCGTGGACGGCCTCGCGGAACGTCCGCTGGCAGTCGGTGCCAATTGCGGCGTCGGAGCATCGGACATTCTCGCTTCCCTTTTGGATATGAGCGAATCCGACCCATCTGCAACCATCGTCGTGAAGGGAAATTGCGGCATCCCGGAATTTCGTGGTTCCGAGATTTTCTACTCTGGCACGCCGGAACTCATGTCGGATTATGCACGACTGGCGATCGATGGCGGGGCAAGGATCATCGGCGGCTGCTGTGGCACCTCGTTTGAGCACCTCGCTGCAATGCGGAAGGCGCTCGATACACACAAGGCGGCGGCTCGGCCCACCGTGGAGAGCATCGTTGAGGTGATCGGCCCGATGCGCAACAAGCTGGCCGCGCATGGCGACAATCTGCCGAAGCGGGAGCGGCGGCGCAGGGCCTGACGGGTTCGGCGCTCAGCCCGCGAAAGCCCGCATGTGAAACGCCTGCTGTTCCGGAACGTATTCATAACCATCGCCGACCGGACACGCCAACCTGGCAAGACAGCCACCCATCATGCAGGCCTGATGTTTCTGCCGCAGATGATCGCGGCATCTGTCCACCGCGAAATTCGCGCCATCGAAGGCGCTGACGGGACAGGCTGAAAGGCATGGCTTGGCTCGGCAAGTGGCGCAGGGGTGCGCCTGTTTTGTCGCAGGCTCGATGTCGATCGGATCGCGGAACAGCAAGGCGCCGCGAAACGCATGCCACAGACCGTATACGGGGTGGATCAGCATGCCGAGTGGCGATTGCGAAATGCCCTCCGCCCGCATGGCCCAACGTTGAAAGGGCATGAAGGGCTTGTCGGATGGAAACACCGCGACTGCGGAATGGTCTGCCGCAATACGGCCCAGAACTTCCTTGGACCAATTGTCCAGCGGATCCGCTTCATGGGAATGGGCAAGGTGCCACCGCCGGAAGCTAGGCCAGATGGAAGAGCCGAAATGGCCAACCATCAGAACGGATCTCACAGGCCCTGCTCGATGACGTGGTGCATCGATATCGCCCTCTTCCAGGACGAACCCGCCACGCACCGACAGGCCAAACTCCTCGAGCCGTGATGTCAATCCGCCGATATCTGGACCACCATCCGGCATGGTCTACCCCTTGACGGCAGTTGCCCACACGTCCTTGTGGATCAGATCGGCCACTTTAGCCCGGCCGTCCTCGGGCTTCTTTCACGTGAATGCGTCGGGCATCGAAGCCTTCTTCTTGGCGATGAACTCCTTCAGGGATTCGTCGATCGCGGGGTCCAGATAGGGCGCCTCATAGGTTTCCAGCCAGCGGCGTGCGAGCTCGTTGGCTCGTTGATCCGCGCGTTTCTCCCCTTCGGCCAGCCATTGTTCGTAGGAGTTGTTGTCGGCCATCGTCGAGCGATAGAACGCGGTCTGGAAATTTGCCTGCGTATGGTCGCAGCCGAGATAGTGGCTACCGGGGCCAACCTGGCGGATTGCATCCATGGCCTGACCGTTTTCCGACAGGTCCACACCTTCCGAGAGCCTTTGGGCCATGCCAAGCTGGTCGATATCCATCATGAACTTCTCGTAGGACGACACCAGCCCGCCTTCGAGCCAGCCCGCCGCATGCAGGACGAAGTTCGTGCCTGCAAGCAATGTCGAGTTCAGCGTATTGGCGCTTTCATAGGCAGCCTGTGCATCGGAGACCTTGGAGGCGCAGAGCGACCCGCCTGTACGGAAAGGCAGCCCCAGACGGCGCGCGAGCTGCGCAGCGCCGTAGGATACGAGAGAAGGTTCGGGCGTGCCGAAGGTCGGGGCCCCCGACTGCATCGATATGGACGAGGCAAAGGTGCCGAAGATAACGGGGGCGCCGGGACGCACCAGCTGGGTGAACGAAGCGCCCGCCAGAACTTCGGCGAGAACCTGTGTCAGCGTCCCGGCCACCGTGACCGGGCTCATTGCGCCGGCGAGAATGAACGGCGTGACAATGCAAGCCTGATTGTTGCGCGCATAGACCTTCAATGCGCCCAGCATGGTTTCGTCGAAAACCATAGGCGAATTTGCATTGATCAGGCTGGTGAGCACGGTGTTCCGGTCAAGGAAATCCTCGCCGAACACCATTTTGCACATCTCGATGGTATCTTCTGCGCGCTCGGGCGCAGTCACCGAGCCCATGAAGGGCTTGTCGGAGTATTTGATGTGCGCATAGATCATGTCCAGATGGCGCTTGTTGACCGGCACGTCGACGGGCTCGCAAACCGTGCCGCCGGAATGATGGATCGAAGGCGCCATATAGGCCAGCTTCACGAAATTCTGGAAATCGGCAATCGTCGCATAGCGCCTGTTGCCATCGAGATCCCGGACGAAGGGCGGGCCGTAGACAGGTGCGAACACAGTGGCATCGCCGCCAATCTGGACCGAACGTTCCGGATTTCGCGCGTGCTGCGTATAGATGGACGGCGCGGTCTTCAACAAGGAACGCGGCAGGCCTTTCGGGAAGTGAACCCGCTCGCCCTTCACGTCGGCGCCCGCTTCCTTCCAGAGCGACAACGCCTCGGCATCGTCGCGGAACTCGATGCCGATCTCCTCCAGCACAGTATCCGCATTGGCTTCGATCAGTGCCAGCCCCTCTTCATCGAGGACATCATAGGTGTGGATCTTCCGCCGGATATAGGTCAGCGATTTGCCGGGGCCGCCGCCCGATCGGGCCGCACGGCGGGCAGCCGCGCCTCCACCGCTTCCCCTGCCGCGACGTCCACTGCCTGCCTCCGCCTCTGCGGGAACATCGATTGGCATTTCCTCGGTCATTAGATTTCTCCGGGCGCATGGCGCCGATAGTTTGATAATGGGCAAATCCTAGCCTTCATACCCGCAATAGCAATTCCGTGTGCGGCACATGATGGCGCATCGGGGACAAATGGCCAGTCGTTTTCGTCATTCACTAGGTCGCATTTAAGCAATGTGTTTTCAGCAACTTGCCCGATATGATAGGGAAACGCCAGAACCGGGTCTCAACGGTGCACAAGTCTGAAAGGAAGCATTTAAATGGCCGATGATGAAATCATTCTTTCGGAGCTTTCCGACGATGAACTCGTCGAGCAGATGCATGACGACCTCTATGACGGCCTGAAGGAAGAAATCGAAGAAGGCACCAATATTCTTCTGGAGCGCGGCTGGGAGCCCTATCGGGTCTTGACCGAAGCTCTGGTCGAAGGCATGCGCATCGTCGGTGAGGATTTCCGCGACGGCATTCTTTTCGTTCCGGAAGTTCTGCTGTCGGCCAATGCCATGAAGGCCGGCATGTCGATATTGCGGCCGCTTCTTGCCGCGACAGGCGCGCCCAAGCAGGGCAAGCTGGTAATCGGCACCGTCAAGGGCGACATCCACGACATCGGCAAGAACCTGGTTGGAATGATGATGGAAGGCGCTGGTTTCGACGTCATCGATCTCGGCATCAACAACCCGGTCGAGAACTATCTGGCCGCCATCGAAGAGCACCAGCCCGATATTCTCGGCATGTCGGCCCTGCTGACGACGACGATGCCTTATATGAAGGTCGTCATCGACACGATGAAGGAAAAAGGCATCCGTGACGACTATGTCGTTCTCGTCGGCGGCGCACCGCTCAACGAAGAATTCGGCAAGGCTGTCGGTGCCGATGCCTATTGCCGCGATGCGGCGGTGGCTGTGGAGACAGCCAAATCATATATGAAGCGCAAGCACAATCAGCTCTAGACGCACAAAATTGAATGGCCGCCGGGAGCGGCCATTCAATCGATGGATTGACCCGGTCCTATTCCGCCGAATTGGCGACGCGTTGGCCGGCATTCTGGGTCGCATTCACAGTGTTGGCTGCATCAGCCCCCACACCCCGTATGGTATTTGCACAGCCCGCCAGCGCAATGACTGCGACAACTGCGGCAATTGGAGCAATGCGAGATAGTTTCATGGACTGGGTCTCCCGTTGTGTTAAACTGAATTCAACGTTCGCATAACGCGATGGAGCATTATCGGTTCCATGAATGTTAGCCGCAAGAACAATATTTCGCCCAGCACCGTCAGAGTCATCGCCTGTGGCATGATTGCACGCGAGGTGCTGGCAATTCGCCAATCTCTCGGGCTGGACCATGTGCAGCTTACGTGCCTGCCCGCCGACTTCCATCATCATCCCGATAAAATCCCCGCAGCGGTCGACAGGGCAATCTCCGAGGCCCGCACCGAAGGCATCGACCATGTTTTTGTCGGCTATGCCGATTGCGGCACCGGCGGCCTGCTGGACGAAGTCTGCAAGCGCCACGGCGTGGAGCGCATTGCCGGCCCGCATTGCTTTTCGTTCTATACCGGCAATGCCAAATTCGCCGAGCAATGGGAGGATGACATGACATCATTCTTCATGACCGACTTTCTTGCCCGCCATTTTGAAACCTTCATGGTCAAACCCTTGGGACTGAACCGGCATCCTGAATTGCGGGACATGTATTTCGGGCATTACAAAAAGATGATCTACATGGCGCAGACGGACGACCCGGAGCTCGATCTGAAGGCGGAGCGGGCGGCACAGTTTCTCGGTCTCGCCTATGAACGCCGCTTCACCGGTTATGGCGATCTTCCGTCCGCGCTCGCGAAGGCCGCTTCCGTCCCTTCGTGATCAATCATTGCAGCTCTCTCACAAGGATATGGATCGATGCTTCGTGTCACTTTGATCGTGTCGGCAATGCTTCTTGCCGCGTTACCGGCGAAGGCTGACGGCACCATCCTTAAAATCATCACGCGCCAGGATTCCGAGCGCCTGGCCGGATACGAAACGACCAGGAAACAGGCCCTCGAGGAAGCGCGGCGTGGCGCAGCGCAGGATCTAGCGATCCTGGACGGGATAATCGCCCGACCGGATCTGCCATTTGGCAGCTTCGACATGACCGGCGACTGGAAGTGCCGGACGCTGAAACTCGGCGGTAATCTGCCGCTGGTTGTCTATGGCTGGTTCAAATGCCGCGTCACCGATGATGGGTCGGGCTGGCAATTGGAGAAACTCACCGGCTCGCAACGAACAAAAGGGCGTTTCTATACCGATGGCGACAATCGCCTCACCTATCTCGGATCAGGCTATATAGCGGGAGAAACCG
This sequence comes from Phyllobacterium sp. 21LDTY02-6, assembly GCF_023554255.2. GTDB lineage: Bacteria > Pseudomonadota > Alphaproteobacteria > Rhizobiales > Rhizobiaceae > Phyllobacterium. Next base: position 577,085 of record NZ_JAMJWD020000001.1, on the reverse strand, counting down.
CCCTGCCCTATGGCAGCGGCGCCGAAACCGACGAAGTCGGCTATGCCTACCGAACCTCCGACGACGCCTTTCGCATCGAGTTTCCCGCGCCCGCCAAAGAGTCCCGATTCAATATATTGGAGCTCGCTCGATAGAAATTCGTCATTGCAATGTCATCATACCCGCGCCATATGCGTCGAAACGCTTGACGAAGATGAGGCTATGACCGCGACAGATGCAGGTGATGATTTGATGTCGGAAGACAAGAAAACCGATGCAATGGCGGACAATGATCCGCGCCCCTTGTCCCAGGTGTTTCAAGATCTTTCGCTATCGGCAACAAGACCCGTATCGTTTACCGAACTCGAAGATGCGTTCACCGATCGGAGCTTCGCCGCCCTTCTGACGTTCTTTGCCATATTGAACCTCATTCCACTGCCGCCGGGCACCGGGATGATCACAGGCATCCCGTTGGTACTTGTATCGGTGCAGATGGTCATGGGACGTGATTCCGTATGGCTGCCCGCTTTCCTGCGCACCAAATCCATATCGCCGGACCGCTTCCGGCAGATGTCCGACAAGGTCGTCCCTCGCCTGCAATGGCTCGAGCGGTTCATCAAGCCAAGAAACTGGCCGTTCGGGCGAAGACAGGGCGATCGCTGGCTCGGCGCCTTCACCACGATACTCGGAATGTCCGTCGTGCTGCCGATGCCGCTTTCGAACTGGCTGCCGGCCTTTGCCACGGCCATTATCGGCATCGCTCTTTGCGAGCGGGACGGCAGGCTGCTCTTCGGTGGGCTGGTCATCGGTGTCGTATCGATCGCTATTGTCGCCGGTTTCGCCTTCATCGCGGCGAGTGTCCTGACCTATCTCGCCAGCTTCTGGCCCTTCTAGGCAGATCGTCACTTTCCGAAGGCCATATCCGGCTGGTTGCGGCGTCGCAAAAACACCATCTGGCAACGTCGCATTTGAGTGCACGCGCGTCGTGCCATAGCTAGCTTGAGCCTTATTTTTCCGGCAAAACGGTCCCTGTCGGAGGATGTGGTGCATGGCTGATCTCATTGTCGTTTATTGGCGGGATATTCCGGCACAAGTCACTGTCAAGAAGGGTCGGCAATCAGCAAAGCGAGAGCTTCCGCTGCGCTTCACCGAAGCTATCGACATGTGTGCGATGCGCATCGGCGCAAAGGATTCCGACGCATATCTGGCCGAATGGCGCCGTGGAGCGCCAGTTGCGGTCAGTGACGATCTTGAAGCAGAAGCGGATAATGCGCTGGCCCGCATCGATCAGGAGTATGACCGGCAGCGCTTGGTAGCCCTCGTACAGGCAGGTGGACATGACAATTCATGAATTGAAAGCGAAGCCAATGAGCAAAATCGCAGCATCTATCGAAGTCGCGGCGCGCCAGGCAATTGAATCGCAAGATCTGCCCGGCCTCTTCCCGGTCGGAACGCGGGTCTACATCACCGATATGGGCACCGACAGCGTCGACACGCTCACTGCTGCGGCGAGGAGAATTCATGATCTCGGCTACAAGCCCGTCCCGCACTTTGCGTCGCGGCGCCTTTCCAGCCGCACCGCGCTGGAAACACGCATCCGCCGCGCTGCCGAGGAGGCAGGCGTTACCGATGTGCTGGTCATAGGCGGTGGTCTGGAGCGTCAGGCCGGAGAATTCTCTTCGACCATGGAAGTGCTCGAAACCGGCTTCTTCGACAAATATGGCATCAAGGAAATGGGCGTGGCCGGCCATCCGGAAGGCAGCCCGGAATTTTCGGACGCGGTGGCATTGCAGGCCCTGCGGTTGAAGAAGAGTTTTGGCGAACGCACCGGAGCCAAGCTTCGTGTCGTCACCCAGTTCGGCTTCGATGCCGAACGCTTCATCAATTATGCTGAATCGCTGCGCGAACATGGCATCGACCTGCCGGTGCATCTCGGCGTTGCCGGACCGGCAAAGATCACGACGCTGATAAAATATGCCGCCATGTGCGGCGTCGGCAATTCCATCAGCTTCCTGAAAAAGAACGCCCTCTCCCTGACTGCTCTCGCCACCAGCCATTCGCCAGAGGGCGTGGTGGGGCCTATTGAGCAACATGTGCTCGCGACGGCGGGTACCGCCATCAAGCAGATCCATATATTCCCCTTTGGTGGCTTGAAGAAATCGTCCGAATGGCTTGTCGATCGGGGTAGCTGGAATCTGGCACCTTCGCATTTCACCGCCGCAAACGCCGCTGCCAACTGAGGTAATTTGAATGACCCGTACGATCGTTGCCTCGGCGACAAGAGAAATCATCATCGGTTTTGACCAGCCCTTCTGTGTGATCGGCGAGCGCATCAATCCCACCGGCCGCAAGAAACTGGCCGCAGAGATGGTGGCGGGCAATTTCGACACGGTGACCAAGGACGCGCTGGAACAGGTGGCGGCAGGCGCAACGATGCTGGATGTCAATGCCGGCGTCACGGCGGTCGATCCGAACGCCACGGAGCCGGACCTTCTCGTCAAGACACTTGAGATCGTGCAGAACCTCGTCGATGTTCCGCTGTCCATCGACAGTTCCGTCACGGCCGCTATCGAGGCCGCCTTGAGGGTTGCGAAGGGCCGCCCGCTGGTAAATTCCGTCACTGGCGAAGAGGAAAAGCTCGAGGCGATCTTGCCTCTCATCAAGAAATACAATGTCCCGGTCGTGGCGATATCGAATGACGAGACCGGTATTTCGATGGACCCGGACGTCCGCTTTGCCGTCGCCAAGAAGATCGTCGAGCGCGCCGCGGATTTCGGCATTCCCGCGCATGATATCGTCGTTGATCCGCTGGTCATGCCGATCGGGGCCCTCGGAGATGCCGGCAGGCAGGTTTTTGCACTGCTCCGCCGCCTGCGCGAAGAATTGAAGGTCAACACCACGTGCGGCCTCTCGAATATCTCGTTTGGCCTGCCGCACAGGCACGGCATCAATGCAGGTTTCATCCCGATGGTCATCGGCGCCGGAATGACGTCGGCCATCATGAACCCGTGCCGACCGCAGGAGATGGAAGCGGTGCATGCCGCCAATGTCCTCAATGGGACCGACGCCAATTGCACTTACTGGATCAAGAAATACCGCGATCATCAGCCCGCGGCGGCAGGAGTTGCACCGTCGGTGCCAGCGGAGGCCGCTTCGTCCAACGGCGGACGGCGGCGCGGTGGCCGGGAAGCGCGCCGCGGTGCGGCTGTTTGACCGCCTGTGCGCTCAGCGCGTTTACGACTGATATGCAGGCGGGATAAGAGGAGGCGGTAACTCCCGCCCCAGTATTTGGAGCATCGATATTGAATGCACCCGTGAAGACGCCCGAAACAAATAGCAAGGAAGCCCTGGTCCTGTTCATGCCATCGGGAAAGCGCGGACGCTTTCCGGTTGGCACGCCGGTGCTCGAGGCCGCCCGCACGCTCGGCGTCTACGTGGAAAGCGTCTGTGGCGGTCGCGGCATATGCGGCCGCTGCCAGGTCGAGGTGCAGGAAGGGCGATTTGCCAAGCACGGCATCACTTCCTCCAATGATCATATTTCCGAGTTCGGCCCCAAGGAGCAGCGATATGCGGAAAAGCGCGACCTCAAAGAGGGGCGCCGTCTTTCCTGTTCTGCCACTATCCTTGGCGATCTTGTGGTCGATGTGCCGCAGGATGTTCAGATAAACGCTCAGATCGTCCGCAAGGCCGCCGACACCCGCGTTATCGAGCGGAATCCGGCGGTGCGGATGTGCTATGTCGAAGTTGAAGAACCCGACATGCACAAGCCTCTCGGCGATCTTGATCGGCTGAAGGCGGCGCTTGAAAGGGAATGGGGGCTGACGGGCATTTCCGTCGATACGCATCTATTGCCGCAGGTACAGAAGATCCTGCGCCAAGGTCAATGGGCCGTCACGGCAGCCATTCACCATGACGAGGAAAGCCTCAGCCCGACCATGATAGCGCTCTATCCGGGGCTGAAGAACGAGGCCTATGGCATCGCCTGCGATATTGGCTCCACCACCATAGCCATGCATTTGTCGTCGCTTCTTTCGGTGCGCACGATCGCCTCGGCCGGCACATCCAACCCGCAGATCCGCTTTGGCGAAGACCTGATGAGCCGCGTGTCATACGTCATGATGAATCCGGACGGACGCGAGGCGATGACGAAGGCGGTTCGTGAAGCCATCAACGGCCTGATAGACAAGGTCTGCGCGGAGGGCGGCGTTGCGCGAGAGGACATCCTCGACAGCGTCTTCGTTGGCAACCCGATCATGCATCACCTCTTCCTCGGTATTGATCCGACCGAGCTTGGCGGTGCTCCGTTCGCCCTCGCCGTCTCCGGTGCAGTTCATACCAAGGCGTCTGAAATCGGCCTGACGATGAACCCGGGCACCCGGCTCTACATGCTGCCTTGCATAGCCGGTCATGTCGGCGCCGATGCCGCCGCCGCCACGCTGGCCGAGGGACCACACCGGCAGGATGAAATGATGCTTCTGGTCGATGTCGGCACCAATGCCGAGATCGTCCTTGGCAATCGCGTAAGAACCGTGGCCGCGTCGTCTCCCACCGGTCCGGCATTCGAGGGCGCCGAAATCTCCGGCGGCCAGCGCGCAGCACCGGGGGCGATCGAACGCGTTCGCATCGATCCGCTGACGCTCGAACCCCGCTTTCGTGTCATTGGTACCGAACAATGGTCGGACGAGCCCGGCTTCGCGGAAGCAGTCGCCAAGACCGGCATCACCGGAATTTGCGGATCGGCTATCATCGAGGTCGTGGCCGAGATGTATCTTTCCGGCATCATCTCGGAAGACGGCGTTGTCGATGGTGCCATGGCGGCACGGTCGTCGCGAATTGTCGCTACCGGCCGCACATTCTCGTATCTGCTGCATGAGGGATCACCGACGATCACCATCACGCAAAATGACGTTCGCGCCATCCAACTGGCCAAGGCTGCGCTCTATGCCGGCGTCAAACTCCTGATGGACAAGCTTGGTATCGACCATGTCGACCAGATCCGCTTTGCCGGAGCATTCGGTTCGTTCATCGATCCGAAATATGCGATGGTCCTCGGCCTCATTCCGGACTGTGATCTCGACAAGGTGCAGGCGGTCGGCAATGCCGCCGGTACGGGTGCCCGCATGGCTTTGCTGAACCGCAATTACCGCCGCGAAATCGAAAATGCCGTTACCAGCATCGAAAAGATCGAAACGGCGCTCGAACCGAAGTTCCAGGAGCATTTCGTCTATGCGATGGCCCTGCCGAACAAGGTCGATCCTTTCCCCAAATTGTCAGAGGCCGTCACCCTGCCGCCGCGCAAAAGCCTGTCGGATGGCGCCACGCCTGGCGAAGCCACGCCGCGCCGGCGCTCGCGGGAAGATCGCGCCGCCCGCCGCAACCGGGAATAGGCTTTGACGGCGCAGCAATTTCGGTTAACAAGCGTCGCATTGAAGCTCGGACCTGGATTGCACCTTCCATGATAGCCTGTTTTGATATTGGTGGTTCGGCCATCAAGGCGGCCGCTGCCCACGCGCATGACGACGTACGACCATTGCCGAAAGTGCCGACGCCGTTGAGCGATTTCGACGCCTTCGCCGCGACCATAGGCGAGCTTGCGGACCAGAGCGGCGCCGACCGGTCGCAATTGATCGCGATCTCCATTGCCGGCGTCGTCGATGCGGAAACGGGCCGGATCACCTGCGCCAACATACCGTGTATAGACGGACGCGCCCTCGCCGCCGATCTGAAGGAAAAACTCGGCAGGTCAGTATTGATTGCCAATGACGCCGATTGTTTTGCGCTGTCCGAGGCGACAGTCGGCGCGGGGGTTGGCCACCGGATCGTCTTTGGCGTGATAATCGGCACCGGCGTCGGCGGTGGCCTCGTTATCAACGGGAATATCCATGAGGGCGTCGGCGGTTTTGCCGGAGAATGGGGGCATGGGCCCGTTTCGGCCACGAGTGCAGGCAATCCTCCTGCCAGCATACCGCGCTTTGCGTGCGGTTGCGGCCAGATCGGTTGCATCGATACGGTGGGAGCCGCCCGCGGACTGGAGCGCCTGCATCTTCACCTGCATCAAGCCGCGCTGAGCAGCACCGAAATCATCGAGGCATGGGAGAATGGCGAGGCCACCGCCGCAAGAACGATCGACTGCTATGTCGATATCGTCAGCGCGCCGCTTGCGATGACCATCAATATTGTCGGCGCATCCATCGTTCCGGTGGGTGGCGGCCTTGCCAATTGCATCCCGCTGGTGGAACTGCTCGACAAAGCCGTGCGGCGGCGCATCCTCTACAAGACGGACCGCCCCCTGGTGGTACCCGCCAAGCTCAAGGTCGAGCCAGGTCTCGTCGGCGCCGGCATCCTTGGGTTGACGGAGATCGCCAAATGACTGTCCTGCTTGAGGTCTGCGTCGATGATCCAGCAGGTCTCGCGGCCGCCGTGGCCGGCGGGGCAGACCGTATCGAACTCTGTTCCTCGCTGGAGCTCGGCGGGCTCACTCCGACGCCGGGGCTCATTGAACAGGCGGCACGGGTCTCAACGCCCGTCTATGCGATGGTTCGGCCGCGCGCAGGCAATTTCATCTATTCGGACATTGAGCTGGGTGCGATGCTGCACGACATCGCCGGTATCCGTTCGGCGGGACTGGCGGGAGTGGTATTCGGCGCGAATCTCGCCAATGGCGCCCTGGACGAGCGAGCGCTCCGACGCCTGATGGCGGAGGCAACTGGGCTCGGAGTGACCCTGCACCGCGCCTTCGATCTCGTTCCGGATGTGGCCGAAGCAGTCGAAACAGCCGTCGAATTGAAGTTCGAACGCATATTGACGTCCGGCCGCATGCCCACCGCCCTCGAAGGCATGGCAGATCTCGAGGCGACCCACGATTGTGCAGCGGGCCGCATTGCGATCATGCCCGGCTCAGGCGTCAATTTAAGAACTGCGCAAAAACTATTGGAACACCTGGCTTTTGGCGAAATTCATTCGTCCTGCTCCGTTGCCGCAACGATCGTCAATGAACCGGCCGCAAGACTGGGCTTCGAAACAGCCTCCCGGAAGCGAACGGACGCCGATCTCGTACGAGAGTTGAAAGCCTATTTGCTCAACAGCTGAGCTTGCCAGTCCGTTCATAGCCTTCGAAATAGACGCGCAAATGCTGCGCGACAGCCCGGATATGGGCGCCGGCATCCTTGGCGACCAGCATGCCCAGCTTCGACTCCCCGAGCGGAGGCAATCCATGCTCCGGTCCGAGTTGCACCATATTGTCATCCAGTAGAAACTTGGAGAATGGCGCAACTGCAAGATCAGCTATGATCGCGGCACGCTGCCCCATCGTGTGGGCACTCATATAGGCCACGCGATAATCGCGACCGGCCTTCTCCAGCGATTCGATTGCATTGGCGCGCCATATGCAGCCCTCCTCCCACATCGAGAGCGGCAACGGGTTGCGCTCGTGGGCGGTGCCGCATTTGGCCCCGGCCCAGATGATCTCCTCGGTCATCAGGACCTCGATCTCGTCCAGCTTGGCCAATGTCTCGTTCACATTCACGAGCGTCACGTCCAGGCGCTGTTCGTCGAGCCGCTTTCGCAGGCTGTTGCTTTGGTCGATGACGACATCGACCGTCACATCCGGATGGGAATCGGCGAAACGCTTCAACACGAAAGGAAGAACGCGCTCCCCGACATCATCAGGCGCGCCGAGACGCACAACGCCGGAAACGGTCGGCGCAATGAATTTGGCGACGGTTTCGCGGTTGAGTGCCAGCATACGCTTGGCGTAACCAAGCAGAATCTCGCCATTCGGGGTCAGTTTCACCGACCGTGCGTCGCGCTCGAGCAGGACATGACCGAGAATATCCTCGAGCTTCTTGATCTGCATCGAGACAGCCGAGGGAGTGCGAAACACCGCATTGGCGGCGCTCGAAAAACTTCCGGTTTCGGCGATCATCGCGAAAGTACGCAAAACATCCAGATCAAGGATCGGAATTGGGTGATGCATAGGGGCTGACACGGCGCTACTCCATCAATTTTTCTTAATCATATAGTTCGCAAATTTCGTTTGATTGAACATTAGATTAGCCCGATAGTCAAGCCTGAAGAGTTCAACCAACTTATAGCAGGAGAAGGAAATGAGCACTTGCATCGAACTTCATCAGCAACGGGCTGCCACTCCGCTTATCGAGCGGCTCGCCGCCCCGCTTGTTGCCCAAGCCGATTACTCCGTTCGCTTCATCAAAAGCGTCGGAAACCGTGTGCGAAGCATTCATCGCCGCCATGTTACAGAAGCCGCTCTCGACGCGCTGCCCGAGAACATCCGCTGCGATATAGGCTGGCCGGACCTTTACCAGCGCCAGGTCAGCGAATGCGAAAAGCAGCAGCAATAGCCTGGTACGACCGGGGCCGATAACGAACTATCTGCCCCGGTCAGCATAAGTGAAAGCTGTGCGTTTGCGACACAGGGATGGCCACTTCCAATTAGAATAGTTCTATGGTTGTATCTGAAAAAAAGCTTTGTGAGCCTCGGTTGAATGCCGCGAAATATGCTTCAACTGCGACATGGTTCAAAGCCAGATACGGGAACATAGGCTATTATGGATCAAATCGGTCTCAACAAGCGGTCGTTCGTCTTTTTTCTCGTACCCAATTTTTCGATGATCGCTTTTGCCACGGCAATCGAGCCGCTGCGGATCGCGAACCGGATGTTGGGCTACGAGGCCTATCGCTGGCGTCTGGCCTCGGTTGATGCGAGACCGGTCACCGCTTCGAACGGTGTCGAATGCGCAGTCAATTCTTCGCTCGAAGATGAACGGCGGTTCCTGACTGGCGAAGAACGTCCGTCGATGGTCTTCGTCTGCGCCGGCGTACATGTCGAGAAGTTCCAGAACAAGTCCGTATTCGCCTGGCTCCGCGAGGAATTCAATCGGGGCGTCGCTGTTGGCGGGCTATGCACGGGCGCGCACATATTGGCGGCGGCCGGCCTCCTTTCTGGCAAGCGCTGCGCGATCCATTGGGAAAACCTGCCGGGTTTTGCCGAAGCATTCCCGAAGGCCGACGTCTATGCCGACCTCTTTGAAGTAGACGGAAACATTTATACCTGCGCCGGCGGAACGGCGGCGTTGGATATGATGTTGAAGCTCATCGGCGATGATTTCGGCGACAATATCGTCAATCGCGTTTGCGAGCAGGCGCTGACCGACCGGGTCCGCAGCCCGCATGACCGGCAGCGACTACCCCTGCGTGCGCGTCTCGGCGTCCAGAATTCCAAGGTGTTGACCATTATCGAATTGATGGAGGCACGCCTGTCCGAGCCCTTGTCGCTGATCGAGATTGCAGACCATGTGGGCCTGTCGCGGCGGCAGATCGAAAGACTGTTCCGCCAGGAAATGGGCCGGTCCCCAGCGCGCTACTACCTCGAAATACGGCTGGACAGGGCGCGCCATCTCCTGATTCAGTCGTCAATGCCCATTGTCGAAGTTGCGGTCGCCTGCGGCTTCGTTTCCGCCTCGCACTTCTCCAAATGCTATCGCGAACTTTACGGGCGTTCGCCGCAGCAGGAGCGCGCTGACAGAAAACAGCTCATGGCCGCCTGATCATCGGGATTCCCAATCCTGCATCCGGCGTTGCCATATGCGCTCTCCGGACATGCAATCATAGGATTGCGCCTTGGCCTGGGCCAGGATCACAGGTAGCTTTTCGACATCGCTCGATGCCTTCACCACGTCGGGCGTTCTGCCGGCAAGTTCGAGCACGAGCTTTCGGCGGACGGCCTCGGGAAACTGGTCCCACGAGTTCACGGGGATCATGAAGGACCCCGGCCCGCCGATGACACAATTGGTGTAGTAGACATCGAGATCGCGCACGGCCCAGTCAGAATAAAAATTGCCCTGCGTCATCAATGGCAGGCCATTGATGGTGATGCCTTTGGCGAGGACGTCATCTCGTACCGGCGCAACGGGCATGCCGTTATTGTTGGCGCCATCACCGGACACGTCGATCACCCTTCGAATTCCCTTGAACCCATTATCATCGAAGAGCCGGCCGCTATATTCGAGCGCACCCGAGATCGAGGTGCGGCTCTGCGTCGAAGGTATCGGGCGCATCAAGGCGGTCGCAAAGCTTTCCGCCGTTTCCGCACTGTCGATAATTGTCCAAGGCACGATCACTCGCTGCATGGTGGCCCCGGCCCATTCGACATAGGTCACTGCTACTCGGCCATGAACGCCCTCCCGGATAGCGTCGATGACCTCCTTCTGCCTCAGCGCTGCGATATAGCCTTCGCGCTGGATCTTCTGTTCAAAACTTTCCATGGAGCGCGAAGCATCGACTGCCAGCACAAGTTCCACATCGACATCGATTTCGTTTGATAGGGCTCGCACGGAGGGGCTGGCAGCCATTGTCGCCAGCACAAGAAAACCGAAGATCGCCTTCTTCCGCATGAACATGCCGGGAAGTGTAGCGCAGTTTTCCCAAGGACAAAGCAGCTTTGCCGCCGTTCACGCTCTGTTGAACGGGGCAAGGAATGGGCGCGCCATTCGCGCGCCCACTTGTCTGGAACCCGGGACTAGGCCTTCAGACGTTCATTTTCGGGATCGAACGGCGACTCGGCGATCACGGTGGCCTTGTGGTTCTTGCCCAGTATCTTGATCTCCAGCACGGTGCCGAGCGCGGAATGAGCAGGCTTTACCATCGCCAATGCGAGGCTCTTGCCAAGGCGCCAACCATAACCGCCATGGGTGGCGCGGCCTATCAGTTCGCCCTTGGCATAGATCGGCTCACTGCCGCGGGCGTCCACGTCCGAAACACCGGGGACGTGCACCTCCAGCGTGACGAAGTTCCATCGAAGCCCTTCTTCGCGAGCCTTGACCACCGCGTCGCGACCGATGAAATCACCCTTGTTGGGATGGACAAAACGGTCAAGTCCGCTTTCAAACGCGTTGTATTCGATCGAAAGCTCGCGCGGTATGAGCCGGTAGGACTTCTCCACCGCCATGGCCGTCATTGCACGGATGCCGAATGGCTTGATGCCGAATTCGGCGCCCGCCTCAAGCAACATGTCGTAGATCGTTGCCTGTTGCTCGATCGGATGATGCAACTCCCAGCCCAGTTCACCAACGAAATTCACGCGCAACGCGTGAGCGGTGGCGGGTCCCACATTGATCTGCTTGCCTGACAGCCAGGGGAACGCCTCGTTGGAGAGGTCCGCACGGGTCAACTTCTGCAGAACGTCGCGGCTGCGTGGTCCGGCAAGAACAAGAACGCCAAAGGTAGCCGTCAGAGACCGCAGCGATACCGAGCCGTCATTTGGCAGCAACTTGTAGAGATAATCATGGTCATGGTTCTCGTAGGCACCGGCCGAGACGAGATAGAACCGGCCCGGCGACCATTCATAGACCGTGAACTCCGAACGCACCCCACCCTGATGTGTCAGGAGGTGGCACAGCGCAATCCGGCCCTGCTTCTTTGGGATGCGATTGGCCAGGATGGAATCGAGCCATGCACGCGCTCCGGGTCCGGATACTTCCATCTTGGCGAATGCCGACATGTCGAGGAGACCGACATTGGTCGTCACATTGCGTACTTCATTGCCGACATGCTCGAAATAATTCGACCGCCTGAACGACCACAATTCCTTGATCTTGCCGTTGGCGTCGGGCATCGGATGGTTCCGGTTCAGGAGAACGTCCGGTTTCTCCAGCTTGCCTACGTCGAGTTCATAGCCCTTTGGCGCAAACCAGTTGGCCCGCTCCCAGCCATAGACGCTGCCGAAAACGGCTCCGAGTTCCTTCTGGCGGTCATAGCTGGGCGACCGCTTCAACGGCCGCGCCGCAACGCGCTCTTCGTCCGGGTAGTGGACGGTGAACACATCCGCATAGGCTTCTTCGTTCTTCTCCTTGAGATAGCCTTCGGTCGCGTAGGGTCCGAAGCGCCGCGGATCGACACCCATCATGTCGATCGAGGGTTCTCCTTCCACGATCCATTCTGCCAGCTGCCAGCCAGCACCACCGGCGGCCGTTACGCCGAAGGAGTGGCCTTCATTGAGCCAGAAATTCTTCAACCGTGGCGCAGGCCCGATGATCGGCGAACCATCTGGCGTATAGGCGATCGCGCCATTATAGACCTTCTTGATCCCGACTTCGCCAAAGGCGGGAACGCGCGCTATGGCCGTTTCGATATAGGGCTCGAGGCGCTCGAGATCCTCCTGGAACAGTTCGTATTCGCTGCCATCCGACGGGCCATCCACATAGCAGACCGGAGCGCCATGCTCGTATGGTCCAAGCAGAAGGCCGCCATTCTCCTCGCGCATGTACCAGGAGGAGTCGCTCTCGCGGAGAACGCCCATTTCCGGCAGGCCCTTCGCCTTGCGCTCGACAATGGCCGGATGCGGTTCGGTGACGATGTATTGGTGCTCGACCGGAATGACCGGGACGTCGAGCCCGACCATCTGGCCCGTCTTGCGGGCGAAATTGCCGGTGGCGGACACCACATGTTCGGCTGTTATGTCGCCCTTGTCGGTCTTTACCAGCCATTTCCCGTCGGGCAGCTGCTCGATGCCGGTGACTGTCGTATAGCGATAGATGGTGGCGCCGCGGTCGCGTGCCCCTTTGGCGAGTGCCTGGGTAAGGTCGGCAGGCTGGATGTAGCCATCGTCCGGATGCTGGATCGCGCCGAGAATTCCATCCGTCTCGGCCAACGGCCAGACTTCCTTGACCTGTTCCGGCGTCAACATTTTCACCGGTACGCCGATCGTTTCGGCAACGCCGGCATAATACATATACTCGTCCCAACGGTCTTTTGTGCGCGCCAGGCGAATATTGGTGCAATTGGAGAAGCCGACATTCATGCCGGTCTCCTCCTGCAGTTCCTGATAGAACTTTACGGAATATTTGTGGATCTGGCCAACCGAGTAGCTCATGTTGAACAGTGGCAGCAGGCCCGCGGCATGCCATGTCGAGCCGGATGTGAGCTCCTTGCGTTCAATCAGTACAACGTCGCTCCAGCCCTTCTTGGCCAGATGGTAAAGCGTCGAAACACCCACCACGCCACCGCCGATAACGACAACACGCGCCTCAGTCTTCATTTCATTTTATCCTTTGGTAGTACCGATCGATGGTTGGCATGGCTTGCGCCCATTTTTCGCACTATGCAGTGACGTCCATTGCTTCTTCCGGCCTGTTTGCGACATGGCTAAAACACCGCGCGACGCAGCCTGAATCGGCGCTTTAATGGAGCCAATCTACACAAGTTGCGCCTTGGTTTAACCCAATATCGATAATTGCCCGCTTAGGGTGAACCATTCCTCGGCAATGTGGATCGAAAGCCTATGGCGCCTCCGAAAACCATCACCAGCGCGATGCCAGACTGGTGCTTCTCTCCACTCGTCCCGATGGGCCTCGTACTCGCCTTTCTGTGCGTCCTGCTTTCCCTGCCTTTAGTCGTTCCCATAGGGCCGATGTACTGGGACACCTATATCTATCTCGATGCCGCCCAGCGACTGAAACTAGGCCAGATACCGGCCATAGATTTCCATACGCCGGCGGGCGCGCTCGAATATTATCAGTTCTACTGGCTTCAATCGCTGTTCCCAGGCGGACAGCCGACGCTGCTGGCACAATGGTCGGTCCTCATAAGCGCCGCACCTCTGATGGCGGTCGTCGCCGCCGCAATCGACAGGCGGGACCGGTGGACGGCCTATGCGCTGGTCTTGCCGTTCCTGATATTCGCCGTCTGCCCGACGAATTCGTTGAGCTTCCACTCCTATCCCGGCGTGAACGGCTTCGGCATCTATAACAGGCATACCTCCCTGCTGCTGTATGTGCTGGTGAGCGCGCTCGTCTTCCTCCCGAACGGACTGCGCCTTACGATCGTTGCGGCGCTTGCCATGGCGACGCTCTTCATGACCAAGATCACCGGATTTCTCGCCGGCGGCCTCATCGGTCTTTACGCCATTGCCGCAGGCCGCATTACCCTGCGGCAGACGCTGATCGCAGCGGCGGTGTTCCTCGCCTTGATCGGTACACTGGAGCTTTCCACCGGACTTGTCTCGTCCTATCTCAGCGAGATAGCGATCTTGATTGCTCTCAACCAGGACTCGCTGCTCTCCCGGTTTCTCACGGTATTCTCCGCCAAGCTCGATGTGATCATGGCAGCCGGCCTGCTCGCTCTCTACCTGTTCTGGGCGGAACATGTGCGCTCGGGGCCAAAACCCGCCAGCAAAACATCCACGATCGACCATGATTGGCTGTGGGTTCTCGTCGTCCTGGTCGCCGGCACCTTTCTGGAAACCCAGAACACGGGCAGCCAGGAGTTCATTTTCCTTTGGCCGGTCCTCTATGCGATCCTGCGCAGCATCCGGATTTCGCCAAGCCGGGATCGGTTGATCATCGGCTGTCTCGTCGCTTTTGTTGCCGTTCCGACCGTGGCGAAAGTCGTTCATGGCACGCTCCGCTTCATCGCCGTAGCACCGACCTACATCGCCGCTCCGGTTACGGAATTGAAGACGATGGGCCTTGTATCGACGCGCAAGGACATAATGGAGCGAGCGCTGTTTCTGGAAGGCCATTACAGCCGCGCTGCCGCTTCCTATCGCGACCTCGCATTGAACGGACAATTGCCAAGCTGGCAGCTCTATTCCGAACTTGACTATCAGATGTTCTGGCTGATTTCCGCCGATGGTGCGGTCAAGGCGATCAAGCAGTTCGAGACCAGCAACAATATCCGGCTGGAGAGCCTGATGAATCTCGATTTCGTTAACCCGTTTCCCTGGATTCTGGACCGGGATGCCACGCGCAACATCCAGATCGGGGCCGATCCTTTCCGCACGGTTGCCGGCCTTTCGGCAATGGAAGAGGCATCGGTTCGCGCAACTGACGGGATATTGCGGCCGCTATGCCCGATCACCCACTCCCGCATGCGCTTGGCCGAGACCTATGAAAGCGCCCTTGCCGGGCGCCGCGTCGTCAAGCTCAATGAGTGCTGGGAATTGCTGCTTCGTTCGGATATCGCTGCCGGGCCGTGATCCCGGCAGCGGCGATCATTTCACCTGCGCCTTCACAAAATCTTTGACGATACGCACGATCCCGCGGGAAAGAACCTCTTCCAGCGCAGCGATGAATGCGTCCACATGCTGCTTCTCGCAGATCAATGGCGGCTCCAGGCGAACGACATTGCGGTTATATTCGGTGAAGGCCACCAAAACACCGTGGTCGCGCAGCAGATGACTGCCGATGAAGCCCGGCAATGACCCCTTCAGCTTGTCGTCAAGCATGGCCAGCACCGGCCTTAACACGACCGGCACCGTCTTCGAGAAGTCGTGGAACTCGATGCCGATCATCAAGCCCTTGCCGCGAACATCCTTGATCATCGTCAGATAGCGGTGCTTCAACTCCTGCAGTCTGGACAGCAGGTAGTCGCCCATATCGGCCGAATTATCGATCAGGTGCTCGTCATAGAGAATGTTCATGCCCTCGATGGCGGTGACGCAGGCTTCCCCGATGCCGCCAAAGGTCGCCATGGCATGGATCATCGCCGTCTTCGGCGTGCCATAGGCTTTCATATAGACGTCCCGCCGCGCGATCATCGCCCCGACAGCGGCCTTGCCGCCACCCAGGGATTTGGCCAATGCGGTGACATCCGGGACCACCCCGGCATGCTCGAAGGCGTAGAACTTGCCCGAACGGCCGAAACCGCACTGTACCTCATCGGCAACCCAAAGTACGCGGTACTGGTCGCAAAGGGCGCGCAGCTTTTGCCAATATTCCACCGGCGCCTGCAAGATGCCGCCGCCGCCCTGGATCGTCTCGAGCACGATGACGCCAATCTCCGGATCGGCCTTAAAGGCAGCCTCTACCGCTTCGATATCGGCGAACGGCACCTTGACCGTATTGCCGGTGAGCTTGAACTCACCCCTGTAGAGCTGGCCGTCGGTTATTGCGAGGACGCCCTTGGTCTTGCCATGAAAGGAGTTCTCCGCATAGACGATCTTCGACCGCGACGGACCGGCGGCGCGCTCGGCCACCTTGATCGCCGCTTCCATGGCTTCGGAGCCGGACGAGCCTAGAAATACCATATCGAGATCGCCGGGCGAGCAGGCAGCCAGATTGTAAGCGAGAGTGCTTGCATATTGCGACATGAAGGCGATGGCGATCTCCTGCCGCTTCTCCTCCTGGAACTTTCGTCGTGCTTCGATGATGCGGGGATGGTTATGACCGAAGGCCAGAGAGCCGAAGCCACCGAAGAAGTCCAGAATGGCACGGCCGGTCTGATCGTAATAATACATGCCCTCGGCACGCTCGATCTTGATCTTGTGGAAGCCGAGAAGCTTCATGAAATGGAGCTGTCCCGGATTGATGTGCTTCGTGAAAATATCCGCCATCTGGGCCAGGGGCATCGCCTTGGCATCCTCGACGGTCAGGAGGTTCGGCTTCGTCACGGCTGGACGTTTGTCCATCGACGGCGTGTGCATGTCGTTCATCACCCTATCCTTTATTGTATAGCGGCAGATGAAGCCGGCTGTTGCGCCCCACCCTCTTTCGTGTTGCGATATTCCTTATAGGCTGCGATCAGCATGTCCTCATCGCGATATTGCGGAATCCAGCCCAGTTGTCTTTCGGCTTTCGACACGTCGAGCACGCACATCTCGTCGGCGATGAGATATTGCTCGGGATCCATGATCGGTATGTTCATCCAGTCGAACAGGTCGAGCGTCCTCTTTACCGCCCAGGCGGGCGTCGGCAGCAGGATCGACCTGGAACCGGCGAATTTGACGAGATCCCCGAGGAGTTTCCGTACCGGCGGTGGATTGAGCGAACCGAGATTGTAGGCCTCGTTCGGAACCCCTGCCTTCCAAGCTGCCCTTGCGGCTTCGGCACAATCGAATACCGAGATGAATTGATACGGGTTCTTGCCCGATCCGATCATCGGCACCGGCAGATTGAGATCCACCAGGCGGAACAGCTTCTCCAATATTCCGAGCCGGCCAGGTCCGATGATGAGACGCGGACGGAACAGCGAAATGTTCATTCCGCGCTGGCGCCACTCTGCAGCAAGCTCTTCCGTCTTGAGTTTCGACAGGCCGTATTCGCCCAGAGGCGCAGCCGGGTGTTCCTCTGTCTGCGGCCAGACGTAGGTATGGCCGTAAATCATATCGGTGGTGTAGTGGACGAAATTGCTGGCCCCTGCCCGGTCCATCTCCTTGATGATGTTCTCCGTGCCGTAATAATTGACCGGAAAGAAGAAATCATGCCGCTTGGCCCTGACCTGCAGCGGCGAAAGCATCTTCGCGGAAAGGTTATAGACCATATCCCCTGCCGTCATGCCCACGGCCTGGACGGAGTTGGGATCGGTAACGTCGCAATGGAAGAAACGTACCTGCCCATAATGGGCCAAGTCGCTCTTGACGATGTCCGCGACGACAACCTCCTGGCCTTCCGCGGCCAGTTTTGGTGCAAGATGGCGGCCGACAAATCCGTCGCCACCGAAAATGATGTGTTTCATGGGATGCTCGCTCAGGAAGAGGTCGTGGACGCCGGGGGTTCTCCGAGACCGGTATTCTCCGGAACCGAGCGCCCGCTTTGCGCGATGAGGATGGTGCCGGCCATGATCAACGCAATGCCGGCGATTTTGTAGATGCCGAGATCTTCCTTGAAGACCAGCCAGGCAAAGAGAGCCACTGCGACATAGGCAAGGCTCAAGAAGGGGTAGGCGAAGGAGAGATCGACCTTCGAGAGCACATAAAGGTGGGACGCCATGGATATGACGAACATGACCAGACCGGCGAACACCCAGGGGTTGAACACGATCTGAAAGACACGCTGGATCAGCGTATCCATGCTGAAGCTGATCGGACCAAGCGTGATCATGCCATATTTGAGCATGACCTGCGCCGCCGCATTCGTCATGACGGTGAAGAGTATGAATGGGATGTATTTTGTCATTATGCCCGCCCCTTGCTCGATCCAATAACAACCATAAGTTGAAAAGCCACCAAGCTCTTGTGTAAAATTTGATATTGCCGCTATGACGCCAGCGCCGTCCTTGCCCAGAAGTTCGACATGATTGCCGGATCGCGCCATGTCTCCAGTTGATCCCACATCGGAAATCCGCGCTTGAAGCTGTGGGAACTCATGCGCTGATCCTTGTACGGGTTGATGCGTCCGCCGGCATCGATCGTCATGTCGTCCAGGCGCTTCAACAGCGCCAGCGTGCGTTGACCGCGATTGGGAAAATCCACCGTCAACGTATATCCCGGCTGCGGAAACGAAAGTAATCCGGGCGAAGCGACGTCGCCAAAGCGCTTGAGGACGGTGAGGAACGAGCTTTGACCGGCATCGCGTGTCGCCTTGAGCATCTTCGGTATCGTTGCCAGTGCCGCCTGCTCCGGAATGACGCTCTGGTGCTGAAACAGCCCCGCCGTTCCGTAGAGCCTGTTCCAGTTCCGCAATTGATCCAGCGGATAGAAGAAGGAGCCGTATCCGACCATATGAGGTTCGGTCTTGCGGCTCTTCATCCAGAAATAGGCCATATTGAACAGCTTCAGGCTCGGATAATTGAGCAACGAAATTGGCGTTTCGAAAGGCACGCCGAGATTTCCCGGCGATTCCGGCGTGCGGTGCCCGCCCTTTTCCGCGTGATTGCCGGTTATGAGGACGCCGCGGCCGGATGTTGCACCGGAGGCGAGTTGATCCACCCAGGCGACCGCATATTCGTTGTCGAGATCGGCTTCGGACGCCATAGCGAAATAGTCTTCGAGACTGTTGAATGGAGTGATCCGTTCGAGGATGTCCAGCGAGCCCACCCGCATCAGCTTCACGGTCGCCGACAAGATTATCCCGGTGAGGCCGAGCCCACCGATCGTCGCTGCGAAGAGCTCCGCATGGCTGGTTCCGGAGCACGTGCTGACCGTGCCGTCGGACCGAAGCAATTTCAGGTTCTCGACATGGCGGCCGAACGTCCCCCGGCGATGATGATTCTTGCCATGGACATCATTGGCGATGGCGCCGCCGAGTGTGACGAAACGCGTCCCCGGCGTGACCGGCAGGAAATAGCCGTGCGGCGCGGCAATCGCGATGATCTGCGACAGCAGCATGCCCGCCTGAGCCGTGAGAAGACCCGTATTCGCATCGAAGTGGATCAACGCGTCGGCATCGCGCATATCCACAAGGCTCCCGGCATCATTGTGGCAGCTGTCGCCATAGGACCTGCCATTGCCATAGGCGAGATAGCTGGCACTGCCGGCGCCACGTTCCAGGAAAATCTCGCGCGCCTTGTCCAGGCTTACGGATTTTCGTAGCTGACGCCGAATGCGGCCGAAACTGTCAAAGCAAGGTCCGCTCATAGGCGCATGCCGCCATATAGTAGCAGTACCGCCCCGACACCGATCATTATCAGGCTGCGCCAGTCGGAAATCAGGAAAACCACCGGATCGTCATGCATCTCGCCGCGATAGGCCAGTATCCAGATGCGGATGTTGAGATAGAGCACGATCGGGCATAGCGGCCAGATCAGCCATGGGTAGGCATAAAGGCTGACTACGGCGTCGCTATCGACATAGAGCGCCAGAACCAGCGCTGCGGCGAAGGCCGCGGCGACACCGCATTGCGCGATTATCTCCTTGTCCGCCGGGCGATAGCCCCTCCCCGCGATCCTGTCATTGGCCGAATGTGCCACGGACTGCAATTCCACATATCGTTTCACCAGCGCCAGCGAGATGAAGAAGAACGATGAAAAGGCAAGGAGCCAGAACGAGCCTTCGATCTCGTTGGCGGCCGAACCGGCGAGGATGCGCAGCGTATAGAGGCCGGCGAGCGTGAAGACGTCGATCAACAGCATCCGCTTCAGCGATAGCGAGTAGGCGCTGGTGGCGACCACATAAAGCGCCAGCACGGCGCTGAACGCCCAGGGCAATTGCAAGGAGAGCAGCACCGCAATGCCAAGCAAGCCGCCGGACACCACGATGCCGAAAGGGATCGAAAAGACGCCGCTTGCAAATACCCGGTGCTTTTTCCGCGCATGCTTTCTGTCGAGCGGAAGATCGAGGAGGTCATTGATGATATAGATCGCCGATGCAGCGCTGGAAAAGGCGCAAAAGGCGATGAGCGCGCTGAAAAGGACCTGCCAGTTCATGATCTCGTGATCGAGTATGGCCGGAACGAAAATGAGCGTGTTCTTCATCCACTGATGCACGCGCAGCATTTTCAGGATGGATTTCCAATGGAGTTTTGGCGATTGGAACAGGCGCGAGGCATGTTTCCGCTGCCATCGGGCCGCTGCACGATCCGGCGCGACGACAATCACCTCGGAGGCAGCATTGAACACCGGGATATCGGCACGACTGTTTCCCGCATAGGCGAATTTCACATCGCCATATGTCTCGAGCAGAAAGTTCGTCTTGTTGGTGGAGGTGAGATTGCGTTTGGCGTCGGTCGCATGGACGAAGTCGAAGATGCCGAGATATTCCGCAATGGCATCGGCGAAACGCTTCGCTGCACCGGTGGCAAGAATGAGCCGCCGGCCGCGGGCACGCTCCGACCGCAGGAAGTCGATGAAATCGGTCCGATACGGCAAAATGGTCGGATCAATGTTCACCAGCAGGGATATTCTATGCTTCAGATAGCCTTTTCCCTTTATCGCCCAGAATGGCAGAACAAATAGATAAAGCACATTCTGCTTGAGAAGCTGAAACATACTTTCCCAAAGAAGATCAGTGGCAATCAAAGTGCCATCGAGATCGACGATAAGGTCGGCGATATTGTTTTTTGAAGAAGAGTCCACCACAGAATCCCTGACACCGACGAGCGCGCTCGCTCGCACGGCGCTGTATCAATATGCGGGATTAGAGAAAAAGTAAAAATGATTAGTGAACCAGCCGAGGTCGAAGCTGAAATCCACTTCCCAAAGTAAACTCTGTATTAAAACGCCAGTTTGAACTATGTCAAACTGGCGCTAAATCAGTAGTGGGCTGGCGGGGATTACTTTACCGAGGCCTTGTCGCCCTTGATCTCGACGGTCTCGTCGCCCTTGAGCGCCTCACGGTCGCCATTGGGGAACGTCACGAAGCAGCCACTGCTGCAGAACTCGAGCGTTTCTCCTGCGCCGACCTGCAATTCGGTCTTTCTCGATCCCTCTGTCACGACGATGGTCTGCACGCTCGTATCGGCGTTCGTAACGCTCGCGGCGAACGCCTGACCAATAGAGAAACCGCAAAAGACAATAGCTACAACAACTCTGTACATAATTGTCCGGTGTCACCACCGCCTCTGTTAACCGTCGGTCGTTAGACCTTTCGGCTTAACTTATAGCGGGATCAGTCTGAACGGCAACTGAACGCTCCGACATTTCGCCATGATTTGGCCATCGAAGCCACGTTCAGGATTTTGGCTTCGTCGGCTCCTTCTGCAACTCGTCCTTCACCCGCTTCGTCAGAACCTGGACGATAGCTTCCGCATCTTCCAGATGAAGGTTCACATCCCGCTGCGGGTACGGGATCTCTATGCCCTCTTCCGCAAAGCGGTCGATCAGCGCGAAGCGGATTTCATTCTGTACCGTGCCCGAATTGGACAGGTCCGCCAGATGAAGGCGCATCTCGAATTCCATGGTCGAATCCATCAATGCCTTGAAGGCCACGAACGGTTCCGGGTTCTTCAGCACCAGCGGGTGCTCGCGCGCAATATCCATCAGGATGGCGTAAACCCGGCGCGGATCGACCTTGTAAGACACTCCGATCGGGATATCGACGCGGCCAAGCTTGTTGCGATGGGTCCAGTTGCCGACATTGCCATTGATGAAGGACGAATTGGGAATGATGATGGACTGGCGCTGGAACGTCTCGACCTCTGTCGCTCGAACACTGATCTTCTTGACGATACCGCCGACGCCGGCCGTTTCGATCCAGTCGCCGACCTTGAACGGACGTTCGGCCAGGAGGATCAGGCCGGAAACGAAATTCGATACGATCGCCTGCATGCCGAAACCGATGCCGAGGGAGAGGCCGCCGGCGACGAGCGCGAGGCTCGAAAGGTTTATGCCTGCAGCCGATATGCCGATGACGCCGGCGACGCCAAGCCCGAGATAGCCGACAGCGGTGCGGATCGAGTTTCGAACGCCGGAATCGAGCTTGCCGCGCGCCATGACCTTCGTATCGAGCCAGCCCTGGAACCAGCGGGTGAACGCATAGAACAGCGCAAATAGCAGCAGGCCGATGGCGATTGCGACAAGCGAGATATTGACGGAACCAATCTGGAAGCCTGTCGCGACGTTGAGGAACCAGGCTGTCATCTCGCTCCATTGGAAGCCCCAGAGCAGCAGGATGACCGGAATGCCCAGCATGATGACAAAGATGTAGATGACGATGCTGGCGACGAGCCCGAGCTGATCCAGCGTCGTCTCATCCATTCCGAAGCGGTTTTGCACGGCTCGACCGAGAACCGTGCCGGAGAGCGCATTTTCTTCCGACACGGCGCGCGCGGTGAGGAAGCCGAGATACATGGTGGCAAGAACCGCGCCATTGATGACGATCTGCTGCGAAACGAACCGGGACAGACCGATATAACCGAGCAAGGCGGCGATCACCGGCAGAAGCCCTGCTATGTAGAGCAGTATCCGTATCGTCTTCGGCCAGGGCTTGATCTCCCCGGTCTCCGGATCCTCCAGCGGCCGTAGCGAGGCGATGGCAATGATAAGGGCCCCGACCAGCACCGTCGCGAAAAGACTTTTCGCTACCGTCAGCGACAGGGGCGATGTGGCGATCTGGTTGACCGTACCGGCAAGGTAGTCGAGGCCGGTGATGGTGGCGGTTGCCGTGATCAGAACCATCAGAATGCGTCCCGGCCGGGGAGCGACACGCACGAGGCGCCAGTTCGGCGCACCGGGGCAGATGACGGCCTGCGCCAGCGCGTGGACGAAATAGACGATCCCCACCACGCTGAACAGCGTATAGAAGAGAGACGCTATATCCGGCCGCAACACATTGAAGTAGCCGAGGAAAAAGTAGGTTGTGGCGAGGAAGACCACCACCGTCAGGGAACGGATCAGGGTCGACCAGAAGGCGACCGCCACCCGGCTGAGATTGGAAGGAGATTCAATCGTGGCGTCGCGCCTGTAAAGATGGCCAAACAGCCTCTGCCCACCCAGGAGCAGCACCAGCGCAGCTATTGCTGCCATTAAGGCAGCAGCAAGCAAGGATTGCCACTTGAACGATATCACGAAACGCCACCAGGACGACACGAGCTGGTTCATCGTGCGCAGTTCCTGGCCGTAAGCCTCGGCAATCTCGCTTCCGAGGGAGTAATTGATATCGACCCTCTGCGAGAGCGTATTGGCAAATAGCTCCCGCCGCGCATCGCCGATCGCCTCGATCATCTTGTTGACGGCGATCAATTGATCCTCCGTCTCGCCGAGGACGGCATTGATCTCGGCCTTTTCCGTCGTCAGCCTTCCGCGCTCTTCGGTAACGATCTGCGCCTCGGGCGGCTGTCCCTGGGCCGGCGGCGATCCCAATTGTTCGAGCCGCGAATTGATCTCCGTTATGCGCGGCCGAAAGGATACGCCCACTTCGAGCAGTTTCTTCGCCGTTT
This sequence comes from Phyllobacterium sp. 21LDTY02-6, assembly GCF_023554255.2. Taxonomy (GTDB): domain Bacteria; phylum Pseudomonadota; class Alphaproteobacteria; order Rhizobiales; family Rhizobiaceae; genus Phyllobacterium. The sequence continues at coordinate 553,560 of NZ_JAMJWD020000001.1, read as the reverse complement.
CCTCCAGTTCCAGCCGAAGGTCGGCCAAGGCGGCATCCGCATCCGCCTTGTCCTGAAATTTCTGCTGGTAGCCTTCTATCTGCTGCTTCAGCGCGTCGATCACGGGCCGCTGCTCGGCGACGATGGTCGACGACACCTGCGGCTGTTCGGCCGGCTGCGCGAAAGAGGCGGGCGCAACGCAGCACAGGCCAAGGAGGATCATGATGCCGACTAGGCGCCGAATCATCTGCCGAATGTTGAAAATCACTGTTTCATATCCGTTCCTGGAAGCTTTCATGGCGTTTGCCCGTCTATCTCGGCACAATCAAGGCGCGGCGAATTTGAAGTCGGCTGGTTGATACTCACCGCCGCTATACTGATGATCATTGCGCGGTGACAATAGCATAGTAAGGAATGTTCGTTTATCTCCGCATCCGCACGTCTATTCTCGCGTTCCATTTGTGTGAAGAGGAAGGCCGCATCATAATGCCTGCACGCACCGATTCGCCTGCCGGACAATGAAACAATGATCATAAAGTGCCCCTACTGCGGACCGCGCGACGTGATAGAATTCGTTTATCAGGGCGATGCCTCACGCACGCGCCCCGAACCGGCCTCGACCGACCAGGCGGAATGGAATCGATACGTCTATGACCGCGCCAACCCCTCGGGGTCGCATCGCGAATACTGGCTTCACAGCGGCGGATGCCGACAGCATCTGCTTGTCGTTCGGGACATGAGCTCCCACGCGATCTCCTCCGTTAGCTTCGCGCGGGAAAATACGTCTTCCGGGGACAGGCGATGACGAGTTCCAGGTTGAACACCGGCGGACGTATCGAGAGGTCCCGAACCATCCGCTTCATCTTCGACGGCAAGGCCTATACGGGTCATCCGGGTGACACGCTCGCATCCGCGCTCCTTGCAAATGGCGTGACGCTCTTCGGTCGCTCGTTCAAGTATCACCGGCCGCGAGGTGTGTTTGCCGCCGGCAGCGAGGAACCGAATGCCCTGGTCACGCTCATCGACGGCGAGGTGCGCGAGCCGAACGTGCGGGCGACGGAAGCCGAAATTCATGATGGACTCGTGGCCGAGAGCCAGAACCGGTTCCCGTCGCTCGAACATGATCTGATGGCGGTGAACCAGCTGGCGGGGCCCCTCTTCTCGGCGGGTTTCTACTACAAGACGTTCATGGGCCCGGCCATCGGGCCGTTGCGCGGCACCCGCTTCTGGATGTTCTGCGAAAAGTTCATCCGCCGGGCTGCCGGACTCGGCAGGGCCGGCATGGCTGCCGATCCTGATCGCTATGAGAGAATGAACGCCTATTGCGACGTGCTGGTCGTGGGCACGGGCCCCGCGGGCCTGATTGCCGCCGAGACGGCGGCCGCGACCGGCGCGCGCGTCATCATTGCCGAGGAACGACCCGTTGCGGGCGGCTCGCTGGTTTCGTCCGGCGAGTTGATCGATGGCCGCAACCCGGCAGTATGGGCGCGCGAGAAGGCGGAGTTGCTGGCGGGCCTGCCGAATGTCCGCTTTCTGACGAGGACCACGGTCTGGGGGCACTACGACGGCAACGTCCTTGCGGCAATCGAACATGTTGCCGATTTCAAGCCCAACCGCACGGAGGGCCAGCCGCGGCAGCGTCATTGGGTAATCCGTACCGGCAAGACCATACTGGCGACGGGCGCATTCGAACGGCCGATCGTGTTTCCGGGCAATGACAGGCCCGGCGTCATGCTGGCGGACGCGGTTCGCCGTTTCGCCATGGAATATGGCGTGGCCGCGGGCAGCAACATCGCGCTCTTCACCAACAATGACAGCGCCTACGATGTCGCGCGGACGCTTTCGCAGGCGGGGGTCGGCATCGGCACCATCATCGATGTCCGCACCGACATCTCCGGCACATGCCGCGACATAGCCGATGTTGCGGGTGCCGAACTGTTGCTCGGCCATGCCGTCACGGCCACTCACGCAGGCAAGACGCTCAGTTCCATCACGGTCCAGCACTTCAATGCGCAGACGGGCCGGGTCTCCGGTGCGCCACGCGAGATAAAGACCGATTGTCTCGGCGTTTCCGGCGGTTGGTCTCCGGCCATCCATCTTGCCAGCCAGGCCGGCGGGAAACCTGAATGGGACGAGGACCTGCAGGCATTCCTCGCGCCGGAAGCTCACCAGAACTGGGTCGTTGCCGGCAGCGCGGCCGGCTATATGGATACGATCAGCGTATTGTCGGACGCCGCCACCAAGGGTTCGGCAAAACACCGCGCCGCTTTGCCCACGGTCGATGCGCCCATGTTCGATGCATCGCCCGCCCCGGTATACCAGATAGAACCGGACGGAAAGACCCAAAAGGCTTTCGTCGATCTGCAGCATGACGTGACGGCCGACGATATCCGCCTCGCCTATCGCGAAGGTTTCCATTCCGTCGAGCACCTGAAGCGCTACACCACGCTCGGCATGGCGACCGACCAGGGCAAGACGTCGAACGTTCCCGGCCTGGCGATCATGGCGGATGCGAGGCAGATCCCGATCACCGCCGCCGGAACAACGCGTTTTCGCCCCCCCTTCACGCCGGTTTCGCTCGGCGCACTTGCGGGCGAGCGTTACGGCGATTTGCGGCCGCACCGGCTGACGCCCATACATGACTGGCACCTCTCGGCTGGAGCGACCATGTATGATGCCGGCCTATGGCACCGCCCGATGATCTATGGCAGTCCCGGCGAAACAATCGAACAGGCCTATATACGCGAGGCCCGCACCGTACGTGACAGCGTCGGCATCGTCGACGTGTCGACGCTTGGCAAGATCGACATCCAGGGACCCGATGCGGCGGAATTTCTGGATCGCGTCTACACCAACATGTTCTCGACCCTGCCCATCGGCAAGGCACGCTACGGCTTGATGCTCCGCGAAGACGGCATCGTCTTTGACGATGGCACCACCTGGCGGCTCGGCCAGGATCAGTTTCTCATGACGACGACGACGGCCAATGCCGGCCCCGTCATGCAGCATCTGGAATATTACCTCGATTGCATCTGGCCGGACCTGCGCGTGCATCTGACATCGGTCACCGATGTTTGGGCCGGAGCGGCGATCGCGGGACCGAAATCGCGCGCCGTGCTGGAAAGCTGCGTCACGGCAAGCAAGGTCGATGATGCGACCTTGCCGTTCATGGGCATCGTTCATGCCAGGATCGGCGATATTCCCGTGATGATCTGCCGCCTCTCCTTCTCCGGCGAGCTTGCCTACGAGGTCTATTGCGGCGCCGGTTTCGGAACTGCCATGTGGGAAGCCCTCATCTCGGCGGGTACGCCCTTTGGCATCGTTCCCTATGGCCTTGAGGCGCTTGGGACCCTGCGCATCGAGAAGGGCCATGTGACGGGCGCGGAGATCGACGGACGAACCACGGCGCATGATCTGCATCTGGACTGGATGCTGTCGAAGAAGAAGCCGTTCATCGGCTCCGCCATGCTCGGGCGTGAAGGCCTGCAGGACAACAACCGGCTTTCGCTCGTCGGGCTGATTTCCCTCGACAACCAGCCGATCAACGGCGGCAGTCATATCGTGGCGGATGCGACGCCGCGCGAACCGGCCGACAGTTTCGGCCATGTCACGGCGGCCTGCTATTCCCCCGCCCTCGGCAAATATGTTGCGCTCGCCCTCGTCAAGCACGGCAGCTCGATGATCGGCCGGCGCGCCTATGCGTCCGACCTGTTGCGCGACAAGCATGGTCCTGTCGAGATCGTCAGCCACCACATGTTCGACCGCGAAGGGAGCCGCATGCATGGCTGAAATCGATTCTCCTCTCGGTTCGAACTATATTGCCGGCGAGCATGGCAATGTCGCGGCGGGTATAGGTGTCTCGCTTGCCGAACGCAGGAACCTTTCGATCATCCAGGTCACGGCCTGGCCGAACACCATCCCTACCGTCCTCACCGCGATCGGCAGCGCCACCGGGCTCATCATCGACAACAAGCCGGGCCTCGGTCGCGTCGCTGGCGAAAAATCCGTGTTCGGCTTTGCCCCCGGACGCTTCCTTGTCACAGCCGCGTCGGCGGATCTTGAGACGAGGCTTCGTTCAGCCATTTCCGCCGATCTCGGCACTATCGTTCCCCTGACACATGGCCGCTGCGTGATCCGCATTGCGGGCCCGGCGTCCGAGTGGGTGCTTTCCAAGCTTTTCGCGCTGGATTTCTCCGAGCACGCCTTCGCTGTTGGCCATGGCCGCGCGACGCTTCATCATGATATCCACGCTCTCATCCAGCGAGTCGATCAAGATGCCTTCGATCTCTACATATTCAGAACCTTCGCACGCTCGTTCTGGACCATTTTGGGTCATGCAGCCGAAGAAGTCGGCTACCGGGTCGGCTGAGTCAAACTCTCAAACGCGCTGCTTCAATGCGCGTTTGGCGCCCTTGCCCGCGATATAAACCTCTTCCACGGCGCGATCGTCGCCCATTGTCTGGAGCAGGAAGAGCTCTTCGACCAGCGTCTCCACCGTCGCCATGCGCACGCGCATCGCGGCAGTGGCATTGGCATTGAGCACCACGCAATCGGCTTCTGCGCCCGGCGCGAACGTTCCGATCACGCCATCCAGTGCGAGGGCCCGCGCATTGCCGAGCGTCGCCTGGTAGAAGGATCGCAGCGGATGGTAGCGCTGGCCCTGGATATTCAGCACCTTGTAGCCCTCGTCGAGCGTACGAAGCATGGAGTATGAGGTACCGCCGCCGATATCGGTGGCAATGGCATTGCGGACATTGCCCTGCCGCAGGCGATCCAGATCGAACAAACCGCTGCCGATGAACAGGTTCGAGGTGGGGCAGAAGACTGCGACCGCCCCGCTTTCGGCCAAGGCGCCGATTTCGCGGTCGGTCATATGGATGCAGTGGCCGAGAAGTGTCCGGCGACCCAACAGGCCATAATGTTCGTAGACATCCGTATAGTCACGGCTCCAGGGAAACAGCTCGGCTACAAAGGCAATTTCGCCCGCATTTTCACAAAGATGCGTCTGAACGTGAAGATCGGGATGCTCACGCACCAGCGCCCCGGTCATTTCCAGTTGCTCCGGCGAGGAGGTCGGCGCAAAACGAGGCGTTATCGCGTATAACTGGCGGCCCTTCCCGTGCCATTGCGCGATGAGCGCCTGGCTGTCGTCATAGCCCGATTGAGCTGTATCGAGCAGGCCGTCTGGCGCATTGCGATCCATCATCACCTTGCCGGCGATCATCCGCATGTTCCGCGCATGCGCTTCGGCAAAGAACGCCTGCGCGGAAGATTTGTGAACCGAACAATAGGCAGCGGCCGTCGTGGTGCCATGGCGGATCAGTTCGTCGAAAAACGCCGAGGCGATCATCTCGGGATGGCCCTGATTGCCGAATTTCTGCTCCTCTACGAATGTGTAGCGGTTCAGCCATTCCATCAATGCCCCGGCATAGGACGCGACCACCTGCATCTGGGGGAAGTGGATGTGACAGTCGATAAAACCGGGCAGGATGAGATGCGGGCGATGGTCGATGACATCGATGTCCTCGCCGCCTCCTGCCTGGATGGCCGCGAATTCGTCGACCGCGGCGATCTTCCCATCCCGTATGAGCAGGGCACCGTCTTCGAGATAGGTAAAGCAACGCTGGTCGTCTTCATTGCCGAACGGCTCGTCGTGAAACGTCAGGAGGCGCCCACGCAATATGACATCATTCATTGGATCAATTTTCCTGCCGTCGCATTCCGGTACCAGCCGACAATCTGCGCCCTCTCCTCTTCGGTCATGCCGGTTCGATTCCCGGGCGGCATGGCATGGCTGACGCCCGCCTGCAAATAGATTTCGCGCGCATGGGTCGCGATCCCGCCATCGGTATCCAGCCGCACGCCCTTGGGCGGCAACAGAATGCCGTCCCACGCCGGTTCGGCGGCATGGCACATGGAGCAGCGGCCAAGGACAACGTCCCGCGCCTGCTGGAATTCCGGCGCTTCGATCAGCGCCTGCGCCGACGCACTGATTTTCTCCTGACCTCCAAGCATTTTCGGCACGGTGGAAAGCCAGATGATGACAATGAAGATTATCGCGCTCGCCAGCCAGGTCCAGTGCGGATTGCCCGTCCCCGCGTGGCGTGAATTGAAATAGTGGCGGATGAGGACGCCCAGAATGAAGACAAGCGCCGCTATCACCCAGTTGAATTGCGTCGAATGTGCCAGCGGATAATGGTTGGACAGCATCAGAAACAGCACTGGAAGCGTCAGGTAATTATTATGCGTCGATCGCTGCTTCGCCTGTTTGCCCAGCTTCGGGTCCGGAGTGCGGCCCGCTATGAGATCGGCCACCACCTTCTTCTGATTGGGTATGATCAGCAGGAAGACATTGGCCGACATTATCGTGGCGGTGAAAGCTCCAAGATGAACAAATGCCGCCCGGCCGGTGAAAAGGTTCGTATATCCCCATGCCATGAAGACGATCACGCCATAGAGGATCAACATCAGCAGCGTGTCGTTGCTCGCCAGGGGCGATTTGCACAGAAGATCGTAGATCAGCCAGCCGACCGACAAGGAGACCAGCGAAATCAGGATTGCGACTGCGGGAGAAACGTCGAGGACGTTCGGATCGATCAGATAGAGATCGGCACCCGCATAATAGACGATGCAGAGAAGAGCAAAACCCGATAGCCAGGTGGCATAGGATTCCCATTTGAACCAGATCAGATGTTCCGGCATGTTGGGCGGGGCCACCATATATTTCTGGATGTGGTAGAAGCCTCCGCCATGCACCTGCCACTCCTCGCCATTGACGCCCGCCGGCAACTGCGCATGACGGCGCAGGCCGAGATCCAGGGCGATGAAGTAAAAGGAGGAGCCGATCCAGGCGATCGCCGTCACGACATGCAGCCAGCGCGCAGCGAAGGCCAGCCAATCCCAGAAAATCAGATAATCCATCAAGTCCCCGCGTGGTGATCAGCCTACAATGCTGCGGTTCGCGGAACGATGCAACTACTTCGAATCATGAAAGATAATGCCCAGCGTGTGCCTCGTGCCGGCCCGCAGGCGGCTTACGCCGTGTTTCATATTCACCCGGTAATAGCCGCGCGCGCCCTTGACGGGGCGATGACTGACCGGAAATACTACCGCATCGCCCTGCCGAAGCGGAACGACCTCCGCCCGCGACTGCATGCGCGGCCGCTGCTCCGTCATGACGAACTCGCCGCCGCTGAAATCGTCGACCGGACGTGATAGCAGGAATGCGACCTGCAACGGGAACACATGCTCGCCATATATATCCTGGTGAAGGCAGTTGTAGTCGCCTTCCCTATACTCAAGCAGCAGCGGCGTGGGGCGATTCTGTCCTGCGGTCCGGCAAGTCTCCATGAAATCCTGGTGTCGCTGCGGATAGCGCGTCGCGATACCCATTCGCTCGTTCCACACATTTGCGATTTCGGCCAGCGGCGCATAGAGCGTCTCGCGCAGCCCGGCCAGAAAGGAAGGCAGCGGATAGTCGTAATATTTGTATTCGCCACTGCCGAAACCGTGCCGCGCCATGACGATTCGCTTGCGGAACTGACTGTCGTCGCCATAGCCCGCCGCGATCCTGCTGCATTGGGGGCCGTCCAGAACGTTCTTCAGGACCGCGCAACCGAACTGGTCCAGTTCCGCCTCGACGGCGCCCCAGTCAATCGCTTTCAATTCATCCTTCATATCCCGGCTCCTTCAGTATTGTCGCAAACCAGAGTACAATCCGACGCCTGACGGGCCACCCGTTTCCTGCTTTGCGTGAAAATGCCGCCAATCGGGCCATACACGACGATTTTAGGTGACTCGCGGGACCAGACTTCATAAAGAGCGTATCAACGCGTCATGACGCGTAGGAACGCTTCAAATTCGGGATGAGCATGAGCTTGAGGAGAAATAGCAAATCAGGAAAGCAGAATATTGCTTCCGTCCTGCTTTCTATTTTCTGGTTGGTGTCGACGTTCGGCGCTGCCATCAGCGCCGGCTACCTCGCCGAGCGTCCCTCGAACATGGCCTCCACCGAAGCAGCGGACAGCGCCCATGCCCGCGTGTCGCGCGAAGGCGACAATTCGTCGAACGCTCCGCAACGCACCACCCGTGTGGCTGCGCTCGAAACATTGCATCTGAAAATCAAGAGCGGACTGAAGCTCGATACGGGCCCGCAGGATGCAATCCTGCCGGCGTCGCCGTCGCTTCTGTTTCAAGAAGGCCGGCAGGCAAACGCCTCGTCGGTCTCGGCTGATCTTCGCCTGAAGCGTGAAGCCGGTTTTCATCCGCGCGGGCCGCCGAATCAGGCCTAGCAGCTTCATACCGGCAGAATTCGATCATTTTCAGCGGGCAGCCGCCTACGAACGCGGCCATCACCTCGCCTTATAAACGGAACTTCAGACTATGCGCACGCCCAGATGGCTCTTTTGGACCTATATGTTTGTAATCGTGGCAGGTATCATCCTTGCCCTCCCGAACATGTTCACCAAGGCTCAACTTGAATCGCTTCCGGGCTGGTTCCCGAAGAAGCAGGTCGCCCTCGGTCTCGACTTGCGCGGCGGCTCCTATCTGGTGCTGGAAGTCGATGCGGTGGCGCTGAAACGCGACCGGGTGCGCTCGATTCTGGATGATGCGCGTGGCCGGCTGAGGACGGCGCGCATTCAGCCGCAGTCGGTGCGGGTCGCGGGCGACTCGGTCGTCGTGACGCTCGCCGACCCGTCGCAGCGCGATGCCGCCACCACGGCGCTGAGGGAACTGACGACGCAGGTCGGCCAGGTCGGCTTTGCCGCTCCGGTCAGCGATATCGATATTTCCACCAATGACAATCAGGTGCGGCTGACGCTGACCGAAGCTGGCATGAAGGACAAGCTCGACAATGCCCTTCAGCAGAGCCTGGAAATCGTGCGCCGGCGCGTCGACCAGGTCGGCGTCGCCGAACCATCGATCCAGCGCGTCGGATCGGACCGCATCGTCGTGCAGTTGCCGGGCCTGCAGGATCCGAGCCAGTTGCGGGCGCTGCTGGGCAGCACCGCCAAGATGACCTTCCACATGGTTGCCGACAGCGCGACCGGCGCAACGCCGCCGCCCGGCGTTTCGATCCTGCCCGACGCCAAGGAGTCCGGTGTAACCTACCCGGTCGAAGACCGCGTCGCCATCAGCGGCGAGCGTCTCAGCGATGCCCGCGCCGCATTCGACCAGCAGACCAACCAGCCGATCATCTCGTTCCGTTTCGACAATATCGGCGCGCGGCAGTTCGCCGACATTACGAGCCAGAACGTCGGTCGCCCATTCGCCATCGTGCTTGACGGCAAGGTATTGACGGCACCGGTCATCCAGGTTCCGATCACCGGCGGATCGGGCCAGATCACCGGCAATTTCACCGTTCAGGATACTGTCACGACCGCCGCGCTGCTGCGGGCCGGCGCCCTCCCCGCACCGCTGACCGTGATCGAAGAGCGCACCGTCGGACCGGACCTCGGCGGCGACGTCATCCGCATGGGCCTGCTGACAGGCATTATCGGCTTCGCCCTCGTCGTCGTCTTCATCATGATCCTCTATAGCGGCTGGGGCCTGATCGCCAATCTGGCGCTTGCCCTGAACGTCATTCTCACCTTCGGCGTTCTGAGCCTCATCGGCGCGACGCTGACCCTTCCCGGCATCGCCGCCATCATCCTCGGCATAGGCTTCGCGGTCGATGCCAATATTCTCATCAATGAGCGTATCCGCGAGGAGGCGCGCAAAGGCATCGGCGCAATGGCGGCCGTGGATCGTGGCTTCAAACTGGCCTATTCGACGATCATCGACGCCAATGCCACGCACCTTATCGCCACATTGCTGCTGTTCCTTTTCGGAACGGGCCCGGTGCGCGGCTTCGCCATCACCATGATCATCGGCGCGCTCGTTTCGATGTTCACGGCAGTCACCGTCGTCCGCATCATCATGACGGCGATCGTCCGCCGCCGGAAGATGAAGACGATCCGCATCGAGCACTTGTTCAAGCTCGTGCCGGAAAACACCAATATCTCGTTCATGAACGCCCGTTTCTTCGGTATCGGCGTTTCCATATTCCTGTCCATCGCCTCCATTATCCTGTTCATCCATCCCGGATTGAACTACGGCATCGATTTCAAGGGCGGCATCCAGGTGGAGGTCACCACGTCGAAGCCTGCCGATCTCGCCTCGATGCGCGAAACGCTGGAAGGCCTCGGTCTCGGCGAAGTCGCCCTGCAGCAGGCGGGCGGCGATAGCCAGGTGCTCATCCGCGTTCAGCGGCAGGAAGGCGGCGAGGAAGCGCAGACAGCCGCCGTCACCAAGGTGAAAGAGGCCGTGGAAAAGCTCGATGCGGGCGTGAAGATCGAACGTTCCGAGGTGGTGGGACCGAAGGTCAGCCAGGAACTCGCACGTTCCGGCGTCCTCGCTGTCGTTCTGGCAAGCCTGGCCATGCTGCTTTACATCTGGTGGCGCTTCGAATGGCACTTCGCGCTCGGCGCGATCGCAACGCTCATACTGGATACGACCAAGACGGTGGGCTTCTTCGCGCTGCTTGGGCTCGACTTCAACCTGACGGCGATCGCGGCGCTCCTGACGATCATCGGCTATTCGGTGAACGACAAGGTGGTGGTTTATGACCGCATGCGCGAGAACCTGCGCATTCACAAGAAGATGCCGCTGCGCCAGATCATCGACCTGAGTATCAACCAGACGCTCGCCCGCTGTATCTATACGTCGCTGACGGTGTTCCTTGCGATGCTGCCCATGGCAATCTGGGGTGGCAAGGCGGTCGAGAACTTCGCCCTTCCGATGCTGTTCGGCGTGATCGTCGCCACGAGCTCCTCGCTGTTCATCGCCGCGCCGATCCTCTTGCTGCTCGGCACGTGGTGGGAAAAGAACCACGCACACAGGATCGGGTCGGGGGAAACCCAGGCCAGCTGACGGCGATTTCGCCCGGAACTCAACATCCACCGCTAACTATTTGCGGCACTTGAAAAAAATTCGGCTTCAAGTGCCGCAAAAGCAGGAAAAAGGTTTGCAAGCCGAGCCGGGTGGGCAATACTGCCCCGAACGCTCATTCAACATCGCACCACATCACGAATCCTCGAGGGAGACGCCGCCATATGCCTCATGAAACGCCGCTTATTGCGACAATCGTCATCGGCCTTGTACTGGCCTTTATTTTCGGTGCGATTGCCAATCGGCTGCGTATTCCTCCACTGGTCGGCTATCTCGTTGCCGGCGTGCTCGCAGGGTCGCACACGCCAGGATTCGTAGCCGATCAGGAACTGGCGGCGGAACTCGCCGAAATCGGTGTCATCCTCCTCATGTTCGGCGTCGGGCTGCACTTCTCGCTCAAGGACCTGCTGTCGGTTCGCGCCATAGCCATCCCCGGGGCGATCGTCCAGATTCTCGCGGCGACGCTGCTTGGCGCCGGCCTCGCCTGGATTCTCGGCTGGGGCCTGCAAGCGGGCCTGGTCTTCGGCCTGGCGCTGTCCGTCGCAAGTACCGTCGTGCTCCTGCGCGCCATGCAGGAACGACGCCTGATCGAGACCGAGCGCGGCCGGATCGCGGTCGGCTGGCTGATCGTCGAAGATCTCGCCATGGTTCTGGCGCTGGTCCTGCTGCCAGCCATCGCCGGCGCCATGAATGGCGGCGCGACGCCGGAAGGCTCGCTGCATCTCGCAAGCGATCCCATAGCGTCCTATTTCAATCTCGGCGTCGGCGGGGTGATCGCGCTGACATTCGGCAAGGTTGCGGCCTTTGTTGCGATCATGCTCATCGTCGGCCGCCGCGTGATACCGTGGACGCTCCATGCCATCGCCCATACCGGCTCCCGCGAGCTGTTCCGCCTCGCCGTCCTCGCAATCGCCCTTGGCGTGGCTTTCGGTGCAGCCAAGCTATTCGGCGTATCGCTGGCGCTCGGCGCATTCTTCGCCGGGATGATCATGAGCGAATCCGAGCTCAGCCACAGGGCGGCGGAAGAGTCCCTGCCCCTTCGCGACGCTTTCGCAGTGCTGTTCTTCGTATCGGTCGGCATGCTCTTCGATCCGATGACCATCGTCAACGATCCGCTGCCACTGCTCGCGACACTGGGGATCATCGTCATAGGAAAGTCGCTGGCCGCCTTCTTCATCGTGCTCGCATTCGGCTATCCCACCGGCACGGCCCTGGTGATTTCCGCCAGCCTCGCCCAGATCGGCGAATTCTCGTTCATCCTGGCGGAGCTTGGCGTCAGTCTCGGCATGCTGCCGGAGGAAGGGCGGGACCTGATCCTTGGTGGCGCAATCCTGTCCATCCTGCTCAATCCCCTCGTCTTCGCCGGTATCGCCTATATGAAGCCCTGGCTCGAGCGGCGCATATCCGGCGGCTCCGAACCGGTAAGCGAGGTTGCCACTCCAACGGATGCGGAGGAAGCCGAGACCGAGGAGCTTCGTCCGACCTCGCTCGCCGAACATACGGTTCTCATCGGCTATGGCAGGGTCGGAAGTCTCGTCGGCGATGCGTTGAAGGAGGTCGGCAAGCCGTTCCTCGTCATCGAGGATGCCGACAAGACGGTAGCCAAGCTTCGCGACGAGGGCGTCGAGACGATCGTCGGAAATGCCGTCAATGGCGATGTGCTCACGGCGGCCAATGTCGCCGAAGCACGGCAGCTCATCCTTGCAATACCCAATGCCTTCGAGGCAGGCCAGATCGTGGTCAAGGCAAGAGCCGCGAACCCGGTGATAAATATCCTTGCACGGGCGCATTCCGACGCTGAGGTCCAGCATTTGCAGGATTTGGGAGCCGATGCCGTGATAATGGGCGAAAGGGAGATCGCCCGCGGCATCGTCTCGCATATAATGGGCCTCGATCAGCCGAAGCCGGAAGGGCCGCTCACCGAAAACTGAAGCAAAACAAGAACGACATGAGTGGGAAATTCGGGCAGGAAGACTATGAAACTAAAAGATTATGCCTGGCCGGCCATTGGCCTGGCAGCCGTGGGAATCTCGGTTTGGCTCCTCTATAAGGAGCTCCGCAGCATATCCCTGGACGACGTAATCGACAGTATCAATGCCATCGATGCCCATCGCTGGATCCTGGCCGCGCTGGCGTCGCTTGTCGCCTATGCCGCACTCGCGGGCTATGACCGGATCGCCCTTCTCCATCTGCGCCGCCATATTTCATGGCTGTTCATCGCGCTATGTTCGTTCACCACCTATGCGCTTTCGCACAATATCGGTGCGTCGGTCCTTTCAGGGGCGGTCGTGCGCTACAGGGCCTATTCCTCGCAAGGCATGAGCGGCCCCGAAATCGCCCTGCTGATCGCCTTCTGCTCCTTCACCTTCATGCTCGGCGTCATCACGCTCGCAGCCTTCGTGCTGCTGATCGAGCCGGAATTGCCGCAGCGTTTCAATGATGAATGGCCGCTATGGTTCAGCTATGCCATTGGCGGCGGCGCGTCGGCATTCGTTCTGCTTTATGTCTTCGGCAGCTGGCTGAAGTTCAAGCCCCTGCGCATCCGGCAGTTCACGCTCGAATATCCACGGCTTTCGGTGGTGATGCAGCAGCTCGTCGTCGGCCCGCTCGAACTGATAGGGGCGGCCGCCATCATCTATTTCACCCTCCCCGCTGCGGGAAATCCCGGCTTTCTCATCATCCTCGGCATTTTTCTCGTATCGTTTTCCGCGGCACTCATATCGCATGCGCCGGGCGGCCTCGGTGTCCTCGAACTGGTGTTCCTGACCGGCCTGCCCGACATGAACAAGGCGGACGTGCTTGCGGCGCTCATCATATTCCGTCTGTTCTATCTGCTTATTCCCTTCGCGCTTTCGCTCATCGTCGTCCTGTTCTTCGAAAGATCGCAATTGCTGCTGCGCTGGTACAGGAAAGACGAGGACAGCTAGGCCCTGCGCCCAAACGGAAACGCCAAGAAACTTTCCAGCCAGCGGACCATGCCAGGAGAATATTTTTCTATTCCGACCGCAATTTAGTCCCCGGTTCCTTCGAAAATCGCTGATCGCAGCCTATCCTTTCTACGGTGATATTTGCCAGCCCCAGCGAAGGAGCGATTGCATATGACGACACTGTTGATACCCGGCTATCGTGGCTCCGAAAACGGGCACTGGCAGCGCCAATGGTTGCGCGACGATCCCAACGCACACCTCGTCGAACAGGATGACTGGAACGCGCCGACGCTTTCGCAATGGCTGCATGTTCTCGAAGCCCGGCTTGCGGAAACGCCGGGGGCAGTGCTGGTGGCGCACAGCCTCGGATCGATACTGGTTGCCCATCTCGCCGGGCGTCCATCGGCAGCGCATGTCGCCGGCGCCCTTATCGTCGCGCCGGCGGATGTCGAGCGCATGGCCGCGGCAGACAAGACATTTGAGAGCTTTGCGCCGCTGCCGCGCCAGAAGCTGAGCTTTCCCGCCATCGTCGTTGCAAGCCGCGATGATCCCTACATGTCGTTCAACAAGGCAAAGGCGCTGTCGGAAGTATGGGGAGCGGGATTTGTCGATCTCGGCAATGCCGGCCACATCAATATCGACAGCGGCCATGGCGCCTGGCCGGAGGGCCATATCCTTGCCGGATCGCTGGTCCGGCCGCAGCATTCTGGCGAGCGGGCTGCCGCCTGACCGGCATCTAGGCCAGTTGCTTGCGCTCCAGCAGATACTTCAATACCAGCGTCAGCACGGCGATCAGCGCCAGCGTCGATGCCGCGGCGAATGCGCCGGTGACATTGTAGTCGTTGAACAGCAGCTCGATCTGCAGCGGCAAGGTGTTGGTCTGGCCGCGGATCGCGCCGGAAACCACTGACACCGCACCAAATTCACCCATGACGCGGGCGTTGCAAAGCACCGCGCCGTAGAGCAAGGCCCAGCGGATATTCGGCAGCGTGACATAAAAGAACGTCTGGATGCCCGAAGCGCCGAGGGTGATGGCCGCTTCTTCGTCTTCGCTGCCCTGCGCCTGCATGAGCGGTATGAGCTCACGCGCGACAAAGGGACTGGTGACGAATAGGCTGACCAGGAAGATCGCCGGGACAGTGAACATGATACGGATGTCGTGGCTCTCGAGGAATGGGCCGAGCAGGCCCTGATTGCCATAGAGAAAAAGATAGGTCACGCCCGCAACGATCGGCGAAATCGAAAACGGTATTTCGATAAAGGTAATGAGCAGCCGCCGCCCGGGAAAGCGGAAGCGTGTCACGAGCCAGGCGACGCACACGCCGAAAACCATGTTGATCGGCACGACGACGATCGCAGTGAGCACGGTCAACCAGATCGAATGCAATGTCGCCGGTTCGCTGATCTCGGCGAAATAGACGCCGAAACCTTCCCTGAAGGCATAGGCAAAGATGATGACCAGCGGCACGCCGATCAGGACGATCGACAATATCCCGGCTGCCGCGACCAGCCACCACTGCCCGGCAGTGCCCGGGCGCTTGCCGCGACCGTGTGGCCGCCCCGGGCCCAATGCGGGAAGAGCCATATCAGTTGCGTTCTGCATAGCGGAGCTGCCAGGCCTGGATGGAATTGGTGACGAAGAGCATGACGAATGCGATCGACAGCATCACTGTCGCCAGCGCGGCCGCAGCCGGATAGTCATATTCGTCGAGGCGTATGAAGATCAGCAGCGACACCACCTCGGTTTCGAACGGCAGATTGCCGGAAATGAAGATGATCGCGCCGAATTCGCCGAGGCTGCGGGCGAAGGACAGGCTGCAGCCGGCGATGAATGC
The DNA here is from genome assembly GCF_023554255.2 of Phyllobacterium sp. 21LDTY02-6. Taxonomy (GTDB): domain Bacteria; phylum Pseudomonadota; class Alphaproteobacteria; order Rhizobiales; family Rhizobiaceae; genus Phyllobacterium. Next base: position 537,890 of record NZ_JAMJWD020000001.1, on the reverse strand, counting down.
GGGCAGAATGGCCGGCCATATCACCCGCGCGAACACCTGCCACTTGTTGGCGCCGAGGGAGCGGGCCGCCTCCTCCACATCGCTTGCCACATCCTCCAGCACCGGCTGCACGGTGCGTATGACAAAGGGGATGCTCGTGAACATCATCGCGATGGCTATGCCGAGCGGCGCATAGGCCACCTTGATGCCGAGCGGCTCCAGGAACTGCCCGAACCAGCCATTGCCGGAAAACATGGTGACCAAAGCGAGGCCGGCGACTGCCGTCGGCAGGGCGAAGGGCAGATCCACCACGGCGTCGAGGATGCGCTTGCCGGGAAATTCGTAGCGCACCAGAACCCAGGCCAGCAGCATTCCGAAGACGGCATTGCCGATGGTCGCCAGCGCAGCAGCCCCGAGGGTTGTGCGATAGGTGGCTATGGCCCGCTCGGACGATATGATGGTCCAGAAATCGACCCAGCCGAGGCCGTAGATCTTGTAGAGCATCGCCAGCAATGGCAACGCGACGATCAGCGCGAAGTAAAGCAACGTCACGCCGAGCGTCAGGCCAAAGCCTGGGAGTATTCCGCGATTGCTGGGACCCCTGAAGAACGACATAGCGCTTCTTAATCGATCACCGAGCCAAAGCAAGGCATCTGTGGCCGGAAGGACGCGGTGTAAACATCATTCCGGCCGACAGAACGCCGGACTCAGCGCCTGGTGAACACCTTGTCCAATATCCCGCCCTCGGCGAAATGCTGCCTGGTTGCCTTGTCCCAGCCGCCGAACACGTCTTCGACTGTGAGAAGGCGCGTCTCGGGGAATTGCGAGGCGTATTTGGCCTTTACCGTTTCGTCGTGAACGCGGTTATAGTTCTGGGCCAGGATGTCCTGCCCCTCGGCAGTATAAAGGAACTTCAGATAGTCCTCGGCTATGGCGCGCGAACCACGCTTGTCGGCAACCTTGTCGACGACGGTGACGGGAAATTCGGCCAGCAGGCTGACCGGCGGCACGACCGCCTCGTACTTGTCCTCGCCGAGCTGCTTGCGGGTTCCAAGCACCTCCGCTTCGAAGGTGATGAGAACGTCGCCAATGCCGCGCTCGGCAAAGGTCGTCGTGGACGCGCGGCCACCGGTATCGAACACCGGCACGTTGGCGAGCAGCTTCTTGACGAACTCCTGCGCCTTGGCCTCATCCTTGTTGTTCGCCTCCAGCGCATAGGCATAGGCGGCGAGATAGGTATAGCGCGCATTGCCGGACGTCTTCGGATTGGGGAAAACCACCTTGACGTCATCCCGCACGAGGTCGTCCCAGTTCTTGATGCCCTTCGGGTTGCCGGCCCTTACGAGGAATGCCGGAAGGGAATAATAGGGAGAGGAATTGTTCGGCAGCCGCGATTGCCAGTCGGCGGGTATGAGGTTGCCCTTGTCATGCAGGACCTGAACGTCAGGCACCTGGTTGAAGGTCACCACATCGGCTTCCAGCCCTTCGAGGATGGACCGCGCCTGCTTGGACGAACCGGCATGCGACTGGTTGACGGTGATATCCTTGCCCGACGATGCCTTGTAGCTGGCGGTGAAGGCTTTATCGATCTGCTCGTAAAGCTCGCGTCCGATATCATAGGACACATTCAATATTTCCGTCGGCTCGGCCTTCACAGGCGCAACACCCAGTCCCAGCGCCAGAACGGCGTAGGCGATCATCCTCTTCATCACACTCTCCATGCCCGGTAATGCCGGCGGTGCCGACACGCGATTTATCGCGGATATTTTTTTCGACATTGCCGGGGCGGCAGGCGATTAGGAAGGTAAAATATACTATTGGACGGTGGAAATCAGGACGTTCGTGCCAAGGATCGGCAAAAACCGAGCAAGCGGCGCTGAGCGGCGCCGCCCATTGTCACAACGGCCGAAAATCGGCAGTATAAGACCGGTTCTTACCAGAAGCCGCGGTGCTGCCAGCACCAGAGAAAATCTTCCTCGGTCCAGTTCCTTCTGCGCCGTGCAGCGGCTTCGGCTGCACTCACCCTGTCGCCCTGTTCGTCGCTGTCGTCCTGGCGTGCAAAAAAGGCATCACGCCAAAAACGCTCCGCCTTGGTGAAAATACTGCTAGCTTCACTGTGCATTGCAATCTCCCTGAAATCAGGTGGCGAGTGGGCTTCCATCACGGCTGCCATTGCCGAATGATGACGGCAGGAAATCATTTGTCAACAATCACGACTGAATTAATCGTGTATCGATGGCGCGTTCGGCGATCCGCGTGCCGGCCGCATCCTTAATGAAGCCTTAATTTTCAGCGATTTAGGCGCGGCAATAAAGCTCACGTAAAAAATTCGCTCCCCATCGTTTTTTTAACCAATTTCGGTTAGAAACGAGCGCGCGACAAGGGACGGCCGCGCCCGAAACCGCAGTCAGACAGAGAAAATGATTTCGCAAAAAGCAAAATACGCTCTGCGAGCCCTTGTTGTTCTTGCCCGAGCAGACGCGCAGAAGGCGCTCTTCATATCCGATATTGCGGATGAGCAGAATATTCCGAAGAAGTTCCTCGAACAGATCCTTCTTGATCTGAAGCGCGAAGGCATCGTCATGAGCCGTCGTGGCAAGATGGGCGGCTATCTCCTGCTCAAGCCGGCCGACGAGATCACATTCGGCGAAGTCTTGCGGCTGATAGACGGGCCGATCGCTTCCCTTCCCTGCCTGAGCAAGATCGCCTATCGGCGCTGTGAGGACTGCGAGAGCGAGGAGACATGCGAGATTCGACATGTCTTCCACAGGGTCGCGAATGTCACTCGCGGCGTGCTCGATGGCACGACGATCGCCGACTGCCTCGCCTATGGCAAGGCAAGCCCCATCGCTGCCGTCCTTGAAGGCTGATTGCCTTAGCTGAACACCGCCTTGCCGATGACGGGCGTTGACGGGACCGCGAAGTCGCGCGGTTCCAGCATCTGCGCCCGATAGCCGCGATGGCCGGCATTCACCGCCTCCGCAAATGCCGCCGCCATTTCGACGGGATCGCCAGCCTTTGCGACCGCAGTATTCAGCAGCACGGCATCAAATCCGAGCTCCATGACGCTGCAAGCATGCGATGGACGCCCGATCCCCGCGTCGACGATCAGCGGCACAGCGGGAAAATGCCCTCGCAGCGAGCGCAGCGCATAGGGATTGACCGGCCCCATGGCGGAACCGATAGGCGCGCACCATGGCATCAGGACCTCGCAGCCGGCCTCGAGCAGCCGCTCGGCGACCACGAGATCGTCCGTCGTATAGGGAAACACCTTGAAGCCGTCCTGCGTCAGGATGCGCGCCGCTTCCACCAGCGCGAAGACATCGGGCTGCAGGCTGTCGTGATTGCCGATCACTTCGAGCTTGATCCAGTCCGTCCGAAAGAGGTCCCTCGCCATATGCGCGGTCAGCACGGCTTCCTTCACCGTATGGCAGCCTGCAGTATTGGGAAGCACCCTCACGCCCAGCGACTGGATCAGGGACCAGAAGCCGTCTCCCGACTTGCCGCCCGCCGTCTCGCGCCGAAGCGAGACGGTCACGATGCCTGTTCCGGAAGCCTTGACGGCCTCCGCCAGCACCGCCGGCGACGGATATTGCGCCGTGCCGAGCAGCAGGCGCGAGGCGATTTGCTCGCCATAGAGATCAAGCATGTCAGCCTCCCTGCTTCGGGGTCAGTATCTCGACCCGGTCGCCGTCGCTCAGGACGAAACCAGCGCGTTCAGCCGCGGGGACGAGCTGGCTGTTGACCGCCGTTGCAAGCCAGTCGCCGGTGAATTCCAGTTCGGCAAGCACCTCGCCGAGGCCCTGGGCGGTCACCTCGCGCGGCTCGCCATTGATGATCAGTCTCATGGTTCTTCCTCGTTTTCGATCAGGCCCGCCGCCCGGACAGCCATCGCCGGTGCAAGCAGAAAGCCGTGGCGATAAAGGCCGTTGATATGGATCGTCGCGCCATCGCGGCTGACGCGCGGCAAATTGTCGGCATAGGCGGGCCGGATGCCGACGCCGGTTTCCACCAGCTCCGCCTCGCCGAATGCCGGATGCAGCGCATAAGCCGCATTGAGCAGTTCCATCAGCGACCGCGCTCTTATCGGGCCGGACTGCTCGCTTTCGATCATGGTTGCGCCGACCATGAACATATTATCGTCGCGCGGCACGATGTAGAGCGGAAAACGCGGATGGATGAGGCGAACCGGCCGGGCCAATGACAGTTCGGCCGTCCGAAGCAGCAGCATCTCGCCGCGAACGCCGCGCAGGCCGGAAAGCCGGGCCGCCATCCCGGTGCAATCCACCGTCCGGTCATATGCGGCGACGTCCGGCGCTGCCGCGTGAAATTCCACACCCGCTGCCGCGAGCTTGGTGCGCAACTGCATCAGCGCGCTGCGTGGGTCAAGATGCGCCTCTTGCGAGAAGAAGAGCCCGCTGCGGAAATTCTCCGCAAGATCAGGCTCGAGCGCAGCTATCTTCGCGTGATCGAGCGGCTCGAACCCGGTCGTGCGGCCGGCGAAGCGGCGCAGTTCGCCGGTATCCCGCGCCGGCGCAACCACCAGCGTTCCATTGCGCCGCACCAGCCCCGGCAAGGCGGAATCCCACCAATCCGCCGCGCCGGCGCCGAGATCGACGACCGCCTGTTCGGCGCTTTCACGCTCGCAATAGGGTGCGAGCATGCCGCCCGCATACCAGGAGGCGGCATGGCGATGGTCCCCTACAGGATCGAATACGGCGACGTCATGTCCCCTGCTCCAAAGCTCATGCGCCACCGTGAGGCCGGCAACCCCGGCCCCTTTCACCAGTATCGGCATGCTCAGCCAGCCCCGCCGCCTTCCAACGGCATGTAGAGTTCGCCGCCGACGCGGAATTTCTCCGCCATGGCGGCCATTCCCTCCTTTTGCGCCTCGGCACGGATATCGTGCGATATCCGCATCGAGCAGAATTTCGGCCCGCACATGGAACAGAAATGCGCGACCTTATGCGCATCCTTCGGCAGGGTCTCGTCGTGGAAGAGGCGCGCGGTTTCCGGATCGAGCGACAGGTTGAACTGGTCTTCCCAGCGGAACTCGAACCGCGCCCGCGACAGCGCATCGTCGCGCAGCTTGGCGGCGGGATGCCCCTTGGCAAGGTCGGCCGCATGTGCGGCGATCTTGTATGTGATCACCCCGACCTTGACGTCGTCGCGGTTGGGCAGGCCAAGATGCTCTTTCGGCGTCACATAGCAGAGCATTGCCGTGCCGTACCAGCCGATCATCGCCGCGCCGATACCCGAAGTGATATGGTCATAGCCCGGCGCGATATCGGTGGTCAGCGGTCCAAGCGTATAGAACGGCGCCTCTCCGCATATGGCCAATTGCTTGTCCATGTTCTCCTTGATCTTGTGCATCGGCACGTGGCCCGGGCCTTCGATCATCACCTGGCAATCCTTCTCCCAGGCAATCCGCGTCAGTTCCCCAAGCGTCTCGAGCTCGGCGAATTGCGCCGCGTCATTGGCGTCGGCGATGGAGCCGGGTCTCAACCCGTCGCCCAGCGAGAAGCTGACATCATAGGCGCGGCAGATATCGCAGATCTCTTCGAAATGTTCATAGAGGAAGCTTTCCCGGTGATGGTGCAGGCACCATTTGGCCATGATCGAGCCGCCGCGCGAGACAATGCCCGTCACCCGGTTCACCGTCAGCGGGATGTAATGCAGCCGGACGCCGGCATGGATCGTGAAATAGTCGACGCCCTGCTCCGCCTGCTCGATCAGCGTATCGCGATAGATTTCCCAATTGAGGTCCTCGGCAATGCCGCCGACCTTCTCCAGCGCCTGGTAGAGCGGAACGGTCCCGATCGGAACGGGCGAATTGCGGATGATCCAATCCCGGATATTGTGGATGTTGCGTCCGGTGGAGAGGTCCATGACCGTATCGGCGCCCCAGCGGATGGCCCAGACCATCTTTTCCACTTCCTCTTCCATGGAAGAGGTCACGGCCGAATTTCCGATATTGGCGTTGATCTTGACGAGGAAATTGCGCCCGATGATCATCGGCTCAAGTTCCGGGTGATTGATGTTGGCGGGGATGATGGCCCTGCCCCGCGCGATCTCGTCGCGGACGAATTCGGGCGTGACGTGGTCGGGAATGGCGGCGCCGAAGGATTCTCCGTCGCGCAGGATGCCGCGCGCGGCGTCGCGTCCGAGATTTTCGCGGATCGCCACATATTCCATCTCGGGCGTGATGATGCCGGCCTTGGCATAGGCGAGCTGCGTAACCGCCTTGCCATTCTTCGCCTTGCGCGGCCTGTTGATTACCGGGAACGCAGGCGTCAGCCGCTCGCCGGATGCGAAGCCGTTATCGGCCGGTTGGACATGCCTGCCCTCATATTGCTCGGTATCCGCATGGGCGATCGACCATTGTTCTCTCACCCGGGCGATACCCTTGGCGATGTCGATCGCCACATTTGAGTCCGTGAACGGTCCGGAGGAATCATAGACGGGAAGATCGGGCTCGCCCGCGGTCGGATGAACGGCAATCTGCCGCAAGGGGACGCGAATCGAAGGGTGAAGCTTGCCCGGTTTGTAGATTTTCTCTGAGGCCGGCAGCGGCCCCGTGGATACTTTCAGTGTGTCGGTCATCGTCAGGTTCCATTGTTTGCGTCAAGGAAACCCAGTTCTGTGCCGGAAGGATGAAGAACTGCGCGAGCCTGGAATCAGACTTTTTGCCAGAGCTGGTCGCAGCTTTGCACCGTCCCTACGCCAGTATGAACTGGATCAGGTTCAACGGGTCACTGCGCTGCAAAAGCCAGCAGTATCTCAGCCCCTTGTCGGGACCCCCCTGGTGAATAGCGTTAGAAGAGCGGCTTAGCGCCGCTCTGTCAAGTGTCAGGCGTCGCGCAGCGGCTTCAACGCGCCGGCCCATTTGGCCAGCTCGGCAAGCATCGTCTTGGCGCCGTTGGTGATCGCCTCATTGGGCTGGAACACGCCCTCGTCATTGATGAAGTTCTGGTAGAGCGGCACCGGCACCGACTCCGAGAGCGGCACGAGCCGCAGGGCAGACATGAGCCCCTTTACCGATTCCACCGCGCGCATGCCGCCGGAAATCCCGCCATAGCTGACAAAGCTCGCGGGCTTGTAGTTCCATTCGTTCCAGAGATAGATCAAGGCGTTGATCAGCGACGGCGGCGCATTGTAATCATATTCCGGCATGACGAAGACATAGGCATCGGCCGCATCGACCACCGCGCTCCACCTCTTCGTATGTTCGTGCTCATATTTCTTCATCCGCGGATGGCTGGGTTCGTCGAGTAGCGGAAGGTTGATATCCGCGAGATCGACGAGAACAGGCTCGAACGTGCCATCCTGCCTGACGAATTCATGAAACCATTCCGCCACCGGCGGACCACCCCGGCCGGGACGTGTACTTGCAATGATGATATTCAACTTGAGCGCCATTGGTCTCTCCATGATTCACGACAGCCCTTGCATAGGGACGACGAGCCTAGGCTTGCAAGAAGGCACTTTCGGGAAACCATGTGAATAAGCCCGCGACGGATGACCGCGCGGGCTTTTTATTCAATCAGGCGCGACGTTCAACGATGATCGTTGCCGGCAGGGGCGCCGCGTTCCTTTTTCTTCGGGCCGGGCAGAAGCCCTTCCCGCTGAGCCTGCTTGCGCGCCGCCTTGCGGGCACGGCTGACAGCCTCGGCCTTTTCACGCACCCGGCGCTCGGAGGGCTTTTCAAAAGCCTGTCGAGCCTTCATTTCGCGAAACAGCCCTTCGCGTTGCATCTTCTTTTTCAGGACCCTCAGGGCCTGTTCAACATTGTTGTCGCGAACGAGAACTTGCAATCCTAATCCTCACCATTTTGTCTGCGTGGCGCGGTATATCGCCTTGGAGCAGCTTGAGAAGCGCGAACTCTATTCAGTTCGCGCCTGAAAATCCAGTGCCGCAGCTCAATTGTTCGCATTACACGCAATTAATTGCATGGATTGGCACCGGGCGATGGGTGTGCAGCACTGAACAACCATGAGGGCTCAGCATGAGGGAGGTGGGCCGTGAACGGGGGCACAACAGGCCCACGTGGTGGGATAGATTTTCGGCCTAAAAAAATATTTTGCCCTGCAAGCCACTGATTTCGCTCATTCTTCCCCCCGGCACGCAAAAAAACTTATCCCACCACTTTGGAACCGGGTTATTCTGTTTCGGTCCTTTCCAGTGGGGGAGCAGCTTCCGGTGCTGTTTCGATTGCTGGGAAAGGGTGGCGTTGCCGGATGGTCGGAAGTGACAACCCCGATCGACCGGCAAACTGCAGATGGAAACGGAGGTGGCGCTTCGTTTTCCGGGTTGTTGCGTCTGACAAGCGCAATGATAGCAGGCAAAGACGTCGCGGGCGGTCTTCGGACCTCGACCCTGATACCTACTGACGCGCTGAAGACCGCCCGTCTCCCCCCATTTTCAATGACCAGACGCGATTTCGCGGGCGTGGTGCGGATCTTCCGTATTCAATCCACCACCCTCGTGCTGAGCCAGGTGAACTGGCACAGCATGAGGCATGTCGGTCGCCTAGAGCGCGGCGGTGATGATGATCTCGACCTTGTATTCGGGCGTGGCGAGCTTGGCTTCGCCGGTAGCGCGAGCGGGCGCGTTCGCCGGATCGACCCAGGCATCCCAGACGGCGTTCATTTCGCCAAAGTCCTTCATGTCGTCGAGCCAGATAATCGCCTGCAGCAGCTTGGACTTGTCCGTGCCTGCTTCCTTGAGAAGGCGGTCGACGGAGGCGAGTACATCCTTCGTCTGTTCCGTGACGCTCTTGCCCGGACCACCGACCTGGCCGGCGAGATATACGGTATTGCCATGGATGACAGCCTGGCTCATGCGGGGGCCAGCTTCAATTCGACGAACGCTCATGGATGTCTCCTCGTAAGAATATGGCAGGCCAATGCCCGCCGGGGCACAAGAAAAAAGGGCCGTAAGGCCCTTGTTTTCAAAGATATGGTGGGCACAGTAGGGATCGAACCTACGACCCGCTGATTAAGAGTCAGCTGCTCTACCAACTGAGCTATGTGCCCTCCGGCCGCCTGAACGGCAGTAAGTGAGCGCTCTATAACGGGGCAAATCTTGCCTGTCCAGCCCCTCGCGACAACTTTATTGTTTCGCCGTGCAACAACTGCGCTTTGGCGCAGCTCAGACAAAAATCCGGCCCTCCGCGACCTTCACCGCTCCACCGCCTATGCGGGCGCCGACGAGCCGGCTGTCCGCGATGTCGAGCTCCAGCCGCAGCTTCGACGGCCGTCCCATCTCGAAGCCCTGCTCCAGCGAAAGGTGCAGCACGCCGTCGAGCGGCTGGTCGAAGGCGTGAACGGCACCGGCGAATGCCGCCGTCGCCGAACCGGTCGCGGGGTCCTCATAGGTGCCGTCATCGCTGACGAACATGCGGGCGTGAAAATGGCTGTCATGCCGCACCGTCTCGCGGCAATAGGCGTAGACGGGCAATTGCCGCGCGCCGATGCGGGGCGCCACCTTCTTCATCGCCGCCTGATCTATCCGGATGCGCCCGGCCGCGTCGATGCCGTGGAGCGGAATAAGAAGGTAGGGCACGCCCGCCTCCCAGATGCTCGGCACGTGGTTCTCGAAGCCTATGTCGCCCGGCTCCAGTCGAAGCGCGGCGGCTATCGCCATCCTGTCGTAATTATAGGCGACCCGCTGCGGCAGCCTGGGCAGGTCGAATTCGGCGAAGGCGCCGGATTGGCCCAGCGTCACGCCGCAGCGCACCGCCCCCACCTGCTCCTCGAGAATGATCAGTGCATCCTGACCGCTCGTCTCGGCGCCGAAGCGGCGGTGGGCGAGCGATATGGCGGTGCCGACGGTCGGATGCCCGGCAAAAGGCAGTTCATAATCCGGCGTGAATATTCGTATCGATGCCGTATGTGCGGGGTTCTGCGCCGGCAGCACGAAAACCGTCTCGGACAGATTGAATTCCCTTGCGACCCGCTGCATGGCCGCGTCGTCAAGCCCCTCGGCCTCGTGGACGATGGCCAGCGGGTTGCCGCTCAATGCCGAATCGGTAAAGACATCATAAATCTCGTATTGACGACCCGACATGGTTTCGCTCCCGTTCGCCGGAAAATAGAACACGCTTTCGCCAGATCAAGTCAAACCTTGTTATGGTAACATTGGCCTTGTCATGGTGTCATTGGCCTTGTCATGGTGGCATTGGCCTATGGGGCCGACGCGGCCTCCGTCGTCGCTGCTCCTCGCTGAAATGCCAGTCGCCAAAGATGCGGAACGGCGCCGGCGTAGCCTCCCCCATCTCTCCGGCTGCCGAAATCGCCGTCACGCCGTCGAGTTCCGGCACCTGTTCGGATGCAATATGCGTGCTGATGCGCGCCAGCAATTCCCGGGCTTCCAGCGCCAGGTAGTACCGCCGGAACAGGGCGATGCTGCGTCTCGACGTTACGAGATAGGTCGCGCTGTCGCGATCCGCCGCCGCCGACAGGTCGATGCCCGTTTCCTCGGCCACCTCGCGGTGCATGTTGCCTTCGATATCGATCGTACCGCCAACGACATCCCCCTCGTCGAACGAACCGGCCGGAAAATAGACGCGGCCCGCCGCCGAAGTCGAAGCCGCCATTCGCCCGGCGATCAACCGGTTGTCGGCCGAGACGATGACACCGACGGCGAACACATGCCAGGGCTTCGCCAGATCGGCATTCTTCTTCCAGTGCAGCATGGTGGCGAAACGGGTGCGCCGATAGCGCGCAGCGAAAACGCCATTGTCCACGTCCGCCGCTTCGGCCATGAAGAACGGGCCGTTGAACAGCGCGGGATTGTCCGTCACGTCGCTCAGCCAGTTGGCGTCGATCTGCTGCCGGTTCCGCACCTCGTAGTCCAGCGGGCCGTCGTCGATCTGCAGCTTCGCTGCAGCAAGCGGTACGACTGTCTCTTCGGGAATATTCAGCATGCCTAGGCCATGTCCAATGTTACCGCGACGGGGCAGTGATCGCTGGCCTTGGGACGGTCCCAGCCCACCCTCGGAAAACGTTCGACCGCCTGATCCGGCGGGAATATGGTGCGATATGGCTGGCCCTGCCGGATGATATCGGGAACCGCACCGGCATTCTTGCCCGCCAGCGCCGCGGAGGCGAGAACATAGTCCAGCTGGCAAAGATGACGCTCCTGCGGCCCGCGGGTATGGTAGAGCGTCCAGCGATCGATCGCGGGGCGCCGCTCCACGAGATTCTCGCAGAAGCCGCCTTCCGTCAGCACATTGACGCAGCTCAGGGCTTCCTCGACCGGCTCGAACCCGTAGCCGGACAGGCTGTCGCCGCTGATGATGACGCGCTCGCGATAATCGTTGAAATCGCCGCAAACGAGCCAATCCCGCGCCATGGCGCCGGCAACGCCGCCGAACTTCTCCTCGATGATGCGCCGCACCGCCTTGGCCTCCGCCATGCGAACCGGCATCGATGCCGTACGTCCGTCCATCCCGTTTCGCGGCGAGCCCATGGATTTGAAATGGCTGACGAAGAGCGAAAGCGGCCTGCCGCCGACGCGCAGATCGATGCACAGGCAATCGCGCTTGAAAATGCGCTCATGCGGTTCAAGGCCGAGCAGCGCCAGTTCCGGCGTATGCAGCCCGAACTCCTGGTAGGTGACATGGGCATGGCTCGTCATCTCGACGAATTCGATCGCCTCCCCGTCGCGGGTCTGGTCGCGCACCAGCACCGCGACATCGATGCCGCGGCTGTCATTGCCCTCGACCATGTATTTGTGGCGGTAGCCCTCGCCCACCATCTTGAAGAGATAGCCGAATTCGAAGGCATTGAGCGCACCGATATTGTCCACCTCCTGAAGGCAGATGATGTCCGCATGGGTGGCGGCGATCGCCAGAGCCGTGAGCTGCCTGGTATCGTCCGTATGCGCGATGGCGCGTGCCTGTTCCAGCTGGCGATACTGATTCTCGTCCTTTATCTGGAACAGCTGCAGCGTCCTGTCCTGGTTGAGATTGTTCCTGAACCCCGAAAAATCGAACCGGTTCATGAGGTTTTCGACGTTGAAGGTGGCAATTCGAACTGACATGCACGTCCTGAGGTTCAAGGGGAATGGCTGCTCCGGCCGAAACTAACCACATTGTGACGCTTCGGCCAGTAGCTTTGCACTGCCGCGACACCTATATGCGGGGGAGACGAATATGGGAGACGGAAAGTGAAACGTTTGATCCTCATGACCCTGGGCGCGGCGCTGATCGGCGCGATACCGGCGGCGACGGCTTCGTTCGCGCAGGAAATTCAGACCTACCGCCCGGCTCCCCGCGGCCTCGACGTTACGCCGCGGACGCAGATCATCCAGCGCAACAGCGCGGGCTACAAATATCGCGAGCCCGATTGCCGGGGTTCGGGCAGCGGCTGCTACAATTTCCGCCGGCACAAGCCTGTCGGCCCTTCCGGCCCGAGCCAGGCGGAGCGCTGCAAGGCCGCGTATCAATCCTATCGCGGCTTCGACAATACCTACCAGCCCTATGTCGGGCCCCGCCGCCGCTGCGACCTCTAGCATAGAAAAAAGGGCCGGCGGATTGCTCCACCGGCCCTTTCATCGGTTCGTCCGAAGATCAGTTCTTGGCCTTGTCGACGAGCTTGTTCTTGCCGATCCATGGCATCATGCCACGCAGCTTCTCGCCGACTTCCTCGATCTGGTGGCTGTCGTTCATGCGGCGGATGCCCTTGAAGCGGGACGCGCCGGCCTTGTATTCCTGCATCCAGTCGGAGGTGAACTTGCCCGTCTGGATGTCCTTGAGCACGCGCTTCATCTCCGCCTTCGTCTCGGCAGTGATGATACGGGGACCGGAAACATATTCGCCCCATTCGGCGGTGTTCGAGATCGAGTAGTTCATGTTGGCGATGCCGCCCTCGTAGATCAGGTCGACGATGAGCTTCACTTCGTGCAAGCACTCGAAATAGGCCATTTCCGGCGCATACCCGGCTTCAACCAGCGTCTCGAAGCCGGCACGGATGAGCTCGACCAGACCGCCGCACAGGACCACCTGCTCGCCGAAAAGATCGGTTTCGCACTCTTCACGGAAATTGGTTTCGATGACGCCCGAACGTCCGCCGCCAACGCCGCAGGCATAGGAAAGCGCGAGGTCATGCGCATTGCCGGAAGCATCCTGGTGGATGGCGATGAGGCAGGGAACGCCGCCGCCCTTCTGGTATTCGCCGCGCACGGTGTGGCCCGGGCCCTTCGGCGCGATCATGACGACGTCGACCGTCTTCTTCGGCTCGATCAGTCCGAAATGGACGTTCAGGCCATGCGCGAAAGCGATTGCCGCGCCATCGCGGATGTTGGCGGCAATGTGGTCGCGGTAGATGTCGGCCTGGAGCTCGTCCGGCGTCGCCATCATCATCAGGTCCGCCCATTTCGCCGCATCGGCAACGCTGACGACCTGAAAGCCGTCGGCTTCGGCCTTCTTGGCCGTTTCCGAGCCGGCGCGCAGGGCGATGCGCACATCCTTGGCGCCCGAATCCTTGAGGTTCAGCGCATGGGCACGGCCCTGCGAGCCGTAGCCGATGATGGCGACCTTCTTCGACTTGATGAGATTGATGTCCGCATCCCGGTCATAATAAACGCGCATGTGATTTATCCTTCCTATGAATGTTGCGGCCCATCGGGGCCGTTTTCCTGTGTTTGGTAAAGGCGAAGAAATTGTTCCGTTGCCCGATGCGCGTCGCGTTCGATCGCCGCGTCGCTCAGTTCGAAATGGTCGCCGAGCAGCAGGCGGATCTGCACATCACGCACCACCAGGCCGAAAAAGGTGCGAAACGCCTCGCGCTCGTCGTCAAAGCGCAGATAGCCGGCCTCGCGCCCGGTGAGCAGCAGCGGCTGCAGCCGGCGTGCCATCGCGAACGGGCCGTTTTCCAGCACGATCCCGCCAAGGTCGCGGCCAAGGCCATGCCGGTCGATGCCCGCATGGCTGATCGCCACGCGGTTCAGCGCAACGGAGATCTTGCCGGATATGACGCGCAGCCAGTCGGCGGCGAACCGCTCAAGTCCGATCTTCAATGCCCTCAGATCGAAATCGTCGCGCCGGACCGGCACGCCCCTCACCTTCGAGGCCTGCCATTGCACGGTGGCCGTCAGAAGGCCGTCACGGTCGCCGAACCATTTGTAGAGGCTTTCCTTGGAGCAACTGGCGCGGCGCGCCACGCTGGTCATCGTCAGCTTGTCGCCGGCCTCGACCAGAAGCGCCAAGGCAGCATCGAGGACGTCTTTCTGACGCTCCGTCAATGTGGTCTCGCCTATCTCCAGTTCTGAAGCCAATTCATCCTCCGGCCGTACCGTACCGTACGTTACGGCGTGTTCTAATACAGCTTCCGGCCTTTGACAAGGCGGGACAGCCGCAAAATCAGAGCCAGTTCTTCTCGCGAAGGCCGATCGGCCTGAACGGGTCGATGAAGGTGCCGGCGACCAGGGAAGCCAGTTGCTGCGGCACCGGCGGAATACGGGCGAGATTGGAGACGACGTGGTCGCGGATCAGCGGCAATATGTGCGAGTCCGACTGGTAGAAGGGCGTGAACACGCGCGAGAACATCTGGAAGCCGCGTATGTGGTTCCTGCGCGACCGCGCATAGGACGACAGGGCCGATGCGAGATCGCCCGATATGGCCAGGGCATGCGCCAGGGCCCGCGCATCCAGCATGGCCATATTGGCGCCCTGGCCGAGCTGTGGGCTCGTCGAATGGGCGGCGTCGCCGATGATCGCAAGCCGGGGTCCTATCGGCCTGGCCAGCGTGTGATGGCCGTAGCGGGCCAATGTCATTTCGTCAAAGCTGCTGATCTGGTCGAGATAGGCCGAGCATTCGGGCCAGAGCGCAAGCACGCTGTCCTTCCAGCGCTGAAGTCCGCCCTGCCGCAGCGCCGCCTCCCCTTCGGGCTTGGTGCTCCAGAAGAAGGCAGCCATCTCGTGATCCCCCGCCGGCGTCCGGCCGATGGGCAGTACGCCGATCATCGTGCTCGCCCTCTGATAGCGCTGCACCAGCGAACGGTTGTCAAAACCTTCCGGATGCCATTTGAGCGATGCCCAATAGGCTCCATAGGCCAGCGGTCTGGGAGAAGACGGGGCAAGGCAGTGCCGGATGAGCTTCGATCTGGCGCCGCTCGCATCGACAACGAGGTCGAACGGACCGAACCGGCGCCCCGCCTCCGTCAGGAGCGTGGTCTTGTCGGCGCCGCTTTCCAGCGACACCACATCGACATCGGTCTCCATAGCTATCCCGGCGTCGAGGACCGCCCGATAAAGCACGTCGAACAGCGCTGCACGGTGCACGGCCAGCCCAAATCTTCCGCCCGGCCGCGCGGAATATTTGACATCCAGAACCGTGCGCCCGGTCACGGCATCGGTGCCATGGAGCCGGTCGATACGATTGCCCAGCGCCCGGATGGCATCGAACAGGCCGAGATCGTCAAGGATGGTCAGGCCCGTCGGCTGCAGGATCAGGCCGGAACCGACCGGAGACGGCGAGGAGAACCGCTCGAACAGGGTGATGCGGTGATCGCTGCGGTTCAGATAGAGAGCGGCGGCCAGTCCCGCCGGCCCCGCCCCCACGATCGCGACGTCCAGTTTCTTCATCGATCCTCACCTTGCACTGCAGGCTTCCCTGGACCGAGGCATGCCATGATCCGCGTCGAATGCTCTAGATATTGACCTGCGTACCGATCTCGACCACGCGGCCGGTGGGTATCTGGAAATATTCGGTCGCGTCGCTGGCGCTTCGAGCCAGGGCGATGAACAGCCGATCCTGCCAGCGCGGCATCTCCGAGCGGGCCGAGGCCTTGAGAGAACGGCGCGAAAGGAAGAACGAGGTCGTCATGATGTCGAACTTCCAGCCCTGCTTGCGGCAGATGGCAAGCGTGCGCGGAATATTGGGACGCTCCATATAGCCGAAAGTCAGCGTGACGCGCATGAAGAGATCGTTGATGGGCTCGATGCGCACCCGCTCGCTCTTGCGCACCAGCGGCGTCGAAGCCGTGACCACCGTCAGGATGACATTGCTCTGGTGCAGCACCTTGTAGTGCTTGAGGCTGTGCATGAGCGCCGTCGGCGTGCTCTTCGGATCGCCGGTGAGGAAAACCGCGGTGCCCGGAACGAGCGCGGGCGGATTCTCCGCCATCTTCCGCGATATGATATCGAGCGGAACCTCGCCCTTGCGCGTCTTCTCGAACAGCTGGCGGCTGCCGCGCACCCAGGTGAACATGACGAGGACGACGAGCACGGCCACCACCAGCGACGCCCAGCCGCCATCGACGACCTTGATGAGATTGGCGCTGACGAAGGTGAGGTCGATGATCAGGAAGCCGGTGGTCAGCGCAATGGCGATCCACAATCTCCAGTTCCAGATCCGCGTCATGACGATGAACAGCAGGATCGTCGTGACCAGCATATTGCCGGTGACGGCAATGCCATAGGCCGAGGCGAGATTGGTCGAGCGTTCGAAACCGAGCACGAGCAGGATGACGACGATGCCGAGCAGCACGTTCACTTTCGGCAGGTAGACCTGGCCGGACTGCTTCTCCGACGTATGCTCGATGTTCAGGCGCGGCAGAAGATTGAGCTGGACGGCCTGGCGCGACAGCGAATAGGCGCCGGAAATGACCGCCTGGCTGGCGATGACGGTCGCCATGGTCGCAAGACCGACCATCGGCAGCAGCGCCCAGCCCGGGAACATCTCGAAAAACGGGTTCTTGGCGGAAGACGCATGGGCGAGAATGAAGGCGCCCTGGCCGAAATAATTGAGCAGCAGGCAGGGGAACACGATCCACATCCACGCCGTCGCAATGGGCTTGCGGCCGAAATGCCCGAGGTCGGCATAGAGCGCCTCGGCGCCGGTCACCGCGAGAAACACCGTGCCGATGGTCGGAAAGGCCGTGGCGGGATTGTTCATGATATATTCGAAGGCATAGACCGGATTGACCGCCGCGAACACCGTGAGGTCGTCCGCCAGATGCCACAGGCCGAAAGCGCCGATCGCCAGGAACCACAACAGCGTTATCGGACCGAAAATGATGGCGACCCTCGCAGTGCCGAAACGCTGTATGGAGAACAGCGTGATAAGGATGACGAGGGTGATGGGGACGATGAACGGTTCAAGGTCCGGCGTGACGATTTCCAGTCCCTCCACGGCCGAGAGCACGGAAATTGCCGGCGTGATGACCGCATCGCCATAGAACAGGGAAGCGCCGATGATCCCGAGGCCCAGAATGAGCTGCGGGCGAGACTTGAAGCTCGCCCGCGCCAATGCCATCAGGGAAAGAATGCCGCCTTCGCCGTCATTGTCGGCGCGCAGCACGAAAAGCACGTATTTGACGGTGACGATGAGCGCCAGCGCCCAGAAGATCATCGATACGACGCCGAGCACGTCCGTGCGGCTCAGGCTTCCGTCCAGCGATGCGGCGTGGAGCGCCTCGCGAAAGGCGTAGATGGGGCTGGTACCGATGTCGCCATAGACGACGCCGAGAGCGCCGAGCACCAGGACCGGAAAAGCTTCCTTGTGGTGCGGGTCCGACTCATGAACGACATTGCCGTTTTCGCAGCTATCGTCGTCCGACAGTTGGTCACTCATATGGCTTTCCCTCGCTCTGACGGCGTGGGCGGACGAGTTAGTCGTGTTGCATCGCAATATCAATCATCATTTTAACATAGCTGTTAACAACTGCTATGCAAAAATGCATGGGAAAATTGTAAATGCAGCCGTTTCAAAGCACTAGCCGCGCAAAGCGGCAAGAAATCTTTCCACAGATCGCGCCATTCCATGGACCAGCGCATCGGCTGTGAGGCCGTGTCCAATAGACACTTCCACGAGATTCGGCACCTTTTTGACCAGCGGCGGCAGGTTTCCGACCGTCAGGTCATGGCCGGCATTCACCTCCACGCCGGATTTTTCCGCCGCCAGTGCCGTCGCGCCGAGCTTCTCCAGTTCGCTCGCCTCGCGCTGCCTGTCTTCCACGGCACCGCCATAGGGGCCGGTATAGAGTTCGACGCGCTGTGCGCCGAGTTCCGCCGCGAGCGCCGGCAGGGCGGGATCGGCATCGATGAACAGGGACACGCGGCGGCCGTCGCGCTTCAATTCCTGGATGATGGGCTGCAGAAACTGCGCCTGCCGCTCCAGATCCCAGCCATGGTCCGAGGTCGCTTGCGCCGGGTCGTCGGGAACCAGCGTCACCTGCTCGGGCTCGTTCCTCGCGACGAGATCGAGGAATTCCGGGGTCGGATAGCCTTCTATATTGAATTCCGCCGCCGGAAATTCATCATCGATCAGCGCCCGTATTTCCGGCAGGTCGGAGAAGCGGATATGCCGCTCGTCCGGCCGGGGGTGAACCGTGAGGCCGGAAGCGCCGGCGGCCAGCGCGATGCGCCCGAGGCCGGTGACGCTTGGCCATGGCAGGTCGCGGCGGTTGCGCAGCATGGCGATGGCGTTGAGATTGACTGAAAGAGAAGCTGTCATCGAAAAGAACCCGCGCGAATAGGATGGCGTCAGTTAATACAGTGCGAAGCCGCATTGGAAACAGCTATATCGTCACCCTGTCAATTCCGGCGCCGCACCGGCACCTAGCGCACCACGGTCAGCCGCTCGGCCGCCCGGGTGATCGCCGTATAGAGCCAGCGCTCGCGTGTGTCGCGGAACGCATAGCTCTCGTCGAAAAGCACGACTTCGTTCCATTGCGAACCCTGCGCCTTATGGGTCGTCAGTGCATAGCCATAATCGAAATCATCATAGCGCTTCTTGGTCTGCCATGGAATCTCGGTATCCGGATCGTCGAACTGTGCCTTGAGCAGCTTTATCTTTGCCACGCCCCTGCCCGGCTCCTCGTCTTCGGGCGAGACGAGCAGGTTTATTCCCGGCTTTACGGTCTCGCGCGACGACGTCATGACCTTCCACAGCGACCCGTTCAAAAGTCCCTTCGCCGGGTCGTTGCGCAGGCAGACCAGCTTGTCGCCGGCCTGCGGAAACGATGCGCTGAAGCCCTTGAGTTCCCGCAAACGTTGATTGTAGCGTCGGCGCGTGCGGTTGGTGCCGACGAGGACCTGATCGGCGCCCAGCACCAGTTCCTGCGTCACCTCCGCCTTCGAAATGACCTTGGCCTTGCCGAAATCCCCATATCCGAAGTCGCGGCCCTCGCGCGCATCGAGAGCGAGGCGCAGGATCGGATTGTCCCTCGCCTGCCGATGTATCTCGCTCAGGAGGAAATCCGGATCATGCTCGGTGAAGAACCCGCCGCCGGAGATGGGCGGCAACTGACCGGGATCGCCGAGCACGAGGATCGGCGTGCCGAAAGTCATCAGGTCGCGGCCAAGCTGTTCATCGACCATCGAACATTCATCGACGACGATCAGCTTTGCCTTTGCCACGGGGCTTTGGCGATTGAGCGAGAATGTCGGCGCGATGCTGGTCTTGCCCGTGGTTTCATCCTCCACGGCTTCCTCGCCGCGCGGCCGATAGATCAGCGAATGCAGGGTTCGGGCGTTTCTGGCGCCCTTGGAGCGCAGAACCTGCGCCGCCTTGCCGGTGAAGGCGGCAAATTGCACGTCGCCGTCGATGTGCTCGGCGAAATAGCGCGCCAGGGTTGTTTTCCCCGTTCCCGCATAGCCAAACAGCCGGAAGATCGGGCTCCGGCCATCTTTCAGCCATTTGGAGACGGCTTTGAGCGCCTCATCCTGTTGAGGTGATAATTGCATGGGTCTGACTGACAGGATTCGTGCCCAAAGGGCAAGAAGAATGCGCGCCGGCGCTCATTTCCTAGAGATTATCGGGATTTCCGGCGCGGATGGTGCCCTCGCCGATCGGGCCGAAATGCTTGTCGACCATGCGGAAGCGATCGTCCTTGACCTGCAGCGTCCAGCAGATCTTCTTTTCCTCGCCCTCATAGGTCAGGCAGAGCCCTTCCTCCGACAGCGCCCATTCGCCCGAATAGGAAATGCCCTTGGTCAGGAGTTGATCGGGCTTGCAGCATTCGATCATCCTGCCGCGCGACGTGCCGTCCTCGGCCAGGTACTCGCTGAAATTATAGGGCGGCTGCGCCTTGATTTCGCCAGTCAGCGTCGCGCCGGTGAGCAGCTTGCGCAATTCTTCCAGGGGCGGCGTCGGCCAGGTCTCCTCTGCCTGCGTCGGCGCCGCCAGCAGGGTCAGCGACAGGACCAGGATTGCACCGATCCGTTCCATCGAGATAAGCCTCATATCAATTCCTGTCAGGGTCGTTTTCGAGCAAGATCGGCTTTCCGTGCGGCGTTGCCTTCGCCGCGCGCTGCCACGCCGCCGCCAATGTCCCGATATGGTCCGGGTCCGCAATCCCCTTCCGCGTCATCAGGGTTTCCAGCGCGTCCAGCCAGCATTCGTAATAATTGCCGGCATCATGGCGGAAATCCGGCTGGGCCAGCCGCGTCGACAGCGCCTCGGCCCAATCGGCCCAGCTGAACAGTCCCCGCTCGTGCAGCGCGACGACCATGGCGAAGGCCTGCGCCTGCCACGGCTCCTGGAACGTGGGCGGGTCGATCGCCCCTTGTCCCCGGGGATCGAAATCAGGCAGGCTCAAGATAGCTCTCCCACGCGTCGATGCTGACCACGGAACTCGCATCCGCCGAGCGTCCCCATAGCTCGCTTCCTGCGAACGCCACCGTGTAGACGAATTGCGGGTTCTCGCCATGGCCATGGGCATTGCTGTCCGGATAGACATAGCCGGCATGCACGGATTCGATCACGCCTTCCCTGCCGCTCGCATAGCGCGGCAGGCGTGTGTGGGTAGGCGGATTGAAATTGATGGTGCGAACCCTGTCGCCCGGCTTGAAACGGGGCTGGCCATCGACAGGCCGGTCGCACGGCCCGCCCCGGGCAAGAGCCGCCGGGACATTTTCGGCAAGGAGCTTCGACTTTGCCTGCGCACCGGCGGAGAGCGCCCGTCCGGACCGCAATTCTTCATCGGAGACGAAACCATGGCGTTTCAGCAGGATCTCCAGCGCCTTGATCCAGATTTCATAATAGCTGGAGGCGTAATAGTCCCCCGGATGCAGGCTTTCGCGCGCGTGGCGGCTTTCATCGATATTCCAGTGCCCCATGGCCCCGGCAGCCAGTGTCAGCCCGAGCGCGCGCTTCTCCCATTCCGCATGGAACAGCGGCTCGTCCTTCTCCGGCGCCACGGGCCCGAAGCCCATTTCACCGCCAAGGTCCTGTGCTCCGTTCATGCTGCGCCCGGAGCCAGCGCCAGCCCCGCCCCGATCATGGAATCACGCGTGACGAGATCGGCCAGCGCCTCCTCGCTCAATCCCTCCGTATTGGCGGGACGCATCGGAATGACGAGATAGCGCAGTTCCGCTGTCGAATCCCAGACGCGGATACGGGTGGATTGCGGCAGCACGACATTGAACTCCGCCAGCACGCCGCGCGGATCGATCACCGCCCGCGAGCGATAGGGCGGCGACTTGTACCAGACGGGCGGCAGGCCCAGCACCGACCACGGATAGCAGGAGCACAGGGTGCAGACGACGAGATTATGCGTCTCGGGCGTGTTGAACACCGCCTGCATATGCTCGCCCTGCCGTCCGGTGAAGCCGAGGGAAGCGATCGCAGCCGTCGCATCCTGCTTCAGCCAGTCGGCATATTGCCGGTCGCTCCAGGCCCTGGCGACCACGCGGGCACCATTGCGCGGGCCGACCTTGTGTTCGTAGGTATCGACAATAGCATCGATGGCGGCGGGATCGACGAGCCCCTTCTCCGTCAGGATCGTCTCCAGCGCGCGTACGCGCGCCGTCATCGGGTCGAGTTCGTTGTCGTGGTCATGATCATGATGATGGGCCATGGCCAAATCCTATGAGGCTCTCGGCAAAGTCGCAAGCCTTACCTCAGCATCGGCCAGAGACTGGCGACGAGGGCAACGCCCATGGTGATGTTGAACCATCTGAGGCGGACCGGATCGGCCAACCAGCCGCGCATGACCTGCCCGAAGGCTGCCCAGCTCGATACGGAAGGCACATTGACGATCGTGAAGACGAGGCAGACGATGAGAACCGTGGCGATATAGGATTGCGGCGACGTATAGGTCGCCATCGCCGTCACCGCCATCACCCATGCCTTGGGATTGACCCACTGGAACGCCGCCGCCTCGAGGAAGGAGATCGGCTGCGAACGCCCGTCGACATTGTCCATAGACCTGGACGTCGCAATCCGCCAGGCGAGATAGACGAGATAGGCGCCGCCGGCGAATTTCAGCACCGTATAGAGCAGCGGCACCGTTTCCAGCAGGGCTCCAAGGCCGAAGCCGACCCCGAGCAGGAGGAAGCAGAAGCCCGAGCCGATGCCGAGCATATGCGGGATCGTTCTGCGGAAGCCGAAATTGGCGCCGGATGTGAGCAGCATGAAATTGTTGGGACCCGGCGTTATCGACGCCACGAAGGCGTAGACGACCAGGGTGATGAATATATCGAGAGACATCTTGAACCGCGTTGGTAACGCTCAGGGTTGGACAATAGCCTGGAACCGGCGCCATGGCCGTTCAACAGGCGACTTGTCAGGGATGCAATCGAAATCCCTGACAAGATTGCATCTGTCTTTACATGCCGACAGGGCCGCGATTCATCGCCGCGACGCCGGTCCGGCAGATTTCCACCAGTCCCAGCGGTTTCATGATCGCGATGAACTGGTCGATCTTGGAGCTCTTGCCGGTAATCTCGAAGATGAAGTGCTCCGTCGTCGCGTCGGCGACCTTGGCATGGAACGCGTCGGCCAGCCGCAAGGCTTCGTTGCGGTGCTCTCCCCGCCCCGCGACCTTGACCAGCGCCAGCTCGCGCTGGATCGGCCGTTCATGCCCGAGTTCGTCCGCCCGCATCGACAGGTCCACCACGCGGTGGACCGGAACGATGCGTTCCAGCTGGTGGCGGATCTGGTCGAGTATATGCGGCGTGCCGCGCGTCACGATCGTGATCCGCGACAGATGCTGCTCGTGCTCCGTCTCCGAAACCGTCAGGCTCTCGATATTGTAGCCTCGCCCGGAAAAGAGGCCGATCACGCGTGCGAGCACGCCGGGTTCATTGTCCACCAGCACCGACAGGACGGTGGTGACGGGTAGTTCCGTTTCCTTGGCAATGAAATAGGCGGAGCCGGAGGCTAGGTTCTGTGCGTTCATCATTTCTCTCCGGCTTAAACGAGCTGTCTGCCCTTGGCATCGATTGCATTGGCAACCGCTTCATCGGTCGCCTCGTCCGGCAGCAACATCTCGTTATGTGCCTTGCCCGAGGGGATCATCGGGAAGCAATTGGCGAGATTGGCAACGCGGCAGTCGAAGAGCACCGGCTTCTTCACGTCGATCATTTCCTGGATGGCGTCGTCGAGCTGGTCCGGCTTTTCGCAACGGATGCCGTGCCCGCCATAGGCTTCCGCCAGCTTGACGAAATCCGGCAGCGCCTCGGTGTAGGAGTGCGACAGGCGGTTGCCGTGCAGCAATTGCTGCCACTGCCTCACCATGCCCATATATTGATTGTTCAGGATGAAGATCTTGATCGGCGCTTCATACTGAACGGCGGCGCTCATCTCCTGCATCGTCATCTGGACGGAAGCGTCGCCGGCAATGTCGATGACCAGCGATTCCGGATGGGCGATCTGCACGCCGAGCGCCGCAGGCAGGCCATAGCCCATCGTTCCAAGGCCGCCCGACGTCATCCAGCGGTTCGGCTTCTCGAACCCGTAGAACTGCGCCGCCCACATCTGGTGCTGCCCGACTTCGGTGGTGATATAGGTGTCGCGGTCCTTGGTCAGCGCATAGAGCCGCTCAAGCGCATATTGCGGCATGATGACGTCCTTGTTGCGCGTATAGGACAGCGAACGCCGGCCCCGCCATTTGTCGATCTGCGTCCACCAGGCATCGATCGCCTTTTCGTCCGGTTTCTGCGACGAGGCACGCAGCAGGCGGATCATGTCCTCCAGCACGAGAGCGACATCGCCGATGACCGGGATATCGACGCGAACCGCCTTGTTGATCGAGGACGGGTCGATATCGATGTGGATCTTCTTCGAGTTCGGCGAGAAGCCGCTCAGCCGCCCGGTGATGCGGTCATCGAAACGGGCGCCGATATTCACCATGACGTCGCAATCATGCATGGTCATGTTGGCCTCGTAGGTGCCGTGCATTCCCAGCATGCCGAGCCAGTTCTTGCCGGAAGCCGGATAGGCGCCGAGCCCCATCAAGGTGGAGGTGATCGGGAAATTGGTCAGCTGGACGAGTTCCCGCAGCAATTTGCTGGCCTCGTTGCCGGAATTGACGACACCGCCGCCGGAATAGATGACCGGACGCTTGGCCGAGAGCATCAGCGCCACGGCCTGCTTGATCGCTTCGAGGTCGCCCTGCATTTTCGGCCGGTAGCTGGTGCGCGGGCTGGTCTCGGGCGGCGTATAGGTGCCGGTCGCGAACTGGACATCTTTCGGAATATCGACGAGGACCGGTCCCGGGCGCCCGGTGCGGGCGATATGGAACGCTTCATGCAGGACGCGGGCGAGATCGTTCACGTCCTTGACGAGCCAATTGTGCTTGGTGCAGGGCCGGGTGATCCCGATCGTATCGCATTCCTGGAAGGCGTCGGAGCCGATCAGCGTCGTCGGCACCTGGCCGCTGATACAGACGAGCGGAATGGAATCCATCAATGCGTCCTGCAATGGCGTCACCGCATTGGTGGCGCCGGGACCGGAGGTGACGAGCATGACGCCGACCTTGCCCGTGGAGCGCGCATAGCCTTCGGCGGCGTGTCCGGCGCCCTGTTCGTGCCGCACCAGCACGTGCTGGATCTTGTCCTGCTGGAAGAGTTCGTCATAGATCGGAAGCACAGCACCGCCGGGATAGCCGAAAATATCTGTTACGCCCTGGTCGATCAGCGCCTGGACCACCATTTCGGCCCCGGTCATTTCGCGTCGTTGCGATGGCTGGCTGTTGTCCTGTCTATCTGCGGTCATTGGTCTCTTCCCGTCTATTCTGTGGCGCGCGGCCTTTCAGAAGGTGCTTTCGTTTAGCTGAGATGATGGAAATAAAAAAGGCCCCCGAAGGAGCCTGTGTTTCGCGCATGGGAGCTTTCGCCGGGTGTTTACAACACCCTGCCCATGCGCGATCCCACGACGATAAGAATAGTTTTCATGGTGGCGGACGATAATTAAGCCTTTTCCGTCCGTCAACGGCAAAAATGACCTCATTTGCAAAAGGATCGATTGAATCGATCCGGTCAGGGGCGCGCAATGCGCTGCCAGCTACTATCGAGCTGGTTGCGAAACCACGTCATCTGGCGCTTGGCATATTGCCGTGTCGCGATGATCGCGCGTTCGATCGCCCGATCGATTTCCATTGTCCCCGCCAGCACTTCCGCAAGTTCACGGACGCCGATCGCCCGCGTGGCCGGGAGGTCGCCCGCGAGCCGCATCGACAACAGCGCGCGAACCTCGTCGAGGGCCCCGAGATCGATCATCCTGGCGAAGCGCTGCGCTATGCGGTCGTTCAGCCATTGCCGGTCGGGCTCGATGACCATCTTCTCCGCGAACTCGCCCTCGATCAGCGCTTCGCCCTTCTGCTCCTGCCACTCGAGGATGGAGCGATTCGATGCCTCGAATACTTCAAGCGCCCGCACGACGCGCTGACTGTCGGTGGGGCGCAACGTTGCGGCGGCCAGCGGGTCCCTGGCGGCGAGCACCGCATGCAGCGCCTCGGCCCCCTGTTCGACCTGCTGCTGTCGCCAATAGGCGCGTATATCGGCGGGAATCTCCGGCATGTCCGAAAGGCCGCCGAGAAGGGCGCGGAAATAGAGGCCGGTACCGCCGACGAACACCAGCGGACGCTCGCGGAGCGGCGGTTGCTGCAGCAGCCTCTTCACATCGTCCAGCCAAAGGCCGGTGGAATAGGCGACCGACGGGTCGACATGGCCATAGAGATAATGCGGGACGACCGCCTGTTCGCTGGCATCCGGCCGCGCGGTGAGGACGTCGAGAACGTCATAGACCTGCATCGAATCGGCATTGACGATGACCGCCTGCCGCTCCTTCGCGATCTCCAGCGCAAGTGCCGACTTGCCGCTTGCGGTCGGTCCGGCTATCAGCACTACTCGTTGTCTACCCACACCATCACCCGACTGGAAATCGCTCATGCCATTCATGGCCACTCTCATAGCCAATCCCGCAAGGCCCGTCCTTACGACTTCCCTCGGGATTAAAGCTTCTGCCGCCATCAATGCAACCGGTCTTTACTGGCTGGCGGACGGCGTGGCCTGCGATCTGACCATCAGGGAGGGCGCGGATCTTGCCGCGGTGCGCGCCGAGCTTGCGAACGCCATCGATGGCGAGCCGGTGGATATCGTCGTGCAGGAACAGGATGCGCGGCGCAAGAAGGTGCTGATCGCGGACATGGATTCGACCGTGATCCAGCAGGAATGTATCGACGAGCTTGCGCAGGAGGCCGGCGTCTACGACCAGGTCGCGGCGATCACCGCCCGCGCGATGAACGGGGAGATCGATTTCGAACCGGCCTTGCGGGAGCGCGTCGCGCTGCTGAAGGGGCTGCCCTATTCGGTCATCGACAGGGTTATCGCCAGCCGCATCACATTGATGCCGGGCGCGCCGGAACTGGTGCGCACCATGAAGAAGCACGGCGCCTATACCGCGCTCGTCTCGGGCGGCTTTACCGTCTTCACGCGGCGGATCGGCGAAATGATCGGCTTTCACGAGAACAGCGCCAATGTCCTTGTCGACAATGGCGAGACGCTGAGCGGCGAGGTCGCCGAACCGATACTCGGGCGCGATGCGAAAGTGGCCGCCCTGCGCTCCATCTGCGAGCGTTTCAGCCTCTCCACCCAGGATGCGCTGGCAGTCGGCGACGGCGCCAACGATCTCGGCATGATCCAGCTTGCTGGCACAGGCGTCGCCCTGCATGCGAAGCCGATCGTCGCCGCGCAGGCGAAAATCCGCATCGACCATGGCGATCTGACCGCCCTTCTCTACCTGCAAGGCTATAGAAAGACCGATTTCGTCGTCTGACGCGCCCGGACGCTGCTGAAGATCAATCGATCTGCAGGGTGACGAAGCGCAGTTCTCCGCTCTTGGACGCGAGCATGAGCAAGGCGTTCTTGCGGCCCTCATCCCTGAGTTTCTCGATGCGTGCCGCCACGTCTTCCGGCGTCGAAACCGCTTCCTGTGCAATGTCGACGATGACATCGCCGGCCTGGACGCGCTTGTTGCCCGCGACCGAATCGTTCTGCACTTCGGTGATCACCACGCCCTGGACTTCCTTGGCGATGCCGAACTTCTTGCGCGTCTCGTCGTCCAGCGCTCCGAGCGTCATGCCGAGTACATCGACGCCCTGAAGCGTGCTGTCCTCGCCCTCGTCGGTCTGATCCTGCTTGGCCGCCTGTTGCTCGCTGTCCTCCAGCCGGCCGAGCTTGACCTTCACCGTCTGCTCCTTGCCCTTGCGGACGATGACGACGTCCACTTCCTTGCCGACGGGGCTCTCGGCGACGACGCGCGGCAGGTCCTTCACGGTGCCCACTTCCTTGCCGTCGAAACGGATGATGATATCGCCGGCCTGGATCTCGCCGCCTGCAATCGGGCCGCCTTCGATGACACCGGCAACGAGCGCGCCCTTGCTGGAGGTCATACCGAGGCTTTCGGCAATATCGTCGGTGACGGGTTGAATGCGAACGCCGAGCCAGCCTCGGCGGGTCTCTCCGAATTCACGCAATTGCGCGATGACGCCGGAAGCGAGTTCCGCCGGGATGGCGAAGCCGATGCCGATGGACCCGCCGGTCGGAGAGATGATCGCCGTATTGATGCCGATGACCTGGCCATACATGTCGAACAGGGGCCCGCCGGAATTGCCGCGATTGATCGCGGCATCCGTCTGGATGAAATTGTCGTAGGGGCCGGAATTGATGTCGCGGTTGCGGGCGGAAACGATGCCCACCGTCACCGTGCCGCCGAAGCCGAACGGATTGCCGATCGCCATGACCCAGTCGCCGATGCGGGTCTTCGACGAATCGCCGAACTGGACCGCGACCAGCTTCCGCTTGGATGGATCGACCTTCAGAACCGCAAGATCGGTCTTGGTGTCCTTGCCGACGAGCTCGGCCGGGAGCTTCATGCCATCGCTGAAATTCACTTCGATCTCGTCTGCATCGGCGATGACGTGATTATTGGTGACGATGATCCCCTGCGCCGCGTCGATCACGAAACCGGAGCCCAGCGACTGCACCTCGCGCGAAGGATTGTTCTGGCCGGGCCGCTGCTTGCCGAAATATTCGTCGAAAAACTCCTGGAATGGCGATCCGTCGGGCACTTTCGGCATCGGAATGGGCCCGGATTCGCCATCGGGACCCTTGACCCGCTGCGATGTCGATATATTGACCACGGCGCCGAGCAGCCCATCGGCGAGGTCCGCGACCGAGGCCGGCCCCTGGGCGCGCGGCTGCGCACTGTTCGGAACTGCCGGAGCCTCGTTCTGGGCCATCGCCTGCGTCACGGTGAAGGGACTGCCCGCGGCAGTCACCAGCACGAGAAGCGCCACGGAAGCAGAGAGAGAGCGGACGACTTTATCGGAAACCATGCCTCGGGCCTTTTCAGATAGGGATGACCGGTCACAACAGACCGGCAAGAATAGTCGAAAATATGGCCGCGTGGCTATCTCCCCACGGTGATTTGATCGGCCCGCGACCGAACGGGACCTGTCGGCGGGCTAGCCCCTGGCAAACCAGACGACCGCGACGCCGATCGCGATCGAGGCCACGCCCGCCATCCGCAGGAACGTGTCGGGCTGCTCGCTGACATCTCTCGCCACCCGCTTCGCCATGATGGGGAAGCATCCGTAGAGCAGTCCCTCGAAAACGAGGAACAGCCCTACGGCGTCCAGAAAATCCGTCATGTCTCCCGCCCCTTACTGAGCAGGAGCAGGAGCGGCGGGACGCGCCGGTGCGGCACCGGCTGCCGGCGGAACGGCCCCGGCCGCGCCCTGGAAGTAGCGGAAGAATTCCGAGTTCGGCGACAATACCATCGTCGTACCGGAATTCTCCAGGGCGGCGCTATAGGCCGACATGGAACGGTAGAACGTGAAGAAGTCGGGGTCCTTCGAGAAGACTTCGGCGAAGATGCGGTTGCGCTCGCCTTCACCCTGGCCGCGGATGATCTCGGATTCCTTGCGCGCCTCGGCCACGATCTCGACGACCTGGCGGTCGGCGATTGCCTTGATGCGCTGGGCCGCTTCACGTCCGCGCGCCCGGAGACGCTCGGCTTCCGCCAGGCGCTCCGCCTTCATGCGCTCGAAGGTCTGCTGCGACACTTCCTGCGTCAGGTCGGTGCGCCGGATACGAACGTCGGTGATCTGAAGGCCGAGCGATTCCGAATCCGGACGCAGCTGTTCGCGTACTTCGCGCATCATGCCGGCGCGCTCGTCTGACAATGCCGCCTCGAAGCCGCGCAGGCCGTATACACCGCGCAACGATGCGTCCAGGCGTGTGCGCAGCCGCGCCTCGGCAAGGGTGATGTCGCCGGAGACGGTCTGGCGGAACTTGCGCGGATCGGTGATGCGATAGACGAGGAAGGCATCGACCTCGTAGAACTTGCCGCCCGAAACCTGGACACGGATATTGTCGAGCTCGAAGCTGAGCAGGCGATCCTCGATCCACTGGACATTGTCCGCTTCAAGGAAGCTGAACGGCAGTTTGAAATAGATGCCGGGGTCGGTTTTCACATCGACGATTTCACCGAAACGCAGGACGATGGCCTGCTGGCCGGCCTTGACCACGAAAACGGAGGCGTAGACGAGCAGGCCGAGAAGAACGACGATGCCTGCAATGAAAGGGAGACGGTTCTGGTTCATCACTGTGCTCCCTTTGCGGAGTTCTGTTGCCTGCTCAGCTCGGGCAATGGCAGATAGGGAACGACGCCCTGCCCGTTCTGATCGACGATCACCTTGGTGGAATCCTTCAGCACACGCTCCATGGTCTCAAGGTAAAGGCGCTGGCGCGTAACGTCCGGTGCCTTGACATATTCATCGTAAACCGAGGTGAAGCGCTGGGCCTCACCGGCCGCCTCCTGGACGATACGGTTCTTGTAGGCGGCGGCATCTTCGCGAATCTGCGCGCCCTGCCCGCGAGCTTCACCCAGCTTCTGGTTCGAATACTGGTTCGACTCTTCGACAAACCTGTCTTCGTCCTGCTCGGCACGCTGGACTTCGTCGAAGGCATCCGCCACTTCGCGCGGCGGCGCGGCATCCTCGATGGAAACGGCGTTGATCGCGACGCCTGAGCGATACTCGTCCAGCGTGCGCTGGATGATCGCCCGCACGTCATTGGCTATGCCGGCACGGTTGTCGCGGAAAATATCCTGCGCAGGGCTGCGTCCGACGATCTCGCGCATGGCGCTTTCGGATACCTGCTGGACGAGGTTTTCCGGATTTTCCACGTGGAATAGATAGGAAACGGGATCGGAAATGCGATAAAGCACCGAGAACTGCACGTCGACGATATTCTGGTCGCCCGACAGCATCAGGCCCTCTTTCGCGCCCCTTGTTCCCTGGCCGCCGATATTCTTCTGCTTCTCGACGATTTCGACCTTTTCATAGGTCTCGATGGGCCAGAGATGGAAATGCAATCCGGGCTCGGCGATATCAGGCTTCGGCTTGCCGAAGCGAAGCTCCACCGCGCGCTCGTCCGGCTGCACGGTATAGACGGACTGGAAGATCCAGAAGGCGACCAGCGCGAGGACGCCGACGATCCATATTGCCGGGCTTCCGCCGGTGCCGCCGGGAATGGCCTGGCGCAGACGGTCCTGGCCGCGCCTGAAAATATCTTCGAGATCGGGAGGCGTCTTGCCTCCGCCGCCGCCCTGGGGTTTCTGGCCCCACGGGCCACCGCCTCCACCATTATTGTTTCCGCCGCCACCCCATGGGCCGCCGCCACCGTTCTGATTACTCCAGGGCATTCCTACCTCTTAATTTGAACGAAAAGCGCCACCCCGTGGCCTCCCCTCGCTGGTCCGATCACCCGTTTATAGGGATCGCAGGACGCGCTTTCAACGCGCGCCTTGGCATTTCGAAAGGTTTTACTGAAAAAACAAACGATTATCAGGCTCTATCACGATATTATCATATCAATGTCGACGGTGCGCGATCCCTTACCGACGCCGGTCATAGACCACGTGGCGCGTAGGATGGCTGTCCTTCTCGCCCGAGGGGAACTCCTCGCTCGATTTTTCTTCCCAGACGGCCGGATCGATGGGCGGGAAATGCACGTCGCCTTCAATATCGGCGAGAACCCAGGTCACATGCAGCCGATCGGCCCTGTTCAGGGCCTGCCTGAAGATTTCCCCGCCGCCGATGATGCAGATCTCGTTGACCCTGTCTGCCGCGGCATGGCTGCCGGCGACCAGCAACGCCTCGTCGATCGACCGCACCGCGATAACGCCCTCGACCGCGAAGCCGGTATCGCGCGTCACGACGATATTCGTCCGTCCCGGCAAGGGCCGTCCCAGCGATTCCCACGTTTTGCGCCCCATGATGATGGGCTTGCCCATCGTCGTGGCCTTGAAGCGCTTCAGGTCCGTGGAGAGGCGCCAGGGCAGATCGTTCTCTCGTCCAATAACGCCGTTCTGCGCGATCGCAACTACGAAACTGATCATTTCTGCCTGCCTGGTTCGATTGATCTCGAAGGCGGAGTTGTAGGCAATATGAAACCTGCCAACAAGCACGGAAGGACAAAAAAATAACGCGCCCCAAGGCGCGTCATCCAGCCGTCCGTACTTATAGGATCAGGCCGCCATCGCAGGGCGATCGAGCGACTTCTCCGCCGCCGCCCAAAATTCATTCCTTAGGCTGGCCAGGAATTGCAGTCGATGCCACCGATACGGGATCGCTCCCGGGGAACGTGTCTTCCAGTCCTTCCTGCAACTGCTCCTCCAGCGTTTCGGCATCTTCCGAACGGCCGGCGGTGCGGCGGGAAAGCTGGGTGACCTGGCTGAGCGATTCATCCGACACTTCGCGGATGAGGCCCACGGCCCGGCGCACGAGTTCGTCATGGTTTGGCTCGGCTTCGTCGGCACGCTTCAGTTTCACCTGGATGCGCGTGCCGTCCTCTGCGAGGAACTCGACCGTGTCCACATAGGCGGGCAAGCCGCCCCGTATGACCTCCACCTTCACGATTTTCATGGCAAACCTCGTCGCTGAACATTACGGACCTAAACTGCGCGCAGGCCGGATATGTTCCGTCGCCGTTCAACTATCGCTGGTCATTATACTGCGCCTTGGTCATGCCGACGCGCTTCGCCAATCCGCTGAACGACAATTCCAGGTCGGCGCCGCCTTCATTGGCGAGGCGCAGAAATCGTATGGGGAAGCACACCGCATCACGCTGCTGCGGCGCGAGGAGTTCGGCGAAGCGATCGTCGCCGGTCGCGCCCGCCTCCGCCCTGGCGAGGGCCCTATCCACTTCCGACTGGCTCACGAGACCTTTTTCGACGAGAAGTTCATTGAGCGATGCCAGGGCGAGGCAAAGGCCCTGCATCTGCAGATTTCCGGTGTCCATCCTATCCTCCAGGCTAAAACCGCGCTGGAACAGAAAGGCTCCGGGACGGTATTGGTTCCTTCCTTGCGAAAAACGGGGCCTTGCCCAATACTGGCGAATGAACCAGAACGGCAGTTCTGCGTTTAGACAGCGGGGCGCGCTCGCGCTCAATCTTTTCAGCGCAGGAGAATTCAAATGGAAGATGCACAAGTCGGCTGGTTCGCGGCAATCATCATCGGCGGCATCGCGGGATGGCTCGCGGAAATGTTCATGAAGAGCAATATGGGCATCATCATGAACATCATCCTCGGCATAGTCGGCGCGATCATAGCCAATGCCCTCTTGTCCTTCGTCGGCGTGGCGCTCTCGGGCTGGCTCGGCTATCTCGTCGCCGGTTTCATCGGAGCGTGTATCCTCATCGCGGCAGGCCGAATGATCCGGCGCTAGCGGAATGCGAAACATGCGCCGCCTCGCGCCGATGACGAAGCCGGGCGGCGCATGATGAAAATTGCCACTTTCAACATCAATGGCATCAATGGACGCCTCCCGGTCCTGCTGAAATGGCTTGAGGAAGCAGCGCCCGACGTCGTGTGTCTGCAGGAACTCAAGGCACAGCAAGACAACTTTCCCTTGCAAGCCATTGAAAAGGCTGGGTATGGCGCAATCTGGCATGGCCAGAAGAGCTGGAACGGCGTTGCAATTCTCGCCCGTGACGCCGAGCCGGTCGAAACGCGGCGCGGCCTGCCCGGCGATCCGGAAGACGTGCAAAGCCGCTATATCGAAGCTGCGGTCGGCGGTGTGCTGATCGGCAATATCTATCTGCCGAACGGCAATCCGGCTCCGGGTCCGAAATTCGATTACAAGCTGGCCTGGTTCAACCGGTTGCTTGCCCATGCCGGCGAGCTCTCTTCCATAGAGGCTCCCGTCGCGCTGGTCGGCGATTATAATGTCATGCCCACGGCGCTCGACGTCTACAAGCCCGAACGCTGGGAAGGCGACGCCCTGTTCCGGCCGGAAGTGCGATCCCTGTTCAAGGCGCTTGTCGACAGCGGCTGGACCGACGCCATACGCACGCTGCATCCGCAGGAGCAGATATTTACCTTCTGGGACTATTTCCGCAACGCGTGGGGACGCAATGCCGGGCTGCGGCTGGACCACTTCCTGCTCAATCCGACGCTCGCCAGATCCCTGCGGGCGGGAAATGTCGATCGGCACGTGCGCGGCTGGCCCAAGAGCAGCGACCACGCTCCGGTCTGGATAGAGGTGGATGTCGAGGCCTGACCGCGCCTAGACTGCGACCTCGGCGGCGATGGCGGGGTGCGGATCGTAGTCGACGACTTCAAAATCATCGATCCTGTAATCGTCGATCGACGCTGCCTGGCGCTTGAGGCGCATCTTCGGAAATGGCCGTGGCGTGCGCGACAGCTGCTCGCGCGCCTGATCGATATGATTGAGATAAAGATGAACGTCGCCACCCACCCAGACCAGCTCGCCAAGGTTCAGCCCCGCCTGCTGCGCTATCATGTGCTGCAAGGCGGCCGCGCCGGCGAGGTTGAACGGCGCGCCCAGCAGAAGGTCGCAGCTGCGCTGGAACATCAGGAGATTGAGGCGATCGCCATGCGAAACGTGGAACTGGTAGACCATGTGGCAGGGCGGCAGCGCCATATCCGAAAGTTCAGGCACGTTCCAGGCGTGGAACAACATCCTTCGGCTGGACGGATTGTTGCGAAGAGTCTCGATCAGGGTTGCGATCTGGTCGTAATCCTTGCCGTCGGCACCGCGCCAGCGCCGCCATTGCTTGCCGTAGACCGGCCCGAGCTCGCCCCATTCAGCGGCGAACTGGTCGTCTTCGACAATGCGCTTCTCGAATTCCGCCTGGGAAATGTCGCTATTGGTGGCCTTTCGATAGGCGGCCAGCGGCCAGTCGCTCCAGATCCGGACATTCTCCTTCAGCAGAGCCTGGATATTGGTGCCGCCCGTTAGGAACCAGAGCATCTCCTTCACCGCCAGCTTCCAGTAAACCTTCTTGGTGGTGAGGATCGGTGCGCTGCCATCCGAAAGGTCGAACCGCATCAGCGCGCCGAATGTGGAAAGCGTGCCGACGCCCGTGCGGTCCATGCGCTTGTCCCCCTTCTCGAGGATGAAGGACATGAGATCCAGATATTGCGATTCGGCATGATACATGGTTCGGCTCTCACTGGAGTTGGCGCTGACGCACTGACAAGGCGGTGTTAGACCGCCGGGCGCGCTGGGCACAAGTCAAACGAATCTCCAGCACAGTCTAGGCCACAGAAATCGTCTGCACCATCGCGGAACGGCAGATCCTCACCGATCAAACCCGGACAAACGAAAGCCCCGGTCGAGACCGGGGCCCGCAAAGCACCGTTACCGAATCGGCCTTAGATGCTGCCAAGCGCGCCGAGCGCCTTCGCCGTCAGGTAATAGAACGTCACGCGGCTCTTGCTGCGATCATCCTTCAGCGTTTCGCATACGGACTGGATTGCTGCATCCGCCTTGGTCTCATCGGTCAATCCGAGCTTCTTTTCCACCCAGTTTGTACGCACGCGCTTAAGCTCGTCAGGATCCGAACAGGATACAAGCGACGAATCACGGTTGCGCAGCGCGATACCGAGGTGCTTGACGATTTTTTCGACCGTTGCTTCATCGGCCGCGGCATCATAGCGGCGAACATCGGTAAGATAGTCACTCATGGAATCATCCCCTGATTGTTAGGCGCAACTAGAGGTTGCCGCCTCCCTGACAATGCGGACACCGTCCAAAGCTCACAAGCTCCGTTCGACACCGCTGATACAGAGTGAAACATTCCTCAGCCGCATGCCCAAGTCAATGCACTCTTTTAATTCAGCGCGATAGTCCCTATATAGGTCGTGCCGGCTTCGGTCGGCTATGGCGATAAACGGACGATGCAATAAGCCCATTGGACCCGGGGGCGGTACCCGGCGCCTCCACCAAAATCCAGCACTCGGAGCTGCGTTTTGGCGGGGGCGAAATAGGATCGACAAGGGTGTAAAGATCGAACTTTTGCCCGGCATTGTACCACCGTTATCGGGCTAACTCAGTAGTTGCAAACGACAACTATGCGGAAGCACGTCTCGCCGCTTAATGCGGTGCGATAGCTTCAAATCAAGTCCTAGTGGTTCGCACTTCTAGGCGGGGTTCGGAGGCACCTGGCAACAGAAGCCTTCACTTTCCCCCTTTGCTTTTCCCATCTCCAGATTTTCATCGATCAGTCTGTCGGCGCTGCGCCGACATTCGTGCCATGCCGCAAGGCTGTGGCTCGGCCTTCCATAAGGAGACATCCGTGCAGAATCATCAACGTTTCACCATTCTCACCGGCGGCCCGGGATCGGGCAAAACGACATTGCTCGGCGAGCTTGCGCACAAGGGCCATGCGACAAGCAGCGAAGCCGGCCGCGCCATCATCCAGTACCACCAGGCCATAGGCGGCCCCGCCCTGCCCTGGAACGATCCGCTGCTGTTTGCCGAGCTGATGCTCGCATGGGAGTTGCGCTCGCATGCCACTGCGCCGGAAAGTCCGCAGCGCATCTACTTCGACCGCGGCGTTCCCGATGTCATCGGCTATCTCGGCCTTGTCGGAATCGCGGTCCCCGCTCATGTGAGACGGGCGGCGGAACTCTATCGGTATCACCGGACCGTGTTCATTCTTCCGCCGTGGAAGGAGATATTCGGCCAGGATACGGAGCGCAAACAGGATTTTGCCGACGCGGAACGCACCTATGAGGCAATGCTGCGCGCCTACCGCGATTGCGGCTATGATCTGGTCGAGGTGCCGCGGCTGCCGGTGGAAGAGCGCGCGGACTTCATCCTGAAACAAGGCGCTTGAAACAGAAGACCCGGAGCAAGCTCCGGGCCTTCCGCCTTCATCTGACTGGAGGATCAGATTTCTCTATTCAGCGGGCGCA
This sequence comes from Phyllobacterium sp. 21LDTY02-6, assembly GCF_023554255.2. Classification (GTDB taxonomy): domain Bacteria; phylum Pseudomonadota; class Alphaproteobacteria; order Rhizobiales; family Rhizobiaceae; genus Phyllobacterium. Next base: position 501,449 of record NZ_JAMJWD020000001.1, on the reverse strand, counting down.
CTCACTGCTGCCTCGCCGTGGCGGCCAACCGCCAGATGGGTGATCGCGAACGCAATGACCGCACACAGGGCTATGCCCATGATCATTGGTAGCGGCGTACCGTTAAAAAACAGCGATGCAATGACCATCGCCACGATGGAAACGACGAATTGCAGCGTTCCCATCAGGGCGGAGGCCGATCCGGCAATCTCGCCATGATCCTCGAGCGCCAGGACGCCTGTCGTCGGAATGACAAGGCCGAGGCAGCCGTAACCGACGAAGAGGAACGCCGCCATGACCCATAGCTGCGGGAAGCCCGTGCTCATCACCAGAACCATGGCAGCCATGGACAGGCCAAAGCCGGCAACCGCCATCCGCATCACGCGCAGCAGGCCGTAGCGGCTGCCGAGCCATCCGGTCATTTGCGATACGGCAAAGAACGAGACGGCATTGATGGAAAAGGCGAAACTATATTGCGTCGGGGTCAGGCCGTAATGGTCGATGAGGACGAAGGGGGAATTGGCGAGATAGACGAGGAAGCTCGAAATTCCGAATCCGCCGATAAAGGTGAGCGTGAGGAAGTTCCGGTCGCGCAGCAGGAGTGCATATGCCGACAGGGCGCTGCCGAGGCTGCTTTCGGTCCGCGCCTGTTTCGGGCGGGTTTCCTCAAGCTGGGTCGCAAGCAGGATCAGTCCGATCAGGGCTGCGATCATCACCGCCCAGAACACACCGCGCCAGCCGAAGAAATGAATGACGCCGCTGCCGGTCAGGGGCGCGAGAATCGGCGAGATGCTGAAAACCAGCATCAGCAGCGACATCAGGCGGGCAGCCTGCACGCCGGTGTGCATGTCGCGGACGACGGCGCGCGGAATGACCATGCCCGCAGCACCGCCGATGCCTTGCAGGAACCGGAAGGCGATGAGCATCTCGACACTGGTGGCAAGGGCGCAACCGATGCTGGCCACGGTGAACAATCCGATGCCGAGATAGAGCGGAAGCTTGCGCCCCCACATATCCGAAAGCGGTCCATAGACGATCTGGAACAGCGCGAAGGACAGGAAGAAGGCGAGCAGGCTCATCTGCACCGCGCCCTCGTCCGCCATCAGGTCCTGGCCGATGAACGGCAATGCCGGGAGATACATGTCGATCGCGAAAGGTCCGATCGCCGACAGCAATCCGAGAATTATCGCATAGCGCAGAAAGGACGGACTCATAGCGATGCTCTTTCACGAATCTCGAAGTTCAGAACTGCCGAATTTTAAGTTTGGGCTGCCGGCGAAAGCTTGGGAGGACGGTGCCGACAGCGAAAGAGGCCTGTCCATTAACTTGGACAGTGATGTAAAACTAGACACTATTGTCTAAGACGTCAAGACATCATATCCTGCTCTCATGACAGATAATTCAGTATCGCCACCGAGAACGATCACCCACACGCAGCGTGGTCACTGTGCGAAACGTTTATCGATTCTGGATGCCGCCGCCGCCGTTTTTTGCCGAAAGGGCTTCGCGGGAGCGAGTATCGACGAGATTGCCATGGAAGCCTGCGTGTCTCGGCAGACTATATACAACCACTACCGCGAAAAGGAAATATTGTTCACGGCCGTCGTCGAAGATGTGATGGACCGTGCCAATGCCATGCTGTTCTCGACCCTGTCGAGTTTCCCCGACAAGCCCGACCGGCTCGAGGACGAACTGGCGGACTTCGCGGTAAGGTTGAGCGCAAATTGTTTGTGCAATCAGGATGGCAAGTTTCTCCGCAAGCTCGTCCTGTCGGAAGGCGAGCACTATCCGCATCTCTTCGAGGCGTGGCGGAGACAGGGACCGGCCAAGATCGCGACGGCGCTCGGCATGATATTCGCCCGGCTCACGCGCCAGGGCCTGCTGGAGATCGACGATTTCGACCTGGCGGCACGGCAATTCCTCGCTCTGGTCAATGCCGACCTGCAAATGGCGACGCTCTTTGGCGGCAAGCCGACGGAGGAGGAACTCGCAACGGCCGCGCGCAATGCCGCCCGTACCTTCCTCAAAGCCTATTCATCCGTCCGCTCCCCCCAGGAAACCGCCGTGCAGGAGCCGGCCTGAAAACACGCCCAGTGGCTTGAAGTCGCAGCATTTTCCGGTTTTCGGCAGCAAACGGTCCGGCAAAAACGGGACCAGTGGCTGACAATCGGTCGCAATTGCGTTAGCCATGCGCCATAATAGCGAAATACGGTTGCCGGCCCGCTTGACATGCGGGGGTGAATCCATGGGATAAGAGCGCATGCCACAAGATTTGATCCGATACGATATACTTGCCCAGGAAGCACTGCGGGGCGTGATCCGCAAGGTGCTCGGCGAAGTCGCCAAGGCGGGATTGCCGGGCAATCATCATTTCTTTGTCACGTTCCTCACCAGCGCGCCGGGCGTGCGCATCTCCTCGCGCCTGCATGAGAAATATCCCGAGCAGATGACGATCGTGCTTCAGCACCAGTTCTGGGACATGCAGGTCACGGAGACGCAGTTCGAGGTCGGTCTGTCCTTCGGCGACGTACCGGAACGGCTGGTCGTGCCGTTTTCGGCGATTCGCGGCTTCTACGATCCCTCCGTCAATTTCGAGCTCGAATTCGACGTCGAGATTCAGGAGACCGTGGGCGATAATGACCAGGGCATCACGAGCATTGGACCGGTAGAGACGCCGGAGGGGACAAAGCTGCCCTCCGCGAGCGCCAAGCCGAAGCCGGCCGCCAAAACTGGCAAGAAGCCCGCAAAGGCTACCGAAAAGCAGGAGCCGGGCGAAGAAAGTGAATCGAAATCATCGGCTTCCGTGGTCTCGCTCGACTCGTTCCGCAAGAAAAAATAGGCTGGCGCATGGCTGAGATCGTCAATCTCCGGCAGGCCAGGAAGCGCCGCGAGAAGGCGGCCAGGGAGCAGGCGGCAGCGGAAAACCGCGTCGTCTTCGGCCAGACCAAGGCGGAGAAGCGCCTGCGGGCGACCTTGGCGCAAAAGGACGAGAAGTTTCTCGACGACAGCCGCCGCGAGCGGCCCGATGCCGGCAAGGACGCCGACAAGGACGCTGGCAGGGACGCCGACAAGGACGATGCGTGAGTGACGTCCGCAAGCGGTCGGTGACGATCAACGGCCACCGCACCAGCTTTTCCCTTGAAGACCCCTTCTACGACATCATCATCGCCATTGCCCGTCAGCGCCAGGCGACGCTGGCGCAGATCATTGCCGAGGTCGATGCGGAACGCAGCCCTTCGTCCAATCTTTCCTCGGCCCTGCGCATCCACGCGCTCGAATGGGTGATGAACGGGCCGCGCGCCGAAAAATAGTTCGGCACCGGTGTAGGAGCGGCACCCGACGCTTCGTCTTTCAATCGATATCGCCATTCATATCGAAAGGAAGCGAGCATGCCAGCCAATCAGAAGATTACGCCCTGCCTCTGGTTCAGCGGAAACGCCGATGAAGCCATGGCGTTCTATTTTTCCGTCTTCAAGGACGGCGAGATCATCAGCAGCACCTATTGGAAGCGTGGCGCCAATGCACCGGAACTGTCGCTCCTGACAGCCAAGTTCCGGATGGCGGGGCAGGAATTCATCGCCCTCAATGGCGGTTCGGAATTCCGCTTCACCGAGGCGATCTCGTTGACGATCGATTGCAAGGACCAGCGGGAGGTCGATGAACTGACGCAGAAACTGACCGCAGATGGCGGTGAGGTCGGCCCTTGCGGCTGGCTCAAGGACAAATACGGGCTTTCATGGCAGATCGTTCCGTCCGGGCTGATGGATATGCTGCGGGATGCCGATCAGGAGAAGGTGGAGCGCGTGATGGATGCCGTCATGGATATGAGAAAGCTGGACCTGGCCAAGCTCGAAGCCGCCTATGCGGGTCGCTGATCGATCAGGGCGCCGGCTCGAGCGACTTCAGGAACTCCTCCACCGAGCGCTGGTCGATGGCCCCGCCGGTGGAGCGCTCGCCTTGCGCTGGCGCCGCCGGATTTGACTGCTGCTGCGCCCGGCGAGCGGCTTCTTCGGCCGCTTTCCGCTCCGCTTCCTTCCGCTCGGCCGCTTCGCGCTCGACTTTCAGGCGAGCCTCCTCTGCCAGCCGCACCCGTTCGTCGGCGCGGAACTGGAACAATTGCACTTCCCGCCGCAGGCGCTGCTTCTCCATCAGCGAAGCCTGGAGCGTCTCTACCCGCTGCTGTTCGCGCTCAAGCGCCCGCTGCGTCAGGAATTGCTCGAGCGGCTGGCGGTTCAGGTTTGCCGCCGCATCGCCCCAGGGCCCGAGCAGCGCAAATTCCACTTCGGGATCGGCACCCACCACGACGGACTTGCCGGGATCGAAACTGATCTTGCCCTTCGAAGCCACCGACATGTCGTCGAGATTGACCCGCAGATCACCGGTCAGGCTGGCGCCATCGCCCTTCAGCTGAAAGCTCGAGGTCCGGGCGATGCCGCCGGCGATCGTATAGGCTATCTCCGTCTGGGGAACCGTGAGTACGCCTGCATGCAGATGCTTGTTGATCGTCGCTTCGACCGCATCCGGCGTCACCGGCCCCTCGATGCCGTCAATATCGGCAAGGATCGGTTGCAAAGCGGCCGGATTGATCGCGTTGATCGTAAGATCGTTGATTGTCACCGCGCCCGACCCGGCAACCGAGCCCATGAGCTCGGCAAGCGTCTGGCCGGTAGCATTTATCGAGGCCGAAAGCCGCGCCTGGCCCTTCACCGGCGGGTTATTGCGTCGATAGAGATGATCGAGCGCCGCCTGATCGAGCGTGAACTGCGCCGTCGCGAGCCCTGTGCCGCTCGTGTTGCGCAGTTCGAACATCCCCGTCAGCTTGCCGCCGAACAGCTCGCCATTGGTATTCTCGAAACGCAGCGATCCATCCTTGACGAACGCGGTCGCAGCGAAATTCCTGATCGGCCCCAATGCGCCCGCATCCGCCTCGTCAATGGCCAGCGCAACATTGAGATTGGCGGGAAAGAGCGCCCCGGCAGCAAATGCCTGGCGCGGCCATTCCTCTTCGCTGCCACCGGCTGTCGTGCCGATGCCAAGGATGAATTGCGCCATGGAATCAAGATCCAGCGTCGCCAGCTTGGCGCTGCCTTCGATATTGGGGACGCCCTGGTCTATCGACGCGGAGAGCCGCGCCGTCACCTTTCCGTCATTGACCTGGCCGCTCAGATCCGGAAGCGTCAGCTTGCCATTGGCGAGCTGGAAGCTGCTGGCAAGATCGACAGGCGTGCCATTGCCGAATCCCGGCAGTGAGTAGCCCGTGGTCGCGAGATACGGATCGATGTCGTCGACCTTGACCGATGCGCGCCCCTCGCCGCTCATGGCGTCTCCCGTCTGCCTGAAACTGCCATCGACCAGCGCGCGGCCACCCGGCCCTTTCAACGAGACCTGCGTCTGCAGCCCGCTTTTCTCATCGCCTTTCAGCGCAAGATCGGCCTCGAGCTCTCCCGCAAGTCCAAGTGGAAGCGCCGGCAGGCCGAGCAGCGCCATCAGGTTTTCAGCCTGGCCCGACCGTCCGTTCATCGTCAGTTCGAGCGTGCGCGGCTGATTGGCGGCCGTTGCAGCCGTGCCTGAGAAATTGAGCGTCATTCCGCCGGAGTTTCCGGCGGCGCTGAAGGAAAACTCTTCCCTGCCGCTGTCGCCTTTCAGCGTATTGGCGAGCAGGCTGAGTTGCGTATCGCTGAACAGCCCCGGAAACCGGGCCGAATGCCGGTTCAGCGTCTGCAGGAATGGAAAGGATGGAAATCGCTGCCCAAGCGTCGATAGCAGCGGAGCAAGATCATCCGAAAGTATGGTGGCGTCGATCGAACCGGATGGCTCCGCCTTGAACGGCTCCACCCTGCCCGTCGCCGTGATCGTCGCTCCGGCGACATTGCTGATCGTCAGGCGATCGATGTCGAATGCGCCCTCACGCACCCTGAACGCCGTATCCAGACTTTCCGCCTTGAGCCCTTCAGCCGCGACCGGTCCGATCTTGAGCGAGACGTCCAGATCCTGGCCCTGAAGTTGCGGCCGGTCGCCGCTGCCAAACAATGATGAAAACGCGCGCAGTGCATCCGCATCAAGCGCGCCACCCTCCAGCTTGAGCTGGGTAAGCGGCATGGATGCGCCCTTGGCGCTGCGAACGAGCGAACCCTTGAGCGAGGCCCCGCCGAGCGCCACTTCCAGATTGTCGACCTTTTGCAGGTCCTCATGCAGGCTGACCTTGCCGGAAAGACCGGCCCCCGCAAGCCGCCTTATGGCCTCGTCCACCGAATCGGTCAGCCACGCCGCAAGGCCGGAAGGCTGCCGCGACGCGATCAGAAGATCGCCGTCAAAGCCGAAATTCTGCCCGACCTGCAGCGTTCCCTTGGCCTCGAACTGCGTTCTTCCCGGCAGTTCGGCCCGAAGCTGGTTGATCAGCCAATTGCCGCCGGAGGGCGCAGCGTCGACCGTGACGGACCGGATGGTGGTATCGCCCGCAACGATGGCCGGCAGATTGAGATCGATCTTTCCGGGCACGGTCGGAACGGGCAGCTGGTCCATGAGACGCCGGAAAACACTGAGCCTTTCGCTCAATACTTGCGGGCGAGGCGTCGTGTTCTCTTCCGTGCCATTGCCGAACGTCACCTGTTGACCGTCGGCCTTGATTTCGAAACGGGGATCCCGGCCATAGTCGAACAAGGCGTTGCCGGTGATCCGGTAGGGATCATCCGCCTTCCCCTGCTCCATCTGGAATTCCGGTATGCTGATCTTCGCATGATCGGCTTCGAACCGGCCATTGACGCGCACGCTGGCGAGCAGCGGCGGCTCTGCCGGCGTGCGGCTCGTTACGGCAGCGGGCGCCGTCGCGGCAGCGGGCGTCGGCGCGGCATCCGCCGAACGGAGATTGATCGTCCCCCCGTATTTGAGGCCCTGGTTCTCCAGCACCAATTGCCCGTCGGTCTCGACCGTAACCGGCATGTCGTCGGGGACCACGCGCGTGCGCAACTGCATGCTTCCATCGGGCTTCGCCTGCCCGGTCGAGGCGGTCATGGACAGTTTTCGGCCGTTGAAGAACAGCGTTCCGCCGAACTTCCATGGCCCGGAAAGATCGGTGGCCGACAACGTCGCATCGACATTGCTGATCGTGCGCGTGGTCGATGTCGACTGGTCGCGGATGATGACGGCGCCGTCGGTGATGCGCATGTTTTCCAGCTTGACCTGCGCGGAGCCGAATGGGCTGCTCGGCCGGATCGTCCAGTCGAACCGGCCCTCTTCGTCGATGCGCACCACCGCCGAGGGCTTTTCGACCCGCATGTCGAAGATCAGCACTTCGCCGCGCAGGAAGGGCGCGAGTTCCGCATCCATCGAGAACTTCTCGATGGTCATCAGCGGCTCGCTTCCCGGCTCGCCTACCCGCACATCCGAAAATGTCACCGACGGGAACGGCAAAAGCCGCGCATTGGCCGTGCCGGCCACTGTGACAGGCCGCCCCAGCAGCGCCGACGCTTCGCGCTCGAAGGCAGAGCGATAACCCGCCCAATCGACGAAATAGGGCACCACCAACGCCGCCGTCAGCAGAACTACCAGTAGCCCACCGATGAATACAAACAGACGCGCCAGTGTCTCACTCCGATTATTCCAGCCTGATCATGCAGCCACAATGCTCGCATGAGCAGGTGGCAACAATTTGCATCAGCAAGCCGATTCAAATTCTGAACCTATAGCCGTAAGATCTTGCCCGGATTCATGATATTGCCCGGATCGATCGCCCGCTTGATCGTTTCCATCACATCCACCGCCCCGCCAAGCTCGGCGCGCAGGAACTTGATCTTGCCCTGTCCGATGCCATGCTCGCCCGTGCAGGTGCCGTCCATCGCGATGGCCCGCAGGTTGAGCCGCTCGACGAAGGCCTCGACATTCTCGATCTCCCGCGGGTTGTTCTCGTCGAAAAGCACCAGGACATGGAAGTTTCCATCCCCCGCATGCCCGACGATCGGCGCGATCAGGCCGCTGCTCTCGATGTCCTTTTCCGTCTCCACGATACATTCGGCAAGGCGCGAAATCGGCACGCAGACATCCGTCGACAGCGATTGCTTGCCCGGGGCAAGCGTCATGCAGGCAAAATAGGAATTGTGCCGCGCAGACCAGAGTTTCTCGCGCTCCTCGGCATTCGCCGTCCACCGGAACTCGCCGCCGCCATTGGCAGCCGCGATCTCGCCGAACATCTCCGCCTGTTCGGCGACGCTGGTATCGCTGCCATGGAATTCGAGGAAGAGATAGGGCGCCGGCGCGTAGTCCAGCTTCGAATAGGCGATCATCGCCTTCATTTCGAGTTCGTTGACGAGTTCGATGCGCGCTACCGGAATACCCATCTGGATGGTCTCGATAACGGTGTTGCACGCGCTTTCAAGGTTCGGGAACGGGCATATCCCGCCGGAAATCGCCTGGGGAATGCCATAGAGCTTCAAGGTGAGCTCCGTGATGATGCCGAGTGTCCCCTCGGAGCCGACGAGCAAGCGGGTCAGATCATAGCCCGCCGAGGTCTTCTTCACGCGTTTCGACGTGGTGATCAGCCGCCCGTCCGGCATGACCGCCTTCAGCGCCAGCACGTTCTCGCGCATGGTGCCGTAGCGAACCGCATTGGTGCCGGAGGCGCGCGTCGCCGCCATGCCGCCAAGGCTCGCATTGGCACCGGGGTCGATCGGGAAGAAGAGCCCCGTATCGCGCAGATATTCATTGAGCTCCTTGCGGGTCACGCCGGGCTCGACGACCACGTTCAGATCCTCGGCATGCACCTTGAGAATCCGGTTCATGCGGGACATGTCGATGCAGATGCCGCCGGCGGGTGCATTGACCTGCCCTTCGAGCGACGTACCCGTTCCGAATGCGATGACCGGAACCTGCCATTCGCCACAAAGCCGGACGACTTCCTGCACATCCTCGGCCGATTGCGCGAAAACCACGAGGTCTGGCGCCTGATTGGGCACATAGCTGGTCGTATGGGCGTGCTGCTGACGAATTGCCTGGCCGCCTTGCGCACTGTCTCCAAAGCGTTTCTTCAGTATCGAAACAACGGTCGCGATGCCGTTTTCGTTGCGCAGCAATGCACCTGCGTCTGCCAATGCCATTCCGGTCTCCGAATTCAACGAGATATGTTTTTACAGGGGCGCATTTTCGAGGAATGCACACAACTTGTCCAGTTGTAACTCAGTGTGAGCCGGCCTCAGGCGTCGTCATCCTCATCTTCGTCCGGATGCCAGTCCGTGACCGCGACGAAGCGCTCCTGTTCGCCCGTCTTCTCGAAGACGCTGCCGAAGGGCGAATCCAGCAGGGGTATGATGCTGGGATCGTAGTTGGCGATGGTATTGACGTCGAATATCCCGCTATTGGCAGGGTCTTCCATGTAGTCGTCGCTCTCGAATCCGGAAAGAAAGCGCCAGCCGCTATCCTGCTCATTGTCCGGATATTCGCGGTACATGAACCGTACCGGGTAGCCGTCGATCGTGATCGTGTCGGTGGCGATGCAGCCGCCATAGTTCCGGATCAATGGCCGAATTTCGGACTTGGTGAGTCGGTAACTTTTCTCCATGGCCAATTTTAGTTGATCGTCATGGACTTGGCTAGCGTCCGGAAACGGGAGGCATATTTGTCCTTCTCGCTTTCCCTCACGATCAGGATCGCCCGCACATAGCGTTCAGCTTCGAAACGAGCGACCTGCGCGACGTAGAGAGCGTCGCCGCTCACCGAATCGGTCGCCTTGCCATCGATCTCGATCCACTCGGCCTCGCCAGCCTGGGAACTCGTTTCATTGTCGGATTGCACGTCCTTTATGCCGGTGAGCGAAAGGAAAGCCTGTTTCGCAAATTCCATTCGGGTCGCGGCGGCAGGTGCGCTGCTGAGACTGGACGCGATGATGATCACCGGCTGCAGCGAATTGGCCGCGACATCGTTCGGACCTTCGGTGAGAAGCAGCGTCGCTCCCGCAATGACGCGGACAGGACGGAAACCCGCCTGGTCGGCGACCTTGAAGGGCAGCGTCGCGATCTGATCGTTCAGGGTGACCGGCGCGCGCAATCGGATGCTGCGCAACGTCTTGTCGACATCCTCGTCGGACAGTCCGCCCTGCACGCCTTCCGGTATCTGGACGGTCACCATCGCGGTCAGCTTCTCCGCTCCGATGAGCACGACCCATTTCCTGTAGCGGACTCCGGCTGCGACCTGGCTGCCGCGAACGATCTTGGAAACGACAGCCCCCTCTACCGGCCAGTCCTCCGGCCCGCTGGTGATCGCGATGCCGGTAGCCTCAAGCCCTTCCTTGTTGAACTTGGCCGCAATGCTCGCATAGGCCTCGACCGGCAGTTCGGTGACGACGACCGAGGTGCCCTTTGCCGCATCCTCGAAACCGCTGAACCGAGCCGAAGGGACCAGCCCCGCCGGCGGCACCAGGCCGACGCTGGCTCCTTCGGGAAAGCGCGCTTCCTGGGCAATGAGAGGATTGACTGCGGCCACCAGCAGGAAAAAGGCCAGGAACAAAATTCGCATTCGGGATAAATCCTGTGTTTCAGCCCACAAGTAGTGTCCCGAAAACGATCCGGCAAGCGATTGGTTGCGGCGCGGACGGCTGGCTGTTGCAGCCGCCCGCAAGGCCGAGGAACCGTTGGCGTCGTGGATCAGTCCGGCAAGGTATAGGCGATGACGTAATCGCCCGGCTTGGTGCCCACCGATCCATGGCCGCCCGCCACGATGACCACATATTGCTTGTCGTCGAGCGAATAGGTCATCGGCGTGGATTGCCCGCCCGCCGGCAGGCGTGCTTCCCACAGCTGGCGTCCGTCGGTCACATCATAGGCGCGGAAGAAATTATCCACGGCCGCCCCGAGGAACGCGACGCCGCCCGCCGTGACGATGGGTCCGCCGATGCCGGGCACGCCCACCTTGAACGGCAGGGGCAGAGGCGAGGAATCGCGCACCGTGCCATTGCGGTGTTTCCAGGCGATCTTGCCTGTCCTGAGGTCGGCGCCCGCAACATAGCCCCATGGCGGCGCCTGGCACGGCAGGCCGAGCGGCGAGACGAACGGCCCCATGATGACTGCGTAGGGAGCGCCCTCGTTGCGGTTCAGGCCCTGCTCGCTGCCCTTGGTGCCCTGGCCCGGCGGCGGAACGTCGGCACGGGGAACGAGCTTCGACGTGAATGCCAGATAGGTCGGCATGCCGAACATGACCTGGCGCACTGGATCGACCGCGACGCCGCCCCAGTTGAAGACGCCGAAATTGCCCGGATAGACCAGCGTGCCCTGCAGCGATGGCGGCGTGTACCGGCCCTCATAGCGCAGTTGCAGGAACTGGATGCGGCAGACCATCTGGTCGAACATGGAGACGCCCCACATGTCCTTGCCGGTCAGCGGCGGCGGCATGAAAGTTAGGTCCGATACCGGCTGTGTCGGAGCGGTGAAATCGCCCTCGATGGCGCCGGTGGGCGCAGGCACTTCCTTGACGGGCAGGATCGGCTCGCCCGTCCGCCGGTCGAGCACATAGATGTCGCCCTGCTTGGTGGGCCCGACCAGCCCCGGCACGGTGCCGCTCGCCGTGTTGATGTCGACCAGCGTCGGCTGCGAGGGAACGTCCATGTCCCAGAGGTCGTGGTGGACCGTCTGGCGTACCCAGCGGACCTGTCCCGTATTGAGATCGAGGGCGACGATGGACGACGAATATTTCTCCACATGCTCGGTGCGCCCGGCGCCCAGCTGGTCCGGAGTCTGGTTGCCGAGCGGCACATAGAGCAGGCCGAGCTTCTCGTCGGCGCTGGAGACGGACCAGCTGTTCGGCGAATTATGCGTGTATTTCTGCCCCTCCGGCAATGGCGTCGTCACATCCGGATTGCCCGAGTCCCAGTTCCAGACGAGGGCGCCCGTATTGATGTCGAAAGCGCGGATGACGCCGGACTGCTCCTGCGTCGAATAATTGTCGTTGACCGCGCCGCCGACGATGATCTTCCCGGCCGCGACCACTGGCGGCGATGTCGAATAATAGTAGCCGGCCGGATTGTAGGGCATGCCCTGTTCCAGATGCAGGGTGCCGCCATCGGCGAAGCTGGTGCAGATCTGGCCATTGGCTGCGTCCAGCGCGATCAGGCGCGCATCGGATGTCGGCAGGTAGACCCGCTCCGCGCAGGGTTGTCCCGGCTGGATCGCCGGATCCGCATAATAGGAAACGCCACGGCAGGTCTGATGCTGGCGGTCGGGATTGAGCCCGGCATTGGGATCGAATTTCCACTTCTGCTTGCCCGTTTTCGCATCCAGCGCGATCGCCCAATTGTGCGGCGTGCAGATGAAAAGCGTGTCGCGAATCTTGAGCGGCGTCACCTGGTAGGTGGTTTCGCCCACATCCTCCGGCAGCTTCACGTCCCCGGTCTGGTAGGTCCAGGCAACCTTCAACTGGCCGACATTCTCGGCCGTGATCTGGTTGAGCGGCGAGTAGCGCTGGCCATAGGGGGTTCGGCCATATTGGTGCCAGTCCTCGGGCGGAACATTTCCACCGAGATCGGCAGAATCGGACACCACTTCTTCGCTCAGCTTCCCGGCGATGGCAAGCGGGTCCCGCGTCATCGAATAGCCGGCGATGGCGAGCGCCGCGACGACGCTGAGCAGGAGCGGCACCGCGCCGCCCCATGACGAGCGGACGCTTCCGTCCGTGGACACCAGCCCGCGCCTCACCCACGGCGTCAGCAGCCAGAGGCCGATGAGCATGATGACCCCGCCTCTCGGCGCCAGTTGCCACCAGTCGAGCCCGATTTCCCATATCGCCCAGGCCAGCGTTCCTATCACCAGCAGGGCGTAGACCAGCAGCGCCGACGAGCGCCTGCGGAAAAGCAGTATGGCCGTCAATAGAAAGGCGATCGCGGCAATGATGTAATACCAGCTGCCGCCGAGGACGGCGAGCCAGACACCGCCGGCGCCGAGGGCCGCAGCAATGACGAGGAGCAGGAGAGCGGTGAGATTTACAGCCATGGAGTAGAGTCCTTTTTCAAGCTCAACCAAGGTCGACGGCAGCGAAGTATCCAGCTGAATTGCCGGACGAATATCCCATTAATCGAAAGGAGTAGGCCCATAATCGCCGTGACGCAACACGGTTCCCTTGATTCAACTGGGGGTTTTGCACACCCTATAGCTTCAATCTGCCGCGTTCTCTTTTTGTATCCGTTTTTATCTGGTTTTTCGGTCCCGAATCACTACATTGGGACCAAATGTCCGGATTAGCCGACGATATGCCGTTCTTTGACGAACCTGATGTGCCCAGCCGGCCTTCGGGCATCGCCGCGCGTGCAATGCAGGCGCGGGGCGCCCCGCCCTATCTGAACGGGCTCAACCCTGAGCAGCGCCTGGCGGTCGAAACAACCGAAGGTCCGGTGCTGGTCCTCGCTGGCGCGGGCACGGGAAAGACGCGGGTGCTGACGTCGCGAATTGCCCATATCCTGTCTCTCGGCAAGGCATGGCCAAGCCAGATCCTGGCGGTGACGTTCACCAACAAGGCCGCGCGCGAGATGAAGGAGCGCATCGGCGTTCTTGTCGGCGGCGCAGTCGAGGGCATGCCATGGCTCGGCACCTTTCACTCGATCGGCGTGAAGCTGCTGCGCCGGCATGCGGAACTGGTCGGCCTGCGCTCCGATTTCACCATTCTCGACACGGACGACGTCGTGCGGCTGATCAAGCAGCTGATCCAGGCCGAGGGCCTCGACGACAAGCGCTGGCCCGCCAAGCAATTCGCCCTGATGATCGACGGGTGGAAGAACAAGGGTCTTGGACCGTCCGAAATACCGGAAGGCGATGCACGCGCCTTCGCCAACGGCAAGGGCCGCGAATTGTACGCTGCCTACCAGAACCGCCTGAAAACGCTCAATGCCTGCGATTTCGGCGATCTTCTGTGCCACCCCATCCGCATGTTCCGTGCCTATCCCGATATCCTCAAGGAATATCACAACAAGTTCCGCTACATCCTCGTCGATGAGTACCAGGACACCAATACCGCGCAATATATGTGGCTGCGGCTGATTGCGCAGGGATCGAAGAATGTCTGCTGCGTCGGCGACGACGACCAGTCCATCTATGGCTGGCGCGGCGCCGAGGTCGACAATATCCTGCGGTTCGAGAAGGACTTTCCGGGCGCGGTGGTCATCAGGCTCGAACGAAACTACCGTTCGACCGCCCATATTCTCGGCGCGGCGTCCTTCCTGATTTCGCATAATGAGGGACGCCTCGGCAAGACGCTGTTCACAGATGCGCCGGATCCCGACGATGCCAAGGTGTTCGTCCATGCCGCCTGGGATTCCGAGGAGGAGGCCCGCGCCGTCGGCGAGGAGATCGAGCAGGCGCAGCGCAAGGGTCATTTGCTCAACAACATGGCCATCCTCGTGCGGGCATCATTCCAGATGCGCGAATTCGAAGATCGGTTCGTCACGCTCGGGCTGAATTACCGCGTGGTCGGCGGCCCGCGATTCTATGAACGCCTGGAGATAAGGGACGCCCTCGCCTATCTGCGCGTGGTTGCCCAGGGCTCGGACGATCTGGCGCTCGAACGCATCATCAACACGCCGAAGCGCGGGCTTGGCGAGGCTGCGATCCGGCAGGTGCACGATTATGCCCGCGCGCGCGACATCAGCATGCTCGACGCCGCCGCCGATCTTGTCCAGACCGAGGAACTGAAGCCCAAGCCACGCTCGGCGCTGCGCGAAGTGGTTGAGAATTTCCGCCGCTGGCAATCGCTGATCGATTCGACGCCGCATACGGAACTGGCCGAAAGAATACTGGACGAATCCGGCTATACCGCCATGTGGCAGGCCGATCGATCGGCGGAAGCGCCGGGGCGGCTCGAGAACCTGAAGGAACTCGTCCGTTCGATGGAAGAATACGAGTCGCTGCGCTCGTTCCTCGAACATGTGGCGCTGGTCATGGATGCCGAGCAGAACGAGAACCTCGATGCGGTCAACATCATGACCCTGCATTCCGCCAAGGGCCTGGAATTCGAAACCGTCTTCCTCCCTGGCTGGGAAGAGGGCCTGTTTCCGCACCAGCGATCCCTGGACGAAGGCGGACGCTCAGGCCTCGAAGAGGAACGGCGGCTCGCCTATGTCGGCGTGACCCGCGCCAAGAAAAACCTCCATATCTGGTTTGTCTCCAACCGCCGCATTCATGGATTGTGGCAATCGACCATACCTTCCCGCTTCCTTGAGGAATTGCCGGAAGCGCATGTGGAAGTGGTTGCCAGCGGCGATACCTATGGCGGCTATGGCGGACGAGGCAGCTACGGGCAATCCCGCTTCGACCGGGCGGACCCGTTCGAAAACACCTATTCCACGCCCGGCTGGCAGAGGGCGCAGCAGAATCGCTCCGATGCAACCCGCAACAATTGGGGCTCGCGCTCCGGTGCCCGCGTCGAACGCATCGGCTATGGCGAAACCGATTCCGGCCACGGCGCCGGCCGCGGCTCGGTAAAGGCCAAGACCATCGATGGAGAGCTCGTTGCCAAATCGGTAAGCGATGCGCCCTCCCCCTTCGATGTCGGCGACCGCGTGTTCCACATCAAGTTCGGCAATGGCAATGTCTCCGCGATCGAAGGCAACAAGCTGACGATCGATTTCGACAAGGCCGGGCAGAAGCGCGTGCTGGACAGCTTCGTCAAGCCAGTCTGAGTTCAGTCCCCATCCCCACGCCTGCCTTGAACAGTTCCATATCCCAGGCCGGACCGGGATCGATTTTCCGGTCGGGCGCAATATCGTCATGGCCGACGATCTCTTCGATGCCATAGGCGAGGCAGATCGCCTTTGCCGCGGCAATGGCGGTGTCCATCTGCGGCGACGGGAATGTTTCCCATCCGCAATCCTGTGCTCCGAATTTATGGCGTGCCTCGATCACCGATCCACTGTCGACCGCCGCCCCGGACCATGATGTCCATCCCTGTCGGGTTCGCGTCAGCGCTCCCCAGTTTTCCAGTTCCAGGCCGATAGAAAACTGATTCAATCCGTCATACCGCCTGCCGTTCTTGCCGCGCCACTGGCTCCGGCCCGCATGCCAGGCGATCTTGTCGAAGGGCACGCATTGCGTCACCGTGCCGTCGCGGCGGATGACCAGATGTGCCGACACCTTCGCCGCCTCCTGCCTGAAATATGACGCCACGTCGCTCCTCGGACCGCTCGCGGTATAGTGGATAACGAGAAACCGGGGCCGAAGCCGCCCGCCGGAATTCGGCGAAGGCATGAAAGGGACGGGTTTGGACCTGGAAATGAGGCAATGATCGGAAATGGAATATGCCATGATTAAAATCCTCTTATCTCAAAACTCATGCGCATAATAAGAAAATAATCCTATAAGGCAATAGCAAAAATGCCGCTTCGGGAGCGGCACCGTTAATTGCCTATTGGGGCTTGCCCTTGGACCATGTGACGTTGCCGGAGAAAAGCGGAATCGTCGAGATGGACGTCTTGGCCGAACCGTCCTGAATCTGGCTGGCATGGGCGAGGTAGATCAGCGTGTCATTGGCCTTGTCGTAGATGCGGGTGATGATGAGCTTCTTCCAGATCAGGCTGGTGCGCTCCGAGAACACCCGTTCGCCATTCTCGTCGAGATCGATGTCGCCGACCGTGATTGGCCCCGTCTGCTGGCAGGCGATGGATGCGTTGGAGGGGTCCTCGAACCAATTGCCCTTCTGCAGCCGGTCGATGACGCCGCGCGAGAAGGACGCCAGATGGCAGGTCACGCCCTGAACCTTGGGATCGCTGACCGCATCGATGACGATATCATTGCCGAGCCAATCGACCCCGACCTTCCCCACCTCTTCCGCCTGCGCCGGCAGCGAAGCCGCGCCGAGCAGAACCATTGCGGCAAGAAGACAGTTTTTCATCCGTGACCTCCGATTGTCGACATGCTTGAACCAAGTGGATACTGCGCGCACGCATTGCAAGCTGAATATCAGCCTGTGCGCTCCCACTTGTCGAGAAACGCCTCTATTTCCAGCGATTGCATATCGCCGATCGCATCGAAGATCATCTCGCGCGGCCAGTCCCACCAGCACAATCGCAACAGGCGTTCTACCACCGGCCGCGGAAACCTGTTGCGGATGAACTTCGCCGGGCTGCCGGCGACGATCGAATAGGCCGCGACATCCCTGGTGACGACGGCATTCGCACCGATCACAGCGCCATGGCCGATCTCGACGCCCGGCATGACGACGGCGCCATGGCCCACCCACACATCATGGCCGATGGTCACGCGCTTGCCGCTGCGCATGTCGCGAAAGGCGCCGTCCACGCCCTGGTAGCGGAAATATTCATTCGGCCTGTAGCTGATCTTGTGCGTCGTCAGCCTCTCCATGGGGTGTTCGAGGGCATTGAGGCGCACTTGCGAGGCGATGGAGCAGAACTTGCCGATATCCGTGTAGATGCCCTCGCTCTGACGCTCGATATAGGAGAAATCGCCGATCTTCACGTCGCGGAGGATGACGCGCTCGCCGATTTCGGCATATTTGCCAAGCTTCACCCCCTTCAGCTGCGCTGTCGAATGGATCCGCGGCTGCTCGTCCAGAAAGCGTAAATCCTCGTCTTCGCTCATCATCATCCCCATGCAATTCATGCGCCGATTCATCAAGCATTGCCTATGGCGAAAATCCTGTTACGGCTAGCCTCGAACTGAATTCGGCCGGAAGACACATATCATGACAACCCAGACCCGTGTTTACATCACTGCGGAAAAGCAGGAAGCGGAACGCATCTTTTCGCTCCTCGAAAGTGCTTTCGAAGATGAAGGCCTGCCGATTTCGTCATCCGAAATCGATGAAGAACGGGAAATATACGAGGTTTCGGTCTATTCGTTCGACCCGGACGAAATAGAACAGCGCATGCGGGACATATTGGGCGACACGCCGGGCCAGCATGGCCTGCAGCGCGAACAATTACCCGATATCGACTGGGTCGCCCATTCGCTGGAAGGCCTCAGGCCCGTCCGCGCCGGGCGCTTTTTCGTGCATGGCTCGCATGATCGCCACCGCCGCCGCGTCAACGATCTTGCGATCGAGATCGACGCCGGCCAGGCCTTCGGCACGGGCCATCATGGCACCACGTCCGGCTGCCTCGAAATGATCGGCCATGTCGTGCGGCGCGAACATCCCCGCAACGCGCTGGACCTCGGCACCGGCAGCGCCGTGCTTGCCATAGGCATAGCCAGGCTGACGCCGATCCCGGTTCTCGCCACCGATATCGATCCGGTCGCCATAGTGGTGGCGCAGGAGAACATCGCCAATAATGGCGTTGCATCAAGAGTGAAGGCGGTGACCGCAACGGGCTTCCACCATCCCTCGTTCCGCGCCAATGCGCCTTTCGAGCTTATCGTCGCCAATATATTGGCCCGGCCCCTGATGCAGCTTGCACCCCAGATGCGCCAGCACCTTGCCTGGGGCGGCTCGCTCATACTCTCCGGCATTCTCGATACGCAAAGGGACAAGGTCCTCGCCGCCTACAGGGCGCAAGGCCTCTATCACCACCGGACATTGCACCGCGAGGGCTGGGTCACGCTGCATCTGAAGGCGAGCGCGGCCTGAGCGGCCCTCGGGCTCGTCAGGCGTCAGATATAATAGCTGATCTGCTGCTTGCGGCGGCCATCGGCGTAAATGACGGCATGCCGCTCCATTTCAGCCATGCGATAGGCGATGAGGTTCTGCAGTGCGGTCTTAACGTATCGGATCACGAGCGCCATATTTCATCTCCACGAATATCGGCCTGTCGATCCTCCCGCGAGCATCATACGCCGCACGCCGCAGCGCCACTATTGCCGTTGCGGCATGGCAGTCATGACGAAGCTGCATATAAACCGGCCCTCGCCCCACGGTTTTCCGGCCTTTCGGCGGCAAAAACCTGTTGCCGGCAACACTCATCCGTTGCGTCGGCCGGGGCGGGAAGCTAGGGTCGGCCACCAACAAAGAGGTCCCGCCATCATGTTCCAGTCGTTTGAGGTCGTAAGCAATCCTGCTACCGGCGCGCCGCGTGTTGCCCTGTTGCGGGCGGAACTGGAAGCGCTCGGCCTTGATGGTTTTCTCGTTCCGCGCGCCGACGAGCATCAGGGGGAATATGTCCCGCCCCGCGCCATGCGGCTTGCCTGGCTGACCGGGTTCACGGGCTCCGCCGGAGTCGCGCTGATCATGAGGAAACAGGCCTATCTCTTCGTCGACGGCCGCTACACCCTGCAGGCCGCCGAACAGACGGATCCCACGGTTTTCACCATTGAAAGCCTCGTCGAGACACCGCCGTCAAGCTGGTTCCGCAAGTCGGGGACCAAGCTCAGGATCGGTTTCGACCCATGGCTGCATACGATCAGCGAGGCCCGGGCATTGCGCGAGTCGCTCGAAGCCAATGGCGGCACGCTGGTGCCGGTGAAGGACAATCTCGTCGATCTCGTATGGGACGACCAGCCCGCGCCGCCGCTGGAACAGGTGTCCATCCAGCCGGAGAAATATGCCGGCAGGCTGGCCAGCCAGAAGCTGCGCGACATGGCCGCCATCATCGCGGGAGCCAGGGCAGACGCGGCGATCATCACCGATCCTTCATCCATTGCCTGGACGTTCAATATTCGCGGCAATGATGTAAGCAATACGCCGCTTCCCCTGGCATTCGCCCTGATCCCGGCCGAGGGCGAGCCAGTGCTCTTCATCGACAAGCGCAAGCTCCCGATCGAACCGGAAGCCTATCTGACGCAATTGACCGCCCTGCGGGCGCCATCGGCACTCGAAGGCGACATTGCCGATTATGCGGCTGGAGGCAGGACGATCCTCCTCGATCCGTCCCTTGCCGCTGAAAACTTCCGCCTGATCATCGAAAGGGCCGGCGGAATGGTCATCGAGGGCAGCGACCCTGCCCGCCTTCCGCGTGCCACGAAGAACGGCGCGGAACTCGAAGGCGCGCGCAAGGCGCATCTGCGCGACGGCGTGGCCATGGTTTCCTTCCTCTCATGGATCGACGCGCAGGCTCCCGGAACGATCGACGAAATCGGAGCGGCGACGAAACTCGAGGAAATCCGCACCAGGAATGCCGAGAGCTTCCAGATGCCGCTGGAAAACCTTTCCTTCGACAGTATCTCGGGCGCCGGGCCGAATGCCGCCTTCGCCCACTACCGCGTCAACACGCAGTCCAACCGGATATTGGGTGATGGCGAACTCTATCTGATCGACAGCGGCGGCCAGTATCGCGATGGAACGACGGACATTACCCGCACCCTGCCGATCGGCACGCCGACGGACGACATGAAGCGCAAGTTCACCCTCGTTCTCAAGGGAATGATCGCCATATCCACGGCGCGCTTCCCGAAGGGGACGCGAGGCATGGATATCGATGTTCTGGCCCGCATCGCGCTCTGGAAACAGGGATATGACTATGGACATGGCACCGGCCATGGCGTCGGCGCCTTCCTTTCGGTGCATGAGGGGCCGCAAAGCATTTCCAGGCGCGGCATGCAGGAGCTGCTTCCGGGGATGATCCTTTCCAACGAGCCGGGCTACTACAAGCCCGGTGGCTACGGCATTCGCACCGAGAACCTGTTGATCGTGACCGAGCCGCAGGTTCCGGAAGGCGGCGACCTGCCGATGATGGGTTTCGAGACGATCACGCTCTGCCCGATCGACAAGCGCCTGATCGACACGTCCCTGCTGGTGCGCGAGGAACTCATCTGGCTCGACGCCTATCATGCCCGCGTGCGCGAGGCGCTGATGCCGCATGCGGACGAGGAAAACCGCCAATGGCTGATCGAGGCCACGGAGCCTTTCGGCCACGAAGGCTGAACGGGATCAGGAAATCTGGCGCAGCACGATGATCACCGCTGCGCCGGCAACGAACATCGTCAGGGCATTGAAGCGCAGCGAAACGAGGCCGGCGATGGCCAATGCCAGCAGGCCGCGCCAGTCGGCATTGGCGGCGGCGGGGGCAACCAGCGTCGTCAGCACGGCCGCCGGAACTGCGTTCAGCGCCACCTCGACACGCGGGTGGACGCGCTCGAACCGCGACAGGACGAGATGGCCGCCGATCCGGGTCAGGAATGTCAGCACGGCGCCGGCGACGATGATCCAGAACGTGTCCGACATTATTCGACCTCCGGCCGGTCATCGGGCTTCGCCAGTATGACGGCGGTCAATATGCCGGCCAGGGCGCCGATGCCGACATGCCAGGGCGAACCGATGAACGTATAGGCTGCTATGGAAACGATGGCGCTGGCGGCAACGACCGGCGCCCAGTGGTTGCGCTTGCGAAAGCCCATGACGAGGCCGAGGAAATAGATCGGCAGCAGCATGTCTATGCCCAAGGCATGCGGATCGCTGATGAGATTGCCGAAAAGCGCACCGATCCAGGCTTCGACCACCCACATGACATAGATCGGTGCCGCGACGCCGATATACCAGGCAAACGTGATCTGCCGGCCCGCCTCGGCGCGGCGCTCCGTCTCGGCAAATTGCGGATCCGTCAGCACGAAAAAGCTCAAAAGGCTCTGCAGTGGCCGGAAATGGCCGATACGTCGCCCTACTGCGGCCGAATAGAGCACATGGCGGAAATTGACCGCGAAGATCGAGAATATGATCAGCCAGGCGGGAATATTCTGGCCGAACAATTCGATCCCGACCATCTGGCTGGCGCCTCCATAGACCGCGGCGCTCATCAGCACCGTTTCCGACAGCGTGAAGCCATTATCGATCGCAAGCGCGCCAAAGAGCAGGCCGAAGGGCGCCGAAGCGATCATGATCGGCACGCCCCTGGCGAAACCTTCCCAGAACTGCGCGCTCGGGCTCACGACACCCCCTTGCAGGTGCTGATGTGTCTGCTGATCCATGCCGGTCCCTTATGACAGGCTTGCTGCCCGTGTCACGCAAGTTTTATTGATGGAATCATCAATACGTCAGAAACTCGACGACGCAACGCCCATGGGAGGATCGGAATGGCTACAATAATCAATCGCAGCGACTGGGCCCAGCATCCGGAATTGTGGCGGGGCGAATTGAACGGCGGCGCGTTTGGATCGGAGATTTCGATCATCTTCAACCATCAGGACCGTGTCGGCGCCGGACCTCGTCTGCACCGGCATCCCTATACGGAGACCTATGTCGTCCGCAAGGGCAATGCCCGCTTCACGGTGGATGGCGAAGTGATCGATGCGAGCGAGGGCCAGATCGTCGTTTCTCCCGCCAACACCCCGCATAAATTCGTCAATCTCGGCCCGGATGCACTGGAAACGATCAATATTCACGCCAGCCCCAAGATCGTGACCGAATGGCTGGAATGAGTGAATGAATGGCCGCCGCGCCATGACGAGGCGGCCATTTTGCGGTGAGGACGGTCAGAACTTCTGCGTCAGGGAGACGCGAACACTGCGTCCTGCCTCGGTGTAATAGTCGATCGGCTGACCGCGACTGTCGGCAACATCCGTCGCGTTCCAGTACTTCTTGTCGAAGATGTTGAACACGCCCAGTTGCAGCTTCATGCCCTTGGCGAATTTCGGCTCCCAATAGGCGGTCGCATCGACAATGCCGTAACCCGGCGCCACGAACCCGCTGCCGCTGACCTTGTCGCGCCTGGCGGCCATGGTCAATGACACGTCCGCACCCCAGCCATCGCCATTATAGCCGACGCCGAGGATGCCGCGTAACGGCGGGATGGAGTTCAGATAGGCATCCGCCTCGGTATCCTTGCCGACGGTCCAGGCGACGGAAGCCCAGCTATACCAATTATTGGCGAAGTTGATCTGGCCGCTGATCTCGGCACCGTAGATATGGACCTTGTTCAGATTGGCATAGCCGGTGATGCCGCCGACCGGATATTCGCCGCCCGGCGGCGCGATCACGACGCCGTCGTAGATGAAATTCCGGTAGTAATTGTTGAACACGCTCGCCGAGAGTGCATAGGTGCCGTCATCATATTTGGTGCCGATTTCGAAACCATTGCTGGTCTCGGGCTTCAGATCGGCATTGCCAAGGCGGGCATAGGAGCCGGGAGCGCCGTAATTCTGGTAAAGCTCCATTGCCGATGGCATGCGGTAGCCTTGCGCCCATTGCGCATAGAAATCGAGGTCCGGCGTTGCGTGCCACGTTGCCCGCAGCTTCGGCGTGAAGCGGGAATCGCTGTTGCTGTCCGGAAGCGAGCCACTATAGTTCGGTCCGCCCACATAGGCCGCAGTGGATTCGGGGCTGTGTTCGTACCAGTCGAAGCGCCCGCCGGGCGTCAAGGTCAGGCGACCGCCGAAGAGCTCGATGTCGTCCTCGAGATAGATGCCGAAGCCGGTCGTCTTGACATCGGGCATGTCGGAACTGTTGGAATGCAGCATGCGGCAGGATTGTGGGCCGAATGGCTGCGGCAGCCGCGACCAGTCGACATCCGGACAATTGTCGACGCCGGCCGAATATTGCGTCAGATCATAGCGATAGAGCTCGGCGCCGAGGCGGAACGTGTGCTTGATATCGCCGATTTCGACCGACTTTTTCACATGGCCGGTGAAGCCATAGGAATCCTGCTTCAGCTCATTGTCGCGCTGATAGACGCCAGACGGATAGCCGTAGCGGAAAGGATCGCCGGAGATGATGCGAGCGCGAGCGTCGGGCAAGCGAATGCCGTCCGTCGTATTGTTGAGCGTCTGCTGCACCCAATAGGCAACGGCATGCGCCTCGTCCACCCAGCCGGAACCGTCCGGAGCGACATAATCATAGCTGCCGGAGATCCGCTTCCGCTCGGAATCTTCGCCGGAGCGAAGTGAATTGCGCACATAGGAGGAAGTCGTGCCGCTGAAATTATCGACATCCTCATTGCGCCTGGTGATCTCGCCGGTCAGGCCGAAGCGGTGGCCGCCCTCGACATTCTGGTACAGCTTGACCAGGAGATTGCGTTGATCGTAGTCGCCCGGATTGGCTTCCGAGCGCGTCGCGCCATAACCGCCGATCTCGCCGAAAGTGTCGACCTCGTGCCCTTCGCGATAGCCCCCCTGAACGAGGATTTCGGTGCCACCCGAACGGGCGGCAATAGCGGCATTGGTACGCCAGCTCTCGTCGGAACTGTCATAGGTGCCCTTGGTGATCGCACCCCAATTGCGCCCCTCGCCGATCACATCGGATGGATCGAGCGTGCGCAGCATGATGACGCCGCCAAGCGCACCCGAGCCATAGCGGCTGGAATCGGTGCCCTTGGTGATCTCGACACTGCCCAGACCGTCGAAATCGAACGAATCGAGGCCACCCTGGGTACTGCGCGGATCCGACAGCCACGGAACGCGGATGCCATCGAGCGTGGTCAGCACGCGATCGCGGTCAAGCCCGCGCAGATTGATGCTCTTGCTGGAGGAATTGACGTTGACGCCCGCATCCACACGGCGGCCGAGATCCTTGAAATCATCGACCATGCGCTTCTGGATGGTCTCGCGATCGGTGACGGTGGTCAGCGGCGTGGCTTCACCCGAGCCCGCGCTTCCCTTGCCCTTCAATACGATCGGCGCCAATTGCACGCTCGCGCCCGTATCGGCGCTCTGCGCAAACGCTGGCGATGCCCCCATCGCCGCCAATATCATGCCCGCACTGCCACACATCAGTCGCCCGAACATTCTTCGAGTCAAAGCCATATCAATCCCCACAGAGAAGTTTGCCTGGCTGGCTGACCCGCGGCACGGAGGCGCGAGGTGGTGGCTTGCTGAGCAGAAATGAAGCGTGTTCAAGCACGCTAACAAATGTTCAGTACTAATACTTAACTGGAAAAGTCAACATTACCGCGCCCTCAAATCGCCGTGATTCCGCCGGCCACCGGCAGCTGTTGCGGCAATGTCACGGCTCGTTGACGAGAGTGCCCTGGATGGCCCTGCCCCAATCGATCAATGGCCGGGCGCGCTCGGCAAAATCGAACAGGTCGTCAACGAGTTCCGGCGCGGTTATCCGCTCGGGATCGATGGGATGGCGCACGTTGAAATTCCTGCGGCGGACGGCTTCGATCAGGTCGGCGTCGGTCACGGATTCGAAGCCGCGCGGCGTGCGCTTGAGGCTGTCGCCATCGCCGAGCTGCAATCCATTCTTGCCGAGCGCGGCCAGCATCGACCGATAGGCCCTGGGCTTCTCGACGATGGCCTTGCGCATGCCCAGCAGGAGTTCAGGCTTTTGCTGCCACCAGGCGACGGAGGCAAAGCAGCCGCGATATTCGGCGAGCCCGATACAGACGTAGAAACAGCCCGTTTCGGTCCATTTGCTGCCGTCGGGAGACAGAAGTGCGGACAAATGCCTGTTATAGGGTGCCTTGTCCTTGGAAAACCGGGTGTCGCGCTTTATCCGGAACTGCGATTTGGTCCGGTCGCCCTTGAACGGCAGGCCCGCCTTCTCGAAACGCTGGATCAGATCTTCCACCAGATCGCCTAGCGGTTCGTGGAGATGCGCCTCGAAAATATCCTTGTTTTCGAGAAACCACTCGCGATTCTGGTGAAAATCCAGCGCCTTCAGGAACGGCAGCGCCTTTTCGCCAAATCCTCTGAAGCGATTGTCGGTCATGCTCCCACCAATGTGAACCAGGCATCCTCGTCGATGACTTCGATGCCGAGCGCCTGCGCCTGCGCCAGCTTCGAGCCGGCACCCGGCCCCGCCACGACGAGATCGGTCTTCTTGGACACGGAACCCGCAGTCTTGGCGCCGAAACGCTCCGCCATCGCCTTTGCTTCGTCGCGCGACATGCGCTCGAGCGAACCGGTGAACACGATCGTCTTGCCGGCGACAGGAGAATTGCCGACGGTATTCAGTTCCTCGTCGAGCGGCGTAACCTCGCGCAACAGGGCATCCAGCGCTTCCACGTTGTGCTGCTCCGCATAGAAATCGACGAGCGCCTCCGCGACGATGCTGCCGATGCCTTCGATCTCGTTGAGGTCGCGCCAGGCATCGTTCCCCTTCGGTGCCTCGTCGCTGGGCGGCTGCGCCGCCCTGGCGGTCCCGGCAAGCGCCTCGTATGAGCGGAAAGCCCTCGCCAGCCGCTTCGCATTGACTTCACCGATGTGGCGGATGCCGAGGCCATAGAGGAACCGGCCGAGCGGGACCTGCCGCCTGTCATCGATCGCGTCATAGAGCTTGCGCACGGATGTGGCGCCGAAACCGTCAATGTTCTCGAGTTTGGCCAGCGAATTCGCCTGCCTTTGCCGAAGGGTGAAAATATCGGCAGGCGTGCCGATATGGAGGGCCGGATCTTCCGATCTGAAGAAGAATTCGACCTGTTTTTCGCCCAGCCCTTCGATATCGAAAGCATTGCGCGAAACGAAATGCCGGATTCGCTCGACAGCCTGCGCCGGGCAGATGAGACCGCCCGTGCAGCGGCGCACCGCCTCGCCCTCCTCGCGCACCGCATGGGAGCCGCATGCGGGGCAGGTGTCGGGAAACACATAGGCGTCAGCGCCGCGCGGCTTGTCGGCGACGATGTCGACGATCTGCGGGATGACATCGCCGGCACGTTGCACCACCACCGTGTCGCCGATGCGCAGGTCGCGCCCCTCGCGGATAGGCTGGCCATTCTGCCCTATGCCCCTGATATAATCCTCATTGTGCAGGGTGACATTGGTGACGACGACGCCGCCGACGGTGACCGGTTCAAGCCGCGCCACGGGCGTCAGCGCCCCGGTCCGGCCCACCTGTATGTCGATGCCGCGCAGGATGGTCATCGCCCGCTCGGCCGGGAATTTATGCGCAATGGCCCAGCGCGGGCTGCGCGAGACGAAACCGAGCCGCTGCTGCAGGGCAAGGTCGTCCACCTTGTAGACGACGCCATCGATGTCATAGCCCAGCAGCGCCCTCTGCTCCTCGATATCATGATAGTGCTCGACAAGCCCCTCGACGCTGTCAAACCGCCGCATGAGCGGATTGACCCGGAAACCGTAGGAACGGAACGCTTCCACCATGCCCATCTGTGTCTGAGCCGGCATCTCGCTCACCTCGCCCCAGGCATAGGCGAAGAATTGCAGCGGGCGCGACGCCGTGATCGAAGCATCGAGCTGGCGCAGCGACCCGGCAGCGGCATTGCGCGGATTGGCGAATACCTGCCTGCCCTCCTTCGCCTGGCGCTCATTGAGCGCGGCAAAATCCGCATGGCTCATATAGACCTCGCCGCGCACCTCCAGCACCTCCGGCGGATCGCCGGCAAGAACATTGGGTATCGAGGCGACTGTCCGTGCGTTGAGCGTCACATTCTCGCCCGTCGTACCGTCGCCGCGGGTCGCGGCGGTGACGAGCCGGCCGAGCTCGTAGCGCAGGGAAAGCGAAAGGCCGTCGATCTTCGGTTCCGCCGTGATGGCGACCGGCGCGTCGGCTGCGAGCTTGAGAAACCTGCGGATGCGGCCGACGAAATCTTCGACGTCGCTATCCGAAAACGCATTGTCCAGCGACAGCATCGGCACGGTATGCGTCACCTTGCCGAACTTCTCCGAAACGCTGGCGCCAACCTTGTTCGACGGCGAATCCTCGCGCTTCAGCTGCGGAAATCGCTGCTCGATCGCCAGATTGCGCCGGCGCAGCGCATCATATTCCGCATCGGAGATGATCGGGGCATCTTCCGTATTGTAGCGGTAATCATGTTGGGCGATCTCGGCGGCGAGACGGCCAAGCTCCTCAGCGGCTTCAGCTTCGCTTAATTTGTCGACCGGGATGTCTGCCATGATTGTGCCCATTCTGCTTCGGCGGGAAACTCGCACGTTCTTGCCAGAGAACCATCGCCCTGATCAACTGACAATGGCTGCATTTTCCCGCAACAGGCGCACGGCCGCCGCTCTCGCCTCTTCCGTCACGCTCGCCCCGGCCAGCATGCGGGCGATTTCTTCCTGGCGGTCGTCGATCGCCATGGCGCGGATCGAGGTGGCCACCCGGTCATTCCCCGCTGCCGCCTTGGCGATAAGGAAATGCGTCTGGGCCCGCGCGGCCACCTGCGGCGCGTGGGTAACCGAAAGGACCTGCACGGTGCTCGCCAGGCGGCGCAATCTCTGCCCGATGGCATCGGCGACGGCGCCGCCAACGCCCGTATCGATCTCGTCGAAGACCAGCGTCGGCGCCGAACCACGGTCCGCCAGCGCCACCTTCAATGCCAGGAGGAAGCGCGAGAGCTCGCCGCCCGAGGCCACTTTCATCATGGGTCCGGCGCGCGTTCCCGGATTGGTGCGCACCCAATATTCGACCGTATCGATGCCTTCCGGCATGCGGTTGTCGCCATCTGTCGTCATTTCGACGATGAATTCGGCCCGTTCCAGCTTCAAGGCGGGCAATTCGGCCATGACTGCCTGTTTCAAATGATCCGCCGTCTCACGCCGCTGTTCCGACAGTTTCCGCGCGGCTTCGTCATAGCTGTCGCGCGCCGCAGCGGCGTCCGCCTCGAGCTTCGCAAGCCGTTCGGCGCCGGCATCGAGATCGGCCAGATCGGCATCCATGCGGTCCCTCAGCGCCGGAAGATCGTCCACCGTGACGGAATATTTCCGCGCCGCGCCGCGCAGCGCAAAAAGCCGCTCCTCGGTCTGCTCCAGCACGCGCGGATCGAAATCGATCGCCCTGATCGCCTGCTCGATGCCGCTTTGCGCCTCGGCAAGCGCGTTCAGCGCCTCGTCGATGGATTTGACCACCGGTTCCAGCAAGTGCGGGGCTTCGGGCACCTTGCGCTCCAGGCGCCGCACGAGACTGGCAAGCGAAGGAACGGGCGACGCGTTGCCGGAAAGCACGTCATTGGCGTCGTTGACGTCGCTTGCGATCTTTTCGGACCGCATCATGTCGGAGCGTTTGTTCGCCAGCAGTTCCTCTTCCTGCGGCTCCGGATCGAGCTTCGAAAGTTCTTCCACCGATGCACGAAGATAATCGGCCTCGCGCATCGCCGCCTCGACCCGGGCGCGGTGACGAGCAAGCGCCTGCTCCGTGTCCTTCCAGCTCTTGTGCAGCGCCCGCACATGGGCAGCGGCTCCATCGAGCGCTCCGAACGCGTCAAGCAGGGTCCTGTGGATGCCGGTATCGACCAGCGCCCGGTCGTCATGCTGGCCATGTATCTCGACGAGCTTGCGGCCAAGTTCACGCAGGAGGCCGACGCTTGCGGCCTGGTCATTGATGAAAACGCGGCTGCGGCCGTCGGAGCTCTGCATGCGCCTGAGGATGATGTCGCCATCATCGTCGATATCATTGTCACGCAGCAATTGCCGTGCCGGATGCCCCAGCGCGACATTGAAGGAGGCCGTCACCTGCCCCTGCTCCGCGCCATGCCGAACGAGAGACGCATCGCCCCGTGCGCCAAGCGCCAGCGACAATGCGTCGAGAAGAATGGATTTGCCCGCGCCGGTTTCGCCGGTCAGCACCGACAAGCCTTCATGAAACTCGATGTCGAGCCGTTCAATCAGAACAATGTCGCGGATCGACAAATGCGAAAGCATGGATCGCTCGGGTAAGTTGTGAATCAGGCGCCGTCTTTACCGCCTGTAATAGCAGAAGCAGCCTTGGAGAGCCAAGAGCCCGAATTCTCACGGGGCTCGAGACCGCCGCCCTGCAACAACTTGTAGCTATCCTTGTACCACTGGCTGTCCGGGTAATTCTGCCCGAGCACTGCGGCTGCGGTCTGCGCCTCGCTGGTCAGGCCGAGCGCGTAATAGGCTTCGGTCAGGCGGGCGAGCGCTTCTTCCACATGCCGCGTGTTGGAATATTGCTCGACGACGCCGCGGAACCGCTTGATCGCCGCTATATATTCCTTGCGCTCCAGATAATAGCGACCGATCTGCATTTCCTTGCCGGCGAGCTGGTCGCGGCCGAAGCGGATCTTCGCCTTGGAATCTTCGACATATTCGGAATCGGGGTAGCGCTCCACCACCTCGTTGAAGGCCGCAATGGACCGGCGCGTCATCGTCTGCTCGCGCGTCACGTCCGGAATCTGCCGGTAATAGCTCAGGCCGGTGATGTAATAGGCATAGGCCGCTTCCGGCTGCGTCGGATAAAGCGACACATAGCGCTTCGTCATCGCGACGGCCTCGTCATACTTGCCTGCGCGGTAGTTGGCAAAAGCGCCCATCACCAGCGATTTGCGTGCGAATTCGGAATAGGGATGCTGGCGATCGACGGCATCGAACTTCTTGGCGGCCTCGTCGAGCCGGCCGGCATTCAGATTGGCGAGCGCCTGATTGTAGAGAACATCGGCGGGTTCGATCGTGTCGACATAGGCCGCAAGGTCGAGATCCTCATCCTTGGAAGCACATCCCGACAGGGCAACGGCGCCTGCAATGGGAAAAAGAAGAAGAGCCAAGCGAGCCTTGCCCCCAAACCCTGCATTCATCGACATTCTGCTATACGCCATGCTGTCTCCGGCCCCGCTTGTCATTAAAAGAGCGATTGTCGCGAACCCGTTACCACGTTTTCGCGACACGCTCTAGGCAGTACCTGCCTTGGGTTTGGGCGTTCATAAACCACAAGCGGCAGGAATCAGCAATCTTATTGCCGCGCAATCGTCCAAATTTGTGGCGGAAGCAGCGCCGCCGTCGATTTGCAGGCTGCAAGTGGCTGATTTTACGGTTCCTGCATCGGATCAGGGCGATATTCCGTCATGATTCCAATGCTCAGGCAGGCTCGAGCATCTGGATGTCGCCATTGCTGAACGACCAGTCTTCGCGCGTCGACGTGCTGATGACGATCATGATGTCTTCCGGGCGGATGCCGGGCGACTTGCCGAGCAGTTCCACGGCGCGCCGGTAGAAGGCCTGTTTCGTCGCCGTATCGCGCGGCTTGCCGATCGTGATGGTGAAGATCACGCAGTCGGCGGATCGGCCCTTGCTGAAATAGGTCGGGTCGATGATCAGTTCGTTGGCGCGGTGTTGATGGAAGGCCTGGAACTTGTCCGTCGGCGGCACATTGAAACTGTCGACCATTGCCTGATGAAAACTGTCCGATATGGCTTTCAGATAATCGGGCGACCTACCTTCCAGTAGGGAGATGCGGGTAAAGGGCATGATGGCTTCCTTCCTTTCACTTGACGATGCAAGGATAAGGCCGCAATATCGTCCTGAAAATCAGATTTTTAGGAACAGATAATCCTGAAAAACCGGACGATTGAGATGCGGAAAGTCAATTTTGATCTCGATGTGCTGCGCACCTTCCTGACCGGGGTCGAGCTTGGAAGTTTCGCCAGGGCGGCGGACCGTCTCGGCCGCTCCACTTCGGCCGTCAGCGCCCAGTTGAAAAAGCTGGAGCAGCAGGCCGGAACCGCCATCTTCGAGAAGGCAGGACGTGGCCTCGCCCTTACCGAGGCAGGCGAAACCATGCTCGCCTATGCAAGGCGATTGCTCGAACTCAATGACGAAGCGGCGGTGGCAGTGCGCGGCAGCGATCTTGAAGGCTGGGTACGGCTTGGCCTGCAGGAGGATTTCGGCGAAACCGTCCTGCCGCAGATACTCGGCCAGTTCGCCCGCGCCCATCCGAAGGTGCGCATCGAAGCGCGTATCGGCAGGAACTCCGAACTTCTGGAGCGCGTCGCATCGGGGCGCCTGGACCTGGCGCTGGCATGGAGCCTCGGCGCAGCCGAAACACCGCATCACCAGCAGATCGGCACGGTTCCCATGTGCTGGGTTGGCGCTGCCGGCGGCCAGCACCGCCGGGAGCAAGGCGGAGAGACGCTGCCCCTCGCCTCGCTCGAGGCGCCATGTATCCTTCGAACGGCAGCCATCGATGCGCTGGACCAGGCCGGGCTGGCATGGCGGCTTGCCTTTGTCAGCCCCAGCCTTGCCGGGCTGTGGGCGGCAACGGCGGCGGGGCTCGGCCTTGCGGTACGCACACCAATCGGCCTGCCGGCAGGGCTCGTGCCGCTTTCGCCGGCCGAATCCGGCCTGCCCGAGCTTCCGGAGCTTGGTCTTGTCCTGCACAGGGCCGACGCGCATGGCACGCCGGCGACGGAGCGCCTCGCCGATATTCTGCGCGAGGCCGTGTCGAACGTCATTCCACGCGGCGAGCGGGTCAGGCGGCACCCGGCGCTGGCACCGGCGGCGTGACCGGCACATGGGAAGTGCCGCCCGGCGCCTCCTCGAGTTCCACCATCTCATAGGCATTGTCCGCTTCGAACACCGCCCGCAGCGCGGCGGCGTTCAACCGGTGCCCGCCGCGATAGGATCGGAAACAGCCGATGAAAGGCGCCCCTGCCAGCGCGAGATCGCCGATCGCGTCCAGCGTCTTGTGCCGGACGAACTCGTCGGGATGGCGGAGGCCGCCGGGATTTATGATCGTATTGTCGTCCCCGATGACGAGCGAATTGTCGAGGGACGATCCGAGTGCCAGTCCAGCAGCCCACAGGCGCTCGACATCGCGCATGAAACCGAATGTGCGGGCATTCGATATATCGCCGCGGAATGCCGCCGGCTGCATGTCACCGGCATATTTCTGTCGTCCGATGACCGGCGTGTCGAAATCGATCTCCACCTCGTAGCGCGAGCCGGAATCATAGGGCCCGAACTCGGCCCAGGAATTGCCGCTCTCGATGCGGACGGGACGCAGAATGCGGATATATCTGCGCTTCGCCGCCTGCTCGACGATGCCGGCCTGTTCGAAAGCATCGATGAAGGCGAGCGACGTGCCATCCATGATCGGCACTTCCGGCCCGTCGATATCGATCTCGAGATTGTCGATCGCAGCTCCCGCAATGGCGGCCATGGCATGTTCGACGGTGCTGATGGTCTGGCCGTTCTGCCCCGTCAACGTCGTGGAAAGATCGCTTGGAGCGACACGGGAGACAAGGGCTTCCACCGGATGGCGGCGGCCGTCCCTATCGATGGTGCGGAAGACGATGCCGTGGCCGGGGTCCGCCGGACGGAAAGTGATGCGCGACGGCGCGCCACTGTGAACGCCAACGCCGCTCAAGGTGATTTCGCCCGCTATGGTCGTCTGGAAAATCCGCAATGGAAACCTCTGGCACTGCTATGACACGACGCATGACCGGCATGCTTCCCCTCGCCTGCCACATGGGTACCGGGGATCGAACCCATATCGCGTTCTTCGCTCTATGTACCTACAGCTAGCGAGATTTGCCCGATTTTCAATGATTGCAAACAGAAAATTCCGCCATCCGGAGATGGCGGAATTTGAAGACCTCGGTGTCGAGGCTCTGTTTAGTTGGCCTGGCGGCGCAGGAAGGCCGGGATCTCGAGCTGGTCTTCGTCCGAAGACTGGCGTGCCTGCGGCTGCACACGGCCCTGATCGTCCAGCTGACCGCGACGCGGTGCGTAGATCGAAGCATCCTGCGAGAGCGGACGGCGCGGTTCGGCCGGACGCATCGCCGGTTCGCGCGGCTGGGCCGGCTCCAGGCGGGCAGTCTCGTCCTCGCGGCGGGTAAGGCCGGCGGTCAGGCGCTTCAACAGCCCCATCGGACCGCGGTCCTCCTGTGCCTCATAGGCTGCCTGCTCGCGATTATGGTCGCGGGCGCTGAGTTCGGCCTGAACCACCGGCGGGAAGTCGGCAATGTTCGGCATGCGCGGTGCGGCCGGAACCGGTGCCGGCGCAGCCATGACCTCAGGCATCGGCTGCGGTGCGGGCTGCATCGCCGGCTGCTGCGGTGCGGCGGCCACGGGCGCGTCGAACACTTCCGGTGCGGGAGCCTGGAAAATACGGCTCTGCGGGCGGAATTCCGGTTCGCTGGCCTGTGGCGCGCGCTGAACCTCCTCGTGCTCCGTCGCATGGACGGCAGCCGGGGCCGCTTCCGGTGCGCGGGCGGCGGGCTGCTGCACTGCCGGGCGCGCCGGCTCGATGCGGGCGGCGGGCTGTGCGGCCGGCTTCGGCATCGGCTTCAGCGGCTGACGGAATTCGATCGGCGCCGGCGCGGCGTCGCCAACCTGCTTGTCGATGCCGGTCGCGACAACCGATACGCGGATGATGCCCTCGAGGCTCTCGTCGAACGTCGCACCGAGAATGATGTTGGCGTCCTGATCGACTTCCTCGCGAATACGCGTTGCGGCTTCGTCGACCTCGAAGAGGGTCATGTCGCGGCCGCCCGTGATCGAGATGAGCAGGCCCTTGGCGCCGCGCATCGATGTCTCGTCCAGGAGCGGATTGGCGATCGCGGCTTCGGCCGCAGCCATTGCCCGGCCATCGCCAGAGGCTTCGCCCGTTCCCATCATCGCCTTGCCCATCTCGCGCATGACGGAGCGAACATCGGCGAAGTCGAGATTGATGAGGCCTTCCTTGACCATCAGGTCGGTGATGCAGGCAACACCGGAATAGAGCACCTGGTCGGCCATGGCGAAGGCATCGGCAAACGTCGTCTTGTCATTGGCGATGCGGAACAGGTTCTGGTTCGGAATGACGATGAGCGTATCGACATTCTTCTGCAGGTCCTCGATGCCGAGGTCGGCGGTGCGCATGCGGCGCTGGCCTTCGAAATGGAAGGGCTTGGTGACCACGCCGACGGTCAGGATGCCCTTTTCCCGCGCCGCGCGGGCAACGACCGGGGCAGCGCCGGTGCCGGTACCACCGCCCATGCCGGCGGTGACGAAGCACATATGCGTTCCCTGCAGGTGATCATTGATCTCGTCGATACATTCCTCGGCGGCCGCGCGGCCGACCTCGGGCTGCGAACCCGCACCGAGACCTTCGGTAACCGAAGCGCCAAGCTGTACCAACCGCTCGGCTTTCGATTGCGTCAGCGCCTGGGCGTCCGTATTGGCAACAACGAATTCAACACCGCGCAAACCGGCATTGATCATGTTATTGACCGCGTTGCCACCGCCGCCGCCAACACCGAAGACGGTGATGCGGGGCTTAAGCTCGGTAATGTCCGGCTTTTGCAGATTGATGCTCATATGTCCGTTCCTTTTTGTCTATACCGCGTCGCCGCTGCGGTAATCCCTTTTTGGGTTTCCCCGATTGATCAAAAACTTTCCTTCAGCCATTGGCCGATACGCTGAAAACGCCCACCCGTACCTGTCATCAGCGATGATGAACCAGCCTTCACAGAACGCTCCTCGATGCCCGCCACTTGCGGATAGATCAGAAGACCCACCGCGGCGGCAAAAGCCGGTCCCTTGGCAGCTTCCGGCAAGCCGGTGACGCCAAGGGGGCGGCCTATACGCACATTGCGGGCAAGGATCCGGCGCGCCACTTCGGGCAGGCCGGCCAACTGGCTTGCACCGCCGGTCAGCACCACGCGCTTGCCGACGATCTGGCCATAGCCCGATTGATTGAGACGATCGCGCACCAACTCCAGCGTCTCTTCGACACGCGCGCGAATGATGCGCGTCAGCACCGCGCGTGGATATTGGTTCGGAACGTCCCGCGCATCATTGCCAAGCGGCAATACGCTGATCAGGTCGCGGTCGTCCGCTGCGCTGGGCAGGGCCGAGCCATGCATGACCTTGAGCCGCTCCGCATCGTCCATATGGGCCGACAGGCCGCGCGCCACGTCCATGGTGACATGATTGCCGCCGATGGCGATCGCATCCGCATGGATGAACTTGCCCTCGGAAAACACCGAAATCGTCGTGGTGCCACCGCCCATATCGATGCAGGCAGCGCCCATTTCGGCCTCGTCGTCCACCAGCGCCGACAGGCCGCTCGCATAGGGCGTCGCGATCATCGCCTCGACCGAAAGGTGGCAGCGATTGACGCAGAGTTCGAGATTGCGCAGCGGCGCGGCATCGGCCGTGAGCACATGCATCTCGACACCGAGCGAATCGCCGATCATGCCGAGCGGATCGCGGATGCCGCGCTCGCCGTCGAGCCCGTAGGCGATGGGCAGCGAATGAACCAGATGACGCTCCGTCGCCAGCGCCTGCTTGGCGCCTGCGGAGAGGACGCGGCGGATATCGGCCTGATCGACCTCATGGCCACCAAGATTGATGCTGGCCGAAAAGCTTTCGCTCTTGAGGCGTCCAGCGGAGATATTGACGATCATGGAATCGACCGTCAGCCCTGCCATCCGCTCGGCAGCATCGACCGCCAGCCTGATTGCCTGCTCGGCCGCATCGAGATTGACGATCACGCCGGATTTGATGCCGCGGGACTTCTGATGGCCGATGCCCAGCACCTCGATGCGGTGCGTGCGGCCCGGAAGCAGCGAGCTTTCCTCCCGCGGGCGCAAGCGCGCAATGATGCAGCAGACCTTGCTCGAACCAATATCCAGAACCGTCAAGGAACGCGTCCTTTTTGCGGACGTCGTTCCGGAAGAGACGCTTTTTCCGCCGAGAATACTCATACACGCTTCTCCGAACGCTTGGACGCCTTTTCGCGCGCCTTCAAATACTCAACTCGTTGTACCATCGCCTCCGGCGTCAGCCGGATCACCGCCCGGTCGGCAAGCCGCATGTCCACCGATGCGATATCGCGGCCGAGAAGACCGGACTTCGCATCCATTTCCATGACATGGGCGAGCGCCTCGTTGATGTCGTGCTCCGGCAACATCAGCTTGATGCGGTTTTTAAGGATGAGGTCCCAGCGGCGATTGCCGAGCCGCGCATAGGCGAGAACCTGCGACGCGATCTTGGGATAGGCGGCGATCTGGGCAAAGAGCAGCTTCGCCTGCTTGTCAGCGCCATCGCCGATGATGAGGGGAAGAGCCGAACTGCTGCCGCCGGTATAGGGCACGATCACACGGCCATCGGCATCGATCACCGATAGCTCGCTGCCATTCTGCCAGACGGCCAGCGCCTTGCGCTCCTTGATCGAGATCTGGATCGTGTTCGGATAGACCTTGAACACATCGACGGATTCAACCCAGGGAAGCTGTGCCACCGCCTGCTGCGCGTCCCTGGCGCTCAGGCCGACCAGCGAGGTTTCGCCATCGAGGCCCAGCGCGCCGAGCACGTCGATTTCGGAAGTCTCGGTATTGCCGACGATCTTCACGTCCTCAATGGCAAAGCCGAATGTGGAGGTGGTGACCTTCACCACTTCCGGCGCATGGCCACCGATGATCGCGCCATAGGCGCCGGTGAGCGCGAGGAATGCAACAGCACCAACAGTGCCGACATGGTTCGGTATGATCAGGTCGCCATCGACGAGACGGGTCAGCACACGCACGGGCTTGCGCAGGAATCGGGGCAGCACCACGCGAAAGCGGCCAAAACCCACCGACCTGTCCGAAGACATCGGCAAGGCACCACGGCGGTGCGGATTTTTGCCTTTCAACGCAAACACGATGCGTCCTCCACCATCCAACTCAACAATTGACCGAAGGAATATCCAGCGGCCGCGGCTATCTCAGGCACGAGAGACGTCGGCGTCATGCCCGGCTGGGCATTGACTTCCAGCCAGATGAGCTCGCCTTCTTCGGAGAAACGATCGTCAAAACGGAAGTCCGACCGGCTGACACCTTTACATCCGATTGCCTGATGTGCCTTGAGCGCCAGTGTTTCTATTTTTTGGTAAATTTTCGGTGAAATTTTCGCTGGAATCACATGATTTGATCCGCCGGCAACATATTTCGAGTCGTAGTCGTAGAACTGGTGACCGACCGGTATGATCTCGCAGACGCCAAGGACCTTCTCGCCCATCACGGCGCAGGTAAGTTCGCGTCCGTGGATATAGCGCTCGACCATGACGACATCGCCATATTTCCACTCGGCGGAGGTGATGATCTGCGGCGGATGCGACTGGTCTTCCTTGACGATGACGACGCCGAAACTCGAGCCCTCATTGACCGGTTTGACCACGTAAGGCGGCTTCATCGGATGTTCCGAGGTGAATTGCATGCGATTCATCACCACGGCATCGGCGACCGGAATGCCGACAGACCTCGCGATGATCTTCGCCTGCTCCTTGTTCATGGCGAGAGCCGAGGCCAGCACGCCGGAATGGGTATAGGGGATTTCAAGATATTCGAGGATGCCCTGGATCGTTCCGTCCTCGCCGAACGGACCATGAAGCGCGTTGAAAACGACGTCCGGCCGCAATTGCTGCAGGCGCTCGGCGATATTGCGGTCGACATCGACCCGGGTAACGGAGAAACCTTCGGCCTCGAGAGCATCGGCGCAGGCATTACCGGATGAGAGGCTCACCGGGCGCTCCGATGAAAAACCACCCATCAGCACTGCAACATGCTTCTTGACCATAAAGATAAACCCCTCACTTCCCCATTCGCCGCGAACAACAGGCATGAGTCGACACACATCCGGCGGCAGGACCGCAGATACCCAAGGCTGGTGAAAACCAGCCGACTCAAATCAGTTAACGCTTGTCCCTAAAGAATCAGAGAGTTGATTCTCTGACAAGCCCCAATGATTCAACAATGATGAAAGGTGCAATATTTTATGTCAGGAGCGCCGGAAAGATCGTTCCGGGTTGGTAAATGACAGCTGCGTCCCGCGCTGGCGCAATGGACGCGACAGACGGGGCATCTCGGCGAATGCGGTCGATGCGGGCTAGAGCAACTGCCCCATGAACTCCTGGACTTCCTGGCCTTGACGGAAATTGCCGAGGCGCTTGATCTCCCAATGCAGGCGGATTCCGGAATTCTGCAGCACCCTCGCCCGGATCGTCTCGCCCAGCGTTTCGAGATCATGGCCGGTCGCAGTGCCGGTATTGATCATGAAGTTGCAGTGCATCGGCGACATCTGCGCGCCGCCGATCATCAGGCCGCGGCCGCCGGCCTTGTCGATCTCCTTCCATGCAGAGGAGCCTTCGGGATTCTTGAACGTGGAACCCCCGGTTTTCTCGCGGATGGGCTGGACCGTTTCGCGGTGATGCTGGACGGCATTCATCGCCGCCAATATGTCGGCCTTGTCGCCGGGCGTACCCTCGAACAATGCGGACGTGAAAATGAGGTCCGGCGCCGCCCCCGAGTGGCGATAGGCATAGCCCATATCGGCGTTTGAAAGAATGTGAAGCTCGCCCTTGCGGTCGAGCGCCCGCACCTCGACGACGCGCTCGCGCGTCTCGACGCCATTGGCGCCCGCATTCATGCGCAGCGCACCGCCGATCCCGCCTGGAATGCCGTGATAGAAGTGGAAGCCGGCAATCCCCGCTTCAAATGCCATGGCCGCGACGCGCTTGTCCGGCGTTGCCGTGCCGGCCCGCAATTGCGTTTCGCCGACGCGCTCGACCTCGCCGAAGCCCTTGGCGGACAGGCGCACGACGAAGCCGGGAATGCCGCCATCCCGAACGAGAAGATTGGAGCCGATCCCGACTGTCAGCACGGGATATTCTTCGGGCAGCGCCTGCAGGAACGCGGCCAGATCCTCTTCGTCGGCCGGCTGGAACAGCACTTCGGCCGGACCGCCGGCGCGGAACCAGGTCACTTTTTCCATGCTCATATCGGGCGTCAGGCGCCCGCGCAAATTCGCGAAGCGGTCTCCCAGCTTCTTGAGCAGCGCTTCACCATCGATCTTTGAAGACATTCTATCCTTCCAGGCGCTCGGCTAGGAGCGATTTAGAGCGCCGCCAGCTCTTTTGGCAAGGCGTAAGCCCATTGCGTGATATTGCCTGCACCGAGGAAGACCACATAGTCGTCGGGCTTGGCTATTCCGGCGATCAGCGGGGCGATCTGCTCCGGTCCGGCAACATAGCGCGCATCGCGGTGCGCGGCGGTCTTGATCTTCGCCACCAGCGCCTCGGACGTCACGCCGTCGATCGGCTCTTCGCCCGCCGTATAGACGGGAGCGACGACGACCGTATCGGCATCGTTGAAGCAGGCGGCGAACTCGTCGAACAGGCTTGCGAGGCGCGTGAACCGATGCGGCTGCACGATGGCGATGACGCGTCCCCTGGCTGAATCGCGCGCGGCCTTGAGCACCGCCTTTATCTCGACGGGATGGTGGCCGTAATCGTCGAATATCTCGACACCGTTCCAGCTGCCCGTATGGGTAAAGCGGCGCTTCACGCCGCCGAAGGAAGAAAGCCCCTTCTTGATGTCTTCCGCCGATATGCCGAGTTCGCTCGCGACGGCGATGGCCGCGGTGGCGTTCGAAACATTGTGCCGGCCCGGCATGGGCAGGGTCAGGCCGGTGATCTCCGTGATCTCGCCCGTCTTGCGCCGGGCGATCTGCACGTCGAAGCGCGAGGTCGCACCGTCAACGACGAGATTGACGAAGCGCACATCCGCCTGCGGGTTTTCGCCATAGGTGATGACCCGGCGGTCTTCGATCCGCGAGACGAGCGATTGCACTTCCGGATGGTCGAGGCACATCACGCCGAAACCATAGAAGGGCACGTTCTCGACGAATTGCCGGAATGCCTCGCGGACGCGGTCGAACGTGCCGTAATGGTCGAGATGTTCGGGGTCGATATTGGTGATGACGGCGATATCGGCCGGCAGCTTGAGGAACGTGCCGTCGCTCTCGTCCGCCTCCACCACCATCCAGTCACCGCCGCCCATGCGCGCATTCGTGCCATAGGCATTGATGATGCCGCCATTGATGACGGTCGGATCGAGCCGCCCGGCGTCGAGCAGGGTCGCGACCATCGACGTGGTCGTGGTCTTGCCATGGGTACCGCCGATGGCGACAGCCTGGCGAAAGCGCATCAGTTCCGCCAGCATCTCGGCGCGGCGCACGATCGGAAGCAGCTTTTCGCGTGCGGCCGCGAGTTCGGGATTGGACT
Source organism: Phyllobacterium sp. 21LDTY02-6 (assembly GCF_023554255.2). Lineage (GTDB taxonomy): Bacteria > Pseudomonadota > Alphaproteobacteria > Rhizobiales > Rhizobiaceae > Phyllobacterium. The sequence goes on along the minus strand of NZ_JAMJWD020000001.1, from coordinate 460,973 downwards.
TCTTGATGGCCGTCGAGACGACGACGACTTCGGCATCGCCAAGATTGGCCGCCGCGTGGCCGACGAAGACCTCGATGCCCTTGTCGCGCAGACGCTGGACATTGGCGCCATCGGACTGGTCGGAGCCCTGCACCCTGTAGCCGAGATTGTGGAGCACTTCCGCAATGCCGCTCATCCCGATACCACCGATACCGATGAAATGGACGAGACCTATATTGAGCGGCATCTTCATGGACGCACTCCTTCCTTCTTGAACTTTTCGACGCTTTGGCCGGTTGCAATAGCCTCTGCGAGGTCTGCGAGCAACCTCGCAGCATGCGGCTTGCCCGTGCTTCTCGCATTTTCCGCAATGCGCGCCAGGCGCGTGGGCTCATCCATGGCCTGCGCAAGCAGGGTTGCAATGCGCTCGGGCGACAGCTCCGATTGCTTGATCACATCCGCGCCGCCCGCTGCCTGCAGGGCCGCGGCATTGGCGGCCTGGTCATGATCGAGCGCATGGGGGAACGGCACCAGGATCGCCGGGCGTCCAATAGCGGCAATTTCGGAAACGGTGGACGCTCCGGAACGGGACAGGACGAAATGCGCGGCGGCGATCCGCTGCGGCATGTCCTTGAAGAACGCCGCGACATCGGCCCTCACGCCCAGCGCCTGGTAGGTGCCGCGCACCTGCCCCTCATCCTCGGGGCGGGCCTGCTGGGTGATGACGAGCCGCGACCGTATTTCAGGCGCCAGAAGCTTGATGGCTTCCGGGACTGCGGACGAGAAATATTGCGCGCCCTGGCTGCCGCCGAAGACGAGGAAGTGAAACGGCTGATGCGCCTGCGACGCCTTGTAGGGCCTGCCGACTTCGGCGAGCACGGCCGGCCGGACCGGATTTCCGGTGATCACCGTTTTTGCGGCATAGGGCCCGGGCGCATCCGCGAGGAAGCCTCCGGCAATAGCATCGACGCGCGCCGCCAGCGCCTTGTTGGCGCGTCCCATGACGGCGTTCTGCTCGTGGACGAGGGTCGGTATGCGCATGGCGGTCGCCGCATAGAGCGGCGGCAATGTCGGGTAGCCGCCAAAGCCGGCGACGAGCTTCGGCTTCACCGAACGAAACAGCCGGCGCGAATCGAGATTGCCCAGCCAGAGCGTCCAGAACGTTCTCGCCAGCGCCAGAGGGTTGCGCCCCGCTATGGTGGCGGAGCGCACGACATGGATCTTGCTGGCCGGAAATCCCGATGTGAACCGCTCGGCGCGATCGTCGGTCGCCAGCTGGATATCCCATCCGCGCTCGATGAGTTCGTGCGCCAGGGCCTCGGCCGGAAAGAGGTGGCCGCCAGTACCACCGGCGGCCAGGAAGATAACACCCTTCGACATTGGCTAACCCGCGCGCGCCATGGAGGCCATGCTGCTTTCCAGTGTTGCGGAGCGGCGAGCCTCGGGACGGCGGCGCGTCAGCGCGAGCAGGAGGCCCGTGGAGATAGCCACCGAGATCAGTGACGAACCGCCATAGGAAATGAACGGCAGGGTCATGCCCTTGGCGGGCATCAGGTGCAGATTGACCGACATGTTGATGATCGATTGGAAGCCGAAGAGAATGACCAGACCGGAAATGGCCAGCCGTGTGAAATCATCGCGTTCCTTGAGCGCGATCGACAGGCCGCGGATGACGATGAAGGCGAAGATGAGTACCAGCAGCAGGCAGAGCGCTATGCCATATTCCTCGGCCGTGACGGAGAAGATGAAATCCGTGTGGCTGTCGGGGATGATGCGCTTGATCGTGCCTTCGCCCGGGCCCTGCCCGAGCCAGCCACCGCGAATGATCGCCTCCCGGCCTGCGTCCACCTGGAACGTGTCGCCTTCCCCTGTCAGGAAGCGGTCGATACGGCCGGCGACGTGGGGAAATACCGTATAGGCGCTGAAGAAGCCCGCCGCGCCAAGGACGCCAAGCCCGATGATCCAGATCCAGGGCACGCCCGCCATGAAGAACATCGCACCCCAGGTGCCGGCCGTCAGGATCGTCTGGCCGAGATCGGGCTGCGCGACGAGCAGCGCCGCGACGATGCAGAACAGCACCATGGAGAAGAAATTGCCCGGAATGTCCTTGCGGCGTTCGTTTTCCGCGAAAAGCCAGGCACAGACGATGACGAAGGCCGGCTTCATGAATTCGGACGGCTGCACGGAGATACCGGCGAGCGACACCCAGCGCCGCGCGCCCTTGACTTCGATGCCGAAGAAGAGTGCTCCCACCATCGCCACCAGCGAACCGGCGAGGAGTATGATGGCGAAGCGGCGGATCGTGCGCGGCGCCATGAACGACACCGCGAACATGACGACGACGGCGGGCACCATGAACATCGACTGGTGCTTGACGAAGTAGAAGCTCTCGAGGCCGATGCGCTCCGCCACGGCGGGGCTGGCAGCGAAGGAAAGCAATATGCCGAGCCCCATCAGGCTGAGGCAGGCGGCGAGAAGAAAGCGATCAATCGTCCACCACCATTCGGCGACGGGACCACGGTCAATGCGACTTACCATCAGAACCCCCAATCGGTGATGCGCCCTCGAGCGCCAAGACTGCAGCGCGGAATGCCTCGCCGCGTTTCTCGAAATTCTGGAACTGGTCGAAGCTGGCGCAGGCGGGCGACAGCAGGACGACGGGCTCCTGCGAACCGTCCCTTGCCGCGTCGGCGGCGGCGTGGGCGACGGCCGATGCAACGGTGCCCGAAATCTCGAACGGCACCGCATCGCCCAATGCGGCAGCGAATTGCGGTGCGGCCTCGCCGACGAGATAGGCCTTGACGATCCGCGGGAAGAAGCCGGATAGCGAGCTTATCCCGCCCTCCTTCGGCAATCCGCCTGCGATCCAGTAGATGCGCGAAAAGGACGAGAGCGCCGGCGCAGCGGCTTCGGCATTGGTTGCCTTGGAATCGTTGACGAAGAGGGTCGGGCCGATACGCCCTACCTGCTCCATGCGGTGCGCAAGCCCCGGGAAAGTGGCAAGGCCCTGGCCGATCTCTTCCTCGGAAAGACCTGCCGTGCGGCAGGCGGCAATGGCGGCAAGTGCATTCTGCGCATTATGCTCGCCGCGCAGCGAGCCGATGCCGGTGAGCGACGCGATCAGCCGCGCCTCGCCGTCCCGCGCCTCGAACAGGTCGGCGCCATCGGCGAAAAATCCGTTCCGGACCGGCATGCGCTTGGATATTCTCTCCACCCGCTTGCCTGCCCGCTCCAGCCGGTCGGCGATCGCCGCGCAATAGCTGTCATCGACGCCGATGATCGCGGTGTCGCTGCCGGCGACCAGCCGCTCCTTGATCTCGGCATAATGCTGCATGGTTCCGTGCCGGTCGAGATGATCCGGCGTCAGATTGAGAAGGATGCCCGCCGTGGGGTTGAGCGACGGCGCGAGATCGATCTGGTAGGACGAACATTCGACCACATAGAACCGGCCATCTGCCGGCGGCTCCAGCGTCATGACCGCAGTGCCGATATTGCCGCCGAGCTGCATGTCCCTGCCGGCGTTCCTGATGATATGGGCGATCAGTGCGGTCGTGGTGGATTTGCCGTTGGTGCCGGTTATGGCGATGAACGCATCGGCCTTGGCCGCAAGGTTGCGCTCGCGCACGAAAAGCTCGATATCGCCGATGATCTCGACACCGGCGGCACGGGCAAGATCGACGGTCCAGTGCGGGCGCGGATGCGTCAGCGGCACGCCCGGCGACAGCACGAACGAGGAGAATTGCTTCCAGTCGGCCTGCCGCAGGTCCAGCGTCGGGACGCCGGCCGACCTGGCGCGCAGGACGCTCTCCGGATTGTCGTCCCAGGCGACGACCTCCGCTCCACCGGCAAGAATAGCCCTCGCCGTCGCAATGCCCGAGCCACCAAGGCCGAACAGCGCGACGATCTTGCCTTTCATGGAGTGGGCGGCGATCATCGGCAACTCACCGCAACTTCAGGGTCGAAAGGCCGATCAGCGCCAGGATGACAGCGATGATCCAGAACCGGATGACCACCTGGCTTTCCGTCCAGCCTTTCTTTTCGAAGTGATGATGGATGGGCGCCATCAGGAATACGCGCTTGCCGGTGAGCTTGAAGGACGCGACCTGGATGATGACCGACATCGCCTCCATCACGAACACGCCGCCGATGATGGCGAGAACGATTTCATGCTTCGTCGCCACGGCCACGGCGCCGATCAGGCCGCCAAGCGCCAGCGAACCCGTGTCGCCCATGAAGATTGCCGCCGGCGGCGCATTGAACCAGAGGAAGCCGAGGCCGGCCCCGATCACCGAGCCGAGGACGACGGCGAGTTCGCCGGTGCCCGGGGTGAAATGGATCTGCAGGTAATCGGCGAAGATCGCATTGCCGGACAGATAGGCGATGACGCCGAAGGACGCGGCGGCAATCATCACGGGCACGGTGGCGAGTCCATCGAGACCATCGGTGAAATTCACGGCATTGCCCGCGCCCACCATGACGAAAGCGGCAAAGGGAATGAAGAAGATACCGAGATTGAGGATCAGCTGCTTGGCGAAGGGGAACGTCAATGATGACGAGAACGGCTCCTGCCCGGCCCACATGATGGCAAGCCCGGCTACGGCGGCGATCAGGAACTCGATGCCGAGGCGCGCTCTTGCCGAGAAGCCGCGGAACGATTGTTTGCTGACCTTGAGGTAATCATCATAGAAGCCGATCGCACCGAAGCTGACGGCGACGAGCAGGACTACCCAGACATAGATGTTGGACCAGTTGGCCCAGAGCAGCGACGACAGGAGAATGCCCGTCATGATCATGAGGCCGCCCATTGTCGGCGTTCCGGCCTTCTTGAAATGCGTCTGCGGCCCGTCGGCACGGATAGGCTGGCCGCGGCCCTGGCGGATGCGGAGGGAGTCGATGATACGCGGCCCGAAAAGAAAAACGATCAGCGCCGAGGTGATCAGCGCGCCGCCGGTCCTGAACGTGATGTAGCGGAACACGTTCAGGAACTGGACATGTTCCGCCAGGCCGGCAAGATAATAAAGCATCGACTAATGCCTTTCCCCATTCCCCGCGGGTTCACTCGGCTGGAGCGAGCGGCGCGGCAGCGTTGTATTTCTGCAAGAGCGTCTTGACGATCCGGGAAAACCCGGTCCCCTTGGATGACTTGACCATGATCACGTCACCAGCCCGGATCGTCTTGAGCAGTTGCGGTTGCAATTCCTCGACGCTCTGCCTGTATTCGGCGTGAATATCAACCGGCATTGCCGTTTTGAGGGCCTGCATTTCAGGCCCGCCCAAAAACACCATGTCGATCTTGTTGTCGCTGATCACCGCTGAAAGCTCGGCATGCAGCCTGGCGGAGTGCTTGCCGAGTTCCAGCATGTCGCCAAGCACCGCGATGCGGCGGCCATTGCCGGCCGGTTTCGCCGCGGCCAGGAGTTCGACAGCCGCGCGCATCGAGGCGGGGTTGGCATTGTAGCTCTCGTCGATGAGCGTGAACGTACCCCGCCCGATTTCGAGCACATGGCGCTCCCCGCGCCCGCCCTCGGCCCGCAGCGACGCCAGGGCAAGCACGGCCTTGGCCATGTCCGCCCCCGTCAGATGCGCGGCGCCGAGCACCGCAAGCACGTTCTGCACTATATGGCGGCCGGGCGCTCCGACCTTCGCCACGACCTCCTCGCCGTCCAGGCGCGCCGTCATGCAGGAACATTCGTCATGCAGCTTCAACTTCATCAGGCGGTAGTCGGCAAGCCGGCTTTCGCCGAAGGACTTGATATGCTCGACGCCGGCCGCGAATGCCATTTTCTCAAGCGATTTGAAGTATTTATCATCACGATTGAGCAAGGCGTATCCGCCTGGCACGAGCCCTTCGAATATCTCGGCCTTCGCTGCCGCGATCTCCTGCAGGTTCTTGAACTGGCCGAGATGGGCGGCGGCGATAAGCGTGATCAACGCGACATGCGGCCTCACCATCCTTACAAGCGGCCTGATCTCGTCGGGATGGTTCATGCCGATCTCGAACACGCCGAAATCCGTATCGCCCGGCATCCTTGCGAGCGTCAGTGGCACGCCCCAATGATTGTTGAAGGAGGCCACCGAGGCGTGCACCTTGCCGCAATCGGCGAGCACGTGGCGAAGGGCTTCCTTGGTGGTCGTCTTGCCGACCGAACCGGTCACCGCGATGATCTGGGCATGGGACCGTTCCCGCGAGGCAATGCCGAGCCGCGTCAGCGCGGCCAGCACGTCGTCGACGACGATCAGCGGCGCCTTGAGCTTGCCGAGCGCCGGCAGTTTCGCCTCGGCGACGACCAGCAGCGCGGCGCCCGCCGCCACTGCCGCCGTAGCGTAATCATGTCCGTCGAGCGCATCGCCCTTGATGGCAAAGAAGGCCTCGCCCTCCTTCAGCGTGCGCGTGTCGATGGAAATGCCGGTAATGCCCTCGGGCAGGGTGCCGACCGGCCGCCCGTTCATCGCCTCCAGCATGGCGTCGGATGACCAGAGCAGACTCATGAGCCGCTTCCCGCCAGGGCGCGGTCCTTCAGCGCCTGCGCCACTTCGACATGGTCGGAGAATGGCAGCACCACGTCGCCGACGGTCTGCCCTTCTTCATGCCCCTTGCCGGCGACGATCAAGGTGTCGCCCAGCCGCATCATGCCCACCGCCTCGCGAATCGCCTCGCGGCGATCGCCGATCTCCACGGCGCCGGGAGCGGCGGCCAATATCTCGGCGCGGATGGCCGCAGGAACCTCCGAGCGCGGATTGTCGTCGGTGACGATGACGACATCGGCAAGGCGGGTGGCGATTTCGCCCATCATCGGCCGCTTGCCCCGGTCGCGGTCTCCACCGCAGCCGAAGACGATGATGACGCGTCCGGTGGTGAAGGGGCGCACCGAGGTCAGCACATTTTCCAGCGCGTCCGGCTTATGGGCATAATCGACATAGGCTGGCGCACCATCTTCGGTGGCGCCGACGAGATCGAGACGGCCGGGAGCGCCTTTCAGTCTTTCGAGGCCGCGCATGGCGGCGGCGGCGGGCACGCCCGTGGCTATTGCCAGCCCTGCGGCCACCAGCCCGTTGGCAACCTGGAAATCACCGGCGAGCGGCAGGGTTATCTCGTAGATATCACCGGCGATATGAACCTCCACATGCTGCCGGAAGCGCTCGTGTTCGACGCGCTTGAGCGAGATGAATTCGCCCTTGCGGCCAACGGTAAGAACCTTGCAGCCCACTGCCGTCGCCGCCGCGATGGTCGCCTTCGAAAACGGATCGTCGGCGAAGATGACCGCCGGGCCGCCCTTCGGCAGCAATTCGGTGAAAAGTCGCAGCTTTGCGGCGTGATATTCTTCGACCGTCGCATGATAATCCATGTGATCGCGGCCGAGATTGGTGAATGCGCCGGCGGAAAGCACCACGCCGTCGAGCCGGCGCTGGTCGAGACCATGGGACGAGGCCTCCATCGCCGCATGGGTGACGCCCTCATCCGCGAGTTCGCGGAGCAGTCGGTGCAGTTCGACGGGATCGGGCGTAGTCAACGAGCCATAATCCTCGCGGCGGGGCGATACGACGCCCGTCGTACCGATGCTTGCGGAGGCGAAACCCGCATGCGCCCAGATCTGGCGCGTGAACGAGGCCACCGAAGTCTTGCCGCTGGTGCCGGTGATCGCGACCATGACGTCGGGCTGGCGGCCGTAGAAGCTTGCCGCCGCCAGCGCCAATGCGCGGCGCGGATCATCGACATAGACGATCGGAGCCTTGATGCCGCCGAGCTTGGCATCCTTCGAGGCGATGATGACGGCGGCTCCGCGCGCCGCCGCATCCGCTGCGTAGACTGTGCCGTCGGCCTTCGAGCCCTTGAGCGCGGCAAACAGATATCCCGGTTCCACCTGGCGTGAATCCGATGTCAGGCCGGTAATGGTCGTTCTGCCAAGTTCCGACTTGGCCAGGGCGGGGATACCGTTCAGTTGTTCTAGTTTCATGGCCGGACCGGACCTGTCTTCTACCTGATGCTTTGCCGGAAGAAACGCATGGCTTTGCTTCGATTCGCGGCGCTACTGATTAAAATTCACCATCAATGGAGCGGATTGTTGTTCTTCCTCGAAGTCTGGCTTGACGCCGAGGAACGAGGCGGAACGTCGTATGATCTCCTGAACCATCGGCGCGGCATTGAAACCGGCCGTGGCACCGACCTTGCCGGATTCCGGCTTCGGTTCGTCGACGATCGTCAGCACCACATATTCCGGCTTGTCGATCGGAAAGGCTGCGACGAAGGCATTGAAGCGCACATCCTTCGAATAGCGGCCATTGACCACCTTTTCCGCCGTTCCGGTCTTGCCGCCGACCCGGTAGCCCTTGACCGTCGCGCGCGAACCGGAACCTCCGGAACCGGGCTCGGCATTCAGGCGGTAAAGGTAGCGCATGTCTTCACTCGTCTTCTCGCTGATCACCCGCTTGCCCACCTCCGCCGCCTGCTCCGGCGTGCGCGGCAGGAATGTCGGCGGGATGAGCTTGCCCCCATTCATCAGGGCAGCTGCCCCGACCGCTGTTTGCAGGGGTGTTGTGGCCATTCCATGGCCGAAGGAGATCGTGATGGAATGGACCTTCTTCCAGACTTTCGGCTCCATCGGCCGTGCCACTTCCGGCAGTTCGGTCTGCATCCGGTCGAGAAGGCCCAGGCGATGCAGGAATTCACGATGTCCCTCGATGCCGACCACGTCGGCCTCCCTGGCCGAGCCGATATTGGAGGAGTAGATAAAGACTTCCGGCAGCGTCAGGACACGGCCCTTGCCGTGGAAATCCCGGATCGTCTGGCGACCGATGGTGATGGGCCGGCGCGCGTCGAACGTGCTCTGCAGATTGACCTTGCCCGAATCGAGCGCCATCGCCGTGGTGAAGCTCTTGATCGTCGATCCCATCTCATAGGCGCCCGCCGACATGCGGTTGAGGCGGTCCTTGTCACCGACATCGACGGGATTGTTGGGATCGAAATCCGGCGCCGAAGCCATGGCGAGAACTTCGCCGGTATTGACGTTCAGGACGACCGCGCCAGCGGCAATGGCGCTGTATTTCTGCATCGCCTGCACCACCACGTCGCGAACCACGTGCTGGACGCGAAGATCGATCGACAGGCGGACGGGCTCGAGCGAACGGCTATCGGCAAGCCCGACGTCGCGCAGGTCGGAGAGCCCCTGCGCGTCGATATATTTCTCCATGCCGGCAATGCCCTGATTGTCGATATTCACCAGACCGAGAATATGCGACGCGGTCGGCCCGCCCGGATAGAACCGTGCCTTCTCGGTCCTGAAGCCGATGCCCGGAATGCCGAGCGCCATGATCTGGCTCTTCTGCTGCGGCGTCAGTCCGCGCTTCAGCCAGGCAAAGCCGCTGCCGCTCTTCAGGCGATTATAGGTCTGCTCGAAATTCAGGTCCGGCAGGACGGTCGAGAGCAGTTCGATGGCCTCGTCCGGATCGATGATCTTGCGCGGCTCGGCGAACAGCGAATTGGTCTTGATATCCGTCGCAAGCACTTCGCCATTGCGGTCGAGAATGTCCGGCCGCGCCGCGAGGGTGCTGCCTGTCGGGCCGTTATAGCCGGTCGCATCCTCCTGCATGCCGTAATAGACGAGGCGGCCGCCAATGACGCCGTAGATGCCGACGAAGCAGGCAATGGCCATGACGACGCGATTGCGAGCGCGGCTGCCGGTCTTCTTCTTGCGCGCATCGAGCGCGAAGGCCGGCGTTCCGGCATCCTGCACGACGGGTTTCTTCCGCTTGATCCACGCCCCAGCCATCAGTGCGTCGCTCCCTTCGGCTTGGCCACGCTGCCGGTCAGCGTGTCGTCGGTTCCGAGGGCCCCGGCATCGGCCTCGGTTATGATGTCTGCAATGGACTTGAAATTCTCCACTGCCGGCTTCGGCTGCGGCAGTTCGTTCAGCCCGACGATCTGCTGGGCCTCGACGAACTGGAGCTGGAGCTGGTCGTGATAGGTCTCGACGAGCTTCTGCAGCCGGTTGGGCTGGGTCAGCAGGCTCCAGTCGGCCTTCAGCAGATCGATGGTGTCGCGCTCGTCGGCGATCATGCGTTCGAGCTTGCTGACCTGCGTCATCTGCTTTTCGGCGTCATGCTTGATCTTGTAGGTCACGGAAGCTGCCGTGATCATGAGGCCGATGAGGATGATGTCAAAGGTGCGCAGCACGTTCAGTTCCTCGCGGTTTCATGGATTTGCGGAAGTTGCGGCAAGCCATAGATCGAGTGATCTTCGGCAAGCGGCGGATTGTCCGTGCGTTCGCCGGCGCGGAGCTTGGCCGAGCGCGATCGCGGATTGCGCGCCAGTTCCGTCTCGCCCGGTGTCACGATGCCCTTGCCGATGGGCGTGAAGCTCGCCAGCCGCTGCTCCACCTGCGGCAGATGACGCGATCCGGTCGCCGCCCCTGCCCGATCGGCGAAGAACCGCTTGACGATGCGGTCTTCGAGCGAATGAAAGGTGACGACGACGAGCCTTCCGCCCGGCTTCAATACCCGCTCGGCAGCATGCAGCGCCCGGACGAGCTCACCCAGCTCGTCATTGACGAAGATCCGCAATGCCTGGAACACGCGTGTGGCGGGATGAATCGGCACCTTGGGGTTGCGACCGACCAGCGCCTCGATGGCATTGGCAAGGTCGCGCGTCCGCTCGAAAGGCTCGCTCGCGCGGCGTTTCTCGATCATCCGCGCGATACGGCCGGCCTGACGTTCCTCGCCAAGGAAATTGAAGATGCGGGCAAGATCGCCGGTCTTGAAACGGTTGACGACATCGGCAGCGCTGGCGCCGGCGCTCGACATGCGCATGTCGAGGGGACCATCCTTCTGGAAGGAGAAGCCGCGCTCGGCCTCGTCGAGTTGCATCGACGACACGCCGATATCGAGGACGATGCCATCCGGCGCGCCGAGAAGGGCCACCTGGTCCAATGTCGAGAATGTCCCCTGCACCAGCGTCAGGCGCCCGGCATGATCCTTTTCCAGCTGCCGTCCGGCCGCGATGGCCGAAGGGTCCCTGTCGATCGCGATGACTTCCGCACCCGTTTCTAGGATGCGCTTCGTGTAACCGCCGGCGCCAAATGTGCCGTCGATGATGCGCGTGCCCTTGCCGGGACGCAATGCTGCGATGACTTCGTCGATGAGAACCGGAATGTGCCTGTCGTCGGCTGCTTCGTTCATGCCTCGCGTTCCATGTTCAAGCGCCTCTCGGCCAGCCGCTGCCGCACCCTTGCCCGGTGCGCCTCGAACTGTTCGGGCTGCCAGATCTGAAAATGCGTATTGGCACCCGCAAAGGTAACTTCGCTCGTAATGCCCGTATGTTCCCGGATGAAATCGGTCATCGTGATGCGCCCATCCGCGTCCAGCTTCAGGAAGGTCCCGTCCGCATGAAGGTAGAACGACATGTCGTCCGCCCCTTGCGTGAAGGGATCGGCGCCCTCGAGGCTCTTGTCGAAACGCGTCAGCAGTTCGGGGCCGCCCGTCTCCAGTGCCGGAAGGTGCAGCGAGCGCAGCGCGTAGAGTTCCGTATGTCCGGATGCCAGAATGATCGAGCGGAACGGAGCCGGCACGGAAACGCGACCCTTCGCGTCGATCCTGTTCGTGATGTGCCCGAGAAACCGGTCCAATGCCTGCCACCCTCTTGCCCGCAGGGGCTCCCGTTTTCACCGCGACGCCCGCCGCATCAGCGGGCCGCGACTGCCAGTCAGCGACCGTCGGCAAACCGGCCCCGCGAGCGGGATGCCGGCCTTGCAAAGCAAGAGCCAATGTCGGGAAACACCGTGTCGACTGAACGCTACTGATGAAACCAATCGTTATCATGGGGCACTATGGGCGTCAATGGGATCAGGGTACACAACTTGGCAATGAGCCCGAATTCGGACGCACTTCCGGCGATTCTTAATTTATGGCTCATTAAGCTTAATGAAGGGTTAGAGCCCGTTGAATCGGTTCGGTTTTGCGTTGGATGCAGTTGCATGCTGCAAAGCCGCCGCCGCGACCTGTCGCAGCGGGGGCAGCACGCCATATCGGCTATGGAGAGAAATGCCAGCTGGCCTGTAAGCCGGGTTCTGTATGGCCGGGCGCGAGCCCGGCGCGGCAGCCATTCATCTGGGACGGATGTTGCCATCCGCCTCCTGCAACCCACCCGGACGACTAACCCGGAAACTGATCGCCAGGCTTGCGCCCGGCACGCCGTCCCTATTCGGTTTTGCTCCCGGTGGGGTTTGCCATGCCGCCCCTGTTACCAGTTGCGCGGTGGGCTCTTACCCCACCCTTTCACCCTTACCCCGCCAATAAATCGGCTCTTCTGCCTTGCGAGCAGCCGATTTGCAGGCGGGGCGGTTTCCTTTCTGTGGCACTTTCCCTGGGGTCGCCCCCGCCGGACGTTATCCGGCACCGTGTTTCCCTGGAGCCCGGACTTTCCTCACATGCCGCCTTTCGGCTTTTGACATGCGCGGCTGCCCGGCCAGCTGGCGTTGCGTATAAACGCATTGTTCCGGCAAATTGCAACAAAAAAGGCCGGAAAATCCGGCCCTTTGCGTAAATCGCCGCCTTTAGTTCGAGGCGAGCTGCGATTTGACCTTCGCACAATAATTGGCGGACACCGGATTCATGCGCGTCGCGCCATGGCCGGCATTGTAGCGCAGGATCGTGCCGCAGGTGGTGCCATTGCCGAGCTTGTGTGCCCCTGCAAGATATTTCATGCCCCAGCGGATATTCGTATCCGGATTGTAGAGCGCAGCCCGGCTGCCCGTATAGCCGAGCCCCCTCGCCGTCGAGAGCTTGATCTGCATCAGGCCGATCTCACCGGCAAGACCGGTCGTCTCCGGACGGAAATTGCTTTCGACACGCACCACGGCATGGGCGAGATCGACCGGAACGCCATAGGAGCTCGCATAGGATGCGATGATCGACGAATATTTCGTCGCGCCACCGGCCGTACCGACGCTGCCCGTCGTCATCGTATCGATATTGCGCGAAACGACCGTCTTGATCCGCGTCCGCGCCTTGGCCGCTGCCTTGCCGGATGCCTTCTTGCCGGCATGCCGCTTGACCGCCGGCTTCTTCAGCTCGGCCTTCTTCTTCAGATCAGCCTTTGCAGCTACCTTCTGCCCCTGCGCTTTCGCGCGCTTTGCCTTTGCTACCTTGGCCGGTTTGGCCGGTTTTGCCTTCTCGGCTTTTGCTTTCTGCGCCTTGGCCTTTTCGGCCTCCGCACGCTTCGCTTTGAACAGATCCCTCAGGTTCGTGGGCTGGGCCGGCTCGCTGAACGCCGGATTTGAACCAAACAAAGCCACCGCCCCCAGAAGGGCGAAAATCACACCAAATTTTTTTGTCATCATTTTCCGTCTAATATGGGGCCCGCAAACTCAAGCGGGCCGGGAAAGTTCAGCGGCCAACCCCCAGAAGGCTCGTGCCGGAACAACTGGCCAAGGATTTGCAGGCCCAATGCAGCCGAATATTGATCCGCCAAATAACAATATGTAACTCATTGAAATATATATGCTGCAGTGCAAAAAGCACCGCAATAAAACGCTTTTTTCTCAATAAGTTAAACGCTTATAGACGGAAGTGCAGAAAGCAGTCGATGCAGCGTTTCGATGGTTGACATGTCCGCGACTCCATCAACCTTGGCCGGCCGAAAGTGGCGTTGAAACGCGAGAATTCCCAATTCCGTCGCATTTCCGAACGTCCCGTCGATGGGGACATCATAGCCGTAAAGGGCCAGCATCGACTGCAAGGCCTCCACCGGCTGGCCATTATCGCCGCGTGAAAAGAAGCGTCCGCCCCGGATCGGCGACGGCGGAACCCAGTGCCCCACGCCGGAGTCGTAAAGCACCGACCACGGAAATTTCTCGCCCGGATCGATCTTCCGCGCGGGCGCGATATCGGAATGGGCCAGCACGCGTTCCGGCGCTATGCGGTGGCGCGAAATGATCCCCTTGCAGAGGTCGATCACGGCCTCGATCTGCGCCTCGTTATAATCGGGAAACCCCGCAAGCGGCCCCGGATTGGCGATCTCGATGCCGATGGAAGAGGAATTGATATCGGTCTCGCCCTTCCACGAGCTCTGCCCGGCATGCCAGGCACGCTCGCTCTCGGGCACCATCTGCACGACGCGGCCGTCCTCATGAACGAGGTAATGCGCCGAGACTTCGCTGCCGGGATTGGCCAGCCAGCTTTCGGCCGCCTCCCCCGTCTCCATGCCCGTATAGTGCAGGACGAGGACGGTAACGCGCTTGCCATCCCGGCGCGGGCCGAAATTGGGAGAAGCATGGACGTGCGCGCCAAAATGATCGGATTCAAACGCGCTCATACGCCTTGAGATCTTTTTCGACCTGCTCCCAGGCGGCGTTGATTGCTGCCAGTCTCTGATTGGCGATGGCGATGAATTCTTCCGGCACGCCGCGTGCGACGAGAACGTCCGGGTGATTGTCTCTCACGAGCGACCTGTACCGCTTGCGCGCTTCATCGAAAGTGACATTGCGCGGCAGCCCGAGGACGAGGAAGGGATCGGCGCGGCCGCTGCCGACATGGCGGGCAAGAACGCTATCGAACTTGGCCTCGTCCAGCTGGAATATCTCCGCTACCGTGCCGAGGAAGATCAGTTCCTGGTCGTGCAGCGCGCCATCGGCCTTGGCGATATAGAAGAGGCCGTCGAGCACGTCTTCCAGCATCTGGCAGTTGGGTTGCCCCGAGCCGCAGAGCGATGCCAGCTGCGCGGCATAGGCCTCATATCCGGCCACGTCCTGCTTGGCGAGATTGTAGAGCCGCTCGACCTGCTGGCGATACTGTGCCGGAACGTGGAATATCTGATGGAACGCGTTGATCTCGGCCTGCGAGACGATGCCATCGGCCTTGGCCATCTTGGCGGACAGGGCGATCATGGCGATGGAGAAAGCCACGCGCCGCCGGGTCTCGGGGTCGCCTTCAAACGCCGTGCGCACGGCCTCGATGATGCTGGAAAAAGCATCAGCGGCAGTGGTGGTTATGAAATCGCTTATGCGGCGCCAAATCGACATTGTTCTGTTTTATTCAATATCTTTCGCGATTGCGAGCGAGATATTGGCGCATCAAAATTGTTCAATCTTGAAGACCGGTTGCGTCTGCCGGCACGGCCAAACGAGGCCTGGCCGTGCCGGCAGGTTGAATTTTACTGAACGCCCAGCGCTTCCTTGATCGCCTTTTCGGCGGCGTCGGCTGCAGCGCTGATCTGCTCGGCGGTCTGGCCGGCAGCCTTGGCGGCATCTTCGGCGGCCTTGCGCGCGGTCTGGATCGCGGCCTGCTTCTGCTCGGCGGTCATCGTCGCCGCCTGTTCCTTGAGCGTCTTCATCGCATCTTCAACGGTCATCGGCTTTTCTGTCCCCGCTGGTGCAGCAGGCGCCGGCGCCGGTGCTTCCGTCGTGGTGGCAGGTGCTGGCGTTTCCGTCGTCGTGGCAGGTGCCGCCGGCGTTTCCGTTGTCGTGGCAGGTGCCTGTTCGGATTTCTGTTCGCTTTCGCCGCAACCGGCCAAGGCCAACAGCGACAGGGCTGCTACGGCAACCGTCAATTTGTTCTTCATCTTTTCCTCTCCTAGGCAAGTGTCCCGGCTCGATCAACATGCGGGACTTGGGTCATGAGTGACGTGATTCGCAAAGATTGCGGAAAGTCGGAGTTGCCCCCTGTGATGGATTGCCCTCGGCATAAGCCCCCGCTTATTGTCGAGCACGCCCCGCCTCTTTCAAGTAACAACTAACTGATTCTCGCGAATGGACAATGTCATGAACGGAAAATGGGACTTCTGGATCGATCGCGGCGGCACGTTTACCGACATTATCGGACGGGATCCGACACATGGTCTTCATGCGCGAAAGCTGCTGTCCGAAAATCCCGAATCCTACCCCGATGCGGCGCTGCACGGGATAAGGCAGCTTCTGGGCGTCGGCGCGGCTGATCCCATTCCATCCCGGCGCATCGGCGAGGTGAAGATGGGCACGACGGTGGCGACCAATGCGCTGCTCGAGCGCAAGGGCGATCGCACTGCCCTCATCATCACGGCAGGTTTTCGCGACGCTCTCAAGATCGCCTATCAGGCCCGGCCCGACATCTTTGCCAAGGAGATCATCCTCCCGGAACAGCTCTATGAACGCGTCGTCGAGATCGGCGAACGTGTCCGGGCGGACGGGACCGTGGAGCTGGAGCCCGACGCTGCAACGCTTCAGGACCAGCTTGCGCAGATCAGGCGCGACGGCTTCGATGCCATCGCCATCGTTTTCATGCACGCGTGGAAATATCCGCAGCATGAGCGACTGGCCGCGGACATTGCCCGCAGCATCGGCTTTGGCCAGATATCGGTCAGCCACGAGGTCTCGCCGCTGGTGAAGCTGGTCGGGCGCGGCGATACGACGGTCGTCGACGCCTATCTGTCGCCCATCCTGCGCCGCTATGTCGACCGCGTCGCCAAAGAGCTTGGCATTGGCGATGATAATGATGGCGACACGCCGCGACTGTCGTTCATGATGTCGTCCGGCGGGCTCACCGCCGCAAACCTGTTCCAGGGCAAGGACGCCATTCTGTCGGGCCCCGCCGGTGGTGTGGTCGGCATGGTGGAGACGGCAAGGCTGGCCGGTTTCGACAAGGTGATCGGCTTCGACATGGGCGGAACGTCGACCGATGTCGCCCATTTCGATGGCGATTACGAACGGGCCTTCGATACCGAAGTTGCCGGCGTCCGCATCCGCGCGCCGATGATGCGCATCCATACGGTCGCCGCCGGCGGTGGCTCGATACTCCATTACCGGGCGGGCCGCTTCCAGGCTGGACCGGATTCCGCCGGAGCAAATCCCGGACCCGCATGCTATCGCCGCGGCGGCCCGCTCGCCGTCACCGATGCGAATGTGATGCTGGGGAAGCTGCGGCCGGAATTCTTTCCCGCCATCTTCGGCCCCGATCAGGACCAGGCGCTGGATGCGGCGGCAGTGGCGGACCAGTTCGCCGCCCTCGCGGCCGAGACCGGCGGCAAGAGCGCGGAGGAAGTCGCGGAAGGCTTCGTGACCATCGCCGTCGAAAACATGGCCAATGCCATCAAGAAGATATCGGTCCAGCGCGGCTATGACGTGACGCGCTATCTTCTCAATTGCTTTGGCGGCGCCGGCGGCCAGCATGCCTGCCTCGTGGCGGACGCGCTCGGCATGGAAGCAGTGTTGATCCATCCCTTTTCGGGCCTGCTGTCCGCCTATGGCATCGGCCTTTCCTCGATCTTCGCCACGCGCCAGCAGGCCTTGGTCAAGCCGTTCGCCGAAGCGGCGCTCGCGGAAATCCGCCAGCTCAGCGACACGCTCACCCGCGATGTCATCGGCGAGATCACCGCACAGGGCGTACCGGCTGGCGATATTGCGCATCGCCCGGTCCTGCATCTGCGCTATGAGGGAACTGATACCACCATCGCCGTGGAATTCTCCCATTTCTCGCTGGAGCAGGCGCTGGCCGGCTTCGAAGCGGCGCACAAGGCGCAATTCGGGTTCGTCTACGACAACAAGCCGATCGTGGTGGAGGCGGTTTCGGTCGAAGGCAGCGACAACCGCGAGCGCGCGCGCATAGAGACAAAGTCTGCAACCGAAGATGGTGTTCCGAATAGTGGAACAGAGGTCCGGTTTTATTCGGGCGGCCAGTATCATGACGCCGCGGCATTCCTGCGCGACGGTCTGAGGCCCGGCCACAGGATCAAGGGTCCGGCGCTGATCATCGAGGCGCACCAGACCATCGTCGTCGAGCCGGGCTGGCAGGCGGAGATCACGGCGCTCAACCACATATTGATGCGCAGGATCGAGAAGAAGCGGCGGCATGCGGCGCTCGGCACGAAGGCCGATCCGATCATGCTTGAAGTCTTCAACAATCTTTTCATGTCGATCGCCGAGCAGATGGGCGTGACGCTGCAGAACACCGCCTATTCCGTCAATATAAAGGAGCGGCTGGATTTTTCCTGCGCCGTATTCGACCGCAATGGCGCGCTGGTGGCCAATGCGCCGCACATGCCCGTGCATCTCGGCTCGATGGACCGTTCCGTCGAGACGATCATCAAGCTCAATGCCGGCAATATCCGCCCGGGCGACGTCTTCGCCCTCAATGCACCTTATAATGGCGGCACGCACCTGCCGGACATCACGGTCGTCACCCCGGTCTTCGACGATGCGGGGGAGAACATCCTGTTCTATTCCGCCTCGCGCGGCCATCACGCCGATGTCGGCGGCTCGGCGCCGGGCTCGATGACACCGCTTGCCACCACCGTCGATGAAGAGGGCGTGCTTATCGACAATTTCCGCCTCGTCGAGCAGGGCCGCTTCCGCGAGGCCGAACTGACGGAACTTTTGACCAACCATCGCTGGCCGGTGCGCAATGTCCACCAGAACATCGCCGATCTGAAGGCCCAGATCGCCGCCAATGAGAAGGGCGTTGCCGAGCTCAGGAAAATGATCGGCCTGTTCGGCCTCGACGTGGTCGAAGCCTATATGGGACACGTCCAGGACAATGCCGCCGAAAGCGTCAGGGCGGTTCTCGACCGGCTGCCGGAACAGTCGCAATATTCCTACGACACCGATACCGGCCAGACGATCCGCGTCAAGATCAGCGTCGACAGGCAGGAGCGGCGCGCAATCGTCGATTTCACCGGCACCTCGCCGGTGATGAAGAACAATTTCAATGCTCCCGAACCCGTCGCCCGCGCCGCGGTGCTCTATGCCTTCCGCGTCATGGTGGAAGGGGCGATACCGATGAATGCCGGCTGCCTGCGCCCGATCGACATCATCATACCCGATGGCTCGATGCTCAAGCCGGCCTATCCCGCCGCCGTGGTCGCCGGCAATGTCGAGACATCGCAACACGTCACCAACGCACTCTTCGGCGCACTCGGCGCCATGGCCAATTCGCAGGGGACGATGAACAATCTGACCTTCGGCAATGACCGCTACCAATATTACGAGACGATCTGCTCGGGCTCGCCTGCCGGCCGCCACAATAATGGCGCCGGTTTTGCCGGCACGGCCGGCGTCCATACTCATATGACGAATTCGCGGCTGACTGACCCTGAAATCCTGGAAATGCGCTTCCCGGTGCTGCTCGAAGATTTCCATATCCGCCAGGGCTCCGGCGGACGCGGGACGTTTCCCGGTGGCGACGGCACCAGCCGCACTTTGCGTTTCCTCGAACGGATGGACTGCGCCATACTCTCGTCGCATCGGGGCCGCCCGCCCGAGGGGCTGGACGGCGGTGGAAACGGCGAGGCCGGCAAGACCGAGGTCCGCCGCCGGAACGGCACGATCGAACGTCTGAAAGCCTGCGACCAGACCGTGCTCGAGGCGGGCGAAGCGGTGATCGTCACCACGCCGACGCCGGGCGGCTACGGCAGCGGGGATTGAGATCATGAGCGAAACCATCACCATCCGCATGCTCGAACCCGTGGACGCGGCGGCGTTCCAGGCGTTCCGCCTCTGCGCCCTGCTCGACCGGCCGGAGGCCTTCGGCTCGAGCTATGACGAGGAAAAGGATGAGCCGCTCGGTGAAGTGGCGCAAAGGCTCGGCGCCCGGCCCAATGCGGTGTTCGGCGCTTTTGCCGAAGGGCAGCTCGTCGGCATTGCCGGCTTTGCCCGCAATCCCCGGCTCAAGCAGAAGCACAAGGGCCTGCTCTGGGGCGTGCATGTGGACCGGCAATGGCGCGGACAGGGGCTTGGCAGGAAATTGACGCTCGCCGTGATCGAACATGCCCGCCAGCATGTCGATACGCTTCATGCCACCGTGATGGCCGAGAACGTGACGGCCCGCAACCTCTATCTTGCCCTCGGCTTCGTCGTTTTCGGGGTCGAGAAAGACGCGCTGCGCGAGGGCGGCCGCTCCTATACCGACGAATTGCTGCGCCTCGATTTCCAATAAACTGCGTCTTTTACACCATTGGAACTTGTCAGATGGCAGGGCTGCAACTATATTGGCTATATAATTAGCAACCTACCCATTACATGGCTACCCTTATGACCCGTCAAGCGCATTTCCTGTTCGTCGATCATCTGGCGAAAGCGAGCCGCAAGCTGCGCACGCTTTTCGATGCCCGGGTGAAGGAACTGGGCCTGACCCATGCGCGTGCCCGGGCCCTCATGCTGCTCGACCGCGAGGAAGTCAGGAACCAGAAGGAACTGGCAGAGGAACTGGAAATCGAGACGCCGACCATGGTTCGCCTGCTGGACGGGCTGGAAAGCCAGGGCTTCATCGAACGCCGCGCGGCATCGGGCGACCGCCGTGCCAAGGAAATCCATATCACCGAGGCAGGCGACGAACTCGTCAAGCAGGTGGACGACCTCGCCATGAAACTCCGCGCCGAATTGCTGTCGGGCATCGACGGAAGCGAACTCGAGCGGGCAACGGCCGTTCTGTCCATTGTCAACGGCAATATGGACCGGCTTTCCGGAAGGACATGACGATGACGCTGCCCCAGGCCGAATTCGTTGGATATGACCCCGTGGCGGCACGGCAGCCGGCGCCCGCCCCAGCTGGACCCGCCGCTGCCGAGCCCCCACCCCTACATCCGCTGCGGGCCGCCGCCTATGTCGGCGCTTCGACCCTGCTCGCCCTGACGCAGGGGCTCGGAATGAACCTCATCGCCACCAACATACCGCAGATACAAGGCTATCTCGGCGCGACGACGACGGAAACGACGTGGCTCATCGCCGCCTATATGGCGCCCAATGTCAGCCTGTCGGTCGCGCTGATCAAGATCCGCAATCAATATGGGCTGCGCAATTTCGCCCAGCTGAGCCTTGCGATATTCGTGTTCGCCTCGCTGCTGCACCTTGTCGTCACCGACCTGCAATCGGCAATCATAATTCGCTTCGTCGCGGGAATAGCGGCATCGCCGCTCTCCGGCCTGGCCTTCCTGTACATGCTGCAGGCCTTCTCTCCGGCCCGCAAGATGACGATCGGCATCTGCCTCGCATTGACCAACATATCGCTCGCCCCGCCTCTGGCGCGGCTGCTCTCGCCCACCCTGCTCGACATCGGCCAGTGGCCCGGCCTCTACATGTTCGAGATATCGCTGGCGCTCATCGCCTTCGGGGTCATCTACCTCTTGCCGCTCACGCCGGTTCCGCGCGCCAAGGTGATCGAAAAGCTCGACATAGTGAGCTATCTGCTCATTGCGGTCGGGTTCGGCTGCACAGCCGTCGCTCTCGCCACCGGCCGGTTCTACTGGTGGCTCGAAGCGCCCTGGCTCGGCGTGCTGCTCGCCATTGCGGTGATCACGGTGACGATTGCCGTCGTCATCGAACTCAACCGGGAAAGCCCCCTCCTCGACATCCGCTGGATCGCCAGCCGCGAGGTGGTGCATTTCGCTGGGACGATCTTCCTGTTCCGGCTGGCCGTGTCCGAACAATCGAGTGTCGCCAACAATTTCTTCCAGAACCTCGGCCTTCTGAACGACCAGATCGCGACGCTCTATCTCGTCATGATGGCCGCGATGATCGTCGCGGCGCTTTGCTGCGCCGCCGTCATGACGCCGGAGCGCGTGCCGGCCATCCATGCGGTCGCGCTGTGCTTTCTCATCATCGGCTCGCTGCTCGACAGCCAGTCGACGAGCCTGACGCGCCCGGAACAGATGTATTTCAGCCAGGCCTGCATCGCCGCGGCGACGGCGCTTTTCCTGCCGCCGGCCATGTCGGTCGGGCTGACCTCGGCGCTCAAGCGCGGGCCGAACTACCTCCTGAGTTTCATCATCGTGTTCCTGGCGACCCAGAGCCTCGGCGGCCTGTTCGGCCAGGCCGTGTTCGGCACGTTCATCACGATCCGGGAGAAGTTCCACTCCAATATCCTCACCGAAGGCATCCTCATGTCCGACCCGCTCGTCGTCCAGCGGATCGGCCAGCTGACCGGCGCCTATGGCCGCGTCCTCACCGACAAGGCATTGCTGAATGCGGAAGGCGTCGCCCTCCTGTCGCAGCAGGTCACGCGGGAAGCCAATATCCTCGCCTATAACGACGCCTTCCTCCTCATCGCCATCATCTCGCTTGGCGCCCTGATCACGCTTGTCGGCCACGTCACGTTGCGCCGCCTCGTCAGTGGCTCGCCCAGGCCACTGCACGCATAACGGAAAACGCAAATGTCTCGATTCAAACGCCACGCCGCCAGCATCATCGCCGTACTCATCGGCATTACCGGTCTCGTCCTCGTCCTCTATTCATGGCGCCTGCCGCCCTTCACCTCGGATGTGGAGACCACCGAGAACGCCTATGTCAAAGGCTATGTCACCCTGATCAGCCCGCAGCTCAGCGGTTATATCGTCGATGTCCCGGTCCAGGACTATGCCAGCGTCAAGGCCGGTCAATTGCTGGCGCGCATCGACGACCGCATCTTTGCCCAGAAGCTCGACCAGGCCAAGGCGACGCTCGCCAGCCAGAAGGCCGCCCTTGCCAATTCCACCCAGCAGCAGCGCGCGGCCGAAGCAAGGATCGGCTCCAGCCAGGCGGAACTCGACAGCGCTTCGGCGGTACTGCGCCGTGCGCAGGCCAACTGGGCGCGCATAGAGCCGCTGGCGCGCCAGGGCGTTATGACGAAAAGCGATGCCGAGCAAAGCGAGACCGCACTTGAACAGGCACAGTCCTCCGTGACCCAGGCCAAGGCCGCCCTTGAAGTCTCGCGCCAGGATCTCGAGACGATCAAGGTCAGCCGCGGCTCGCTGGAGGCTTCGGTCGCTGGCGCGGAAGCGGCGGTGAAGCTGGCCGAGATCGACCTTGCCAATACCAAGATCGTCGCCCCGCGCGACGGCCGGCTCGGCGAAGTCGGCGTGAAGCTCGGCCAATATGTGGCGGCCGGAACGCAGCTGATGGCCGTCGTGCCCGAAGACGTATGGGTCATCGCCAATTTCAAGGAAACGCAGCTCAGCAATATCGCCGTCGGCCAGCGTGTCTCCTTCAGCGTCGATGCGTTGCAGCGCAAGCGGCTGACAGGACGCGTGGAACGCTTCGCACCGGCGGCAGGCTCGGAATTCAGCGTGCTCAAGCCGGACAACGCCACGGGCAATTTCACCAAGGTCGCGCAACGCATCTCGGTCCGCATCGCCATCGATGAAGGCCAGGAGCTGGCGCGCGCACTTGCACCCGGCATGTCGGTCGTCGTCAGGACAGAACCGGAATAATCATCGAAATCAGTGGCTTGATGCGCCCGGGTGAATCAGGCTCCGAACGATCACCGGTAAAGCGCCTGGCTCGGCCGTTGCCGCCATGGCCGGCGACCCCGCCGTGCCGGACGGCAACTGAAGCAATTCAAGGCTGTATCGTTAAAATTTGAATCAACTTCTAATCGAGTTCATCCCGGGCCGTCACTGGCCTGTTACATCGCAATGCTAGGCGGGCAGGAATTTCCAATCTGGGAGATTCGACACCATGGCCCACGCCCGACCAATGACAGATATCCCCGCTCCGGGAAGCAGCAAGCTGAACGACGCGGTCCGGCAGAACGGGCTCTTTTCCCGGGCCGGCATCTCCGAGCGGCTTTTCGCCCATGTCTTCAAGGGCCTCGTCTACCCGCAGATATGGGAAGACCCCGAGGTGGACATGGAGGCGCTGGAAATCTTTCCGGGCGCGAGGATCGTGACCATCGCATCTGGCGGTTGCAACGCCATGTCCTATCTCACTGCCGATCCGGCCGCCGTGGAGGCTGTCGATCTGAACACCGCGCATGTCGCCTTCAACCGGCTCAAGCTTGCAGCCGTGAAGAACCTGCCGAATTACGATGCCTTCTACCGCTTCTATGGCAAGGCCGACGACAGGGCCAATCTTGCAGCCTATGAACGTTTCATCCAGCCGGAGCTCGATACGGCGAGCCGGAGTTACTGGGAGAAGCGCATGTGGTCCGGCCGGCGCCGCATCACGATCTTTTCCCGCGACCTCTACCGCCATGGCCTGCTCGGCCTCTTCATCGGCATGGGGCACCGGGTTGCCCGGCTCTACGGCATCGACCCGCGCGATATGCTCAAGGCCCGCACGATGGAGGAGCAGCGCGCCTATTTCGACACGGCGCTGTCGCCCCTCTTCGATAAGCGCATGGTGCGCTGGGCGACGAAGCGCAAATCCTCGCTGTTCGGGCTCGGCATTCCGCCGCAGCAATATGATGCACTGGCGACAGCCGGAAATGGCGACATGGCGCAGGTCCTGCGCGGGCGCCTCGAAAAGCTCGCCTGCGGCTTCCCATTGTCGGAAAATTACTTCGCCTGGCAGGCATTCGGCCGCGGCTACAGTTCGGACGCCGAGACCGGGCCGCTGCCGCCCTATCTTTCGCGCGACAATTTCAGCATCGTCCGCGAGCGGGCGGAACGGATGAGCGTCGTCAACGCGTCGCTGACCGAGTTCCTGGCGGAAAAGCCCGATGCGTCGGTGGATCGCTTCATCCTGCTCGATGCGCAGGACTGGATGAGCGACCTTCAGCTCGAGCAATTATGGACCGAGATAAGCCGCACGGCCGCCAAGGGCGCGCGCGTCATTTTCCGCACGGCGGCCGAACCTTCGCTGCTGCCGGGCCGCGTGCCGGAAGACATCCTCGCGCGCTGGCACTATCACGCCGAGCGGTCGGCCGCGCTTCATGCCAGGGACCGCTCGTCGATCTATGGCGGTTTCCACCTCTATACGCTGCGGGATCGATGATGTTCGCGCAATTGGACCATGGCCGGCTGATGGACCGGGTCTACCGGCACCAGCGGCATTTCTACGACGCCACGCGCAAATATTACCTTCTCGGCCGCGATCCGATGATCGCCGGGCTCGCGCCTCCTCCCGGCGCGACGATCCTGGAGATCGGCTGCGGCACCGGCCGCAATCTGGTGCTTGCTGGCCGCGCCTATCCGCAGACCCGGCTTTACGGCGTCGACATCTCGAGCGAGATGCTGGCGACCGCACGGCGAAAGATCGCACAGGCCGGGCTGGAACAGCGAGCGACCCTCGCCTATGCCGATGCGGCGCGGTTCGCGCCCGCTGAATTGTTCGACGTCGAGAAATTCGACCGCATCTTCATCTCCTATGCGGTTTCGATGATCCCGCAATGGCGCGACGTGGTCGAGGAGGCGGTGAGCCATCTCAGCCCTTCCGGCTCGCTGCACATCGTCGATTTCGGCGATCTGCGCGACCTTCCGGCCATTGCGAGGCAAGCGCTCTATACCTGGCTCGGCTGGTACCATGTCAGCCCGCGCAACGATCTCTTCGAAGTCGCCCGGTCCGTCGCATCGAAGCATGGCTGCACACTCGGCGAGCAGCGTCTCTATCGCGGCTTTGCCTGGATCGCGTTGCTGCGCCGCCTGCAACAACAGGACAAGCAATAAAGAACTTGCCGATGTCGAAGCTGCGCTCACGATCTATTAAACATAATCAAGCATCTGTATGGCACAATCCCTACGCATTCCTCGATTGGCCACGGACGATTTTTCATGAGACGCATAGCAGCAGCACTGATCACACTTGTCCTCGGCGGCTGCACCACGGTTGACTATAATTTTTCGGAAGCCGCGAAACCCTCGCCGACGGCGCGCATCGCGGCACCTTCGGGCAATGTGAAGGCGCCGCGCTTCGGCGACCGCGACCCGCATGAATGGACCGGCAAGACGCCCTGGCACTACCCGGTCCACGGCACCGACGTGTCGAAATACCAGTCGACGATCGACTGGCAGAGAGTGCGGGCGAGCAATATTTCCTTCGTCTTCATCAAGGCCACCGAGGGCGGCGACCGGGTCGACGATCGTTTCACCGAGAACTGGGCTGCCGCCCGCAATGTCGGCATCGCCCGCGGCGCCTATCATTTCTATTATTTCTGCCGCTCCGCCGAGGATCAGGCGCGCTGGTTCATCCGCCATGTGCCGAAGGACCCGGGCGCGCTGCCGCCGGTCCTCGACATGGAATGGAATTCCGCCTCGCCCACATGCAAGCTGCGTCCCAAGGCAGCCACTGTCCGGCGCGAGATGCAGACCTTCCTCGACATGGTGGAACGCCATTACGGCAAGCGGCCGATCATCTATACGACCGTCGATTTCTTCGACGACAACGACCTGCGGCAATTGGCGAGCTATCCCTTCTGGCTGCGCTCGGTCGCCGGCCATCCGGACGAGAAATACGGCCCGCATCCATGGACGTTCTGGCAATATACCGGCACCGGCGCCATTCCCGGCATCCGCGGCGACGCCGACATCAACGTCTTCGCCGGCGGCCATGAAGCCTGGAAACAGTGGCTGGTGCGCAACAAGGTGCGATAAAGCGGCAAGCGGCACTTGCATCGCAATTCTGTGACTTCACCTCGATGCGATAATGGGGCATTAGGCGTCCAAGCGCGCGCCCGCGCCTCACAGAGAACCTCCAGATGAACCGACTTTCGCTTGCCCTCGCCGCAACCCTCTTTGCCGTTACCGGCGCCCACGCCCTCGACCAGGTCGCGCCAGCGCCGGCGGTGAAGCCCGCCTGCGGCGGCGATCTTGAGCCATGGTTCAACGGGCTTATCGCCGAAGCCCGGGCAGCGGGCGTCACCGACAAGGGCCTCGGCGAATTGCTGAAGGCATCCATGGACGACAGGGTCCTGCAGCGGGACCGGGCGCAGGGCGTCTTCAACCAGACCTTCCTTACCTTCTCGTCGCGCATGGTTTCGGATTACCGCCTGAAGCAGGGCGCCGCCAATCTGAAGAAATATGCCGATGCTTTCGCCAAGGCCGAGACGGAATATGGCGTGCCCGGCGCGGTCATCTCCTCCTTCTGGGGGCTGGAGACCGATTTTGGCGCCGTGCAGGGCGATTTCGACACGCTGAACGCCCTTCTCACCCTCTCCTTCGACTGCCGCAGGCCCGAACTCTTCCGGCCGCAGTTGATCGCCCTTCTCAAACTGTTCGACCGCGGCGTCGTCGATGCCAAGACGACCGGCGCATGGGCCGGCGAAATCGGCCAGATGCAGATGCTGCCGACCGACTATCTGGAGCGCGGCGTCGATGGCGATGGCGACGGCAAGGTCGATCTGAAGAACAGCGCGCCAGACGCCATCATGACGGCGGCGCGCGTGCTGCGCGACCTCGGCTGGAAGCGCGGCGAGCCATGGCTGGAAGAGGTGAAGCTGACCAGGGACCTGCCCTGGGAGAACGCCATCCGCAGCAACCGCCTCCCCCATTCGAAATGGGCGGAATGGGGCGTGACCGGCCGCGACGGCCCGCTCGGCCCGGACAATGGCAATGCCTCGCTGCTCCTGCCCATGGGCCGCAAGGGGCCGGCCTTCCTGTCCTATCCGAATTTCGACATCTTCGTCGAATGGAACAAATCCATCATCTATGCGACGACGGCCGCCTATTTCGCCACTCGCCTCGCCGGCGCACCGGCACTGACGCCGACGACGCCTGAAACCGGCCTCGATCCGGAACAGATGAAAGAGTTGCAGAACAAGCTCGCCGCCCGCGGCCATGATATGGGTCCGAAGATCGACGGCGTGTTCGGCATATTGACGCGCGACGCGGTGCGCGACGAGCAGCTGCGCCTCGGCCTGCCGGCGGATTCCTGGCCTACGCCCGAATTGCTCGGCAAGCTCTGATCCCGGCCGCTATTCGCCCGGCGACATCGTCTCCAGCGAGGCCAGCCCTTCCGGCGTCTCGCCCGCTTCGAATGTCGTCTCCACCTCGACGAAAGTGTCGGGGTAGAAGCCGTTGAAGCGCGTGCGCAGGGAGAGCGAATAGGCGCCGATATTGCCGATCTCGATCCAGTCGCCGGTGTCGACCGTCTCCGGCAGCCAGAACGGCCGCGACAGGATGTCGACCGAATCGCAGGTGGCGCCGCAGACGCGGAACGGCACCACATTGTCGGCATTGCCGTGGCGGATCTTCTTGGCCGGATCGGGAATGAACCGCGCCGGCAGCGTGATCTTGCCGGTCCAGGAATCCGACAGCGACGCCCAGATGCCATCATTGATATAAAGGCGCTTGCCCTTGCGCAGCAGCACCCGCACGATCAGCGAGAACGCCTTGGCGACGATTACCCTGCCCGGCTCGGCCACGAGCGGCAGATCGCCGAAGCCATATTCATCGATATCGTTGCGCAGCCGCGACATGAGTTGCCCGAGCCCCGGCATTTCAGTGCCCTTGCGCTTCGGATCGGGCCGATATTCGGCCGGAAAGCCGCCGCCCACATCGAGGCCCGCCAGCGTGACGCCGGCGCGGTTGCGCACCCAGTCGGCAGCGCGAAGCGCACGTTCATAGGTATCCGGATCCTCGATCTGGCTGCCGACATGGAAGCAGATGCCGACGCGGTAGCCGATCCTGTCGGCGCGCTGCAGCAGTTCCACCGCATGGGCGGGCGCGGCGCCGAACTTCTTCGACAATTCGTAGGCTGCATGGCCCTTGGTCTGCAACCGGATGTAGAGGGTGATGCTGCCGGGATCGATGTCGAGCGCGCGAACGATGCGGGTAATCTTGGCAATCTCATCCTCATGATCGGCCGCGAGAACCCTGATGCCATAGGTCTCCAGCGCCAGCCTTATGTCGGATTGCGCCTTGATCGGGTGCATGTAGAGCATCTGCGCATCGGGCGCGACGCGGCGCACGGCGGCGAATTCGCCCGGCGAGGCAACATCGAACGTATGGACGCCGTTGCGGGCCAGCGTCTCCAGCACGATGTTCTCGCCATTGGTCTTCACCGCATAGGCGGTTTCACCCGGAAACATCGCCATGAAATTATGCGCTTCCTCGACAAGGACCTTGGGCCGGAAGCAATAGACGGGCTCGTCGGGCCGCAGTTGGAGCGCGGCATCGCGGGCGGTGGCGAATCGTTGCATTGGCGCTGACTGTTCCATCGCCAATCCTTAGCAAGGGATCGTGGCAGGCGAAAGTCACCCCTCGTGCAAGATTCGGATGGTGCGCCACTGGCCAGGCTCGTAGGATCGCCGCAGTTTCGCTGGGAGAGAATCAATGTCCACAGCCGGCACGCGAGCGACCAATCCGCTGACGATGAGCGGCTATGTCTGGCTGCAACTGCTGCTTCTCGGCGCGATCTGGGGCGGCTCGTTCTTCTTTGCCCGCATCGCCGTGCAGTTCGTGCCGCCGTTCACCCTGGTGCTGATCCGCGTCGCCGTCGCCGCTCTTGCCCTGCAGGTCTTCCTGCTGGCGCGCGGCATCCGCTTTCTCGATTATCGCAGCCATGTGCTCGGTTTTGCCGGGCTCGGCATCCTCAACAATGCCATCCCCTTCTCGCTGCTCTTCATCGGACAGACCGCGCTCGGCGCCGGGCTCGCATCGATCTTCAACGCGACGACGCCGATCTGGACCGTGCTTCTGGCGACGGTGCTGACGGCGGACGAGAAAGCCACGCCGCGCAAGCTGACGGGCATCGGGCTCGGCATTGCCGGCATCATCGTCATGATGGGCCCGAGCATTGGCACCAGCTTCGGCGCGCCGCTCTGGGCGCAGCTCGCCGTCATCGGCGCGACGCTTTCCTATGCGCTGGCCAGCATCCTCGCCAAGCGGTTCAAGGCGGTGCCCCCGACAGTCACGGCCACGGGCCAGCTGACGGCCTCGACGCTGATCATGATCCCGCTCGTCCTCATGAATGATGGCGTGGCGGATTTCTCCGGCGTGTCGCCCGGCGTCTGGTTGGCGATCCTCGCGCTCGGCCTGCTGTCGACCGCCTTTGCCTATATACTCTTCTTCTCCATCGTCCGGTCCGGCGGCGCCACCAACGCCTCCTTGGTCACGCTGATCGTGCCGGTCAGCGCCATCCTGCTTGGAACCATTTTCCTCGGCGAGCGCCTTGCCCTGCAGGACTTCATCGGCATGGGGCTGATCGCGATCGGGCTGCTCGTCATCGATGGACGCATCGAAGCGCTCATGCGCCGGAGTTGAACCATGAACTTTGCAATAAATCCCATGGGTTAGCTCGCCGGCGAGTATCCTCATTCCGGCAAAAATGTGGCTGAAAACGGCAGCTTCGCAGCGCACACGGATTTATACCGCAGCGCAAAAAATTCCTCGATTCAGGAATATTTCTGCGATTTTTCGCTGGAATCGCACCACCTAAATGCATTGAATATCATCAACTTATATGCCTCGTAGAAAATTATTTCTCGCGCCATGTCACACAACAGTAATATTTGGGCTTTTTCTGTGGCAAATTTGCGCTATGTTATAGGGGTTAACCGCAGGAGACATATGATGGGACTAACTCGATCGATGAACGTCCTTATGATCTGCGCAGCGTTCGCATTTATTGGTGCAATGGTCGTAGGACTGATACCGTGAAATGAACCAGAGCGCTATGGAGATGGTCTCTGACCGTTAAGCGAAGACAAAGTGAAACGGCCCGGTGGCAAGACCGGGCCGTTTTCCATTTCAGGGCTTCAGCGTCCTGAAAATTCCGTTCAGGCGGCAGCGCCTGCCAATGCGGCGCCGACCGGGCTGGTTTCGGGGCGGATGCCGATCAGATGGCAGATGGCGAATGCGAGATCGGCGCGGTTCATCGTATAGAAGTGGAAATCCTGCACGCCGCGCTCGACCAGATCGAGCACCTGTTCGGCAGCGACAGCCGATGCGACCAGCGCATGGGTCTGCTCGTCATTTTCCAGCCCGTCGAAGCGTTCCGCCAGCCAGGCAGGGATATGGGTGCCGGCCTTGGAGCAGAAATTCGTCACCTGCTTGAAATTATGGATCGGCAATATGCCCGGCAGGATCGGAATGTAGATGCCGGCCCGGCGAACCTTTTCCACATAACGCTCATACTGGTCGTTCTCGAAGAAGAACTGGGTGATGGCACGTGTGGCTCCATTGTCGACCTTGCGCTTCAGCATGTCGATATCGGTGGCGAAATCCGGGCTCTCCGGATGTTTCTCCGGATAGGCCGAAACGGAAATGTCGAAATCGGCGAAGGCCTTGAGCCCCGCGACGAGATCGGCGCCATTCTCATAGCCGCCGGGCGTGGGCCTGTAGCGCGTGCCGACGCCGCCGGCAGGATCGCCGCGCAACGCGACGAAGCGCTTGACGCCGATGGCAGCGAATTCGCGCACGACCGCGTCCACTTCCTCGCGCGTCGCATCCACGCAGGTCAGGTGCGCCGCGGCGTTCACATCCGTCTCGGTCAGGATGCGCTTGATGGTGCGCGCCGTGCGCTCGCGGGTGGAACCGCCGGCGCCATAGGTGACGGAGACGAATTCCGGCTTGAGCGGCGCGAGGCGCGTCACCGTTTCCCAAAGCCGTTCTTCCATGGCCTCGGTCTTCGGCGGAAAGAACTCGAAGGAAACCTGGATATTGTCGCCGATATCGGGGCGGCGGGACTGGCGGAAGAAACTCATTAGACACTCTCCGTGAGGCGGGAGGTTGAAACGGGATCGGCGATCAACAGGCGCGGGTCGCGCGCCAGCCATAATTTGACGGTCAGCTTGTCCTTGCCCCTGGATTCGAGCTCGGTGCTCTTCTCCAGCGACAGGCCGGCATCGGACAGCCAGTCGCGCATCTGGTCGTCATGGAAGCCCAGCCGCAGATGCGCATGCTTGTCGCGCAGGAATTCGAGCTCGTGCGGCGCGAAATCGACGATCAGCAGCCGGCCGGCAGGCCGCAGCGCCCGCGCCGCCTCGCGAATGGCTTCCGAAGGATTGTCGAGGAAGTGCAGGACCTGGTGGATCGTCACCAGATCGAAGGATTCGCGGTCCACCGGCAGGGAGTAGACATCGCCCTGGCGCACCAGCGCATTGCCGATGCTCGCCTTTTCGAGATTGGAACGGGCGATCGCCAGCATGTCGCGATTGATATCGACGCCGACACCGCGCAGATAGAGCGGGGCGAAGAGTTCGAGCAGGCGGCCCGTCCCGGTTCCGATGTCCAGCATGGATTGAAACGGCTTGTCGCCGACGATGCGCAGCAGCGCCTCCTCCACCGCGCCATCCGGCACATGCAGCGAGCGGATCGCATCCCAGCTCGAGGCATTGGCGCTGAAATAGGCGGCCGCCCGCTCCCGCCGCTGCAGCTTGACCGCCGAAAGGCGCTCCAGGTCGCGCTCGATGAGCGCATCGGTGCAATCCAGCCTTTCGAGCAGCGAACGGGCGATGTCGCCGACGATCGGCGATTCGGCGAGACGGAAATAGGCCCAGGACCCTTCCTGGTAACGGTTGATCAGGCTGGCCTCGAACAGGAGCTTCAAATGGCGCGACACGCGCGGCTGCGACTGTCCAAGTATCGATGTCAGGTCGGAAACGGTCAGGTCGCCGCGCGAAAGCAGCGCCAGAATGCGCAGGCGGCTCGGCTCGGCCGCCGCCTTCAGCGTATCCACCATCAGGTCGAGATCGAGATTTCCACGGCTCATCGGCTGATCCTCAAAAGACATAAAGATATGTTTATGTGAGAAAGGGTTTGCTGGCAAGCTGTTTTTGCTATTGACGACAAAATGTGACGCGACTGAAATGGTGGCGCAGATGAAATGGAGATGACGCATGAGCGCAGGAACGAACCGGCAGCGGGCCTTGAACAAGTCCCTGACACTGCTGCTGCCTGCGGTGCCCTATTCGGATTCGGAGCCGATCCGGGCCGCGGCCAATGCCCCGCACATGAAGGCGCTGCCGCCCGGCATCGCCGTATGGCTCGCCGCCGTCGCGCATATACGCCATCAGCACACGGACTACGACAGTTTGCGCGACGAGGGCTATGACCGCGATTCGGCGCGGTTCTTCGTGCTCGACGCCATCAACCGCAAGCTGACGGAGTGGCGGGCGACGCGCCTGCTCGATCCCGACGAGGAAGACGCCTCCTAGAGCGCCGCCCTTCATAAAAATACCGTCAAAACAGATGTTTGCGGGCACAGCGTGAATCGAAAAATGAGCGCCCTGCCTTAACCCTGCCAGCTTTCCTCGAAGATGAGATCGCCGAGAGGCAGGCGCTCGCGCCAGCCGCGCTTTTCCAGCTCCGGTCCGCTATAGAGCTCGTCCACATGGCCGATGCAGAGATAGGCGATGATCTCGACATGGTCGGGGATGGCGAGGATGCGGCGCATGTCCGCATCGCTGTAGATGCTCACCCAGCCGACGCCGATCCCCTCGGCGCGGGCGGCGAGCCAGAGGTTCTGCACCGCGCAGACGGTGCTGTAGAGGTCCATCTGCCTGTTATGCGTGCGCCCCAGCACCACCTCGCCGCCGCGGGTCCGGTCGCAGGTGATGCACAGGTTGATCGGCGCCTTGCGGATGCCTTCGAGCTTCAGCGAGGCATAGAGCGCCTGCCGCTCGTCCGGAAACAGCGCCTTCGCCTCCTCGTTGGCGCGCGTGAACGCCGCGTGCACGGCCGCCTTCGTCTCGTCGCTGCGGATGATGATGAAGTTCCATGGCTGCATGAAACCGACCGAAGGCGCGTGATGGGCCGCCTCCAGCAGCCGCAGCAGCACGGCTTCCTCGATTGGCTGCGGCAGGAACTGGTCGCGCACGTCGCGGCGGTTGAAGATGGCCTTGTAGACGGCGTCGCGCTCTTCCGGGGTAAACCTGACCGCCGGTACCGGACCGCTTGCCTCGCTCATCGGCGGCTGGTCCCGCTACGCACGGTAGATCCATTGTTCCGGCAGGCGGATATCGACCTTTTCGCCGCCATGGATGGTGCCGGGCTTCTCGACCCAGGCGACAATGCCGCGCAGGCGCTTGGAGACGCGGACGAAATCCAGCGCCGTGGCCAGTTCGTCGTCGCTGCCGGCATGCGCGGCGATGGAGCGGCCCGCCACCTTGCATGGCGCATTCTGGCCATCGACCTTCAACGTCACGCCGCCTTCGAAGAACATCAGGCTGCGCGGCGGCAGCATGGAAAGCGACGGCACGCCCGAAAGCAGCATATTGCCGCCGATCCACTCGCTCTTCAGCTCCGCCAGACCCATGCCGGCGGCGATCTGGCTCATCTCGTCGGCGCCGAGGATCGAGACATGGCGCTCATTGCGCATTTCCGTCCCGCGCGGATACCAGGGCTCGCGCCCGCCCGAGCGGCGGGTCGGCCCGGCATGAAAATCGCCGACGATACCGTCGAAGGTGAGATGCAGCGCCGCCGCCGGCGTCGTGACGAAATCCCCGCCCCGCGCTTCGAACAGGGCCTCGACCCGCCCGCTGATCTTGCGCGCGGGGACGATTTCATCCGGATTGTGGAACAGGTCTGTCATGTTGCACCCACCGTTCTCCGCGCCGCTGATCCTAACGTGTCAGGCGCTTGTAGGTCGGGCGCTTCGGATTGACGCTGTCGGGCCCGAGGCGACGGATCTTGTCGTTCTCATATTCCTCGAAATTGCCTTCGAACCATTCCACATGGCTGTCGCCCTCGAAAGCGAGGATATGCGTCGCCAGGCGGTCGAGGAACATGCGATCATGGCTGATGATGACGGCGCAGCCGGCATATTTTTCCAGCGCATCTTCCAGCGCCGACAATGTTTCCGTGTCGAGATCGTTGGTCGGCTCGTCGAGCAGCAGCACATTGCCGCCCGATTGCAGCATCTTCGCCAGATGGACGCGGTTGCGCTGGCCGCCGGACAGGTTGCCGACTTTCTGCTGCTGGTCGCCACCCTTGAAATTGAAGGCGGAGACATAGGCGCGCGAGTTCATCTCGTGCTTGCCGAGCTTGATGATGTCGTTGCCGCCCGAGATTTCCTCCCAGACGTTCTTGTCGCCCTTCAGGTGGTCGCGGCTCTGGTCGACATAGCCGAGATGCACCGTGTCGCCGATGCGGATCGCACCGGAATCGGGCTTTTCCTGCCCGGTGATCATCTTGAACAGCGTGGTCTTGCCGGCGCCGTTCGGCCCGATGACGCCGACGATGCCGCCCGGAGGCAGCTTGAAGGTCAGGTTCTCGATCAGCACCCGGTCGCCAAAGGATTTCGTCAGGTTCTCCGCCTCGATCACCACCTGGCCGAGACGCTCGCCGGCGGGAATGATGATCTGCGCATCGCCCGGCCGCTGGTCGTTGGCGGCATCGACGAGTTCGTCATAGGCACGGATGCGCGCCTTGGATTTCGCCTGCCGCGCCTTGGGGCTGGCGGCAATCCACTCCCGCTCGCGCTCCAGCGCCTTCTGGCGCGAGGCCTCTTCGCGGCCCTCCTGCTGCATGCGCTTGGCCTTGGCTTCGAGATAGGCCGAATAATTGCCTTCATAGGGAATGCCGCGGCCGCGGTCGAGTTCGAGGATCCAGCCCGTGACATTGTCGAGGAAGTAGCGATCATGGGTGATGAGCAGCACCGCGCCCGGATATTCGCGCAGGTGCTTCTCGAGCCATGCGGTGGTCTCCGCGTCCAGATGGTTGGTCGGCTCGTCGAGCAGCAGCAGGTCCGGCTGCGACAAGAGCAGCCTGCACAGCGCCACGCGGCGACGCTCGCCGCCGGAAAGCTTGGTCACATCCGCATCGCCGGGCGGGCAGCGCAGCGCTTCCATGGCCATCTCAACCTGCGATTCCAGATCCCAGAGGTTCTGGCTGTCGATGATGTCCTGCAGCCTCGCGCCCTCGTCTGCGGTCTCGTCGGAATAATTCATCATCAATTCATTGTAGCGGTCGATGATCGCCTTCTTGGCGGCGACACCTTCCATCACATTGGCCATGACGTCCTTGTCCGGGTCCAGCACCGGCTCCTGCGCCAGATAGCCGACCGTGGCGCCGTCCGCCAGCCAGGCCTCGCCGGTGAACTCCTTGTCCATGCCGGCCATGATCTTGAGAATCGTCGACTTGCCGGCGCCGTTCGGCCCGAGAATGCCGATCTTCGCATCCGGATAGAACGACAGATGAATGTTCTCGAGCACCTTCTTGGCGCCATAGGCCTTGTTCAAGCCGGCCATATGATAGATGAATTGGCGTGCCATACCGCGCGTCACTCCGCTTTTTCGGGTAATGAATTTGCGCCGTATGTAGGCGAAAGGGCCAGTTGTGGCAATGGACCGCGGGCCGATTTGTCCCCGCATTGCCTGCAATCAGATCGCTCTCCCTGATGCCGGGCCAACATGCTGAGCCCCACCTCCCTCATGCTGAGCCCCTCATGCTGAGCTGGTCGAACCACAAAGCACGCGGTACCTCATTGCCATCTCTCGTTTTTCAACAACTGGCCCACGCGGTGGGATAGATTTCCGGCCTAAAAAAATATTTCGCCCTGCAAGCTGCTGATTTCGCTCATTCTTCCCCCCGGCACGCAAAAAAACTTATCCCCCCTGTTTGAAGCCGGGGTATTCTGCACAAATCCTTTCCAGTGGGGGAGCAGCTTCCGGAGCTGTTTCGACAAGCTGGGAGAGGATGGCGTTGCCGGGATATCGGAAGTGACAACCCCGATTGGCCGGCAAACTGCAGAAGGAAACGGGGGTGGCGCTTCGTTTTCCGGGTTGTTGCGTCTGACAAACGTGACAATGGCAGGCAAAGACGTCGCGGGCGGTCTTCGGACCTCGACCCTGATACCTACTGACGCGCTGAAGACCGCCCGTCTCCCCCCATTTTCAATGACCAGACGCGATTTTGCGGGCGTGGTGCGGATTTTCCGCATCCAGCAGGGATTGCCCCCCACCTCCCTCATGCTGAGCCCACCTCCCTCATGCTGAGCCTGTCGAAGCACGCACGATGCTTTTGCAGCGCTCCAACGAAGGATTGCACAAATGTTGCTGCACCCTTCGACAAGCTCAGGATGAGGCAAATTGGATTGATTGCAAAAAGGGAGGGCCACAACGAGCGAAACCGGGCGCGGATATTTCCGTCACCCGGTTTCCCCTCTGGTGCCGCATTCGGAAAGCGTCCTCTTCTCCCCTGAACGGCCATGTAACTGCTCGAGCTGCGCGAGTGCTTTGGAACCGAGGTTCAGACCGCCCAAAAAGCTCGTGGAAGGAAGTTTTGAGGCATGTTAAACAGCATTGCAAGGGGGTTTGCAAAATAAAATTGCAACGCCAAGTGTGTGCCTATCAATTAGGCATAATATTGCAAAATTGCCGGCATTTTAATGCGAGTTTTGCGCGTTGACTAATTAAACGGCAGGCCGTCAACTGCCTTGAAATGGCAGATTCGCGCAGATTCGCAATGAACTTCGACGAGCCCGAAATCCTGGCGAGCCCGACCGGAGCCATGCTCGCGCTGCGGCATTGGCCGGCGACGGGCCAGCCCCGGGCGCTGGTGCACGTCAACCACGGACTGAGCGAACATTCGCGGCGCTATGCCCGCTTCGCCGCCCATCTCGCGGGCCACGGATTTCACGTCTATGCGCATGACCATCGCGGCCATGGCTTCAGCCGCGTGCCGGGCCTGGCCGCAGGGGGCGCCGGCCGCTTCGCCGCGCGAAACGGGGCCGAGCTGGTGCTGGGCGATGTCGATGCCGTCAACCGGCAGATGCGCCAGCGCCATCCCGGCCTGCCGGTGCTGATCTTCGGCCATTCGATGGGCGGGCTGATCGCCCTCGCCTATGCGATGCGCTTTCCCGGCCGCGTCGATGCGGCGGCGATCTGGAACGCCAGTTTCTCCGCCGGCATGGCAGGCAGGGCGGCGATCGCCATTCTCGCGGCGGAACGGATGCTGCTCGGCTCGGACGTGCCGAGCATGATCCTGCCGAAGCTGACCTTCCGGGACTGGAACAGGCGCACCGGCGAGGGACGCACCGACGCCGACTGGTTGTCGCGCGATCCCGCCGAAGTCGATGCGTATATTGCCGACCCGCTTTGCGGCTGGCCGCCGAGCGTCGGCATGTGGCGCGATATATTCAGCTTTGTATTCGACGGCGCCGACGATAGGCTGCTGTCACGGCTCGCCCGCGGCATGCCGATCAATCTGGTGGGAGGCGCGGCCGATCCGGCAACGGAAGGCGGCAAGGCGGTGGAGGAACTTGAACGAAGAATGCGAAATCTCGGCTTTGGCAATGTGAATGCCACCATCTATCCCGATACGCGCCATGAGGGGCTGAACGACATCAATCGAGACATGATCCTGCGGGATTTCGCCGCCTGGGCGCTCGCGAGTTTCAACAGGGACGGCAGATGATGTCCGAAGCGCCGCTGTCAAATGCCCCGCTGAAGGGAATTCGCGTCGTCGAGCTTGCACGGGTCCTTGCCGGGCCATGGGCCGGACAGGTGCTCGCCGATCTCGGCGCCGATGTCATCAAGGTGGAGAACCCCGCCGGCGGCGACGAGACGCGCGGCTGGGGCCCGCCATTCATCAACAGCCGCGAGGGCGAGAACCTTTCCGCCGCCTATTTCCACGCCTGCAACCGCGGCAAGCGCTCGATCACCGCCGATTTCACCACCGAAGAGGGCCGCGATACCGTCAAGGCCCTGTGCCGCGGCGCCGACGTGGTGCTGGAGAACTTCAAGGTCGGCGGCCTGGCAAAATACGGCCTCGACTATGAAAGCCTGCGCGCGGAAAATCCGCGCCTCGTCTATTGTTCGATCACCGGCTTCGGCCAGACCGGCCCCTATGCCGCGCAGGCCGGCTACGATTTCATCATCCAGGGCATGTCCGGCCTGATGTCGGTGACCGGCGACCCGGCGGGCCAGCCGCAGAAGGTCGGGCTCGCCGTCGCCGATATTTTCACCGGGCTTTATGCCGTCATCGCCATCCAGGCGGCGCTTGCCCATGCGGCAAGGACTGGCGAAGGACAATTGGTGGACATGGCGCTGTTCGACGTGCAATCCGCCGTCCTCGCCAACCAGGCGATGAACTATCTCGCCACCGGCCGCAGCCCGACGCGCATGGGCAATGCCCATCCCAATATCTCGCCCTACGAGGTCATACCGACCGCCGACGGCCACATGATCCTCGCCGTCGGCAATGACGGCCAGTTCGCCCGCTTCTGCGCGATCGTCGGGCGCAATGAATGGGCGAGCGACCCGCGCTTCCTCACCAATCGCGCCCGCCTCGAAAACCGCGCCGAGCTGACGCGGCTCATCTCTGCCGAGACCGCCCTGCGCACCCGCGCCGACCTTCTGCTCGAATGTTCGCGCAATGCGGTTCCCGCCGGGCCGATCAACGAGATCGGCGAGATGTTCGCCGATCCGCAGATCGTGGCAAGGGGGCTGCGGCTCGATCTCGACGACGGCCATGGCAATGCCATTCCCTCGGTGCGGAGCCCCATCGTGCTGTCGAAGACGCCATTGACCTATGATCGGCCCTCGCCGCGCCTCGGCGAGCACAGTTCGGAAATTCTCGAGGAAATCGGAAAGGCGAAGGATGAAGACCGGCGGTGAACTGATCGTTGATTCCCTGATTGCAAACGGCGCCGAGCGACTGTTCTGCGTGCCCGGCGAAAGCTATCTCGCCGTGCTCGACGCCCTGCACGACGCCCCGATCGGCGTGACGGTGTGCCGGGCCGAGGGCGGCGCGGCGATGATGGCCGAAGCCTGGGGCAAGCTGACGGGAAAGCCGGGCATCTGCTTCGTCACCCGCGGCCCCGGCGCCACCAATGCCTCGCCGGGCATCCATATCGCGCGGCAGGATTCGACGCCGCTGATCCTCTTCATCGGCCAGGTGCAGCGGGATGCCCGCGAGCGCGAGGCATTCCAGGAGATCGAATATCGCCGCTTCTTCGCCGATACGGCGAAATGGGTGGCGGAAATCGACGATGCACGGCGCATTCCGGAATTCGTCACGCGCGCCTTCGCGGTCGCGACCTCGGGCCGACCGGGACCGGTCGTGCTGGCGCTGCCGGAAGACATGCTGACCGACCGCGTGGAAGCCGTCGCCGCGCAGGGCTACGAGCCGGTGGAGACCGCGCCCTCGCCCGCGGCGATCGAGAAGCTGGCGGATCGATTGCAGGGCGCCGAGCGCCCCTTCATGATCCTTGGCGGCTCGCGCTGGAGCGAGAAGGCGGTGCACTCCATCACCCGCTTCGCCGAAAAATGGCACCTGCCGGTGGGCTGCTCCTTCCGGCGCCAGATGCTGTTCGACCATCTCCACCCGAATTATGCCGGCGATGTCGGCATTGGCATCAACCCGGCTCTGGCGAAGCGCATCCGGGAGGCGGACGTGCTTCTCCTCGTCGGCGGGCGGCTCGGCGAAATGCCCTCCTCCGGCTATTCGCTGGTCGAGAGCCCCTATCCGCGCCAGACGCTCATCCATGTCCACCCCGACGCGGAAGAGCTCGGCCGCGTCTACAGGCCCCACCAGGCGATCAACAGCGCCCCGGACGCCTTTGCCGAGGCGGTGGAACATCTGGCGCCGCCATCCCATGTCGCATGGGCAGATGCGGCCGCCGCGGCGCATGAGGCCTATCTTGCCTGGTCGACACCGCCGCAGACCGGCCCCGGCGCTGTCGCCATGGGACCGATCATGTCCTACCTGGAGACGGTGCTGCCGGAGGATGCCATCATGACCAATGGCGCCGGCAATTACGCCACATGGCTGCACCGCTTCCATCGCTTCCGCCGCTTCGGCACCCAGGCCGCGCCGACATCCGGCTCCATGGGCTATGGCCTGCCGGCTGCCGTCGCCGCCAAGCAATTATATCCGCAGCGAACCGTCGTCTGCTTCGCCGGCGACGGCTGTTTTCTCATGAACGGGCAGGATTTTGCCACGGCGGTCAAATACCGGCTGCCGATCATCGCGATCGTCGTCAACAATTCCATCTACGGCACGATCCGCATGCATCAGGAGCGGGAATATCCCGGCCGCGTCTCGGCGACGGACCTGACCAACCCCGATTTCGCGCTGCTGGCCCGGGCATTCGGCGGCCATGGCGAGACGGTCGAGACCACCGGCGAGTTCGACGGCGCATGGCAGCGCTCGCTCGCCAGCGGCAAGCCGGCGATCATCGAAATACGGCTCGATCCGGAGGCGATCACCCCGGCGCGGACGCTGACGGACATACGCCTTGGCAAATAAACTGGTTGGTAGAGCGCACAATTCGATGGTATGAGCGCGCCAGAAATAATGACGAGAGCTTCCATCTTTGCGCAATCCCGCGATCACCATTGTCATCCCCTGCCGCAATGAAGCGGCCAATCTTGCCTTTCTGCTCGATGAAGTCGACGAGGCGATGAAGGGGCGCGACTATGAAGTCATCGTCGTGGATGACGGCTCCACCGATGCGACCGGCACCGCGCTCCAGGAGCGGATGAAGACGGCGCCGCAGCTGCGCCACATCCACCATGACAAGTCGGCCGGCCAGAGCGCCGCGGTGCGCTCCGGCGTCTTTGCGGCGCGCGGCGCGGTGATCGTCACCATGGATGGCGACGGGCAAAACGATCCGGCCTATCTCCCGGTTCTCGCCGATGCG
The DNA here is from genome assembly GCF_023554255.2 of Phyllobacterium sp. 21LDTY02-6. Classification (GTDB taxonomy): domain Bacteria; phylum Pseudomonadota; class Alphaproteobacteria; order Rhizobiales; family Rhizobiaceae; genus Phyllobacterium. The sequence goes on along the minus strand of NZ_JAMJWD020000001.1, from coordinate 419,823 downwards.
CTGATCGCCGCCGGCCCCGCCATCGGCATTGCCGCCGGCCAGCGGCTGAAGCGGACGGACAGCAAGCTGAAGCAGATATCGTCGCGCTTTGCCAATGGGCTGCGCCAGTCGATCCTCAAGGACAATACCCGCGACAGCGGCTGCGGCCTCAAGGCGGTCCACGCGCAGCTGTTTCGCGAATTGCCGTTCTTCGACGGCTGGCACCGCTATCTGCCCGCCCTCGTCCTGCGCGAGGGCTACGGCACGGTTCATGTCGACGTCGTCGACCGCGAGCGGCGGCACGGCAAATCCAATTACGGTATCCTCGACCGCGGCCTGCGCGGCATCCTCGACCTCTACGGGGTATGGTGGCTGAGAAGACGTCGAAAGACGGTTCCAAAGATTACGGAGATCGGCCATGGCTGACGCATTTTCAAACTGGCTGCACTCGGTCTTCGTCGCCCAGTTCGACGCCTGGATCGTGCTCGGCTTTTTCGCCCAGGGCTGTTTCACCATGCGCTTCGTCGTGCAATGGCTGGCTTCCGAAAAGGCGAAGCGCAGCGTCGTGCCCGTCGCCTTCTGGTTCTTTTCGCTGATCGGCGGCACGCTGCTGTTCGTCTATGCCGTGGTGCGCAAGGACCCCGTCTTCATTGCCGGCCAGGGCCTCGGCCTCTTCGTCTATATCCGCAATCTCTGGCTCATCGCCAACGAGAAGAAGTCGCTGACGCAGGACACCTGATTCGCGTCGCGCTCCGGTCTAGCGGATCAATGGCCGGCCGACGGAGTGATATTCCAGTCCCGAACCTTCGAGATCCTGTGAATTGAACACATTGCGCATGTCGAAGAAGACCTTGCCGTCCATCAGTTCGGCGACCCTCCCGAGATCCAGCGCGCGATAGGCATTCCATTCCGTCATCAGGACGGTGATGCCCGCGCCCCGGACCGCCTCATAGGACGAAGAGCACCATACCACGCCGGGGAGCACCGCCTCGGCGGCCTGCCGCGCCTCCGGATCATGCGCCCGCACCGTCAGGCCCGCCGCCTGCAGCGCCGGTATGATGTCGAGCGAGGGCGACTCGCGAATGTCGTCGGTGTTCGGCTTGAAGGCGATGCCGAGCACGGCGACCGTTCTCGCGCTGGTCCTTGCCGCCGCTTCCACCACGCGCTGCGCCAGCGAACGCTTGCGGTTTTCATTGATGGCGACCACCTGCTCGATCAGCGTCTGCGGCGCCTCCAGCTTGCGCCCGGTCGCGGCATAGGCGCGCGTATCCTTGGGAAAGCACGAACCGCCGAAGCCCGGCCCGGCATGCAGGAATTTCGAGCCGATGCGATTGTCCATGCCGATCGCCCGCGCCACGTCCTGGACGTTGCCGCCCGCCTTTTCGCAGAGGTCGGCGACCTCGTTGATGAAGGTCACCTTCATGGCGAGGAAGGCATTGGCCGCATATTTGATCAGCTCGGCATTTTCGAGCGTGGTCACGATCATCGGCGTCTCGCGCAGGTAAAGCGGCTTGTAGACACGGCGCATGGCAGCCGCGCCGGTCTCGTCATGCACGCCGACGACGACGCGGTCGGGGCGCATGAAATCCTCCACCGCCGATCCCTCGCGCAGGAATTCCGGGTTCGACACCATCGAGAACGGAACGCCGGGACGTGCCTGCGCGATACGCTCGCGCACCGCCGCATTGGTGCCGACGACGACGGTCGACTTGATGACGATGACGGCTCCGGGTTTCATCGCCGCGGCGATCTCGTCGGCGGCGGCGTGGATATATTGCAGGTCCGCCTCGCCATCGCCGCGGCGTGAAGGCGTGCCGACGGCGACGAACACCACATCGGCATCGGCGACGGTGGCGGCGAGTTCCGTGGTGAAGGTCAGCCGGCCGTCGCGGACATTGCGCATCAGCAATTCGTCGAGCCCGGGCTCGAAGATCGTCACCTCGCCGGCCCGCAGCCGCTCGATGATGGCCGGGTTCTTGTCGACGCAAGTGACCTGAAAACCGAATTCCGCAAAGCAAACGCCCGACACCAGACCGACATATCCGGTCCCAATCATCGCAATCTTCATCGAATACTTCCAATCTGCAAATCTGCGCGGCAATGATTTCGCACATTGCACGCGCGCTGCCAATCACCCTGCATCTGGTGACCCGGAATCTGGTAAATCGTCCCCGTCAGTCCACCTTGACCGGCTTGCGTGCCGGCCCCTTGCGCTCGGCGGAGGCAGCCCAGAGATTGATGTTGGCATCATTGGCGAAAACGTCGATCTCCGCCAGTTCCGCATCGGTGAACTCGATATTGTCGAGCGCCTTGACGCAATCGACGACCTGCTGCGGCTTGCTGGCCCCGATGAGCGCCGTGGTGATGCGGCCGCCGCGCAGCACCCAGGCCAGGGCCATCTGCGCCAGGGTCTGGCCGCGCTTCAATGCAATCTCGTTCAGGCCGCGGATATTGGCGATGTTCTTCTCGCTCAGGAATTCCGGATTGAGCGATTTTCCCTGCGCCGCGCGGCTCTCCTCCGGCACGCCCTTCAGATATTTGTCGGTCAGCATGCCCTGCGCCAGCGGCGAGAACACGATGGAACCGATGCCGAGTTCATCCAGCGCATCGACCAGCCCGTCTTCCTCGATCCAGCGATTGATCATCGAATAGCTCGGCTGGTGAATGAGGCACGGCGTGCCGAGCTGTTCGAGAATGGCGGCCGCCTCGCGCGTGCGGCGCGCATTATAGGAGGAAATCCCGACATATTGCGCCCGGCCCGAACGTACGATGTGATCGAGCGCCATCATGGTCTCTTCGAGCGGCGTATCGGGATCGAAGCGGTGCGAATAGAATATGTCGACATAGTCGAGGCCGAGCCGCTTCAGGCTCTGGTCGCAGCTGGCAATCAGGTATTTGCGGCTGCCCCACTCGCCATAGGGGCCGGGCCACATGCCATAGCCGGCCTTGGACGAAATGATCAATTCGTCGCGGTAGGGCTTGAAATCCGTGCGCAGTATCTCGCCGAAGGCGGTCTCGGCGGAACCGGGCGGCGGGCCGTAATTATTGGCGAGGTCGAAATGGGTGATGCCGAGATCGAAGGCCTGCCGGCAGATCGACTGCTTCAGGCCGTGTGGCGTATCATTGCCGAAATTATGCCAGAGGCCGAGGGATATCGCCGGGAGCTTCAGGCCGCTGCGTCCGCAGCGATTATATTTCATCGTGTCGTAGCGCTTCGCGTCAGCAGTCCAAACCATCTTCACCAGTCCTCGATCTTCATGTCACATGCAGCACGCAGGCGACTCCCCGCGCGCGGCGACTATGGACGAAACAAGGCGCAATGTCATGCCCGCGATGGTTGGGTATCTAGCTGCGGACGATCTTGCCTTCGGCGTCGAAGCGATAGGTCCGGCCCTTGTCCGGCGTGGCGTAGAGCACGCCGTCCACCTCGTAATCGTGCTCGCCGAACAGGCGCACCGTCAGCGGGCCGAATTCCGTCTGCAGATAGAGGATCGTGTCGGCGCCGAGATGTTCGACATGGATGACCGAGCCTTTCCAGGTGCCTTCCTTGGCGCTTACCTGGATGTGCTCGGGCCGGATGCCGACCGTTTTCGCCGTATCGCCAAGCTTGCCGCCGTCGATGAGGTTCATCTGCGGCGAGCCGATGAAACCCGCGACGAACACCGTCTGGGGATTGTTGTAGAGCTCCATCGGCGTGCCGACCTGCTCGATCCTGCCCTTGTTGAGCACGACGATCTTGTCGGCCAGCGTCATGGCTTCGACCTGGTCATGGGTGACGTAGATCATCGTCGCCTTGAGCTGGCGATGCAGCCGGGCGATCTCAAGCCTCGTATTGACGCGCAGCGCCGCATCGAGATTGGACAGCGGTTCGTCGAAGAGGAACAGCTCGGGCTCGCGCACGATGGCCCGCCCGATGGCGACACGCTGGCGCTGGCCGCCGGAAAGCTCGGACGGGCGGCGTTCGAGATAATCGTCGAGCGACAGCATGGCCGAGGCGATGGCGGTGCGTTCCTTGATCTCGGCAGCGGGTTTTCCGGCCTGTTTCAGCCCGAGGCCCATATTGTCCCGCACCGTCAGGTGCGGATAGAGCGCATAGGTCTGGAACACCATGGCAATGCCGCGCTTGGCCGGCGGCGTGTTGTTGACGCGCTTGCCATCGATGAGGATATCGCCGGACGTCGCATCCTCGAGACCCGCAATGACCCGCAACAGGGTGGACTTGCCGCAACCGGAAGGGCCAACGAAGATCACGAACTCCCCATCCTCGACCTCCAGATCGATCCCCTTGAGAACGTCCACGTGGCCGAAGGACTTGCGAATGTCTTGAATCTTCAAAGAACCCAATGTCTTGTTCCTGTCTCTTGAATCAAATCGTCAGATCGACCGGCCGGCCCGTGCGCACGCTCTCATCCGCCGCCAGGCAGACGCTGAGCGAGCGTACCGCATCGCGCATGTGGCGGCCCAGATCCATGTCCTCGCGGATCGCCTTCAGCACGAAGGCCTGTTCACGGTCGCAAAGCTCCTGGTGGCCGGGCTCGCCCGCCATGTCGAGCAGCGTGTCGGCCCTGGCGAAGCGGCCATCCGGGCCGGTCGCGGCCGAATGCAGCTTTATCGTCGATGTCTTCGTATGCGAGTCGATATCGTCGGATTTGGCGTTCTGGTCCATGACGATGGAGACGCAGCCGGCCGGCGAGATGACGTCTTTCACGAAGAAGGCGGTTTCCGAGATCATCGGGCCCCAGCCCGCCTCGTACCAGCCGACGGAATCATCGTCGAACAGCACCTGCAGATGGCCGTAATTATACATGTCGTCGGCGATCTCGCCGGAGAGCCGCACGCCCATCCCCCTCACCTGCACCGGCCTCGCATCGGTGATCTGCAGCATCACGTCGAGATAATGCACGCCGCAATCGACGATCGGCGAGGTGGTCTTCATCAGCGATTTGTGCGTCTCCCATGTCGGGCCGCTCGATTGCTGGTTGAGGTTCATCCGGAAGACGTAGGGACCGCCGAGCTTGCGCGCCTCCTCGATCAGCCGCATCCATGACGGGTGATGGCGCAGGATATAGCCGATCACCAGCTTGCGGCCATGTTTCACCGCCGCCGCCACCACGCGCTCCGCATCGGCGACACTGGTCGCCAGCGGCTTCTCCACGAACACGTCCGCGCCGGCCTCCATGGCGGCAATTGCATAGTCCGCATGGCTGTCGGAATAGGTATTGATCGAGACGAGATCGGGCTTCAGCTCGGCCAGGGCCCGTTCGTAGGACGGATGGATCGTATAGGACGCAAGCTGCGGCGGCAGTTCGACCACCGAGCGGTTGACCAGCCCGACGATCTCGAAGCCGGGATTTTCATGATAGGCCAGCGCATGGCTCCGCCCCATATTGCCGAGCCCGGCCACGAGTACCCTTATCGGCCTGTCCGTCATTTCACTGCTCCTGCGGTGATGCCGCGGATCAACTGCCGCGAGAAAAGCATGTAGAGTACCAGCACCGGCACGATCGCCAGCGTCAGCGCCGCCAGAACCGCGTTCCAATTGGTCACGAACTGGCCGATGAACACCTGCGAGCCCAGCGTGATGGTCTTGGTGGCGTCGCTCGGCGCGAGGATCAGCGGAAACCACAGATCGTTCCAGATCGGGATCATGGTGAAGACCGCGACCGTCGCCATGGCGGGCCGCACCAGCGGCAGCACCAGGCGGAAGAAGATCGAATATTCCGACAGGCCGTCGATGCGCCCGGCATTCTTCAGATCGTCCGAGACGGTGCGCATGAACTCGTTGAGGATGAAGACGGCGAGCGGCAGCCCCTGCGCCGTATAGACCAGGATGAGCGCGGTCAGCGTATTGACGAGGCCGGTCGCCACCATGCCCTGCAGGATTGCCACGGTGCCGAGGCGGATGGGGATCATGATGCCGAGGGCGAGATAGAGCCCCATCAGCGTATTGCCGCGAAAGCGGTATTCGGACAGCGCAAAGGCCGCCATGGCGCCGAACAGCAGCACGAAGAAGATCGAGACCGCGGTGACGATGAAGCTGTTCTGGAAATAGAGGGCGAAATCGCCCTGCTTGAGCACCGTCTCATAGCCGACGAGGCTGAAGGATTTCGGCATCGGCAGGCCGAGGGGATCGCGGAAGATCGCCGACCGGTCCTTGAACGAATTGATGACCGTGAGGAACACCGGGAACAGCGCGATCAGCGTATAGATGACGAGCGCGAGATGCACGAGGCCCATGCGGAACGGAGATGCGGTCGGTCTTGCCATGATGGTCCCCTCGCCCTCAGAACTGATACCGGCGCATGCGCCGCTGGATTGCAAACAGGTAGAGGCAGACGCCGGACAGGATGATGAGGAACATCACCGTCGCAATGGTCGCGCCCATCGACTTGTCGCCGATCTGCAGCTGGAATCCGAAGAACACGCGGTAGAGCAGCGTTCCGAGAATGTCCGTCGAACCATCCGGACCGGCAAGCGCGCCCTGCACCGTATAGACGAGGTCGAAGGCGTTGAAATTGCCGACGAAGGTCAGGATCGAGATGATGCCGATGGAAGGAAGGATCAGCGGCAGCTTGATCTTCCAGAACTGGCTCCAGCCGGTGATCCCATCGCATTCCGCCGCTTCCAGCACCTCGTCCGGGATGTTCAGCATGGCGGCGTAGATGAGCATCATCGGTATGCCGACATATTGCCAGACCGAGATCAGCGAGACGGCGATCAGCGCGCTGCCGGGCTTGCCGAGCCATGGCGAGAACAGCGATTTGAGGCCGACGAGATCGAGGAGAAAGGGCGAGACGCCCCAGATCGGCGACAGGATCAGCTTCCAGATGAAGCCGACGATGACGAATGACAGCAGCGTCGGCAGGAAAAGCGCCGTGCGGTAGAAGGCGGCGAAGCGCAGCTTCGGCACCGAGAGCAGCGCCGCAAGCGCCACGCCGATCGGGTTCTGCACCAGCATGTGGATGGCGAAGAACACGAAATTGTTCTTCAGCGCATTCCAGAAGCTCGCGGCCCAGCGCGTATCGCCGAAGAGAACGCCGAAATTGCCCAAGCCGACGAAAACGCTCTGCCCGTCCCTGACATTGAACAGCGACAGCCGCAGCGTCTCGATCAGCGGCAGGATCATCACGGCCGTGTAGATGAGGAGCGCAGGCGCGAGGAACACCAATATGTGCCAGCGCCGCGGACGCCTGTCGCCGCCGGCAATGGCCGATGATTGCTCGATAGTGCTCATGAACCCCAAATCCCAGTTTTGTTCCAGGCCGCGATTTCCCGGCATCTGCCCGATGTCAGGTGCCCGATATCAGCCCCCGATGTCGGGCGCCCGATGTCAGGCGCCCGATATCTGGCATACGAGGGTGGGCAAGGCCGCACCCTCACGATTGGCGGCGCGTGGCGAGCCACGCGCCATCGGCTTACTTGGCGGGCTTGTACCAGCTGTCGAGCCCGTCCTGCAGCTTCTTCGCAGCCGCCTCCGGCGTATCGGTGCCGTTGATCACATTGGCGGATTCGACCCAGGTTTCGTTTTCGAGGTTCGGCGTGCCGCGCGACAGGATCTGGTAGGTGGACCGGATCGTCGGCTTGCACTTCTCGCGCCAGGAGACGAATTCCTGGGCCAGCGGGTCCTGCATCTTCACCGGCGTCGAGTTCAGGCTGAAGAAGCCCGGCAGCGCATTGGCGTAGATCTCGGCGAATTCGGGCGAGGCAACCCAGTCGAGGAACTTCTTTGCTTCCTCGGGATGCTTGCTCTTGGCGTTGAGGCCGGCGCCGATATCATTGTGGTCGGAGATGTAGCATTCATCGCCCGCCTTCTTCACCGGCGGCGGGAATGCGCCCATCTTGAACTGCACCTGCGTGTTGAACAGGCCGATCTCCCACGAACCGGCGGGATAGATCGCCGCGCGGCCGAGCGTGAACAGGTTCTGGCTGTCCGGGTAGGTCTGCGCCTCGAAGCCGTCGCCGAGATAGTCCTTCCACTTCAGAAGCACCTTGTAGGGCTCGACCCATTCCGGATCGGTGAGCTTGGCCTCGCCCTTGATCAGCTTGGCGCGGCCCTCTTCGCCCTTCCAGTAGGTAGGCCCGATATTCTGGTAGCCCATGGTGGCGGCTTCCCACAGGTCCTTCGTTCCCATCGCCATCGGGATGTAGGTGCCGTCGGCCTTGATCTTTTCCAGCGCGGCGAAGAATTCCTCTTCCGTGGCCGGAACCTTTATGCCCAGCTTTTCAAAGGCTTCCTGGTTATAGATGAATCCATGGATGACCGAGGCCATCGGCACGCAGAACGTGTCCTTGCCATCGTCCGTCGTCCAGGCCGCCTTGGCGACGTCGGAGAAGTTCTTCATGCCGGCAAGGTCGTTCAGGCTGGTCAGATTGCCGCGCTTGAACTGCTCCAGCGACTTGTCGAACGGCCGGCAGGTGATGATGTCGCCGGCGCTGCCCGCATCGAAGCGCGCGCCGAGAGCGGCGTCATATTCCGTCGGCGGCGTCGGTGCGAACTTGACCTTGATGCCGGGGTTCTTGGCCTCGAAGGCCGGGATGAGCTTTTCCTGCCAGATCGCAAGGTCGTCCGTGCGCCAGCTTTCGATGGTCAGGGTGGTCTCCTGGGCATTCGCCATTCCGGCGCCTGCCAGAATGCTGCTGGCCATCAGCAATGTCTTCAATGTCTTGCTTCCCATTTTAGTCTCCTGTTGCACCCTCAGCAGTGCCGTTGACGAGAGCCATGCTCCCTTTCAGTTCCGAAAGCGCCGGGCGAAGCCTCTGTTGATTGCTTTCGAGAATTCCTAATGCCGCATTGCCATTTTCCGCGCCGGCCGCCAGAAGCACCGCCGCCTTGACCGAGCCGCCGCTGGAATCGAGATGGCGGCGCGCCGCATCGAGATCGCAGCCGCTGATCGCCGCGACGATCCGCGCGGCGCGATCGCGCAATTTGATGTTGTCGGCAATGAGATTGACCATATAGCCGTCATGCACATGGCCGAGCTCGACGGCCATCAGCGTGGACATGAGGTTGAGCGCCAGTTTCTGCGCCGTGCCCGCCCCCATCCGCGTCGATCCCGCCACGATCTCCGCCGGCGTTTCGAGCACGATCGCGACATCGGCGGCGTCGAGCAAAGGGACATTGCTGTTGTTGGCGATGCCGATGATCCTCGCGCCGCGCTGCCGCGCCTGCCCCATCGCGCCGAGCGCATAGGGGGTCGTGCCGCTGGCGGAAATGGCGATGAGGCAATCCTTCGGGCCTATATTCGCGCCGGCAATATCGCGCGAGGCCTGCTCGACATCGTCCTCGTAGCCGCCGGCGAGACGCTCCAGGCTGGCGAGACCGCCCGCCAGCAGAAGCACGATCCTGTCGGCCGCGATACCGTATGTGCCTGGAATTTCGAGTGCATCGGCCAGCGCCATCAGGCCGGAACTGCCCGCCGCCGCATAGACGAGACGCCCGCCATCGGCAAGCGTCCGGGCAGCGAGATGGGCCGCACGGGCAATGGAAGGAAGCGCCGGGCGCACCGCTTCGGCCGCAGCGATCTGGGCATCGAGCAGCAGGCCAAGAACCTCGGCGGGCGACTTCTCGTCCAGCCCGACGGCCTTGTCGTTGCGTTGCTCTGTGCGGGTAAGCGCCACTGATTTCTCCTCGTTGGTGTAATTAATGCCAAAAAAATACCACTTGTCCAGCAAATCTTAAAATTTTCTGACCATGGCGCAGGCGTGCTGTAATTTACCCAATAAAATCAGCCAATTTGGCAAAAACGATCATTTACCGAAATTAACACTTGGCTATTGGTACTTTATTGGTATTCTAGGTGATGGAGGGCAATCGCGTGACTTATCTCCTGGGAATTGATGGCGGAGGCACTGGCTGCAGGGCGGCCGTGGCGGATATGGAAGGCCGCATTCTCGGCACGGGCCGCAGCGGCTCGGCCAATATCATGACCGATATGAACGTCGCCCGCGCCAATATCATCGAGGCCACGACATTCGCGCTGCGGGATGCGGGACTGGATGCCGCTGAAATCTCCTCGCTTGACGCGGTTCTCGGCCTTGCCGGGGCCAATGTCGGCAGCAATGCCGCCGACTTGCGCGCGGCGCTGCCCTTCCGCAATGCCAGCGTCCATTCCGACGGTTTCATCGCCCTTCAGGGCGCCATCGGCGATCATGACGGCACGGTCGTCATCCTTGGCACAGGCTCGGCCTTCATTACCCGGGCCGGGGGCGAAGTGCGCTTTGCCGGCGGCTGGGGCTTCAAGGTCGGCGATCTTGGCGGCGGCGCACGGCTCGGCCGGGCGCTGCTTGAAGAGACGCTGCTCGCCCATGACGGGTTCCACCCCTCCTCCGGCCTGACGGCAAAGGTCATGGCGCGGTTTGGCGGCGATCCCCATGCGATCGTGCAATTCGCCCATGCGGCGACGCCGAGCGATTTCGGCGCATTGGCGCCGATGATCTTCGACCACGCGGATAATGGCGATGCGGTCGCGGCGGGGCTGCTCGATGCGGCGGTTCGCCAGATCGAAGAAGGCCTCGCGACGGTCATGCAGCCGGGCGCACACCGCCTGGCGCTGCTTGGCGGGCTGGGACCGCTCTACGAACCGCGGCTTTCGCCCGCCTATCGCGCGCGGCTGCACAAGCCGTTGAACGATGCCCTGACGGGGGCCGTGCAGCTGGCGGTGAAGCAATTTGCATTGGAGCGTATCCATGGCTGACGGACTGGTCTCGATACTGCCGTCGCTGAATGACGGCTCCACCATGGGCGGGCCGCTCTACGTGAAACTGCAGCGCCTGATCGAAAATGCCGTGCGCGACGGCTTGCTCAATCCCGGCGATGCCTTGCCGCCGGAACGGGAACTCGCGGCCATGGCGGATATTTCGCGCGTCACGGTGCGCAAGGCCGTGCAGGGACTGGTGCAGGAGGGGCTGCTGGTCCAGCGCCACGGTTCCGGCACCTTCGTCGCGCCCCGTTCGGCCCGTGTCGAGCAGTCGCTGACGCACCTCACCTCCTTCACCGAGGACATGGCGCGGCGCGGCATGATCGTGCGCTCCACATGGCTCGATCGCGGCGTCTATGCGCCCTCGCCGGAAGAAATGGTGACGCTCGGGCTGAGTTCGGGGGAAAAGGTCGCCCGCATCAGCCGCCTGCGCGTCGCCAACGACACACCCATGGCAATCGAGCGGGCCGCGCTTTCGGTGCAGGTGCTGCCAAATCCCGAACTGGTCACGCTGTCGCTCTATGCGGTGCTGGCGGAGAGCGGCAATCGGCCGGCGCGCGCGATCCAGCGGATTTCCGCGGCAATCCTGCGGGAGAGCGACGCGAAGCTGCTGCAGGTGCCGGCGGGTTCTGCCAGCCTCAACATCGAGCGCATATCCTATCTGGAATCCGGCAGGGTGATCGAGTTCACGCGGTCGATCTACCGTGCCGACGCCTATGAATTCGTTGCCGAACTGAAGCTCGGCAGCTCGTCCGAAATATCAGGAGCAGTGCTTTGACCACCCTCATGCGCGAAGAAATTCTATCGATCCCGGATGTCGCGACCCGGTTTCTCGACCAGTCGCGCGGCATGCTGGCCTCGGTCGGAGCCGAACTGCGCAGGAAGAACCCGCCATTCATGGCCTCCATCGCCCGGGGTTCCTCGGACCACGCCGCCGCCTTTCTCAAATATGCCAGCGAATTGACGGCGGGCGTGCCGGTGGCATCGCTCGGCCCTTCGGTCGCCTCGATCTATGGCGTCAGCCTGAAGCTCGGCCAGGCCGCCACCCTGTCGATCTCGCAATCCGGCAAGAGCCCCGACATCGTCAGCATGACGCGGGCGGCGCGGCAGAGCGGCGCCCTGACCATCGCCATCACCAATGCGATCGATTCCGACCTTGCCCGCACCAGCGAATATCCGATCGACATATTGGCGGGGCCGGAGCGCAGCGTCGCGGCGACCAAATCCTTCGTCAGTTCCGCTATCGCCGGCCTCGCGCTGATCGCCCACTGGACGGAGAACGACGATCTGCTGGCCGCCATCGATGCGCTTCCGGCGGCCCTCGCCAAGGCGCTCGCCTGCGATTGGTCGCCCTTTGCCGCCGCCTTGAAGGACGAGACCTCGCTTTTCGTGCTCGGCCGTGGTCCGTCGCTGGCGATCTCCAACGAGATCGCGCTCAAATTCAAGGAAACCAGCGGCGTCCACGCCGAATCCTACAGTGCCGCCGAGGTGATGCACGGGCCGAAGGCCATCGTCGGCAAGGATTTCCCCATCCTCGTCCTCGCCTCGCGCGATGCCGCCGAAGCCTCGATCGCCGAAGCTGCGGACCGTTTGGCCGAACAGGGCGCGGCCGTGTTCATCACTTCGGACAAGGCCGCGTCGGCGAGGACGCTGCCCTTCGTGACGACCGCGCATCCCTTGACCGACCCCCTCGCCGCCCTTGTATCCTTCTATGCCTTCGTCGAAGCATTCGCGCGCAGCCGGGGCCATAATCCCGACCAGCCGCCCCATTTGCGAAAAGTGACCGAAACTCTATGAGCACGGAATTTGCCCTTGTCGGGGCCGAGATATTCGACGGCGATGAATGGCACTCCGATTGCGCGCTCGTCGTCGATGGCAGCACCATTGCCGGCATCGTTGCCGCCGGCTCGCTTCCGGCCGAAACGCGACGCGTCGCGCTCCCGGGCGGCAGGCTCGTTCCCGGCTTCATCGACGTCCAGGTGAATGGCGGCGGCGGCGTCCTGCTCAATGACGGCCCCAGCGCCGAAATCATCGCCCGCATATGCAGCGCGCATTTCGCCTTCGGCACCACGGCGCTCCTGCCGACGCTGATCACCGACACGCCCGCAATCACCGCCGCCGCCATTGCCGCCGCCAGGGCAGCGGCGCGCGACCGGGTGCCGGGCTTTGCCGGCCTCCACCTCGAAGGCCCGCATCTTTCGGTCAGCCACAAGGGAACGCACGATCCGCAACTGATCCGGCCGATGGACGATGCCGATCTCGTCGCCATCATAGAGGCGGCGCAGGAGATACCCGTGCTGCTGACGACGCTTGCGCCCGAAACGGTGCCGGCGGAAAAGATCACCGCCATGGCCGATGCCGGCATCATCGTCAGCCTCGGCCATAGCGGCGCCAGCTTCGAGGTGGCGATGGCCGCATGCGACGCCGGCGCCAGCATGGTCACGCATCTGTTCAACGCCATGAGCCAGCTCGGCCACCGCAGCCCCGGACTCGTCGGCGCCGCCCTGCAGTCCGGCGCGCTCTCGGCCGGATTGATCGCCGACGGCTTCCATGTCGACAAGGCGGCGATGTCGATCGCCCTGCGCGCCAAGCAGGGACCCGGCCGCATATTCCTGGTGACCGACGCGATGTCCACCATCGGCACCGACATCACCACGCTCACGCTCAATGGCCGCACGATCACCCGCGCCGGCGGACGGCTGACCCTGGCCGACGGCACGCTGGCCGGTGCCGATCTCGACATGATATCGGCGGTGCGCTTCGTCCATCGCGAGCTCGGCCTGCCGCTGGAAGAGGCGTTGCGCATGGCGTCGCTCTACCCGGCGCAGAGCATCCGCATCGATCATCATCGCGGCAGGATCGCCGCCGGCTATGCCGCCGACATCGTCCATCTCGGCGACGATCTCGATGTGAACCATGTCTGGGTCGGCGGCGATACGCACTACGCGCGTTGACGCGGGCCGCCGCTTGGCCGTAGTCTTGCCGCTCACCGAGAGAACCCGACAATGACCAAGGACGCCCTGATCGTCATCGACGTGCAGAATGATTTCTGCCCCGGTGGCGCGCTCGCCGTCGACGCCGGCGATGAAATCCTGCCGATCGTCAACAAGCTCATCCTTCGTTTCGACCGTGTCATCCTCACCCAGGACTGGCACCCGGCGCAGCATTCGAGCTTCGCCTCCTCGCATCCCGGAAGAGCGCCCTTCGACACGATCGCCATGCCCTATGGCGAGCAGACATTATGGCCCGACCACTGCGTCCAGGGCTCGGTCGGCGCCGAGTTCCATCCGGATCTGCACTGGACCAAGGCGCAGCTCGTCATCCGCAAGGGTTTCCGCCCGCACATCGACAGCTATTCGGCCTTTTTCGAGAACGACCGCCGGACGCCGACGGGGCTTGCGGGCTATCTGCGCGAACGGGGCATTACCCATGTCACCTTTGTCGGCCTTGCCACGGATTTCTGCGTGGCCTATTCGGCGCTCGACGCCGTCAGCCAGGGTTTCACCGCCGAGGTGCTGATGGATGCCTGCCGCGGCATCGACCTTGCCGGCTCCATGAAGATCATGACCGATCGCATGCTGAAGGCGGGCGTCACCCTGATCTGAAGCCCCGATAAGTGAACAGCTGCGCATTTTTCCACAGGCCGGCCGTCCGAAAAAGGCCGGCGGACAGAAAACTGTTGTTTGTCTGTCACATAATAAGGATACTGACCGCAAGCGCACTGAAGATGACGCCTCACGAATGGGAGAAACAAATGCAGATTGACAGCCGCAAGATCAGCCTTGCACTAGGCTTTATCCTCGCCTCGTCCACTTCATCCTTTGCCGTCACCGAAGTCTCCTGGTGGCACGCCATGTCCGGCGCCAACAACGAGGTGGTGAACACGCTGGCCAAGGAATTCAACGAAAGCCAGAGCGAATACAAGGTAACGCCCGTATTCAAGGGCACCTATCCCGAAACGCTGAATGCCGGCATTGCGGCCTTCCGCGCCAAGCAGGCACCGGACATCATCCAGGTCTTCGATGCGGGCACGGGCGTCATGATGGGCGCCGAGGGCGCCATCAAGCCGGTCGCCGACATCCTGTCGATGGGCGATTCGAAGTTCGACAAGAGCCTCTATCTGCCGGGCATCGTCGCCTATTATTCGAAGCCGGACGGCACCATGCTGTCCTTCCCCTATAACAGCTCCTCGCCGATCCTTTATTACAACAAGGACATCTTCAAGAAGGCAGGTCTCGACGAGAACAACCCGCCGAAGACCTGGCCGGAAGTCTGGGAAGCGGCGAAGAAGATCAAGACCAGCGGCGCGGCCAATTGCGGCTATACCTCGACCTGGCTCACATGGATCCATACCGAGAATTTTGCCGCCTGGAACAACGTCTCCTTCGGCAGCAACGAGAACGGCATTGCCGGAACCGACGTCGAACTGAAGATCAACGCCCCGATCTTCGTCAAGCATTTCCAGGAACTGGCCGATCTCGCCAAGGACGGCACCTTCCGTTACGGCGGACGCACCTCGGAAGCCAAGCAGCTCTTCACCTCCGGTGAATGCGGCATCTTCACCGAATCCTCCGGCGGTCTGGGCGATGTCGTCAAGTCGGGTATCAATTACGGCACCGGGCAGCTGCCCTATGAGCCGGAAGCCCAGGGCGCACCGCAGAACACCACGCCCGGCGGCGCGAGCCTCTGGGTCTTCGCCGGAAAATCCGACGAGCAGTACAAGGGCGTCGCCGCCTTCTTCGCCTTCCTGTCGAAGACCGAAATCCAGGCGCGCCTGCATCAGGTCTCGGGCTACCTCCCGGTTACGCTCGCAGCCTATGAAGAGACGAAGAAATCCGGCTTCTACGACAAGAACCCGGCGCGCGAGATCCCGATCAAGCAGATGATGGGCAAGGCACCGACCGAGAACTCCAAGGGCGTTCGCCTCGTCAATCTTCCGCAGGTCCGCGATATCGAGAACGAGGAGTTCGAGAACATGCTGGCCGGCAAGCAGACCGCCCAGCAGGCGCTCGACAATGCTGTAGAGCGCGGCAATGCCGCCATAAAGCAGGCCATCGGCCAGTAAGCATCGTTGCAACGCAATCCGTCCGCGGAATTTCAGCGCGGACGGATCCCTCTTTGATAAAGCGAGATTATTCATGGCATCGTCCACCCGCGTGACGTTTCCGAATAAATTATTGCCCTATCTTCTCCTTGCCCCGCAGCTCGCGATCACCATCATCTTCTTCTATTGGCCTGCCTCGCAGGCCATCCAGCAATCGGTGCTGCGCGAGGACCCGTTCGGTCTGGCGACGCAATTCGTCGGCCTCGGCAATTTCAAGCGCGTCCTCAACGATCCGAACTACCTGAATTCCCTGCAGGTGACCGTGGTCTTTTCGGTGGCGACCGCGCTGATAGCGATGGCGCTCGCGCTTTTGCTCGCCGTCATGGCCGACAAGGTCGTGCGCGGCAAGGGCATCTACCGCACATTGCTCATCTGGCCCTACGCGGTGGCGCCGGCAATCGCCGGCATGCTGTGGCTCTTCCTGTTCAACCCCTCGATGGGCACCCTCGCCTATCTGATCCGCTCTACCGGCTATAATTGGGATCCGCTGCTGGACAGCGGCCAGGCCATGGTGCTGGTCGTCGCCGCGGCGGCGTGGAAGCAGATAAGCTACAATTTCCTGTTCTTCGTCGCCGGCCTCCAAAGCATCCCGAAATCGCTCATCGAAGCCGCCGCCATCGATGGCGCGGGCGAAAACAAGCGGTTCTGGACGATCATCTTTCCGCTGCTGGCGCCGACGACCTTCTTCCTGCTCGTCGTCAATACCGTCTACGCCTTCTTCGACACGTTCGGCATCATCCATGCCGTCACCGGCGGCGGCCCCGGCAAGGCAACGGAAACACTGGTCTACAAGGTCTACAATGACGGTTTCGTCAACCTCATTCTCGGCGACTCGGCAGCGCAATCGGTGATCCTCATGGTCATCGTCATTGCCCTGACGGCCATTCAGTTCCGCTATGTCGAGCGGAAAGTCCATTACGGCTAGGATGCGGACATGATCGAGAACAATCCCATAGGCCGCTTCATCGCCCATTTCATCCTGATCCTGGGCATAGTGATCGTCGCCTTTCCGATCTACTACACCTTCGTCGCCTCGACGCAGACCCTGCAGGAGGTGATGCGTCCGCCGCTGTCGCTCCTGCCCGGCGCCCATTTCTGGGAGAACTACAAGGCGGCGCTGTTCGGCGGCGTCGGGCGCATCGGCGGCGTCGGCGTCGGCCGGCTGCTGTTCAATACGCTGGTGATGGCGCTTGGCATAGCGATCGGCAAGATCGTCATTTCCATCCTCTCGGCCTATGCCATCGTGTTCTTCCGCTTCCCCGGGCGCATGGTGTTCTTCTGGCTGATTTTCATCACATTGATGCTCCCCGTCGAGGTGCGCATCCTGCCGACCTACAAGATCATGGTCGATCTCGGCCTCATCGATACCTATACCGGGCTGATCCTGCCGCTCATGGCTTCGGCCACGGCGACCCTTCTGTTCCGGCAATTCTTCATGACGATCCCCGGCGAACTGGTGGAAGCGGCGCGCGTCGATGGCGCCGGGCCCTGGCGCTTCTTCAAGGACATCCTGCTTCCCTTGTCGAAGACCAACATCGCCGCGCTCTTCGTCATCCTCTTCATCTATGGCTGGACGCAATATCTCTGGCCGCTGCTCATGACGAACCGCAACGACATGGCCACGATCGTGATCGGCCTGCGGAAAATGATCTCCTTCGCCGATGCCGATACCGAATGGCATCTGGTGATGGTCACCAGCATTCTTGCCATTGTCCCGCCCATTCTCGTTGTCGTCCTGATGCAACGCTGGTTCGTGCGCGGCTTGGTCGAAACGGAGAAGTGATTTATGGCAAGCGTAGAATTGACCGATGTCCGCAAGGTCTATGGCAGCTCGGTAGAAGCGGTCAAGGGCGTGAACATCGCCATCGAGGATGGCGCGCTCTGCGTGCTGGTCGGCCCCTCCGGCTGCGGCAAATCAACCTTGCTGCGCATGATCGCCGGGCTGGAATCGATCACCGGCGGCACCGTGCGGATCGACGACAGGACGGTCAACGACCTTGGACCCGCCGAGCGCGATATCGCCATGGTGTTCCAGAATTATGCGCTCTATCCGCATATGAAGGTCTATGACAACATGGCCTATGGCCTGCGCAATCGCGGCATGCCGAAGGACCAGATCGACAAGCGGGTGCGCGAGGCCGCCCAGACGCTGGAACTGACGCATCTCCTCGATCGCCGCCCGCGCGAACTATCCGGCGGCCAGCGCCAGCGCGTCGCCATGGGCCGCGCCATCGTCCGCAACCCGAAAGTGTTCCTCTTCGACGAGCCGCTGTCGAACCTCGACGCGAAACTGCGCGGGCAGATGCGGGTGGAGATCAAGAACCTCCAGCGCCAGCTCGGGGTGACCAGCGTCTATGTCACGCATGACCAGCTCGAAGCCATGACGCTCGCCGATATCCTGGTGGTGATGAATGCCGGTGCCGTCGAGCAGATCGGGGCGCCGCTGGATATCTACGAGAAGCCGGCGAGCACCTTCGTCGCAAGTTTCATCGGCGCGCCGCCCATGAACCTCGTTCATGTGACCAGCGACGGCAACGGCCTCATTCTCAATGATGGAACCAAGATCGGCGCAACCGGGCTTGCCGTGCCCGGCGAAGGCGCGGTGATCGGGTTCCGGCCCGAAGATCTCGAGGTTGCCGCCGACGAGAAGTCGCATGCCGGCGGGCTCGTGCTGGAGCTCGGCATTCTCGGCGTCGAGCCTGTCGGCGCGGAAAGCTATGTCTATGGAATAGTCGGCGGCGAAAGGGTGGTCGTGCGCGTGGCGGGCCGTTCGGCGTCGCAGACCGGCGACAGCCTGCGGGTGATCATACCCCGGGAAAAGCTCCATCTTTTCGGCAAGGACGGCAAGCGCCTGAACGATTGAGCCGGAAGAACCATTTCAGGACAGGCATAAAAAAGGCCGGGACGAACCCGGCCTTTTTCGTGATGCTTACCAGCTCGGTACCGCGGCACCCTTGTACTTGTCGAGGATGAACTGCTTCACCGGATCGGAGTGATAGGCCTCGATCAGCGTCTTCACCCAGGGCTTGTCCTTGTCGGCGGTGCGAACGGCGATCAGATTGATGTAGGGAGCCTTCTCGCCTTCCTTGAGGATGGTGCCGTTCATCGGGTCGAGACCGGCTTCGAGCGCGTAGTTGGTGTTGATCGCGGCTGCATCGACATCGTCGATCGAACGGGGCAGCTGCGCGGCGTCCAGTTCCACGAACTTGAAGTTCTTCGGGTTCTCGGTGACGTCATTGACCGTTACCTTGAGGCCCGCGCCTTCCTTCAGCTTGATCGCGCCCTTGTCGGCGAGGATGAGCAGCGCCCGTCCGCCATTGGTCGGATCGTTGGGGATGGAAATCGTCGCGCCATCGGCCAGTTCGTCGAAGCTCTTCACCTTCTTCGAGTAGACGCCCATCGGGAAGTTCACCGTATAGGCGACGTCGACGATATCGAACTTGCGGTCGGCGATCTGGTTGTCGAGATAGGGCTTGTGCTGGAACGAGTTGGCGTCGAGCTCGCCATCGTTCAGCGCCTGGTTCGGAACCACATAGTCGGAGAATTCGAGGATTTCGATGTCCAGGCCCTTCGGCTTGGCCACTTCCTTCACCTTCTCCAGGATCTGGGCATGTTCGCCCGGCGTCGCGCCGATCTTGATCGTTTCGGCCAGTGCGCCGGTGGCGCTCAGGACCGCTGCCAGTGCGGCCACACCGAGAATTTTCTTCAACATCTCATACTCCTGTTGTGTTTCTTGATTATCTGGGACGGTTTCGCTTGTCGAACTGCCGGGCGAGACGGTCGCCGGCGCTCTGGACAAGCTGAACGAGCACGATGAGGACGACGACGACGACAGCCATCACATCCGGCATGAAGCGCTGGTAGCCGTAGCGGATGCCGAGATCGCCGAGCCCGCCGCCGCCGACCGCGCCGACCATGGCCGAATAGCCGATGAGGCTGACGATCGTCAGTGTCAGCGCCGCGGCGATACCCGGGCGGGCCTCGGCCAGCAGCACCTTGAAGACGATCTGCATGGGGCTCGCGCCCATCGCCCGCGCAGCCTCCGAAAGCCCGGAATCGACCTCGCGAATGGACGTCTCGACAAGGCGCGCGATGAAGGGAACGGTGGCGAGCGTCAGGGGAACGATGGCGGCATTGGTGCCGATGGAGGTCCCGGCGATCAGCCGCGTGAACGGGATTATCGCGACGACGAGGATGATGAAGGGCGTCGAGCGCGTGGCGTTGACGATGAGGCCGAGCACCCTGTTGGTGCGCGGCGCCGGAAACAGCTCGCCCTTCTCGCTGGTCGCGAGGAATACGCCGAGCGGAATGCCGAACAGCGAGCCGACGAGGCCGGCGACCGCGACCATGTACAGCGTCTGGCCGGTCGCCCTGATGATGAGATAGATGATGTCAGCGGACATAACCGAGCACCTCCGATGCGAGACCATGCTCCAGCAGGAAGGCGCGCGCTTCCCGCAGTTTTTCTGCGTCGGCCAGCAGCGACACGACGAGCAGGCCGAACGGGCGCCCCGCGATCTCGTCCACGGCGCCGGCCATGATGTTGACTTCTATGCCAAGCTCGCTGCCGAGGCGCGCCAGCATCGGCTCGGTCGCATTCTCGCCCTTGAAGATGACGCGGATGATGGCGCGCGCCCCCGGCGCCGCCTCTTCGCTCATGCGGCTGGTCAGGAACTCCGGCAGGTGCATCCCCGAAAGCCCGCTCAGAAGCGCGCGTGTCGTCGGATGTTCATGTGCCGTGAACACGTCGAATGTCGAGCCCTGCTCGACGATGCGCCCGCCATCGATGACGGCGACATGGTGCGCGATCGTCTTGATGACTTCCATCTCGTGGGTGATGAGGAGGACGGTAAGCCCCAGTTCCCTGTTGATCTGGTGCAGCAGCGCCAGGATCGACCGCGTGGTCTCGGGGTCGAGCGCGGAGGTCGCCTCGTCGGAAAGCAGCAGCTTCGGCTCGGTGGCGAGCGCCCGCGCAATGCCGACCCGCTGCTTCTGGCCGCCGGAAAGTTCGGACGGATAGCGGTCGCGCTTGTCGGAAAGCCCGACGAGTTCGAGCAGCGGCGTGACGCGGCTTTCGATCGCACGACGGTCGAGCCCGGCAATCTCGAGCGGCAGCGCAATATTGTCGAATGCGGTACGCGACGAGAGCAGGTTGAAATGCTGGAAGATCATGCCGATCTCGCGGCGGACCGAGCGCAGGCTCTTCTCGTCCATGGCCGAAATGTCGGTTCCGTCCACATGGACCTGCCCGCTGCTCGGCTTTTCGAGGCCATTGACCAGCCGGATCAGCGTCGACTTGCCCGCGCCGGAGCGGCCGATGATGCCCGTTACCGAGCCGCGGGGAACGGTGAGATCGATCCCGTCCAGCGCCACCACTTCCGCACTCGTCCTGCCGGCTGAAAACCGCTTCGAAACCTGGCGGAATTCCACCATGGGCGCGGCATCCCGCTGCGGGTCCCGGGCAACCGCCTGCGCCTTCGTCTTTATCGCCATCATATTCATCTGCGGCACGCACCCGGCCGCCCTATTGCCAATTTTCGACCGTCTATATAGGCGATCGACGATTTGCGATAGGCTTTGGTAAAAGTGTTGAACATTTAGGCTCGGTGGTTGGTGGCGGGAAATCCTGCCACCAACATAGATGAGCGCCCTGCGGCCCAACAAGCAGCCGGTTTCATATTGTGGTCATATGCCGGAATCTTATTCTAAAAGAACCGTACTAACAGGTTGCAAAAACTGCATCTTTGCAGACGCTATGCCGCGCGATAGCGATCCAGCCAATGCGCATAGGGTGCGGGCAGCACCCATGACGGGCGATCGACGCCGAGTTCCCGCGCCGCGCGGTAGGGCCAGTGCGGGTCGTTGAGCAGCGGCCGCGCCAGCATCACGAGATCGACCATGCCATCCGCCACCAGTTTCTCAGCCTGTTGCGGCGTGCTGACATACCAGGAGGTGGAGGCCGGCAATCCCGCTTCCTGCCGCACCCGCCCGGCGACTGGACCGAGGAACGCGGGACCCCAGGGGATATTCGCGGCATCGGTCGAGAATCCCATGCTGACATCGATGAAGTCGAGCCCCTCCTGCTTGAGGATGCGCACCAGTTCTACGGCCTCGGCCAGCGTTTCCTCGTCATGCCCGTCGAATTCGATCACGCCGAGCCGCATGGCCAGCGGCAGCTCCTGCGGCCAGACGGCGCGAACCGCACGGAACGTCTCGAGCAGGAAACGGCGGCGATTCTCGACACTGCCGCCATATTCGTCGGTGCGCTGGTTGGCGTGCCGGGAAAGGAAGCTCTGGGCGAGATAGCCATGGGCAAAATGCAGTTCCAGCCATTTGAAACCCGCAGCCAGGGCCCGGCGCGCGCTGTCCACGAATGCCTGCTTCACCCGGTCGATGTCGGCCCTGGTCATCGCCGCGGGCACCTTGGAAAGACCGCCGCCGTGGGCAATCGCCGATGGTGCTATCGTCGCCCATCCGCGCGGATCGCCTTCGGCAATGTGGTCGTCGCCTTCCCAGGGCCGGTTGGCGCTGGCCTTGCGCCCGGCATGGCCGATCTGGATGCCCGCCACCGCGCCCGCATCCTCGATCAGCTCCACCGCCGAGCGCAGGCCCGGGATCTGCTCGTCCTTCCACAGGCCAAGGCAGGCGGGCGTGATCCGCCCCTCGGGCGATACCGCCGTGGCCTCGACCACGACCAATCCCGCGCCGCCACGGGCAAGGCCGCCGAGATGCACGAGATGCCAATTGTTCACCAGCCCGTCCTCGGCGGAATATTGGCACATGGGCGATGCCGCGATCCTGTTCCGCAGGGTTACATTCTTCAGGGTGAATGGCTCGAAAAGTGCCGCCATCAGTGTCGTCTCCTTGGCATGGTCAATCATTTATTTGATAGTTCGATAATTTTCGAACAATAGCAATACACGATCATTTGTGCTAGAATCAAGGCCATGAGACAGTTTCGCCACCCCGCCCCAAGCGAGATCCAGCTGGAATCCGTCCTCTATGCGCTGAGCGATCCCATGCGCCTGTCGATCGTCCGGCAATTGGCCCGGGAAGGCGAAGCCACCTGCGCCGCGCTGGACGGTGGCCGGCCGAAGTCGAGCATGTCGCATCACTTCCGCATCCTGCGCGAAGCGGGCATCATCAAGACCCGCAATTCGGGCACGTCGCACATGAACGAACTGCGCCGGCAGGACCTGGAGAATGTGTTCCCGGGCCTGCTCTCGATCGTGCTGAAAGCACCCGAGACAGAGGTGGCGCGCTGACAATGTACAAGTAGAGTTGTACTGGCGGCCGATGACACGCTTCCGGCCCCCAATACTTCCGGATTCATATTGATAATGGTTACCCGGAAGTTGATGAGATAATTATATTTTTATCTGTTGAAGATATCTGCCGCACCAATTCATGCGAGCTCGTCCGATATCGTTGAAGTGCCTCCCCTTCGGGGGCAAGGACATTGGTAACTATCAGGAAAAATGATAAGTATTTTAACCAATGCCGAACAAAATCACTCTAGCATGAATACAAGTACACACACTGCCTGAGGCCCGCGCGTGCGATTGTCCAAATTCATCAGCGTTGACGCCATCCGATCCCTGTTCGGAATGCGGGGAACCATAAACCCCACTGTGAAGCGTCGCGTCTACGCCGAGCAGATGGATGTCGCGCTGCGGCTTGCGCCGTTCACGGTTCTGGTCGCCATGTGCGTCGTGTTCGTGGTCACTTACGTATTCTGGGATTTCGGCCCGAAGCTCTATCTCGGCGGCGTCGCCATCACTGCGGCCCTGTTGACGGCGGTTTCGCTTTTCGCCTGCTGGCAATGGTACGAACTGCCCAAGGTCAAGGAACTCGGCTTCGATGCCATCCGCTACCTGATCATCATGTCGGCGCTCTACGGCATTTGTCTCGCCAGCATACCGCTGATGCTGTTTCTCGATGCCGACGCCTACCACCGGCTGCTCATCGCCTGTACCGCCGCCGGCCTGATGGCTACCGGCATCGGTATCGCCGTGGTGCCGCTGGCGGCGATCGCCTATTCCGGCACCATCATCACCGGCTCGTTCTTCGCGCTGGCGGCGACGGGCGAGGACTTTTTTCTTTTCATCGCCGTTCTTCTGGCCTTCTACGCGCTCTTCATCCTCTTCACCATCGTGCACATGAGCAATCTCATCGTCATGCGCACGCTCGACCAGATCAAGGTCGAGCAGCAGAAGGAGGTCATCAGCCTGCTTCTTTATGATTTCGAGGAGAATGCCAGCGACTGGATCTGGGAGACCGATGCGGATCTGCGGCTGCAGCACACCTCGCCCCGCCTGGCGCAGATCGCCGCCAAGACCACGCGCGAATTGCAGGGCATGCCTTTCGCGCAGCTCTTCAAGATCGACCAGGCGCATCCGGAAGCGGCCGTCAAGGTCGGTTCCATGTGGCAGGCGATCGAAAATCGCCTGACGTTCCGCAATCATATCCTGCCCATCAACATCAAGGGCGAGACGCGCTGGTGGTCGCTGACCGGCAAGCCGATCTTCGACAATGCCAGCATGTTCATCGGCTATCGCGGCGTCGGCTCCGATGTCACCGCCGCCAAGCAGTCCGAGGACCAGCTTTCCTATCTCGCGCGCTATGACGTGCTGACCGACCTGCCCAACCGCACATTGTTCAGCGACCAGCTGCAGCAGGCGACCAGGGACCTCGACGCCGGCCTCTCCTCCTTCGCCGTATTCTGCATCGACCTCGACGAATTCAAGACCGTGAACGACAGTTTCGGCCATGGCATCGGCGACCAGCTGCTGCGGCAGGCGGCCGAACGGCTGCGCAACTCCTCGCCCGCCAGCTACACCGTCGCCCGCCTGTCCGGCGACGAATTCGCCATTCTCGCCCGCGGCGCCGATCACGCCGCGGCAACCGAACTCGCCCAGCAACTGGTCCAGAACATCTCGCAGCCGTTCTGGATCGACGGTATCCAGATCAATATCCAGCTCAGCATCGGCATAGCCATCGCTCCGACCGACAGTGTCAACGACATCATGCGCTGCGCTGATCTTGCGCTCTACCGCACGAAGAACGAGGGGCGGAACAGCTTCCGCTTCTATGAGGTGGAGATGGATGCGCGCATCGAGGCCAAGCGCGCGCTGGCAATGGACCTGCGCGGCGCCCTCGCCCGCAACGAATTCATCCTGCACTTCCAGCCCATCGTATCGGCGCAGACGCTCAAGACCGTGAGTTTCGAGACCCTGCTGCGCTGGAAGCATCCGGTGCATGGCTTCATCTCGCCGACGATCTTCATCCCGATTGCCGAGGAAACCGGCAATATCATGCCTCTCGGCGAATGGATCATCCAGGAAGCCTGCCGCATCGCCGCCTCCTGGCCGCAGGATGTCCATGTGGCGATCAACATCTCCGCCATCCAGTTCCGCCATTCGGATCTCGCGTCGATCGTCCGCGACGCCCTGAACAAGAACGATCTGAAGCCGAGCCGGCTCGAACTCGAAATCACCGAATCCGTGTTCCTCGAGGCCAATGTCGCCGCAATATCGCTGCTGCGGCAGTTCCGCGCCATGGGCGTCAGCATCGCGCTCGACGATTTCGGCACCGGCTATTCGAGCTTGAGCTATCTGCGCAAGATGCCGTTCGACAAGATCAAGATCGACCAGTCCTTCGTCCGCGACCTGCCGCACAATCGCGGCAGCCTGGCGATCATCCGCGCCGTCATGGGCCTCGGCGCGAGCATGGGCATGACCATCACCGCCGAGGGCGTCGAGACGCGCGAGCAGCTGGCCTGCCTCCAGAAGGAGGGCTGCGACCAGGTGCAGGGCTTCCTTTTCAGCCCCGCCGAACCGATGGAGAAGACCTTCGATCTTCTGTCCTTCGACCGGGAGCGCTACCAGGTCGCCAGTTGATCAGATCTGGCGCTTCGCCTGTTCCAGGTTCTGCGGGCGGTAGCTTGGCGACAGCCGCGAATCCTTGGGCCAATAGGCAAGGAAGCCCTTGATCACCTCGCCCGGAATGTCGAGCGGCGCATAGCTGTCCCTGTCGACGAACATCAGCGACTGCTCGCCATGGCCGAGAAGCCCCTGCGAGGCGCTGTGGATCTCATGGGCGAGCGTGACGAATTTGCGGTTATGGCGGGCAATCTTGATGCGCACGCTGACCTGCTCGAATTCCTTCGATTCCCGGCGATAATCATGGGTGAAGGAGCGCGTGAGAATGTAGAAACGCGTGGTGGCCAGGTCGAAATCCGGCATGCACACATTGAAGAACAGTTCGCGCGCCTTGCCGACCCATCGCACATAATTGGCGAAATAGACATTGCCGACCGAATTCGTATCGTCATAGGTCGGGATGAGCTGCATCACGAACCACTCGCCGTCGAAACCGTGCGAGGGCGAGATTTCCTCCAGGCCGTCGGCGGCGGCGATCGGCGATGGCGTCATCATCCGCACCGGCTGATCGACGATTTCCACCGGGACCGCCCTGGGTTTCGGGCCGATCAGCTCGATGATCACCGGCAGCGCGCCGATAAGGCCGATGAATGGCGAAATGAACAGGAAGCCCGGCACCGGCTGCACATAGCCGAGCACGAAAATCAGCGACGAGCCGCAGCCGATCATGAAGCTCAGCACCGGATCGAACTTCGGCTTGGCCCCGAGGGATTCGCAAACGAGGTTGGCCGACGCGCTGACGAACAGCGTCGCAAAGGGCATCATGAAATACATCAGCGAGAAATTCGCCGGCACCGCGACAAAGGCCACCCAGGTGGCGCCGATAAGCAGCCAGAGCGGCGAGGAAGCGATATTGTCGGGGATGAGCGCCAGCAGCGGGCTGTTGCTGCGCATGTTCTTGCCCTTGAGGAACCAGGCAGTGGCGCAATAGAAACTGTCTACCGTCGAGGCGAGCGCGATGACCGTCCAGATGACGAAGGCGACCACCAGCCGGGATTGGCCATTCTCGGCCGCAAGGACGGCCGCCGCCGATACGGCGCCCTGGGCGCTTGGCAGGCCGTCGATCGAAAGCACGCTGCCGATGGGTCCGACCGCCGAGGCCGTCAGCGCGTTGAGCAGGAGGAAGCCGAAGAAGATCAGCGCGCCGGCACCGTAGGCGACGCCGACATTGCCGCCTTCCCGCTTGATCTGCGCCGCCCTCTGCCAGTGCTGGATATCGAGCCATGGCCCGAGCAGGAAGCCGATCAGCGTCGGCATGATCAGCCCGTAGAAGCGCGCATCGAAGCTCTGCAGCGGCACACCCGGGTAGTCCGAGGTTGCACTCAGGCCGGCAAGCAGCACGATTGCCGCCGCGACCCCGATGATCGTATAGGCGATGTGGAGCAGCTTGAGCTGGCCGAGCGACAGGGCGTGGCCGACCGCGCAGGCGAAGAGCAGGAGAAGCGCGACGCCAAGCCCGGCGCCCTCGCCGACGATCGGTTGCCACAGATAGGCGACGAAGCCGAAGATCGTGACGATGAGCGCCGCCATCTGGAACAGCAGGAAGACGCCCGCATAGGGCCCCTCGATCGTTTTCATGATCTGGTCGGGCGAACGCGCGCTCCTGCCGAGAATATAGCCGAACAGCCACAGCCCGGCGACATTGGCGATGGCGAAGCCGAAGAAGCCCAGCCAGCCATAGGTCAACGTCACATGGAACGAATAAAAGAAGCCCAGCCCCCACAACCAGGACAATCCTATCGTCGGCGCCCAGACCAAATCTCGCACGAACTTCATCATGACCCAGTTTTTTCAGATCTCGGTGACCCACACACCGTACTTTAGTCGATGTTATTTGCCGTGATAAGTCAATGATCGAGACGGACGCTGGACGGTCGCAAACGATATTTTTTCGGTCATGGAAATAAATGTGCTCACATCCCCCTCATGCCGGGCAATGGGCTCCGGACCGGGCGGGGGTTTGATTGCAGGGCGGTCGCCGTCAAAGCCCGGCGATGGCGCGCAGGTCGCCCACCGCACCATGGGCGGCGGCGAGTACCGGCGCTCCTTTGGTCAGTCCGGCGGCAACGGGGAAAGGATGATGCCAACCGCCGGCCTCCTTCACCAGGCAATAGCCGGCCATGCAGTCCCAGGCGTGCATATAAGGCTCGTAATAGCCGACGAGACGCCCCGCCGCCACATAGGCCAGCATCAGCGCGCCGGAGCCGTTGCGGATGAAATTGCCGCCGGCGCCGAGTAGTTTCTCGACGATCGCCGCCACCGCCGCCGGGGTGACGTGATGGTTCGCGCCGATGCCGGTAACCGCATTGCGGATCGTGCGGCTATCGTCGAGCTTGAGCGCTTTGCCGTTGAGCGTTGCGCCCATGCCGTCGGCGGCGGCGTAAAGCTCGTCATTGCAGGGTGCATGGATGACGCCGATGACGATCTCGTCGCCGCGCAGGGCGGCGATCGATATGCACCAGCTTGGCATTCCATTGACGAAGGGGCTGGTGCCGTCGATGGGGTCGACCACCCAGGTGAATTCGGACGTCCCGGCACTGGCGCCATATTCCTCGCCAAGGACCGCATCGTCGGGAAACGCCGCCGCTATGCGCTTGCGGATGAGTTCCTCCACCTCGCGATCGGCGATCGACACCACATCCTGCGGATCGGCCTTCATCTCGACGACGAGTTGCTCCCTCGCCTCGAAATAGGAAAGCGCGGCCGCACCTGCCTCCCTGGCCATTTCCTGCGCCAGAGCAAAACGATCCTGTAACTGGGCGGCATGCGATGTCATGGGTGTTCCTTCGATGAACTTCAGTTTGTGATGAGTGCGATGCCGCGATCGAGGAAGCCGATGCTGACTTCCGTCGTGGGCGCGAGGTTGCTGTCGGCGGCAGGATCGACGACGAACAGCGTGCCCGCTTCCGTCTCGACCTCATATTCCACATGGTCGCCAAGATAGGCGGCATATTTGATCGTTCCGCGCAGCGCGCCGTTCAGCGACGGATCAAGCGTGATCGCGTTCGGGCGGACCGCGATCTGCGCCGGCCCGGGCGCCACGCCCCTGCCCGGCACGGAATGTTCGAGCCCGCCGACGCGGATGATAGCGCGGCCTGCCTCGCTCCGCACGACTTCGCACGCCATCACATTGGCCTCGCCGATGAAATCCGCGATGAAGGACGAAGCTGGCATGTCGTAGAGTTCGCGCGGCGATCCCTGCTGGGCGATGCGCCCTTCCTGCATGACGACGATCCGGTCGGAAACCGCAAGCGCTTCCTCCTGGTCATGGGTGACATAGACGGCGGTGAAGCCGAGCCGCTGCTGGAGTTCGCGGATCTCGGTGCGCACGCGGCGGCGCAGCCGTGCATCGAGATTGGAAAGCGGCTCGTCCAGAAGCAAGACCTGCGGCTCCAGTACCAGCGCGCGCGCCACCGCCACCCGCTGCTGCTGGCCGCCGGAAAGCTCTGCCGGCAGGCGTGAGCCGAAGCCGGCGAGACCGACCTGGTTCAGCCCTTCCTCGGCGCGCTCCCGCGCCTGTTTCTTGCCCATATTGGATGAATCGAGGCCATAGGCGACATTCTCCAGCACGCTCATATGCGGAAACAGCGCATAGGACTGGAACACCATCGAAACGTCGCGCTCATTGGCGGGAAGCATGGTGACATCCCTGCCGCCGATCGAGATCCGGCCCGATGTCGGATGCTCCAGCCCGGCGAGCATGCGCAGCGTCGTCGTCTTGCCGCAGCCCGATGGACCGAGCAGCGTCACCAATGTCCCGGGCTCGATCGACAGCGTCAGATCATGTATCGCGGTGAAGCTGCCGAACTCTTTGCGCACATTGGAGAAAACTACCGAACCTTGAAGATTTGCCGTCATTCCCTTGCCTTTTCTGCCGACGCGACGGCCGGTGCGAACTGCTGCGCTATGCGGTTCTCCCGCCGCAGCCGTCTTTCGCCGACCAGCAGCTGGAAACCGCCGATGATGATGATCATCACGATGATCAGGGTGGAGGAATAGGCGACCGCGACGCCGTATTGCCCGTTTTCGACGAGGCCGACAATATAGGCGGTCGCCATGTTGTACTCCGCGCTGACGAGGAAGATCACGGCGCTGATCGACGTGATCGCCCGCACGAAGGAATAGACCAGCGCGGCGACGATGGCCGGGCGCAGCAGCGGCAGGATCACCTTGCGGATCGTGCGGAAGCTCGTCGCCCGCAGCGTCAGCGACGCCTCGTCCAGGCTCTTGTCGAGCTGGCTCATGGCCGCCACACCTCCCCTGACGCCCACCGGCATGTTGCGGAAGACGAAACACGCGATGAGGATGAGCGCCGTGCCGGTCATTTCCAGCGGCGGCAGATTGAACGCCATCACATAGCTGATGCCGATGACGGTTCCCGGGATGGCAAAGCTCATCATCAGCGCGAATTCGAAGACATTGCGCCCGACAAAACGCTGGCGGACGATGAGATAGGCGGTCAGCAGCCCGACTATCGCCGTAAGCGGTGCGCTGATGAGGGCGATTTCCATCGTCGTCCAGAAGGAATTCCAGGCGACGCCGGTCCAGGCAATGGCCCCGTCGGCGAAGGAGAAGGAGAATGCGCGCCGGTAATGTTCGAATGTCAGGCTGTTGTCGAGGCCCCAGGTTTTGACGAACCCGCCGAAGAAGATCATGCCATAGATGACCAGCGTGAAGCCGATCCATGGCAGCACGATCGCATGGATCGCAACGGACAGGGCGCGCGGCAGCGCGATGTGGGCGCCGGAATCGCCCTTGCCCGTCACCGTCGCAAAGCTCTTTCCGGCAAGCCAGAACCGCTGGGCCAGGAAGGCCGAAAGGGTAAAGACGAGCAGGATGATGGCGAGGACCGCCGCCCGCGAAGGATCGGTCTGCGAGCCGACCACCGCGAAGAATATCTCGGTCGAAAGCACGCCATGGCTGCCGCCCAGCACCAGCGGATTGCCGAAATCGGCCATGCTTTCGATGAAGCCGATGAGAAACGCATTGGCAAGGCCGGGCTTCATCAGCGGCAGCGATACCCGCCAGAAGGTGCGCCAGCGATCGGCCCGCAATGTCTGCGACGCCTCCTCCATCGATGGGCTGACGCCTTCGACCACGCCGATGAGGACGAGGAACGAGATCGGGGTGAAGGACAGCACCTGGGCGATCCAGATGCCCGTCAGGCCGTAGAGCCAGCGGCCGGGCTCGATGCCGAACAGGCTGGAAAGCTCCTGCGTCACCACGCCCGCCCGTCCGAACAGGAGAATGAGCGCAAGGCCGATGACGAAAGGCGGCGTGATGATCGGCAGGATGGTCAGGAGCCGCAGCGCCTTCTTGAACGGAAAGCGCGTCCGCGTGGCGATCAGCGCGAAGCAGAGGCCGAGGAATGTCGAGCCTGACGCGGTGACCACCGCGAGGAAAAGCGTGCGCCAGGCCACGCCGCAGCGATTGCCGCCGGCAAGGCAGTCGAGGCTCCAGATCGACGGATCCTGGATATTGCGGGTGAAGCCGGAAGGATCGAACGAGCCGTCGAAAGTCTGGAACGCGCCGACAAGCATGCTTCCGACCGGGTAGAACACGAAGATCGAGACGAGGAAGACCAGCAGCGCGATCGAGGCGATGACGAAGGCGTCGCCGCGCAACACGCCGCGCTCGGCGAGGCCGAAGGACAGCATCAGCGTGAAACTGATGGCCGTCAGCGCCGCGCCCGCCCCCATGGATGGCTGGCCGTCGGCAAGCGGGCCGAACAGCGTTTCGCTGATGGTCCAGCTCCAGCCGGTGAAACCGACCGCGAGCCCCTGCAGGACGAGGAACAACACGCCGGCAATGCCCGCGCCGACAAGCAGCCGCGAGCGCGCCGGGGAAACCGCCAGAAACCTTGCACAGGCGCCGATGGCGAAGATCGCGGCAATGACCGCGAGGGTCCAGCGATGGTGGGCAAGGATCTGGACGATGGCCGGGGCCTCGCCCGCGCCGCCGGGAAAACCGCCGAGCCAGTCAAGGCCGAAGAAGCCGCTTTCGATGCGGTACCATGGCAAGGCCACGAGCCCGGCAAGCCCGATGCCGAGCGCTATGTTCAATCTTCGGTCGCTTCGTTCCATTCAATCCGCCGATCGGCTCGAATTGCCACATGCCCGGCGGTCATCGCCGGGCATGGTCCAGGGTGCAGGCGCTAATTGGCGCTCGCGCCGATCTCCCGGTCCCAGCGCTCCAGCAATTGCTTGCGCTTGGCCGGATCGCCAAAGGTCTTGAAGTCGTAATCGATCAGCTTGATATCCTCGAACTTCGGTGCCTCCGGCGGCACGGTCGCGGATTTGTTGGATGGCAGCTGGAAGGATTTCGCCTCCTTCATGTGCGATTGGGCCTCGGCGGAAAGCGCCCAGTCGTACCATTGCCTGGCTTCGTCGAGATTGCGCGCGCCCTTGATGATCGACATCGAGCCGATTTCGTAGCCGGTGCCCTCGCAGGGCGCCACGGCCTTGACCGGGAAGCCTTCGGCGATCTGCGACACCGCATCATGCATGAAGACGATGCCGAGCGCCGTTTCACCGCGCGCCGCCGCCTTGACCGGAGCCGAGCCCGACTTGGTATATTGCGAGATATTGCCGTTGAGCTGCTTCAGATAGTCGAACGCCTTGTCCTCGCCCATGATCTGCACCAGCGAAGCGAGCGCGGTATAGGCGGTGCCGGAGGAATTCGGGTTGGCCATCTGGATCTCGCCCTTGAAGGACGGATCGGTAAGGTCCGACCAGCATTTGGCCTCCTTGAGCCCCTTCTGCTTGACGATATCCGTATTATAGCCCCAGCCGAGCGCACCGGCATAGACGCCGACCGTCTTGTAGCCCGAACTCTCGGCCTGCTTCTTCGCCCAATCCTGCAACTGGTCGAGGAGCGGCGACTTGTATTCCTGCGTCAATCCCTCGGCGGCGGCCTGAAGATGCGGATCGCCGGTCCCGGCCCACCAGATGTCCGTTTTCGGATTGCGCGCCTCCGCCCTGACCTTCGCATAGGTCTCGCCGGAAGAAAGGCGGACCATGTTCACCTTTATGCCCTTTTCCTTCTCGAAGTTGGTCTTCATCAATTCGCAGATGACGACATCCGCCGAGCAGATGAGATTGAGATTGCCCGCCGCCCGCACCTCCGTCGGCATCAATTGGATTCCGACCGCCAGCGCGGCGCCAAATGCCACTATCGAACGCATGATTCTCCTCCCTGATTGGCGGCGCCTCCCTGCCGCAGGTCCATTTTTGCAAACCTGTGCAAAAGTTTCATATGCGCATCAAACTTGTCAAGCGGAACCGGCGGGCGCCGCTGTTTCCGAGCGGGAAAACGCCGCCGCCGCAACCTGCCGCCAGCCTCGCATGGCGCCGCGATGCTTTACAAGGCAGGCGGCGGGCGATATTCCCGCTAGGATGACAACCGCACCATCATGTGCGGCCAACAAGGCTGTCGGATGTCCGCGACCAAGAATATAGAAAAACCGCAGGTACTGCCCCGGGGCGCGCTGGGCATGACGCTGCTGGTGCTGGCTTCGACGATCATCTCCTTCGTCATCATGATGGGCGTCACCGGGATATCGCCGACGAAGCAGGCGACGCAGATCATCATCGCGGCCAATGCCGTATCGATCCTGATCCTCATCTATCTTTCCTATGCGACGCTGCGCAAGCTGATCCTGTTCAAGAGCAAGGAGAAGCACCGCGACCTGCACACGAGCATCACGATAATCTTCGCGCTCATCGCGTCGATCCCTTCGATCATCGTCGCGTGCTTTTCGCTGATCGTCCTCGACAACCGCCTGAATTCCTGGATCAATCCGGAAAACAACCAGATCATCGACATGTCGATCAAGGCGGCGCAGTCCTATACGGAGGACAATGCCCAGAGCCTG
This sequence comes from Phyllobacterium sp. 21LDTY02-6, assembly GCF_023554255.2. Taxonomy (GTDB): domain Bacteria; phylum Pseudomonadota; class Alphaproteobacteria; order Rhizobiales; family Rhizobiaceae; genus Phyllobacterium. The sequence continues at coordinate 386,229 of NZ_JAMJWD020000001.1, read as the reverse complement.
CTCGTTACCACATTGTCGATGGTCATCGAGCTCGATGAGCGCCGCATGCTCTACAGTCTCGACCGCAGCGCCTTTTCCGACTGGCTGACCTATGATGCCGACAGGAACAATCTGCTCGGCGCCTCGCTCGTCCGCTCCGATGGCGAGGCCGTCGTGACCGCCCGCCTCTTCAACGACCTGACCCTGCCGCCGGTGCCGCTGGAGGCGCTGGCCGGCGCGGCGGGCGGCAAGCCTGTGCTCATCCCGCCGGGCGCGACCAATCTCGTCGGCGCCGTGATGAAGACGCAGAGCCTGCCGGGTCTCTATCTCTATACGATCCGCGCCGTCGATCCTTCGGCGCTCGGCAATATGCGGGTCATGACCGACAACAACCTGGAATATCAGGCGCTGGCCAGCAACCGCACCAACACGCAGATCACCTACGCCCTGCTCTATGTCGAGCTGACGCTGCTGCTGCTGCTGACGGCGGTGTGGACGGGCATCGCCGTCGCCAACCGCGTCGTCCAGCCGATCCGCCTGCTGATCGGAGCGGCCGAGGATGTCGCAACCGGCAATTTCGACGTATCGGTGCCGGTAAAGGGTTCCGACGGCGATATCGGCGCGCTGTCGCAGACGTTCAACAAGATGGTCGAACAGCTGAAGACGCAGCACAGCGCCCTCATCTCGGCCAAGGACGAGATCGACGAGCGGCGCAGATTTACCGAGGCCGTGCTCTCCGGCGTCACTGCCGGCGTCATCAGCGTGAACGCCGATGGGAAAATCGCCGGGCTGAACCGGCCGGCCGAGGCGATGTTCGGCGTTACCACCGAGGAAGCCACGGGCAGGACGCTCATCGACGTCATGCCCGAGATCGGCGAGGTTTTCGCTCTCGCCGCCGAAAACGACCGCCACTCGACCCGCAAGCAGATCGGCATCACCCATAATGGCGTGGTGCGCTCGTTCAACGTGCAGATCACCCGCGAAGAGGCGGAGACCAGGCACACCTCCTACGTCGTCACCGTCGACGACATAACCGATCTGGTGGCGGCGCACCGCTCGTCCGCCTGGGCCGACGTCGCCCGCCGTATCGCCCATGAGATCAAGAACCCGCTGACGCCGATCCAGCTTTCGGCCGAACGCATCCGCCGCCGCTACGGAAAGGTCATCGTCGAGGACCGCGCTGTGTTCGAGCAGTGCACGGATACGATCATAAGGCAGGTGGGCGATATCGGCCGCATGGTCGACGAATTCTCGGCATTCGCCCGCATGCCGAAGCCCGAGCTGACCGCCGCCAACATAGTGGATATCCTGCGCGACGCTTCCTTCCTGATCGAGATCAGCAAGGGCGCGATCAAGATCGAACATGATTTCGCCGATGAGTCGCTGATGGGCAATGTCGATGGCCGCCTGCTCGGACAGGCCTTCGGCAACATCATCAAGAATGCCTCTGAATCGATCGAGGCAGCGCTGGAATCCGGCGCCATCGACCAGGGCCACGTCCTCGTCCGGGCCAAGGGCGTCGGCACCTCGATCGTCGTCGAGGTCCTCGACAATGGCAAGGGACTGCCGCAGCAGGATCGCCACAAGCTGCTGGAACCCTATGTCACCACGCGCGAGAAAGGCACCGGCCTCGGCCTCGCCATCGTCAAGAAGATCATCGAGGACCATGGCGGCCAGCTCGAAATGCACGACGCGCCGCAGGACTTCCACGGCGGACGCGGCGCGCTCGTTCGCGTCGTCTTTCCAAGGCTCATCGAGACGGCTGCCGCCTGATTTCACCCCCGGGCTCGCTTCGTTTCACTCTACAGTAAAATGTGATGGGCGCGGCCCCGGCATAAATTGAAGCCATAGACCGAAATCGCTATAATCCTGTCCAAACGGTGAATGCGGGTACTTGTGCGCGCGGCGCCGGATGAAAAATCCCGATCTCAAAAAGCACAGCTGGCGGCAAGTCAGAGCATTTACGTAATGAGAACGCACTGGTTCACCAGTCACGCTCAGGAGGCGTCAATGATGCGACACACCAAACAGAACGGCGATATTTCCAATTGGATGACCTGCTCGATGATCCTCTTCGGCGCGGTTGCCGTGGCAGCCGTGGTCTTCGCCGTCTGAGGGCGTCAGACAGTCGGGATCGAACAGGCAGTCGGGATCGAACCGGGCCGCCGCCCCGTGCACGACTGCGTAGTCCGGGCATGGGCATCGAGCCGCGCGCGCAAGCCGTGCACTCTGCCAAGCCCCGCGCGCCCTGTTTGCCGCGCGCACGGCTCCGCAAGCCCGCGCGCTACTTGTTCGCCGCGTGCATGCGCTTCAAGCCCCGCGCGCAAGCGCTTCAAGCCTCCTGCGCGGCTCTGTGGCCGTGCGCACAGCCGCGTAGCCCCGTTGTGCATGGCTGCGTAGTACTCGCGCACGGCTCCGCAAGCCCCGCACGTCCTGTTCACCGCGCGCAAGCGCTTCAAGCCCTGCGCGCAAGCGCCCCAAGTCGTGGCGCACGCGTTTTAACCCTCGCGCATGCCCTTTCGGGTGCGTCCGGACGGAACAAATATGCCACGCGCCATGTTCTTGACCTGAACAGGGAGATCGACATGCAGGGACGAGAGACCATCATCGCCATCATCGTCGTGCTGGTGATAGCCGGCGCGGCTGCCTTTTTCTATACCCGCAGCGCCGGCAACCAGGACAACCAGACCCAGCCTTCGCCGCACGCATTGGATCAGACGGAATAAACGATCAGACGGAATAAACCTACCGGCTGCGCTCCAGCACCGACTTTCGCTGTTCGGCCTTGCCCAGCGCGGCCGATATGGTCTGCAGCATGTCGTCCCAGCCGGCCTCGCGCATCAGTTCGCGCAACGCTGCCAGCTCGCCGATCATATGTTCCAGAACCGCTATGGATTCCCCCTCGTTTGGTGCCATGCCGTTGCCCGTCTTTCTTGTTATTCTTCATGCAGTTTAAACAATTTTTTCCCTCGTGTATCTCAGTCCTTAGTCGTAGACATTTCTGCTGACGCGCACTCCAACCCAGGCTGAGCTGACGATGACGGATTTCCACGCCTTTATCCGCGACAGGCTGCCTCTGGCCGAGCTGGCCTCGCTTCCTCCGCTCGCCCTGCACAGGGCAAGCCCGGCCAGCGGATTGGGCAGGCTTCTTGATTCACTTGATGAAGAAAGCCAGCCGCCCTACTGGGCCTATGTCTGGGCCGGCGGCGCAGCACTGGCGCGATACGTTCTCGAACAGCCGGACAGCGTGCGCGGCAAATCGGTCTTCGACCTCGGTTCCGGTTCCGGCCTCGTCGCCATCGCGGCGGCAAAGGCCGGAGCGAGGCAAAGCCGCGCTTCCGAAATCGATCCGCGCGGCGTCGCCGCCATCGGCTTGAACGCGGCGGCCAACAATGTCTCGATTGCGGTCACGCCCGGCGACGTCACGGATGCGGCGCCCCCGGTGGCCGACATCATCATGGCGGGCGACCTGTTCTACGATCCGGACGTCGCCAAACGGGTGCTGGCCTATCTCGACCGTTGCCTCGACGCCGGGCTCGATGTGCTCATCGGCGATCCGGGGCGGGCGTTCCTGCCCTTGCACCGGCTGCGGAAACTGGCGGAATATGACGTCACCGATTTCGGCCTTTTGAACGCCGAGACGGTGCGATCGGCGGTTTTCCGTCTCGAAGCCGTGGCCTGAGGGGTTTTCGCGCGCTCCCGGCCGGCGCAAAATGGCGAAATATTGATTCGATGGCGCAGAGCGGATTGAGGGTGAGAAAATGGAGACAAATCTGGTCAATCCGGCCTTTGCCCATGACCTTTTCGTGCATCTGCGCGTCATTGTCGGCATCGTGCTGGGACTGAGCCTGACGCGCCTCGTCAGCGGCCTCACCCAATTCGTGCAGCATCCCCACATCTACAAGGTCGATCTGCTGCATATCGGCTGGGTCGTCTACCTGCTGGTCTCCATCATACATTTCTGGTGGTTCGAATTTGCGCTGTCCGGAATCCAGGTCTGGACGTTCCAGAAATATGTGTTCCTGATCGGCTATGCCATGCTCTTCGTCTTTCTTTCGACGCTGCTCTTTCCCGAAAACATCAGGGAATATGGCACGCATGCCCAGTATTTCCAGGACCGGCGCCAGTGGTTCTACGCCATCCTCGCCGTTACCTTCATCATCGATCCGCTCGATACGATGATGAAGGGCCCGGCCTACATCCAGGCGCTCGGCGATGAATACTGGATAAAGCAGGCCATCTATGCGCTCTGCGCCATCATCGCCATATTCGTCGCCAGCAAGACCTACCAGGCGGTGTTTCTCGTCATCGGCCTCGTCTATGAGATCGTCTGGATCATCCGCGTCTATGACGTGCTCTAGCTGCGAGCTTTCAGCCGCCTGGTTTAGGTCAGGAACAATCAGGCATCCTCAAGCGGCCTGATACTTGAGTAATCATGCGTAGCCTTTGCCTTTGACAGGTCGTGAGCGGCCTGCAAGTTCATCCAGAATTCAGCGCTGACCCCGAGCACCCTTTCGAGCCTTGCAGCCGTATCGCCGGTCATGCCTCGTTCGCCGAGTATCAGTTGCGTAATCCGGTTGGCGGGCACGTCCATCGCCTCGGCAAGCTTGCGCGCACTGAGGTTCATCGGGATCATGAACGCATGTTTCAGCATTTCGCCGGGATGCGTAACAATTCTAGCCATGGTGCCACCGGTTGCCCTATCGTTCATACTACGTAACGCATAACGGCAGAATATAGAAGGGTGCGTTGCCCTGAGGGGTAGCCTGATCGCAGCCTCACACAATCGTTGGATCGGCGCGGCGGATCTGCGGTTGCAATCGACCGATAAATAATTTCTACTTCCGGTGGATATATTGGCAAAACGTTCCAAGACGAAGCCACCAAGGTTGCTAGCATGCGAAATGGACAATGAAACCAGTGAGATAGAACTTCTGTTTCACATAAGCTTGCGGGACAAATCATGATCTTGAAAACCATCGCCACCGTCGGCATTGCCGTTCTCGCGGCGGCGACAGCGGCAACGGCAGGCCTTGCCCAGACGGTCAAAATCGGCAGCAAGAACTTCACCGAACAGTTCGTCGTTGCCGAAATCTACGCCCAGGCGCTGGAGAAGGCGGGCATCACCGTCGAGCGCCGCCTCAACCTGGGTGCAACCCTGATTGCACATTCCGCCCTCACCAGCGGCGATATCGATCTTTACCCCGAATATACGGGCACGGCGCTTGCGGCCGTGGTGAAGGGTGACCTTTCCGGCTCGGCCGACAAGATCTACAAGGACGTCAAGGATTACTACGAGAAGAACCTGCAGCTGACGCTGCTGCAGCCGACGGCGATCAACAATGGTTATGCCATAATCACCCTGCCGGAGACGGCGCAGAAATACAATCTGAAGACATTGTCCGATCTCGGCGGCCCCTCGAAGGAACTGTCGTTCGGCGCCGAAGGCGGCTTTGGCGAGCGCAAGGACGGCCTGCCCGGCCTCAAGCAGACCTATGGCATCGAGTTCAAGGATTTCCGCATCTTCGCCAAGCTCGGCATCCGCTACAGCGCGCTGACGAGCGGCAATATCGACGTTTCCTACGGCTTCAGCACCGACTGGCAGATCGCCGACAGCAAGCTCGTCGTCCTCGATGACGACAAGCATCTTTTCCCGCCCTATTACCTCGTTCCGGTGGTGAGGCAGGATACGCTGGCGAAGAACCCGAAGATCGCCGAAGTGCTCGACAAGGTCAGCCCGCTGCTGACCAACGAGATCATGCGCGATCTCAATGCGGCCGTGGAGCGCGACAAGAAGGAACCCAAGGACGTCGCGGCGGAGTTCCTGAAGGAAAAGGGCGTCTGAGCGGGCCTGCCTGAGGGGCCTTGTCTGGCCGGGCCTCTGTCAGACTGCCTGACGGCGGCCTGACCGAAGAGAATTGCAGCGGCGGAGGTGAACGCATCTCCGCCGCCGCCACATGAAGAAATGCAGGAAGACTTGCTTGAACTGGGCTCCCAACAACATCCCCGAAATCCTCGCCGCCACCTGGCAGCACCTCGTGCTGTCCGTGTCCTCGGTGGCGATCGGCCTCGTCATCGCGCTCGTCCTCGGCATCCTGTGCGCGCGCAACCAGAAGCTCTATGCCTTCGTGCTGACGATCACCGGCATCATCTTCGTCATACCGAGCCTCGCGCTCTTCGCCCTGCTCATTCCCTGGCTCGGCCTCGGCATGAAGCCGGCGCTCGTCGGCCTGTCGTCCTATTGCCTGCTGATCCTGCTGCGCAACGTCGTGACGGGCCTGCGCGGCGTGCCTGCCGAGGTGCTCGATGCCGCCGACGGGATGGGCTATAGCGCCCGGCAAAGGTTGCTGCGCATCGAACTGCCGCTTGCCCTGCCCCTCATCGTTTCCGGCATCCGCATCGCGCTGGTGACCGTGATCGGCATCGCCACCGTCGCGGCCTTCATCGATGGCGGCGGCCTCGGCACCATCATCCTGATGGGCATCGACCAGGAATATCCCGAGAAGATCCTCGTCGGCGGCATATTGACGGCGCTGATGGCGACATTCTTCGACCTGCTGCTGAGCCAGGCCGAAAAGCGCATGATGCGGGGGCGCTGACCATGCTCGCCACCGCTTTCACCTGGATCATCGAGCACCAGCCGGAGTTCTACCAGGCGCTGGGCCAGCATCTCGTCATGTCGGGCGTATCGCTGGCAATCGCGCTTGCCATAGGCCTGCCGCTGGCCGTCTTCATCGTCAATCGCAGCAATTTCGCGCTCGTCATCATCAATTCGGTCAATGCGCTGCGCACGGTCCCGAGCCTCGCCATCCTTGCGATCATGATGCCGCTGCTGGGCATCGGCCTATGGCCCTCCATCGTCGCGCTCACCATCCTCGCCCTGCCGCCGATCCTGCTCAACGCCTTTGTCGGGCTGCGCGATGTCGATCCCGACGCGGTGGAAGCCGCCATCGGCATGGGCATGAGCCGCGGCCAGGTGCTGCGCAAGATCCGCATCCCGCTGGCTGCCCCGGCGATGTTCGCCGGCGCGCGCACGGCGGCTGTGCAGGTGCTGGCCGGCGCGACGCTGGCGCCCTTCATCGGCGGCGGCGGGCTCGGCGATTTCATTGCCGTCGGCATCAGCATGATGGACATGTCGCGCCTTCTCGTCGGTGCCGTGCCGATTGCGCTGCTGGCGCTCGCCACCGAATTCATCCTTGGCCTCGCCGAGCGGATATTTTTCTCAGAAAGAGCCACCGCATGATCACGATGGAACATGTTACCAAGCGCTATGCCGAGAGCGGGCTGGCGGCTGTCGACGATCTCTCGCTCATCGTGCCGGAAGGCAGCACGACCGCGCTGATCGGCCCGTCCGGCTGCGGCAAGACCACGACGATGCGCATGATCAACCGGCTGATCGAGCCGACCGAAGGCAAGATAATCGTCAATGGCGAGGATGTTACGCGGGTCGATCCTGTCGGCCTGCGCCGCCATATCGGCTATGTTATCCAGCAGGTCGGCCTGTTTCCGCACATGACGATCGCGCAGAACATCGCCGCCGTTCCGAAGCTCCTCGGCTGGGACGATGCCCGGATCAAGCGGCGAACCGAGGAATTGCTGGCGCTGGTCGGCCTCGATGCGCGGGAAATGCTCACGCGCTATCCGCGCCAATTGTCCGGCGGGCAGCGCCAGAGAATAGGCGTGGCGCGCGCCCTCGCCGCCGATCCGCCGGTGCTGCTGATGGATGAGCCCTTCGGCGCCATCGACCCCATCGCCCGGACCCGGCTGCAGGACGAGTTCAAGCAGATATTGCAGCGGGTGCGCAAGACCGTGGTATTCGTGACCCATGATCTCGACGAGGCGATCCGGCTCGGCGATCGCATCGCCATCATGAAGGAAGGCAAGATCGTCCAGTATGATACGCCCGACACCATCCTCTCGCGCCCGGCAACGCCGTTCGTCGAGAGTTTCGTCGGCATCGACCGCGCCATCAAGCGGCTTTCGCTGTTCAAGGTGGGCGAGGCCATGAGCGAAGGCCAGCCCGGCGCCAATGCCGCGACGGTCGGGATCGACAGCAACCTGCGCGATGCGCTGGCGCTGATGGTGGCGGCCAATAGCGACGTGCTCGGCGTCACCGATGGCGATGGCAGGGTGCAGGGCAAACTGACGCGCGAGGCGGTTTTCGCGGTCTGACGGCAAGACTTGGAACAGCGATGTATATCGGATTGTCACTTTCGCCATTCGGGCATCATCCTTCGGCCTGGCGCCGGCACAGGGGCACGGCCGCGCTCGGCTTCCAAGCGCTCGCCGCGCAGGTGAAGCTGGCCGAGCAGGCCGCGCTGGATTTCGTCTTCCTGCCCGATCTCGCCGGCAAGCGCCCGCAGCGCGCGCTTCATCCCGAGGCGACACCCTTCGAGCCGACGCTGCTGATCTCGGCGCTGGCGACCGTCACCCGCAGGATCGGGCTGGTCGGAACCGCACTCACGACGCAGCACGAGCCCTATAATCTGGCGCGCCGCTTCGCCTCGCTCGATCTCGTCAGCCATGGCCGCACGGGCTGGAACCTTGCCCCCGGCGACAATTCGGACCGGGCGGGCGAATATGTGCAGCTGGTGCAGGCGCTATGGCAAAGCTGGGATGCCGACGCCTTCCTCTACGACAAGCAGGGCGGCCGCTTCTTCGATCCGGCCAAGATGCACGTGCTGGATCACAAGGGCGAATATTTCACCGTGCGCGGCCCGCTCAACGTCAATCCGTCGCCGCAGGGCGCGCCCGTGATCGCCGCCACCGTTACCGGCGCGGCGCAATCGCCTGCCGCCGGCAAGGCCGAGCTGATCCTTGTCGAGGCTGCCACCATCGAGGAGATGATCGCGATCGCCGACCGCCTGCGATCGTCCCGGAACGGGCCGGAGCCGAGGATACTCGCCAGCATCGCCCCTCATATCGCCACGTCGATGGACGAAGCGGAGGCGCTTCGGCGCGAGTTCCCGATGGAACTGCCTGAACTTGTCGGAACGCCGGAGACCATCGCCGACAGCATCGCCGGCTGGCAGGGAAATTTCGATGGCTTCCTCATCCATCCTCCGCTGGCGCCGGATGGCGTGCAGCTTGTCGTGGACGGGCTCGTTCCAGCGCTGCGGCGACGCGGGCTGTTCCGGGATGGATATGAGGCCGATACGCTGCGCGGGCATCTCGGCCTTGCCGCGCCCGCAATACTGCCAGGCGGAGCACGATGATGGGCGAACAGATGAAACTCGGCGCATTCCTCATGGCCGGCGGACACCACATCGCCGCATGGCGCCACCCTTCGGCCGTGGCCGATGCCGGAACCGATATCGGCCATTTCATCGCCCTTGCGCGGATCGCGGAGGCGGCGAAATTCGACATGATCTTCGTCGAGGACGCCGCCGCGATCCGCGAGAAGGACCCGAACCTTGCCAGCCAGGCGGCGCGCTCCACCATGTTCGAGCCGCTCAGCCTCCTCGCCGCGCTCGCCGTGAACACGGCCCGTATCGGCCTCGTCGCCACCGCATCCACCACCTATAACGACCCCTATGGGCTGGCGCGCCAGTTCGCGGCGATCGACAGCCTCAGCGGCGGCCGGGCAGGCTGGAACCTCGTCACCTCCGCCAGCGAGCTCGAAGCCGCGAATTTCGTTTCGAGCGGGCTGCGGCCGCATGCGCAACGCTATGAACGGGCGGAGGAGTTCGCAGCCGCCGCGCTCGCCCTGTGGGACAGCGTCGGCGACCATGCCCATGTGCTCGACGGCGAGACCTTCGCCGATGCGGCGGCGCTGACGCCGGTCGCGCATCAGGGCGTTCATTTCAGCGTCGATGGCATTCTCGAAAGCCGGCGGTCGGCGCAGGGCCGGCCCATCATGGTCCAGGCCGGCGCATCCGATGCCGGCAAGAACCTCGCAGCCCGCACGGCCGACGTCGTCTTCACCGCCGCGCAGACCATGCAGGAAGCGCAGGACTATTATGCCGACCTCAAGGGCCGCATGGCGCGCTTCGGCCGCCAGCCGGCCGATATCAAGATCCTGCCCGGGGTTTCGCCGATCGTTGCATCCAGCGAAAGCGAGGCCCGCGCCAAATATGAAGCGCTGCAGGAGCTCATCCCCGACGAGGTCGGCGTCGGCCTGCTCGCGAGCTACCTCAGCATCAAGGACCTGTCGCAATATCCGCTCGACGGGCCGCTGCCCGAAATGCCGCCGACGGACGGCATCCAGAGCCGCCAGCAATTGATCGTCGATCTCGGCCGGCGGGAAAACCTCTCCATCCGGCAACTGGCCCGCCACTTCGCCGGTGCGCGCGGCCATTGGCAGCTGGTGGGGACGCCGGCGCAGATCGCCGATGAACTCGAAGCGCGGTTCAGGGGCGGCGCGGCTGACGGTTTCAATGTCATGGCGGCGCATTTCCCGGATGGCCTGACCGATTTCACCGAGCTTGTGGTTCCGGAATTGCGGCGCCGCGGCCTGTTCCGCGACGAATATGAGGGCGCGACGCTGCGCGAAAACCTGGGGCTGAAAGCGCCCTTCACACCGCGGGAAGAATCATGAATCCGATCTATATCGACTATCTGAATGCCTTCGACATCGAGGCATTGGCGTTGAACGAAGCCGAGATACTCGCGGCCATCGAGACATCGCTTGGCGCGCAGGGACAAGGCAGGACCGTCGTCGAGCCGCGCGTCCACCTGGAGCCGGACCCGGGTTTTCACGGGCATTTCAACGTGTTGCGCGGCTATGTTGCACCGCTGGATCTCGCCGGCGTCAAGATCGTCGGTGATTTCGTCGATAATTACAAACATGGCTATCCGTCGGAATTCGGCGTCTTGAACCTGTTCGATCCGCGCACCGGCGTGCCGCGCGCCATACTGGACGCGACGGTGATAACCGACATGCGCACCGGCGCCGTCACGGCCATCGGCGCGAAGCATCTGGCGCGCAAGGATTCGAAGATCCTCGGCCATATAGGCGCGCGCGGCACGGCCTATTGGAACGTCCGGCTGCTCGACCATCTCTTCGATTTCGACGAGATCCGCGTCCATTCCCGCCGTCCGGAAAGCCGGGAGGCATTCGCGAAGAAGCTGTCGGACGACCTCGGCAAGGCGGTGATCGTGACCGACAACTGGCGCGACTGCGTCGATGGCGCGGATATCGTCGTCGAGGCGTCGCGCCTGCCCGAGCCGAAGCCCATGCTGATGACCGAATGGATCAAGCCCGGCGCATTCGTGGTTCCCTATGGCACGATGAGCGCGGTGGAACTCTCCCTGACCGATATCATGGACAAGCTGGTCGTCGACGACTGGGGCCAGTGCAAGGGCGGCAAATTCGGCTCGCTGCGCGCCCATGTCGAGGCGGGCAAGCTCTCCGAAGCAACGTTGCACGCGGAACTCGGCCAGATCGTTGCCGGTCTCAAGCCCGGCCGCGAACAGGCCGGCGAAACCATCCTGTTCTGGCACCGCGGCCTGTCCTTGAGCGACATCGCCCTCGGTCATGCCATGCTCGAAAAGGCGAAGACGCTGGGGATCGGCCAGCGGCTGCGTTTCGCATGAGCGGGATCGTGCTTGGCGGCTCGCCCGTCTCCATCGCCGATATCGCGGCCATAGCCAGGGAGCATGCGCCGGTGGCGGCGGCCCCTGAGGTGGCGGAGCGCCTGGTTCGGGCCCGCGCCATCCTCGACGCGGCGGCGGCCGGCGGGCAGCCGATCTATGGCCTGAACACCGGCCTCGGCGCCAATATCGGCACCAGCGTCAGCGATGGCGCCGCGGGCTTCCAGCAACAGCTCGTCCGCGGCCGCGACATGGGCGTGGGCGCACCGCTGGCGCCGGATATCGCCCGCGCGGTCCTCGCGGCACGGCTTTCCATGCTCGCCGCCGGTGGCTCCGGCATCTCGCCCCATCTGTTCGGCGACCTGCTGCGGGTCCTCAATAGCGGCCTGAACCCGCTCCTGCCGTCGATCGGCTCGATCGGTGCGGGCGATCTCGTGATATTGGCCGCCCTCGCCACCTGCCTGATCGGCGACGGCCGCGCCGAATGGAACGGCACGGTCTACCCTTCCCGGCAGGCGATGCAGCTGGCGGGGCTGGAGCCGATCGTTCTCGGCCCGAAGGACGGGCTGTCGCTCATCAACGCCTCCGCCTTGTCGGCCGGGCATGGCGCGCTGGTCCTCGCCGATGCGCGGGCGCTGCTGGCGCACCAGCGCGCGGCGGCGGCCTTGAGCTTCGAGGCGATGGGCGGCAATCCCGCCATCTTGACGCCGGCGATCCAGCAGGCCCGGCCCGCCGCCGGACAGGTCGAGGAAGCCGAACTGCTGCGCGGCATGATCGACGGGTCGGCGCTCCATGGCCGCCGCCCGGCGCTGCAGGATCCGCTCAGCCTGCGCTGCATCCCGTCCATCCATGGCACCCTCAGCGCTGCGCTGGCAACGGCCATTGCCGCCGTCGAGACCGAATTGAACGCCGCCGGCGACAATCCCCTGGTGCTGGTCGAGGAGGAGCGCGTTCTTTCCACCGGAAATTTCCACACGCCGGCCATGGCGCTGGCCTTCGAAACGCTGGGGCTCGCCATCGCCCAGGCGGCGCTTGCCGGCGCTGCCCGCTTCATCCAGCTGACGGGTCGGGCGCGCAACGGCCTGCCGAAATATCTCTCCCCGGTCGGTGGCGCCTCTGCCGGTTTCGTGCCCCTGCAGAAGACCGTCACCGCCCTGACAGGCGCCATCCGCCACAAGGCAAACCCGGTGATGCTGGATTTCCTCGCCGTTTCCGAAGGCGTGGAGGACCACGCCACGCAAACGCCTTTGGCGGTTTCAAAATGTGCGGAAATGCTGGTGCTGTGGCGGCAGCTCATCGCCTGCGAGATGCTGGCGGCGGCGCAGGCGGTGGATCTGCAGCCGGATCACCATTGCGGCAAGGGAACGCGCCGCGTCCATGAATTCGTCCGCTCGGTGAGCGCGGCGCTCGGCGAGGACCGGCCGCTTGGCCCGGAAGTCGCGGCGCTCGGTGATGCACTCGCTTTCCATCGCATCGCCGACGATCGCGTCGCCGGCCATCACCTCGCCAAAGATCGCGTCGCCAAAGATCGCCTCGCCGACGATCGCTTGGACTGAAAAAGGCGGCCCTTTCGGACCGCCTTTCCATGGTTCTGCCCCGTCGGGAAGATTATCCGAGACGGAAGATTGCGAGCGGATACCAGTAGCCATCACGGTGGCGGCGATAGCCGCGACGATATTCGCGATGGCCGCGATGGCCCCGCCAATAGCCACGACGATCGCGGCGATTGTCATAGCGATGCCTGCGGTCATGACGATCCCAGCGATCGCGCCGGTCGCGGCGATGCTCGTAGCGCCGCTTGTCGCGATGCTGCACCTGGACGACATTGGTCGCCGCCGGCACGTTCGGGTTTGCGACGGGAGCCGCAAAAGACGAACTCAGGGACGTCAGCCCCAGGAAGAGTGCAAGAAGTCCTGCCGCACAAAACGAAATCAGATTCTTCAATTTTAGCTCCTATCAACTTTGTACAACCACAACTGCTCCCTAATTTGCCAATGGTCAATAAAGAAGCGCACAACACCCGCCGACATCTCCCTGCAATCAATCCATTTCCCTCGTGCTGAGCATGAGGGAGGCTGGTGATTTGCATGGGGGGTGGATTGAATACGGAAAATCCGCACCACGCCCGCGAAATCGCGTCTGGTCATTGAAAATGGGGGAGACGGGCGGTCTTCAGCGCGTCAGTAGTGGTATCAGGGTCGAGGTCCGAAGACCGCCCGCGACGTCTTTGCCTGCCATTGCTGCGCTTGTCAGACGCAACAACCCGGAAAACGAAGCGCCACCCTCGTTTCCTTCTGCAGTTTGCCGGCCGGTCGGGGTGGTCACTTCCGACCATCCGGCAACGCCATCCTTCCCCAGCAATCGAAACAGCACCGGAAGCTGCTCCCCCACTGGAAAGGACCTGCACAGAATAACCCGGTTTCAAAGTGGTGGGATAAGTTTCCATTTATCCCCCAAGGAGGGACGCGTGTTGCATTACTTCGGCATTATGGAGCAAGTGCCACAAACTTTAAGACGGCGCGCGCTGCAGAGGCGATAGAGATTGACATTCAATACCGCAATATCCATATTGTGAAGGTCGTTGCAGATCGGCTTCGCCGAGCTTGGCTCGGAAATGGTAACGATACCCTTGATCAAATGATCAGGCACTTGCTTAGGGCTGTGGGGCTAAATGCCTTGGTTGCGCCGGGTTATATCAAAGCTGGAGTGGCATTGCTACTCCAGCTTTTCTCTTATCTTAGCCCGAGAATCTCCTCGATCGCTGTCCCAAACGGCGGACGCCAATTTCCGGCAACAATATTGTCTTTCGGGTAGGCACTTTCGACGCTTAGTCTTACCTGGTGGAGCCCTGGTATTCCAACTCTGGAAGTCTTCTCAAGTTTAAGAAACACATAATATTTTTCACCTGGCTTCACGCCCTTCAGGCCGAGCTGGAATACCTTGTAATTATGTCTTCCCGAAACTTTTTGTATTTGCTTATTGGGACGTTGGACGAGCGCTTCGACGATTCGTGGAATGTGCACTGACAACGAATGACGAGGTACATCGAACACGCGCCATTCGGATCTTTCGCGAATGCTCCACATTTCAGCTGGTGGTTTGGTCAACGACGACTCGGTATAGCAGTGGCAAGCGTATTTTAATTCGATTTCTGCTTGGATCAGTTGTTTTCCTTCTCCAACCCATGTTCCCATCCGGAGCACTCGGCCAGCCATATGCGATATGTCATATTCCAAGTTGCAATGCGTGATTTTCAAAGGATGGCCTCAGCGATATCATGTCGCTTACGATGTGGTGCACAAGTCGTTGTTACAGCTTCAAATTTAAGGATATGTCAATTCCGCACATCGCAAGAAGCTCGGCCTCACCCCCTTGTCAAAATGTTTACTGCACAAACCTTGCCGGGTCCTTCGACAAGCTTGTCTGCTGAGCACGCACCAACGCTTGTGCAATCCTTTTTACAGCGCTGTGGAATGGCGGCAATCGAGCGTGTAAATTCACCCATGCGGAGCCCGCAGAAACGATTCGGATCGCCGCCATACCGATGATGATTATCGGGCGCGAGTTCCATCACGAAAGCCCGGACTATGTCTGAAACACCGCCAAAACTCGAATATCCGGAACATATGGAGAAGCCGCAGAGCGGGCTTTTCGAGCATTATTGCATGCATCCTGATTGCGGGAAGTGGGGAAGCTTCGGCTTTGCCAACAAGTTCGGCCAGCAGACCTGGTTCTGCCATGAACACAAGAGCGACGGAAACCAGACCGTCCGCTGAGGCGCGCGCGGCCATCGGGTCCAGTTGCGACCGGCGACGTCGCTCCCTGCTTTGACGCCGGCGCGGCCAGCCTGTATTGCTCGTTCCAGCCCAAGGACGTGCCCCACATGCCTCGCAAACTCCTGCTGCGCCAGCTCGGCGTCTTTTCGATCTTCCTGGCGCCAAGCCGCCTGCGCGCCTTCGCCCGCAGCAATGAATTCGGCCTGCTGCTCGCGGCTTCGGTGATCGGCCTCGTCTCCGGCCTCGTCGTCAGCGCCATGAGCTTCATCGCGCAGATGCTGCACCAATATGTGTTCGGCCTCGACGCCGGCGAACGGCTTTCCGCCAGTACGTCAGTGGACAGGACGGTACTGTTCGTCGCGCCGATCGTCGGCGGCGCCATACTCGGGCTGCTGCTTCTCGTCCTGGCGCGGTACCGCAAGAAGCCCATCGTCGACCCGATCGAGGCCAATGCGCTCCATGGCGGCAGGCTTTCGCTGAACGACAGCCTCATCGTCGCCGGACAGAACCTGATTTCCAACGGTTTCGGCGCTTCCGTCGGCCTCGAGGCCGGCTATACCCAGCTTGCCTCGGGCATGGCCTCGAAGATCGGCCTGTCATTGCAGCTGCGCCGCTCGGACATGCGCATTCTGGTCGGTTGCGGCGCGGCTGGCGGCATCGCCGCCGCCTTCAACGCCCCGCTCACCGGCGCATTCTATGCCTTCGAGCTCATCATCGGCACCTATTCGATCCTCAGCCTTGCGCCCGTCACCGCATCGGCGCTGATCGCCAATCTCGTCGCCCGCGCCCTTGCCGGCGACAGTTTCCTGATCGACGTCGGCAGCTTCGGCAGCGTCGTCCCCGCCGATTACGTGCCGGCGCTGCTGCTCGGCCTGCTCTGCGCCGCCGCCGGCATAGCATTGATGCAATGCGTGACCTTCGTCGAAGGCCTGGCCCGGCGCAGCTTCGTGCCGCACTGGCTGCGGCCGATGCTGGGCGGCGTCCTGGTGGGCGGGCTCGGCCTGATATCTCCGCAGGTCATGTCGGGCGGGCATGGCGCCCTGCACCTCAATCTCGACAGCGCCGTGCCTGTCGTCTCGATCGTGGCGATCCTGTTCCTGAAGGCGCTGGCATCGGCCATTTCCATCGGTTCCGGCTTTCGCGGCGGCCTTTTCTTCGGCTCGCTGTTCATGGGCGCGCTGCTCGGAAAGCTCTTCGCCTATTCGGCGCCCTATATTTTCGCCCATGCGACGCTCACCCCCGTCACCTATGCCGTCGTCGGCATGAGCGCGCTGGCGGTTTCCGTCATCGGCGGCCCGCTGACGATGACCTTCCTCGCCCTGGAGATCACCGGCGATTTTCCGATCACCGTCCTCGTCCTTGCGGCAGTGATCGCCGCCTCGATCACGGTGCGCAATACATTCGGCTATTCCTTCGCCACCTGGCGCTTCCACCTGCGCGGCGAGAGCATCCGCAGCGCCCATGATGTCGGCTGGATCCGCAACCTCACCGTCGGCAAGCTGATGCGGACGGATGTGCGCACCGCCAGCGAAGGCAGCTCGCTGGCGCAGTTCCGCAAGGACTTTCCGCTCGGCTCGACCCAGCGCGTCATCATCGTCGGCGAGGACAATAAATATGTCGGCATGGTGATCGTCGCCGAGGCCCATGCGGGCCTGACCGAGACCGCCGACGAGAACATGTCGATCGACGCCTTGCTGAAATACAAGTCGGATTTCCTGCAGCCGGAGATGAATGCCCGCCAGGCCGCCCGCATCTTCGACAAGTCCGAGAGCGAGGCGCTTGCCGTCGTCAACGACCTGATCAGCCGCCGGGTCGTCGGCCTCCTGACCGAAAGCCACACGCTGAAGCGCTATAGCGAGGAACTCGACCGCCAGCGCCGGCTGGTTTCAGGCGAAATCTGACACGGCGACGGGTTTATTTCGCGATTGCAAGAACAATGGCAATCGCCAGCAGCAACGGGCCGCCCCACTTCATGAACTTCAGCAGATGCGCCTGCCCCGCCGGCAGGCTCATATAGCCGAAGCCCACCGCCGTCATCCATAGTCCGGCCGCGAACATGATAAGTTCGTCGATATAATCGGCAATCATCGGCGCCCCCCGCTGCAATAGATGGCCAGCCCATCCCCAGCCCTTCGCGCTTATACGATAATCATGGTAGCGCCGGTACTGGCCGCCACGCGATATCCACTTCGTTCTGGTCTTCCGCTTGCCGCACGGCTAGGAATAAACGCCTGTATTTTACTTCGCGCAGGAACATTTTACTGCAATTCCGGTTGGTATCACGTTGGGGTCGTCCCAACTGGCTTGGCGCTTGCACCCCTTTTGATGAAAATGGCATTGTGCCAAGCCACCTTCGGATCAAACCAGGTTCCTGGCCACGTTCCGGGCCACGTTTCGGGCAACGTTCCGGGCCACCTGTCGCCATGCCCAAATTCTTCTCATGCCTCACCCTCGAATTCGTCGTTTGCGATGCCCGGTCCACCTCGTCATCCTTGGCGCCAGTTGAACACCTTTGGAAGAGCGCGATCGATGACGGACTGCCGATATGGACGACCCACCCGCCGAGGGACTCTCGCGAGACCGCGGCTTGGCGCTGCGTTGCTGGCATGTCTCGTTTTCATCGGCGCCGGCAGCGGCGAGGCGACGGCGCGGGGGGCCGATCTCCGCGGCATCGCCAATCGCCGTGGCATCGCCGGGCCGGAAGAAATGCCCACCGAGACGGCGCGATGCGAGGATCTGCGTTCGATCGTCGCCGGACTCGACGTGCCGGAGGGGCAGCGCATCGATCTATGGGTGTCCGGGCCGCTGACCCTCGTGCATACGGACGATGCGCTGTGGTATCTCGCCATCTGTTCCGAGCCCGGCATCCGCGTCATGTGCGTCACCTATTCGGACAATGGCATGAAGCCCGGCGACAATATTCTCATCCGCGGCGGCATGCGCATCCTTGACGAGACGCATCTGGTGCTCGACCCCTGCCTGGCATCGCGCGACTGAGGGCGAAGCCGGGTAAGGCGCCGAGGGGCTGAACCCTATTGCAGCCGCCTCCTGATATCCGTGACGATCACATTGACGATATTCTCGGGCGTGATGATGCCGCGCGGGCTCTCGGGCTCGGCAATATCCGGGGTGGGTTTTCGAAGGTCGATCGATCCGCCTTCAGCCAGGAAGGTCGGGCCGACGATGCGGACTTCGCGCTCGTCCGGCGGCAACGGGCCCGGCGCCACCGTCAGCTCCGCCACAGGTTCGGCCGGCACTTCACCGGCCGCATCGCCCTGCTCTTCCTCGACTTTCAACAGCGGCTCCGTCGGGCTGCGGCGATAGGTCAGGGCCTGCCTGCAGCCGCATCCGGGCACGGCAGTCGCCCCGGCCGTGCGATAGTTGAAGGCATTGGGCAGCGCCGCATAGGGCTTGTTGTCGGCGACCGAGATCATCGCATCCGACTCTTCATCCGGCACCGTGTGGAAGTAGAGCCTCGCCTCCGCACCCGGGCACATGGCGCTGCAGACCTTCTGGTCCCTGCCGAATTCGCCCGGCTTGCTGGAAAACGAGATGGGGAAATAATAGCCGTCGCACATGCGCACGCAAACCGTGCGATAGCCCTTCTTCACCAGCGCATTCACGGTCGGGTCCGTGCCTTCGTTGGTCGTGCTCACCTGCTCTGGCCCGCTGTTCACCGCGGCGCGCGGCGGCTGGCGGACCGGGGTCGCTTCGCGGTTTTCGCGGCGCCCGAACAGCACGTCGAGAAACGAGCGCTGCTGCCGTTCCGTCCGCTGGCCGCGGGATGCGCTGCCGCCGCAGCCATTGGCGTCCATCGCCGCCAGAACCTGCCGGCGCGACCCTGCCGAACCGGCGCCCTCGCCGCGCCGCAACAAGGAAAGCCTGTCGGACAGCGCACCGATCTCGCGCTTGATGCGGCTGCACTGACTGGCATCCCTGGGGAAAAGAACGCTGCAACCTTGAGCCTTGGAGCGCCCCCGGAGTTGCGCCAATTGCCGCGAAGCCTGTTGTATTTCCCTTGATCCGGAGCCGCCCGCCTTGCCGGAGAGCTGTTGCCTCAGCTGCTTGCAAACCGCAGGCTCGGCATGGGCCGGAAGCTGCCAGGCGACCAACATGCTCGCCGCAGCAAGTATAACCCAACTGATCCTACGCATAAGCAACGAGCCCCCGCCAGTCGATACACTATTGATGCTCTGGCAAGGCAGACTAGCGCAAGAATCCGCTCAGGTAATCCAAAATATTTAACCATTACGAATTAGCGTTAACATGTGTGGCAGGACGGGGGCACGGCCACCGCGATGGACAAGACATCAATGAAAAGTGCAGGTGGCACAGAATTTGGCTTTGAAAGCCACGGATGGAAAGTCTCGTTCAGAATTGGCAAGACAACAGCTTCGTATAGAATCTTTCGCTCTGAAGAATTCAGCGCGATTCTTACTGACCAATACAAACATTGATGTTTGCCTTGCCTGCCTGTCTTGCCAATCCAACAGGAATTATTCGCATAGATCCTGTTCCGCGGAGAGTTCATCACGCCGGGGACGGGAAGAAGGCCAACCTGCGGCCGCGCTCGCCCGTGCCAATGGTTCGCGGGTGGCGATGGTCATGCTTCTCTGCGAGGACGCCTCTGCCTGCTGTCCCGCTCGCACTAGTGCTTCTTGCTAGGGGGGCTATTCGGCTTTCGCAGGCCGATCCCGCTGAATTAGATCTTCGCGAATTGGTTCCTGGTCCTCACGCTCAGGAAAATAGCCGACATCCTCAACCGGGTCACTTTTACGCTTAGGCTTCGTTACCCCGGACTCGTTTTTCTTCCCGGACTCGCACCCGTCATCAATGCCAGCAAATTGCATGTGAATTCCCCCATTAGCCCAGAGCAGGCTAAGGTTGTATATTTGCCAATATACACGCAACCGCAAGTGGAGGGACCTTACACATTTCGATGTAGCAGGCGAGAATCCTGTCTGGAGTGCTACGACACGCGAATGCGATGGTGACACCGATCCATCCGAAGGCAATGCCGGTTAACTGTCGAGTTCCCCGACAGTCTGGTGAAAGTCATCGATGCCACCGAGCAATCCCGCACTTTGGATTCCAGTGCGGGAATAGTCGCAAATAATGTTGATTAATCAATTACTTGGTTTTGCGTATGGTGGGCCCGGAGGGACTCGAACCCCCAACCAAGCGGTTATGAGCCGCCGGCTCTAACCAATTGAGCTACAGGCCCCACCTGTTGCGAAGCAGGCTTCGCATATTTTGCACCGGGATCAATAACGGGAAATGCCGCGATTGCAATCCCCCAGCGGCCGATCAGGACTGTTTTTTGGCTAAATCCGCCCGGCCTCGTCCTGCCCCATGGCGATGAGCCGCCGCGCGCTTTCCTCATCGGTGATGAACACCGTCGGCCGGATGAGTCTCATCGCGCCATAGAGCGAATTGATCTTCTCCCTGCCGCCGGAAGTGAGCACGCGCACCGGCACGCGCTGCACGGTTTCGATGCCCACCGACATGACGAGATCGTGGATCGGGTGATCGACCAGCCGGCCGTTCCTGTCGAAGAAATGGAACAGGAGATCGCCGACGGCGCCACGCTCGGCAAGCGAGGACTGGTGCTCCTCGTTGAGGAAGCCGACGCGGTAGGGCGTGCTCGTCGCCGTCTCGATCGCACCGACGCTGAGGAGCACCATGTCGAGGTCCTCGGCCATCTCGAACACGCTCTTGAGGCCGCAGCGCTCGATGAGCGCCGTGCGCGTCTCGACGCTGTCCACCATCGCCGGAGCCGGTATGAGATAGCCGTCGCCCTGGAAAAGCTGGGCGAACTGCCACGCGAATTCGGCCGGGTTGAACCTGCGCGGCTGGCTGATGCCGCCGAGAAGCGAGATCACGGTAAAATCGTCGAGCGCCTTCGGCTCCATATAGGCGAGCGTGCTGAGCAGCGTCCGCCCCCAGCCGACACCGACGCGCATGCCATTGCCGACGATGCCGGAGAGATATTCGCCGGTCGCGGCGCTGATCGACGGAATGGGATCATTGTCGGCCTGCGACAGCGGCGCGATGATGACGCGCTCGAGATTGAACTGCTGCTCGACTTCGCGCTCCAGCGCGACGAGATCGGAAAGATAGCCCTGTATGCTGATCCTGACCTCGTTGCGCGCGCGCGCCTCCGCCAGCATGCGCACGATGGTCACGCGTCCGACGCCGAGCACCTCGGCGATCTCGTTCTGCGTCATCTGCTCGATATAATACATCCAGGCGGCGCGCATGCGCATCCGGCTGATCTTTGTGTCTGGCTGGCCCACATCCAGCGCGGCCTTCTTGCCAGCGCCTGCTGCTGCTCCGTTCTGCCGCTTGCGTCGATCAGTCAATCGCCCCCCTTTTCCCACGCGCGGATCATACGACTCGCTTTGCGCAGGTCAATTAGTACACTCCAGCAGAATATTGTTTAGCAAGCGCGGAAAAAGCGATAAAAACCATTATCCACTTTCGTGCGCGGAGCCAAACCCATGTTACGCGATATTCCAGGCGATGTTGTTGTCGGGCTGAAGGACCGCCTGCGCGACATGCGCCATATCATCAGGGCCAGCCGGAAGGAGGAAGCGAATTCCGTGGGCGAACTGCCGGAAATGGTGGTCGGAACCGTGGCCCGCATCATGGACAAGGCCTTTACGGCCGCCGAAAGCGTGTCGATTTCGCTCGTTTCGCGCGATCCTTCCGCCCATGCGGGCACGGTCAGCCCGGCATCGATCCAGGATTATTTCCCGCCATTCGCCGCTGCCGGACGGGCACGCTTCCAGCGCGACATGTATTACCTGACGAAGACCACGATGCGTGCGCTCGGCGTTCCGAATGCCCTGGTGCACGAGCAGCATTTCGGCGACATCCATTCGAACATGGTGCGCAGGCATGCCGCCCTCACGCAACGCGCGGTCGGCGGCGACGCTGCGGCCATCGGCAGGGCCTGCGGTCATCTGGCGATGCAATTGCAGGAGGATTCCGGCGTGACGGCCCTCGGCAGGCAGCAGGCCGACCTGCGCCTTTTGTGCAATGCTTCGATCGCGCTCGGCGTCGGCATCGCGACTTTCGCCGGGCGACAGTCAGCGGTGGAGATGCCGGTCGAAAGCGCGCTGCTCGCCTTGCGGGCACGGCCGGAACGGTTGTCGGAGGCCTATCGCGCCAAGGACCCGGCGCTGGCGCTCGGCACGCTTTTCGCCAGCCTCATCCCGCATCTGCCCTGATCGCCGGCAGGCCCGAAACGCATTTCTTCGCCCGCTGGATCGAGGCCGGGCTCATGGAGAGCTCGGTCAGCCCCATGTCGATGAAGGCCGGGATGAGATCGGGGCGGCCGGCAGCCTCGCCGCACATGCCCACCATGATCCCCGCTTCGACCGCAGCCCTGGCGGTCATCTCGATGGCGGCCATCACCGCCGGATGCGTCACGTCATTGAGCTTGGCGACGGTCGGATTGAGCCGGTCGGCCGCCATGACATATTGGGTCAGGTCATTGGTGCCGATGGAGAAGAAGGCGGATTCCCGCGCAAGCATCGGCGCGATGAGGACGGCAGCGGGCGTCTCGATCATCACGCCGAGATCGAAGGAGCCATGCGCCACGCCTTCGGTCGCAAGCTCCGTCCGGCATTCCTCGATGAGCTGCCGCGCTGCGCGGAGCTCGCCGATATCGGCGACCATAGGCAGCATGACTTTCACGTTGCCGTGGACGGCGGCGCGCAGCAATGCCCGCAGCTGCGGCTTGAAGATATCGACGCGATCGAGACACATGCGGATGCCGCGCCAGCCGAGGAACGGGTTCTCCTCGTCAGGAAAATCGATGCCGGAAATGGGCTTGTCGCCGCCGATGTCGAGCGTGCGCACGATGACCGGATAGGGCGCGAAGGCCTTGGCGAGCGTCGCATAGGTTTCGGCCTGCAGGTCTTCGGACGGCAGGTGGATGTGGCGCATGAACAGGAGCTCGGTGCGAAACAGGCCAACGCCCATCGCGCCGGCCTGCTGCGCCGCCTCGATCTCCTCGAGCGAGCCGAGATTGGCGGCGATCTCGATGATCTTCCCGTCGGCGCGCCGGGGAACGATGTCCTTGTAGACCTCGAGCGAAAGCTTCTCCGCCCGCGCGCTTTCAAGCTTCTGCCGAAACTTTTCCGCTGTCCCTGTGTCCGGATCGGCGATGACGTCGCCCGTCGAACCGTCGAGCGCGATCATGCCGGCATGTTCGAGATCCTTGACCGAGCCGAGGCCGAGAACCGCCGGGATGCCATGGGCGCGGGCGATGATGGCAACATGGGAGGTGGCGCCGCCATGGCCGCAGACGATGCCGGCAATGCGCTTCAGCGGCGCGCGCGCCAGATCCCAGGCGCCGATATCGTCGGCGACGAGAATGGAGCCTTCGGCAATGTCGTCGAGGTCGACGTCGTTCTCGCCGAGCAGCGCCAGGCAGATCTGCCTGCCGACCGCGTGGACATCATCGGCGCGCGCATTGAGATAGGGATCGTCGAGCCTGGCGAAGTCGGAGGCGATGGTGCTGGTCGCGCCGATCACCGCCGACACGGCATCGACGCCATCGCGCACGATCTTCGCGGCGGCAGCCGTCAGTTCGTCATCATTGGCGATGTCCTTCAGCGCCGCGACGATGCCGCGATCGCTTTCGGCGAGGTCCGTGGCTTCAAGCGCTTGCCGCATGCGGTCCTGTACCGTCGAAAATGCCAGGTTCAGGCGCTCAAGCTCCGCGGATATGGCATCTGCGGGCAGAATTCGGTTCTCCCGCGCGATCTCCGGCGGGAAGAAGCCGAAACATGGCCCCATCGCCACGCCTTCGCTCGCCGCGACGCCGCGATGGCTGCCTGCCGGCAGTGCCGCCCTGGCCGCTGCGGGCGCCGAACCGGATTGCGCCGGCGCAGCGTCCGGCTGGTCGGATGGCGCGCCGCCATCATCCGGGGACAAGCCGGAATTCGGGTTCTCCAGATAGCCGATCAGCGCCTCGATTGCCTCGATCGCATCCGCACCGGTGGCGCGAACGGTGATTTCGTCATTCTCCTTGACGCCAAGCAGCATCAGTTTCACCGAACTCTTGGCGTTGACTGTCTTGTCCGCTTTTATCAGCTCGATATCCGACTCGAAGCTCTTGGCCAGGTTCACGAACCGGGTGGCGGGCCGTGCATGCAATCCGTCATGCACTCGCACGATTGTCGAGCGTTCCATTTGTTTCTCTCTCTGGTATCAACCGGCGACGATCACCCGATGGTGATGATCGTTCCGACTTTGAGGGCGGCTACGAGTTCCGACGCGGCCACCTGCGAGGCGCAGATCTCGCCGGGGCGTTCAACCGTTGCCGATCCGTTGAATGTGATCACCACATGGCCGATATCCTTGACCTTCTGCCAGGCATGGTCGCCCATTCCGGTGATCTGCGCGGAAATATCGCCGATCCGGATCGGGGTGCCCACCGAAGGCGTCTCGCTGGAAAGCTCGCCGTCCAGGCTGTGCAGCACGGATACTTCCGCCAGTTCCGGCGGCGCGCCATCGGCAAAGAGAATGACCACGCCGCCTTCGGCAAGGTCCGCCACTTCAGGCCCAACGGCGGTTATCCGTGTTTTGAGATGGACTGACATTGGCGAACCTCTTTTCTGTTTGACTTAGAATACGATCAGGCTGACGATCCATGCAATCAGCACGGATACCGGACCCATGATCTGGCGACTGATCAGAACCGCCGGAACACCGATCTCGATGGTCTTCGGCTTGGCTTCACCAAGTGCGAGACCGACGGGGACGAAGTCGCAGCCTACCTGCGTGTTATAGGCAAACAGCGCCGGCAGGGCCATGGCCGGGGATATCGTCCCATTGGCAATTTGCGGGCCTATGATGGCGACGCCGATAACCTGCGCGATAACCGCTCCCGGCCCGAGAATGGGCGAGAGGAACGGCAGGCCGCAGATGACCGACAGGATCAGCAGGCCTACGATATTGTTCGCCAGCGGCCCCATCGGCTGTGCCAGCACATCGCCGATCCCCGTATAGAGGATGAAGCCGATGAGCATGGTCACGAATGCCATGAACGGCAGGACGTTGCGGATAACCTGATCGATCGTGCGGCGCCCGGCATTGAAGAAGATGCCGACCACGCGGCCCATGATGCGGCCGATGGAACTGATCAGGCCGATGATGCCGCCTTCGCCGGAATCCGATGCGTCCGACGTGCGCATGGACGCCGCAAGTTCGGCGGGCGTCGGCGGCGCCGCGGACGTCGCGGCTGCACCGGCTGCCGCCGCCGGCTCGGAACCGTCCGCAAGCTGGATATTGGCTTCCTTGACGCCGGAAACATAGATGTCCTCGGTGATGAACTGCGCCAGCGGTCCGGCCTGCCCTACCGGCGTGAGGTTGACGGTCGGAATGCGCTTGCGCGGATAGACGCCGCAACGGGCCGTTCCGCCGCAATCGACCACCACGACGCCCATTTCGCCTTCGACCGGCGGCGCCTTGAAGCCATCGACGGCCTCGCCGCCGCTGAGTTCGGCGATGCGGCGAGCGACCGGATGAATGCCGCCGCCCGTCACGGACACGACCTTGTTGCGCTCCGGCGTCAGCTGGATGACCAGCGGACCGCCCCAGCCGTTGGAGCCCTTCGATATTTTTACCGGCTTGTAAGTCTTGGCCATTCTGGTTCCCCCCGGAGTCTAGAGCTCGATGCCCTGACGGCGTGCCATGATCGCGGTGATGCGTTCGGTCAGGATGCCCTTGAGCAGAATGACGACGAGCCCCACGATGGCGTACCAAATGGCGACATTGATGTGATAACCGGCAGGAACCGCTCCCTTCTTCTCCAGTTCCAGCAGCGCGACGAGAACGCCGCCCCAGACGAAATACTCGCCCGGATTGATATGCGGAAACAGGCCGAGCGGCGGATGCACATAGGATACCGCCGCGTCGTAGAATGCAGGCTTGTGCTTCTCCTCGAGGAATGAGCCGAAAGTATAGGCCATCGGATTGGTGAGGAAGAAGACGGATAGCA
Source organism: Phyllobacterium sp. 21LDTY02-6 (assembly GCF_023554255.2). GTDB lineage: Bacteria > Pseudomonadota > Alphaproteobacteria > Rhizobiales > Rhizobiaceae > Phyllobacterium. The sequence goes on along the minus strand of NZ_JAMJWD020000001.1, from coordinate 359,928 downwards.
GGGGCAGGACCGTATAGCGCGTCAGTGCGATGCGCCCGGCGCCGCGCGCTATCCCGTGCACGCGCTCCTCGCCGACGAGCTCCGTCAGGGCGTAGAATGCGGTCATCAGCACGACCAGCGTCGGGATGATGCCGGTGACGAAACTGGCAAAGACCTCGCCGCCCCGCTGGAAGATGCCGATGAAATGTTTGCCTATGCTGGTAAGCCAGCCCAGCTGCTCCTCCTGCTGGACGTTCTGCAGCCTCTCCTTGAACTCCTCGACCGAAATATCTCCGGTCGATTGCGCCAGGACGACAAGGTCGTTGCCCGCCTGGCTGATTGCGTGCCTGCCATGCAGCGCGGCGTCCGAAACCATCGACCCCGCGATCGATATATGGTGGGACGCAACGTCGGCATGTTGCGCCAGCATCGTTAGAATTGACATTTTCCCTCCTCCTTGCGGCCGTCCCCTTGGTTGCCGCCTATGCGTTCATCGTCCTCATGCCTGCCCGGTCCTCATGCCTGCACGGTCTTTATGCCTGCAAGCCCGGGCCGCTTCGGCTCCGCCCTCGCCCGGTCAATCTGGGCAATCGCCACTTCCACTGCCTTGGCCAGCGCCGGATCGTTTTCGATCAGCGAGCCGGACCGAAGACGATCGAGCGGAATATTCTCCAGTTCCTCGCGCCGCTGGAACTTGGCGAAGACGGAACGCCCGCTCATGACGAGAAAGCGTTCCACGACAAGCTCCGGCGTCGCCACGATGAGCACGATCATTCCCTTTCCAAAGCGGCCGCGGACATTCCCTGCTCCGACATAGCCATCCTTGTACCTGGAAGTGATGCCTTTCATCACATCGCCGTAATGGCGCATCTGGTACCAGACGCCCAGGGATTGCAAGGCCCACAAGACACCGAGAGCCAGCAATGCCCACTGCCACATCACCATGCGATCGCCTCCCATGCCCGATCGCCACCTATGGCTGGATCGGACGTAAAAATATAGAACATTTGTTTTCTCCAGTGTCAATATGTATGATTTAGGGCTATCTTACTGGCTTGCGCAAAATGTGCGGAAGGCTAAGACTAATAGCGGTTTGCGAGGCAAGTTGGTATGGATTTTCTTTTTCGCGACGAACTGATCCGCACGCCGGATCTCCGTCACCGCCTGCGGCAGCTGCGGTGGTTCAGGATGGCGTTTCGCAAGAATGCCGTGCTGATCGCGGAGCATTTCGGCTATCACTTCGCCATCGATGAAACCCGGCTCACGCGCGCCTTTCTCAATTGGGTCGAGCGGGTGGAGCAGGAAAAGCCCTATGCGGCGCTGGACCGCAAGGATTTCATCATCTTCGCCGCCGGCATGGCCCTGAAGGAACTCATTGCAGAGGCCCCTGCCCGGGTCGTGCGCAAGCCGCTGGAGGATCCGGCCAAGGGTACCGCCGAGATCGTCGCCTTCTGGCCGGAAGGTTTTCTCTACACGAATTACTGCGTTGGAGCGATTGCCGCGATCATGGAGCAGGAATTCGGTTCGCGCCCGGCGATCGATCGCTGCGCCGACGATCTGCGCACCTGGTGGTCCTACCGCGAAAACGCATCCGAGACGCCGGATTTCGCCATCGCGTTCCTCGACAAGTTTCTTGGAAGCGAACCCAACTGGATGATGCCCAACCTCGCCTCTGCCCGGAGCGCGATACGAAGGGCAATGCTCGCCTCCAAGCCGGTCAAATCGCTCGGCTGAGTTCGCCGAGGATACGCAGGACCTTTTCCCTTTGCTCGATCTGCGGCATGTGGCCGGTCGCGCCGAACAGATGCACGGCGATTTCGCCCGGCAGTCCCACCGTGTGAACGGAAGGAATGACCCGGTCCGCGGCCCCGAAAATGACGCGGGCCGGAACGGCCAGCCGCGCGAGGCTATCCCTTATGCTGAAGGTCTGGGTGCCATCGGCGAAAAAGCGGTCGACGATCTCCTGCTGCGCGCCGCGCAGTTCCTCGTCACGCGATTGCGCCAGCGTGGCGTTGATGAACGGCTTGCTCAACAGGTCCTGGCTCTGGACGAGCTGCCGCATCCATGGCACGAGGCTGCCCTCCGAGCGCGCCCGGACGAAGCCCGAAAGGAACGCGCCATTGATTTCCGGCCCGAGCCCGGCGGGCGCTATCAGCGCCAGGGCGCCGACATCGACATTGCCCCTGTCCGCGACGCGCGCCGCAATGGCGCCGCCGAAAGAGTGCCCTGCGAGCACGATGCGGCCGGGAGTGTGGGCATCGATCGCCGCTTCGACCAGCTCGGCGAAGGCTTCGATATCCTCCGGTATCGTGCGCGGCGAGCCGCCATGGCCCGGCAGATCGACACCGAGAACCGGATTGTCGAGATTGCCGCCCGCCAGCATGGGGCGCCAGCTGTTCAGATCGGCACCGAAACCATGGACGAGAACGATCGCCGGCAATGAGGCATCCTTGCCTTCGCGCAGCCAGACCGTATTGAGTGTCGCCGGGACCCGCTCTGTCGGCTTGCGCTGGACCATCGGCGCCGGCCGTGCCCTGGTCGCGCCCTGCTCGACATCCTTCTTCTGGATGCGCCCCTTCGGGCCGCTGCCCGTCACGCCGGCAAGATCGATACCCGCTTCACGGGCGATGCGCCGGGCCAGCGGCGTTGCGCGAATGCGGTCCTCGTCAGATTTTGCGCCCTCGTCGGCGGCAGACTGCGGTTCGGGATTTGGCCGTATGTCCAGTGTCCCGGCCGGTTCCGCCTTTTCAGCCGGCTCCACCGGAGCCACAGGATTTTCAGCGGGCGAATAGGCTTCATCCTCGCCATAGATCCAGGCGACGGCCTGGCCGACGGGAACGGTTTCGCCCTCGGCCGCGGTGACGCCGCGCAGAATGCCCGAGGAAGGCGCATCCACTTCCATCGCAGCCTTGTCGGTCTCGATCTCGAACAGCAACTGGCCCTTGGCGATGCTGTCGCCCTCCTTGGCGAACCAGCGCGATATCTGGCCGCTCTCCATATCCATATCGACCTTGGGCAGGATGACTTCGACTGGCATGGCCTAGCGCACCCCTTTGGCAAGATCGCGCGCGGCCTGCACGATGCCGGGCACCTGCGGCACGGTGGCCTTTTCCAGATCCGGATTATAGGGGATGGGCGTCTCCGCCCCGCCAAGCCGTATGATCGGAGCATCGAGGTAATCGAAAGCCTCGCTCTCGGCGATCATGGCGCTGACCTCGGCGCCGACGCCAAGCGTCTTCACGCCTTCATAGACGCAGATCAGCTTCGACGTCTTCTTGACGCTGGCTATGATGGTTTCCTTGTCCATCGGCCGCACGGTCCGAAGGTCTACCACCTCCACGTCGATGCCTTCCCTGGACAATTGCTCGGCAGCCTCCAGCGCCTTGTGCACCATGATGGCCGAGGCGACGATCGTCAGGTCCCTGCCCTCGCGAACCACGGCCGCCTTGCCGATCGGCACCGTGTAATAGCCTTCCGGCACATTGCCCTTCATCTTGTAGAGCAATTTATGCTCGAAGATCATCACCGGGTCCGGGTCCTCGACCGCGGCCAGCAGCATGCCCTTGGCGTCATGGGGCGTCGATGGCTGGATGACCTTCAGCCCCGGCACATGGCCGAGCCAGGCTTCGAGGCTCTGGCTGTGCTGCGCGGCGGCGCCGGTGCCGGAACCGGCTGGAAAGCGCATGACGAGCGGAACCGATACCGCCCCGCCGAGCATGTAGCGTATCTTGGCAGCCTGGTTGACGATCTGTTCCATTGCGAGGGCCGCGAAATCCGAAAACTGGAACTCGAAGATCGGCCGCATGCCGGTCAGGGCAGCACCGACGGCGACGCCGGCGCCGCCAAGTTCCGAGATAGGCGTGTCCATCACCCGGTCTTCGCCAAATCGATGGACGAGGTCGCCTGTGACCTGAAAGGCGCCGCCATAGACGCCGATATCCTCACCCATGAGGAAAACGCGGTCGTCCTTCTCCATGGCGATGGCCATGGCTTCCTGGATCGCCTGTGAATAGCTAAGCTCGCGGACCAACTCGTTCATGAAATTCTAATCCGTATAGACGTCGCGCGTCAGATTGTTGAGATCCGGCGATGGGCTGTTCTTGGCAAATTCGATGGCCGTGGCGATCTCCGCCTCCACGTCATCGCGAATTTTCTCGGCCTCGGCGGCGTCGAGAAAGCCGAATTCCTTCAGCTGGGCCTCGAAAAGCTGGATCGGGTCGCGATTATTGACCCAATCCTCGATTTCTTCCTTCGTGCGGTAGCGGTTGCGGTCGCTCTTCGAATGTCCCCGGTGGCGATAGGTCTTGCACTCGATCAGCGTCGGGCCCTCGCCCCGGCGCGCCCGCTCTATGGCCTCGTGCGAAGCCTCCGCCACTTCGGAGAGATTGTTGCCGTCGACGACGACACCGGGCATGTGATAGGCGCTGGCCCGATCGGCGACATTGGCGACGGCGGTGGAACGCACCGTCGAGGTGGACATGCCATAGCCATTGTTCTCGCAGACGAACACGACCGGCAGCTTCCAGATCGAAGCCATGTTCAGCGCCTCGTGGAAAGCGCCCTCATTGTTGGCGCCATCGCCGAAATAGGAGATGACGACCTTGCCGTTCTTCTGCTTCTTGGCCGAAAGCGCCGCGCCGACGGCGATGGGTATGCCGCCGCCGACGATGCCATTGGCGCCGAGATTGCCCTTGGAGACATCCGCGATATGCATGGAGCCGCCGCGGCCCTTGCAATACCCCGTCTCCTTGCCGAAAAATTCCGCGAACATCCGGGAGACATCCGCGCCCTTGGCAATGCAGTGGCCATGGCCGCGATGGGTCGAGGTGATCATGTCGCTCTCGGCGAGCGGCATCGAAATGCCGACGGCGCTGGCTTCCTGGCCGATCGACAGGTGCATCGTCCCGTGGATGAGGCCGCGCGTGTAGGATTCTTCCGCGCCCTCTTCGAAACGCCTGATGAGATACATCTTGCGCAGCGCTTCCTTCAACTGCTCCGGGCTGTAGTGCCGGAACGCGAATGGAAGATTGCTGCCATCATCCTTGAGCTTGATATTCGAACCTCTGGCGGAAGCCATTTCAGCACCTCTCCCTCGCCGCACGATCGTCGCGGCGGCAGTTCAGAACAGAGCCGCCGCCCATGCCGAATGCGTCCATTGCCGCATTTCCGATGCTAATCGAATATTGAACATTTGTATCTTAGTCAACACCTATGTGCATCATCACAGCTTGAACGCGAAAGCGCCGGCCATACAAGCAAAGGGCGCATCCCGAGACGCGCCCTTTTGCCCACCCTCGGGGCCCCGAACCTGTATTGGCGAGGGCCTAATCGTTGAAGCGGTGGCCTTCACGTTCCGGATCGGCCGTGATCTCTGCCTCTTCCTCGTCGTCAGGAAGGGCGGCATCGCTTTCCTGATAGGCATTGTCGTCGTCATCCTCGGAGATGCCGTCCGCATCCGCCGACGGCACCTGGCGACCGCCGGTAATGGCCAGTTCGTCGTCCGCCTGGACTTCCTCGGTCTGCACCTCTCCGGCGCCGATCTCGTCCCAATCCTGGGTTTCGATGGGGGTTCTGGAGGGTTTATCCGCCACTTCGACACGTTCCGGACTGTTCTTCCGCGTATTCTGGTTCATCGTCGGCCTCCTTCGCAGCTCTTGAAACCGAAACGCGAAACGGCGGGATTCGATGCAGCGCGGCGACATGGAAATTTTACCTTTCTGCCCTAATCCACCCATAATGAACTGCGAGGTGAGCATTTCCACAGCATCGGGAGTTATCCATGACATCGAAACTATTGACTCTGGCCGTAGCAACCACGGCGATCATGGCCGCGCCGCTTGCAGCCTCCGCCGACGAGACGCCGCGCCCCCGCATCGTCGTGACGGGTGAAGGCCAGGCCTCCGTGGCGCCTGACACCGCGATCGTTTCCCTCGTCGTCATGGAAGAAAAGCCGACGGCGCGCGAGGCGCTGACCGCCAATAATGAGGCCATGGGCAAGGTTCTGGACGGGATGAAGAAGGCAGGCATCGCCGAGCGCGACCTGCAGACATCCGGCTTCAACATAGAGCCGCGCTACGTCTATCCGGAAAACAAGGACAAGGGCCAGCAGCCCGAGGCGCCGAAGATCGTCGGCTATGCGGTCTCCAACTCGCTGACTGTCCGCGTGCGCGACCTGACCAAGATCGGCAATATACTGGACCAGTCGGTAACGCTGGGCGTCAATCAGGGCGGAAACCTGTCCTTTACCAACGACAAGCCGGAAGCGATTCTGGAAGAGGCGCGCAAGAAGGCCGTGGCCAACGCCATCGCCAAGGCCAAGACGCTGTCGGCAGCCGCCGGCGTGGAACTCGGCAAGGTCACCGAAATCAGCGAGCAATCGTTCCAACCACGCCCCATGCCGATGGCCCAGGCCAAGGCATTCAGCGCATCGGCGGATTCGGTGCCGGTCGCGATGGGCGAGAACAGCTACAACGTCACGGTCAACGTCACGTTCGAATTGAAGAACTGAGGTCAAGCCAGATGAAAAAAGGGCGCCCGGGGCGCCCTTTTTTGTTCTAGCGGATAACCGGGCAACCCGGCGAGCGCGCGAAAACGATCGCGGTCCTGTGGCCGCGCATCCAGCCCGTCACCCGCATCACATTGCGGCGCACGACCACGCGAGGGTTGCGCAGGCCCATGCGTCGGGCCTTGGTCGCGGCATGGGAAGCCGTGCATGCCCGTCCGAAACCGGGCCGGAAGTGGCCACGACGATGATCGACATTGAGAATCTGCGAAGCGTGTCCCGCTTCGGCGACTGCCGGCGCGGCGGCCAAAGGCGCTGCGGAAGCGCCGCCTGCCAAGAGCGAACCCATGCCGATCGCCGTTGCTACCACCATTGCCTTGAATGAAATCTGAGTCATTGAGCGTTCTCCTGTTCGTTGCCGGCAGATCATCACCGCAGTGATGAAGAAGGCCGGATGCCGCTCTTTGTTCCATGACACCGGTGAACGATTGCCAAACGGCGCATTCATTTTTCATTCAGCGCGGGCATTTTTTGTTCAGCGCGGGCATTTTTCGTTCAGCGCGGGCGTTTTTCCGCTCAGCGCCGCATCATTCTTCCGGCGCCTGCATCATGTGATCGAAATATTCCTCGTCGGAATGCAGATCATGATCATGAGCCGTCACCTTGCCGCGCACGGAGATCTGCGCCTCGTGCACCGTCTCGGAAGACCCCGAGACCAAAGGGTGCCACCAATAGAGGTCCCTTCCCTCGTCGACGAGGCGGTAGCCGCAGGTTTCCGGCAGCCAATCGACGCTGCGCACGATTTCAGGCGTCAGAAACACGCAGTCGGGCACCTTCTTCTTCCGGTCCGGATAATCGGAACATTGGCAGGTGCCGGCGTCGAGCAGGGTACAGGCTACGGTGGTGAAGTAGATTTCCTGCGTGTCCTCGTCTTCAAGCTTGTGCAGGCAGCAGCGGCCACAGCCATCGCACAGGCTCTCCCACTCCGAGCGGTTCAGCTCGTCGAGCGTTTTTCTCTTCCAGAAGGGTTCTTGCAGCATGCGCTGAAATACACCGGGACGCCCGGCCAGTCCAGTCCGTCCGGTCCGCCAGGCCTCCTGGGGCCAGTCCAGCGGCCAGCCGCATGAATGCAGGATGAACGGCGCCTTCACAATGAGTACAGACGCCCTTTGCCATCCTTTCCAACGGTCCGCGCCAATTCCACGGCGCATCGCAGATCAGTAATCGCCAATCGGTTGCCATAAATTGGGAACAGGCTTGCGATCAAAACATTTGACGTATTCCACTACGAGAATGCGAGACAGGGATGGACATGAAACGGACAGCTCTTTTCTTTGCTTCGACGGCGATCCTCTTTTCGTCGCCCACGGCAATGGCAGACCAACCTGCATTGAACCGCCCATATATTTCTTCGAACAGCAATGACCCGGCACCGGTCTTGATGGCTCAGGCGGAGGAGGCAGCGCCTCCCGCGGAGGAGGCAGCGCCTGAAGCGGATGGTGGCGGGCAGGAAAGAAAGCGCAAATCGCGGCAGCAGGCAGACCAGCCCGACGAGACGCAGCAGCGCGCCGAGGAAGCGCAGCAGCGTGCCGCCGAGGAATCCGCCGCCGCTGAAAACAAGCAGAGGCAGGCCGAGGAAAGCGCCAGGAAGCAGGCCGACCAGGCCGCGCAGGAGGCCGAGGCCGAGGGAAATCGCCAGGCCGAGAAGGCCAGGCGCGCCGCCGAGGCAGACGCGGAGAAAGCGGCGGAACAGCAAAAGGCCGTAGAGCGCGAAGCCAAACAGAAGGCCGCCCAGGAGGCGGAAGACGCGCAGGCCAAGCAGCAGGAGACGAACAAGGCGGCGGAAAGGGCCAAGCGCGAAGCCCAGGCGGAAGCCGACAAGGCCGCCGAGCAGCAGAAGGCCAACGAGGCCGAGGCCAAGCAGAAGGCCGCCGAAGAACTGAAACAGACGGAAGAACTCAAGGATCAGACCGCCAAGGAGGCCGAAAAGGCCAAGCGCGAGGCACAGACCGAGACCGACAAAGCCGCCGAACAGCAGAAGGCGGCCGAGGAAGACGCGCGCAAGAAGGCGGATCGAGGCCAGAAGGCAGCCGAGAAGGATGCCGACAAGGCCGCCGAGCAAGCAAAGCGGGCCGCGGACAAGGCCGCACAGGAAAAGCCCGCCGACGCGACGGGCACCGCCCCGGCACCAACCGGCGAACAGCCCGCCGCTCCCACCAATGAAGCGCAACCGGCCCAGCCCGCGCAACCCGACCAAGCTGCGCAGCCGGCGCAACCCGCCCCGGGTGCAACGGGACAAGAGCCGGGCAAGGAGGCCTCGCCGCTTCCCGAGAATGCCGCGCCTGTCCTCGACAGCGAGAAGAAGGCCGCTCGGCCCGATGCAGGCGCAACGCCCGGGACCGGCAATGCCGGCGCGACGCCAGATGCCGGCGCACCCGCCACTGCACCGGCTGCCCAGCAGGAGGCCCAGCCCGAACAGCCGGCGGCAGCTGCGCCCGCAGCACCGCCGAAATCCGATGCCGAGGTGCAGCAGGAACTTACGCCGGTCAAGATCGAGTCCATCCGCAGCCAGGAGGGCAAGCGCACCAAGGAGCCCCGCCGCTGGGAGCGCCCGGACGATGCGCAGGTCGTCAAGCAGTTCGACAATCGCACCATCGTCGAGGTCAACAATAATGTCTTCGTCGAGAGCTCCGACCGGCCGAGGATGACGCGCAAGGCCCGCGACGTCTATTACGAGGACCTGCCGCGTGATCGCACCCGCGAAACGATCGTTCGCGACAATGGCGTCGAGATCATCACGATCCGCAATCGCTATGGCGACGTCATCCAGCGCTCGCGCCTGATGCCGGACGGACGCGAAGTCGTGCTGAGCTATGCGCCCGAATATGATCGTGCCGAGCGAATGGACTGGCGCGATCCCGGTGACGACCTGCCGCCGCTGCGCCTGGCCATACCGGTGCGCGAATATATCCTCGATGCCGAGGACGTGCCCGAGGAGGAAGTCTACGACTTCTTCGCCCAGCCCCCGGTGGAGCGGGTCGAGCGGCTTTATTCCATCGATGAAGTGCGCCGGTCGGCGCGGATCAGGGACAAGGTGCGCCGCGTCGATCTCGACACGATCACCTTCCAGTTCGGCTCCGCCGAAATCAGCGAAGACCAGATCGGGCGGCTGGAAAGCGTCGCCAAGGCAATTGCCCAGACGCTCGAGAAAAACCCTGCCGAGACCTTCCTGATCGAAGGTCATACGGATGCGGTGGGATCGGACCAGGCCAATCTCGTGCTTTCGGACAAGCGTGCCGAAGCCGTGGCCCAGGCGCTGACCAATGTCTTCGACATCCCGCCGGAGAACATGACGACGCAGGGCTATGGCGAGCAGTACCTGAAGATCAGCACTCAGGAGCCCGAACAGCAGAACCGGCGTGTTGCAATCCGCCGTATCACGCCGCTGGTAGCGCCGATGGCGAGCAATAATTAGAGTTATCGCGATGAAAACCCGGGCTTCGGCCCGGGTTTTTTCGGTTCGCGCTTGAGTTCCGGCCCAGCCGCGTTATGTGTGTGGAACATCCCAAATCCAAGTTCCAGCGGACCATTATTCATGAAACGCATTGAAATCCTGATCGAATCCATCATCCTCGCGTCGCGTTGGCTGCTCGTCGTGTTTTACCTCGGCCTTGCCATAGCGCTTGCGATCTATGCTTTTTCCTTTGCCGGGAAGCTCGTCGATTTCGTCACGAAGATCATGGTGATGAACGAGACCGACACGATCCTCAAGATGCTGAGCCTGATCGACGCCGCGCTTGTCGCCAGCCTTGTGGTGATGGTGATCATCTCGGGCTATGAAAACTTCGTCAGCCAGTTCGACGAGGCGGATCAGGTCCATTGGCTCGGCACGATCGACGCCGGTTCGCTCAAGATCAAGGTGGCATCGACGATCGTCGCCATCTCCTCGATCCATCTGCTGCAGGTGTTCCTGAACCTCGTCCAGTACAATACGGGCCAGTTGACGTGGTTCACCATCATTCACCTCGCCTTCGTCTTCTCCGCCCTCTTCCTCGCCTATATCGACAAGCTCATGGTCAAGGACAAGGGAAAGAAAACCAGCGAGCCGTCGCTCTGAACATCAGAATACATGTCCGCCATCGACACGGCACCAGACAAAAAAGGATGGGCACTGCCCATCCTTTTTCATGAAGATCGCTATCGCAGGGTCTAGCTGTCGAGGAACGAGCGAAGCTTGCGCGACCGGCTTGGATGCTTGAGCTTGCGCAGGGCCTTGGCTTCGATCTGGCGGATACGCTCGCGCGTGACCGAGAACTGCTGCCCGACTTCTTCCAGCGTATGGTCGGTGTTCATGCCGATGCCGAAGCGCATGCGCAGGACGCGCTCTTCGCGCGGCGTCAGCGAGGCAAGGACGCGGGTCGTCGTATCGCGAAGATTGGCCTGGATCGCCGCATCGATCGGCAGAAGCGCATTCTTGTCCTCGATAAAATCGCCGAGATGCGAATCTTCCTCGTCGCCCACCGGCGTTTCGAGCGAGATCGGCTCCTTGGCGATCTTGAGCACCTTGCGCACCTTTTCGAGCGGCATGGCGAGCTTTTCCGCCAGTTCCTCCGGCGTCGGCTCGCGGCCGATCTCGTGCAGCATCTGGCGCGACGTGCGAACGATCTTGTTGATCGTTTCGATCATGTGAACCGGAATACGGATCGTGCGCGCCTGATCGGCAATCGACCGGGTGATGGCCTGGCGTATCCACCAGGTCGCATAGGTCGAGAACTTGTAGCCACGGCGATACTCGAACTTGTCGACCGCCTTCATCAGGCCGATATTGCCTTCCTGGATCAGATCGAGGAATTGCAGGCCGCGATTGGTATATTTCTTGGCGATGGAGATGACGAGGCGCAGATTGGCCTCCACCATTTCCTTCTTCGCCAGGGCCGCTTCGCGCTCGCCCTTCTGCACCTGATTGACGATGCGACGGAATTCCGAGATCGAAATGGCGGTTTCCTGCGCCATGTTCTGGATTTCGGTCCGCAGGCCCTTGATCGTTTCCTTCTCGTTCTTGGTGAACTCTTTCCAGCCTCGGGTAGAAAGATTGGAAACGGCCTTCAGCCAGTTCGGGTCGAGCTCATTGCCCTGGTATTCCTTGAGGAAATCCTCGCGGCGCACACCATAGGATTCGGCAAGGCGCAACAGGCGCCCTTCGTTCTGGACCAGGCGCTTGTTGATGTCATAGAGCTGCGCGACCAGAGCCTCGATGCGGTTCTGATTGAGCGAAAGCGACTTGACCGCCTTGATCAGCTGATCCTTCAGCTCCTTGTAGCGGCGCTCCTGGCTTGGCGACAGAGAACCGGAAGCAGCGAGGCGGTTTTCCACCTGCTGGTCCTGCAGTTTGCGCAGCTTCTTGTAGGTGTCGGCGATGACGTCGAGCGTCTCCATGACCTGCGGGCGAAGCTCTGCTTCCATGGCCGCAAGCGAAAGATTGGCCTCATCATCCTCGTCGTCTTCTTCCTCCACCGGCGTCTCGCCGCCGACATTGGTAATGTCGTCATCGTCGCGCGACCGCCGCGACCGGTCATTGGCAGCGGGCTTTTCTTCCTCGACCCGCTCGATGACGGGCGCCTGCTTGGCCTCGGGACCGGCATAGGTGGTTTCGAGATCGATGATTTCGCGCAGGAGAATCTTCGAATCGTTCAGATCCTCGCGCCAGATGATGATCGCCTGGAAGGTCAGCGGGCTTTCGCAGAGGCCCGAGATCATCGTCTCGCGTCCTGCCTCTATGCGCTTGGCGATCGCAATTTCGCCCTCGCGCGACAGGAGCTCGACAGTTCCCATCTCGCGCAGATACATGCGGACCGGATCGTCCGTACGATCGGTCGGTTCCTTCTTCGTCGTCGTCGGAGCCACTGCGGTGCCGGTGGCGTCGGCGAGTTCACGAGCATCGTTTTCGTCGTCGGCGCTATCGGTATCCTCCGCGTCGGCGTCCTGCTCGTCATCTTCCACGACATTGATGCCCATGTCGCTGAGCATCGCCATCGTATCTTCGATCTGTTCGGAAGTGACCTCTTCGGATGGCAAGACGGCATTCAGCTCGTCCATCGTAACGTAGCCGCGCTTCTTCGCGAGCTTGATCATCTTCTTGACAGCGTCATCGGAAAGGTCGAGAAGCGGACCGTCCGGCGCACCTTCGCGCTCGACTTCTACTTCTTCATTTTCCTTTGCCTTCGTTGCCATATTCTATATCTCCAAGCGATCGTCGCTTTGTTCATGCATCGAAACAACGAGTGCGACAGCGCACCGGTTCCCCTGCATCATCAAGGTAGTAATTGATCGACTAGCCGAAATCCTGTTAACCGCGGATTAACCCTGTCACAGCGCTGGCGCACATGCCTTGCATTCTGTGGATTTGCCCCGTTTTTCACCAAATCCACGAACCTCAATGCAATATCTACAATTCCGCGCAATCTGATTCCGTCATTATTCACCCACGTCAACCCCGACTCAACTGATTCGGGTCAAAAAAGCGAATCAATTCGGTCAAAAGCCCTTTGCCGAGCGTCCCGAAGGTATTCCGAAGCCATCGATCAGTGCTTCAGTCGCCTGGGCGTTGCGGATGTCATTCTGGATATCGAGCAAACGGCTGAGGTTTTCGTCAGTAGCTTCATTCGCCAGGGCGCTCTCGGCTACTTTCAGTTCCTTATGTAGTGTGCTGGCGCGTTGATGCAAGTGTACGGCCTGCCTGAGCGCCTCGAGAGCGTCCTCCTCGGCGGCTTGCGCCGTGGCCGTCCATATCCGTGCGCGCCGCACCAGCGCCTCCAGCGCCTCTATCAGCGCGCCGAGATTGCCCTCGGTCATGATCCGCCGCATTTCGGCGCCTGTCGCCACGTGATGCTCCGCCATCGCGTCGAGCAGCGCATTGTGGAAACGCCTCAGGTCGGGATGGGTGAATTCAAGCCGGACGATCGTCTCGAAATCATCCTCTATCAACCGCGGATGATTGAACAATGTCATCAGGATCGCCGTTTCGCGCAGCGGCGGCATCGTCGAACTCGCACGTACCAGCACGGAACGCGCCAGGCTGTCGGATACGGCAAGACGGCCGCCATTCGCCTGGCCGCGGTTGCGCGCGCCATATCCCTGCGGGCCGCCGCCGCGCCCTGCCGGTCCCCTGTCCTGGGTGCGCGGCGCGAAGAACTGGTTCACCCGGTCGCGGACATCCTGCCCATAATGCCGCCGCACATCCTCGTCGCGGATGGTGGCGATCATCTGCTTCAGCCTCGATTCCAGCTCCGCGCGGCGCTCCGGCGTATCGAAGACGCCGCTTGCGGTCTCTCGCGACCAGAGCATGTCCGCCAGCGGCCGCGATTCATCGAGCACCGCCTGGAATGCCTGTGGGCCGGACAGCTTCACCAGATCGTCCGGGTCCTGCCCCTCCGGCAAGACCGCAAAGCGCAGGGAAAACCCTGGTTTCAGGAGCGGCAGAGCGAGATCGATCGCCCGATGCGCCGCCTTGATCCCAGCCTTGTCGCCGTCGAAACACAGCACCGGCTCCGGCGACATGCGCCATAGGAGATCAAGCTGGTCTTCGGTCAGCGCGGTACCGAGCGGCGCCACGGCCTGGGCGAACCCGGCCTGCGCCAGCGCTATGACATCCATATAGCCTTCGACGGCGATGATCGCCTTCGCGGATTGGCCTGCCTGCGGCTGTGCGGCTTTTCGTGCCCGCAGCGCATTGAAGAGGATCCTGCCCTTGTGGAAGAGCTCGGTCTCGTTGGAATTCAGATATTTGGCGATGGCGTTCGGCGCGAGGGCACGTCCGCCAAAGGCTATGATGCGGCCACGCAGATCTTCGATCGGAAACATGATCCGATCCCGGAACCGGTCGAACGAAACCGGTTTGTCATCGCCGTGAACCACCAGTCCGCAGGCTTCGATCTGCTCCTTCGTCGCGCCCTTGCCCGCCAGATGCTCCTTCAGCGCATTGCGGCTCTCCGGGGCATAGCCGATGCGGAACGCCTGCTGCGTCGAGGCGCTCAACCCCCGATCGCGCAGATAGGCCCGCGCCTTGGCCCCGCCCGCGGCCTGCAGCTGATCCTGGAAGAACTTCGCCGCCATTTCCATGACATCGTAAAGCGTCGAGCGCTTTGCTTCGCGCAGCTCCGCCTCGGCATCGCGCGCCGGCATCGGAACCCCCGCCATGTCCGCCACCCGCTGGACGGCCTCGGGAAAGCTGAGGCCTTCGAGCTCCGTCAGGAAGCGGAAATGATCGCCGGTCACGCCGCAGCCGAAGCAGTGATAGCGGCCCTTCCTGTCCTCGCAGTGGAAGCTGGGGGATTTTTCGCCATGAAACGGGCAACAGGCCCAGAAATCGCCCTTCTGGGCGTTGGTCTTCTTGCGATCGAACGATACCCGCGTGCCGATCAGACTGGAGATCGGTACGCGCTCCCTGATCTCATCGAGAAAGGACGGTGGAAATCGCATGGGCCTGGCATTCTTGATTTCATTGGTGTTGTCGCAGCGCGGGGGCCGGCTGCGCTCAACCGGGAACATATTGCATCAAATGGAGTTTGGGGGAAAGCCTGTCAATTCACTCGTCCCCTGTTCATATGCTGGCCCGAACGGGACGGATCCGGCGCGTCCGCAGCTAAAGCCGGCAAAGACAGTTGCTGCGCGCCAACTTGCATAACTGCAGGTACGGTTTATTAAAAACGACAGAATTTTTCTTAGCCGGAACATATTATTCTCGCATTTCCTGTGCATATGCTATCGTGAAAGTGAACACGTGTTCAATTTGACGGCGGCGATATTCACGAGAGGTTGAAACGGACGAAAGTGAGCGGTTCTGCGGTATTGTTGCATCTGGCCGGTGCGGTTGCCCTTCTTCTTTGGGCGACACGCATGGTGCGGACCGGCGTGGAGCGCGCCTATGGCGAAAGGATGCGTCAGAGCCTGCGCGGCGTGCTGCATAATCCGGTCCTGGCTGTGCTGTGGGGGCTGATGCTCTCGATCGCATTGCAGAGTTCGACAGCGGTCAGCCTGCTCGCCGGTTCCTTCGTCGGCTCGGGCGTCGTCAGCGGCGTCGCCGGACTGATGGCCGTGCGCGGCGCGGAGGTCGGCTCGGCTCTTGTCGTCAAGATACTCAGCTTCGACCTCACGCTGCTGGTGCCGCTCTGCCTCGTTGCCGGAACGGCCATATTCATGTCCACCGAACGCAGCAACTGGCGGCAGATCGGCAGGATACTGGTCGGGGTCGGATTGCTGATCCTTTCGCTCGAAATGACCGGCCAGGCGACGGAACCGTTGCGCAACAGCGAACTCCTGCCGCAGATCGTCGGCTATCTCGATACCGATCCCGTGACGGCCTTCCTCCTTGCCGCCATCATGACCTGGCTTTTCCATTCGAGCATAGCGGCGGTGCTGCTGCTGGTGACCTTTGCCAGCCGCGGCCTGATCTCGCCGGAACTCGGCATCGTCATGATCTTCGGCGTCAATCTCGGCTCCTCCTTCATCGCGCCGCTGCTGACCCGCGCCGCCGCACCGAAGGCCCGCATCGTGCCGATGGGCAACCTCCTCATGCGCGGGGCCGGATCGATCATCATCCTGATCCTCTTCCTCTCGTTCCAGCCATCCATCGGCTTCCTGGGCTCCGCCGCGGCCGATCAGATCATCAACGGGCATATCCTGTTCAATATCATCATCCTCCTGGCCGGCGTGCCGCTCTCGAGCCTCGTGCTGCGGATAACGAAGGCGGTCGTCGCACTCAACACGCCGGCGCAGCCAGCCGCGCCGCTCGACCATGCCGAACTCAGTGCGCTCGACGAGAGCGTCCTCGGCACGCCGAGCCTGGCGCTTGCCAATGCCACCCGCGAAACCGTGCGCGTCTGCGAAACGATAGAGATCATGCTGCGCGATATTATCGGGCTCTACGAGCAGCCCGAACAGAGCCGCATCGACGAGCTTTCGGCGCTTGACGACAAGGTCGATCGCAAGCATGCGGCGATAAAACTCTATCTTGCCAAGTTGACGACGAAGGACCTGAGCGAGTTCGAAGTCGCGCGCGCCCAGGAACTGCTCGGCGCCTGCGTGAAGCTCGAACAGGTCGGCGACATCATCGTCAGGAACATGTTGGCGCTGGTGCAGAAGAAATTGGACCGGAAGCTGGAATTCACCGACGAAGGCTGGCTCGAATTGAGCAATTTCCACGCCAAGGTGCTGGTCAATGCCCGCATGGCGTTCAACGTTCTCGTCTCAAGGGACCGCGAAACGGCCCACCAACTGGTGCTGGAAAAGGATCATCTGAGGGATCTGGAGAAGCAAAGCAGCCAGAGGCACTTTTCACGGCTGCGCAGCGGCACCGTCCGGAGCCTGGAAACCAGTTCCATTCATCTGGATACGATCCGCGACCTGAAGCAGATCAATTCGCTGCTGGCGTCCATGGCCTATCCTGTCCTTGAGGAACAGGGCCTGTTGAACACGACGCGGCTGCGTGCGCTGCATAGCTGACAGGCGCACGACAGTCAGTAATTGCGATGAATATGGGTATTGGAGCCGATGAAGGCGCCCATCGCCGAGCCGATCAACAGCCCGAGCGTCATATTGCCCATGACCGTTTCGCCGATGCCGGCGCCGATCGATAGGCCTGCCAAGATGCCTATTATAGTAGACCAGCCATGTTCCTTCATATCAGCCTCCATATTTTGTTAACCATCAACGCGGCAACCCGCCGCCAGGTTCCGTCGTCGATTCTACAGGGCACACGGGGCTGCGTCGCTCCATCGAAAGAACGATAAAGGGAGTGGTCGAGGCCGGCCTGCATAGACATAAGGATTTTGGGGAGCATCCCCCCAACGAGCGACCAAACAAAAAAGGACCGCTGCGGGAGGAGGTGCAGCGGTCCTGATTGTAAATGTACCGCGGGAGGAGGTGCAGTACATTCGACGTTGGGATTATCTGGGAGGAAAAGAACCCAACACCGATAAGATAACATCGCCCATTTTTTTTGCTACCCGCATAATTGCATAATAGCTATGCAAAATGTCGCGGCCGGGAAGTTCGGAGCCGTCCTCAAAACCTGACATTGAGGTCGGCCTTGATGGAATTATGGCGGGCCTCGGAGGAATATTGGCCGGTATAGCTGAGACCAAGGGTCGTTCTCCTGCCGATGCCCGCATCAAACCCGGCTTCGATGATCGCGGCATCCCCTGCCACGGGAGTGCCCTCGACCGAGAAAGTCTGACCGCCGCTGAAGGCAAGACCGACTTGCGGCGTCACATCGCCGAAAGCGTGGTTCCAACCCAGCATGCCGCGCGCCGTCAGCGAGATATCCGCGCTCAAGCTGAACTGATGCGAAGCACGCAAGCCAAGCGTTGTCACGGTCAGGTCTGTGCTGGAGCCTGCGCCGTTCAGATTGCTCACAGCGCCGTCTTCGTCAAAGCCGCCGGTTTTGACATGTACATGTCGTGCTGCCGCAAAGGGTTCGAGTGCGGCATAGGCCGTATCGATCTCATAGCCGAGTTCGCCAAAGACCTGCACGGAGGTCGCATCATACGCAGCCTCATGCTCGCCTGACAGCGAACCGAAGTGCACGGACCGCTTGGTTTCGATCTCGTGGTGACCGAGATTGACGCCGAGCCGCAAACCGAGTGCATCCAGCTTTGTGCCGCCATAGATTCCGAGCTGGTAATTGTCGACCGATGCCTTGCCCCGGCCGCCGCTTATCGAGGTGTTGCCATAACCGGCAAGCAGACCGAAGCGCCAGCTATCGGCAATCACACCGTCCATACCGGTGACAAGCCCACCCAGGTTGCGACTGTAGCCGCCAGCATTGCCGTCACCATCCGCATGCGCCCATGAACCATAGGCCTCACCCCAAAATGCCGTTGTTGCAGCGGCCGGCTCGATAGCGGCAAAGACTTCACTCTGCTGTGCCTTCCCGGGACCATAGGCCAAGGGCGGCGTGCTGACGGCCTGCGCCTTGCCTGCCACACCGTCAAAGGCATTGCGCAGCCGCGCAGTCGCCGCATCGGAGATGAAGTGGCTGTCGTCCGCCAGAACACCGAAGACCGTCGCATGGACCTCGCCCGACAGCGCATCGAAATCGAGCAGGTTGCCGATGGTGGAAAAGAGCACGGTGTTATAGAGCGCATTGCCCTGCTTCAAGCCTTGGACGGCACCCGATGCGGCGCGTTGATTATCGGTGTCGACACCAACGGTCCACGGCACATCCTTCCTGTCAAACCCAAGCATCACCTTGCTTGTGTCGCTGTAATCGAGCTGCGTCGCAATGTAGTTGAAACTGCCGGCGCCATTGACGGTATCGAACCTGCCTTCGACCTTGCTAGCCGTGAGAATGTCATAGTGCCGGTCGAAAAGCTGTTCTATCTCGGCATTGTTCAACAAAGCCGCCTTGCCTTCAAGCCGCACATCCACGACGCCGCCAAGCAAACTTGCCTTGCCTCCGACAGAAAGACTGTCCGCCGCGCCATGATCGGCCGCGATCTCGACATCAAGAACACTGCCTTTTTCGAAGGTTGCGTCCTTGCCGACATTGAGCGTGCCGACCGAATTGCCCGGCGAGACCTTACTGCCGCTCTTCGCCAGGAGACTGCCGACAATGCCGGTTCCGGAAACAACGCCCGCTTCGCCGACGATGGTAGATCCGCTCCTGCCGTTGATCGCTGCCCATCCACCATCGATCGACGCATCGCCAATTGTGCCGTCAACGGCGACGTACAAACGCCCGCCCTTGTTGACTGTCGTGTCGGCTGCAATACCTTCAACCGTAAACAGTGCAGTGGCATTGACGATTGATCGCGAGGTGATGGAGCCCTTTTTGTCGATCACCAATTCGCCGCCATCGACGATCGTATCACCGGAATAGGTGTTGTGGCCCGCCAATGTCAGCTGGCCAGAGCCGATCTTGGTCAGGCCGGCATCATAGGAGGAAGCATCTGCAAGCTTGGCAGTGAGATACGGTATACGGCTGCTATCATTGAACTTGATTTCAGCTTCAACGAGCAGGTTAGCGCCTATAATTGCGTCGCGGGGAGCATTCGCAATTAGGCCAGCGATAACTTCACTGCTCCGGCCAGCAATGAAATCATCGAAATCAGTCGACTGACTATATTGCCCGCGCCAATACGGTCTCTCTTTTGCATAGAGATCGGCCAGAATCTTCCCGAACGGGTCGGCGTCCAGAGCGGACAATGCAGTGCGCGCTCTGGCCGAGCGATATCCTTGCTCCAGGAAAGATTCGATCGCCGCCTTAAGGAGATTTTTGCCTGTATCAATGCCGGCAATGAGCGGCGTTGATGGTTTCACAATACCGGGAACAGCTTGCAGTTTGCCTTGCAATTCCGGCTTCCTGTTTGTCCAGGAAGTCGCCTCGGCCTGCTCTTCCTGTTTGCGCCGAACAAGTGCCGTATCGGAAATATCGTTGGACCAGACATCGGTGCCATTGGCGTGCCCCGGAACGGCGTCATCTTTTGAAAGGTTCACGACAACCCGCTCCAGAAACTGTTTCGGACCGCGCATGGCGCTCTTCATGTCCGGCCTGCCCCAGCCAAAGACCTTATTGGGTATATCGGCAATATCGTTTTTCAGCCTGGCATCCGTGAGATGCTCAGCTGTGGTGAACATCACATCCCGGGCCTGGGAATTATTCAAATACGGAAACCGCTGCATGACGAGCGCAAGCGAAGCAGTCACGTTCGGTGCAGCCGCCGAGGTGCCATCATAGTTGGGGGAATAAGTTGCCGCTATCTTGTCATTGGGCGTGCCGTGCCCACGATCATAAACATCGCCGTTCCGCCCTGCCGTCGTACTGTAAATGCCCGCGGTGGGTCCGCCAATGCACCAATATTTGGCGACGCCGCAGCGGTCATATATCGACTCACCCGTCTTTGTGACGCCAGTGACGCCGACCCAGTATTTTTCGATCTCCGGGCGAAAATAGGGCAAGGATACTACTGTGCCGGGATTGTTGTGCCCGGCATTTCCATTCGCCCAAACCTGAATTGTTCCATATTGCTGGGAGGCCTCGGCGACTGAATCAGCATAGGTCTTCTTGCCCAGAAAATGGGAATAGGAGCCAACCAGCTCGGCTACGCTACTGTAATTCTGTATTATATCAGGCGTTTGCCCCCAGCTCGAATTGACCGCGCGGGCACCATTGCGCGACGCTACAGCATAGGCTTCCCTGAAATATTCGTAATCTACGGATGGCCCCGTCAGAGTAGAATCGGTTCCGCCTGTATTGACTGAATAGAGATGGGCGTCGAACGCGATACCATGCATCTCCTTGCCATCCCGAATCCCGACCATTTCGCCAGCCGCTGCGGTGCCATGGCTATCATTGATGCGCGGATCATAGTCGCCGGAAACCGAAAACCTGTCGCCTTTCTTCCAGCTCCATTTTCCGGCCTTCTTACCTTCATACCTGTCGCCATCCGCGCCGTAGGTGCCTTCCACCTTGAGTGAAGTGAACTTGCCGGCAAGTTGAGGATGGCTTGCCAGAATACCGGAGTCTACCTCACCAATCTTGACGCCGGCGCCAGTGATCCCCTGGGCATAGGCATATTCCGCTTTGACGCCTGCCAGGGCGTGATCCTTTAGAAATTCCGGCGTACGCCAGGTCGCTGCTGCCGCTTCCAGATCATCGGTCCTGCTGCCATCGGCATTGAAGTACTTCCCGTCAGCGAGTGCCGTGGCACTCGTCGCGACAAGAATCAGGGCGATACATGCGGAGCTTTTCAGAAACTTGCGGGAAGCGGAGAGCGAGTGATGACGTGCGGAAAAAGCCGCAGAAGTGGCGTGAAAAGGCATAATGAAAAATCCCGAACAATAAAAAATACTAAACTATTCGGCTAATTAGTGGGCAAGTCGGCGTTGGCGTCAAGTGCCCATCCGCAATGAGCATCATTTAGTGTCGAATAGACATATTTACGGGCAGCGCATGTTTCATGACACTGCCCGCAGGATCGGCCACATCCGAGATGCGCCACTTGATTTTTGTTCTTCGACGAGCGCGAATCGACGCCGGCCCGCCGGCCTATTGCAGGATTTCCTTGACGATGCCGCTCGCCTTGCTGAAGTCCATGCGGCCGGCATAGCGCTCCTTCAGGGCGTTCATGCACTTGCCCATGTCGCGGAGGCCACCGGCGCCGATTTCGCCGATGATCTCGCTGCACGCGTTGCGGATATCCGACTCGCAGAACTGCTGCGGCATGAAATCGCGTATGATCTCGATTTCAGCGCGTTCCTGTTCGGCCAGTTCGAGGCGGTTTCCCTCCTCGTAGAGCTTCGCCGATTCCTCGCGCTGCTTGATCATCTTGGCCAGGATGGTGCTGATTTCGTCTCCGCTTACCGGCTCCTTGCCGATCCCGCGATTGACGATATCCCGATCCTTGATGGCGGCCATGATCAAGCGCAGCGTGGAAATGCGGCTCTTGTCCTGTTCCTTTACGGCTTTATTCAGTGCCTCGGCGATTATCTCGCGCATGGCTTCACTCTCCTGTTATCCGCACACACTAGTAATCGTGCCGAGCGAAATCAAGAAACGCTCATATCCGCAGACATGATTATCCCAAGATCTCACTCGTGATCCAATTGACCGGGCGTGCTATTTTGTTTATGGACTGGGACCTAGCCAGACATCTTCATAGTTTCTGCGGTGGGTGATAATTCAACCATCGCGATCAGCCACGTCATATGGAGTATTCCGAAGTATTTTTCAATGCCCGGACGATCCATTTTGGCGGGCCCGCCAGGAGTGCCAAATGAACACCTTGCCGAACGACACCAAAACCGCAGGTTGGAGCGAGTTTAAACCTACCGCTTTACTTGTACTGGCGGATGGTACCGTCATCGAGGGCAAGGGATTGGGTGCAACGGGCGCATGCGAAGCGGAAGTTTGCTTCAATACTGCCCTCACCGGCTATGAAGAGATCCTGACAGACCCGTCCTATGCCGGCCAGATCGTCACCTTCACCTTCCCGCATATCGGCAATGTCGGCACCAACAATGAAGACATCGAGGATCTGGCACCGGCCAAGCGCGCAGGGGCCGTCGGCGCGATCTTCAAGGCCGACATCACCTCCCCGTCCAGCTATCGCGCGGCACAGGGCCTCGACGAATGGTTGAAGTCGCGCGGCGTCATCGCCCTTTGCGGCGTCGATACAAGGGCGCTCACTGCCTTGATCCGCGAGAACGGCAGTCCGAACGCCGTTATCGCCCATGATCCCGAGGGCAAGTTCGACATCCCGGCGCTCCAGAAGCGCGCCGCGGCGTGGCACGGCCTGCTCGACCTCGACCTCGCCAAGGAAGTGACGTCCGGGCAGAGCTCCGTCTGGACCGAGAAACCATGGGTCTGGGACAAGGGCTTCGACGAGCAGTCACAGCCCGAATTCCACGTGGTCGCCATCGATTACGGCATCAAGCGCAATATATTGCGGCTTATCGCCGGGCTTGGAGCCAAGGTGACGATCCTGCCGGCGACAGCAACGGCGGAAGACGTGCTCGCCTATGAGCCGGATGGTATCTTTCTCTCGAACGGGCCTGGCGATCCGGCGGCCACGGGCAAATATGCCGTGCCCGCGATCAAGGAACTCATCAAGACCGACATTCCCGTCTTCGGCATCTGCCTCGGGCACCAGATGCTGGCGCTCGCGGTCGGCGGCCAGACGAAGAAGATGCATCAGGGCCATCACGGCGCCAACCATCCCGTCCGTGACGATACGACGGGCAAGGTCGAGATCGTTTCGATGAACCATGGCTTCGCTGTGGATGCGCAGAGCTTCCCCGACGGCGTCGAGGAAACCCATGTTTCGCTCTTCGACGGCAGCAATTGCGGTCTTCGCATCGCCGGGCGTCCGGTCTTTTCAGTGCAGCATCATCCCGAAGCCTCGCCGGGCCCGCAGGATTCGCACTATCTCTTCCGCCGGTTCTTCAACCTGATCCGTCAGCGCAAGGGACTGGAGACGCTGCCCGAACGCGAACACGCCGCCTGACCAGGCGACGTCGCGGCCTTCACCGGCCCTCGATATGGCGAACTGCTCCTGCGGTCGAGCGTGCTTGACAATGACAGCCAGCCCTGTACTAATCGGTACAATCTTGACCGCTCAGTACAGGGAAGCTCGTCTATGACCGAACAACGCCCGCCGCTTCCGCCATTCGATCTGGAGAGCGCAACGAAGAAGGTCCGCGCTGCCGAGGATGGCTGGAACAGCCGCGACCCGGAGCGCGTCTCCCTCGCCTATACCGTCGACAGTTTCTGGCGCAATCGATCGACATTCATTCGTGGCCGCGCAGAGATCGTCAGTTTCCTTAAGGCGAAGTGGATACGGGAACTCGATTATCGCCTCATCAAGGAATTATGGAGCTTTTCCGACAACAGGATCGCCGTGCGTTTCGCCTATGAATATCACGATGATTCCGGCAACTGGTTTCGTGCCTATGGCAATGAAAACTGGGAGTTCGACGAGAACGGGCTCATGCGTCGGCGCTTTGCCTCGATAAATGATCTGCCCATCGCGGAAACGGACAGGAAGTTCTTCTGGGCTCGATCGGGACCACGCCCGTCCGACCATCCCGGCCTGTCCGGGCTGGAGCTTTGAGTTTGGCGAAAACCATCACCGAAAGAGCCGATATCCTGCCTCGACTCGCCGAGATTTTCCGCGAATATGGCTATGAAGGCGCCAGTCTTGCGATTATCGGCGCCCGAACGGGTCTTGGAAAGGGCAGCCTTTACCACTTCTTCCCGGGCGGGAAGGAAGAGATGGCCGCCGCTGTCATCGACGAGATCGGCCAATGGTTCGAGCACCGCATCTATGAGCCGCTGCGCAATTCGGCCGACCCGCAGGCGGCGCTGATGTCCATGTGCGACGATGTGAGCGCCTATTTCCATTCCGGACGCCGCATCTGCCTGATCGGCGCCTTTGCGCTGGACAATGTGCGCGACCGCTTCGCCGCCCGCGTCAACGACTATTTCGCAGCATGGAGGTCGGCATTGGCCGATGCCCTGCAGCGGCGCGGCGACACGGCATCCCGCGCCGAGACCCTGTCCGAAGACACATTGATCGCCATCCAGGGAGCGCTGGTACTGGCGCGGGCGCTCGATCAGCCGGAGTTGTTCCAGCGCAGCATGGACAGGATCAGAGCCGACCTTTCGGCTCAGGCAACGTAATTGGTCGGAAGCGCAGTGGTGGATTTGAGTGTTTCCATCGAGACGGAGGCAGAAATATCGAAGAACTCGACCTTTTCGACGAGGGCCTTGTAGATCGCATCATAGGCTTCGACGCGCGGAAGAACGATCTTCAATATGTAGTCGATGGTGCCGGTCATCCGGTGCACCTCGACGATCTCGGGGATTTCGAGAACCGCCGCCCTGAATTGTTCCAGCCACTCAGCCGAGTGGCGTGCGGTCCGCACGATCACGAACATCGTCGTCGGCAATCCCGCTGCTGCCCGGTCGAGCAGCGCCACGCGCCGGCTGATATAGCCCTCATCCTCGAGCCGCTGGACACGGCGGGAACAGGCCGATACCGAAAGGCTGACCCTCTCGGCAAGGTCCGTAACCGGCATGGCAGCATTCTGCTGCAGCAGATGCAGAATCTTGCGATCCCGATCATCGATCATTACCCCTGCCTCCGCCGTTGTTTTGCGCTCTCAAGAAGTGATACGCTTATTTATTGCACATAAATACTGGAATGCCACGCAAATCGCCGAGTTTTCCGTCGGATACACCGGTATCATGTCGTCAACGAAGAGGAGATGGCAATGCGGACGATCGGCCTGATTGGCGGAATGAGCTGGGAAAGCACGGCAGTATATTACCGCCATATCAATGAAGAAGTGCGCAACCGCCTCGGCGGGCTGGTCTCGGCCAGGATCGCCATGCAGTCGCTCGATTTCTCCGAGGTCGTCGCCCTGCAGAAGGCCGACCGCTGGCATGATGCCGGCGTGCTCCTCGCCGACGCGGCAAGGCGGCTGGAGCTGGGCGGCGCCGACTGCGTCCTGATCTGCACCAATACCATGCACCTGGTGGCAGAACCCGTTTCCGCGGCCGTAAACATTCCGCTCATCGACATCCGCGCCGAAACCGGACGTGCCCTGACGGATGCCGGAATGAAGCGTCCGCTTCTGCTCGCCACGCGCTACACGATGGAGCACGGCTTCTATGCGGACTACCTGAAAACGCATTTCGGGCTGGATCTGCTCGTTCCGAACGAGATCGACCGCGCGAAGGTGCATTCAGTGATCTTCGACGAACTCTGCTGTGGCGTGGTGAAGCCGGAATCGCGGCAGGCGCTGGAAAAGATCGTCGAGCGTGGCAAGGAGGCCGGGGCAGATTGCGTGATCCTCGGCTGTACCGAAATCTGCCTGTCGCTCACGGAAGACAATCTTGCCCTCCCGCTGTTCGATTCGACCGCCATCCATGCGCGGGCGGCGGTCGATCATGCGCTGGAAAGATCAGCCGCAGCGGCGAGCCACCGCTGATCCTCTCCGCTAGATATTGGCGTTGAACGTATCGCAGCTCTCCAGCTTGCCGCTCTCGAAACCGCGCTTGAACCATGCGCTGCGTTGGTCGGACGTGCCGTGGTTGAAGCTCTCCGGCACGACATAGCCTTGCGTGCGGCGCTGCAGCGTGTCGTCGCCGATCTGCTGCGCGGCATTCAGGGCCTCGTCGAGATCGCCAACATCGAGAATGCCCTTCTGCTGGGTGAAATGCCCCCAGATGCCCGCAAAGCAATCGGCCTGAAGCTCGACCCGCACAGACATGGCATTGGCCTCCGCCTGTCCCATGCTCTGGCGCATCTGATTGAACTTCGGCAGAACGCCGATCAGGTTCTGCACATGATGGCCGACCTCATGCGCAAGAACATAGGCCTGGGCAAAATCGCCGGAAGCCCCGAATTTACGGTCCAGTTCATCGTAGAAGCGCAGGTCGATATAGAGCTTCTTGTCGCCCGGGCAGTAGAACGGGCCCGACGCCGAACTTGCGAAGCCGCATGCGGACTGCACCTGGCCATCGAACAGCACCAGCGTCGGCGCCGGATAGGTCTGTCCCGACGCCTGGAAAATGCCGCTCCAGGTATCTTCGGTTTCGGCGAGCACGGTGCGCACGAACTGGGTCATCTCGTCATTGTTCTTGACCGACGTATCGGTCTGGCTCTGGCCGCCGGGCAGAAGCTGGCCGCCGCCGCCGTCGACGAGAATCTGCATCGGGTCGATATTGGTGCAGAGTTTCAGGAACAGGAAGATCGCCGCCAGGATGATGATGCCCGAAAGGCCACCGCCCCGCGCCGTCCTTATCCCCGACCCGCCAGGTATCCGGAAACCCCCGCCGCGTCCTATTCCGCCAGGAAAACCTCCCCCTTCACCGCGCCGATCTTCAACATTGTCACTCTGTCTGCGACCTTGCCAACGCATCCACTCCATCTCCCTTTGGGCCGTCCAATGAATGGCCGGCAAGCGAACTAAAACACTCTTCAACATCATTTGTTTCATGAGCGCTCGCGTTTTTCAACGTGGAGCTGTGTTTAGTTACACGCGTCGGCATAAACGTTGCCGCAAAAGGCGGAAATTTATTGCCGGAAGCCCGCGAAAAAGCAGGGATTGGCGTTTTTTGGGGTTACACAAACCGAATCCTTTGCCTATAAGGCAGCCTTAGCCTCGCATTATGAATTGTGTGCCTGCCCGTACGGTCAATCCGTGCGGTTTTTTGTGCAGCCGCCATGGATAGGAAAAGAACATGCCGAAACGCACCGACATCAAATCCATACTGATCATCGGCGCGGGACCGATCATTATCGGCCAGGCATGCGAATTCGACTATTCGGGCACACAGGCCTGCAAGGCGCTGAAGGAAGAAGGCTACCGGGTCATCCTGGTGAACTCCAATCCGGCGACGATCATGACGGATCCGGAACTGGCGGACGCCACCTATATCGAGCCGATCACGCCGGAAGTCGTCGCCAAGATCATCGCCAAGGAAAGGCCGGACGCCCTGCTGCCGACCATGGGCGGCCAGACCGCGCTCAATACGGCGCTTTCGCTGCGGCGGATGGGCGTGCTCGATCGCTACAATGTGGAGATGATCGGCGCCAATGCGGAAGCGATCGACAAGGCCGAGGACCGGGCGCTGTTCCGCCAGGCCATGGACAAGATCGGCCTCGAGACCCCGCGCTCCATGCTGGCCAATGCCACCGAAGTGAAGGACCTCGACAGGAAGCTGCACCAGGAACAGCGCGAGGCCGTCAAGGCGAAATATACCGGCGCCGAACTCGATGCGGCGCTCGACAAACTCGAGACCGAGTGGCAGCTCGGCGAAGGCGACCGCAAGCAGCGCTATGTTGCGCATGCGCTCGGCATGGCCGGCGCCGCGCTCGATCATGTCGGCCTGCCGGCCATCATCAGGCCGTCCTTCACCATGGGCGGCACCGGTGGCGGCATCGCCTATAACCGCGCGGAATTCTACGAGATCATCGGCAGCGGCCTCGACGCCTCGCCGACGACCGAAGTCCTGATCGAAGAATCCGTCCTCGGCTGGAAGGAATACGAGATGGAGGTCGTCCGCGACAAGGCGGACAATTGCATCATCATCTGCTCGATCGAGAATATCGACCCGATGGGCGTTCATACCGGAGATTCCATCACGGTCGCCCCTGCCCTCACGCTCACCGACAAGGAGTACCAGATCATGCGCAACGCATCGATCGCGGTGCTGCGCGAGATCGGCGTGGAGACCGGCGGATCGAACGTGCAGTTTGCGGTCAATCCCGACAATGGCCGTCTCATCGTCATCGAAATGAACCCGCGCGTCTCCCGCTCCTCGGCGCTGGCGTCGAAGGCGACCGGCTTCCCGATTGCGAAGATCGCCGCCAAGCTGGCTGTCGGCTATACCCTGGACGAGCTGGAGAACGATATCACCGGCGGCGCGACACCGGCCTCCTTCGAACCTTCGATCGACTATGTGGTCACGAAAATACCGCGCTTCGCCTTCGAAAAGTTCCCCGGCGCCGAGCCGACGCTCACCACGGCGATGAAATCCGTCGGCGAGGTCATGGCGATCGGACGCACCTTCAAGGAATCGCTGCAAAAGGCGCTGCGCGGCCTTGAGACAGGCCTCACCGGCCTTGATGAAATCGCCATTCCCGGTCTTGGCGAAGGAAATGACAACAATGCCATAAGAGCCGCCATCGGTACGCCGACACCGGACCGGCTGCGCATGGTGGCCCAGGCGCTGCGCATAGGGCTTTCGGTCGAGGAGGTCCACGAAGGCTGCAAGATCGATCCATGGTTCCTCGAACAGATGGCCGAGATCATCGCCACGGAGGAACGCGTTCGCGAACATGGCCTGCCGCAGGATGCACAGAACCTGCGCATGCTGAAGGGCATGGGCTTCTCCGATGCCCGCCTCGCCAGCCTCGCAAAAATCGAGGTGAGCGACGTGACGAAGCTGCGCAACAGGCTGGAGGTACACCCGGTCTACAAGCGCATCGACACATGTGCGGCCGAGTTCGCATCGCCCACGGCCTATATGTACTCTACGTATGAAGTGCCATTCGCCGGAAATACGGCTTCCGAGGCACAGGTATCCGACCGGAAGAAGGTCGTCATCCTCGGCGGCGGTCCAAACCGCATCGGCCAGGGCATCGAATTCGACTATTGCTGCTGCCATGCCGCCTTTGCGCTTCGCGATGCCGGCTATGAGGCCATCATGGTCAATTGCAATCCGGAAACGGTCTCCACCGACTACGATACGTCCGACCGGCTCTATTTCGAGCCGCTGACGGCCGAGGACGTGCTGGAAATCCTGCGCGCCGAGCAGCAGGCCGGGACGCTGCACGGCGTCATCGTGCAGTTTGGCGGACAGACGCCGCTGAAACTCGCCGATGCGCTCGAAAAAGCAGGGATTCCGATCCTCGGCACTTCGCCCGATGCCATCGACCTTGCGGAAGATCGCGACAGGTTCCAGAAGCTGCTGGTGAAGCTCGACCTGACGCAGCCGAAGAACGGCATCGCCTATTCGGTCGAGCAGGCGCGCACGATCGCCAGCGAACTCGGCTTCCCGCTCGTGGTGCGGCCTTCCTACGTGCTTGGCGGCCGTGCCATGCAGATCATTCATGACGAGCGCGCATTGCAGACCTATCTGCTCGACACCGTGCCGGAACTCGTTCCCGAGGATATCAAGCAGAAATATCCGAACGACAAGACCGGCCAGATCAACACGCTGCTCGGAAAGAACCCGCTTCTCTTCGACCGCTACCTTACGCTGGCGACGGAAGTCGACGTCGATTGCCTCTGCGACGGCAAAGACACCTGGATATCGGGCATCATGGAGCATATCGAAGAGGCCGGCATCCACTCCGGCGACAGCGCCTGCTCGCTTCCCGTTCATTCGCTTTCTGCTGCTACCGTCGCCGAACTGGAACAGCAGACCGCGGCGCTGGCGAAGTCCCTCAATGTCGTCGGCCTCATGAACGTGCAATATGCGATCAAGGACGACACGATCTATGTGCTCGAAGTAAACCCGCGCGCATCGCGGACCGTTCCCTTCGTCGCCAAGACCGTCGGCAAGCCGATCGCCAAGGTGGCGGCTCGCATCATGGCCGGCGAAACGCTGGAGGGTGCGCTGGCCAATTATGGCGGCAAGCCTGCCGCGGGGGCGATCAAGCACATTGCCGTCAAGGAAGCGGTCTTCCCCTTCGCACGCTTCCCCGGCGTCGACACATTGCTTGGACCGGAAATGCGCTCGACCGGCGAAGTCATGGGCCTGGATTACGACTATGCCCTCGCTTTCGCGAAATCCCAGCTTGGCGCTGGCGTCGATCTGCCTCGCGATGGCACGCTCTTCGTCTCGGTACGCGACGAGGACAAGCAGCGGATACTCGCGCCGGTCAAGCGCCTGGCGGAACTGGGTTTCAAGATTCTCGCTACGGGCGGAACCGCGAGGTTCCTCGGCGAGAATGGCGTCGAGGCACAGAAAATCAACAAGGTGCAGGAAGGGCGTCCGCATGTAGAGGACGCGATCCGCAACCGGCAGGTGCAGCTCGTCTTCAACACGACGGACAGCGCGAAGGCAATCTCCGACTCCAAATCATTGCGCCGCGCGACCCTGATGCAGAAAGTGCCGTATTACACGACGCTTTCGGGCGCGGACGCGGTGGCGGAGGCGATCGCAGCGCTGAAGGCGGGTTCACTCGAAGTCAGGCCCCTGCAGGACTACTTCGCCTAGTCCGGAGCAATCCGGGCCGGGCTAAACGCCGGTCACGCCCGTACCCTCCAGGCCATGGCCGGAGGGATCGCTGACGAAGTGCAGCACCTTGGAGAAGACATGGTCATCCTTGTCTTCCCTGCCGATATGAACCACTGTCGATGCCCCGAGATCGTCGCGCAAGACGGCCAGCGCCAGCTCGCGTGCATCGGGTTCCATGCCATCCAGTGCTTCGTCGATCACCACCCAATCCGGCTTGTGCAGACGCAGCCGGGCGAATGCCAGCGATTGCTGTTCATCGTCGCTCAGCTCCCTTTCCCAGCGCGCATTGAAATCCAGCATGGTTTCGAGGCGTTTCAGGCCGAGATTGTGCAGGGCATCGACGAGTTGGCTATCGCTGAACCCATCCTTGCCCAGCGGATATGACATGGCCTCGCGCAGGCTTCCCGGCGGAAAATAGGGCAACCGCGGCATGTAGATGATTTCCTTGCCGCCCGGCAGCGTCACGGTTCCGGCGCCCCACGGCCAGAGACCGGCAATCGCACGGAACAGCAATGTGCGATCGATACCGGTCTCGCTCGTGATGAGGACACGCTCGCCCTCCTTCACCACCGCCGCCTTCTCCTTGAGGCGCACGGTCATGCGCGGCGCCGATATCTTTAGCGCATCCAGCCGCAATTCATTCGCCTCGCCTTCGGCAAAGCCGATGCGCTGTTCGACGCCGTTCATGATGTCGGTCGCCTGCACGGCTTGCCGGAACGACGTCACGCGCAGGAGGGTCGCGCGCCAATCGGCTATGGCGCCGAAATTATCGACGAACCATTTCAGCGCGGCATGGACCTGGTTGAAGGCGCCGATGGCCATCATCAGGCCGCCGAACGAAAGATTCCCGGCAAAATAGACCGGGGCAGCGACGAGGATCGGCGCGACGATGGTGAACCAGCCATAGCCGGACGTCACCCAGGTGAGCTGCGTCAGCGCCGTCACGAGCAGCCGGATGGCCGCTAGCAGGCTGTCTACATCGAAGCCGAGGCGCCGCTTCTCGTCGGCCTCGCCGCGATAGAGCGAAATGGCATCGATATGCTCGTTCACCCGCATCAGGGAGAAGCGCAGTTCCGATTCCTTCTGGTAGCGATCGGCATTGTATTTGATGAGCTTGCGGCCGACGAGCCAGCTGAGCCAGGAGGCAGACGCCGCATAAAGTATGGCCGCCCATACCATGTAGCCCGGGATGGAAAAACTGTAGCCATAGAGGTTGAAGACGAAGCCGCTCGACAGCGACCAGAGAACCCCGACGAAACTGACCATCAATATCGAGGCTTGCAGCAGGCCGAAGCCAAGATCGGTCGACATTTCCGCCAGATGCCGTGCATCTTCATGCAGGCGCTGGTCCGGATTGACGCCGATAGGGCCGGAATTGGAGAGCTTGAAAGCCCGCCGCGGCACCAGCCATTCGCCGATGAGATCGCGGGTCAGCCCCTCGCGCAGCTTCAGCCGGGTCATCTGGTTGAGCCAGGTCTGCGCAACGCTGAGGACCAGCAATACCGAGGCGATGCCTATGAACACCATGAGCTGCTCGGTGAATGCCGGCAGGTCGCGGCGCGAAAGTGCATCGTAGAACGGGACGTTCCAGCGGTTGAGCAATACCTGCCCGGCGGAGGTGACGATGATGATGGCGAATACGCCGAGGACCAGGAGGATCAACCGGTTGCGGACAGGGGAATTCCAGTAGATGTCGACGATGACGCGAAGCTGGGAGAGCAATCCGGACTGGACTTCACCGGCAACGGCGGTCGGCGGCGTCCGATCGGCTTTCCTCTTCGCCATAGTCTCTCCCGTCCACGACCCTGATTCGGCCCGGCTATTCTAGCAGTTTGCGACGCAAAGCGGACTGAAGGCCGTGCGGTTTCTTCCTGCAATGTAGGTCCAATCCCGTCGCTTGCAACGGTGCGGCCGGAACGTCGGTCGGCGCCGATTTCAAACCCGCTTGTCTTGCCCGGAATTCTGTCCTATGTATTTCACATCGATTTTATCGGTCGAGTGACTTTGCGACCGCGTAACCTGTTGCGCTTCCTGATGAACTCCATTGCATAGGTTCGATTCCCTGGGCAGCATTTGTTTATGCTGTCTCTCTTATATACCTGAAAGGAACTTCCCATGGCTTCGGGAACAGTGAAATGGTTCAACGGCACTAAGGGCTACGGATTCATCCAGCCTGACACCGGTGGTGCGGATGTTTTCGTTCATATCTCTGCCGTTGAGCGTGCAGGTCTGCGCGGTCTCAATGATGGTCAGAAGATCAACTACGAAATCGTTCAGGACCGCCGTTCGGGCAAGTCGTCCGCTGACAATCTCAGCGTCGAGGGCTGATTATCCGGCCCCCGTGGCCTGGTTTTCCTCAATGTAAAAAGGCGGGTTCTTCCCGCCTTTTTCTTTACCCGCTTTTACCCGAATAGTGCCCGCCGCTACCCGGGCACGACAATTATCGGGGCAAGACAACGCTAAAGGACGATCAGCGGCTCGTTCTTGACCGAGCGGATCGTCAGGGACGTGCGCACCGAATCGACATTCGGCGTCGAGGTCAGCTCTTCGATGACGAAATTCTGGAACGTGTTCAGGTCCGGCGCCACGCAATGCAGCAGGAAATCCGATTCCCCCGAGACCATCCACGCCCGCCGCACCAGCGTCCAGCTATTGGTCTTTTCGGCAAAGCTCTTCAGGTCGGCATCGGACTGGCGATGCAGGCGGATCATGCAGAAGGCAACGATGTCCTGCCCCAGAATCCCGCCATTCAGAATGGCGCGGTATCCCTGGATTATCCCGCTTTCCTCCAGCTTCCTGACACGCCGCAGGCATGGCGGGGCAGAGATTCCAACCCGCTCAGCCAATTCCACATTGGTGATGCGGCCATTATCCTGCAGTTGTTTCAGAATTTTCCAGTCGATCGCGTCGAGATCCGCCGTCAAAGGCATGGTGTAATCTTATCCTGTCCCAGAAGTGGCTAACATATGCGATTCCTGCCGCTGTGTACTGCATCCCGGACCAGTTGCAAACAGCTTCCCATTAGCGGCTCCAGAAGCGGCGCGTGAAAAGGATCACGACCGTTATGATTTCGAGCCGCCCCGCCAGCATCAGATAGCTCAAGACCAGCAGCGATGGTTCGTTCAATGTCGAGAAATTGCCGACCGGCCCGATCGTATCGCCAAAGCCGGGACCGACATTGGAAAGGGCCGTCAGCGCCCCGGTTATCGCCGTGCCGAGATCATTGCCCAGCATCGCAAGGGCGCTTGCGCCAAGGATCAGGGATGCCGTGTAGAGGAACATGAACAGCAGCGCCGACTGCGCCACTTCCTCGGTGATCTCGGAGCGTCCATAGCGCATCTTGATGATGGCATTGGGCATTATGAGTTTCGTCAGGGTCGCCGAAGCGAGCTGCCACAGGATGATCACCCGGTTGAGCTTGATGCCGCCGGAGGTCGAACCGGCACAGCTTCCGAGGAATGTTACCAGGAAGAACACGCCCAGGGCCTCCGCCCCCCAGAGCTGGTAGTCCTCCGTGGCGAAACCCGTCGTGGATATGACCGAGACGAGGTTGAACGAGGCCGCGATCAATGCGTCGCCGAATGCAATGCCGGTCTCGATCTTCAGCATGATGGCCAGAAACACGCTCAGGCTGATGACGATGATGAAGAACAGCGAAACCTGCGGATCGGCAAAGGATACGAAGCGCTGCGGCATCAGCGCCTTGATATAGAGCACGAAGGGAAGCGCTCCGAGCGTCATGAACACCGTGGCGATAATCAGAATGGGCCTGTTATGCGCATAAAAGCCGAGCGAACTGTCGTGGGTGGAGAAACCCGAGGTGGAAACGGTCGTCAGGGCGTGGTTGACCGCATCGAACATCCCCATGCCGGCGGCGAAATACGACGCCATGCAAAGCACCGTCAGGATGAAATAGGCCAGGGTTATGCCCGTCGCGATCTGATGCACGCGCGGCAGTATCTTCTCCGATTTGTCGGAGGATTCCATGTGGAGCAGCTGGATGCCGCCGACACGCAGCGAAGGCAGGAGCAGCAGCCCGAGGCCGATGAAGCCGAGACCCCCGAACCAGCAGAGCAGCGAGCGCCACATCAATATGCCGCGCGGCATTCGGTCGAGCCCGGTAAGCACGGTCGCGCCGGTCGAAGTGAGGCCGGACAGGGATTCGAAGAGGGCCCTTATGAAGCTTATCGGCAATGTCGAGAAATAGAGCGGGAGCGAACCCAGCAAGGCCGCCGTCAGCCATACGGCAACGATAAGCAGAAATCCGAGGCGCGGCGTGAAGCGTATCTCGACATTCTGCGTCGCCAGCAGCACCAGCCCGCAGAGGATGCCGGTGAACAGGGCCGACTGAACGAAAACCAGCCAGTCGCTATTGCCGATGTGCAGATCCACCAGCGCCGGCACGAGCATCATCCCGCCCATGACGAGACCAAAACGCGCGCATATGTTGGCAATGGTTCGAAGGATGGGATCAGCCTCGTGGTCGCGTTTTGGACAGCTTATATTTCATAGACTTACCTCCACGGCCAAAGCCAGCGACGATATTCCGTGCCCTGGCGCATACAAGCTGTGGCTAACCCGTCTATATTATAAGCAGACCTTGCAAGGAAGGGTCATCAAACACTACTTTATGGCTCAAGAAGGTGACAGGCCGCCAAAAGCCTTCACGCGTCCGATTATCTACGTCAAGGTTTGATCATGACACAGCGCCACGTGCCCGTCCTCATTATCGGTTCCGGTCCGGCCGGTTACACGGCAGCCATCTATGCGGCACGCGCCAACCTGAAACCCGTGATCGTCGCAGGATTGCAGCAGGGCGGCCAGTTGATGATCACCACCGACGTCGAAAACTATCCCGGCTATGCCGATCCGGTCCAGGGCCCCTGGATGATGGAGCAGATGCGGCTGCAGGCGGAACATGTCGGCACCGAGATCATCAACGACATCATCACGGAAGTCGACCTCTCCGTCCGCCCCTTCCGCCTCATCGGCGATGGCGGCACGCAATATAGCTGCGACGCCCTGATCATTGCCACGGGCGCACAGGCCAAATGGCTGGGCCTGCCCAGCGAGCAGACCTATATGGGCTTCGGCGTCTCGGCCTGCGCCACGTGCGACGGCTTTTTCTACCGCAACAAGGATGTGGTCGTGGTCGGCGGCGGCAACACCGCCGTGGAAGAGGCGCTCTATCTTGCCAATATCGCCAAATCGGTCACCATCGTGCATCGCCGCAATGGCTTCCGTGCCGAAAAGATTCTGCAGGACCGCCTGCTCAGCAAAGAAAATGTCAAAGTCATATGGGACAGTGTGATCGATGAGATCACCGGCAGCGAAGCTAAGGCTCCGATGCCTGCCTCCGTTACCGGGGTTCGTCTGAAGAATGTGAAGACCGGCGAGACCACCGACCTTGCCACCGATGGCGTATTCGTCGCCATTGGCCATGCGCCAGCGGTCGAACTGTTCAAGGGGAAACTGAAACATAAGCCGAATGGCTATCTATGGACTGCCGCCGATTCGACTGCGACGGATGTTCCGGGCGTTTTCGCGGCTGGCGATGTGACCGATGACATTTACCGGCAGGCCGTTACCGCGGCCGGCATGGGCTGCATGGCCGCGCTCGAAGCCGAGCGGTGGCTGGCGGCGCAGGAACCGGTACGTCAGGCTGCCGAATAGAGGCCATATGAAGGAGCCGGCCCCGCATACGGGGTCCGGAAAGGGGGAGAAACGGCGCGATGTCGCTTGATTGGGACAAGTTGCGAATATTTCATGCTGCGGCGGAAGCTGGGTCGTTCACCCATGCTGCCGAGACGCTGCATCTGTCGCAATCTGCCATTTCCCGCCAGGTAAGCGCACTGGAACAGGATGTCGGCGTGCCGCTGTTCCACCGGCATGCCCGCGGCCTCATACTGACCGAACAGGGCGAGGTTCTCTACCGCACCGCCCACGAAGTGCTGATGAAGCTGGAGAACGTCCGCTCCCGCCTCACCGAAAGCAAGGACCGGCCTTCAGGCAAGCTGCGTGTCACGACGACGGTCGGGCTTGGTTCCGGCTGGCTGGTGGAGCGCGTGCAGGAATTCATCGAACTCTTTCCGGAAGTGCAGTTGCAGCTCCTGTTCGACAATGAGGAACTGGACCTGACGATGCGCCACGCGGATTGCGCCATTCGCCTGCGCCAGCCGCAGCAGCCGGACCTCATCCAGCGGCGGCTGTTCACCGTGCACATGCACGTCTATGCCGCGCCAAGCTATATTGCGAAATATGGCAAGATCGAAAGCATCGACGAGATCGACAGCCACAGGATCGTCAGTTTCGGCGAACCCGCCCCCTCCTATCTGACAAATCTGAACTGGCTGGAAATCATCGGCAGGTCCGACGGCAACCAGCGCCCGGCCGTCCTGCAGATCAACAATCTCCTGTCGATCAAGCGGGCGATACAGAAGGGCGTGGGCATCGGCGTGCTGCCGGACTACATGGTGGAAAAGGATTCCACCCTGGTCCGCCTGCTTCCTGAAATGGAACTGCCGTCCTTCGATACGTTCTTCTGCTATCCAGAGGGTATCAAGAACGCCGCCAAATTGCACGTCTTCCGGGATTTCCTGTTCAACAAGGCCCGCACCTGGTCATATTAATTTCGCCGATCCGCCGGTTTATGCCGCCGCGAAGCAGTTTATTCGACCGAATGCAGAAAATTTTGCTTCCGCCCGTGCCGCCGGCGCTGGCATGATTTTGCGCATATCAGGTGGTATCCGAAACGCCTGTGCCGGAATAGCCGGTCGAACAGGAGCTATGCACCAGTCGCATAGGTGCAATGCAAAAACGCGGGGTTGAAAGCCCAGGTCAAAGGCCTCATATCCAACTCACTTGCTGGCGCGTCTCCTCCTCCCATTTTGCGCGCCGCAAGTGTTCCCCTCTGGAGGTTTTGCCGGAAACGGCACCTTCAAAATTCAAGGCCGGGCTTACGTCCGGCCTCTTTTCTTTCCAGAACACTGAAACTGCATCGGCTTCGAGCGCCTGCCTTTTGTCGGGAGCTTGCTTTCTATCGCCAAAAAAGGGCCCCGAAGGGCCCCTGTCTTTCGGCTCCAGGCCTTTCGGCTCCAGGTCGTTCGGCTCTAGCGCAGGCTTGCGCAGAAACGCTGTATCCGCTTGCCTGCCTCTTCCAGATTTGCATCGGAGGTTGCGTAGGAAATACGGAAGTTCGGTCCAAGGCCGAATGCCGAGCCATGCACCGCCGCCACGGCCTCGCTGGCGAGAAGCTCGCTGACGAAATCCTCGTCGGTCTCGATCTTCTTGCCCGACGGCGCCGTCTTGCCGATCGCAGCGGCGCAGGACGGATAGACGTAGAAGGCACCTTCAGGCTTGGGGCATTCCAGGAAATTCGTCTGGTTCAGCATGGAGACGATAAGGTCGCGCCGCGCCTCGAACGCCTTCTTGAACACCGGCAGATGTTCCTGCGTGCCATCCAGCGCCTCGACCGCCGCCCATTGCGAAACCGAGCTCGTTCCCGATGTCTGCTGGCCCTGCACCATGTCCATGGCCTTGATCAGTTCGATCGGCCCGGCAGCATAGCCGATGCGCCATCCGGTCATCGCATAGGCCTTGGAGACGCCGTTCATGGTGAGCGTGCGCTCATAGAGGTTGGGCTCGACCTGCGCCGGCGTGACGAATTTGAAGTCGCCATAGGTCAGGTGCTCGTACATGTCATCGGTCAGGACCCAGACATGCGGATGCCGGACCAGCACGTCGGTCAGTTTCTTCATCTCATCCCAGGTATAGGCCGCACCGGAAGGATTGGACGGGGAGTTCATGATGATCCACTTGGTCTTCGGCGTGATTGCGCGCTCCAGATCCTCGGGCTGCAGCTTGAATTCATTCGCCTGCACCGCCGACACGATCACCGGGATGCCGCCGCAAAGCGAAACCATTTCCGGGTAGCTGACCCAGTAGGGCGCGACGCAGATCACCTCGTCGCCGGGGTTCAGCGTCGAAAGCAGCGCATTGTAGATGACATGCTTGCCGCCGGTGCTGACGATCGTCTGGCTGGGCTTGTAGTCGAGCTCGTTCTCCCGCTTGAACTTGCGGGTGATCGCCTCGCGCAGCTGGGGAATGCCGGAAACGGGCGTATATTTCGTCTCGCCGCGCCTGATTGCAGCAATTGCGGCTTCCTTGATATTATCTGGCGTATCGAAATCCGGCTCCCCGACGGAGAGAGAGATGACATCGCGTCCCTCGGCTTTCAGGTCCCGCGCTTTCTGGGTGATCGCAATCGTTGCGGAAGTCTTCACACGGGAAAGGGCGTCGGCGAGGAATGCCATGGTATCGTTCTCCTGATACGAGGGTTGATGACCGGTATTCGGTTTGCGGGACTGCTATGTCGCAATGCCTCTGGAATCGCAAGCGAAAGCATACCCTATGGACTTCACATCGCGCACTTTATGTGCAGGGTGTGACATACAGCTGCGCAAACATAAGGGCAGCTAACGTATCTCTTCAACCAAATTGATTGGACACAGGGAAAGGCACCGGAAATAGTCGCGCGCCACAGGAGAAGAACGATGCCAAAACTATACTCGCAGATCGACTCGGGAAACTGCTACAAGCCTCGCCTCCTGATGGCGAAACTGGGAATGCCGTTCGAGCATGTCGCGATATCTTCGGTGGACGGCTCGACGCGCAAGCCGGACTTCCTGGCCAGGAACCCGAACGGCAAGGTGCCCCTGCTCGAATTTGACGATGGCAGACTGCTGGCCGAATCCAATGCCATTCTGCTTCACCTGGCGGAAGGCACCCGCTTCATTCCGTCCGATCCCTATGAACGCGCGCTCATGTATCAATGGCTGTTCTTCGAACAATATAGCCACGAACCCTATATCGCCGTGCGCCGGGCTCTCATGGTCTATCCGGAGCGCGCCCGCGAGGCGACGCCGGAACGGCTGGCGGCCACGTTGGAAGGCGGCAACAAGGCCCTGCTCGTCATGGAGACGCAGTTGCAGAAGACGCCCTATTTCGCCGGCGGCAGTTTCAGTATCGCGGATATCGCGCTCTACGCCTATACGCACACGGCCAATCATGGCGGCTTCGACCTATCGGCCTATCCTTCCGTGGCAAAGTGGCTCGGGCGCGTCGCGGCGGATGAAGGCCATGTGCCGGTGGACTGGCTGCCCGAAGGCGCGCAATGAGCGGCGGGCCGTTCAGCCCTGCAATCGGTTGATCATATAGAGCGTGAAGCGGTACCAGGGCCGCATCACCTCGCGGTAGAGCCGCGCCGCCAGTGTCTTCTTCTTGTTCTGGACGACCGAACCGCCGAGATCGAAATCGATCTCCCTGATGGCGATCGGCCGCGCCGAGAGGATACGTGCGGTGTGCAGCCAACCCATCTGGATGGTCGTATCGACAGGTCGGTCGAAGCGCCGCGTGGCGGCCAGCAGGGCGCGCGCCGCTTCGACACCGACCAATTGCATCTGCATGCCAAGCCCGGGCAGGCGCGGCTCGATGATCGACAGGCCATTTTCGGCCGCGACGACATCGCCGTTCTCGCCGCGCTCCCAGCGTGGAAAACGGATATAGTCGTTCGGCTGGATGGAGCTCGCGGCGAGCCTGAACAGCGCATCGAAGCCTTCGCCGGGCTCGACATCATCCTCGACGATCAACCCCGCGGACAGATTGCGGTCGACGATCTCCTGCCACGCCTTGCGGTGGGAGAGGAAGCAGGCGATTTCGGATTTGCGCAACGCGAACGGGTACCAGGGCCGGTGCAGCGAACGCCGGAAGACATCCGCAATCTCGGGCTCCGACATGGCTTCCCCATCCACCGCGTCCAGAATCTCCGTCGGCACGGGGAGATTGTCGATCAGCGACCGCGCATGCTCGCCGCGCCGTTCCGCCCGTTGCAGATGGATGATGAAGCCCTGCACGGTCATCGCGACCCTCCGGCGAACAGCGTTTCATAGACGTCAAGGATCTGCGCGGCCTCCTTCTCGAGCGGGAAGTTCGCGCGCACATGCGCAAGCCCCGCCTGCCCTGCGGCCAGGCATTTCGCCGGATCGGCAAGATATGGTTCGATCGCCTGTCTCAGCGCCTCGCCGTCACCCGCCGGCACCACCCTGCCCGTCTCCGGCGTTATCATCTCGGCATAGGCTCCCGCATCGCTGGCAATAACAGCTGTCTGCGAAGCCATCGCTTCGAGCGGCGTCAGGCCGAAGCCTTCATTGCGTGACGGCGCCACATAGAGCGTCATCCTGCGGTACCAGGGACGCACGTCGGGCACCTCGCCAAGGAATTTAATGCGGTCCTGCAGCCCGGCGGCAGCAATGCGGCTGCGCAGCTCCGCCTCGAAATTCGCAAATTCGGCCGTGGTGCGCCCTGTCATGACTGCCGACCAATCCGGATAGTGCGGCAGAAGCGCAATCATGGCATCGACAAACAGGTCTGTGCCCTTGGAAGGGCGGATGCGGCCGGCGCAGCCGACGAGATATTTTCCGGGCAGGCCGGACGCCTCGAAGCGGTCGTCGGCGTTGGCAGGAGGATGGAACAGGCTGGTATCGACGCCGTGCATGATGACGCGATGCGGCACTTTGAGGAAGCTGCCGGACCTCCCGCTCGTCGCGATGACGGCATCCATGCGGCGTATCAACCATTTGGTGAACGGCTTGTGGTCACGCTGCGCGGCGGAGGTGAAGACAAGCTTCAGCCGCGAGCCGCAAAGCCAGCGCAGGACGATGCCCGCCAGCATCTCATTGTTGCGCCGGGCATGCCATATGCGGAAGGGACGATGCTTCGGGCGCGACCAGAGGCCGAGCAGCGACGACCAACCTATCCGCGGAAGAGATGGCGGCAGGCCGGGACCGATGGTCGTGATATTGAGCCCCTTCGCGCGCTGCAACGGTATCAGCTGCACGATAGTCGAGGTGACCCCCGAAAGCTTGCGCTTGAAGTTCGGGGCGATCACCTCGATTTCGGTAAGGGAGCTTGGCACGCCTAGATGAATTTGAAGCCGAGAATCTCGTAGGAACGCGCCCCGCCTGGAGCATTGACCTCGATCGTGTCGCCCTCGCTCTTGCCGATGAGGGCCCGGGCGATCGGCGAGGAAATCGAGATGCGGCCAGCCTTGGGA
Source organism: Phyllobacterium sp. 21LDTY02-6 (assembly GCF_023554255.2). Classification (GTDB taxonomy): domain Bacteria; phylum Pseudomonadota; class Alphaproteobacteria; order Rhizobiales; family Rhizobiaceae; genus Phyllobacterium. The sequence goes on along the minus strand of NZ_JAMJWD020000001.1, from coordinate 318,084 downwards.
TCGGCTTCCTGGTCGCCGACGATCTGGTAGACCTTCTCCTCCTCGGTATCCTCGTCCACCAGCTCGATGGTCGCTCCGAACTTGATCTTGTCGCCCGACAGCTTTGAAATATCGATGATTTCCGCGCGGGCGGTCAGGTCCTCCAATTCGCCGATGCGGCCTTCATTGTGGCTCTGGGCCTCCTTGGCGGCGTGATATTCGGCATTCTCCGAAAGGTCGCCATGGGCGCGCGCCTCGGCAATGGCCTGAATGATGCGCGGCCGCTCTTCCTGCTGGCGCCAGCGCAGCTCCTCCTTGAGCTTATCAAATCCACCTTGAGTCATCGGGACCTTTTCCATGCCCTCTCCTTTCTCAGAACGTGCCACAGCCTCTCTGCGGGCCTCGGCACAAAAAGAAAACGGTCACCAGAGCGCATACTCCGGAACCGTTCATGCAATCTGCGCTTAATATAGCACCGTTTCAGGCGATTTCACGAAGAAAGTGGAAAATGTCGCACTACCGATCCCGAGGCGCTGCTTCGACGCCGGATCACGTCACTGTGACACCACCCCCGCGTGCAATTATGCACAAATACAATGCGTTGCCCGGATTATACCAATGGATCGAGGACGGAACTCATGAAAAGCAAAGTCAAGTTTCTACTGATCGGTGCTTTCGCCATCGCATCCCTGCCATCGGCGGCCATCGCCAAGGATTACAAGACGGAAACAGTGACTGTCGCCGCCGATACGGTGGTCGACAATCTCGACCATCCCTGGGGCCTGGCATTCCTTCCCGATGGCGCCCTGCTGGTCACGGAGCGCAGCGGCACCATGCGGATCGTCCAGAACGGCAAGGCCTCGAAACCGGTCGAAAACGTGCCCGAAGTGGCGGCAAGGGGCCAGGGCGGCTTGCTTGACGTGGCGCTCGCACCGGAATTCGAACGAAGCGGACGCATTTATTTCACCTATTCGGAACCCGGCCGTGGCGGCGCGGGAACGGCTTTGGCCAGCGCCAGGCTCGTACGAACGGATGGCTCCGCGGCACTGGAGGATGTCAAAGTCCTCGTTTCGATGAACCGCAAGACGCAAAAGGGCCAGCATTTCGGCTCCCGCATCGTCATCGCGCCCGATGGCAAGCTCTTCGTGACCATGGGTGAGCGCGGCGAGCAGAAACGGGCGCAGGATTTCAAGGATCACGCCGGCTCAGTCCTGCGCATCAATGCCGATGGTTCGATCCCGAAGGACAACCCGTTCGCGGATGGCGGCAAGGGCCTTCCCGAATTGTGGTCCAAGGGTCATCGCAATCCGCAAGGGGCGGCATGGGACCCGGTCACGAACTCGCTGCTGACCTTGGAACATGGCGCCAAGGGCGGCGATGAAATCAACCAGCCGCGCGCCGGCAGGAACTATGGCTGGCCCGTAATCAGCTATGGCGAGGACTATTCGGGCGCCAAGATCGGCGTCGGCACGGAAGCCGAAGGCTATGAGCAGCCGCTCTATTACTGGGACCCCTCCATCGCACCTTCGGGCCTCGCGGTCTATCAGGGCAAGATGTTTCCCGAATGGAACGGCGATCTTCTCGCCGGGGCGCTCAAGTTCGAACTCCTCGTTCGCCTCGACCGCGACGAAAAGGGCGCCATGAAGGGCGAGGAACGGCTGTTCGAGGGCGAATTCGGCCGGATTCGCGACGTTCGTGTTGCACCGGATGGCTCGATCTACCTCCTGACCGATGACAGCAATGGCAAGATTGTGCGCCTGACCCGGGCATCCGGCGCCTGATCGGGCTTGCCGCCGGACCGTTCCTTGGATAGAGCCAATGCGAGGACTGCGCGTCGAGGACCGCGGTGGGAGTTGCGGGGATTCGATGACGCATGCGCGTGCCAATATTCTGTTGCTAGCGGCCGGGGCCATCTGGGGCCTGGGTTTCGTCGCCCAGTCGAGCGCCATGAGCAATATCGGCCCCTTTACGTTCGTCGGGCTGCGTTTCCTGCTCGCCGCCCTGACCGTCGTGCCGCTGGCCATCCGGGAAGCCAGGGCTGCAGCGTCGCCCCTATCCCGGGCCGATTATTACGGCTTTGCTTTCCTCGGTGTGCTGCTGTTCATCGGCTCGATCCTGCAGCAGATCGGCCTCGAGACGACCACCGTCACCAATGCCGGCTTCCTCACCGGCCTCTATGTGGTCATGGTGCCTTTCCTGGCCGTGATCATCTATCGCCAATGGCCGCATCCGGTGGTCTGGCCCTGCGCGCTGTCGGCGCTCGCCGGCATCTATCTCCTGTCCGGCGGGCATCTGCAAGGATTGACGACCGGTGACTGGCTGATCGTCGCCTGCGCCATCTTTTGGGCTCTCCAGATCATATTCATGGGCCGCATCGCCATCCGCAGCGGGCGTCCGATCATGCTTTCGCTGGTGCAGTTCCTTGTCTGCGGCGTGCTCAGCATGTTGATTTCCCTCCCGCTCGAGACCCCGAACCCCGCCCTGATCCTCGCTGTCGCGCCGGAGATCATCTTCGCCGGCGTGTTCTCCTCGGGAATAGGCTTCACCCTGCAGGCAATCGGCCAGCGCTTCACCACCGCGCCGCAGGCGGCAATCATGTTGTCCTCGGAAGCGCTGTTCGCCGCCCTTTTCGGCACCATCCTGCTCGGCGAACGCATGGGCGTGCAGGGCATGGCGGGATGCGCCCTGATCTTCATCGCCATGATCGCCGTCGAACTGATACCCGCGATGCGCAAACGCGCCACTGCCTGACAGCGGCGGCGCGCCCCGCCTCAATTGCGACATAGGGCTTAACAGCCCCGCTGACCTTTCCTTTACCCTTTGCTGCTACTCCTGATTTCAGATGTTCGCGGCTGCCGCACCCACAGCGGCTACGGCAGAAGGATATGGTGACATGGGTATCGCGTTGTCATCCGCCCTGCGTCTTGAACGCATACCGGTCATGCTCGCACTTTGCGCCTGTACGGCGCTCAGCGCATGCGGTATGGGTGAAACACCGCGCCCTTCCGCCGATGTCGGCAGTTCGACGGTGGCGGATTATGCCAGCCAGTCGCCCCAGATTGCGGCCGATCCTCTCGTCGTTGCCGAGCCGGCCCCATCCGTCGTCGACGATGCCGGCCAATCATCCGAAACAGCCCAGATCGCCGATATCCCGCAGGCCGAACAGCCCGCAGAACCTGAAACACCATCGCTCGCCCGCGCCGAGGAAGAAGAGGCGCAGACCTATCAGAGCAGCCCGGACGAATACGGGTTCCCGGCGTCAGTGCCTGATCCCGTCGCCCGCGGCCAGGCGGCCTATGCGCTCTCCGGCAGCGAAGCCGCTTGCCGCACGCAACTGAAGCGACTGGGCGTGGTCTTCACCGAAGGGGAACCGATCAATGATGGCGGCGTCTGCCGCATCGATCATCCGCTCAAGGTCAGCGGCTTCGCCAGCGGCAACATCAAGCTGAAACCGGCTGCCACATTGAACTGCCAGATGACGCTCGCCTTCGCCCGCTGGGTCAAGAGCGACCTGACGCCATCGACCCGCCTTCGCTATCTGTCAGGCATCAATACCATCCATCAGGCGTCCAGCTACTCCTGCCGCACCATGAGCAACCAGCGCGGCAGGGCGATGTCGGAACATTCGCGCGGAAATGCCCTCGATATCTCCAGGATCACGCTCAACAATGGCAAGGCGATCAAGGTGCAGAAGCCCGGATTGTTCTCCTTCCGCCAACGCGGCCTGCTCAACAGCGTACGCTCCGACGCTTGCGACTACTTCACCACCGTCCTCGGCCCGGGCTATGACCGCTTCCATGGCGACCACTTCCACTTCGACCTGATGCAGCGGCGCAATGGAAGGCGCGCCTGCCGCTAGGGGCAATGAAATCAACGCATTGGCAGCCCCGACGGAATCAGATTGGCAGCAAGTTGAATCGATACATGAATTTCGATGCGAGAATGCGCGCCTTTCGGCAGGAGCCAGATAAACTCTCCTGACAGGCGCCCCTTGTCAGCCCGGCTCGTTCCTGTCTAATCCGGCTCGGAGAAGAAGGGAGATCTCATATGCGCTTCAACGATCGCTATCCGATCATCGTCACCGACCGCAAGGAAGCCTGCCGCGACTTCTGGATCAGGCATCTCGGCTTCGTCAGCGGATTCGACAGCACGTGGTTCTGCTGGCTATCCGCCGAAGACCAGTCCGCATCCATCGCCTTCATGACACCCGATCATCCCTCGTCACCGCCAGGTTCCGAGACGTTCAGCGGCACGGGCATGTGTTTCGAATTGCAGGTCGACGATGCCGGGGCGGCCTTCGACAAGATCGCGGCGACAGGCCTGACGATCGAATATCCGCTGACGGACGAGCCGTTCGGACAGCGGCGCTTCGGCTTCCATGATCCGTCCGGCCTCTGGATCGACATCGTGGAACAGACAGAAGCCGAGGCGGGGTTCTGGGACAAATATATGATCGGCAGCGGTAGCTGATCACTCCTCCGCCGGCACCGGTGTCGGCTTGCCTTCCTTGTCCAGTGCGACCATGACGAAATCGGCGTGGGTCACCCGCTCCATGATGTCGGTGAGATAACGTTGCGCCCAGGCCTCCACCTTCAGGGTGATCGACGTCCGGCCGACACCGGCCACCTGCGTATAAATGCAGAGTGTGTCGCCGATCTTGACCGGCTTGGCGAAGGCCATTTCCTTGACCGCGGCGGTCACGACACGTCCCTTCGCCCGCTCGGCCGCCCTTATGCCGCAGGAAAGGTCCATCTGCGCCATGACCCAGCCGCCGAAAATATCGCCCGCCGCATTCGCATCGGCAGGCATGGCCAGGGTGCGCAAGGTCAGTTCGCCTATCGGATTGGTCGGTTCGGTCATAGATTACTCCTCGGACGGGATTCGCCGAAGCAAGAATGCTGTGTCGCGGCGGGTTTGAAAAGCCTTCGAACTGTCGGAAACGTGACATAGCGGGTCGCTACCCGGTTTTTGCCGGTCGAGGTCGCTGCCCTAGTCTCTTGGAAACAATGCGGGACGAGCCATGAAAATCACCGATGTCAGAACCTTCGTCGTGGGAAATCCTCCCCCCTCATTCGGCGGCACCTGGTTTCTCTTCGTCAAGCTGACCACCGATACCGGCGTTGTCGGCTACGGCGAAGCCTATAATTCGACGATCAGCCCGCAGATCATGCGCCAGATCGTCGAAGATGTCGCCGGACGCTGGCTGATCGGCGAAGATCCGCACCATATCGAGAAATTTTTCCGCCGCGCTTATTCGAGCGGCTTCTCGCAGCGCCCCGACCCCACGCTGATGGGCGCGGTGTCCGCGCTGGAGATGGCCTGCTGGGACATAATCGGCAAGGAAGCCGGCAAGCCGGTTTACGAACTTCTCGGCGGCAGGGTGCATGAGCGGCTGCGCAGCTACACCTATATCTATCCGAAGACGGAACTCGGCGAGACATCGGCTATCTACTGGGATGCCGAGGCTTCGGCCGCGCGCGCCGCAGAATATGTCGGCGAGGGCTATACTGCCGTCAAATTCGACCCGGTCGCGCCCTATACCTCCTTCGATCCGCGCCAATTATCGCTCGAACAGCTCGATCTCGGCGAAAAATTCGTGAAACTCGTACGTGAGGCGGTCGGAAGCAAGGCGGACCTGCTATTCGGCACCCATGGGCAGATGACGCCAGCGAGCGCCGTTCGGCTTGCAAAACGGCTCGAACCCTATGATCCGCTCTGGCTGGAAGAGCCGGTGCCGCCGGATATGCCGGAAAACATGGGCTATGTGCAGCAGCATACCTCCATTCCCATAGCCTCGGGTGAGAGGCTGACCACGAAATACGAATTCCAGCGCCTGCTCGTGAACCGTGCCGCCAATATCCTGCAGATGAATCTCGGCCGTGTCGGCGGGCTGCTGGAGGCGAAGAAGATCGCCGGCATGGCGGAGACGTTCCACGCCCAGGTCGCGCCGCATCTCTATTGCGGGCCGCTCGTCGGCGCAGCCAACATACAGCTCGCCACATGCAGCCCGAACTTCCTGATCCTTGAATGTATCCAGGGGTTTGGCGGCTTCCACGCCGAGATCCTGAAGAAACCGCTGCGCTGGGAAGAAGGCTATGTCATTCCGCCGACCGAACCCGGCCTCGGCGTTGAACTGGACGAGGAAGTTGCCGAGCGCCACGCCTATACCGGTCATGAGCTTCATCTCGGCATGGGGCGCGACCCGCTGCCGCTGTAACCGCCCCCTGCGGACGCGGTACGGCTGTGGAAAATTTGTCACGCGCGGCGAAATAGGCAGCACGACAAGCCGCGCAAATGGCGATTGCGGTTGCAGCGGCGGCAAAATACTGTTTCAAGCGGTGCATGGTAGTGTGGAGTTGAGCCATGGCGTTGTCGCGTCTGTCAGTCATTCTGCTCATCCCGTTCCTCCTTGCCGGCTGCGGCGGGAAGGCGGTCCTGGGGCTAAAGGAGACAGGCATTGTCAAGGCAAGCGCGGCTGTGCCAGCCCCGAGGCTGAGCGAAACCAAGGGGCCGAAGGCGGTTGTCCCGATCTTCGTCGCAACCAGCCGCGAGCGCTCCGACAATCTTTCCTTGCCATTTTCCGCCAGACGTTCCGCCGAGCTGAACTTTGCGCGGGTGGATATCGGCATTCCGCCGAGCCACAAATCCGGCCAGGTGGAAAAATCGACGACCAAGCCGAATCCGGCCCGCAACTTCGCCGCGACCATTTTCCAGCCCTATGACAGGGAGCAACTGTTTCTGGACAAATTGAACGCCGAGCTCGCGCGCCGGCCCGCCAATCAGCGCGAATTGCTCGTCTTCGTCCATGGCTACAACAATAATTTTGCCGACAGCGTCTTTCGCGCCGCGCAGATCGCGCATGATTACGCGATTCCCGGCGTCACGCTGCACTATGCCTGGCCGTCAGCCGGCTCCATCGGTCTTTACGTCTATGATCGCGACAGCGCCACCTTCGGCCGCGACGGCCTGGCGGAGACGCTGCGCGTAGCGGCGCGTTCCAATGCGAGCAAGATACTGCTGCTCGGCCATTCCATGGGCTCTTTCGTCGTCATGGAGGCGCTGAAGGAATTGGCGGAAAGCGGCGACCGCGCGGTCTTCAACCGCTTCTCCGGCGTGATGCTCGCTGCGCCGGATATCGACATCGACGTCTTCCAGCAGCAGGCCGAGGATATCGGCACCCTGCCAAAGCCGTTCACGGTGCTGGTTTCCCGCGCGGACCGCGCCCTCAACGTCTCCAGCCGGATCGTCGGTGGCCATCCGCGGGTCGGCGACGGCTCCAGCATTCCCGCGCTGCAGAGTCTCGGCATCGTCGTGCTCGATGCGTCATCGCTCGACGGAGGCTCACACGGCGTCTTTGCGAGCTCGCCCACGCTCATGAAAATGGCGCGGAGCGGCGAGCTTTCGCAGCGCGTCCTCGAAGGCGACGAGCAATCACCGGGACAGGCCGTTCTGGCCGACGGAACCTCCGTCATCACCGGGGCGGCATCGCTGGTGATCTACCTGCCGGCGCGCCTGCTCGACGTCGTCCGATAGAACTGCGGCCGCTGCGGGTAAGCCCTATGAAAAACCTGACGGAATTCGGCGGGTTACGTCACGATTCCGCTGTATTTTAGCGATGAAACCGCTCATATACTGTTTTTATTTTCTTGCGCGAAAGAGCCGTCCGTGCCGTTCCATATCGAGCTTGTCGGCAGTCTTGCTGCCATCATCACGACCATGTGCTGGATCCCCCAGATCATGAAGATCGTTCGTTACCGCGAAACGGCCAGCATTTCGCTGATCACCAATGTTTCGCTCGCCCTCGGCGTCTTTCTCTGGCTCTGCTACGGGCTCCTGATCGGCTCCTGGCCGGTCATCGCCGCCAATGGCCTGACATTGCTCCTCATCCTGACCATTCTCGGCCTGAAGTTGCGCTACGGCTGAAGCCGGCGCCTGAGTTGCGGCTGAAGCCCGCATTTGCAATTTGGGGTTCGTTTCGCATTCGGGCAGGCTGAGCCATGCTGTCGTGGAAATGACGAGCAGTGATTCCGCCGCATGGCAGCCATTTTCAACGTTCGCTCCGGCGTCGGGAGCGTTGGGCCGCTTCAGGCTGGATTCCGCTTTCGGACGAAATATCTCGACATTATCGGCGAGCAGCTCGGCGACTGGGTCATTTTTCTTCGCCCGCGCCGCCCCAACGAGGCCTATGCTGGCCGCCTGGCCGGCTATTTCGCTGCCGCCAGCGTCGCCGCCATCCGCCCCACCGCGGATCCGGCCTACTGGCTTGCCAAGGTGGAGCAATATTTCGAGTTCCCGCGTCCCGTGCCCTTCCGCGCGCCCTATCCCAGTTCCTATTACGAATCGGCCATGCGCCAGATCGACGGTTCGGTAAATTCATCGCTGGTGCAGCAGGAAGCCCGGCGCCTGTCGGACGAGGATTGCATGACCATCCTGCGCGCCGGCATGGGCGAGGCATGGATCGAACCGCCCCGGATTGGCCACGCCAATTACGGCTTCGGCTTTGGGGAAGACCCTCCTCCCGCCGATGAACGCACCCGGATTCTCACCTCGCCGCTCCTGCGCGACCGCGCCTTCCGCCGGCTTATCGGCGAGGCCTATGGATGTACCTGTGCCATGACGGGCACCTGCCTCCAGGCTCCGGACGGCCGGCATGAGATCGAATGCGCGCATATCCGGCCGATCGAAAAATCCGGTTCCGACTCCGCCGGAAACGGTATCGCCCTCAGCCGCACCATCCACTGGCTGTTCGACAAGGGCCTGCTGTCGATCGACGCGGATTACACGATACTGGTGTCCTCGGTCATTGCGGGGCAGAAAGCGGTGTGCGACCTCCTGATCAGGAAGCCGGCGCGCATACACCTGCCGAAAGACCCTTATCACTGGCCGCACCAGGGATTGCTGCACTATCACCGGAGCAATATTTTCCGTCCCTGAACGCCGCATTTCATGACAACTTCCTGACAGCTTGGTGTCAGGAGGTTGTGTCGGCGGTGCGCTTTCCGGGCGATGCCCCTTTCCATTTCGGCAGACTCTAACCATATTTGCCCCATGACCAAGTCACCATCGAAACACAGCACCGACGGTTTCGGCGAAACCCCGCAACCGGAGCTGGAAGGCACGCCGCTTTCCGGCAGCATCAGCGATTGGGCTGTCGGCATAACGAAACAGTCGGATCAGGCTGCAAAGCCGCGCGCCAGGACGAAGAAACCCGCAAAGGAAGCGCCTGCCGCGCGCACGTCGCGTGGCACGTCGATCGGCGGCTCATCCGATCCCAAGACGCGCGCCGCCGCCGGTCTCAATCCGGTCGCGGGGCTGGACATTTCGCTGGAAGACGCCGGCAGCATAGCGCCCGGCGGCGCCACGGCTACCGTCGCCGCCCTGTCCGCCCTGATCGAGAGCGGCAACCCGCTGTTCAAGAACGGCACGGCCTGGCAGCCGCATCGGCCCGCGCGCCCGCAGAAATCGGAAGGTGGCATCCCGATCCGCATGGAGACGGACTATACGCCGTCCGGCGACCAGCCGACGGCCATTGCCGACCTTGTTTCCGGCATCGGCGATGACGACCGGACGCAGGTCCTTCTCGGCGTCACCGGCTCCGGCAAGACCTTCACCATGGCGAAGGTGATCGAGGCGACGCAGCGGCCGGCTCTCATCCTGGCGCCGAACAAGACCCTTGCCGCGCAGCTCTATGGCGAGTTCAAGTCGTTCTTCCCCAACAATGCCGTCGAGTATTTCGTTTCCTACTACGATTATTACCAGCCGGAAGCCTATGTGCCGCGCTCCGACACCTATATCGAGAAGGAATCCTCGATAAACGAGCAGATCGATCGAATGCGGCACTCGGCTACCCGTTCGCTGCTGGAGCGCGACGATGTGATCATCGTCGCCTCGGTATCGTGCATCTACGGTATCGGTTCGGTCGAAACCTATACGGCGATGACCTTCGAAATGAAGATCGGCGACCGGCTCGACCAGCGCGCGCTGCTCGCCGACCTCGTGGCCCAGCAGTACAAGCGCCGCGAGGCGGATTTCTCCCGTGGCTCGTTTCGGGTGCGCGGCGATACGATCGAGCTTTTCCCCGCCCATTTGGAGGATCGCGCCTGGCGAATTTCGCTTTTCGGCGATGAAATCGAGGCAATTACCGAATTCGATCCGCTGACCGGCCACAAGACCGGCGACCTGCGCTCGGTCAAGATCTACGCGAATTCGCATTATGTGACGCCGCGGCCGACGCTGAACCAGGCGATCAAGTCGATCCGTGAAGAACTCAAGCACCGGCTGGTGGAACTGACTGAGGCCGGGCGGCTGCTGGAGGCCCAGCGCCTCGAGCAACGCTGCACATTCGATCTCGAAATGCTTGAAGCGACAGGTTCCTGCGCCGGCATCGAGAACTATTCGCGCTATCTCACCGGCCGCAAGCCGGGCGAGCCGCCGCCCACTCTTTTCGAGTACATCCCCGACAATGCGCTGGTCTTCATCGACGAAAGCCATGTGACCGTGCCGCAGATCGGCGCGATGTACAAGGGCGACTTTCGGCGCAAGGCCACGCTGGCGGAATATGGCTTTCGCCTGCCCTCCTGCATGGACAACCGGCCGCTGCGTTTCGAAGAGTGGGACGCGATGCGGCCGCAGACCGTTGCCGTCTCCGCGACGCCGGGTGGCTGGGAGATGGAGGAGTCCGGCGGCGTGTTCGCCGAGCAGGTCATCCGCCCGACCGGTCTTATCGACCCGCCGGTCGAGGTTCGCCCCGCAAAGTCGCAGGTCGACGATGTGCTGGGCGAAATCCGCGAGACGACCGCAAAGGGCTACCGCACGCTCGTCACCGTGCTGACCAAGCGGATGGCCGAGGACCTGACGGAATATCTCCACGAGCAGAACATCCGCGTGCGCTACATGCATTCCGACATCGACACGCTGGAACGCATCGAGATCCTGCGCGACCTGCGCCTCGGCGCTTTCGACGTGCTGGTGGGCATCAACCTGCTGCGCGAGGGCCTGGACATACCGGAATGCGGCTTCGTCGCCATTCTGGATGCGGACAAGGAAGGCTTCCTCCGGTCTGAAACCTCGCTGATCCAGACGATCGGCCGCGCCGCGCGAAATGTCGACGGCAAGGTCATCCTCTACGCCGACCATATTACCGGGTCGATGGAACGGGCGATGGCGGAAACCAGCCGCCGCCGCGAGAAGCAGGAGGCCTACAACATCGCCCACGGCATAACGCCGGCAAGCGTGAAGAAGAATATCGGCGATATCCTCAACAGCGTCTACGAGCGCGACCACGTCATGGCGGATATTTCCGGCTTTGCCGATTCCGGTACAATGGTCGGCAATAATCTCAAGGCGCATCTCGAACATCTGCAGCGCCAGATGCGCGACGCCGCCGACGATCTCGACTTCGAGGTCGCCGCACGGCTGCGCGACGAGATCAAGCGCCTGCGCGATACGGAACTTGCCATTTCCGACGATCCGATGGCCCGCGAAGTAGAGCTGGAAAGTCCTGTCACGGGGCGCACCAAGGGCCGGCACAATGCCGGACGGGCCGCTCACCGCGTCGTCACCGAAGATGGCGAAACGCCGGCCGGCGTCTTCCGCAAGCCGCATCTCGACGAAATGGGCGGCGACAGCACCCGGCCGCTCGCGCCGAAGGGTTTCCGCAAGAACACGCTGGACGAGATGACAGTGGGACGAACCGAGAAGCCGCTGCCGGGCAATATCCCGGAAAAGCCGGCCTTCACCGGCACGAACCGCAATGATCACGCCATCATCCGCCGCGAGCGAGCGGGGGCTGGCTCCTATGAGGATGACGGCAAGCGCAAGCGCCGCCCAGGCAAGACGGGGCGTCCCGGCCGCTGATCGCGGCTGGGTCGATATTTTAAGGCGTATTTCCGCTTTCCGGCTCGGAGCCCTGGAAACCGGACCGAACCGCATCGAGGATTTCATCGGCGAAATCCGGATCATCCGATGCACGGGACAGAACCACGGCGCCGACCAGGCCTGCCATTATCTCCAGCGCCTTCTTCCGCTTCGCCTGCTGCGAAGGCTCGTCGACCACCAGCGACATGATGTCGAGCAGCCGCTTGGTGCCTTCGGTGAAGCGCGCCTGCACCTCGCCGCCATGCCGGGCAATGTCCGGCGCGAGCATTGACATGGTGCAGCTATTGGCGAGATTGCCCTCATGGGTCTTGCTGAGATAGGACAGGATGATGGCGTCGAGCGCGCTTTCGCGATCCTGCTCGACCAGTTGCGACCATTTCTCGGCCGAGCGTTTCATCGCCGCATCGCATGATTCGGCGATGAGATCGTCCTTGGACGCGAAGTGGCCATAGAAGCCGCCATGCGTCAGGCCCGCCTGCTTCATCACATCGGCGACGCCGATGCCGCCAAATCCCTTCTGCCGGAACTGCCTGCTCGCGACCTCGACGATACGGGCGCGGTTCTCCGCTGCCTGCTCCTTACTGACGCGCATCTGCGCTCCCCTTCCTCTACAAGGATGCGTTCTCCCCCAGTCGGGAATGCTTCCGCTTTTCCTGGGATCGGTCTCTTGACAATTTATATGATGCTCGTCATGAATAGTCAAATATGATGACCATCATCTAACTTATCGATATAGTCATCGCTCTCCTTGTTTGAAAGATCGCTCATGCTTTCCACTCCGCTGGCAAATATTCTCGCGAAGCGCAACGTCCACTACGGCTGGGTCGTTGTCGCAGTCACCTTTCTCACCATGCTCGTCACGGCCGCAGCGGTGGGCGCTCCGGGCGTTCTTATTGTTCCGCTGGAAAAGGAATTCGGCTGGGAAACACGCGATATCGCCATCGCCTTTTCGATTCGCCTGCTGCTTTTCGGCCTGATGGGGCCATTTGCGGCGGCTTTCATGAATTATTTCGGAGTGAGGCGGGTCGTTTGCGTCGCGCTGGCCCTGATCGTGGGCGGGCTCTTCGCATCGCTGGCCATGACTGAAATCTGGCAGTTGATCATGCTTTGGGGCGTCGTGGTCGGTTTCGGAACCGGCCTGACCGCCATGGTGCTCGGCGCGACAGTGGCCGCTCGCTGGTTCACGGAGCGGCGCGGCCTCGTACTCGGCATGTTGACCGCCAGTTCCGCCACGGGCCAGCTTGCCTTCATGCCGCTGATGGCGTCCTTGAGCGAGACCTATGGCTGGCGCACCGCCGTCATGCTGATCTGTGCGCTTTTGACCGTGGCGGTCATCGCCGTATTCTTCCTGATGCGCGACAGGCCTGCCGATGTCGGCCTGCCGGCCTATGGCGACAAGGACGTGATTCCGACGCCCAGGGTGACCGGGGGGCTTCTGACACTGGTGACCATGCCGCTTCTGGCACTGAAGGAGGCTTCGGGCAGCAGCACGTTCTGGGTGCTGTTCGCGACATTCTTCGTTTGCGGCGCCAGCACCAACGGGCTTGTCGGCACGCATTTCGTCGCCTTGTGCGGCGATTACGGCCTGGCCGCCGTCGGTGCCGCCAGCGTCCTCGCCATGATGGGCTTCTTCGACTTCTTCGGAACGATCGGCTCCGGCTGGCTATCGGACCGTGTCGACAATCGCTGGCTGCTGTTCTGGTATTACGGATTGCGCGGCCTGTCGCTGCTCTACCTGCCCTATTCCGATTTTTCCTTCTACGGCCTTTCGCTCTTCGCCATGTTCTACGGCCTGGACTGGATCGCCACCGTGCCGCCGACGGTGAAACTCGCCACCGACCGTTTCGGCCGGGAGAAGGCGGGACTGATCTTCGGCTGGGTGTTCGCCGGGCACCAGCTCGGTGCAGCGTCCGCGGCCTATGGCGGCGGCTTTTCGCGGACCGAGTACCAGACCTACATGCCTGCCTTCATGGTGGCCGGGATATTGTGCCTCATCGCCGCGCTGCTCGTCCTGACGATCAGCAAGCACGCCAAGAAGGACGTCATGCAGCCGGCTCATGCCGGCTAGGCGCCAGCCAGGACATGATCAGCGACCGCAGCAGGTCTGCGGCCGCTGAGACTTCGAGCTTGTCCCGCATCATCTCGCGGGCGATGGCTTCCGCCGCGCCGATGATGCCGACACAGCGCGACCGCAATTGCTGCCGGTCGAGGCTGCTGTAGGGCGCGAGGATCGAGCAGTAGCTGTCGACATAATCGTCGATCAGCTGCAGCTGGAATGCCTCCATCTGTTCGTCGCCCTTGAGAGCGGCGGAAATCGCCGACCATTCCGGACCCATCGAGCGACAGCAATCCATGTAGGCGTAGCTGAGCGTCCGGGCCACGTCCTCCAGATGTTTCGGCGCCTGCTCCAGTGCGGCGACGAGCTTGTCCACCTGCTGGTCGTCCAGCAGCTGATAGAGCGCGATCAGCAAGCCGCTGCGCGTGCCGAAATGCTCATAGGCGATCGGCTTGCTCACACCGGCGCATTCCGCCAGATGGCCAAGGGTCAGAGCGTCCGTCCCCTCTTCGCGCACAATGGTCAGCGCCTTGTCGAGGAGCTGCTTGCGCCGGTCCTGCCTTGCCATCTTTCTTGCAACGTTCATCGCCATTCGCCACCAGGTCCAATAATAATTTCACGCATGCCTTGTTATGATACTATCAGTAACTTACTAATAGTAGCATAAACGGGCACTCATGTCGAACATGCCCGTTCCAACGCGAACTTGTAAAGGAATTCAGGCATGAACACCAATAGCAGCAAGCCGGCGCTCATCATCGGAGGCTCCGGGATAGTAGGCTCCAGGGCGGTCGAGACATTGCGGAAGCTATATCCCGATCTTCCCATCGCTGTGGGCGGGCGCGATCTGGCCAAGGCGCAGGCAGTCGCCGCGCGCTTTCCCAACACGACAGCCGTCCGGGTCGATCTCGACCAGGCGGATCTCGCCCTTCCAGCCGGAGCGGGGTTCAGCGCCCTCGCCGTTTTCGTCAAGGACTACACGCTCAACTCCATGCGCTACGCCCAGCGCAAGGGCCTGCCCCATATCACCGTATCGAGCGGGGTCTACGAAGTCGGCCCGGAAATGGCTCTCGCCATCAGCAAGCCCGACGCCGCGCCTGTTCTCATGGCGAGCAACTGGCTGGCCGGTGCGGCGACGTTCCCGGCGATACGGATGGCCCGCCAGTTCAGCGCCATCGACAGCATCAGGATTACCGTCGTGCTCGACGAGGAGGACATGGGCGGTCCCGCGGCCTATGCTGATTTCGTGCGCCTGACGGAATCCGCGCCGAGCCCGCTGCAACTGGTCGATGGGCGCTGGCACTGGGCCGACAAGGATGAGGCACGGCGTTCCTTCACCGATGTTGACGGCACAGCAATGGAGGCGACCGGCTATGCGCCCCTCGACGTTCTCAGCCTTTCGACCGCGACCAATGCGAAATCGATCCGGGTCGACCTCGTCTACGGCACATCCGCCAGCCGTCGCCGCGGCGAAGCATTCTCCACGGAAATCGCGATCGAAATGGAGGGCACGCCTGCCGATGGCGGCAGCGGCAAGCGCCGTCTGGATATCGTCCACCCGCAAGGACAGGCTCCGCTGACGGCGCTGCACGTGGCGCTCGCCGTGGAGCGTGCGCTGGGCCTGAGGGACGGGCAGGCGTTGAAGCCGGGGCTTTTCCTCCCGGAGAGCATCATGGATGCCGATTACGTCGTCGCGCAGATGAAGGCCTTTGGCACCATCTTCAAGGAAACACGATGAAACCAGCTGTGGTTAACTGCCGATTTTTGATCGCAACCGGCGCATGGGCGGCCAAGGAATGCTAGACAGTCCGCGCGCAGAACATTGCGCGCGGAATCACTGGATCTGGAGCTGAAATGAAGGTCGATATCGACATGGGAGCAGCGCCCGCAGGCGCAAAAGCCATGCTCGACCTTGAGGAGCTGCTGGCGACGCGCCTTCTCGTGCAGGGCAATTCCGGTTCGGGAAAATCGCATCTGTTGCGCCGCCTGCTGGAGCAGAGCGCGCAATGGGTGCAGCAATGCGTTATCGATCCCGAGGGGGATTTCGTTACCCTCGCCGAGAAATACGGCCATGTGGTCGTCGATGGCGCCCGCACCGAAAACGAACTGACGCGCATCGCCGGACGCATCCGCCAGCACCGCGTCTCGGTGGTGCTGGACCTCGAAGGGCTGGACGTCGAGCAGCAGATGCGCTGCGCCGCTGCCTTTCTCGGCGGTCTTTTCGATGCGGAGCGCGATTTCTGGTATCCGATGCTCGTCGTGGTGGACGAAGCCCAGTTGTTCGCACCCGCCGTGGCCGGGGAAGTCTCCGACGAGGCGCGGAAGTTGTCGCTCGGCGCCATGACCAATCTCATGTGCCGAGGCAGAAAGCGCGGCCTTGCCGGCGTGATCGCGACGCAGCGGCTGGCCAAGCTGGCCAAGAATGTCGCCGCCGAAGCTTCCAACTTCCTGATGGGGCGCACCTTCCTCGATATCGACATGGCCCGCGCATCCGATCTTCTCGGCATGGAACGGCGGCAGGCGGAGCAGTTCCGCGATCTTGCCCGCGGCAATTTCATCGCGCTCGGCCCGGCGCTGTCGCGCCGCCCGTTGCCGGTGACCATCGGCGCTGTCGAGACCTCTGCCCGTTCCTCCAGCCCCAAGCTGACGCCACTGCCGCAGCCGGGCGAGGATGCGCGGGAACTTATCTTCACCCCCTCGCCCGAGGAGCGGCGCGCGCCGATCCGCAAGGCCCCGCCGCCGCCACCCATGCCGACGGCCGATATATTGACCCAGCTCAGCCAGGCGCGGTCCACGGAGCAGGAGGAGCGCGCCGCGCCGACGCTCTTTCCGGAGATCGACGAGGCCGAGCGCGATGCGCTGCTCGAGGCGGTGATGCGCGACATGCTGGACGACCCCGACGCCTCCTTCCGCAACGATGCCGTGCTCTACCAGGACTTTCTGGTGCGCTGCCGTATTCGCAAGGTGCCGGGAGAGCAGCTGCCCCTGCCCGCCTTTCGGCGCCGGCTGGCAGTCGCACGGGCCGGCATCGATGGCGAGACGGCGCGCGGCGAACCCTGGCAGCAGGCATTGGAACTGTCGAAGACCCTGCCGGACGACGTGCAGGGCGTATTCTTCATCGTGGCGCAGGCGGCGGTTACCGGCGCGCCCTGCCCGTCGGATGCCACCCTGGCCCGCGCCTATGGTACCCATTCCGCACGCCGGGCGCGGCGGCTGCTGACCTATTTCGAGGAGCGCGGCCTCATTGTCGTCCGCACCGACTTCACCGGCAACCGCATTGTTGCGTTCCCGGATCTCGGCCTCGAAACGGCGGCGGGCGATCCGAATGCACCCGACGACGCCGGCTTCGACACTCAGGCGGCGGAATAAGCGGCAGAGATTTCCGCAAGCACTTCGGGCAGCGCCCGCAATGTCTCGATGCGCCGGAAACGGCTGCTCGAAACCGGCTCGTCCACATGTTCGAGCACCCATGTCAGTTCATGCGGCACGAAAACGCCCCAGCTTCCCGCCTCTATCGCCGGAACCACGTCCGATTTCAGCGAATTGCCGACCATGACCGCGTGCCGTGGACCATCGCCATGCTGCGTGAATATCCGCTCGTAGGTGGAGCGATCCTTGTCGCTGACGATCTCGATGGCGTCGAAGAAGTCCCCGAGGCCGGATTGCGCCAGCTTGCGCTCCTGGTCGAACAGATCGCCTTTGGTGATGAGAACGAGCCGGTAGCGGTCGGCCAGGCCCTCGAGCGTCTCGGTCACATGCGGCAATGTCTCGACGGGATGCCACAGCATTTCGCGGCCGGCGGCAAGGATGTCGGCGATCACCGAGGCGGGAATATTGCCCTCGGTGACCTCGATCGCGGTTTCAACCAGCGACAGGGTGAAGCCTTTTATGCCGAAGCCATAATATTGCAGATTGCGCTTCTCCACGGCGAGAAGGCGATCCATCAGATCGTCGCCGTCGAAATAGGGTGCGAGCATCGCGGCAAACTGCCGTTCGGACGAACGGAAGAACTGCTCGTTCTGCCAAAGTGTGTCATCGGCATCGAAGCCGATCGTCGTTATCGAATCCGCCATGGGACATCTATAGCAAATTGCAGGCCGGTCACTAAGAGGAATGCGCGCGCCATCTTTCATTGGACGCGATGCTGTGTTTAATGAAGCGATATTTCTCTCATGACGAGAACCGCGTGAACTGGTCGAAGCAACTCATCCTGGGCATGATCGTGCTGTCCTGCGCGCAGATTGCGAACGCTGCGGAGAATGCTGCCCTGGTGCGGCCCGCGCCGCCGCCGGAACCGAGCGTCGCCCAGATATGCGCCGCGCTCACCACCAGCGCCGACGGCCACGGCGTACCGCGCGACTTCTTCGCCCGCCTGATCTGGAAGGAAAGCCGCTTCGACACCAATGCCACCAGCCCTGTCGGGGCCCAGGGGATTGCGCAATTCATGCCCGGCACCGCGAAAGAGCGCGGTCTTGCCAAGCCCTATGATTTCGCCGCTGCTCTACCTGCATCGGCGGCGTTTCTGAAGGAACTGCGCCGCGCGTTCGGCAATTGGGGCCTGGCGGCGGCCGCCTATAATGCCGGGCCGACACGCGTTTCGAAATGGCTGGCGAGCGGCGGGTTCCTGCCGCTCGAAACCGAGGAATACGTGCTGAACATCACGGGCCGCTCACCGGACGACTTCGCCGCCGGCGCCGAGATCACCAATCGCCCGCTCGATGCCAAGCTCGGCTTCGACCAGGCATGCCGCCGCCTGCCGATCATCCGCTTCGCCACCGTGGCGATGGCGCAGGTGAAGCCAAAACCCTGGGGCATACAGATCGCCGGCAATTTCCGCCGCAGCGCCGCCGAAAGGCAACTTGTCCGGCTCAGGCGCAGCTTTCCGGGCATTATTGGCAAGCACCAGCCTGTGATCAGCCGCCACCGCAGTCCAATGGGACGTCGCGGCGTCTATGCCGTTCGCATCGGTTCGGACAGCAGGACCGAGGCGAATGAAATCTGCTCCGAATTGCGTACCGCCGGTGGTGCCTGCATCGTCATGCGCAACCGCTAGCTGCGAGCGCCAAGTGTTGACCCGGGAAGGCGCACGCCCGCCACGTATAATTGCCAAGTTCTATGCCGGTTGCACAGGCTTGCAGGTTCATTCTACCTGACGCCCCAAATGGTAGAAAAACTTTTGCTTGCCAAAAAACAGTTATTCTAGCAGTCTTGAGTTGCTCGGGCATCTATGAACACTGGAAGACTGGAAGAACGGCGCGCCGGAACCGCAATAATACCGGGTCGGGAGAAATCCCGGCAATGATCGGCTCCTTTCCTGAATTCGAGAACTGCCTGCATTATATCGTCGAAGGTCATCTACCCGGAGACGGCACTACAAAGCCCGCAGACCCACAGAGGGGGACGCGGTAGTTATGAAAAAGGAACTGAGCATGGCACAGACCGGTACGGTCAAATTCTTCAACAGCGAGAAAGGCTTTGGATTCATCAAGCCGGATGATGGCGCGGCAGACATCTTCGTCCACATCTCCGCTGTACAGGCCTCGGGGCTGACAAACCTTGCGGACAATCAGAAGGTCTCCTTCGATACGGAGCCGGATCGTCGCGGCAAGGGCCCGAAAGCCGTCAACATTTCGATCACGGAATAATCTGCCGATAAACGGTCAGATCAGGGTTTTTCATCCGGGCATTGCCCGATTTGGAACGCCCCTGTGATCCAAGCTATCCCCCAACTGCGATTGGGGGAAGTTTTGTTGCGGTGAGCATCTTCTGCAACTCCCAGCGCGCACTGCGTGCCATAACCTTGCTTTTGCCTTGGAAATGCTGAAATCCTCATGTCTGTGTTCCGTGGAACAATGCAGGCAGGACATGGCATGCTGCAACCTTCTTCATGTCATGATCGTTCAGCTTGCATTCATTCTGAACGGCATAAAAATGGAGCATGGCCGGTCTGAATGACCTGATGGCCCAAACAATTTCGGCGGCAGATGCGCGCCAGATGCTTCAAGGAGGCGAAAACATGAACAAAGGTACGAAACTTGCCATTCTTGCCACGGCGGTCGTTGCAACAGTCGTCGCACCGCTATCGTCGGCATCGGCTGACCACCACCGCTGGCGCCGGCATCATCACCGCGGCGGCGGCGACGCACTTGCCGCCGGCGCTATCGGCCTTGCCGCTGGCGCCCTGATCGGCGGCGCGCTGGCGCAGCCGCGCGAGCCGGAAGTCGTCTACCGCGATTACGACGACAGGCGCGTCTACCGCGAGCCGGTCCGTGTCTACCGCGAGGTTCGCGCACCGCGCTATTACGGCAGCGCCGAGCCTTGGTCGCGTGAATGGTACCGCTACTGCTCGGATCGCTACCGCTCCTTCAATCCGGAGACGGGTACCTTCCGCGGCTATGACGGCCGCGACTATTTCTGCAACGCGGATTGATCATATAGACAAAACCGGAACCAGCCGCCGCCATCCCAGCGGCGGCTTTTTCATGTCCCTGCCAGGAACGGATTGGTGCGGCGCTCCTCGCCGAAACGGCCTCCCGGACCATGGCCGCAGATGAAGCCGATATCGTCCCCGAGCGGCAGGAGCTTCGTCTTGATGGAATTGATGAGCGCGGCGTGATCCCCGCCCGGCAGATCCGTGCGCCCTACCGAACCATTGAACAGGACGTCGCCGACATGGGCGAACTTGGCCGCGCGGTTGTAATATACGACGTGGCCAGGCGCATGGCCCGGGCAATGCAGGACCTCGAATTCATGCGAGCCGAAGGAGACGACATCGCCGTCGTTCAGCCAGCGGTCCGGCGTGCAGTTTCTCACCTTGTCGGAAATGCCATATTGCTCGGCCTTCGCCTCGATGCTCTCCAGCAGGAAACGGTCCGCCTCATGTGGCCCGACAATATCCACGCCCAGCGCTTCCTTCATGTCCATGGCGCCGGCGGCGTGATCGATATGGCCATGCGTGATCCATATCGCCTCTATGACGATGTCGTTCTCGCGAATCGCGCGCAGCACCTGATCATTGTCGCCGCCCGGATCGATGAGCACCCCATGCTTGTCTTCACTGTCGAAAAGGATGGTGCAGTTCTGCTGAAAGGCCGTCACGGGTATAATACCGGCCTGCAATTGTCCCATATTTCAATCCTGTCCAGTTCGCGCGGGCAATGCCGCGCCTCCACCTGAATCGGTGCATGCGCACCGCTCAAAGGCGGAGCCTAGAGCAATTTCCGACTGTAGAGAACCTTCGCCGCGCGATTGGTGACGCATGGCGCGGGTTAATTCACCGGATTGCGGACATGAAAAGGGCGGCCCGACGACCGCCCAGGAAACACTTGCGAAGAACGATCAGGTTCTGGCCATCGAGTTCTTTATCGCGCCGGCAATTGCAGTCAGGATGATCCCGCCTACGCCGCCACCTGCTATCTGGCCGATGATCGCTCCGAAATCCAGACCGGACGAAGCGGCAGCAGTTGCGACAGCTTCAGCACCGCCGGCACCGAGGAACTGCGTGAGGTAACCGCCGATCAGACCGCCGACAGCACCGGCAACGGAATTGCCGGTTGTCCCGAGACTCAGGTTCTTCAGTAGAGAGCCGACGATATTGCCGCCGACGCCACCTGAAATAAGTTGAATGACTATAGGTAGAAGCGCTTCCATAATGGACACCCCGTCAACGTTTCAACGTCAGACTCATGCCTGACAATTGTCATGATGACCAAGTTTTAGGCAAAGTCAAACAACTTGATGCGTCAATAAAGACGCATCAAGTTTAAAACAGGGGAAAATAAGCGCGTTATTCTGCGGCAGCTTTCTTTGGCGTTACTTCTGCAGCGTAATCATTCATCAAATTTGCGGCGATCTCACCGACTGTGAATTTATAGGGCCCGACCTCCGAAACAGGCGTTACTTCCGCCGCCGTACCGGTGAGGAAGCACTGCTCGAAACCTGCGAGTTCTTCCGGCATGATCGCCCGCTCGATGACCTCGTAGCCACGGCGCTTGGCAAGATCGATCACGGTGCGGCGGGTGATGCCGTCCAGGAAGCAATCGGGCGTCGGCGTGTGGATGGCGCCATCCTTGACGAAGAACACGTTGGCGCCGGTCGCTTCGGCGATCTGGCCGCGCCAGTCGAGCATCAGCGCGTCGGCATAGCCCTTGGCCTCGGCGGCATGCTTAGAAATGGTGCAGATCATGTAGAGGCCGGCCGCCTTCGATTTGGAAGGCGCGGTGCGCGGATCGGGACGGCGATATTCCGCCAGATCGAGCCGGATGCCCTTCAGCTTCTGTGCCGGGTCGAAATAGCTCGGCCACTGCCAGATGGCGATTGCCACATTGATCTTGTTCGCCTGCGCCGCGACGCCCATCGATTCACTGCCGCGCCATGCGATCGGACGCACATAGGCATCCTCGAACCCCTGCTTGACCAGCAGCTTGCGGCAGGCATCGTTCAGTTCCTCGACGGAATAGGGAATGGTGAAGCCGAGAATACGCGCCGATTCGTGCAGGCGCTCGGTATGCTCGTTGAGCTTGAATATCTCGCCGCCATAGGCGCGCTCACCCTCGAAGACCGCACTGGCATAATGAAGGCCGTGCGAAAGCACGTGAATCTTGGCATCTGCCCATTGGACGAACTCGCCGTTCATCCAGATATAACCTTCCAATTGATCGAATGGGACGGATGCCATCTTTTTCCTCCAGGCCTGTTTCCTGATTCAGCGGGATTTGTCGTTGCGCCAACTGGTCCCGGCGTCCAATTGGTGTACCATCGTAAACGGCGCCAACAGGCGTTTCGAATGAGGAAAATATCATAGAAACACGTCTTGGCTTTTCGAAAGCTTCAAAATGCCGGCCAACAGCTTGCCAAAAATTATCAGCAGTCTAAAATTAAGTCAACAAAGCTGACATAATTTCTGCAAAACCGGGGATCCTGCATGAATTCTTATACACCAGAACGGCCAATTGAGACAGCCCTGACCCGCCAGGATGCCGAGCAACTGGACATCATAGAGCTGTTCTTCTTCGCCTATAGGGATTTCACCGCAGACCCCGATCTCATCCTCGAAAAGCTGGCTTTCGGGCGCGCCCATCACCGCGTCCTCTACTTCATCAACAGAAAGCCCGGAATGACGGTGGCGGAATTGCTTGACGTCTTGAAGATAACCAAGCAAAGCCTCGCCCGCGTGCTCAAACAGCTCATCGACACCGGCCATGTCGTGCAGGTTCCGGGCCCGAAGGACCGGCGCCAGCGTGAACTCTACCCCACGCCGAAGGGCCGGGACCTGGCGCTGCAGCTTGCGGCACCGCAATCACGCCGCATTAGCGGTGCATTGGAACAAATCGGCCCGGGCGACCGGGCGATAGTCGAGCATTTTCTGAAGGCGATGGTAAACCCTGCCCAATGGCAACAGATCGACAGCTTGCCGAAGACGGGGTAGAACCTGGGAAGAAAGGGGGAGATATGGAACAGACCAAGGACGCGAGAACCGAAGGCGAAACGGCCCAGTTGTCCGACGACGCGCCGCATTTGCTGATCGTCGACGACGACACCCGAATCCGCAACCTGCTGTCGCAATATCTCACGGGCAGCGGCTTTCGCATTACGGTGGCCGCGAATGCCGACGAGGCGCGCCGGAAGCTTGCGGGCATCGATTACGACCTGCTCATTCTCGACGTGATGATGCCGGGTGAAAGCGGCGTCGCGCTGACGCAGTCGCTGCGGCAGGAAAAGAACGTGCCAATCCTCATGCTGACGGCGCTCTCCGAAACCGACAGCCGCATCACCGGGCTCGAAGCTGGCGCGGATGATTACCTGCCGAAGCCCTTCGACCCGCGCGAACTGATCCTGCGCATCAACAATATATTGCGGCGAGGCGCGCCGGCGCCGCAGGCCAAGATCGAGCAGATCGTGTTCGGGCCCTATACTTTCGTCATCGCCAAGCGGGAGTTGAAGCGCTCGGGCGATGTCATCCGCCTGACCGATCGCGAGCAGGATATCATGGCCATCTTCGCCGAGCGTGCAGGCGAAACGGTGCCGCGCCACGAACTGACCGGCCAGGAAGGCGAAGTGGGCGAGCGCACGATCGACGTTCAGATCAACCGATTGCGGCGCAAGATCGAAAACGATCCCGCCAATCCGGTCTGGTTGCAGACCGTCAGAGGCGTCGGCTATAAATTGAGCGTTGAGTAGAGAGGCACTCCCGACGAATACCAGGCGCAAATCGCGAGCGGACACCGATATGGCATCACGCGACACTGCGGGCCGCGCGCTCGCGGTCCGAAAACGCCATTGGCGCCGCAAGCGAAGCACGCTGTTCGGGCCATGGCGGAAATTTACCCGCTGGCTCGCGCGCTGGATGCCCAAGCGGCTCTATGCCCGCTCGCTTATCATCATCATCGCGCCGATGGTGCTGCTCCAGTCGCTCATCGCTTTCGTGTTCATGGAACGCCATTGGCAGACCGTCACCCAGCGGCTTTCGACGGCAGTCGTGCGCGACATTTCCGGCATCATCGACCTGATGGACACATTTCCTCAGGACCCCGGTCATGAGAACCTCATCCGGATTTCACGCGAACGGCTGGCCTTGAACATTTCGATCCTCCCGCTCGATCCCCTGCCCGCTCCGGGTCCCAAGCCGTTCTTCTCCATCCTCGACAGCATCCTGAGCGAGGAGATAACCCGCCAGATCAACCGGCCGTTCTGGATCGATACGGTCGGCGACTCGGATCTCGTCGAAATCCGTATCCAGCTCGAGGACAAGGTGCTGCGCGTCTTCGCCCGCCGCAGCCAGGCCTATGCCTCCAACACGCTGATATTCCTGGTATGGATGGCCGGTTCGGCGCTGGTTCTTCTCGCGATCGCCATTCTCTTCCTGCGAAACCAGATCAAGCCGATCCAGCAGCTTGCCGCCGCTGCCGACAGTTTCGGCAAGGGACGGCCGGCGCCGCCCAATTTCAAGCCGCGCGGAGCGGAGGAAGTTCGCCGCGCCGGCGCGGCATTCATCGTCATGCGTGAGCGGATCGAGCGGCAAATCGAGCAGCGCACCACCATGCTCAGCGGCGTCAGCCATGATCTGCGGACCATATTGACGCGCTTCAAGCTTCAGCTCGCACTCGTCAGCAACAGGCTCGATACGGCCGCCATGGAACAGGACGTCGAGGACATGCAGTCCATGCTCGAGGGCTATCTCGCCTTTGCCCGCAGCGAGGCCGAGGAGGAAACCGGGACGGTCAATCTCGACCGCGTTTTCGCCAAGCTGAAGGAGGAAGGCAATCTGCTCGGCCGCGGCTTTACATCGACCATACGCGGCCCTGCCGAAATCCAGGTTCGCCCCAACGCGTTTTCACGGCTGGTGTCGAACCTCGTGTCGAACTCGTTCCGCTACGCCAAGAACGTCTATGTACTGGCGGACCACCGCGATGGATGGCTGACGATAACCATCGATGATGACGGGCCGGGGATACCGAAGGAAATGCGCGAGGAAGTGTTCAAGCCGTTTTTCCGCCTCGACGAGGCGCGCAATCAGGATTCGAGCGGCACGGGGCTCGGGCTTGCGATCGCGCTCGATATAGCGCGCAGCCATGGCGGGGACATCATTCTGGATGAAAGCCCGAAAAAGGGCCTGCGCGCCATCATCCGCATCCCGGCCTGATGCCGACGATATTAGAAGCGGGCGGCTAGAAAAGCCGGCCGCCATTGGGGACGGGGCGGCTTATGGCGGCAAGAACGACATCGCCGTTTTCGTCCGGGAAGCCGAGCGTCAGCACCTCGGACATGAAGGGGCCGATCTGCCGCGGTGGAAAGTTGACCACCGCCATCACCTGCGTCCCGACGAGTTCCTCGATCGTGTGCCGCTTCGTGATCTGGGCGGATGATTTTTTGACGCCGATCTCGCCGCCGAAATCGATTTTGAGCTTGAAGGCGGGCTTGCGCGCTTCCGGGAAAGGCTCAGCTTCGATGATCGTGCCGACCCGGATATCGACCTTTTCAAAATCCGCAAAACTTATCGTCATGGCCGCAATCCGTCAGGCAGAACCGATCGTCTCGAACAGGATGCTGTCGAGCGATTCCCGCGCGGTCGAGCCGGACCAGACGACGAACTGAAACGCCTGGAAATATGTCTCGCAGGCATCGAGCGCGCTTGCCAGCAGCACCTCCACCTGCTTGCCCGTCGGCTCTACGCCGCCGGAGAGCAGCAGCGATTGCCGATACATGATCGCGCCTTCCTGCCGCCACAGATCGAAGTGCCCCATCAGCAGCTGTTCGTTGATGAGCGACAGCAGCCGCTGCACCTCGTTGACGCGCGGTTCGCTGACGGCGATATCGAAGGCGCAGGCCAGGTGAAGAGCCTCGAAATCCTCCATCCAGGAAAAGGAAATCTGGTAATCGGTCCAGTTCCCCTCGACGGTGATGGCAATCTCGTCTTCTCCAGTCCGTTCGAACGCCCACTCATTCGTGAGGGCGACATGCTCGATTACGTCCACCGGGTGTAAGTCTCTCGCAATCTCTATTTCCAGAAGGCTCATCGCCCATTCCCTGCTCAATCGAATATCGTAAAACGCCACCAGAGGAGGCGCACCCAGCACACCGTCAACGCTTGAAACTCTCCAGCAGGAAGAACGCACCCGCCGGATTGCGGCCCGCTTATTCTGGCCGCGGCATGATCGCTGCCACGAATCATGCTGTAATTTCAGTGTATTGATGCTGAGTCCCAGCGCCAGTCCCCTTTCGGCGATTTGAGCGGAATGCATGTGGACAGAAGTTCTGAAAAAGATTCACAAGCTGCCTTTAAATGACTCTATGCAAAGGCTTTTCGGCGCTCGGTCCCTGTTGATAAAGACTTGCGATTTATTTTTGGGGAAAGAAGATGGAAGGGCCCGCGGGCCGATTATTCTTGCACCTGCCGATGCGGCGCCCGTCATATCGGCGATAAGAACCGCCGCTAAAGTCGGCGCGTACCACAGACCAACCCTATCAAAGGACCGGAATCATGGCCGACGAAGCTGAAACCACAATACGGGCAATGCAGAAGAATGATGACGGAAAATGGTACTACACCATCACCATAGATGATGAAGAAGGCCCGAAGGTAGGGCCCTTCGAGACCGAGGAAGCGGCCCTGGCGGCTGGCGAGGAAGACCTCGCTGAAGACAATCAGGCCTGAGCAACTTCTCGATCGGCCAGGATCAGGACTTCCTGGCTCTCGTGCCAGCGGGCTTTACGGGTTTTTCCGCTGGCGTCTTGCCCACCAGGGCTTCCAATGCTTCGATCCGCGCGAGCAGCGCAGTGTTCTCGGCCCTCGCCCGGATCGCCATTTCCCGCACGGCCTCGAAATCCTCGCGCTGGACGACGTCCATCGTGTTGAGAAGGCGTTCCGCCTGTCCCCGGAACGCCGTTTCCACTTCCTTGCGCACGCCCTGGGCAGCGCCGGCGGCGTCGGTCACGAGTTTGGCCAGTTCATCAAGAACGCGGTTCGATCCATTGGTCATTGGCTGATACCTCTCTGATTGCCCAAGCGAATAAAGGAAAACCCATTCGATTGGAAGCTGCCCGTGCGAATACGATCATTATGACACAGCCCCTGGACCCCTACAATTTGCGGGGCCTGCAAAGGTTCCGTCGCTCGAGGCAAGGCGGCGCTCCGGCAAAACTTACCCGGGCTGTGGCTTGACGGCCAACAAGCCCTCGCGCATGGTCCGCGCCGATGTGCAAATCTATCCGGAGTGCGTTGTGAACGAAGTCCTGTTGCCGACCTTCTCGGCCATTGCCTTTCCCAATATCGATCCGGTCATCTTCAGTATCGGACCATTGTCGGTGCATTGGTACGGGCTCGGCTATGTCGTCGGCATCCTCTTCGCCTGGTGGTATGCCAAGAAGCTTGTCAGCCAGCCTCGCCTCTGGGCCAACAATACACCGCCGATGAAGCCGACCGATCTCGACGATTTCGTCCTGTGGGCCGCGCTCGGCGTCGTCCTCGGCGGGCGCATCGGCTACATACTGTTCTACGACTTCCAGCGCTATCTCGCCCAGCCGCTCGACATCTTCAAGGTGTGGGAAGGCGGCATGTCCTTCCACGGCGGCATGCTCGGCACCATTCTTGCAATGGTGCTCTTCGCTCGCGCCAGGAGGATCAACGTGTCGAGCATGCTCGATACGATAGCCGCCGGCGTGCCCGTCGGGCTTGGGCTCGTCCGCGTCGCCAATTTCATCAACAGCGAATTGTGGGGGCGGCCGACGGATGTGTGGTGGGGCATCGTATTCCCGACGGGCGGCCCGATGCCGCGGCATCCGAGCCAGCTCTATGAAGCGGCCCTCGAAGGCATCGTTCTGTTCACGATTCTCGCGCTTTTCATCTTCTTTGGCCGCAAATTGAAGAGCCCGCGCTTCATCAGCGGCACATTCGTTGCGCTTTACGGCGTATCGCGGATTTTCGTGGAGTTCTTCAGGGAACCGGATGCGCAGCTCGGCTATCTCTATGGCGGCTGGCTGACGATGGGAATGATCCTTTCGATCCCCATGGTGCTGGTCGGCATCGGCTTCGTCCTGTCCGCGCGCAACCCCGAGACCCCGACGGGACGATGAGCCTCAAGCAGCGCATAGTGCGGCAGATAAGGCTGAACGGCCCTATCAGCGTCGCCGACTATATGGCGCTATGCCTTTTCGACCCGAAGGATGGCTACTACACGACGAGGGAGCCATTCGGGGCCGAAGGAGACTTCATAACGGCGCCGGAAGTCAGCCAGATGTTCGGCGAACTGCTCGGCGCCTGGTGCATCAATGCCTGGCAGGAGATGGGCTCGCCCTCTTCCTTCGTCCTGTGCGAGATGGGCCCCGGCCGCGGCACGCTGATGGACGATCTGTTGCGCACCGTCGCCAGGCTCTCGCCGGCCTTCTGCGCCGCCGCCCGCATCCACATGGTGGAGCTCAGCGACAGGCTGGCCGAGTTGCAGCGCCGCAAGCTCGCGCACCATCCTCTGGCCATCGAATGGCGCACACAGCTCGATACGACGAGCCGGCTGCCATTGATCCTCGTCGCCAACGAACTGTTCGACGCCATCCCCACCCGGCAATATGTGAAACACCGGGGCCATTTCGTCGAGCGCCTTCTGGTTGCGGACGATGACGACCGGTTGCACTTCATCGCCGGCACCGGCACGTTGGATGCCGGTTTGCTGCCGGCTGGGCATGCCCTTGCGGCGGAAGGCACCATATTCGAGATATCGCCGCAGCGCGTCGCCCTGATGCGCGAAATCGCCTCCCGCATAGGCCGGAGCCGCGGCGCCGCGCTGCTGGTCGACTACGGCCATTTGCAGGCCGGCTTCGGCGACACGCTGCAGGCGCTGCGCAGCCACGATCATGTCGATGTTCTCGATACGCCGGGCGAGGCGGATGTCACCACCCATGTGGACTTCCATGCACTTGTGCAGGCGGCAAATGCGGAGCAATGCCGGACGGCGACAATGACCCAGGGCGATTTCCTGCTGGCGATGGGGCTTCTCGATCGCGCCGGCGCGCTTGGCCGGGATAAATCCACAGATTATCAGGAGCAGATTCGCGCCGACGTCGAACGGCTTGCCGGCCCCGACCAGATGGGACATCTCTTCAAGCTATTGTGCGTGACCGACGCCGCCACCACCACCTTTCCCTTCAATCTGGCGCGAGACCGCAATTGACTTCGCGCCATAGCTCGACCACCATCCGCAACCTTTGAAGCAGCCGGTGCGACCATGACAGACACTCCCGAACCGATCCGTTCTCCCCAGCTGGCACCGGCCGGACGGCAGGGAATCGAGCATGGTTTCTTCACGCGCCAGGGCGGCGTTTCGGACGGGATCTATCGTGGGCTCAATGTCGGCAGCGGCTCGAAGGACGAACCGGCCAGGGTGGCCGAGAACCGGCGCCGCGTGGCGCAGGCGCTTCGGGCGCCGCTGTCGCATCTCGTGACGGTGCATCAGGTGCATTCGCCCGACGTCATCACCGTCGATGCCCCCTTCGATGGCGAGCGCCCGAAGGCGGACGCCATGGTCACCGCGACGCCCGGCATCGTCATCGGCTCGCTGTCGGCCGATTGCGGCCCGATCCTTTTCGCCGATCCCGACGCCAGGGTGATCGGCGCTGCCCATGCCGGCTGGCGCGGCGCGATTTCAGGTGTGCTGGAAAATACCGTCGAAGCGATGATTGCCCTCGGGGCCAGGCGCGAGCGCATCGAAGCCGTGCTCGGACCGACGATCGGCCCCGAAAATTATGAGGTCGGGCAGGAATTTTACGACCAGTTCGCCGGAACCGACAGGAAATATACGAGTTTCTTTCGCGATGGCAGCCGCAGTGATCGTTTCATGTTCGATCTGTGGAGTTTCATTCTTCACAGGCTGGAAGGGACCGGCGTCAACGCTTCCGCGCTGCGGCTTTGCACCTATGCGGATGAGGATCGGTTCTTCTCCTATCGCCGCACGACCCACCGCAACGAACCCGACTATGGCCGCCAGATTTCGGCAATCACGATTACGGAGTAGACATCATGGCGCTTCATTTCGAACCGGAAGAATTCAGCGCGCGCCGCGACCGCCTCATGATGGTCATGACGGAGCAGAAACTGGATGCCATGCTGCTGTTCTCGCAGGAAAGCATGTATTGGCTCACCGGCTATGACACTTTCGGCTTCTGCTTTTTCCAGTGCCTGGTGGTCAAGGCGGACGGCAGCAATGTCCTGATGACGCGGTCGGCGGATCTCCGGCAGGCCCGCCACACCTCCAATATCGAAAACATCGTCGTCTGGGCCGACCGCGACAATGCCAATCCGGCGGCGGACCTGCGCGAGCTTCTCAACGATCTCGATCTTCTCGGCTGCCGGATCGGCATCGAATACCAGACGCATGGACTGACCGCCGCCAATGGGCGCAAGCTGGACGAGCAGTTGGCGGCCTTCGGGCAACTGGTCGATGCTTCCGGCCTCGTCGACAGGCTTCGCCTGTTGAAGAGCCCCGCCGAAATAGCCTTCAGCAAGAAGGCGGCGGCGCTCGGCGACGAAGCGCTGGAGGCAGCGCTGAAGCTCGTCAAGGCCGGAGCCGACGAAGGCGCCATTCTCGCCGCCATGCATTCGGCGATCTTCTCCGGCGGCGGCGATTATCCCGCCAACGAGTTCATCATCGGTTCCGGCGACGATGCCTTGCTCTGCCGCTACAAGGCGGGGCGGCGCAAACTGACCAAGAACGACCAGCTGACGCTCGAATGGTCGGGCGTATATCGCCATTACCATGCGCCCATGATGCGCACGATCCTGACCGGCAAGGTTTCGAAACGCCATCAGGAACTCTATGACGCGGCCCGCGAGGCGCTGGAAGCGGTGGAAACCGCCCTCACCCCCGATTCGACCTTCGGCGACGTGTTCGAGGCGCATTCGAAGGTCATGGAAGCCCATGACCTGACGCGGCATCGGCTGAATGCGTGCGGCTATTCGGTCGGAGCGCGGTTCACGCCGTCATGGATGGACATGCCGATGTTCTATTCGGGCAATCCCGAGCCCATCCAGCCCGACATGACGCTGTTCGCCCATATGATCATCATGGATTCCGACAGCCAGAGCGCGATGACTCTCGGCAGGACCTACCTGACGACAAATGGCGCTGCCCAGCCGCTTTCTCGCCTGGGACTTGACTTAATCGTCAAATAAAACTCTTGTCTCATGGCTATGCAGCTGACCACTGGGTCGTCTTGGGGTTTGAGTGAAGATGAAGTTCCGCTATGCGTTGATTAGCGCCGCCGCACTGTCGGCAGCCATCGGACTTTCCGCCTGCAACAGTTCAGAATCTCCCATGGGAGTAACCAAGGCGGACCTGCCGCCGACGCAGAACGCCGCCACGCCGACTACCGACCCGGCGCAGGCGCCAGCACCGGCAACCACTGGGCCAACAACCGCTGCGCCGGGCCAGCCGGCCGCTCCCGCTTCGCCCGGGGTGGCGCAAACGGCAAAACTGCGATTCGCGCCTATCGTCGGCGCGCCCATCGCCGCGGCCACGCCACTTTCGCAGCGCCTGTCCGCGCTGGCCAAGTCCAGGGGCATCACGCTCGGCACCGCCAGCGATAATGACAATACCCACATCATGAAGGGCTATTTCTCCGCGCTGGCCGATGGCAACCAGACGACGATCATCTATGTCTGGGACGTTCTCGATCCCGCCGGTACCCGCCTGCACCGCATCCAGGGCCAGGAAAAAGTGGCTGGCGGCGGTGCCGATCCATGGAGCAGCGTACCGGCCGCGACGATGGAGGGCATCGCGGACAAGGCAATCGACGGCTATATGAGCTGGATTTCCACCCCGAAGACGTGACATATTTACGCGTTCCGGCAGTTTACTTCACTGAATCCCACATGAATCACGGCACCGCGCTTGCATTGTCCGTCAGTCGCAGTAAAAGGCCCGCCATATCCTTCCCTTGGCTGACGCTCTGAAAAAGACGTGAGGAAAATACGGCATGAAACTCTTCGCGGGCAATTCCAATCGCGTTCTCGCTGAATCAGTCGCCAAATATCTCAACATTCCACTCGGCAAGGCCAGTGTCCGGCGCTTCGCCGATCAGGAGATATTCGTCGAGATTCAGGAAAACGTTCGCGGCGAAGACGTATTCGTCATGCAGTCCACTTCCTATCCGGCGAACGATCATCTGATGGAACTTCTCATCATGATCGACGCGTTCCGCCGCTCGTCGGCCAAGCGCATCACCGCCGTGCTTCCCTATTTCGGCTATGCGCGGCAGGACCGCAAACCCGGGCCGCGCACGCCGATCTCGGCCAAGCTCGTCGCCAATCTCATCACCGAAGCCGGCGCCAACCGCGTGCTGACGCTCGATCTCCATGCCGGCCAGATCCAGGGCTTCTTCGACATCCCGACCGATAATCTCTATGCGGTACCGGTGATCGCGCGGGACGTGCGCGCCCGCTACGGCACGTCCAATGTCATGGTCGTCTCGCCCGATGTCGGCGGCGTCGTCCGTGCACGCTCGCTTGCCAAGCGCATAGACGCGCAGCTCGCCATCGTCGACAAGCGCCGCGACCGGCCGGGCGAATCGGAAGTCATGAACGTCATCGGCGAGGTTTCCGGCAAGGACTGCCTGCTTTTTGACGATATCGTCGATTCCGGCGGAACCCTGTGCAACGCCGCTGAAGCGCTTCTGGCGAAAGGCGCGACGAGCGTCACCGCCTATATCACCCATGGCGTCCTTTCCGGTGGCGCGGTCGCCCGCATCACGGGCTCCAAGCTCAAGGAACTCGTCATCACCGACTCGATCCAGCCGACCCCGGCCATCGAGGCAGCGCATAATATCCGCGTCCTCACCATCTCCGACCTCATCGGCGAAGCCGTGGCGAGAACGGCGTCGGAAGAATCCGTTTCCAGCCTTTTCGATTGATCGCAGCCGCAGCGGCCCGAGGGCCGCGTGCAACTTGCACATGCCGGCGCTTTCCGCTATAGAGCCGCCATCCGCGTAGACACCCTTGGAGGCAACGCGGAATGTTGCGGTCGCTCTTCCCGCGGGAAGGGCATGGCCGCATCATGTTTTTTGGGTGCCGTTGGCGTCAGAGAACACTCCAGATTTGAACCTCGAAAGGAAATGCCATGAGCGAAGCATACGAGCTCAAGGCCGAGGCGCGCGAACGGGTCGGTAAGGGGTCCGCCCGGGACATTCGCCGCAACGGTAAAGTGCCGGCAGTCATCTATGGTGACAAGCAGGCGCCGATCTCCATCACCCTCGACTACAAGACGCTGTATTACAAGATTCACGGCGGCGGTTTCAAAACCACCATTGCCAACATCGTTCTTGACGGCAAGACGATCCAGGCACTGCCGAAGGATTACCAGCTCGATCCGGTCAGCGACAAGCCGCTGCATGTCGACTTCCTGCGCGTATCGGCAAAGTCGGTCGTCAATGTTCATGTGCCGATCCACTTCATCAATGAAGAACTCGCACCTGGCATCAAGCGCGGCGGCGTTCTGAACATCGTTCGTCACGATGTCGAGCTGCACGTTCCGGCCAATGCCATCCCGGATGCGATCGAAATCGACCTGACCGGCAAGGTCATCGGCGATTCGATCCATATCTCGTCCGTGCCCCTGCCAAAGGGCGTGACGCCGGTCATCCAGGATCGTGACTTCACCATTGCCACCATCGCGGCCCCGGCTGTCCTGCCTGCAGAGGAAGAGACGACCGAAGCTGCTGCCGAGGGCGATGAGACCGAAGCAAAAGACGGCGAATAATCGCCTGGTCAAGGGAGCCTCGTCACGTGCTGCTCATTGCAGGTCTTGGCAATCCGGGCTCTCAATATGCCCATAACAGGCATAATATCGGCTTCATGGCGGCGGATGAGATTCACCGCCGCCATGGCTTTTCACCCTGGGTGAAGAAGTTTCAGGCACTCCTGTGCGACGGAACGATCGATGGCGAAAAGGCCATACTCATCAAGCCGCAGACATTCATGAACCTTTCCGGCCAGGCTGTTGGCGAGGCAATGCGCTTCTACAAGCTCGCTCCGGCCGATCTCGTCGTCATCTATGACGAACTCGACCTGCCGGAAGGCAAGATGCGGGTGAAGACGGGCGGCGGCGCCGGCGGGCACAATGGCATCAGGTCCATCGACGCCCATTGCGGCAAGGAATATCGCCGCGTCCGCCTCGGCATCGGCCATCCCGGCGTCAAGGAGATGGTGACGCATCACGTCCTCGGCAATTTCGCCAAATCCGATGCCGACTGGCTCGAGCCGATGCTGCAGGCTATCGCCGACCATGCCGGCCTCCTGGTCAAGGGCGATGACGCAGGCTTCATGAATCGTGTTTCGCTCGCCACGGCCAAGGGCGGAAGCACCGAAAAGCCGGTTGCAAAATCCACCGGCCAAAGCCATATCCGGCAGGCGCGGCAGAACCGCCCCGCCCCCAACCTTCCCACGTCCGGCCCCATGGCCGACATGC
The DNA here is from genome assembly GCF_023554255.2 of Phyllobacterium sp. 21LDTY02-6. Taxonomy (GTDB): domain Bacteria; phylum Pseudomonadota; class Alphaproteobacteria; order Rhizobiales; family Rhizobiaceae; genus Phyllobacterium. The sequence goes on along the minus strand of NZ_JAMJWD020000001.1, from coordinate 283,224 downwards.
TGAACAAGCTCTTCGGCAAGAAAGAATAAGGATCGCACATTATGGGTTTCAAATGCGGCATCGTTGGCTTGCCCAATGTCGGCAAATCGACGCTTTTCAATGCCTTGACGAAAACGGCTGCCGCCCAGGCAGCCAATTACCCATTCTGCACCATCGAGCCCAATACCGGCGAAGTGGCCGTGCCGGACCCGCGGCTCCAGGAGATCGCCAGGATCGGCAAATCCGCCAATATCGTGCCGACGCGCATCAGCTTCGTCGATATTGCCGGCCTCGTGCGCGGCGCTTCCAAGGGCGAAGGCCTCGGCAACCAGTTCCTCGCCAATATCCGTGAGGTGGACGCCGTGGTTCATGTCCTGCGCTGCTTCGAGGATGATGATATCACCCATGTCGAGGGCCGGATCGATCCGGTTTCGGATGCCGAGACCGTCGAGACAGAGCTGATGCTGGCCGATCTGGAAAGCCTGGAACGCCGCGCGGCCCAGTTCCGCAAGCGCGCCACCAGCAAGGACAAGGAGGCGCTGACCGTCCTTCCCGTCATGGAGCGCGCGCTCGCGCTGCTGCAGGAAGGCCGTCCCGTCCGCTTCATGCTGGACGGCATCGCCGCCGAGGACCTTGCTATCCTGAAGGGCTTGAACCTCCTCACGTCGAAGCCCGTGCTCTACGTCTGCAACGTCGCGGAAGACGATGCGGCGACGGGCAATTCCCATACGGAAGCCGTCGCGAAAATGGCGACCGCCCAGGGCGCCGAAACGGTGGTCATCTCCGCCGCCATCGAGGCGGAAGTGGCGCAATTGCCCGAGGACGAGGCAAAGGAATATCTCGACGCGATGAACCTCGAGGAACCCGGCCTCGACCGCCTCATACGGGCCGGCTACAAGCTGCTGCACCTCATCACCTACTTCACCGTCGGTCCGAAGGAAGCGCGCGCCTGGACCGTCGAACGCGGTTCCAAGGCGCCGCAGGCGGCCGGCGTGATCCATACGGATTTCGAGCGCGGCTTCATCCGGGCGCAGACCATCGCCTATAATGATTACGTGACGCTGGGCGGCGAAACGGCGGCGAAGGAAGCCGGCAAGGCGCGTGACGAAGGCAAGGAATATGTCGTCCAGGACGGCGACATCATGCTCTTCCGCTTCAATACGTAAGAGCGAAGCCGCACTGTACCGGAGGGCGAAGCCGCACTGGCTTTTCCGCCGGGATCGCCTAAAAAGGAGTAAGCGCGACGCGCGAGACCGTCCAAGCATGCGAGGTGCCGATGACCACCGCTACGCCCCGATACGCCTATGAGGATTTCACCATAGGCCGGCAATTATCCCTCGGCTCAAAGCAGGTGGACGCGGACGAAATCATCGAGTTCGCGTCGCAGTTCGATCCGCAGCCGTTCCACCTCGACGAGGCGGCCGGCAAGGCCAGCATCCTGGGCGGGCTTGCAGCCTCGGGCTGGCACACGGTCTGCATCTTCATGCGCATGATGTGCGACGCCTATCTTCTCGATTCCACCTCGCAGGGCGCCCCCGGCATCGAGCATGTGAAATGGCGGGCGCCCGTCCTTGCCGGCGACCGCCTGACCGGCACCACCTTCGTCCTGGACCGGCGCGTATCGAAGTCGAAGCCCTCGCTGGGGTTCGTGACCCTGCGCCATGAAATGGTCAAGCAGGACGGTACGCTGGTTTGCGAGATCCAGCACGTGGCGATGTTCTCGTTGCGGGAGGTGCAGTCGTGATGACGGATATCGAGGAACTGCTGGGCGTCGAGATCGATCTTGGCAGCCATCTGTTCACCGCCGAGGAAATCGTCGCCTTTGCCACGAAATATGACCCGCAGCGCTTCCATGTCGATCCCGAAGCGGCGCGGCACAGCAATTTCGGCGCGCTGTGCGCCTCGGGCTGGCATACGACCGCCATATGGATGCGCTTGAACGTCGCCAACATGACCGCGCTTGCCAGGGCCTGGCACAAGGCGGGAAAGACCCCACCGCAATTCGGCCCCTCCCCGGGCTTCCAGAATCTCAAATGGCTGAAGCCGGTCTATGTCGGCGATACGATCCGCTTCACCCGCACGATCCGCGAATTGCGCGCGCTGAAATCGCGGCCCGGCTGGCAGATGATGCAGATGTCGTCCGCCGCCTATAATCAGAACGGCGACAGGGTCATGGAGTTCGACAGCGCGGCACTCATCGCGCTTCCGTCCGCCTCCTGAGGCGTTTACAGCGCTGATCGGCCCTGCTGGCCGCTCTAGTGCCCCTCGAACTCGACCAGCGTCCGCACCGGCACGCCAAGCGCCTCCAGCTTCCTGCGGCCGCCCAGTTCCGGCAGGTCGATGATGAAACAAGCCGCGGCAATGTCGGCGCCCATCTGCTGCAGCAGCTTCACCGCGGCCTCAGCCGTGCCGCCCGTGGCGATAAGATCGTCGACGAGGATGACGCGCTCGCCCGGGACGATGGCGTCGCGGTGCATCTCCATCTCGTCGACACCATATTCGAGACTATAGGCGATGCGCACCGTATCGTGCGGCAGCTTGCCCTTCTTGCGGATCGGAACGAAGCCCGACGAGAGCTGGTGCGCCATGGCGCCGCCGATGATGAAGCCGCGCGCCTCGATGCCGGCGACCTTGTCGACCTTGCCACCCGCATAGGGATGCACGAGCTCATCGACCGCACGCCGGAAGGCGCGCGCATTGCCGAGCAAGGTGGTGATGTCACGGAACATGACCCCGGGCTTCGGATAGTCCGGTATGTTCCGGATGGAATCGATCAGTGTCTGCTTCAAAGATGAATCCATCTGTCGTCCTCGCGATCTTCGACTTTCCCGACCCAGGCTGGTCCGGAATTTTGGCCCTGAACCTTAACTGGCCACACACGCAAAAGAAAAGGGCGCTGCGCGCCCTTTCCCAAACCTTCGATCCGCCGGGGATCAGTGCGGAACGTCAGACCAGATCCGGCGCTTGGCGACATAGATCAAACCCGCAAACAGGACGAGGAAGATCATCGCGCGGAAACCGGTCTTCTTGCGGTCCTCGAGATGCGGCTCGGCCGTCCACATCAGGAAAGCGGCGATATCCTGCGAATATTGCGCCAGGGTCTGCGGCGTGCCGTCATCATAGGTGACCTGCCCGTCCTGCAGCGGCTGGGCCATCGCCAGCGACTTGGCGGCGATGAAATAGGGGTTGTAATGCGTGCCTTCCGGAATCTGCATGCCTTCCGGCGGCGTCTCGCCGAAGCCGGTCAGCAGGGCGTGGATGTAATCCGGGCCGCCTTCCTGATACTGCGTGGCAATATCGAAGATGAAGCGCGGGAAGCCGCGTTCGACCGAGCGCGCCTTGGCGATCAGCGAAAGGTCGGGCGGGGCAGCGCCACCATTGGCCGCAGCTGCGGCCTGGGCGTTCGGATAGGGCGACGGGAAGTGATCGGCAGGAATAGCCTTGCGGTTGACGATCTCGCCATCGGCATTGGGCGCATCCGGCACTTCATATTCGGCGGCAAAGGCTTTCACCTGGGCTTCCGAATAGCCGAGTTCCTCGAGCGAGCGGAATGCAACGAGGTTGAGCGAATGGCAGGCCGAGCAGACTTCCTTGTAGATCTTCAGGCCGCGCTGCAGCTGCTGCTTGTCGTAATAGCCGAATGGCCCCGCAAAGGTCCAGTTGAGCTCTTCCGGCTTCTTGATCGGGAAATGCGTTGGCTCGGCGGCATTGTGGGCTTCCTCGGCGGCATTGACGCCACCGAAGGCAAGCATTGTTCCGAGACCGGCAGCAGCAAGACCGAGCAGGATTTTCTTCATGACCATGTCCTTCACGATTCTCAGCCTTTTGTTTCCGGTGCCGCGGCCACGCCAACGGGCTGGCCACCATTCTTGGTCTTTTCCAGCACGGCCTCCGTTATGGAGTTCGGCAGGCGGCGCGGCGTCTCGATCAGGCCGAGGAGCGGCATGAGGATGAGGAAGAAGCCGAAATAGTAGGCGGTGCCGATCTGCGAGAACACCGTGTAGAGGCCTTCCGCAGGACGCGAACCCAGCCAGCCGAGCAGGATGGCATCGATCACGAAGAGCCAGAAGAAGAGCCGGTACCAGGGCCGGTAGACCGCGGAGCGGACCTTCGACGTGTCAAGCCAGGGCACGATGAAGAGGATGGCGATCGAGCCGAACATCGTCAGGACGCCGCCAAGCTTGGAGTCGATCGGCCCGATGTTGAAGGTGATGGCGCGGAGCATCGCGTAGAACGGCAGGAAGTACCATTCGGGAACGATATGCGCCGGCGTCTTCAGCGAGTCGGCCGGGATGTAATTGTCCGGATGGCCGAGGAAATTCGGCATGTAGAAGACGAAATAGGCGAAGACGATGAAGAACAGCACCAGGCCGAAAGCATCCTTCACCGTGGCATAGGGGGTGAAAGCAACCGTGTCGGTCTTGGACTTGACCTCGATGCCGGTCGGGTTCGTCTGGCCGGTCACATGCAGCGCCCACACGTGCAGCACCACGACGCCGGCGATCATGAACGGCAGCAGGTAATGCAGCGAGAAGAAGCGGTTGAGCGTCGGATTGTCCACCGCGAAGCCGCCGAGCAGCAATTGCTGGATGGGCTCGCCGATGATCGGGAAGGCGGTGAAGAAGCCGGTGATGACGGTCGCGCCCCAGAAGGACATCTGGCCCCAGGGCAGGACATAGCCCATGAAGGCGGTCGCCATCATCAGGAGCAGGATGATCACGCCGAGGATCCACAGCAGCTCGCGCGGCGCCTTGTAGGAGCCGTAATAGAGCCCACGGAAGATGTGGACATAGACGGCGAGGAAGAACATCGACGCGCCATTGGCGTGCAGATAGCGCAGCAGCCAGCCGGAATTGACGTCCCGCATGATCTTCTCGACCGAATTGAACGCCAGGCCGGTCTCGGCCGCATAGTGCATGGCCAGCACGACGCCGGTCAGGATCTGCGCAACGAGCATGATCGCCAGGATGCCGCCAAAGGCATAGGCATAGTTCAGATTGCGCGGAACCGGATAGGCCACAAATGAATCATAGACCAGACGCGGCAAAGGCAGCCGGGCGTCAATCCATTTTTCGATGCCGGTGTTGGGCGTATAGGATGAATGTCCACCGCTCATATCGTGTCTCCCCTGAAACCTTAACCGATTCTGATGACGGTATCGGAAATGAATGTAAGCGGCGGAACAGGCAGGTTCTCCGGCGCAGGGCCCTTGCGGATGCGTCCGGCCGTATCGTAGTGCGAACCGTGGCATGGGCAGAACCAGCCACCGAAATCCCCCTGCTGGCCGAGCGGGATGCAGCCGAGATGGGTGCATACGCCGACCATGACCAGCCAGTTTTCCTTGCCCTTGGCGGCGATGCGATCATCGTCGGTTGCCTGGGCGTCGGTGGCCAGATTGGAATTGCGCGCCACCGGATCCTTCAATTCGCTGATATTGACCGCTTTCGCGTCCTCGATTTCCTTCGGCGTGCGGTTGCGGATGAAAATCGGCTTGCCGCGCCACTTCACTGTCAGCGACATGCCGGGGGTCAGAGCCGAAACATCAACTTCGATCGACGAGACTGCCAGCGTCGAGGCATCGGGGCGCATCTGATCGATAAAGGGCCAGGCAAAAGCGCCTGCACCGACCGCACCGGCCATACCTGTCGCTATATAGAGGAAGTCACGCCGTGTAGGCTCGGTGGTATCGTGTGCGCTCACGGGGCCTGTTCCTTTCCGAATAACTACGTAGGGAGAGGGTCCGCGCCGTCAGAATAACACCAGACAGGCTCATGGCATGAACCATGCGGAATCCCCCACACATTGGACGGTTTCTAAGCGTGTCGCATGAGCTTGTCCAGCCTGACAGCGCCATGTGGGCAGGATGTCGCAGGGACAAGTTGCTGTCATTCATTGCCGATGAATCCACCGGATTGGCGATGCCACAGCGCAGCATAAATACCGCCGGCGGCAAGCAGTTCCTCATGCGTGCCCGCTTCCACGATCCGGCCCTGGTCGATGACCACCAGCCGGTCCAGCGCCGCGATGGTGGAAAGCCGGTGGGCGATGGCGATCACGGTCTTGCCGCGCATCAGCGCATAGAGACTTTCCTGGATCGCCGCCTCGACATCGGAATCGAGCGCCGACGTCGCCTCGTCGAGCACCAGGATCGGCGCGTTCTTCAGCATGACGCGGGCGATGGCAATGCGCTGGCGCTGGCCGCCGGAGAGCTTGACGCCCCTTTCGCCCACCTGCGCATCGAAGCCGCGGCGGCCGCGCTGGTCCACCAGTTCGGCGATGAAGCCGTCGGCATGGGCCTGGCGCACGGCATCCGCCAGTTCGGCTTCGGAAGCGTCGGGCTTGCCGTAGATGATATTGTCGCGGATCGAGCGATGCAGCAGCGACGTATCCTGCGTGACGACGCCGATATGCCGCCTCAGGGAGTTCTGCGTCACATCGGCGATATTGCGGCCATCGATGCGGATCGCCCCGCCATCGATGTCGTAGAAGCGCAGGAGCAAATTGACCAGCGTCGACTTTCCGACGCCGGATCGGCCGACGAGCCCCACCTTCTCGCCCGCCCGGATGGTCAGGTTGAAATTGCGGATGACATCGGCGCCCTGGCCGTAATTGAAGTCGACATTGGCGAACTCGATCTCCCCGGACGTCACCTCCAGCTCCGTTGCGCCGGGCCTGTCGGTCACCTTCACCGGCCGCGCGAGCAGCTCCATGGAATTCTGCACCGTGCCGTAATTGCGCAGCAGGCCGTTGAGGTTCGCCATCATGCGATTCAGCAGCATGCTCAATCTGAGGACGAGACCGAGCGTGAATGCCACCTCCCCCGACGATATTTCCGCATCGAGCCAGAGATCGATCGAGACGATGGCGACGACGCTGATCATCGCGCCGCTCGTCAGCGCCAGCGACATGCGGATGCCGGTGAGGCCGCGCGTCAGCGTCGATACGGCCTCGAGCCATTTGTCCATGCCGCGCTTCAGATAGGCGTCGTCGCGGCTCGCCGTGCCGAAGAGTTTCAGCGTCTGGATGTTGCTGTAGCCATCGACGAGCTGCCCGGTCGCGAGCGAGCTCGTCTCGGCCGTCTCCTTCGCCGCCTGCCTTATGCGCGGCAGGAAATAGCGTGCATTCAGCCCGAATATGCCGAGCCAGACGACGATGACGCCGCCCAGCCGCCAGTCGAGCTGGCCGACAAGCCCGATCGTCGTCGCGCAATAGATCAGGCTGAACCACACCGCCTGCAGCAGGGTGATCATGAAATCGCCGAGCGCCTGGCCGGTCGACCAGACCTTGCTGACGATGCGGCCGGCGAAATCGTTCTGGAAGAATGCAAGACTCTGCCCCGATACGACGCGATGTGCCTGCCAGCGCACCAGATTGTTGAAGCCGGGCACGATCGCCTGTTCCTCGACGAGCGCGGCGAGCGAAAGCGCCAGCGTGCGGCCGACGAATATCGCCAGGAACATGAAGAGCAGCGTCGGTCCGTGCGTTTCGATCAGGCCGTTCCAGCCGGCGGCGCGGTCCGTGGCGGCGAGAATGTCGACGAGCTGGCCGACGAACCAGAACAAGCTTGCCTCGAACAGGGCGATGAAGCCGCTGCAGATGAGCATCGCCAGGAAAACGAATTTCTGCTGGCGCACATAGGACCACATGAAGGCCAGCGTACGGGTCGGCACCTGCTGCGAAGGCGCCGCGGCATAGGGATCGATCCAGTTTTCGAACAATGCAAAAATATATTTCATATCAATTGTTTCGACCGGGGGTTTCTAATGGTTTCGAACGGAAATTCTGGCGGGGCGCAAAGGAAATCGGCCGGACCACCTTCATCCAAGGCAGTCCGGCCGTCAAATCAAAGTTCGGGCCAATCCGGCTTTGGCAAGCGGCCTATTCGGCAGCCGCCTTGTCGTCGTCGAGGCCGAGGAAGCCGCCGGATTGCCGCGACCACAGGCCGGCATAGATGCCGCCCGCCGCGATCAGTTCCTCATGGGTGCCGCTTTCGACGATCTGCCCCTTCTCCATCACCACGAGCCGGTCGAGGGCGGCAATCGTCGACAGCCGATGCGCGATGGCAATGACGGTCTTGCCCTGCATCAGCCTGTAGAGATTGTCCTGGATGGCGGCCTCGACCTCCGAATCGAGCGCCGAGGTCGCCTCGTCCATGATCAGGATCGGAGCGTCCTTCAGCATGACCCGGGCGATGGCTATGCGCTGGCGCTGTCCGCCGGAAAGCTTGACGCCCCTCTCGCCGACATGCGCATCGAAGCCGCGCCGGCCCTTCGGATCGGTCGCGAGTTCGATGAAGCCGTCGGCCTGCGCATTGGCCACCGCACGCAGCATCTCCTCCTCGGAGGCGGCGGGCTTGCCATAAAGGACATTGTCCCTGATCGAGCGGTGCAGCAGCGAGGTATCCTGCGTGATCATGCCGATGTTTTCGCGCAGCGAATCCTGGCTCACCTTCGAGATGTCCTGCCCGTCGATAAGGATGCGGCCGCCTTCGAGATCGTAGAAGCGCAGCAGCAGATTGACGAGCGTCGACTTGCCCGCGCCCGACCGGCCGACAAGGCCGATCTTCTCGCCGGGGCGGATCGCCAGCGACAGATCGTCGATGATCCCGCCGCCCTTGCCATAATGGAAGCGGATATTGTCGAAGCGTATCTCGCCGCTCGTCACCTTCAGCGCCGGGGCATTCTGCTCGTCGGAGACGAGGCGCGGCAAGGATATGGAGGTAATGCCGTCTTCCACCGTACCGATATTCTCGAACAGCGCCGACATTTCCCACATGATCCATTGCGACATGCCGTTGAGCCGCAGCACCAGGCCGATGCCGACCGCGACGGCGCCGACGCTGATCGATGCGCCCAGCCAGAGCCAGATGGCGATGGAGGCGACCGAGAACAGTAGCAGGCAGTTGATGACATAGAGGCTGACATGGAAGCCCGTAACCATGCGCATCTGCGCATAGCCGACGCGCAGGAAGTCATCCATGCCCTCCCTGGCATAGGATTCCTCGCGGCGCGAATGCGAGAACAGCTTCACGGTGGCGATATTCGTATAGCTGTCGACGATGCGCCCGGTCATGGTCGAGCGCGCATCCGCCTGCTGCTTGGAAACGACCTGCAGCCGCGGAATGAAATACCGCATCAGGCCGATATAGGCGGCGAGCCACAGCAGGAACGGCAGCATGAGCCGCAGATCCGCCGCCGCCGCGATGAGCAGCGTGCCGGTGAAATAGACGATGACGTAGTTGAGGACGTCCAGCAGTTTCATCACCGTTTCGCGCACGGCCAGCGACGTCTGCATGAGCTTGGTCGAAATGCGTCCGGCAAACTCGTCCTGGAAGAAGGTCATGGACTGGCGGATGACATAGCGATGCACCATCCAGCGGATGCGCATCGGATAATTGACCAGCAATGTCTGGTGGATCACCAGCGAGTCGAGCAGGACGACGCCCGGCATGACGATGAGCACGATGCCGGCGATCAGCGCCAGGCGCCAGCCTTCCTGCGCCAGGAAGGTCTCGCGCGACTGGTTGGAAAGCCAGTCGACGACATTGCCCATGAAGGCATACATCGACACTTCCAGCACGGCTATGGCGGCGGTGCAGACGGCCATGACGCTGAGCCAGCCCCAGACGCCCTTGGTATAGTGCAGGCAGAAGGCCACCAGCGACTTCGGCGGCTCGCTCGGATCGGCGACGGGAAAAGGCTCCAGCCTCTTTTCAAACCAGCGAAACATTCTAAAACCTCTTTGAAATCAAATAGAGAAGGGCCCTGCGGGGCAGTCCGGTCCGGCGCATATGCGCGTTGCGAGGATGATCCGGACGTGCGATTGCCGCGGGGCTTAGCGGTAATGTCGGGAAAGCTGCTAGATGGCTTGAACCGGGACAACGCCGCTGATTATTCCGGCAGCCTGTCGCATGGGACGGGCGCTCCGGATCGGAAGAAGTCGGAAAAAATCTGTCATCGACACCTCCAACTCAGCCTTGTTGCGGTGCTCCCCCTATACCGGTAATAGGATCGAAAAGCGAGGGGCATTCTTTGCACCCTTAGTCGAATTCGAACCGGGAGTTTGATCGTGGTCCAGGCACCCGACATTCGCATCGCGCTCTATCAACCCGATATTCCCGGCAATACAGGAACCATCCTGCGCATGGCCGCATGCCTTGGCCTCGGCGTCGACGTGATCGAGCCCACCGGCTTCGATATTTCCGACCGTTCGCTGAAACGGGCCGGAATGGACTATCTGGAACAGGCGGCGCTGCGGCGCCACGCCGATTGGCAAGCCTTCGAGGCCTGGAGGCAGGCCGAGAAGCGCCGACTGCTGCTCTTTTCCACCAGGGCCGCCACTGCCTATACCGCCTTCGGCTTCCAGGCCGGCGACATATTGCTTCTCGGCCGCGAATCGGCCGGCGTCCCCGACAACGTCCATGCGGCCGCCGATGCGCGCCTCATCATTCCGATGGTCGCGGGTGCCCGTTCGCTCAATCTCGCGGTTTCGGCGGCGATGGCCACCGGCGAAGCCATCCGGCAGCTGCAGCAATAATGAAGCCGCCGGCATTGCGGCCGGCGGCTTCATTCATTGGTGACCGGTTTTCAGATCAGTCGAGCTGGACCGGCTTGCCTGCTTCCCACTTGTAGAAGGCGAAGGTCGGCGAGGTCAGGTCGCCAGTCTCGGAATAGCTGAGCTCTCCGGCAACGGTGGCGAACTTTTCGCCCGACTTGATCTTGGCGGCAACTTCCGCTGCGTCGGTCGAGCCTGCCTTTTCCATGGCGCCGGCAATCACCTGCAAGGCCGCATAGGCGTTGAGCGTGAAGGCTTCCGCCGGGATGTTCTTGGCGGCAAGCGCCTCGACCACTTTCGAGGCAGCCTCGTTCTTCGTCGGGTCGGCACTGTTGGTGAACAGCGTACCGGCTGCAGCATCGCCGCCGATGGCCCAGTATTCGGTATTGGACAGGCCATCCGGGCCGATAAGCTGGGCCTTGATGCCCTGGTCATGCAGCTGGCGCGCAATCAGACCGCCTTCCGCATGGTAACCGCCGAAATAGATGACCTCGGCCTTTTCCGACTTCAGGCGGGTAACCAGCGCGCTATAGTCCTTTTCGCCGGCATTGATGCCTTCGAACACGACTTCCGTCACGCCGCCCTTGTTCAGCACTGCCTTGAGGCCATTGCCGATGCCGGTGCCGTAGGGCGTCTTGTCATAGACGATGGCGATGCGCTTGTCCTTGAAGTTGTCGAGGATATATTTGCCAGCGACATCCGCCTGCTGGTCGTCGCGGCCGCAGGTGCGGAAAATGGTTTCGAGGCCGCGCGTCGTCAGCTCCGGCGTGGTCGCCGTCGGCGTTACCATCACGATGCCGTTTTCCGCCAGGACGTCCGAAACGGGCATGGCGACACCGGAAGTCACCGGTCCGACCACGTATTTGATGCCCTCGCCTACCACCTGGTTGGCAACGGAAACGCCCTGCTTGGGTTCACCCGCATCGTCGAAGACCTTGGTTACGATCTTCTCGCCTTTGATGCCACCGGCCGCATTGATCGCTTCGGCGGCGCTCTCGACACCGTTCTTCACCTGCGTTCCATAGGCGGCGACGGGTCCCGTAACCGGAGCGATGATTCCGACGACGATATCGGCCTTCGCCAACGACGTCATTGCCATGACGGCAGCCAGTGCCACGCCCGAGATCAAGGATAAGCGCATTTTTGTCCTCCATTTTTTTTGCGCGTCCGGAAGGTTCTCCGGTGCTGGCGAAAGTTCTAATGTTTTTAATACTGGCTGTCAGCCAGATTGTTTGCCAAATCAGCGAAACCAGACGGAATTCTCCATTATATTTAAGACTTGAGCGACAAATGCTGCATCTTTGCGCTGATTTGAGCGCAGATCGCCCGTTTTTTAAGCGAAATCATCGATTTTCAATCCGCATTGGGCAAACGTCGCATCGTGAATTCGATGATGTCGCCCGGGCGCTCATACCAGCTTTCGATCTCGGTCCAGTAGGCGGCCTTCGGATATTGCTCGAACCATTCCCGCGCCTTGGCCCGAGCAGCCGTGCGCGGCAGCTTGAAACTCTCGCGGACAAAGGCGCCGCGCTGGCCGCTACCCGATTGGCGGCTCTCCTTCAGCCTCTTTCGCAGGCCGTCAAGCGGAGGCTTCGGATATTGCGATCCGGGTGTTCTGGAAACCATCGGCGTATCCTTCACCAAACCCTCTGCGGACTAGATTATGTGCTGGTGCGCGAGAAAACGAGTCATTTTTTGTGCATGGACCAAAGCTGCCGCCGGAGCGATCTTCTTGAGCGAAGTTCTTGTGCTATTGTCCGCAAAAACAAGGATTCTTTGCCATGGAACGTCCCGATATTCCCGCCACACTCCCGCCGAACCTCGAGGAAAAGAAGGCTGCGGCGATGGCCTGGTTCGAGGAACTTCGCGACAAGATCTGCGCCAGTTTCGAAACGCTGGAGGATGAGCTCGAGGGCCCGCTTTCCGACCGGCCGGCCGGCCGTTTCGTCAGGACGCCGTGGCAGCGCGAAGGCGGCAATGGCGGCGGCGGCACCATGTCCATCATGAATGGCCGGGTCTTCGAAAAGGTCGGCGTCCACATATCGACCGTGCATGGCGAATTCTCGCCCGAGTTCCGCAAGCAGATACCCGGCGCCGACGAGGATCCGCGATTCTGGGCCTCCGGCATCTCGCTCATCGCCCATCCGCAGAATCCGTTCGTGCCCGCAGTCCATATGAACACGCGCATGGTGGTCACCGCGCGGCAATGGTTCGGCGGCGGCGCCGACCTGACGCCGGTGCTCGACCGCAAGCGCACGGCGGACGACCCCGACACGATGGCCTTCCACAAGGCGATGAAATTCGTCTGCGACAAGCATTCCGCCGTTGCGGACTACGCCAAGTTCAAGAACTGGTGCGACGAGTATTTCTACCTGCCGCACCGCAAGGAACCCCGCGGCACCGGCGGCATCTTCTACGACTGGCTTCGCTCCACCGACGAGAATGGCGGATGGGACGCGGATTTCGATTTCACCCGCGATGTCGGCCGTGCATTCTCGGTGGTCTACCCCTATCTCGTCCGGCAGAATTTCAACCAGGACTGGACCGACAAGGAGCGGCAGGAGCAGCTCATCCGGCGCGGACGCTATGTCGAGTTCAACCTGCTCTACGATCGCGGCACGATCTTCGGCCTCAAGACCGGCGGCAATGTCGATTCGATCCTGTCGTCGATGCCGCCCACGGTGAAATGGCCCTGATCACGCGGCAATGCCGCATTGTAAGTGACCCTGAGCGCGGCGGTGCCGCGTTGTGAATTACCCTGAGCGCGGCGCTGCCGCGCGGGGGAAATGGCCATGATCGACCTTCGGGGGATCAAATCTGCCTTCCATGCGTTATACTCCGCACCGTTGTGAAACGGCGCGCGGCTGCGTCCGCGCGTAGCGAAGGGAGAAGAACCGTGAAAGAACTCGATTGCATCGTTCCCGGTTGCCAGTGGCATACGCGTCACGACACCGAAGCTGAAATCATCCGGCGCGCCAGCGAACATCTGCGCGAGACCCATGGCGAAACCGAAATCCGCCCGCAGATGCTGGAGACCATCAAGGCCAATATCCAGCCGGAAAAAGGCAGGGCCGCCTAGACTAAAGGCTGGCAAGAAGCCTTTCGAAACAGCTATTTGCCCGCATTACGGGAATCAATTTGCGAACAGGTTGCTGCGGTTGTTCAACTTTCAGCCGCAGCTTCCCGCAGCTTCGACAAAAGCCCCGCCCGGTCGATGCTGAATCCCGATTGAACCCACTCTTCCTCCAGCCTGCGCTGGAGCTCGCCGACACGCGGCCCCTCCGGGATGCCGGCAGCGACGATATCGCCGCCCGTGATCGGCAGGCGCGGCCGCTCGTAGCGACCGGCCTGTGCCAGCAGCTTCGAAATATGCCCGGCGCGCATCAGGGCGCCATTGTCTTCCTCGGCCTTGGCCCGCGCCGAGGCGAGTTCCAGGCGCAGCCGGTCGGTCATGCCCTGGACGTCGCTGCGGTAGAGCCGCCTGGCGAAGCCCGCCTCCGATATTTCCGCCGCAGGCATCACCGTTTCGGCCCAGCGCAGCAGCCGGTCGCGTTCGCCATTGGCCAGTTTCAACCGCGTCGACAGGGCTTCCATGCGCGCGGCATCCGGCGGCACGATGCTTTCGAGCCGCAGCAGCGGATCGGCATGCCAGCCAAGGCCCTGCTCGGCCTTGACGAGGCCATGGATGGCATCGATGCCCCATTTTTCGCTTTCGGGCAGCACCGCCGTCAGCACGCCCGCCTGCCGCATCCACAGCAATGCGCGCGAAGGATCGGGCGCGGCGAGCAGCTTCTTCAGTTCGGACCAGATCCGCTCGGCGGAGAGCCGCGCCATGCCGTCCTTCAGCCGGGCGCAGGCTTTCAGCCCTTCGCTCTCCGGCCGTCCCTTGCCATACCAGGCGAAGAAGCGGAAGAAGCGCAATATCCGCAGATAATCCTCCTTGATCCGCTCTTCCGGATCGCCGATGAACCGCAGGACGCGGCCTTCGATATCGGCGACGCCGCCGACGAGATCGACGATCGTCCCGTCCGCATCGGCATAGAGCGCATTGATCGTGAAATCGCGCCGCCTGGCATCGCTATCCCAGTCGCGCCCGAAGGCGACCTGCGCATGCCGGCCATCCGTATCGATGTCGGAGCGCAGCGTCGTCACCTCATAGGGCCTGCCCTCGACGATGACGGTGATCGTGCCATGGTCGGAACCGGTATCGATGGCCCTGAACCCCGCCGCCAGCGCCCGCCGCTGCGTCTCCTCCGGCAGGCAGGTGGTGGCGATGTCGATATCGCCGACCTCCTCGGCCAGCAGCGTATTGCGCACGGCGCCGCCGACGATGCGTGCTTCCTCGCCCTCGGCGGCAAGCATGGCGAGCAATCTTTGCAGGCCGGGCTCATGCAGCCACGGCGCGCGGTCGGCGATGGAGAGGTTCGTGCTCAAGCGTATAATCTTTCATAAAGCGTGCGGATGATGCCGGCGGTGGCGCCCCAGATGAACCGGTCGCCGAACGGCATCGTATAATAGAAACGTTCCTTGTTTTGCCAGACGCGGCTCTCGCGGCGGTGATTTTCAGGGTTCATGAGGAAGGACAGCGGCACTTCGAAGGCATCCGCCACTTCCGCCTCGTTGAGCTCAAGCTGGAACGGCGGACGCACCAGGCCGAGCACCGGCGTGATCGAATAGCCGGTCGTGGTCAGGTATTTCGGCAGCCTGCCGATGATTTCGACGCGCGAACGTTCGAGGCCGATTTCCTCATGCGCCTCGCGCAGGGCCGCGACTTCCGGCACATGACCATCCTCGGGATCGATGACGCCGCCGGGAAAGGCCACCTGGCCGGAATGTTTGCGCATATTGGCGTTGCGCAGCGTCAGGATGACACTCGCCTCGTCGCCGCGATCGACCACCGGCACCAGCACCGCCGCGTCGCGCAGCGGATTTCCGCCGATCCTCGCATCGAGATCGGGATTGAGGACGTGATCGCCATATTCGCCCGCAAGATCCTCGTCGCCTTTCAGGGCGACGCGCGATGCAAAGGCCCGGGCCGAAAAGCCTTCATGCAATTGACTGAAATCGTTCATAGGCTCTGCATTTCCAGTTCGCCGGCCGGCATGATCGGGAAGACGGCGCCCGCCGAGCGCACGGCGAACATGGTTTTCCCGTCAATGTCGATCTCCTCGCCATGGCCGATCAGTTCATAGGTCACCGGGCGCGACAGCAGCGCCTCCAGCCTGCCGCGCACCCTGAGATAAGGCTTCAGCCCGCCATTGTCCTCGTCGACGACGAAGCGCAGCGGATGGTCGGCATCGGCCTCCACCACATCGCCGACATTGGTGCGGAAAGTCATCCTGCGGTCGTCGCCCGTACCGGCGACATTCATTTCCACGGCGAGGAAATGCGCGTCCGCCACGCGGATGCCGACCTTTTCCACCGGCGTTACGAGATAGGTCCTGCCATCCTCGTCCTTGCGCAACACGGTCGAGAACAGTCGCACCAGCGCCGGACGCCCGATCGGCGTTCCCATGTAGAACCACGTTCCGTCGGCGCTTATCTCCATGTCGATGTCGCCGCAGAATTCCGGATTCCACCGCTCCACCGGCGGCAGGCCCCTCGTCGTGGAGGCGGCGCGGGAGATCAGCGCCTCCAGCCCTCCGGCGTCTTTCGGTGTGCGTTCTGTGCTGGCCATCCTCGCTCCCTTTTTGTGGAGACGTCACGAAATAGTCACCGTTGGAATGCTTGTCAGCATGACATAGTGATTTACAGTCATTTATGTAAGAATCCGAGCAGATACCAGCGAAGAGGTGAATCCATGACCATGATCAAAACCGAGGTCGCGGCTGACCCGAAGGAAATGATCGCCGAGGCTGAGCGGACACTGGCCGAGATCGCCCAGGTCAAATCCGGCATAGGCACCGTGATTTTCGGCCAGGAAAGCGTCATCGAGCGCACGCTGGTCGCGCTTCTCGCCGGCGGCCACGCCCTGCTCGTCGGCGTCCCCGGCCTCGCCAAGACGAAGCTGGTGGAGACGCTCGGCACCGTGCTCGGCCTCGATGAGCGCCGTATCCAGTTCACGCCCGATCTCATGCCGTCCGATATTCTCGGCTCCGAGATCATGGAGCAGGACGACCATGGCAAGCGCTATTTCCGCTATGTGAAGGGCCCCGTCTTCGCCCAGCTGCTGATGGCGGACGAGATCAACCGCGCCTCGCCGCGCACCCAGTCGGCGCTGCTGCAGGCCATGCAGGAATATCACGTCACCATCGCCGGCGAGCGTTACGACCTGCCCTTGCCGTTCCATGTCCTCGCCACGCAGAACCCGCTGGAGCAGGAAGGCACCTATCCGCTGCCGGAAGCCCAGCTCGACCGCTTCCTGATGCAGATCGACATCCTCTATCCGGAACTCGACGCGGAGCGGCAGATCCTGCTCGCGACCACCGGCACCGGCGAAGCCAGGGCCGTGAAGGTCATCGACGCCGAGCGGCTGCGCGCCATGCAGAAGCTCATCCGCCGCATGCCCGTGCCGGAAGGCGTCGTCGATGCGATATTGACGCTGGTGCGCGCCGCCCGCCCCGGCGCCGACAATGACATTGCCCGCAAGTTCATCTCCTGGGGTCCCGGGCCGCGGGCCAGCCAGGCGCTGATGCTGTGCGCCCGTGCCCGCGCGCTCTATGACGGGCGGCTGGCGCCATCGGTCGACGATGTGAAGGCGCTCGCCGAACCGGTCTTGCAGCACCGCATGGCGCTGACCTTCGCCGCGCGGGCCGATGGCATGAATGTCCGCGACGTCATCGCAAACCTGACCAAGGCCGTCCTCTGATGGCAGCGATCGGCGAGCAGGTCCAACGCACCCGGAGCGGCGAGGCTCTTGCCCGCGCCCGCCAGCGGGCTGCGCTGCTGCCGGATCTGCTCGTCGAGGCACGCCGCATCCTCAATACGGTCAATACCGGCTGGCACGGCCGCCGCAAGAGCGGCGTCGGCGAGAGCTTCTGGCAATTCCGGCCCTATTCGGAGGGTGAAGCCGTCGCCCGCATCGACTGGCGCCGCTCCGCCCGCGACGACCGCACCTATATACGCGACCAGGAATGGGAGGCCGCGCATACGGTCTGGCTGTGGGCGGACCCATCGTCCTCGATGCTCTATCGATCCGAACTCGCGCCGGTGTCGAAGGAATCGCGCGCACTCGTGCTGGTCCTGGCGCTGGCCGAGCTGCTGTCGCGCAGCGGCGAGCGCATCGGCTTTCCGGGCGTCGTCGATCCCTTCTCGGCCCGCAATGGCGCCGAGCGCCTCGCCACGTCGCTTGCCCACGACCAAAATCTGAGCCCAAGGCCGGACCTTACCCGCATCCGCCGCTTTTCGGAGGTTGTCCTGGTCAGCGATTTTCTCGATCCGGTCGACGAGACCCTCGCCATGCTGGAGGCGATCGCCCATGCCGGGGCGCGGGCACATCTTGTCGAAATCCATGATCCTGCCGAGGAAGACTTTCCCTACAGGCGGCGGACGGAATTCGTCGACCCGGAAACCGGCACCGCCATCACTTTCGGCCGCGCGGAAGATTATGCGCAGGACTACCGCACGCTCTTCTATGCCCGGCGCGACGCCCTCAGTTCATTCTGCCGCCGCCTCGGCTGGAGCTATACGTTCAACCGGACCGACCGGCTGGCTTCCGACGCGCTTGTCAGCGTGCACATGAACATGACCGCCAGCGTCGGCTACAAGGGAAGCGCGGCATGAACGCCCTCCCCCTCGCCTTCGGCGCCCCGCTGATGCTGGCCGGGCTGCTGGCGCTGCCGGTCATCTGGTGGCTGCTGCGCGTCACGCCGCCGCGCCCGGTCACCGAGATATTCCCGCCGCTCAAGATCCTCGCCCAGCTGAAGCAGAAGGAAGAGACGCCGAACAAGAGCCCGTGGTGGATGACGCTGCTGCGGCTCATACTTGCGGCGCTCGTCATCCTGGCCTTGTCGGAACCGGTCTGGAACCCGCGCACCGAGGCGCTGACCGGCAGGGAGCCCATCGCCATCGTCATCGACAATGGCTGGTCCTCCAACGAAGACTGGGAACAGCGCAAGGAGACCGCCGAGCGGCTGATTGCCGACGCGGAAGCCTCCGGTGCGTTGATCTACCTGCTCGGGACCGCCGAGAAGACCAATATCGACGCCGGCCCCTTCGATGCCAGCACGGCGCTGGAGCGCCTGCAGGCCATGGCGGTCAGGCCCATTCCCGTCGATCGCAGCGCGGCCTTCCAGCGCCTTGCGACCATCGTCGGCGAAGCGCGCGGCACGCGTGTCGCCTATCTGACCGACGGCGTCGAGACGCCGGACGTCGCCCCGGCAGTCAAGGCGCTGGAGGGCACGGGGATCGCCTCGCTGCTCTGGTACCAGCCGCCGATTTCCCATCTCGTGGCGATCACCCAGGCGAACAACAACGCCAATGGCCTGACCGTCCGCGCGGTGCGCGCCAGCAATGACCGCTCGCAAAGCGCCATCACCATCGGCGCTTTCGACGAAAAGGGCCGGCGCATAGCGGAGACGGGCATGGTGTTCGGCGTCGACCAGACCGCCGGCGAAGCCACGATCACGGCGCCCTACGAGCTTCGCAACGATTTTCACAGCCTTCGTGTCGACGGCACGCAGCAGGCCGCCGCGACCTTCCTGATCGACGACAACAACAAGCGCCGCCGCGTGGCTCTGCTCTCGGGGTCCGACGCGGATATTTCGCAGCCGCTGCTTTCGCCGCTCTATTACATCTCCCGCGCGCTCGAGCCCTTCGCCGACCTGTTGCGGCCGCGCAATGCCGAGCTCGCCGCTGCCATTCCCGAACTTCTCGAACAGAAGCCCGCCGTCATCATCATGGCCGACATCGGCAAGCTGCCCGCCGAGATGGAGCGCAGCCTGACCGAATGGGTGGACAAGGGCGGCACGCTGATCCGCTTCGCCGGGCCGCGCCTCGCCGGCAGCAGCGATGGCGATCCGCTATTGCCGGTGACGCTGCGCAAGGGCGAACGTTCGCTCGGCGGCGCATTGTCCTGGAAGGAGGCGCAGCCCGTCGCCGCATTTCCGGGAAGCGGTCCCTTCGCCGGCCTGCCGACGCCGCAGGACGTGACGGTGACCCGGCAGGTGCTGGCTGAACCATCGGCCGATCTCTACGAGAAAAGCTGGGCCAATCTTGCCGACGGCACGCCGCTCGTCACCGGCGAGACACGCGGCAAGGGCCAGCTCGTCCTGTTCCACGTCACGCCGCAGGCCACTTGGTCGAACCTGCCGATCAGCGGCAGTTTCGTCGACATGCTGCATCGTATCGTCTCGCTTTCCGCCAGCACGGGTGCGGCGACGCCCGAGAACAACGCGCAGCAGTCGCGGGTGCTGCCGCCCTATCTCACGCTCGACGGTGCGGGTGTGCTGACGCCGCCGACCGGGGAAACGCGGCCGCTGGTGGAGCGCCCGGACGCGCGGGTCAGCTACGAGAACCCGCCCGGCTTCTATGGCGTTGCCGATGCGATGACGGCGCTCAACCTTTTCGATGCGTCCGGCGAGATCAAGGCGCTGTCCCGCCCCGAGATCGCCCTGCCTGTGACGACGGCGCCATATGCGGATGACGAATCCTTCGCATTGCGCGGGCCGCTGTTCTCGATCGCCGCGCTGCTTCTCGCCCTCGACGCCCTCGCCATGCTGTGGCTTGCGGGGCATCTGCGCCGCCGCCCGCGCATTCCGGCCGCCGCCGTCCTGCTGTTCCTCGTCATGTCCTCGGCGCTGCTCATGGCGCCGCCTGCCGCGCAGGCCCAGCAGAACGACAGCAAGCCCGGCGACCAGGCCATCCTCGACGCCATCAACGTCACCCATCTCGCCTATGTCATCACCGGAAATCGCGCGGTGGACGATATCAGCAAGGCCGGGCTGGCCGGACTTTCCAAGGCGCTGACCGACAATACGGCGCTGGAGCCCGGCGATCCGGTCGGCATCGATCCCGGACGCGACCAGCTCGCGGTGTTCCCGCTGATCTACTGGCCGCTCGATCCCTCCGCCCCGATGCCCTCGCGGGAGGCGATCGCCCGCATCGACGCCTATATGAAACAGGGTGGAACCGTGCTCTTCGACACGCGCGACCAGGACGCGGCGGCGATCAACTTCGAAAATTCCTCTACGCCGGCCAACCAGCGCCTGCGCGATATCCTTTCCGGCCTGAACATCCCGCCGCTGGAGCCGGTGCCGAGCGACCATGTCCTGACCAAATCCTTCTATATCCTGCAGGATTTCCCCGGCCGCTATCGCGGCAGCCCGCTCTGGGTCGAGGCTTCCACCGCCGGCGAACAGCGCGCCGACCGGCCGGTAAGGGTCGGCGACGGCGTATCGCCGATCATGATCACCGGCAATGATTTCGCCAGCGCCTGGGCCATCAATGCCGATGGAACGCCCATGCTGCCGACCATCCCCAATGATCCGGTGCAGCGGGTGCATGCCTTCCGGACCGGCATCAATATCGTCATGTACATGCTGACCGGCAATTACAAATCCGACCAGGTCCATGTGCCGGACCTCTTGCTGCGGCTGGGGAATTAGCCATGTATCTTTCCCTGGATTTCCAGCCTCTCGTCTCGAATGTCCTGCTGGCAGCCATTCTGCTGCCGTTGCTGGCGCTGACGCTGGCCGGACTCTACTTCCGCCAGCGCGGCAGCCTCATCCGCCTGCTGGCCGTCGCCGCCTTCGCCATCGCGCTGGTCAATCCGATCGTCATCAACGAGGAGCGCGAGCCGCTCAGGAGCGTCGTCGCCCTCGTCGCGGATCGCAGCCAGAGCCAGGAGCTCGGCGACCGCAGGACCGATACCGATGCGGCGCTGGCCGAGGTCAAGGCCGCGCTCGCCCGCCTGCCGCAATTCGAGGTGCGCACGGTCGAGACCGGCAACCAGGACGACGACGCCATGTCGACGCGGCTCTTTGCCGCCCTGAACGGCGCGTTTCGCGACGTGCCGCCGGCTCGGATCGGCGGCGCGATCATGATCACCGACGGGCAGGTCCACGACATTCCGCCGAACCTCGCCGGACTGGGCTTCAATGCGCCGCTGCATGGCCTGATCACCGGCCGGCCGGGCGAACTCGACAGGCGGGTCCAGTTCATCCGCGCGCCGCGTTTCGGCCTTACGGGCAAGCCGCAGGAAATGACCTACAAGGTCACCGGCGCCGGCGAACCGGCGGGCGGCCGCGCCCAGGTCAGCGTGCGCGTCAACGGCAATGAGGTGAACCGCGAGGAAGCGATCATCGGCGAGGAAATGCCGCTGCAGGTGACGCTGCCGCGCGCCGGCGTCAATATCGTCGAACTGATCGTCGAGGCCATTCCCGGCGAATTGACCGAGGTGAACAACCGCGCCGTGGCCATGGTCGACGGCATCCGCGAGAATCTGCGCGTGCTGCTCGTCTCGGGCGAACCGCATAATGGCGAGCGCACCTGGCGCGACCTGTTGAAATCCGATGCCTCGGTCGATCTCGTCCATTTCACCATCCTGCGTCCGCCGGAAAAGCAGGACGACACCCCCCTGCCCGAACTGGCGCTGATACAATTCCCGGTGCGCGAGCTTTTCGTCGAGAAGATCGACCAGTTCGACCTCATCATCTTCGACCGCTACCAGCACCGCGACGTGCTGCCGCTGCTCTATTACGACTACATTAATGATTACGTGCAGAAGGGCGGCGCGCTGCTGATCGCTGCCGGGCCGGAATATGCCAGCAACATGTCGATCGCCAATACGCCGCTGCTCTCCGTGCTGCCGGCGGTGCCGACCGGCAATATCGAGGAGAAGGCCTTCTATCCGCGCCTCAGCGACCTCGGCAAGCGGCATCCGGTGACGCGCGGTCTCGAAGGCAGCACGCAGGAGCCGCCCGCCTGGAGCCGCTGGTTCCGCGTCATCGACGTCAACCGCCCCGAGGGCCAGGTCGTCATGGATGCCGGCGACAAGCCGCTGCTCGTGCTCAACCGGCTCGGCGAAGGACGCGTCGGCATGTTCCTCTCCGACCAGGGCTGGCTCTGGGCGCGCGGCTTCGAAGGCGGCGGGCCCCATGCCGCCCTTTACCGGCGCATCGCCCATTGGCTGATGAAGGAGCCGGAACTCGAGGAAGAAGCCCTGACCGCCAAAGGCAGCGGCCGCAACCTCGAAATCCGCCGCCAGACCATGGCCAAGACGGCGGAGCCCGCGCGCGTCATCACGCCGACCGGCGAAAACCGTTCGATACCGCTGACGGAGACCGAACCCGGCGTCTTCACCGCCTCGGTCGCCATGAAGGATATCGGCCTCTATCAGATAGCCAGCGGCGACCTGACGACGCTCGCCCATGTCGGGCCGGTCGATGCGCCCGAATTTGCCGACAATGTCTCGACCGGCGCGAAGCTCGATCCGCTGGCGCAGCAGAGCGGCGGCGGAACGCGCCGGCTCCGCGACGCCGCCGACCGGCAGGCCATCGAAATTCCGAGCATCATCGCCTCGCGCGGTGCCGGCAGCGCCAGCGGCGACAATTGGATCGGCCTGCGCCCCACCAATGAAACCGTGCTGAAGAGCGTCGATCGCCTGCCGCTGTTCTCGGGCTTCCTCGGCCTTGCCGCGATGATCCTGGTGCTCGGCGGCATGTGGTATCGCGAGGGGCGCTGAGCGCTGTCAGCAAGCCTCGGCGAAATCCGCATGCCTGACCCTGCCCTGCACGCCCTGCAGGGCCAGCGGCAGCAGTTCGCAGGCGAGGAAGCGCTCCGGGTCGACCGGGGCCGGCATCTCGATCTGGTGGCCCTTGATCGGGCGGAAGCCGAATGGCGCATAATAGGGCTCGTCGCCGACGAGAATGACGAGCTTGTGGCCGGCGGTCCGCGCCGCCTCCATGCTCATCCGCATCAGCGCGGCGCCGATGCCCTGCTTCTTCCATGCCGGCCGCACGGCCAGCGGACCGAGCAGCATTGCCGGCGTTTCGCCGATTAGCACCGGCGTCAGCCGCACCGAGCCGACCACATGGATACCGTTGAGCGCCACGAAGGACAGCGCCCTGTCATGCGGCCCGCCCTCGCGTATGCGATAGGCCGCGCGGGTGAAACGGCCGGGCCCGAAGGCTTCCCGGTTGATTTCCTCGATGGCAGCATCATGCACCGGCTCTTCCGGCACATAGGTTACGACATGGCTCAACATGCTTGGATTCTTCTTATGGAGTTCGGCTGCGCCTTCCAGCAAGGAAGGCAATCGGGAAGTGTCCGCCGCCTTTCCGGCGCGGGTCAGGTTCATCGTCGGATGAACAGGCTTCCTGTCAAAATCTTCTCCATTTTTTCCGCCTAGCATCAAAAACGGCCGAGGTAAACCGGAAAATCGCCGCCGCATCGGCGAATGGTGACGCATTGTTCACCCCATGCGCCTCGCCAAAGCCGGCGGCAGTCCCTATTGATTGGGGCAGGCAGGAATAGGAGATACCGGCAATGGGTGTTCTGGTCGACGGCGTCTGGCATGATCAATGGTACGACACCAAATCGAGCGGCGGCAGGTTCATCCGCTCGCAATCGCAGTTCCGCAACTGGATCACCGCCGATGGCAGCCCCGGCCCGAGCGGCAGCGGCGGTTTCGAGCCGGAGCCCGGCCGCTACCATCTCTACGTGTCCTATGCCTGCCCCTGGGCGCACCGCACATTGATCTTCCGGGCGCTGAAAGGCCTCGAGGAACAGGTTTCCTTCTCCGTCGTCGATCATTTCATGGGCGCCGATGGCTGGACTTTCCGCATCCGCGACGGCGCCACCGGCGATCATCTTTTCGGCTATGACTATCTGCACCAGGTCTATACGCGCGCCGATGCCGGCTATTCCGGCCGCGTCACCGTGCCGGTGCTCTGGGACAAGAAGCGCGACACGATCGTCTCCAATGAATCGGCCGAGATCATCCGCATGTTCAATTCGGCCTTCGGCGACAACGGCTCGCCGGATTTCTACCCCGCCGAACTGCGCAGCCAGATCGACGAGATCAACGCCATCATCTATCCGAACATCAATAATGGCGTCTATCGCGCCGGGTTCGCCACCACGCAGGAGGCCTATGAGGAGGCGTTCACGCAGCTGTTCTCGACATTGGACGAAGTCGAGGCGCGGCTCTCCGGCCAGCGCTATCTCGTCGGCGACAGGCTGACGGAGGCCGACTGGCGGCTCTTCACCACATTGCTGCGCTTCGATCCGGTCTATGTCGGCCATTTCAAATGCAACAGGCAGCGCATCGCCGACTATCCCAATCTGTCGAATTATCTGCGCGATCTCCACCAGGTCGAGGGCGTCGCCCCGACGGTGAACATGCTTCACATCAAGGCCCATTATTACGGCAGCCACAGGACCATAAACCCGACGGGCATCATCCCGCTCGGCCCCGATATCGACAATGGCGCGCCGCATGATCGCGGGCGGTTCGCGGCCCGCAGCTAGGCCTACCAGACCAGCGGTATCTCCTTGCCCTCGAAGATTTCCGCCAGACGCTGGCGCGTTGCCGGCGTCGTCCCCTCCGGCAGGGCGCCGAGCGGGAAGAACGCCGCCTCGGCGATCTCGCGGTTCGGCACGAAGGGCGCCGCCTGCCGGAACGAGCGGCAGACATAGAGCGCGACATGATCGCGGCGCGAGGCGTGGGCGTTCTGGTAGATCGCGAACAGGTGCGCCCGGCCGGTGAGTTCGACGCTGCTTTCCTCGAGGATCTCGCGCGCCAGCGTGTCTTCCAGCGTATCGCCGGTCTCGACGCCGCCGCCGGGAAACTGCCAGCCGGGCACGTAGGTATGGCGAATGAGGAGAACGGAATTCTCGGCCTCGTCGAAGACCACGCCGCGCGCGCCGAGCGTCATCGGCCGGCGCATGAGGAAATAGGTGTGGAACAGGCGGTGCCGCCATCTGCGCCGATTATCCGCCATGGAACATCCATCGTCTGCGGCACGTCATGAAGCCGGCCCAAAAAAGATTCTGCCCGTCAGTCTAACCGCTTCGGCGTTGTTTGAAACCCCGGCCTCCCTCCCATGGCCCACGTGGTGGGATAGATTTTCGGCCTCAAAAAATATTTCTCCCTGCAAGCCACTGATTTCGCTCATTCTTCCCCCCGGCACGCAAAAAAACTTATCCCCCCTGTTTGAAGCCGGGGTATTCTGTGCAGGTCCTTTCCAGTGGGGGAGCAGCTTCCGGTGCTGTTTCGATTGCTGGGGAAGGATGGCGTTGCCGGATGGTCGGAAGTGACAACCCCGATTGACCGGCAAACTGCAGAAGGAAACGGAGGTGGCGCTTCGTTTTCCGGGTTGTTGCGTCTGACAAGCGTGACAATGGCAGGCAAAGACGTCGCGGGCGGTCTTCGGACCTCGACCCTGATACCATACTGACGCGCTGAAGACCGCCCGTCTCCCCCCATTTCAATGACCAGACGCGATTTCGCGGGCGTGGTGCGGATTTTCCGTATTTAATCCCTGCATCACACCAAGTTCTCTCATGCTGAGCCCCCACCTCCCTCATGCTGCGCCAACCTCCCTCATGCTGAGCTTGTCGAAGCACGCGGTACAGTACCTGCCATTGCCCCAGAGACCGGCAGCGACGGCCCCGCCCGTGCGACTGTTCTGTCACTGGATTTCGAGCCGATAAATCCCTAATGCTAATTCGATGTTCCGTCTCGCCCACATCTCCGACATACACCTGTCGCCACTGCCATCGCTGACGCTGCGCGAGCTGATTTCAAAGCGCATTACCGGCTATATCAACTGGCGCTCCAACCGGCGGGAGGCGATGGCCGGCGGCGCGCTCGACATGGTGATTGCCGATCTCAAGGCCAATGCGCCGGATCACATTGCCGTGACCGGCGATCTCGTCAATCTGGCGCTGGACGAGGAGCTGGAAACGGCGCGGGCCTGGCTGAAGACGCTCGGCGATCCGGACGATGTCTCGGTCGTCCCCGGCAATCACGACGCCTATGTGCCCGGCGCGCTGAAGAAGACGCGGCTGTTCTGGGAAGCATGGATGCGCGGCGACCGCCAGAGCGCCGAGAAAAGCCCGGTGGAATTTCCCTATCTGCGGGTGCGCGGCGACGTCGCGCTCATCGGCGTCTCATCGGCGCGCGCCACGGCGCCCTTCATGGCAACGGGCGACATCCGCAGCAAGCAGGCGCAGAAGCTGGGCGAGATTCTGGCGGAGACGGGCCGGCGCGGCCTGTTCCGCGTCGTGATGATCCACCACCCGCCGGTCCGCGGCGCTGCGCCCTCGCACAAGCGCCTGCTCGGCATCGGGCTTTTCCAGCGCACGGTGCGCGAGCACGGGGCCGAACTCGTGCTGCACGGCCATACCCACCTTTCCACCATCTACCAGATAGGCGGGCCCGACTGGTCGATACCGGTGGTCTGCGTGCCATCCGCCAGCCAGGGCTTCGCCAGCAGCCACAAGCCGGCCGGCGCGTTCAATCTCTTCAGCATCGCGCGGACCAATGCCGGCTGGACATGCCGCATGACGGAGCGCGGCATCGTCGATGCGCAGATGACCATCCGCACGATCCGCGAACATGAGCTGACCGTCGGCGCGCAACTGGCGCGGACATATTAGTCACTGGACCAGACCGGCGAGGCTGGCGAAGCGCTCCCGGAACAACAGCACCAGTGCCGCCGCACCGGCCGAAGCGCCGATCAGGAACCAGAACAGGGCAGTGAAGAAGGCGCTGAGGCGCGACCGCTGCCGAGCGCTGCCGGCCGGCACCGTGACCGCCACCGGCGCGCCGGGCGCTTCCCTCGCTTCCTTGACGGGCCTGGCATCGACAAGGGCGCTGCGCCGCCCCTCCATCAGATAGCGCCGCTCGACGATGCGCTCGGCGATGTAATTGGTGACGGCATCGGCCATGGCGCGGATATCGACCGTTTCGGCGACGACGATGCGCCCGGCCCGCGTGTCGCGCAGGAACCGGTAGGTGCGCCGGTCACGGGCGATGACCACATGCGAGGTCGC
Source organism: Phyllobacterium sp. 21LDTY02-6 (assembly GCF_023554255.2). GTDB lineage: Bacteria > Pseudomonadota > Alphaproteobacteria > Rhizobiales > Rhizobiaceae > Phyllobacterium. Next base: position 255,753 of record NZ_JAMJWD020000001.1, on the reverse strand, counting down.
ATCGATCCACAGGCGCGGCTGCTGGCCCTTCGAGATGGCGAAATCCCATTGCTGGTCGTCCTCCGGCACGTCGTCGAACACCGGCTGCAGATCCTGCGCCAGCAGCTCTATCCGGGCAAGATCGGCCTCGCGCGCATCGCTGGCAAAATCCCCCCTGTCAGCCATGGCGATCTGCGCGCCGCGAACTGCTTCTGCAAGGCTGAGCCGACTTTTGGGGTTGGAATTCTCTTGCATCTTACTTTCAGAAAAAGCGCTCGCGCGGGACATCCGGAACCGCGTGAGCGTAGCAATCCTGCCCGTTCAATGCACCTGAAACTTGGCGGAATTCGGCCTATCCTTTGGTGTAACAGGGCCTTTGCTCTAATTCATTAGGCGCGAAGACCGGGAGGCGAAACACCTCCCGATCCATCTTGTTCGCGACCCGAATCTAGCGCGAGGCGAGGATGCGGTTCGCGGCGGAGACGATGCCTTCGAGCGAGGCGGTCACGATGTTCTTGTTGATGCCGGCGCCGAAGATTTTCCCGCCCGGATGCTCGATCTCCATATAGCTGATGGCGGCGGCGTCCGAACCATGCTGGAGCGAATGTTCCGAATAATTGACCACCGACAGCCGGAAGCCGAGATAATGCGACAGCGCATCGATGAAACCATCGACCGGCCCGGTGCCCCTGCCCTCGATGCGCTTCGTCTCGCCGCCGTCGGTGATCTCGGCGGAGAGGATGCGCATGCCCTTGTGCTCAGTATCCGGATAGGTGTGGTGATCGACGAATTTGAGGCGGCCGCCCGGCTGCTCGACATAAAGCTCCTGGAAGCGCTCGTAGATCCGTCGCGAAGGCATCTCCTTGCCTTCCTCGTCGGTGATCGCCTGGATATCCCCGCGGAACTCCACCTGCATGCCGCGCGGCAGGTTGAGGCCGTAATCCGCCTGCAGGATATAGGCGATGCCGCCCTTGCCCGACTGCGAATTGATGCGGATGATCGCCTCATAGCTGCGGCCGACATCCTGCGGATCGATCGGCAGGTAGGGCACTTCCCACAGCGGCTTGTTGGCCTGCTTGATCGCCTTCATGCCCTTGTTGATCGCATCCTGGTGCGAGCCGGAGAAAGCCGTATAGACGAGTTCGCCGACATAGGGATGCCGCTCGGGTATCACCAGCTGGTTGGAATATTCGTAGACTTCCTTCATCCGGTTGATGTCGGAGCAGTCGATGCCGGGATCGACGCCTTGCGTGAACATGTTCAGCGCCAGCGTGACGATATCGACATTGCCCGTGCGCTCGCCATTGCCGAACAGCGTGCCCTCGACCCTGTCGGCGCCGGCCATCAGCCCGAGTTCAGTCGCCGCGATGCCGGTGCCGCGATCATTGTGCGGGTGCAGCGACACGATCAGGTTTTCGCGATTGTCGAGCTGCCTGCACATCCACTCGATGCGGTCCGCATAGATGTTGGGCGTCGACATTTCCACCGTCGAAGGCAGGTTGATGATCAGCTTGTTGTCGGGGGTCGGCCTGACGATCTCGCTGACGGCATTGCAGATGTCGAGCGCGACTTCGAGTTCGGTACCGGTGAAGCTCTCGGGCGAATATTCGAAGCGGTAGCCGCCGCCGGCCTTCGCCGCCATGTCGGTGATCATCTTGGCCGCATCGGTGGCTATGGCCTTGATGCCGCCGACATCCTTGTTGAACACCACCCGGCGCTGCAATTCGCTGGTGGAATTGTAGAAATGCACGATCGGCCGGTTGGCGCCCTCCAATGCCTCGAAGGTGCGCGCGATCAGCTCCGGCCGGCACTGGACCAGGACCTGCAGCGACAGGTCGTCCGGCACATTGCCCTCCTCCACGCACCAGCGGCAGAAATCGAAATCGGTCTGCGAGGCGGAGGGAAAGCCGATCTCGATCTCCTTGAAGCCCATGTCGAGCAGCAGCGCGAACATGCGCACCTTGCGGTCGTGGCCCATGGGATCGACCAGCGCCTGGTTGCCGTCGCGCAGGTCGACGGAACACCAGATCGGCGCGGTTTCAATGCGTTTCGACGGCCATTGGCGGTCTCTCATGTCGACGAGCGGATAGGCTTCGTATTTCTGCGCCGCGCTCGGCATGCCCTTGTTTGCTGATTGGTTGATCATGTCGGTCATCTGCTTCTCGTTTCCAGCCCGATGCGCCTGGTGGCAGCAGTCGCGGCATTCTTTTTAGGCGTTGAACTTGTCTTGTAAAGGGTAAGGAGCGAGAGCCTTGCGGCGGCATCGACCGCCGGACGCTCCTCAACGAGCCCGGCGATCGCCGATAAGGCCGAGAAGAAGCGGTAGCGCACGACGAACCGTGCCGCGGGCGCGGACGGAGAAGGACAATGATGTCTCGTGCGTGTTCATGGCGGCAAGAAGTAACCGACTGGCCGCCATGATGCAAGTATCTTGATAATGAAGCCGGGCGGAAACCCTATTTTCTCAACTGGGCGGTCGCACCGGAAAGCCATTCGCTGACGACGCGCACATCATCCTTGCCGAGGCCATGGTCCGACTTGATCGAACGGGCCTCGACGCGCGCGCCATGCGAGCGCAGCATGTCCTCCAGCGCCGGCGCATAGGGCGCATAGAGCTGGTCGGCGGCGCCGGACACGGTGAGCACGCGCGCATGCGCGAGATCCGCATCGACCGAGCCGGTCAGCACCGGCATCGAGCGCAGCAGCACCGCCTGCTTGACGAGGCCCGGATAGAGCATCATCACCGAATTGATCAGGTTGGCGCCGTTCGAATAGCCGAGAAAGGTCATGCGGTTGGCGTCGAAACGGTATTTGGCCGTCGCCTGCCTGAGGAATTCGGCAAAGGCCGTGGCCTCGGAGCGGATGTCCTGCTGGTCGAAGCTGACCGGCGTCAGCCGGCGGTACCAGCGGGTCGAGCCATCCTGGACGACGCGTCCGCGCACGGCGAGAAGCACCGCATTGGGCGCGATCTTCGAGGCGAAGGAAACGAGGCTGGTCTCGTCCTGTCCCGAGCCGTGCAGCAGCACCATCGTATCGCCATTGGCGGCCTGCGGCCTGTAGATGCGATAGCGGAACGACAGGTCGTCGCGGAGCGCGCCTTCGCTCTGCGGAATGATTTCGCCCTTAACTGCCTTGTTCAAGATGCTGACACCACCCGTGGCTAGTACATTTATCGGCACAGCCTTGCCGGTGGGCTGCGGCGCGGTCTTGATCTTCTTCGGCGCGCAGGCATCGGCGGACTGGATATTATCAGTATCGGGACGCGGATCAACGTCGTCGTCGGTGACGATCGTTGCCTTGCCCGGACTGGATTTCACGGCGCAGTCATCGGTGCCGCGCGCCGAGGCCGGACCGATGGCGGCCACCGCGAGGAAGAGTCCCGCCATGAGTGCAAAGTTGAAGTGTTTACCCATAAGTTTAGCCTAGTAGTGAAAGGTTAACTAAATTTGTAAACAGCCGCGTTCGTCCACCCGCGCTCAGCCAGCTGCCATGCGTGCCGCATCCTCGCTCCCGGCGAGAATGATCCTGTATAAAGCTTGTCCCCATGTTCGCGCTTTGCGCGGAATTGCTTCGGAGAATTCGCATTGCCACGCGATTAGTCACGTGACGCTGCTTCTATGTCAACATAATTGTAACGAAATCATGACCGACTGAAATATATCGTGACGCCTGTTGCGGCTTTGCCTCAACGGCGGCCGCTTACGCAAAGGGCACTGCGGCCGTGCCGGGCGGCAGTTTCGCCTCGTCCTCCGGCTCCACATGGATGACCACTTCCAGATCGGGGATCTGCTTCATCAGCGCATCCTCGATCCGGTCGCAGATGACATGGGCATCGCCGACGGTCATGTCGGCCTCGACGACGAGATGAAATTCGATGAAGGTCATGCGGCCCGCGATGCGGGTCTTCAGATCGTGGACTTCGAGCGCGCCATTGGCATTGGCGGAGATGATGTCGCGGATGCGCATGGTCTCCTCCGTCGCCACGCCGCCATCCATCAGCCCCTGCACCGAATTGCCGATGACGCCCCAGCCCTGCACTAGGATATTGATCGCGACGATCACCGCCAGCGCCGGATCGAGCACGGTCCATCCCGTCAGCACCGCGCCGACAAGGCCGGCAAAGACGCCGACGGAGGTGACGACATCGGTGAGGATGTGCTTGCCGTCGGCCAGGAGCGCCGGCGACCGATGCCTGCGGCCCGCGCTGATGAGCAGCCAGCCCCAGACGCCATTGATGAGCGAGGCGACGCCGTTGATGGCGAGGCCGGTCCATGGCTGGTCCAGCAGGCGCGGCGCTTCCCAGGCAAGCCACACCTCGCGCAGGATCAGGATGGCGGCGAGGATGATGAGCACGCCTTCAATGACGGCGGAGAAATATTCCGCCTTGTGGTGCCCATAGGGATGATTCTGGTCCGCCGGCTTGTGGCTTACCCTGATCGCCCACCAGGCCGCCAGCGCCGCCACCACATTGACGATCGATTCCAGCGCATCGGAGTAGAGCGCCACCGACCCGGTGACGTAATAGGCGCAATATTTGAGCGCCAGTACGGCCATGCCGATGAAGATTGACCAGAATGCCAGCCGCTTGACCGTGTTCTCACCATTCATTTCAAGCACCGGACCAGACCATGCAATGCGGGCTGCCGGTCAGGCCGCCCGCTCCTTTGCCCGCCGCGGCAGATGTGCGACGACGTTCTCGATCATGCGCATACCAGCATTGGACCCGAGTGTCATGATGGATTCGGGATGAAACTGCACGGCCGCGATCGGCTCGCTCTTGTGCTCGAACGCCATGATGACGCCATCCTCGGTTTCCGCGGTGACGATGAATTCATCCGGCAGGCGCACCGGATCGGCAAAGATCGAGTGGTAGCGGCCGACGGTGACTTCCTTCGGCAGGCCGGAGAATATCCTGCCCTGCCGGGTGATGCGGATGCGCGACGGCTTGCCGTGCATGGGCACGTGCAATTGCCGCAGCGAGCCGCCATAGGCCTCCGTCAGCGCCTGCAGGCCGAGGCAGACGCCGAAGATCGGCAACTGGCGGCCCCGCGCCCGCCTGATCGTCGCCTTGCAGTCGAAATCCTCCGGCATGCCGGGCCCGGGCGACAATACGACCAGATCCGGCTTGACGCGATCGAAGATCTCGTCGGCCACGGGCGAGCGCACGGTGGTGACCGTCGCGCCGGTCTGGCGGAAGTAGTTCGCCAATGTGTGGACGAAGGAATCCTCGTGATCGACCAGCAATATGTTCAGCCCCTCGCCGACGCGGGCCACCGCGCGCTCCTGCGCCGGGATGTTGCTCTTGTGGGCGTCGCGGACGGCGGCGATCATGGCGGAAGCCTTGAGCTCGGTCTCGGCTTCCTCCTCCTCCGGCACGGAATCATAGAGCAATGTCGCCCCGGCGCGCACCTGCGCCACGCCATCCTTGATGCGGATGGTGCGCAGGGTCAGGCCCGTATTCATGTCGCCGTTGAAATTGACCATGCCGATGGCGCCGCCATACCAGGCGCGCGGGCTGCGCTCGTTCTCCTCGATGAAGCGCATCGCCCATAATTTGGGCGCGCCGGTCACCGTCACCGCCCAGGCATGCGACAGGAAGCCGTCAAAGGCGTCCATATCCTCGCGCAGGCGGCCTTCGATGTGATCGACCGTATGGATGAGCCGCGAATACATCTCGATCTGGCGCCGGCCGATGACACGCACGGAACCCGGCTCGCAGACGCGGCTCTTGTCGTTGCGGTCGACGTCGGAGCACATGGTCAGTTCCGACTCGTCCTTCTTCGAATTCAGCAGCTTTATGATCTGCTCCGCATCGGCGATGGCGTCCTCGCCGCGCTTGATCGTTCCCGAGATCGGGCAGGTCTCGATGCGCCGCCCGACGACGCGCACGAACATTTCCGGCGATGCGCCGACCAGATATTCATTGTCGCCGAGATTGATATAGAAGGAATAGGGCGACGGGTTGATCGCCTTGAGGCGGCGCGAGATGACCGAGGGCGACGTCTCGCAACGCTCATGGAAGGTCTGGCCCGGCACGACCTCGAAAAGATCGCCGCGCATGAAGCTTTCCTTCGCCTTCTTGACGAGTTCGGCATAATCGCCGGGATTATGGTCGCCGCGCCCCGGAATGGCGTAGGTCGGCTGGAATGGCCGGGTTTCGGTCGTCCTCGGCAGCCCCTCCGTCGATCGGCCCCCATAGGCATAATCGTAGCGGTCGAGCCATGCCTTCGCCGCATGGTGATCGACGACGAGTATCTCGTCCGGCAGGTAGAGCACGATGTCGCGCTGGTCGTCGGGGCGCTTCAGCTTGTATTCGATCGGATCGAACTGGAAGGCCAGATCATAGCCGAATGCGCCATAAAGCCCGAGATTTGCATCGTCCTCGGTGAAGAACAGCGCCACGATGGCCCGAAGCACGGTGAAAACCGAAGGAATGCGCGAACGCTCCTCCTCGGTGAACGGCCGCGATGGCAGGGCGATCTCCAGATCGAGCTTCACGGCGTCGGCGTTCGAAACCGTCACGTCGTCGAGATCGCTCACCACCTGGCGGATCGGCACCAGCAGCACCTCGCCGCGGCCATTGAGCGCTTCGATCGTCATGTGGCGGCCATTGGACGTTATGACCAGCGGCGGATCGACGATCGCCGTATCCCAGCGCGTATAACGGCCCGGATATTCGTAGTTCGACGAGAAGACCGCGCCGCGCCGCTCATCCAGCGCATCCACATAGCCGTCGATGGCGGTGGCGTAATCCGTCGCTGCCCGCGACCGCGTGATCGTCACCCCGCCCTTGGTGTCGAAAATCTCGACGTCACCCTCAATTCTATGCATGTTCCGTTCCTTGTTGCATTGGCTTTCGGGCATTCCGGACGGGGTCAAACAAAAAGGCCGCCCGGATTACCCGTTGCGGCCCTGTCCCTTTTACCTGCATGCAAAAGGCTTTAGCGGCCGCTTGACGCGACCCACCACCAACCATTCGAGATGATGCAGACAGTATTCATGGCCGCGATTGTTAGCCCCAGCCGGCGCCGCTTGCAACAGGAAATTTGGAAGCACCGGCCCAGAAGTGCCGTCGCGGCGCCGGGCGCCTCAGAACAGCCCTTCCACCAGCCCTTCCTCATTGAGGAATATCCGCTCCGCCGCGGGCGATTTCGGCAGGCCGGGCATGGTCATGATCTCGCCGCAGATGGCGACGACGAAACCCGCGCCCGCCGACAGGCGCACCTCGCGCACATGCACCACATGATTGACCGGAGCGCCGCGCAGTTCGGGATCGGTTGAGAACGAATATTGCGTCTTCGCCATGCAGACCGGCAGATGGCCATAGCCGGCCTCCTCCCAGCGGCGCAGCTGTTCCAGCACGCTGGCATCGGCGGCCGCCTCCGCGCCGCGATAGATGCGCTTGACGATCGTGTCGATCTTGTCGAACAGCGGCATCTCGTCCTCGTAGAGCGGCGAAAACTGCGCGCTGCCGCTCCTCGCGAGCGCCGCGACCTTGTGCGCCAGTTCCTCGATGCCCGCCGAGCCGTGCGCCCAGTGCTTGCAGACCACCGCTTCCGCGCCATGCGCGGCGACGAAGGCCTTGAGCGTCTCGATCTCGGCATCGGTATCGGCGGTGAAATGATTGATGGCAACGATGACCGGAACGCCGAACTGGCGGACGTTTTCCATGTGGCGGCCGAGATTGGCGCAGCCTGCCTTCACCGCCGCCGTGTTCTCGGCGCCGAGATCGGCCTTGGCGATGCCGCCGTGCATCTTCATGGCCCGCACCGTCGCGACGATCACCGCCGCCGCCGGCATCAGCCCGGCCTTGCGGCATTTGATGTCGAAGAATTTCTCGGCGCCGAGGTCGGCCCCGAAGCCCGCCTCGGTCACGACGAAATCCGCCAGTTTCAGCGCCGTCTTCGTCGCGACGACGGAATTGCAGCCATGGGCGATATTGGCGAAGGGACCGCCATGGACGAAGGCCGGATTGTTCTCCAGCGTCTGCACCAGATTGGGCTGCATCGCATCCTTCAGGAGCACCGCCATCGCCCTGTCCGCCCCGAGGTCGCGCGCATAGACCGGCGTCCTGTCGAAGCGGTAGCCGACGATGATCTCGCCGAGCCGGCGCTCGAGATCCTCGAGATCGGTCGCGAGGCACAGGATCGCCATGACCTCCGAGGCGACGGTGATGTCGAAGCCTGATTCGCGCGGGAAACCGTTGGAAACGCCGCCGAGCGCCGAGGCGATGCCGCGCAGGGCGCGGTCGTTCATGTCCATCACCCGCCGCCATGTGATGCGGCGCGTATCGAGATTGAGCGTGTTTCCCCAGTAGATGTGATTGTCGATCATCGCCGCCAGCAGATTGTGCGCCGCGGTGATCGCATGGAAATCGCCGGTGAAGTGAAGGTTGATGTCCTCCATCGGAATGACCTGCGCATAGCCGCCGCCTGCCGCGCCGCCCTTGGTGCCGAAACAGGGGCCGAGCGAGGCTTCGCGGATGCAGACGATGGCCTTTTCGCCGATCCGGTTCAGACCGTCGCCGAGGCCGACCGTCGTCGTCGTCTTGCCCTCGCCGGCGGGCGTCGGGCTGACGGCGGTGACGAGGATGAGCTTGCCATTGGCGCCCTGCCTGCCCTTGATGAAGCTGGCTGAAACCTTGGCCTTGTCGTGACCATAGGGAACGAGATGTTCCGGCGGTATGCCGATCCGGGCGCCGACCTCGACGATCGGCTTCTTGCTGGCGGAACGGGCGATTTCGATATCGGATTTGACACTGGCCATGGGCGTTTCTCCCTTGTGCCTGCATAGCATCGCCGGGACGGTTTGGGGATAGCGCGCGATAACTATCCCCAAACGAGGGTTATTCGCCGATGGCGATCAGGCTGGCATTGCCCCCTGCCGCCGCCGTATTGACCGAAACGACCTGTTCGAGGGCAAAGCGGCCGAGATAGGACGGACCGCCCGCCTTCGGGCCGGTGCCGGAAAGGCCGGAGCCGCCGAAGGGCTGGGTGCCGACCACCGCGCCGATCGTGTTGCGGTTGACGTAGACATTGCCGACATCGAGGCGATCGACGACCTTGGCCACCGTCGCTTCGATGCGCGTATGCAGGCCGAAGGTCAGCCCGTAGCCGGTCGAGGCGATCTGGTCGAGCACCTTGTCGAGGTCCCTGGCCTTCCAGCGCACCACATGCAGCACGGGGCCGAACACCTCCCGCGTCAGCGCCTGCGGCCCGTCGAGCTCGACGATATGCGGCCCGAAGAACAGCCCGCCCTCCGGCGCATCGCCGGCAAAGCGCACCTTCTGCGTCTTGCGCATCTCGGCGATATGGACGGACAGCATGTCGTGCTGGTCCTGGTCGATGATGGGCCCGACATCGGTGGAGGGCAGCGACGGATCGCCAAGCACCAGTTCCCGCGCCGCGCCTTCGATCATCGCCAGCATGTTGTCGGCGATATCGTCCTGCAGGTAGAGGATGCGCAGCGCCGAGCAGCGCTGGCCGGCCGAGCGGAAGGCGGACATGACGACATCGTCCGTCACCTGCTCGGACAGCGCCGTCGCATCGACGATCATGGCATTGAGGCCGCCGGTCTCGGCGATCAGCGGAACGATGGGCCCCTTCTTGGCGGCGAGGGCGCGATTTATGGCCCAGGCCGTATCCGTCGAACCGGTGAAGGCGACGCCGGCGATTGCCGGATGGGAGGTCAGCGCGGCGCCGACGGCGCCATCGCCCGGCACATAGAGCAGCGCATCGGCAGGAACGCCGGCCTCATGCAGCAGGCGGACCGCCTCGAAGGCGACGAGCGGCGTCTGTTCGGCCGGCTTGGCGACGACCGTGTTTCCGGCTGCGAGCGCCGCGCTCACCTGGCCGAGGAAGATCGCCAGCGGGAAGTTCCACGGGCTGATGCAGACGAAGGTGCCACGCCCGCGATGACGCAGCTTGTTCTCCTCGCCCGTCGGCCCCGGCATGGTCTTGTCCGAACCGAACTTGCGCCGCGCCTCGGCGGCATAATAGCGGCAGAAATCCACCGCCTCGCGTATCTCGGCAATGCCGTCGTCCAGCGTCTTGCCGGCCTCGCGCGAGAGCAGGTCGAGGAAGAGATCGCGCCGCTCCTCGAGCAGCTCCGCCGCCCGCTCCAGCGCCCTGGAACGCGTATCCACCGGAAGCCGGGACCAGCTGGCGAAGCCGGCACGGCCGACATCGACGGCCATTGCCGCCTCTTCGGCGGTGGCCGGGACCACCGTGCCGACGAGCGAACCATCGACCGGGGAAACCACGTCCTGCCTGGCCCCGCCTGCCCGCAGCTTCGGAACGAGCGGCAAAGCCCCGACCGGGCGGGAGGCCTTCTCGATGCCATGCAAAAGTGCCGCGAGTTCCTTCCTGTCGCCGAGTTCGACACCGGCGGAATTCACGCGCTTGCCATAGAGCTTCAGCGGCAGCGGAATATCCGGATGGCGGTAGCCGCGGCCATCATTGAGCTTTTCCGCCGGGCGGACCAGCAGGTCGGCGATGGGCACGCCGCTATCGCCCACCACGGAGACGAAGGAGGAATTCGCGCCGTTTTCCAGGAGCCGGCGCACGAGATAGGCCAGGAGATCGCGATAGCCGCCCACCGGCGCATAGATGCGGCAGGCGATCCTGTCGTCCCGCTCGGTGATCTGCTTGTAGAGGCTTTCGCCCATGCCATGCAGGCGCTGGAACTCGAAGCCGCTCTTGTCCGCCCCGGCCATTTCGAGGATCATCGCCACCGTCAGCGCATTATGCGTCGCGAATTGCGGAAACAGCCGCGGCCTTGCCTCCAGCAGGCGGCGGGCGCAGGCAAGATAGGACGCATCCGTCGCCGGCTTGCGGGTGAAGACAGGATAATCGGCAAGGCCGCGCTCCTGCGCGCGCTTCACCTCCGTATCCCAATAGGCGCCCTTGACCAGGCGGACCATCATGCGGCGGCCAAGACGGCCGCACAGCCGGTCCACATGCTCGATCACCTGCAGCGCGCGCTTCTGGTAGGCCTGGATGGCGAGGCCGAACCCATCCCAGCCATCGAGCGAGGGATCGGCGAAAACGCGGTCGATCACGTCGAGCGACAGTTCCAGCCGGTCGGCCTCCTCGGCATCGACGGTGAAATTGAGATCGTAGGATTTCGCCTTCTGGGCCAGCGCCAGCAGGTCCGGCACGAGTTCCGCCATGACCTGCGCATGATGCGTGGCGAGATAGCGCGGATGCAGGGCGGAGAGCTTCACCGAGATGCCCATCCGGTCGGGCAGCTTCTTGTTGCCGGTGACGCGGCCGATGGCATCGATGGCGTCGGAATAGGATTTGAAGTAGCTGGCGGCATCCTTGCGGGTGCGCGCGCCCTCGCCCAGCATGTCGAAGGAATGGCGATAGCCCTTGGCCTCGTTGGTGGCGGCGCGCTTGAGCGCATCCTTGATCGTCTCGCCGAGCACGAAATGCTGGCCGAGATAGCGCATGGCCTGCTTCGTCGCGGTGCGCACCGTCGGCAGCCCGATCCGCTTGACGAGCGAGGAAACCACGCCTTCCGGCGTTTCGCCCGGCTTGATCACCTTGGCCGACAGGCCGAGCGCCCAGGCGGACGCGGACACGAACCAGGTATCGCCGCTCGGCTCGTGCTCGGACCAGTGGCCCTGCTTCAGCTTGTCCTCGATCAGCTTGTCCTGCGTCGCCGCATCCGGCACGCGCAGCAGCGCCTCGGCAAGCACCATCAGGGCAAGGCCTTCGCGGGTCGAAAGACCATATTCGCGCAGGAAATCCTCGACGCCGCCAATGCCGCTCGCTTCCTTGCGGATGGTGGCGATATATTTGCTCGCGCGCGTGTCGATCCGGCGGTTGGTTTCCTCCGGCAGCGCAATCGAATTCAGCAGATCCTCCACCAGTTTCTGGTCGTCGGGCGCATAGGGAGCTGAAAAACTGCGGTCGGCATTAAATTGTTCGGTCATCGAGCTTTTCCTGATTGATTTTTCCCATATAATCTATCTTACTTGGTTATTCTCACCAATGAACGAGAGATTATCGGGTTAAAACACTAAAAACGGGGTGCATTTTAGCGATGAAGAATCTGGATAGTCTCGATCGGCGCATCCTGCGCGAATTGCAAAAGGACGGGCGGCTTTCGAATACCGAACTGTCCGAGCGCATCAGCCTGTCGCAGACGGCGACGAACGAGCGGGTCAAGCGCCTGTCCCGCGATGGCTATATCCTTGGATATACAGCCAAACTTTCGCCGAAAAAGCTCGATCGCGCAATGCTGGTCTTCGTCGAGATCAAGCTCGATCGTACCACACCCGACGTCTTCGCGACATTCGCCGCCGCCACGCGGCGCAATCCCGACGTGATGGAGTGCCACATGGTGGCGGGCGGCTTCGACTATCTCGTCAAGGCGCGCGTCGCCGACATGGAACATTACCGCCGCTTCCTCTCCGACGCGCTGCTTTCGCTGCCGGGCGTGCGCGAGACCCACACCTATGCGGTCATGGAAGAGGTCAAGGAAAGCTCGTCGCTTCCCGTCTGACCTCACCCTGCCTGAACAAGGAGGCCGGCACCCGGTCCGGCCCCTCGCAGAACGCCTGCTACTGCTGGAGAACCTGCTTGATGTCGATCAGGTTCGAGCGGACGCGCAGGATGTAGAAGCCCATCGTGGTCAGGTGGTTCGGCAGGAGCCAGCCGCCTTCGCTGCCATTGGCGATGATCCAGGGCTGGATGCCGAGGGCCGAGCGCAGCTGGCCGTCCATGCCGTCCCACAGCGAAGTGAGGTGCTTTTCGGTCAGCACCTGGTTGAAATCCACCTGGGCGGCGTTCATCAGGCCGTAATAGGCATAGAGCTGGCCATAGGCGAACCAGAAGCGGTCGTCGGCGCGGGTGTCGAACCAGCCATTGTTGAAATTCTCCGACCGGTCCTTGAGGATGGCGGAGGTGGCGCCGATATCGTTGGCGATGCGGTCGATGAACTGGATCAGATTGTCGGCGCGGGCGTCGAAGATCGCGTTGCAGTTTTCGAGCTTGCCGTTGAAGGTGCGCAGATCGTTGACGGCGGTGCGGTAATAGGTCGGCGTCGGCGTCTTCGGGCCGAAGGGATTGAGGCCGAAATACCAGGCATCCTCGGTGAACTGGAGATTGCCGCGCGCCCGCTGCAGATCGGCGTCGATCTGCGAGGTGCCGCGAACGCGGCCGAGCGTATCGACGAGTTCGACCGCCGTGCGCCGGACGGCCGAATTGATGCCGCGCTGGAACGATGCCTTGTTGTCGAGGAACGGCGTCCTGTCCCAGTCCATGCCGAAGAAGCCGAGCTTGTAGAGCAGCATCGACGATATCCAGGCATTCTGGTTGACGTTGAAATCGGTCAGGTCGGCGGTGACCTCGACGATGGCCGAGCGCGCGCAGGCCTTGGCCGGCGTGCCAGCCGCCTGCGCCGGATCGGTCAGCGGCTCGCCCGCCGGCACGTTCTTCTCCTTGAAATTATAGGCGGCGACATAGTCCGGGTTGAAATTCGACCACAGCTGGCTGGCATAGAAGAAATAGCCATAGAGCCCCAGCCAGACGATGAGCGCCAGCCCGACCACGGCCTTGGCGATGATGCCGCGCTGGCCGTACCAGCTGCCCAGCCACAGAAACGGCCAGAGCAGGAGACCAATGACGAAGCCGATCCCCCGGCCCAGAAGGGAGAAAATCCGGCTGAAAAAGTTCACGATGGGCTCGAGCATGCTGGTTCCTCACTGGCCAAGTCCATAAGGCCGCTATGTCGGCCTCTTCTGCAATCTCAAATAGGATGTTTTGAAACCATCGACAACGACTTTGGGCGGCTTTAGACGCAGCGCCCTAGGAAGCGAGGCCATAGAGCTTCTTCCGCAGCCCATCCTTGTCCTTCAAATACATCGTCTTCAGCATGTCGACGACATGGTGCTGGTAGTTCGGGCTCCAGTTTCGATAGTCGGAATAGAAGCCCGGCTTGTTGAACACGTAGCGCGAGAGGAAGTCCCAGGGCACGAAATCGCTGATCAGCTGGTTGACCAGCCAGGCGTCCGGATGGCGCGGCAAGGCCCTGATCAGCAGGAAGCGCCGCAGCGGATCGACCTCGTTCATGTCGATGCGCCCGTTCTGCGCGAGGTCGCGTTTGGCTGCATTGAGGAAGGGCCATGTTCCGTCATGATTGATCAGGCTGGCATTGGCATGGATCCAGGTCTGCAGCCAGATGCGGTCGATCCTGCCCAGGTCGCGCTCCGGTTCCAGCGCATGGATGAGATGGCGGATGACCATCTCGCCCCGGTTTTCCAGATAGCCGGATTGCTCGATCCAGGACGCGCGCGGCAGTTCGATGCGCGACGTCACCGCCAGGAACTGGAACACCTGCTCGGCATCCTTGATGGAAATGTAGTCCACCTGCCAGGGCCGCGAACGGCGAAACCCCGGCGCCGACGGATCGCCGATGACGGTCGTCCTGTTGTCGTCCACAAAGACGTAGAGCCCGCCGAAATGGCTGGTCCAATAGGCCGAATGGCGAAACAGCACCTTGTCCGGCACCAGCGAATTCTCGCGGATATCCCCGGCCACTTTGGCGAGTTCGACCATGCGCTCCAGCATCGCATCGTCGCGCCATGCGTCCGGCTCGTCCTTGAGCCTGTCGACCAGAAGGCGCAGCTCCGCCGCCTGCCCCATGACGTTCTGGGCGGAAAGGACGCGGAATTCGACCTGGTTGATCGAAAGCAGGTCCTCGATATCGTTGACGATCGAGACGCTGTCCTCGATCTCGCCATAGATGACGTCCTTGATCGTCAGGGCATTGATGGCGCGCGCATTGCTGGTGAAGAACTCGTACATCAGCTGCGACGTATTGGAGAACTGCGTGTGCACGACCGGGAGCGATGCCTGCGCGGGCGTCAGGATGATGAAGCGCCGGTTGACGCCGTTGGGGTCGAGATAGGACGGGTCCTTCAGTTCCGCCGCCACCTGCGGCGAAAAGCCGGTCCTGTCGATATCGAAGGCTTCGAGCTTCGTCGCCGGCAGGCCGAAGGACGCCAGCGCCCTGTTGTAGCGCTCGACCAGATGCGGCTGGTCCACCCGCAGCAGCCGGCCATAAATCAGCTCGTTTTCGTAAAGCAGGTCCATCAGGCGTCCCACCGCCCCTCGGTCTTCAGCGTTTCGATCTGCTTCACCGCCCGCTCGCGCAGGCGGGCATCGCGGATCATCTTTTCCACCGCCGCATCGTCCGAACGATCGGAATAGCGGAATTCGGAATCCGCATAGCGATTGGTTTCCTGAAGCACCATTTCCATCGTGAAGGGCTGGCGCAGTTCCTCGATCATCGCCTTCTTCTCATCATAGGATTTGCGCATGAAGGTTTCCGGCCGTTCGAACCATTCGTCCGGCAGTTCGATATCCATTGCCCGCATCTTGATCGCATCCGTCACGTTCTTGATCGCCCGGCCGGTGAAGCGGGGCTCGCGCTCCTTGATCATGTGCAGATATGTGCCGATATCGGCGATGGTCTCCGGCTCGCCATGTTCGGCGATGAACCGTTCATAGACCAGCCGCATGCCCTCCTCCTGCGGCTTCGACAGGGTTTCATAGGCCGTCTGCACCGCGCGCTGGATCTGCTGCGCCTCGAAGAGCTGGTGCTCGCCCAGCGGGATCTTGTGGTTCTTGCCGGCGAGCAGCGCGAATATGTCGATGTAATCGTCGCGCGTCTGCGGCCCGTCAACCAGCCAGCGCGCTCCTGCCCGCTGGCGCAGCGCATCGTCGACATTCTCGGGATAGTTGGAAAACATGCCGAAGCTGCAATTGCCGCGCACGACGGTCGAGGCGCCGGCGAAGGCATCCATCAGCACGCCGGTGATCTCCTGCTGGCCCGACGAGGCGCGGTCGTCCGAGCGCTTTGCCGCCACCTGGTCGATGTCGTCGATGGTGCCGAAGCCGATGATGCGCGGATTGAGCACATTGGTGATGAACTGCCGGCAATTCTGGCCGGATTTGCCCTGATAGGAGGAAATCTGGTCGACGCCGAAATTCTCGTAGTGGAAGGCATAGCCCGCCACCTGGCAGTAATCGTTGAGCAGCCCGGCGATCATCTGGATCAGCGTCGTCTTGCCGGTGCCGGGCGCGCCATCGCCGATGAAGGTGAAGAGGAAGCCGCCGAGTTCGACGAAAGGATTAAGCTGCCGGTCGAAATCATAGGCCATCAGCATCTTGGCGAGCTTGAGCGACTGGTATTTGGCGATGTGATTGCCGACGACCTCTTCCGGCTTGCGGAAGGTCATGACCAGCGGCGTGCGCTTCTTCGACGGCGCGACGTCGAAGCCGTCCAGGGTGAAATCGTCGCTGTCGAGACGAAGATGTATGGATTCGAACACGCCGAGCCCCTCGAACCGCCCCTTGCGCTGCAACAGCGCCTCGATCGCCCGCGCGGCAAAGCCCTTGGCGTGGAGCAGCATGCCGGCCTCGTCCGCCGTGCCCGCTATGGCGCGGTCGAGCCCGGCGATCACGGATTTCAGCGCGTCCTGCGCCGTGTCGAAGGTGAATTCCGGCTCGGCGATGTCATTGGCGGGCTCGCCATCCGCCTCGATGAACTGCGCCAGATAGGCCGCGAGCGTGAAGGCGGCGATATAGGATGCCGCCGAGAGAAGCCGCTTGAAATGGGCCGCGTCCTCGCCTTGCAGCGGCGCGGAGGCATTGCGCGCCCGCAGGCTTTCGAAATCGCTCTGCCGCGCGAAGATGTCGGCCACCGCAAGCGCAATGGCGACGCCCCGGCGGGCGCGGAAGAGCAGCGTGTGCTGCGTGATCGACAGCATCTGGTCGTCGGGCCGCACCGACTGGATCGTCCGCGCCAGTTCCACCTCGCGCGTCTTGCGCAGGCCGCCGGTCGAAACCGTCGATACGAAGCGCCGGCCCGTCCCGGCGATCTCGGCCGGGCCCCGGCCTTCGCCCGTCTCGACGGCCACGAAGCGCGTCACGATCGATTGGGCGGTGGCGAGATGCCTGGCGATGTCCTTCTCGTCGATCGTGGTCAGGCCGATATCCATGTCATACCCCGCTGATTACCTGGCCATTCGACAATATATGCGTCTGGAAACCGGTGAAAATGGTCGATGCTTCACCGGATGCGTAGAGCGCCTGATAGGCCTCGTGCGGCACCAGTGCATGTTGCTCATAATGGCTGACGCCCTGCCGCGCCGCTTCGAGATCGTCGGTATTGATGTGGAACACCTCCTGCGAGGGTTCGGACGACCACAGCCCGCGGCGGCCGGGCTTTTCGGCGGTGGAGAACACTTCCTGCAAGGTCCAGGTGAGGAGCCAGGCATCCTCCGGCCTGCGCACCTTCGCCAATACTTCCGCCACGCGCTGATTATGTTCGGTGATCCCGGCCGTATAGAACGGCCCGAGCACGATGCGCCGCAACTGCTTCGGGTGCAGCTCCGGAAAGTCCTTGTCGAGGCTGGTGGCGATGGTGACGGGCGACAGCGAATAGGCGGAGTTCCTGGCGGCGAAATCGTCGAAGCGCCGCGCCAGTTCCGGGTTGAGCAGCCCGCCGACCGGCAAGGGTATCCTGACGTCCGTATTGAGCTTGCCGTCGCGCACCAGCGTATCGACCATGTCGCCGGACGAATCCTCGACCACGGCCATGTAGACCAGCGGCAGGTTTGACGTGCCGTCGAACGCGCCCCAATGCACGACATAATAGGGCCGGCCCGTCTTCGGATTGACCGCGACCCGGATGGTGACCGGCAGCAGGAAGGGCGAGAACACCTCGCCCTGCTGCACCGTCTCGAGATAGACCCGCTCGGCCATCGACTTCTGCAGCTCGGCCGGAAACGCCCGGTGGCGCAGGATGAAATCCGCCATCTCGGCCCGCAGGCTGTCGGCGTCAGGGATCGAGGCCAGCCGCCCGGCCGCGCCCTTCTTGTCGTTCTCGAGTTCGAGCACATTCTGGAACACCGGAAACCCGCTATCCGACCGCGAGATGCGGAAGCGTTCGGTGAAGCCGATGCGATTGCGCCAGCACTCGAACGAAGCGGTCAGCCGCTGCAGATATTCGGCGACCGTCTGCGCCACGAGATCATGCTTGTTGAGCGGGGATTCCCGATTGTTCAGGAACACCGACAACCCTTCCAGCGCGGCGCGGATAGCATCGAAATAGCGCTCCGCAGCCGTCAGTTCAGCAGACTGAGCCATGGATCAGCTCTGCACGTAGTCCGCTGAATTGTGCTTTTTCAACACTTCGGCAAAACGCCGCGAAAAGGCGTCGTCGGCCAGCTTCTTGCGGCGCTGGATGTCCTGCGAGCCGACCATGTTCTTTTCATGCATCTCGAGGAGATCGCCGATATGCTTCTGCGCCGCGGCGCCGACACCGGCCATGGTCTCCTCGGCCGCCGTGTCGACCTGGCTGCCAAGCGTATTGATCTTGTGGGCGACATCCTGCTGCGCCGCCGTCTTCAGCGAATCCTCCAGCGCCTTGTAGAGCACGATGCGCTGTTCCGTATCGATGGTCAGCTTGTTGATCAGCGTGCTCTGCGCCGCGATCTGGTTGTTGAGCGAATCGACGAAAGTCTGGAACATCGACGTGTAGCGCTCCAGCGTCTGGCTTTCGGCCAGAAGCTCCTGCTCCTTGGCCTGCCTCTCATTATATTCGGTCGCGAGCTTGGACCGCTCGCCCTCCAGCTCGGTTCGCGCGCCCTGGTCCGTCGACGAGGCGATGCGGTTTTCGATGTCGAGAAGCTGCGGATTGAGTTCCTCGATCCGCTTCTGTGTCGCCTCGAGCTCGGCGATCGTCGCCTTGCGGCGCTCGATCACGGCAGAGAGGCTGGTTTCCGAGGTCTTGTAGCGCTCGTCGAGAACGTTCTTCTGTTCGCGCAGGATGCCGACGATACGGTCGGATTTCGACAGGAGCTCCTGCAGGTTTCCGGCGAGCGACATATTGCGCACCCGGTCCGAGCGCAGCCGCTGCTGCTTCGACTTCGAGAAGATGCCGACGAATTTTTCCCAGCCGGAATAGCCCTTCATGCTTTCGAACTCGGCGCCGAACACGTTCGTGGCGTCCTCGAGGCCGATGATGAGGTCGGCGATATTGCCTTCCATCACCTTCTGCTGGCGCAGGACGTCCTCGATGCGGGCGTTCTCGATGTCGAAATCCGGCGCGCCGATGCGGGCGTCGGTCTTGGCGAATTGATCGAGCACGACGCTGGACTGGTCGATCTTCGTCCGCATCTCCTTGACCATTTGTGAGGTTTTCTCGATTTCCGAATCGAAATTCTGCAAACTCGCCATACATGTCTCCCTTTTCGCCACAAACTATCAATAGGCGCGTCAATTGCATATAGGCTGCGCCGCTGCCGCGCGAAAAGAAATACAATTATAATTTGGCTGGGCGACCCGAATCAGGGCGCTGTCATGCGCCCGGTCTCGTCTTCCCAATGCCTGCGGCAGAGCGAGACATAGACCGACTTCTCGATTGCCACCTGCGCCCCCTCGGTCAGCGCCTTGCCTTGCTGGTCGCGCCGCACGACCATCGTCGCCTTGGCGCCGCAATGGCAGATCGTGCGGATTTCCCGCAGCGTATCGGCGATGGCCAGCAATTCCGACGATCCCGGAAAGAGCTTGCCCTGGAAATCGGTGCGCAGGCCGAAGCACATGACCGGGATGTTCAACCGGTCCGCCACGCGTCCCAATTGCCATACCTGCTGCCGCGACAGGAACTGCGCCTCGTCGATGAAGACGCAGCTCAGCGGCGCCGCGGCGTTCGCTGCCTCGATCCTTGCGAACAGATCGTCTTCCTCGCGGTAGAGTTCCGCCGGGGCGCTGACGCCGAGCCGCGAGACGATCTTGCCGACGCCGTCCACCGCATAATGCGCGGCGGTGAACAACATCGTCCTCATGCCGCGCTCCTGATAGTTGTAGGAGGCCTGAAGCAGCAGTGTCGATTTGCCGGCATTCATTGCCGAATAGCTGAAATAGAGTTTTGCCATGCCCGCTTTAACCAGACTTGCCGCGCAGCTTGAACCTCGCGTCAACCGTCGCCAACAGCTTTTGTCAGAATATCAACAACTGTCGCGATTTGACGCGTTTTATGCGCGCCTATGCTTGAACACCCGGCCGATTGATGCTTGGTTCTGACAATTGAAAAATCCGGAAAACGCCGGAAGGGGAGAACCAGATGAAAATCACGTTCAAAACGACAGTCGCCCTGGCGGCGCTCCTGGCCGCGAGCCCGGCGGCCCTCGCGGCGGAACCGGAATCGTGCAAGACGGTGCGCTTTGCCGATGTCGGCTGGACCGACGTCACGGCGACGACCGCGGCAACGACCGAAGTGCTGAAGGCGCTCGGTTATTCGACCGATATCAAGGTGCTCTCCGTGCCCGTCACCTACGCCTCGCTTGGCAAGAAGGACATCGACGTCTTTCTCGGCAACTGGATGCCGACCCAGTCGGCCGACATCAAGCCCTATCTGGACAACAAGACCGTCGAGGACCTCGGCCCGAACCTGACCGGCGCGAAATACACGCTTGCCGTGCCGCAATATCTCCACGACAAGGGCCTGAAGGATTTCAAGGACATCGCCAAGTTCAAGGATGAGCTCGGCGGCAAGATCTACGGCATCGAGCCCGGCAATGACGGAAACCGGCTCATCCTCGACATGATCGCCAAGGACCAGTTCGGGCTGAAGGACTTCCAGCTGGCCGAATCGTCCGAACAGGGCATGCTCGCGCAGGTCGCCAAGGATACCAAGAGCGAGAAGCCGATCGTCTTCCTCGGCTGGGAACCCCATCCGATGAACTCCAACTTCAAGCTCGCCTATCTTTCGGGCGGCGATGACGTCTTCGGCCCGGATTTCGGCGGCGCCATCATCCACACCAATGTGCGCGCCGGCTTCACGGCCGAATGTGCCAATCTCGGCAAGTTCCTGACCAATCTCAAATTCAATCTGCAGATGGAAAACGAGATCATGGGCAAGATCCTCGACGATGGCGAGGATGCGGCGGACGCTGCCACCGACTGGCTCAAGGACAATCCGGCGATCCTCGATCAATGGCTGGCCGGCGTTACCACCTATGACGGCAAGGAAGCCCTTCCCGCCGCCAAGGAAGCTCTCGGCCTCTAACCGCCGGAGCATTCAAACTTGTCATGGGCCGCCCCGCGGGGTGGCCTTTTGATCCTATCATGCAGGGGGACAATTCGGCTTGGACTGGTTGACGGAAGACAAGATACCCGTCGGGAAGACGGCGAAGGCGCTTGTTGATTGGCTCACCACCAATTTCGCGGGCTTTTTCGACGGGCTCGCGCTCGTCATGCAGGGTTTCATCGACGCGCTGATGTTCGTGCTGAAATACCCGCACCCGTTGATCATGATCGCCATCTTCGCCGCGATCGCCTATGCCCTGCGACGCTCCATCGCCGTTTCGCTGCTGACGATCCTCGGCTTCCTCTTCATCCTCAACCAAGGCTACTGGAGCGAGACCATGGAGACGCTGACCCTTGTGCTCTCCTCCTGCATCCTGTGCATGGGCATCGGCGTGCCGATCGGCATCCTCGCCGCGCACCGGCCAAAATTCTACGCCGCGATCCGTCCCATTCTCGACCTGATGCAGACATTGCCGACTTTCGTCTATCTCATCCCGGCCATCGTCTTCTTCGGCATCGGCATGGTGCCGGGGCTGCTGGCAACGGCGATATTCGTGCTGCCGGCGCCGATCCGCCTCACCCATCTCGGCGTTTCCTCGACGCCGATCCATCTCGTCGAAGCCGGCGAGGCCTTCGGCGCCTCGTCCAGCCAATTGCTGTGGAAGATCGAACTGCCCTACGCCATGCCGCAGATTCTCGCCGGGCTGACGCAGACCATCATGCTCTCGCTCTCCATGGTGGTGATCGCCGCCCTCGTCGGCGCCGACGGCCTCGGCGTCCCGGTGGTGCGGGCGCTCAACTCGGTCAACACCGCGCTCGGCTTCGAGGCGGGCCTCGTCATCGTCGTGGTGGCGATCGTGCTCGACCGGATATTCCGCCCCGGCAAGGAGCACGACCAATGACCGCGATAACGCTCGACAACGTCTCCATCGTCTTCGGCAAGCGCACGGAGGCTTCGCTCGCCCTGGCCGACCAGGGCAGGAGCCGGACCGAGATACAGGCGGAAACCGGCCATGTGCTCGGCGTCCATGATTGCTCGCTGACCATTGCCGAGGGCGAAATACTGGTGTTGATGGGCCTGTCCGGCTCCGGCAAATCCACCTTGCTGCGGGCGATCAACCGCCTCAATCCGATTTCGCGCGGTTCCGTCGTCGTGCACAATAATGGCCGGTCCATCGATGTCGGCAAGGCCGACAAGCCGACATTGCGCGACCTGCGCAAGCGTCTGGTGTCGATGGTGTTCCAGCAGTTCGGGCTTTTGCCATGGCGGACCGTCGAGGAAAATGTCGGTTTCGGGCTCGAACTGTCGGGCGTTTCCCGTGCCGAACGCGCCGAGGCCGTCCGCCAGCAGCTTGAACTCGTCAATCTGAAGGATTGGGCGGACCGCAAGGTCGGCGAGCTTTCAGGCGGGATGCAGCAGCGCGTCGGCCTTGCCCGCGCCTTTGCCACGGGCGCGCCGATCCTTCTCATGGACGAGCCGTTCTCGGCGCTGGACCCGCTCATCCGCACCCGGCTCCAGGACGAACTTTTGAGCCTGCAGGAGCGTCTCAGGAAGACCATCGTCTTCGTCAGCCACGATCTCGACGAGGCGATGAAGATCGGCAATCGCATCGCCATCATGGAGGGCGGCCGCATCATCCAGTGCGGCACCGCGCAGGATATATTGATGCGCCCGGCCAATGAATATGTGGCGGACTTCGTCGCCAACATGAACCCGCTGGGCGTGCTGACCGCCGCCGACGTGATGGTCGAGCTCGACCGCAGCCGCGCCGGGCGGCCCTTTGCGGCGACGGCCCGGCCAGAGACGCCGATCCGCGACATCATGCAGGCGATCGCCAGGAACAGCGGCGATGTCGGCGTGGTTCACAACGGCGCTATTCTCGGGATGATCTCGGCCGACGACATCGTGCGCGGCCTGCTGAAGCACCAGAAGAACTGAGGATCACTGATCCTCGGCCTCCTCGCCAGCCCCATCGCCAGCCTCCTCGTCGGACTTGCCGGCGGGTTGCCAGCTCGTGGGCGATACCTTCTTCTGCGTGCTGGAATCGGTGAACACCCACCAGCCCGCATCCGTCTCGTCCCATTGGCCGCCGCCGGCCTTCAGGCGCTCCAGCGAGCGGTACTGCCCGATCGACTGGTTTTCCTGGCCATCCTCGTCGGTCCAGAAAATCTGGATCTTGGAGCCATCCGTGGGTGCGGTCGATATCGGCTGACGGTCGGTCATGCGTTTCCTCCTGCTTGTCTGGCGCCCGGCCCTTGCGAGGCCCGGCGCCAGAAGTGAAGGATAAACCGCGCGCTAAATCAAGCGGCAGCTTTCTTTGCGGCGATGCGCGCGCGGATGCTGTCGACGTCGGACTTCGGCGTCGCCGCGAACAGCGTCTTGGTATAGGCGTGCTGCGGGTTGGAGAAAACCTCGTCCCGCGTGCCATATTCCACGACCTCGCCGTAATACATCACCATCACCTCGTCGGCGATGTAGCGCACCACCGAAAGGTCGTGGCTGATGAACACATAGGTGAGGTTGAACTCGTCCTGCAGATCGGCCAGCAGGTTGAGCACCTGCGCCTGCACCGATAGATCGAGGGCCGAAACCGGCTCGTCGAGCACCAGCAGGCTGGGGCTGAGCATCAGTGCCCGCGCGATGGCGATGCGCTGCCGCTGCCCGCCGGAAAACATGTGCGGATAGCGATTGTAATGCTCCGGGCCGAGGCCGACCTTGACCAGCATCTGCATGGCGAGTTCGCGCCGCTCGGCAGCAGTCTTGTTGGTGTTGAGCAGCAGCGGCTCCCCGAGCACCTCGCCGATCTTCTGGCGCGGATTGAGCGAGCCATAGGGGTTCTGGAAGATGATCTGCACCTTGCGGCGCATCTCGGACGTCACCCGGTCGCGGGCGATGTTGATCGCCTTGCCGTCGATCAGGAGTTCGCCGGAGGTCTGCGGGTCAATCAGCGTCAGAATGCGGCCGAGCGTGGACTTGCCGCAGCCGCTTTCGCCGACGATGGCCAGCGTCTTGCCCTTTTCGAGCTTGAAGCTGACGCCCTTGACGGCGTGCACCGTCTTGGCCGCGCTGAACAGCCCGCCGCCGACGTGATAGTCGCGGACGATATTGCGTCCCTCGAGTACGATCTCGCTCATGATGCAGCTCCTGCGCTTTCGGCCTCGTGCTTCATGAAGTCGGCCACCGTCGACAGCCGGTCTCCCGTGGCATTTTCCGGCAATGCCGAAAGAAGCGCGCGCGTATAGGGATGTTTCGGCGATTCGAACAGCGAAAGCACGTCGGCCTCCTCCATCTTGCGCCCCTTATATTGAACGATCACCCGGTCGGCAGTTTCGGCGACGACGCCCATGTCATGGGTGATCATGATCAGCCCCATGCCATGCTTTGCCTGCAGCCCGACCAGCAGGTCGAGGATCTGCTTCTGGATGGTGACGTCGAGAGCGGTTGTCGGTTCATCCGCAATCAGCAGCTTCGGGTTGCAGGCAATGGCGATCGCGATCATGACGCGCTGGCATTGACCGCCCGACATCTGGTGCGGGAACGAGTTCAGCCTTTCTTCCGGCGAAGGAATGCCGACCAGCTTGAACAGTTCGATGGCGCGGGCGCGCCGCGCCTTCTTGTCCATCTTCATGTGCACGCGCAGCACTTCCTCGAGCTGGAAGCCGACGGTGAAACATGGATTGAGGCTGGCTATCGGCTCCTGGAAGATCATGGCGACGTCGCGGCCGATGATCTCGCGGCGCTGCCTGCCGTTCATGGCGAGCATGTCATGGCCGTCGAAGCTCATGCTGTCCGCGGTCACCGTCGCCGTCTTCGGCAGCAGGCCCATCACCGCGAGCATGGCCACGGACTTGCCGGAACCGGACTCGCCGACAATGGCGAGCACTTCGCGCGCGTCGACCGAAAGGTCGATGCCCTGCACCGCCATGAACTGGCCTGAACTCGTTTCGAAACCTACCGAGAGGTTCTTTATTTCGAGCAGCTTTGGCATGTCAGCTCCTCTTCAGTTTGGGGTCGAGGGCATCGCGCAGACCGTCGCCGACGAGGTTGATCGCAAGCACGGTGACGAGGATGGCAACGCCCGGGAGCGTCACGACCCACCACTGGCCGCTGGAGATGAATTCACGGGCATCGGCAAGCATCGTGCCCCATTCGGGCGTGGGCGGCTGCGCGCCGTAGCCGAGGAAGCCGAGGGCCGCTGCATCGAGGATGGCGTTCGAGAACGACAGGGTCGCCTGGACGATGAGCGGCGCCGTGCAGTTCGGCAGGATGGTCTTGAACATGAGCCGCAAATGGCTGGCTCCCGCCACCTTGGAGGCGATGACATAATCCCTGGTCTTTTCGGACATCACCGCCGCGCGGGTCAACCGCACGAAATGCGGCTGGAACACCAGCGCGATGGCGATCATCGCGTTGATCAGGCCCGGTCCGAGCACGGCGACCAGCACCAGCGCCAGCAGCAGCGACGGGAAGGCGAGGATGATATCCATCAGCCGCATGATCAGCGTATCGACCCAGCCGCGGAAATAACCGGCGACGACGCCGATGACGATGCCGCCGACCAGCGCGATCGAGGTCACGATGACGCCGATGAACAGCGAATAGCGTGCGCCATAGATGAGGCGGGACAGGATATCGCGGCCGACCGCATCGGTGCCGAGAAGATAGGATGCGTTGCCGCGTTCCTGCCAGACCGGCGGAAGCAGCACCGCGTCGCGATATTGATCGGCGGGGCCGTGCGGCGCGATCCACGGCGCGAGGATGGCGACGAGGACGAGCAGCAGGAAGAAGACGAGGCCGATGACGGCGCCGCGATTCTCGGAGAAGTAGTACCAGAATTCGGCGAGCCGGCGTCGGAGCGAGGAATCGGTGGACACGCCACCATGAACGGTTGTTTCTGACATGACCGTCTCCTTTCAGTGGCGAATGCGTGGGTTGATGAGACCGTAGAGCAGATCCACCACCAGATTGACGATCATGATGGTCGCCGCGATGATGAGAAGCGCTCCCTGGATGACCGCATAGTCGCGGCGGCTGACGGAATCGACCATCCATTTGCCGATGCCGGGCCAGGAGAAGATCGTCTCGGTCAGGATCGCACCGGCAAGCATCACGCCGACCTGCAGGCCGATGGTGGTGACGACCGGTATCATCGCATTGCGCAGCGCATGGACGCCGATGACGCGCAGCGGCCCGAGGCCCTTGGCCCGGGCGGTGCGCACATAATCCTCCGAAAGCACCTCGAGCATTGCCGAGCGCGTCTGGCGCGCGATGACGGCAAGCGGAATGGTGCCGAGGACGATGGTCGGCAGGATCAGATGGCTGACGGCGGACTTGAACGCGCCGGTCTCGCCGGAAAGCAGCGAGTCGATCAGCATGAAGCCGGTGACCGGCGGGAAGAAGAACATGAGCGAGATGCGGCCCGAGACCGGCGTCCATTGCAGCGTGTTCGACACCAGCATGATGAGCAGCAGGCCCCACCAGAAGATCGGCATCGAAAAGCCGATGAGCGCCGTACCCATGATCGCCTGATCGAAGAAGGAGCCGCGCTTGATGGCCGCGAAGACGCCGGCCGGAATGCCGATGATCACCGCGAAGAGGATGGCGCAGACAGACAGTTCCAGCGTCGCGGGGAAGAGCTGGAAGAACTGGTCGAGGACCGGCTGCTTGGTGACGATGGAGGTGCCGAAATCACCGCGCAGGACGCCCCAGAGATAGTCGAAATACTGGATGACGATGGGCCGGTCGAAGCCAAGATCGTGCATCAGCGCCGCATGGCGTTCCGGCGACATGACGCGCTCGCCCGAAAGCAGCGCTACCGGATCGCCCGGCAACAGGCGGATGAAGGAAAAGGCGATGATCGACACCCCGACGAAGGTCAGGAACATGACGGCCACGCGCCCCACGAAAAATTTTAGCATTGTCTACCCTCTAGCCGCTGACGTGCGGCGCTGCTTGCCCTTCGCCTTTTGTTTTTTCTGCGCGGGAAGCAAAGAAGGGATGCCCGGCAACCGGGCATCCCTCAGATTGTTGTAACCCTTTTTATTCGACGATGTCGACACCGTCGAAGGCAAAGTCGCCGAGCGGGCTCTGATGGAAGCCCTCGACGCCCTTGCGCATCGGCACGACCGACAGCGAGTGATCGAGCGTCGCCCACGGTGCTTCCTTCTTGAAGACAGCCTGGGCCTGCTTGTAGAGAGCGGTACGCTCTGCCACGTCAGTCGTTTCCTTGGCCTTCGTCACCAGCTCGTCGAATTCCTTGTTGCACCATTGTGCACGGTTGTTACCGCCAACGGCATCGCAACCGAGGAGCGTGTCAAGGAAGTTGTCCGGATCGCCATTGTCGCCGGTCCAGCCGAGGATGACGGCGCCATCGCGGTTCTTGTCCTTCGACTTGTCGAGATATTCGGCCCATTCATAGGACACGATCTCGACCTTGACGCCGACCTTCTGGAAGTCGGACTGGATCAGCTCGGCGGCACGGCGTGCATTGACCATGTACGGGCGCGCGACCGGCATTGCCCAGACCTTGAGCGTCAGGTCCTTGACGCCTGCTTCTTCGAGCATCTTCTTGGCGGCTTCCGGATCGTACTTGTCGTCGACCGTCGCCTCGTCATAGGACCACATCGTCGGCGGGATCGGGTTCTTGGCAGGCGTTGCCAGGCCCTGGAACACGCCATCGACGATGGCCTGCTTGTTGATCGCCATGTTCAGCGCCTTGCGCACTTCCACCTTGTCGAAGGGGGCCTGCGTGGTGTTGTAGGCGAAATAGGCAACGTTCAGGCCTTCCTGTTCCGCAACCTTGAGGTTCGGATCGGCCTTCATCGAGGCGACGTCGCTCGGGT
This sequence comes from Phyllobacterium sp. 21LDTY02-6, assembly GCF_023554255.2. Taxonomy (GTDB): domain Bacteria; phylum Pseudomonadota; class Alphaproteobacteria; order Rhizobiales; family Rhizobiaceae; genus Phyllobacterium. Next base: position 227,827 of record NZ_JAMJWD020000001.1, on the reverse strand, counting down.
TCGGATAGGGCATCAGGTGGCATTCGCCGGCCTTCAGCTTCTGGTAACGCACCGAAGCGTCGGTCGTGATCGCGAAGACCAGATCGTCGATCTTCTGCTTGCCGCCCCAGTAATCCGGATTGGCCTTGTAGCGGATGACGGCATCCTGCTGGTAGCCGACGAAGGCGAACGGCCCGGTGCCGAGCGGCTTCTGGTTCAGCTGGTTCATGGCGCCGTCGGCCTGGAGCTTGTCGGCATATTCCTTCGACATGATAGAGGCGAAAGGCATTGCGACATTGGCGAGGAACGGAGCTTCGCGGCGCTTGAGGGTGAATTTCACCGTCATGTCATCGACCTTTTCGATCGACTGCAGCAGTTCCGGCAGGCCCATGCCCGCGAAATACTCCCACGACGTGCCGGTGACATATTTGTTCCAGGGATGATCGGCCTTCCACTGGCGCTCATAGGAGAAGATCACATCGTCCGCGTTGAGGTCGCGGGTCGGCGTGAAGAAATCCGTGGTCTGGAACTTGACGCCCTTGCGCAGCTTGAACGTATATTGGAGACCGTCGTCGGAAATCTCCCAGCTTTCCGCCAGGCCGGGGATCGGCTCGGTGGTGCCGGGCTTGAATTCCAGCAGGCGGTTATAGACCGTATGGGCGGAGGCGTCGAACGTATTGCCGCCCGTATAGAGGCCCGGATCGAAACCTTCCGGCGATGCTTCGGAGCAATAGACAAAGGTCTTGGCCGAGGCCGCGCCCATCGTCATACCGCCGGCGAGCACTGCAAGCGCCGTGGCCGCAATGAGTTTCTTGTAGGTATTCATGGTGTCCACCTTCAGAGGTTTTTTGTTGCAGGCCCCCATGCCCGCAATCGAGCGTGCATGGAAGCCTTTGCCATGTCGCAATGCAAGCAGATTCCTTCGCAGTCAACCCACACCAATAATCATAATGTGGAATTCTGGGAAAATGCCCCTTGGAAAATCGAAAAACAGTGGATTCCACTAAATCTCCGTCCAATCCACCGTCGCTCCCGTGCCGATCGGGGGCATTTTGCCCCGCCTGAGCGCAAAACCGGAGCGCAAAGCCGAGCTGTGGGCGCCAAGCCGGGCGTTTGTCCAATCCACTCCGTTCGTGCTAGTCGAAATCCATGAATGCGGCCCGCAAATGACAGGAGAGCCCAGGTGAAGCTTGACGGACAGACGGCAATTGTGACGGGCGGCGGCTCGGGCCTTGGTGCAGCGACGGCGCGGGCGCTGGCGGCGGCGGGTGCGCGAACCGCGATCGTCGATATCAACATCGAGGCGGCGACGGCGCTGGCGCAGGAGATCGGCGGCATCGCCGTCGCGTGCAACGTCGCCAGCGCCTCCGAGGCCGAGGCGGCCATTGCCCGGATCGGCGCCGAGCTCGGCACGCCGCGCGTGCTGGTGAATTGCGCCGGGATCGCCAATGCCGGCCGCATTGTCGGCCGCGACGGCCCGCACGACCTCGAGCTTTACCGCCGCGTGATCGAGGTCAATCTGATCGGTTCGTTCAACATGATGCGGCTCGTCGCCGACGGGGCGGCCAAGCTCGATCCGCTGGAAGGCGGCGAGCGCGGCGTGATCATTTCCACCGCCTCCGTTGCCGCTTTCGACGGCCAGATCGGCCAGGCCGCCTATGCCTCCTCGAAGGCCGGCATCGCCGGGCTGACGCTCCCGGCGGCGCGCGAACTCGCCCGTTTCGGCATCAGGGTGATGGCCATCGCGCCGGGCATATTCGGCACGCCGATGCTGCTCGCCATGCCGCAGGAGGTGCAGGACTCCCTCGCCGCCTCGATCCCCTTCCCTTCGCGGCTCGGCAAGCCCGAGGAATATGCGGCGCTGGCGCTGCACATCATCGACAACCCGATGCTCAATGGCGAAACCATCCGGCTCGACGGCGCCATCCGCATGGCCCCGAAGTGATTGGCGCGCCTCCCTCTCATGGCCCTGCTGGTGGGATAGATTCTCGGCCTAAAAAAATATTTTGCCTTGCAAGCTGCTGATTTCGCTCATTCTTCCTTCCGGCACGCAAAAAAACTTATCCCCCCTGTTTGAAACCGGGTTATTCTGTGCAGGTCCTTTCCAGTGGGGGAGCAGCTTCCGGTGCTGTTTCGACAAGCTGGGAAAGGGTGGCGTTGCCGGATAGTCGGAAGTGACAACCCCGACCATCAAGCAAACTGCAGAAGGAAACGGAGGTAGCGCTTCGTTTTCCGGGTTGTTGCGTCTGACAAGCGTGACAACAGCAGGCAAAGACGTCGCGGGCGGTCTTCGGACCTCGACCCTGATACCTACTGACGCGCTGAAGACCGCCCGTCTCCCCCCATTCCAATGACCAGACGCAATCAAGCGGGCGTGGTGCGGATTTTCCGTATCCAGCATCTGCACAAGGGATTGCACGACACCTCCCTCATGCTGAGCTCCCACCTCCCTCATGCTGAGCCTGTCGAAGCACGCACTATGTTGATGCAACCATAAAAGAGACTGCACAAACGTTGCTGCGCCCTTCGACAGGCTCAGGATGAGGGAATTGGATTGATTGCAAAAAACGAGGGCGCTGAAATTTGAAACCTCGCAGAACTACCTCCCAGCTCCGGAATTTGCAGGTCACGCGCTCTTTGGGGTAGGAGTGGCGGGAAATCTTGATGGCGTTGGAGTTTTCTATTAACCCAGTTCCACTAAAATCCTCTATAAGGGATTGGATAGGACCTCAACGTCGCCTGGAACTACGGAAGGGATCGGATGTCGACGGTCAAACGCCTGGTGGTACTCTTGCCAGGCTTCGAACATATGCCGGTGGTGGCTCATTATCGCCGCTTCATTCGTGAGGCAGCGAAGACCGCCCCCGTATATGACATGAACCTGAAGGAAACCGCCCCGCTCTCCGTTGCCACGGATGAGGATGGCGTCGCGGTCGGCGACTTCCAGTTCCGGGCCTCCGGCGAAAACTGGGCCGTCGAGACCGATTTCCTGCTCTACGGCCTTGGCGACATCACGCTGTTCTACGCCTCGCGCAACCCGGCGGTCCGCCTGTTCAGCGGCCTGTTCGCCCTCATCGACTTCATCGTCACCGGCACCTTCTTCCGCTTCGTCGCCACGAGCTGGCGCTATGCCCTGTTCTTTCTCTATCCGATCCTGACGATCGCCTGCATCCTGGCGATCAGCCTGTCGCTGGCCTATGCGGGCACCGTCGTCACCGGCAGCCTGCTTGGCTGGATACTGGCGCCGCTGCTCGCAATATTGCTGTTCCGCCATGCGGCCCGCCACATGCACCTCCTCCTCCTGATGGATGACTGGACTTTCGCGCGGGACATGGCGCGCGGCAAGCGGCCGCAGGTCATGGCGAAGATGGACAAGGTCATTTCCGATGCCGCCGCGCGCATCAGCAGCGCCTCGCCGGAGACGGAGATCATCGTCGCCGCCCATAGTCTCGGCGCCATCTGCGCGCTTCCGATCCTGGCGACGGCGCTGGCAAGGGATCCCCGGCGGCGCTATGGCCTGCTTACCGTCGGCTCAAGCCTGCTGAAGGTCGCTCTCCATCCCGCCGCGTCGAAGCTGCGCGCGGCGGTTGCCGCCGTTGCCTGCAGCAAGTCCGCATGGATCGACGCCCAGTCCCTCACCGACCCGATGAACTTCTATAAATCCGACCCGATACGAAACCTCGCTCTGTCGAGCGGAAAATCGCCGGTGCGCGTCATGGTGCGGTTCCGCAACCAGCTGCGGGAAGAATCCTACCGCACCATTCGCCGCAATTTCTTCCGCGTCCACCGCCAGTTCGTCTTCGGCGTCGACAAGCGCACGCGCTATTCCTGGCATGCGATCCTTTGCGGCCCGCAGCCCTTCGCCGAAATCGCGGCTTGCGGCGGCCTGCCCTGCGACAGCCAGGTCCGGGCCGAACCCGAGATGGAAATCGCGAGAACTGCCGCCACATGATTTCGCTTGCACTTGCCGGAAAGACCCTCTGGGTGCTTTTCGTCGTCGGCTGGTATGTGTTGCGGTGGCCATTCGACCGGCGCGCGCGCAAGTCGAGGCTCCAGGTCGATCGCCGCAAGGGCGCCGACACGCTGCGCCTTGCGGTCTCGCTGACCGGACTTGGCATCATCCCGGCGATCTATGCCTTCAGCGGATTTCCCGCCGCCGCCTCCTACCAGCCCAGCCCCGTGGCGCTCGTCCTTGGCGCGGCGACGGGCATCGCCGCCCTCGTCCTGTTCCGCCTCACGCACAAGGCGCTCGGCCGCATGTGGTCGGTTTCGCTGCAGCTGAAGCAGGACCACAAGCTGATCACCACCGGCATCTACCGATATGTGCGCCACCCGATGTATACGGCATTCTGGATGCTGGCATTGACGCAGGCGCTGCTGCTGCCCAATTACATTGCCGGGTTTGCAGGCATCGTGGGTTTCGGTTATCTGTTCTTCGCCCGGATCGGGCCCGAAGAAACAATGATGCAGGAAGCCTTCGCGGACGAATATACGCGTTATCGTGCCCGCACCTGGCGCGTCCTGCCCTATATTTACTGAGTCGAAGACGGAAAGACGGTCAAAGTGTTCAGTTCATCCATCCGTGCCGCTCGCAGCCCGATCGCCATCGCGCTGCTCTCCCTGTCACTCGCCGCCTGCCAGTCCACCGCGCAGCCGCCGCAGACGGCAGCGATGAACGCCTATGCGCCGGAGATGCCGGACCTCACCTGCGCGCCGCACGGCAATCCGAATGGCGGGGCGGCGAAGCTCACCGCCAATCGTACCAACCCCGGCGACCCGGCCTATATCGAGTTCCGCCAGAGACTGTCGCCGGGCATCCCCAGCGGCCATCTCTACGTCGTGTTCGGGCGGCTGGACGAAAAGGGAAATCCGGTGACGCGCCAGTATAATGGCCTGTTCCCGAAAGGCAGCCTGATCGGCCTTTATGGCGGCGCCATCGTGCCCATGCCCGCCGAATTGAAGCCGAGCTATGCCGATTGTCATTTCACCCCCGGCGCGGCCTATCGCGTGTCGCTGACCGAGAACCAGTACCAGCAATTGCTGGCGAAGGTCCGCGCGAACATGGCCAGGCCGCCGCTGTGGCGCATGTTCGGCTTCAACTGCAACAATTACGCCGCCTCGCTCGGCAGCGTCGCCGGACTGGTCGAGCCGGCAAACACCGCGCAGCCATCCTTCTCCTATATTTACGCCTACATCGCCGCCAATGGCGACAAGGGCCGCAAATCGGCCGGCTCCTGAGCGGCGGGAGCACGGGATTATGCCGACCTTCCATCATTTGGTCCAAATTGAAGCAACATGTGCCGTCGACATCCGGCGAGCGGCTCGCCCCATCCTGAAATACGGCACCTGAAACAGAGCGGAAGTGACGGAATGAAGTTCGCAAGCACTGCAATTCTCTGCCTCGTCCTGACGGGACCGGCTTTCGCCATGGACAATGCCGCCGCGCAGCAATTGCAGAAGCTCGATCCGCAGACGCGGCTTGAGCAACGCTGCGACCTGGAGGCGATGGAGCGCATCCACAAGGACCCGGCCAGGCTCGTGCCGGACGAACTCGTCGCCTACGCTTTCGAGGAACCGAAGATCAAGGGCGACAAGATCCGTTCTCCCGGCGCAGCGTTCCGCAGCAAGGGCGAGTGGTACCACCTCTCCTATAACTGCGCCACCTCGCCGGACCACATGACGATCCTGTCGTTCCAGTATTCGATCGGGTCCGTCGTGCCGCATGACGAATGGCAGCACCATTATCTGGTGCCCTGAAAATCTGATGTCGTGAAAATCTGCTGCCAAACGAAAATGGCCCGGAAGTCCGGGCCATTTTTCATATCGATAGTCGGGCCTAAAGCGCCGGCCGATCCTGCGCCAGCAGCATCTGTCCTATCGCATCGACGCTTTCGCTGGTTGGGGCCTCATAGGCGAGCATTCCTGCCGGCGCCGATGCGGTCTGGATGTTCTCCTGGCCAGCTTGCGACTGATTGGCCTGGACTGCCTGGCCCTGTGCCTGCAGCGTATTGGCTTCGGCCGCGCCCTGTGCGGCGGGCCTCTCGGTGGTGAAAGCCATCGGACGCGGATCGATCTCGGCCGAGGCGACCTGCACGGGCTGTTGCTGCTGTTGCTGGACGACCCTTGCGCCTGTCGGCGTCGCTATCGGTCCCGTGTCGGCGCTCGCCACCTGGACGTTCTGCTGGCCGCGCATCCTCAGGCTGGCAATATAGGCATTGGCCACGGCCCGGCTCGCCTCGCGTGATGCGATCACGGCGCTGTGGTTGCGGCTGCGCTTCTCGTAGAAGGCATTGCCGCCGGCGACAACGGTGTAGTGCATGTTCTTGTAGGGAAAGCGCAGGCCCGCAGTATGGAAGAACATGGCGTTCTTGACCTTGGGATTGCGCTGCCCCTTGAGAACCGCATCAGCCGCTGCCTGCACATCCGGCAATGCGGACGACTTCATCTTGCGGGTCAGCACGCCGGGCGCGAACTGGCCCTTCTGGCCGACGACGCCGCAGATCGTATTGCCCCATTTGCCCGAATCGAGCCGGTTCATCACAACCGTGCCGACGGCGATCAGGCCGTCCTTGCTCGAACGGTTGGACTCGAAGAACATTGCCCGCTCAAGGCATTCCTTGTCCCTCGGCGTATAGGCATAGGTCGAAGATCTTGTGCTGGTGGACGCGACGCTCGTACCCGGCTTGCCGCCATTCTGCGCGTTCTGCGTGGTGCAGCCGCTGACGAGGGCCGCCGCCGCCATAATTCCTGCAACAGAGTGGATTTTCCACTTACCGCCGATCACGAAGCAATTCTCATCGCTGTTTTTCCTGCTGGTGAAGTTGAACACAGAATGGTGTGATTTGGGGCCAAACAATGGCAAGATGATCACACTTTAAGACAGCCACACATATCTGGTTGAAATTAAGGCTTTATTTCCGCCCTTGCAACCGCCGAAATTTTCCAATCATGGCGTAATTAAGGATTTGTTTACCCTTATTGGTTAAATTCGGCTGCAATTCAACGAGCTGCGAGGGCGGCAGTGATGCGCATGCAAAACCAGCGTTACGACACCCGCGAATCACTCATGCAGGCGCTGCGTGAGCTCATGGCACTCGAAGTCCCCGCCGAGGATGTTGCGCCGGTCCTTTGCACATTCGGCCCCGTCGATCTCGACCTTCTCGCGGTCTGCATGGACGATGTCGGGCTCAACGAGACCCCGGCGATCGCCGCCTGACGGGCGCCGCAGACAACTCTCCTTCCCTGAGGCCTTGTTCAGCCGCTGCCGAGGCTCTATCAATCATCGACAGAGTGCCGCGGGGTTCAAGGGCTTGACCGACAAAAACGATGTTCTGCGCGATATGGATGACAGCGCCATCCGCCTGGTGCGCCGCCTGATGCGGAGCGCCCGCCACGCGGTCATCGCCACGCTCGAGCCCGGCACGGGCAATCCCATCGCCACGCGCATCGGCATATCCACCGATCATGACGGCACGCCCGTCACCCTCGTCTCGGCGCTGGCGGCGCATACGCCCGCGCTTCGCGCCGATCCCCGCTGCTCCATCCTCGTCGGCGAACTGGGCAAGGGCGATCCGCTGGCCCATCCGCGAATGACCATCAGCGCCCGTGCGCGCGAAATCGCCAGGGACAGCGCCGAACATGCGCGCATCGAATGGCGCTATCTCTCGCACCTGCCCAAGGCGAAGCTCTATTCCGGCCTGAGCGATTTCCGCTTTTTCCGGCTGGAGCCCGGCATCACCAAGCTCAATGGCGGTTTTGGCCGTGCCTACCAGCTCGACGCCGGGGACTGGCTGAGCCTCAGCCCCGTCAACGACGAACTGGCGGCGGCGGAAAAGAATGCGGTGACCCACATGAACGAGGATCATGCCGACGCGATCGCCCTCTACGCCCGCTATTTCGCCCAGGCCCGCGACGGCAACTGGCGCATCACCGGCATAGATTCCGATGGTTTCGATCTCGCCGACGGCGATGAGGTGCTGCGGATATTCTTCGGCGAACCGCTCGCATCGGCCAAGGACATGCACCTCACGCTGGTCCGCATGGCGGGGGAAGCCCGCGAGGGCCTCAACATGGCCAAGCCGGCATCTTGAACGGCTCCGACCGCATCATTCGCATCGATGATCCGCAGGACGAGCGGCTTGCACCCTACAGGGCCGTGCGCGAGCGCGACCTCGTCGGCCGCGACAAGCGTTTCATAGCCGAAGGCAAGGTCGTCCTGAACGTACTGCTTGCCAGCCGCGCCTTCTCGGTGGAATCGCTGCTGATACTGGAAAACAGGCTTGCCGGGCTCGACGAGCAGATCGGCCTGTGCCCGCCCGATGTGCCGGTCTACTGCGTGACGCGCGCCGTGATGGACGCGGTCGCGGGTTTTCCCATCCATCGCGGCATATTGGCGGTGGGATCGAGACGCGCCCCGCCCTCGCTGCAGACCCTGCTGGAAAACTGCGGCGAAAGCGCCCTCGCCGTCATTCTCTGCGGCATTTCCAACCATGACAATATGGGCTCCATCTTTCGCAACTCCGCCGCCTTCGAGGCGGATTTCGTCGCCATGGACGAAACCAGCTGCGATCCGCTCTACCGCAAGGCCATCCGCGTTTCGGTGGGCGCGGCGCTCAAGGTGCCATTCGCGCGCGAAGGCTCCATCGATGCGATCATCGCTGCGATGCAGGCGGCCGGCTTCGGCATATATGCGCTCAGCCCATCGGGTACGGCGAGCATCAACGCCGTTGAGCCGCAACGGCGAACGGCGCTGCTGCTCGGCACCGAGGGCGCCGGCCTGCCGAAGGCGCTGATGGAGAAGCTCCATACCGTCCGCATTCCGATGTCGGACGGCTTCGACAGCCTGAACGTCGCGACCGCTTCCGGTATCGCGCTGTCAAGGCTTGGCCGTTTTTCCCGCCTTTGACGCCGCCTCCTGCAGCGCGCGTATGCGGTCGGCAAGGCTTGGACCCGCCGCGGCATCGCCAGCGCCGTCGGCGCCATTGCCCGCCGCCAGCAAGGCGTTGATCTGCGACTGCGGCCCTTCGAGCGCAGCCACCATCGCCACCACCTGCGAGGCCAGCGTGTTCATCTGCTCGCGCAGCAATTCGTTTTCTTCCGCCTTGGCCATCGCAGCGCGCCCGCGCGCCGGCTGTTCCGCATTGCCTCCCGCCTTGCGCGCATCGGCGAGCACCTTGCGCAGCCTTTCATTGGTCCGCTCGAGATCCTTCTCCCGGCGCGCCAGCCGCGCTTCGGCGTCGGTGAGCTTTCGCAACAACTCGCTGGATTGCTGCCCGGCTTCGGCGCTTCGCTTCGTCTCCTGGTCGAGCTGGTGCTTGAGCGCGGCGAGTTCGGCTTCGGCCTTTCGCCGCGCCTCCTCGCTGTTGCGCCTTTCCTGCCGGGCCGTCTTCAGGTCGTCGGTGAGATTGTCGATGCGCGCCGATTGCGCGACGACCTCGATCTTGAGCCCGTCGGCATTGGTGGCGACGCTCGCCAGGCGCCGGTGCAGAAGTTCGAGCTCGGAGGCCCGCTGTTCCAGCAGCCGCTCATGGCCATTATTGGTGGCGGAGGATTTCTCGATGCGCTCGTTGAGCGTCGCGAGCTGCCCCTGCAACTCTTCTATCGTCCTGTCGCGCGCTTCGATGTCGCCGGCAAGCCGCTCCAGTTCGCGCTCCTTGTCGCTGAGACCGGCAAGCTGCTGCGCCAGCTTCTGCTTCTGACGATCGATATCCAGTTCGAGACGCCGTTCGGCCATCGCATGTTCGGCGCGAAGACCGTCGCGCTGCGCCTGGATCTCGTTGAGGGTAAGCGGCGTCTCGGCTTCCACCCGCTTGCGCGTCAGATAGGCGGCACGCCGCCATACCGGCGGTGCTATCAGCAGCACCAGAAGCGTGGCGGCCAGAAATCCCAGGGCAAAATATAGCGCAGACTGGATCACACTCGGGTCCTGTTACAAAACATGCGGCACCAACTCTATTACCAGCGAGCGCAGAATATACAAAGACGCGAACATTCACGTTCGCGTCCAGGGAACCGCGATTCGATCGGCTTCAGCCCGATCGATCAGAAAGGATTCCAGGTCGGGGATGTCGTCAGCTTGAGATAGCCCACATTGACGCCCAGCCGCGCGCCGACACCGGTCCTGATCGGCACGATGAGAACCTGGTTGCGCTTCAGGACGTTGAATCCGACGCCCGCGAAGAGATAGGCGGAACCGGCCACGCCGACGAAACGGCCATAGAGGTTCTGCACGTCGTCGAGATTATAGACCAGCATCATGACCCTGGAGCCCTGGCCGCCGAAGTCCCATCCGATCGAAGGCCCCTGCCAGAAAGTCTTGTGATCGCCGGCATTCTTGGTGTAGAGCGAGCCCTCTCCATAGGTCAGGCCACCGATGATCGCACCCGAACCTTCTTCGCCAAGAACGTAGCCATTGGGAAGACCGTAGCTCTGGAATACTTTTTCGACTGCCGTTGCCAGTCCGCCCGAAGTCGAACCGAAAAATCTCTGACCGGAATTTACGATCTCTTCCATCGAATAGGTCTGTTGCTGGGCATGCGCCGACTGCACCTGCAGCAGGGCGAGACAGACGATACTGACGATGAGAAGAAAGCTACGGTTCAAAGACAAGAGTAGAGACGCCATCATAATTCCTTTTGGCTGTTCGCCTCTTCGCTTGACGCCCTGTGTCGCAGATCTGCGTCTGCTTTGTGCGCATATTTAAAACTGGAAACATTGATAAAAGTTTATGAATCGATCTTGGCATTTCAATGGCTTGCGGCGCAGCGGCAAAATACACGCATTTTCAATGCCCTCGCGCCGCCGCCAGCGGCTTCTTGCCGAGGCGCGTCCGTCTCTATATCCAAAAGGGCATCCAGACGAAGTGATTCGCAGCGTTGATTCGCGAGCGCTTCATTGACCAACACAGGGCGACACCGCCCTGATTTCTTCAGGGAGACCCCAATGACATTGCCCGTCATTCTTTCGGCAGCTGACCTTGGAGCGCTCCTTTCGAGCCGAATCTGCCACGACATCATTTCCCCCGTCGGCGCGATCAACAATGGCCTCGAACTGCTCGAGGAAGGCGGCGCCGACGAAGACGCGATGAACCTCATCAAGTCCAGCGCGCGCAGCGCCTCGGCCAGGCTGCAATTCGCCCGCATCGCCTTCGGCGCGGCCGGTTCCGCCGGCGTCCAGATCGACACGGGCGATGCGCTCAATGTCGCCGAGCAATATATGAAGGGCGAGAAGGCCGAACTGAGCTGGCAGGGTACGCGCGTGCTCCTGCCGAAGAACAAGGTGAAGCTGCTGCTGAACCTCGTGCTGATCGGCAATGCGACGCTGCCGCGCGGCGGCACGCTGGCGGTTGCGCTGGAGACGCCGGAGACGGAACCGCGCTTCGTCGTCACGGCGCGCGGACCGATGCTGCGCGTACCGCCGAAATTCCTCGAACTGCACAGCGGCCAGGCGCCGGAAGAGGCCATCGACGCCCACGCCGTGCAACCCTATTATACGCTGCTGCTCGCACAGGAATCCGGCATGACCATCACGGTCCACGCCACGCCGGAAGAGGTCGTCTTCACCGCGGCCTGAGCCTTCGCACCGGCCTGAAGCGGCTGGCAATTCGCCACGCGCTGCCCTATCTCTCGTCCATGACACAGGGTGCAGGCAGCGCGGGCCATGGGGCCATCCGGCGCCGGACGGACGGCGGCGACTGGATAAGGATGGCCAGCGACACCGGTCCGTTCGAGCGGATGGAAGCCTTCTTCACCGCCCGCGGCTACGAAACCCACCGCCACGACACCTATGCCATCGGCATCACGCTCAATGGCGCGCAGAGCTTTCACTATCGCGGCGCGCTCCGCACCAGCCTGCCGGGCAATGGCACCATGGTGCTGCATCCGGACGAGCCGCATGACGGCCAGGCCGGCGCGGAGGACGGATTTCACTACCGGATGATCTATGTCGAGCCTTCCGCCATCCAGGATGTGCTGCGCGGCCGGCCCCTGCCCTTCATCGACGGCGGGATAAGCGCCGATCCGCGCCTGCGCGCCGCCACCAGCGCCCTCCTGCCCGACACCGGCGACCGGATTGAACGCCTCGAATATGAGGACGGCATTTTCGACCTGGCGCAGGCTCTGGCCACGGCCGGCGCGGCGGCATCGCCGGAGCATCGGCGGCGTTTCATCGATTACACCGCCTGCGAACGGGCCCGCCAATGGCTCGATGCCTGTCCGGCGACCAATGTGAGCCTCGAAGAACTGGAGCTTGCGGCGGGCAAGGATCGCTGGGCCCTGTCGCGGGATTTCCGCCGCCTCTACGGCACCAGCCCGCATCGCTATCTGGTGATGCGGCGGCTGGCGCGGGTGCGGCAATCGCTGCGCTGCGGGCATTCGCTTGCGGCTGCGGCAATCGATGCCGGCTTTACCGACCAGAGCCACATGACGCGCCACTTCAAGAAGACCTTCGGCATTTCCCCCGGCCGCTGGCTTGCGACATTGCAGGCGGCGGGCCGCGCACAATCGTACAATACTTCGGCGGCCATTGGTCGTTAGCTTCCTTCTCGCATGCAAGCCCCGCATACAGAAGGAGAAGCCGATGTCCGACACCAATCCGCAAACCTATCGCCCGATCAACTTCGCCGAGAAATACCAGCTGTTCGACGACCGGTGGGCGCCGCGCGTCATCGCGGAACTCAATGACTATCAGTTCAAGATCGTTCGCATCGAAGGCGATTTCGTCTGGCACCACCACGCCGATACGGATGAAGCCTTCATCGTCCTCGACGGTACGCTGCGCATCGATTTTCGCGATGGCGCGGTGACGATCGCGGCTGGCGAGATGTTCGTCGTGCCCAAGGGGGTCGAGCACAAGCCCTTCGCGGCGGAAGAGGTGAAACTGATGCTGATCGAGCCGCGCGGGGTGTTGAACACCGGCGAGGAGCAGAATGAGCGCACCGCCCGGAACGATCTTTGGATATGACCCGAAACGAAAAGGCCCCGCGCGAGCGGGGCCGATGATCGACGGAAGCGGGATCGCTCAGGCGATTTCGCGAAGATCCGTCGCGTCCGGCTCGCGCAGCACATAGCCGCGGCCCCAAACCGTCTCGATGTAATTGATGCCGCCCGAAGCATTGTCGAGCTTCTTGCGCAGCTTGCAGATGAACACGTCGATGATCTTGAGCTCGGGCTCGTCCATGCCGCCATAGAGATGGTTGAGGAACATTTCCTTGGTCAGCGTCGTGCCCTTGCGCAGCGAGAGCAGCTCGAGCATCTGGTATTCCTTGCCCGTCAGATGAACCCGCTGGCCGCTGACTTCGACGGTCTTGGCATCGAGATTGACGATGAGGTCGCCCGTGGTGATGACCGACTGGGCGTGACCCTTGGAGCGGCGGACGATCGCATGGATGCGCGCCACCAGCTCGTCCTTGTGGAAGGGCTTCGTCATGTAGTCGTCGGCGCCGAAGCCGAGGCCGCGCACCTTGTCCTCGATGCCGGCCATGCCGGAAAGGATGAGGATCGGCGTCTTGACCTTCGACAGGCGCAATGTCCTCAGCACTTCATAGCCCGACATGTCCGGGAGATTGAGGTCGAGGAGAATAATGTCGTAGTCGTAGAGCTTGCCGAGATCGACACCCTCTTCGCCCAGATCAGTCGTATAGACATTGAAGCTTTCGGATTTCAGCATCAGTTCGATGCTCTGTGCCGTCGCGCTGTCGTCTTCGATTAAAAGAACCCGCATATCATTCCCCTTTTCCCGCCGCTCGATCGGGTTGCCCACCCTGTCGGCAATCCCGAAGCCAGGCCGCGAAACAAGCCGTTTCCATAACGTTAAGATTGCCACCGAATGGTTAACAAAATCTGATTCCGCTTTGCAAGTGCCTTTGACTCTTGCCTTAAAAGTCGCAGGCACCACCTTGATTCAAAACATGAACTCGCCCTTAAAAATCATCAGCTTTCGCCTCAGGATTTCGCCGTAAGCGATTCATTCGACTCATTAAATCCATGACCGCAAAACTTGCCGCCACAATTTACCGAGCTTTAAGTCTTAAGGCGTATGATTAATGCTGAACGTAAAGGAAAGGTTACCAACAGGGCCTGTCCTTAAGTTTTTGTTTCATTTTCCCGAAGTGATTCGGGGGTGAGACGCGCCGGATGGACGCTTTTCTCCCGGGAAAACGCGCCCAGCGTACCGGTTTTGTGCAGCGTGAAGGGGGTTGTGAGCAATGAAGTCGCATGAAGGTTTGGTCCGGTTGAAGCTGTTCCAAGTCAAGGAAAAGCGCCGCCAGCTCGGACAGCTTGATTTGATGATGGGCGAATTCGAACGCATGGCCGCCGAGCTCGATGCACAGATCGTGTCCGAGGAAACCAAGGCCGGCATCACCGACGTCACGCATTTCGCCTATCCGACCTTTGCCAAGGCGGCACGCCAGCGTCGCGACAATCTCTTCGTTTCGATCCGCGACCTGAAGAGCCAGAAGGACGAGGCCGAGACCGCGCTGGCGGAATCCGAAGCCGAACTTGCAAAGGCGGAAGCGCTGGAACAGCGCGACGGCAAGCCGCGCGATGCGGACGAGGCACCGGCCTTCGACCGCCGCGCCATGATCGGCTGACGCTACGGAGTCCATCGGCTCCGCGACGCATTTCAATCGCCCGGCTCAACCGGGCGCTCTTCGTGGCAGGTGTTCCCCGTGGAAGGTACCCCCGAGTGGCGGGTACCCCTGGGACATGCCCTTTCAGCGCTGCTGGATCACATCCGCCCAATCCTCATGCCGCAGCGATTGCGCCCGCATGAAGGGGCAAAGCGGGATGATCTTCCATCCGCCCTGGCGCGCATCCTCCACCGCATGCAGCGCCAGCGCCTGGCCGACGCCCTTGCCGCGCAACGCCTCCGGCACGGCCGTATGGTCGACGATGACGAGCCGCGGGCTGGTGCGCGAGAACGTCATCTCGGCCTCATGTCCATCGGCCAGCGCGGAATAACGGCCGCCCTTCGCGTCTTCCTGCTTGGTGATCTTGATATTGTCGTTCATCGGCTTCGATTTCCCTGTCGCTGATTGGCCCGCTGTGACTCGGTCGCTGTGATTTGCCCAATAGATCAGCTTCCGGCCAGGGACGAAACTTCCATTCGCCGCCGGAAAAGGAAAAGGCCGGTCTTTCGACCAGCCTTTCGCCATTCACGGCACCATCATCTAATGACGATATTGCTGTATCCGGGTCGTTCTGAGACCTGCAAGCCCATGATCGGAGATCGAGGACTGCCAGGAAAGGAACTCTTCCACCGTCAATGTATAGCGATGGCAAGCCTCCTCAAGGCTAAGAAGACCACCGCGAACAGCGGCGACCACCTCAGCCTTGCGGCGAATTACCCAGCGCCGCGTATTTGCGGGTGGAAGATCGGCGATGGTCAGCGGGCTGCCATCCGGGCCGATAACGTATTTTACTCTCGGTCGAACAAGATCGGTCATTGTACTCTCTATACTAAACTTCAAGACCTATCGTCGCTGACGTTACATGCAGGGCTTTAATAATTGCCTAAGCGCCCGGTCATTCTCTGGTAACTTCGGTTAATTCTTCCGCGTTGATTTTATTAAACTTAATCGCTTTATCGCGCTGATGCCAAAAACCCCGCGCCAGCCGCCCCGGGATCAAAATAACCGGCTTCGGCCGAGTTCCTGTTGGCAAGGACGGCCAATTTGACCTATATAGGTCGAAAGACAGCCATGCGCCCTTATGTCGCTGGTCAAACGGATATAGCAAATGACACTCAACAGCCTCGATCTGCCGGCCCGGCCGGAAGAGACCCGCATCGTCGTCGCCATGTCGGGCGGCGTGGATTCCTCCGTCGTCGCGGGCATTCTGAAGCAGCAAGGCTATGATGTCGTTGGCGTAACGCTGCAGCTTTACGACCATGGCGCCTCCACCCACCGCGCCGGTTCCTGCTGTGCCGGACAGGACATCGAGGATGCCCGCCGCGTCTCCGAGCGCCTCGGCATTCCGCATTATGTCCTCGATTACGAAGCCCGCTTCCGCGAGGCCGTCATCGATCCGTTCGCCGCGAGCTATGTCAGCGGCGAGACGCCGATCCCCTGCGTTTCCTGCAATCAGACGGTGAAGTTTGCCGATCTGCTGCAAACGGCGCGCGATCTCGGCGCGGACGCCCTGGCGACGGGCCATTATATTCGCAGCCGCGCCAATGGCGCGCATCGTGCGCTTTATCGCCCGGTCGATACGGACAAGGACCAGAGCTATTTCCTCTTTGCGACGACGCAGGAGCAGATCGACTATCTGCGCTTCCCGCTCGGCGGAATGACCAAGGCCGAGACGCGCGCCATCGCCGAGGAGCTCGGGCTTTCGGTCGCCACCAAGCAGGACAGCCAGGACATCTGCTTCGTGCCGCAGGGCAAATATTCGGACATCATATCGAAATTGAAGCCTGAAGCGGCCAATCCCGGCGATATCGTCCATATAGACGGGCGCATTCTCGGCCGGCATGAGGGCATCGTGCATTATACGATCGGCCAGCGGCGCGGCATCGGCGTCGCCACCGGCGATCCGCTCTATGTCGTGCATCTCGATGCCGGCAATGCGCGCGTCGTCGTCGGCCCGCGTGAAGCGCTCGAAACGCGGAAGGTCTTCCTGCGCGATATCAACTGGCTGGGCGACCAGGCACTGGCAGAGCTGCCGGAAGGCGGCGTCGAAGTCTATGCCAAGGTCCGCTCGACACGGCCGCCTCGCCCGGCGACGCTTCATCACGAAGATGGCGAGACATGGGTGGAACTGGCCGATGGCGAAAGCGGCATAGCGCCGGGCCAGGCCTGCGTGCTCTATTCCGACGACAGCAATACGGCACGTGTCTTCGGTGGCGGCTTCATCGGCCGTTCGGAGCGCGCACCACAGGCGGAAGCCATGTTGAAGCGCCTCGCCAAGCAGGGCCACGCGGCGGCCTGAACCACCGCCCCCGGCACTCAGTCAAAGCACCACTCAGTCAAGGATGGGCTGTCAGGCCAGGAAGTTGCGGATCGTATCGACGATGCGGTCCTGGTCGTCCTTGCCGAGATAGGCGTGCATCGGCAGGCACAGAATATCCTTCGGCAGCGCCTCGGACACCGGCAGGCCGCCCGGCGCGCGCATGTAATGCTTGTAGGCATCCTGCAGATGCAGCGGCTTCACATAATAAATCACCGATGGAATGCCGTTTTCCTGCAGATGCGCCTTCAATTCGTCGCGCCGTTCCGTCTGGATGGCATATTGCGCCCAGGCCGAGCGATGCCCGTCGGGGATAGTCGCAACCTTCACCACGTCGCTCAGACCCTCGGCATAGCGCCTGGCGACGACCTGGCGCGCCTCCATCTCATCCTCGAGAATGGCGAGTTTTTCGATGAGGATCGCCGCCTGGATCGTATCGAGGCGTGAATTCAGGCCGATGCGCACATTGTCATATTGCGTGGCGCCCTTGCCGTGGAACAGGACCGAGCGCAGAATTTCCGCCAGCTCGCCATTATTGGTGAACATCGCGCCGCCATCGCCATAGCAGCCGAGCGGCTTGGCCGGGTAGAAGCTGGTGCCGGCGACATCGCCAAAGGCGCCGCACATCGCATTGTCGCGCTTGCCGCCGATCGACTGCGCCGCATCCTCGATGACGAACAGCCCTTCCTGCGCCGCGATGCTGCCGATGGAGGTGTAATCGGCCGCCAGGCCGAACAGGTCGACCGGGATGATCGCCTTCGGCTGCAACCGGCCCTCGGCGCGCACGGCCTTCACAGCCGACTTCAGCTGCTCCACGTCGATATTGTAGGTGACCGGATCGACATCGACGAATACCGGCTCGGCGCCGACCAGCGCGACGACCTCGGCCGTGGCCGCAAAGGTGAAGCTCGGCACGAAGACCGCATCGCCCGGCCCGATGTTCTTGGCCATCAGCGGAATGAGCAGCGCATCCGTGCCATTGGCGCAGGCCACCACATGTTCGACGCCGGCATATTCGGCCAGCCGCTTTTCGAACTCGGTGACTTCCGGCCCGAGGATATATTTGCCCTCGCGCACGACCTTGGCGATTGCCGCGTCGAGTTTGTCGCTAATCCGTTCACGCTGTGCGCCGAGATCGATGAACTGCATCATTGCTCCGTAATCAAAGCCCCCGCGAATACCGCGAGGCGTCAAGGCAACACTTAGAAGGGCGGAGGAAATGCCGCCAGATGCTGCCGTTCAAAGTTTGTCCGGCCTTGTAACAACGCTTGAAGCCGAGGGCAACAGAAGAGCCGGGGCAAGAGCGATCACTTCACCTTGTTATGCACGACCGTACCGGCGGTCAGGATGCGCAGGACGCGGATCGCCTCCTCGCCATCCGTGCGCGGCTCGTTGCGCGAGCCGATGCAATCGATGAAGTTCTGCAATTCGCGCGTGAGAGGCATGCCATGCGCAACCTTCACATAGCTGGGCTCCTCGGTCGTCGATGCCCATTGGCCTTCATCCTGCCAGATCGAATGCTTGTAGACGGCAAGTTTCCGGTCCCATTGCTCCATGTCGTCGAAGACCGCCATGGCCTTGTTGCCGACGACCGTCAGCCGGCGCTCGCGATAGGGATTGAGGCGTGAGGCGAAAAGATGCCCGCGCACATTATTGGGGAAGCGCAGATGCAGATGGGCGAAATCGCTGAGATGGTCGAGCACCGCCGCCCCCTCGCCGCGCACTTCGAGCGGTTCCGTGCCGGTGATGGCGAGGATCATCGACAGGTCATGCGGCGCAAGATCCCACAGCGCATCGTTCTCCGTATGAAACTTGCCGAGCCCGAGCCGGTGCGAATGGATATAGCTGACATCGCCGAGATCGCCGGCCTTGATCAGTTCAAGCAGCTTCTCGAAGGCCGGATGAAAGCGCAGCACATGCCCGACCATGAAGATGCGGCCATGATCATGGGCAGCCTTGACCGCAGCCTCGGCATCGGGAACCGTCAGCGCGATCGGCTTTTCGACGAGCACGTCCTTGCCGTTGCTCACCGCCCGAATGGCGGATTGCGCATGGAACTGCGGCGGCAGGGCCATGACGATGGCATCGACATCCGGACGGGTGAAAAGATCATCGACGGCAATGGCTTCGACGCCCTGATCGGCCGCGAAGCCGGCAGCGCGATCGCTGTTCTGGTCCGACACGGCATAAAGCGCGCCGAGGCTCTTCAATGTGCGAATGTGATTGCTGCCCCAGTAACCGCAACCCAAGACTGCAATTCGCGGAGGCATCTTTTCAGCTGTGCTCATGGTCGCATGCAATATCTGGACGGCGAAACGAACACAAGAGTTCGCGTTGACCTTTTGGTAATTCCCCCGCACGGGCAGGTGCCGCAAACGCCCGCCGCAACCCGGGCTTCGCAGCATGGCCCCGCCGCCAAAAAGAGGCATTGATTGGCCGCTTTATGCCCAGAAGATTGCTTGACAGCTTCCTGTCATGCACCTATACCCCGCCACGTCCCAGTTGCAATTGGCAAATGGCGCCGCGTTCCGGCCTGACTTTTCGCAGGCACACCGGGCGCGCATGTGGGGCGAAGTAGCTCAGTAGGTTAGAGCAGAGGAATCATAATCCTTGTGTCGGGGGTTCGAATCCCTCCTTCGCTACCATTTTTCTTGTCAGTCTGATCTTTGCAGCGCTTCGGGCCTCTCACGGCTCCCTGACGCGGCATGTCTGCTGTCAGTTTCATGAGAATTCCTGCATTTTGATGATATGGATGTAGCTGGACGCGGGGTTTTGATTTTTTGCCACCAGGTTTTAGAATTTACGCTTTGATCTTGAGCGGACTTTGAAGAGCGTTTGAAGGCCTTTTATAGCTCGATAATTGAGGCCCCTCCGAACTCACCGCAAGCTTCTGAATGGTCCTCCGCCTCCCGCGTTCACCTCATGTTGCAATAGGAATTGTTATGCACCATAATGGGCTGTGGTGCGAGCCAGGTTTCACCAGGACGGTTCGCCGGACCTGTGAGGGGATGACGTCCCTCCGTGCCATACTTTCTCTCCAGCTGACCATCCCGCAGCGCCCGACCGACGGTCCGCAGCGCGTCTTTTTTGGTTTTCCTGTGAAAGCTCACCAGCCACAGGAGAGCAGCTTCAGCCGATCCCCAAGTTCGCGTTGGCCTGGCGGGTGCCCCCGCTTAGCTCTTCAGGCCCGACACGCAGGGAAATTCATGCCCAGCCGACCTCCGCAATATTTTGCAACATTCAATTGATTCAAGTTTTGAAATATTTCTGAAATACATCTAGGCGCGGCCATAACTTGCTGATAACCATCTTCGTTGGCAAATCTTCGCGGCTCTCTGTGCGGAGGCGGGCCTTTCTCAATTTCACCAGAGCAAAATCATGAACGACTATGAGCAGGGTTACTCTACCCCTACGGAAGACAAGGAAAAGTCGAGCAAATCGGGGAAAATGAAGCGCCTTGAAGAAGAACTAGGCGCCGTCGAGTCCAAAGTATTCAATCTATCGATCATTGTTTTAATGCTGGCGATTTTCCTGGCAATCATTGCATTCACATAGTCAGGCCGCCGCGCGGGGCTTCACGGAACACGCCTCGCCTGCAATCTCGTCTTTTCCGAATCTCGAAGTCAAACTACAATCGGCCGCGCTGGCGTTCCGGTTAGTGGAGCGGCGCGGGAATCGATCATGAGGCTGGATAAATGAAAAGACGTATTCTGGGGTTCGTCCTTGTCACCTTGAGCCTGTCGGCTTGCGGAACCTACAATAACTGGACGCCCGACGAGAAACAGCAGCAATCGACCAGACCGTCCTGCACCAATGGCATGCTTGACTGCCACGACCGGAACTAGCTTTCGCACGCGCATCCGACGCAGCACCGACTGGGGCCGCACCTACTGGGACCCACCCGTCTGGGGCGCATGTCTGGGCCGCCCCGACTGGAGCCGCCCACACCGGACCGCAAGACAGAATTGATTTGCGCTCGCAGCGGCAAGTGGGTGATATGTCGAGCCTCCCGAAGATGCGGCCGCAATATCCATTGCCACAGGCCGGCGCATCCCGCTGCAAGAGAGAGTGCCGCCCTTGAGCCAGTCAAGCGATTCCAATGCGATCCGGGTCCTGCAATACCTGTTGTGGCCGGCCATCTTCTTTGGCGGCCTCACCGCCGCTGGCATGGCTTTCGAGGCCGCGCATCCCGTGTTCTGGTTCAATGTGGTCTATCTGACGACGGTGGCGATCATCGCGCTTTTCGAACGCTTGCTGCCCTATGAGACCAGCTGGCTCGAGCCGGATGGCGAGACCTTCAACAATCTGGCCCATACGCTGCTGACGAAGGGACTGGTTCAGGTCGCCGCAAGTCTCGCAGCATCCGGCCCGATGTTGATCGCCGCCCATGTGCAGCCGATTTCCGCGCGTTTCAGCACTCTATGGCCGGATTTCCTGCCTTTGCCCGTCCAGGTCGTGCTGGCCTTGATCATCGCCGAACTCGGGCTCTATGCGGCGCACAGGATCGCCCATGAGCGCCTTTATTTCTGGCGCTTCCACGCGCTCCACCACAGCGTGACGCGGCTTTGGGTGATCAATACCGGGCGGTTTCATCTCTTCGATTCGCTGTTCAAGATCGCGCTCAGCCAGATACCGCTCTATCTCCTCGGCGCGCCGCTGCCGGTCTTTCTCTGGGTCGCGGCCATCACGGCGATCGCCGGCCTGCTGACCCATTGCAATATCGCCATGCGCACCGGGCTCCTGGACTATATATTCGTGACGCCGCGGCTGCACCGCTGGCATCATTCGCGCAACAGACGCGAGGGCAATACCAATTATTGCGAGAATATCGTGCTGTGGGACCAGGTCTTCGGCAGCTACCATAATCCGGACAGGCCATCGCCCGTCGATATCGGCATCAATGGCAGGGTCGCGCCCGGTTTCCTCGGCCAGCTATTGCAGCCATTTTCCCGGCGCGGGCGGCAGGAACTGATGGGACGCAAACCAGCGCCGCTGCCACCAGTGACGCAGGCTGCGGCGCCGGTCGAGGATCAGGCGGCCCAGATGTAAGGCCGAAAAGGCCTGAGGCCGGGGCGACGCCGGAACCAGGTCCGGCGGCGCCTCTCATGCTGGTCAGGCTGCGTCCTGGATGGCCGCGAGTTTCCACTCCGAGCCGTTTTCGCGGACGAAGGTCCAGACTTCGGTGGTCTGCGACGGCTCGCCCTCATCGCCCTGCACGACGCGGCCGGTCGTACGGTCGAGCATGGCATCGATGCTGGAATAGCGCATCGCGGTCGTCGCATATTCCTGTGCGCCTTCCGCCCAGGCTTCGGCGATATCCGCCTGCAGCAGCTTGACGTCGGACACGCTGTTGCGCAGCCCGTCCGTGGCGTTCTGGCCGAGCTCCTCGGCGAGATAGGACATGGCTTCCGGCGTCGTCAGCCGCCGCAATGTCGCATAATCCTCCTTGCCATAGGCCGTCTGCACTTCGGTGAGCAACTGCTCGAAACGGTCGAGATCGGCCTGCGTCAGGCCGATTTCATCGCCGCCCTGGGACGGTGCTGCTGACTGACCGCCGGCGAAGCCGGGCTTCTGCCCACTCTGGGGCTGGCCGGAACCGATTGTCGGTACGCGCAGCGGCGAAGCCTGGTTGTTGGTGTCGCCAGCCATATCGCGCCGGGCGAAGCCGTCACGGCCAAAGCCCTGACCGCCGGCTGTTGCCGTTGCCGGCTGGCGCGAGCGGAAGAAGCGCAAGGCGAGCATTGCGAGGCCGGCAATCAGCGCGATCTGGATCAGCATGCCGAACAGGCCGGCGATACCGCCAAATCCATGGCCGAGCATGGCGCCGATCAGGCCGCCGACGAGAAGACCGCCGAGCAGCGAGCGGCCCATGCCGCCGAACAGGCCCGGACGCTGCTGCGCGGCCTGTGGCTGTGCCGTCGTCTGCTGGTTCTGCGGACGCGGCGACATGCTGCGCTCGATAGGAGCAGCATTGTTCGGCGCGGTGCGCGTCGGTGCCGGCGCCTGGAAGGTCCGGGTGCCTCGGCTGCCAAAGCCACCACCGCCGCGACGGGCGTCGGCCTCGTAGACTGCGCTGAACGTCACCGCCAATCCGATGAGGACAACGGCGGAAATTCGGCTCAAGGCGGAAAAAATGAACGGCATGCAATGCTCCTGTGCGTAGAATTCCCCTTGCATATGGGAAAAGCGCTGGCGGATTAAAAGAAATATCTCGATTTATTTCCTGCCGGAAACCTCGCTCAGGCGAATTCGAGCACGGAAAGCGCACCATCTTCGCCGGTCTCGGCCCGCACCCCCTCATAATCCCGAATGGTCGGGTGCGCCGTCTCGATCGGATGTTGATGGGTTGCGGTGATGACCAGCACGTCGGCGCCCGCGGCATCGCCGGCGAGGATTCCCGGCACGGCATCCTCGAAGACGAGGCAGCGGCTTGCGGGCACGCCAAGCCGGGCGGCGCCGATGAGATAGCAATCGGGATTGGGCTTGCCGACCTCGACGTCTTCGGCCGTCACCAGCACGTCCGGCACGGGAATGCCCGCGGCGGCAAGGCGGCGCTTCGCAAGTTCGAGCGGCGAGGACGTCACGATCGCCCATTTGTCCCGGGGCAGGCCGGCAAGAAATTCGAGGGCGCCGGGCAAGGCCACGATACCTTCGACATCGTCTATCTCCGCCCTCGTGATCTTGTCTGCCTCCGCCTGCGGATCGACATCGAGGCCGAGCCTGCGGATCGTATCGACGGCGCGCACGCCATGCATCGTCGGCAGGAAGGTCCTGGCGTCGAGCCCATGCGCCTCGGCCCACCGCCCCCACACCCGTTCGGCGGCCGCCGTCGAGTTCATCAATGTTCCGTCCATGTCGAACAGAAAGCCCGCATAGGTCTTGCCTTGTATCGAAGCCAATTTATCTCTCCTGCCAGTTCTGCCTTCTTATGGCAGAGGATAGCAGCCGGACAAAGACCTATCGTGACACCTTGTGCGTACCGGGCCCGTATGCCCGCATACCCCTATATGCCCGCATACCATTGATAGCCGCGATCTTCCCAGAATCCGCCGCGGCCAGAACCGATATGGGCGAAAGAATCCACCAGTTCGATCCGCATGAGATATTTCGCGTGCTTGTAGCCGAGCTGGCGCTCGACCCGCAGGCGCAGGGGCGCGCCATGGGCAATTTCGAGATCCCTGCCGTTCATGCTGTAGGAGAGGATGGTCTGCGGATGCCAGGCATCCACGAGATCGATGCTTTCATAGTAGCGCCCGCTGCCGTCGAGCGATTGTTCGTAATCGTCGGCGCAATGGAATACGGCATAGCGCGCGCCGGGAGCAAGACCGGCCTTCTCAAGTACGGCGCCAAGCTGCACGCCCGTCCATTTGCCGATTGCGCTCCATCCCTCGACGCAATCATGGCGGGTAATCTGCGTGCGGGCAGGCATGGCTTTGAGGTCGGCCAGCGACAGGCTGAGGGGGGTGCGCACCCGGCCGTCGACGATCAGCCGCCAATCGGCGAATTGCCCGTCCATCAGCCGCTTATACTCGTCCGTCTCCGGCAATTGCGTGCCATTGGCTTTGAAGACGGGCGAAAGGTCCGCCTCCGTATATTCCCGCGCCAGTTGCTGGCCGGACAATAGCAGGCGCTGGGCCTTCAACGACAGCCACTCGCCGGCCTGCAACACATTGTCGATCGACTTGTTCTCGACCAGCGCATCGCAGCCCGCCAGGAGACTGGTGGAAGCCAGAGTGCCGCCGATGAGAAAGCGGCGCCGTGTCAGATCAATGCTCATCGCCAGTCCTCCTGCCGCCGTCAAGATGCAGCGTGTAATAACCGGTTATCATCGAGCGCAGATTGTTCCAGACGCCCGACAGCAGCACCATCGCCAGATGAATGACAACGAAGCCGACGGTGAGCGCAGCAACGATGAAATGCAGCGTCCGCGCCGACTGGCGGCCGCCGAACAGGTCGAGCAGCCAGGGAAAGATGGCGTTGAAGCCCGGCGACATGGTCAATCCCGTCAGCACCATCAGCGGCAGCAGCACGAAGCCCACGCCGAGATAGGCCAGCTTCTGCAGCGAATTATAGCGCCGGGCCGCCTCGCCCCTCGGAAATCTCAGCCGCGCATGCTGCGCTATTTCGTGGCCGAGGTGGCGCGGCGTCAGTTCCTCCGCCGCCGGCAGCAGGTCGCGGCGAAAGTGACGCGAAACCAGGCCATAAACCAGGTAGACGAGGCCATTGATGACGAAGAACCAGGCAAAGAAGAAGTGCCAGCGCCGCCCGGTTCCGAGATCCTGGTAAGACGGGATGGTGAGCCAGGCCGGAAAGGCGCGCGGCGTCAGTTCGCCGCCGCTGTAGGATGCGCCGAGCACGCCGGTCGTCGTCATCGCTATCGGCCCGACACGGGTCACGCCCTTCATGCTGTCGCCATCCGCATAGGCTTCGATGGCGACAAAGGATGCGTCCGGCAGCGCGTCGGAACCATATTCGCCCCAATAGAGGTAGGGATGGGCGTTGAATATCTGCAGCCCGCTCATCAACAGGAAGGTCAGGCAAAGCACATTGAGCCAATGGGTGATGCGCACGGCGAGCGAATGGCGATAGACCTTCACCCGTGCCGGCTTGTCGGAACTTGTAGCAACCTGCGTCATCGGCATCTCCATGGCCCCGCCCCGCATGGCGTGATCAGGCGCAGCGCCCGATCACGCCGGATATCCTATTGCTTGGCGGGCGCCATTGCATCCGGCTTCTTCTTCATGGCATCCGCCTTCATCGGGTCTGCCTTCATGGCGTCGGATTTCATGGCATCGGATTTCATGGCGTCCTTTTTCATCGCATCCGGTTTCGCTGGCTTCATCGCATCAGTCTTCATGGCATCGGTCTTCATCGCCTCATGCTTCTTCATCGGATCCGCCTTCATGGCGTCCTCGGCAGCAGCCAGATTGACAGCCGAAAGGCCCGCCGCGGCCACAAATGCCGACAGGATGATCTTCTTGGCCAGGATATTCATATCTGTTCTCCTATGTTGGAGCCGATGGCTTCCAGTTAAAACCTTCGCCTGTGCTCAGGTCACTCTGGCAATACGCGTTGCAGGCGGCGTTGGTTACAATCATCACGCATTGGTGATGCGAAAGGCTGAGAAAAGGCTGGGATGATGAGGAGCGGCTGCCGCATTGACCTTGCACCGCATTCGGGGCCATGTGTAACCCCATGTGTAACCTTTTCCGCCGCTGCTTCGAATAAGATCGAGAACCGGAGTGAATTCAGTCGAACCGCGCTTGAAGGAATTGATGCTGGCGAGCCTTGCGGGCGATGCACGCAGCTATGCCGTGCTGCTGGACGAGGTAGCCCGCCATCTGCGGTCGTATTTCCTGCGCCGCCTCGCGGACGGTCACAGGGGCGATGCCGACGATCTGGTGCAGGATACGCTGATGGCCTTGCATACGCGGCGCGCGACCTACGAGGTGGATCGTCCCTTCACATCCTGGCTGCATGCCATAGCAAGGTACAAGCTGATCGACCATTTCCGGCGGCACAGGATCCGGGCCACCGTCCCGCTGGACGATGCGCATGATCTGATCGCCTCCGATGATGGCGAAGGGATCGCGGACCGGATGGACGTCGAAAGACTGCTGCAGATTGCGCCGGAGAAGTCACGCGATCTCATCTACCGCACGCGGATCGAGGGTCAATCCATAGCAGAAGTGGCACAAAGCACTGGTCTTTCGGAGTCGTCGGTGAAGGTTACGGTCCATAGAGGGTTAAAGGCGATTGCCGCCCGGCTGAAGGGAGATGGTCATGGCGACAGATGATTTGATCGCTCGCCTCGCCGGCGACCTGAAGCCTGTCCAGCCCGATCAGGTGGGGCGGCGCGTCGCCATCGGCTTCGGCGCGAGCCTGGCCGTATCGTCACTGCTGATGTATTTCTGGCTCGGTCTGCGGCCAGACATGATGTCGGCGGTCTGGACATGGCCGTTCTGGGTCAAGCTCGGCTACACGTTCGCGCTCTCCCTTGCCGGAATATGGGCGGTCAAGCGCATCGCCTATCCCCTCGGGCGCATCCGCCCGCATCTGGTGGCGATCGCAATGGCGGTCACCGCGCTCGTTGCGCTGGCGATCGGCCAATTGTCGATGATGCCGCCGGAGAGCCACATGCCGCTGCTGATGGGAAAGTCCGTCGCCGTCTGCACGCTTTACATCACCACCCTGGCCATGCCTTTCCTCGTCGGGGCGTTCTGGATTCTCCGCGGCCTCGCGCCGACGCGACTGACGCTGGCCGGCGCCGCTGCGGGGCTGGCGGCGGGTGGCCTCGGCTCCCTCGTCTATTCCTTTCATTGCACCGAGGGCGGCATGCCCTTCATAGCGATCTGGTACACGCTCGGCGTCATGGGTCCGGCACTGATCGGCGCGCTCGCCGGGCGCTATCTGCTACGCTGGTAGGCGCGAGAGCTAGTGTGGTGGAATTGAAATACGCCTGACTATGGCGGCAGGGGCCGGAGCGTATTTCAATGCCGAAAACCACACTAGAAACATATAGTTGCTAGTGACCTTATCGAATCTGAAGTTCATCTGACGCTGCTGCAATAATGTAGTGAACTTCAGATTCGGGTCACTAGTGCTAGCGCACTTCGACCCATCGCTGTTCGGAGAACGAGCGGGCCATGGCATGAACGGTGCGCTCTATCTCGATTCCGTCCGCGAACTCGATGAGCCGGGCCGGCTCGCCCCCGATGCGCTTGATCAGCTCGTGGCATTCGATGATCTTCAGATCATTGAAGCCCAGACCATGACCGGGCGCCGGAATGAACCGGTCGTACGGCTCATGATGCGGCGCCGTGAGGATGGTGCGGTAACCCTGTTCGGTCGGGCGATCCGATGTCGAATAGAGCTGGAATTCATTGGCGCGCTCCTGGTCGAAAAGGATCGAACCGGCGGAGCCGAATATCTGCAATGCGATCCGCCCCTTGCGGCCCCAGGCGGAACGATTGACCTGCAGCGTTCCCGCGACGCCATTCTCCATGTGCATCAGCACGCTGGCGCTGTCATGGGTCTCGACGACACGGTCCGACCCCGTTTCCGTCCGGCGCGTGGCGTATGGCTTGGACATGTCGCACATGACGCGCGCCACGCGGCCGAAAAGTATGAACAGCAACGATAGCGGATGCACCGCAAAATCGTCCAGCGCGCCATAGCCCGAGGTGGCGGCGTGTTTCCAGTTGAACGGCGCAGCAGGGTCGGCCATGAAATCCTCATCCATCTCGATGCGCAGATGGTTGATGTCGCCAATGGCATTTTCCGCCAGAAGCCGGCCAATATGGCGAATTGCCGGGCCCTGGATGTAATTATAGCCCAATGCCGCGACACGCCCGACCTTGCCCGCGGCCGCCGCCATCGCCTCGGCATCGGCAAAGGCAGGCGCCATCGGCTTTTCGCACCAGACATGCTTGCCGGCCTCGAGCGCGGCGATCGCCATCTCGGGATGGAACTGGTTGGGCGTGGTGATCGACACGATTTGCACGTCCGGGTCGTCGATCACCGCCCGCCAATCGCCCGAGGCCTTCTCGAAGCCGAATTCGGCAGCACGGCGCTCGGCCAGATCGATATTTGCTTCGCCAAGATGAACGAGGCGGATGGCAGGCACATCGCCGAACACGGCCCGGACCGAGTTCCATGCCAGCGCGTGGCACTTGCCCATGAAGCCGGTGCCGATCAATCCTACTCCGATCATGTTGTTCCTCCCGATGGACCGTTGATCGAAGAAGTAGTCGATGAAAACAAAAAATGGAATAAGTAATCCGTTTTGATATAAATATTTTATTCTATGCTATGGCGCAGGCGACGATTCGGGAAAACATGATGGATAATGACGCAAATTTGCCGCGGGATTTCGAAGCATTGCGGGCGCTGATACTGGAACGGCGCGAGCAGTTTCCGAAGCGGCTGGCGCAGGTTGCCGCCTATGCGCTGAGCAATCCCGACGAGATCGCCTTCGGCACCGCGGCCAGCATCGCCCAGACCGCCGATGTGCAGCCCTCGACGCTGATCCGCTTCGCGCAGCATCTGGGCTTCGACGGCTTCACCAGCCTTCAGGCCGTTTTCCGCGAGCGCCTGCGCGAACGCCAGATTTCCTATGAGGAGCGCCTGTCGGCATTGCGGGGCGGCACGCTCGGCCTCTCGAAGAACCGGGCGATTCTCGATGGCTTCCTCACCGCGGCGAGCCATTCCATCGACACGATCTCGCGGCAGGTGGAGGAAGACGTCCTGGAACGGGCGGTCGATATATTGGCGAAGGCGGAAACGATCTACCTCGTGGCGCGCCGCCGGTCCTATCCGATCACCGCCTACATGGCCTATGCTTTCGGCAAGCTCAAGGTGCGCAACCAGCTGGTGGAATCGACATCCGGCATCGACCCTGAAATCCTGTCCTTCGCCGGCCCGCGCGATGCGGCAATCGCCATCAGCTTCTCGCCCTATGCCTCGGCGACCATCGAACATGCGGCCCTGCTCGCGGCGCGCGAGGTGCCTGTCATTGCCATCACCGACAGCGCCTTTTCGCCGCTGGCGCAGTCCGCCAAGGTCTGGTTCGAGGCTGCGGAGGGAGATTTCTCCGGCTTTCGCTCTCTTTCCGGCACCATGGCGCTCGCCATGGCGCTGACCGTGAGCGTCGCCGAAAGGCGCCGGAGCTGACGCGAAAACCCATCGATTTCGTGCCTCCTGCGTCAAAAAAGAATATACATTCCATATTGACGATACTGTAGAATTATTATTTCATATGACCCATGCCTGCCCCGTCATTGGCAGAACAGCCTCGGTCGCAGACGCAGGCTCAGGGAGAGGAAGACATGAACGAGACTGCTACCGGCGCGGCGCTTGACGTGATTACGATTGGCCGGTCTTCCGTCGATCTCTATGGCCAGCAGATCGGCTCCCGCCTGGAAGATATTGCCTCATTTGCCAAGTCGGTCGGCGGCTGCCCCGCGAATATTGCCATCGGAACGGCCCGTCTCGGGCTGAAATCGGCGCTGCTGTCGCGTGTCGGCGACGAGCAGCTGGGCCGGTTCATCCGCGAGCAGATGGTTCGCGAGGGCGTGTCCACGCGCGGGCTCATCACCGACCCCGACCGCCTTTCGGCGCTGGTCATCCTCTCCGTCGAGAACGACAGGAGCTTTCCGCTCATCTTCTACCGGGAAAACTGTGCCGATATGGCGCTGGAGGAAGATGATATCGATCCGGAGTTCATCCGCTCCGCCCGCGCCGTGGTGGTGACGGGCACGCATTTTTCGCGCCCCAATACGGATGCGGCCCAGCGCAAGGCCATCCGCCTCATGAAGGAGGCCGGCGGCAAGGTCGTGTTCGACATCGACTACCGCCCCAATCTCTGGGGTCTCGCCGGCCATGCCGCCGGCGACAGCCGCTATATCGCTTCGGAAGCGGTATCCAATCAGCTGAAGACGGTGCTTCCCGACTGCGATCTCATTGTCGGCACCGAAGAGGAAGTGCTGATAGCATCGGGGAAGAGTGAGCTCCTTTCGGCACTCAGGACCATTCGGTCCCTGTCCAGTGGAACAATCGTGCTGAAGCGCGGCCCCATGGGCTGCATCGTCTATGACGGCGACATACCGGACGATCTGGAGGACGGCATCGTCGGCAAGGGCTTCCCGATCGAGGTCTTCAACGTGCTTGGTGCCGGTGATGCCTTCATGTCGGGCCTGCTGCGCGGCTGGCTGAGCGGAGAAACGCTGGGCACGGCGGCGACCTGGGCCAATGCCTGCGGCGCCTTCGCCGTGTCGCGCCTGCTATGCGCGCCGGAGATCCCGACCTTCGCGGAGCTTCAGCATTTCCTCGAACATGGCAGCCCGCATCGCGCCCTGCGCAAGGACGAGGCGATCAACCATGTGCATTGGGCGACCACGAGGCGGCGCGACATCCCGTCGATGATGACGTTTGCGATCGATCATCGCGTGCAGCTGGAGGAGCTTGCGAAACGCCTCGGCGCGGATCTGGAACGGGTTGCCGCCTTCAAGATACTGGCCGTCAGGGCAGCCGCGAAGGTCGCGGACGGCCGCCCGGGCTATGGCATGCTGCTGGACGAGAGGTTCGGCCGCGAAGCGATGTTCGAATTGGCGCGCCATCCGTTCGATTGGCTCGGACGGCCGGTGGAACTGCCCGGATCGCGCCCGCTGCGGTTCGAATTCTCGCAGGATATCGGCTCGCAACTGGTCGAATGGCCGGTGGACCACTGCATCAAATGCCTGTGCTTCTACCATCCGGACGATCCGGCGGAACTGAAGCGCGAGCAGCAGGAGAAATTGCGCACGCTGTTCGAAGCCGCGCGCAAGGTGGGGCGCGAACTCCTGCTCGAGATCATCGCCGGCAAGCATGGCGAACTCGGCGACGACACCATTGCCCGTGCCTTGGAGGAACTGTACGCGCTGGGCATAAAGCCCGATTGGTGGAAGCTGGAGCCGCAGGCTTCGGCAACGGCGTGGCAGAAGATCGAAGCCGTGATCGACCGCAACGACCCCTGGTGCCGCGGCGTGGTGCTCCTCGGTCTGGAGGCCCCGCACGACGAGCTGGAGGCGGCCTTCACCGCTTCCGCCGCGACGCCTGTGGTGAAGGGTTTTGCCGTCGGGCGGACGATTTTCATGGATGCGGCGGAGAACTGGCTTGCTGGCAGGATCGGTGACGAAGCGGCCATCGACCAGATGGCGGAACGTTTCGAAAAATTGACCGCCGCGTGGCTTGCCAGCCGCAACCGCCGCGCAGCATAGAATAGATGGCGCCGACAATTCCGGCAGCTTGTGCCTGTTCGCCAAGCGCCGCCGGGTGGGACGCCGGGAGGAGACCGATATGACCAAGACCATCCGCCTGACTATGGCGCAGGCGCTGACACGCTTTCTTGCCGCCCAGATGACCATGTTCGAGGGCCGCAAGACACCGA
Organism: Phyllobacterium sp. 21LDTY02-6; assembly: GCF_023554255.2. Classification (GTDB taxonomy): domain Bacteria; phylum Pseudomonadota; class Alphaproteobacteria; order Rhizobiales; family Rhizobiaceae; genus Phyllobacterium. Next base: position 195,976 of record NZ_JAMJWD020000001.1, on the reverse strand, counting down.
TCTTCGCCGGCGTATGGGCGATATTCGGCCATGGCAACGTGGCCGCGCTGGGCGAGGCGCTCTATCAGGTGCGCGATGAGCTTCCGACCTATCGCGCCCATAATGAGCAGGCCATGGCCCACGCCGCCATCGCTTTTGCCAAGGCGAGCTTTCGCCAGCGCATGATGGCGGTGACGAGTTCGGTCGGCCCCGGCGCGACGAACATGGTGACGGCCGCGGCGCTTGCCCATGTCAACCGCCTGCCGCTGCTGCTGCTGCCCGGCGACGTGTTCGCCAATCGCGTGCCGGACCCGGTCCTGCAGCAGGTGGAATCATTCGCCGATGGCACCATCTCGGCCAATGACTGCTTCCGCCCCGTTTCGCGCTATTTCGACCGCATCACGCGTCCCGAACAGATCATACCGGCGCTTGCGCGGGCGATGGCGGTTTTGACCGATCCGGCGGAATGCGGTCCCGTCACACTGGCGCTCTGCCAGGATGTTCAGGCCGAAGCATATGATTACCCCGAGACGTTCTTCGAGGAACGCATCTGGACGCAGCGCCGTCCCCGGCCCGACCGGCAGGAACTGTCGGCCGCCGTCGAGGCGATCAAGGGTGCCAGAAAGCCGCTCATCATCGCGGGCGGCGGCGTCATCTATTCGCAGGCCTCGGAGGAACTCGCCAGATTCGCAGAGACGCACGGAATACCGGTCAGCGAGACGCAGGGCGGCAAGTCCTCCCTGCCCGACGATCATCCGCTCAACATGGCGGCCATCGGCGTGACCGGCACCTCGGCTGCGAACCGACTTGCCAGCGAAGCCGATGTCATCATCGCCGTCGGAACGCGCCTGCAGGATTTCACCACCGGTTCCTGGGCATTGTTCCAGGGCGAAGGCAAGACTTTTGTCGGGTTGAACGTTCAGCCTTTCGACGCGGCGAAACACAAGGCGCTGCCGCTCGTCGCCGATGCGCGGGAAGGACTTGCCGAGCTTGCGGCCGCCTTGCCGCAATATAGAGCGCCGCAAGGCTGGACCGAGAACGCCAGATCCGGCAAGGGCGAATGGCAACGGGCCGCCGCGAAGGTGACGGCCGCAACCAATGCCCCCCTGCCCTCGGACGCGCAGGTCATCGGCGCCGTCCAGCGCAGCCTGGGCAGCGATGCTACGGTGCTCCACGCGGCCGGCGGCCTGCCGGGCGAAATGCACAAATTGTGGCAGGCGGGCAAGCCGGGCTCCTATCACGCCGAATATGGCTTCTCCTGCATGGGATATGAGATAGCCGGCGGCCTTGGCGCCAAGATGGCTCGCCCTGACGACGAGATCGTGGTGATGGTCGGCGACGGATCGTATCTCATGCTCAATTCGGAGATCGCCACATCGGTCATGCTGGGCAAGCGCCTCACGATCGTGCTGCTCGACAACAGGGGCTATGGCTGTATCAACCGGCTGCAGATGAGCACGGGTGGCGCCAGCTTCAACAATCTCCTGAAGGATGCGCGCCACGAGGTTCTCCCCGATATCGACTTTGCCGCCCATGCCCGCAGCCTCGGCGCACTGGCCGAGAAAGTGTCTTCCATTGCCGAGCTGGAGACCGCGCTGGAGCGCGCCAGGACGAATGACAGGACGACCGTCGTCGTCATCGACACCGACCCGCTGGCTTCCACCGAAGAGGGCGGCCATTGGTGGGATGTCGCGGTTCCGCAGGTGAGTTCCCGCCCCCAGGTGGAGGCGGCACGAAAGAATTACGAGCAACAGATCAAGCGCCAGCGCGTCGGAGACTGACACCGCCGCCCGAGCCTGAAACCAAGCAAATCGCGAGCTGAGGAAATAGAAATGATCCGTATAGGGGCAAACCCAATCGGCTGGTCCAATGACGACATGCTGGAGATCGGCGGCGATATTTCGCTGGAAACCTGCCTGGAACAGGCAAGGGCGGCGGGATTCACCGGCATGGAGCTTGGCAACAAGTTTCCCCGCCAGGCGGCGCAGCTGCGTCCCATATTGCAGCAATACGGGCATGAGCTGGTGTCGGGCTGGTACTCGACCGAACTTCTGCTGCGCGATGCGGAAGCGGAACTTGCGGCCGTGGCCGGCCATGCGACGCTCCTGAAGGAAATGGGCTGCTCGGTGCTGATCGCCGCCGAGACCTCAAACGCCATCCATTCGCAGAAGGAAACACCGCTTTCGGCGCGCCCTGTCCTGCAGAAGGCGGCATGGACCGTGTTCGGTGAGCGCTATACGAAGTTCGCGGAGCTTGTCATGGCGCAATACGGTCTTCGACTGGTCTACCACCATCATATGGGCACGGTCGTGCAATCCGAGGCCGAAATCGACCGTTTCATGGATGTCACCGGCGAAGCGGTGCAATTGCTGCTCGATACCGGCCATGCGACCTGGGGCGGCGGAGATCCCGCCCGCATCGCCCGCCATTACAAGCCGCGCATCGGCCATGTCCACTGCAAGGACATCCGCGAAGATGTGATGTGGCGATCCAACCGGGAAGACTGGTCTTTCCTCGACTCCGTGCTCGCCGGCGTCTACACGGTTCCTGGCGACGGGTTGATCGACTATGTTCGCGTCTTGAAGGAACTGCGCGGCTATAGCGGCTGGATCGTCGTCGAGGCAGAACAGGACCCTGAAAAGGCCGATCCGGCGGTCTATTCCAGCCTGGGACACGCAAATCTGAGCCGTTTCATCGAGGAAGCAGGCCTGAAATAAGGAGAATGCCATTGGCGAGGGACTCGAACCACCCGTTTTTTCGGCCGCTCTGGCGCCGTATCGCCGTGGTCGCCGCCTGCCTGATCTGGGCTATCGTCGAGTTCGTCACCGGCGAGCCGTTCTGGGGTGTCATCGCGCTCGGCTTCGGCGGCTATGGCATCTGGCAATTCTTCGTCATCTACGATCCGTCAGAGCCTGCAGCGCCGGCGACGGCCGATACCACCGATACCACCGATAAGGAGTAACTTCATGTCGAAGCTCTTGCTGAAGGCGATTTCCGGCAATGGCCACGTGGTCGATGTTACGCCCGAAAGCGCCGGCTGGTCCTATGTCGGCTTTGGCCTTCACCGCCTGGAAGCCGGCCAATCCGTCTGCGGCACGGCTGGCGAGCGGGAATTGTGCCTCGTATTCGTCACCGGCAAGGGCAAAGTGAGGGCCAATGGCGCGGAACTCGGCCTACTCGGACAGCGGATGTCGCCTTTCGACGGCAAACCCTGGTCGGTCTACCTGCCGCAGGGTTCCGAATGGTCGTTGACGGCGGAGACGGATGTGGAACTGGCCGTGTGCTCGGCGCCGGGTCTCGGCGGCGGCCTGCCGGTACGCGTCATTGCGCCGGATGATCTTGGACAGGAAGTGCGCGGCGCGGGAACCAACACGCGCTATGTCACCAACATACTGCCCGAGAACGAGCCTGCGGATTCGCTGCTTGTGGTCGAGGTGATCACGCCGGGCGGCCATACGTCGAGCTATCCGCCGCACAAGCACGACCAGGACAATCTACCGGCCGAATCCTATCTCGAAGAGACCTATTACCATCGCCTGAACCCGCCGCAGGGCTTCGGTTTCCAGCGGGTCTATACCGATGACCGGTCGCTGGACGAGGCGATGGCGATCGAGGATGGCGACGTCGTTCTCGTGCCCAAGGGCTATCATCCCTGCGCCGCCTGCCATGGCTATGACCTCTATTACCTCAACGTTATGGCCGGACCGAAGCGCACATGGAAGTTCCACAATGCCGCTGAACATGAATGGCTGGTGAAATAGCGGAACCGGGGCAAACGCCCCGGCAACGTTCCGGCCTGTCGATCAGAGCGTGATCGTCCTGCCCTCTTTCACGGACCGCAGCGCGGCATCGGCAAGGGCGAGCGCCGCGAGACCATCTTCACCGCTCGGCGATGCCCTGGTGCCCTTGGCAATGGTCTCGATGAAGGCAGCGATCTCGTTGGCATAGGCCTCGGTATAGCGCGTCATGAAGAAATCATGCAGCGGCGGGCGCGTATAGCCCTGGCCGTTGGCGATCTCTATGGAAACGGCGCGCTGGTTCTCCGCCGCGACCAGCCCCTTCGAACCATGCACCTCGATCCTCTGGTCATAGCCATAGGTTGCGCGGCGCGAATTCGAGATAAGGCATTGCCTGCCGGATGCTGTCGAAAGGATGACGCTGACGCTGTCATAGTCACCGAGTTCGCCGATTTTCCTGTCGACCAGCACGGAGGCGTGCGCGGTCACCGCGACCGGCTCTTCTCCGAGGAGGAACCGCGCCATGTCGAAATCATGGATCGTCATGTCGCGGAATATGCCGCCCGAGCGGGTGATATATTCCGCCGGCGGCGCGCCCGGATCGCGCGAGATGATCGTCACCATCTCGACATCGCCGACCGCGCCGTCATCGACAGCCTTGCGCACCGCGGCGAAATGCGGGTCGAACCGGCGGTTGAAACCCACCATGAGCACGGCATTCGTCTCGCTGACGACGTTCAGGCAGGCCTTCACCCGCGACAGGTCGAGATCGATCGGCTTTTCGCAGAAGATCGCCTTTCCGGCCCGTGCGAAGCGCTCGATCAGGTCCGCATGCGTATCGGTCGGCGTGCAGATGACCACCGCGTCGATGTCGGACGCCTTCTCGATCTCGTCGATGCTGCGTATCTCGCAGCCATAGTCTGCCGCCAGACTGCTCGCCGCCTGTTCGAAGGCATCGGCAACGGCCACCAGCCTCGCCTGTGCATTGCCGGCGATAGCCTTGGCATGAACCTTGCCGATGCGGCCAGCGCCCAGCAGGCCAAAACGTACTGTCATTTCATTTCCTCTTGAACGAAGCCGGGGCGCAATCCCGGCGCTGCCAACTCTATACCTTGCGCTTTTTCTGGCGGTAGACGTCGACGACCACGGCGGCGACGATGATCGCTCCCTTGATGATCTCCTGATAGTAGGCATCGACACGCAGGAACGTAAAGCCGGAGATCATCACGCCGAGAATGATCGCACCGATGACCGTGCCGGTGATGCGGCCGACGCCGCCCGCAAGCGACGTACCACCGATGACGGCTGCCGCGATGGCGTCGAGTTCATAGGTGACGCCCATGCCGGCCTGGGCCGTCTGCGCACGCGCCGCGGTAACGATGCCGGCAAGCCCCGCCAGCAGGCCGGCAATGGCGTAGACCTTGATCAGGTGGCGTTCGATATCGATGCCGGAGACACGCGCCGCCTGGGCATTGGCGCCGATCGCATAGGTGAATTTGCCGTAGCGCGTATAGCGCAGCGCAATGTGGAAGATCAGCGCCACGACAAGGAAGATGACCACCGGCCAGATGCTGGAACCGATGAAGGTGAATTGATCGGAAAGGCCCGAAATAGGCGAGCCTTTCGTATACCATTTGGCGACGCCTCGGGCCGAGACCATCATGCCGAGCGTCGCGATGAAAGGCGGAATCCTGGTGCGGGCGATCAGCCAGCCATTGATGAAACCGGCCAGAAGCCCGATGCCCAGTCCGACAAGGATGGGGATGATGAACGGCAGATCGGTGAGGCCCGGATAGATCGGCCTGGCCCATGCGGACGTCTGCGCGAAACTTGCCGCCACCATTGCCGTCATGCCGACCACGGAGCCTGAAGAGAGATCGACGCCGCCGGTGATGATCACCTGTGTGACCCCCACGGCGATGATGCCGATCACCGACACCTGGAGGATGATGATGCGCAGCCGCTGCGTATTCGCCAGGAAGCTCTGGCCGGCCAGTATCCAGCCAAGGATTTCGAAGACGAGCGCGATCCCTATCAGGACCAGCAGGATGTTCACCTCCGGCGGCATCCGGCGGCTCCGCCGGGCCGCGGCAGGTATGGTGGCCTGTTCGCTTGTCATATCAATTCCTCCCGTGAATCGCCTCGGCTATATTTCGGCCGCCGCATCGATTCATCTTCATTTCGACGCCAGTTCCATGACCTTGACCTGCGTCGCGTCCTTCCGATCGAGAAAGCCGGTCACGCGCCCCTCATGCATCACCATGATCCTGTCGCTCATCCCCAGCACTTCGGGCATCTCCGACGAGATCATGACGACCGCCACGCCCTGCCGCGCCAGCTGCGTGACGAGGCGGTGGATTTCCGCCTTCGCGCCGACGTCGATGCCGCGGGTGGGTTCGTCGAGGATCAGTATCTTCGGATTTGTCAGCAGCCAGCGCCCGATCAGGACCTTCTGCTGGTTGCCGCCGGACAGGTTTTCGATCTTCTCTTCAAGCCCGGGAGTCTTGACCCGGAGCTTGTCGCTCATTTCCTGGCACGCTGCCGTGAGCTGCTTCTCGGCGACGAAGCCGAATTTCACGAAGCGCTCCTGCAAGACCGCGATCTGCATGTTTTCGAGGACATCGAGAATGAGAAGACATCCCGTATCCTTGCGATCCTCCGTCAGGAAGGCCATGCCATGCCCGATGGCCTCATTCGGCGAAGCGATGGCAACCGTCCTGCCATTGATGGCGATCGTCCCGGTGGTGGCAGGCGTGACGCCGAATATGGTCTCCGCCACATTGGAGCGTCCCGATCCGACCAGGCCGGCAATGCCCAGGATCTCGCCCGCCCGCACCTCGAACGAGACGTCCCTGAACACGTTCCTGAGCGAAAGGTCCTTCACCGACAGCACCACGTCGCCGATCGGCACTTCTTCCTTTGGAAACATCTGCGTGATTTCGCGCCCGACCATCATCTTGATGATGTCGTCGCGCGTGACGTCGCTCGATGCGTGGGTGGCGATATATCGCCCGTCGCGAAATACCGAAAACTCGTCGGCGATCTCGAAAAGCTCGTTCATCTTGTGGGTGATGTAGACGATGCCTATGCCCTGCGCGCGCAGATCGCGGATAATGGCGAACAGATGTTCCACCTCGCGCTCGGTCAGCGCCGATGTCGGCTCATCCATGATAAGCACGTCGGATTCGTAGGAGACCGCCTTCGCGATTTCCACCATCTGCCGGTTGGCAACGCTGAGATCGCGCACCTCGGCGTCGGGATCGAGCCTTATGTTGAGCCGCTCGAACAGCTCCGCCGTCATGTCATACATCCTGCCGTGGTCGACCAGCCCGAACGAATTGGTCGGCTCGCGCCGGATCCAGATATTCTCCGCCACGGTCATGAACGGCATCAGGTTCAATTCCTGATGGATCATGGCGATGCCGTTTTCGAGCGCATCGAGCGGCGATTTGAGCCGGATCGGCAGCCCCTTGAGATAGACCTCGCCTTGATCCGGAACGTATATTCCGGCGAGTATCTTCATAAGCGTCGATTTTCCGGCACCGTTCTCGCCCATCAGGGCATGAACGGTGCCGCGCTTCAGCCGGAACCTCACATCGTCGAGCGCCAGCACGCCGGGAAACTCCTTGCGGATATTCTCGGCGTTCAGGAGATATTCCGCCTGCGGAACAGCGCCGCTGGCGCGCACCGCAGCCATGGTAGAAGGGCTGATTGCCATGATCATCTCCTCCCCGGGAAGCTCAGTTCATTCCGGCAGTGCGGACCATTCGGTCCTCAGTTCTTCGACTGGTAGTTCGACAGATTGTCCGGCGTCACGAGTTCGAACGGAACATAGACCTTGCTTTCGACCTTTTCGCCCTTCGAAAGCTTCAGCGCGGCGTCGACCGCTCCCTGGCCCTGCCCGGCCGCATTCTGGAACACCGTGACGTCGAGATCGCCGGCACCCATGGCCGCCAGTGCGTCCTGCGTCGCGTCGACACCCGCGACGACGACGCTGTCCATCGAACGGCCCGCGGCCTTGAGCGCCTGGATCGCCCCGATGGCCATCTCGTCATTGTTGGACACGACCGCATCGAACTCGATGCCGGCGGACAGCCAGTTGGTCATGAGATCGACGCCCTGCGTGCGCTGCCAGTTCGCGGTCTGCTCTTCGACGATGGTCAGGCCCTTGCACTCGTCCGTGGCGATGACATCGTGCACATCCTGTGTGCGCTGGCGGGCCGCCTGGTTCGACAATTCGCCCATCATGACGACAAGCTTGCCCTGCCCCTTGAGCAGGCGGCAGACTTCCTTGGTCTGAAGCGTGCCGGACTCGACCTCGTTGGAAGCGACGAAAGCCTGTTTCTCCGGCAGTTCATTGACATTGGCAGGCTCGCGATTGACGTAAACCAGCGGAATGCCCGCCTCGGCGGCGATCTTCGACATGGCCGCCGTTGCATCGGTATCGACCGCGTTGACGATGATCGCGTCGACCTTCGAAGCGATGAAATTCTGTATCTGGCTCTGCTGCTTGGCGACGTCGTTCTGCGCGTCCTCGACCTGCAGCGTCACGCCGTCCAGCGTCTTGGCATATTCCTGCATGCCATTGCGCAGGACCGTGAGGAAATTGTCATCGAACTGCGCCATGCTGACGCCGATATTGGCCGCCATCGCCGACCCTGACATAAGGGCCGAAACCGCGATCCCCAAAAGAAGCTTTTTCATTGTTGTTCCTCCACATGGTGCCCGGCCACACCTTTTATCCGGTTGCAGCTCTCATCCACCCCGCGGCCCATTCTCCTGCCCAAGCCCCGAGGTCGAATGGAAGACCGTCGGAGCGGCCTTCCTCGAAGCTGCTCAATACGGAATATCCAGACCATATCGACCAGCTACTGAAATATTTATTCCATTTTATGATGAGAGCGTCAAGCCGGATTTCGTCTTCGGCTCGCGCCTGTGGCGGGCGGAGTGACCGCGGACCTGTTCAACTGGAGATGCCGGAGACTACATTATTGCCGCGCCACGCATGGTGGTGCGGACAGGAGCCATCAGCGCCGTTCGCCTGCAGGCAGGGCAGCCGTCTCAGGCTTCGACTTCGACGTTGCCGAGCGGCTTGGAACAACAGGCGAGAATGTAGCCTTCCTCGATTTCCTCATCGAGGATACCGCCATTGTGATCCATCGCGACCTCGCCGGAGAGCTTCAGGATCCTGCAGGTGCCGCAGAGGCCGGATTCACAGGCCGCGGCAATACGGATACCGGCCCCGCGCGCGGCCTTGAGGATCGTTTCGCCGGCGGCGCAAGGCACTTCCTTGCCGGACATGGAAAACGTCACCATGGATGTCGCAGCCGGCTGCTCCCCGGGTTCCAGATCGTCCATGAGCGGCAACACCGGCTCCGCGGCGGGCCCGAAGCTCTCCTGGTGGTAGTGCGCCATGTCGAAGCCGGAGGCTTCGAGCATTTCCCGCACATCGCGCATGAAGCCCTCGGGCCCGCAGCAGAAGATGACGCGATCCTTGAAATCAGGGGCCAGCAGCGGGAGTTTCGGAGCCTCGAGGCGGCCTCTGATCCCCGTCCATAATTGCCCCATCTCATGTTCCTTGATCAGGAACGATACTTTCAGATTGGGCATTGAGCTCGTCAGATATTCCAGTTCTCGCCGGAAGATTATATCGCTCGGGCGGCGCGCGCAGGCAACGAAGCTGACATCGCTCTGCGGCGCGCAATCCTGCAGCCACCGCGTCATGGACATCATGGGGGTGACACCCGAGCCCGCGGAGATGAAGAGATATTTGTCGCCCGGATACCTGGCGATCGAAAAATCCCCCAGCGGCCCGAAAGCCTTCAGCCGCATTCCCGGCAGGAGGTTGTCCAGCATCCACCGGGCGCCGATGCTTCCCTCCTGCGCCTTCACCGTCACGGCGAACGTGAACGGACGCGAGGGGCTGGACGAAAGCGTGAAGGTCCGCAGGATGGATTCGGGCTGCGTCCCGAGTTCGAAGGTCATGAACTGGCCCGGCTCATACCGGAACCAGTTCTGATTGTCGGAGCGAAAGGTGAAGGTCTTGACGTTGGGCGCTTCCTCGACGACCGACAGGCACTCCAGGAGGTGCAGCCTGTCGCTCCACGGCTGCATCTGGTCGAGATGTTTGTAACCGTGGCCCTGGGGAACGCCCATGTTCATCATGCCACCCTGCTGAGCTTCGCGTCGCCGCCGAGACGGCTTTCCATCATGTTGCCGTACCATTCGAGGAATTGCAGGACGCCACCCTCATGCTCGGGCGAATAGGGTCCCGGCTCGTAGGCAGGCGAGCGAATGCCGAATGCATTCTCCTCGACGATCCTGCGATCCTGGTCGTTGGTCTCGAGCCAGACATGGGTGAGCTCGTCGATCGTATAATCGACGCCTTCGACCGCATCCTTGTGCACCAGCCACTTCGTCGTCACCTGCGTCTCGTTCGGACCGAGCGGCAATACCCGGAACGAGATGGCATGATCGGCGAGAATGTGGTTCCAGGTACCGGGATAATGATAGAGCAGCAGCGAGCCGATCCGGCGCGCATTGACATCGTCGCTCAACTGGCGGCCGACGGCGCGCCTGCCCGACAGCGTATAGCTTTCCGCCTCGCCCAGCAGCGGCACCCGCGTTGCGCGGTATTGGCCATTGTCGGAAATGCGGAATATGCTCGGCAGGCCCTCGGATTCGCACTTGTCCCAGTGGGCGACGATCTCCGGATCGCTCTTCGATCCCTGAATGCCGGTTGCGCTCGGCGCTTCGGGGAACGTCTTGCACAATTCAGGATGGTTGCCTGCGCAGTGATAGCACTCGCGGTTGTTCTCCCATACCAGCTTCCAATTGCCCTTCTCGACAATCGTGCTCTGATAGGCGATCTTCGTTTCCGTCAGGCGGTGCGGGGCCAGATACGGCTCTAGCAGCGCGCGTGCAGGCGCAAAATCCGGCGCCACCTGGGCAAGGCAGATGAAGACATATCCGCCGACGCTCTCGCAATGCACCGGCTTCAGGCTGAACTGGCTCGCATCGAAATCATCGCCCATCTGCCGCGCGAACAGCAGCCGGCCGTCGAGTTCATAGGTCCATTGATGGTAGGGGCATACGAGCTTGGCCGAGCTTCCGCGCTCGCCCGCGCAAATGCGCGAACCGCGATGGCGGCAGGAATTGTGGAATGCCCGAATGTTCTTCTCCCGGTCGCGCACGATGACGATGGGATAGTCGCCGACCTGCACGGTGAAGTAGTTGCCGGGGCGCGCCACCTCGCAATCATGGCCCACGAACAGCCAGTCGCGGTAGAAGATCGTCTCCATGTCCAGCCGGAAATAATCCGGATCGGAATAGAAGGGCTGCTCCAGCCCGTAGCCCTGTTTGCGCTGCCTGAGGCTTCTCAGGAGTTCCGCTTGAATATCCATGTCGTGTCCTCGCCTGCCAATATTGCGAAAGAACTGACTGGTGGTGATGGAGAAGATGCCTGCACGGGCATACCGGGCATTATCATACTCCTTGATCGCCCACCGCGATCAGTCGGTTTATGGCCTGGGGCTGGTTTCCGGGCTCTGGAGCTCCCTCGCAGGACGCCGCGACGCCTTCCCGGGAATTCCCCAGTGGCTCTTTTGCCGCGTTTTACTCCACCACCGTTGCGGGGGCAGCGCCGGGTTCAGACCGGCTTCCCAATTCTCCGCTCCCCTAGAAGCGGCACCTCAAGCAGCTCCATATGAGCACTAGGCAAGGTAAAAGGATAGGTGCGGAAACGACATGGCATTTACGCAAGACGACACGGCCCGCCTCATGGCCGGCCGTGCCGCAGATACTCGGTTTTCGCAGGTGCTAGCCGCGATATCGATATTGCTCGATGGACTGGGGCTTCATCTCGATGGAGAAGCCGGGAAGCGAGGGCGGCATATAGGCCGCATCGCGTATGACGCATGGATCGACGAAATGCTCGTGCAGATGGTCGACATACTCGATCACCCTGCCCTCCTTGGTGCCGGAGACGGCGACATAATCGAGCATCGACAGATGCTGGACATATTCGCAAAGGCCGACGCCGCCCGCATGGGGCCAGACCGGAAGTTGATACTTGGCCGCGATCAGCAGGACGGCGAGCACCTCGTTGAGGCCGCCCATGCGGCATGAATCGATCTGCACCACGTCGATCGCGCCTTCGGCGATGAACTGCTTGAACATGATGCGGTTCTGGCACATCTCGCCGGTCGCCACCTTGACCGGATGGATCGCCTCGCGGATCTTCCTGTGGCCGGCAACATCGTCCGGGCTCGTCGGCTCTTCGATGAAGAACGGCTTCACGAAGGAAAGCTTCTTCACCCAGTCGATGGCTTCGCCCACTTCCCACACCTGGTTGGCGTCGATCATCAGGATGCGGTCCGGTCCGATGACTTCGCGCGCGATCGTAAGACGGCGGATGTCGTCCTCCAGATCGCGTCCGACCTTCATCTTCACATGATTGAAGCCCGCATCCACCGCTTCCTGGCACAGGCGGCGCAGCTTCTCGTCGGAATAGCCGAGCCAGCCGGCGGATGTCGTATAGCAGGGATAGCCTTCGCGCTTCAGCGTTTCGATGCGTTCCGCCTTGCCCTGCTCTGCCTTGCGCAGAATTTCCAAAGCCTCGTCCCGCGTCAGCACGTCGGTCAGGTAGCGGAAATCGACGATATCGACGATCTCCTCGGCGGTCATCTCGCCGACGAGCTGCCAGACCGGCTTGCCGGCCTGCTTGGCCAGCAGATCCCAGACGGCATTGACGACGGCCCCGGTGGCAAGATGCATCGCCCCCTTGTCCGGCCCGATCCAGCGCAATTGACTGTCGCCGGTGATGAAACGCCAGAACCGCCCCGGGTTCTCCTTCACCCAGGCAAGATCGAGGCCGATGACAAGATGTTTTATCGCTTCGATGGCAAGGCAGCAGATTTCATTGCCGCGCCCGATGGTGAAGGTCAGGCCGTGTCCCGAGAGGCCGTCAGTATCCGTATCAAGCACCACATAGGCTGCGGAATAGTCCGGATCGGGGTTCATCGCATCCGATCCGTCCAGGCTTTGGGAGGTTGGAAAACGGATATCGAATACGCGAAGGTCGGTAATGCGGGTCATGTTCTTTCCTCAGACGGTCCAGCCGCCGTCGATATTGTAGGCCTGGCCGGTCGTATAGGTTGCGCCGGCCAGGTAGACGGCGAGGTCGGCAATCTCTTCGGGCATGCCGAGCCGCCCCATCGGCTGGCGGGCGATGAACGCCGCGCGTGTCGCCTCATAGTCGCCACCCGCGCGCATGCGCTGCTCCAGCGACGGGCTTTCGACCGTGCCGGGGCAGATGGCGTTGCAGCGTATGCCTTGCGTGATGAAATCCGCCGCTACCGACTTGGTGAGGCCGAGAACCGCCGCCTTGGTGACCCCATAGGCGAAGCGGTTGCCAACGCCCTTCACGCTGCTGGCGACGGAAGACATGTTGATGATGGCCCCGTCCTTGCGCTCGATCATGCCCGGCAACACGGCCTTGATGGTGCGGATCATCGCCCGCACATTGAGGTCCAGCGCGAATTCCAGATCGGCATCCGGCATTTCGAGAATGGTGCCGCCATGGACGAAGCCGGCGCAATTGAACAGGACATCGACCTGTCCGATCTCGCCGACGACCCGCGTGACCTCGTCGCCATTGAGCACATCGAGCTTGCGCGGCTTGATATTGTCCTGCTTCGGCAGAGCATCGAGCAGGCCCTGGTTGATATCGGTCGCGTGCACGATTGCCCCGGCTGCGGCGAAAGCCAGCACCGAAGCCCGCCCGATACCCTGCCCTGCCGCTGTTATCAGCACGCGCTTGCCTTCAAGTTTCGAAATCATATCCATTCTCCATTGGGCCCGCGGCGCAGGCCTGGTGATCAAATCGCTCGCTACGATATTATCAGCTTATCTCAGTTGTGAACTCTTCCACGCTTCGCTGCTTCACGGCATCCCAGTCCCAGTCGATGCCGATGCCGGGTTCGGCGGGCGCCAGCGCATATCCATCCTCGATGCGCATCTGCGTGTGGGTAAGGTCGTCGAGCTGCGGAATATACTCGACATATTTGCCATTCTGCACGGCGCAGGTCAGGCTGACATGCAATTCCATCAGAAAATGCGGGCAGACGGGAATATTGAATGCCTCGGCGGCATGCGCGACCTTCAGCCATGGCGTGATGCCACCGATGCGCCCGACATCCACCTGCACGATGGAACAGGCGCCGCGCTGCATGTATTCGCGGAAATGCCTGATCGAATAGAGCGATTCGCCAATGGCGACCGGCGTCTGCGTCGCTGCCGAAAGCCGGACGTGGCCGTCGATATCGTCGGCCGCGAGCGGCTCCTCCAGCCAGGCGAGATCGATATCGCCGAGGACGCGCGACCGCCGGATGGCCTCGTCGAGCGAAAATCCCTGGTTGGCATCGGTCATTATCTCGAATCCGCCGCCGACAGCGTCGCGAACGGCCGAAAGCCGATCGAGATCCTCCGAACCGTGCGGCCGCCCGATCTTCACCTTGGCGCCCTTGAAGCCCTTGGCCTTGGCGGCCAACGCGTCATCCACCAGAGCCTGCTTCTCGATATGGAGCCAACCGCCTTCGGTCGTGTAGAGCGGACAGCGGTCCTTGGCGCCGCCGGCAAGCTTCCACAATGGCAGGCCGACCTTCTTTGCCCGCAGGTCCCACAGAGCGACGTCGACGGCCGCCAGCGCTATCGCCGTGATCGCGCCGATCGTCGTCGCATGGGTGGCGAATTCGAGTTCACGCCAGATGCCCTCGATCTGGTCGGCATCCTTGCCCAGCAGCCTCGGGACCAGATGATCCGACAGAAGCCGCATCACGGACGAACCGCCGGTGCCGATCGTATAGCTGTAGCCGGTGCCGGTAGCGCCATCACTGTCGGTAATCGTGACAATGGGCGTTTCCTGGCTGACAAAGCTCTGTATGGCATCCGTTCGGCGAACTTTCGGCGGCAGATCCACCATGCGAAGTTCAACCCGTTCAATTTTTGCCACAGTGACCTCCCGGCGGCGTTTCGGCCTTGCTAATTCAGTGATCTTGTACCCATATATGGGAAGATCATTCATATACAAACATTTATGATGGCGGCGGTCAAGTTGCCGCCGGGCCTTTCGCACAGTGATGCACTTCGTATATGGCTAGAGTCAGCGAATCCGGGATCAGCCGATGACAGATGAAGACGACAGCGACCGCTACAGGGCACCAGCGCTCGATAAGGGGTTGGATATATTGGAACTATTGGCAGGGATCGATGGCGGCGTCACCCAGGCGGAAATTGCCAAGCGGCTCGGCCGCAGCCCCAACGAATTCTACAGGATGCTCGACCGGCTGGTCCGCCGCGGCTATGTGACGAGGCTGGAAGGCGATCGCTATTCGCTGACGCTCAAACTCTTCGGCCTGGCGCAGCTGCATGCGCCCGTGCGGCGGCTGGCGGCCTATGCGGCGCCCTTCATGCGGGAGCTTGCCGTGACGTCGAAGCAGGCCAATCATCTTTGCGTCTTCGATCGGGGCGCAGTGGTCGTCGTCGCGCAGCAGGAAGCGCCGGAATATTGGGGCATCTCGATAAGGGTCGGTTCACATATGAGCCTGTTCAATACCGGCTCCGGCCATGTGCTTCTGGCGTTCCGTTCCGACAAGGAACGCGAGCTGATGATCGCCGAATATGAGCATCATCTCGATGACAGGCTGGTGCTTGACGATCATCAGGACAGGCTGGAACGCATCCGCGAGCACGGCTACGAGATCATGCCCAGCGCGCAGACTGCCGGTGTGTTCAACGTCTCGGCGCCCGTCCTCGGCCCTGACGGCCGCGCCATAGCGGCGCTGACATGCCCCTATATCTCGGTCCTCAACGTGCCGGATGCGCCGGATGTCGAGGCTGTGGGACGAATGGTCGTTGCGACCGCAGGAAAGCTTTCGGAACTGTCCGGCGCGGACATCCGCCAGAACTGAACGAGGAGGAGCCATGCCCGCTGCACCAATCATCGACACCCACCTCCATCTGATCGATCAGGGGGCCCTGAACTATCCCTGGCTGGCGGAGGCCGGCTCGCTCAACCGCAGCTTTCTCTATAACGAATATGCCCGGCAGGCGCATCGGGCCGGCATCGGCGCTGCCCTGCATATGGAGGTGGATGTCGCACCTTCCGATATCGAGGCCGAAACAGCCTTCATCAAAGGTCTTTCGCGGCAGGACGGCAGCCTCATCCGGGGCGCCATTTCCTCCTGCCGCCCTGAAAGCCAGGATTTTGCCGCCTTCCTCGAGCGGCAGTCGGGCAACCATTTCATCAAGGGGTTTCGCCGCGTCCTGCATGTCATGCCTGACGAACTTTCCGAGAGCGGCCTGTTCCGCGACAATCTTCGGCGGTTGACCGGCACCGGGCTGACATTCGACCTTTGTGTATTGCCGCGGCAAATGGAAAGGGCGATCGCGCTGGTCGATCTCGCGCCCGAGGTGCAGTTCATCCTTGACCATTGCGGCGTGCCGGATATCAAGGGCGAGGATTTCGACGGATGGAGTAAAAATCTCGCCGAGATCGCCCGCAGGCCGAACGTGGTGGCCAAGATCTCCGGCGTCGTTGCCTATGCCGATGCCGATAGCTGGAGCGTGGCGACGCTCGAGCCCTATGTGCATCACGTCATTTCGAGTTTCGGCTTCGATCGGCTGGTCTGGGGTAGCGATTGGCCCGTCTGCACCCTCGGCGGCGGGCTTGCCACCTGGGTCGCCGCGACCCATGCGCTGCTTTCCGGATGCAGCGACAGCGAGAAAGCACGGCTGTTTTCCGAAAACGCCCGGCGCATCTGGAAGCTCTGATAGCGGCGATTGGGCTTGCCTCATCCCGGCGACCGCTTTACCTAGTAAAAAACAAAGGAGCATCGATGGCGGCGGAAGCGAGCGGACCAGACCTGATCAGCGTAGTGGTGCTTCTGGGCGCCGGCGTCGTGGCAGTCCCCATTTTCAAGCGCCTCGGGCTTGGATCGGTGCTCGGCTACCTGGCAGCGGGATTGGTCATCGGCCCGTTCGGGCTGCGGCTCTTTTCCGACCCCATGACGATCCTCCATGTCGCCGAGCTCGGCGTCGTCATGTTCCTGTTCATCATAGGACTGGAAATGCAGCCATCGCGTCTCTGGGGGATGCGCAAGGAGATTTTCGGCCTCGGCGCATTGCAGGTTGCGGGGTGCGCCCTCGTCCTCACGGCGATCGGCGTTGCCACGGGCTTTCCGGTCGCGACGTCCTTCGTCTCCGGCGCCGGCTTCGTCCTGACCTCCACCGCCATCGTCATGCAGATTCTCGAAGAGCGCGGCGACATGGCGAGCCCCGCCGGCCAGAAGATGGTTTCGATCCTCCTGTTCGAAGACCTTGCGATCGTACCGCTTCTTGCGCTGGTCGCCTTTCTCGCGCCCATCAGCACGGAGGAAGCCGGCGGACTGCGCTGGATGGATATTGGCATAGGGCTCGGCGCGGTCGCAGGGCTGATCATTGCCGGCCGCTACCTCCTCAACCCGCTTTTCAGCATTCTTGCCGTTTCGCGCGCCCGTGAAGTCATGACGGCCGCTGCGCTTCTCGTCGTATTGGGCGCAGCGTTGCTCATGCAGGTCAGCGGTCTTTCCATGGCCATGGGAGCGTTTCTCGCAGGCGTTCTTCTCTCAGAATCGACGTTCCGCCATCAGTTGGAAGCGGATATCGAGCCGTTTCGCGGAATTCTGCTCGGTCTTTTCTTTCTCGCGGTCGGCATGTCGCTCGATCTGGCGGTGGTCGCGGCCAATTGGCAGATGGTGATCTTCTATGTCATCGCGTTCATGCTGTTCAAGGCGGCCGCCATCTACGTGGTTGCCCGCCTGCTCAAGACACCGCATCGCGAATCCGTCGAAAGAGCCGTGATCATGGCGCAAGGCGGCGAATTCGCCTTCGTGCTTTACGCCACCGCGACCAATGTCGGCATATTGGATGGGCAGGAAAATGCGATCCTGACCGCCATCATCATCATTTCCATGGTCCTTACCCCATTGGCAATCATCGCCATGCGTGCGTTCCTGGGCACGCAGAAACAGTCGCTCGACGGCGTCGATGTGGCCGAGAACCTCTCGGGGCGCGTCCTCGTCATCGGTTTCGGCCGGTTCGGGCAGATTGCCAGCCAACCGCTGCTTCTGCGCGGAGTCGATGTCTCGATCATCGACAATGACGTCGAGATGATACAGGCGGCGGCGCAATTCGGCTTCAAGGTCTATTATGGTGACGGCACACGCCTCGACATACTGCACGCCGCTGGCGCAGGGCGCGCGCAGGCGGTGCTTGTCTGCGTGGACAAGCCGGAAACGATCCTGACCGTCGTGCGGCTGATCAAGTCGGAATTCCCCTTGCTGCAGATCTATGCGCGGTCCTACGACCGCGGCAATACGCTCGAACTCATCAATGCCGGCGTCGAATACCAGGTTCGCGAGACCTTCGAATCGGCATTGACCTTTGGCGAAAGAACGCTGGTCGGTCTTGGCGTCGATCCTGACGAAGCCGCCGAGGTCATTGCCGATATTCGCAGGCGCGACGATGAACGCCTGGACCTGCAGCTGGCGGGCGGCATCTATGCGGGCGGGGATCTGATGAAGGGCAACGCCCCCGTCCCCGGCCCGCTGATCAAGCCGAAACAAACGGGGCGGGCGCTGAGCGAAGAGACGGCCAGCGTCTTGCCGCTCGCACTGGATACGGATCGATAGGAGCGGGCATGACGGACATGAACGATTCCGCCATCACGGAAATCACTGGGTTCTGGCGCGAAGCCGGCCCTGCGAAGTGGTTCGAGAAGGACGATGCGTTCGACGATGATTTCCGCTCCCGGTTCTTCGACCGGCATTTTGCCGCCGCACGCCGGGAATACGAGAACTGGGTGGAAACGCCGGAAGGCGCGCTGGCGCTGATGGTGCTGCTCGACCAATATCCGCGCAACGCCTTCCGCGGCACTGGACATATGTACGCCACCGATCATCTGGCACGCCACTACGCCCGGATCGCACTGGAGCGTGGCCATGACCTGACCCTGGAACAGGACGTGCGCGGATTTCTCTATCTGCCCTTCATGCACTCCGAAGACGTGGATGACCAGCGGCGCTGCGTCGAACTGTGCCGCGGCGGTTCGCCTTCGAACCTCGAATATGCGCATGATCACTATGATATCATCCAGCGCTTCGGGCGGTTTCCTCACCGCAACGCAATATTGGGGCGCCAGACGACGCCGGCAGAACAGGCTTTTCTCGACGAGGGCGGCTTCGCCGGCTGATCGCCCGTTGGCCTTTCTGGCCGCAGCCTCTTGAACCATGGGCACGAGACTGCCATTATATGTCGATCTGGCGCTGTAGCCTCATATATACACATTGCCAGCCAAACAGGGACGACTGACCGCGCATCGATGCCGGACGAACAATCTGAAGAACCGCCGAGTCCGGACTTGCGAAGCAAGCTGACCCCGCAACCGCGGCGTCAGCATGTCCACCGATCCACGTCTAAGTCACATTCCCTGCCGGTTGATGCCAGCGGCATGGTCCCGCTCGCCCATATGCCAGCGCCCCCTTTTCAAATTTCCCACAAGGACCCGTTTTTCCAATGGATCTGACTTTAGAGTGGCTTGCCGACCCCAATGCCTGGATTGGTCTCGCGACGCTTGTCGTGCTTGAGATCGTCCTTGGCATCGACAACCTCGTATTCATCGCCATTCTCGCCGACAAGCTTCCCCCGGATCAACGCAACCGCGCCCGCATCGTCGGCCTGTCGCTGGCATTGCTGATGCGGCTTCTGCTGCTTGCGTCGATTTCATGGGTGGTAACGCTGACGCAGCCGCTGTTCACGATTGCCGGTTTTGGCTTCTCCGGCCGCGACATCATCCTCATCCTCGGCGGCATATTCCTGCTGTTCAAGGGCACGATGGAGCTGCACGAGCGCCTCGAGGGCGATCTTTCGGCCAAGGAGACCAATGTCGTCCATGCCGTCTTCTGGCAGGTCATCGCCCAGATCGTCGTGCTCGATGCGATCTTCTCGCTCGACAGCGTGATCACGGCAGTCGGCATGGTGAAACATCTCGAAGTGATGATGATCGCAGTCGTCATCGCGGTCGGCGTCATGATGCTGGCGTCCAAGCCCCTGATGACCTTCGTCAACCGGCACCCCACGGTCGTCATCCTGTGTCTCGGCTTCCTGATGATGATCGGCTTCAGCCTCATCATCGAAGGCTTCGGCTTCCATATACCGAAGGGCTATCTCTACGCGGCGATCGGCTTCTCGGTGCTGATCGAGGCCGCCAATCAGGTCGGCCGCCATAATCGCGAGAAGCGCATCACGACGATGGATCTGCGAGACCGTACCGCCGGCGCGGTGCTGCGCCTCCTCGGCGGCGGCAGGAACGGCGAGACGCCCCACGCCGATACGCTCGACGTCATCGCCGAACATAGCGCGGCGGGCGATGTCTTCCATCCGGAAGAGAAGGAGATGATCCGCGGCGTGCTCGATCTGGTGGAACGGCCCGTGCGGTCGATCATGTCGCCGCGCAACGAAGTTGAATGGCTCGACCTCGACGAGTCCAATGAGGAGCTTCTGGCGGAAATCCGCACGCTTGCGCATAGCCGCGTGGTGCTTGCGCGTGGACGTGTCGAGGATTTCGTCGGCGTCGCCCTGACCAAGGACCTGCTCTTCGCCATTCTCGATGGCGGCAAGATCGACTGGGAGAAGGTCACCCGCCAGCCTCTCATCCTGCATGAGAACGCCAATGTCCTGCGTGTGATGGAGCAACTGCGCGGTTCATCGGTGCAAATGGGTATTGTTCTCGACGAGCATGGCTCCTTCGAAGGCGTGGTGACGCCGACGGACATTCTTGAAGCCATTGCCGGCGATTTCCCGGAAGAGGGCGAGGAAAGCCCTATCCTGGAACGCTCCGAGGACGGAAGCATGATCGTCGATGCCTATATCGATATTCGCCGCCTCGGCGGGCTTATCGACAGGGACCTCGTGGATGAAGGCGACCGATACACGACGCTTGCCGGTTATATCTTGTGGAATCTCGGCCACATACCGGTGCAAGGTGAGAAGCTGACGGTCGATGATTACGAGTATGAGATCGTCGAGATGGAAGGACGCAACATAGGCAAGGTCCGCATCACCTCGACGAACGCATCAGCCATGTTTATCTGACGGATGCGGCAACAGACAGGAACATTGTTCCTGACTGTTTTCGTTCTTGGCCCGGGTCCCTTCGCCGACCGGGCTGTCGCAGGCGAAGCCGTTGGCGCCTGCCTGCGACGGCGCACTCCCGGACGATGAAACTCGTATCAATGATGATGCCTTCCTGATGAGGTTTGCGAGCTGGCCCTGCATGTCATCCGGCCTTTCGCAGCCAGCTCGGGAATGGGTCCACCAGGTCTTGCCAGAGGTGCGGTGTGAAATCCGTGGCATCCACCAGGCATTCATCGAGTTCTGCCCGCAGTTGCGCCTCATCCATCGTATCGACCCCAATGAAGACAAGCTCCTGCCGCCTGTCGCCCCATACGGGATCGAGATATGGCCGCATGGCCGCATGCCATTCCGGCGCGTCAGGCCAACGGTTGCGGGCGATCGACGACCACCACACTCCCCTGCGTTCGGTGCGAACCAGCGCACCCGCCTGGCTCAGTTCACCGACATGGTCTGGCCGTGTCGCGAGCCAGAAAAAACCTTTCGAGCGGATGACACCCGGCCATTGACGGTTCATGAAACCGTGAAATTTCGCCGGGTCGAATGGACGCCGTTCCCGGTAGACGAAGGAACGGACGCCATATTCCTCGGTCTCGGGGACATGCTCGGCAAAACCGTGCAGTTCCTTGAACCATAATGGGTGCTGATGCGCCTTGTCGAAGTCGAACAGGTTCGTATCAAGCACTGCTTGCAGGGGTGCTCTCGCAAAGTCCGTCTCGATCAGCCGAGCATCGGGATTGAGCGCCCGGATGATCTTGCGGGCGGATGCGCGATCCTCGGGGCTGGCCGAAGACAGTTTGTTCAAGACCACCACGTCGGCGAACTCGATCTGATCGACCAGGAGGTCGATCAACGTCCTGTTATCGTCATCGCCGAGCGACTCTCCGCGGTCGCGCAGAAAGTCGCTCGAAGCATAATCCTTCAGGAGGTTGGCAGCGTCGACCACTGTCACCATGGCGTCGAGCCTGGCAATGTCGGAAAGGCTGTTGCCATCCTCATCCCTGAACTCGAACGTCGATGCAACGGGCAGCGGCTCCGATATGCCGGTCGATTCGATGATCAGATTGTCAAACCGGTCCTGGCTCGCGAGCTGCCTTACTTCCGCCAGCAGATCATCGCGCAAGGTGCAGCAGATGCAGCCATTGGTGAGCTCGACCAATTGCTCCTCGGTTCGAGAAAGGTTGGCGCCGCCATCGCGCAGCAGCGCCGCGTCTATATTCACCTCGCTCATATCATTGACGATCACGGCGACACGCCTGCCTTCGCGATTGTGCAGGATATGATTGAGCAGTGTCGTCTTTCCTGCGCCAAGGAAGCCTGACAGCACCGTCACGGGCAATTTTCGCTTGTACTCCATCATCCCAGCCCTCTTTCTCATATGTAATAACATTACATTCTTAGGCAAAAAGAGAGCGGAGTCCTGTCGGAACTCCGCTCGTCCTGCCTTGTCAGCTCTTGTCGACGATAGCCCGTTTGAAGGCCTCGGCATTGTGTTCCATCATCTCGATATAGGTGCCGGCACCCTCGCCCGGCTTGGACAATGCGTCCGAAAACAGCTCGTCGCCCATGGCGAGCCCGGTTTCCGACGCAATCTGCTCGATCAGGCGCGGATTGGTGATATTCTCCACGAAAATGGCCGATGCCTTGTCTTCCCGGACCTGTTCGATGAGCTTTGCGATATCTGCTGCCGAAGCTTCCGAATCCGTGGAAATGCCTTCAGGCGCCAGAAATTTCAGCCCATAGGCACGCTCGAAATAGCCGAAGGCATCATGCGAGGTGATGACCAGCCGCTTTTCCTGCGGGATGGCATTGATGGCCGCCTTTACATCCGCCTCGGTCGCTTCCAGCTGTTTGTCATAGACCGTTCCATTGGCTTTGTAGGTTTCGCAGCCTTCCGCATCCGCGGCGCAGAAGGCATCGACGATGTTCCTGACATAGATTCTCGCATTGGCGATCGATTGGAACGCGTGCGGATCATAGGCCCCGTGATCGTGGCCCGCATGCTCGTCCTTGTGCTCGGCATGCTCGCCTTCCGCATGGCCATGCTCATGCTCTTCCGCTTCGGACTTCAGCGGCTCGATCCCCTTGGTGAGTTCGATGATGGGCGCCTTTGTCGCGCTGGCCTCGACCAGACGCGGCAGAAACCCTTCGAAATGCAGGCCATTCACCAGGATCACATCGGCAGAGCTTAAAGCTGCCGCATCCGCAGGCCGGGGCTCATAGACATGGGCGTCGCCGTTCGGCCCCACGAGGGTGGTCAGTTCGATCCTGTCGCCACCGACATTCCTGGCGAAATCCGCGATGATCGAGAAACTTGCGACTACCTTCAGATTGTCCGCATGGGCGGCAGAATAGCCGCCAAGTAATGCTATAACGTTCAATAACGCGGCAAGTTTGATGGATTTTTTCATATCGAGCTTCCTTATGCAGGTCGTTAGGCAGTCTTGTGACGATGGGGGCGGATGCGGCTTCGAAGGACCCCGCCGGAGCCGGCGAGGAACGAGACGACATATGCCCCGCCGGCGGAGAGGATGATCGCCGGTCCTGAAGGAGCGGCAAAATGATAGGAGATGAGCAACCCGGCGATGCAGGAACAAATGCCGAGTGCGATGGCGAGAAGGCACATCGGGCCGACGCGCGTCGTCCAGAACCGCGCCGCGGCAGCCGGCAGCATCATCAGGCCGACCGCCAGCAATGTGCCCAGTGCCTGGAACCCGGCAACGAGATTGAGGACGACCAGAGCCAGGAAGATGAAGTGCACCGGCGTGCCGATACGGCTGACCGAACGCAGAAACAGGGGATCGAGACACTCGGCGACGAGTCCGCGCCAGAAGAACATTAATGTCACCACGCTCAACAGCGACACCGTGCCGATCAGCGTCAAGGCGTCATTGTTCAGCGCAAGCACCGAACCGAACAGAACGTGCATCAGATCGACGTTCGACCCTCGCAGCGAGACGATCATCACGCCAAGCGCCAGTGAAATCAGATAGAACGCCGCGAGTGAGGCATCCTCCTTCTGGATGGTGAAACGCGAGACCGCGCCTGCGCCGAGTGCGACGACGATGCCCGCTGCGAGACCGCCGAGCGTCATCGGCACGATCTGCAGGCCGTAAAGCAAGAAGCCGACTGCTGCGCCCGGAAGGATGGCGTGGGCCATGGCATCGCCTGTCAGGCTCATCCGCCTGAGCATCAGGAAGACGCCGACCGGACAGGAACCCAGCGCGAGCGCCAGCGATCCAAGCAGGGCACGCTGCATGAAGCTGTATCTGACGAAAGGCTCGATCAAGGTTTCATACATGATCATGCTGCCTTCGACCCGTCATCATGTCCGCCATCATGGACGTGGCCCGAGCGGTCATGCCCCGGGTGTTCATGCCCCGGGTGTTCATGCAGCGGATCGTCATGGCACCAATCGGCATTCTCCTCCCATGCCTCGTGAAACTGCCGCGCCTGCAGCAGATTTGCCGGCATCAGCGTCTCGCGCGACGCGCCCCATGCGACTGGCTTGCGCGCCAGCAGAAGCGTTTCCGGGAAATGCTGCCGCACCAGATCCAGATCATGGACGACCACCATCACCGTGCGGTTTTCGCCATGCCAGTGCTTGATGAGCCCGATCAGGTCGGACACCGTCTTCGCATCGATCGCGTTGAATGGTTCGTCAAGCAGGATGATATCGGCATCCTGCAGCAAGACGCGCGCGAACAGCGCCCTTTGCAATTGCCCGCCCGAAAGCGTGTCGATGGGCCGTTTCTCGAAACCGCCCAGCCCCACGGCCAGCAACGCACGCGAGACATTCGCCTGGTCCTCGCCCGTATGCCGTCCAAGAAGACCGCGCTTCGGCCAAAGACCCAGCGATACCAGATCCACCACCCGTGCCGGGAAGGAGCGGTCGAGTTCCGACTGCTGCGGCAGATAGGCGATCTTCTGTCCGCTTGCCACGGTGCAGCTGCCTGCCATCGGTTTAAGAACGCCGACGATACCCTTCATCAGCGTCGATTTCCCCGAGCCGTTCGAGCCGACGACGGCCGTCAGGGAACCTCGCCGCACGGTGCCACTGAGGTGATGCACCGCAGGATGGCTGTTATAGCCCAGCGTCAGATCGCGGAATATCAGGCTTGTCTCGTTCATTTAAAATTCGGCTCGCCAGCACATGTTGAGGCCACAGGCCATGGCTCCGGGGGAGCATCCTTGACCGTTCCTATGTGATGTTATTACATTAGTCAACCTTGAAGGCACTCAACCATGTGGAGAGTGAAACAAAATTGCCATTAACGCCGATCCGCGCAATAACCCGCTGGCGGCACGGAAAAATATTTCCTATCTCATTGATTGCATATCGGAGAGAACTGTTATGACAACGACGCATGAGCTGACCAAGAACCAGTCGCTGGTGCTGAATGCGCTCACGCGCGCCGATGGCCCCCTCAGCGCCTATACGATACTGGACCAGCTTCGGCCGGAAGGTTTCCGGGCGCCGCTGCAGGTCTATCGTGCGCTCGACAAGCTGCTGGACTACGGCATGGTCCACCGGCTGGAGAGCATCAACGCCTTCGTCGCCTGTTCGCATGCCCATGGCCACAGCCATGGCATGACTGCGTTCGCCATCTGCGAGAATTGCGGTCAGGTGACAGAATTTTCCGACGATGAAATCACCGCACGGGTGCGGGAATGGACAAGGGCCAGCGGCTTCAAGCCATCGAAGACCACGATCGAGATTCGCGGCACTTGCGCAAATTGCGCCGCCGCCTGACCTAGCGCTTGCGATAGGCCTTGAGGAACATATCGACGCCGGACGTAACGGTTTTCCGCACAACTTCATCCGATGGCGGGTCGTCCATGCAGCCGAAAAGCCGGCGCTTGAAAATGCCACTGACCATCAGATCGGACAATTGATAGGTCGCAAGGTCGAGATCGTCGATTTCGAGGTCGCCTGCCGCGACACGCTTTTCCAGCCATCCCCGCACGAGGGCCTGCCCGCGCTTCGGGCCCTGCTCATAGAAGCTGCGGCTGAGCGAGGGCATGCGTTCGGCCACGCCGATGACGACCCGCTGCGCGCGAATGACGACGTCCGACGTGACCTTCATCGATAGCGCCATCCCGAAGGCGATCAGGGCCTCCCGTATGTCGCGCTCGCCCTCCAGCGCGGAGTGGACGCCGCTGAAGAACTTGTCGCGATACTGGATGCAAAGCTCCATGAAGAGCTCTTCCTTGCTGTCGAAATAGACATAGATCGTGCCCTTGGACACGCCCGCTTCGCGCGTGATGTCGTTCATGCTGGCTGCATCGAACCCCATCTGCGAAAATACCCTGTCGGCCCCTTCAAGAATCTGCTGGCGCTTGGCGGGGTCCTGCCCCGCACCCGGGCGGCCCTGCTTTTCGTTGGCCATCGCTTCTTCAAGCGCACATGCGAGAAGATGGGGCTTTGCCTGGGTCTTCGTTGAAGACATTCCTTTTCGTTTCCTCTTATTTATTTCGAACCATCCGGTTCGATCCACTTGATATGCTCTTTCATTTGCGCTATGTCAACGATCGAACCGAACGGTTCAGTCATTCAACTATGAGTGCACTCCCAAGAAAGACGCCGAAAATGCCTGCAACCAAAGCTAAGAACGAGGCGGAAATCCGTCCGTTTCCCGCACCCGCAGCCAAGACAGAGACCCCCGCGCATGCCGAGGCTCCGCAGCACGATGTAACGACTTCCGCCCCGCCGGCGCCGCCGAAGCGGTCGCGGAAGCGCCTCATCCTGACGACGATCCTCGTCGCCGCCCTCGCCGGAGGCGCCTGGTTCGGATATGACTACTGGACCACCGGCCGCTTCATGGTATCGACGGACGATGCCTACATCCAGGGCGATATCACGACAATTGCGCCGAAAGTCACCGGTTATATCGATACGATCAACGTCGTTGCCAATCAACGCGTAAAGGCAGGCGACCCGCTGATCACGCTCGACAGTGGCGATTATACGATAGCGGAAAAGCAGGCAGAGGCCCAGATCGTCACGCAGAAGCTCTCGCTTGATCGCATCAAGGCGCAGACCGATGCCGCGCGTGCCTCGCTCAAGCAGGCAGAGGCGGGCAAGTTGAGCGCGCAGGCCGTCCTGACCAATGCGCAGGCCGCTTCCGTGCGCGCCAGCCAGCTCCACACCACCAAATTCGCTTCGCAGTCACAGCTGGACGAGGCAACGGCAGCGCTCGACCAGGCCAAGGCCAACCTCGCATCCGCTGACGCGCAGATCGCCAGCGCCACGGCCAATATTGCCGTTCTGGAGGCCCAGTACCAGGAAGCGCAGAGCGCAATAGCATCGCTCGAGCTTTCGAAGGACAAGGCCGCGCGCGACCTGAGCTTCACGGTCCTGCGCGCCCCCGTTGACGGCGTGATCGGCAATCTCTCCGCCAAGAAGGGCGATCTCGTCAGCTCCGGCCAGAGACTTGCGGCCCTCGTGCCCGTCAATGCGCTCTATATCGATGCGAACTACAAGGAAACCCAGCTTCGGGATATCGAAGTCGGGCAGAAGGTTCACGTCCGGGTCGATGCTCTGGACGGCGATGAGTTCGAAGGCACTGTCGCCTCGGTCGCCCCCGCTTCAGGCGCGGTGTTCTCGCTCTTGCCGCCAGAAAACGCCACCGGCAACTTCACCAAGGTCGTGCAGCGCGTTCCCGTCCGCATTGCCTTGCCGGAAGACGCCCTGGCGAGCGGCAAGCTGCAGGCCGGCCTCAGCGTCATCGTCGATGTGGATACCCGCACGACACCGGCGAAATAAGGCACCGGCACACAAGAAAAGCGCGGCATTGGAGCCAGGATCATGGCAGACGCAACGACGGCAGGTGGAGGCCCGGCCTCCCCGGCCATTCCCGAAGACCGCATAGATCCGAAAAAGGCTATCGCCTTTCTCGCCATGGTCTTCGGCATGTTCATGGCCATTCTCGATATCCAGATCGTTTCCGCCTCGCTTGCCGAAATCCAGGCGGGGCTGAGCGCCAGCTCGGACGAGATATCCTGGGTGCAGACGTCCTACCTGATCGCCGAAGTGATCATGATCCCCCTGTCCGGCTTCCTCGGACGGCTGGTTTCCACGCGCATCCTGTTCTCGGTATCCGCCGCCGGCTTCACCGCCGCAAGCGTTCTCTGCGCGACCGCCACCAATATCGATCAGATGATCGTCTACCGCGCCATACAGGGCTTCATCGGCGGCGGCATGATCCCGAGCGTGTTTGCCGCGGCATTCACGATATTCCCGCCTTCCAAACGCTCCATCGTATCGCCGATGATCGGCCTCGTGGCAACGCTGGCGCCGACGATCGGCCCGACGGTCGGCGGCTATCTCAGCCACGCCTTTTCCTGGCACTGGCTCTTCCTCGTCAATGTGATCCCCGGCATCGCCGTCGCCATCGCCACCTGGAACCTGATCGATTTCGACAAGGGCGACCGCTCGCTTTTGAACAAGTTCGACTGGTGGGGCCTGGCCGGCATGGCAGCCTTTCTCGGTTCGCTTGAATATGTGCTCGAAGAAGGCCCGCGCAATGACTGGCTCCAGGACCATGCCGTCTATTATTGCAGCATTGTCATGGTCATCGGCGGCATCGTCTTTTTCTACCGCGCCTTCACCGCGGAGCAGCCAATCGTCGATCTTTTCGCCTTCAAGAACCTGAATTTCGCCTTTGGCTCGGCCTTCTCCTTCGTGCTCGGCATCGGGCTCTACGGGCTGACCTACCTTTACCCCGTCTATCTCGGCCAGATCAGGGGCTACGACGCCCTGATGATCGGCGAAGCCCTGTTCGTCAGCGGACTTGCCATGTTCATGACGGCTCCCATCGCCGGCTTCCTTTCCGGGCGCATGGATCCGCGCATCATGATCATGATCGGTTTCATCGGCTTCGGCGTCGGCACATGGACCATGACCCATCTGACCGCAGACTGGGATTTCTATGAATTGCTGGTACCGCAGCTGTTCCGCGGCGTGTCGCTGATGCTGTGCATGGTGCCGATCAACAATCTTGCGCTCGGGACGCTGCCCCCTGCCCGGCTCAAGAACGCCTCCGGCCTGTTCAACCTCACGCGCAATCTCGGCGGGGCCGTAGGGCTTGCCGTCATAAACCAGATCCTGACGGACAGGAATGCGATCCACTACGCCCAATTGTCGGAGAATGTCCGCTGGGGCAATCCCGAGGCCGAGGGGATGATGGAGACCATGTCGCGAAACTTCGCCTCCCATGGCCTTGATGGCGACCTTACCGCCTTGAGCAGGATCTCCGGCATGGTGCATCAACAGGCATCCATTCTGTCATTCATGGACGTGTTCTATATCCTCACCTTGCTTTTCGCGTCGCTCGCCGTATTTGCGGTGATGATGCGCAAGCCCGGCGCCCCGGCCGCCGGTGGCGGCGGAGGCCATTAGAGCCGTTTTCGTGCGGGCGCTTTCGAGGGCGAAAGCAGCCCGCATGATCGCGCGGCCAAATCCTCCGGCATGCGGACAAAAATCACCGCCACGCGCGGACGCCTTATCGGAAAAACGTTCGCCTTCCCAGACACATAGCTTTTAGCATAGAGCCGAATTGCTAAGCCGCCGAAAAAGTGGTTCACTCCTCTTACTGCTCAGGGAGAGTTCGCGTTCCCACTCGTTATAGGTGTGTCATCTAATTGATACGAGAGACCTATATCGGGTGCTGGCGTCGAACCAGAGCCAATGACGTAAGCTTAAAGGGGTGTAAAAAAATGATTGCCAACTCAAGGCGCTTCACCGCGCTGACCACTGCCGTACTCTTCGCAAGCACATCGATCGCATTTGCCGACGCGCCGGCCGAGCTTGTCGAAGCCGCGAAGAAGGAAGGCACGCTGACGACGATCGCCCTTCCGCATGACTGGTGCGCCTATGGCGACATGATCGCGGGCTTCAAGGCCAAATACGGGATCGAAGTCAATGAGCTCAATCCGGACGCGGGTTCGGGCGACGAAATCGAGGCCATCAAGGCAAACAAGGACAATAAGGGCCCGCAGGCTCCCGATGTGATCGACGTCGGTTTCGCCTTCGGCCCCTCCGCCAAGACCGACGGCCTGACCATGCCCTACAAGGTCAGCACCTGGGACTCCATCCCGGAAAACGTGAAGGATGCCGACGGCCACTGGTATGGTGACTATTACGGCGTTCTGTCGTTCCAGGTGAACACCGACATCGTCAAGACCGTTCCCAAGGATTGGTCGGACCTGTTGAAGCCCGAATATGCCAATGCCGTTGCTCTGGCAGGCGACCCGCGGGCGTCCAACCAGGCGATCCTCGCCGTATCGGCTGCGGGTCTGTCCACTGGCGCCGCTGCCGGCAAGGCGGCCGGCGAAGCAGGCCTCAAATATTTTGCCGAAATGAACAAGGCGGGCAATTTCGTTCCGGTCATCGGCAAGTCCGGAACGCTGGCGCAGGGCGCGACTCCGATCGTGATCAATTGGGATTACAATGCGCTTTCCGGCCGCGATACGCTGAAAGGCAATCCCCCGGTTGAAGTCGTCGTTCCGGCTTCGGGCGTCGTTGCCGGCGTCTATGTCCAGGCGATCAGCGCCTACGCGCCGCACCCCAACGCCGCCAAGCTCTGGATGGAGTATCTTTACTCCGACGAGGGCCAGCTGACCTGGCTGAAGGGCTATTGCCACCCGATCCGCTTCAACGACCTCGTCAAGAACAACAAGGTCCCGAAGGAACTGCTCGACAAGCTGCCGCCGGCTGCAGCCTACGAGAAGGCCATTTTCCCGACGCTTGATGAACAGGCTGCCGCAAAGGAAGTCATCACCAAGGAATGGGACAAGGTCGTCGGCGCCAACGTCAAGTAATGATGGAGCGAGAACCCCGTGAAAGCGGGGTTCTCCGTTTCTGAACCCAAGGCGGACATGGCCCGGCACGTCAGGCGTGACTGGCCGTTTCCGCCATTTGGCAATCGAAAGTCAGCACCGGAACCATGAGTGCAGCTACTGAACTGGATGCTCCAGCCCCGCCGCCGGTACCAAGGCGCAAGCGCATGTCGCTTGATTGGCTTGGCGTCATGCCCTTCATCATTTTTGCCGTTCTTTTCCTCATCTGGCCGACAATCTATCTCGTCGCCGGTGCTTTTCAGGACAATGAGGGCGGTTTCACCCTCGCCAATATCATCAATCTGTTTCAGCCCTCGATCCTTGACGCCTACTGGATCTCGATCCGCATTTCACTGGCCTCGGCAATTCTCGGTGCGGTCATCGGCTTCTGCGTCGCGGCAGCCGTCACTCTCGGCGGGCTTCCCGGCTGGATTCGCGCGCCATTGATGACTTTCTCCGGCGTCGCTTCCAATTTCGCCGGCGTGCCGCTTGCCTTCGCCTTTCTGGCTACGTTGGGACGGACGGGGCTCGTGACCTCGCTGCTTTATAATGTTTTCGGCTTCAATCTCTATGCCCATGGCTTCAACCTCCTGAGCTTCTGGGGCCTGACGCTGACCTATCTCTATTTTCAGATCCCGCTGATGATCCTCATCATCACGCCCGCGCTGGACGGGCTGAAGAAGGAGTGGAAGGAAGCGGCGCTCATCCTCGGCGCCACCGGCCCGCAATATTGGCGCATGGTCGCCTTCCCGATCCTGTGGCCCGCCCTGCTCGGCACCATGCTGCTGCTCTTCGCCAATTCCTTCGGCGCGATAGCAACGGCTTACGCCCTCACCGGGTCTTCCCTGAGCATCGTGCCTATCGTCCTTTTCGCGCAGATCCGCGGCGATGTCCTTCAAGACCCCCATCTCGGCTACGCTCTCGCCTTCGGCATGATCGTGGTGACGGGCCTTTCCAATGCGGTCTACATCTGGATGCGCGCCCGCAGCGAACGGTGGCTGAAATGAAGGTCAATCGCTTCTGGTCCTGGCTGGCGCTGGCATTCGGCATCGTCTATTTCGTCGTTCCGCTCATCGGCACGCTTGAATTCTCCCTGCGGATGCGGCGCGGCGCCTATTCCCTCGATGCCTATTGGGTCATCCTGAGCGATCCGCGCTTCCAGGCGACGTTCGGCTATTCCGTCGTCATGGCTCTGGTGACGATACTGGTCGGCGTGCTGCTCGTGGTTCCGACCGCGTATTGGGTCCGCCTGCGCCTGCCGCGCTGGCGGCCATTCCTCGAATTCATCACGCTGCTGCCGCTCGTGATCCCGGCGATCGTCGTCGTCTTTGGCTATATCCGCCTCTACAACACATCGTCGCTCCTGCCGCTCACCGGTTCGGCGATGGGCACGAACATATTGCTGGTCTTCGGCTACACCATGCTCGCCATGCCCTATATGTACCGCGCGGTCGATACCGGCCTCGGCGCCATCGATATCCGCACCCTGACGGAGGCGGCGGAAAGTCTCGGCGCAAGCCGCATTACCATCATGTCGCGCATCATCCTGCCGAATGTACTGGTGGCGGTTCTTTCAGGCGCGTTTCTCACCTTCGCCATCGTGATCGGGGAATTCACCATGGCTGCGCTGTTGAACCGCCCGGCCTTCGGACCGTTCCTGCAGCTTATCGGCGCCAATCGCGCCTATGAACCGGCGGCACTTGCGGTGATCGCTTTCGCCATCACCTGGATCTGCATGGGGCTTATTCAGATCGTCACCCGTCTCAACAAATCGCTCGCGGCAACGCGGCGATAAATATCGGATCGATTCATGTCATTTCTAACCATCAGCCATTTGAGAAAAAGCTTCAATTCGACGACTGTCGTGCACGATTTCAATCTCAGCATCGACAAGGGGGAGTTCATCTCGCTGCTTGGACCGAGCGGTTGCGGCAAGACCACGGTCCTGCGGATGGTGGCGGGCTTCGAAACCCCGAGCGCCGGCATGATCAGCATTGGCGGCAATGATGTGGTCAATCTCAAGCCGAACCAGAGAAATATCGGCATGGTCTTCCAGGCCTACGCCCTGTTCCCGAACATGACGGTGGCGCAGAATGTCGCCTTTGGCCTGAAAGTCGCCAAAAAGCCCAAGGCCGAGATCGATGCGACCGTTCGCGAAATGCTGACCCTCATCAAGCTCGACCATCTGGCCGACCGCTACCCCTATCAGCTTTCCGGCGGACAGCAGCAGCGTGTCGCGCTGGCACGGGCGCTTGCCACCAAGCCGCAGGTCCTGCTGCTGGACGAGCCGCTATCGGCACTAGATGCGAAGATCCGCGTGTCCCTGCGCGAGGAAATCCGCTCGATCCAGCGCAAATTGGGTATTACCACGATCTTCGTCACGCATGATCAGGAAGAAGCGCTGTCGATCTCCGATCGTATCGTGGTCATGTACGAAGGGCGAGCCGAGCAGGTCGGCGCTCCGTTCGAAATCTACAATCAGCCGGCGTCGCGTTTCGTCGCTTCCTTCGTCGGAACGCTCAACATGCTCGATGCGACCGTCCGCGATGCCGCCGCCGGCATCATCACCATTGACGGCTGCGACGTTGTGCTTGGGCCACGACTGAACGGCCACAAGGCAGGCGACCAGATCTCGCTTGCCGTGCGCCCGGAGGCTGTGAGCCTTGGAGCTGCCAGTGCGGCCCGCGAGGTGACGCTGGACGGCAGGATCAACAGCGTGCATTTCCTCGGCTCGGTGATCCGAATCCGCGCATCGCTCGGACAGAACACGGTGTCGTTCGATACGTTCAACAATCCGAGCGCCCCGCCGCCCGCTCCGGGCGAAGACGTCAAGGTAAGTCTTGCGGCCAAGGATCTCCTTGTGCTGGGCCACTGACCGGCGAACGGGGCCGATCCGGCCCCGATGCTTGGCGATTATCCGGCGATGGCCTCATTCAGCAGCTTGAGCGCCGCTTCTTTGGTAAGTTCGACCGGATTGCCGCCAGCAGTCGGATCGACAATCGCCATGGCCGCGATCCGTTCCTTCTGGTCTTCGCTCATGTCGAGATCCTTGATCAGACCGCCGAGAGCGTGCGGCACGTCGAGTTGCCTGCGCAGGTTCAGGATCGCATCGGCAAACCCGTCGAATCCGCCCGCAATGCCGATATAACTGGCGAGGCGTTCTATGCGGGGCTCGATGGCAGGGCGATTGAACGCCAGCACATAGGGCATGAAGACAGCATTGGTCATGCCATGATGGGTGTCGTAGATGGCGCCAATCGGATGAGACAGGGAGTGGATCGCGCCCAATCCCTTCTGGAACGCCGTAGCCCCCATGGCCGCGGCGCTCATCATGTGGGCGCGCGCCGTAAGGTCGCTGCCATCGGCGAAAGCCTTGGGCAGATTCTCGAACACAAGCCTTATTCCCTCCACGGCGATACCATCGGCCATCGGGTGGTAGCCCGGCGCGCAATAGGCCTCAAGGCAATGGGCGAGAGCATCCATGCCCGTGCCCGCTGTGATGAAGGGCGGCATGCCGACGGAAAGCTCCGGATCGGCAATCACGATCGCCGGCAAGAGCTTGGGATGGAAGATCACCTTCTTCGTGTGGGTGGCTTCATTGGTGATGACGCCCGCGCGCCCCACTTCCGAGCCCGTACCGGCAGTCGTCGGCACGGCGATGATCGGAGCGATGGAAGCGGCATCCGCGCGCGTCCACCAGTCGCCGATATCCTCGAAATCCCAGACCGGCCTTGTCTGCCCCGCCTGAAACGCAATGAGCTTGCCGAGATCCAGCGCCGAACCGCCGCCAAATGCGATGACGCCGTCATGGCCGCCCTGCTTGAATACCGCGATGCCGGCAGTCAGATTGGCTTCCACCGGATTGGGCTTTACGTCGGAGAATACGCCATGCGGGATATTGGCGTCGTTCAGTATCTTCAATGTGGATGCCACCACGGGCAGGCGGGCGAGGCCGGGATCGGTGACGAACAGCGGGTTTGCGATGCCCGTCGCTTCGAGGACCTCCGGCAATTCCTTGATCCGCCCGGCGCCGAAACGCACGGTGGTCGGGTAATTCCATTTGGAAACGAGTTCGGTCATTGCATGTCTCTCTTGATCAGATGGCTTCGCGCAGGTGGAAGGATTTGGGCCGGGTGAGATTGCCATAGCCGATGGCGGACATGGAGGCGCCCTTGCCCGTCTCCTTGACACCGGTCCATACCAGCGCCGGATCGATATAATCGCAGCGGTTCATGAATACGGTGCCCGTCTCGATCCGGTCGCCCAGCGCAGCCGCCCGATCCGTATCCGTCGTCCACAGCGAAGCGGTCAGCCCATATTGGCTGTCATTCATCAGTGCCAGCGCCTCCTCATCATTGCGGACCTTCATGATGCCGACGATCGGCCCGAAGCTCTCCTCGCGCATGACGCTCATCTGGTGATCGACCCCGGTGAGGACTTCAGGCGCGAGATAGGGCGAGCCGGCACCATCATTGGCGACCTTCATGGACACATGCGCCTTCGCACCCTTGCGCAGCGCCTCGGCCTTCTGCTCGCGCACGAGATCGGCAAAACGGGTCTGCGCCATCGGCCCCATGGTCGTGGTGGGATCGAGCGGATTGCCGACGACATATTGCTTCGTCAGGTCGACGAAGCCATCCACGAAGCGGTCATAGACGCTTTCATGCACATAGATGCGCTCGATACCGCAGCAGCATTGCCCGGAGTTGAAGAAGGCTCCATCGACGAGATTGGCAACGGCATGGTCGAGATTGACGTCGGGCAGGACATAGGCGGGATCCTTGCCGCCGAGTTCCAGTCCCAATGTCATGAAGGTTCCGGCCGCAGCCTTCTCGATGGCGCGGCCGCCGGCCACCGAGCCGGTGAAGTTGACATGGTCGATCCGGCCCGAGCCGAGCAGTTTCTCGGTCTGCTGATGGCTGAGGACAACATTCTGGAACACGCCCTTCGGCAGTCCGGCCCTTTCAAATGCCTGCGCGAAGCGCTCGCCGACGAGAAGTGTCTGCGCCGCATGTTTCAGGATGACGCTGTTGCCCGCCATGAGCGCCGGGATGATCGTGTTCACCGCGGTGAGATAAGGATAGTTCCACGGCGCGATCACCATCACGACGCCGAGCGGCACGTGCCTGATATAGCGCCGGAAGCCCCGCCTGTCATTTTCCAGTACCGGCGACAGCGCCTGTTCGGCGATGCCGACCATATAGCGCGTACGTTCCTCGACACCGCCCTTCTCGCCGCCATAACGAACCGGCCTGCCCATCTGCCAGGCGATTTCGGGCACGATTTCGTCATTCATCGCGAGAAGCGCATCAAGCGCGGCGAGGCAAAGGCGTCCGCGTTCGGCGATGCTGGTCTGGCTCCAGGCTTCCTGGGCCTGGCGGGCCGTTTCGACAATGGCCTCGACTGCCTTGTCCGTAGCAATGGGACGTTCCGCATAGATGGTGCCATCGACGGGCGAGATGATTTTGACCGTTTCGGTCATGGAAATACCCTCTGATCTTCTGCTGGGTTCAGGTTCTTCAATACCGTTCGAAGCCGCGATGCAACTCCCAATCGGTGACGCGGCGGTCATATTCGAACTGCTCCCAGCGGGCCGTATGGAGGTAATGCTCGATCACCTCTTCTCCCAGCGCTTCCCGAAGCATTTTCGACCGGCCGAGCGCTTCCGTGGCGTCGCGCAATGTCTTCGGTATTTCTTTGAGGCGCGCACCGCCATAGGCATCGCCCTGGAACGGCTTGGCGAGTTCGAGCTTTTCATCGATGCCCGCCAGCCCCGATGCGATCAGCCCTGCAAAAGCGAGATAGGGATTGAGATCGGCGCCGCCGATGCGGCATTCGATGCGGATGGCCTTCGACCCCTCGCCGCACAAGCGGAAGCCCGCCGTGCGGTTGTCGAGGCTCCAGACATTCTTCGTCGGCGCAAACGTGCCTGCCTGGAACCGCTTGTAGGAGTTGATGTAGGGCGCGAGGAAATAGGTGAAGTCATTGGCATATTTCAATTGCCCGGCCACCCACTGCCGCATGAGCGGCGACATCGTATATTCGGCGCTCTTGTCGTAGAACAGCGGCGTCTTGCCATCCGCGCTCCACAGCGAGTTGTGGACATGGCTGGAGCTGCCGGCGAGCGAATAATCGTACTTCGCCATGAAGGTGATGGCCTTGCCCATCTGCGTGGCGATCTCCTTGCAGCCATTCTTCATGATGACGTGGCGGTCAGCCATTTCCAGCGCTTCGGCATAGCGGACGTTGATTTCCTCCTGCCCGGGACCCCATTCGCCCTTGGAATTCTCCACCGGGATACCGGCATCGAACAATCCATTGCGGATGGCGCGCATGACGGCGTCTTCCTTGGTCGTCATCTGGATCACGTAATCCTGGATATAGGGCGAGGCGGTGGCCATGCCCTTCCAGTTCTTCGCCCGCGCGCTCTCATAGGTCTCGTCGAAGAGATAGAATTCCAGCTCCGAGGCGAAATAAGCGAGGTATCCGCGCTCTTTCAGCCTTGCGAGCTGCCGTTTGAGGATCGCGCGCGGCGAATGCGCCAGATCCTCATGGTGGTGATGATCGAGAATATCGCAGAGCACCAGCGCGCATTTCTCGAGCCATGGAATGTGGCGGATCGTCGAAAGGTCCGGCTTGATGACGAAATCGCCATAGCCCTGCTGCCAGCTCGCCGCCTTATAGCCGGGTACCGGCTCCATATCGATGTCATTGGCAAGAAGATAATTGCAGCCATGGGTTTCGTCATGGGCGGATTCGACGAAGAAACTGGCATGGAAGCGTTTGCCGATCAGGCGGCCCTGCATATCGACGAAACAGGCAAGAACCGTATCGATCTCACCATTCGTCACATGACGCTTTAACTCGTCGAAACTCCAATGTCCGGGCATGATCTTTCCTTAAAACGTCAATGCTTAGAGTTGGGGAATGGAGGGGCAGCGGGCAATGCCGCCGCCCCGGTCACTCAGATGCGTTCGCCTACGGCTTTCTCGGCGGCGGCAATCTCGGCCGCACGTCTTGCAACGTCGTCGCCGATGGGCGGACCCTTGAAGCGGCGCTTCTCGAAGAAGAACCAGACGGCTGCCGTCACGATGAGGAAGCCGACCGTTATGTAGAGCGCCCAATCATTGGGCGGCTGGATGCCGAGGATGAAGATCAGCACCATCGCCAGTATGGAGAGCACCGCGAAGAGCTTGAACTTCGCTTCGCCCATGTCCCAGGGTCCCATGCGGTTCCACTTCGGTGTACCCCATGCCAGCAAGCCGAGGGCGATCGGAATGGCGAAGGAGAAGAACAGGAAGATGACCGTGCAGGACACGACGATCGTGTAGACAGGCGTCTCGCCGATCGAAACCAGCGACGAGCCCCATACGAAGAGCACGGCCAGTGTCGCGCCGGTCCAGATGGCGGCTACGGGGGTGCGATATTTCGGGCTGACTTTCGACAACGCCTTCGATGCCGGCAGGCCCTTGTCGCGCGCGAAGGCGAAGATCATGCGCGAGACGGAGGTGACCGTGGCCAGGCCGCACAGGAACTGGCAGATGAAGATCAGGAAATAGAGAATGTCCTTGATCAGCGGATTGACCTGCTCGTTCATCGCCCAGAAGAAGACGTTCCATCCTTGCGCGGCGGCAGCATCCATGTCCGGGATCATCAGCACGAAGGAGCAAAGCATGATGTAGCCGAACACGGCCGACCAGAGGACCGACGAAATCATCCCGCGCGGCACGGAATATGCCGCCTTGACCGTCTCTTCGGACGTGTGGGCCGACGCATCATAGCCGGTGATCGTATAGATCGGCAGCAGCAGGCCAAGCAGGAAGACCCAGGTCCCCGAGGTCGCGGGCCATACATTGCCGCCCGCCTCGCCGGAATAGTTCGAGAAGGTGAAGAGGCGGCCGATATCGTAGCTGTCCGCTACCGCAAGGCAGACGACGGCGAGGAGAATCGACGTTACGAAGATCAGATAGCCGGAAAAATCCGTCAGCTTTGCCGTCAGCCCGATGCCCATGTGATTGATGAGCGCCTGGGCACCGGTCAGGATGACCAGGAAGACGACGCGCACGGTCGTCGAGTCGGCTATGCCGAGATATTCGCCGAATGCGCCGATGAAGAAATAATAGGTTCCGACGTTGATCGCGCCGAGAACGGTGATGAGCCCCAGAAGATTGAACCAGGCCGTCAGCCAGCCCGTACCGCGATTGCCGAGGATCGAGCCCCAATGATAGAGGCCGCCTGCGGTTGGGTAGGCCGAGCTGATCTGTGCCATTGCGATGGCGAAGACCGCGGAAATCAGACAGCCGAGCGGCCAGCCGATGCCGATGGCCGCCCCGCCCGCGCCCGCGGTTGCCTGCGCCAGCGAGTTGATACCGCCGGAAAGAATGCAGATGATCGAAAAGGAGATGGCGAAATTGGAGAAGCGGCTCATTCGCCGCTCGAGTTCCTGGGCATAGCCCATGCCATGGAGGACCTTCACATCCTCCAGCTTGTCGGTGTCGGTATAGTCCTGGTGTGTCATCACGTTCCCCTGTAATTATTGAGTTTCAACGTCGATAGCAGCATGCCGGCGCGATCCGTGGTTCTACGATTCCCTGTCTGGCGTCTCCCGTACTCCCCGGAGCGGTTTCTTGATTATCGGTTTGAGCAGCAGCGCCAGCCGTTCGGCCCAGACCTGCTCCTCATGCGGCGTGGTGATCAGATCATTGCGTATCTCGATCATGACTGCCGGCAATCTTCTGGCCGAAGCGTGCCGCTCCAGCGTGTAATAGACCCTGTCGGCGGGCGAATAGGGCTCGTTGTCGCCCACGATCAGCCCTTCGATCCGCTCAAGCCCCTCGATGAGCGGCGCAGCGATGCTCGTATCGGCATCATGGATGATCCCGATATGCCAGGGTCGGGAGACGCCGCGATAGACCGGCGTATAGGAATGGATGGCCACGAGCACCGGCGCGGGGAAGTCTTCGCGTTCCCGCTCGCCGATCAAATCTTCTATCGCGGCATGATACGGTCGATGCGACAGCGCGATGCGCTCCTTGATCGCCGCCTCGTCTAGTTGCTGATTGGCGGGAACTACCGTCAGTTCGCTGATCGAAGGTATGAGATCCGGGGCGTCCGGCGGGCGGTTGCAGTCGACGATCAACCGGGAGATGCGGGATTCGACGAGAGGTGCATCCAACAGCATCGCCAGCATGTTGCTCACGCCAAGGGCTCCCGGGTCCCATGCGATATGGCGGGTCAGGTCGATGGGCGACAGGCCGAGCGTACCGAATTTCGCAGGGATATGATTGGAAGCGTGGTCGCACAAAATGATCGCGCGCCCGCGCCCTGCGGCGTTTGACACCCGCACCGGGCTTTCTGGCAATTTGTCGGCCGTCCATGCCTCTTTCGAGACCGCCTTACCCATTTTGCTCTCTTCGACGATGTATTGCGTGTTACATCTGGTATATTTATTTCCACTCTCGTATGATTTGATACATAACGACGAACAAAGTCAAATCCGAATTGGCAGCATCTGCCGGATAGAAGCGGGCCTGGGGGAACTTCGTGATGAATACCAGCATATCCGAGCTGATCGCAGAGAAGATCGACGCCATGCCGGCTTCGGAACGCAAGGCCGCGCAAACCCTTGTCGGCAATTATCCCCTTATCGGCCTGCGCACGGTGGCGGAATTTTCCGCCCAGGCTGGCGTGAGTTCGCCCACCATCCTTCGCTTCGTCTCCCGGCTCGGCTTTCAGAGCTATCCCGAATTTCAGGGCGCGCTGCAGGAGGAATTGGCGGCGCAGGTACAGTCGCCATGGAACCGGGCTGCAACCATCGGCGCCGGCGGCAGCGCAATGCCGTTCCCCCTGATGGAATCCGCCATCGAGAACATCCGCGAGACGTTCCAGCACATCTCGCAGCGGCAGCTTGGCGAAGCCGCTTCGGCGCTGGCGCGGAGCAAGGCAAGGCTTTACCTGCTGGGCGGACGCTTCACCGATCCCATCGCCAATTACATGGCCTCGCATCTGAAGATCGTACGGCCGGGCGTCACGCATCTCTTTGGCCAGGAGAGCCATTGGCGCGACCAGCTCATCGATATGGGCAAGAAGGACGTGCTGGTGATCTTCGACATAAGACGCTATCAGGACAGCCTGCTGCGCTTCGCCGAAAAGGCGCAGCAGCGCGGCGTCGAGATCGTGCTCATCACCGATCAGTGGCTATCACCCATTGCCCGTTTTGCCCGCCATGTGATCGCCGGCCGGACTGCCGTGCCCTCGCCCTGGGATTCGTCCGCCGCCCTGTTCCTGGTGGCCGAAACGCTGATCGCGGATGTGACGCGGCGTCTCGAACAGACGGGCGCCGACAGGATCCGCGACCTGGAACAATTGCGCGACCGCTAGTCTTCTACCCCTGCGGGTACCAACTGCGCCGGCATGGGAAAAACAGATGTTTTCCGTTGCCGCCACGCCGCATTGATATACTAATGCTGTCCCGGACAGGTGCCGCGCGAAGCATGGCTCCAGATGCAATATTTCAGGAATAGGACGAAGAAT
The DNA here is from genome assembly GCF_023554255.2 of Phyllobacterium sp. 21LDTY02-6. GTDB lineage: Bacteria > Pseudomonadota > Alphaproteobacteria > Rhizobiales > Rhizobiaceae > Phyllobacterium. Next base: position 154,658 of record NZ_JAMJWD020000001.1, on the reverse strand, counting down.
ATGCAGCAAGCTGACATCGGATTGATCGGCCTCGGTGTCATGGGCGCCAATCTGGCCCTGAACATCGCCGAAAACGGTTATCGCATCGCGGTCTATAATCGGACACCTGCCAAGACGCAGGAATTTTACGCTGGAGCAGGTTCCCTGCAGGACAATATCGTCACCTGCCAATCGCTCGAAGAGCTTGCCCAGAACATTCGCGCGCCACGGCCGATCATCCTCATGGTCAAGGCCGGCGAGGCTGTCGATGAACAGATTGCAGCGCTCAAGCCCTATCTCGAGAAGAACGACATCATCATCGACGCCGGCAATGCGAACTTCCATGATACGGTTCGCCGTCTGGCGGAACTTGGTTCCGGCGATCCGACATTCGTCGGCATGGGTGTTTCCGGCGGCGAAGAAGGCGCGCGACACGGACCTTCCATCATGGTCGGCGGTACGCCGGAATCCTATGCCCGCATCGAGCCCGTATTGACGGCGATCTCGGCTAAATTCGAGGGCGAGCCCTGTTCCGCCCTGATGGGACCGGACGGTGCCGGCCATTTCGTCAAGACCATCCACAATGGCATCGAATATGCCGACATGCAGATGATCGCCGAAGTATATGGCGTGCTGCGCGACGGTCTGCAGCTTGCCCCCGACGCGATTGGAAAGATCTTCGAAACGTGGAACAAGGGGCCGCTGAATTCCTACCTGATCGAGATCACCGCGAAGGTGCTGCTGGCAACCGACAAGCAAACGGGCAAACCCGCTGTCGATGTCATCCTCGACAGCGCCGGACAGAAGGGGACCGGACGCTGGGCCGCGATCGAGGCGCAGATGCTTGGCATTCCCGCGACCGGAATCGAGGCCGCGGTCGCGGCGCGGTCGATCTCTTCCCTGGTTGAACAAAGGTCGGTGGCCGCCAAGGCCTATGGCGACCTCGGAACGGCCAGGCTCGCCGACAAGAGCCAGGGCTTCATAGATGCGCTCGAGCGCGGCTTGCTGGCGGGCAAGATTGCGGCCTATGCGCAAGGTTTCGAAGTCATGGCTGGCGCTTCGAAAGAGCGTGGCTGGGACATTCCGCTGGCGACAACAGCAAGAATCTGGCGCGCCGGCTGCATCATCCGATCGCAGTTCCTCGACGAGATTGCAGCGGCGTTCGAAGGCAATGCCGACACCAACCTGCTTCTCGTGCCGGCATTTGTCGAGCGGATGAAGGAAGGTTCGAAGTCCCTGCGCAAGATCGTTGCGGAAGCATCGCTTGCCGGCCTGCCGGTACCGGCGCTATCCGCCGCGCTGAATTATTTCGATGGTTTCCGCCAGGCTCGCGGTACCGCCAATCTCATTCAGGCACAGCGCGATTTCTTCGGCGCCCATGGCTTCAAGCGGCTCGACCAGGAGGGCGACTTCCATGGGCCCTGGTCGAGCGCCGGCTAGGATCGTTCGACAAACGGCGACAATGCGTAAAAGGGGTGAGCCGCTGTGCACCGGCCAGCGGCTCATCATATGAGGGGCTGACACGCAAAACGGAAGGCTCGTCATGACCCAGTCCAGCTATCACTACCGCGCCCATGAGGCGGAGCCCGGGCAACCCTTGCTCATCGTCTTCCACGGCACCGGCGGCGACGAGAACCAGTTCTTCGGCTATGGCCGGCAGTTGCTGCCCGATGCGGGCATTGTCGCGCCGCGCGGCGATGTCTCCGAACATGGCGCGCTTCGTTTCTTCCGCCGAACTGGCGAAGGCGTCTACGATATGGATGACCTGCGGGCGCGCACGGCCGCCATGGCTCGTTTCGTCGAAGACAGGATAGAGCAGGCCCGACCGTCCAGGATCATCGGATTGGGCTATTCGAATGGCGCCAACATCCTGGCTTCGGTGATATTGTCCCGGCCCGAGCTGTTCGACGATGCGGTTCTAATGCATCCGCTCATCCCGTGGCAGCCGGAACCCAATGCCGGACTGGCCGGCCGGCGCATGTTGATAACTGCCGGGAGGAATGATCCCATCTGCCCGCCATCCACCACCCAGTTGCTGGCGGATTATCTCGTCGGGCAGAAGGCCGATGTCGAGCTCTTCTGGCACTCGGGCGGCCACGAAATCCCGCAAGGCGAGATCGCCGCTGTCGGCCGTTTCATCGGGGACGGCTCATAGCCATCCCCCTGCCATTCACCGCGCCGAGAAGCGCAGCGAAACCGGAGCAGTGACGCTCATTTTCGCCTTGCGGCCGCGTGGCATGAGTACGCCATGCGCGCCCGCGAGGTGGCCAGTGCGCAACTCGAGCGCGAGAAAGCGATGCCGCTCCACCGGACCGGGCATTGCAAGGCTTGTGGTGTTCGCGCCGGAAAAGCCGAAACGCTCGTAATATTCCGGGTCGCCGACAAGAAGAATGGCACCATGTCCGAGGCGCGCGGCCTCGGCGATCGCATGCCGCATGAGCCCGGCGCCGATGCCGCTGCCCTTGATCGACGGATCGACTGCCAGGGGACCGAGCAGAAGCGCGCGGATAGGCAGGCCCAGCGCGTCATGGCCGGCCTGAATATCCCAGAGCCGCACCGTTCCGAGCAGCCTGCCGTCGGCATCGCGCGCAACAAAAGCCATGCCTTCGGAGGGCAACCGTCCACGACGAAGCTTCTCGGAGGACTTGCGCCGCCTTCCGGGACCCATGGCCCGGTCGAGCAGTTCTTCGCGTGCGGCCTGATCCTGCGGCAATTCATTGACGATGGTGAAGGCCTTCGCGCCAGGCTGGACCCGTCCTATTTTTTCTGCAGCGTTCATCTTTCGAACCATTCAAGCAAGAGATATCCGACCCATCCCGATCCGCCTTTGGCGGACGGGGACACCAGATCCGGCATTGCCGGATCAGATGACGTAGGATCGGAGGGGCTCGAAACCGTTAAAGGCCACCGCGGAATAGGTCGTCGTATAGGCGCCCGTTCCCTCGATCAGCACTTCATCGCCGATCGTCAGCGAGATGGGCAGCGGATACGGGTTTTTTTCATACATGACATCGGCGGAGTCGCATGTCGGGCCGGCGAGAACGCACGGCTCGCTGTGGTCGCCATCGCGCTGCGTGGTGATCTGATAGCGGATTGCCTCGTCCATCGTCTCGGCGAGACCGCCGAACTTGCCGATGTCGAGATAGACCCAGCGAACATTGTCATTGTCGGCCTTCTTCGAGACCAGCACGACTTCGGCCTTGATCACACCGGCATTGCCGACCATTCCGCGGCCGGGCTCGATGATCGTCTCGGGCAGGCGATTGCCGAAATGCTTGCTCAGCGCCTGGAAGATCGCCTGTCCATAGGCCTGGGCAGTCGGCACGTCCTTGAGATAACGGGTCGGGAAACCGCCACCCATATTGACCATCTTCAGAACGATGCCTTCGGCGGCAAGCGCGTCGAATACGTGCTTGGCGTCGCCAAGGGCACGATCCCAAGCGGCAAGGTCGGTCTGCTGCGAGCCGACATGGAACGACACGCCATAGGCCTCGAGATCAAGCGACTTGGCCGCACGCAGGACGTCGACCGCCATGGCCGGAACGCAGCCGAACTTGCGCGACAGCGGCCATTCGGCACCAGCACCATCGGTAAGGACGCGGCAGAATACACGTGCTCCCGGAGCGGCACGCGCCACTTTCTCGACTTCTTCGACGCAATCGACGGCAAAGAGACGAATGCCGAGCTCGAAGGCACGCGCGATATCGCGCTCCTTCTTGATCGTGTTGCCGAAGGAGATGCGGTCTGCCGTGGCACCGGCGTCCAGAGCCATTTCGATTTCGGCGACGGATGCCGTATCGAAGCTCGAGCCGAGAGAGGCAAGCAGGCGCAGGATCTCAGGCGCGGGATTGGCCTTCACCGCGTAGAAGATCTTCGAATTCGGCAGTGCCATCTCGAAATTATGGAAATTCTCGCGCACGACCTCCAGATCGAGCACCATACATGGGCCGTTCGGACGTCGGGTATTGATGAAATCGAGGATGCGCTGCGTCGCCATAGTGGTTCTCCAATCGTGACGGCGTTTCACGGCCGTCTCAAGCATGTACGGCAATCACGGGAACGCCCGAGCTGCCGAAGGACAAAGTGCAAGAATCCGTCCCTCGTGGAGCCAGCCTTTGGAGATACTGGAAACACGCGAAGGATCATGCGGCGATGGACCACGCTGCAAGCAGCGTAAATCCGCTTTGTCTGCCTTGGCTTGGATGAACCCATCCGCACTACCGGCAATGAAGGTGTGCCTCTTCAGTAATTCCGGCTTTTGGACAGCCGAAAGACACCAGAAAGGCCCGCACCGTCGTTGCTTCAAGATGTCCTCAGCTTGGCGGTAGGCCGTCAAACTGACTGGAGGGGTTAGTTCCAGGTACCATACCGTTTCCTCACCATCATGAGGATCGGCGGACACCCACAGGCACGTGCGACTTTGGGCAAGCGCGATATAAGTGGAAACTTGTGTCCAATCAATGACAAATATGGGGCTGGACCAAAATTTTTATTCATTGAACGGTGACGGCAAAATCACCTAGAATCCGTGAACGATGAAGACACTTCCGCCTTTGAACGCATTGCTCGACCTCGACATACCGGCTTCGGCGGAGGTGGATGGGCCACTGCGCGGCGAAACCCTGGCCGTCAAGGACATTTTCGACGTCGAAGGGCTGCCCACCGGCTGCGGCAATCCTGATATTGCGCGCGAATCGCGCCCGGCTGGCCGCACGGCCCCGGCCATCGGGACATTGGTCGATGCCGGCGCGCGGATCGTCGGCAAGACGCAAACCGACGAACTTGCCTTTTCGCTGATGGGCCAGAACGCGCATTTTCCGCATCCGGTCAACAGCAGAGCGCCGCAACGGGTCACGGGCGGATCCTCCTCCGGCTCGGCGGCAGCGGTGGCAGGCGGGATAGTTGCAATTGCAACTGGTTCGGATACGGGTGGTTCCATACGGGCTCCAGCAAGCTTTTGCGGCCTCGTCGGGCTGCGCACCACCCATGGCCGCATATCGCTCGACGGCACCATGCCGCTTGCACCCTCGCTCGATACATTCGGCTGGTTCGCGCGCGACATCACGCTCTATGAAAAGGTCGGGCAGCTGTTCTTTCCGGGTGAGGAAACCCGCTTCAGGCTCGCCCGCCCGCTCTTCATCCCGCTCCTCGAACATCTGCTTGTCGGCGAGGCGGAGGATGCCGCCTATCGCGGCATGTACAAGATCGTCGCCGAACATCTCGGCCATGCCCGCTCGGCGCGACAGTCGACAGCCTCGATCGACGATCTTTATCTCTGCTTCCGTCAGATACAGGGTTACGAAGCCTGGGCCGCCCATGGACCATGGATCTCGGCCAAAGACCGCGGGCTCGGGCCCGGCGTCAAGGAGCGCTTCGCCTATGGTGCCGAGATCGATGCCGGCACCTACAACGCGCAATTGCAGCGCCGATCGCTCTTCACCGCGGAGTTCGCAGATCTTTTGTCCGACGATGGCGTGCTGATCCTGCCTACCGTTCCCGGCGCTGCCCCCTTGAGCGCAACGCCGTTTGAGGAGCTTCAAGCCTATCGCGAGCGCGCATTGCGGCTGCTCTGCCTGGCCGTGCTCTCCGGCTTCCCGCAGATCAGCGTGCCGCTCGGAGAGGTGCACGGCGCGCCGTTCGGCATTTCGATCATCGGCCCAAGGGACAGCGACGCCGCGTTGATCCGCCTCGCACGGTCCTTGCTCGCCGGAAAGGAGCCCGGCTGATGGACACGCTGACGCGCATGCGCGCTTTCGTCGATGTGGTCGAAGCGGAGGGATTTTCGGCTGCGGCGCGCAAGATTGGCCGGTCCAAGGCGCTGCTTTCCAAATATGTGCGCGAATTGGAAGACGAACTCGGCGCCTTGCTGCTCAACCGGACGACCCGGCAATTCTCGCTGACCGAGGCCGGTCATACCTACTACCAGCGCGCCAATGAAATCCTGCGCGATGTCGAAAGCCTGAAAGAATCCGTGCGCGACTCGAGCAGCGACATCAAGGGGCGGATCAAGATCTCGGCTCCGCGCAGCTTCGCAGATGCCGATATCGGCCAATGTCTCATCGATTTTTGCGCCGCCCACCCCGATATCGTACTCGATGTGCGCCTCGACGATCGCTTTGTCGATCTGGTGGAGGAAGGGTTCGATCTCGCGATACGCATCAGCCGCATGCAGGATTCGTCCCTGATCGCAAAGCGGATTGCGCCGTTCGGCGTCGTTCTCTGCGCCTCGCCGGAACTGATCGAGCGGGTGGGCATGCCGCAGCGGCCGGAGGATCTGGTTGCCCTGCCCTGCATCATCGATACCAATAGCCGCTCGCGCAACAGCTGGCATTTTCGCAGCGCCGACGGCAGCGCCACATCGATCCAGGTCACCGGCATAATCGAGATCAACAGCCCGCTGGCAACGCGCCGGGCCGCGCTCGCCGGACTGGGCTTCGCCATGGTGCCTGATTTCATCGCCCGCAGCGAGGTCGAGAGCGGCCGCCTGGTCAGCGTGCTCGAAGAATTCGTGCCGCGCGACGCAGGCATTTACGCCGTCTACCCACACCGGCGCTACCTGCCGGCGAAGGTGCGCGTTCTCGTCGATTATCTGTCGCAATGGTTCAAGGATTACCGTCGGGGCTGAAACCGGCGCCGATTAATGTTATATCGTCCCAATTTCGCCAAGTTCAGGTTGTCCCCTGTGGCTGATTCCAAGGTTCGCCGATGCATAAGAGACTGCCCATCTTCCTAGCTACTCTCGCCTTGGCCGTGGGCTTCTCCACGCCCGCCTATGTACATCCGCATGTCTTTGCCGAGGCCCGGCTGGATGTCAGCATCAAGCCCGATGGGACAGTGGAAAAGCTCGGCCACGTCTGGCGCTTCGACGATCTTTTCTCGAGTACGGTTCTTGTCGAATTCGACAAGAATGGCGATCTGAAACTCGACCAGAAGGAACTGGCCGATCTGGCCCAGACGATCAACGCCTCGATTTCCGAGTTCGACTATTTCCAGTCCGTGGAACTCAATGGCAAGAAGATCGTAATGGCGGCACCGCCCAATATCATCGCCGACTTCCAGAACAACCAATTGCTGATCATATTCGAAAGCACGCCGAAACAAGCGTTGAAGCTCGGCCAGAAGACCAGTTTCGGCGTCTACGACCCTACCTTTTACACCGCGATCGACTATGTGAACGACAGCGACGTCCACGTGAAAGGCATACCCGCTACATGTCAGCAGAAGGTGGTGCGGCCGAACCCGGACGAGGCCATCGCGCAGAACCAGGCCACGCTGACCGACGCCTTCTTCAACGATCCCACGGGAACGGACATGTCGAAGATTTTCGCCACCCGTCTTGAAATCGACTGCCCGCAGGGGTGAAGGAAAGCATCACACCATGACCCTACAGAAATGCGTGGCGCTGCCCAAAGGTGCAAGGCCGGGTCTCGTTATCCTGATCGCCGCGATCCTGCTGACCCTGATCGCCGGCCACGCCCTGGCGCAGACGTCATCCCTTGGCATCGGGATGAACGAATCCGCCATGCAGCCGACCGGGCCTTTCGCCAACTTCATCTATTGGATCAATGCGCAGCAACGCAGTTTCTATCTGGCCATGACCCAATCGCTGAAAGCCATGCGCGAAAACCCCTGGCACGTGTCCGTCCTGGTCGGCCTGTCCTTTCTCTACGGCATATTGCATGCGGTCGGACCGGGACACGGCAAGGCGGTGATCTCGTCCTACATGCTTGCCAATGAGACGACCCTGCGCCGCGGCATCTTTCTCTCCTTCGCCTCGTCGATGCTGCAGGCGATCAGCGCCATTGCCATTATCGGCGTTACCTTTCTCGTCCTGCGCGGCACGACTATCTCGATGGATGACGCGACGCGGCTCATGGAGATCGCAAGCTTTGGGCTGATCGCGGCTTTCGGGCTGGCACTGCTATGGCGCAAGGTGCCGCTGCTATGGGCAACGCGCCCGGTTCCGGTCGCCGCGCATGAACACGGCCATGCCGATCACCACCATGCAGGGCATCACCACGATCACGCCCACCACCATCATCATCACCATCACGGGCCCGGCGAGGTCTGCGCGAGCTGCGGCCATTCTCACGCGCCGGATCCGGCCATGATCGCCGGCGAGTTCAACTGGAAGACTGCCTGGGCGGCCATCATCGCAGTTGGATTGCGCCCGTGCTCCGGCGCCTTGATCGTACTGACCTTCTCGCTGCTGAACGGCCTCGTCATCGGCGGAATATTGTCGGTCTTCGCCATGGCCATCGGGACGTTCATCACCGTGGCCATCCTCGCAACGCTATCGGTGATGGCGAAGAACGTGGCACTGCGACTGTCAGGCAGTTCGTCGTTGTCGTCCCGGATGCAGAGCATCATCGAGATCGCCGGGGCGCTGTTTATCACCGTTTTCGGACTGGTTCTTCTCGCGGCAGCACTTCAGTACTGAGCTTCGGTCTAGCATATGGTTGCTAGTGATCCTTTCGAATCTGAAGTTCATCTGACGCTGCTGCAATCCAGATTCGGGTCACTAGCGTTCCCGCCGCTTTTGCCGGCGCGCCCTCAGCCAGAAAACGAAGAAGAAGGCAAGGACGAACAGGCCGGCAAAGACGCCTGCCGCGGCAGGCGACCAATCGGCGATCGCGAGCATCAGGTTCGGCATGAAGAAGGCAACCAGGCCAAAGCCGAAGAGAATGCACAAGGCGGCGATAGCTGCACTGCGGTTTTGAGGATCCATTATCTGTCTTTCGGCGCGAATGTGCTGTGCTTGTAAGCCTCCGTGCCAGATTTGCAAGTGCGCGAATTGGTTCCTATCCGCCCGTATCCTCATGGCGCGCGGAAATGCTCTTGGATTCGGGCGATCCCTTGAAGCGCAGGAAGATCGAGAGCACCACCAGCATCGCCGTGGAAAAGAATTCCGATTGCCAGTTCTGGAACGACTCGAACCAGAATTGCGCATCGCCGACATAGTCGAGCATGGAAACGGGTTGCCTGCCATGCATCAACGCCTCGGAATTGGCGGCCGCACGGCTTGCAACGAGGTGAGCGGCGAGGGAAAGGATGAAAAACGACGCAAGTGCGATGCCCAGCGAATATTCGTAGAGCCGGCGCAGAATCGCCGAGCCACGCACGCTCCGGGGGTAATAGGGCTTCTTCTTGCTCTCCTCGCGCTCGGGATTGTCCGGATCGAGCGATTCCGCCGACCCCTTCTGGAACAGGAATGCCGTCAGGGCAACATAGGCGGCCATCTGCAGCCACTCGCTTTCCCAATTCTCGAAAAGGGCGGACCAGAAACTGGCATCGGACAGATATTGCGCAACGCTAATCTGCGCCTGGCCGTGATTGGCCAATTGCTGGTTCTCATGGTTCCATCCGGCAATGACCATCCCCACCACACTGGCGGCGAATGCCGTCATCAGAACGATGGTGAGCCCATGATTGCGGAAAAACCTCACATCAAGCCTCCGAAGCTGGCTGTCACGACGTATCTCGCTCATTCCATGTCTACGGCTTCACCAGCGCTGTAGAGCACCTTGGCCGGGCCATACTCCTCGGCTCCGGATACGGCGCTTCGCACCCAGGCAATGACGCCATCATGGCGTGAGGCCAGTTCCTTGGCCGCCTGGACCGCGCCCGCCTCGGTATCGAAACGTCGCGGTTCGCCGGCCGGATAGAGCGTACCGGCGTCGTCCTTGTCGAAAACCGTCACGATGATCAATTGCTGGGGGGCCATATGTCCATCTCCTGCGAAGCTTCTCCTTAACGGGCGATGCGCGATGTTTGTTCCGCCGTGGCCTCCGGCGCCGCCGACAGGCGCTGAACTCTTTGCTGGTCCTCCGCGCTGCAAAGGGAACATTATTGCGCCAGCTTCGTTTCAGGAGCGGTCAAAAGAGAGGCGGATTGTCGCCAGTTCGAGGGGTTCGATGGAGTATCGGAACGATGTGGGATCAGGCGTTCCTGACCCGCGACAAGGCTCGAGCGAAGCCTTGAGACGCAGCGAAGAACAATTCCGGATATTGGTGCAAGGCGTTACCGACTATGCCATCTACATGCTGGATACGTCCGGGCATGTATCGAGCTGGAACATTGGTGCGGAACGCATCAAGGGCTACAAGCAGCACGAGATTATCGGTCAGCATTTCTCGCGATTCTACACTGAAGAGGACCTGAATGAAGGTCTGCCCGATATCGCGCTGGCCACGGCGTTCCGGACGGGGCGATACGAGAAGGAAGGTTGGCGGGTTCGCAAGGACGGAACACGGTTCTGGGCCAATGTGATTATCGATGCCGTCAGGAACGATGATGGCGAACTCATCGGCTTTGCCAAGGTGACGCGCGACGTGACGGAACGGATGAACGCGCAAAAGGAACTTGCCAAGGCGCGGGAAGCGCTGTTCCAGTCGCAGAAGATGGAAGCCATCGGCCAGCTGACCGGGGGCGTAGCGCATGATTTCAACAATCTTCTCATGGCGGTTCTCGGGAGCCTCGAACTCTTGCGCAAGCGCATCTCGGCCGATCCCCGCGCGTTGGACCTGCTGGACAATGCGGTGGAGGCCGCCCAGCGCGGCTCGTCGCTGACCCAGCGCATGCTGGCCTTCGCGCGGCGGCAGGATCTCGACCTGCAGACTGTCGACCTGCCTGGCCTCGTCGACAACGTTGCCGATCTCCTCGAACGGTCGATCGGGCCGGCCATCACGATCGACATGCGGTTTCCGGCGCGACTTCCCAACGTCACGGCCGACCCGAACCAGTTGGAGCTTGCGCTTCTCAATCTTGCGGTCAACGCCCGCGACGCCATGCCGAACGGCGGTAAGATCGTCATTTCGGCGCGTGAGGCGACGGTGGCAGGCGGCGATCCGGACATGGCTGCCGGGCGCTACGCTTGCCTTTCCATCAGTGACGAGGGCGAAGGCATGGACAAGGAGACGCTGGATCGCGCCATCGAGCCTTTTTATACGACGAAAGGCGTCGGCAAGGGCACGGGTCTCGGATTGCCGATGGTGCATGGCATAATGAAACAATCGGGCGGCCAGCTGGTCTTGCGCAGCGAGCCGCAGAAAGGCACGACGGCAGAACTCTGGCTGCCGGTGGCGCAGGAGCAGGAAATCACGGCGCCGGTTCGCGCCATGGAGGTCCAGGCCACTCCTGAGAAGCGGGCGCTGAAAGTTCTTGCGGTCGATGATGACGCGCTCGTACTGATGAACACCGTGGCCATGCTCGAGGAACTCGGCCATGAGGTGATCGAGGCATCTTCCGGCCAGGATGCGCTCGGGCTGCTGGAGCAGAACCCGGATATCGACCTCGTCGTCACCGATCAGGCGATGCCGCGCATGACCGGCACCCAGCTTCTCGGCCATATCAAGGAGAGGTCGCCCTCGCTGCCGGTCATCCTCGTCACCGGCTATTCCGAATTGCCGAAGGATTTCAGCAAGGTTCCGCTGCTTTCGAAGCCGTTCATGCTCAGCCAGTTGTCGAAGAAGCTCGCCGAAGCCCTGTCCTCGGCGGCGGCAGCGCCTGACGAAGACGCAGCGGAGGCGCCGGCATCCTAATTCGCAGGTGCCGGGGTCGGGCGGTTTTCATTGCCGCTGGGCGTCGTCGATTCCGTCTCGCCGCCGGTCGAGGTCTGCGGCGACTTCCTGGTGTCCATTTGTGGACTGGTCTCGGTCGTGGGCGTCGAGTCCTGCTGTTGCCGGGACTGGTCGCTGCAGGCGATGCAGGCCGCAAACATCGGAATGATCAGTAGATTTCGCATGTTCATCGGAAGTTCTCCGCTTCTCTGTCGCACGGTTCCATGCGGAAACCGCCGATTATGCCTGGTGGTTCCCCGAACAGCTCCGCATGAAGCGGGAACCATCCTCTTTTGCGGCCGTTTCACCGGCAATGGAGAGAAAGGAGAACAGGATGGCCGAGGCTTCGCTTCGAATTTATCGTCTCCTGCCGGTTACGACCGAGAGCGACCCCAACTGGAACTCCGCTGGCACACAGGGCGAAGTCATCGTGCGGGCGGAATCGCCCGACGATGCCAGGGCGTTAGCGGCGGAGCTGGCGTCCAGCCATCATAAGGGAGGTTCGCGCCAGGACTTCCTCGACAACGAACTCTACAACGTCATCGAAGATACGTCCCTGCGCTATCCCGCCGAGGGCAAGCGCGGCATGGTGGCGGGCACTATTCGCGCTGCTGCCTCGTCCTCCGCCGAAATCGACGAGCCATGAACCCTCTCATCGGAGCGGCCAGAAGAACATCAATGTTGGCACCGCAACGAGCACCACGATGATCGATAGCGGTAGGCCCAACCGCGGGTAATCCCCGAAAGTGTAGCCACCCGGACCCATGACCAAAGTATTGCACTGATGACCGATCGGCGTCAGGAAATCGCATCCTGCGCCGATGGCGACGGCCATGAGGAACGCCTCGGGCCTGTACCCGAGCCCGGTCGCGAAACTGGAGGCGATCGGCGCCATGACCAGCACGGTTGCCGCATTGTTGAGAAACGGCGTCACCGCCATGGCGACGACCATAATGACGCCCAGCGCCGCGAATGGAGGCAGGGAATGCGCGTAGGCGGTCAGATATTGCGAAATGAGGTCCGTGCCGCCCGACGTTCGCAGCGCATCGCTGACGGGAATGAGCGCGGCAAGCATGACCAGGATTGGACCATCGATGGCAGTGTAGAGTTCGCGCACAGGGATGGCCTTGAATGCGACCATGGCCACCGCCGCGGCGAAGAAGACGAATGAGACCGGCGCCAGGCCGAACGCCGTGACGATGATCGCGACCAGCAGGATCGACAGCGGAATGAGCCCGCGCCGCACATTGCCGAGCATGATGGTACGCTTGGCCAGCGGCAGGCAGCCGAATTCGCGCAGCAACGCCGGCAGGACGCTGTCCTTGCCCTGGAACACCACCACGTCACCCAGGCGCAGCTTTATCTCGCCGAGCCTGTCGGTGATCCTTTCGCCCTGCCGGCTCAGCGCAAGCAGATTGACCTCGTACCTGTCGAACAGCGACAGGTCGCGCGCCGAGAGGCCGATGAGCGGAGAATTGTCACCGATGACCGCCTCGATGGATTCGAGTTCGGAACCCTGCTCCTGCTCCGGTATCCGGTCGCGCGAAAGCTTGAGCTTGCCGGAATTGACGATGGCATCGAGTGCGGCGGGATCGCCTTCAAGCACCAGCACGTCACCCTGCGCAATGATCGTATCCGGCAACGGACTGGTTCGGCTCTCGCCGCGAATGATCGAGGTGATGCTTGCCCTGCCCTCTCCGGGCTTGCTGATATCGACCACCGTCTTGCCGATGGCCGAAGCGCCCTGCGGAACGGAGGCTTCCGCAACGTAATTGCTGATCTCGATGGCCTCGTCCGCCGACAGGCCTTCCCTCGAACGCATGGGAACCAGCCAGTAGAACAGGACCAGATAGACGATGCCGACCGCAGCCACCGTCGCGCCGACCGGCGTGAAGTCGAACATGGTGAAGCGCTCGCCCACCATTTCCTCGCGCACCCGGGAAACGACGATATTGGGCGAGGTGCCGATCTGGGTCATCAGGCCGCCCATCAGCGCTCCAAAGGCCATCGGCATCAGGAAGAGCGACGGCGAAACATTGGACCGGCGGGCAAACTGGAACGCGATCGGTATCATGATCGCAAGGGCGCCGATATTCTTGACGAAGGCGGAGAGGACCGTCACGACGATGACGAGCAGCGCCAATTGCCCACGAACCGCAACCAGCCGCGGCGCAAACCGCTGCACGGCCGCCTCCATCAGCCCGGAACGCGCCACGCCGGCACTCACCACAAGGGCGCTGCCGACGATGATGACGATCTCGTCGCTGAAACCGCTGAAGGCGCGGTCATAGGGGACGAGACCGAGCAGGCAGGCCACGAGGAGCGCGCACATTGCCACCACGTCGTAGCGAAAACGCCCCCAGATGAATGCCGCCATCATGAGAACGATGACGGCAAAGGCCAGAAACTGCTGCGTGGTCATGAGATTCCCCGTTTTATTCCAACGAAATCAGGAAAGCTCATATTTTGTTCCACGCGGGCCGTTCCTGACCTCACCGCTGATTCGTTTGCCGCGATGACATCATTCACGCCTGCACGGCGCAACATCTATTGAAAACGGTCAGTCGGCGAGCGACATGACGATGGTGCAAAGCCCCTTGCGCACGATGCTCTGGCTCGTCACCTGCCCCTGCTGGATGTTGAACATGGCATCGACCCGTGTGCCCTTGCCCTTCTTGCGGGCTACGACGCGCAATGTCTGCTCCCTGCCAGAGCCGGACGTTTCCTGATAGGCATCGACCGCGCCGAGCGACTTGTCGGTCCGGATGCCCGAGAAGCCTTCGGCGGCCACCGCCTGGGCCAATGTCTTCAAAGCCTGATCCGGCTTGATACCGGGGAAATCCATCGACGTCTTGAAGCTCATCGCTGTGACCATTGGAACGCCGGTGACCTTGAAATTGCTCTCGCAGGTCTGCGCCTGCGCCAAGGAAACAGGTGCTGCAAATAAAAGTGCGAGAATAAAGCGGTTATTGAACATGAGACCCCCGAGGTTAAACTTCAGAGTGTCTACTCCTCTTCCGTTCAACTTCCGATAGGCATTGGATATCTAGCAATCTGAAGTTGTGGACAAACCGCCTCACCGCCTACAGGTGTCAGGAACTTCTAACGGATTTGAAAGTCTTTTACGGCTAATCTCAGGGTGAGAACAGGTGATCAGGCAAGGCAGATGTTCACGAAAACCCGAAAGAATGGACCCGATCAGCGGCTGGAGGAGCGGAAGCGAACGCGGCTGCGGTCGGGAAAGATCATTTCGGTCGATGGACGGTTCATCGTGGAGTGCCAGTTCTATGACCTTACCGAAAATGGCGCACGCATAAGGCTCGCGCGCAAGGCCATCGTCCCCGAACAGTTCTGGCTGTTCGACGACCAGTATTGCGGCGTGCTGCTCGGCCAGTCGGTGTGGAGCGAGGGCATGGAGATCGGCATCCGTTTCATTACGCCAGCCGATGTGCCGCCCCTCGGCGAAGCGGTCCTCGAGGCGCTGTCGGGCAAATACTATTCGCTCGGCAAGCCCTAGCCGCGCGGCAGGCCCTTCATGTTCTGATTGCGGATATCGTTGGATGAGATGTAGTTGAACTGCTCGACCAGCAGGTCGCGCAGCACCGGCCTGGGGAAGCGCGTATTGACCCGCTCGATGATCGACTTCCTGACGTCGTCGAACTCCACCTTCTGCACGTCCTTGACTTCCGAATAGCGGCCATAGAACTGGCGAAAAATCTCGTCATTGATGAAGAAACTTACGGGAGCCCCCGCCGATTGATTGGCATTGCCGTCCAGGGTGTAGATCAGCTGCGAGACGATATAGCCCTGCACGGCGCCGTCGACGATGATCGGCACGCTGAATATGTCGGTCTTGCCATTGTCCAGCACGGTTTCGACCGCGGCGGGGTTGGAAGCAGACGCCGAATTGTAGCGGACGGCGAAATAGAGCGAGCCCAGCGCAACGCCGCAGACCCACAGGCCGATGACGATGATGCGGATCATGCACCGCTTCCGCTGCGGAGTTGCTCCACCGTATAGGTGCCGTCCGCCTCATGCGTTTCGAGCGCATCGCGGATGATGCCAGTCAGTTCGCTGACAGCGCGCAGGTGCAGCTTGAGCGCATCGCAATTGCGGTCCAGCTTGCGCCGCAGGCTTTCCAGCAAAGGCTGCAGGGTCTTCAATGCTCCCTGGTCGACGATTTTGGTTGCCTTGCCGAGAGCCTTGTTGAAATCGCGAAGGCCCCGGCTCTTGCTGGCGCTGATTTCCTTGAGATCGACGGTTGAACCGTCAAGCAGCAGGTCGGTTTCGTGATCGATCACGCTTTCAAGACGTTGAATTGCCGAATATACCGGCTCGAGTGCCTGGTCCAGACGCTGAATTTCGTTCGTTTTAGTATCGTTTATTGTCATAATCATTCCTTCAAATCATCAACCGGCCGGCGTTTCGTCGTCTGTCAGGGTTGAACCCGGACCAGAAAACGCTGCGGTGCCTGCTGCGCCTCCCATCATATCGAGGCTTGCCATTTGATCGCTGCGCGCCTGAAGCATCGTGGCGATGCCCACGCCGCCGCCTTCCGCCATTTCCTTGGCGATGGCCTCGGACATCATCGACTTCCAATATTCTCCGGCAATCCCCTTGCCGAAGACGCTTTCACCCTCGCTGGTGAACATTGACTGCACGAAAGTCTGAAGCATGAATGCCTCGAACTTGCGGAAGGCCGGATTGGCGGCCGGACGCGGTGCTTCGACCGCGGCAGACGCAACGGTGAATTGGGTCTGGTCCGTGCCCTCGATGCGAGCGCCCGCCAGCGCGCGCAACTTCTCCAGCGAAGCCTGATAGGCGACCGGATCGGCGGCGCGGGCCACATCGAGAATGATGTCGGACGGCGGGTTGATTGCCATCGAAGCTAACCTTTTCCTTGTTCACGGTGCCGATACTAATCGTCCAAACTTGCGGGAGGCTTGACGTTCGTCATGACGTTTTCGCCCTGCCTGCCAGGCTTGCCACATATTCGTCCATCGCAGCCGCATCCCGCATTCGCTCGCTAGCGCGCGTCTCGACGCTTACCTTTTTCTCCAGGATTTCCAATGTTCGCGACGATTGCAGCAGCGCCCGCTTCCGGTCGGCAAGGTCCGCCGTCAGCTGCGCCGACAGGCGGCCATTGCGGTCAAGACGTTCGACAATGATGGATTCGGGCACGAGGTTCCCGCCGGTTTCGAAGCGGCGCGCCTGCATTTCCCGAAGGTAGGCGTTTTCATCGTCCACCGCGGTCTGACGCGCCACCAGCTCCGCGACTTCCATCTCGCAGCGGGCTTTCGCGACGCGTTGCAGCCGGACGAGCTGTTCCCTGGATTGCGCAGCTCTCATTAGAAATTCCTGAGGTAGGAGCCGATCTCCGAGGTGAACAGGCGCAACATGTCGGGCATTGCGAAATAGAGCAGCATCAGCGCGCCAGCCAGCACGAAGGGCATCGAGATGAAATAGACCGGAATTGTCGGCGTCAGCTTGTTGATGAGCCCGACGGCGATATTCACCACGATCGCGAAGACGATAAACGGAGCGGCAATGCGTATGGTGCCGAGGAAGGCGCGCGACAGCGTGTCGGTGATACTGGTGAGCGCGGTGTCGGGCTGGAATATCCCATCGACGGGAACCGCGGAGTAAGAGGAAAGCAGAGCCCGGAACACCTCCATGTGCAGGTCCGAGATGAAGAACAGGCATAGCGCCGAAAGTGTGACGAAAGTAGCGATCGCCGCCTGTGGCTCTTCGGCCTCGACAGCGCCGCTAGGCGCACCGGAATAGCCGGCCGCCATGGCGATGACGCTGGCCATGAACTGCAGGGCCCAGAAATAGATGCGGGCCAGAACGCCGATCATGCCGCCGACGATGATCTCGATGATGATCGTCCGCATCAGCACCAGGGGCGGCATGGAGGCCGCGGGCGCGACATTTGTCATGACAAGCGGCACGATCATCAGCGAGCAGGCGAGAGCCAGGAACAAGCGGATCTGCATGGGAATGCGCGGACTGGAAATCCCCGGCATGATCAGAAGGCAGGCCCCGACGCGCGCGAAGATCAGAAGGGCCGCAACGACCATTTCGGCGAGAGGGGGCATTTCAGGAGATGGTGCCCAGCGAGCGCACTTCGACGCCTCGCGCGATCTCTACATGCGACAATACGGAGAGCGTGGTGAAAAGACGCTCGACGATCATGCGGATATAGGGCCGGGCCTCCGGCGAGGCCACCAGCACGAAGCGCTCGCCCGCATCGAGATATTTCCGGATCGCCGTGGTCGCTTCCGTACCGAATTGCTCGAGCAGGCGCGGGTCGATGTCGAACTCCATCACCTCACCCTTGGCGTCGCGCTTCAGGCTCTGGTGGAATACGAGGTCCCACCTGTTGCCGAGCCGGAGCACGGAGAGAACACCATTGTCGGACAGATCGCCGCAAATCTGCTGTGACATGCGCATGCGCACATGTTCCACGATCATCTCCGACCGGCGCACATGTGGTGCAACTTCGGCGATCGCCTCGAGGATCAGGTTCAGATTGCGGATCGATACCCGCTCCGCCAGCAGCAGCTTGAGCACGGCCTGCAGGCCGGAATAGGAGAGGTGCGCCGGGCAGATGTCGTCCAGCAGCTTGCGGTATTCCGGACCGAGGCGGTCCAGCAGCGCGCGCATATCCTTGTAGGACAGCAACTGCGCCAGATTGTTGCGCACGATCTCGCTGAGATGGGTCAGCAGCACCGAAAGATTGTCCACCGTCATGTAATTGTCGCGCTTGAGCTCGGTGATGAATGTCTCCGGCACCGAATATGCCTTCATTCCAAATGCAGGTTCCCGCACTTCCTCGCCGGGGACATGCGGCGGCGGCCGGTCGCCCGGTATGACGAGGACCTCGCCAACGCGCAGTTCGTGCGAAGCGACCACGGTGCCATGAATCTTGATGCGATAGGTCTTGGGCGGCAGCAGGAAATCGTCCGTTACCTTGATTTCCGGGACCACGAAGCCGTATTCGACCGCGAACTTCTTGCGCATCTTGTTCACCCGGTGCGCCAATTCGAGCTGCGAGGCCATGAGGCGGGTCGAGAGCTGCTTGCCGAGGCAAACCTCGATCTGCGCCGTATCGAGCGATGCGCGTACGGAGTTGCGGTCTTCCTCCTCGGCGCTCTTGCGCTTGGCCGCAAGTTCGGCTTGCTGCGCGGCTTCGGCGCGCGCCAGGCGGCGCGGTATCGATACGCCGAGTGCAGCCAGGCCGAACGCGAGCAGGAAGAACGGAAACGCCGGCAGGCCGGGCAGGATTCCGAGGACGAAGAGCAGGAGTGCCGCAACGAATAGCGCCTTCGGATAAGCGCCGAGCTGGCCGAAGACGGCCTTGTCGGTAGAGCCGCGCGTGCCGCCCTTGGAGACGAGGAGGCCGGCGGCGAGCGAGACGATCAGTGCCGGTATCTGCGTCACCAGTCCATCGCCCACCGATAGCTTGGTGAAAACGTCCGCTGCCTCGGCGACTTCCATGCCGTGGCGGGTGACACCGATGATGATGCCGCCGAAGATGTTGACGGCCGTGATGATGAGTCCGGCGATGGCATCGCCGCGAACGAATTTCGACGCACCGTCCATCGAGCCGAAGAAGGAACTTTCCTCCTCGAGTTCACGCCGGCGATGCTGCGCTTCCTTCTCGTCGATCAATCCGGACGAAAGGTCGGCGTCGATGGCCATCTGCTTGCCGGGAATGGCGTCGAGGGTGAAGCGGGCGCCGACCTCTGCGATACGCGTGGCGCCCTTGGTGATGACGAGGAAGTTCACGATGATCAGGATCGCGAACACGACCAGGCCGATGACGAAATCGCCGCCCATGACGAATTGCGAGAAACCATGAATGACCTGCCCGGCGGCGGCATAGCCTTCGTCACCATGGGTAAGGATGACGCGCGTCGTCGCGATATTGAGCGAAAGGCGCAACATCGTCGCGATCAGGAGCACCGTCGGAAAGGCAGAGAAGTCGAGCGGGCGCTGGATCCAAAGCGCCACCATCAGGATGAGCACGGAGAGCGCGATGGAGAACGCCAGGCCGATATCGAGCACCATTGGCGAGACAGGCAGAAACAGCACCGTCAGGATGATGACGATGCCCAATGCCAGCCCGACATCGCTGCCGGTCAGGTAGGCTCTTGCCCCGATTGGTTTGGCGGCTGCTTGCTGCACGGAATGCTCCTGCCCTTGTTCAGGAGGCACCATAGGAAGCGAAGCTTGCGCGAAGCCAAATCACGCCGGGACTAGAAGCCTTTTTCGATGCGTGAATAGGTCAGAAGTGTCAATGTGTTGATCTGCGAACCGACGAAAGGCGCTGTCAGCGCAAGCACGGCAAGGATGACCAGGATTTTAGGCACGAAGGTGAGCGTGATTTCCTGCACCTGCGTGAGCGCCTGGAACAGGGCAATGGCGATGCCAGCGACCATGGCGGCGCCCACGGCAGGTCCGGAGGCCACGATCACGGTCCAGATGGCCTGCGTGACGATATCGAGCGCATCGGCCTCGTTCATGTCCGTGACCTAACTGATGACTATACCGGGCGTTATCGGCACCTCGGCACCGTCCTTGAGCTTGGCGATCATGCCATCGGCATAGATGCGGACGGACTCCACGACGCCGGTGATCTTCCCGTCGAAGCTCGTCACGGTCCGCCCTATGATGCCGTCGGCTTGCGCAAGCGAGGAACTCGCCAGCAACTGGTCGAGCTTCGTGTTCATCCGCACCGCCTGCTCGACGCTCGAAAACTGCGCCAGCTGCGCCACCTGCTCGGTGGCATCCATCGGCTTCGTCGGGTCCTGGTTCTTCATCTGGGCCACGAGCAGCTTCAGGAAGGTCTGGTAATCGACGCCAGGGCCCTCGGATTTGCTGGTCGTCGTCGTATCAGGTTGCGGCGTCTGCTGCGTGCCAACCGGCGGTGTCGTGGTCATAGGCCTGCCTCCGGTCGGACATCGTGATCCGTACCGCTCTTTACGGCGAGTTCGGGTTCGCCCGACATGATTTGCGCTTCCAGGGGGTAGAGGGAACGGATCGACTTGAGTGCCTCGAATATCCGGTCCCCAAAGACGAGCTCATCGATGAATTTCAGCTCTTTCAGCATGGTCTTGTTCGAAAACGTCGCCAATAGCGACGCCAGCATGTGCTTGAACGTGGCATGCGCCTCGTCCTTGCCGGCGGGATTGAGCAGCATGATCTGTGCGGCGAAATAGAGCTGCCGCAGCGGTGTCGTCGTCTGTTCGGGCTGCAGGACATGATTTTCCAGGAGGAAACTCACATCGTTCATGAACTCCAGCGCGACCTTGCGGTCGGCCCGCAGGACGGCGCCATTGACGTAAAGCTTCTCGCCGGCTCGCAACGAAATTTTCATGGGTCTAGATCCCGTCGCGTATGGTGCGGGTGATGTCGATGATACTGTCGTAATCCGTAGAACGCTCCTGCCGGATCGCTTCGAGTTCCTTCAGGATGAAGATGCCTATCGAAATCAGCGAAGCGCGCAATTCAGGCGGCAATTGATTGGCGGCGTCGCCGAGATCCTCGATGACCAGCATCCACAGCTTCACCGTGAAGTGCACCGCCTCAATGCCCTTGTAGGAATAGCCCCCCTCGTCCCGCGCCGCTTCGAGCATCGCAATGGACTGGTCGAAAAGAAAGCGCTCGCGCTCCCTTGCGGTCGCTACGCTATCATTGATGACATCGTCATATCGGGCTTGGTACATAAGACTTTCGAAGCGGCGTGCGCATCGCCTTCCTCTATTTCAGATAGTTGAGCAGGCTCAGGCTCTGGATCTTCACGGTCAACGCGTAGGACGCATCGATCTGCGTGCGGAGCGCCTCCACCCTGTTGGCGGCCTCATATGGATCGACGGCTTCCAGGTCGAGCACCGAACTGTTCAGGACGTTGATCTGCACCGTGAGCCGGTCCGTGGCGCTCTTCGTCCGCGCCTGTGCCGTTCCCAGCGAGGACTGGGCGCTCGACAGGGTCGTGTTGGCGACTGTCGTCGTTTCGATAGCCGTGTCGATCACCGCGTCGAACGCGCCCTGCGCAAGGCCGATATTGCCGAATTCGGCCACCATCGTGTAGCTCATCATCAGCTTGCGGAAGCCCTGGTCGTTCGCTCCCACCGATGTGACAGCGAGTTCTGTAGGTGCAATCCTGCTCCTGACCATCGTGTCGGAAGCGGATGACCAATTGTCCGACCAGGAAGCATCGTCGAACTCCGCCGCAAATGCGGTATCGAGATAGGCCTTCATCTCGGCGCCGTCGATATTGGCGACCTGCGGATCGGTGACGGGAAAACCGAAATGATCCTCGAAGGACTGGAGCACCGCGACCCTGGCGGCGCTGCCTGCGGCGTCGTAGTCCGCCATGGGCTTCACATCGGTATTGACCCCGGCGAAAACATATTCGCCGTTGAAATTCGTATTGATCAGCGATGTCGCGGCCTGCTGCATGCCTTTCGCCGTCGAGACGAGGATGTCATGACCCTGGCTGGAGCCGCGCATGGCGACGATCGAGCCGAGAAAATCCTGCGCGCCCTTGACCGCATTGGTCAATGCTCCCTGCGATGTGGTCATGCGCTGCATGAGAAGCTGGTTCGAATCCGTCAGGACCGAGAGCCGATCATGCTCCTTGCGCAGCGAAATGGATTGCCCCGTACGGCTGCCAAGGGCAAGACCCGTATCGGCGACAAGGCCGGTGGTCGCCTCGGTTTGCGCCTTGACCAGATCGGCCTGCGCCCGGGCGATGATGCTGCGGGTCGAGTTGGCGAGAACGTAGGAGGAGATCGATTGTGTCTTCATCTTAGGACGCCGCCTGGAAGAGTTCTTTGAACATCGCATCGACTGTCGACAATATCCTTGCCGACGCCTGGTAGGAGTGCTCGAGATCGAGCAATGACTGCAGTTCGCTGTCTATGTTCACGCCGCCCATATTGGAGATGGCGTCGGTGGCGCGTGTCGCCAGCACCTTGTCATATTCATGCGTCTGGGTAGCCGTCTGCCGCTTCGCCTCGATCGAACTCAGCGACGCAGCGGCGAAATCCAGAATACTGCGATTGTCGCCCGCACCGGCCGTTTCGTCGAAGGCCCTCGGAGTGCCGATTGCGGTAATCAGGTTCTGCAACCTGTCGGAATAGCCGGCCGAACCATCCGGATTTTTCACATAGGCCGGGTTGGCAGGGTCCGTACCGCCATCGCGCAGCAGTGCCGGATTGCCGCCTTCGGAAACGATATAGGCGGAGGCAACCTTTATGCTGCCGGCAATGCCTGGCGACAGCACGCCGTCCACCGGCATCGCTGGCGCGCCGCCATAGGTAAAGAGGCCGGGTATCGTCGGCACGCCCGGACCCGATTCCGCAAACATGCTCACGAGGCCCCGCGCGATCTCGTCGAGCTGGCTCTGATATTGCGGCGCCGTCTGGTCCCGCAGTTGCAGCAACCCGCTCAGCCTGCCCGTGCCGAATGGCTGGTCGAACGTGCCATGGGTCAGCGGCACGCCATCCACATAGACCTGATTGCCGGAAGTACCGGGCGCGAATGCACTGGTCGCGACGAAACTCACCGTCCGGGGCGACTTTTCGAACAGGGTGACGCCGTTTTCCGCGAAGATCACGACGTCATTGTCGCCACGTTTCAGGGTGGTGATCCCGATCTCGCCCGAAAGCTGCTTCAGCAAGCCATCGCGTTCATCGAGATCGTCGGAGACGTCCTTGCCGGCGCGTGTGCCATTGATGACACGATTGTTCACCTCCTCGAACTTGGCGAGGAGCGAGTTGATATCGTTCACGGAATTGGCGATGTCGGCATCGGCGTCGAGCCGAAGCTTCTGCGTCTCCTGCGTCCCCCTGTTCAGGGCATCGGCGAGCGACACCGCCTTTGATACTGCGGATTCCCCCAGCGACGTATTGCTGGGCTGCGAGGCGTAGATCTGCAGCGAGTCCCGAAGATCGCCGAGAAGCGCGCGGGGCGAGCCCGCGTTGTTATTGGCCGAGTAGATGCCGGAGAGGCGGTCAAGTCCGGCCTTCAATGTTTCGGATGTTCCAAGCTGCCCGTTGGTTTCGATATATTTGGACAGGAGGGCTTCGTCCGCCGAGCGCGTGATCGACAGATAGGTGAGCCCGCCCGCCCCGCTGGCGACCGAACCTATCCGCCTCGAGAAATTGGGATCATTCGCCCCTGCAATGTTGCGAGACACCAGCGCGGTCTGCTTCGACACAGTATTGAGCGAGCTCTGAGCTGTGAGAAGTGCCGAGGTAAGCGACATGCCCTTTGTCCAATCAGCTTTTGAAGTTCAACTATCTTTTGAGATTGACGAGTACATCCATGAGATCAGCACCCGTCTGGAATACCTTGGAATTGGCCGTGTAGTTTCTTTGCGCTTCGATCATATCGGTCAGCTCCTGCGCGATGTCGGCGTTGGATTCCTCGAGAGCTCCCGATTTCAGCGTGCCGAAGCTGCCCGAATCCGGGAAACCGATCTGCACGTCGCCGGACTCGGCGCTCGTGGCGAAGACATTGCCGTTCAGCACCTGGAGATTGTCCGGGCTCGGAACATCGGCGAGCGCGATACGATAGATGGCGCGCGTGGTGCCATTCTTGTAATTGGCGACGACCACGCCATCCGCGCCGATGGTGACGTCTTCGATGGGGCTTGGCGAATTGCCGTCGATCTTGACTGCGATCGGCGTGTAGTCACCCGCCAGCTGCTTGGTATTGGAGAAGTCGATCTCTAGTGGCTGGCCGTTCGGCACCGTGACCGAAATGGACTTGTCGGCTGAAGCCAGCTTGCCCGTCACAGGGTCGAAGGCATAATTCTCCGTCGTCAGCGGCGCCGGCGGCGTATAGGGGAACCCGCCCGAGGCAGCAGCGTTTGCCTTGTCATAGACGGCGACTTCCCAATTATTGTCGGCAGTCTTGGTGAAATAGACGTCGAGGACAACGACATTGCCGAGATTGTCATAAGTCTGAACCGACGATTTCGCCGTGAATTGCGCGGATGCCGTAGTGTTCGTCGGTGGCCTGTCGGCTGCCGCAACGATCGAAGCGCCTGCGGGCAGATTGGCGGTGAAGATGCCTTCGCGGCTTGGCTCGGCGATGAGATCGTTCTGTGCAAGGCTGATGCGCTCGAGGCCCTGGTAGCCATTGACGACCGGATTCACGTTGCCGTTCGTGATCGGGTAGCCCATCAGATAGAACCCGCCGGTATTGTAGAGAAAGCCGTTAGGGTCTTCGACGAATGAGCCGGCGCGGGTCAGAAACGGCGTCCCGCTGCCATTGCTGACCAGGAAGAAGCCGTTGCCCTTTACCGCAAGGTCTGTCGACGAAGTGGTGAAACGCAGGCTGCCCTCGTCGGATATGTGATTGCGCACCGTCGTTTCGACGCCGCCTGAATTGTAGGCGCCGCCGGAACTTGGCAGAACGAGCGAGGAAAACTCGGTAGAGGCCCGCTTGTAGCCGGCGGTGCTGGAATTGGCGATATTGTCGGAAACGGTCGAGAGCCTGTTGGCCTGCCCGTTCATCCCCGATACGCCTGTCCGCATCATTCCATAGAGGCTCATTTCCCGTCTCCTCGAGCGTGATTCCGTCCGAAAATGTTAGGCGTCGTTACTTGTGCGAAGCTGACGTTTCAGACGGAACGCAGGTCTTGCCTTCCGGCGTTCTGCCGATCCGAAGGCCGTCCGTGCATCAATCGAGATTGATGCAGTAGCCAAGAAACCGCTTGGAATCGATCGGATCATAGCCGAGCTCGCTGCGAAGCTTCTTGCGCAGCTTGCTGATATGGCTCTCCACCACGCTTTCCTCGACTTCATTGTCGAAGATGCCGTAGATGGCGTTGAATATCTGCGCTTTGTTGAGACGCCGTCCGCGATTGGCGATGAGATATTCCAGTATCCGCCGCTCACGTCGCGGCAATGAAAAATCCACGCCGTTTATTTGCGGATCGCGTCCATCCGAGAACACGCGGATCGGCCCGACCTGCATGCCGGAACCGCCATTGCCGTGGCGGCGGCGGATCGCATTGATGCGCGCCAGGATCTCCCGCACGTGCATCGGCTTGCGGACGACATCGTCCACGCCGGCCTGGAACAGCTCCAACGTATGTTCGAGGGATTGCGTATCGTTGACCGCTATGACCGGTGCCGCGCAGCGTTCACGAATCTTGTGTGGAAACTTGCTGCGGTCCGAACATTCGCCAATGAGAAAGGCCTCGACCGCCATGATATCGCTCTCCTGAACGCTGGTGACCCACTCACCAAATTCATCCGGAGCGAACCCGGTCGTTGTTATGCCCTCACGGGCGAACCACGCAGAATACCCACTCGTCACCAGACTTCGTTCGTCGACGACTACGATCACAACCCCACCTATCGAATCAATTAGTTAACCCCAAGCAACACACAAGTACCGGCCAGTGGGAGTCGCCGACAATACCCAACTTGTGGCACCCAAGAAATTGGGAGGTCAGGAAGCGAAATCAGGATGAGTTTTGGGAGAAAACCGGCGCAGGGAATCGCTCCGGGCGCGTGGCAGGAGTCTAGCAATTTCTGCAGCAAACGATGAATTCACGTTTTATTACTGGATATTACTTGAATCACTTATCGCAGAAGATTCGCGCGTTCGGAGTCCAGTTTCCGAAGCCGGTTGCCACCATGTTCTCCACGACCCTGCACACGTATTTTTTCTGCGCGGGGTCATTGTCCGGTCCCGCATGATATCGGGCCACGGCCATTGTCCAGTTTCCCTCCCTCTGCCGAAGCTGCTTGAGGAAGCGGGCGGCGTAATCGACATTGGTCGCAGGGTCGATCATGGCGTCGATCGAGGCGAAGGCGCCGGCATGAAAATGATGGTTGATCTGCATGCAGCCGAGATCGATCAGCCTGGCGCCGCGGCGCTGCGCTTCGAAGAATTGTTCCCTGGCCGCAGCGGCCGAATTCGGAAAGAACGACGTTCCCTCCACGTTCAATGCGAAGGGCTGAAGCGAGCTCTTCCGGCCCGTCTCCGTCAGGCCGACTGCATAGAGGATGCCGATCGGCACCCCGTACCGCGCGGCCGCACGGTGCATGTGGGCCTCACACAGATTGGCTGCGCTCGCATATTGCGGTGCGAGGAGCAGGCTAGACCACGATGCCGCGAGAACTGCCAGGCGCCTGAGCATCACCGACCACCTGCCGCGCTTTTGCATTGGGTGCTGCCTCCTCCCATTGGCGCTTCGCCGACGCCTCATTCTTCTCGCTGCCCCCGAAACCCGCCTGTGCTTGTCCGCCTGCGCGCCCGTCAGCCTGCCCGTCGCCGGCCATAGGGGAATGCCCGCCCTGGAACGTGCTGGCGGTGCCTGACCTGTCGCTGATGGAGATCGTCACCGCCACGGATTCGTCCGATAGCGCGCTATCGTGCAGGGCCTTGACCAAACCCTCATGATCTCGCGCCAGATGGGCAGCAGCATCCGCGCTTTCTGCGGTGATATGGATGTGCAGGCCCTCCGGCCCCAGCCGCATGCGGGCGACCACCGTGCCGAGTTCAACAGGCTGGAGCTGGAGCACCAAGGTTTTCGACGGACCCGTTATGCGCTCCGAGAGGACGTCCAACTTCAATATCCGGATGTCCTGCCCGATGCCGGCCGGAGGTGGAGGCGATGGCGGCACTCCGCCCTTCACCGGCTCCTGGCCCGCCAATTGTGCAGGCGCGGTCATCCCTTGCGGAGCTGCAGGCTTCAGATCCGCCTGTGCCGGCCGTTCCTGCAATGCCTGCTTCTCGTCCGGCTGTTCTTGCGGTCCAGCAAGCGGCAATGGCTGGTCCTCCCGCACAGCAGGTTCTGCAGGCGCCGGAACTTGTGTCTCTACCGCCTGACCGTCGGACGGCGGAACGTCGCGCGCTACTGATCTTTCAGACGCGAACTGCCTCACCTTCGCGTCGCTACCGCCGACAGCGACGACGCCTATCTCTGGCTGCACCGGCATTTCGTCAGCCTCGACGATTGCCTTGCCAGCAAGCGACGAAACGAGGCTCGCACGGATCGTGGGGCTTTCTGCAGGGCCGGAATCTTCGACAAGCCGAGGCAGTTCCTGCAGAAGTTGCTCAAGCGCCCGCATCGGCGGTTGAAAGACTGTCGTCTGGGTGTCGGGAGCCTTGGCGAATTCGCGTTCCAGCGGTGTTTCCGTATCGCGTTCCTTTGCCCGCTCATCCGTCGGGGACGGGGCGCGCATCTTCGAGTGAAGCCTCATGCTTCTGGCTTCGACCAATTGCTGGAAGTCGTTGTCCGGCATGTTCTCATTGACGAGTGCGTCGTCTTTCAACAGGGCGTCCTTGCCGGGCTCGCGAAGCAGGGATTCGGTCGGGCGTACCATTTTGGGGCCGATATTCATCTGCGGGTATTCCCAAGAATGGCATCGATCGCATCAAGCTTTTTTCTCGCCTCGATGATCCGGTTGTCTTCCGCCGGCGCCTCATACTCGGCAGGCCGCGCCTCGGCCGCAATCGCGGAGCTCTCCCGAACCCTGGGCTGAGCCGGTTCTGCCGGCGGCGCGACGGCGACGGGCTGGGCCGTTATCTTCGCAGCCATCGCCCTGGCGGCGTCGAGCAATTCCAGATCACGCTCGTGGAGGTTCTTCCTCGAAAGACCGTTCAATATCCTGCCGGCTTCCGCAGTTTTGTCGGAACCGACATTGGCGACCGAGAGATAGAGCTGCGCCTGCGTATCGTCCGCCTTGAGCGCAACCGCCAGGTCGCGGGCCTTTTCCGCAGCGAACCGGGCACGCGCAAGATCACCATTGACGATGGAGCCGCGCGCAATGCGCAGATAGAGCGGCAGCTGGGCTCCACGCCAGGCCAGCGAAGCGATATCGTCGATCTCATGGTCCGTCATCTTGCCTTTCAGCTTGAGGATGGCCTCCACGAACTGACGAAAGAAGTCTTCCGAATAGGGCGAACGTTCGAACCGCTGCAAATAGTTGCGGGCGAGGCCCCGCACCTTGTCGCTCTCCCCGAGGCGCGCCGCTATCACCAGCTCCCGGCGCAGCGCCGCCTCTTCCAGCAATGTGCCGGGCGCATTGAGGCGGATATAGTCCAGGCGGCGCAGCGCGGTCCCCGCATCGATCGCAGCCATGTGGTCCGCCGTGACGAGATATATGGATGCGACGAGTTCGCTTGGAATCCCCTCCGGCAATTGCTCGAAATTGTCCAATGCGCGCACGGAATCGCCGTCCGCATAAGCTAGCGAGCCTGCGATCAGCTTCTGATCGACCTGCCCGGGCTGCAGCCTTCCGATGACGTTGCGGACGATCGCCGGATTGCCGCCATTAAGGAGATAGACCAGAAGCGCATAGACGTTTTCAGGCTTTTGCCAGACATCCGGCCTTGCGCGTTGCAGATCGTCGGCGATGTGCCCAAGCACGCGATTGAGCATTAGCAGTGCTTCGGGCTTACCGGATGCAACCTGGTCCTGCAGCATCCGCATCGACCGGACGAGCAAATAAGGCTCCGGCGCGGCCAGTTCGGAGCGGGCGGGCGCAATGCCGACACCGAGAAGCCCAAGGAAGAGGAGCGTCACATAGCGCGCCCTCATGTGCCGGCGGCCTTCAGGAATATGTCGATGCGCCTGTTCTGCGCCGCAAACGGGTCGGCCGGCACCTTGGGATCACGGTCGGCATAGCCTTCGACGCGCAGGATGCGTTTTGCATCGAGGCCGCCCCTCGTCAGCATGTAATACGCCATATGCGCCCGGGCCGACGAAAGGCGCCAATTATCATAGGTGTCGCTCTTGAACGGCCGTGCATCCGTGTGGCCGCTGATGATGACATCGCCCTCGCGGCTCTGGATGATCTTGCCGATCTCGTCGAGCACCTGGACGACACGCTTGTCCGGCTTCGCCGATCCGATCGCGAACATCCCGTAGTCGATCTTGTCGGTCAGCTGGATCAGCACGCCATCCCTGGCCGGCACGACGCTTATATCCGGCGCCCTGCCCTCGCCCGCAGTGTCGGTCTTGCTCGCTATCTCGGCCGCAAGCCGGCGCGCAATCTCGGCCTGCGACAGGTTCTGTGCCTTGTCCGCTTTGGCCGGCGGTGTTTCCCCGGCCTCCAGCCGCTTTGCGAGTTCCTCCGGGCGCGGTTCGCTGGCTTTGGCGAGCGCGGTTTCCGTCTGCTTGTTGGCCGATGGCGGCGGAACAGGCGGGCTTTCCGTCAGCGGGAAGATGTCGTCCTGCCGCCGTTCCGACCAGTAATTCGGATTGAAGGGGTCGCGATAGGCTTCGCCGCCCTCGGCTCCCGTCAAGGGACCCGCAAGGTTCTTGCCGCCCGCACCAGCGACGGAACGATTTTGCAGCACACCGCTTTCGGCAGCGATTTCCGACAGGACCGCATAGGGATCCTTGAATATTTGACGCTCTTCACGCTCCGGCTGGGTTTCCGTATTCCTGTCATTGCGCGAACTCTTGGTGTCCGGATCGTCAGCGTCCAGCCGTTCGAACCGCACCTTTCCTTGTTCGCTCTCGGTGTCCTCGATGCCTTTCGGCCTGGAACTCCTGTCCATCAGCTTCACGGGATTGAAATAGCTGGCGACGGCGGCTTTGGTTTCCTCATTGGCCGCATTGATCAGCCACATGACCAGGAAAAATGCCATCATCGCGGTCATGAAGTCGGCATAGGCGATCTTCCACACGCCGCCATGATGGCCGTCCTCACCATCGCCGCGTGCTCGCCGCACGATGACGATCTCGCGGTGCGTTTCCGGATCGATATTCATGTCCCTGCCCGCCGAATGGTTTCGAGCAACCGGCCGAGGCGCGTTTCTATCGCAACCTCGTCAAGATTGAGCGAGAGCTCAGCCTGGTCTTCTTCGACAAACTTGCAGTTCAGCGCCATCATGTCGTCACGCTTGCGCAGAGCCACCAGAAGATGTGCCGGCCCCCGCACCTCAAGCGCCAACCCCTCCCTGCCGCGCACCAACCGCATGACTTCGTCGGAAAAAACCTCGACGATCTGGCCGCGCAGATGATCCTCGACAAGCGGCGCAAGCACCTGGGCGGCGCGAGCGGCCATATCCTCCGCGACACGCGAAAGCCCCTGTTCCATCTGTTCCGCGAGCCTGTTGGCCGTCTGCTCGAGGAATAGCGTTTCCGCACTGGCAAGCTGCGTCTCGAATTCGCGGCCCAGCCGGACTTTCTCCGCCTCGAAAAGCGCCGCCGCCTCGGCGCGTCCTGCTTCACGCCCGGCTTCGAACGCTTCCTTGACGTTCGCCTCATGATCGATCTGCTCGACGATATCGTCGGGACGATGGTCATCGGTCGCGGCGAAGCCGGCGGTTTCCCTCGGCAGCGTGAACACGGCAATGCGCTCGTCCGGAACGCGTTTCGGCGTGAAATCCGTGAGGATGTTGGCAAGGGAGCGGGCGGATGAGCTCATCATGCGGCCTCATGCACCCATTGCTTCAGGATAGCCGCGACACGTTCCTCGTCCATGTCGATCATCTGTTCGAGCCGGTGTTGCGCCGGCGCACGCATGCGTTTGCGCAGTTCCGTCAGATCGTCATAGGGAGCGCTCTGCTCGTCGCTGTTCGCCGCGACCGGCAGATTGCCGGAGGGCGCGAGGCTCAACGACCCGCTGCCGGCTTCCACGGCAAGGCGGAGATCAGCCTCGGGGGTCCGCATTTCCCGCATCAACGGGCGGACGCCAAACCAGATGATCAAGCCGACGGCCGCAATCAGCGCCACGGCATTGATGACCGCGCCGCTCTGCCGGAAGATCAATTCCGAAACTGGCGTCGACGTTGGCTGCAGCTCCTGGTTTTCCGCTTCGAGGAAGTTGACGGCCGTCACATTGATGACGTCGCCGCGCTTCTCATCGAGCCCTGCCGCCGTCGAGACGAGCTGCCTGATGCGTGCAATCTGCTGATCGACGAAATCGGCCGGCGCGGGCGTTACGCCGGCGGTGGCCAGGAGGCGCGCCTGATCGACCACCACGGCAACGGAAAGCCGCTTGATCTGATAGCTGTCGCTTGTGGTCGCGATCGTCTTCGAACTCAGCTCGTAATTGGTCAGTTCTTCGCGCTTTTCCGTCTTTTCGGAAGCCTTGTCGCCATTGCGGCTGACGATTTCCTCCTGCGGAATGTTCTGCTCGACGCCGGTTGCGTTGTCGCTGGACGTATTTTGCGAATCCCCGCTCTCCTTGACCACGCGCACCGAGCGTTCCACCCGCGATTCCGGATCGAAAACGGTCTCGTTGATCTGCCGCCGGTCGGTGTCGAGCGCCACTTGCACGCTGGTCTGGAAGTGCCCGACGCCGAGATAGGGCGCCAGCGCCTTGCGGATATTCTCGTCCACCGACGAGGAAACGCTGTGCTCGAGCGATGCCGACATGACCGCGCCGGCATTGACGCCATCTTCCTTGGAGGCCAGCAGCCTGCCATTGGTGTCGAGGATCGTGACTTCCGACGCGGTGAGCTGGGGAACGGCAGCAGCGACGAGCTGGCGGATGGATTGCGCCGATTCGGTCGCGAAATCGCCTTCGGTGCGCACGACGACCGATGCCGAAGGCGCCTGATCCCCGCGCCGGAAGCTGCCCTTTTCCGGCAGAACGATGTGTACGCGCGCCGCCTTTATGCCCCTTATCGCCTGGATCGTCCGCGCAATCTCGCCTTCCAGCGCGCGAACACGGGTGATTTCCTGCATGAACGAGGTCAGGCCGAGCGAGCCCATATTGTCGAAGAGTTCGTAGCCCGCATTGTTGCTGGTCGGCAGGCCCTTCTCGGCCAGATGCATCCGCGCCTGATCCGCCTTGCCGTAGGGAACCAGCACCGAGGTACCGTCCGACTTCACGTCGAAGGGAATGCCGGCCTCGCCGAGCGCCATGCCCATCCGATTGACGTCGTCGCGGCTGAGGCCAACATAAAGCGTCTCATATTGCGGGCGGTTGAGATAAAAGCTCGACAGGAGTATCGCGCCAAACAATGTCACGCCGATAAGCCCGAGCGCGATCAATCGCCTTGCACCGAGCTTCCCCAGGGCCGAAACCAATTGCTCGACCGTCTGCCTGATATTCTTGTCCATCAAATCCCACCGCATCGACCTGACGGCACCATAAGCGGCGAAGCTTGCGCGAAGTTAGTCTCGGGCACCGCGCATAAAAAAGGCCACGCGCGAAGCGTGGCCAATTTGTTCGAAGGATTATCGTTATTAGCCGCGGAAGAGCGACAGGATGCTCTGGTTGCCGGAATTGGCAATCGACAGTGCCTGGACACCGAGCTGCTGCTGAACCTGGAGAGCGGACAGACGAGCCGATTCCTTGTTCATGTCGGCATCGACCAGCGCGCCGATACCGCGATCGACGGCATCCGAAAGCGCGCCGATGAACGAGGTCTGCAGGTCGATGCGGGTCTTGGTGGCGCCGAGTTCAGCCGCACCATTGGCGAGGCCCTTGGCGGCAGCTTCGACACCGCCGAGCATGGCGTTGAAATCGACGTCGGTCAGGCCGGCCGTCGTGACGTCGAGCGTCAGCACGGAAACGTTGCCGGCGCCGACAGCGAATTCCTTGTCGAGCAGGCCGGCATTGGCGGCGTTCGTGTCGATGAGACGAATGCTGGCGAAATCCACTTCGATCGCGCCGGTCGTGATTGCGCCGGCGGCGTCACGATTATACGACGAGATGATGCTGAGCTTCGTTGCACCGCCTGCAGCCGGAGCCGAGTCCGTCTGGAGCAGGTTGGAACCGGCATAGGATGCGCCGCCGATATTGTCGGTGAGCTGCGCCTGCAGCTTCTCGATTTCGGTCTGGATCTTGGCGCGGTCGTCGGCGCTGGCGTTCTTGGAAGAAAGAACCTTTTCCTTGATCTGGTCGACCACGGAAACAGCGCTCTTGATTGCGGTATAGGCCGTATCGACCTTGCCGCCGCCGAGACCGAGAGCTTCCTTGATGACCGAATTGGCCTTGTTGTCGGAGCGCATCGTGGTCGCGATGGACCAGTAAGCGGCATTGTCCGAAGCCTCCGAAACCTTCATGCCGGTTGCAATACGGTTTTGAGTCGTTGCAAGGCTCTGGTTGGTTGCCGAAAGGGTCTGAAGCGCGGTCATTGCCGACGCGTTGGTAAGAATGCTGGACATGAAAAAAGCCCCTGTATGAGAACTGTAGGGACATACCGGATCGGCCGGTATGACGGAGCGGCATGATGCCTATGCCCTCAAACGGGCACCCGTCATGTGTGGAAGGATTAATCCATAAATATTACAGTTTCAATAACGTCTGCGAATATTTTCCGCGCTTGGTTACCGGCTATGAATAGGACCGGATCAGGCTGCCGATCAGGATGTTCCAGCCGTCGATCAGAACGAAGAAGAGAATCTTGAATGGAAGCGACAGGACGGTCGGCGGCAGCATCATCATGCCCATCGACATGGTCAGGGTCGCCACGATGAGATCGATGACGAGAAACGGCAGGACGATCAGGAACCCGATCTCGAAACCGCGTCGCAACTCCGAAATCATGAAGGCAGGAACGAGAATGCGCAGATCGACGACGCCATCCGGCTGCGTGCGGAAGGATTCGTCCGCCAGATCCTCGAACAGCCGAAGATCCTTGTCTCGCACCTGCCGCAACATGAACTCGCGGAACGGCGTCGTGATCTCCCTCACCGCAACATCCTGGCTGATCTGGTTGTTGACCAGCGGCTGCACGCCGTTCTGCCAGGCGCGATCGAATACCGGCGCCATCACATAGAAGGTCATGAACAGCGCCAGGCTGACCATCACCAGGTTTGCAGGCGTCGTCTGCAGGCCGAGACCGGCGCGCAACATCGAGAATGCGATGGCGAAGCGGGTGAAGCTCGTCACCATGATGAGAATGCCCGGCGCGATCGACAGAACGGTGAGCGCCGCCAGCATCTGCACGATCTGGCCGCTCGTCGAGGCACTTCCGCCCGGGATCAACCCTTCGAGGATCGCGGATTGCGCTGCGGCCTGATTCGGCACGAAAGCAAGGAGAACCAGAGCAACTGCCACGACAAGACGTTTCATCATTCCATCACCAGCGCCCAGATATAAACATTCGTGACCACGCCGTCGGTGCGCATCCTGGCCCGTTCCTTCAGATCCATGCGCAGATATTCAAGCCCCGCCGGCCCGCGCAGCTGCATCAGGTTGACGGTGCGAAGAAACGCCATGAAATCGGCTGCGACTGCCGTGCTGAGTTCGTCCGAGACCTGTGCGCCCGGCGCAATCACCAGGCCGGCCTCGAGCCTGATCCAGACGTCCTGGGGAACCTTCACATTGGTCAGGATAGGCTTGAGGACGACGACATTGCCGGCCGGCGCCGCTTCCGCTGCCAGTTCACCCGCAACCGGCCGCTCCTTGCTCGCCGGAGGTGCAAGGCCAAGCTGGGCGCCAAGGAACCAGCCGCCTGCCGCCGCAACGAGCGTCAGCACGGCCACCACCGCGGCAAGCACCGCCGCCGACGGAGCCTTTGACACTGGAGGTTCGGAAACTGCGCTCATCTTCAGATCGGCGAAACTGCGTCGAGCAGTTGTTGTCCCCATGCGGGCTGCTGCACCTCGCTCTGGCGACCTCGGCCGCCATAGGAAATGCGCGCTTCCGCGATCTTGTCATAGGAGATGGTGTTGTCCCTTGAAATGTCCCTCGGCCGCACGACGCCGGCGACGTTCAATACGCGCAGCTCATTATTGACGCGGATTTCCTGCGACCCTCGAATGATGAGATTTCCGTTGGGAAGGATGTCGGTGACGATGGCCGCCACCGAAAGATCGATCTTTTCAGAACGCTCGATCTTGCCTTCGCCCTTGGATCGGCTATCCGAACTGAGGTCGAGATTGCCGCCAATGTCCGATGCCGTGATTCCGCTTCCGGAAATATCGGCCGTACCGCCGTAGATCGACGATGAAACGCGGGACCGGTTGGACTTGTTGTCCAGCGTGGCGCGGTCGTTGATGGAAATGTTCACGGTCAGCACGTCGCCGGGGTTCTCGGCACGCGGATCGCGGTAGAAGCTCACCTGCCGCTCCTGCCAAAGCGAATATTTCTGCGGCCGGGGTGGTGCCGGATACTCGGAAGGACCGCCGGCGCTGTATTTATGGCCAATTCCCGCGCCAACCGGCGACATTTCGGGCGGCCGGTTGAAATCGCGCGGGTTGGTCGCACAGCCATAGGTGCTCAAGAGTGCGAGGCACAGGGATGCGACAGCCGCTCTGTTCATTGCGCGGAACTTTCTTTTTCATTGATCACCTGCGAGCCCACGATGACGCGGGCCAGCAGGGCGGATTTTTCTGCGGGCATTTCGTTGAGGATGACGCTCGATACGCGCGGATTGAGCTTCAGGAGCAGCGCCGCGGCGGCCTCGTCACCGATGAGGGCCATCTGCGCCGCAGCAGCATCCGGCCGCATCTTCGAGATGATCCCGACAAGGGAATCTTCAGCCTTGTCGATGAATTCATCGCGCCGCTTCAGCCAGACCTCGTATTCCTTGCGCTTCTCGTCGAGAAGTTCGATGCGCCGGTCGACATCCTGGCGCAATTGCTCCAGTTCGCGTGTCTGCATGGCGTAGCGCGCATCGGCGGCCTTGTCGCTGATATTGCCGCAATAGCGTTCGATCTCCTGCCGGCCTTCCTCGGTTGCGGACAGGTCCTGCGACAACGCATAGGTGGCGGGCAGGACCATGACGAGGCAGAAGGCCTGTGCAGCGACAGCCAGCTTGACGAGACGAGCAGGGCGAACCCTCATTGGACAACGAGCTCCGCATGGAGGGCGCCTGCCGTCTTGATGCCCTGCAGGATCGCGATGATGCCCTGCGGCTTGACGCCGATCTGGTTGAGGCCCTTGACCAGGCTTTCCAGATCGGTCCCGCCGAGGAGGCCGATCTTCGAGGCCTGCGTCGCATCGATTTCGGTGTTCGGCTCTACCGCAGTGACACCGCGCTCGGAAAACGGTTCCGGCTGAACCACGGTCGGCGTTTCGGTCACGCGTACCGAGAGGCTGCCATGGCTGATCGCGACGCGGGAAATGCGGACCTTCTCGCCGATAACCACCGTACCCGTACGCTCGTCGACGACGACCCGGGCAATCTCGTCGGTCACCACCGGCAACCCTTCGATCTCGGCCAGGAAACGCGTGGCGGAAATATTGGCCGGCTTGCGCAAACGGATGGATTTGGAGTCCCGTTCCTTGGCAACCGCCTGTTTGTAGCGGCGCTTGGCGAAGGCGTTGATCGTGTCGGTAATCCGCACTGCCGTGGTGAAATCCGGCTCGCGAAGCTCGACGACGAGCTCGTCCTTGCCGAAATTTCCCATGACTTCCTTCTCGACCAGCGCTCCATTCGGAATGCGTCCGCTGGTCGGAACGCCCTCGGTTACCGACTCTGCCTGCCCCGAGGCGCTGAAACCCGAAACGATCATGTTACCCTGCGCCACGGCATAGGTCTGGCCATCCGCAGCTGCGAGTGGCGTCATGACCAGGGTCCCGCCCGCCAGCGAGGTAGCATCGCCAAGCGAGGAGACGGTGACGTCGATCCGCGATCCCCGCCCCGCGAAAGGCGGCAGGTTCGCCGTGACGATGACGGCCGCGATATTCTTCGACCGCGAAGCTCCGACGGGCGGGCTGATGCCCAGATTGTCCAGCATTGCGCGCATCGACTGTTCGGTGAATGGTGCGCTGCGCAGGCTGTCGCCGGTGCCGTTCAGCCCGATGACGAGGCCATAGCCGACCAGCTGGTTGTCACGCACGCCCTGAATATTGGCGATGTCCTTCAACCGCGCGATGGCACCGCCCTCGCCGAGAGGCGATGCCGCCCCGCCCCAGCGCCCCTCGTTGAGCTCCTTCTGGAACGCGGCGCGGGCCTGCGCCGCCGTGCTGTATTCCTTGGAATTGGCCGAGGATTCGGCGGCATGAAGCTGTAGCGGCGCCAAGTGAATGGCAAGGCTCAGAGCGATGGCGAGGCTTCGTCTCATTGCAGACCGACCTGGATGCTGCCATCGGCCATGACCGTTCCGGACACGATGAGCCCGCTGTCGACATTGCGGACCTTCACATAATCGCCCGCCCGTCCCGGCTCCATCGAAACGCCCTTGGCGGTGATGACCAGCGAACCCGTATCGTAGACGATCGGCACCGCGACCCCGCGGCGGATCAGATCCGGCTCGTTGACGGCGGCGGCAAGGATTGGCTGGCCGGGAAGCAGCGTCTTGCGGGCGATCTTGCCGGTGATCTGGTCGCGCGACAGGACGTAGTTGGAGGCGGCGCTGGACTTGATGGAGAAGATTTTCTCGCGCAGGCTGGCGTCGGCGATGGGTTGGCCCGGATAAATGATCTGAGCGGGCACGATGAAGGAAATGCGTTCCGCATGGGCTTGCGGCGCAACGACCATGCTGGCAGCAACGGCAGCTGCCCACATCGATTTCCTCATGGTCGCCAGGCTCATGATCACCTCAACGCAGGTTCTTCGAAACGACCGAGGCCATTTCATCAGCGGCCTGGATGACCTTGGAATTCATTTCATAGGCCCGCTGCGCCGTGATGAGATCCGTGATCTCCTTGACCGGATCGACATTCGAGCTTTCGAGATAGGCCTGTTTCAGCGTACCGAAGCCCGGATCGCCGGGCACGCCGACCACAGCATCGCCCGACGCCTCGGTCTGCCGGAACAGATTGTCGCCCAGTGGCTCCAGGCCGGCCTCATTGGCAAAGTTTGCAATCTGAAGCTGGCCGAGATTGAGGAGCTGTGTCTGGTCGGCCATCTTCACGAAGACCTGGCCGCTCTCCGTTATCGTGGTCTGGATGGCGTCGACGGGAACGACGATGTTCGGCTCGACGAGATTGCCGTCGAGCGTCACGAGCTGCCCAGTCTCGTTGATGTTGAAGGCGCCAGCGCGGCTGTACAGCGTCTCGCCCGCCGGGTTCTGGATCTGGAACCAGCCCCTGCCGGTGATTGCCACGTCATAGGGGTTTCCGGTCTGGGTCAGCGAACCTTGCAGATGAAGATTGCGAACGGCTGCGGTCTGCACGCCAAGCCCTACCATCGCGCCTTCCGGTATCAGGCTCTGGTTCGCCGAATTCGGCACGCCAGCCGTGCGCTCGGCCTGGTAAAGCAGGTCGGAAAATTCCGCCTTTGCCCGCTTGTAGCCGGTCGTATTGATATTGGCGATATTGTTCGCGATGACTTCAAGGTTGAGCTGCTGGGCATTCATGCCCGTTGCCGCAATGGTGAGCGCTTTCATTCTGGTTCCTCAGATGGGCATGCGGCTGATTTCAAGATAGGCTTGCACGATCTTGTCCCGGATGGCGATCGCGGTCTGCAGCGACTGCTCGGCGTCCATGACCGCATTGACGACATCGCGGGTCGGCACGTCGCCGGTCATGCTCTTTACCGAAACGGCTTCGGCGGTCTCCAGCTTGCTCGTAACCGAGCCGGCGAGTTCGCTGAGCACATTGTCGAAGGACGGCTGCCCCGAAGCGACCGGCGCGGCGGTCGCGCTCTGGTTCACCGTCTCGGACAGGCGCGACAGGGCATTGCGGGTGGAGACGCTCAGTAGCTGGTCTATCATCACGAGTTCCTCAAGAGATCAACGGTCATAGCGATGAGCTCCCGCGCCTGCTTGACCACTTGCAGGTTGGCCTCATAGGAGCGGTTGGCCTCGCGCATGTCCGCCATTTCGACGACCATGCTGACATTCGGGTATTTGACATATCCCCTGGCATCCGCTGCCGGATGGCTGGGATCATATTGTTCGACGAAATCGGACGTATCCTTGCCGACTTCGGCGATCTTCACCGTTTCGACGCCGGTGGCGCGGTCGAGTTCGGTTGCAAAGGAAACTGTCTTGCGGCGATAGGGATCGCTTCCTGCCGTTTTGCCCGTCGACTGGGCGTTGGCGAGGTTTTCCGAGACGATGCGCAAACGGGTCGATTGGGCCGAAAGACCCGATGCCGCAACCTTCAATGCCGCCTGCAGGGGATCCGACATCAGCTCAACCCTTCACCGATGACAGCATCATGCGATGAAACGCCTTGACGATGCTGGTATTCAAAGCGAATTCGCGGTTGATCTCTCCGGATTTGACCATTTCCATCTCCAGATTGACCGTATTTTTCGAGTGATTCTGTTCCGTCACGGCGTCCTTGCGCAAAGTCGTCGCCGCGACGCCCGAGGCATTGACCTCCAGGTGACGGGGGTCGGTGGCCGCCATGGTCATCTGCGTCTGTGCGAGAACTTCCCGGAAGGGATCCACATCGCGGGCCTTGAAGCCGGGCGTATTGACGTTTGCCACATTGCCCGAGACCGCCGCCTGACGAACCGACAGCCATTCCGCTTGGCGCGATGCCAGATCGAACAGATAGATGCCTTGCATGTGATACCCCGGAAGACGGAAGATGGTTAACGCAGGCTTAATCTAGGCGTCCAAACTTGCGTGAGACTTGCGGCACCGAGCGGCGGCTTCCGGCGGTCAATTCACCCGTGTGATCACGTTTCCGTCCGAGGTCCTGATATTCCAGCTGCCGGGCGTCTCTCCGCGCTGAATGGCGACGAGCCTGCTCCCATCCGGCAAGGGCGAACCCTTCTCCACGAACCAGTAGCCGCTCGCGTCCTCGATCATCACAAGCCCGCCAACGACCTCCCTCACCTGAAAGTTCGGCTTGGCCGGGAATGGCTGTTCGGCATTCGCCTCCGTAACGACCCTGTCGTCCGGCGCGCCCGTCGTTGCCGTCGTCATCGGATCGATCTCCGCGGGGCGGGCATGTTTGCGCTCGCTCTGCCGCATATCCGACTGGCGCACCACCTTCTGGTCGGCACGGTTCAACGGGTCGCGAATCGCCATGCCCGACGCGACAGGATCGGACCGGGCATCGAATACGTCGTAATAGGTCACGAAAGGCAGCACCGCGGAAAACACCGCAAGGATGATGCCGGCGCATTTCAGGATGCCGTCAAACCGCTTGTCGCGCTGCGGCGCCGGTTCGGCATTCTCGGCCAGCCCGCTTGCGGTCATTGTGTCTTGCTTGCCGGTCACGATGCCTCCTTTGGTCTGAGCGCCGCCGCAAGGTCCGCATAGGGATCCTGCGACAACGGCGTCGACGGGTTCTGCTGCATGCTTCGATAGATAAGGGGCACGAGGTTGACCGCTTGATCGACGGCCGGATCGCTCCCGGCCTTGTAGGCGCCGATCATGCGCAGATCGCGTGTCTCCTCGAACGTTGCAATCAGCCCGCGCAGGCTCGTTGCCAGCCTGTTCTGCTCCGGTGTCCAATTGTGCTGCGCCAGGCGCGATATGGACGAAAGTATATCGACGGCAGGGTATCGCCCCTGTGCTGCGATGGCGCGGTCGAGCACGATATGGCCGTCCAATGTTCCGCGGATAGCATCGGCGATCGGATCATTATGATCGTCGCCGTCCACCAGCACCGAATAGATGCCCGTGATCGTACCGGCGCCATCCGTTCCGGGACCTGCCCGCTCCAGCAGGCGCGGCAACTGGCTGAAAACGCTCGGCGGATAGCCCCGCGATACGGGCGGTTCCCCCGCCGCGATGGCGATTTCGCGCGACGCATGGGCGAAACGGGTGATGGAATCGACGATCAGCAGCACATTGTCGCCGCGATCGCGGAAATATTCGGCGATGGTCGTCGCAGTGTTTGGTGCAAGCCGTCGCATCATCGGGCTCTCGTCGCCGGTCGCGATTACGGCGACCATCTTGTCGAGCTTGCCCGCCAGCGTGCCTTCGAGCATGTCGCGAACTTCCCGGCCCCGCTCTCCCGTCAGCGCCAGGACGACCGTGTCGAAATCGTCCGCTCTCGTCATCATGCCGAGCAAGGTCGATTTGCCGACGCCGGACCCCGCAAAGATGCCCATGCGCTGGCCGAAGCACAGCGGTGCGAAGACATCTATGACATTGACGCCGCTGCGCAGGCCCTGCTCGACGCGGCGGCGGCCCATGGCGGACGGCGCCGGTCGATCGACGGGCATGGCGACCATATCGGCGGGCATGGCGCCCTTGCCGTCCAGCGGCTCGGCGAGAGCATTGATCACCCTGCCCTTCCATCCCGGTGCCGGCCGGATCCGCAACGGACCCGCAGGAAATACGGCATCGCCCAGCGCCGGTGCCAGCCGGTCGTCGAACGGCTTGACCATCGCCCTCTGGCGATCGAGGCGGATCACCTCGGCCGGCTGCAGTCGCGACTTGCAGCGTATCTCGACGAGATCGCCGAGCTGGACGGAATCGGAAATACCCCCGACCGTGACCGCAGCATGCGAGACCTCTTCGACATAGCCGCCGCGCGCCACCTTCACCGGCAGGGCAGCCGCGTGCGACAGCACATTCGCCAGCAGCTCGAGGCTTGGCGATCCGCCGCCAAATTCCTGCAGGAGGTCATTCACCGCCATATCGGGTTCACGATCCCGCCGGCTCGTTCATGGCATCACCCATTTGACGATCCGAGCGTCTTGATCGCTTCCGAAACGGTGGATTCATTGCTGCGCAACAGCGCGTCCACCCGTTCGAAGGCGCGGGTCACGCTCATCAGCCGTGTCATTTCGCTGATCGCATCAACATTGGAGCCTTCGACTGCACCCTGGATGACGCCGGCATTGGGATTGTCGAGCACCGGCTGCGCCGCCACACTGGGAATGACGGCGGAATTGTCGAAATAGTCGAGTTTGGCCTTGGCATCGATCGAATAAAGGCCGATGGCGCCGAGCTGCCTGCCGTTCTGGTAGACGGCGCCGTCGGCGGATATTTGCGGCGGACCACCATTCGGATCGATGATCAGCGGCTGGCCGCCCGCATCGAGAATGGGATAGCCCTTCACGGACAGCAGTTCCCCGACCGGCGACATCTTCATCCGCCCGTCCCTTGTATAGACCTGGCCGGCGGGAGATTGCAGGGCGAACCAGACATCGCCCTTCACGGCGACATCCAATGGGTTGCCCGTCTGGGTGATCGGCCCCGGTTCGGTCTTGATATAGCTTTCGCCGGCCGTCACGAAACTGGAATCCTCCGCAGCCTTGGATACCATGGCGTCGAATTTCATTCCGGTGGCCCGAAATCCCGGTGTCGACATGTTCGCCACATTGTGCGCCAGGGCGTCCAGCCTGCGCTCAAGCGATATCTGGGACGACAGCCCGACATAGATCGAATTCTGCATGGCCTATCTGCCCCCGAGCTTGAACGATTGCAGGGTCGTCAGAATGCTCGCGGAGATGCCGATCGTCGGAGCACCGCCAAGCAGCACCGAGGGCGCTGCCGTCGTCGTCGGATTGGCGATGTCATACATGGCGGTGAAGCGCGTGAGCAGTTTTTCCAGCTTTGCCGGATCCTGCAGATCTTCCAGGTCGAGCTTTTCCTCGATCATCTTGGCTTGCCGGTCGATATCCAGCCGGGAGACCTCCGCAGGAATGTTGAACGTGGTCTGGAACACCTTCAACAGCCTCTTGTCGCCGAGTATCTCATAGGGGTTCTTGATGCTCGGGGCCTTGCGCGCGAAATAGAGCGCGAGCCGTGTTCCATCGTTGTCCTTGCCGGTCTCCATCTCAAGGGTCAGGCGCACGAAACTGTCGACTACCGGCTGCCGCACCTCCTTGCGTCCCGTCGTCTCGGCGCCATATTTCTCGAAATCGAAGGCTGCGGCGAATTCCCTGTAGCGTGTATCGGTGAGCTTGTTGGCGAAACTGTCCTTGTCGGCTACGCCTTCCGTCAGCACCTTGCGGATGAAGGCCTTGGCGTAGGCCATGTCGTCGAGACCGTAGGCCTTCAGGGCATAATTGTAGAGCTTCGTATCCTTCATGAACTCGTCGATGGACTTCACCTTGCCGATGTTCGCGAGATAGTACTCGCTCTCCCTCTGCACCATCGGCTCCTTGGCCACGCGCGTGAGCGAGCGCTGCAGGTCGGCAGTGATCAAACGGTAGCTCGTCATCGTACTGGTCATGCGGCGCCTCCTGATATCTGCGCCGGTTCTTGCAGATCAAGCTTGCCTGAACCTGTCGCAGGCAAAGCTACGGCCTCGCCGGCCTGCAAGGTTCGCGCAAGCCGGAATTGCTAGTGCTTCAGCGCAAGAAATATGCAGGAGAATGCCTTGGGTATCATCATCGGCCTGGTCGTGACCATGGGTTGTCTGCTTGGCGGCTTCATCGCCATGGGCGGGCATGTCGGCGTGCTCGTGCAACCCTGGGAGTTCGTCATCATCGGCGGATCGGCTCTCGGTACGTTCCTGATCGCCAATCCATTTTCCGCAGTGAAGGATGCCGGCCGCGCCTGCATGGAAGCCTTCACCAACAAGGTACCGAAGCAGCGGGACTATCTCGACGTACTGGGCGTGCTTTATGCGCTCATGCGCGAATTGAGGGCAAAATCCCGCAACGAGGTGGAGGTCCACATCGATAATCCCGCCGACTCGGTCATTTTCCAGTCGTTTCCGAGCGTTCTCAAGAACCACGACCTCACCAATTTCATCTGCGACTATTGCCGCCTCATCATTATCGGCAATGCAAGGTCGCATGAAATCGAGGCCCTGATGGATGAGGAGATCCACACGATCTCCCGGGACAAGCTCAAACCCTACCACGCGATGGTGACGGTGTCGGAAGGCTTGCCCGCGCTCGGTATCGTCGCCGCGGTGCTGGGCGTGATCAAGGCCATGGGCGCGCTGAACGAATCGCCGGAAATCCTCGGCCATCTGATCGGGGCGGCGCTGGTCGGCAC
This sequence comes from Phyllobacterium sp. 21LDTY02-6, assembly GCF_023554255.2. Classification (GTDB taxonomy): domain Bacteria; phylum Pseudomonadota; class Alphaproteobacteria; order Rhizobiales; family Rhizobiaceae; genus Phyllobacterium. Next base: position 110,423 of record NZ_JAMJWD020000001.1, on the reverse strand, counting down.
CTTCGCCGGCATCTTCCTTTCCTATGGCGTCGTCGGGCCGATCGCCGGCAAGATCAAGATGACCCGCGAAAAACAGAACCGCCTCTATGTCATCGTCAAGCAGACATTGCTCGCCTATATGAATGGCGCCCTGCCGCAGATCGCCCTCGAATATGGCCGCAAGACCATTTCCGCCTATGACCGTCCATCCATCGACGTGGTCGAGCAGGAAACGCTGACGCCAACGACCCCGCTTCAGCAAGCGGCATAGGCGGCGGCGATGGAAGCAGAGACCGAACAGAAAAAACCGGACGCGCTGGCCGAGAGCATCCTTCGCGCCGCCGGCCTGTCCGTGGACGATCTCAAATCCGTCGAGACGGTATTCCGTGACCTCGCTGCGTCGCTCGCTGCCCGGCTTGCTGCTCAAACCGAAGTGCCGGTCGTCCTCGATTTCGCCGGTGCAAGGACACTCGAGAAGTCCGACACTGCCGGATCGATCACCGGCTCGGCGTTGCTTGGCACCGTGGCCGTTCCGAAATGGGGCTCCCGGCTGCTGCTTGCCGCCGACCGGGCCTTTGCCGAATGCGCGACCGAGATACTGTTCGGGTCCGGCTTCGTCACTCTGGCGGAAGCGCCGTCGCGTCCACTGACTTCCATCGATCTCTCGGTCGCAAGGCACGTCTTCGCCGAAGTCGCCGCCGCTCTCGATCAGATATTCGCCTCCGGCAGCGAAACCCTGTTCCAGCTCGGAGACATTGCCGAGACCGCGCACCTGCCTTCCGGCTCGCCTGTCGAAGCACGCATGATCTGCTGCTCGCTGGTCCTGAAGGCGGCAGGCGTGAGCGGTACTGTCGACATATTGCTGCCACGCTCGAGCTTCCGCCCGATGCAGGACGCCATTGCCCGGTTGCTCCGGCGCCCGGCACATCATCTCGATCCCGCCTGGGCGAAGAAGATGCGCCTGGAAGTGAGCCGCGCCCATGTCGAGCTCGAGGCCTATCTGCAGCAGGGCACGATGACGCTTGCGCAGATCGCCGAACTGCGGCCGGGGCAGATCCTGCAATTGCCAAAGGACGCCATAGACCACTTCCGCCTCCGCAGCGGCGGCCAGTCGCTCTATAAGTGCCGCCTCGGAAAAGCCGGTACCGCTTTCACCGTTCGCCTTACCGAACCCGTCAACGAAGAAGAGGATCTCCTGGATGAGCTTGCAGCTGGCTAACCTGATTTCCGTGATTTTGAGCGCGTTTTCATTGATCATCTTCTTTGCCGCGCTGCGCAAGGCCAGTCAATTGACCGCCATGAGCCGTCTGATGGCGGCACAGGTCGCAAGCTCCGCCAGCAATCTGCAGAAGGCGCTGGCAATCCTCCAGGCCGAGCGGGAAACCTGCCGCGACGAGAGCATTCGCCTCGAGGCGCGGCTGCGCGATTCCGACAGGGTTCGCTCCGAAATGGACCGGGCAGTCGATCTCGTAAAGCGCGCCAGGCTCGATCTTCAGGAGAATTTCGTGCCGGCGACGAAACCCGTTGCCGAACCGGCGGCGCCGGCCATCCAGCGGCAAGCGGCTGCCGTTTTCGTGCCGCAGCGCCCTGCCGCCACCGTCGATGCGCGACCGGCCGAACAGCCGAGAAAACTGCCTGTCTTTGTAAACCGGATCGTGCGAAGCGCCGACGTCGCCAACGCTGTCCTATAACTCCTTCGATTCAGGATCTTCATCATGGCAATCTCAGACAAACAATCGATCGAAGACGAACTCAACGAAGCGATCGAAGAGTTGAAGCGCGACGAGCCGGAAGTAAAACGCCCCGTCAATCCGAAGCCGAATCTCGACCTCATCATGGGTATCCCGGTCGATGTACAGGTCGTCCTGGGCAGCACCTCGATGCCCGTCGCAAACTTGATGAAGCTCGGCCGGGGCTCGATCGTGACCCTCGACAAGCAGATCGGCGATCCTGTCGATATCGTCGTCAATGGCCGCGTCATCGCGCGCGGCGAAGTCATCGTGCTCGAGGACGACAGTTCGCGCTTTGGCGTCAGCCTGACTGAAGTGATCGGCAGCGGAAGCTAGGCCGGCATATGAGCGAGCATGAAACACCTCTGGAGCCGAGCGCCGTGAACGACCTTACCGGCCCGGAGAAGGTCGCTGCACTGCTCGTCGCGATCGGGCGACCATCCGCCTCGCGGCTGCTGAAGCATTTTTCGGCCGATGATCTGCGATCGCTCGCTGTACATGCGCGAAAGCTCGAACCGATCACGCCCGGCGATTTCGAGGAACTGGTCAAGCAGTTCGAAAACGCCTTTGCGGACGGCGCGCCGCTATCCGAGGCGGGAATGCGCTTCGAGGGCCTGCTGCGGGAATCGCTATCGGCCGATGAAGCCAGTGCCGTTATCGAGAACCGCCGGCCCGAACTGCTGGCACAGGAATCGGTCTGGGACCAGTTGCAGCGTGTTCCGCTCGAAGTGCTGCACGCCTATCTTTGCGGACAGCATCAGCAGATCACCGCCTATGTGATCTCCCGCCTGCCATCGGACGTGGCGGCGCGTCTCCTGATCCGCTTTGCCGGATCGGAACGCCGCGGCATCATCCAGCGGACGCTTCACATCCGCAACGTCAACGCCGGCGCCGTGAAAATCCTCGAAGGAATGCTTCAGCGCGAAGTGACCGGCAAGGATAATGGCAATACCGAAAAGAGCCATCACGGCGTCGTTGCCGACATCATCAACCAGTTGCAGAAATCGGAGATGGACGAACTGTTGTCCGACCTCGACGGCCTGAGCAGCGACGATCTGGCCAAGATCAAGGCCAAGCTCTTCACCTTCGAAGATATTGTCCGCCTGTCGCAGCGCGCGCGCCTGATCCTCTTCGACGATATCGCGACGGATGTCGTCACCAACGCCCTGCATGGCTGCGAGCCGCAATTGCAGGAGCTCATTCTGCAATCGCTCTCCACCCGTGGACGGCGGATGGTGGAGACCGAACTTGCCAACCAGACCAACATCAATGCGAATACGGTGACGCAGGCGAGGCGATCGATCGCGAGAACAGCCATCCTTCTTGCCGAGCGAGGCGATCTTCGCCTTGAGCCCGAGGAAGCCGCGTCATGAGCGGGCCGTGCTGAATGGAGCCGTCCGACAAGGATAGCAAGACAGAAGAGGCCACTGAAAAAAAGGTCAGTGATGCCATCGAGAAGGGAAACCTGCCGTTTTCGCGCGAGGCTCCGATACTCGCCTCCATCGTCGCCTTCCTGCTGGTCCTCATATTCGTCGCCGTGCCGAGCGGTGCCGAACTTTCCCGCTTCCTCGCGGAGCTGGTCGACAAATCCTATGATTGGCGGCTCGATGGCGCGGAGGATGCGCAGCAAGTGTTCCTGATCATCGGCGCCGCCGTCGGTCTTGCACTGCTGCCGGCGATGATCCTCATCCCGGGCGCTGGCATATTGGCATCCGTATTGCAGAACGCCCCCCGCATCGTCATGCAGCGCATCGAACCCCAGGCCTCGCGCATCTCTCCCGCCAAGGGATGGGAGCGCATCTTCGGGCCCGCAGGCCGCGTCGAGTTCCTGAAGTCGGTATTCAAGTTCGGCGCCGCCAGCACGATCGTCTTCATGATCTTCTTCCGGGACAGCAGTTTCTTCGTCGACGCCCTGATGACAGAGCCCGGGCAACTGCCCGAACTCGTGCGCACGCATCTGACGAGACTGCTTTCCTCGATAGCCATCGCCGTTGCCGCGCTCGCCGCATTCGACCTCGCCTGGTCGAGAATTCATTGGCGCAACGAGCTCCGCATGACGCGTCAGGAAGTCAAGGACGAGCACAAGCAGGCCGAGGGCGATCCGCTGCTCAAGTCGCGCTTGCGGTCGCTCGGGCGGGACCGCGCGCGCCAGCGCATGATCGCGACGGTCCCGACCGCCACGCTGATCGTCGCAAATCCGACGCATTTCTCCGTTGCCTTGCGCTATGTACCGAACAAGGATGCGGCACCGGTGGTCGTTGCAAAGGGGCAGGACATCATCGCGATGAGAATCAGGGAGATCGCCGAGGCCAATGACATACCGATTGTCGAAAACGTTCCGCTGGCGCGTTCATTGTACAGCCAGGTGCAGGTGAATCATGCAATCGCGCCGGAATTTTACAAGGCAGTCGCGGAACTGATCCAGTTCGTTAACAGTCGCCGACGCTAGAATAGCCGTCCATATCGGGTGCCATATGAAGAGAACACAATTTTCTACCCAGCGCGTCGACCTCATCACCAGTCACCTGACGGAAGTCGTGCGCGATCTGCGCCTGGTGGATGCCGCCGATTACATCGCCTTCATACGCTGCGAATTGTTCGGGAACATCGCCGATATCGTCAACTCGGCAACCGAATTGCATTTTCATCCGGGCACGCTCACTTTCGGTCTCGGCGGCGATTACATTCTCGACTGGGCATCGAGCCCAGTCGTCACCCTCGACCTCGAATTCTGCAATCTTGGTGTGAGCGCCTATTTCAGGCTCATCCTGTCAGCCGAAGAATCGAAGATCGATCTGCACCATCTCAGATTTGCCGAGACGGGGCGCAGCCCCGCCGAGAACACCGAACTCCTGGACGCAGCCTTTCAGGATGCGCGATTGCCCCAGCTCGCCGCGCCCGAACGGATGGAATAGAGTTCCGCCGCCTCAGAACCGATGCGAGATAACCGGCATCTCGATGACGCCCAGCGCCAGGGCGGTGACGACTGCAGCCGTCCTGTTGGCGCAGCCGAGCTTGTTCTTGGCATTTTGCAGGTAGGTCACGACCGTCCACCGGGCTATGTCCAGGATCTCGCCGATTTCACCATCGGTCTTGCCATTGGCGGCCCAGTAGAGGCAGTCGATTTCGCGTTTCGTCAGGAGTTTGGCTGCTGCCGCGGCGAGAGCCGGATTGCGGCTGCCATGCAGGGCCGTATGGATGCGGGAGGCGATCGCAACAAGCCTTTTGCGGATGCGCTCGGTGAATAGCCGCTGCTCCGCCGGCTCCACCTGGAAGGTGAACTCCGTCAGCCCGCGGAAACCATAGCTGTTCGAGCTGTTCACGCCGAGAAACAGGTTTCCGAGGCCACGCCGCTCCCGGTCACGCTGAAACGTCGCGCTATCCCCGCCCGCCAGGGCATCCTGCCCCAGATCGCGCACGGTGCCGCGGATCGGGCTGATCTCTCCAGACAAGGTTATCGTCCGCATCAGGGGATCGACCTTGTAGTAGTTCTTGGCGGAATAGCGAAGCGCCCAGGTCGTCGGCAGGGTCGTCAGGACCGCTATGTCCGGAATGGGGCCGGCCTTGGTGACGGTCTGGTCGGCATAGCCAAGATGCGTGAGATGCAGGCAGCCGAGCTGTTGCCGGATTTCTATCAGCATCTCCAATATTTCGTGGTCTACCGTCCCACTGAAAAATCCCTCCTGGAAGTCGGGAAAATGAGCCAGATTGAAGTGCATCGAACCGCAATAATCCCCACGGCGGCAATTGCTGCCACATTGTCTTTGTTTTTAAGATTGTGAGTGCGTCGGAATATCCTGACTCAGCCCCGGCGCCATGGTGGCATAGGCCATGACCGCGGCACAACCGGGAACACCATTGTATTTGGGGATTCTCACATGTTTAAACGGCTGGAAAACAACTTCCCCTCGTCTGCCCGCACAGCATATGATAAGGCTCCGCAATGACCCCCGCAGCGAGCGACAGCTTCTTTGAGCGCCTTCCTGTCTTCACACAGTTCGAAGGCGTCGCGCTTGCGGAAAACTACCAGCCTCTGCCCAATGACTGGATACTCGCCACCGCTGATATCGTCGGATCGACATCGGCGATCGCGGAGGGGCAGTACAAGGCCGTCAACATGGCCGGCGCCAGCGTCATCTCCGCCGTTCTGAACGCGGTCGGCCGGAAGACCTTTCCCTTCGTATTCGGTGGCGATGGTGCACTGGTGGCCTTGCCCGGCGGCTATCTCCAGACCGCAAAGGACGCGCTTGCGGCGGTGCAAGCCTGGGTCAGCGATGAATTGCACCTGACATTGCGCGCCGCAATCGTTCCGATGGAGGATGTCCGCGCCCAGGGCCTGGATGTCCGCGTCGCCCGTTTCGGTGCAAGCCCGGACATTTCCTACGCCATGTTGACCGGTGGCGGCGCCAGCTGGGCCGAGGCACAGATGAAGGCGGGCCGCTATGTCGTCCAGCCGTCTCCAGCCGGCACCCGCCCGGACCTTACGGGCCTCTCCTGCCGCTGGAACCCCATCCAGTCGCACAATGGCCAGATCGTCTCCATCATCGCCGTGCCCGCCAGCACGGATGTGGAGACGAACTTCCAGGAACTCGTCGGCAAGATCATCGGGATTGCTGCCGAGGAACGCCGCGCTTCCCATCCGCTGCCCGAGGAAGGCCCGCCCATCGTCTTCAACCTTCGCGGCATCGGCCGCGAAGCAAGGGCCGCGGCGCCCGCCGGCAAGCGCTTTTTCCGCAAGCTGGCGATTTTCGGCCAGGTCGCGCTGACCTACATCCTCGACAAGACCGGGCGCAGCGCCGGCGGTTTCAATGCCCGCACCTACCGGCAGGAACTGGCGCAGAATTCGGATTTCAGGAAGTTCGACGACGGCCTGAAGATGACGATCGACATCGACGCACCGCGGCTGGCGAGGATCGAGCAGGTCCTTGAAGAAGCTTCAAGCTCGGGCGTGGCGCGATATGGACTGCACAAGCAGGATTCGGCGCTCCTCACCTGCTTCGTCCCGGTGCCCATGGGCCGCGAACACATCCACTTCATCGATGGTGCCGCCGGAGGCTATGCAATGGCGGCGAACAACCTCAAGGCGAAGCTCGCCTCGCCCACCCTCAAGATTTGAGGATATTGTCCGTCACGATGCCGTGGCGGCCAAAGACGTTGCGCGTATCGACAATCAGGCTCGCCCAGCGCGAAAGCGCCTCATAATCGATATCGTCATGATCGGTCGAAATGAGAACGGCATCGTAGGATTGAACGCTTTCCTGCGTCAGCGCGACCGATTTTCGGCCTTTCAGCGCCATATATTCACGCGTTGCCGGCACTTCTGCAACGAACGGATCGTGGAAATCGGCAACGGCTCCACGCTCCTGCAGCAGTTCCAGCAGGCGAAGCGATGGGCTTTCGCGAATATCGGGAACGTTCTTCTTGTAGGCGAGACCGATGACCAATATGCGCGCGCGGCTGAGGGCCCTGCCCGCCCGCATGTCGAGAGCCTCGGCCAGTTTTGAGATCACATAGCGCGGCATGGCTGAATTTATCTCGCCTGCCAGTTCTATGAACCGCGTCGGCAGTTCGAACTCGCGCGACTTCCAGGTCAGGTAAAACGGATCGATGGGAATGCAATGCCCGCCCAATCCAGGCCCTGGATAGAATGGCATATAGCCGAAGGGCTTGGTTTTCGCGGCCTCGATGACTTCCCAGATGTCGATCCCCATCGCCGAGTAAACGGTCTTCAACTCGTTGACGAGCGCGATGTTCACGGCGCGGAAAATATTCTCGGTGAGCTTCACCGCCTCCGCAGTCGCATTGGACGAGACCGGCACGACCGTCTTCACCGCATTGCCGTAGAACAGCTGCATAAGCTGGCGGGCTTCGTCGCCATCGCCGGCGACGATCTTGGGGATCGTCACCGTGTCGAAGTTCCGGTTGCCGGGATCTTCGCGTTCCGGCGAAAACCCGAGAAAGAAATCCGTTCCCGACCGAAGTCCCGACGCCTCCAATATCGGCTTCACCACCTCGTCGGTCGTGCCGGGATAGGTCGTGGATTCAAGCACCACGAGCTGGCCGCTACGAAGCCTCGATGCGATCGAACGGCAGGTGGCTTCGACGAAGGAGAGGTCCGGATCGCGATGTTTCGTCAGCGGGGTCGGCACGCAGATCACGATCACGTCGCATGCGCCGAGCCGATCGAAATCCGTCGTCGCGTCGAAGCGCCGATTGCGCCGCTCCGTATTCAGGGCGTCGGCGCTCACCGCCTCGATATAGGATCGGCCAGCCTCGATCTCGACGATCTTGCCAGGATCGATATCGAAGCCGGTGACCTGAAATCCACTTCTGGCAAGGGCGATCGCCAGGGGCAGGCCGACATATCCGAGGCCGATGACGCCGGCCACGGCCTGCTGCGCGCGAAGTTTTTCCGAAAGGGCGACGAATGTGGAGGGGGCCAACGCAAACTCTTTGTCTCGACGCCGCTGCCGGCGTGTCGTTGCATGATAAGGTTAAATGGCTGCAACATGCTGGACTGTCAAGCAGCGACGCGGGCGCAAATTTTTGAGCGCAATGGTCTACAACCTATTGTTTAAGAGCCCCGCCAAACCCATCTAGTCAAAACTGATCAACGAACGATAGAGGATGCCCGTCTGGTCGCCGTCGCAGTGGAGTGACATGGCGCTATTGCATAGCCGGCTCCTGGTTGGTCGGCGTTGACACATTTTGCCGATTCACTCATCTTGGGGTTGTTTTCTCCATTTTTCAGCGTGGTCACGCAATAGGCGTGCCGTGGCAACGGACGTGGCTCAATTTTGCAGGGACGACGGATGAGCACGAACCAGTCTGATGTATCCACAATACTCCTCGACAAGGTCGCCGATTGGCTGACGCAATCTTCACTCGCCGGCGACAATCTGGAAACCATCATCCGCGGCTTTTGCGAGCGGATCGCCGCAGCAGGGCTGCCGCTGGTGCGCGTACACCTCACCTTCTCCATGCTGCATCCGCTTTACGACGCCCTCGGCTTCACATGGCACCGGGCCAGCGGCATGACCGTGGAAGGCTATCGGCACGGCAATGAAAAGAAGCCGGAGCGTTTTCTTCTCAGCCCCTATTTCTATCTGCTGAGCAACAATCTTGAACATGTCCGCCGCCGCATCGATGCCGATGGGCCGGTAGAATTCCCGATCTTCGAGGAACTGAAGGAACTGGGCGTTACCGATTATCTCGCTTTCGTCCAGCCTTTCGGCGGGGAATCGACGCAGGGGATGATGGGCTCCTGGTCGACGGACAACAAGCATGGCTTCAGCGAAGGCATGGTGGCCGCGCTGTTGCGCCTGCAGAACCAGTTGGCGGTAGCCGCCAAGATGGCCGTCCTCGGCAAGCTCGCCGACAACATGCTCACCACCTATCTCGGCGGCAATGCCGGCAAGCGCGTCCTCAATGGCCAGATCCGGCGCGGTGACGGCGAGACGATCCGCGCGGCGCTGGTCATGGGTGACATGCGTCAATCGACCATGCTGGCGGAGAAGGAAGGCCGGCAGGCCTATATCGATACGCTCAACCACTTCTTCGACGCGATCGCAGCGCCTTTCAACCGGGGCGGCGGCGAAATCCTGAGTTTCATGGGCGACGGCTTTCTCGCCGTATATCCCTGTGGAAGGCACAAGGATCCCTCGCAGATCGCCTGCCAGGCTGCGCTCTCGGCCGTTTTCAAGGCCCAGGCCCGGGTGGCGGAATTGAACAAGGAACGCCGCAAGGAAGGCCTCAGCGACATACGCTACGGCGTCGGCCTGCATGTCGGCAACGTCATGTTCGGCAATGTCGGCCTCAAGGATCGCCTGACCTTCTCTGCCTTCGGTTCCGCCGTGAACGAAGTTCAGCGCCTGCAGAACCTGACCAAGAAATATTCGCGGGAAGTTGTGGCCAGCCAGGCCTTCGCATCCTATTGTGGCGGTGACTGGGTGACTTTGGGCGAGGAAAAATTGCGGGGCGTCGGCCAGAAGGTAACGGTTCTCCTGCCGAAGCAGGCAACGAGGGAAATCGCCATCGAGGAGGCGCTGGACGAAGTTGCCTATGACGGGCTCTCGGAAGCAGAGCAGGTCATGCTTCTCCATCGCGACGCGAAGACGCAAGTCCAGCGGCCGCTCCTTGAGAAATTCATGCAATGATATGGAAACTATGCGCTATGGCTTTCCTTGCGACCAGCCTCGGGGTGACAGGTGCGGCATCCGAACCGACCAGCGAGATATTGCGCGATGGTTTCGACGGCACCGACTTCGCGCCTGAAGGCGGCCTCTACTACCGCAAGAATTTCGAACAACGCGCCGGCACGGTGGAGTTCCAGTCGGAGGTCAAGCTGACCGGCAGCGGTGCCTTGAAGCTCACCGTCAAGCCGTTTTGTCCCAAGCCGCGCAAGGGCTGCAGCGAGCGTGCGGAGATCTGGGAAAAAACGCAGAAGCGCGTGCCCTATAATGAAGGCGTCTGGTACGGATTTGCCGTCAAGTTCGCCGATCCCATTCCGAATGGCGACCATCGCTATCTTATCGCCCAGTGGAAGCGCGAGATCGGCCCGGGCGCCGTCGGAGATTTCAGCCCCTTCCTGGCGCTCAGGCTGAACAAGGGAAAGTTGTTCGCCACGGTCGAAACCAACTACGTTGAACCTTCCAACGGAAAAGGCAGTTCTTCCGTCGTCGAAGATTGCGGCCATGCCCGGACGCCGGTCTGGTTCCGTCCGGAAACCAACCAGATGCGCGCGCTCGTGGCGACGGATGGCAATTGGACGCCGGAGGACGGCACCGTCTTCAAGAGTTGCACCGACGCGATCTCCGTCACCGACCGGGGAAACAAATTGCCGGCGCCGGATTCAGGCTGGATCGACTTTGCCATCTATACGAAACCCGGTCCCGATGGTTCCGGCCAGATCGAGATTTTTGCCAACAACAAGTGGATCGTCAGCGTGAAGGGCCATATCGGGCATAATGATGAAGGCCTCGGCAAGAACCAGTATTTCAAGTTCGGGCCCTATCGCGCGGCCGATAACCGGGAATGGTCGCTTTATTACGATAATTTCCGCCGTTCGCCCCATTGCAGCGACGTTCTCGACGCCAGCGCCTGCCCCAATCCATAAAATTTGCAGTAGTTTTGTGACATATTGTAAAGAACGCCGGGTCAACTGGACTCGCGTTTGCCCCTGAGCTAACCTCCTTTGCATAAATAAAATGGCTCTTTGGGGAATACATCGCTGGCATGACGTCGGGATCGGATCTTTTACGCATCGAGAATCTCGGAATCTCGTTCTCAATGCTCGGCGGGCGATTGCAGGTGGTGAAGGGCGCCAACTTGCGCGTTCTTCCCGGCAAGGTCACGGCGCTGGTCGGTGAATCCGGCTCCGGCAAGTCCGTCATCAGCCAGTCGGTGATGGGCATATTGCCCGATACGGCCAGGGTTTCCGGCCAGATCATATTCACCGATCCGCTGACGGGAAAATCCACGGATATTCTCAAGCTGAAGCGCGACGGCAAGGAACTGCGCGCACTGCGCGGCAGCCGCATGGCGAAAATATTCCAGGAACCGATGACGTCCTTGTCCCCGCTGCACACCGTGGGCAACCAGATCAGCGAAGTCCTCGCCATCCACACGGCGGCCAGCCGGGACGAGCAGCGCGCCCAGACCGAGAAGATGCTGGGCCTCGTCGGGTTCGCCAATCCCTCCCGAACCTACGACATGTATCCATTCGAGCTTTCGGGCGGCATGCGCCAGCGCGCCATGATCGCCATGGCGCTGATCTGCCGCCCGGCGCTCCTCATCGCCGACGAGCCCACCACCGCGCTCGATGTCACCATCCAGGCGCAGATACTCGACTTGCTGAAAGACCTGCAACGCAAGCTCAACATGGCAATGTTGCTGATCACCCACGACCTCGGCGTGGTGGCAAACATGGCCGATGAAGTCGTGGTCATCTATCACGGCGAGATAATGGAGGCGGGTCCAGTAGAATCCATCTTCCGCCGCCCGCAGCACCCCTATCTCAAGGGCTTGATGGCCGCCGTGCCGCATTTCGACATGAAGCCGGGCGAACGCCTGAAGGCATTGCGCGAGGTGAAGGTCAATTCCGGCACGCTCTGGGCGAAAAAGGCCCGCGATGCGGTCGATGCTCCCGATGTGCTCCTTAGCGTCCGCGATCTCGTCAAGACCTACAAGACACGAAAATCGGGCCTGTTCGGCACGGAAGGCGGCCACGGAGTGAAGGCGGTTGATGGCGTCAGCTTCGATATCATGCGCGGCGAATGCCTCGGCCTCGTCGGCGAAAGCGGCAGTGGGAAGACCACCGTCAGCAAGATATTGATGCGCGGCGTTACCCCGGACAGCGGCTCCGTCACCTTTGACGATGGCCGAGGCAAGATCGACGTGCTCGCCGCGCAGGGCGACACGCTCATGGAATTGCGGTCCCGCATCCAGATGGTGTTCCAGGACCCGGTTTCTTCCCTGTCTCCGCGCATGACCGTGAAGAATATTCTGAGCGAACCGCTCGAAATCCACGACCGCGGCGACAAGGCCTATCGCGCGGAAAAGGTGAAGGGACTGATCGAGGCCATCGGCCTGGACCAGCGCTATCTGAACCGCTATCCGCATAGTTTCTCCGGCGGGCAACGCCAGCGGATAGGTATCGCGAGGGCGCTCGCCCTTGGGCCGAAGCTCCTGATCTGCGACGAGCCCGTCTCGGCCCTCGACGTGTCGGTACAGGCGCAGATTCTCAATCTCCTGAAGGATTTGCAGAAGGAACTGGGCCTGACCTACCTCTTCATCTCGCACAATCTCGCGGTGGTCGATTACATGGCGGACCGGATCGCCGTCATGTGCGCCGGAAAGATCGTCGAGATCGCACCCCGGGAGATCATCCTTCGCCGCCCGGTACATCCATATACGCGGGCGTTGCTGGCAGCCGTGCCCTTCCCGGACCTCGACCGGCCACTTGATTTCAATGCCTTGCGCACCGGCGAGGCGATGGACCAGAATGCCTGGGGGCCGCAATTCTCGGACGATGGCAACGAGGCCGGGGCGCTTGCCGCCGCTGACCTCGGAGGCGGCCATCTCGTTCTTGCCCGGCGCAATGTCGATGCCCGGGAGCTGCGCTCATGGTAACCCGCCGCACCGTGCTTGCCGGAATCGGCTGCTCGCTCCTTCCCGGTGCCGCCAATTGCGCCGACCGTGAGCTGGAGCCGGAATTTCTCGAACCCCAATTGAAGGCGAGAAGCATCCCGCCTCTCGTCCAGCGCATACCGAAACGTCCGCGGATCGTCGGCCTCAAGGAAATGGGCCGGATCCCGGGCCGCTATGGCGGCACCGTGCGCACCATTATCGGCAGCGCCAAGGATATCCGCTTCATGACCATTTACGGTTATGCGCGGCTCGTGGGCTATGATGAGAAGCTGAACTTTCAGCCCGATATCCTTGAAGCGTTCGAGGCGGACCGGGACACCGTCTTCACCTTCACGCTTCGTGACGGACACAGATGGTCAGACGGATCGCCTCTCACCGCCGACGATTTCCGCTATTGGTGGGAGGACGTCATTCTCAACAAGGACCTGACACCCGGCGGCGGTTCGCTCGATCTTCGCGTCGATGGCAAGCTTCCGCGTTTCGAGGTCCTCGACGCACTCACCATCCGCTATTCCTGGGACGCGCCCAATCCCAATTTCCTGCCGAGCATCGCCGCCCCGCAGCCGCTCATCCTTGTCGGACCTTCGGCCTATCTGAAGAAATTCCACGAGAAATACCAGGATTCCTTCCGGCTTGCGGCCCTTATGCAGGAAAACCGGGTCAAGAAATGGGCCGATCTGCACATCAAGATGGCGCGCGAATACCGCCCCGAAAACCCGGAACTGCCGACCCTCTATCCATGGCGCAATACGACGAAGCCGCCGGCCGAGCAATTCGTCTTCGAACGCAATCCCTTTTTCCACCGCGTCGACGAGAATGGGCGGCAGCTGCCCTATATCGACCGGTTCATCCTGAATGTCAGTTCCTCCGCCATCATAGCGGCCAAGACGGGCGCCGGCGAAAGCGAACTGCAGGCGACCGGGATCGATTTCAGCGACTACACATTCCTGAAAGATGCCGAGAAACGCTATCCGGTGAAGGTGGATCTCTGGAAGTCGACGCGCGGGTCGAGAGTCGCCATATTTCCGAACCTCAATTGCCAGGACGAGGTCTGGCGCCGCCTGTTTCACGATGTCCGGGTGCGGCGGGCCCTTTCCCTGGCGATCGACCGCCACGAAATCAACATGGCGGTCTTCTTCGGCCTGGCGACGCCGAGCGCCGATACCGTCTTGCCCGAGAGCCCGTTGTTCAGGCCCGAATATGCCAATGCCTGGATCGCCCATGATCCGGAGGAGGCCAACCGGCTGCTGGATCAAGCCGGCCTCGACAAACGCAACAGCGACGATATCCGCCTGCTTCCCGATGGCCGTCCGGCGGAAATAACCATCGAAACCCCTGGGGAAAGCAGCGTCGACACCGATGTCCTCGAGCTCGTGACCGATCATTGGCGGCGGATCGGCATCGCGCTTTTCGTCCGGACATCGCAGCGCGAAATCTTCCGCAGCCGGGCAATGGGCGGGCGCATCATGATGTCCATCTGGTACGGCCTCGACAATGGCGTCGCGACGGCCGACATGAACCCGGGCCAGCTGGCGCCGACCATGGACGACCAGATGCAATGGCCGCTTTGGGGCATGTATCACCTGTCTCACGGCGAACAGGGCACCGCGCCGGACATGCCGACGGCCGTGGAACTCGCCAAACTTCTCGATCAATGGCAGAAATCCGCCGAATTAAAGGACCGCACCGCCATCTGGCACAAGATGCTCTCCCTCTATACCCAGGAGGTTCTCTCCATCGGCATAGTGAATGGCACGGAACAGCCGATCCTGCGCTCTTCAAGGCTGCAGAATGTGCCCAGCCGCGGCCTCTACGGGTTCAATCCCACCTGCTATCTCGGCGTCTACATGCCCGATACATTCTGGTTCAGCGAAGGACAGGCGTAGATGCTGCGATACATACTCTGGCGCATCGCCGCGATGATACCGACGCTGCTCATCATCTCGGCGCTGGTCTTCGTGATCATCGAATTGCCGCCCGGCAATTTCTTCGAAAGCCAGATAGCCGAACTCAGGGCGCAGGGCGAGACCGTCAATCTGCAGGAAATCGAGGAACTGCGCCACCAGTACGGCTTCGACCAGCCGCCGGTCCTGCGATATTTCAACTGGCTGGGCGGTATGCTGCAGGGCGATTTCGGCTATTCGTTCGAATATCAGCTGCCGGTGAGAGACGTGATCGGCGACCGCATGTGGCTCACCATCCTCGTGTCCTTCGTGACGATCCTCTTCACCTGGCTCATTGCATTTCCGATCGGCATGTATTCTGCCACGCATCAATATAGCTGGGGCGATTACGGCCTCTCATTCCTGGGGCTCATCGGCATAGCAATCCCGAATTTCATGCTGGCGCTGATCCTCATGTACTTCGCCAATATCTGGTTCGGCACCTCGATCGGGCATTTGATGGACCAGAAATATCTGAACGAGCCCATGAGCTGGGAGAAGGCCCGTTCGATCCTGTCGCATCTGTGGATACCGGTCATCATTGTCGGCACAGCCGGCACCGCAGGCATGATCCGCAGGCTCCGCGCCAATCTTCTGGACGAACTGCAGAAGCAATATGTGATGACGGCGCGGGCAAAGGGGCTCCATCCTTTCCGCACGCTGGTCAAATATCCGCTGCGCATGGCGTTGAATTTCTTCGTCTCGGATATAGGATCGATCCTGCCGGCGATCATCTCCGGCGCCGAGATCACCGCCATCGTGCTCTCGCTCGAAACCACGGGACCGATGCTGATCAAGGCCCTGCAGAGCCAGGACATGTATCTCGCCGGTTCCTTCCTGATGTTCCTTGCCTTCCTTACGGTCATCGGCGTGCTCGTCTCCGATATCGCCCTCGCATTCCTCGACCCGCGCATCCGGCTTGCCGGCAGGAGCACCAAGTGACGGCCCAACTTCCTCCTCCAGGCGCACCGCTGCCGCATTACGTGTCGAGTGCGCCCTTCGATCCGATGTCGATCGAGGCCATGACCGAGGCGCAGGTAAAGGTCCACAAGGCGTCGCAATTGCGGCTGATGTGGTGGAAATTCAAGCGGCACCGGCTTGCCCTTGCCTCGGGCATATTCCTCGCCCTGCTCTATGGCATGATCGTCATAGCCGAGTTCCTGGCGCCGTATAATCTGCACACCCGCAACACCGATTTCATCCACTCCCCGCCCCAGCGCGTTCATTTCTTCGACAATGGCCGCTTTGTCGGCCCGTTCGTCTATGGCCGGACATTCAGCGTGGACAAGGAGAAGATGCGGCGGCTTTACCCGGAGAACAGAAGCGACGTGCAGCCGCTGCGCTTTTTCTGCCGCGGCGACGATTACAGGTTCTGGGGGCTGGTCAAAGGCAACATCCATTTCGTCTGCCCCGCCGAGAATGGCGAGATGTTCCTGCTTGGCACCGACCGCCTCGGCCGGGACGTGCTTTCGCGCATAATCTATGGCGCGCGCATCTCGCTCACGATCGGCCTGATCGGCATAACGATAAGCTTCGTTCTCGGCATCGTCATCGGCGGCCTTGCCGGCTATCATGGCGGCGTATTCGACCTTCTCGTCCAACGCGTCATCGAAGTGCTGCAATCCTTGCCTAGTCTGCCGCTCTGGATGGCGCTTGCCGCCATCATGCCCGTCACCTGGAGCCCGATCCTGATCTATTTCGGCATCACCATCATTCTCGGCATGCTGGACTGGACGGGGCTTGCGCGCTCTGTGCGCTCGAAGCTCCTTGCATTGCGCGAGGAGGACTATGTACTCGCGGCGCAGCTCATGGGGGCAAAAAGCAGCCGCATCATCGGCCGGCACCTCGTTCCAGGCTTCATGTCGCATCTTATCGCCACTGCGACGATCTCGATCCCCGGCATGATTCTGGGGGAAACGGCCTTGAGTTTTCTCGGCCTGGGACTAAGACCGCCTATCACAAGCTGGGGCATATTGTTGACGGAGGCACGCAGCGTGAGTGTAATTGCCTTCTATCCGTGGCTGCTCTTCCCTATGATCCCGGTCATCCTGGTGATTCTCGCGTTCAATTTCTTGGGAGACGGCTTGCGCGACGCAGCCGATCCATACAGATAAAAGGCACACAGGTTGCTTTCACACAAACCGACCGGTTCACACATGCGGATCATCCCGCACCAAAGAAGGTTTCGGCCATGATGCGGCGTTACGATGATGCGCGGATCCTCATGTATAGTCACGATACGTTCGGGCTCGGCCATTTGCGCCGATGCCGGACGATCGCCCATTCCCTGGTCGAAGATTACCGGGGATTGAACATCCTGATCATTTCGGGTGCAACCATTGCCGGCGCCTTCGATTATCGTGCGAGGGTGGACTTCGTGAAAGTCCCGAGCGTGATCAAGCTCCGCAACGGCGAATACACCTCCATGGCGCGTCACATCGATCTGCACGAGACGCTGAAGATGCGCCAGTCGATCATCCGCCACACCGCCGAAACCTTCCAGCCGGATATCTTTATCGTTGATAAGGAGCCGATGGGCCTGAAGGGCGAGGTGGAGGAAACGCTGCATTATCTGAAATCGCGCGGCACGAAACTGGTGCTGGGCCTGCGTGAAGTCATGGACGCGCCGCATCTGCTGGATGCCGAGTGGAAACAGAATGACGTCATGCACAAGATCGACCAGCTCTACGACGATGTCTGGGTCTACGGCCCGCCGGATTTCTACGATCCGCTGGTCAATCTCGACGTGCCGAAGCAGGTTCGCGACAAGATGACCTTTGTCGGTTTCCTGCAGCGCAGCGTGTCGCACGAGGCTGCCTCGGAACATGTGCCGAAAGGCGACTATATCCTTGTCACCACCGGCGGCGGCGGCGACGGCGCGGATCTGGTGCACAATGTCATCCACGCCTACCAGCAGGATCCGGACCTGCAGCACAAGGCTTTCATCGTGCTCGGGCCGTATATGCCAGCGAAACAGCGCGCAAAACTGGTCAAAAAAGGCAGCAAAATCCCCTATATTCAGGTGATCGAGTTCGATAATCGCATGGAAGAACTCATCGCCGGGGCAAAAGCCGTCGTTGCGATGGGTGGCTACAACACCTATTGCGAGATTCTTTCCTTCGACAAGCCGGCGCTGATCGTCCCCCGCCTCGCCCCGCGCGAGGAGCAACTCATCCGCGCAAAGCGCGCATCGGAACTCGGCCTGGTGGATATGCTTCTACCGGAAGATGCCGAGGACCCTTTACGGCTCGCGCAGGCGTTGAAGCGTCTGCCCGAGCGCACGCCGCCCTCGCGTCGTGTGGAGAACGGCCTGCGTCTCGAGGGATTGGTCCACATCTCCGAAATCGTTGGCGGATGGTTGGACGAACGCGCCGAGGAGGCGCTTCCCGCTGTCGCCGAATAAGAGACTGCACTTGCCGATACGCCGCAAAATACTGGTGATATTGAAAGGCTATCCGCGCCTTTCCGAAACCTTCATCGCGCAGGAACTGCTCGGCCTCGAAAAGGCCGGCTTCGATCTCACGCTGATATCGATGCGGAGGCCGACCGACAAGAAGCGCCATCCGATCCATGACGAGATCAAGGCGCCGGTTGTCTACCTGCCCGAATATCTGCATGAGGAACCCCTGCGCGTGTTCAAGGGCCTTGTTGCCGGCATGCGTTCGCCACGGCTCGGCGCGGTCCTGCGCCGCTTCTGGCGGGATTTGATGCGCGATTTCAGCCGCAATCGCTTCCGCCGGCTCGGCCAGGCCATGGTTCTGGCGCGTGAATGGCCGAATGCGGGCGAATGGCTGCATGCGCATTTCATCCATACGCCGGCGTCCGTGGCCGCCTATACGAGCCTGCTGACGGGCGTGCCGTGGACCTGCTCGGCCCATGCCAAGGATATCTGGACCTCGGCCGATTGGGAATTGAACGAGAAGCTGGCGGAGGCGCGGTGGAGCGTCACCTGCACAAGGTCGGGCTTCGACCACATGCGCAGCCTGACCGATCGCAAGCGCCAGGTCCATTTGAGCTATCACGGGCTTGATCTTGCCCGCTTCGGGCATTTTGCCGAGGCAAGGTCCGACCGCGACGGCACCGATCCTGACGCTCCGGTGGAAATTCTCAGCGTCGGGCGAGCGGTAACCAAGAAGGGCTACGATATCCTGCTGCAGGCGCTCGGGCTTCTGCCGCCCGAGCTCGCCTGGCGTTTCGTGCATATCGGTGGCGGCGACGAACTGCCCCGCCTGCGCGCCCTGGCCGACAATCTCGCCATAAACGACCGCATAATCTGGAAGGGAGCGCTGGCACAGGAGGATGTCCTCGATCACTATCGCCGCGCGGATGTCTTTGCCCTGGCCTGTCGGATCGCGCAGGATGGCGACCGGGACGGGCTGCCCAATGTTCTCGTCGAGGCTTCGAGCCAGAACCTCCTCTGCGTTTCCACGGCGATATCGGGCATCCCTGAACTGATCACCCACGGCGAGAACGGCATCCTGGTCCCGCCGGACGATCCGCACGGCCTGGCGCGAGCGCTTGAAACGGCGATCCGCAATCCGCAATTGCGGCACAGGCTCGGCCTTGCGGCGGAGCGGCGCGTCCGGGAGCATTTCGATCACAATTCGAGCATCCGCCAGTTGGCAGGACTGTTCGAGGATGAATGGCAGCGCCGATGAAGCCCCCGCGCGTTCTGTTCTACGTGCAGCATCTTCTCGGCATTGGCCACATTGCCCGTGCCAGCCGTATCGCCGATGCCCTGGCGGAAGCGGAATTCGATGTCCTCGTCGTCACGGGTGGTTCCGCCGTGCCGGGATTTCCCAGCGGCCGCGTAAGGTCCGAGGCGCTGCCGCCGCTCCTCGCCGCCAGCGCAGGCTTTTCCGGACTTGCCGACGAAAAGGGCGCGATCGCGAGCCAGGATTATCTCGACCGGCGGCGCAACCAGCTTCTCGAAACATTCCGCCGGGAAAAGCCCGATATCGTCATCGTCGAAGCGTTTCCCTTCGGCCGGCGCCAGATGCGGTTCGAACTGCTGCCCCTGCTCGACGCGATCGCTGCGAGCAGGCCGCGGCCGCTATTGCTGACATCGGTTCGCGACATCCTGCAGGAGCGCACGAAACCCGGACGCGACGAGGAGACTGTCGCGCTCGTCAAAGCCCATTTCGACCGCATCCTTGTCCATGGCGACCCGGATTTCGTCACCCTGCCGGAGACATTTCCCCTCGCCAGCCAGATCGCCGGCAAGATCGTCTATACGGGACTGGTCGCCGCGCCCCCTCCGCCACCAGTCGACGACCGTTTCGACATTGTGGTGTCGGCCGGCGGTGGTGCCGTCGGCTATGATCTGCTGCGCGCCGCCTACGGGGTCGCCCGAACCTCGTCGCGGTCCTGGTGTCTGATTACCGGCCCCAACCTGCCCGAGAACGAATTCAGCAATCTGTCGGCGGATGCCCCGGCGAATGTGTCGGTCACGCGCTTTCGCCGGGATTTTCCGTCATTGTTGCGCAACGCCGAACTGTCGATATCCCAGGCGGGATACAACACGGTCTGCGATATTCTCCAGGCTGGCTGCCGGTCCATCCTGGTGCCGTTCACGGCCGGCGGGGAAACAGAACAGAGCGTGCGCGCCACCCGTCTCGAAACCCTCGGCCTCGCAACGGCGATCCCGGAAGATGGCCTGAACAGCGAGGTACTGGCTGCTGCTGTCGGCACCATGCTGAACGGTCCGCCTCCCCCCTTGCACCCACTGAAACTCGATGGCGCCAGCCAGACCGCACAAATCCTGCGGCAACTTTTATAGTCAGCTTGCAAGAAGCGGGTTTCTCTCGCTGGTTCGAGGAGTATAAGGGTAGCCGGGCTTCGATTCTGCTTTGCCATGAACGAGGCTCCGCCCCAACCTCCATCTTGATCCAAGGCAGACGGAACGCATGTGGCGCGCGTGAATGTGATGTTGTAATCTCTCATTGATTCAACCCGACGTGCATCGCCGCGCACAGCCCGCATACTTTCGTAATTCTGCTGATATTTTACAGTTCACGGTTGTTCATGGAAAAAAGCCTAACGCGCTATATCTGGTCTAATACGCGGCTGCAGCAGATATGGATTCTGGTGGTGGTGGCCATTTCGATGGTGCCGTACTTCCTTTCATTCGATCTGCCCAAGCAGATCGTCAACGGGCCCATTCAGGGCGTCGGCTTCGAGAACCCGGGCGCCACCCAGACATTCATGCGATTGCAGTACGACCTGCCTTTCATCGGCGATGTCGTGTTCTTCGAAGGGCTACAGCTCAATCGGTTCCAGATGCTGATGGCGCTCAGCCTGGTCTTCCTGCTGCTCGTCGTCATCAATGGTCTCTTCAAGCTCTATATCAACACCTATAAGGGCCGCCTCGGCGAGCGGATGCTGCGCCGTATCCGCTTTGAGCTGATCGACCGCGTGCTGCGCTTTCCGCCGTCACAATTCAAGCGGGTGAAGTCGGCTGAAATCGCCACCATGATCAAGGACGAGGTCGAGCCGATGGGCGGCTTTACCGGCGACGCCTTCGTGCAGCCGGCGCTTCTCGGCGGGCAGGCGCTGACGGCGCTGATCTTCATCATCATGCAGAACTTCTGGCTCGGCATGATAGCCGCGGCCATCGTCGCCATCCAGGGCGTCGTCATCCCCCGAATGCGCCGGCGGCTGCTCGAACTCGGCCGCCAGCGCCAGCTGACGGCGCGTGAGCTTTCGGGCCGCGTCGGGGAGATCGTCGACGGCATCGGCACCATCCACAGCAACGATACGTCCAACTACGAACGCGCCGACATCGCGGCCCGCCTCGGGCTGATCTTCTCGATCCGCTATGACCTCTACCAGTGGAAATTCCTGGTCAAGTTCATCAATAATTTCCTGGCGCAGGTCACGCCGTTCCTGTTCTACTCGATCGGCGGCTTGCTCGCGCTCCAGGGCCGTCTCGATATCGGCCAGCTTGTAGCGGTCATCAACGCCTACAAGGACCTGCCGGGCCCGCTGAAGGAACTCATCGACTGGGATCAGGCGAGGCAGGACGTTCAGGTCAAATATGCGCAGGTCGTCGAACAGTTCAACGTGGACCAGCTCGTCGATCCGAAGATACAGGCGGTGGTCCCGGCCAGCGTCGGCCGGCTCGAACATTCGCTCCATGCCACCAATCTGACCATCTCCGACGATACGGGGGCGCCACTGCTGCGCCACGTCAACCTCGAGATTCACCCCGGCGAAACCGTAGCCATCGTCGGAACCAGCGGCAGCGGCGCCGAAGCCATTGCCGAGGCGCTGGCGCGACTTGTCTGGCCCGACCAGGGGCGCATCACCATCGACGGCAGGGACCTGCTCGAACTGCCGGAATCCGTAACCGGGCGGCGCATCGCCTATGCCTCCTCCGACACGTATTTCTTCCACGGCACCCTGCGGGACAACCTGCTCTACGGCCTTAAACATGCACCGCTGACGCAGGTTCAATATGAGGGCAAGCAGGCCGCGCTGCAGAAGTGGAACATCAATGAGGCGCGCCGGGCGGGCAACCCGGAATTCGACCTGAACAGCGACTGGGTCGATTATGGTTCGGCCGGCGTCAGCGGCCCCGCCGAGATATTCAAGGCGGTGCGCCCGGTGCTCGATGCGGTCCTCATCTCGCAGGACATCCAGGACATGGCGCTGCGGTCCAACGTCAATACCGACACCCATGCGGATATCGTCGATCGCATCGTCGAGCTGCGGCAGGCCTTGCGCAAGCGGTTGAAGAAGGAGGACCTGGACGATCTCGTCGTCCCCTTCCGCCTCAAGGACTATAATCCGCAGGCGACGATCGGCGAAAACCTGCTGTTCGGCTCCATGAAGCGCCCGTTCATGACGAACCGCAAGCTCGCGGCCCATCCCTATTTCCGCTCGGTGCTGCGCGAAAACGATCTATATATCGACCTTTACATGATGGGTCTCGAAATCGCGGCGAACGCAGTGGAACTCTTCCAGGACCTGCCGCCGGATCACCCTTTCTTCCAGCAATTGACCTTCATGACAGCTGACGACATTCCCGCCTATCAGCTCATGCTGCAGAAGTTGCAGGGCCGCGGCATCGAGGCTGCTTCGGCGGAAGAACGTTCGAACATCATCCGGTTGAGCTTCTCCTATATCGAGCCCAGGCATCGTTTCGGCCTGCTGAACGACGAACTCATGGCCAAGATCGTGGATGCGCGCGGCCGCTTCCATGACGGCATGCCCGACGATCTGAAGGATGTGATCGAGCGCTATGACCCGAACAGGTTCATCGCTTCGGCAAGCCTGATCGACAATGTGCTGTTCGGCAGGATCGGCTACAGCCAGGCCGACGGTCCGGAGCGCATCCGCCTGATCCTGCGCGACATCTTCGACAAGCTGAACCTGTTCGACAGCGTGCTTTCGATCGGCCTCGACTTCGATGTCGGCTCGGGCGGGAAACGGCTCACCAATGTGCAGCGGCAGAAGCTCAATGTGGCCCGGGCCTTGCTGAAGAAGTCGGACTATCTGATCTTCAACCGGCCGTTGCCGGCGCTCGACCAGCGCATACAGGACCGCATCACGCGCAACATCCTGGAGTATCTGGGCACGGAAGGATATTCGCTGACCGTGATCTGGGTCCTGTCGAATGCCGAACTGGCAGAGTCGTTCGATCGCGTCATCGTCTTTGAAAATGGGGCTCTGGTCGAGGACGGAACATATGATACTCTCCTGCAAAAGGATGGGGCATTCAAACAACTGGCGTCGTAGTTCCAGTGACCTGAAGGGCGTAGGGATCGATGTTGCTTAAAGACGAAGTGGAAATGTTGCGGCGGGTGCCATTGTTTTCGGGGGTTGCACCAGCCAAGCTCAAGCTGCTGGCTTTCACTTCCGAACGGGTGAGCTACAAGGCCGGGCAGACGCTGTTCCGCCAGGGAGACCCGGCGGACGCTGCCTATGTCATTCTCACCGGCGCTGCCGACATCCTGGCGGATTCGCCCAGCGGCGAGATTAAAGTCGCCGAGATCGAACATGATTCCATCGTCGGCGAGATCGCCATTCTCTGCGATGTTTCGCGCACGGCCACCGTGCGCGCCAATACGCCGCTCGAGGCCTTGCGCATCAACAAGGATCATTTTCTCAAGCTGCTCAGCGATTATCCTGAAATGACGATCGAGATCATGCGGGTGCTGGCCGACCGCCTCAGCCAGACGACGACCGAGCTGAGCGAGGCCCGCAGCAAGCAGAAGCAGGCTAGATAGACGCTTCCGGCCTCAATCATCCCCAAGCGGAACGATATCGCCGCTCGTCAGGTCGATGCGGAAGTTGCGCGAGGGCTGCCCGGCAAGATAGGCCTGCATCATCCGCATGACGATCGAGAATTGCAGCTGCACGCCTTCGGGTTCGGCCAAATCCGCGAAACAATCGATCAGGGCGCGGTAGACTTCCAGGCGGTCGGCAGCAATCCAGTCCAGCGCGATTTCGCTTCCCATCCGCAAGCGGTACCAATCGCCGATCATTTCGAGGACCGGCAGGGACAGAAGCTCCGGTGCGATGCTGCGCGATGGCGTATGGCCGGCCAGCTCGAACAGATCAATGACGTTCCATTCCTTTACGATCCGGGCCAATTCCGCCGGCCACTCCCGTTTCAGATAACGGTGCGTGACGGTCTGGGCGATGTGAGCCGACAGGAACTCGCCATAATCGGAGGCTTCGAGCAGGTGGCCGGCCTGCTTCTTCGCCATGGCGATCTCCTTCCGGTAGATCGCCTGCAGGTCGGCGTCCAGCGGCAGGTGGTCAAGGGTGACGGTGTTGACGGAGGCGTCGCCTCCGCCGAGATCGATGATCTTGTAGGCAGCGGGAAATGCAGCGGTCGAAGGCATGCCTATGTTGACTAGAAAGCCGGAGCCATGGCTGATCGCAGCCGTATCGTTGACGTGCAGATGGCCGCTGAAATGAACGCCGAGGCCGGAAGTCATAGCCGCCTCGGCAACCTCGCGCCGCGGCGTGCGCCGGACCGATCCCGTTTCTCCCAACAGCGCCATTTCATCCGCACGGGTACCGTCCAGCACGTCGATCATCGGGTAGTGCGAGAATGCCAGCACGCGTTTGCCGAGCTCTCTCGCCCGTCTGGTGACATCGCCGATCCAGTCGAAAAGGAACGGTTTTTGCGTCAGTGCGGCGTTCCAGCCTGCATCGGAACTGTCGTCGAATGCACGTCTCAGGTCGTCATGGGCTCCGTCGCGCGGCTCGAATATATTGGCGTCGAGCATCAACAGCCAGAGATCCGGCACCGGCTCGACCAGATAGGAACCATCGACAAGGCTGTAGCTGTTGGTCCCGTCGGGCGACCGTGCCGTGTAGCGCCTTGCGGCAGGACTATCGTCCAGGCCGAAGGGACATTCCCAATGGAGATCGGTGTCGCGCTTGAAGAAACCGATATTCGCGAGCAGTTCCAATCCCTCAGGGTAGCCAGGGCAGAACATTTTGTCCGTGACGATATAGTCATGAGCCTCGTCATCGATGAAATCATCGGTGCTCGCCACAAAGGCATAGTTGCCGTCAGGCCTGAGGAAACGCTTGCCATGATGCCGTCCAGCCGGGCCGAAAATATCGTGATTGCCGGGGACGGCGTAGAATATCAGCCCATGATCACGCGAATAGGTCTCCAGCAGACGCTGCAGACCCGCGAGCGTCGCCCTCTGCCCGTCATCCGAATAGTCGCCGAGCAGGACCACATGCCTCACCCCACGTGACGCGATGTCGTCCAGCGTTGCACGCAGTGCATGAAAACTCTCATTGAACACCCGCGTAGAGCGCATCGTATCCGTCAGGCGCCGCGCGGTCAGGCGGCGTTTGCCTGTCCTGATACCCTCGAAATCATAATCACCATGCAGATCGTGGTAATGTGCATCTGCTATGACGGCAATTGGCGGAAACGGGGGTTTCGTCATTCAATCCGGTGCTCAAATTTTCGAGTGACTGACCATTTGTCATAAAGCTTAAAAATCGAACTACTATCGCTTAAATAGGAAGTAACGCGAATTTTTGATGCGTTGCCGACAAATAAAACGAAATCCAAGCCTCGCATATCGGATGCCGTTTGATTACGATGGTCGAAAAATGGGGACCGGGTGCAAAGAGTGTAATGGACGAGGACTTATTTCGGGTAAAATTCTGGGGCACACGAGGCAGCGTTGCCGTATCGGGGCCGGAATTCCATAAATATGGCGGCAATACTGTCTGTATCGAGGTACAGTGCGGCAAACATCGCCTCATATTCGACACCGGATCGGGCATTCGGCAGGCCGGCGAGGCATTGACGCGCGAGGGCGTCGAGAGCATCGACATTTTCTATACCCATTGCCATTACGACCATATTATCGGCCTGCCCTACTTCACGCCGCTTTATGACCCGAAAATGAGTGTCCGGCTGTGGTCCGGCCATATGGCGGGCATCATGAGTACCGCGGAGATGGTGCGGCAGTTCATGCGGCCGCCTTGGTTCCCGGTGGAACCCGACATCTGCAAGGCTTGCCTGAATTTCAGCGATTTCCGCCCGCTGGATGTGCTGGAGCCCTATCCCGGCGTCCGTATCATCACCGATCGGCTCAATCATCCCGGCGGCTGCGTCGGCTACAGGATCGAATGGGC
The DNA here is from genome assembly GCF_023554255.2 of Phyllobacterium sp. 21LDTY02-6. GTDB lineage: Bacteria > Pseudomonadota > Alphaproteobacteria > Rhizobiales > Rhizobiaceae > Phyllobacterium. Next base: position 84,001 of record NZ_JAMJWD020000001.1, on the reverse strand, counting down.
GGGAAAGGTTCTGGCGCTCATCTTCGATACCGAGCACGAAAAAGGCAAGCTCGATCCCGTGGTGATGAAGCTGATCGAGGGCGCACAGCTCGTCGTCTACGATTGCACCTATACGGAAGATGAGATGCCGCGCCGCTTCGGCTACGGCCATTCCACCTGGCAGCACGGCGTCCAGCTTGCCGCCGCCGCCAATATCGGCGGCTTCGCCCTTTTCCACCACGCGCCGTCAAGAACCGACAAATCGCTGGACGAATTCGAAAAGCGATCGCAGGAACGTTTCGGCGGCGCCTTCGCCGCGCGCGACTTTCAGGTCATCGATCTCTGAACCATCAGGTCACTGATCGAGGCCCAGTCATTGCCCTCGTCATTCGCGGTGATGGAGAACAGACGCTCCAGGAATGTCCAGGCGCCTTCATCATGGACGAGATGGTGCGTGAGGATGCCGATCGCCCCGCCCCCCGCCTCGTAGCGCAGCTGCATCTGCTCGACGATGGCCGCGACCAATTCGCCGTGAGGACGGCCGCCGCGCGTGCCGTGCCAATCCATCAGGTCCACATGCGTATTGATATGCGGCAGAATTTCCCCGTTCGCGGCATTGGCAGCCCCGAACACGGACAGCGCCTTGAAACCCAGCCCGGGAAGACAGCGGATCAGATTTCCGTCGATCCTGTTCCATGGCGGCACCAGAACCGGCGCGAAATTGCCCGGGAAAAGCTCGGCGCAGCGCGCAACACCCTGCCGCAGTTCCCAGGTGACTTCGTCCACCGGCCGATGGGCACCAAGCTCCTGCTTCTTCTCGCCCGCTGCCGCATGGTTGGCATGCGACCAGCCATGCACCACTGCGGTCGCATTCGGCGCCTCTTCCAGCCTCGCCGCGAGCGCCTTGCCGGCGCCTGCGGGGATGACCGCGAGAGCGACCGGCACGGCATGGGCCTTTGTCAGCGCCAGCAATCGATCCAGCGCCGGCGTCGGCTCGACGGCATCGTCATCCCGCAGCCAGAAAAGGGGCCGGAGCTTCGCCTTCTTCCAACGCTCCAGCTCATGGCGCAGCGGCAGCCAGATATCGTCATCCATCATTCTTATCGCCTATCAGGGATTGCAGCAGTTGGTCCAATCGTTTTGCAGCCACTTCAAGCGAGCGTTCCGTCGCCACGAAATGGCGCGCCGTCTTGCTCATGGCCGCATGTTCGGCGGGATCGTCCAGGAGGGCCGCAATCGCCGCCGCATAGGCGCCCGTATCGCCATCCGCCGTCAGACGGCCGGTCTGGCCGTCGACAACGACCTCCGGCACGCCGGCGACAGACTGGGCGATGACTGGAAGCCCCGCCGCCTGCGCTTCGAGATAGGCTATGCCATAGGCCTCTCCGACGCCCGGCCAGACATAGAGCCCGCTGCCGGCGAGCGCGCCGATCAGTTCTTCCTGTCCCAACTCGCCGCGCCATTCGATCCTGCCGGGCTCGAACCGAGCGAACATCGCCTCGACCGCCGCCCGCTGCGGACCATCGCCGATGACCGACAGCCGCCACGGGCGGTTTTCGATCAACTGGAGCGCGCTCGCCAGCCGCGTATAGCTTTCCAGCTTGTCGCCGGAACGCATCATGGCCACGGTGACCAGCCGGCGCGGGTCACCGATCCCTCCGGCATCTGAAAACGGAGCAATATCGATGAAGGGAAGCAGCCGGGCCGTCCTTGCCCCGGTTACCGCTTCCGCCAGCCCGCGCAGGTCGCGTGCCGTGAAGCACAAATTGAGCGCGGCAAGGCCTACCGCCTGCCTCACCGAGGCCTGAAGCTCACGCCAGCCGCCATCATTGCGCCTTTCGGAGTATGAGGCCTCGGCCGTTACATAGACGATGCCGAGCGCCTGCGCGAGCGGCGGACCGATCAGGTCGGGGGCCTTGTAATACGGGTGATAGGTAAACCAGACGTCCGGCATGCCCCCCTGACGCCAGCTGGCCGCAAGACGCGACCTTTCGGCGTCGGCCCTGGCGGCAATATCGCGCCGCATATCGGCGTCCGGCGTGGCGGAGAAGCTGCGCAGCTCCGATACGAGCTCGACATGATGACCAGCGCTGCGCAGCGCCTTCATCAACAGTCGCGCCATCTGCCGGTCACCGGAGGGAACCGGGTGGTTCGGAGATTTCAGCGGGGCGTAAAAGGCAATGCGCATGTCCGTCTCTGTGACGCAGGGAAAGTCGATGCACAATGGGGTAACGCGCTTTTGTTCACAAGCCGCTCGCCGAGCCCAACCTGTAACAACTTCGCCTCGCCAAATCATCGACCCTCGACTAAGCTGACCCGACGAAATTCTTTGGCTTATATGACCGACAGCAAAACCCGACCGCTCTTTTCGGAACGCTCCCTACGCCGCATGCGGTTGATCACGGGCCTGATCATGCTCGTTTTCGTGGCCTTGCACCTCTCCAACCACGCGCTGAACCTCGTTTCCCTGAAAGCCGCCGAACACGGTCGCGACTGGTTTCTTCTGATCTGGCGCAACCCTCTCGGCACGCTGTTGCTCTATGGCGCCGCCCTCGTCCATGTCGTGCTGGTAATGCGGGCGATCTATGCCCGCCGCACCTTGGTCATGCCGCCGCGCGAGGCCGTGCAGATAGTGCTGGGGCTTCTGATTCCGCTGCTGTTGATCGAGCATGTGGTCGGGACCCGCCTCCGGCACGAGATTGCCGGTCTCAACGACAATTACGAGTTCGTCATCCGCAGCCTGTGGATCGAATCTCCCGCCAATGGCGTGAAACAGGCGATCACGCTCGTCATCGTATGGATCCATGGCTGCATCGGCGTCCATTTCTGGTTGCGCTATCGCCAGTGGTACGCCGCGGCCGCGCCCTTCCTGCTGACGATTGCCATCCTCGCGCCGGTCCTCGCCTTGCTGGGTTTCGCCGATGCCGGCCGCGTCCTGGCAAGCGAACCTGTGCAATCCAGCTTTGGCAGCGGCTATGGCGCCGCCAAGCACCGTCTGGCCCAAGATCTCGCGGCGCAGCAAACGGTCGATCACGTCAGATATGCCCTTTATGGTGGTTTCGGCTCGATGCTGATCGGCGTGGTGGCTCTACGATCCTATCGCCGATGGCGGGAGCGTGCCGACCAGATCGCCATTCGCTATCCGGAAGGCCAGACGGTACGGGTTCCCCGCGGCTTCAGTGTCCTTGAGGCGAGCCGCCTTGGCGGCATCCCCCATTATGCGGTCTGCGGCGGCAAGGGACGCTGCTCCACCTGCCGCGTGCTGGTCATCGAAGGCGCGGAGGACCTGCCCGCACCGGATGCGACGGAACGCAATACACTTCGCCGCATCAACGCCGACGCCGACGTCCGCCTTGCGTGCCAGCTCAGGCCACAGAGCGATATCAGCATTGTTCCGCTGCTTGCCCCTGCCCTCGAAGCCAATCTGCCTCCGGGCACGCAGGAGGCCAATCCGGGGCGGGAGCAGGAAATCGTCGTGCTGTTCTGCGATATCCGCAATTTCACCGCGCTCACCGAGGCGCAATTGCCGTTCGACATCGTGTTCCTGCTCAATCGCTATTTCGCCATCGTCGGCCACGCAGTCGAACAGTCGGGCGGTCGGGTAGACAAGTTCATCGGCGACGGCGCCATGGCGCTCTTCGGGCTTCGCGGCACCATGGATGCCGCCTGCCGCAGCGCTCTGCGCGCATCTGCTCTCATCGCGCGGCAGATCGAGCAGCTCAGCAAGGAACTGGCTCCCGATCTCGGCGTGCCCTTGCGGGTCGCCATCGGCATTCACACGGGAACCGCGATCGTCGGCACGATGGGCCATGGCAACGTCAAGAACCTGACGGCGATCGGCGATACGGTCAATGTCGCGAGCCGGCTGGAGGCCGTGGCCAAGGAGCTTGACGTGACGCTGGTCGTCTCCGAGCCCACGGTCAGGCTGGCCGCCAGCGACATGACCGATCTCGAAAGCCGCGAGATCAATGTCCGTGGCCGTGCAGAGCCGCTGCGCGCCTATGTCGTGCCGCAGGAGACGGTCGGGCGTTTCGCCTGATTTTTGACTAGCCTGATTTTTGACTAGGACGTCCGCCGGTACAGAAAATATCGGCCGGCCTTCACGCTGGATGGCAGCGGCAGTTGCTCGAGCCACGGATGAACCAGCGGCAGGCCGCTCGCGACGATACCGCCGGGCGCAAGCATATGGGCAGCAAGCCCGGGCAGCCATGTCAGGGTGACGGCATCCTTCGCGTCGTAGCCGGTGCCTATGTCGGCATGAACGAGCGCGGCGTCGATGCCGTGGAACCGGGCGCCGCTTTCGCAGATTTCGCCAATGACGAGATTTTCCGCGTCCGGCGTCGAGCTCTTGTGGGACGCAACGGCCCGGTCGAAAGCTATGATCCGCCGATCCGGGAACAGTTCGCGCAGATGGTCGAATGTCCGTCCGTTTCCAAGCCCCAATTCGATGATGGGACCCTCGATCTTTCGAACTTTACCGGAAATATGATTGAGAACATCGCGCTGCGCCGTCATGCGGCGAATAAAACTGTCCAGACGACTCATTGGTCGGGCTTCCACTTCATCCATACAGCACCGTATTGGAGCAAAATGGGGCCGATTGGAACGCAAAAGCACTGCAGCGCACCGAATTCATGCGCCGGACAGCATGAATTCACTCACTTTTTCGTCAGAACGGCGCGAAAGTCTTCCAGCTTGCGAAGCTGCTGCCCATCCGGGCCGAAATTGCCCGGTGCGAGCCATGCCTGATAGGCCGCCTTGAGCTCTGGCCATTCTCCATCGATGACGGAGAACCATGCGCTGTCGCGATTGCGGCTCTTCTGCACCATGTGCTGGCGGAAAATGCCCTCGAACCTGAAGCCGAATCGCTCTGCCGCGCGCTTCGACGGCTCGTTCTCATTGTTGCACTTCCATTCATAGCGCCGATAGCCGAGCTGGTCGAATATGTATTCCATGAACAGGAACTGCGCTTCCGTCGCGGCCGGCCTGCGCGAGATTGCCGGCCCCCAATAGATATTGCCGATTTCGATGACGCCGAAGGCCGGGTCGATCCGCATCAGCGCCTGCCGGCCCGCCACCTTGCCCGTCGCCTTGTCGATGACGACGAAGAACAGCGGGTCATCGCTGGCCGCGATCCTGCTCAGCCAGGCTTCGAACTCCTGGGGATTTGCAGGCGGCGTCTCGAACAGATAGCGGAAACGGTCGTCGGCATCCGCCACCGTGGAGGCCTCGTAGAGGCCCTGGCCGTGCCGGGCCACATCTACGGGTTCCAGCCGAACATAGCGGCCATCAAGCGTCACGCGGTCGGGCCTCGGACGCGGCGTCCATTGTGTCAGATCAGTCATATCACATGTGGTCCAGCTGCCAGGAATTGACTCCATACGACGGGGCAAGCACAAATCAGAAATCGAAAATTGTATGTGAGACAAGAAAATGCTGCGGACTATATCCGGCTTCGACCGGATCGGTGAGGAAAACGCTTTCGCCGTCCTGGCCCGGGCTTCGGCCCTTGGCGCCCAGGGCAAGGACATCATCAATCTCGGCATCGGCCAGCCGGACTTCAGGACGCCCGATCACATCGTCGAGGCCGCGATCAAGGCGTTGAAGGACGGGCACCACGGTTATACGCCCGCCACCGGCCTCCTGGCCACGCGGGAAGCCGTGGCACGGCGCACGCTGACGACGACCGGCGTCGAGGTGTCGCCGGAAAACATCATGATCGTGCCGGGCGGCAAGGTCACCATGTTCGCGGCAATATTGTGCTTCGGCGAGCCGGGCGTCGAAATCCTCTATCCGGACCCCGGATTTCCGATCTATCGGTCGATGATCGAATTCACCGGCGCGAAACCCGTTCCCGTGCCCATTCGCGAGGAAAACGGCTTCGCATTCTCTGCCGAGGAGACACTTGCGCTCATAACGCCGGCCACCCGCCTTCTCATTCTCAACTCGCCGGCCAATCCGACGGGCGGCGTCACGCCGAAGGCCGAGATCGAGAAGCTGGTGAAGGGCCTGGCGGATCATCCCCACGTCGCCATCCTTTCCGACGAGATCTACGACGTCATGACCTATGATGGCGAGGAACATTGTTCGTTGCTGACCTTCCCGGAAATCCGCGACCGCCTGATCGTGCTCAATGGCTGGTCGAAGACCTGGGCCATGACCGGTTGGCGCATGGGCTGGTCGATCTGGCCGGACGGTCTTTACGACAAGGTGCGGAAGCTCGCCGTCAATTGCTGGTCCTGCGTCAATGCACCGAGCCAGTATGCCGGCATCGCGGCCATTGACGGCCCGCAGGACGACGTCGAGAAGATGTGCCGCGCTTTCGACAGGCGCAGGGGCATCGTCGTGGATGGACTGAACAGCCTCCCCGGCGTCAGCTGCACGACGCCCAAGGGCGCGTTCTACGCCTTTCCGAATATCAAGGAGACTGGCCTGCCGGCCAAGAAACTGGCTTCGGACCTGTTGGAGCAGGCCGGGGTGGCGCTTATCGGCGGTCCTGATTTCGGCATCCTCGGGGAAGGCTATATCCGCCTGTCCTATGCCAATTCGGAAGAAAACATCCTGCGCGCAATCGAGAGGATCGAGAAATTCCTGACCCGTTGAGCGGCGGGCGGTTCTGGCAGGCGATCGCCTGCCAGAATGAACGGTCGATCAGGCAGCAGTCTTGGCCTGGGCAACCGTTGCTTCGATATGATCGATGAGGCTGTCGGGCAATTTGAGACGCCCGGCGAGCAGATCGAGATAGCCGCGCTCGGCCCGCGTCTTCGGTTCGATGGCGAGACGCGAGGCGGTGTAGAGTTCGACCTTTTGCGCGTCGGTCACGGCAGCCGCGACGAGCTTGTCCACATCGACCGGCGCGCTCAGTTCCTGGTTGAGGAATTCCTGCGTGTCGCTGTTGATGCCGGACAGGGACAATTTATCGATGATGCGCGACCGCTCGGCATCGTCCACCGTGCCGTCCGCGCGGGCAGCCGCGATCATGGCGCGCACCAGCACAAGGGCAAATTCATGCTCGCCCTGGGGCGCTGTTTCCGGATGGAAGCTTGAATCGTTCGGCGGCGGCAGAAGCTCGCCATCCATCGGCGCCTTTGCGGCTTCCGCCGGCGCATTGCCGGATTGGTAGTTCTGATAGGCCTTGTAGGCGAGGCCCGCGACAGCTGCGAGGCCGCCGAGCTTCAATGCACCGCCTGCCAGTTCGCGGCCGGTGCCCGTCCCGAGGAGAATTGCCGCCAATGCGCCGGTCGCCAGTGGGTTGTCCTTGGCGAGCTGAGTAGCCTTCCCGGCGGTCTCACGCACCGTGCCCCCTGTTCCAGGAATGTTGCTTCCCAGGAAATCGGTGAGAATTTTCTTCGCGTCAAGCATGCATTTCTCCCTCGTAGCTGCGTGAAGTGCCAGCCGTAATTAGGGATGCCTTTGCGGCATTGCAATGACTGCAGCTGTTTTTGCGGCGGCGTCGGCTCACGAACCGATATGCTGCTTCAGACCGCGCTCCTTTGCGAGCCGCACCTGTTTCTGACGCTCCGCGAAGCGCGCGCGATCCTCCTCCGTGCGCTCATGATAGCAATTGGGGCAGGAAATGCCCTCCGCATAAAGCGGCGAAAGCTTGTCGTCCGGAGAAATCGGATTGCGGCAGGCATGGCAGAGCTCGGCCTCCCCCTCGATCAGGCCATGACCGACGGAGACGCGCTCGTCGAAGACGAAGCATTCCCCCTCCCAGCGGCTTTCCGCGGCGGGCACTTCCTCCAGATATTTGAGGATACCGCCCTTGAGATGAAACACGTCGTCGAACCCCAGCCCCTTGACGAAAGCGGTCGCCTTCTCGCAGCGGATACCGCCCGTGCAGAACATCGCGATCTTCTTGCCCTCCAGTTCGTCCCGGTGCTCCTCCACCCATTGCGGAAATTCGCGGAACGTCTTGGTCTTGGGGTCGATCGCACCAGAAAACGTGCCGATAGCCGTCTCGTAATCATTGCGGGTGTCGATGAGGACGGTGTCCGGATCGGCGATCAGGGCATTCCAGTCCGACGCCGGCACATAGGTGCCGACGCTCTGCAGCGGATCGATATCATCGACGCCCATGGTGACGATCTCCTTCTTCAGGCGCACCTTCATGCGCTTGAAAGGCATCTCGCTCGCATGGGAATATTTGATTTCCATGCCGGCCAGCGCCGGCTCGCTCCCGAGGAAATCGATGAGCTCCGCGATCGCCCGGGCAGAGCCTGCCACCGTGCCATTGATGCCCTCGGCCGCGAGCAGCAGCGTTCCCTTGATGCCGTTCCGGCAACAAAGCTTTGCCAGTGGCTCCTGCAATGTTTCATAATGCGCGAGGCGGGCGAAGCGATAGAGCGCCGCCACCTTGAAAGGCAAGTTTGAGGACAGATCGGTCATGATGGCCATCAACTACTGCCGCATTGCGGCAATTTCAAGCGAATTGCCTTGCGAATGGCGCATCGCTACACCAAACCGGCAGTAGACAAAGCGGACCCCGGCCACTAAATCGTTTCAACCCCTCGAGACTTTCGCCCCTCAAGGCTTTTTACCCTCAAGACTTTTTACCCTCAAGACATGGAGACGCCCAATGAGCCAGAAAACCGAAGAGCTGCTACCCATCCTGAAGGGCCAGCCGGTTATTCCCGTGCTTCTGATCAAGGATGCGGCCCATGCGGTGCCGCTGGCGCGAGCGCTTGCAGCCGGCGGGCTGCCCGCCATCGAAATCACCTTGCGGACACCGGCGGCGCTCGACGCCATCCGCGCCGTGGCTGATCAGGTACCGGAAGCGATCGTCGGCGCCGGCACCATTCTCAATGCCAGGCAGTTCGATGAAGCTGCCAATGCCGGCTCGCGCTTCATCGTCAGCCCCGGTGTCACGCCGCAATTGCTGGAAGCGGCCGACGCAAGCCCCGTGCCGCTGCTTCCCGGCGCGATCACGCCCGGCGAGATCATGAGCCTGCGCGAACGCGGCTACAGCATGCTCAAATTCTTCCCGGCCGAACAGGCTGGCGGCGCAGCCTTCCTCAAATCGCTGTCATCGCCACTGGCAGGCACCAGTTTCTGCCCCACCGGAGGCGTATCGGCTGCCAATGCCCGGACGTATCTCGATCTGCCAAACGTGGTCTGCGTTGGCGGCTCCTGGGTGGCGCCGGAGGAACTGGTGCAATCCGGCCAATGGGATGCGATCACGAAACTGGCCGCAGAGGCCGCCGGTCTCGCGCGATAGCCACATATGAGCAAGCCGCGGAAGAGGTTCCCTCGCCCGCGGCCTGCCGGTAGCAATTCCACTATTCTGATTATGCGCGCCGGCGCATCGGGTGCAGGGCCTTTACGAGCCCTGCGACGGATTGAACTTGGCGATCTGTATGAAGGTGACAGCCTTGCCGGTGAAGCGATTGGTATTCGCAACGGGCAGGTTTTGCTGGAACCCTCCGACATAGACAGTCGTCGGAGCGGTGCGCAGCGTCTGGTTGCGGATGACCGCCGGCGTCGTCTCGGGCGCGGTTTCCGCCACCTGCTGGTTGGACAGGGCGCGATCCGGCACCTCCGACTCCACCTGCACGGCCTTCGCCGTTTCCTGTGACTGGCGACGCGGCTTGGCTGCCTTGGCCGTCGTCACCACGCCGCTGTTCAACAGCTCTGCCGGATCGCCCTTGGCTTCAAGCATGGTCTGGCGCAGCGACGGCTGAGGCGACGCCGAAGCGACCTCTACGGCGGCATTGGCGGTCTGCTTCTTCACACGACCACCACGTTCGCCGGGAAGCGTCGGCAAGGTCGAACCCGGGGTCGAGGCTTCAGTCGAGGCTGAGGCGGCGGCAGGCGCACCTGGCTCGAGGTCGGACTGGTTGATCAGCGCCGTCAGATCGTCTTCCTCCGGCACGGGGATGACACCGCCGTCTTCGATCGCAGCTTCGACCGATGCCGGCGCAGCGACGGGACGGGCCGTGGGCACGACCGAAGCGACCATCAGGTCATTCTGCTTCGGCGCCGTCTTCGGCTTCTCGAAGGGTACCGGAACGAGGGCATTGACCATTTGCGGCTGCGCGGTTTCCGCAACTTCCGGGGCCGGATTGGCCTCGATCATCTGCTGAATCGCGCTGGCGCTATCCTGCGGCCGTGGCGAAGGCAGAGCCGCGATCTGCATTGCATCGTCCGCGGCCAGGGCATTCAGCGTCGACGGTTCGGGCATCGCCGGCGCATGTTCAGGCCGGCGCATGGGAACCGGAATGGCGAAGGCAAGCGCCTGGTTGTCTTCGGGCGACAGGGCCATCGGCGCTTCAGGCCGCGGCGCTTCCACCGGTGCGGGTGCATCGCGAACCGGCAAAGCGGGTGCAGCTGCGGGTTCCGGTGCCCGGGCAGGCGGCGCTTGCTCGGCCTTTGCAGCCGGAGCGGACGCGACCGCACGCGTCGGCTTGGGCGCCGAAGCGACCGTTACCGAGCTTTCGCTGGAATCCTCTTCCTCGTCGGCGCCGCCGCCAAAGAGCATGCCGAACAGCGATTTGCCGCGGCGGGAGGAACCCGAGCTTGCTATCTGTATTGAGCCACCGTTGCGCTTGCGCGATTCATAGGCGGCAACGGCCTGTTCATAACCGGGCAATGGCTTGCCATCGGAAGGCACGTGGATCGTCTTGCCATCCGGGAACACCGCGAGCAGTTCGCGGCGGCTCATGCGCGGCCAATGGCGCACATTGCCGACATCCGTGTGGATGAAGGGCGAACCGGAGGTCGGGTAATAGCCAACGCCGCCAGCCTCGAACCGCAATGCCGTCGCGCGCAGCGTCGATAGTTTCACGCCCGGCAGATACCAGTCCATGGCCTTGCCGAGCATGTGCTGGCTGGACTTGGCAACGCCGCGCGAGCGCGAGCGCAGCATCGAATTGGTTGCCGGGGAGCGATAGGCCGACACGACATGGATGTAATCGCGGCCGCCTACCTTCTGGTAGACCTGCCAGACGAGGTCGAAGAGGCGCGGATCCATCTTGGTCGGCTCGTTGCGCCGCCAGTCGCGCAGAAACTTGTTGAGCTTGTTGAGCCCGTCCTGCTGGAAACGGCCGTTCCTCTTGAACGTGATTTCGGCCCGTTCCTTGGTGTGGATGTAATAGAGCTTCAATGTCCTCGTTTCGGCCGATGCCGGGGCCGAAGCGAAAAACATGGCCGTCAGGGCAATCACGAATGCAGCCCAGGCAGTGCGGTTGAGAAGACCCGCCGACTTACCGTTCTTTACATGAAGCACATTTGACAAATTTCGTCCCAACCTTGACCGATTTTCAGCCCCCGAATAGCCGAATTGTCCGATTTAATGGTTAATGGTCACTTATTGAACATCAAATACGTTGAGAGCATGGCAGAAAACTGAACTGAATCAGCAGATTCCAAACATGGTCAACGGGTGGTTAACGCATGAATAAGCTGTTTTTGCACAGGAATCCACCCACTATTACGGAAATACCCCAAGGATGGCGCAATCAGGGCAGGAGTCAGGAATGTGACGTCCACGCGCCACGGCAGGCTGGAACCTGCCGCCGCAGGCACCTATGTTGACGAGGCGCGGATCGCGGCCGTGATTCGCCACCTTCAGACGTGGGCCACATTGCACTGACCATTCCTTACAGCGACGAGATCTGAGCGAGCAATTATCATGAACAATTTCCCCTTTTACCAGCCGGCCGGAGCAGCGCAGGTCGCATCGGCTGCCGTCAAGAACGACGCCGGCCTCGGCGCCCTCCCCGAATGGAACCTGGCCGATCTCTACCCCTCGGCGGAAAGCAGCGAACTGAAGCAGGACCTGAAAAAGGCTCTCGATCTCGCCCAGGCTTTCGAGACACGCTGGAAAGGCACGTTGGCGCAGGAAGCCGCCAAGGCTGCGGGCGGCGATCTTGCCGTGTCGATCAGCGAATTCGAGGCTATCGAGGAACTGGTCGGAAAGATCGTTTCCTATGCCGGCCTCGTCTATGCCGGCGACACGTCCGATGCGAAGAATGCCAAGCTCTATGGCGACATCCAGCAGAAGATGACCGATGCCAGCACCCATCTCATCTTCTACGGCCTGGAATTGAACCGGATCGACGACGATGTGCTTGAGCGGGCAATGGCAGAAAACCCGGCAATCGCCCATTACCGGCCCTGGCTGATCGACCTGCGCAAGGACAAGCCCTATCAGCTGGATGACAGGCTGGAGCAGCTCTTCCACGAAAAGTCGGTGACGGGCCGCGGTGCATGGAACCGCCTCTTCGACGAAACCATGACCTCGCTGCGCTTCGAAGTGGATGGCGAGGAGCTTGCGCTGGAACCGACGCTGAACCTGCTTCAGGAGGCAAACCCAGCCAGCCGCAAGGCGGCATCGGAGGCGCTGGCGAAGACGTTCAAGGACAATGTGCGGATATTCACGCTGATCACCAATACGCTCGCCAAGGACCGGGAAATATCCGACCGCTGGCGTGGCTTCGAGGACATTGCCGACAGCCGGCATCTGGCGAACCGCGTCGAGCGGGAAGTCGTCGATGCGCTCAGTGAAGCCGTCCGCGCCGCCTATCCGCGCCTGTCGCACCGCTATTATGCCATGAAGGCCCGGTGGCTCGGCCTCGAATATCTGAACAGCTGGGATCGCAACGCGCCGCTGCCTGAAACGCCGCAGGCCCTGATACCATGGCATGAGGCGCGGGAGACGGTGCTTTCCGCCTATAGCGGCTTCGCCCCCGAGATGGCCGACATCGCCCAGCGCTTCTTCGACCGCAACTGGATCGATGCACCGACACGGCCGGGCAAGTCGCCGGGCGCCTTCGCCCATCCCACCGTGCCCTCGGCCCATCCCTATGTGCTGTTGAACTATATGGGCAAGCCGCGCGACGTGATGACTCTTGCCCATGAACTCGGGCACGGCGTGCATCAGGTGCTCGCCGGCGGCCAAGGCGCGCTGATGGCCTCGACGCCGCTGACGCTGGCCGAAACCGCATCTGTCTTTGGCGAGATGCTGACTTTCCGCTCCCTGCTGGAAAAGACGCGCGACAAGCGCGAGCGCAAGGCGATGCTGGCGCAGAAGGCGGAAGACATGATCAATACGGTCGTCCGCCAGATCGCCTTCTACCAGTTCGAGCGCCGGGTGCACACGGAACGCAGCAATGGCGAGCTGACCTCCGACAGGATAGGCGAGATCTGGCTCGATGTGCAGAAGGAAAGCCTGGGACCGGCGGTGCGCTTCGGGCCGGGCTACGAGACCTTCTGGACCTATATCCCGCACTTCATCCACTCGCCATTCTACGTCTATGCCTACGCATTCGGCGATTGCCTGGTGAACTCGCTCTATGCGGTCTACCAGAACGCCGAGGCGGGATTTCAGCAGAAATATTTCGACATGCTGAAGGCCGGCGGCACGAAACATCATTCGGAGCTGCTGCAGCCCTTCGGCCTCGATGCGACCGATCCGGCGTTCTGGCACAAGGGCCTTTCGGTCATCGAGGGCATAATCGACGAGCTGGAGGCAATGGACGCTGCCTGATGCGCGTAATTCCGGCCCATACTCCCTATGACGGCTCGGCCAAGCCCTTTACCATCGGCCTGCACCAGCTCGACCTCATCGACTGGATCGAGGTGGACGAACTTCTGCCGGTGCATCTGGCCGAGAAGGCCCGCCTGCTCAAGCTCCACGGGGATCGCATCGTCGTGGAGGAAGAAGGCAGTCAGGCAGGCCAGCAGGAAGTTCTGGACCTTCTCGTCGAGCATCTCCCGGCGCATTTTCCGCAGGTCTATACGAGATCAGGCAACGTCATCCGTATCGCCGGCGGCGCCGAGGCTGTCGACCTGGACGGGCCCGCGGCATCGATCCTGCACAAGGCTGCGAGCCTCGTTCAGGAAGATCTCGTTCTGATGCGCAAGGACGAGCGGCGCGGCTGGCACCTCGCCGCGGCGTCGCTGTCTTTCCCCTCATCGTGGACGCTTCTGGAGAAATTCGGCCGTTCCATGGACGAAATCCATGCGCCGGTGCCGGATTTCAGCGCCGGGACCCGCAATGCCGGCCTTATCACCCGCATGTTCGACAATCTTCGCCCCGATCGTTCGGTCTATCGCTTCAACTGGTCATTGCAGCCGGACGGCGAATTGTACCACCCACTCGCCAGCAACCAGAAGGGCGCACGCTATACCGACCGCGACATGGTCGAGCAGACCCATGTCCGGGTGGAACGCCAGACCCTGCGCAAGCTGCCGCGGACGGGCGACATCCTGTTCACGATCAGGATTCACCTCGATCCGCTCGAAGCCCTGAAGAAACATCCGCAGAGCAGGCCGCTGGCACAGGCGTTCTGCCGCGAACTTGCGGAATTGAACGCCGATCAAGCCAATTACAAGGGCATCATGGCGGTCCGCGAAAGGTTGATCCAGGCTCTTGAGAAGTTCTAAGTAGCACTCCGTTTGGAGGCTGAATAAGTGCCGACGGCTCGGCCGCCGACCTGAATGTCCCGCATGTATTGGCTAGAATTATTGCGCTGCGCCCGTGAAGCAGCGCCAAAAACATCGCGCCGGCTATTCTTCCCGGCCTCTCGAAGTTAACAATATCATGAATTTCTTCCTTTCTCGCCAAAGGGTTGTTTGCTCTTTGTCATCACTATGCTCTATGGTTTCTCCATAGCGGCCGAGCCGCCGTCCTCAATGATGGAGATGAAAATTAGGAGCACGCAAAAAATGGCGAAGGCTAAATGGCCTGTACATGGAGAAATCACCGGTCCGATCGTGATGATCGGCTTTGGATCCATCGGTCGGGGTACCCTGCCCCTGATAGAACGCCACTTCAAATATGATAAGTCCCGGCTGGTGGTCATCGATCCCAGCGACGCCAACAAGAAATTGCTCGATGAACGCGGCATACGCTTCATTCAGGAGGCGGTGACGAAGGAGAATTACAAGACGCTGCTCAAGCCCCTCCTCACCGAAGGCGGCGGCCAGGGATTCTGCGTCAACCTCTCGGTCGATACGTCCTCGATCGATATCATGCATCTGTGCCGAAAGGCCGGTGCGCTTTATATCGATACGGTCATCGAGCCGTGGGCCGGTTTCTACTATGCCGACGATGTCGACAATGCCGACCGGACGAATTATGCCTTGCGCCAGACGCTGCTGGCGGAGCGCAAGAAGCATCCCGGCGGACCGACCGCCGTGTCGTGCTGCGGCGCCAATCCCGGCATGGTCTCCTGGTTCGTGAAGCGCGCCTTGCTGGACCTCGCCCGCGATCTCGATATCGAGCACACCGAGCCGGAGCGCGCAGACCGCCAGGGCTGGGCCAAGCTCATGAAGCGCGTCGGCGTCAAGGGCATCCACATTGCCGAGCGCGACACGCAGCGCGCCAGGGACCCGAAGCCTTTCGGCGTTTTCTGGAACACCTGGTCGGTGGAAGGCTTCATATCCGAAGGCCTGCAGCCGGCCGAGCTTGGCTGGGGCACCCACGAGAAATGGATGCCGCGCAACGCCCGGAAGCAGAAGAAGGGCAACAAGGCCGCCATCTTCATCGAACAACCCGGCGCCGATACGCGTATCCGCACCTGGTGCCCCACCGAAGGGGCGCAGTTCGGCCTTCTCGTCACCCACAATGAATCCATTTCGATCGCGGATTTCTTCACCGCCCATGACAAGAAGGGCAAGGTGAGCTATCGGCCCACCTGTCACTATGCCTATCATCCCGCCAATGTGGCGACGCTCTCGCTCGACGAAATGTTCGGCGCCGCGGGCAAGCCGCAAAGGGAGATGCACGTGCTGGAGGAATCCGAAATCGTCGACGGCGCCGACGAACTCGGCGTATTGCTCTACGGGCATGACAAGAATGCCTATTGGTACGGCTCGCAGCTGACGATCGAGGAAGCGCGCAAGCTTGCTCCCTATCAGAACGCCACCGGGCTTCAGGTAAGCTCCGCCGTCCTCGCCGGCATGGTCTGGGCCCTGGAGAACCCGGAAGCCGGGATCGTCGAAACCGACGAAATGGACTTCCGCCGCTGCCTCGAGGTGCAGACGCCCTATCTCGGGCCATTGCGCGGCCATTACACCGATTGGACGCCGCTGGAGAATCGCCCCGGCCTCTTCAAGGAAGATATCGACGCGAGCGATCCCTGGCAGTTCCGCAATATCCTCGTCCACTAGGGCGAAATCATCGCCGGAGGCGGCTCACATGCCGCCTCCGCAGCCGCATTGCCGGTTCCGCCCGGCCCGGAATGTTGCATCGATCGCCCCAGGGCCAGTGCCCCCACGAGCGGCATCCGCCACGGTGATTCAACATTGCAAACAAACTTAATTCTTGTTTTTGCTGGATTTCCACGGCATTTAATAGGTCACAATCTCGGGAGACAGATATGAAACGTTTATCCCTCGCCGCCGGTTCAGCCGCAGTCACACTCGCACTCGCTGGTTGCATGAGCAGCGGACCGATACAAGATGGCGGCGCGGCCGTCGTTTCCCGCCCAGCCGACGCCGTCCAGGGACAATGGTTCGACACATCCGGCGTCGCCTTCTCCAACTTCAATGGCGGCGTATTCGAAACCCGCGCCAACGACACCAAGGAGAAGCTTGCCGAGGGCAATTACAGGCAGGTTTCGGCCAATCTCATCGAGATCGACCTGCGCTCCCTCGCCCGTGGAACCCACTCCAAGGTCAATTGCGCGCTCGTCAGCGGCGGCCAGTTGAACTGCACCTCGTCGACCGGGCAGCAGTTCTCACTGACGCGCCGTCAAGGCCAGGCCTAGCTGAAAACAGAGGGTACGCCCTCTCCTCTCTTGCATCGTCGAAAAACTGGTGAAAGCATGCGGATGCGCCCATGAGCGGCGCTTCCGGCGGGTGCTGCCGGCGACGAATTCATTTGAGGAGCAATTGACTATGTCGGGCATGCTACGCAGCTTCTTTCTCGCCGCCACGGCCCTTGGTGCCAGCCTTGGTGTAAGCACCGCCGCCATGGCGGATTACACGTTGAATATTCTTCACATCAACGATCAGCATTCGCGTGTCGAAGCGATCAACAAATATGATTCCACCTGCTCCACTGAAGAAGAGAGCAAGAACGAGTGCTTTGGCGGCATTGCCCGCGTCAAGGCCAAGATCGATGAGCGGCGTGCGGCACTCTCGCAGAATGGCGGCAATGTCATCGTTCTCGACGCCGGCGACGAGTTCCAGGGCTCGCTGTTCTATACGACCTATAAGGGCGAGGACACGGCGGAATTCATGAATGCCATCGGCTTCGACGCCATGGCGCTCGGCAATCACGAATTCGACGGCGGACCGGAAACGCTCGGCAATTTCCTCGACAGGATCAAGCTGCCGGTGATCTCCGCCAATACGCAAGCTGATGCGGCCGCGCCCATCGCCGGCAAGTACAAGCCGTTCCTCATCAAGGCGATAGGCGGGCAGAAGATTGCCGTGATCTCGGCCGTTACGGTCGATACAGCCGAAATTTCGACGCCCGGGCCGACGATCAAATTCTCCGACGAGATCGAGGCGCTGGCCAGGCAGGTCGAAGCGGTCAAGGCCGAAGGCGCCAACAAGATCATTGCGCTCACCCATGTCGGCTATGTCAAGGACAAGGAGATCGCCGAGAAAGTCGATGGAATCGACGTGATCGTCGGCGGCCACAGCCACACGCTGCTGTCGAACACCGATCCGGAGGCGGCCGGCCCCTACCCGACACTGGTGAAGGGACCATCGGGCCGCGACGTGCCCATAGTCCAGGCGAAGTCCTATTCGAAATATCTCGGCGAGTTGAAAGTTACATTCGACGATGACGGCAATGTCACCGCGAGCGAAGGTGCGCCGATCCTGCTCGATTCGTCCGTAAAACCGGATGCGGCTATCGCAGAGCGGATCAAGGAACTTGCCAAGCCGATCGAGGAACTCAAGGCGCGCCGCGTCGGCGAGGCAACGGCGCCCATCGAGGCGGCGCGCGAGGTCTGCCGCATCAAGGAATGCAGCATGGGCAATCTCGTCGCCGACGCGATGCTGGAGCGGGTAAGGGCGCAAGGCGTCACCATCGCAATCATCAATGGCGGCGGGCTGCGCGCCTCGATCGATGCCGGCGATGTGACTATGGGCGAAGTCCTCGAGGTCCTGCCATTCCAGAATACGCTCGCCACGTTCCAGCTGCGCGGTTCGGATATCGTCACCGCGCTTGAGAATGGCGTCAGCCAGATCGAAAAGGGAGCGGGCCGCTTTCCGCAGGTGGCGGGCCTGAAATATAGTTACGACCTGTCGAAACCCGTCGATGGCCGCATCTCGAACGTCGAGGTTTTGCAGGGCGAGGCCTACCGGCCGATCGATCCGGCCGCGACCTATGGCGTCGTGTCGAACAATTACATGCGCGCCGGCGGCGATGGCTACAAGATCTTCGCGACCAATGGCCTCAACGCCTATGATTATGGCCCGGGCCTGGAAGAGGTTCTGGCGGAATATTTTGCCCAGCATAGTCCCTATAAGCCCTATACGGACGGGCGGATCGTGGCGGCTGGAGTGACGGCGGCCGCTGCATCGACGACAACTGCGCCATCCGCAGGGACCGGCGAAACCGCCAAGCCGGCGACGGAACCCGCAAAGTCGACGCCCGCGACCTATGTCATCAAACGCGGCGACAATTTCTGGGATATTGCGGAGCAGCTTTACGGCAAGGGCAGCGACTGGAAACGTCTTTCCGAGGCCAATCCCGGCATGCCGGTCATGAAGTTGCCGATCGGCGCGGAAATGAAGGTTCCCGCGACCTAGCCACGGGCCTGGCTTCTATCGTTGCGCCGGGGCTCTACCGCTGCAATGTCACGCCGACATAGACGCTCGTCTCGTCGGTCCGGCGGCTGTCGACTTCGCTGCGGTTGAGCTGATGGCGGGCGCTCACATCAAGGCCCATGAACCGGTTGAACCAGTAGGTGGCGCCGATTTCCGCGCCGAAGCCCTTGTCGAGACCCGAACCGTCCCGGTTGTCCCGCAGCGATGCAATGAGCTTGGCGTTCAGATCGAGATTGGCACGAACCTGCCGCTTCACGCCGACTGTGCCCTCATAATAAATCGACCCGCTATCTTCGGGCGCGGTCGCTCCCTCGACCCGCGTCAGAAGCCCGATATCGACATCCGTTCCCCGTTGCGGCGACCATTTCAACGCCGCATCGACGCTCAGGCCGTCCACATCTTCAAGGCGCTCATCATCGATGCCCTGGCGCAGATAACCGACGGCGATTTCACCGGAAGTCTTTTCGCCAAGGTCGAGTTCGACGCCGCCGCGCAGCGCCGTTCTCACGCCTGAACGTCGATATCCGTTGAAATCCACCGATTCATCATAGAGAAGCTTGCCTATCTCCACCTCGACAAACGGCTTGATGGCCGGCGACATCTCGAAACCGCCGCGCAGCGCGATACTGGCGAACGTATTGTCGCGATCCTTCTGGCTGATCACCGTGCCATCCGAGAATTCCGCATTGCCATAGGTCGTGCGCGTGACGGAGCCTTTGACGTCCGCAAAGAACTTCCCGAACTCGTGCCGCACGCCGAGATCGGCATCGAGCTCCTGTACGCCCGGGCGGTTGGACGTGCCGAGAATCGCTGTCGGCGCACTCGGGTCTTCCTGCCTGTAACGGTAACCCGCAGTGCCGGTCACCGTCGTTCTTTCTCCGAGATCGAGCTGGAAACCTGCCCGCAATGCCGCATTCGGGGCGGAATATTCCTCCCCGGAGATGGATTTGTCATAGGTTCCGTCGAAATCCAGCCAGGCGGAGTGACGGGACCAGTCCGTATCCGCCCGCAATCGAAGACGCGTTTCCGACAGGACGGCAGAATCGCCATCGGCACTGTTGTCGGCATTCGTGGTGGCGCGCAGGCCCTGGCTGATCGAAGGGCGAAGCGTGACCACCCCCGCCCTTATCCCCAGCGGGGCAAATGGCTGCGGGTCGGGCCGCAGCACCCGGCGCTCTATGGCCGAAGCCGGCAGATTGTCCCGATCGGCGCGCCTCTCGGCCGGATTTGCTTCGCGGTCCTGCTCGACCGCGCCAAGATAGGGCTGCTCGACCTCCGCCGGGGCATTCTCGCGCACCGTATCGAGGGCCGCATCTTCGGTGCGCCTCGCGGGACGCTCCGCCGGCGTTGCAACATCATCGGCAGGCAGTGTGGAGCGTGGCTCGGTTCCACCGCTGTCATCGGCCGGCCCGGAAGGAACAACACCCTCCACCGGAACGCCGAGCAGACCGAGATTTTCCGAATCATCGACAGTTTCAAGCGCGCCGGGGCTCACCGGTTCATAGGGACGCGGAGAAAGGCCCTCTTCGGCCTCCGGTCCTGCCGCCACCGGCGGCGGCGCCGCGCTGGCCGGACGCGTATCGGACAGGGTTCCTCTGAGTTCCGTGGATTGCTGGGCATGGACGGGCGGAGCGCAGGACAATGCGACGCTGCATGCCAGAACCGCCATGAAACAGCGATTGAGCGCAGGGTTGCGGCGACCCTCCCGGAGCGCCTTCGCATGTGTTTTCCGCCTTTGTATCAAGGGATCTGCCAACCTGTTCGAACATTGCAGGATGGTAAACAGCCATGGTTAACGACTTGATAAGAACCGGATGCGGCTCGGCTGGAGAACAACGCATCATCAACAAAAGTTGGACAGCAAAGGCACAAAGCGCTAACGGTTCTGCCATGCAGGCAATCAACGACATCACCTTGGACCGATCCGCCGCGGTCGAGTCCGCGAAACGCACGATCCTGACCGAGCGCGAGGGGCTCGCCGCACTTGGCGAGGCTTTCGAGGATTCGCTGGCGCAGGAGTTCTGCCGCGCGATCGAGAAGATCGCTTCGATCAAGGGGCGCATCATCGTCACCGGCGTCGGCAAAAGCGGCCATATCGGCTCCAAGCTCGCCGCGACTTTCGCCTCGACGGGCACTCCGGCCTTCTTCGTGCACCCCTCGGAAGCCAATCATGGCGACCTCGGCATGATCGCCGTGGACGATGCCATCCTCGCCCTGTCCTGGTCGGGCGAGACGGCTGAACTCAAGGGCATCGTCAGCTATGCCACCCGTTTCCGCATCCCGCTGATTGCCGTTACCGCCGGCGAGAAATCGGCCCTGGCCACTGCCGCCGATATCGTGCTGCTGCTGCCAAGGGTAACGGAAGCCTGTCCTCACGGACTGGCGCCGACGACGTCAACGCTATTGCAGCTCGCGATGGGTGACGCAATCGCCGTGGCCCTGCTCGAAGCACGTGGCTTCTCGGCCACCGATTTCAAGACCTTCCATCCCGGCGGCTCGCTCGGTGCCAGCCTCACCCATGTCCATGAAATCATGCACCGCGACGACAACCTTCCGCTGGTGCCGCTTGGAACGCCGATACCGGAGGCCATGCAGGTCTTTTCCGCCAAGCGCTTCGGCTGCATCGCCATCCAGAACGAGGATGGGACGCTTGCCGGGATCATCACCGATGGCGACCTTTCCCGCAATCTTCACCGCAATCTGGTCGAGATGCGGGTGGAGGAGATCATGACGCGCAACCCCAAGACCGTGCCGCCAACGACATTGGCCAGCACCGCCCTGGCACTGCTCAACGATCACAATATCGCCGCGCTCATCGTGGTCGAGAAAGGGCACCCGGTGGGCATCGTCCACTTCCACGACCTGCTGCGGATCGGCGCGGCCTGAGGCCAGCGACTGAAACTCCACGCAAGCGCGATCTCTGCGAATCGCACTTCGCTCAATTCGTCATTTGAAGCGTTTCCTTGATAGAATAGTCCGGCGACCGTTTCAGACAGCTTCGACGATGAGCGAGCCCTGGTCCATCCCCGTGATGCGGACAGTCGAGCCCGCCGGCAGATCCGGCCCCATGACACGCCACAGGCTGTCGCCGACCCGCGCCCGGCCGCGACCATTGACGATGGCCTCCTCCAGCGTGACGAGCTGGCCGATCAATTGCTGGCCGCGCCGGTTGAGCATCGGTTCGTCGCTCTCGGCATCGGTCGCGCCCATCAGGCGGCGGCCGATGAGAACGGCAACGACGGACAGGACCAGGAACAGTATGACCTGCAATTGCCAGCCGAGCATCAGCGTTCCGCCCAGCGTCACGGCGAGCGCGCCGACGATCAGCGCGGCGATGCCGAACCACAGCAGGAATATGCCGGGCGCGAATACTTCAAGGATCAGGAGCACGAAACCGAGGACAATCCAGTTCCAAGGTCCGAGTTCGGCAATGAGACGCTCAAACACCTGTTGCAGCCTCCTTTTCGGCCTGGCTAGCTACTCGTACCACTGGTGCCGCTGGTACCGGGGACAGTGCGCGAGCGCGGCGTGGCAGGGCGCGCTGCCCGGGCGGCCGCATCCCCTTCACCGAATACGTCACGGGCGATTGCCCCGATGCCGCCGAGCGAACCGATCAGCGACGATGCCTCCATGGGCATCAGCACGATCTTCTGGTTCGGACTGGTGGCAAGCTTGGCGAAGGCCTCGGTGTATTTCTGCGCGACGAAATAGTTGATCGCCTGGACATTGCCGGAATCGATCGCCGCCGATACGAGTTGCGTCGCCTTGGCTTCCGCTTCGGCCAGGCGCTCGCGGCCCTCGGCCTCGCGATAGGCAGCCTCGCGGCGGCCTTCCGCTTCCAGTATCTGCGATTGCTTCAACCCCTCGGCGCGCAATATCTGCGCTGCCCTGTCGCCTTCCGCCTCGAGAACCAGCGCCCGCTTGTCACGCTCCGCCTTCATCTGCCGCGCCATGGAATCGATCAGGTCCTTCGGCGGATTGATGTCCTTGATCTCGACGCGGGTCATCTTGATGCCCCATGCGTTCGCCGCCTCGTCGACCACGCGCAACAGGCGATCATTGATCGCGTCACGGTTGGACAGCAGTTCGTCGAGGTCCATCGACCCCATGACGGTACGGATATTCGTCATCGTCAGGTTGAGGATCGCATTCTTCAGCCCGCTCACCTGATAGGCGGCCTGGGGTGCACTCAATATCTGGAAGAACGCGATGCCATCGACCGCGATATTGGCATTGTCCTTGGTGATGACCTCCTGCGTCGGGACATCCAGCACCTGCTCCATCATGTTCATCTTGGCGCCGACTCGGTCGAAGAACGGCACGATGAGGTTGAGACCGGGCGAGAGCGTGCGCGTGTAGCGGCCGAAGCGCTCCACCGTATAGTTGAATCCTTGCGGAACCGTCTTCACCGCGGCAAACAGGATTACCAGGACCAGAATGGCCAACACCGGTATCGTGAAATCAAAGCCGCTCATGCCCGCCTCCTTCGTTTGAAGGAACATTACCGTCTTTTTCCACGCGGCACTATTGGACCAAGGTGGGAATGACGCGCTCCACGGGCGCGGTTGCGATACTTATCCACGGTTTAGTCCCGCGCAAGACCTGATCGCTAGACCCAGCCGCCCAGTTCCCGGCGCACCAGCTTTTCAATCACGCGCATTCCCTCGTCGGAATCGTTGAGGCAGGGAATATGCGTGAAGTCGACGCCGCCATTGTGGCGGAATATTTCCGCCCCCTCGCCGGCGATTTCTTCCAATGTTTCAAGGCAATCGGAGACGAAACCCGGATTGAAGACCGCTACGGATTTCACCCCGTCCCTGGCCAGCTTCTCCAGCGTCTTGTCGGTATAGGGCTGCATCCATTCCTCCGGGCCGAAGCGCGACTGGAAGCAGCTTATGAGCCTGTCTTCGCTCCAGCCCAGCCGCTCGCGCAGCAGGCGCGTCGTCGCCCAGCAATGGCAGGGATAGGGATCGCCGCGCTTGAAATAGCTCTGCGGGATGCCGTGATAGGAGGCGATCACCACCTCGGGCACGAAATCCAGCGTGGCAAAATGCTTCTCGATCGAGATCGCCAGGGCGTCGATATAGGTCTCGTCGTCCTGGTAGGAAGGCACGGTGCGGGTCGCCGGCATGAAGCGCATCTTCATCAGCGCCTCGAAGAACTTGTCGTTCACGGTCGCCGTGGTCGTCGCCGAATATTGCGGATAGAGCGGGAACATGAGAACCCGCTTGCAGCCCGCCTTGTCCAGCCGCTCCAGCGCTTCCTCTATCGAGGGCTTGCCGTAGCGCATTCCCCAATCGACCACCACATCGGGATAGTCCGACAGGCTGGCGGCGAGCTTTTCGCCCTGCGCACGCGTGTAGGTCCGCAGCGGCGACTCATTGCGTTCGCGGTTCCATATCTTGTCGTATAGCGCGCCGGATTTCTTCGGGCGGGTATTGAGGACGATCCCGTAGAGAACGGGCAGCCAGATCGCCCGCGGCCATTCGATCACGCGCCTGTCGGAAAGAAACTCCTTCAGATAGCGCCGCATGGAAGTCTTGTCGGTGGCGTCCGGCGTGCCGAGATTGACCAGCAATATGCCGACCTTCGACGTCCTGATATCGGGGTGATCCTGTGGTCTGCTCAACGCCAATGCCTCGCCGGTCATTTCTTCTCAACTCCAAACTTCGGCAGGAACGTAGTGATCGCCCGGCTTATTGCAACTGTGCGTAAGGCCGCATGTTCCGCCGCGCGGCGCTTCGATCCGGGCACGGCAAGGGCTTTGCCAGCAAAACAACTGCTCTTTCCATGGCCCGAAACTTGCGCTTAACTCATCATGCTCGTGCACCCATGAAAGGAACGATGTCAATGTCAGGCCACACGCATGAATCGCCTCCCGTGCTCGTCGTTACCGGGGCACATCCAAAGCTCTACAATCAGGACCTTGCACCCACGGCGCCGAAGGGGCGGACCTGGGGAACCTTCAGCCTCTTTGCCATGTGGATGTCGGATGTACACTCCGTCGGGGGTTATACGTTCGCAGCCAGCCTGTTCTTCCTCGGCCTGACGGGCTGGGAAGTACTGATCTCGATGATCGTCGGCATAACGGCGGTCTATTTCCTGATGAACCTCATCGGCCGGCCCTCGCTGAAATATGGCGTGCCCTTTCCGGTGGTGGCGCGCATGTCGTTCGGCATCATGGGAGCAAACCTTGCGGCCGTCCTGCGCGGCGTGGTCGGCATCGTCTGGTATGGCGTCCAGACCTATTTCGCCTCCAAGGCCGTCCAGGCCCTCGTCATCACCCTCGCCCCCAGCGCGGTGGAACTGACCCGCAACGACATCCTCGGCCTGTCCACGCTCGGCTGGCTCAGCTTTCTGTTCATGTGGCTGTTCCAGCTGCTGATCTTCATGCGGGGCATGGAGTCGATCCGGAAGTTCATCGATTTCTGCGGGCCCGTGGTCTATGTCGTCATGTTCGCTCTCGCCATCTGGATCGTGAGCCAGACCGGCATTTCCAGCCTGTCGCTGCAATTGGCGCCGCCTGCGGCAGGTTCCTCGCTGCTGCACATGGCAAATGCCGCCATGCTGATCGTCGCCTATTTTGCCGCGCTGCTCCTGAATTTCGGCGATTTTTCACGCTTTTCGACGGATGAAAGGGCGATGAAAACCGGAAACTTCCTCGGTCTTCCGGTCAATTTCATCGTTTTTGCCATCATCGTCGTCATCGTCACCGCCGGCACCGTACAGGTCTTCGGCGAAGCCATTCTCGACCCGGTGGCCATTGTCGAGCGCATCAACAATCCGTGGATCGTCATCCTCGGCTCGGTAACGTTCATCGTCGCCACCATGGGCATCAACATCGTCGCGAACTTCGTCTCCCCCGCCTATGACATCGCCAATCTCTTCCCCGAGAAGATCAATTTCCGTCTTGGCGGGCTGATAACCTCGATCCTGTCGGTGCTGGTCTGCCCTTGGCTCTTCGTTTCGAGCCCGCAGGCGATCACCATCTTCGTCAGCATCTTCGGCGCCGTCCTCGGCCCCATCTTCGGCATCATGATCGCCGACTACTACCTCGTGAAGAAGCAGACGGTGGTCCTGGAGGATCTCTATACGATGTCGCCGACGGGCTCGCTCTATTTCGAGAGGGGCTGGAACAGGCGCGCGCTGCTGGCGCTGCTCGTGGCCAGCATCCTGTCCATCGGCCTCTCGGTGCTTGGAGCCATGCAATATCTGCCAAACGGCGGTGATTGGGGCTGGCTGGTCGGCGCGGTCAGCGGCGGTCTGCTGCACTATCTGCTGATGCGGCGCTCATCCCTGGCGATCTCGGTCGGCGCCAAGGCGTGAAGTGATGCCGCGCCCGTCTATCGGATGGGCGCGGCATTCGGCTTCAGGACTTCGGCTGGATCGTATCCAGCATGGTCCGGATATTGTCCATGACGCCGGTGCGGATGTCCTTGCGCCATAGCGCGAAGGCGACATTGGCCTCGACGAAACCCTCCTTGGAGCCGGTATCGTAGGTCCGGCCCTTGAAGTGATATCCGAAGAAATCCTGCTGTTTGGTGAGTTTCAGCATCGCATCGGTCAGCTGGATCTCATTGCCCGCACCGCGCTCCTGGTTTTCCAGGATGCCGAAAATATCGGGCTGCAGGATATAACGGCCATTGATGTAGAGATTGGAGGGCGCGGTTCCCTTTGCGGGCTTTTCCACCATCTCCGTGAGTTCGAAGCCATTGCCGACCGTTTTGCCCTGGCCGACGATGCCGTATTTGTGCGCCTCTTCCGGATCGCACTCCTGCACGGCGACGATATTGCCGCCGGTCTGGTTATAGAGCTCGACCATATCCGCCAGGCAGCCCTTCTTCTCGGGCTGCATGATCATGTCCGGCAGCAAGAGCGCAAACGGCTCGTCGCCGACGATGTCGCGCGCGCACCATACGGCGTGGCCAAGGCCCATCGGCACCTGCTGGCGGGTGAAGCTCGTCGTTCCGGGCCGCGGCTGGATCTGCTGCAGTTCATCGAGCAGCGCCGTCTTGCCGCGCTCGCTCAGCGACGAATAAAGTTCGTACTGGGCGTCGAAATAATCTTCGATGACGGCCTTGTTTCGCCCCGTGACGAAAATGAAGTGTTCGATACCAGCTTCGCGCGCTTCGTCCACGACATACTGGATGACCGGCTTGTCGACGACGGTCAGCATTTCTTTCGGTATGGATTTTGTGGCGGGAAGGACGCGGGTCCCGAAACCCGCAACTGGAAAGACGGCTTTACGAATTTTCTTCACTGTCGTCATCAGTACCTCTTGCTGTTGCATGCGGTTGTATCAGCATCTGCCTATCGCTCTGGATGCTGGACAACTCCCTTTGTAAGACCCAAAATGCACGGTAGTGTAAAATAAACATTCTTTGCCCGTGTTAATGTTGCAGGCCACGGGGGCATGGTAAACCAATTCCTAACTTTGAGATGTAAGATTGTGATTTGAACCTATGGGAACACATTCGAGGGTACATCATGATTGAAGCTTCATCCGCATTTGCCAAACGTCTGGGCATGATGGCAGCAACGGCGGGACTCCTGCTTGCCTTTAATATCGGCAATGCGGCCGCCGACGCAAAATTCCAGAACTGGATCGCAGAATTCCGCACGACAGCCCTCAATAGCGGCATCAGCGCCGAGACCTACAGGCGCGCTTTTGCCGGCGTGACGGAAATCGACCCGGAAGTCCTGGAAAAGGCGCGATTCCAGCCGGAATTCACCGCGCCCGTCTGGGACTATCTCGACAACCGCGTCAACGAGGAATCCGTCGCCACGGGCCGCGAGATGGCGCGCAAATATTCGCGCTGGCTCGGCGCCATCGAGAAATCCTATGGCGTCGACCGCAATATCCTCCTGGCGATCTGGTCCATGGAGACCAATTATGGCGAGATTCTCAAGCGCGACGATGTGATGCGCGATGCCGTAAGGTCGCTGGCGACGCTCGCCTATGCCGATAAGCGCCGGGCCAAATTTGCCCGCACGCAGCTGATAGCGGCGATGAAGATTCTGCAGAGGGGCGATATCGACCGCAGCCATCTCACCGGCTCATGGGCTGGCGCGCTCGGGCACACGCAGTTCATTCCGACCAGCTACCTCGCCTATGCGGTAGACATGGACGGCAATGGCAAGCGCGACATATGGACCTCCGTTCCGGATGCACTGGCGACCGCCGCAAATCTTCTTCGCAAGAATGGATGGCAGTCCGGGCAGACCTGGGGCTATGAGGTGGTGCTTCCCGCCGGGCGCAAATTCCCTGCCGGCTCGCGCACCCTGGCCGAATGGCAGAAGCTCGGTGTGGTGCGCGCCAATGGCAAGGCCTTCCCCAGCCGCGGCATGAAGGCCACGCTCAAGGTTCCGGATGGGCGCGGCGGCCCGGCCTTCCTGATGACGAAGAACTTCTTTGTGATCAAGGCCTACAACAATGCCGATAAATACGCGCTCGGCGTCGGGCTGCTGGCGGATCAGATCGCAGGCTCCAGCGGCCTGCAGAAGGACTGGAACCGCCCGTTTACGCCGATCACGATGAAAGAGCGCGAGGAATTGCAGCAGCACCTCACCGAACTCGGCTATTATGACGGCAAGGTCGATGGCAAGATCGGCAGCGGCTCGCGCAATGCCATTCAGGCGTTCCAGAGCCGCATGGGACTTGACCCCGATGGCCATCCGAGCAAGGAAGTTCTGACGATCCTCCGCAAGAGGTAACAGGGAAGTTGTCGATACGGATTGACGAGCAGAAGAACCCGAGCCGCCGCGCTGCCTGGCGCGGCTGGGTCGTGATATGCGCCCTGACGCCCGCCCTCTGCATCGTCGCCTCCGATATCGCCTCCGCCAGGACGCTTCTCGACATGTTGCTGGGCCGCCGCTCCGTGCTGCAGGAAGATACCGACAGGCTGATCGACGACGGTCGCCGGAGCCGGCCCAGGAACCGCACCAAGCGCACGCGGCCCAAGGCTCCGGCAGCAAACCGGCCGGCCGCCGCCCCTGCGCCCAATGCCGCGGCCGCCCCCGCAGTCGCACCCAAGCTGCCGGATGCGAAGGCGGTGCTCGTCGTCGGCGATTTCATGGCGTCCGGCCTCGCGGAGGGACTGGATGCGGCCTTCGTCGACAGTCCCGGCGTCAAGATCATCGATAAGGCCAACGGCTCCTCCGGCTTCGTACGCGCCGATCATCTCGATTGGCCGGCAGCGATCGGCGGAATGATCGAAGCGGAAAAGCCCGAAGTCGTCATCGTCATGGCCGGCGCCAATGACAGGCAGCCATTCGCCAATGGCAAGGCGCTTCTGAGCGAAGAATGGTCGAAGGAATACCAGGACCGGCTGAATGCTTTCCTCGACGCCGTGAAGAAAACCGGCAAGCCGGTCATCTGGGTCGGCCAGCCATCCTTCAAGACGCGCAGCATGACCGATGACGTGCTGGCCTTCAATGAACTCTATCGCAACGCCGTGGAAAAGGCCGACGGTACTTTCGTCGATATATGGGAGGGCTTCGTCGACCAGAGCGGCAGCTTCACCCTGACCGGCTTCGACATGGCGGGGCAGACCGCGCGCCTGCGCAACAATGACGGTATCGGCCTCACCCCCACGGGCAAGCGCAAGGTGGCGTTCTACGTGGAAAAGCCGCTGCGGCAGATATTGGGCAATGCCACGGCGCCCGACATCGCCACCGTGAAGCCCGGTGCGCCGGTACAAGCCTTGCCGGAAGGCGCGACCGGCCCGGTAAAGGTCGATCGGCTTGCACCCATCAGCCTGAACGATCCCGAACTCGACGGTGGAACCGATCTGCTCGGCGCGGTCACGACCCCGGGCGGGAAGGATCGCGGAAGCCTGAACGACCGGGAAAATTCGCGCCAGGCCCAGCCCGGACGCGTCGATGATTTCTCATGGCCCCGCCGCACGCCGGATGGCGCTACGACAGGTGCTGTGCGCTGATCGATTAACCTGCGCTGACCAACCGGCGCCGATCAGCGGGGCAGGACGGAACTGCCCATCAGCGCCGCGTCCACGGCATGAGCCGCCTGCCGACCCTCCCGGATCGCCCAGACCACCAATGACTGTCCGCGCCGCGCATCGCCGGCCGCATAGAACTTCTCGACGCTGGTGCGATAATTGTTCTCATCCGCCGCAACGGAGCGATTGCCGCGCCGGTCGGCGCGCATGTCGAGCGATCCCGCGAGTTCCGCCACGGGGCCCTTCTCGAACGGACCGGAAAAGCCGATGGCGATGAAGGCGAGATCGGCCTTGATGAAGAACTCGGTGCCCGGGACGGGCTTGCGGTTTTCATCGACTTCGCAGCACTTCACATGGGTGAGGACGTCGTTCTCGCCGATGAATTCGAGCGTCGCCACCTGGAATTCACGGTCCGCGCCCTCGGCCTGCGAGGAAGAGGTGCGCATTTTCGTCGCCCAATAGGGCCAGACGCTCAGCTTGTCTTCCTTTTCAGGCGGCTGCGGCCGGATATCGAGCTGCGTTACCTTTACGGCGCCCTGGCGGAAGGCGGTTCCGACACAATCGGAAGCGGTATCGCCGCCACCGACGACGACGACATGCTTGCCCGCCGCGACGATGGATTCGCTCTGCCAGGCAACGGACTCGATCGGTTCGCGGCCGACGCGGCGGTTCTGCTGCACCAGATAATTCATGGCATCATGCACGCCTTCGAGGTCGGCGCCGGGAATTCCGGCCGGACGCGGCGTTTCCGCGCCGCCGCAATAGAGGACGGCATCATAGCTGTCGAGCAGTTCCTGCACCGGCTTGTCGACACCGACATTGACGCCGCAGAAGAAGGTGACGCCCTCGCCTTCCATCTGGCTCACGCGCCGGTCGATGAAGTGCTTCTCCATCTTGAAGTCCGGAATGCCGTAGCGGAGGAGCCCGCCGGGCTTGCTTTCGCGCTCATAGACATGGACCTCGTGGCCGGCGCGGCCAAGCTGCTGCGCAGCCGCGAGACCAGCCGGGCCCGAGCCGATGATGGCGACATTCCTGCCTGTCTTCGATGCGGCCGGCTGGGGAATGATGAAGCCTTTTTCATAGGCGCGGTCGGCGATCGCCTGTTCCACGGTCTTGATCGAGACCGGCACGTCTTCGAGGTTCAGCGTGCATGCCTCTTCGCAGGGCGCCGGGCAGATGCGGCCGGTGAACTCCGGGAAATTGTTAGTCGAATGCAGATTGCGGATCGCCTCGTCCCAATTGTCGTTGTAGACGAGATCGTTCCAGTCCGGAATCTGGTTGTGCACCGGGCAGCCGGTAGGCCCATGGCAGAAGGGAATGCCGCAATCCATGCAGCGCGCCGCCTGCTTCTTCACCTCGCTGTCGGACATGGGAATGGTGAATTCCCTGAAATGCCGTATGCGGTCGGATGCCGGCTGATACTTTGCGACCTGCCGGTCGATCTCGAGAAACCCTGTAACCTTACCCATCAAACTGCTCCCTCGCCTCTCGGAGGACCACCCCTTCCCGGCGGGAAGCGGGCAGCATGTGCCTTGGCCGAGCATCCGGGCAGGGACGCTCTAAGCCTGGCGTTGACATTATTCGGCTGCGACACCCATGCGCATGCGCTCCATCTCTTCGAGCGCGCGACGATACTCAACCGGCATGACTTTCACGAATTTCGGCCGGAAGCTCTCCCAATTGTCGAGGATTTCCTTGGCCCGGCTCGAGCCCGTATAGTGCATGTGGTTGGAGATCAGCTGCACCAGCCGTTCCTCGTCATGACGCGTCATGTTCGCGGAGACATCGACGCGGCCCTTGTGCATCAGATCGCCGCCGTGATGGTGCAGTTTTTCGAGGATGTCGTCTTCCTCGGGTACCGGTTCGAGTTCCACCATCGCCATGTTGCAGCGCTGGGCGAAATCACCGGCCTCGTCCAGCACGTAGGCGACGCCGCCCGACATGCCCGCCGCGAAATTGCGGCCGGTCTGGCCGATGACGACGACCACGCCGCCGGTCATGTATTCGCAGCCATGGTCGCCTGTGCCTTCGACGACGGCAATGGCGCCCGAGTTGCGCACGGCGAAACGCTCGCCGACCACGCCGCGGAAATAGGCCTCGCCCTCGATTGCGCCATAGAGCACCGTATTGCCGGCGATGATCGAGTCTTCGGCGACGATCTTGGCGTTCTCGGGTGGACGAATGATGATACGCCCGCCACAGAGCCCCTTGCCGACATAGTCATTGCCGTCTCCGATGAGATCGAACGAGACGCCGCGCGCAAGAAACGCACCGAAGGACTGGCCGGCGGTACCGCGGAAGGTCACGGCGATCGTATCGTCCTTGAGGCCCCTGTGCTTGTGGCGCTTGGCAACTTCACCGGACAGCATCGCACCGACGGAACGATCGACGTTCTTGATCGCCGCCTCGATCTTCACCGGCTGCTTGCTTTCCAGCGCCGGCAGCGCCTGCTCGATGAGCTTCCTGTCGAGAATATCGACGATCGGATGGTTCTGCCGTTCCGTCCAGCGGATCTTGTCGGCATCCGCCTCCGGCTTGTGGAATATGCGCGTGAAATCGAGTCCCTTGGCCTTCCAATGCTCGATCATCTCGCGCTTTTCCAGCATTTCCGCCTTGCCGATGATGTCTTCGAGCTTGGTGTAGCCCATCTGCGCGAGGAACTGCCGCACTTCCTCGGCCATATAGAAGAAGAAGTTGATGACATGCTCCGGCGTGCCCTTGAAGCGCTTGCGCAGGACCGGATCCTGCGTCGCGACGCCGACGGGGCAGGTATTCAGATGGCACTTGCGCATCATGATGCAGCCGGCGGCGATCAGCGGTGCGGTGGAGAAACCGAACTCGTCGGCCCCGAGCAGCGCGCCGATGACGACGTCCCTGCCCGTGCGCAAGCCGCCATCCACCTGCAGCGCGATGCGCGAGCGCAGGCCGTTGAGCACCAGCGTCTGCTGCGTTTCGGCAAGGCCCATTTCCCATGGGCTTCCGGCATGCTTCAGCGAGGTCAGCGGCGATGCGCCCGTCCCGCCATCATAGCCGGAAATGGTGATGTGATCGGCGCGCGCCTTGGCAACGCCGGCGGCAACCGTGCCGACGCCGACCTCGGACACCAGCTTGACCGATACGTCGGCGGCCGGGTTGACGTTCTTCAGGTCGTAGATGAGCTGCGCCAGATCCTCGATCGAATAGATGTCGTGGTGCGGCGGCGGCGAGATGAGGCCGACGCCGGGCGTCGAATGGCGCGTCTTGGCGACCGTCGCATCGACCTTGTGCCCCGGCAGCTGGCCGCCTTCGCCGGGCTTTGCGCCCTGCGCCACCTTGATCTGCATCATGTCCGAATTGACGAGATATTCCGTGGTCACACCGAAGCGTCCGGATGCGACCTGCTTGATCGCCGACCGTTCGGGGTTCGACCGCCCGTCGGGCAGCGGGTAGAACCGGTCCGGCTCCTCGCCACCCTCGCCGGTGTTCGACTTGCCGCCGATCCGGTTCATGGCGACGGCCAGCGTCGTATGGGCCTCGCGGCTGATCGAACCGAACGACATCGCCCCTGTCGAGAACCGCTTGACGATCTCCTTGGCAGGCTCGACCTCGTCGATGGAAACCGGCTTGCGCCCGACTTCCTCGGCGGTCTTGATCTTGAACAGGCCGCGAATGGTCTGCGCCCGCGCCGACTGGCTGTTCACCATGTCGGAATATTCCTTGAACGTCGCCGGCGATTCGGTGCGCACCGCATGTTGCAGCTTGGCGACCGCGTCGGGCGACCACAGATGCGCCTCGCCGCGGATGCGATAGGCATATTCGCCGCCGACTTCCAGCGTGTTGAGCAGCACCGGATCATTGCCGAAGGCATCGCGGTGGCGCCGAACGGTTTCCTCGGCGACTTCCTCGAGCCCGACGCCCTCGATGGTCGTCGCCGTGCCGAAGAAGAAGCGCTCGACGAAATCCGACTTCAGGCCGACCGCATCGAATATCTGCGCGCCGCAATAGGACTGGTAGGTGGAAATGCCCATCTTGGACATGACCTTGAGAATGCCCTTGCCGATCGACTTGATGTAGCGCGAAACCACTTCCTTCGGATCGACCTCGGGCGGAAACTCACCGCGCCGGTGCATCTCCAGCAGCGTGTCGAAGGCAAGATAAGGATTGATCGCCTCGGCGCCGTAACCGGCGAGACAGCAGAAATGATGCACCTCGCGCGGCTCGCCCGATTCGACCACCAGACCGACCGACGTGCGCAGGCCCTTGCGGATCAGGTGATGATGGACGGCGGCGGTGGCCAGCAAGGCGGGAATTGGAATGCGGTCCGGTCCCACCTGCCGGTCCGACAGGATGATGATGTTGTAGCCGCCATGAACGGCAGCTTCGGCGCGTTCGCACAGCCGCTCGACCGCGCCCGCCATGCCGGCGGCGCCTTCCTCGATCGCATAGGCGATATCGAGCGTCTTCGTGTCGAACCGGTCTTCGGTATGGCCGATGGAGCGGATCTTCTCGAGGTCGCCATTGGTCAGGATGGGCTGGCGCACTTCGAGGCGCTTTCGGCGCGAGGTGCCGACCAGATCGAACAGGTTGGGGCGCGGCCCGATAAAGGATACGAGGCTCATCACCAGCTCTTCGCGGATCGGATCGATCGGCGGGTTCGTCACCTGCGCGAAGTTCTGCTTGAAATAGGTATAGAGCAGCTTCGACTTGTCCGACATCGCCGATATCGGCGTATCCGTGCCCATGGAGCCGATGGCTTCCTGGCCTGTCGTCGCCATCGGCGCCATCAGGATGCGCGTGTCTTCCTGCGTATAGCCGAACGCCTGCTGGCGATCGAGCAGGCTGACATCCCTGCGCAGCGCGCGCGGCTCGACGGGGCTGAGCTCTTCGAGGATCAGCTGCGTGTTCTTGAGCCACTGCTTGTAGGGATGGCGGTTGGCGATTTCCGACTTGATGTCGTCGTCGGAAATGATCTGCCCCTTCTCCATGTCGATGAGCAGCATGCGCCCGGGCTGCAGGCGCCACTTCTTGACGATCTTCTCCTCCGGCACCGGCAGGACGCCGGCCTCGGAAGCCATGACCACGAAATCGTCGTCGGTGACGAGATAGCGGGCCGGACGGAGGCCGTTCCGGTCGAGCGTCGCGCCGATCTGGCGCCCGTCGGTGAACGCCACGGCGGCTGGCCCGTCCCACGGCTCCATCAACGCCGCATGATACTCGTAGAACGCCTTGCGGTCGTCGGCCATCAGCTTGTTGCCGGACCATGCCTCGGGGATCAGCATCATCATGGCATGCGCCAGCGAGTAGCCGCCCTGGAACAGGAACTCCAGCGCATTGTCGAAGCACGCCGTGTCCGACTGCCCTTCATAGGAGATCGGCCACAGCTTCGAGATGTCATTGCCGAAATATTCGGAATCGACCGAGGCCTGGCGCGCGGCCATCCAGTTGACATTGCCGCGCAGGGTGTTGATCTCGCCATTATGGGCGACCATTCGGTAGGGATGGGCGAGCTTCCACGACGGGAACGTGTTCGTCGAGAACCGCTGATGCACCAGCGCGACCGCGCTGACGAAGCGCGGATCCTTCAGATCCTTGTAGTAGGCGCCGACCTGGTAGGCCAGGAACATGCCCTTGTAGACAATGGTGCGCGCCGACATGGAAACGACGTAGAAATCGCTCTCCTTGCCGCCATTCTCCTGGTAGATGCGGTTCGAAATCACCTTGCGCAGGACGAAGAGCCGCCCTTCGAAATCCTCGTTGGATTCGATATTGGGATTGCGCCCGATGAACACCTGCCGGTGATAGGGCTCGGTGGCGGCGATATGCGGCGCCTTCGACAGCGACGCATTGTCGACCGGCACGTCGCGATAGCCGATCAGCGACTGGCCTTCCGAAGCGATGACTTCGGAAATGACCGCCTCGATATGCGCCCGCTCTTCCGGGTCCTGCGGCATGAACAGATGGCCGACCGCATAATGATTGACGGGCGGAAGCTCCACGCCCTGTTCAGCCCATTCCGCCCGGAACAGCGCATCCGGTATCTGGACGAGGATGCCCGCACCGTCGCCCATCAGCGGATCGGCGCCCACGGCGCCGCGATGGGTCAGGTTTTCGAGCATGAAGAGACCATCTTCGATGATCTTGTGCGACTTCTGGCCCTTCATATGCGCAACGAAGCCGACGCCGCAGGCATCATGCTCGTTGCGGGGATCATAAAGACCCTGGCGCGGAGGTATCGCCGACGATTTATTGGTTTTGACCGCACGATTCTGTACGGCCTGAGCGATTTCAGTCGTTACAGATGGCGTCAAATCCGTCATCGTCATTTCCTCCATTGCGCCATTGCGGCGGTAAATTGTCATGGGACGGAATAGCATGAATTCCTGTCCCGCTTTATGCGGCATATCTTCCGATTGCTGATTGCAGGCGCTGCAATGGGGACGGCAGCATCCGCAGCCATCCCTTTCGACCACTCCCACAAATTAGGACAGCATTGCTGTCGTATCAGCCTATGCCAGAATTATTCCAAACAGACAAGATGGAAAAGCAAAAAATCTGGACCTTTGCCGTAATAAGATTGCGCAAAAGTGCCGGAATACTGCCATTCATTGCCTGGGTGGATTATTCCACCATACAACCCGTTTGCGCTAGGCGATTTCTCCATCATGCCCTTTTACGGCTCTTTTCACCATTGCCCGAAAGTCGTAAGCGTCCAGGCACCACTATCCTGCTTGAGGCCTTCCCATGCAATTCGCTTCCGACAATTGGGCCGGTGCCCATGAAAAGATAACCGAGAACCTCGGCCGTCACGCGCAAGGTTTCGCGTCCGCCTACGGCACCAGCGAGATCGACCGCGCAGTCGACCGCCGTTTCAGCGAGATATTCGAGCGCGATGTCGCCGTCTTCTTCGTCGCGACCGGCACGGCCGCCAATTCGCTGGCCCAGGCCAGCATTTCCGTGCCCGGCGGCGTTACCTTTGCACATTCGCAAGCGCATATCATCACCGATGAGGGCGGCGCGCCCGGTTTCCTTTCCGCCGGCGCCCGTTTTCAGGGCGTCGACGGCGACCTCGGCCGCATCGATCGTGACGGGCTGCGATCGACGATCGACGGCTTTGCGCCCGGCAATGTCCATGTCGGCCAGCCCATGGGCGTATCGATCACGCAGGCAACGGAGATCGGCACGCTCTACGAACTGGCAGACATCGCCGCCATCGCCGCCATCTGCAGGGAGAAGGGCCTGCCGCTGCATATGGACGGGGCCCGCTTCGCCAATGCGCTGGTGACGCTGAACTGTTCGGCGGCCGATATGACCTGGCGGCAGGGTGTCGATATTCTTTCCTTCGGCGGCACCAAGAATGGCTGCTGGTGCGCCGAAGCGCTGGTCTTCATGAACCCGGAGCACGCGCGGCAAATGCCGTTCATCCGCAAGCGCGCGGCCCAGCTGTTCTCGAAATCGCGGTTCATCGCCGCGCAGTTCGAGGCCTATCTCGCCGACGGTCTCTGGCTGGAGCTTGCGGCGCACGCCAATGCCATGGCAGCCGCGCTGGCGGAACGCCTCGACGCATCGAGGGACTGCCGCCTGGCATGGCAGCCGCAGGCCAACGAGGTATTCGCGATCATGCCGGGCCATACCGCGGCGGCGCTGAGGGAAAAGGGCGCGATCTTCCACGAATGGTCGATGGCCGGGGCCGAAGGGCAGATATTGCGGGATGGGGAGAAACTTGTGCGGCTGGTGACGAGCTTTGCCACTTCGCCGGACGAGATCGACCGTTTCGGCGACCTCATAAAATAGAAGCGGCGCATTGCGCCGCTTCCTTCGAGACTGGTCAGCTACTGATCAGTTGGCTGCCTTCGCTTCGATCTGCTTGGCTTCCTTGTCGGAAAGTGCCGTCACAGCGATCTTGCGTGGCTTCATCTCCTCGGGGATTTCGCGCTTGAGGTCGATGTGCAAAAGCCCGTTCTTCAGGCTGGCACCACTGACCTCGACGAAATCGGCGAGATGGAACCGGCGCTCGAATGCGCGCGATGCAATGCCGCGATAGAGCGTTTCAGCCGATTCGTCGGCATTTTCCGTGCTCTTCTCACCGGTCACCTTGAGCTGGTTGCGATGGGCCTCGATCTGGATTTCATCTTCAGAGAAACCGGCAACGGCCATGGTGATGCGATAGGCATTCTCGCCCGTCCGCTCGATATTATAGGGCGGATAGGTCTGGGAGCCGTCTGGCTGGGCCAGCGAATCGAGAATGGTGAAAAGCCGGTCAAAACCGACAGTCGAACGATAGAGTGGTGAAAAATCCACGTGACGCATTGTAAAGCCCTCCTTTAGAGCGACAAAGTTGCGTATTGGTCCTTTTTTAATGCCCCCTTCATTGGCGGGCATCGCGGGACCAGCAGCCCCTCACTGGCGACTGCAGGTCTAATTTGGTTAGGCAATTTCGCAGTTTCAAGAGCTTCACCGCCAAAACCATGATGAACCGAAGATGAACGCTTCCTTCGGGATTCGTTCAGTCGGGCAGGATTAGATATTGCTCCAACGGCAGGAATTTCCCGGCCATGAACGAGGATGATGATCATGAAGAAGTTTACTGCCATTGCACTGTCGGCGGCTGTGCTTCTGACCGCAGGAGCGGGCTCCGCCCTTGCCCAGTCGCGATATGACCGGGATTCCGGCGCGGCCATCTATTTCGAAGACAGCGACGAGGGCGGCATCCTGGTTCAGGAAAGGTATCGCGACCGCGACCGCCGCCACTACGAGGACCGCCGCGACCGTTTCGGCCCGCGCGATGTCGCCAGGATGCTGGAGCGCCGCGGCTACCGTGTACGCGACGTGGATTATGAGCGCGGCCGGTATTTCGTGCGCGCCTCGCGTCGCGGCAATCCGGTGCTGGTGGTGGTCTCCCGCGATGGCGAAATTCTCGACACGCGCCGTGTCGGCCGCGATCGTTACGACCGCAACCGTTCCGGCTTCAGCATCGAGATCAACCCGGCATACTAAAAGGCCGAGATTGTTGCAGGTGTAACGTCCCTTCCACCTGCAACACCTGACCGGGAACTCTCAGGCGGGTTCCCGGTCAACCTTTTTCCCCGTTTGACCTTGCTTCTGGCGCGTTCTATCAGTTTTCGAAACGGATACGCCAAAGAATGATCCAATCTCTCGTCGAAACGCCTTCGAACCCCATTCCGCCGGGCGCTCGCGCGGATAATCTTGCCCTGCCAGACGGCAAGCAGCTTCGATATGCGATCTTCCCCGCTGCCGGCTCCAGGCCACCGCTCGGGACAGTGCTGATCCTGCACGGACGAAGCGAGTGCATCGAAAAATACTTCGAAACCATCATTGACCTCACCGCGCGGGGTTTCACCGTCGCGACATTCGACTGGCGCGGCCAGGGCGCGTCGAGCCGCCTCATCCGCGACGCCGCCCGCGGCCACATCGGCAGTTTCGACCAATACACCGCCGATCTGGAATATGTGTTCGAAACGCTGCTTCTGCCCGATTGCCGCGGTCCGTTCTACATCCTGGCCCATTCGACCGGCGCATTGGTGGCGCTGCTGGCGTCGCCCCGCCTTTCCAACAGGATCAGGCGCATGGTGCTGATCTCGCCGCTGCTCGACGTTCCGACGACGCGGTTTCGGCGAAACCTGGCGACGACCCTCGCACGCACCCTGCGCCTCAGCGGCTTCGGCAGTGCCTATATGGTCGCCGGGCCGCATCGGATCCCGCCCTTCGAAGGCAATATCCTCACCTCCGACGAAGTGCGCTTCAACCGCCAGTTCGAGACATTGGAACATGCGCCGCAGCTTGCGCTCGGCGGGCCGACGGCAAGCTGGATCGTGGCGGCAGCCAAGGCCGGCCACCAGGTGAACCGGCCGGAATTCATGGAAACCATCAGGATTCCCACATTGATCGTCGCCGCCGGGGCCGACAGGGTCGTATCGACGCCGGCCATCGAACGCTACGCGCTGCAGCTTCGCAATGCGACGCTGCTGACGATCGATGGCGCCCAGCACGAAATCCTTCAGGAAAAGGACTATTACCGGGAGCAGTTCTTCGCTGCCTTCGACGCCTTTATCCCGGGAACAGGCGCCGAAACGGACTGAGGCCGGCCTCGGCGAACCATGTTCAGGCCACCCTGTGCAGCACCTCCAGCGCCTTCTGGTGAAGCTCGGGCGTCGCCGCCGCGACGATGGCGCCGGCGTTCTCGGCCGGCCCGCCATCCCATGTCGTGATCACGCCGCCCGCCTTCTCGATGATCGGGATCAGCGCCATGATGTCATAGCTGTGCAGCCCGGTTTCGATGACGAGATCGACGAAACCCGCCGCCAGCATCGCATAGGCATAGCAATCCGTGCCGTACCGCACGAGTTTCACGCCGGCCTCCACGCGGTCATAGGCGGTGCGCGCCGCGTCCTTGAACATGACAGGGGTGGTGGTGAACAGCGTGGCCTCGGCAAGGTCGGTCGTCTTGCGCGTTTGCAGCCGCCTCGGCCCGCCATCCGGCCCCTCATACCAGGACGCCTCGCCGTCGCACATGAACAGTTCACGCGTGAACGGCTGCGACATCAACCCGGCGACCGCATCGCCGTCGATGGTCAGTCCCGCCAGCGTGCCCCAGACCGGAACGCCCGAGATGAAGGCGCGCGTGCCGTCGATGGGGTCGATCACCCAGACATGCGACTGGTCGAGATTCTCGCCGCCGAATTCCTCGCCGAGGATGCCGTGATCCGGATAGGTCTTGTTGATGAGTCGCCTGATGGCGAGTTCCGCCTCGCGGTCCGCCTCGGTCACCGGGTCGAATCCGGTCGTATATTTATTGTCCACGAGGGAAATATTGCGGAATCGCGGCAATGTCTGCTCGCTGGCGGCGGCAGCGAGGCTGCGCAAAAAGGAAAGTTCGATCGTCAAAATGGCTCCTCGGCGGCTGTTTTGTTCTCAATAATGGCCTGAATGAAGAATTACTGCATCTATTTTAGGCATTTATTGTTATTGCCCAAAAACAACACAAAACGTCTTGACATTTGTGCGATGCAGCATAGAGTGATGGACAGACAAGGCGACTTGTCTATGCCCTCCTTGGGCGTTTCCTCCCTAGACTTGGGCCGCGCTCACGCGCGGTCTTTTTTTTGGCTATTCGGCGGCCAGCGGCTTGTCGAGGAAGCAATAGTCCGGCAGCGATACGAGATCGGCCATGAACAGGGCCATGTCCCGCTGGAGCTGCTCGAAGCCCGGCTTTCTCTCATAGGTCTGTTCGTTGAGATAGAGGCCGCGATTGACCTCGATCTGCAGCGCGTGGAACTGCTTCGCCGGCCTGCCGTAATGTTCGGTGATATAGCCGCCCGCATAGGGCTTGTTATGGGCGACGAGATAGCCGAGGTCGCGCAGCAGGTGGATGGCGGCATTGGCGAGTTCCGCCGAGCAGCTGGTACCGAATCGATCGCCGATGATGAAATCCGGCCGCAGACCGTTTTCCGGAAACCGTATTCCCGTCGGCATCGAGTGGCAATCGACGATGACGGCATAGCCGAAGCGGTCCCGCGTCGTGCCGAGGACCTGTGCCAGCAGGGCATGGTAGGGCTTGTAGATCTCGTCGATGCGGGCCATCGCCTCGGCAAGGTGGATTTTCTGCGCGTAGATCTCCTGCCCCTCGCCCACCAGTCGCGGCACCGTGCCAAGACCGCCGGCCACCCGCGCCGAGTGCCCGTTGGCGAAGGAAGGCAGCGCTTCGACGAACATCTTCGGGTCGAGCTCGTAGGGCTCGCGGTTGACGTCGAGATAGGCGCGGGGGAAATGCGCCACCATCAAGGGCGCGCCGAGCGAGACGGCGGCGGCGAACAATTGATCGACATAGCAATCTTCCGACCGGCGGATGCTGTGCGGATCGAGCTGCGACTGGCGCAGGAAGGCCTCCGGATAGTAGCGCCCGCTATGCGGGGAATTGAACAGGAATGGAATGCGCTGGTCGGACGGGCGCCGCAACTCGAACGGAGGCATGTCGGGGAAGTCGCTATGTGCTGTCATCATTCCATCGGGATTTGTCGGGCCGCGCATTTTTGTCGCCTCACATTAATGCAAGTTCTCCAAAGATGGAAATGGAGAGACGGCCAAACCCGACACGTTTGCGCCTGATGCTTCCGCCTTGGCGTCTCAACTCGACATTTGTCCCGTTCGGCCTTATTTCTAGCAAATCATTCACGCGATCTTTACCTTAAAAGCGTTCTCTGTGGGGCAGACGGAACGCTGATCTGGGGATGATCTGGCGATATGGAATTCGGACGGACCGATGAAGCGAATACTTCTTGCTGAAGACGACAATGACATGCGGCGCTTTCTGGTGAAAGCGCTCGAGAAGGCCGGTTACCACGTTACCCATTTCGACAATGGTGCGAGCGCCTATGACCGGCTGCGCGAAGAGCCCTTCTCCCTTCTCCTGACCGACATCGTCATGCCGGAAATGGACGGGATAGAGCTGGCGCGGCGCGCCTCCGAGATCGACCCCGATCTGAAGATCATGTTCATAACGGGGTTTGCGGCTGTCGCCCTCAACGCGGATTCGAAGGCGCCGAAAGATGCGAAGGTGCTTTCCAAGCCATTCCACCTGCGCGATCTCGTCAACGAGATCGAGAAAATGCTGGTAGCCGCCTAGTGATCCGAATCTGAAACACGCCCCGGCCCTGCCGCCGCTGCGAGGCGTATTTCAGTTCCACCACACTAGCGATCATGGGCTTTCGCGCCTTTCGCAACGAAAAGGCGGAAACTTGCATGGCAACCTATTGACGAGGCTGAACCAATATGGTGTATGCGCCCCGTCGGATGGGCGTGTAGCTCAGCGGGAGAGCACTACGTTGACATCGTAGGGGTCACAGGTTCAATCCCTGTCACGCCCACCATCTGACCCCTCCATATAATCAATACATTGCGATACCCGGATCGAAGGAATACATAGCGCTCTTTCGATTCCGATTCGGTGAACCCAGCCACCGTTTATCTAGGGCGAATCACGCCTCTGGCGCCGCAGTTTTAGGAATGGCTTCTTTTGACGCCGAATTCCGCGCCAATTGCCTGTGCAGAGGGAATTTCCAAGGCGTATTGCGAAGCGGTGTTGAGCGGGCGTGTAGTCCTCACCCGCCTTCGAGGAACGGCCGCGAACAGGGGGCCGGCAAATAACAAAAGCAACGTATAGGGCATCCATACCACTGGCCTTTGATATACAGAGACCGCGAACAAAACCACGAATACCACGCTCCAAGCAGAGTATTGCGAACGCACCCACGCTGCTATTGTCACGGCAGCGCACCCCATCATGAGAAGTCCGAATCCGACAAAACCATGATCGGTAAGCAGCCGCGTCCAGACTTGACTAACGCCGCCCCTAGCGACGCTTGCGTCACTGGCTATCCCAAATAATTTAACACTCAAATCACCTGCGAAGAA
The DNA here is from genome assembly GCF_023554255.2 of Phyllobacterium sp. 21LDTY02-6. Lineage (GTDB taxonomy): Bacteria > Pseudomonadota > Alphaproteobacteria > Rhizobiales > Rhizobiaceae > Phyllobacterium. The sequence goes on along the minus strand of NZ_JAMJWD020000001.1, from coordinate 40,928 downwards.
CTCGGCTTTCAACTTCTCCATTTCGGGTAGAGAACGATTGTTTATCGCGCCGGTCTGGCGCAATTCCTGTCGTCCGGCAATAATGCTCCTTGTGCCCTCGACGGCCATACGGTCCCCTGGGCCCCCATCTGTTTCAATCTGCACTGCGCTTGCGACACCTCCAGGCGCAGAGATATGCCAGACGCCCGTTGCAATGAACCCTGCCGCCACTATCGGAGCAACGGCCACTGCCACTGCCATCTTATGTGCGAAGATCGCTCGCGCGATGAACCCTATTGCCGACATCGCCATGAACGCGAGCGAGAACGACAAAACGCCGCCAACAAAGATGATCCACGCGCGCCAATCAGCCAGCCGAAATCGGAACGCAGCGAGACTAAGGGCCCCCACGGTGCCGACCATTCCAGGTTCGTCATACACCCCGCAAATGCGAAACAGGACGCCGCCCCAAGGTAGAACGATACTATTGGATTCTACGAAAACCGCACCTGGAACCAACAACGCCCGAGCGCCACCCGCCGCCATCGTTGGATTGACGTGGCGCATGCTTTCAAACGTGATCGGTCCACCGGCCGCGATCCATAGAGACACAATCACCGAGGGCAGAAGGGTAATGGCGAAGATCGTCGCAAAATCTAAAAAGCATTTGCGGCGGTCTTTGTCACTCATCACAGCCAGAGAGGCCAGGAATGGGAGGATACCGATCCATTTCGTGTGGCCTCCATCCATGCGCGGCTGAACGCTGATGTAGATGAGAAACAGCCCGAGCATTACAACGCCGGCCATCTCCACAGGCTCAAACCGGATTCTGCGGCCCGACACCAGCAGCGCGGCAAACGCCACCATGGCCATTGCTGCAACGTAGGAAAGTGCGCGAGGCTCGCCCCATAGCCAATAAGGCGACATCGATACCCAGGCTCCGAAGGCGACGACAAAGATGGCTGCTCTACCCAGGTGTTGCATACCCGCTGGTTAGCAACAGTAACGAGCGATGTCCACCAACTCACAGGTGTGTCGAATGGAAGAGATCAACCAATATCTCGGACACGGCAAAGTCGAGATTGCGCGCCGGATATTTCGGCGGGAGAGCACTACGTTGACATCGTAGGGGTCACAGGTTCACGCCCACCATCTGCCCCGCGGGCGCCTAGAACGTGATCTTGACGGAAGGCGCGCTGCGCCGGGCCTCGCCATGATAGACGCTTTCAATGTTGTTGCCGGCCGGGTCGAGCAGGAACGCGGCATAGTAGCCCGGATGATAGGGCCGCTCGCCGGGCGCGCCATTGTCGGTTCCGCCATTCGCCAATCCCGCCGCATAAAAGCCATCCACCATTGCGCGGCTGTCCGCCTGGAAGGCAAGGTGATGGCGGCCGGTTGGCCGGCCCTGGGCCGCCATGCTGTCCACCGACGATACGAACAATTCGTCCGCCCAGAAAAAGCTTTCCGCGGCACCGCCGATCGGCACGCCCAACGTGCCGAGAACGGCCTCGTAGAAACGGCGGCATGCCGGCAGGTCCTCCACCACCAGCTGGATGTGATCGATGAGTCGTCCGCGATGCAATTCGTTGGTCGCCATGATTCGCTCCTCCCTCGGGCTTCGTTCGGGAAGTGACACCATGACTGCAACCCTGCCGATTTTCCAGCCTTCATGCCATCAAATCAGATCCCTCATGGTGAGCCAACCAGCCTCGTGGTGAGCCCTCATGGTGAGGGAATTGGGTGGGTGGGAGGGGGATAATTCTGCGAGGTTGCAAACCTGGGCTCCCTGCTTTTCTGCAATCAAATCAACGTCCCTCATCCTGAGCCTGTCGAAGGACCCCACGACAGTAATGCAACGCCCGTCCCCTCTGGTGGGATAAATGGAAACTTATCCCACCACTTTGAAACCGGGTTATTGTGATTCGGTCCTTTCCAGTGGGGGAGCAGCTTCCGGTGCTGTTTCGACAAGCTGGGGAAGGATGGCGTTGCCGGACGGTCGGAAGTGACAAACCCGACTGGCCAGCAAACTGCAGAAGGAAACGGAGGTGGCGCTTCGTTTTCCGGGTTGTTGCGTCTGACAAGCGCAGCAACAGCAGGCAAAGACGTCGCGGGCGGTCTTCGGACCTCGACCCTGATACCATACTGACGCGCTGAAGACCGCCCGTCTCCCCCCATTTCAATGACCAGACGCGATTTCGCGGGCGTGGTGAGGGTTTTGTGTATTTAACAAGAGACTGCACAAACGTTGCAGCGCCCTTCGACAAGCTCAGGATGAGGGATTGGGTTTGATTGCAAGGAGGTAGTTTTGAGAGGTTTCAATCTCGGACCCCCTCCGTTTCCGCGATCAACAATTCTCCCTCATGCAGCGCTTTAAAGGGATTGCAGCAACAGCGGTGCAATCAACCGGGAGATGGCTCAGCATAAGGAAAGGCTCAGTGGCGATCCCCCAATGATTCGCCGCCGGCCCTGCCCCGGATCTATCAAATAAACGGCCGGTTTGTGGCAGCGAATTGGCAGAATCCCGGCCCTGGTTAGACAGGAAGGTCCCGCATGCCAGGCGCTTTTGACACCCTGAAACCGCGCAAAAAAATGCCCCTGCCAAGCTCGAACTTAATCATTTCTTAACACTTTCAATGGGTTGGACAAAATTTGTGCTATTATGGCAACACCCCCAAACGAAGCTGGGTTTCAGGTTGCATTTTCAATTGCCGCAATCTCAACACGGGTCTAGAACGGTGCAACCCAAGACAACCAAGGAGATCCAAATGAACATCAAGAGCCTTCTGATCGGCTCCGCCGCTGCACTCGTTGCAACAACCGGCGCACGTGCTGCTGACGCAGTCGTCGTTGCCGAGCCGGAGCCCGTTGAATATGTTCGCGTTTGCGACACCTACGGCGCTGGCTTCTTCTACATCCCCGGCACCGAAACCTGCCTGAAGATCAGCGGTTATCTGCGTTACGACGCCAAGGCTGGCGACGATGCCTACACCGGCGTCGAGCGCGACACCTGGGCAAAGCGTACTCGTGCAACCCTGCGCGTCGACGCTCGTAACGAGACCGAGCTTGGCACGCTGCGTTCGTACATCGAACTGCGTTACAACTTCGACGATGGCGCCAATGCCGACTCCGTCGAGCTGAACAACGGCTTCATCGAACTCGGCGGCTTCCGCGTCGGTGCAACCGATTCGCAGTTCACGTCCTACCTCGGCTATGCCGGCGACATGATCTCGGATGACGTCATCGAGTTCGGTGGCTATGTTTCCAACCAGATCAGCTACACCTTTGCCGGCGGCAATGGTTTCTCGGCCACGATCGGCCTGGAACAGGGTGACGATGCAGGCTTCAACTCCTACTACGGCGCAAGCGACAACTACGTAATCGACGATTACATGCCGCACGTCGTTGCCGGTGCGAAGTTCGAACAGGCTTGGGGCATGATCGGTGCCGTTGCCGGTTACGACGCTCTTTCCGAAGAGTTCGCTGGTAAGATCCGCTTGAACGTCAACGTTACCGATACGGTTCAGGCCTGGGTAATGGGTGGCTACAAGTCCAATGGCGACGAATACCGCAACAACTACTTCGGTCGTTGGAATGGTGACTTCGCTGTCTGGGGCGGTATCGCTGCCAAGGTTTCCGAAAAGGCAACCGTCAACCTGCAGGGCGCATACGAAGACGACGGCACGTTCGCTGCCGCTGCCAACGTTGCTTACGAGCTGGTTCCCGGCTTCGTAATCACCCCGGAAATCAACTACACCAAGTTTGATGGCGATCGTGGTGACGTTTCCGACAGCGACGACGCTTTCCAGGGCATCATCCGCTTCCAGCGCAACTTCTAATCCTTCAACGAATTATCGACCTGTGAACAGAGGGCTCCGGCCCTCTGTTTTTTTATGCGCCCAAGACCCGGGCCAAAGATTGCAAAGCTAAAGATTGCAAAGCAAGGGGCCGGAGCGCGCCTTCTGCGCGTCGAGGCTGGCCAGAACGGCATTGTTCGCCCCGCCGCCGCCTTCGACGGCATTCCCCCTGTCCATGGCCCTGTCCATGGCCCTGTTCACGTTGATTCCTTCGGGCCGGCTCATCAGGTCGCCCACCACCAGCCCGCCGAGCAGCAGCCCGAACAAGGCGGCTCCCGAACCATATTTGCGGCCGAGACCATCGGCGGCACCGGCGCATTCACGGACATAATCGGGGTAGCTGTCATCTCTGCGATTCATCACGAAACTCCTCGCTCTGCGTAACTGGAGAGGAAAAGATCGGGCAGGAATGGCCCGGAATTGTGCCGCCGGACCCGGCGGGCGCTACAAATTACCGTGAGTCCGCGCGTGATCGGGGTGCATCATTCCAGGCGCCGCCTGAACAGCCATGCCGCGGCCGTCAGCGTGCAGGCGGCAATGATCATCAGCGGAACCGTTTGCCGCACGACTTCCTCCAGCCCGATATCCCTGAGGAACACGCCCTTCACGATGACGAGGAAATATCGCAGCGGGTTGACCAGCGTGATCGGCTGCAGCCAGGCGGGCATGTTCTCGATCGGGGTTGCGAAGCCGGAAAGCAGCGTCGCCGGCACGATGAAGAGGAACGCGCCGAGGATGGCCTGCTGCTGCGTCGCCGACAGCGCCGAGATGAACAGACCGACGCCGACGATCGCCGACAGATAGACGAGCGCGCTGCCATAGAGGTAGGCCAGCGAGCCGCGGAAAGGGATTTCGAACAGGAATATCGCCGCAAGGAGATAGATCGTGATGTGGACGAGGCCGATGATCATCGGCGGTATCACCTTGCCGATCAGGATTTCATGCGTGCGCAGCGGCGAAACCATCAATTGGTCGAACGTGCCGAGTTCGCGCTCGCGGGCAATGGAAAGGGCGGTGACGACAAGCCCGATCAGCATGGCTATGCTGGCGATGAGGTTCGGCACCATGAACCACTGGAAGTCGAGATTGGGGTTGAACCAGTTGCGCGCCACCACCTTGACCCCGCCCGGCGGCCCGCGCCCCGCCGACGACGATATCTCCTGCCCGAGCTGAAGAACGATCTGGTTCAGGTAGCCCGCGACGATCTGCGATGCGTTGGATTTGCGCCCGTCGAGGACGATCTGGACGTCTGCGACGGTACCCGCCGCGATGTCGCGCGAGAAGGTCGGCCCTATCACCAGCGCCGCCACCACCTGCTGCCTGTCGATCGCCCGCCTGATCGCCGCCTCGTCCTGCGTCCGGGCGACGCTGCGAAAGGTCGGCGCGCCATCGATGCGCTGGATGAGCTCGCTGCCCCAATAGCCGCCGTCACGGTTGAGCACCATGATATCGACATTGCGCACCTCGAGCGTCGCCGCATAGGAGAACACCAGAAGCTGCAGGATGGGCGGCACGATGAGGATGGCCCTGCCCTTCGGATCACGCAGCACCGCGAGCAGTTCCTTGACGATCAGCGCTCTCAGCCGGGTCCACCACATGGCCTACTCGATCCGCTTGCGGGTGCTGCGCGCGGCAAGCACGAAGAACAGGGCGCCGATCGCCAGCATGACGGCGACCGCCCGCGCGAACATCGGCCAGATATCGCCGGCCAGGAACAATGTCTGCAGGCTGGGGATGAAATAGCGGGCGGGAACGATCAGCGTCACCCATTGTATGATCGTCGGCATCGAATTGATCTCGAACAGGAAGCCCGACAGCAGGAATGCCGGGAGGAAGGCCGACATCAGGGCGAGTTGCGACGCCAGGAACTGGTTCTTCGTCGCCGCCGAGATCAGGAGCCCCTGGCCGAGCGCCGGAACGAGGAACGTCGCCGCGAGCACATAAAGCGCGACGATGGAGCCCCGAAACGGAATGCCGAAGAGAAAGACCGCGACGAGGACGCAAAGCGTCATCGATGTCAGGCCAAGGACGAAATAGGGCAGTATCTTTCCGGCAAGAAGCTCGAGCGAGGTGACTGGCGTCGCCATCATCGCTTCCATCGTACCCCTCTCCCATTCCCGCGCGATGACGAGCGACGTCAGCAGCGTCCCGACCAGCGTCATGATGATGGCGATGGAGCCCGGCACCAGAAAGTAGCGGCTCGTCAGTTCGGGATTGAACCAGAACCTCTGTTCGACCTCGATGCCGCGTCCGGCCGTCGCGGTTTCCGCCGAACGGATGGCGCGCCACGAGGCGACGACGCCTTGCGCGTAGTTCTGCACGAAATTGGCGGTATTGGGGTCCGTGCCATCGACGATCACCTGAATCTGCGCCTCGGAACCCGCCGCGAAATCGGACGCGAAAACCGCCGGGACGACCAGTATCCCGCGTATGTCGCCATCGACCAGCGCCTTCTCGAACTGGCGCCGGTCCTGGCCGGATACGACCTCGAAATAGCGCGACGCCTTGAAGCTGAAGCCGAGATCCTGGGTCAGCGGCGTCTGCTCCTCGACGACGAGGCCGATCCTGACGCGGGTCGTATCCAGCGAGACGCCATAGCCGAAGAGGAAGAGCAGCACCAGCGGCAGGACGAAGGCGATCAACATGCTGCTGGGATCGCGCAGCAATTGATACGTCTCCTTGCGCACCAGCGCGGCGAGGCGGCGGACGGAGCTGCTTGCCTGCGGCCTTGTCGCCTCGCTCATGCGCTGCTCCCGGCATCCGATTGCCTGATGAGGGCGATGAACGCATCTTCCATGGTCGGGTCCGGCATGTCGGCGCCGGTGACGCTCGCCTTGAGTTCGTCGGGCGAGCCGAGCGCGATCGACTTGCCCCGGTAGATGAGCGATATCCGGTCGCAATATTCCGCCTCGTCCATGAAATGCGTGGTGACGAGCACGGTGACGCCCTTTTCCACCAGGCCGTTGATATGGGTCCAGAACTCACGGCGGGTGATCGGATCGACGCCGGATGTCGGCTCGTCGAGAAACAGCGCTTCCGGTTCGTGCATGACGGCGCAGGCCAGCGCCAGCCTCTGCTTCAGCCCGAGCGGCAGGTCCTTGGCCGACATCGCCTCGACCGGCCGGAAGGCGAATATCTCCTTCATCAGCCGGGTGCGTTCACGCCGCAGCCCGGCCGAAAGCCCATAGACACCGGCAAAGAAATCGAGGTTCTGGGCGACGCTGAGATCGCCATAGAGCGAGAACTTCTGCGCCATGTAGCCGAGCCGGTTGCGCGCCTGCGCCGTATCCCGGCGCAGATCATATCCGGCGACACGCCCCTCGCCCAGCGTCGGCTTCAACAGCCCGCACAGCATCTTGAAGGTCGTCGACTTGCCCGCGCCATTCGGGCCGAGAAGGCCGAATATCTGCCCGCGCGGAATGTCGAAATTGATATCATCGGCAGCGGTGAAATCGCCGAAACGCTTGGTCAGGCCCTTCGCCTCGATGACGATGTCGCCGCCGGTCGGGTCCCGCGCCGTCGCCGCTTCCGCCAGGGCGGAACGGCCGCCCGGTCCGCCGCCGAGCATATCGACGAAGGCATCTTCGAAGCGCGGCTCGGCCGGCGCCATGCTCGCCCCCGCCGGCAGGTCGGCGCGCGGCGCCCCGGCCTCCGGTGCCTGCTTGAGCACGATCCGCAATGCGTCGCCCTGGATGACGCCGTCGATGACATCCTCGCGCTCCAATATCCTGCCGAGGGCCGCCCGCTTGCCGCCGGAAACGCCGCTGATGCGGAAGACACGCCCGGCAACGCGGTCGGTGAGTTCGCCCGGCGCGCCGGCGAAGAGCAGTTCGCCCTGATTGAGCAGCAGCACGCTGTCGCAGGCCTCGGCCTCGTCGAGATAGGCGGTGGACCAGACGACGCTTACGCCCTCCCTGGTCAGGTCCTCGACCATCCGCCATAATTCGCGCCGCGAGATCGGATCGACGCCGACGCCCGGTTCGTCCAGCAGCAGCAGCCGGGGCTTCTGCAGCAGCGCACAGGCGAGGCCGAGCTTCTGCTTCATGCCGCCGGAAAGTTTTCCGGCGAGGCGCCCGGTGAAGCTCTTGAGATCGGTGAAGGTCAGGAGTTCGTCGAAAGTCGCGCTGCGGATATCCGGCGCAAGGCCGCGCAGATCCGCATAGAGATCGAGGTTTTCCCTGACCGAAAGGTCCTCGTAGAGGCCGAATCGCTGCGGCATATAGCCGATGGATTGCTGGATGGAACGCGCCTCCCGCGCGGCATCGAAGCCCAGCACCGTGAGGCTGCCGCTATCGGGCTGCATCAGCCCCGTCATCAGGCGCACCAGCGTCGTCTTGCCTGAACCGTCCGGGCCGACAAGGCCGGCGATCTGGCCCGAGCCGATCCGCCCGGAAATGCCATTGAGCGCCGGCGGCCCGTCGCCGAAGGTTTTCCTCACATCGTCCAAGCGAACCACATCGGCCGGTTCCTGCGCGCTGGAGGCGATGTTTGTCATCTCGATGCAACTGCCGGCGGCGGCAGCCTCACCGTTACCGGCATGCCCTGGCGCAGGCCGGCCGCGCGGCCGTCGATGACGATACGCAGCCGGTAGACGAGGTCCGTCCGCAGATCCGGCGTCTCGACGGATTTCGGCGTGAATTCCGCCACTGGCGATATGAAGCCGATCTTGCCCTTCACCGCCATGCCGGGATCGCTGTCGGTAAACACCGATACTTCCATTCCCGGGCGGATGCTGCCGAGTTCGGTCTCGGAAACATAGCTGCGCACCCATAGCGGCTCATGCAGCGACAGGACCGCCACGATGTCGCTCGGACTGACGATTGCGCCGTCTTCGCGAACCCGCGAAAGAATGACGCCGTCATTGGGCGCCCGCAGCTGCGTATCGGCAAGCGACGTGCGCGCCGAGGCAAGCCGCGCCTCGGCTGCCGCAAGATTGGAGCGCGCCGCTGCGATGTCTTCGCTGCGCGAGCCCTCGTTGAGCAGCGCCAATGCCTCGCGCGCCGAATCCGCCCGCGCGGCGGCTGCGGCCTTGGCTGCGGCGGCTTCATCGAGCCCCGCCTGCGAAATCGTGCCGTTCGGGCGCAGCCGCGCCGCGCGCTCATGGGCAAGCGAGACGTTCTTCAAATCGGCCAGGCGTTCGTTCAGCGTCGCTTCGGCCTGGGCGATCTCGGTCTTTCTTGGCCCCGCGACAAGCTTTTCCAATGTCGATCGCAGCGCCGCCACATCGGCCTCCGCCGCCGCAACCGAATTGCGGTAGGGTTCGTCGTCGAGCTGGGCGATGACCGCCCCCGCCTTCACATCGTCGCCCTCGTCGACGAAGAGCCTGTCGATCCTGCCATTGACGCGAAATCCGAGCTGGACCTGCCTGATATCGACATTGCCGTAGAGCGTCCGCTCCGCCGCCGACGGCTCGGCCCAGCCCATGCGTGCCGGAACGTCGAACCACCAGCCGGCGCCAGCGAGCAGGGCTATGCCGGCAAGACCGATGATCAGCGCCCGCCTGTTCATCGTTTCGCTCCAAGATCGGCGATCAGTTCCTCGGCGAGGGCCTGAATGCGCTCGACTTCGGCAGGGCCAGCGCCGGACCACTGCATCTGCGCCATCACGGCGGCATTGGCCATGCGGAAGACGAGCATGCTGCCGATGAGCGCCAGCATGCGCAGGCGCACATGTTCGGATGCCGGGTCTTCGCCGAGCATGGTTCCGACAAGCCGCGTGCCGACTTCGAGCATCGGCTTCATGACGCGGCCATAGATGATCTGGAATGCCGCAGTCGGCTCCATCTGCTCGCGAAGCAGGAACCGCGCCCACGGCGCGGATTCATCGCTGACGAACACCGCCGCCATCTTTTTCAGGATCGAGCCGAGCAGCATTCCCGCCTCCTCGCGCGAGGGAGCGAGCCCCTCCGCGGCGAGCTGCTCCAGCCGGCCGCGGATCTGGCCGCGCAGCTCCGCCACATGGGCGTCGATGCGGTCGCCGAGATATTCGGCCGTCGCCAGGTACAGCCCTTCCTTGCCGCCGAAATGGTACGGAATCGCCTGCAGGTTCACGCCCGCGGCATCGCGGATCATGCGCGTCTTGGTTCCGTCGAAGCCGTAGCGGCCGAACATGTCGAGCGCGACAGGGAGGATTTTCATCCGCGTGGCTTCGCCCCGGTCCGGGACCCTGGCTTCATCTTTCGCGACTTTTTCCATGCCCGCATTATAGGCGCGAGACAAATTAAGTCAATCGAATGAATTGAGTCCCGATGCGTGCGAGGACACTGTCAGTTGCCCTATTCTGTGCTAGCATCCGGCCATGACGGACGTTCCCAATATCAGGCTGCATTCCGGCCCGAATGTTACGAAGGAAGATGCGGAGGCCAATCGTTGGAGCTTCGCACTGGAATCGGCCGGTCTTGGCGTCTGGGATTCGAACCTCGTCACCGGCCAGTGCTATTATTCTCCTACCTGGAAGCGCATGCTCGGCTACCGCCCGGAGGAGCTCGGCGACCGCAGCGACCTCTGGCTCACCCTCATTCATCCCGAAGACCGGCTGCGCGCCGTGGAAAGCGGCGAGCGCCATGTGAAGGGGCTCAGCGACAGTGTCGAGACCGAGTTCAGGCTGCGCCACAAGGACGGGTACTGGGTCTGGGTTCTGGATCGCGGCCGCGTGGTGGAATGGGATGCGGATGGCAAGCCCACCCGCATGATCGGGGTGCAGACCGATATCACCAGCCAGAAGCAGGTGGAAAGCCAGCTGAAATTTTCGAACGAGCGCGTGCAGCTGGCGCTCGATGCGGGCCAGATCGGGCTTTGGGAATTCGATCCGGCGACCGAAACGGTCTATTGGGACCGGCGCATGCGCGAGATTTTCGGGCTGCCGCCGGGCGAGCGCACCATTGCGCGCGAAACCTGGCACGAACTGCTCCATCCCGACGACGCAGCCAGCGCCGAAGCGCAGATCGAAAGCACGCTGGAAACCGGGCAGCCGGCCAAGATGCGCTATCGGATCGTCAAGCCCGACGGCGATATACGCCATGTGATCGCGCTTGCAAGGCGGGTGACGCATGGGGCGTCGACGCTGCTGATGGGCAGCATCTGGGACGTCACCGATGAAGTCGTCGGCGCGGAAGCGCTGGCGCGGGAGAAGGAGCTTTACCGGATCACGCTGAATTCCATCGGCGATGCGGTGCTGACGACCGACGTGGAAAACCGCATCACCTTCGCCAATCCGGCGGCGGAAAGCCTTCTGCTGAAGAGCAAGGCCGACCTGATCGGCGAGACGGTGGACGCGGTCTTTGCCCTGCGGGACGAATTGACCGGCGAACCGGTATTGTTGAGCAGCATGCTGGCGATCAGGAGCGGCCGGACCGTGGAGGGCGCCGAGAACAATCTGCTTTTCCGCCCCGACGGCGAGCGGCGCGCGCTGCGCAATCTTGCATCGCCGCTGTTCGACCTGACCGGCCGCATCACGGGCGCGGTTCTCATCGTCCAGGACATCACCGCCGCGCGGCAATTGCAGCGCCAGCTCGCCCATGCCGCGTCGCATGACCCGCTGACCGGACTGAGCAACCGCATCGCCTTCGAGACGGCGGCCACCTCGGCCCTCGCCCGGCTGGCCGCCGGCGTCCAGTACGGGCTCTATTACATCGATCTCGATCATTTCAAGTCGGTGAACGACACCTATGGCCATGCCGCCGGCGACAAATTGCTGAAATCCTTCGCCGAGATATTGCTGCGCATCCTGCCGCATGGCGCCATTGCCGGGCGGCTCGGCGGCGACGAATTCGCCGTGCTTGTCACTGTGGGCAGCGAGGGAGATGCCATTGCGCTCGCCAACGAGCTCGTCGGCGCGCTCGGCGTGGGTCCCGCCAGTCCGAGCGAGTTGAGGGACGTCGGAGCGAGCATCGGCGTCACGCTGCTGGGCGATGGTGCGATCACCCTTGGCGAGGCGCTGGCACAGGCCGACGCCGCCTGCTACACGGCCAAGGCGCAGGGCCGCAACCGCGTGGCGCTGTATCGCCCAACTCCCTCGTCCTGATCCACCGGGAGGTGGTTCTCCTGCAAGTTTGCAACAGCCCGATTGGAATATCGTTCCACTATTATCCGGAACCGGAGAATATCGTTCCTTACCCAACCAATAAGGGCAAGGTGATTTCTGGCATGGCTTCCGGCGCAGGCGTATGGTCCGCGCAAAGAAGGATATCGATCATGTCTGCAACCACCCTCGACCAGAACCCGACGGCGCATTCGCCGCTCGGCACGCCCGGATTGGGAGCGCTCCTCGTGCTCGCCATCGGCACGCTTGCGCTGGGCCTCGCCTACGGACCCGCGCAGGGCGCGCTGTTCCTCGTCGGCGGCGCCCTCGGCATCACGCTCTACCATGCGGCCTTCGGCTTCACCTCCGCCTGGCGCGTGTTCATCGCCGATGGCCGCGGCCGGGGCCTGCGCGTGCAGATGCTGCTGCTGGCGCTCGCCGTCCTGCTGTTCTTCCCGCCGCTGGCGAGCGGATCGCTCTTCGGCACCGCGGTCAAGGGCTCCGTATCGCCGGCCGGACTGTCGGTCATCATCGGCGCATTCATGTTCGGCGTCGGCATGCAGCTTGGCGGCGGCTGCGCCTCCGGCACGCTGTTCACCGCCGGTGGCGGCAATGCGCGCATGCTGGTCACCCTGCTTTTCTTCATCATCGGCTCGGTCGTCGCCACGGTCCATTTCGACTGGTGGACGAGCCTGCCGGCGCTTCCGCCCATATCGCTGGTCAGCACGTTCGGCGCGGCGGGCGGCATCGCGATTTCGCTGCTGCTGTTCCTAGCGATCGCCGGCCTGACCGTACTGGTCGAGAAGCGTCGCCATGGCGCGCTCGAAACACCGGCGCCCTCGCCGCGCCACGGCCTGCCGCGCTATCTGCGCGGACCCTGGCCGCTGGTATTCGGCGCCGTCGCGCTGGCGCTCCTGAACTTCGTCACGCTGGCCATTGCCGGCCGGCCGTGGGGCATCACCTCCGCATTCGCCCTCTGGGGCGCGAAGGGCGCGCAGATCATCGGCGTGGACCCGTCCGCATGGGCCTATTGGCAGACACCCGGCAATGCCAAGGCGCTCGGCGAAAGCGTCTTCGCCGATATCACCTCGGTGATGGATTTCGGCATCGTCGCAGGCGCGATGCTGGCAGCGGCGCTCGCCGGCAAGTTCGCGCCGTCGTTCAACATACCGCTGCGGTCACTTTTGGCCGCCGTCGCGGGTGGCCTGCTGCTCGGCTATGGCGCCCGCATCGCCTATGGCTGCAATATCGGCGCCTATTTCTCCGGCATCGCCTCCGGCAGCCTTCACGGCTGGCTCTGGGCGGCAGCGGCCTTTGCGGGCAATGTGTTCGGCGTGAAACTGCGTCCGTTCTTCTTCCTCGAACGCAAGGCCGTATCCCGCGCGGACGGATAGCTGCTCTTCAAGTTTTTTTCACTGAGCATCGCTGCAAAATTGGCTATAAATGGACGCCGCCGGCATCGCCGGCGGCCATCACCTAATTATTTCCAACTTTCCTCCCGGAGACATGAGATGCAGCTTGGTATGATCGGACTTGGACGCATGGGCAGCAATATGGCCCAGCGGCTGATGAAACATGGACATGAATGCGTGGTCCATGACAAACGGGCCGAAAGCATGACTGAATTGCAGGCTCTTGGGGCGAAAGGCAGCACGTCTCTCGGCGAATTCGTGTCGCTTCTGGCCAAGCCGCGGGCGATCTGGCTCATGCTGCCGGCGGCGATCGTCGACAGTGTCATTGCCGAACTCGTCCCCCTGCTCGACAAGGACGATATACTCATCGATGGCGGCAACTCCTATTATCATGACGATATCCGCCGCGGCCGCGATCTCGCGGCACAAGGCATTCATTATGTCGATGTCGGCACCAGCGGCGGCATATTCGGCCTGGAACGCGGCTATTGCCTGATGATCGGCGGCGAAAAGGCGACCGTGACCCGCCTCAACCCCATCTTCGCTTCCCTCGCCCCGGGCAAGGGCAGCGTCGCGCCCACCGCGACCCGCGTCGAAGACCCGGCCAATACGGCCGACCAGGGTTTCCTGCATTGCGGGCCGCATGGCGCCGGCCACTTCGTCAAGATGGTCCATAACGGCATCGAATACGGCTTGATGGCCGCCTATGCGGAGGGGCTCAACATCCTGCGCAATGCCGATATCGGTCTCCAGAGCCATGAGGTCGATGCGGAAACGACGCCGCTGAAAAATCCCGAGCATTATCAATACCAGTTCAGCATTCCGGACATTACCGAAGTGTGGCGGCGCGGCAGCGTGATCAGTTCCTGGCTGCTGGACCTGACCGCGGATGCGCTGCATGAAGACCCCGCCCTGGAACGTTTCGCCGGCCATGTCTCCGATTCCGGCGAAGGCCGCTGGACCGCCATTGCCGCGATCGACGAGGCGGTGCCGACGCCGGTCCTCAGCGCCGCGCTGCAACAGCGTTTCAGCTCGCGCGGCAATGCCGATTTCGCCAACAAGGTCCTTTCCGCCATGCGCAGCGAATTTGGCGGCCATTCGGAGAAGCCCAAGAAGCCGGATTGATCCGCAGCCCAACTTGCACCCCCACAGACTTGCACCCTCCAGACTTGCACCCTGGGCGATGATGTGTCATTAGGCGCGTCCCCTTCGGGGCGCGCGGCGCCGCGCTCCTGATTTTCGATGGATTCCACACAGGATGCACCCATGGCACAGGCTCTCGGCTTGGATTTTGGCACGACCAATACGGTGCTCGCCCTGACGGAGGGAAACGGCACACGCTCCGTCCGCTTCAACAGTCCGACGGGCAGTTCGGATACGATGCGGACCGCCCTCTCCTTCATGAAGGACCCGGTCGTCGGCGCAACGGCGCTCAAGGTCGAGGCCGGCCATTCGGCCATCCGCCAGTTCATCGACAATCCGGGCGAATGCCGGTTCCTGCAATCCATCAAGACATTCGCCGCCAGCGCGCTGTTCCAAGGCACGCTGGTCTTTGCCAAGCGGCAGACATTCGAAGACCTGATGGAGGTGTTCCTGCGCCGCCTGCGCCATTATGCCGAGGCGGATTGGCCATCGGCGATCTCGCGCGTGGTCGTCGGCAGGCCGGTGCATTTCGCCGGGGCGAGGCCCGATCCCGCGCTTGCCATCGAGCGGTACAACGAAGCGCTGGGGCGCTTCGGCTTTCCCGAACTTCACTTCGTCTACGAGCCGGTCGCCGCGGCCTTCTACTTCGCCCAGAGCCTGACCCGTGACGCAACCGTGCTGGTCGCGGATTTCGGCGGCGGCACGACGGACTATTCCGTCATTCGCTTCGAACGTTCCGCCGGCAGATTGCGCGCCATTCCCGTCGGCCACTCGGGCGTCGGCATCGCAGGAGACCATTTCGACTCGCGGATGATCGAGAACATCGTCGCCCCGCAGATCGGCAAGGGCACCTTCTTCAGGAGCTTCGACAAGGTCCTGGAAGTGCCATCGTCCTATTACGCCAATTTCGGCCGCTGGAACCAGCTCTCCATCTTCAAGACCTCGCGCGAATTCACCGAATTGAAGAAGCTCCTGCGCGACAGCCTCGACCCGGACAAGCTGGAACTTTTCATCGATCTCGTCGAGCATGACGAGGGCTACCCGCTCTACCAGGCCGTCTCCGCCACCAAGATCGCGCTGTCCGCCGAGGAAGAGGCCCGCTTCGAATTCGCACCGCTCGGACCCGGCGGCAGCAGGGTGGTGACACGGCCGCAATTCGAGAGCTGGATTGCGCCCGACCTGCAAAAGATCGAAGCGGCGCTCGACGACGTGCTCGAACGGACGGCCACCAGCGCGGCGCAGATCGACAAGGTGTTCCTGACCGGCGGCACCTCCTTCGTTCCCGCCGTGCGCCGCATCTTCACGCGGCGCTTCGACGAAGGCCGCATAGAAAGCGGCGGCGAATTGCTGTCCATCGCCCATGGGCTTGCCCTCATCGGCGAACGCGACGATATCGCCCAATGGACGGCCTGAGCCAGCCGGGGTGACAATGCGCCGATAAAGCGCTAGAGCAGCCGGAATGGCAGAGAGTCAGGATAGGAACCCATGAAGGACGCGATCTCCCTGAAACAGTTGAAGGCAGCGATCGGCACCGAGATCGGCTGCTCCGAATGGCGCGTCGTCACCCAGCAAATGATCGATCAGTTTGCCGACGCCACCGACGATCACCAGTTCATTCACACAGATCCTGAACGTGCGGCAAAGGAAACCCCTTTCGGCGGCACGATCGCGCACGGTTTCCTCACGCTGTCGCTGCTTTCGACCCTGGCATATGAGGCGCTGCCCATGCTGGAAGGCGCGACGATAGGCATCAATTACGGCTTCGACAAGGTCCGGTTCATGTCGCCGGTGCACACGGGAAAGCGCGTGCGCGCGCGCTTCAAGCTCGCCGATGCCGACATCCGGCCATCCGGGCGCGTGCTCAACAATTACGAGGTGACGCTCGAAATCGAGAACACGCTCAAGCCCGCGCTGGTAGCGAACTGGCTGACATTGGCGGTCCTGGAAAATCCGCCCGAGATGGACGAACTCTGACATTGTCCGCCCTCGCCGGCGCCAGCCTGCCAAGTTCGTCGAGCGGCGCCGGCTCTCCTGCATAGGTGGTGACCAGTTCGCGGAACGGTATCGGCCCCTGCACGAACATGCCCATGTCGTACTCGTTGCGGATCTGCGCGCCCTTGAGGAACAGCAGGTGCATCTTGAAGAAATTGTTCTTCGCCCGGCCATAGCGCGCCGGCCTGTGGATGTTCTTGAAGCCGATCCGCTTGATGATCGGCGCCTGTTTCGGCCGGATGCCGAGGGAACTGGCCGGGTCCGAGCGATAGAAATGGATGATGTCGGTCACCGCCTGGAACTCTGTCCACAGCAGCGGCGATTCCTCGAGCAGCAACCGCACATCCTCGCGCAGCATCCCCGCGCGCGGGTGCAGCGCAATCATCAGCAGGCACGAGCCGGCCGCGACCAGCGAAATCGGCTTCTTCCGCATCAGCTCCGGATTGCTGCGCCATAGATCGGCCATGGCCTCGACCGCCGGCACGGTGCCGAGGCTATGCGCCACCACCACGATCTCCTCCGCCTCGCTCGCGCGCAGCTTCTCGGCAAACATCTCGGCGAACCGCAATTTCGCCGCGCGCTGCAATGCGCTGCGGCCGTGGATCCGGTCGGAGGCAGCCGCCCAGTCATCGAGCAGATAGGAGAAGAACAGGCGGTCTCCCGGCCAGCGGATCAGGATGCGGCAGATGATCGCCGCCGTCGGGATGGTCCAGGCAAGATGCCATGGGTTGGATTCGAGAAACAGCGGGGCAAGGCCCGCCGCCACGAGAAACGAGACGAGGAAGCAGGCGAGCGCGAAAGGCCACAGGAAGAACAGGCAGAAACGCCAGCTCGTGCGCCAATAACGATAGAAGGTGCCGGAAAGGATGATATCGAGAAAGGCCGAAAGGCCGGAGGCGAAACGGGTCGGCACGCTCCTGGCCGCGTAATCCTCGAATATGCCGGCCGTGCCGAACTGGACGAATTCCGTCTCGGTTTCCCAATCGGCTCCCGTCGTGGTGAGGGTCATGGCGGCGATGTCGCCGCCGGCGGGCGCCATCGGCGTGGACGAGGTCGTGGCATGCCACAACTGGTCGAAATCCGCCGCACTGTTCAGGTAGCGGTCGCGCACGGCGTTCGGCCGCAGGCCCTCGTAACCCGTAAAATTAATTACCAGACGCTTCCTGATCGCCATCTTCTTTTCTCGGCAGTTGTAACCGCCGGATGGCAATCACCTGCGTCTATTCAGAAAAAAGCACGGCGTAATTGTGGTGTGGTTGAACCACACCTGAAGAATAAGTGCCGCGCGGTCACCCTGTCAGATGCCGCAATCCTTGGCAGATTCCTGCAGAAATGAATAGGCATATTCGGAAAACGAGCGCCAGCATTCGATGCGGAAACTGTCTTCGCCGGTGCGCCAGACGATCACTTCGATCTTGCCGAGCACCGTACGCGATGCCGCGCCGACGGGAAAAGCGGCCAGTGACAGGTCCTGCGGGCAACCGCCGCTGATGGTGCGGTCGGCGCCTTCGCCCGACACGATGATCCCGACATTGCGGTGCGAGACGTCGACCGCGGAATGGAGCACGTCGGCGCGCGCCAGCACCGCAGCAACGTCGCTGTCCGGCGCGTCGATCAGCAGCCATTCGTCGGGCCCGAGCCAGAGTGCGGCTCGCCCGTCTTTCGCGACGGCGGTGGATTTTGGCCGCGTGGGCAGGGAAAGCCCGAGCAGGCGCGAAAGCTTCGCCACCGCATCGGGGCGTGCCCTCAGCGATATGCGCGTCGCGTCGCCAGCCGGCGTCACGCTGACCGTGCGCCCGCTTTGCCTGTCGGCGCGCAGGGGATGGAGGCGGGTTGCGGAGCTCATGTCAGCCATTCAGCCGTTCTCCCTTTTCGTCAAAGAACACGGTGCCGGTCACTTCCACTTCGATCACTCCGTCGGGCATGGGCACATAAAGCGTTTCACCCATGCGTTTCGTCCCGTCCACGACCAGCGCCAGCGCGATCGAACGGCCGCAATTTTCCGACCAGTAGGACGACGTCACATGGCCGATCATCGTCATCGGAACCGGCTGGTTCGGGTTGGCCACGATCTGCGCCCCTTCCTCGAGCACCGTCCTCGGGTTCTTCGTGCGCAGGCCGACGAGCTGCTTGCGGCCCGGAGCCACCAGGTCGCGCCGGAGCAGGCCGCGAATACCGACATAATCCGTCTTGTTCTTGCCGATGGCCCAGCTCAACCCGGCATCATGCGGCGTGACGGTACCGTCCGTATCCTGACCGACGATGATATAGCCCTTTTCCGCGCGCAGGATATGCATGGCCTCGGTGCCATAGGGCGTCAGGCCCAGCGGCTTGCCCGCGGCATGGACGGCCTCCCACACCGCCTGGCCGTAATCGGCCGGCACATTGATCTCATAGCCGGCCTCGCCCGTGAAGGACATGCGGAAGAGACGGGTCGGAACGCCGCAAATCCTGCCCTCGCGCACGCTCATATGCGGCATCGCCTCGTTGGAAAGGTCGATGCCTTCCACCAATGGCGCGATGATCTGCCGGGCTTTCGGCCCCTGCACGGCGATGACGGCCCATTGCTCCGTCGTGGAGGTGAGCCAGACATCGAGATGCGGGAATTCCGTCTGGAGATAATCCTCCATATGGTGCATCACACGCGGCGCGCCGCCCGTGGTCGTCGTCACATGGAACCGATCCTCGGCGAGGCGGCCGACGACGCCGTCATCATAGATGAAGCCATCCTCGCGCAGCATGATGCCATAGCGGCAGCGCCCGACGCCGAGCTTTTCCCACGGATTGGTATAGAGCAGTTCAAGGAACTTGGCCGCATCCGGTCCCACCACCTCGATCTTGCCGAGGGTCGAGGCATCGAAAATGCCGGCATGATTGCGCACCGCGACGCATTCGCGATTGATGGCGGCGTGCATGTCCTCGCCCGCCTGCGGGTAATACCAGGCGCGCTTCCACTGGCCGACATCCTCGAACGGCGCCCCCTGGGCGGCGTGCCACGCATGTATCGGCGTGCGCCGGGTCGGATCGAACAGGCCGTGCCGCGCATTGTTGACGATGCTGCCGAACGTCACCGGCGTGAACGGAGCGCGGAAGGTGGTGAGGCCGACCGCGGGGATAGGCTTGCCCAGCGCTTCGGCGGCGATGGCAAGCCCGTGCATGTTCGAGGTCTTGCCCTGGTCGGTCGCCATGCCGTTCGTGGTGAAGCGCTTGACGTGTTCGATCGAGTGCATGCCCTCGCGCACGGCGAGGCGAACATCCTTGGCGGTGACGTCGTTCTGGAAGTCGACAAAGGCCTTTACGGTCGTATCCGCACCGGCGCCGGGGGCCGAACCCACCATGCCGCCGACCCAGCCCGAACCGCCCGACGCTGCAAGCCTGGTCCCGCTGGCGGCGACTGCGGAGAGGGCTTCGTCCAGCGTTGCCTGCAGATCGTCGGTACCGTTGCAAGCGCCGACCGAAACGCAATCCTGCGCATGATCGCCCGGCAGGAAACGTTCATTTGCCGCATCCCAGGCCACTTTGCCGCGCGATTGCGAAAACAGGTGCACAGATGGTGTCCAGCCGGCCGACATGATCAGGGCATCGACCGTGATCCTGCGCTCATTGCCGCCGCCCTTGTTGGGCTTCACCTGGATGGACGATACCCGGCGCTTGCCGCCCGCACTGAACACCGCGTGTCCGGCCAGGACCTCGATGCCGAGCGCGCGCGCTTCTTCGACCACCGGCGACGCCGGATTGTCGCGCGTATCGACGATGACGGGGATGTCGATCCCTGCCCGCTTGAGATCGATCGCGGCGGCATAGGCGGAATCGTTCGCCGTATAGACGCCGACCTTGCGGCCGACCGCCACGCCGTGATGATTGAGGAAAAGCCGCGCCGCCGAGGCGAGCATGATGCCCGGACGGTCATTATTGGCAAAGACCATGTGGCGCTCGATGGCGCCGGTGGCGAGGACGACCTTCCTGGCGCGCACCTGCCACAGCCGCTCGCGCGGCATATCGGCGGCAGGCCGGCTCAGATGGTCGCTGATCCGTTCGACGAGGCCGACGAAATTCTGCGCGTAATAGCCAAAGGCGGTGGTGCGCGACAATACCGTCACATTGCTCATGTTCCGCAATCTGGCTGCGGTCGCCTCGGCCCAGGCATAGGCATCGAGGCCATCGATCGTGACGCCGCTTTCATAGCGAAGCGCGCCGCCCATTTCCGGCTGCTCGTCGCACAGGATGACCTTTGCGCCGGTTTCGGCGGCACCGAGCGCGGCGGCAAGACCGGCGGCGCCGCCGCCCACCACCAACAGGTCGCAATGGGCGAAGCGATTGGCGTAGCGGTCGGTATCGGCCTCTCCCGGCACCACGCCGAGGCCGGCGGCAGCGCGGATCTTCGGCTCATAGATCGACTTCCACGCGAATTTCGGCCACATGAACGTCTTGTAGTAGAAGCCGGCCGGAAGCATCGGCGAGAAGAGATCATTGACCGATCCGACGTCGAAGGTCAGCGACGGCCAGCGATTCTGCGACTTCGCCTTCAGACCATCGTAGATTTCCTGGACGGTCGCCCGGACATTGGGCTGGCGGCGCGCCTTGTCACGCTCGATATCGACAAGCGCATTCGGCTCCTCGCTGCCGGCGGAGAGAATGCCGCGCGGCCTGTGATATTTGAACGAGCGCCCGACGAGGTGGATGCCGTTGGCGAGCAGCGCGGAAGCCAGCGTGTCGCCCTCAAGACCGGTCAGGTTCTGGCCGTCGAAAGTGAAGCGGACAGTCTTCGCCGGCGTGAGGCGGCCCTTGCCGGCAATGCGGTTGCTTCCGGAAGAAAGTGACGAACTCATTGTCAGAGCTCCGATTTGGTGGTGCGGGAGCGGCGTTTTCTGGTGGTGGGAGCGGCGGCGCCCTCCGCCTTGATCGCCGTCAAGTCGGGGCGCGGCTCGCCGGCCTTGTAGACGGTCAGGAACTTGTCGGAAACCGTGTCGCGTATGGCATTGAAGAACCGGCCGCAGCCGTGAATATGCCGCCAGCGCTCATAGACAAGGCCCTTCGGGTTCTGCCGCAGATAGAGAAAGGCAGCGAAATCCTCGTCCGACTGGTCGATGATCTTGCCCTCGCGCACGAGATGCGCCTCGCCGGCGTGGCGGAATTCGAGTTCCGGACGCTCTTCTTCGCAATAGGGGCATTTGATGAGAAGCATGTGTTGGCCTCGTTCCAGATTCAGTGCGCCACGGCGGCGGCGGCGGCTTCGTCGATCAGACGGCCCGTTGTGAAGCGTTCGATCGTGAATGGCGCGTTGATCCGGTGCGGCTCGTCGCGGGCGATCGTATGGGCGAAGACATTGCCGGAGCCCGGCGTCGCCTTGAAACCGCCAGTGCCCCAGCCGCAATTGACATAAAGGCCGGGCACCGGCGTCTTGGCGAGGATCGGCGAGCGATCCGGCGTCACATCGACGATGCCGCCCCATGAACGCAGCATTTTCAGGCGCGTCAGCACCGGGAACATCTCGCAGATCGCATCCAGCGTATGGTTGATGATATGGAGCCCGCCGGTCTGGGAATAGGACGTATATTGATCCGTGCCGGCGCCGATCACCATCTCGCCCTTGTCGGACTGCGAGATATAGGCGTGGACCGTATTCGACATGATGACGCATGGTATCAGCGGCTTGACCGGCTCCGAAACCAGCGCCTGCAGCGGATAGCTTTCCAGCGGCATGCGCACGCCCGCCATGTTCATGATGACGGATGTGTGGCCCGCCGCGACGACACCGACCTTCTTGGCGTTGATCGGGCCGCGACTGGTATCGACACCGACCACCGCGCCATTCGGCGCGCGGCGGATGCCCGTCACTTCGCAATTCTGGATGATGTGGACGCCGCGATCCGCCGCTGCGCGCGCATAGCCCCAGGCAACCGCATCATGGCGCGCGGTGCCGCCACGACGCTGGAGCGCCGCGCCGATGATGGGATAGCGCGCATCCGACGAGATATTGATCGGCGGGCAGAATTCCTTGACCTGCTCGGGCGTGAGCCACTCATTGTCGATGCCGTTGAGCCGGTTCGCGTGGATGTGCCGCTTGAACACCTGCACGTCGTGAATGTTGTGGGCGAGCATCATGACGCCGCGCGCCGAATACATGACATTGTAGTTAAGGTCCTGGCTCAGGCCTTCCCACAATTTGACCGCGTGCTCGTAGATCCCGGCGGATTCGTCATAGAGATAGTTCGAGCGGATGATCGTGGTGTTGCGCCCGGTATTGCCGCCGCCGAGCCAGCCCTTCTCGAGGACGGCGACATTGGTAATGCCGTGCTCCTTGGCAAGGTAATAGGCCGTGGCAAGGCCATGCCCGCCCGCCCCGACGATGATGACGTCATATTCCGATTTCGGTTCGGGCGAGGTCCATTGCTGGTCCCAGCCCTTGTGAGCGCGCATCGCCTCGCGTGCCAATGCAAATACCGAATATTTCCGCATCATCCAATCCTTGGCAAATCATCCCCGAAAAAGCACCGGCCTCGCGGAGAATACTGCGTAAATCCTGCCCGGCAATCGCCCTCGAACGCCGAACGAAGAACCACGCTTTTATGCATCAGTATCGCATTCGGCCAGTGGTCTTTTGCCATTTTGCGACGGAGATTGGCGCTCAGGCTTTGAAAGCCGCGATTGAGGCTGGGCCGCCGCGAAGGAAAAGCTGCCGCGCATGAATGACTCCGGTGGACATGGCGCAGACTTTCTGCTAATGCCGACACCAGTTTGCGGTGGGGACCCATCGCGAAGTCTGGTTCTTGTTCCTAATTTCAGGTGACCGGGCTCAACGAAATTCTAAGAGACAGGAAATAACGTGCAGGTACTCGTACGCGAAAATAATGTTGATCAGGCTCTCCGCGTTCTCAAGAAGAAGATGCAGCGCGAAGGCATGTTCCGCGAAATGAAGATGCATGACCACTACGAGAAGCCTTCGATCAAGCGCGCTCGCCAGAAGGCCGAAGCCATCAGCCGCGCCCGCAAGCTTGCCCGCAAGCAGGCACAGCGCGAAGGCCTTCTGCCGATGCCGGCCCGCAAGGCTCCGGTTCGCGCATCAGCGGCACGCTAAGTCGTAGTTTACGTCGGCTTGACCGAGGTCAAGGGTGGAGTGGCTTGCGTCACACCGCCCTTTTTCGTTTGACATGGGAACGGTTTTGTACCCAAAGCTTTTTGTTGGACGGGAACAGGGAAGATGAAAAAGACTATGGAAACGCCATCAAGCAGCCGCGCCCGATCGCTGGTCGGATCGATACGCACCACTGGTTTCGCCTTGTCTTCCGTCGCCCTTCTGGCGCTCGCGGGCTGTCAGAGCACCCCCACCTCCAGCATGGTGGGCATCGACAAGGCGCAAGGGTCGGCCGAGAACATCAGTTCGCTGAACGACGTCATCCGCAACAATCCCAAGGATCCCGAAGCCTATAATGTGCGCGGGTCCGCCTTTGGCCGCGCCGGCCGCAACAATGATGCGATAAAGGATTTCAACACGGCGCTGCAGATCAATCCGAATTTCTACCAGGCCTATGCGAACCGCGCCCTCGTCTACCGCAACATGGGGAACACCGCCCAGGCGGCCGCCGATTATTCCAAGGCGATCCAGATCAACCCGCAATATGACACCGCCTATATCGGCCGCGGCAATCTGTACCGCCAGGCCGGCCGGCTGAACGAAGCGCTGAGCGATTTCCAGCAGGCGATCCAGCTCAACACCACGGACGCCCGCGCCTACCATAATCGTGGCCTGATCTACCAGGCGCGCAATCAGCACAAGGAAGCGATCGAGGATTTCTCGACGGCCATATCGCTGCAGCCCGATGCCGCCGAGCCCTATAATGGCCGCGGCATATCCTATGCGGCGCTTGGCGACGACGACAATGCCTTTGACGATTTCAATACGGCGATCAAGCTCGATGGCGATATCGCCGAGGGCTGGGCCAACCAGGCGCTGATCTATGAGCGTCGCGGCGACAAGGCCCGCGCGGCCAAATCCTACGCCAAGGCCGTTCAGCTCGATCCGAACTACAAGCCGGCCAAGGACGGCCTCGCCCGTACGCGCGGCGGCGGCGCCTGACGCGGCCATTTGCCGAGGCCGAGCCCCCTACCCAATCCATGGATATGAAAAAGCCCGGCAGTGCCGGGCTTTTTTTGGTCAGTGGTCGAGAGCCTTGACGATGTTCTCGACCATCTTCTTGGCGTCGGCGAAAAGCATCATCGTATTGTCGCGGAAGAACAGCTCGTTCTCGACGCCGGCATAGCCGGAACCCATGCCGCGCTTGATGAAGAGCACCGTGCCGGCCTTGTCCACATCGAGGATCGGCATGCCGAAGATCGGCGATTTCGGATCGGTCTTTGCAGCCGGATTGGTCACGTCATTGGCGCCGATGACGAAGGCCACATCCGCCTGCGCGAACTCCGAATTGATGTCCTCGAGTTCGAAGACCTCGTCATAGGGCACGTTGGCTTCCGCCAGCAGCACGTTCATATGGCCCGGCATGCGGCCGGCGACCGGATGGATGGCGTATTTGATCTCGACACCCTCGGCCTTCAGCTTGTCCGCCATTTCCCGCAGCGCATGCTGCGCCTGCGCGACTGCCATGCCGTAGCCCGGGACGATGATCACCTTCGATGCGTTCTTCATGATGAAGGCCGCATCGTCGGCAGAACCCTGCTTGACAGGCCGCTGCTCGACCTCGCCGCTGGCAGCCCCGGCCGTTTCGCCGCCAAAACCGCCAAGGATGACGGAGACGAACGACCGGTTCATGCCCTTGCACATGATGTAGGACAGGATGGCGCCTGAGGATCCCACCAGCGCGCCGGTGATGATCAGTGCAAGATTGCCCAGCGTGAAGCCGATGCCCGCCGCCGCCCAACCCGAATAGGAGTTGAGCATGGAGACGACGACCGGCATGTCGGCGCCACCGATCGGCACGATGATGAGACCGCCGAGGACCAGCGACAGGATGACGATCAGCCAGAATACCGTGTGGCTTTCGGTCATCACCAGCGCAATCACCAGCACGACGATCGCCAGAAGCAGGGCCGCATTGATGAAATGGCGCCCGGGCAGCATGATCGGCTTGCCCGACATGCGGCCATCGAGCTTCAGGAACGCGATGATCGACCCCGTGAACGTGATGGCACCGATGGCGACGCCGATCGACATTTCGACCAGCGCCTGCCCGTGAATGCTGCCTATTTCGCCGATACCGAATGAATCCGGCGAATAGATCGCGGCAGCCGCCACCATCACGGCGGCAAAGCCGACCAGCGAATGGAACGCCGCGACGAGCTGCGGCATGGCGGTCATGGCGATCTGCTTGGCGATATAGGCGCCGACACCGCCGCCGATGGCGAGGCCGAGAATGATCAGCCCCAGGCCCTTGAAGCTTGGTTCGGCCAGGGCAAGCGTGGTGACGATCGAAATCCCCATGCCGATCATGCCGTAGAAATTGCCCTGCCGGCTGGTGGTCGGGTGCGAAAGCCCGCGCAATGCAAGAATGAAAAGCACGCCGGAGACGAGATAGAGAAAAGCTGCGAAATCAACGCTCATGCTTCTGGTCTCACTTTTCTTTTTTCTTGTACATGGCGAGCATGCGATGGGTCACGAGGAACCCGCCGAAGATGTTGACGCTCGCCAGGACGAGCGCGATGAAACCGAAGCCCGTTGCCGCGCCGCTGGCCGAAAGGCCGACCGCGAGCAGCGCGCCGACGACGATGACCGACGAGATGGCGTTGGTGACGGCCATCAGCGGCGTATGCAGCGCCGGCGTAACCGACCAGACCACATAATACCCGACGAAGATCGACAGCACGAAGATGGCAAGGCGGAACACGAACGGATCCACCGCCCCACCGGTAACGGCATGCGCCGCGGCGCCCGCTGCGTCCGGCATGGTCTCGGCTGCCTGGCGCACCATTTCCGTCGCCTGGTTCAGCGTCTCGAGCGCTTTATTCAATGTATCCTCAGCCATCATGCCTCTCCTTCCGTCTTGACGGGCGGCGTAGTCTTAGCCTGTGCAGTCTTTTTCGGAGCAGCGGCCTTGCGCGCCGGAGCCTTCTTGACCGGAGCTTTCTCGGCCGAAGCTTTCTCGGCCGAAGCCTTTGTGACCGGGGCTTTCGTGATTGGAGCCTTCTCGGCCGTGGATGGTTTCTTTGCGCGGGCGGCGGCTTTTACCGCCGGCTTCCCGGCAGCCGGCGCTTGCGCGCTGGCGAAATTCGGGTGCACGACCCGGCCGTCATGGGTCAGGACGGTGGCCTTCACCAGTTCGTCCTCGAAATCGATCTTGAGCGCCTTCGCTTCCTTGTCGACCAGCGTTTCGACGAAAGCGACAAGGTTCTTGGCATAGAGCTGCGACGCGGTGGCGGCGATCCTGCCGGCAACGTTCAGATGGCCGACGATCTTCACGCCGTCGACCTCGATGGTCGCGCCAGCCTTGGCGCCCTCGACATTGCCGCCACGCTCGACCGCCAGATCGACGATCACCGAACCCGGCCGCATGCGGGAATACATTTCGCGCGACACGAGCCTTGGCGCGGGCCGGCCGGGGATCAGCGCCGTGGTGATGACGATGTCCTGCTTGGCGATGTGATCGGCAACGAGGGCCGCCTGCTTCGCCTGGTATTCCTTGGACATTTCCTTGGCATAGCCGCCTGCCGTTTCGGCGGCCTTGAACTCTTCGTCTTCCACCGCCAGGAACTTCGCCCCCAGTGAAGCGACCTGTTCCTTCACCGCCGGCCGCACATCGGTTGCGGTCACGACGGCACCGAGCCGGCGCGCCGTGGCGATGGCCTGAAGACCAGCGACGCCGACGCCCATGATGAAGACTTTCGCGGCAGGCACCGTGCCCGCAGCAGTCATCATCATCGGCATGGCGCGGTCATATTCCTCCGCGGCGTCGATGACGGCCTGGTAACCGGCGAGATTGGCCTGGCTCGAAAGCACGTCCATGACCTGCGCGCGGGTGATGCGGGGCATGAATTCCATGGTGAAGGCGGTCACGCCGGCATCGGCAAGTTCCTTCACGGCAGCATCATTGCCATAGGGATCGAGCATGGCGACGATCACGGCGCCACGCTTGTAGGACTTCAATTCGGCGGAGGATGGCCGCCGCACTTTCAGGATGATGTCGGCGGCCTTTGCATCGGATGATTTGCCGATTGTCGCGCCTGCCGCTACGAACTCGCTGTCCGGGATGCGCGATGCCGTGCCGGCGCCGCTTTCCACCACGACGGCAAAACCAAGCCCTATAAGCTTGCGAACCGTCTCCGCCGAGCCCGCAACACGCGGTTCGGTGGCATCAGTCTCTTTCGGTATGAATAATGTCTGAGCCAAGCTCTACCCCCCTGAAGCTGCACGCCGAACGGCTTGCCGCCGCTCACGCAAAATTACATCCGCGACCCCACCCGGCCGGCCGGCGGGTCCGACCGCCGGTCAAATGCCAGAAACTGCGTACGAAGCCCGTACCTCAGACAAAGAACCAGGCGGCCACGCAAATGACGATGAAAAGCACGAGCGCCGAGAAGAAACCGCCGGCAAAGAAGCCGAAAGCCATGGCAATCAACAATGCCACGCAGGTAATCACGCCCCATTTCGAAAGGTTCAGGAACAGATTGTAGGTGTTTTCATGCTCCTTGTAGTCCATGGGTGCGCCAAGCTCTGCGGGAGCCGTGTCGTGATGTTCCGCCATCTCAAAATCCTCATAATATCGACGTCCCATTCGCAATAGCGAAAACGGCGTTCCAGCGCAATGCGCAGATAGTCGCCCTTGCGCCTCGCCGGAGGCCAACGGGCTTTTTCCCGTCAGTTCAGCAGATTCGGGAACAGCCCCAGCACGCCGATGATGATGAGATAGAGCGCCACGACATAATTGAGCAGGCGCGGCGCGATCAGGATCAGGATGCCGGCGATCAGCGCGACAAGCGGGGCAATTGCGATTTGGGTGATCATGGATATCTCTCCTTGGTGCCTGCCATGGGCCACAGGGAGACGAGCCTAAAACCCCACCGAATGCAAGCCCGGAGGCGACTTTGCCGCCAGATCATCGCATCATGAAGCGGGGCAATCCTGCTTGTCCGGCGTTCGGTCGGGGTTGGCATCATAGAGTGGCCCGACGACGAGCGGCTTGTCGGGCATCAGCGACTGATCCGTATCGGAGACCATCATGCGCTCGATGGTCTGCAGCTTCGCGCCGCCGGCGTCCACGAGTTCGATCACGACATGATATTCCTTGTGCGCCTTCACACATTTGACCGGCGGGCTCTGCACCGTGATGCGCTCCATCGTCGGCCAGATCCTTTGCTCGACCACGAGGGGCTCGCCGCCGGCCGGATTGTCGAATGTCGCCTTCAGGCGCGTCTCCTCCGGCAGCGGCCGCAGCCTGTTCAGCGTCAGGAGGTAAGTCGCCTCTGCAATCCGGTAATTGAACACGAACAGTTTTCCGCTCACCTGCAGATAATCGGCCTGCCCGGCATCGCGGCAGGCACAAAGGACCAGCAGCAGGGCCAGCCAAAGGCCCGGATGGCGGAGCCCCCCTGTCGGCCTAGAGCGCGGTTTCATCGGCGTTCCTGCGGCTGTAATGGCGCTTCGCCTTGGCCCTGTTGCCGCAGATCGCCATGTCGCACCAGCGGCGGCTGCGATTGCGGCTTTGATCAAGGTAAAGCCAGTGGCAATTCGGGCAAATCTTGATCCGCGACTGCCAGCGCTGATCGAGAAGCCGCATGGCGGAAAGAACGGCGGCGACATTGAGTGGCAGGTCGCCCAAATCGCCATTGCCGCCGCCGGCAAGCCTCAGCCTCGCATCGGGCTGTTCTTCAACGCCATTGGCGGCAAGGCGCAGGAAGCTAGCCATATGCGCCGCGCCATAGGCCTCATCCGCCACCGCATCGCGGAACAGCCGGTTGATCGCCTCGCGCAGATCGATCAGGCGGCTCGCCTGTTCCTCCGTCGCCGGCGCCCGCAGCCGTGCGCCGCCCAGTTCTTCCGCACGAAACCGCGAGGCCGCCGCGGCGAATGCCGCCATCTGTACGCGGTCGTCGAAACGGTCCAGCGCCCGTTGCGGCGCCTGCCGGTAGATCACCGTATTGACGAGGTCCAGCGCCAGCGCACCGCCGCTGAACCGATGTTCCGTCCACGCAAATGTCATGGCTAAATTCTAACTGGTAAAAAGCGTTTTGCAAGTTAGAATAGCGCTCAGGCTGGAACAGACCGAATGGGCTATTTTCTGCAACTTCTCCTGAATGGCATTCATAACGCCTCGCTCTATGCGTTGCTGGCCTATGGCTATGTCCTCATCCATGGCCTGACGCACCGGACCGACCTGTCCCTCGGCTCGGTTTTCGCCTTTTCCGGCCAGACCTTCATTCTCGGCACGGCATTCGGCTGGACCGCCCTGTGGATGACATTGCCGGCGGCCATGGGCTTCGGCCTGATGGTCGCCGTGATCTATGTCGGGCTCGGCGCCTGTCTCATAACGAAATACATCTATGAGCCGCTGCAAGATGCGGGAAGCCGCAACACGGTGCTCGTCGCGACGCTGGGCTTGAGCATCTTCCTGATGGAATTGTCGCGGATCGCCGCCAATACCCGCGATTATTGGCTGCCGCCCATGCTGGCACAGCCGGTGCGCATGGCCGGCGCGCTCGATGTCAGCCTTACACGGATGCAGATCGTCAATGTCGCGGCTGCCATCGCCATCATCTCCGCCGGCGAGTTCGTCATGCGCCTGACGGCGGCAGGCAGGACCTGGCGCGCCGTCAGCGACGAACCGGCCGCCGCCGCCCTCTGCGGGATCGACCCGCGCCGGGTGCGCATGCTCGCGGTATTCGCCGCCTATGCGATCTGTGCGCTGACCGGCTTTCTGGCGGCGCTCTACTACGGCAATATCAGCTTCACGACCGGGATGGTGTTCGGCCTGAAGATCCTCTTCATCACCGCCGCCGGCAGCTTTTCGCAGCCGCTGCTTGCCGCCTTGGGCGCTGCGGCGGTCGGCATGGCGGAGTCGCTATGGGGCGGCTATTTCCCTGTCCTGTGGAAGGATGCCGCCATTTTCTCGCTGCTGGTGTTCGTCCTGGCCGTGCGGACGTTTCCGCACGATGAACGCGTCTAGCCCTGCAGGCTGTGGCCGCCATCGATGGTGATGACGGTGCCGGTGACATAGCTGCTGGCATCCGAGGCCAGCAGAAGCACCGTGCCGTCGATATCGTCGGGCGAACCCAGCCGGCGCATCGGATTGCGTCCCTGGAAGAAGCCCTTGGCGGGTCCATCCATGATCGTTTCGTTCAACCGTGTCGGAAACCAGCCGGGCGCAATGGCATTGACCCGGATGCCGTATGGCGCCCATTCGAGCGCAAGGGAGCGCGTCATCTGCGTCACCGCCGCCTTGGACATGGCATAGGCTGACGAGCCCTTGATCGGCGCATCGGCCAATATGCTGGACAGGTTGATGATAGAACCGCCGCGCTTCTGCGCGATCATGCGTCTCGCGGCTTCCTGCGCGACGAAGAATGCGCCTTCGACATTGACCTCGAAAATCTGCCGCAGCTGCTCATGCGTCGTCGTCAGCGCCCGTTCGATGGACGCAATGCCGGCATTGTTGAAAACCACCGTCACGAGACCGAACGAGCGCTCGGCTTCATCGAAGGCGCGGGCTATGTCGTCGGTTATCGTGACGTCGGCAATGATGTTCAATATGTTCGGGTGCCGGGCATTGTCCGGCGCGGGCGTGCGCGATATGGAAACGACATTGGCGCCATTGGCGGCCAATACCTGCGCCATCTGCAGGCCGAGCCCGGAGGAGCCGCCGGTAACCACGATGGTTTTCCCCGCGACGGAAAGACATCCATCAACTGTCATTGACCATCACCGATGAGCCGCACGTTCATCCGATCCTGTTAACCTGCTCATCGGCATAAGACAACCGCAAGTAGCTGGCCGCAAGTAGCTTGATCGAGGGCATGGCCGCCGCGCCTGCATCGAGACGCGCCGGCCACAGGGCTCAGAGCTTGCCGTTGCGCTGCTGCACCATCATGAACGTATCGAAAGTATATTCCGCTATCTGCGCATAAAGGAAATGCTCGTTGCGGAATGCCTTGATCGACTGCCAGATCTTCTTGAACGGCTCGTTATTGGCTTCGAGTTCCGCATAGATATCATTGGCCGTGGTGAAGCAGGCGCTGAGGATTTCGGGGCTGAACGGCCGCAATTGCGCACCGCCGGCGACGAGCCGCTTGATCGCGCTTGGATTGAGATAATCATATTGCTGCAGCATGTTGGCATCGACCGACTGCGCCACGGTGCGGAACAGCGACTGGTAGATGGGCGGCAGCGAATCCCACTTTTCCTTGTTGACCATGAAACTGACGGTCGGACCGCCTTCCCACCAGCCGGGATAGTAGTAATAGGGCGCCACCTTCTGCAGGCCGAGCTTCTCATCATCGGCCGGACCGACGAATTCCGCGGCATCGATCGTGCCTTTCTCCAGGGCGGGATAGACGTCGCCGCCCGCAAGCTGCTGCGGCACGACGCCCAGCGTCTCGAGGATACGGCCGGCAAAGCCGCCGACGCGCATCTTCAACCCCTTGAGATCGTCGAGCGTGTTGATCTCCTTGCGGAACCAGCCGCCCATCTGCACGCCGGTATTGCCGCCCGGATAGACCTGCAACCCCTGCTTGTTGAAGAACTCGTTCATCAGGTCGATGCCGCCACCATGATAGTGCCAGGCATTCATGCCGCGCGCATTCAGCGCGAACGGAACCGCGGCGCCCAGCGCCCAGGTCGGGTCCTTGCCCCAGTAATAATAGGCGACCGAATGGCACATCTCGACCGTGCCGGCCGCCGTTGCGTCGGCCACCTGCAGCGCCGGGACGATTTCGCCGGCGGCAAAGGGCTGGATGGTGAAATTGCCGTCCGTTGCTTCGCTCAGCCGCTTGGCGAATGCTTCGCCTGCGCCGAAAAGGATCGCCAGCGTCTTCGGAAATGACGAGGCGCAGCGCCAGGTGATCTTTGGCAGGGATTGTGCGATCGCTGGCGCCGCCAGACCGGAAGCCGCAACAGCGCCGGCGCCGGCAAAACCTGCTTTCGTGATAAAGGAACGACGATCCATCTATTCTCCTCCCATGGGGTACACCACCAATTCTCGGCCCCGATCGACGGGCGTTCCGCCTCGTTCTCCGATTCTCGCGCACCTTACACACTCGTCGCGGCTAGTCCAGCATCACGAGCGGCCATGCCATTGGAATTCGGCCCGAGTCGCATTACATTGGTGGAAATCCTGGTTGGAGTACATGCAATGCGGCAGCCCCTCGTCGCCATCACATCCGATGTCCGCAGTTTCGAGAATTACACATGGCATGCTGCCCCGGACCAGTATCTCATGGCCGCCTTCGATGCGGCAGGCGTCATCCCGCTGATCGTTCCTTCCTTCGGCGCCAGCCTTGATGTCGATGCCGTTCTCGACGGCGTCGACGGCGTATTGGTGACCGGCTCGAAGTCGAACGTCCATCCGTCGCTCTACGGTGTCCAGCCGAGCGAAGCCCATGAACCCTTCGATCCCGCCCGCGACGCTACCTCGCTGCCGCTGATCCGCCGCGCCATCGAGCGCGGCGTCCCGCTTCTCGCCATCTGCCGCGGCATCCAGGAATTGAACGTTGCACTCGGCGGCACGCTGGCGACGGAGATCCAGGAGCTGGACGGCCGCATGGACCATCGCGCGCCGCAATCGGAAGATCAGGCCGAGCGCTTCGCCATACGCCACCCGGTGCGGATCAAGCCCGGCTCGTGCCTGGCCGACATCATGCGCGAAGGCACGATCAAGGTGAATTCGGTCCATCGCCAGGCGATCGACCGGCCGGCCGCACAATTGGAAATCGAGGCAACCGCCGAAGATGGCACCATCGAAGCGGTATCCGTGAAGAATGCCGCTGCATTCGCCGTGGGCGTGCAGTGGCATCCGGAATATTGGGTCAAGACCGACAGCGCCTCGCGCAAGGTGTTCCAGGCCTTCGGCGAAGCGGTACGGACGCACAAGGCGCGCCGGTCCGGGCTTCAGGCAGCCGAATAGAGCCTACCGTTCCCGTGGTTTCGAAGTGGATTGCCGGATGCGCAGTTCCGGCTTGATCAGTTCCTGCCGCGCATGCGTGTCGGCGCCATTGAGCTGATCGAGCAAGGCCCGCGCCGCGCGCTGCCCCACCTCCCGCTGGCCGTTCCACACCGTCGTCAGGGCGGGCGTCGCAATGGCCGCCTCCTCCAGATCGTCATATCCGGTCACGGAAATATCGACGCCGGCCACCAGCCCGGCGCGGGCGATGCCGTTCATCATGCCGATGGCGCAAAGATCGTTCCAGCACACCGCCGCCGTCGGATGGTCCTTCAGCGCCAGGAACTGCGGCGCCGCGTCAAAACCTGCCTGCTTCGTCCTTGGCCCGGGGATACGCCATTCGGGCTTGGCCTCGAGCCCGGCCTTCTGCATCGCCTGGAGATAGCCCTCGTAACGGTCGCGCCCGGTCGATGTCTGGTCGGTGCCGCCGACCATGGCGATGCGCGTATGGCCGAGCGAGATGAGGTGATTGGTGGCAAGGCCGATCCCATAGGCGTCGTCGCCGCGAAACACCGGCACATTGGCATCCTGGACCGTACGGGCGATGAGCACGACCGGCAGGCCATTGTCCTCCGCCATGCGGATGTCTTCGGCCGGCGTGCCGATTGCCGGCGACATGATGACGCCATCGCCGCCGAGCTGCAGCAGCGTCTCGATGAAGGTGCGCTGCTTCTCGACCTGATCATAATGGTTGGACAGGATGAAGGTCTGGCCGGAACGGTCCAGCTCGCCCTCGATGGCGCGCAGGATCTCCGCAAAGAAGGGGTTCATGATGTCGTGCACGACGACGCCGACAATACCGGACCGCGAAGTCCTCAGGCTTGCCGCGCGGCGATTGTAGATATAACCGATCGCCCGTGCATGTTCCTTGATTTTCTCCCTTGTCTGGTCCGCCACCAAGGGACTGTCGCGCAAAGCCAGGGATACCGTGGCAGTAGACACTTTCAGCGCGTCGGCAATTGTCGATAGTTTAATTTTTTGCGCCAAAAGAAAGGCCTCCCGCGATTCTGTTCGCCGAACAGAACATTCGTCTCGCGTTATGCCATTGCTGCCGGATAAATCAAAGTTCTTTCATCTGCGAAGCAACAGGACTTTGCCACCGTCTTTCCGATGCGCCGGATATGCTCCATCGGCCGCCGGGACATCCTGCGCCGCCTTCATTCATCTTCGGAATCGTCGTCCACATCCTCGGAGCCGGTCTGGCGCAGCAGGTCCGCCGCCGAAAGGTTCATTTCGAGGCGCGACAACATTTTCACCAGCGTCTTGCGATCCTTCTTGTCGAAGCCCTTCATCGCGTCCTTCTCCGTCTTGCGGATCGACTTCTCGATGGATTTTATCGCCTCGTTGCCGGCGACGGTCAGGAAGATATGGGCCTGGCGCTGGTCGGTAGCCGAACCTTCCTTCTTGACGAAGCCCTGCGCCTGCAGCCGCGAAATCGTCTTGGTGATCGTCGGCGGGCGCACGCCCAGCCGCTTGGCAAGGACGCTCGGAGACAGCCCGTCCTCATGGGCGAGCTGCAGCATCACAGCATCCTGCCCGGCATAAAGCCCGTGGCCGAGCAGCCGAATGGCGAGCGCTGTCCGGGTGAGTCGCGCTGTCGCCTGGAGGCGATGGAGAATTAACGGTTTGCGATCCTTGACCATTCGAACTCTTGCTCCTTACGGACTACAATGACGATGAGTTGGCTACGACAGGACTAGTCTAACTTATTAACCAGGTGAATCTTCTACAAATCATTCCGCCAATGGCGCGTGTCGGCTCGCCATTGGCGCATGTCGGGCAGTGCCGTGAAGCACCGAATTTGCAAGGCTGGAATGGCGTTACTATGCTTGTGTGACAATCAGATGAAATTTGCCGACGAATTTCTAGGCGATTAAGCAGCGCGCCCTATTTTCATTTCCCATGGTGAAAATGCCGCTGTTTTGAGCTAGAACCGCGGGATGGCTTCCAACAATAGAATAGCGATCCTGCCGCTTGGCGCCCATGAGCAGCATGGCCCGCATCTTCCGTTCGAAACGGACGCGCTTATCGCCTCCGGCCTTGTCGAGAGGCTGAAACCCCTGCTGCCGCGCGAACTCGACGTGGAATTTCTCCCCACCGAGACCGTCGGCTACTCCGTCGAGCATATGGACATCGAAGGAACGCGCAGCCTCTCGTTCGACGAGGCCGTCAATCGCTGGATCGGCATCGGCGAAAGCCTGGCCAGGCGCGGCATCGCCAAATTCGTCATGTTCAATGCCCATGGCGGCAATTCGCCTTTGATGACCATCGTCGCGACCGAACTGCGCGTCCGTTTCGACATGCTGGCCGTCGCAACGAGCTGGACACGGTTCGGCCTGCCGGCGGGCCTGATTTCGCCTGAGGAGAAGGCGCTCGACATCCATGGCGGCTTCATCGAAACCTCGGTGATGCTGGCTTTGCATCCGGACCTGGTGAATGTTCCGGCGGCGGCGAACTTCCCTTCCCGGCAGGCGCTTTTCGCCCGCAAGTTCAAGCATCTGCGCGCCTATGGCCCGCACGCATTTGGCTGGAAGATGACGGACCTCAATGCGCAGGGTGTGGCAGGACGGGCCGATCTCGCCAGTGCCGCGGCCGGCGAGGCGATCATCGAACATTGCCTGGCGGCGACGGTCGAACTGCTGGGGGACGTGGCGGCGTTCGACGTGGCATCGCTGCGCCGCGCCCCACTTCAGCAGGATTGATGTTTTCCATAGAATTATTGCACGAAGGACGTGTGGCAAAACCCGGCCCGATCACCTATATCCTGTGTCTGATCAAGAAAAGAGGCACACGATGAGTGAAGCTCAAACCGTTTCAGCGTCACCGAACGAGGCGCAGACATCGCAGATTCCGGTCACTGTCCTGACGGGCTATCTCGGCTCCGGCAAGACCACCCTGCTCAACCGCATCCTGAGCGAGGATCATGGCAAGCGCTACGCCGTGATCGTCAATGAGTTCGGCGAGATCGGCATCGACAATGACCTGATCGTCGAATCCGACGAAGAAATCTACGAGATGAACAATGGCTGCATCTGCTGCACCGTTCGCGGCGATCTCATTCGCGTCGTCGAGGGCCTGATGCGCCGGCCGGGACGCTTCGACGCGATCATCGTCGAAACGACCGGCCTTGCGGACCCTGTTCCCGTGGCCCAGACCTTCTTCATGGACGACGATGTGCGCAAGAAGACTGCGCTCGATGCCGTGATCGCGCTTGTCGACGCCAAGCATCTGCCGCTCCGCCTGAAGGACAGCCGCGAAGCGGAGGACCAGATCGCCTTTGCCGATGTCGTCCTCCTCAACAAGACCGATCTCGTCGACGCAAAGGAACTCGCCGCCGTCGAGGCAACCGTGCGCGCCATCAACCCGCATGCCGTCATCCACCGGACGGAACGCGCCGGCATCGATCTGGCCAAGGTGCTGGATCGGGGTGCGTTCGACCTGTCGCGCGCGCTCGAGAGCGACCCGCATTTCCTGGATCATGATCATCCCGACCATGTTTGCGGTCCCGATTGCGATCACGACCATGATCACCACCACCATGACGGACATCATCATCACGACCATCATGGCCATGATCATGATCATGACCACCATCACCATGGCGAAGCCTCGCCGATCCATGACGTCACTGTCCGCTCGGTATCGCTGCGCAGCGGTGAACTGAACGCCGACAAGTTCTTCCCCTGGATACAGAAGATCACCCAGGAACAGGGACCGGACATCCTGCGGCTGAAAGGCATTCTCGCATTCAGCAACGACCCCGACCGCTACGTCATCCAGGGTGTTCACATGATCATCGAGGGCGACCATCAGCGCGCCTGGAAGCCGGGCGAGAAGCATGACAGCCGCCTCGTCTTCATCGGGCGCAATCTCGACGAGGCGGCGTTGAAAGCCGGACTAGAGGGCTGCCTTGCCTGATGCCGACAATCGCACCGCTTGATTTGAACGGGCACTGCATAGATGCCCGTTTCGTACAGAACGTCCCGTTTTTCGCGCTCGCCGATGGCTCCGTCCATCGGCTCGACAATGGACACAAGACCGTCGAGGCTCATGACGGGCTGCTTTGCGCCATCCCCACGGCCGACGGCAAGGCGCTGCTGACCGCCGGCGAAGACGGCCGTGTCTGTTCGACGGGATTGAACGGGACCGTGCAGGAACTCGCCAGCCAGCCGCGCAAATGGATCACCTCCCTCGCTGCCGCGCCGAACGGCGCCATAGCCTATGGCTCCGGGCGTTTCGTCTGGACGCGCCTGCCCGATGGCACCACGAAGGAAATCGCGCATGAACGCAGCGTCGAAGGCATAGGCTTTGCGCCGAAGGGCCTGCGGCTCGCGGTGGCGCGCTATAATGGCGTGACGCTGCACTGGCCGGCTACGGCAAGCCCGCCGACCGAACTGGAATGGAAGGGCGCCCATATCGGCGTCATTTATTCACCCGACAACCGCTTTCTCGTGACTTCGATGCAGGAAAATGCCCTGCATGGCTGGCGGCTCGAGGATAACCGGCACATGCGCATGACGGGCTATCCTGCCAAGGTGAAAAGCTGGTCGTGGAGCGTCAAGGGCAAATGGCTCGCGACCTCCGGCGCGCCTGCGGCGATCATCTGGCCGTTCGCCGGCAAGGACGGACCGATGGGCAAGGCGCCGCTGGAGCTCGGCACGCGCGGCGATAGTATGGTGACTGCCGTTGCCTGCCATCCTGTCGAGGAAATCGTCGCGATCGGCTATTCCGATGGCATGATCCTCGTCGGCCGTTTCGGCGACCAGAAGGAAGTCGTGCTGCGGCGGCCCGGCAAGGGCGCGATCTCGGCCATGGGCTGGGACGATATCGGCCACCGCCTCGTCTTCGGCACCGAGCCGGGCGATTGCGGCGTGGTCGACATAACCGCCGCCTAGTCTCTCCCTGCCAACCGCCAGCCTGGCATTCCGGCGCGAAACAACGCATCGCGCCGGTTGCCGGGGTGAATGTTCCAGCTACGCAATTGCTAGTTCAGCAATCGCGCGAAATCCTGGTCCAGCTTTTGCAGCGCCGTGTCGACATGCTGGCGCTTTTCCTCGATCCACTTGCCCTGCGCCGCCAGCCGCGATCGCGAGGAAGCAATCATCTTCTCCATCTCTTGCGGCTGGGGACCGCCTTCGGTTGCCCTGTTGCGAATGATGGCGACAGGATCGAGCGCGGCGCGGAACTCCGCCTCGGTCATTGGAAGTTCCTTGGCGGCCGCGGTGTCCTTGACCGCCTGCGCATAGATCTTCTTCGCCTCTTCATAGGGAAAATCCAGTGGTCTGATCCCGTGCTGCCGCGCATGGCTGACCACCTCCGAAGCGAAATGATGGCCTTCCCTGAATGGCAGCTTGTGCTTGCGCATCAATATGTCCGCCAGTTCCTGCGATGCGGTCCAATCGCTGTTGAGCTCCTCGAGCGCCCGTTGCGGATCGATGACCAATGCCTGGTAGACATCGTCGAGCCGCGTCAGCGCCTTGATGGCGGCGTCGATCATCTCCGAATTCTGATCCACATCCTTCGGGTCGCTCATGCCGGGGGTGATATTGTGGGCCTGGATCACCGGTCCCATGGCCAATGTCACCGCCGTGGAGGCATCGCTGCGCGTGGAATTGAGAATGCCGGGATTGCGCTTCTGTGGCATGGCGCTCGACACATAGGTATTGGCGCCGCCCTCCTGCAGCAGGATCCACGGCCGCGACTGCGCATATTGGGTCATGACGTCTTCGACATAATTGCCGATATGCAACCCGATGCTGGTCACGATTGCTGCGACTTCGACCGGTTCGTCCGCCGAAGATATCTGCGACGCATCATAGGCATTCTCGACGATCTGGCCGAAACCGAGATAATCCGCCATGCGGCGCCGGTTCAGCGGCCAGCTCGAACCGTTGAGGACCGTCGTTCCCATCGCCGAGCGATCGATGCGGGCATAGGCCTCCCTGATCCGCTGGGCGTCCCGATCGAAGCCGGCCGCATGGCCCAGCAGATAATGGCCATAGCTGTTGGGCTGGGCGGCGACGCCATTGGTATAGTTGGGGACGATCGTGTCGACGTGCCTGGCTGCAAGCTCGACCAAAGTCGTCGACGTCTTGTTGAGCTGGTCGCCGAGCTGCAGCAGCTTTTCGCGCAATATCGCCGCGCGGTAGGTGGCGTGCATGTCCTGGCTCGATCGCCCGGCATGCAGCAATGTCACATCGATCCCGCCGGCCTCGATGAGCAGCGGCTCGAAGGTGATGACAGTGCTCGGCCGTTTCGCGCCCGGCTTGTCGGCAGCTTCGATGACCTTGCCGAGTGCCTTGGCAATGGCGGGTGTCATTGCCTTGTCGAGAAGCCCCTCATCGCTGTTGATGACCGTGGTGGCCTTGTTGATCTCGGCGAGCCAGAAGAATTCGTCGCGCTTGGACGAAGGTTCCGCCATCGCGATGGATATCGAGCCGGCCAGACCGGCGACAAGGGCGCAGACCGCCGCTCTCAAGGTCCTGTTCGTGCTGTTCGTCTTGATAGCCCTGCCCTCGCCTGTCCTGGCCGCCATTTGCTCCGTCATGAATGATCCTCCTGCGATTTGGCCTCTGCAGAAGTTTTGTCATGCGCTGGCGGATCTGTCCAATCCCGACGAACGGTCGCGATCGGTAGGGTTCCGAGATCATCGGTTATGCAATATGCCGCACTCCACCTCCCTCATGCTGAGCCCCCACCTCCCTCATGCTGAGCTTGTCGAAGCACGCACTATGCTGATGCAACAAAAAGGGATTTGGCCTGCTTCTTGTCTGGAGCTGGCGGAGTGTGGAGTTGGGGATGAGAAGCTGGTTTCGGGGTTTGTTCCGGGCGCTTGCGCCAGAAGCCCGCCGGCTTCATGGGCGAGACGGCCGCGCTCGAAGCGCTGATGGGACAGGACACGGTTTCGGAGGCCCGGAAACGCAAAAAGCCCCTTGCGGGGCTTTGTCTGGCTTGATGCCTGCTGGCTTGTCTGGTTTGGTTGCGGGGACAGGATTTGAACCTGTGACCTTCAGGTTATGAGCCTGACGAGCTACCGGGCTGCTCCACCCCGCGTCACCAAGATTTGCGGCGAATGCCGCTGGCAGCCCGGATTTCCGGGTTTGCCCGTGCTCGAAGCCCTTGGCTTCTGCGACCGGGCGGGGGCTGCTCCACCCCGCGTCACCAAGATTTGCGGCGAATGCCGCTGGCAGCCCGGATTTCCGGGTTTGCCCGTGCTCGAAGCTTGTGGCTTCGTCGGGCGGGGCGCTGCACGCCCTTTGACATCGATGTTTTCTGTGCCGCGTCACGTTTTTTGGCGTGTTGTTTTTTAAACGGCAACGGCCGCTTGCGCGGCCGGTATTGATTGAAGAGTTGTTTCCTGTTGCGTTTTGCAGACCTGGCAGCGACCTACTCTCCCGCGTCTTGAGACGAAGTACCATTGGCGCTGGGGC